>NZ_JBZYWG010000002.1:0-1100421 GCF_058932845.1 Pontibacter sp. LHS2
CTTTACGCATATCTCTACAAGAAAAGGCAGCCAATCATGGCTGCCTTTTCTTTTTTAGCTGATTATAATACATCTGCACCGAATTTACTAAATTTACGGCCAGACTTTGTTCATCCTATACCTTACAAGAGGCTATACCTGACCATCTTCTAACTATACCCTTTATTTCAAACTAATTAGATGAAAGTTTTAAAGTTCGGCGGCACCTCTGTCGGTTCGGCTGAAAGAATGAAAGCGGTGGCGGACCTCATCAATGATGGCTCGCCTAAAATTGTAGTGCTCTCGGCCATGTCGGGTACTACTAACCAACTGGTGCAGATTGCTGAAAAGCTCTACCAGAATGCCAACCAGGAAGCGAATGCGCTCATCGATGCGCTGCATGATAAATATAAACAGGTTGTAGAGGACCTCTACACCAGATCCGACAAGAAAAAAGAGGCGCTCGAACTGATCGCCACACATTTCGATCATATCCGTTCTTTCACTTTAGACCTTTTTACGGTTTATGAAGAGCGTGCTGTGCTAGCGCAAGGCGAATTACTGTCAACGGCCCTGTTCCAGTTTTTCCTGGAAGAACAAGGTATAGCATCTGTACTGTTGCCAGCCCTCAACTTCATGAAAATTGATGAGAATGAGGAGCCGGACAATGCCTATATCAGTAAGAACCTGAAACTGGAGCTAGAAAAATACCCTGACACTGAACTGTTCATTACGCAGGGTTACATTTGCCGTAACGCCTTCGGTGAAGTAGATAACCTGAAGCGCGGCGGATCTGATTATTCTGCTTCCCTGGTAGGAGCAGCTGCCGATGCGAGCGAAATTCAGATCTGGACTGACATAGACGGCATGCACAACAACGATCCGCGTGTGGTTAAAAACACGTTCCCGATCGCTGAGCTTTCTTTTGACGAAGCAGCGGAGCTTGCCTACTTTGGAGCTAAAATTCTGCACCCGTCAAGTGTACTGCCTGCTAAGCAGAAGAACATCCCGGTACGTCTGCTCAACACCATGCAGCCTGACGCACATGGCACCACCATCTCGGCTCAGACCGGACAAGGCGGCATCAAGGCGGTAGCGGCGAAAGATGGCATCACGGCGATCAAGATCAAATCGGGGCGCATGTTGCTGGCCTATGGTTTCCTGCGCAGTGTGTTCGAGGTGTTCGAGCGGTATAAGACCCCGATCGACATGATCACAACGTCGGAGGTTGCCGTTTCACTGACCATTGACAACCCTAAATTCCTGACGGAGATCACCCGTGAGTTGCAGGAATATGGTCAGGTTGAGGTGGATCAGGACCAGTCCATTATTTGTGTGGTGGGCGATTTCATAGCCGAGCGCAGCGGTTCCGGGCTTAAGATATTTGAGGCCCTGAAAGACATTCCGCTTCGCATGATCTCTTACGGCGGAAGCAAAAACAACATCAGCTTATTGATCAACACAACCGATAAAGAAAGATCCCTGATACTCTTAAATGAGGGCATCTTTGAAAGGAACAACAACAATGCTTAATCTTTCTGTGCAGGAGTTGCAGCAGCACGCTACTCCTTTTTATGTATACGACCTCAACCTGTTGCGCCAGACCCTGCAGCAGGCCAGCCAGGAGGCCGCTAAGTATAATTTTCAGGTCCATTATGCCCTGAAAGCTAACACCAATAGCCCGGTACTGAACGAAATGCGTGCTGTTGGCTTTGGCGCCGACTGTGTGAGTGGCAACGAGGTAAAATGTGCTATAGAAAATGGCTTCCCGTCGCACCATGTCGTGTTTGCAGGGGTGGGCAAGTCTGATGCTGAAATCAACTATGCGTTAGATCAGGACATTTTCTGTTTTAACTGCGAGTCAAGCCACGAGCTGATCGTACTGAACGAACTGGCAGAGGCCAAAGGTAAAACAGCCCGTATCGCGCTTCGTATCAACCCGAACGTAAATGCTAATACGCACAAGTATATCACAACCGGACTCGAAGAGAATAAGTTTGGCATCAATGCCTGGGAACTGCCTGACGTGCTGGCGCTGCTCAAAACGCTGCCAAATCTGTCACTGATTGGTCTTCATTTCCACATCGGGTCGCAGATCACAGACCTTTCGGCTTTCCGAAACCTGTGTACACGTGTAAATGAATTTCAGGACTGGTTCGAGTCACAGCAGGTGCAGTTGGAGCATATCAACGTGGGTGGTGGCCTCGGGGTGGATTACTATAACCCGGATGAGCAGCCTATACCTGATTTTGAGGCTTACTTCTCGCTTTTCAACCAGTTTCTGGAAGTGCGCCCGAACCAACAAGTGCATTTTGAACTTGGTCGGGCACTGGTAGCCCAGAGCGGCACACTGATTTCAAGAGTGCTTTACATCAAGAAAGGCGTTTCCACTAATTTCGCCATTTTGGATGCCGGGATGACTGAACTCATTCGCCCAGCTTTGTACCAGTCTTATCACAAAATTGAGAATATCAGCAGCAAAGGAACTGAAGAACGATATGATGTGGTGGGTCCTATCTGCGAGTCGTCTGACTGCTTCGGCAAAGCGGTAGTACTGCCTGAGACGAATCGTGGCGACCTGATTGCCATCCGGACAGCAGGTGCTTATGGTGAAGTGATGGCCTCGTCGTATAACCTGCGCGACAAAGCGGCTGCCGTATACCTTGGGTGAGACGATCATAATCCATAAAACAGAAAGCCCCGGTTCCGTTGTAGGAACCGGGGCTTTCTCACTCTTAACCCAAAACCATCACAATCAGGTGTTTTTACATAGCCAACGAAATTACAAAGTCTGGCTCGGCATGCTTTACATGTGGCTGCTTCTTAAAGAAATTAGCCATTTCAAGTGCATTGCCACGAGAGCTCTTACTCGCACGCAACACAAAAGTATCTTCACTCAAAGCAGTTACAACTTCGGTGCGTGTTGTTTCACTCAAACGCTTCAACACCTGCGCCGAAGACTGCCGGCCTGCTTGTACACTTACTATAAATTCATTCGATACACCTAACAACTTCCCGTCTGCCATTTCAAAATAGGGTGCGGCATAAGCCACAGCCGCATCCTTTGAAATTTCAGAAATAGCCCCCTCTACCTGTTGACAGTTTAACCCTGCTGCTAATTTAGCCGGATACAATCGGGCTGAATTAGTCTGTACAGGCTGTCCAAGCGCCTCTATAAACCCATAACGCTCTGTCACAGCATTCGCATCTGCCTGACTCAGCGCATCACTAAATGACAATAGGATCATGCCGTTATAAACCGTACCCAACGATTTTTCTGCCCCATCATAATAATAGGTATGCGAAACACAAGGTGCGCCACCGGCTGCCTGCATCGGATTTAGCAAACCAGGGTCGAAACGCACATTTCGGATAGGTGAAACATTGTCATTTCTACAGGATGAAAATATAATTATCAGAAGTAGAGAGCTTATCCAGGGTATATAGGTTTTCATTGTCGTCGGGTATTATGTATCGTCCATAAATATTCTTTGTACGATAGTAAAACCATAAAGAGATGAAAATGATAACGTTATTTACATAAATATTTTAAAATCCTATTCTAAATGCTCTAATCCAATTCATCTCAACATACCTATAAAATTTATGTACAATTAAAAATTACAATTATATAAATACTACAATTGAATTTTTCTCATAAATTAAGACTCCGCCTTTTTAGCACTCCCTGAATTATCCTTACTAACCTAGACTGATAACATGCTTATTTTAGGCAATTATTGCTTCCGCTCTGTTTTGCACAGTACGTATCTGGTCAACTGACAAACTTTCAGGTATAGCAACTACAAATACCTTCTGCTCCTTCAGCGCGTGCTGATGAAGCTTCAGTTGTTCTGACTGTACTGCAACTACAGCTTGTTTCAAATCTACAGATTGATGCAAGACTTTTGCCTCCAACAGGTCCAATATGCTCGAACTCATTGGAGTTGTGTTATCCAGCAAAAGTTTAAGCGGTTTATCGCTCAACGCGACAGCAGTCTGATTTGTACATAGCTTCGGATAGGTATAGCGGTAACCGCGAACAGCCGACGTGATATCAGCCCATACCGCTGAACCAGTGGGGTGACTCCCCGCACCGCGCCCCTTCAGGAATTGCTGACCGGCAAACCGCGCCTCTATTTCGAGTCCGTTAAACTCAGCTTCCACGTCATACAGAGCATCGGTTTCGTGTACCAAGGTAGGCAGCACCTGCAACGAAACCCGGTCTGTACCCACTGCTCTTAGCGAACCAACGAGTTTGATGCGGCAATTTAGTGCGGCAGCCAATTCTATAGCCTCTGAACTGATGTGATTGATACCGAAGTGCAGCACCTCGTCTGGATGCACTAGTACCCCATAGGCATGCGCGGCCAGGATGCAGAGCTTGTGCAGGGCGTCTGTTCCCTCCACATCCAAAGAGGGATCGGCTTCGGCGAAACCCAATTCCTGCGCCTGAGCCAAAGCGGACTGGTAGCTACCACCCTCGCTGTGCAGCTTACTTAATATATAATTAGAGGAGCCGTTGAGTATACCCCGCACCTCCACCAGCGGCTCTGATCCATAGTAGGCCTCAAGTGTGCGCAGCACAGGTATACTGCCGCACACAGACGCCTCGTACAGCAGCACTCCCCCATGTTTCTGCTGCAAGCTTATTAACTCTGGCAGATTTTCAGCGACTACCTTTTTATTGGCCGAGACTACGGTTCTGCCCTGCTGCAAAGCTTGCCTGAGTATACTGAGCGCTTCTTTGGGGTCGCTGATCAGTTCGGCAATAATATCAAGGCTGGAGTCTTGCAACAACTCCTGCACATCATAGGTAAAGGCGGCGGCTGGCAATGTGCGTGGCTTCTCTCTGTCTTTCACGCAGATACTCCCAATCTCCCAACCAAGGTGCCGGTTAGCTTCCACCACATCGTAAAGCCCCTGCCCTACGCAGCCAAAACCGATCAGCCCAATGCGTTTTTTAAACTTTTGTATTTTCATAGTGTATGTGCTTTACTTGTTGGGTTTGATAAAAATGTCGAATTGCCTCTGTCAACTGTGCCGTTTCCACCAGAAAACCATCATGTCCGTAGCCTGAGTGGAGCAAAGCGAATCCTGAGCCGGGCACCAGTTGGCTCAGCTCACGCTGCTCCTCTACCGGAAAGAGCAGGTCGGTATCCACTCCCACAAAAAGACACTTGGCTTTTAGCCTTTCCAGCGCCTTGGCTATACCTCCCCGGTCCCGGCCAATGTGGTGGGAGTCCATAGCTTTGGAAAGCAGCCAATAGGTATAGGCGTTGAAGCGCTGTGCCAGTTTCTCACCTTGGTATACCTGATAGGAGGATGCCCGAAAATTATCGGTAATGCTACTGCCCGGCTCCTGCTGCGATGCTTCGTAGCAGGTATAGTGCCGGTAAGAAAGCATGGCAATGGCACGAGCCGTTTTAAGACCAGCTATACCTGCTTCTTTGGTATTGGTCTGCCAGGTTGGATCCTGCCGAATGGCCATGCGCTGGCTCTCGTTGAAGGCGATGCCCCAAGCCGAATGACGCGCATTGGAAGCCACCTGGATCAGGTTCTGGAAGAAATGGGGCTGTTCTATAGCCCACTCCAGTGCCTGCTGCCCACCCAGCGAGCCACCCAGCAGCGTATGCACCTGCGTTATACCTAAGTCCTGCCGCAATAGGTCAAAAGCCCGCACAATATCCCGGTTGGTCAGTGGCGGGAAGCTGTGGTAGTAGGGCTGCAGCGTTTCCGGATTAATTTCAAGTGGTCCTGTGGATCCATAGCAGCCACCCAAGGTGTTCGCACAAACCACAAACCAGTCCGCTGGGTCGTATAGTTTTTCCTCGCCAAATAATTCACCCCACCAGTCGGTGAAGTCCGAGCTGCCGGTGAGGGCGTGGCATACCCACACCACATTGCTTTGGTCTTGATTGAGTCGTCCATAAGTTGTATAGGCCAGTTGGAAGCCAGGGAGCGATGCCCCCGACTCCAGCTGAAATTTTCTCTGGTAATGGAATACTAATTGTTCAGGCATTATGCTTCGTTCAATACAGGTTCATCGTGGTGCTGCCGTACCTTGGCAAAAGCCTGTTCCAGATCAGCTTTGATATCATCGAGGTGCTCTATACCTGCGGAGAGGCGCAGTAGCGTTGGCGTTACGCCCGCACTCTGCTGCTCCTTTTCCGTAAGCTGCTGGTGGGTAGTAGAGGCTGGGTGTATGATCAGAGTTTTCGCGTCGCCGACATTGGCTAAGTGACTTACCAGTTGCAGGCTGTTCACAAAGATTTCCGCCTGTTTTTTGTCGCCTTTCAGATTAAAGGAAAGTACGCCACCAAATCCTCGCTTCAGGTATTTCTTGGCCAGGTCGTGGTATTTGCTGGAAGAAAGTCCCGGGTAGTTCACACTTTCCACCTGCTCGTGCTGCTCCAGCCACTCGGCCAGCGCCTGCGCATTTTGCACGGTGCGGTCCACACGCAGCGAGAGTGTTTCCAATCCCTGCAGCAGCAGGAAGGAGTTGAACGGGCTAAGCGCCGGACCAAAGTCACGCAGACCTTCTACCCTTGCTCTGATGGAAAAGGCGATATTGCCGAAAGGTCCGTCCGTGCCGAACACCTCCCAGAAATTAAGGCCGTGATATCCCTCCGAAGGTTCAGAGAACTGTGTAAACTTACCATTACCCCAGTTGAAGTTACCGCCATCCACGATCACACCACCAATGCTGGTACCGTGTCCGCCGATCCACTTCGTAGCAGACTCCACTACCACATTGGCGCCATGCTCCAGCGGCCTGAACAGGTAGCCACCGGCCCCAAAAGTATTGTCTACCACCAGCGGGATGTCATGTTTTTTAGCTATGGCCGCTATACCATCGAAGTCAGGTATATTGAAGCGCGGGTTGCCGATGGATTCGGTATAGATGGCTTTGGTATTTTCGTCGATCAAACTTTCGTAGCTCTCCGGATCGTCACTCTCGGCAAAGCGTACCTCAATCCCCAGCCTTTTGAAGGCCACCTTAAATTGGTTGTAAGTACCACCGTACAGGAAACTGGTGGACACAAAATTATCGCCTGCCTGCAGGATGTTGTTGAGCGCAATGAACTGAGCCGCCTGTCCGGAGGCAACCGCTACGGCCGCCACGCCGCCTTCCAAAGCTGCGATGCGCTTTTCAAACACATCGGTGGTGGGGTTCATGATGCGGGTATAGATATTGCCGAACTCCCGAAGCGCAAACAGGTTGGCACCGTGCTCCGCGTCTTTGAAAACATATGAAGACGTCTGGTAAATCGGCACGGCGCGGGAACGGGTGGTTGGATCAATCTCTTGGCCGGCGTGTAACTGAAGTGTTTCGAAATGAAGTGAATTAGACATAGTCGTTTTGTTTAAAATTTTGAAAAGTATAGAATAGATTAGCTTGTTCTAAGACAAGAGGAAAGAGGAGGCTACAGACGTTTGCTCACAGGCTATACCTGTGGCTAGACGTTATTGCAGCAAAAAATTGATTAGTATGTTGGTCGCGCTAGCAACAGCAGCAACACATGCACATGGGGTTACACATGACAGCAGCATGTGCGAGGGCATGATGAGATTGTGGCAGTTGGCCTGCCGTGGTTGATCGTAAAAAAAGCGGTGTTGGTTTTGTTCCCTTTTCCATAACGTTATCAATTTATATGCTTCCGAACATCCGGAATCAGGAATTAGCACCTTGCCTGAGGCTGGTTGCTAGCGCTTCACAGAGCCTGTCTCTCCACGCTTCTTTATAAATCGATACCCACAAAGGGATATCAGACTTGATGTTGCAATATTAGGGCAGCATTTCAAATAATCCAAATTTTTATTTTATATTATTTCAGTTTCATCGAAAAATCAATTTCATAACCTTGCAAATCAAGGCATTGCATACCTTATAAGAGAGACCCATCATATCTACAGATTCGCTATCTTTGAATAAGCATAATCGCACATGTATAACATTATCAGATCATCCCTGTTGTGCAGGTATAGATGGCCTAAAGATTAAGATGAAGATACTCCTGACCGGCGCAAACGGCTACATTGGCAAACGACTTCTTCCTGTGCTCATAGAAGGGCAGCACGAAGTGGTATGCCTTGTCCGGGACCCCCGCCGTTTCGAGGTAGCAGACAGCCTGAAGGACAAAGTACAGGTGGTAAAAGGCGATCTGCTCCAGCCGGAAAGTTTACAGGCCTTACCCCATGACATAGACGCTGCCTACTATCTGGTACACTCCATGGGCTCTGGCTCGGCAGACTTTGAAGAGGCTGAAAGAGCATCGGCCATGAACTTCGTCAGCTACCTTAACAGCACCAGTGCCAAGCAACTGATTTACCTGAGCGGCATCGCTAACGACGAGCACCTTTCTAAACACCTTAGTTCCCGCCGACAGGTAGAGGATGTGCTCGCGCAGGGCAAAGCATCGCTAACCGTACTTCGGGCGGCGATCATCATTGGGTCAGGCAGTGCTTCTTTCGAGATCATCCGCGACCTGGTAGAGAAATTACCTGTAATGATCACACCTCGGTGGCTCAACTCACGCTGCCAACCCATCGCCATACGCGACGTGATGTTTTACCTGACTGCCGTGCTCGGCCGTGAAGACTGCTATGACAAACGATTCGAGATCGGCGGACCTGATGTGCTCACCTACAAGCAAATGTTGCTGCAGCTGGCCAAAGTCCGGAACTTGAAACGGCACATCTATACCTTGCCAGTACTCACGCCCAAGCTTTCCTCCTATTGGCTATACTTTGTCACGAGCACCAACTATGCATTAGCCCGCAGTCTGGTGGAGAGTCTGCGTAACGATGCCGTGGTGAAAGACAGCAGCATACAGCAGCTTATCCCCCATAAGTGCCTGAGCTATGAGAGTGCTCTGAATCTGGCTTTTACCAAGATGGAGCAAAACATGGTGGTGTCGAGTTGGAAGGATGCGCTGGTGAGTGGCACCATCCAACTCAATTTCATGGATTTTGTACAAATTCCAGAGCATGGCGTTCTCACCGATCGCCAGCGCATGCGCTTTGACAGAGCACCTGAAGAAGTGATGGACAACATCCTGCGCATTGGTGGTGAGCGCGGCTGGTATAAGACTGACTTTCTATGGGAGATACGCGGACTACTCGACAAAATGGTGGGCGGGGTTGGTCTCCAACGCGGTCGCAGACACCCAATTGATGTTAAAGCCGGCGATTCTATTGATTTCTGGCGTGTACTGGCAGTTGACCTCCAGGCGAGACGTATGCTGCTTTACGCCGAAATGAAGCTCCCTGGCGAGGCTTGGCTGCAGTTCAGAATATGCCAGGAGGCGGATGGAAACTACCTCGAGCAATTGGCTGCATTCCGGCCAGATGGTTTAGCAGGCAGACTGTACTGGTATGCCATGCTTCCGTTTCATTTTATTATTTTTAAAGGAATGGCACATAACATCATTCATTATCGGGAGCCGTTAACAGAGAAATCTTTGCCTCCTCCGCAACATTCTCGATAATGTACAAACAATAGATTTCATAATATAAAACTATCACTATACTTAAGAGTATAATACTATGTCTGAACTCAGATGCTTATCCCCTCTGCAAAGGCATTTTACATTTATACTTATACCTTATAACTCTCACCGACAAAAATATTTTAACTTTGCCTTTCTCTAACCTAACAGACCTAATGGAGGCCATAAAAGAAACTAATTTCTCCTTCGCCGGACAGACCGGTTTTTATAGAGGCAAGGTACGCGATGTTTATTATTTTGAGGATCGTTTAGCAGTAGTTGCCACCGACAGAATTTCTGCATTTGATGTTGTGCTTCCGAGAGCCATTCCTTATAAAGGCCAGGTATTGAACCAAATAGCAAGCATAAACCTTAAAACTACTGCTGACCTGGTGCCTAACTGGGTGCTGTCGACGCCCGACCCTAACGTGACCATCGGTTACCGTTGCGAGCCTTACAAGGTAGAGATGGTGATCAGAGGCTACCTGGCCGGGCATGCCTGGCGCGAGTACAAAGCAGGTAAACGCACCGTATGCGGCGTAGCGCTACCTGAGGGTTTGCGTGAAAACGACAGACTGCCGGAGCCGATCATCACCCCGACCACAAAGGCGGATGAAGGGCATGATGAGGACATCTCGCGTGAAGAAATTCTGGCGAAAGGCATTGTATCTGAGCAAGAATATATTAAATTAGAAGCTTATACCCGAGCGCTCTTTGCAAGAGGCACGGAACTAGCCGCACAGCGCGGACTGATACTGGTGGACACCAAGTACGAGTTTGGCAGCTACAACGGCGAGGTATACCTGATCGACGAGATCCATACACCAGACTCTTCGCGCTACTTTTACCTGGAGGGATATCAGGAGCGACAGCAGAACGGTGAACCGCAGAAGCAGCTGTCAAAAGAGTTTGTACGCCAGTGGTTGATCGAGAATGGGTTTCAGGGCAAAGAAGGACAAGCTATACCTGAAATGACCGATGAAGTGGTGAACAGCATTTCGGACCGTTACATCGAGCTTTATGAGGTTTTCACAGGGAAACCTTTTCACAAAGAAAGTTATGATAATGTGCTCTCACGCATTGAGAATCACATAGTGGAAAACATTTTTAACGACAAAAATTAGAATTATTAACGTGGATTTTGGTACATTCGCGTTTAAATCCTTTACTGGTAGATCTATGAAGTACACGATTGATAAGAAAGAAAACTACACGATTATCACGATAGACGAGAAGAAACTTGATACTTCAATCGCTCCGGATTTGAAATCTGAGTTCGTGAAATTGAATGCTGAAGGGATCACCAACCTGATTCTTGACCTCAATAACGTAAAATATACTGACTCTTCGGGACTGAGCTCTATCCTGATCGCTAACAGACTTTGCAACTCGTCTAACGGTTTGCTTATCCTGACCAGCCTGCAGGACCACGTGATGAAGTTGATCACAATCTCTAAACTGGAGTCTGTATTGAACATCCTTCCTACAGTGGAAGAGGCGATCGACCGCGTGTTCCTACACGAGATCGAGCAGGATCTGACTAACAAAGAAGACTAGTTATACCTATTTTGTGGATTTCGAACTCAGGATACTCGGTAGTTCGTCGGCCACACCTTCGGCAAACCGGCACCATACCGCCCAATTGCTGACCATCGACAATCAGCTTCATCTGATTGATTGCGGAGAAGGAACCCAAATGCAGCTGATGCTTTACAAGATAAAGCATCAGCGCATTTCTAATATCTACATCAGCCACCTGCACGGCGACCACTACTTTGGTCTGGCAGGTCTGCTTTCTACCATGCACCTGCAGGGCCGCCAACAGCCCCTGCACCTCTTTGGCCCTCCAGGCCTCTCCGAGATTCTCAGCCTTCAGCTCAAATACTCTGGCACCAACCTGTGCTACAAGCTTACGTTTCATGAGCTTGACACCACCAGCTACCGCAAAATTTACGAGGACAAAAAAATCACCGTGCACACCATCCCCATGGAGCACCGTATTCCCTGCTGTGGTTTTCTGTTCCGTGAAAAGCCTAAGCCACGTCCGTTGATTAAAGAGAACCTGCCCGGCTTCCTGTCGCCACCGCAATTGGTGCGCCTGAAGTGGGGCGAGGACGTACGCGACGAGCAAGGCAATGTGCTGGTCCGCAACTCCGTGGTAACACTGGAGCCCAAGCGCAGCCGCAGCTATGCCTATTGTGCCGACAGCAGGTATAAGCCCGACATTCTCCCCTACCTGAAGGGTATTGATCTGCTTTACCACGAAGCCACCTTCACCGATGAGTTGCGTGAACGGGCGCATTATACCTTCCACAGCACCGCCCGGCAGGCCGCCGAAATGGCTGTTGCCGCACAGGTACGCCACTTGCTTCTGGGCCACTTCTCGGTGCGTTACAAAGACCTCACACCTATACTAGAAGAGGCAAAAGAAGTATTTCCTAAAACGGATTTGGCCGTAGAAGGAAGTATTTTCTGCGTGCGGGAATAAGTTGTAACTATACCCTGATTCATACAACATTTGCGTTAATACACAAAAAGTCAGGCTATTATCCATTTCCAATCCGCTGTCTTTAGTTGCTTAATCAGGTTTGTATGGGGCTAAGCGATGCGTAAGGCAATTTGAATTAGCCAACCAGATATTGTAAACTTGCTGCCTTAAGCAAATCCGACCTATGGCGGCACACCCTTCCCTCGAGAAAAAACGCACTAACCTATTTCTTGTCCTGAGTGGTATGTTTCTGTCCAATGCCCTACTAGCCGAGCTGATTGGGGTAAAGATCTTTTCAGCAGAGGCACTGTTTGGAATGTCGGGTGCCCAGATCGGCATCATGGGCGAGAAGTTTGACTTTAACCTGACGGCGGGTGTCATCATCTGGCCTGTCGTATTTGTGACCACTGACATTATCAATGAATACTTTGGCAAGGAAGGCGTTAAGAAAGTCAGTATACTGACGGTCATTCTGATCCTGTATGCTTTCCTCGTCATTACCATTGTGACTGGCTTGCCACCGGCCCCCTTCTGGCTCGAGCTCAACAACCAGGATGCTTCCGGCAATCCCTTTAATATCGACTATGCCTTTAACTCCATTTACCGTCAGGGGCTAGGCATTATCATCGGTTCGGTGGTGGCTTTTCTGATCTCGCAATTCTTAGATGCTACTGTGTTTCACTGGCTGCGCGGCTTCACGGGGAGCAGTAAGATCTGGCTTCGGGCGACGGGTTCTACCTTGGTATCGCAGCTCATCGATAGTGTGGTCGTGCTCTTTGTGGCCTTCTATATTTTCGGAAACTGGCCCCTTTCACTCGTTATGTCGGTGGCGGCGATCAATTATATTTATAAATTTTTCATTGCTGTCGCCCTTACCCCCTTGCTATACCTAGCGCACTATCTGATAGATGGTTACCTGGGTCGCCATACAGCCGAAACCATGATCGAAGTAGCCGCAGAGGAGAGCAAAGAATAGCCTGTGTTACAAATAAATTTGCTTTTAAAATAAATACGCCCTTATCTTTGCGGCCTTGCAAAACAAAATGGCTGCACACTTAGCACATACACAGATCTTCATTACGGGGTACGTCCTGCACGACCTCTAACAGTACCCATTTCCGCAAGCGGGCCTGTGTAGCCCACCCCTATTCCATATTTTTTTACTGCTTATTTTCAAAAGGGACATCTATGTTCAGAGGCATCCTTTTGGTATTTCTCGGAGCGTGCAGCTTCGGCATACTATCCACATTCGTAAAACTGGCCTACAAAGAAGGCTATACCTTGGGTGACGTGACCGGCACACAGGTATTCTTTGGCTTTGTCATCCTGTGGAGCATCGTGTTTGTGCGTCATCTAATGGGGCGTCGTAGTCTGGGTGTGTCTGCCATGGACAAACTCAAACTGGTGGCCATGGGCACCAGTACAGGACTGGTAAGCATCTTCTACTATAAGTGCGTTCAGGCGGTACCGGCCTCCATCGCCATTCTGCTCCTGATGCAGTTTACCTGGATCAGTTTATTACTGGAAGCGGTAATGAAGCGTAAACTGCCGCAGCTTTCACAAGTAGTGATGGTGCTGCTTGTGCTGGTAGGCACGGCGATGGCAGGGAGATTATTCTCCGGCACTATACCTGATTTTGATTTGGTGGGGGTAGGTTTCGGACTACTGGCGGCCGCCTGTTATTCGGTATTTCTGATGATTAACGGCTCGGCCGGCAACGACCTGCACCCGACCACCAAAAGTGCGTTGCTATTGACAGGCGCTACCATACTTGTACTGACTATCTTCCCGCCTGTTTTCTTAATAAATGGCGCTCTAGGGGATGGGCTGTTCAAATGGGGCATCTTGCTGGCCGTGTTCGGCACCGTGATTCCGCCGCTGTTCTTCGCCTACGGCATCCCCCGCACCGGCCTTGGCCTGAGTGCCATTTTAAGTTCTGCGGAGCTTCCTGTGGCTGTGGCGATGTCATACCTGGTACTGCAAGAAGAAGTATGGACAGTACAGTGGCTTGGGGTCGCATTGATTCTGCTGGCCATTACGGTTAGCAACCTGAACAGGGTATACCAGTCTCAAAAGACTAAAAAGCTGGCAACGGCTTAAACGATACAAGATTGATTGATTTTTTATTTAACCAGAGACTAGCCTATGATAAAGTAATTTTTGAACAATAAGATTTGATTTGATTTTTTTTTGAATGGCTGGGTGCATGCTCTTAAGTGAAGCGCCTGGTCATTTGCTTTTTCAGGGAAATGGGTAGCACGTATCCATAAAAACGATACAATTTATACCTACCGCATCGTCGAAAGTCAACCCCGTCGCCCCACTCTCGTATTTCTGTTCCTGGCATGTGGCATCGTAACAGTCATTATTGCCACCTATTCGCTCAACACACAATAATTTATATTTAGCAACAGTTAAATCAGATATAGCCTATCCCGAGACGGGCGCATGCAAATCTGGTATATTTTCTGTTATACATACCTCGAACCGCAAATTACGATTCTACATGAAAACAATTATCGCATTAATAGTCCTATTCTCCCTCACCCTGGGCATACAACAAGTACAGGCACAATCTGGCAAAAGCTATCAGGAATGGCTGGAGGAGAACCGCGCCGGTGGCAAGAAAACAACAGCTAAAGCGCCTGTAAAGAGCAAAGCCAAAACAGCGAAAGCAGACGCTCCGGCTGCTGACCCAACTCCTGAGGCCGCTCCTGTGCTTGCTCCCCCTAGCGGCACGTTCAGGGGCACACTGGTTTGCCAAGACTGCCAGGGCATCCAGACAGAACTAACCCTAAACACCAGCGCAAAAGGATCCAATGGGTCCTTCAGCATGAAACAGATCTACATGGGCAAGCCAGCCGACAAGAGCGTTGTCAACAGTAGCGGTAAATGGTTCTTAGCCAAAGGCAACAAACAAAACCCCGATGCCGTGGTGCTGCAGCTTATACCTACTGCCGGTGACATTGACCCGATGTATTTCCTGCAGGTAAGTGACACAGAAGTAAAGCTCCTCAACCGCACACAGGACGAGATAGAGAGCAACAGAAACTATTCGCTCAAGAAACTTTAAAGGGCCAGGTATAGAAATGTCGTAGTCGGGCTACGGGTGTTTCAGCAATTTGCGTTATTTTGCAGCTGTAAACCATTTTCCCGACTATGGCACGATACCTTACGGGCATTCAGAGCACAGGCCGTCCACACTTGGGCAACCTGCTGGGTGCTATCCTCCCAGCCATCGAACTTTCGAAGGCATCACAGGAGCAGGCGCTGTATTTCATCGCCGACCTTCACTCCCTCACAACTATCCGCGAACCACAGGTGCTGCGCCACAACACCTATTCAGTAGCCGCCGCTTGGCTTGCCTGTGGATTCGATACCGATAAACATATTCTATACCGTCAGTCCGACGTGCCGATGGTTACCGAGCTGACCTGGTACCTCAACTGCTTCGCCCCTTTCCCGATGCTGGCCAATGCGCACTCGTTCAAGGATAAGTCGAGCCGCAGAGGACTTGCCGATGTAAATGCCGGCCTATTTACCTACCCGGTGCTCATGGCGGCCGATATCCTGATGTATGATGCGAACATCGTACCTGTAGGCAAAGACCAGATCCAACACCTTGAGATCACCCGTGACATCGCCAGCTCGTTTAACCACATCTATGGTGACACCTTTGTGCTGCCGGAGGCCAAAACAGACGAAACAGTGATGACGGTGCCCGGCATCAACGGTGAGAAGATGAGTAAGTCTTATGGCAACATCATCGACATATTCGAAGCAGATAAGCCGTTACGTAAAACGATCATGAGCATCGTGACGGACAGTACACCGCTTGAAGAACCGAAAGATCCAGACGAGGATACGACTTTTAAACTCTACAGTCTGCTGGCCTCGCCGGAAGAAATACTACAGATGCGCAACAACTACCTGAATGGTGGCTATGGTTACGGTCATGCCAAGCAGGCACTGTATGAGCTTATCATCAAGAAGTTTGCAAAAGAGCGTGAGCTGTTCAACCACTACATGAACAACCTGGAAGAAATAGACAAGAAGTTGCTGGAAGGCGCTGAAAAAGCGAAAGCCATTGCGTCGCCTGTTCTGGAACGCGTTCGCCAGAAACTGGGCTACTAAGCCTTTATACCTGTCAAACTAAAAAGCGGCTGCTGAACATGATTCAGCAGCCGCTTTTTGTTTATACCTATACTTTAGGCACCGGTACCAATTGGGCGGTCGTTACGGGACCACTCGCTCCAGGAGCCTACATACAAGGTAGGTATACCCAAGCCAGCCTGCTCCATGGCCAGGGCGGTGTGGCAGGCTGTTACGCCAGAGCCACAGTGCACCACGACATGCTCTATGTCGCGTCCGTTCATAGCACTTAAGTATTTCTCGCGAAGCACGTCCGGTGACAGATACGTGCCATCTGGTGCCAGATTAGTCTGGAAAGGAATATTAACAGCTCCCGGTATATGGCCGGCGATCAAGTCAATTGGCTCCGTCTCGCCTCGGTAGCGGGAGGCATCACGCACATCCACCACCAGCCAGTTAGGATCATGGGCAGCTTTCGCCACTTCCTCCATCGGGATGGTTGGCAATTGCCAGGCCTTGAAAGGGTATGGATCGGTTGGCTTCACGGCTTCTTCTGAGCTGCTTACAGGTATACCTGCTGCCACTGCCGCCTGGTAACCGCCATCCAGTACCTGCACCTGATCATGCCCCGCAGCACGCAGCATCCACCAGAAGCGAGCAGCGGCATTGGCTCCGTTCATATCATCATACACCACCACCTGGCTGTTGTGTGCTATACCCAGGTTACCTAACAATGCTGCAAATTTCTCCAGATCGGGCAAAGGATGCCGCCCTCCATCGGCAGGGTCGGGTTTTATGTCGGCCATGTCCTTATCCAAGTCTACATGCAGGGCTCCAGCTAAGTGCTCCTGTTCATATTTAGCCCGGGCATTAGCGCCTGAACGGGCATCGATCAGTACGAGGTTACCATTGCGAAGCAGGGAAGACAGGTCAGTCGCATTCAGGATTGGTTGCATAAGTCAGTATTTAAAAGGTATAGCAAGATGACTGATGGAAGTTAAACAAAAGTTTAGACGAGAAAAATTTTTGAGATAGGAATGCTGAAACAGCAGAAAATACCTCTCACTAATTCCTGGGCAGGCTCAATTGGAACGGGCAAACTCACTGAAGCCACTACCTTCGCGCAACTCCAGCAGCTTCCTCACATTTCCTGTTGCATCTTTCACTACTTCAACCCGCAAGTGCGGTAGCCCTTCAATGCGAAATATGGAGTCTGTAATCGGGGTTAATTTTCGACGTGCTTTGTCTTTTTGATGGTAATAGAGGTCATTCCCTTGCAGGCTTATTTCCCTTTCGCCATACTTGCCGGCATACCTCGATAGTTCTTTCTTTTCTACTTGCACAGGCTGCAACTCACTTCTCACATGCTGCAGTTCCCACTCCAGCGAGGCCTTTGCCTGCGGATCGGTGCCTGCTAACAGCAGTTTGTTCAGCGCCAGCTCCTGCGCCTGCAGCAGTGCCTTACCCGCCTCCACTTTCACCTCAGGCACCACACCGGTTCCTTCCCAATTGGTCTGAGTGATAGCGTTGACGGACCGGGCTGTCGGTATATTGAGGACAAGCTGATCATTCACGATAAATGGCTGTACAGGGTGTGCACCACCCGCTGTAGTTTCGCCTACGATGGTTGCTCTTTTTAACGACTGCAGGTTGTAAGTCAGTTCTTCTGCGGCAGAGAAAGTATAGCTACTGGTGAGCACGTACAGATCTGTCTTAGGCATCTGCTTCCCATCCACTTCTGCCAGGGTGTGGTATTCTTTTGTAGTGTTAAGCGGCCGGTCATAAATACTGTTGTAGTGGATGGGTTTTTCATCAAAGAAGTAACTCATCACCAGTTGCACCATGTCAGGATGCCCTCCCCCGTTGTGGCGCAAGTCAAGAATCACGGCATCAGTGTTTGCAACAAAAGCCATAGCAGCCGCCACTGTCCGGCGAGACTGTTCACTCACTGGGAAAAACTGGGTGAAGTTGATGTAACCGATGTTGCCGGGCAGGCGCTCCACCTTTTTAAAGCCAAAGTTATCACGCGCAGCCATCTGCAAATGCTCTTGCATCACCTCAGGTCCGGGTTCTGAGGCTGACTTCCACTTTTTCAGCATTGCTACCAGACCCGGGTTGTATTTCAGGTTCAGGTGCCCGTCACGATGTGCTTTTTGAAGGTCTTCGGAAATTTTTTCTGCCAGAAGCGGGTAATTGCTTACCTGCTCATATGCCTTTCGCTGGTGCTGAGACCGGATGTACCTGCCCATGTCCTTTGCTTTGTCTGGGAAGATGTAGTTTTGATCCAGCAGTTCGGCTACCTGCTCTACTACGGCGCCCTTTTCAGCTGAAGTAATCATACGCTGCTGTGCAAAAGCACTTTGAAACAAGAGACAGATAAACATCCCACAGAAGCTCATGCTTATGAGTTTCAATTTCACTAAAGCCGAACTAATACGATGTGGGATCATGCTTATTTTCGCAAGTTTCAGAGTTTGGCTTAATCATTTTAGCAGAACACTACTACACCTCTATAATCCTGAATACTAATACAATAGCCTTTTGTTACTCTAAAATAGTGAAAAGCTCCTCTAGGCGGCAGCCTTTTACAACGAATCATAAAAAAACCAATCCACGCGCTATTGTAAAGGCATAAAGGCTAGTATAATACTGCTCAATATTAACGAACTGTCTACAAGCCAATTCATTCTCAGGACTTGTGTCTAACTGACGACATATCCAGAAAAAAACTTTACAAGCTGGATGCCCTGAGGAAACGAAGCTATTAACTTTTTCTAAGGAATTAACAGGACTATACTAAGAGAAATCTCGTTTAAGAGGCATAGGCTTTTCTATAGCGCTTAATCCCCTCCTAGCTATGAGTCCAACACATCAAAACTTCAATTCAACCGAAGGCACTGCGCAGCATCACATCTCAGATCTAAGTCAGAACCCGCTACCACGGGCAGTCCTTCGCCCCAATTCACATTACCTCCTCGACGGTGAGTGGAACTTTGAACTGGACAATGAGGATCGTGGCCTGCAGGAGGCCTGGTATCTGGGACACAGGTATAGGTATACTGCACACTGGCCTGGATCGGTTGAAGCGCATATGGAGGCAGCCAAAGGATTGCATTCGCCCCCCTGGCGGGATAAGGTAATAGCCTGGTACGAACGGGACTTCTCCCGTCCGGAACGTAGTTCATCTTCTCCATCTATGTTTCAGATCACGTTCGGAGCCTCAGGCTATGCTACCCGTGTGTGGCTCAACGGCAGGTTGCTGAGCACCATCAACGGAGAAGAGGTGCATTATGGAGAGTACACGTCGTTCTCCTACGAGCTGGATGAAAATGATCTCCTCCCTGTCAACTACCTGACCGTGCGCATTGAGTCTTCCATGGATGCTGAAACACCACGTGGCAAGCAGGAGTCGCATGTATACAAACGCGGTGGGATCTGGTACCAGACGTATACCGGTGCCGTACGCAGCGTGTGGCTTGAAACCGTAGAGCGAAACCGACTACGCACCCGGATTGGCGTGATCAGCGTGATCGAAGATTCCATTGTCAGGTTTAGCGTGACTCCCCGCATTCACGACGCTGGCATGTACACCATCCGCATGAAAATATATGAACGGGAAGATCAACAGCAAGAACCGATCGTGACAGCTGATTTTCTGCTATACCTGGAAGAGGGACAGAAAAATCAGTATGTAGTGGTAAACATGCCCGATGCAAAACTATGGTCACCGGATAATCCCAATTTGTACAAGCTTGTTGCCCAACTGATAGATTCCAATGGTTATACAGCCGAAATTCAGGCGCACTTTGGATTAAGGAAATTCGAGGCTCGGGGGCACCATCTATACCTGAACAATGAAGAGATATACATCGACGGCATCCTATACCAGCCGGGTACAGCTACCTATGAGGAGATGAGACGCCACATGTTTGCCATGAAGCACCTGGGCTGTAACCTGGTGCGCGTGCACATAGCCGGTGTAGACCCCCGCATTTATAACCTGGCCGATGAGATCGGGCTTTTGCTGTGGGTAGAGGTACCGAGTCCACACAGTTCAACTCCCCGCAGCCGAAAAAACCACTGGGACGAACTGCTTCGTATGCTCTATTTGATCGAGACAAACCCTTCGATCGT
Source organism: Pontibacter sp. LHS2 (assembly GCF_058932845.1). Classification (NCBI taxonomy): domain Bacteria; kingdom Pseudomonadati; phylum Bacteroidota; class Cytophagia; order Cytophagales; family Hymenobacteraceae; genus Pontibacter; species Pontibacter sp. LHS2. The sequence continues at coordinate 20,185 of NZ_JBZYWG010000002.1, forward strand.
CATCTGGAGCCTCTACAACGAGGACTGGGGCGCTCAGGACATCGCAACCAGCCCTGAGACGCGGCAGTACATCATGGATGCTTACCATTACATGAAGATCAAGCATCCGCAGTTCCTGGTAGTGGACAATGACGGTTGGCGGCACATTTCTTTCGAAGGAAAACTCAAGACGGACCTGCTAACAGTGCACCTTTACACGCCTGAAACCGACCGGTGGCAGGAAATGCTTGATCAACTGATGGCAGGGCAACTCGAAGGGGTGGCCGCTTTTCCGCTGGTTGTGGGTGATCCTTATTTTTACCGGGGGCAAACTCCTATTATCGTCAGTGAATGGGGTGGCTTCGGCTTTTCGGATTATGGTGGGCCACAGGGTGCAGAGGAGCGAACAGCGCGCATACGTACCTTCAAACAGGAACTGCGAAAGCGTGCCATTGCCGGCGATATCTATACACAGGCCACCAACATTGAAGATGAACGGAATGGCATTATTGACCCTCATACCGGTGAACTGTCTGTACCTGCCGGACTGATGCACTCAAAACCATATGAAAATGGCGGTAAAAAAGGAGCCAAGAAAAAGAAGGCAACGAAATGAGAAACGGAAGGTGCTGACGTTTAGTGCATCGGTTTGTGATTGCCATTTTTACTGATCGTAGCCCTGACTCCAGCTAGCTTTCCTTCCTTCTTCTCCAGTTTCAAAGCAATTCCTTCTACACTGAGTTGATCGGCAGTGCTCTCCTGCTGCCCTGCCAGTCTTTTGAAAAGCGTCAGTGCCTGCGCCACTACCTGATCCATGTTGTAGTATTTGTACGTTGCCAGTCGGCCGACAAAATGCACACCTTTCGTTTCATCGGCCAGCTTCTTATACTGGTTGTAGATCACCGCATTCTCAGGTTTGGGCACCGGGTAGTAGGGGTCACCCTCGGCCTGCGGATACTCAAAGACAATACTTGTTTTAGGATGCTCCTGCCCCGTCAGGTACTTAAACTCTGTGACGCGGGTATAAGCGTGCTCGTTAGGGTAATTGACCACCGCTACTGGAAAATGCATGGGCTTATCGAGCGTTTCATGCTTAAACTCCAGCGAACGGTAAGGCAATTTCCCATACCGGAAATCGAAGTATTCGTCCACCGGCCCGGTATAGATCATTTCTTTGAAGGGAATTACATCCAGTATCTCGTGATAATCTGTATTGAGCATGATTTTGATGTTCGGATGAGCGAGTATCTTTTCAAACATGCTGGTGTATCCATGCAGTGGCATGGCCTGGTACGTGTCGGTAAAATACCGGTCATCGCGGTTGGTCCTTACCGGCACGCGGGAGGTCACTGACTTGTCCAGCTCCGAAGGGTCTATCCCCCACTGCTTGCGTGTATAGTTGCGGAAAAACTTCTCATACAACTCACGCCCCACTTTGCTAACGACCACGTCTTCGGAAGTACGTACCGTATGCACCACTTCCGCTACAGATTTATAAAAATTATCAGCCTCAAAAGCACTCAGGCTAAGGCCATACAGCTTATTGATCGTGTCGAGGTTAATGGGCATCGGCAGTAACTGGCCATCCACGCTGGCCAGCACACGGTGCTCGTAGGGGCGCCAGGCAGTAAACTGCGACAGGTATTCAAATACTTCCCGCGAATTAGTGTGAAAAATATGAGGCCCGTACTTGTGCACCAGTATGCCCGCTTCATTATAATGATCAAAGGCATTGCCCGCAATATGCGGACGCTTGTCGATAATGAGTACTTTTTTGTTTAGCTGTGAAGCCAGACGCTCCGCAACAACACTTCCAGCAAAACCTGCTCCTACTATCAGATAATCAAACATGCTTCCTCCCCTCCTGTTCTAGCGCTTATTCATTCTGTTTCTTCTGCATGGCTGCCTCGGCTAATAACCCGACCATGTTCAGCCAGGTTTGGTCCCAGGAAATATCAACCATAAAGCTATCGACACGCTGCTTCCACTCCTTGTCATGCTGTTGTTGCATAGCCGCCTCTACGGCCACGATAAACTGATCGGTAGTCTCTGCAATGTGCACCAGGTTCATTTCTCCATAAGGCCGCACCACATCCCGGATGGGCGTTGACACCACTGGTTTGCCAGCCGCCAGGTATTCCGGCGTTTTGGTAGGACTGATAAAGGCCGTAGATTCATTGAGGGCGAAAGGCAGCAGCGCTACCTGCCACCCACTCAGGTAAGCCGGTAATTCCTGATAGGGTTTGCCACCAAGCAAGTGAATATTGGGCCGCTTTGGAACGGCGTCAGGGTCTATCTTGACAACCGGCCCTATCAACACGATCTGCCAATCCGGTTTGGCATCGGCCAGGGAAGCCAACAAGTCAAGGTCCATCCGCTCGTCTATCACACCACAGTAACCAATGCGTGGCTCAGGTATAGGTGCCAGGTCCGCCGGGGGCACTTGTTCTTCTCTTGCCTGCCAGAAATGCTTTTTATCAATGCTGCTGGGAAAGGCGTGCACATGGGGGTGCTGCTTTCGTTTGGCCTCATAAAGGCTTTGTCCACCGGTAAATACCAGGTCAGCGCGTTCGAACAGCTGCTGTTCCAGTTCTTTTAGGCCGGGCGGCGCAAACTTAAAAGCAGATAACTCATCCATGCAGTCGTAAACCGTCAGCAATGGCTCCAGGTGACTTGAACATCCCAGTGCCATTGGGGTATAGTACCACAGCACAGGTTTTTCAATGGATTCTCTTTGGAACAAGTGATCCAGCAGACTTCTCTGGATGGCTTCTACTTGATTTTCCTGCAGTCCTGCCGGTACATGTGGCACTGCCACCGTTATGTTTTCCCCTCGAAATGAGGTATGCAGATAGGGCTCCGCTATATCCTGGAACACAGGTTCTTCTACAAAAAACACGCGTCCATACCTGGCAAAGCGAGAGAGAAGGTGTTGGGGCCTCTGGTAAACAAAGTCCCACCGCAAATGTGAAAGGCACACGACGTCCGGAGCTTGCTGCAGGTAACTTTTTAAATAAGAGTCTTCCCTTTTTTTCTCATTCTTTAAGTGCTGGCTATCATTTGCTGTGCTTGAATTGTTATTGTTCAGATGATTTTGTGCAATCCCTTCTGATATTTCTTTATACATAAGTTTGTTTCGAGTTGGGTTAAAGGGGATTTAAAGCTGCATGGGCAGGAATAGATTTTAAACCTGACTAGTTATCTACGCTTTATATTTAAAAAAGTCAACTGTGTAATAGTATAATTCAAACTATATAGAACTAATACAATGTATCCTTCCTGATGCTTTACCTTTTCTGGTTAATGGCCAGTTACTTTAATTGCAGGGCGCTCAAAAGGTACCTCTAGTAATTCATATGGGTCTTGTATTGAAGAAGCAATCTGCTAAATAAGGAGTGCACTTTGACTGAAGTGCTTCATGTTATCCGCATAACGTCCTATGGCATGGTCAAGGGGTGGCAGCAGCTGCCCCCGTTCACTTTTCATAGCGCTGTACCTTGGCCTGAGGGCTATCAGATGCTCCAGTTCACTCGCTGCAACACCCTGAATCAGCGCAGTATTCAGGTTCATTCGCTCTGCTCCTCTCCTTGCCAGATCCGCCCATGAAATCTCGCCCTCGTTCGTCAGGTGCCATATACCTGATTCTTCGTCTACCAGCAGATCCAGACAGGCATGTACCAAATCCGGCACATAAGTAGCTGACATAACTGTATCTTCGGATGCCAGAAACGGACTGCCATTGCCCAGTTGATTTGCCATCACTGTCAGGAAATTATAATTGTCCCAGGGACCGAAAAACGAGCTGGTGCGCACAACCAGAGCATTGGGGTACAGCCCTAACACGTCATTCTCTGACTGTGCTTTGCTCTTTCCATACACATTGAGCGGGTTTACTGCGTCTTTCTCCACATAAGGCTCCTGCTTAAGTCCGTCAAAGACAAGGTCTGAGGAGAAGGTCATGTACTGTACATGGCGCATCTGGCAGGCCGCTGCAAGTAATGTGGCACCACGAGCATTGACCAGCAAGCAGGACTCCCGATCATTTTCCGCATCATCCACCCGCACATAGCCGGCTGTATTAATCACCGCCCAGGGCTTGTATCGATCAATTGCCATTCCGATTGAGAACGGATCCGTAATATCCAACTGTTTCCGGTTAAGCAACTGATAAGGTATGTGGCGCAACTCGCAAATCCGGGCAAAGGCTTGGCCCAAGGTACCAGTAGCCCCGGTGATCAGAACAGGACGGGTGCGGTGATAGAATGATGCACCGAATGTTTGAGGCTGTGGCTCTTTCGAGAAAGGATAAATAAAACGATCCTGACGAAGCCACCAGCCAGGCACCTGAAACAGCGGGTGCTCTATACCTTCTCCTTTTACCAGCCGCTTCAACATTTTGGCTGTGGCCGTAGGTCGTGGCACAGCTCCCCGTACATCAAATACGCCTGGTTCATAACACTTGTCACAACGCGTCATCAAACTGTTCCAATCAAAAGAACCGAGCAAAGACCAGGCAGTTACCCCCACTACAGCTACTCCTTCCCTATTCAATGCTGTACAGGCATCCCATACATGCTTGAACCAGCGAATCTGCTCTTCCCGGTTACCGCCAATGTGTACTTCTGTTACGGCCAGGGGTAAACCATACCGGTCCCAGGTTTCGCGCAGCAGCACTTTGTGTCCAGCATACAGGCCATCTGGTTCATCTGTCCTGACCCGTAAGGCCTCCACATCAGCAAACTGCTGAAATGCGTTGCCGCCATGAGACCATTCTGGAAAGTCATCGAGGTTCTCATCCAGGTAGCGCTCACTCGTGGGATAGTGGTTGATTCCAATAATATCCGGTGGACAGGTGTTATCGAGGAACCATTGCAAGTCTGCCTCAGGTATACCATGTGCTGCAAAGAATTTCCACATGCTGTGATCAGGTGTGAGTTTACCGGTCAGTAGATCCAGGCTAAGCCACCTGCGCTCGTTATCCCAGGTTGCCTGATAAGCAAGGGCAGGCGTGCTGTAGGTTTTGCCCAGATCCTCTGTTTGCACCAGTTTTGCGTGGGGTATCACTTCCCGGATGGCACGCATTGCCAGCACGATCGCCTTGCACTGATGCAACAGCGTGATGCCAAAGGTATAGCCATCCTTGCCGTGCGGGTACCAGATGCCGTACAGTCCGCTAAACCGTGCTGTTGTCAATGGCTCATTGACTGGCGTAAAGTATTCCAGCCATGGGTACCGCTCAGCGACAGCCCGGGCATATGCTGCTACTCCTTCAACAAATCCGGGATCAGAGAGGCTCGTGTGCTGCGGCCCGCTTCCATGGTGTACTAAACCGATAATCGGAGTGATGCTATGGTCCTGCAGCATCTTCATTCTGCGGTCTGCCCAGCTCCAGTTAGCAGTAGCCAGTCCACTGGGTGCCGTGAGCTCCCATAGCAGGGGATAGCGCATCTTCCTTACCCCAATAGAGGCGAACAAAGCTATATCTTCATCGCGCTGATCATGTCCACTGAGCTGTAACTGGTTTAAGTAATTATCTCCTACACGATTTACGGTGCACTCCAGCCCTGCCCACAACTCCGGAAAACACGGATTCCCATGATCACTTTGCACCATCACTTTGCCGTTTAAGCCAAAACCAGATACCCTATCGTATCCAGATACTTTTTTGTCTAGCACCGGCATTTGAGTCAGTGCTCCAACCAATACTGTTTTAGGGAATATTCAAGAATAAAGATTATCTATATCCATCCCAGTTGCCCCTTTTTATTAAAGAAAAAGTACGATTATCTATAGATATTGTTCAAAAAAAGACAATAACATCAGTATTCACACCTTTAAATTCAGTATTTCTGTCAGCCTATCTAGCTGCAGCACCAATTTAAATATTGTACTTTTATTATATAATATAATTTAGCTGAATACCTGATTATCTGCTTAAACAAGGCGGGCTACTGATTGAAAGTGGGAGTATAATTGTAATAAAAAAACCGCACCTGCCCTTATGATAAAAGAGCAGATGCGGTTTTACATTTAAAAAGATAATCAGATCAACTATACCTGACTACCATTAAAAATTATGGCTTACTATTAATGTGAATCTGTAAAAGTTGAAAATCCTTTATTCAGCTTTCCAAAGTTCACGTTCCTGATCGCCGATCAGCACCACGAAGCGGGCAGGATTTGCGGTCAGCACCAGGCGCATTTCTATACCCGGGAATTCGTCTGACTCTACCCATACACCTTCCCGCTCACCGTCCGGCGTTACATGGTCGCCATTCAGGGAACTAGGCAGGTAGGCAGTAGGCAGCAGTATATCAGCGTCGGAGCGCAGCTTGCCGTGTACCTCTTCCAGTACATCCTCCAGGTAGTCTCCGTACTCTTCATTAAAGTCGTCTTCGAGATCATGAAGTTCTTCTTCCATATCATCGTAGCGCTCGTCGTTATAGTCAAGCGCATTCAGTTCTTCTTTCTTGCTGATGATGGTTACCAGCGAACTGTTCAGTGCATTTGCATTCATAGCGTCATTCGGTTTTTTACAAAGTTGAAAACATGCCGTAGTAATTGCAAGAATTAACAATGATAATTTACAGCAGCCTTCCTCAGGTTTTGATAAACGTATAAAAACCGTATTTTTACACAAATCATTTCTTTAACCATACCTATACCTATGGCAACAGATATTCTGCCACTTAATGGCACCGATCATATCGAGTTTTATGTGGGTAACGCCAAGCAGGCCGCTCACTTTTACCAGACAGCCTTTGGCTTCAAGCTGGTTGCTTATGCCGGTCCTGAGACGGGTGTAAGAGACCGTGCTTCTTACGTGGTGCAGCAGGAGAAAATCCGATTGGTACTGACAACTTCCCTTGATCCAAATTCAGATATCGCGCAGCACGTGCACCAGCATGGTGACGGCGTGAAAGTGCTGGCCCTATGGGTGGATGATGCTGAGGCTTCTTTCAGAGGCACAGTGGAACGTGGTGCCAAACCAGCAATGGAACCCAAAACGCTCACTGACGAGCATGGCGAGGTAAAAATAGCTTCTATCCATACCTATGGCGATACTATCCACACTTTCGTGGAGCGCAAGAACTACAATGGCGTATTTATGCCTGGGTATGTGGAGCGCCATAGCCAACTGGAGATCGAGCCGGTAGGCCTGAAATATGTGGATCACTGCGTAGGAAACGTAGAACTAGGCCACATGAACGAGTGGGTGAAGTTTTATGAAGATGTGATGGGCTTCAAGCTTCTGCTTACGTTCGACGACAAGGATATCAGCACGGAATATACCGCCCTGATGTCGAAAGTGGTATCGAACGGCAATGGTTACATCAAGTTCCCGATCAACGAACCTGCTGAAGGTAAGAAAAAATCTCAGATCGACGAGTACCTCGAGTTTTACAAAGGTGCTGGTGTGCAGCACATTGCCGTAGCCACTAATGATATCCTGCATACTGTGGCAGAATTGCGCCGCCGTGGCGTGGAGTTTCTGTACGTGCCGGAAACGTACTACGAAGACCTGATCGAGCGCATCGGCCACATCGACGAAGACATGGCAGATCTGCGCAAACTCAACATCCTGGTAGACCGCGACGATGAGGGGTATTTGCTGCAGATTTTCACGAAACCTGTAGAGGACAGACCAACCGTATTCTACGAGATCATCCAACGCAAAGGAGCCAAATCATTCGGTAAAGGTAACTTCAAAGCCCTGTTTGAAGCGATCGAACGTGAGCAGGCGCTACGTGGTAACCTTTAGGCTTCAAGCCAAGTATAGCACGGTGTAACCCGTGTTAGCAACCACCATTTTGATATACCGATATCACACCAGTTCTTAAAACCGTCAAGCGGTAAACGAAGGGCTGGTGTGATTTTTTGTGGAATTGGAGGTATAGCACGAGCGACCTCGTTCGCATCGTGCACTACATAAGAAAGACAACATCAACAACATACATTACCAAAAAGACTATGATTGAACCAGCTATACAGCAGAAAATAGACGCTTGGCTGAGCGGCAACTACGACGAGGCAACCAAATCTGAGATAAACGGCTTGGTTGAGCGCAACCAGCACGAGGCACTGGCCGATGCATTTTACAAAGACCTTGAATTCGGAACAGGTGGTCTGCGTGGCATCATGGGTGCGGGTAGCAACCGCATGAACCGCTATACTTTGGGTATGGCGACGCAAGGCCTTTGCAATTACCTGAAGCAGAACTTCCCGGGTGAGCGTGTGAAAGTGGCCATCGCGCACGACTGTCGCAACAATTCTGATGTGTTTGCCCGTATCGCCGCCGATATTTTCTCAGCTAACGACATTGAGGCGTACCTGTTTGAAGCCCTTCGCCCTACACCAGAGTTATCCTTTGCTATCCGTCACCTCGGCTGCCAGAGCGGTGTGGTGGTAACGGCCTCTCACAACCCGAAAGAATATAACGGCTACAAGGTATACTGGAACGACGGCGCACAGGTAACAGCTCCGCACGATAGAAATATCATCGCAGAGGTGAACAAGATCACTTCGATCGACGAAGTGAAATTTGAGCCGAAGCCAAGTAACATCCACATGCTGGGCCAAGAAATGGACGAGGCTTACATGGCAAAAGTGCAGAGCCTTTCCATCTCGCAGGAAGCCATCCGCAACCAACATGATCTTAAGATTGTATTCTCGTCCATTCACGGCACAGGTATAACACTCGTGCCAGAAGTGCTCAAGCGCTTCGGCTTCACCAACGTGCACGTGGTAGAAGAGCAGGCCACGCCAGACGGCAACTTCCCAACAGTGGTATACCCGAACCCGGAAGAGAAGGAGGCGATGACCTTGGCCCTGAACAAAGCCAAAGAAATTGACGCTGACCTTGTGATGGCCACCGACCCGGATTCTGACCGCGTAGGTATAGCCGTTAAAAACCTCAAAGGCGAGTTTGAGCTCCTGAACGGAAACCAGACAGGCGCCCTGTTGATGAACTACCTCCTACTGGCCTGGCAAAAGGCCGACAAACTGACTGGTAAGGAATTCATCGTGAAGACCATCGTGACCACTGACCTGATCCAAGACATTGCCGATAGTTACAATGTGACCATGTACGAGACGCTGACCGGCTTTAAGTACATTGCTGAGAAGATCCGTGAACTGGAAGGCAAGGAAACCTACATTGGCGGTGGCGAGGAAAGCTACGGCTATATGATCGGTGACTTCGTGCGCGACAAAGACGCCATCTCGGCTTGCGCCCTGATCGCTGAAATGGCTGCCGTGGCGAAAGACATAGGACAAAGCCTGTTTGAAATGTTGGTAGAGATCTACACCCAACATGGCTTCTACAAAGAGGAGTTGGTATCTTTCACCAAAAAAGGACAGCGCGGCGCTGAGGAAATTCAGCAAATGATGGCCGACATGCGTGCCAATCCGCCACAGACCATTGCCGGATCCAACGTAGTGGAGGTAAGCGACTTCAAGCACAGCACCCGCAAAAACCTGGTAACAGGTGAAGAGTCAAAGCTGGACCTGGAGAGCTCTAACGTGCTGCAATACCTCACTGAAGATGGCAGCAAAATCTCAGCCCGTCCTTCCGGCACGGAGCCAAAGATCAAGTTCTACATCAGCGTAAACGAACCGTTGGCTTCGAAGGAAGACTTTGACAGCGTGGATCAGCAGCTGAAAGATAAAATCCAGCAGATTCTGGTTGATTTGAAACTGAAGTAAGCTTACTTGTCAAATTGTTAAATGGCTAAATCACTGGCGGGTATACCTGCCAGCGATTTAGCCATTTTGTTTAGGACGTGTTCAGCTTGCAAGTATCGCTATACCTGCTAGAGTCGCTTGTCTAAATCGGAGAGGATGGAGATAAACTGATCTGATGTATGGTCCACTTCTTTTAAGCCATCATGCGCCTGCTCAATCTGGCCATTGCTATAGAGGTTGTAGAGGTTCAGGGCAATGGCATTTAATTTCTGATGAAGGCGCATAAGCTGCAATATTTCAGGAGCATGGGCATAGCGCACCTTCCCTACTGTGGTGAACCAAACGTCGATGGGCCCTGCAGTAGAAAAGAAGCTTGCATCGAAAGTGCCGCCATACAAAAATGAGCGTACCTTCGACTTATACAGAATATGCTTTATTCTGAGTTGCTGAAAATCAAGCTGGGCTATCTCCATCCACCTATCATCCCTATTGCTGCATTTTCGATAATCATGGTGTCTTATAATGTACCGGAGCTCTCCAGTTTGCGTTTATACAATACCTCATTCGTGATATCGTAACCGAAAGCCAGTATACCTGTCACTTTATCTCCTTCATGTATGGGCTGGTAAGAGAAGTTAAAGTAACGCTCTTCCGTTTCATCGGCACCCGGCTTAGGAAGCACGATTGGAACGCCTTCCGCTACAAAGGTTTTACCGGTATTGTACACGTCATCGAGTATATCAATAAAGCCTTGCGCTTTGATATCCGGCAGAGCTTCTCCTAAAGCCTGGCCAATGAGGTTACGCCCAGGGTATATCTGCTGATATTGGTCATTGAGGAGCTCAAAACGGTGTTCAGGACCTCGCAGAATCACAAACATGGCCGGAGCCTCCATGATCAGTCTCTCCAATGTTTTCCTTTCAGACTCAGCAATTTCGTAGGCATGTTGCACCTGATCCGAGAGCTGTACCATCTGTTCGTTTGAGTCGAGCAGTTCCTGTACCAGCTGACGCGTATCGTTTATATCGGTCGAGCTGCCCACCCACATCGCAACGTTCCCATTAGCATCCTTCATAGGTATAGACCTACTCAGGTGCCAGCGGTAGTTGCCGTTCTTGTCGCGTATGCGAATTTCCAGTTGAATCTCCTGACCAGATTTAAAAGCATTATCCCATTTTGGTAAAACAACTTTTATGTCATCCGGATGCACTACCAAATCCCATCGCGGCTGCGACAATTCTGCCAGGCTTACACCGGTGTAAGTTTCCCAGCGGGTGTTAAAGTATGTCGGTTTGCCTTCCTGGTTCAGGGTATAAATAAGTTGGGGCATTGCGTCCGCCATAAACTTAAACTTCTCCTCACTTTCAAGTAGCGCCTTTTGTGTTGTTTCGCGGGCGGTCACATCCAGTGGTTTTTGCAGAATATATTCTACATTGCCTGCGTCATCCAAAATAGGCACCTGGTTGATTTCCCAGTAGCGAACCTCAAACTCATCCTTAGCTGACTCTGCCAATTGTATATCGTAACGCATGACATCCAGGCGCACAGGCTCCTTTGTTTGTATTACCCGATCCAGGCCTTTTTTTACAGGATTGTCTTCATAGCTATGTGCTATGTCCGGAAAGGCTTCCAGCAAAAAATGCTGGCCAATCAGCTGTTCTCTTGTGCGCAAGGTCGATTCCAGAAAAGCATCTGTTACTGCAACAATCACATAAGCTGGCGAGAGTACAACAGCGGCTTCGGGTAGTTTATTAAATAGTCTAGTAAAGTCCATAGGATACTACTATCGTAGGTTCAAATCTTCTAAAGATACTAAATACCAAGCTGAGATGCTATAACCATCGTTTTGTCGAGATGCCGATGAGCAGGACACTACTCTTCCTCAATAAAAAGCAGGTTGAAGAACTTAAGGCAAAGCGGCAATTGCGGATTACGTAAACCTAGTCCTGTTCTGTTTCATTGCTTGTTTAGGTATAGCCTGTTTTGCAGCATTATCTTCTTGCAAATGGCGCATCCCCGTCCATCCTGCGCATAGCTTTTATATGGAAAAGAAGCTGCTATACCTTACTTTTACAGAACAATAGCATTACACCGCGTTCAGTACCTACCTGACGCGCTCTTTTGTTACTCTTGTTATAATAGAAACACAGAAGCTGACCAAAGTCGAAGCCTGGGAATGGCTTTTGTCCTTACCATAGGCTTTCGTCCCATCAAATTTACCAACTTTATGAATACTTCCTTTTCAGAGATAAGCCAAACCATCCGGCTTCGCAGAACCACCAAACCCGGCAAAATGAACGGGCAACGCATACCTGATGCGCATGTAAAAGAGTTGCTTGCCCTGGCCGACTGGGCTCCCACACATGGCCACACAGAACCCTGGCGCTTTAAGGTATATGCCGGCGACAAGGTGCAGGATTTCTGCCAGACACATGCTGAACTATACAAGCAGCAGACCGACCCGGAAAAATTTATGGAGGAGAAGTATGAAAAACTGCTACACATGGGTGATAAGGCCTCACATGTGTTGGTTGCCTACATGCAGCGCGGCAACCTGCCCAAAATCCCGGTACTCGAAGAAATAGCCGCGACCTCCTGCGCCATTCAGAACCTGCTGTTGGGCGCTACAGCCTTAGGCATAGCAAGCTACTGGGGCTCCGGCGGTATGGCCTATCATCCGGCTATGAAAGAGATGCTTCACTTGGGTAATGAGGATATCGTGCTCGGTATTCTATACCTGGGCTACAGCGACGAATCGTTCACAGGCGGCAAACGCATCGTACCGCTGGAAGAAAAAGTGGAGTGGATGTAAATAGAAAAGCCGCTGGCTTTCGAGCACAGCGGCTAATCTTCCTTTGGCTTAGGATCTTATAAATTTCGGGGCTATACCTTAAAATGGGGGCTCCTCATCGAAACCGGAGGCAGGGAATCCTCCCCCACCATTGCTACCATCATTCATGCGGCTGCCCAGTCTGATAGCACCTGGCGTTTCTGTATCGAAGCTACTGTTTGGCAATGCATTGAAGCCGCCCATGCTGTCGCCCCCGAAATCGGAGTCCAGGTTAGTAAACTTGGTGTACTTGCCAATAAACTTGAGCTGCACGTTCTCCAAGGAACCGTTACGGTGCTTGGCTATAATCACCTCACCTACCCCGGCTGTCGGGTTGCCCATTTCGTCTTCGGTGATGCCGTAGTATTCCGGACGATACAGGAAAAGCACCATGTCAGCATCCTGCTCGATGGAACCGGATTCACGAAGGTCAGACAGCTGTGGACGCTTGTCGCCACCACGTGTTTCCACGGCACGGCTCAACTGCGACAGGGCAATTACCGGCACGTTCAGTTCTTTGGCCAGCATCTTCATGGCTCGTGAAATCGAGGCAATCTCCTGTTCACGGTTACCACCACCCTTGCCTTCGGCGTTGCCGCTCATCAGCTGGAGATAGTCAATGATCACCATCTGAATGTCGTACTGCGCCTTCAGACGGCGGCACTTGGTACGAAGCTCACGAATAGAAAGACCCGGCGTATCGTCAATAAAGATCGGTGCTTCCGTCAGTTTCGAAATCTTGTGGTTAAGCTGCGCCCATTCGTAATCCTCTAGGCTGCCTTTCTTGATCTTTTCAGAATCAAGTTCGGCTTCTGAAGAAATCAGACGGTTTACCAGCTGCAGTGAGGACATCTCGAGTGAGAAGATCGCCACTCCCTTTTTGAAATCCACGGCGGCGTTGCGCAGGCAGGAAAGCACAAAGGCCGTCTTACCCATCGCCGGACGTGCTGCCAGTATGATCAAGTCAGATTTCTGCCAACCGGAAGTCACACGATCCAAGGCAGTCATACCACTTGGTACACCAGTCAGACCGTCAGTTTGCTTACGTTTCTCTTCCAGTTCCTTGATGGCGGCATGCATCAATGAGCGCATGTCGTCGAAGTTCTTCCGAATGTTGGATTCCGATACTTCGTAAAGCTTGGCTTCTGTTCTATCGAGCAGTTCGAATACGTCGGTGGTATCTTCAAAAGCGCTGGAAAGCACTTCAGATGAGATCGAGATCAGATCACGCTTAATTGAGTTTTCCGTGATGATACGGGCGTGATATTCAATGTTGGCCGCTGAGTTAACGCGGGTTGTCAGCTGCGTGACATAGTAAGCGCCACCTGCCAGTTCCAGTTCGCCGTTCTCGCGCAACTCGTGGGTAACGGTCAGGATATCGATCGGCTCGGACTTGTCAAACAGACCGATGATCGCTTTAAATATGCGTTGGTGAGCTTCTTTGTAAAAACTGCTTGGTCGCAGAATGTCAATCACTGTGGTAAGCGCATCCTTCTCCAGCATCAGAGCGCCTAGTACGGCCTCCTCCAAATCTAGTGCCTGCGGCGGTTTTTTACCCAACTCTGCCACGGCAGGGGCTTTTTTGCTCCAGTTGCCGCGGTTGCCAGTTGGCCGCACGTTCATTTTCATCTCCTCCATACCACAAATTTAAAAAGTAAGCCGTCCAAGTAATCCACAAATTACGGAAGATATCCACATATTAGCGTATAGCTATTTTAAATTAGGGAAGGAATTATAATTTTGTCGGTTCGCTAAATGGATAGCATGGATTATGGAGAGAACGGATTTTAAACATATTCACCTGATCGCCACAGGGGGCAGCATCATGCACAACCTGGCTTTGGCGCTGCATGACCAGGGTATAAGAGTGACTGGCTCAGACGATGAGATTTACGAGCCGGCCAAAAGCCGACTGGCCGCGGCAGGTATACTGCCCGCCGAGGAAGGCTGGTTTCCAGCGAAACTGGATGACCGACCGGATGCTGTGATTCTGGGTATGCACGCACGCGCCGATAACCCGGAGCTACTTCGTGCACAGGAACTAGGTATACCGGTTTACTCCTTCCCGGATTTCATTTTCGAGCTAAGCAAGAACAAACAGCGCATTGTGATCGGTGGCAGCCATGGCAAAACGTCCATTACCTCCATCATCATGCATGTGCTGCAGCATTGCAACCGTCTGTTCGATTACGCGGTGGGAGCGCAACTCCAGGGCTTTGACCGCATGGTGAAGCTGACCGAAGAAGCCCCGATCATTATCATTGAAGGAGACGAATACCTCTCCGACCCGATTAAGCGTGTTCCGAAATTTCACCTGTACCACCACCACATCGGGGTAATCAGCGGCATTAGCTGGGATCACATCAACGTGTTCCCGACCTCTGAAATATACCGGGATCAGTTCCGCATTTTTGCGGAGATGACACCAAAGGCCGGCACCCTGATCTATAACCAGGACGACGAGCAGGTACAGTTGGTGGCAGTGCCTCGCAACCCTGCCGATATTGCTTACATCGGCTATACCGTGCACCTGCACAGCATCCGCGACGGCAAGACCATCCTGCACACCAAAAAAGAAGGCGACGTAGAGATCCCGTTGTTCGGGGAACACAACCTGCGCAACATCAGCGCGGCCAAGGAAGTTTGCAAGAAGATCGGCATCAAAGCGCCTGACTTTTATGAAGCCCTCAAGACCTTCAAAGGCGCGGCCAAGCGACTGGAGCGACTCGGTGAAAGTTCGCACTCAGTGCTCTTCCGTGACTTTGCACACGCGCCTTCCAAGGTAAAAGCGACCACCGAAGCTGTGAAAGCACAGTATCCGCAGCGCAAGCTGGTGGCCTGCGTGGAACTGCATACCTTCAGTAGCCTCAACAAGAACTTTCTGCCACAGTATGCCGGCGCTCTTGATAAGGCCGATGTACCGATTGTGTTTTTCAGCCCTAAAACGGTAGAGCATAAGCGTATGGAGATGCTTTCAGAAGAAGACCTGCGCAACGCTTTCGGCAATCCGCAGCTGCAGGTATACACTGACTCAACTGCCCTGCTTGAACACCTGAACGGGATGGACTGGCAAAACGCAAACCTGCTGCTTATGAGCTCAGGCACTTATCAAAACCTTGACCTGGAGACGCTCAAAAAAGCGGTTCTGTAAACCACCCTATCATGAAACTGAACCTGAAGCGTCCCATCGTATTCTTTGACCTCGAAACGACCGGCACCGATATTTGCAAAGACCGCATCGTGGAGATCAGCGTGTTGAAAGTGAAGCCAAACGGCGAGGAAATCCTCAAGACCCGTCGCATCAACCCGACGGTACCTATTCCGCTGGAGTCGAGTCTGATTCACAAAATATACGACGAGGACGTAAAGGACTGCCCCACTTTTCAGCAAGTGGCCCGCAACCTGTATCAGTTTATGGACGGCTGTGATCTGGGTGGCTATAACCTGGTTCGCTTTGATATACCTTTGCTGGCAGAGGAATTTCTGCGGGTAGGCATAGACTTCGACATCGATAACCGTCATGTGGTGGATGCCTGCCGCATTTTCCATATGATGGAAAAACGCACGCTATCGGCTGCTTACAAATATTACTGCAACAAGACATTGGAGAATGCCCACAGCGCCGAGGCCGATACAGTAGCTACCTACCACATCCTGAAAGCACAGTTGGAGCGCTACGAGAACACGATGGTGGAAGTGGCTGAAGGTATAGAAGAAACGCCTATCCAGAATGACATGGGCCAGCTGCACAAGTTCACGTTCGAGAAATCAGCTGACCTGGCTGGTCGCATCGTGTATAACAACGCCGGACAAGAGGTATTTAACTTTGGCAAGCACCGCAATGTGCCAGTTGAGGAAGTACTCAGCAAAGAGCCAAGCTACTACGACTGGATGATGAAAGGCGATTTTCCGCTTTATACCAAAAAGATCCTGACCCGCATCCGACTACGCAACATGCAGAGCAGTGTTTCTTAGGTCTTTATATAGGAACCCTGCTCTACAGATTTACAGGATTAATTGATTTTCTAGATTTCAGATTGGTTAAATCCTAACAAGCAAAAAAGAGCGGGCTGCCAGATCACTGGCAGCCCGCTCTTTTTTGATTCATACCTACTACTAATCCTGTCTCGAGTTCTTCAGTCTGACGCCTTGCAGCAGGTTGTTGCCCTCATGTACCTTATGGCGACAGTCGTAACCAGCAGCCCGGATCGAGCACTGACAGCCCGTTATCCGGTTGTCTTCGAAAGAGAAGTAACAGAAGTCGCAGCCAGCTGTGGCTTCGCAAATGTGCTTCATCGACTTGCTGCTCAGGTATAAGCTATTATCCGAGGCTACATCCAACTCGAGTGCCATAGAGCGGAAAGAGCCGTTTTGTATCCCCAAACCTACCAGATAATAGGTAGCAGGCAGCTTTTTATTGTCCTGCACCTTATGGATCGTCACTTTATTGACCACCGTTCCGTTTCCAAACTCCTTTATAAAGGGCTGTATCAGCTCCTGCTGCGGCACCACAAAGTCAATCTCATCCAACACCACCTGCGCCAACAGCTGTCCGTCATACTTGGGGCCGGCCTCTTCGTCGAGCGGCTCCTCTTCACTTTCCTCGGGGAAAGCTTCGCGGCGCGTACAGCCAGCCGCTACAAGTAAGATCAAAGTCAGGGCCAGCGTCCAGCGCAGGCAGGTCAGCAACAAGTGCCGGCCATTGGCTAAGGGTGATGCAGTCATGTAGGTTTATCGGGTTAGTGATTATTTCTTGTAGTACTTTAGCGCTTCCGGCATGTAGCTCTGCAGGTTGGCGCGACGGGTACCTGCGCTCGGGTGCGTGCTCAGGAACTCCGGTGGTGCCTGTCCGCCTGACTTTGCCTCCATACGCTCCCAGAAAGGTATAGCAGCCTGCGGGTCGTAACCGGCCATCGCCATAAAGATCAGTCCCAAACGGTCGGCTTCGCTCTCCTGGTTACGGCCGTACTTCAGCAAACCAAGTGTAGAACCGGCACCATAAGCCGTCATGATCAACTGCTGTGCTACACCCGGCTGCGTACCGGCCAGGGCAGAAAGTGTCTGGCCGCCAAACTGCTGGGCCAGTTGCTGGCTCATGCGCTCGTTGCTGTGCTTGGCAATCGCGTGAGCAATCTCGTGCCCCATCACCACAGCCAAGCCAGTTTCGTTCTGCGCGATCGGCAGTATACCTGTGTATGTCACGGTCTTACCACCGGCCATTGCCCAGGCGTTCACCTGGTCATCTTCGATCAGGTTGTGCTCCCACTGAAAACCTTGCAACTGGTCTGACATGTTGTTAGCAGCCATATACTGCTCTACCGCACGCTGAATGCGCTGGCCGGTACGCTTCACCATGGCCGTGGCCTGTGCGTCGCGTGAAAGCTTGTTCTCTTTCAGGAACTGGTCGTAAGCGTCATAACTCATTTGCATCATCTGCGCGTCTGACACGAGACTCAGCTGTCTGCGACCTGTGATTGGCACCGTTGTACAGGCTACCATCATTACTGCCGCTATCGAAAAGGCGATTAACTTCTTGTACATAGTTTTTTAATTTAATGACTTTATAAAGTGGCTATTTCAAATTTTGAACCAGTTTTAAAAGTCAGGTGTGCTAGGATCGTTTAATATGTTAAAAGTACTATACTTTAACTGATAAAACAAAGTGCAACTTGACTTGAAATGACAGGTTGCCATCTGAACTGTCAGCTGCATAGGTATACGAACGCTCTAATATAAAATGTTGTAGTCCCCCTCAGCACAATAAAGCGTGCCTTCTCTTGTTAAAGTATAAAAAGAGCCTGTGTCTGCCAAAGGCGAAGGCCATTCTGAAAAATTGTCTTTTAATTGATTCTTTTTAGCAAATCATGCTGCACCAAAACCGGATATAGTCTATTTTTGAGTATCGATAAAGAAAACACCCTGCCCCTTTTATGAAAATAGTAGCCATCGGCCGCAATTACGCCGATCATATAGCTGAATTGAAGAACGAAGTGCCGGACGAACCGGTGATATTTTTTAAGCCTGACACGGCTATTCTTCGCAATAACGATCCTTTTTACTATCCGGAGTACAGTCAGGACATTCACCACGAGGTGGAGTTACTGCTACGCATCAGCCGTGAAGGCAAGAACATCGACAAGAAGTTTGCTCACAAATACTACGATGCGATTGGCCTAGGTATAGACTTTACAGCACGCGACTTGCAGGCCAAGGCCAAGGCCAAAGGACTGCCATGGACGCTGGCCAAAGGCTTCAACGGCTCTGCCCCGGTATCGGAGTTTCTGCCGCTCGACCAGTTCGAAGACTTGCATGACATCAACTTCAGACTTGATGTAAACGGCGAGACCCGCCAGCAAGGCAACTCAAAGATGATGCTGAACACCTTTGATGACATTATTGCGTATATCTCCCGCTTCATCACGCTGAAGAAAGGCGATATTATCTTTACAGGTACGCCTGAGGGAGTGGGTCCGGTGCAGATCGGCGACAGATTGGAAGGCTATGTTGAAGATAAAAAACTACTTGATTTTGAAATTAAATAAGCGCCTTGCGCTCCTTTTCGCTTACGTTTTCACCACCCTTGTAGCGGTCGCTCAACCGGCGCCTGAACAAGGCTATTTTATGTTTCCCATCAAGCCGGGAGTGCGCAACTACTTGTCGGGTTCCATGGGGGAAATACGCTCTACCCACTTCCACGGTGGACTCGACATCAAGACCGACCAGCGGGAAGGCTTGTCGGTTTACGCTGCCGCAGACGGGTATATTTCGCGTGTGAAGATGTCTACTTACGGGTATGGCAACATCATTTACGTGACGCACCCGAACGGACTCACCACCACTTATTCGCATTTGCTGGCCTTCTATGATCCATTGGCTGACTACGTGCTGCAGAAACAGTATGAGAAGGAAACATTTGAACTGGAGTTGTTCCCGGAGAAGAACCTGTTTCCGGTCAAGAAAGGGCAGATCATCGCTTTGTCCGGTAACACAGGAGGCTCCGGCGGTCCGCACCTGCACTTTGAGATCCGCGACTCGGAAGACCGTCTCTATAACCCGCTGCGCTGGGGCTTTAAGGAGATCATTGATACCACGCCGCCCGATTTGCTGGGGCTGGGCATACAGCCACTCAACATCTATGCCCGCATCAACCAGGAATTTGCCCGTCGGGAGTATACTCCGAAGAAGACCAATGGCGTCCATACCTTGCCGGATACGGTGTTTGCCCATGGCCTGATCGGCTTTGAGCTGCAGACCATCGACCGTTACGACGATACCCAAAACCGCAACGGCACCCAGGACGTGACCGTGTATGTGAACGACAAACAGGTATACAACCACCACATCGACCGCGTACCATTTGAGCTGTCGAAGCAAGTATCGCAGCACGTGAACTACAACGTATACCGTCGCACAGGCCGCACTTTCCAAAAAGCCTACGTGGACTACGGCAACGACCTGCCACTTTATACTGCGCCACAAAACCGGGGCAGGCTCAATGTGCAGGCCGACTCGGTCTACCACATCCAACTTGTTGCGAAAGACACCTACAACAATGCCTCTACCCTGAACTTTATAGTAAAGGGTCAGAAGCCGACTTTCACGCAGGCTGCAAACGGCAAGGTGACTAAACCGCAACTAAGCTATGAGATCATTGGCAACATCCTGAAAGTAAACGCCTCCGATACATCCGCTACCCCGCGCAACGTAGAAATGGTAGTCAATAACCAGCGGTTGACACTGGTGCCAAGCTATACCAAAGGCGCTGCCTCGGTGAGCCTGTATGACCTTCGCGGCGGATTACCTGCCTCATTGGAGTACTGCGGCACCTCTACCCCACTCGAGCTGCAGGCTGCTATCCCTTCGGGTCAGGAGCACAGCTTCAGCAACCGCGACATGACCATCCGCTTCGATAAGGAGAGTCTGTACGACACGCTCTACCTGCAGGCTAAAAAAGAAGGCGACGTGTACACCATTGGTGATTATTTCACGCCGCTGCACAAGGCTATTAAAGTGACGATTACGCCGAGCACGCCAGTAACTGACAAGAGCAAAGCCGCCGTCTACTATATGGGCTTAGGCAAAGGCCGTGGCATGATGGGTGGCGTGTGGGACGGCAACAGCATCACCTTCTCTACCCGCAGCATGGGCAAGTTCAAAGTGTTTGAAGACACCAAAGCTCCAACCATCAAACTGCTCAGCAAAAGCCCGACCCAGATCAAGTTCAGAATCGGCGATGACCTGTCGGGCATCAACTCTTTCCGCTGTGAGGTGAATGGAAAATGGGTGCTGATGAAATACGAGCATAAAACTGCGACCATATACTCCGAAAAATTAGATAAAAGCATACCTTTGTCGGGCAAAGTAGTCTTGAAGGTAAAAGACAATGCCGGAAACGAGGCGGAGTTTACGACAACCATCTAGTGTCGGACTGCCACATACTATAATGCTGGATAAAAGACTGCTTGCAAAACAACAAGTACCGGATAAACTGAAAAGCTGGCAATATAAGGTATAGCTTATACCTGTGGCACCAGCGGTTAAACAGAAACCCATGGAACTGAAAATCGGAGATAAAGCCCCGGAGTTTGAGTCAAAAGACCAAAACGGTAACACAGTTAAACTAAGTGATTACCGCGGCAAGAAAGTGATTTTGTATTTCTACCCGAAAGATGACACTTCCGGCTGCACTGCCCAAAGCTGCAACCTGCGCGACAATTACAGCGAACTACAGCAGGAAGGCTACGAAGTGCTTGGCGTGAGCATCGACGGAGAGAAGTCGCATCAGAAATTCATAGGCAAGTACGACCTGCCTTTCACACTGCTAGCCGACACCGATAAGAAACTGGTGGAGCAATATGGGGTCTGGCAAGAGAAATCGATGTATGGCCGCAAGTACATGGGCACGATGCGCTATACCTTCGTCATAGACGAGGAGGGCACCATCGAGGATATCATCACAAAAGTGAAAACGGCCGACCACGCCGCCCAAATCCTGAAAAAGTAAACTCAAACGCAGCTGTCCACATGGGCAGCTGCGTTTTTCGTATATTTGAGACGTAGAAGGTACTCAAGACTCCTCTTGTCAACTGGTAGCAATCAAAGGCTAGCCAACAACACGAGAGTTATCAATCGGATGATCGTATACCTACTTTACAATGGTAGGTATATAAGTCCAAGTCTTGAAGAGAGATGCACTGACATATTGCTTATGCAAGCTATTGAGCGATTGAACAGGCATCGGTTTGACAAATTTTGTAATCAACAATCTAATAATTAATAAAACGTGAACCCACACAACAAAAGCATCGACGAGCTGAAGCAAATTGCGTCACAGGTTCGCCGTGACATCGTGCGCATGGTGCATGCGGTAAATTCCGGCCACCCGGGCGGCTCACTCGGCTGCACGGACTATTTCGTGTCGCTGTACTTCCAGGTGATGAACTACAAGGCAAAACCTTTCAACATGGACGGTGAAGGCGAAGATCTGTTCTTCCTGTCTAACGGACACATCTCGCCGGTATGGTATAGTGTGTTGGCTCGCGCCGGCTTCTTTGAGGTGTCAGAACTGGCTACTTTCCGCAAGATCAACTCAAGACTGCAAGGCCACCCGGCTACTGAAGAAGGCCTTCCAGGCATTCGTGTTGCTTCTGGCTCACTGGGTCAGGGACTTTCTGTGGCAGTTGGTGCCGCACAGACTAAGAAACTGAACAATGACAACAACCTGGTGTACGTGCTGATGGGCGACGGCGAACTGGGCGAAGGTCAGGTATGGGAAGCGGCCATGTATGCTGCCCACAACAAAGTGGACAACCTGATTGCAACTGTGGACCGCAACTATCAGCAGATCGACGGCGGTACGGAAGAAGTGCTGGCGTTGGGCGACCTGCGTCAGAAGTTCGAGGCGTTCGGCTGGCATGTGCTGGAGGCTGACGGTAACAACTTCGAGTTGCTGCTACCTGCTTTGGAAGACGCTAAAAAAGCTACCGGAAATGGTAAACCTGTGATGATCCTGATGAACACTGAGATGGGATTCGGCGTGGACTTCATGATGGGCTCACACAAGTGGCACGGCGTAGCACCGAACGATGAACAGCTACAAATAGCGCTTCAGCAATTAGCCGTAGAGGCTGCTTCAGATTACTAAGCTTTAACACACAGAAATGAAAGAGTATACATATACAGAGAAAAAAGACACCCGTTCTGGTTTTGGCGTAGGCTTACTGGAGCTTGGCCGCACCAACCCGAATGTAGTAGCCCTTTGCGCTGACCTGATCGGTTCGCTTAAAATGGACGCTTTCAAAAAAGAGTTTCCGGAGCGCTTCTACCAGGTAGGTATAGCCGAGGCCAACATGATGGGTCTGGCAGCAGGTATGACCATTGGTGGCAAGATTCCTTTCACAGGTACCTTCGCGAACTTCTCAACTGGCCGCGTATACGACCAGATCCGTCAGTCGATTGCCTACTCTGGCAAGAACGTGAAAATATGCGCTTCGCACGCTGGTCTGACACTGGGCGAAGACGGTGCCACGCACCAGATTCTGGAAGATGTGGGCATGATGAAAATGCTGCCACATATGACCGTGATCAACCCATGTGACTTCAACCAAACCAAGGCCGCTACCATCGCCATCGCTGAGCACGAAGGTCCGGTATACCTGCGTTTCGGTCGTCCGGCTGTTCCTAACTTCACGCCTGCTGATCAGAAGTTCGAAATCGGCAAAGCGGTGATGCTGAACGAAGGTACCGACGTAACCATTCTAGCTACAGGTCACCTTGTATGGAAAGCCATCGAAGCAGGTCACAAGCTGGCTGAGAAAGGCATTAATGCTGAGATCATCAACATCCACACGATCAAGCCACTTGACGATGAGGCTATCCTGAAATCAGTTGGCAAAACCAAGTGCGTGGTAACTGCCGAAGAGCACCAGATGAATGGTGGTCTGGGTGATTCTGTGGCACAACTGTTGGGTCGCCAGCTGCCTACTCCACTGGAAATGGTAGCTGTGAATGACTCCTTCGGTGAGTCTGGCACGCCAGACCAGCTGATGGAGAAGTATGGCCTGAGCACCGAGAACATTGTGGCAGCCGCTGAACGTGTAATGAACCGCAAATAAGACGGAACTATACCTTCGCTTTTCTTAAAAATAAAAGAGGCCGCACGCAATTGCGGCCTCTTTTATTTTTATGGACTATATTGCATATTCAGACAGGTCCGACCGACCTGCTCTTGCTACCTGACTCGTGGAAGACAAAGAGATTTTAGAAAAATTCGCCGACCCTGACAGCCGTAATCTGGCCTTTAACCAGCTTATCCGGAAGTACCAGCAAAAGATCTACTGGCACATCCGGAAGATGGTGATTGACCACGACGACGCCGATGACCTCACGCAGGAGGTTTTCATCAAGGTGTGGAAGAATCTGGAGAATTTCCGGCAGGATGCGCAGCTTTATACCTGGCTCTACCGTATCGCCACCAACGAGTGTCTTACCTTCCTTTCGAGTAAGCGCAAAAAATTCTTTTTACCAATTAATGATGTAGCCGCAGAGCTCACCGAGAAGATCGATTCATCGCCGGACATTAGCGGGGACGAGATACAGCTCAAGTTGCAAAAAGCCCTGCTGAGACTGCCGGACAAGCAAAGACTGGTCTTCAACATGAAGTATTACGACGAGCTTAAGTACGAAGAAATCTCTGAGATTCTGGGTACATCCGTAGGCGCTTTAAAGGCATCTTATCACCACGCCGTAAAAAAAATTGAAGAATTTATTAAACAAGATTAAACTATAGAGCGCTACCGCTATCTAACTGATAAGTACATTGAATATGAAAAACGATTTTAAACTAAGCGACCTGCCCAAGCGCAACATCTACGAGGTACCGGAAAAGTACTTCGACAGGCTGCCTGCGCAGATCATGGAGCGCACCGCTGGCGCCGGGTATAGCCCTGCCCCCTGGTATGCCGCAGCCTGGAAGCCGCTCAAGTTGGCCATAGCCCCTCTACTTTTGTTATTGGTGGTTGGCGTCGTGTACTTCTCGCAACTGCGCCAGGAAAAAGAGGAAGCAGGCGTGGTACTGGCGACAGTAGGCGACGAGGCGATCATGGATTACCTGAGCACCTATGCTGTGCTCGAGAGCTCAGATTTTGCTGAGATGAGCTCGCTCTCAAACCCCGACATGACAGCAGAGTTTCTGAATGTGAGCCCAAAGGCTGCTGAAGAAGAACTCGAATACTACCAATTGAATACAATTGACTACTAAATCACACATGAAAAGATTGCCCTTTATTTTACTCTTATTTTGCGCAATCACGTTTGGCAGCACGACTGCCATGGCACAGTCGGGCCGCCCGATGGACAAGAACGTGGAAGCAGCCAAAGTGGCCTTTCTGACTGACAGGATGGAGTTGACTGCCGAACAGTCGCAGAAGTTCTGGCCACTTTACAACGAGTACGAAACCAAGCGCCGCGAACTGGTACGTTCCTACCGCAGTGGCTACCGCGAAGACGTGGACCAACTGAGTGATCAGGAGGCCAAAGCAAGACTGGACGGCATGTTCAGCACACGTGAAAAAGAACTGGAACTGGAAAAGGAATATGTTGCGCGCTACCAGCGTGTGCTGTCCTCAAACCAGATCATCAAACTCTATCGCAGTGAGCGTGAGTTTACAAAGCTTCTCCTTAAAAAACTGGAGGCCAACAACAAAGCACAGTAGTTTTTTTCGAATAGAGAATTATAGTGAGAACAGCAAAAGGACCTGGCATTTTGCCTTGTTTTTTTCACCAAAAAGCCCCTGCTATACCAATAGCAGGGGCTTTTGATTTTTCTGCCTTCCTGTTAGTAAGCTTCCAGCAAAAAGTTAATGTCGTCGGTTGGCTTAAACTCCATGGCTGGCTTCCCCTGCAAAAAGATGCGTGCTGAATGAGGTCCCAACAAGCTGATACGGTCTCCTTTTATTTGCAGCATACTGCCCTCACGCAAGCCTACTACGGGCTGTTGATTGTGCACATGAAATTCCTGTATGCGGGTCTCTCGTGTTTCGCCCATGTGCGTAGAGTCAGGCAGCGGGTCAAGGTAATGCGGATTGATGTTGAAAGGCACGAGCTGCAATGCGTCAAATGACTTCGGGAACACGATCGGCATGTCATTGGTGGTGCCAATCGTTTTGCCGGCTACGTTAGTGCCCGCGCTGGTGCCCATGTAGGGCATGCCCTGCTCGACACGCTTCTGCAATGGCTCGATTATTTTGTTGGCATAAAGCTGACGAAGCAGCAAAAACGTATTGCCTCCCCCTATAAACACTGCCTCTGCCTGCTCCACAGCCGCAACCGGATTCTCCGCTTCGTGTACGCCGCTTAACTGAACACCCATCGCTTCAAATGCTTCACGAGCTTTGGCTGTGTAGTCTTTATGGGAGATTCCTCCCGGACGAGCATAAGGTATAAACAGGATACTCTTACGGTCACCGAGCAATTCTTTTATCTCTTGCTGGCAGTGCTCCAGGTAGCCGGTACCATGGGTAGTAGAGGTACTTATTAACAGAATATTTTTCTTTGGTAAGGCTTTCTTCATTTGTATGTATTAAGAATGATACGGGTCGCGTATACCTGCAAAATTATCAATTTTCAGCAAACCTCAGCTTCCCTCCTTTTTATTGCTATACCTGCGCGGAAGGTAAATCTCACCAGCTTAACCTACTTAACTTTGTAGCAAGCCTCTCAGGTCTTCACTTTAAGCTTGATCGTTTCGAGGTAAGGGTCCAGGGAGGCTTTGTTGGTGAGTGCGCGCACAAGACCAATGGTTTTAAGATCATAGAGAAACCAGACCTCCACATAATAATTGTGAAACCAGTACAGATCAATTTTGCACCACCCGCGAATGATGTGATGTAAGTAACGCCCCTGCTCCAGTACCATGGTGGCTTGCTCCCGGGGCGAAAGCAAATTAAACTCGGCAATATTCAACATAAAAATCTACTCCATACTTTGGCAAAGAAAAAAGGCTGCCGGGGCAGCCTTTTGGTTAACGAAAATATCAGCGGTTTTGATATTAATTCAAATGAAGGGTGTATAATTCAAACCTGGTGGAGGCAAAGCTCCAGTGGGAAGAAGATGGATGGATCTCCACGCCGTCCTCATCCATAATTGTCACGGCAAAGCCGTCACCCTGGTTGAGGGGCTCGGTAAAGTGCTTCACAGGATACACTCTCCCTTCCTCTATCCACTCTTCCGGTTCAAAAGCCGGCAACGACGCATCGACACACTTTGCGAAGACAGCCATATAGCTTGGGGGAACAAATAAATTTACCATGTGTATGTAACGTTTTCAGAAAGATAAATAATTCCTGTCAATCAGGAAACATTGTATGCATTAAATTTAGTAGGTGTAATCACAAGTTATAACACAAAAAGTGTGCCTTTGTTAGGAGGTATTAACCGAACTATGGGCTGCCTGGTCATGGCAACATTTTGTCAGCAAAAGCAACCGCCCACCCCTCCTTAATGACAATTAGCCAAGCCAGTGCTGAATATACCAGCTAATTGTAGCCAATTGTGTCAACAGCCGTACTATTATATTCCGCCCGTAATCATTAGGAAATATAACATAGTGAATGCCTATGGAAACTACTAATCGTACCTCTTCCCACGATAGCAAGCATACCTTTGCGGTTGCACCGGGTGTTTGGGGACTCAAGACCGTATTTGTCAATCTGTATTTTGTGGCCACACCTGATGGCTCGTGGGTGCTTGTAGATGCCGGCGTGTATGGTGCCGCTGACAAGATCAGGAAGGCAGCTGACGAGCTGTTTGGTGGCAGTCGCCCCAAAGCCATTTTGCTCACGCACGGCCATTTTGACCACATCGGCGCCCTGAAGGAGCTGGCACAGGACTGGGACGTACCTGTTTATGCGCATCCGCTTGAGATGCCCTACCTGAATGGAAAATCATCTTACCCCCCACCAGACCCAAGTGTAGGCGGTGGCGGTATGGCTTACATGTCATTTCTGTACCCCAAAAAACCGATTGATGTACACCAGTACCTGGAATTGCTACCAACTGATGGCTCTGTTCCCGGTCTGCCAGATTGGCGCTGGATCCATACACCTGGCCACACAGCCGGTCACGTTTCTTTCTTCCGGGAGAGCGACCGTGTCTTGCTGGCAGGTGATGCCTTCATTACACGCGATGGGGAGTCTATGCTGGCGGTGATGACGCAGAAGCGGGGTGTGCATGGTCCGCCCAAGTACTATACCTCCGACTGGGGGTCGGCGCACCGCTCTGTAGAGAAACTGATGGAGCTCAGCCCAAGTATAGCCGCAACCGGCCACGGGCTACCGATGGAGGGAGCGCAGCTATCACGTCAGCTGGAAGGTCTGGTGAAAGATTTTTGGTCAATAGCGGTACCAGATCATGGGCGCTATGTGCATGAGCCTGCCATTGCCGATGAAGAGGGCGTGCTCTCAGTACCTCCGGCTACTGACAACACAATACCCAAAGTGATAGCAGCGACTGGTCTTGTTGCACTGGCTGGCATCGCCTTGGTTGCCTACGCCAGAAAATCCGGCAAAGGCAACAACCGTAGGCAGCATGACAAGGCGATGCGGGAGCGTCCTTTTTCGCACAACAGGCCACTACAGGGTATACCACCCACGGTGCCTGCGACCCTGGAGGAGGATGATCCGCATGCACACACCAACAATTACCCATAGACGGGAAAGGCCGGAAGCAAACACTTCCGGCCTTTCTTTTATACCTCTGATTTGAGTTATTTATTTTATTTTCCTCTACCGGAGCCGCTTTTCTTACCGCCCCCGTCTTGTTTGTTCACAGTTGCCCAGGCTCGCTTTTCGGCCTCCTCTTGGCTCACGCCTTTCTTTTCATAGCTTTCTTCGATGTGCTCTGCCTGGCGTTTCTGCTTATCTGTGTATGAAGATTTATCTCCTTGTGGCATCTTATCCTCCTTTTTTAAGTTCAACATTCTGCGCCGGATTTTACCTTCCGGCTTCACTCATTGTACGTATGGCGGGCAATTATGAATATGCATTATCTGCAGCTATTGTGGTTAATTCTCGTTATGAAAGAAAAAAAGCTATGGAACAGGTACAGTATAACTTCAAAGACAAGATTGCGCTCGTAACTGGCGGGACATCAGGTATAGGCCTAGCCACAGCCCAACTTTTGGTAGAGGCCGGTGCGCAGGTCATCGTGACCGGCCGCGACAAAGAACGTGGTGACGCCGCCCTGTCGGCACTGCCCTCATCTCCTCTACAGCCCATTTACTTACAAACCGACAACAGCAACAACGATACGATCTTTGCGCTCTTCCATGAAATACAAAACAGATTCGGACGATTGGATATAGCGGTGAACAATGCCGCTCAGGAGTCAGGTATAGGCAAGCCACTTCATGAATTTGAGCCACACGAATACGAAGATGCCATGGGCGCTAACCTTCGTGGGGTGTGGCTTTGCATGAAGCAGGAAATTAAGCTGATGCTCGAACAGAAACCAGCTGGAGGCGCTATAGTCAACGTGGCCAGCGTCAATGGTTTGGGTGGTGCCGCGATGGGCTCGCTGTACTCAGCAGCAAAAGCAGCCATTATCGCTCTGGCAAAATCCGCTGCTCAGGAAGTGGCTACCTCAAATATTCGGATCAATGTTCTTGCACCGGGCGCACACCGTACCCCCTTGCTGCAAAAGGCATTTGAGTCGCAAGTGAACGGGGACCAGGACAGGCTGCCTGAAATCGAGCAGATGTACCTCTCCTATATACCTCAAAAGAGAATAGCAGATCCTAAAGAAGCTGCAGCCACGATACTTTGGCTCTGCTCAGATGCGGCAAGTTATATAACAGGTCAAACCACAATTGTGGACGGAGGTATGAGTGCCATGCTGCGATAGCTGTAAAATTACCTAAATTGCGGCATGGTATCATTGAGACAGCTGTTTTTGCAGCACCAGGCACAGACAAGTGACTTTCCGCTGATGATTGAGGTGGAGAAGGCAGAGGGGATTTACATGTACGGCAGCGAAGGCCACCGTTATATTGACCTGATATCAGGTATAGGCGTGAGTAATGTGGGACATCGCCACCCGAGGGTAATTAAAGCTATACATGATCAGCTGGACAAGTACATGCACCTGATGGTCTACGGCGAGTTTGTGCAGGCGCCGCAAGTACAGCTAGCCCATGCTATCAGCAGCACTTTACCAGAACGTCTTAACAATACCTACCTGCTCAACTCTGGAGCCGAGGCTGTGGAAGGCGCTCTGAAATTGGCAAAACGTTACACCGGCCGTACCGAACTGATCTCTTGCTACAATGCCTACCACGGCTCTACACAAGGCGCACTTTCTATGAACGGCAGCGAAAGTTTTAAAAATGCTTTCCGTCCACTGCTACCTGACGTGCGTCATATTCACTACAATAGTGTTGAAGACCTCGAATTGATTACCGAGCGCACGGCAGCTGTGCTGATAGAAACAGTGCAGGGAGAGGCCGGTGTAAGAGTGCCGTCTAAAGATTATCTGAAGCAACTGCGGGAGCGCTGTACCCAAACCGGCACGTTGCTGATTCTGGACGAGATACAATGCGGTTTCGGCAGAACGGGCACCTTCTGGGCTTTTGAGCAATTTGGTATTGAGCCTGATATTCTGGTATGCGCCAAAGGGATGGGAGGCGGTATGCCAATCGGTGCCTTTATCTCATCACAAGAGATTATGGCCGTTTTCAAAACAGAGCCTATCCTGGGTCACTGCTCTACCTTTGGTGGTCATCCGGTGAGTTGCGCTGCTTCTCTTGCCACCCTACAGGTTATTCAGGAAGAGGACCTACTGGAAGGCGTAGCGCAAAAGGCAGAGCTCATCAAGCAGTTGCTGGTGCACCCCCGTATTAAAGAGATTCGCCACCAAGGCCTCATGATGGCAGCCGAGTTTGAGTCGTTTGAGGTACTGAAAGCCGTTATCGATAAGGCAATCCAAAATGGCGTGCTTACTGACTGGTTCCTGTTCTGTGATAACTCCATGCGCATTGCACCGCCACTGACCATCACCGAAGAGCAGATCCACGAAGCTTGTGAAATTATTCTGCGGTCAATTGATGAAGCATTGGCCTAGCTTTCTATACCTTATTGGTGTGCCTCCATACTTTCAAAATCAGGTATAGAATAAGCGAGCTGTAAATATTTTCTTCGGAGTGACTATCGGGAACGGCTTTGTAACGTAAAAGCCGTTGCTACCCCTTATATTGGGTGTATCTTCCCAATCGTCCTCTATGGAAATAGCTATTGTACTGACCTTGCTGGTGATAGCGGTTGTGCTGTTCGCAACCGAAAAGGTGTCCATCGAACTGGTCACGCTCCTCATGCTGATCATATTGGCCGGTTTACGCATCATCAGCCCCGATGAAGCTTTTGCCGGGTTCAGCAGCGACTTCATCATCATCATCGCCTCCATCTTTATATTGAGTGCCGCTCTCGAAGAAACGGGTATACTCGACTTTGCGGTGGTCAAGCTCGTGCGGCTGGCGCAGCAGAGCAACAACCTGATGCTCTTTACCATCATGCTCGTCACTGGGGTAGTTTCGGCCTTCATGAACAACACGACCGTGACGGCTATGTTCATTACGCCACTGGTAGGCCTCTCCAAAAGGATTAACATGAGCTCTTCCAAACTACTCATGCCCCTGGCATATGCGGCTATTCTGGGCGGTACCTGCACCCTGATCGGGACCTCTACCAACGTAGCGGTGAGCGGCTATATTGCCAAAGCAGGCTTGGAGCCGATCGGTTTATTTGAGATATCAGGTATAGGTTTTATCATTTTTGTGGTGGGTATCATCTATATGATGACCGTCGGGCAACGTATGTTACCAAGCCACGCCGATCAGGAACTGGCCGAGGAGTACAAGTTGCAGAAGTACGTGACGGAAGTGGTGGTATTACCTGACTCTCCGCTGGTTGGGCAGCTGGTTTTCGCCTCTGACCTCACAACACTTAACTTGCGCATGCTCAATGTCATCCGCGCCAAAGAGAACTTTTTGCCTGACTTTAGGACCCGTATCCGGCCCAATGACATTCTGCTGGTGGAAGGGGATGTAGATACCCTCATGAAGGTGAAGGAAACAAAAGGCCTCCAGATCATGGCAGATGCCCTCATCTCCGAAGACCTTGAAACAGAGAATATCCGGCTGGCGGAGATCATGATCACGCGGCAGTCTAACCTGATCAATCGCACGATTAAGGAATCAGAGTTTTTGCGGCGCTTTGGCTTAGTGGTATTGGCGGTATCACGGCATGGCGAAACGTTAAGGAGCAAGATTGGGAGTATCAGTCTGCGTATGGGTGACGTGTTGCTGGTGCAGGGTGCACCCGAGCGCTTTGAGCAGGTCCGAAACTCGAACCACATCGCTGTGCTCGACGAGTTTGAACCAGTGCTCTTCAAAAAGAAGAAAGGCCTGATCGTGATCATCAGCTTTGCACTGGCTATACTGGCAGGTACGCTGCAAGTGCTTCCGCTCTCTATCGCTTTCCTGTCAGCGGCTGTCGCGAGTATTTTGCTGCGGGCCATCAGTACCGAAAAAGCCTACAATGCCATTGACTGGCGCCTGCTCATCCTGATAGGTGGCATGACGGCCTTTGGGGCGGCAATGGAAAACTCCGGTGCGGCTGAATTTTTGGCAAAGGGAATTGTAGAGGTAATGGAGCCGATTGGTGGAAAGACAGGTATACTAGCGGGCTTCGTCATCCTGACGGTGCTTCTCACACAGCCCATGTCGAATGCGGCGGCAGCCCTGGTGGTGATACCTGTGGCCTTACGTGCTGCGATGGAGTTGGGAGCTGATCCGCGCGCCTTTGCCATTGCGATTATGCTAGGCGCTTCCGTGTCCCTGGTGACGCCCTTTGAGCCAGCTTGTATTCTGGTTTACAGCCCGGGCAAGTACCGCTTCTGGGACTTCATACGAATAGGCTCGCCCCTTACTTTACTGCTCATTATTGTGATTTTGGTACTGGTACCTGTCTTCTGGCCTATGTAAGGAGCTTTAGCGCAAACCGCTAAGCGCAACGATAACTATGGCAAAAAAAGCGGCAGACAGTCCCATGGCCAGGATCAGTTTTCCGGCTTGCATGGCTATAATTTTTTCGCCTCGGGGTAGCCACAAGTAGTTCAGGCTAGTATTGAGCAAGTATACCGTGATTGTCAGCAGAAAGCTGATAAACCAGAAGGAAAGGAAGCGTAAAATAAAATCTTCAGAAAGGAAAGTGGCCTCGTAGGAGATGAGGTGCAGTTCGTGCGCGAAAAAGAAGTAAGCCAGTAGCAGAAGTGCCAGCGCATAAGTTCCCAGTATGGCTCCGTTCCATACGCGCAGATTTTTCATGAGCTCAAATTTTAGTAATTCAGGAACGCCTGAGCATCCTGACGTATTTGTTCGCGGGAGAGCCCGTCTTTCACTCCAATGGAGATTTTGCGAACCAGCACCCCGACAATGGACTTCTTAAAACCGAGCCGTACAGCCATGTTGACACAGAACTCCATTTCATTTTCATCCACTATACCATCGGCCAGCATCATCTCTACCAAATCGTAGATCTGGTCAAAGCGCTCGGTATCGTTGGATGGCAACTGCGGTTTGATGGCTTGCACATTCGAAAGCAGGTCGCGCACATCACTGGATTTCAGCCCATGACGCTCACCGATAGCGATAATAAAATCCATCTCGGTCGGATCCACATGACCATCCGCCTTGGCGAGGGCACCAAGATTCGTGATGTGGCTTTTTAATTTTTTTTCTGCCTCGCTTTCAAAAAAACTAAACATACAGCTCCCTTTTGACTAGTTTATAATTTCGTAACAAATTAATAACGAATGCACTAAGTATTGCTATACTCAGGCAGCTAATTTTGCAGAAGCTAACTAAGAAACGCTTTACTCTTGTTTACAATCAACAGACGATCGTGCTATTACATACGGTTTTTGCTATCTTATTAGTTATGCTTTTGCATTCTTTTTTTATTTCCACTTAAATTAGCAAATGTATACCTTGCAGATTCAATTAAGCCGCAAGGTATACAGCGGCGATCAATCGAAAGAAGTCAGCACCTGGCTTCTACAGGGAACACATTTAACAGCAACTCTTTATGAAGAGGATTGGAGTATTTACATCAGGAGGCGACTCCCCGGGCATGAACGCATGCATCCGGGCTATCGTGCGCACAGCCGTTTACAACGGATTGGAAGTTTACGGCATCAGAAGAGGATACAACGGCATGATCAAAGGCGACATTTTCAAAATGGAGTCATTGACAGTAAGTAATATCATACAGAAAGGCGGCACGATACTGAAGTCGGCACGCAGCAAGGAGTTCACAACCAAAGAAGGGCGGCAGGCAGCTTACGAGCAACTGAAGGCACACGGCATTGAAGGCCTGGTAGCCATTGGCGGTGACGGTACTTTCACCGGGGCTAACATCTTCTACGAAGAGTTTGGCATCCCTACCATCGGAGCACCCGGCACCATTGACAACGACCTTTATGGCACCGACTACACTATTGGCTACGACACAGCCGTGAACACTGCCCT
This sequence comes from Pontibacter sp. LHS2, assembly GCF_058932845.1. NCBI lineage: Bacteria > Pseudomonadati > Bacteroidota > Cytophagia > Cytophagales > Hymenobacteraceae > Pontibacter > Pontibacter sp. LHS2. The sequence continues at coordinate 54,255 of NZ_JBZYWG010000002.1, forward strand.
CGATGCCATCGACAAAATCCGTGACACGGCTGACAGCCACGAGCGGGTGTTCTTTGTGGAAGTGATGGGTCGTGACTCAGGCTATATCGCTATACCTTGTGCTATCGGCGGCGGTGCCGAGATCGTGATGATTCCGGAAACTGACACGTCCATTGATTATGTCATTGATCAGTTAAGGGCAGGCTGGAGACGTTCCAAGACTTCCTTTATCGTGATCGTGGCAGAGGGCGATGAAGAAGGAAGCGCGACCGAGATCGCTGCAAAGGTGTCCAGCATCATCCCGCAAATGGATGCGCGTGTAACGATACTTGGTCACGTGCAGCGTGGCGGTGCCCCTACCGCAGCCGACCGTATGCTGGCCAGCCAACTGGGCATTGCCTGCGTGGAAGGCCTCATGGCAGGACGCACGAATGAAATGGCCGGTATCATCAACAAAGAATTGGTGTATACCCCTTTCATCGAAACTATTACCAAGCAGAAACTGATTAACCCGAACTTCACCAAAATGGTGGATATCCTATCGGTATAAGATTATCAACTGACAGAAACAGCGAAGCCGGCTACCACAATAGCCGGCTTCGCTGTTTTTATACCTTGTCCTGCGCAGCTTCCCGCATTTGCTGACCGATAAAAGCCAGTAGCTCTTCCCACTGATCCGGATGAAACCAGGTATAGTCAGCGTGCTTATGAAACCAGGTAAGCTGTCGTTTGGCGTACCGCCGGCTGTTCCGTTTCAGGAGCCGTACTGCTTCTTCCCAATCGTAGTGACCGTCCAGGAAGTCGAATATCTCTTTGTAGCCTACTGTTTGCAAGGCATTGTGGCTACGGTATGGGTACAGCGCCTTTGCCTCCTCCAGCAGCCCCTGCGCTAACATCAGGTCCATGCGGCGATCGATGCGCTCGTAAAGTTCCTGCCGGTCGCGCGTCAGACCAATTTTGATGATATGAAAAGGCCGCTCCCGTGTACCCGCTTTCCGGAAAGTCGAGTAAGGTTGTCCACTTGAGAGGCATACTTCCAGTGCCCGTATAACACGCTGCGAATTGGCTTTATCTACCTGCTTATAATAGGCGGGGTCGAGTTGCTGCAACTGTGACAGCAAGGGCTGCAGTCCCTCCTGTTGTAAGCGGTTCGTTAGCTTCGCCCGAACAGTTGGGTCCGTCTCAGGCATTTCGTCCATGCCGTCGGTGACTGCCCGCACGTATAATCCTGATCCGCCTGTCAGGATCACTGACTGGTGTTGCCGAAAGAGCTGCCCGAGCAGGGTCAGTACATCCTGCTCGTAGGCTCCCGCATTGTACGTCTCCGTGATCGGGTGCGAATCCACAAAATGATGCCGTATACCTTGCTGCTCTTCCGGGCTTGGTTTGGCCGTGCCGATCGTCATCTCCTGGTAGAACTGGCGGGAATCCGCTGAAATGATTTCGGTACCAAAATGCTGCGCCAGACGCACGCACAGGTCTGTCTTGCCCACAGCAGTGGGACCTACTACCACTATCAAAAAACGGGATGCTTGAGCTGCAGACATGGGTGAGCGTAACAATATACTTCGTGAATATGCCACAAATTAACTCCCTTTCTTGTTATTCAGGAAGCAAAAGTGCCTTTGCTTTTGTTTTTTTATTAATTTATGGGTTTAAACGAGAACTGATCTACACCAGATGCCACTGATACCTAGCCGACAAACCATTGATAATCTGACAACACTGGCCGAAAACCTGCTGCAAGTGCTTAGCCAGCTACATCCGGCAGACCGCGCCTTGCTTGTTGCTTCTACTGCAGGAGAGCTGTTGGCTGCCAATTCAAAAGCCGAAACGATACTCCCCGTGGAGCCTGGCACAGCGCTAAGACCTCTGGCTGGTCTTGCTAATGAAAATGATTTTGCAGCCTTCAAGGTTTCTCTGACACAAACAGATAAAGTGTCAGGCGATATAAAGGATCAGCAAGGCAACCTCTATACCTTCCACTGTCAGCAGTTGCAGTTTCAGGGAGAGACGTTCCTGTGCTTCGAACTTCCGGATAGCGTGAAGGAAGATGCCGACGACGCCAGTTACCATAACCTGTTCGATGATAGTGCTGAGCCGCTCTTTATCCTGGATCGCGATGGTGTATTTATCGACATTAATCAGAGCGCCTCTGATCTGGTGCAATTGAACAAAGAGGATATTATTGGAAAGTCGCTCTTTAAGCAGTTTGAGCTCAACCTGTTCGAGCGTGTCGCTTTGCGCAACCAACTGCAGTTCACCTTAAAGGGGGAACCGCAGCGCTTTGAGTGGTGGCTTCGCGAAACAGATCAGGAGCTGATGCCGGTGGAGATCTCACTCAAAAAAGGGAATTTCAACGGCTCTACCGTGATCTTTGGTTCTGCCAAAAACCTTTACGAAGCGGTTGGCGCTGAGCGCAACGTGCGCTTCCGAAATCACCAGCTCGAGTTTGTCAATCACCTGATCACGAACCTGTCGGGTTCTGAGAGTCGTGAAGACGTGCTGCGCTATACCTTAAAGGAGTTGCTGGACAAGACCGATATTATAGGCGGAGCCGTTTACACGTATGATGCCGCCTCTGGCAGATTACTGCTTTCTCACGCTACAGGCGAAACACCTTCAGGCGACCTGCCTACGTTTATCACAATGCCGATTGCGCAGGCTGAGCAACTGATAGAGCCTGATCGCCGCGAAGCGCTTCAAGATACTATCCAGAAAATGGAGGAATTGCTGGGCCAGCACCTGACAGTGCTTCCGGTTAGCTCCGAAGCCGGCCTGACAGCCCTCCTGCTGATTTGGCCTGGAAATGACGCAAAAATAACGCAGTCCTTTACATCGCTGCTTGACTTCATCGGGGGTGCCATCGGCAACTACATCGCTAAGCATGACCTGCAGCTCAAGCTGTCCCATACCGAAAACAAGTACAAGATCATGTTCGAGTCTACCTACGACGCGATCATGCTCTTCCGCGATGGCATAGTAGTGGAGTGTAACGAAAAGGCACTGGAGTATTTCCGCTGTAACCGGGAGGACCTGATAGGCAAGTCCCCGACAGATTATTCGCCGGAGTATCAGCCTGATGGTATGCGGTCGACTGAGAAGACCACCATGCTGATCGATCAGCTGATGGCAAGCGGAAAGCCAATCACTGTGGAATGGAAAAATATCCGCAAAGACGGCACCACCATGGACACCGAGCTGAACCTGAACCGGGTGATGATCGATGGCAAGTACCACATACTGGTGTTTAAGCGTGATATCACCCAGCGCAAGCAGGTCCAGAATTCCAAGCGCCGTGAGGAGATTGCGCGGGAGTCCATGTCCCATTTCCGCAGCTTCCTGGAGAAAGTAAACCTGATTTACTACAGCCTCGATAAAAACGGCAACATCGCCTACGCCAATGATTACTTCCTGACTTATGTGGAGTATTCACGCGAAGAGCTCATCGGGCAGAATTTCTACGAATTGCTGGTGCCTGAGCCAGACCGTGAGACACGCTTTACTGATTTCAAACGATCAATCGAAACCAGGCAGTTGAACTCCTACTACGAGCGTGACCTAATCACCAAGTCAGGCCAGGTGAAGACTGTGCGTTGGAACTGCATGTTTGAGTACGGCCCGGAGGGTGACCTGATTGGCCTGACCAGTGTGGGCAAGGACATGACGGACAAGCGCATTGCCATGGAGGCCCTCAAAGACAACAAGATCCGTCTGCAGGACCTCTTCGACAATGCCCATGACCTGATCCAGAATATTTCGGTCGACAACAAGTTCATCTTCGTGAACAAGGCCTGGAAAGACCGCCTGGGCTATACCGACCACGATATTGAATCGCTCACGCTCAACGATATTGTGCACCCGTACTACAAAGCCAAGCTGATCTATCAGTTGCGCAACCTGTACAAGGGCGAGAACGTGAACAAGATGGAAACCGTGTTCCTGACCAAGGCCGGAAAGCCGGTGCACCTGATCGGTTCCATTACGTGCAGCTGGCAAGACGGACGTCCGGTGGCGACACGCGCCATCCTGCACGATATTACCGACCGCATCAAGGCCGAGCGCCTGCAGAAGGTATATTACAGTATCGCTAACCTGGCCATCAGCAGCAAGGACCTTAACTCGCTCTACTCAGCTATACACCGTGAACTGAGCAAGATCATCGAGACACGCAATATTTACATTGCCCTCTGCGACGATGATCACCGTCACCTGCACTTTGCCTACCTGGTCGACCAGTTTGTAGACAAGTCCTCTAAAACGCAGATGCGCCGGCAGTTTTCACACGGTCTGTCAGAGTATATCATCGATACGGGCAAGCCGCTGTACATGCAGAAAGCGGAGTTGCTGGACCTGGCCAAAGAGCAGGACATTACCATACACGGTGCTATACCTGAAGTGATCCTTTGCTCTCCGCTGGCCATCGGCGACCGCATTATCGGGGTGATCACGCTGCAGGATTATCAGGACCCGAATGCCTATGTGCATACTGACATTGAGATTCTGCACTTTATCTCAAATCAGGTGGCACTCGCCATCGAGCGAAAGCGCAACGAAGAGCAGATCAACAACCAGAACGCACGCCTCAATGCCATATTTGAATCCGGAACCCACCACATGTGGTCCCTCAACCGTGACTTTGAGCTTACTTCTTTCAACAAAAACTTTGCGACCGCCTTTTTTAACCGCAGCGGCCAGGAACTGGAACTTTATACCAGGCTGAACGACGATAATGTGGTGAACTTCCATGAAAACTCCTTTGAGTTCTGGCAAGAAAAGTATGTGCTGGCATTTAAGGGACAGCCGCAGCACTTTGAGATACACCTGCACAATCCGGAAAGCTGGCGTGAGGTTTACCTGAACCCGATCTACCTGGAGGATGGTAGCTTTGAGGAGATCTCAGGTATAGCGCTCGACATCACCGACAAGAAGCGCTCACAGCTGGCACTCGCCCAAAGTGAGGTGAAGTTCCGTAGCATTTTCGAATCCTTCCAGGACGTGTACTACCGCACCACAATGGGCGGCGCCTTTGAACTGGTCAGCCCATCTATCTATAACTTATTGGGTTATAATGAAGACGAGGTGCAGCGCATATCATCCGAGCATCTGTATGCCAATGTCGCCGACCGCTCGTTGGTTAAAGAGCGGGTACTGGAGCAGGAAAGCATTCGTGACTTTGAAATAGAGATGATCTGCAAGGATGGCTCTACTAAAACCGTGTTGCTTGATGCCCGTCTGACGTATGACCAGGAAGGAAATCCGGCAGGTATGGAAGGTGTGCTGCGTGACGTTTCGGAACTGAAGCGCACACAGGTTGCCCTGCTCAAAGCAAAAGAAGAAGCCGAAAACCTGCTCAAGGTGAAAACACAGTTCCTGGCCAACATGAGCCACGAGCTGCGCACACCGATGAACGGCATTATCGGTATGATCGACCTTCTGAGCCAGATCGTAAACGACGAGGAGCAGAAAGAGTACATCGATACGCTGCGCAAATCCTCGGATGCACTGCTCGCGATCCTGAATGACATTCTGGACTTATCTAAAATGCAGGCAGGCAAGCTGGTGCTGCACGAAAGTGGCATGGACGTGCACGACACGCTCAACAAGATACACTCACTCTTCGCGAACCGTGCCCAACAGAAAGATCTGAACTTTACCTATACTGTAACACCTGAAACACCACGCTACGTGCTCACCGACGAGACGCGTTTCCTGCAGGTATTATCCAACCTTACTTCCAATGCCATCAAGTTTACCAATGAGGGTGAAGTAAGCATACACGTGGACGCAGAGCCTGTAAAAAAAGGACAGGAGTATATTCTGAAGGTGCGCGTGAAAGACTCAGGTATAGGTATAACAGAAGGCGATCAGAAGCTTCTTTTCACCGACTTTACGCAGCTTGACAACTCATCCACCAAAACCTTTGGCGGTACAGGCCTTGGTCTGGCCATCTCGAAACAACTTACTCACTTATTGGGTGGAGATATAGGTGTAGAGTCTAAGCCTAATGACGGAAGTACTTTCTGGTTTACCATAAAAGTGAAGAAAGCCAACAGTGAGGAGGTGGAAGCACAACTCCAGCGTATGCAGCTGCAGAACGCAGAGGCTGAGGTATTGGACTTTTCGCCTTATGTGCTGCTGGTGGATGACAACCAGATCAACCAGAAAGTGGCCTTCAAGCTGCTGGAGCGTCTGGGTTGCCGAACTGATGTTGCCTCAAACGGATACGAAGCCATCGACAGAGCCCTTAACAACGGTTATGACATGGTGTTCATGGACATCCAGATGCCAGAGATGGACGGCGTGACAGCCACAACCATTATCAAAGAAAAACTGGGCAAGGACTGTCCGCCTGTAGTAGCTATGACCGCTTACTCCATGCGCGAAGACGCAGAGAAGTTTATGAGCCAGGGAATGGACGATTACATTTCGAAGCCAGTCAAGAGCTCTGACCTCTACAAAGTGATCATGAAGTGGCACGAACAGAGCTGGAAACGGAGCACCGGCGGGATGACTACTACGATAGCTGAGGAGTCCGAAGTCGAGGCAGTACCTGTGATTGACCTGTCCATAACAGAGCAGCTCATAGAAATTGGCGGAGTGGAGTTTGCCCATCAATTGTATGTGGAATTTGAGCAGGAAGCCGGCGAATTGCTGGAGGAGGCCAAAAAAGAGATGGATGCACAACAATACAAAAGTATTTTAAGTACATTGCATCAGCTTAAGGGCACCGGCTTTACACTTGGTATCAACCAGGTGGCCGAGCTAGCCAAAATCCTGGAGCACGATATTAAACACGACCAGTACGATAACGTAGATGATAACTTTACGAAACTGCTGGCCCAATACGAAAACTACCGCAAAACTTATAAAGAGATCATTATATAGTTTATTAATCCCATGGCAGAAAACAAGACCATCCTGATTGCAGAAGACAGTTCTGTGATCCTGAACCTGACTAAGAAAATCCTAGAGCTTCAGAACTACAAAATCCTGACTGCCAAGAACGGCAGCGAAGTGATCAAGCAAGTGGAAAACAACAAGATCGACGCTATCCTGATGGACCTGAACATTCCGATCAAAAACGGTATGGAGTGCTCTAAGGAAATTCGCGCGCACAAAGACGAGCAGATCTCCAACATTCCGATCATTGCGGTAACAGGCAACGCCAACAACTATACCATGGAAGACTTCAAGGAGGTGGGCATCAATGAGTACCTGCCAAAGCCACTTGATTTTGACATGCTGGTACAGACTGTAAAGAAGCACACCGGAGAGTTGTAAATGGAGCTAAAGTACACGCGGCCATTTTTAAATAAGCTGGAGGATATTTTTGCGGAGTCGGATTTTGTACTGCGCTACGAGAAGGGGAATTTTAAAGCGGGTTATTGTGTGCTCAAAGACATGAAGGTAGCTGTCGTGAACAAGTACTTCAGTCTTGAGGGAAAGATCAATTGCCTTTACGACATTCTGAGAACCATTACGGTGGATGAAAGCCTGCTGACCGAAAAGAACCGCCAGCTTTATCAGCTCATCCGCAACCAGGAAAGAACCAATTGAAAGTAACGCTTTTAGGCACGGGCACTTCGCAGGGCGTACCGGTAATCGGTTGCTCCTGCGAAGTGTGCCGTTCTGTTGATTACAGGGATAAGCGCCTGCGGGTCTCGGTACATTTGCAGGTAGCGGGTAAGAGCATCATCATCGACTCCGGTCCCGACTTTCGCCAGCAGGTGCTGCGCGAACGTATCCGTACGCTCGATGCCCTGGTCTTTACCCACGAGCACAAAGACCACACTGCTGGCCTCGACGACATCCGTGCCTACAACTTCTCACAGCACAAAGACATGCCCCTTTATGGTGAGCAGCGTGTGTTGGAACAGCTTAAGCGGGAATTTGCCTACATCTTTTCAGGTATACAGTACCCCGGCATCCCTCGTGTGGAGTTAAACCCGATTACGGAGGAGCCTTTTGAGGTAGAAGGGATTAAGTTTACCCCTATCCGGGTGAAGCACTATAAGCTGCCCGTGTTTGGCTACCGTGTAGGTGACTTCACGTACATTACAGATGCCAATTACATTTCGGAAGCAGAGAAGGAAAAAGTACGTGGCTCAAAGGTAATCGTGCTCAACGCCCTGCGCCAGGAGCCGCATATTTCGCACTTTTCTCTTCAGGAAGCAATCGACTTGCTTGAGGACCTGCAACCCGAGCGCGCCTACCTGACCCATATCAGTCACCTGCTGGGCCTTCACCGCGAAGTAGAGCTTACCCTCCCCGACTTTATCCGACTCGGTTACGACGGTTTGCAGCTGGAAGTATAGACTTTAGCTTACTAAAAGGCTATAGCTTATCCGGCATGTATTTTCCTGTGGACTTTCCCCTTAGTCAAACAATCTCTTGCCTTAATTTAACCCATGCACCAGAACTATTACTTTTTAAAGCAACTTTCTGAGCAGCTTCGTAGTCAGCTGGTGGGGATGGAAGTGATTACTTGCTTTAGTCAGAATAAAGATGAACTGGTGATAGGTCTGGCTGATGGGGAGCGTGAATTGTATATCCGCGCTATGCTCACGGCTCATTTTGCTTCACTTTCTTTTCCAACTGAGTTTAAGCGTGCCAAGGCTAATACAGTTAATCTGTTCGGGGAGCTTTTGGGACAAACCGTGCAGGATGTGGTGCAACATTTGAATGAGCGCAGCTTTTACCTGAAGTTGAGCAGTGGCTATACCTTGCTGTTCAAACTTTTCGGTAACCGCTCTAACATTGTGTTGTATCAGGGGAAAGAACCACTCAAACTGTTTCACAAGAAATTTGGAGCCGATCTGGAGCTGGATCCGATGCAGATGGACAGGCCCATCCGCCAAAATTTTGAAGCCTTTGCAGCAGCTGATGGCAATCTCCGCCAGGTATATCCGACTTTTGGTGATCTGCCTGCCTTATACCTGGAGCAACAAGGGTATAGCAAGCTCGCACTAGAGGAGAAATGGGAACTGGTGCAGGCCATGCTCGAGCAACTTGAAGCACCTGAGGCCTATTATCTGATCAGGTTGAACGGCAAGTTGCGGCTTTCATTACTCCAGTTGGGCGAGGTGGTGCAGGTATACGATAATCCGATGGAAGCCCTGAATGGCTTTACGAGGAGCTACCTGAGCGAGACTGGTTTTGAGCGGCTCTATGAACAGACGCAGCAACAACTCCTTAAGAAGCAACGTGCCACGCAGGCGATACTGGAGCAGACAGAGGCCCGACTGCACGAATTGCGTCACGGACGCTCCTACTCCCAGATTGCCGACATCATCATGGCCAACCTGACCAATATTCCGCCCCGCTCCACTGAAGTAGAGCTTTACGACTTCTATACAGACCGCCAGCGCAAGTTCAAACTCAAGGCCAACGAAACACCCCAGAAACAAGCCGAGCGCCTATACCGCAAAGCCAAGAAACAGCACGTCGAGATTAGTCAGCAGGAAGAAAGACAGGAGCGCAAACTTGAGGAAGCCATCATGCTGGAAGATGCGCTGCAAGCTTTGGAAGAAGTAAAGACTTACAAGGCACTTAAGCCGTACCTGAAAGAGTACAGTCACTTGCTCACCACCAAGCAGCAAGCCCAGCAAGAAGCGCCTTTCCGTCTGTTCGAAACCGAGGGCTATAAGATATTGGTGGGTAAGAGTGCTCAGAATAATGACCTGCTCACGCAACGCCATACCTACAAAGAGGACATCTGGCTGCATGCCAAAGACGTGTCGGGTTCGCATGTGGTGATCAAGCACCAGGCCGGTAAAACAGTACCTACCACCGTGCTCGAAAAAGCCGCGCAACTGGCAGCCTATTACAGCAAACGTAAAAGCGATTCACTCTGCCCTGTGCTCTACACTCCTAAAAAGTGGGTGCGCAAGCCCAAAGGCGCCCCTGCCGGAGCAGTAGTAGTGGAAAGGGAACAGGTGATGCTGGTGAAGCCAGAGAACCCGTTTGAGCGGAAGGTATAAGTTAGGATCAGGATTTGAGGTCCTTCTCCCATTTTGATTTGCAAGAATTTGTGCACGATTAACCCACCCCTGCCCCTCCCAAGAGGGGATCATGATACTACCAATTGACAGGTGTAGCTGCGTTGTTTATGTGCACGCTTGTCATCCCCCTGCCCCCTTCGAAGGGGGACTCTTATGCCATTGTCAATTCACAAGTTTAAGCCTTGTAATTAAACTACTTACCACTGGCAGGTATAGCAAGACTAACTTGCACATTAGCTACGAAGTAGATCACTTGAGCCAGGTGCACTTTGCGACGCTCCACTGTCTGAGCGGTCAGCGAGTTTGGAGCGTCTTGACTTTTTTGCCTACTGGGGGTAGGGGCCCTCGATTTTTGTCTTGACACAAAAAGTAGGTGCCCGCCGCACAGGCGAAACTATAGAACAAGGCAGGTCGCTATCCCTGCAACAACAGTACCTATAAAACTACTTGCCAGCTGCACAGGAGAAGATATAAAACAATTTACTAGCTAAACCATATACCTAGGCCAGAGGCCCCACCATAATAGACACGAGCGTAGACGCTCGCGCCATATTACTTCCCTATTAGCTAAGCCATAAAGCTAGCTTAGTCAAACTAAACCCAACAAAAAAGCCCTGTCCAGTTATGAACAGAGCTTTTAGAGTGCGCGCGGGGAGATTCGAACTCCCACACCCGAAGGCACCACCCCCTCAAGATGGCGTGTCTACCAATTTCACCACGTGCGCAGGTAAAGAGGTTTGCAAAAGTATACTGCAGAATTGAGAATTGCAACAACCAAGCCACGTCAAAGGCATTTTTTTAACACAGGACAAGCTTCCCGATCATTGCTTCTTGTCTATACCTCAAACAGTCAGACCGATAGCTATTGCGGCAAGGTATAGCGCATGCCCAGGAAAAATCGACGGCCCTGCATCGGTGCATAATTATACTCCGTGTCAAAGCTATAGCCATACGGATTATTCACTCCAACTTGCCGGTCAAACGGGTCGAATGGTCGCATCAGGGGATGTTTGGGCATAAAGTTCAGTAGGTTCTTCACGCCACCGTATAGCTCCAGCCCCTCTCCCATCGTTTTGGTGGCTTGCAGGTTTTGCAAACTGAACCAAGGGGACTTCTCCGGCCTAAAGTCATTTTCCTGTACCGGTAAGTACATGGGACCTTTAACACTGCCTGTGTAATCTAGCGTAAGGCCGAGCTGTTTGAACTGATAAGATGCCGTGAAAGTACCTGAAAACCGGGGTGCGTGTAACTGCGGAATGCGCTCCCGCTGCCCCTCCCCTGTATTCTCCACCTGGTACACATCCATTAACGTGATACCTGTGTGCAGCCGCAGCGGGAAAGTAAAGGCTAACTCCGTGTTCAAGGCAACACCTTTAGAGATGGCGTGTCCGCTCAGGTTATCGTAAATAATTTGCGTATTGTTGGTCAGGAAGTCAGCGATGATCTTATTGGTGAAATAGGTATAGAAAATCGCTCCCTCCAGGTTCAGAAAACCGCTGCCAAGCGGGATGTAGCGCTGGTAGTTGAGGTTGGCATTGTATGACTGCTCTGGCTTCAGTTCATTCCGGATGACGACTTCGCGGGCGCCAGTGAGAGCAGCGTGATCTTCGGTGAAGAGGTTGACCACCCGGTAGCCGTTACCCAAACTCAATCGAAAGGTATTGTCTTCGTTTGGTCCCCAGCGCATGCTCAGACGAGGAGAAAAGATGCCTCCATGTGCTGAGTGATAGTCGTAGCGCAAACCTGAAAGCAATGTAAATTGATCAGAAGCCTTGTATTCGTGTTGAGCGAAGGCTCCCGGCAGTGAGGTCTGATCCGGATGGTTCTCAGTCTCTACTCCTTCTCCCTGCTGCGTGGCGGGTGTATCGTCATCGTACCAGGTATAGCGGTAGGTGCCGCCCAACAACAGCTTCTGCTTAGCTCCTATATTCTGATCCCATACCAGCTGCCCAAAACCTACACGCTGACGCCCTTTATAAATTGTCTCGCCGTATGCGGCATCCTGCTGATGATCGTTGTAGGAAAAGCTGAATAAAATGTTTTCAGGCACGGGCAGTTGGTAGCTTCCCAGTACTTCGTAGCGACTTGTATACACGGACTCTCCGTATACCTGGTCGCCGCCTCTGTGCTTCGGTTGCCACTGCATCTCCCCTCCAAAGCGGTCTTCATAATAATAGCGGGCTGCCAGGTTGGCGACACGATTTTGACTACGGTTCAGGCTCCACTTGTTGAAGATAGAAAAACGGTGCTGCAGTGGAATATCCGTAAAGTTATCCCGGTTCACATCCCGCCTGTCATCAAATCGAAAATAGTTAGTGCTTAACATGGTCGATGCCTTGTTCCAGCGCTTGCTAAAGCCGATGTCAGCATTCAACTCCCGATGTGAGGTATAGAACAGGTCGGCAGAAAGACGGGGTGCTGAGGCAGGACTTTTAGTGATGATGTTGATAAGTCCCGCCACCGCTTCAGAGCCATACAAGGTAGAGGCCGGCCCTTTTACTACTTCAACCCGCTCAATCAAACTGTTAGGTATACCACTTAGGCCATAGACCGTAGACAGGGCGCTCACGATCGGCATGCCATCAATCAACACCATGGTATAGGCACCTTCCATGCCGTTGATATGGATGTCGCCCGTGCCGCAGACGCTGCAGTTGATCTGAGGCTGCACCCCATTCACGATTTCGAGTGCTTCAAAAATAGCCGGGGTCGGATTCTTCTGAAAATATTTAGGGGTATAGATTTCCACAGGCACAGGTGATTCAAGCAGATAGGTTTCGCGCATGGTACCTGATACCACTACTTCTCGCAGACGAGCATCCTGTGGCTGAAGGACCACTTTGACAACACTTTCTTCGCCTGCCTTTACATCAACTGTCAGTTCCTGGGCTCTATAACCGATTGCAGATACACTCAGCTTTTGTATACCTGTTGGTACCTGCGCTAATTCAAAATAACCTTGTTCATCAGCGGTAGTCCCTATGCTACTTCCTACCAGACCAATGCTGGCATATGCAGCAGGTGAATCTCCTGTCATTGCCCATCCCTTCACTTTACCGCTTTGCGCAGATACCAGGAAGGGGATTATCAAAATCAAATAGACGAGGTATAGACTCTTCATTTTTATCACTTAAGCTTACTTTGATTACTACGAGACAAACTTAAACAAAAGTTTAGATTTATGTATTTAAAATTTTAGACTAATCTAAAAACATTAAACATAATTGATTGTTCAGGCATTGAGATATTGGCAAAGTTTTGGCACTGAATGATTTGCACAAGAGGCACTAAAAAATTCATAAACATTTCGGAAGTGCAGAAACCTTATGCATAGATAACAATGTTGCTTTAGCATAGTAGCGCATAAGATTTTAGGGATGCCGTTGGCATTGAGCTTAAGTTTCGCGCATAATGTTTGGACTATTTCGGGGGTATAACTAAATTTATACCTTTATTAAGAATAGTTATATTACTATATTTAGCCAGGGGAAGAATATGAGCATCGAGATAAAAGGACTATCTAAGGCGTATGGCAACAAACATGTGTTGCAGGCGCTTGACCTGACCATAGAACAAGGACAATGTTACTGTCTGCTCGGCAAAAACGGTGTCGGCAAAAGTACTTTCCTGAACAGCATTCTCGATCTCATCAAGCCAGACGATGGCACCATATCTCTTTATGGCAAAGACTATCTTACCAATTCTCTTGAAGTGAAGCAGGACTTGGGCGCCCTTTGCGAAGACAATCCCCTGATCGAAGAGTTTACAGGTATAGAGTACCTTAACTTCGTGGCAAAACTATACAAGCTGCCCGAAGAAGAGGCGCAGCAGCGAATCACGAGCCTGACTAATTACTTTTTCTCGGAGCGTGAGTCGCTGAACAAGAACATAGCGGGCTATTCTACCGGCATGAAAAAGAAAGTGGGCATTGTAGCTGCCATACTGCACAAGCCACGTGTGCTTATCCTCGATGAACCATTTACGGGCCTAGACCCAATCGCTGCCCAGCTGCTTGTGAAACTGATCCGTAACTACAGCACACCAAATCGCGTGGTGCTTATTTCGTCGCACGACCTCAACTATGTAGAACGCGTGGCCACACACATCGGGGTTCTTAATGACGGACAGTTGATGTACAATGGTTCGGTGCAAGAATTTACCATGAACGGTGAGGCCCTGATCGACCAAGCCCTCTTCCAGTTGCTGCTTCCGCATCACACTACCACAGATGCTGACATGGACTGGATGTTGAATTAGTTTTAGAGTTTTAGAGTTTAGGAGTTTGAGATTAAAGTGCACTCCTAAACACCCCAACTCTCAAACTCCTAAACTCGAATAAATGGATCTTATTTTATATTCCTGCAAGGCAAGACTGAATAGCTATTTCCGGCAAAAGAAGACACAACGGGCGCTCCTGCTTGCGCTTGGTATTGTGCTGTCGGCTTTTTATGCCTGGCTGATCACATACCTGCTGCAGCAAGCCCGTGAAGGCGGACTGAATATGGATGTCAACCAGATGCTCGGCTATACGAACCTGCTGTTGCTGGCCTTTACAATACTGCGTGGCTTTTTCCCGGCCTATATCCCCAAAGCGGATTTTATTAATCGCATTTACCCTATCAAGCCCCTCAAGCGCTTCTGGACTGAGCTGGTGGTAGAACTGGTATCGCCGTTCTACTTCGTGCTGCTTAACTTCCTGCTTTTGCTCTTCATGATGTCGTCGGATTATACTGCGCTTCACCTGGGGCAGAGTTTCCTTGTGTTCCTGACCGCACACATCACCAGGCGTACGTTGCAGGTATTTATTGAACGTCGCATCAACTGGCGTAGCAGCACCTTTTGGGGTGCCGTGATCATGGTAGGTGCCTTTGTGGCACTCGAGGCCCGCGCACCTATGTTTAAGCCTGTAAGTTCGGTTATGATGCTGGTAGTGCACCTGCTGTCGCTGGCTTCTTTCCTACTCGCCAATTACCTATTAGAACAAGCGGCCTACGAGCCTAAACGACGCACGGTAAATTACAGCAGCGATGCCCGGCGCAGTCTTGGTTGGCGACTATTCAAAAACCACAAAATGGCAAAGCAGCTGCTCTTGTTTGGCCTGGGCTTTAAAGTGCTGATGCTTGGCATCGATGCGACGGTCTACTCTGCCAAGGGTATCCACATGCTCGACAAGAACGCATCGCTCTGGTTGTTTGTGGGTCCGCTTGTGATCTATACCTATGTGTTCAACAACGTGTGGGGCTTTTACAAAAATCTTTGGCTGACGACAGAGCGTGCTACAGGAAACTACAAAGAGTTTCTACGAGCCAGTCTGCTGCCGCTGCGTATGCCTATATTGATAGATGCGGCCATCGTGGTGCTCTATGTGGCTTTGTTCAACCACGAGCAGGCGACTTTTATTCTGCTGATGTATAGCGCCGCTGTAATGGTATTGACGCCTATCGGCATTATCGCCTCATTCACAAGTCCAAAGATGGTGAAGGGTGGCATTCTGAGCTTCAGCGCTAAAACCTCATACCTGTACAGTTTCTTATCCATGCTACTACTGGGCTTGCTATTTTTACCGCTGCTGCACCCAATGCTGTACATGGTATACCCGATCGTGATAGTGCTAACTTTGTTTGCCATGGTCGCAGTACTGCAGGAGTACAAGGAGTTTAAGTACAAGCTATTTGAAACGCTCTATAAAACCGAGTAAGCGGATGATGCGATAAAACACAAAGTCCCAGGTTTTTAACAAGCCTGGGGCTTTGTGTTTTATCACCTTCCAGCCCTACTGGTTTAAGCTGTATTTTACTTCTTCCAGCGTATACCTGCCTCCTGGCGGCGGCCTTTGTAGGTTAAGCACAAACTCCGAACACAGTGCTTTAAGACGTTATCTACACAGCATTGTAATAGCAAAAAGGAATCAGCTCTTTTCGGAGATCGAAACGAACTATGCAGCCCATCAGTTTGTCATAGCAGTGACCTGCACTACCAACCTACAGGTTGCGATTATTATGGAATTCAATTACGATAAATTTTTAGCCAACCTGCAGGCCAAAGACCTTTCCAAAGAAGAGGTTACTTCAGCCATTTACATTGAAATCCGTGACGCTGAGAACCAGAAGGCTGGCTTCCTGGACCAAGCCACCGAGAACCCCGATTTCTATACCTATATCGGGAGCCAGGTAGACAGCTACATTACTTACTTGAAAGCACTGCATATTAAAATATCTCCACAGGGACAGGTGGCGCCGGACGAACAGGTATATAAACCCGATAGTAAGATCATTGGCAAGACACTGGAATTGGTTAAGTACCTCGAGCAGGTAGAGCAAAACCGCATTGGGAAGAAGGATGACAGCACACAGCGGGTTAATCTAAACACGACTAGCACCGACTTGTAATACATGGGAAAACGGATAAAACAAAAGAGGCTGCTTACTTGCGTAAACAGCCTCTTTCTTTTTAGTGATCCCGCTGGGATTC
Source organism: Pontibacter sp. LHS2 (assembly GCF_058932845.1). NCBI lineage: Bacteria > Pseudomonadati > Bacteroidota > Cytophagia > Cytophagales > Hymenobacteraceae > Pontibacter > Pontibacter sp. LHS2. The sequence goes on from NZ_JBZYWG010000002.1 coordinate 70,709, forward strand.
GAACCCAGGACCCATACATTAAAAGTGTATTGCTCTACCAGCTGAGCTACAGAATCAGTACTAAATGTTTCCCGTGATGGGAGTGCAAAAGTAGGGATTATTCCTTAATTCGCAAAACCTACTGCATTTATTCGCATACCTGAAGGTATCTGTCTTCAACGCTAGTACTCTATTTTAGTTTAATATCACTAAGCATCAACACGTTAAGGGACTGCTCTTTTTTTTATTTTTAAGAAAAAAATCTGTGTGTCTATACCTATTTACAAACCTGCAACACCGTTAATGCTCAATTAGGGTGAAACTATGCAGGGAGCAGTTCGCTTAAATCATACACATCTACTTCCACTTTCGCCTGTAGCTCCAGGTTCAGGAACATCCGGTTAGGTTTTGGCGTAATATCCTGCACCCGCACCTCTTCTACTGCGCCATTGAGTTTAAGTCCTTTCATCTCCATACCTGATTCCAGCATACCGTTCGCTTTAGTGAGTTCACCCGCAATAATTTGCTGCAGGTTCACCCTGGCCTTCTGAATGATCTGATTGTAAGCGACCTTGTTCACCAGCACTTCAAGGGAAGAGTTATAAAAGCGGCTGGAGGTCTGGGCCTGCATGTTGAACTTGCGGATGAACACCTGTTGCGTGGCATTGTCGTAGCCGGGAGTTGCACGCACATACAGATCGACATTGTCGCGCTTGAGGATCGTCCTCAGTATCCGGATTCTGACCTTCAGGATAAGGTCGCCGTCACCGGAGCTGCTACCTGCCAGGCCAACATCCAGTATCTGGGCGTAAGGGGATGCGTTGGGGTCTCCGGAGGGCTTTTGAATGTACTCCCCCACCAGTTGCTTTTTCATCACACTCTCCAAAGCAGGATAAGAAATGGTTACTGGCACCTGAATCTTGACAAAGTTTTCCATTGATAGACTTTAGGTAAGCTATGGCCATTTAAACTCGAAACTGTCCAAAGAGTTTCTATGTGGCAAAAAGAGAAATAAAAAAGCCCCAAACATAGGTTTGAGGCTTCTTAAGTGATCCCGCTGGGATTCGAACCCAGGACCCATACATTAAAAGTGTATTGCTCTACCAGCTGAGCTACAGAATCGGCACTATGTGTTAGTTTGTAAAAAAGCTCTCTACCTAAATAAAGAGCTGTAATTTGTGATCCCGCTGGGATTCGAACCCAGGACCCATACATTAAAAGTGTATTGCTCTACCAGCTGAGCTACAGAATCTTTTACTAACTTGCATTCTCAAGGACGTTTCCCTTAATTGCGTTGCAAAAGTAATAGCTATCTGTTTAAATGCAAAATCTTTGGTTCAAATTCTCTGGTTTTTTGCTCCTTTTTTTGGCGCTGAACACCGAACCAGTTTATAGTCAGACAGATAATAAAGCGCTTTCTCAGGCTGATTCCCTCTTCAACAACCTCCAATATACTGAGGCCTTTACGCTCTACGATTCGCTGCTGCAGCACCAGCAGGTATACAGCCCGCAGATGCTCCTCAAAATGGCTTACATCAAAGAAAGCGTGCGTGACTATACCGGGGCTATGTATTACCTGCACCTTTTTTACAAGAAGCAGCCTAGTCGCTCGGTTCTTAAGAAGATGGAGGAGTTGGGGCAGACGCATCGCCTGAGCGGCTACGAGTACAATGACCTGCAGTTCTTCAAAACCCAGTTCAGCAAACACTACATGCGCATATTGGAGCTGATGCTTCTGGTGGCTGTGGTAACCGTTACGGTCATGTTTGTGAGTTGGCGCAAAGGGCACCGGTTCAGCCAAACCTTTAAGGTAGGCTTTGTGCTATACCTGCTTTTTATCCTGTACTACATCAACTTTCTCAACCTGGGTGACGAAGGTATCATCCGCAATGATCAGGTAGCGATCATGTCAGCACCCTCGGCCGGTGCCACGTGGGTAGCCACCGTTTCGCAGGGGCATAAAGTACCTATCACAGGTGAGCAGGATATCTGGTACGAGATCCGCTGGAAAGGCGAGAAAGCTTACGTACGCAAACACAATCTGCTGGAGCTTCCCTAGTCCTGGGATCACGGATTATTTGTCGAAAGGCCAGTTAAAAAAAGGACTGCCTGAAGAAGAATCCTTCAGTCTGATATAAAAACAAAAGAGAAGCCCGAAAGCTTCTCTTTTGTTTTCTGCAGAAGCCATTGCAATCCCTCTGTCTTTTTTCAATCAGTCTGCACTCTATTTTTTCAGTGGAGAATCCTTCTCCTTTGCCATCACATTATACACAAGCTTATCGGCCAGGCTTGGGAAGAGTTTGTTGACCCATACCGCCATCTTGCCTTGTGTGGTCATCACGAGGTCACGCTTGCGTTTTATAGTAGCTTGCAGAATGCGGTCGGCCACTTCTTCGGCGCTCATCATTTTCTGTTCATCGCGTGGGGTTTCGCCTTGCTGTTTGCCGTCAGCAGCGAGGGCCGTGTTGCGGATGTTGGAGGCTGTAAAGCCTGGGCAGGCAATCAGTACATGCACACCAGAGTGCAGCAACTCGGTGCGGAGCGTCTCCAGGAAGCCATGCATCGCAAACTTAGAAGCTGAATAGCCTGTACGGGCAGGCAGCCCACGGTAACCGGCAATAGAGGAGATGCCGATGATCGAACCTTTTGCCGCCTTTATGTAAGGTAGCGCGAACTTGCTGCTGTATACTGTGCCCCAGAAATTGATGTCCATCACCTTGCGCAGCACGTCCAGGTCCAGGTCTTCAAAAAGCGCTCGCATCGAAATACCTGCATTGTTGATGAGAATGTCCAGTTTCCCAAACTTGCTCACAGTTTCAGCTACCATCCGCTCGCAGTCGGCTTCCACACTTACGTCTGCGTTGATAGCTAGATTGTCTATACCTGCCGCCGTCAATTCCTGAGCGGTCTGGTCGAGGTTCTGTTGGTTACGACCTGAGTAGGCTACTTTCGCTCCAGCCTGTCCAAAAGCGAACACCAGCGCCTTGCCTATACCTGATGTACCGCCTGTAACGAGCACTACTTTATTTTTCATCTTTGTCAAATCAGCTTATACTTTGTCTGCTTCACTTCACAGACAACTTATTCAGATAGCTTCCCACATGGAGCAGGAATCAGATGCAAAACTACTACTTCTGCGCTAAATATCAGTTAGGAATTCCGCAATGGCTACATTACGCCTATACCTTATAAATTGCGTACCTTTGCAGGTATAAAGCAGAAACAACATGAGTAACTATACCTCACTAAGTGAATTGGGCGAGTTTGGCCTGATCAAGCGCCTGAATGAAAAGATCGAGCTCAATCAGCCTTCTACCATCAAAGGCATAGGCGACGACGCGGCTATTCTGGAGCCAGGTGAAAAACAGATCGTGGTGACGAGTGACATGCTGCTGGAAGGCGTGCACTTTGACCTTACTTTCTGTCCTCTAAAGCATTTGGGCTATAAAGCGGTGGCTGTGAATGTGTCGGATATTGCGGCCATGTATGCGAAACCTACCCAGATTACAGTGAACATCGCGCTGGGTGCCAAGTATACCGTGGAAGCAGTAGAAGAGCTTTATGAAGGAATGCGCCTGGCCTGCGAAAACTATAATGTGGACCTGGTTGGTGGCGACACGACTTCTTCCCGCACTGGGCTAGTGATCAGCATCACGGCCATCGGCGAAGTAGCCAAAGGCAATGCCGTGCTGCGCAGCGGTGCCAAAGAAAACGACCTGATCTGCGTGACCGGTGACTTGGGAGCTGCCTACCTCGGACTCCAGATCCTGGAGCGCGAGAAGCAGGCGTTCATGGCAGACCCGGAGATGCAGCCGCAACTCGACGACAAGCAATATATCATTGGTCGTCAGCTGCGTCCTGAGGCCCGCATGGACGTGATTCACGACATGAAGGAGCGTGACATCAAACCAACCTCCATGATCGACGTGTCTGACGGACTAGCCTCCGAGCTGTTCCATATCTGTGCACAGTCAGGGGTGGGTGCTACCATCTACAAAGACAACCTGCCTGTAGATGAGCAGACGCTGGAAGCAGCCATGGAGTTTAAACTCGACCCGATCACCTGCATCCTCAACGGTGGCGAGGACTATGAACTCCTGTTCACAGTGCCCATTTCAGATTACGACAAGGTGAAAAACCACCCGGACATCAGCATTATCGGTAAGATCACTGATAAGAGCGAAGGCATCAACCTGGCCAACAAGCACGGACAATCCTTCCCACTCCAGGCCCAGGGCTGGCAGCATTTTTAAGGGCATCTATTTTTAGATGAAGCAGGATTCCACTGTATATGGATAAACAAAAAGAGAAGCACAAGTGCTTCTCTTTTTGTTTTGCTCAAATCGATAATGGTTCATCGACTTATATCAAGCTGTCGTTCTAATCTTCCGGATAAGGTATAAACACAAAGTTGGTGAAGCTCTCGCCGTCCACCACAAAGAGGCAGCAAAACTCGTCCGGGTCTTTGTAGGCAGCTGCGAAGTCCGCAACTCTTTCTTCATCCACCAATTTATGCTTAATGAAATCCTCTAAGTAAGAAGCGTTGATATTCCACTCAAGCGCCAACTCTTCCTTAGCCAGAAAAAGTGAACCAATGGGCACCTCCGTCCGGGCAAAAACAAAGATCGGGTACTTAGATATGTCGCGTTTGCGCACCTGATACGATGCCTCACGCAACGTTTCGGCTACCACCACAAAGTCTCTGGAGATGGTCCCAAGGTATTTACCGTTTAATTCAGGATCGTTTTCCATTCGCTTTTATTTAGCTGTTAACAGAACAATATTTTCTACGTGGTGCGTTTGCGGGAACATGTCCACCGGCTTCACACGTGTAACGTCATATTTCTCGGAGAGCAACTCTAGGTCACGCGCCTGTGTGGCCGGGTTACAGCTTACATACACAATACGGTTCGGGTGCACCTGCAGGAGTTTCGCTACCACCTTCTCGTCCATACCTGCTCGCGGCGGGTCCGTGATCACAACATCCGGCCTGCCGTGGCGCTCGATCAGCTCATCCGAAAGAATGTCTTTCATGTCGCCGGCGTAGAAGGTAGTATTAGTAATGTCATTAATCTGCGAGTTGATCTTCGCATCCTCTATAGCGCTCGGCACATATTCTATACCTATGACTTCGCGTGCTTGGCGAGCCACAAAGTTGGCGATGGTACCAGCCCCAGTGTATAAGTCATAAACCAGCTCGTTTCCGGTCAGGCCAGCAAACTCGCGGGTCAATTTGTAGAGCTCATACGCCTGATCACCATTGGTCTGGTAGAATGATTTTGGTCCTACTCTAAAGCGTATACCTTCCATTTCTTCATGGATGTAAGGCAGGCCTTTGTAGCACACCACTTCCAGGTCATGGAAAGTCTCATTGCCTTTGCCGTTCACGATATAATGCAGCGAGGTGATCTGCGGAAATTCTGCTGACAGATAGTCCATTATACCTGTGATGGCTTCCTGATCTTCGTGGTATACCTGCACGATCACCATCAGTTCGCCGGTATTGGCTGTTCGGATGATCAGGTTGCGCAACCAGCCGGTCATGCGGAGCTTGTCAAAAAACACCAGATTGTTGGCGCGGGCATAGTCGCGCACGGCCAGTCGGATGCTATTGGACGGCTCCGGCTGCAGGTAACAGTTCTGGATGTCGAGGATCTTATCGAAGCGGCCCGGCATGTGGAAGCCCAGTGCCCGGCGCTCATGCTCCTCCCCCGACTTGATCTGTTCGTTGGTCAGCCAGCCGTAGTTGGAGAAGGTGAACTCCAGTTTGTTGCGGTAAAACTTGTCTTTGGCAGAGCCCAGAATCGGGTCGAACAGCGGAAGTGCTACTTTACCAATGCGCTCGAGATTGTCCTGCACCTGCTTTTGCTTGTAGTACAGTTGGGTGTCGTAGCCGATATGCTGCCACTTGCAACCGCCGCAGGTACCAAAGTGCTCACAGAAAGGCTGCACGCGCACGTCCGAGTAGGCATGAAAGTTCACCGCCTCGGCTTCCATAAAGCTCTTCTTTTTGCGGGTAATGCGCAGGTCCACCACGTCGCCGGGAGCCACGCCGCCCACAAATATGACCATGTTATCATGACGGGCGAGGCACTTGCCCTCGGCCACCATCTCCTCTATTCGTATGTTTTCGAGTATCTCGAAATTGATCTTCTTCTTTTGCTTTCTCACAGTGCTGCAAAATTAGCTAAAATTCGGGAGATGTGGGAATGCACGAAAAAAGCCGCTCTTTCGGGTGCCCTATTCTTAAAAGAGAGTTACGCCCTTTTTCATTCCGCCCTCGCTCGCGGGACAAGGATGTGAGATTTTTAGTGGTGTCCCGCCACTAGGGCCTACACGCATAAACTGAAGCGGCCAGAGTCCGCCCGATAGCGCAAACTCGCGGGACGCGAGCGAGGGTAATGGAATAACCCCGCAAAAAGCCATCAAAAAAGCCGTTCCCTTTCAGAAACGGCTTTTCTATACCTGATCTAAATACAGCTTAGTATGGTTTCGCTTTGTGGGACTTCTTTTTGGCGTCCTGCACACCTTCTTCGCCAGTAGTATTGCCTGATGGGCCATCCATCCCCTCGATCTTTTTGTGCTCCATCATCATCTTTTTCATTTCCTTCGTGGCACGGTCGATGCTTTCTCTCACCCTGCGACCATAGTCTTCGTCGGCCTGTGTGAAGTACTCCAGCATCTTGTCCTGAATGCGCGTGTCACATTTTGCCAGGTCATTGCCCAGGTTATTGATCAACTCGTCGCGCTCCCAATCCTCGAAGTTGCGGTAGGTCTCACCGGCCTGACCGAACGGATTCGGCCGATCGATTGGCTGACGAACCAGGTTAGCCTCGTAACGCGGTGAATACTCCTTCGGCTTGTCGGCCTGCTGCAGTCCTCCCAGAATAGATGGCTCGTAGTTCACATGTATGTTCTGTCCTTCAGCAAAGTCCGTGTCAAAAGCCATTTGACCGCCACGCTGGTTTGTGGCTACATGCACTTTCGGTGCGTTGATTGGCAATTGCAGGTAATTGGCCCCTACACGGTAGCGCTGCGTGTCAGAGTATGAAAAAGTACGACCTTGTAGCATTTTGTCATCCGAGAAGTCAAGTCCGTCTACCAGTACACCTGTACCAAATGCGGAGAGCTCCACTTCGTTGAAATAATCCACAGGATTGCGGTTCAGTGTCATCTTACCTACCGGATGCCAAGGAAACTGGTCCTGTGGCCATAGTTTGGTGTCATCCAATGGATCGAAGTCCAGATCCGGATGGTCATCATCACTCATGATCTGTACATTAAGCTCCCACTCCGGAAAGTCTCCCCGCTCAATGGCTTCTTACAAGTCCTGGGTAGCGTGGTTGAAGTTCTTGCCCTGTATTTCCTGCGCCTCTTTCTGGGTCAGGTTTCGGATACCCTGCACCGGCTCCCAGTGATACTTCACCAGTACAGCCTCTCCGTCTTCGTTCACCCATTTGTAAGTATTCACGCCTGAGCCCTGCATCTGTCGGTAGTTGGCAGGTATACCCCAGGGAGAATACAGGAATGTAATCATATGAGTGGCCTCCGGTGTGCCCGAAAAGAAGTCAAAGATGCGCTCAGCACTTTGTATGTTCGTTACCGGATCCGGTTTCTGTGAGTGGATCAGGTCCGGGAATTTCATCGCATCCCGGATAAAGAAAATTTTGAGGTTATTGCCTACCAGGTCCCAGTTCCCGTCTTCGGTGTAGAACTTAACGGCAAAGCCACGTGGGTCGCGTAGTGTTTCTGGTGAGTGCGTCCCGTGACCTACCGTCGAGAAGCGTACGAAAACCGGTGTCTCTTTTCCTTTCTTAAACACTTTGGCGCGTGTAAATTTATCAACAGAATCGTTGCCCACCGTACCATATGCCTGGAACACACCGTGCGCTCCGGCTCCCCGGGCATGCACCACACGTTCCGGCACACGTTCGCGGTCAAAGTGCGATATCTTTTCGATGAAGTGGTAGTTCTCCATAGTGGCAGGGCCCCGGTTTCCTACCGTTCTAATATTCTGGTTGTCGGTAACAGGGTGTCCCTGGCGGGTGGTAAGGGTAGTGCCTTTGCTGGCATTGCGGGACTTATCGGCTTTGGCGTATTTGGACTTGGACTGGCCATTGCCTTTCATGCTTTCGTTTTTATTCATGACTTGCTGACTTTTGATGGATTTTCAGATAGTATTTAACGAAACCAATACACAAGAGTTGATTGATTTAAGTCAAATCATTGATTTCTACTTAAATAACAACCAACGCATCCATATAATGTTATCCCAATAACATGAAGCACCTTCACCTGCATATACCTTATCTTATAGCCAATCGTCCATAAGATTGTAGTTGCCATGAGATTGTATCAGGTATAGCAAATGTGTTTTATTGGCTCTTCGCTTCTACCTGCAAAGTTTTCCCCGAATGATTCGGCTTCCGCTTCTATTGACCAGCCATGTAAACACTGTCGCTCAATGCTCGTTTAAAAAGGCATAATGGAACATCATCCCAAAACCGAAAAACTATGAGATACAACGAAAGAAATTACGACAGAGACAATCGCAACCGTGGCAGCCGCTCCGGTGACCGTGATAATCTATCGAACTACCAGAGCCGCTATGAGAACAGAGGCAATTACTACGGCATGCCTGACCAGGGACATGAGTACCGCAACGTAAGCAGTCAAGGCAATACAAGCTATGGTTCTGATGGCCCGGTGGGTGGCTATGGAGCCAACAGCTGGCGCAGCAACCGCGATCAAAGCGACCGCCATACCCAGGGGCAAATGCACCAGAACGAATGGGGCGGAAACAGCTCCTACGGAAGCAGAGACAGAGACAACTACGGCTCAGGTAGCAGTGGCAGCTCGCAGGGCGACCACTACCGTTACGGTGACCCGAACCCATACATGAACTACCAGCGCCAGGGGGGCTATGAACGCGACCGAGGCACTGGCTGGCGTAGTGAAGGTGTAGACCATGCCAATCGCCGCTATGAGCGTCAGGAGAACAGCTACCGTCAGACTGGCCACGGGCGTCGCTTCGACCAGTACGGTCAGGACGAGCGCTATAACTATGCGCATGGCGAGCAGGATGGTCGCCGCAGTGTATCCGACCCCCAAAGCCTGGACGACCGCTACATTGACCGCGGTGAGCATAGCCGCAGCAGCAGCGAAAACGACTATGGCCGCCAGTATGGCAGCAACTACGATCACCGCAACCAGGATCGTGAAGGCCGCAACGACAACTATGAAACACGTCGCTTTCGCGACCGTGACCACGATGATTCACCGAGCCGCAGCCCACGTGGGTATGGCTATCAGTCGGGACCGGATTATTCGGCTAACTCGCCAATTTCCAACTACGGCCCAGGTGTAAGAGGCTATCAGAAGTAAACCTAAAAGCGAAGTCCACCTACCTGGTGGACTTCTTGCTTTACTGCGCAAACCTACCTTATTCGGGGCTAATCCGTATGCACACCATACCTATACCTGATCACAGGTATAGCCAAAGCCCTTAAATAAAGATAAAATGAAAAACATATTACGCTACAGTTGGCTATTGCTGCTAGGCATATGCCTGACCGCCTGTAACCTCAGCGAGAAAAACAGGCAGTACGGGGAGGGAGACACGGCTCTTCAAAGCTCATATTGGATACTGCTTTCGCTGCAGGATCAGCAGTTTGATGATACCCCTGAAACCCGCACGGCTTATATCCGCTTTGAGGCGGGAGATAACGAGTTGAAAGGGTATACCGGCTGTAACCGGCTGATGGGCAGGTATAGCCTGAGCAATGGGTCCTTACAGCTTACAGGCCTCAGCACCACACGGGCCATGTGCCCCATCATAGAGCAGGAAAATCTGCTAATGGCCGTGCTCGAGAAAGCAGACTCATACCGGATTGCGGGCGAAGTTCTCACCCTTTTCTACCAAAACACGGCTGTAGCCACTTTTAGGGCGGGGGCCGAACCGAATATGCCGGCAGTCCGCTAACCAAATAACTAGCAGATTATAACCATATTACCGGTGTTGCAGTATGCTAAAGGCACCGGTAACAATTTATTTTTGATCAGCTAAAACCACTTATACCTATGGCAACAACTAAATGGATTGTAGACCCCACGCACAGTGAAGTGCAGTTCAAAGCACGTCACCTCATGATCACGACGGTGACAGGCTATTTTGAGAAGTTCAATGTAGAAGTGGAGACAGAAGGAGAAGATTTTCATGACACGAAAAGCATTGTGTTCACAGCCGATGTCGACTCCATCAGCACCAATAACCAGCAGCGCGATACCCACCTGAAATCCGGTGATTTCTTTGATGCCGATAACCATGAACAGATCAGGTTTGAAGGTAAAAACTATGAAGAGTTGAAACCAGGCTTCGAGAAGTTACACGGGGACCTCACCATACGAGGCACGACAAAACCTATTACCCTCGATGTGGAGTATCACGGCACGGTGGTAGACCCCTACGGACAGACCAAAGCCGGCTTCAGTGTGGAGGGAAAGATTAAAAGAAAAGAATTCGGCCTCACCTGGGATGCCGTAACGGAAGCCGGCAGCGTAGTCGTGAGCGATGAGATCCGCCTGCACTGTGAAATACAGCTCGTCAAACAATAACAAATAGCTGCGCTGGTGTTAGCACTCCCTTCAGCGCAGCAATCTTTACAATTTGCACCTTCAGAATACTCCCGTTCGCTTAGCCCACCAACCTCCGGCAAGCGCCTCTACCGGCATTTCTTCCCGGTAACCTTGCTCCTGCTTCATCCGGCTCTATCGCCGATCTATACATCAGGCTTGCCTGTTTGCATCAGTTATCCTATTTCCATGCAAAAGAAAAGCGCAAAAAAAGCAATAAAAGACACTTTGAACATTGAGCTAAGCGACAAGGCTGCTCAGGAGCTACACCTGAACATTTGTAATTATCTGCTCCATAATGATGACAAGTGTTACATCAGTGTTATCCGGTTTAAGTACCTGCTGCTCTGCGGCGAGATCAGTACCTCTGTGAGTGACTACCTGGTCATGGAGCAGCTGATTGAGCAGATGCAGGCCAAGCACCCACTGATTCTCTCAGCCATTACTTACATAGCCCGCTACAAGTCATGACAAAAATAAAGGTATAGACTACCCCGGTTAAGAAAGGGCCATCTATACCTCCATTGTCTATACCTGCAAACTTTATTCTTTCAGGAGTTTCTGGTAGTCGGGGTTTTTATGAATAAACTTCTTCACCACCGGGCAGGTAGCAATCACCTTTTTCCCGTTTTCCTCTGCGTAGCACAGGCCTTCTTCAATCAGCTTATTCGCTACGCCTTTCCCCCTTGCCGACTCAGGCACAAACGTATGCGTGAAATCCATTACTTCCTCAGAGGGAATGGCGTAGGCCAGCTCAGCGTCTTCCGATCCAATGTTGGCGGTAAATTGCTGGTATTTCTTATCGTGTTTTATGTTGATATCCATTTTGCTTTAATTTAATTGAGTTTACCCACTTACTAATTGCCCGGAGGGGTGATGCAACAGAACAATAGAACGGCTTCCGATCCGGACCTTTTCGCCAGCTTCTAAGGTTGGCCCATCATCTTTGATCTCCGTGAGTTGGGTGTCTAGTATTTTGGTCCACTGGGTGCCGTACTTCGCTTCAGGTATTGTATAGTCCAGGTCCTCGTGGTGCGCGTTAAAGATCAGGTAAAAACTATCGTCAATGATCTGCTCCCCTTTTGGACCAACCGAGTGCAGGCCGCGACCGTTCAGGAACACACCCAGCGACTTAGCGGCATCGTGGTTCCACTGCTCTTCCGTCATTTCTGAGCCGTCTGGCTGAAACCAGGCAATATCCTCAACCCCTACTCCTTTGATAGGTTGTCCCTGGAACCAGCGACGGCGACAGAACACGGGATGATTGCGACGCAGCGCTATTAGTTGCTGCGTGAAGGAAAGCAATTCCTTGTCAGCGGTAAGCCAGTTGATCCAGGATATTTCATTGTCCTGGCAGTAAGCGTTGTTATTGCCCTGCTGTGTACGGCTTAGTTCATCACCAGCCACCAGCATGGGCACACCTTGCGACAGGAACAGCGTCGTCATGAAGTTGCGCTTTTGCCGCTCTCTCAGCTCTATGATCTTTTTGTCCTTGGTCGGTCCCTCAGCTCCACAGTTCCAGGAGCGGTTATGGCTCTCGCCGTCATTGTTGTCTTCGCCATTGGCATCGTTGTGCTTTTCGTTGTACGACACCAGGTCATTCAGCGTAAAGCCGTCGTGCGCCGTCACAAAGTTGATGCTGGCCGTTGGCCGACGCCAGTCATCGCGGTACAAATCAGAACTTCCGGTGAATCGCTCGGCAAACTCGCCCAGGGTACCTCCCTCGCCTCGCCAGTAGTCACGGATGCAGTCACGGTACTTGCCATTCCATTCGGCCCAGCCCGGAGGGAATTTTCCGACCAGGTAGCCGCCCTCCCCGATGTCCCATGGCTCGGCGATCAGCTTCACCTGTGAGATAACCGGATCCTGGTGAATGATATCGAAGAAAGAACCCAGTCGGTCCACTTCATGCAGCTCGCGGGCCAGCGTGGCGGCCAGGTCGAAGCGGAAGCCATCCACGTGCATCTCCAATATCCAATAGCGAAGGCTGTCCATGATCAGGCGCAGTACAGGTGGCATCATGGCGTTGAGGGTATTGCCGGTACCGGTATAGTCCATGTAGAAGCGCTTGTCTTCTTCCACCATGCGATAGTAGGAAGCGTTGTCTACGCCCCGGAACGACAGGGTAGGCCCCATGTGATTGCCTTCTCCGGTGTGGTTGTACACCACATCCAGTATCACTTCTATACCTGCCCGGTGCAGCGCCTTGACCATGTCCTTAAACTCCACTACCTGTTCCCCTAATGTACCACTGCTCGAGTAGCGTACATCCGGTGCCAGAAAGCCGATGGAATTATAACCCCAGTAATTGGTGAGCCCTTTATCGGCCAGGTGACGATCGGTAATAAAGTGGTGCACCGGCATCAGTTCAATGGCCGTAATACCCAACTCCTGCAGATACTTGATGGTAACCGGGTGGCCAATGGCCGCATATGTGCCACGGATCTCTTCCGGTATATCAGGGTGTAGTTTGGTTAGCCCCTTGACGTGCGCTTCGTAAATGACCGATTTGTGATAGGGAATTTTCGGGGCTTTCACACCTTCCCAGTCGTAGTTGGCATCCACTACGACACTGCACGGTATGAAAGGAGCGCTGTCGAGTGTGCTCATTTTCAGGTCTTCCTCCGGATTACCTACTTCGTAGCCAAAGAGGGAGTCGTGCCAGTTGATCGTTCCCGAAATGGCTTTCGCATAAGGATCGATCAGAAGTTTGTTGGGGTTGAAGCGATGCCCGTTGGACGGCTCATAGGGTCCATACACCCGATAGCCGTACAATTGGCCCGGTCGGATCTCGGGCAGATAGGCGTGCCATACCTGGTGAGTACGCTCGGTCATCTTTATTTTCACCGATTCGCTTTCGTCTTCAGTCGAGTTAAAAAGGCATAACTCTACACCTGTTGCATTGTCAGCGTATAAGGCGAAATTCACGCCTTCTCCATCCCATGTGGCACCCAGCGGATAAGGGCTGCCAGGGTATACAGTAATATTCATAAGGATTTTGTAAATTAGATATCTGATGAATCCTTTTCAGGACTTCTTCATCTACGCAGAAAGCTGCCAAAGAGTAGCGTCCTACCTTATTTATTGTCAACCAAACGTTACACAGGACCGAGCGCTACGTCATCTTTGAGCCGCGGCTGTCCGTATTAATTCAAAAAGATCTGGAATGAACGCCCTAGATATCCTACTCACCCTGATCGTGCTGTTCAGTGCCTACATGGGCTGGCGACGTGGTTTTGCCTTCAGTCTGCTGGACCTGGTACGCTGGGTGGGCACGCTGATCCTGAGCTTTCGGCTATACCCATCGCTTGCCGACTGGCTCAGCCGCGCCACTGATTGGAGTGTGTACTGGATACCGCCTATCTCCTTTTTTATTATCGCGGTACTCTCCAGCATGCTCATCCAGTTTATCGGCTCTCTGATCCTGAATCAGTTTTCAGAAGAACTACATGCCCACCACGTCAACAAAGCACTGGGCACCCTGCCCGGACTGCTGAGTGGCATTATTACCATTGCGATCCTCTCTATTCTACTGCTGTCGTTTCCGTTTCCGGAGCGCTTTCAAACCTATGTGCAGGACAGCAGTGTGGCAAGCAGGTTCAAGACCTATACTCACCTGGCGGAAGATGAACTGGCACCCGTTTTTGACCGTGTCGTAAAGCGCGCCCTCAACAAATTCACGGTTGCGCCAGAGTCAGGACAGTATATCGAATTGCCTTTTACCTCAGATGACTACCAGCCACAGCCAGAACTGGAGGCGCGTATGCTGGAGCTGGTAAATCAGGAGCGCATCGCCAAGGGCTTGCAGCCTTTGCAAGCGGACACCGCCCTCACCACGGTGGCCCGGCTACATGCGGCCGACATGTTCACGCGCGGTTACTTCTCCCACATAACACCTGAGGGGGCAAGCGCAGCAGACAGAATACGGGCGGCCAATATCCCATTCAGAGCCGCTGGCGAAAACCTGGCACTTGCCCCTACCCTCAACATAGCCCACAAAGGATTGATGGAGTCTCCGGGCCACCGGGCCAATATCCTGCACGTGCGGTTCGGGCGGGTAGGTATAGCCGTGCTGCAGAGTCGCAGTCATGGTTTGATGATCACGCAGAAGTTCAGGAACTGACGTATACCTGAGCAGATCAAGGTATAGCCATGCAGCCTGTAAACAGTAACTTTGTAACCATTTCGCTCGGCAGCGGAGACACACGTGCCGTTTTTATCCTGGACGTGAGCAAACTGTGCTTTTCTTATTTCAAACCGGAGACTGAACAACAAACCGCCAAACTCGTGCTTGACTTCGGAGCATCACAGAAGATATTCGAAAAGCAGGACGCAGAGCAGGTATACCTGGCTCTTTCAGACCATATCAATAAGGTATAGCTGCGCCTCATTCTTTGTCCTACCCTCTCTATAACTATCCGTTATTCCTCTTAATTAAGTCTGAGCCTATTTCTTAAAAGAAACTCTCACAGGGGCTATCTACCTGAAAATAAGCTTATATACCTTTATCTAAATATTTTTTAAAAATAATTTGGTATTGGTAAAACAATATCTACATTTGTAGTGTACTATGTAACTAATACACTAAAACAAACAGATATGATAGAGATCGAGAACCTTAGTTTCGGGTATAGCCGCAAGTCGCTGCTATTCCAGAATCTGAGCCTGAAGCTGCAGGAGGGCCATATTTATGGGTTGCTCGGCAAGAATGGCGCAGGCAAGTCCACACTGCTTAAAAACATGGTGGGGCTTGTTTTCCCACTAGAAGGCCGCTGCCAGGTAAACGGCATTGACTCACACAAGCGCCTGCCGTCCATGCTCGAGAATCTCTATTTCATTCCGGAGGAAATCTACATGCCGTCCCTCACGGCAAAACAGTTTGTAGCAAACACTGCCCCTTTCTACCCTTATTTCGATGAGGACGCCTTTTACCGGTACTTATCAGAATTTGAAGTACCGCAGCATGCCGTTCTCAACAAGATGTCTTTCGGTCAGCAGAAGAAAGCTATTATTGCATTTGGGCTAGCCACAAATACAAGTGCCTTGGTGATGGACGAGCCAACCAATGGCCTGGACATACCTTCCAAAGTGCAGTTTCGCCGCATTATCGCCTCAGCCCTCACCGAAAACCGCTGCATCATCATCTCCACGCACCAGGTACGCGACCTCGATAGCCTGATTGATACGCTGGTGGTGGTGCATAACCGGGAGATCGTACTGAATGAATCCCTGGATGCGATCAGTGAGCGACTCACCTTTACTACTATACCTGAATCGGAAGCTCACACCGCCATTTACACCGAAGATGCATTGCGGGGCAAGCAGGCTATCTTACCGAATGTCATGGGCAACTACAGCAAGGTGGACATGGAACTACTTTTCAATGCCATTACCAGCGGCAACACATCTGTAACCGAAATTCTTCAAAGATCTCAATATGAACAATCACTTTAATAAGAGCCGCTTTGCGCTACTGTTTCGCAAGCATACAGTGGAGCACTATAAAACCTATCTGATGTCGCTGGGCGTATTGCTGGGCGCTATGTTTCTGATCATGGCCACAGCCAGCTATCTGGCATCCCGACCTATGTCAGTTACTGAGCAGTCCATCTTTTTCTTGTTCTTCATGATCGGGGCAGGTATGGTGTTTTCGAGCACTGTGTTTGCGCAGCTAGGTGACAATAAAAAGGCGATCGCTTTCCTGACCCTGCCTGCTTCACAACTGGAGAAATACCTGGTCGGGTGGCTGTACTCCTTTCCCATCTACCTGCTACTGTTTATACCTTCGTTTTACCTGATCATAACCATTCTGCTCCATCTCGATCCACGTGTGGGATCCGATCCTGAGTTGATCAACATACTGACCTCCGAACCGCCACTGTACATGATTCTGATCTTCTATGCGCTGTTTAATGCGCTGATGTTGGTGGGCTCGGCTTATTTTAACAAGAATCATTTTATCAAAGCGGCATTCATAGGTTTTCTGGCCATCATCCTGCTGTATAACCTGAACAAGCAGGTTGTACAAGTACTGCTGGGACGTGACCTGACATCTGCGGGGCCATTCTCGTCAGCCTATTTCATGGAAAATGATAAGCAATTTGAGGTAGGTGCCTACGAAGGTAATGAGCCACTAATTATACTGCTGCCAATAGCACTGGCGCTTATAAGCTGGGTAGTGGCCTATTTCAAAATAAAGGAAAAGCAAGTTTAGCGGGGAGGAAACAAATGGAATTTAAAGAAAACGAACCCATCTACCTGCAGATTGCGGCGCACGTGAGCGACCAGATTCTGCTGGGCAAGTGGGCCGCAGAAGACAAGATCCCCTCGGTGCGTGATCTGGCAGTGACTTTTCAGGTGAATCCCAATACGGTGATGCGCACCTATGAGCAGCTTCAGAATCAGGAGGTGATCTACAACAAGCGTGGCATTGGCTTTTTTGTGACGCCGGATGCCGTCAAAAAGGTAAAAGCCCAACGCAAGGAGCGTTTTCTACAACAGGATTTGCCCGAGTTTTTCAGAAACCTCTTTTTGCTGGAAATAGACCTGGACGAGATACAGAAGCGCTATGACGTGTATAAAACAGAAAATTACGAATCAGAAATCGAGCAGAAATCATGAAAACCAGTAATAAACTTTTACTTTTCGCTTTAGTCCTTCTGCTAAGTGGACTGGCAACGTATAATATTGCGCTGAAAGCAGAGTTCAACACCAAATCTTACCAGAACCCTTACCGCAACTACATTGCTCATGATTTTAATGGCTTTGATGAAATTGTGGTAAATCCGGGCGATAAGATGACCGTGCAGATTGAGCAGGGCGACAACCACGAAGTATACCTGCACAAAGGCAATGAAGAAGTATTGCAAATCAGTCAGAAAGGCAAAACATTGCAGATCGATCTGGCAACAAATGATAAGCAGCAAAGGGTTAAAGGCTGGGGCACTCCTCACCTGATCATCAAAACCCCGATGCTGAAAACACTCCGAGCCAACGCGACGCATTCTTTTAATGGAGAGCCGATAACTAACGTCAAGCTTATAAGTGCGACCAATTTCCTGAATACTTCCCTGATAGGATTCAGGCAGGATAGTCTCAGGCTGGAGCTTGACAATGGCGTGCATGTACAGCTGCACAACAACGAGCTGGTGCACCTGTATGCGGTTACAGGCACAAGTCCTGAAAGTGAACCAAAGCTGCGCATCCTGACAGACAATAAGATACAGCACGCGAACCTTGATGTCCGCAACCGCAGCTACCTTTCTCTGCAGGATGTTGCTATACCTGCGTTGCGGTTCAATTTTTCGGAGCAGGCTCAGGTAGAGCTTTCCGGTGAATCACTGACGATTTTACGCAAGTAAAAACCTGTATTGCTATGAAAAAGACAGGACTGATCTTGATTGCCGGGCTCCTCTTCATGAGCCTATCGCATGGAGGCAACACCAGCGTTGCAAACCAGACCACATGCGCTGCAAGCTCTCATAATAAAGAGGAGATGGTATGCCCGTTGAAACGTGAAGCGACTATCGTCTTGAACCCAAATGCAGCAACTGCGCAAACTACCATTAACCTGGAGGAGCAGGTGGAGGAACAGAAAGTAGCGCTTACAAGCAGACTGTTGCAGCTAGTGGATGCATTTGCAAAACTGGTGATGGTCATTTAAACAGAGTATATCGCCTAAGCAAAAAGGCCCGGGAGCACAACCCGAGCCTTTTTTTTTCTCAGGCAACTCAGGTATAGCAAGGTTTATAAGGTATAGCTCAGGCCCAGTATAGAGTTGACCGTTTGCATAGGTTGCCGCAAGGTATAGCTTTGACCCTGCGCATTCGTTATTTTAAAAGTAGGTTCGGTGGCGAGTATGCCTATCTCCAGGGTAAACAGAACACGACCAGCCACTATTCCAAAACCACCTCCTACACCATACGCCAGAGCAACTGCCGTGTCAGCGCTGCGACGGATGGGGCCGTATGACGTGTCTACTTTTACCTCCGGCGATTTATTGTGAGCAGCTCCCAGAGAACCTTTCACAAAGCCAAAAAAGCTGCCAGGTGCGCTTTGCAGGTATAGGTCGGCCAAGGCGTAGGTGCTTTTCCAGCCGCTCGCTTCCCGGTGTGTCACCAGCTCATCATCGGGCGAAGCAAAGGCATCCAAATCGAAGCGTTGAAATCGCCAGCCGGCTGTAGCGCCCACCGCCAGGTATGGCTTTAGATCCACACGATAGTTTCCCTCCAGGTTAATCCCCTGCTTTGCTAGAGGTGGGTACTCGTCTTCAAACCGGTCTGCCTTGAAGTCACCGATAGGTGTGGCGCTCCCGATCCGAAAACTAATGCGCTGGGTATGCT
The DNA here is from genome assembly GCF_058932845.1 of Pontibacter sp. LHS2. Taxonomy (NCBI): domain Bacteria; kingdom Pseudomonadati; phylum Bacteroidota; class Cytophagia; order Cytophagales; family Hymenobacteraceae; genus Pontibacter; species Pontibacter sp. LHS2. The sequence goes on from NZ_JBZYWG010000002.1 coordinate 89,662, forward strand.
GTGCCTGCGCCCTCAGGACCAGGCATAGCAGCAAAGCTGTGACATAGCAAAATTTGTGCAGTGGGCTAAGCATATGGTTGGCAGTGCCGTTTTGAGATATGGCTTACATATTAATCAGAAAAGTATGGGTATACGCTGTGTCGCGTTTCAGTTCGTCCCAATACATGGTGTAAGACGGGCATATTGATCCATTGCAAGCCCTCCCCTGTGGTTCAATGTTGATGTACCCCACCTGCATTTCATCGTCTCTAAGAAGAAAACGCAGGGTATAGTTACCCTGTGTGTCGGTATAGGCCACTGCTTTTTTCCGAATCGTGCCGCCACTCAAGTATTCCAGATTTTTCCAGGTGGCCATGATCTGCATATTGACTACAGGCTGGCCACTGGAGCGCAGCACTTGTCCACTTACCTCGGTGCAGGAACCGGGACAGTATTTACTGACATAGTCATCTTCTTCTTTTACACAGCCGCTCAGCCAGCAGACCAGCGCAAGTAATAACCCATACCGGTTGATAAGTCTTGTTTTCATAGCGTAGAGGGATGATGAAACAAGATAATGAAAAACCACTATATTTCAACCAGTTGCTATACCTGCTTCTCCATTTTGATGTGGTCAATCCCATCCTCGTCATATACCTCACTGGACTGCTCAAAGCCAAAACTCTCGTAAAACTTTTTGGCGTAGAGCTGTGCTCCAATCCGGATCGGGCTCTTGCCAAATAAACGATAGCAGGCTTCAATTGACAGCTCGACCAACTGTTTACCTACTCCCGTGCCACGCACCAGTGGGCTTGTCACGATGCGCCCAATCGACATCATATCCGGATAAGATACCCCAGCCGGCACCAGGCGGGCAGTAGCGACCAACACCTGATCTTCATTGTAGAAAAGCACATGGTGGCAAAGCTGATCTTTATCGTCCATGTCCAGAAAGATACATGTCTGCTCTACTACAAACACCTCGCTCCGCAACCGGAGCATGTCATACAGTTCGTTTGGAGTCAGTTCCTGAAAGGCTTTGCAGATTTTGGTAAGCGCCATAGCGGTCGTACAGGGTTAAGTTGGTAGTATTGTTCAGGCCAAAGATACGCCAGCCTGCAATTTATACCTATCTTTGCACGGCACCCATCGAAAATCTAGCGCATCCCCATGGCAAACGACATCTTCGAGATTCTTTTCAACATTATCCCATTGGCGCTATTCCTATACCTGTCGCTCACACTTATGGGTATTATCAAATACAACCAGCACACCGCTTTTCTTTCTAATGCCTCCCCTATTACCAAATTTGCCGTTTACGGCGGCACCGTAGCGTTTGCCATCATGGCAATTGCTGACCTATCCAAATAACCCTCCCATATCCAACTTAATCATACTTTAAGAATAAATTAATTAATATTATATAACAATAAAAAGATGAAACCGTATTTATAGGCACACTCCACTCAAGGCGCTTCTTTTAGCTTTGTGTTTACCTGGCTTTCCTATCCTTTCTTTCACCCCCAATATTATCTTTCATGAAGATTTTAAACAGCATAAGATTCACTTTTATCCTGATTTTATGTGCTTCCCTCACCAGCTGTGACGACGACGATCCAATTGCATGTAACACCATTGCAGTGCACGAAGGTAATGACCAACTTGGCATGCCAGGTGAAGCCATGGCCTCCCCATTGCAGGTTCGGGTGGCAGATGCCTCCGGCAAACCGGTTTCTAACGCCCAGGTTAGCTGGGAAGTGGTAGAAGGCGGTGGTACGATCAACACGAATACTACTAGTACAAATGCCCAGGGTATAGCGGAAGTTAACTGGGTGTATGGTCAGGAAAATGGAAAAGTGCAGGCTACTGTTAAAAACCATAGCGACTGCCCGGCCAACACAGTTGCCTTCTCAGCTAAAGGGCCTCAACTAAGCCTGGCACAGACGGGCTCCCTTGTGAAACCCAAAAGGCTTCGATCTAATGGTAGTTGCTATGAGTATGATTTCGTTATCAAATACGACTCTAACATCGACCTGAGTAAGTATTTCATTGATGTGAAAGGGGAGTTTCAGTTTGCCAGTCAATCTGCGCCCACTACTTACTTTAAAAGAGGTATGCTGGATGCAGCTACCAACACCATTTCCTTCATGGATTGCTTTACATTTGAAGATGAAGCCTATGTCGATGACTGGTTTACAGTTGCGCTGTTTAAGCAGTCTGATATTCAAGATGGCAAAGTCAAGCAGGGCGCAGTTCCTGTCATGATCTCTAATAGAATGGGACCAATCCGTACCACTAAGCCTGATGGTGCTCCAAGATTCGACACTGGAAGCCAGGGACCAAGAGTGGCCCAGAGAGGAAACTAAAAAATAATAAATCCAACACTAAGAAAGGTGCTCCTTCAAAAGAAGAGCACCTTTTTTAGCTCCTACCGCCATTCACCTTATCATACTTTTCTGCTATCTCTGAGGGCTCAACCTCACGACCATGGTTATTGGCGTAGGCTTTGGTCACTTCGGCGCCCAGCATCAGGATGACCGATGAGTAAAACACCCATAGTAGCACCACCACAAACGATCCCGCGGCAGCATAGAAGCCAACTACTTTCACGCTACTCAGGATAAAGTCGATCAATTCCTTTCCGATCAGAAACAAAATGGAAGTGATAATGCCGCCAGCCATTGCGTCGCGCCATTGAACAGTGGCATCAGGTAGTATTTTGTGAATAGCCGTGAAAAAAACAAGCACGACTATAATTGAGAAAACAATCTTGATTAGTTTAATAGCTGAGGTTAAATGTTCCTCCAGGACATCATAGAGTTGGTCACTAAACACCATCAGTGCAGCGTCAAATACCAGACTCAATAGCAGCAGAAAGCCCAGCCCGGCTACTATACCCAGGGTAACAAGCCGATGGCGTAGCAGCTTAAGATAGTTCACATCATGCTTTACCCGGATCTGCCAAACCGAGTTCAGAGCTTTCTGGATGATGAAAAAAATGATCGTTGCGCTTTTCACTACGACGGCTACCCCAATCAGAATACTCCAGAACCCCACAGGTATCTGTGTCACGTTATCCAGCAGAGCGTTTACCTGATTACCTACCTCGTCGCTCATCAAATCTTCCATCTGCTTGACGATCTCAGCCTGCACCGTCTCTTCTGAGAAAAAGATTGAACCCGCCAATGTAAGCACGATCAGGATGGCGGGCAGCGAGAAAATTGTAAAAAACGCTATGGCCGCACTGTATACAATAGGCTCGTTTTGCTGAAAGTTCTTGTAAGAGTCTATCAGTATTTCTTTAGTCTTTTTCCAAAAGCCTGCTTTGTGCTCCATAAATGTTAGGTTTCCGCTATAAAAGGCCGCATTAGAATAACGGCGAGGGACTGTTTAGGTTAAAGCGTAAGGCCTTTGGATTGTTTAAAGCAATAGATTGCGGTGCTCCTGGCTGTTTCGATGTAGGGCTCCATTCAGATCAAATAAAAAGGCCTGTCCTTTTTACAGAACAGGCCTTTAAACTCATTTCAACTCTCATTAATAAGCGCGAACGGCTTTGTTTTCCACAAAATTCATGAACGCACGGTTTACCACACGGGTACCACCTGGAGTCGGGTAGTCACCCGTAAAGTACCAGTCGCCTTTATGGTTCGGGCAGGCCAGGTGCAGGTCTTCGATCCGCTGGTAGATCACCTGTACTTCGGCATTTACCTCAGGTGCTTTCACGATTTCCGATACTTTGGCAGACAACTCGTCGTGCGTGAACAGGTCGAACAACTCTTTTACATAGTTAGTCTCCATGATAGCCGGTGTACCTTGAACGGCTTGAATCTTATCGTATACTTCGTCAACTTTATAATACATGTCACGGTCTTTGAGCAAGGCCAGCATGGCGCGGAAAGCAACGAACTCCTTTACACGGGACATATCGATGCCGTAGCAATCCGGGTAGCGAATCTGCGGTGCGCAGGACACGATGATGATCTTCTTCGGCTCTAGTTTGTCCAGCATCTTGATGATACTCTTCTCCAGCGTCGTACCCCTTACAATCGAGTCGTCCAGCACAACCAGCGTATCGATGCCTTTCCTTACTACCTCATAAGTCGTATCATACACGTGCGTCACCAGGTCGTCGCGGCTGTCGTTGTCGGTGATGAAAGTACGCAGCTTCACGTCTTTGATCACCAGCTTCTCGGCGCGTGGCTTGAACTGCAGAATCTCGTCAAGTTGCTCTTCGCTGAGCTCCTGGTTCAGGATGGCTTGCTTACGGTAGGCACGCAGATGATCTTCGATACCTTTCATCATGCCCAGCCAGGATGTTTCAGCCGTATTCGGGATGTAAGAGAATACCGTATTTTTCAGGTCATACTCGATCGCTTCCAGAATCTGAGGACACAGGCGGCGACCCATGTTCTTGCGTTCTTCATAGATCTCCGGGTCATTGCCCCTGGAGAAGTAAATGCGCTCAAAGCTGCAGGACTTTTTCTCGAGTTGCGGCAGAATCTCTTTCAGGTCTACATTGCCGGCTTTGTCCACGATTAAGGCGTGGCCCGGTGTGATCTCCCGGATCTCGCTATACTCAATATCAAAAGCGGTCTTGATAGCAGGTTTTTCAGAGGCCACCACAATCACTTCGTCGTCCATGTAGTAGTAAGCCGGACGGATACCGTTCGGGTCGCGCACCACAAAGGAAGCGCCATACCCTGTCAGACCTGCCATAGCGTAGCCACCGTCAAAATCCTTGCAGGCACGCTTGAGCACACGCTGCAGACTCAGATTGTCTTCGATCAGGGCAGTAATCTCTTTGTTGGAGTAGTCGTCTTTGTAAGATTCGAACAGCATCTGGTTTTCTTCATCCAGGAAGTGTCCGATCTTTTCGAGTACTGTGATGGTGTCGGACTTTTGCTTTGGATGCTGACCTAGTTCGATGAGTTTGTGAAACTGCTCGTCTACGTTGGTCATGTTAAAATTACCGGCTACGGCAAGGCTACGGCTGCGCCAGTTGTTTTCACGCACCATCGGGTGGCAGTTGTCCACGGTGTTGATACCGTGTGTGCCGTAGCGCAGGTGACCCAGGTATACATCGCCCAGGAAAGGCAGGTTCTGCCATACCCAATTTGTATCGAGCGCCAACTCAGGTTTCTCTTCTTTCAGCTTCTTAAATTCCTTGCCGATCTTCCCGAAGATACTGTCGATGGCACGGGTTTTTACGGAGCGGAAACGGCTGATGTACTCCATGCCTGGACCGGCATCTATTTTAATGCTCGCTACACCTGCACCGTCCTGTCCGCGGTTGTGCTGCTTCTGCATCAGCAGGTATAGTTTGTTGACACCGTACATCGGAGTGCCATACTTTTCAACGTAATATTCGATTGGTTTTCGGAGCCTGATCATGGCTATTCCGCATTCGTGCTTAATTGAATCGCTCATAGGGTTGTAAAAGTATCTAGGCCAGCAGTTTTTCTATCCAGTGCAGCAGCAGGTCGGGTTTAAAAAAGAAGACCAGCAGCGGCAAGGCGAAAAAAACCAGCAGCAGCTTATTTGACAGTGAAATAACTAAATTTTCGGCAGTTTGATTCCTTTTCAGGAAAAGGTAATAAGGTATTTTGATATAGTAGAACAAAGCCACCCCGGTAAGCAGGACGCCAGCCACCAGTAGAACCAGTAGCAAGGGCTGTCCATTATAGGTATAGGCCTCCCACACATTGCTAAAAACAAGCAGCTTGCCCATGAAGCCAGCCAATGGCGGAAGCCCCGTTAGCGAAAGCAAAAAGAGTAGCGCCATGATACCGGCAAAAGGAATCCGAGCGCCCATTCCCTGAAAATCCTCGAGGGTGCGCACCTGCCAGTTTTCTTCAGCCATCTGCAGGAACAGGAATAAGCCGAAGTTCATAAAGAGCAGTACTGTCATATAGAACAGCACGCTCACCGTATAGTCGCTGCCAAAGGCCAGCAACGCCATCAGCAGAAAACCCGCATGCGATACCGATGAGAATGCCATCAGGCGACGCGGACTGCGCTGCCAAAGAGCTGTGAAATTGCCGATGGCCAGCGTAGCCAATGCGGCTATACCTAAGAAAAGCTGCACATCGGAGAAAGCATTGGAAATGGTCGGGTCGGCGAAGGCCGCCACAAAGCGCATGATCACAATGATGCCTGCCATTTTGGGTCCGGTAGAAAAGAGGGCTACGATCGGCATGGGTGCTCCCTGGTACACATCCGGCGTCCAGAAATGAAAAGGGGCTGCGGAAATTTTGAAGAGGAAACCCGCGAATACCAGGATGGCTGCCACCGTCACCATCAGCGGGCTGGCATCAAGTAAGCTGCGCCAGAACGAAACCAGGGTATAGTCCAGCGAGCCGGTCAGGCCATAGAAAAAGGACATGCCATAGAGCATCACTCCAGCTGACAGAGTGCCGTAGAGCACATATTTCAAGCCTGCTTCCACGGCTCTTTTTTCTTCTTTGAGGGTAAGTGTCAGGATATAGGAGGCAATGGAAACCACCTCAATCGCCAGGAAAACCATCAGCAGATTGACCGATTTAGCCATTAGGTTGAGGCCCAGCACGAGTATCAGAATCAAAGCATAGTATTCACCACGGCCTTCTCCTTGCTTGCGCTTTTCTATTTTCGGATTTTGGAGCGAGAGCAGGATCGTACAGATGCCCGTCAGACTGAAAAGGATGCTGGCATAACGTGCTATGCCATCGGAGCGCAGCAGGTTCAGAAACTGCACCCCATCGCTGTCTTGTGGGCCCAGTACCAGTAGCACCAGTGTCGAGAACAATCCGGTTAGCGCTACCCAGGGCAGTAATCGCTTTATTGTTTTAGATTTGAACAGGTCAAGCGTGACTAGCAACAGGAAGAAGAGGGCCAGTAGTAGTTCGGGCAGCAGCGTTCCTGCTCCAGCTAATATGCTGTCGATGGCCTGGGTGAGCTGAGCTGCCTGTTCTTCCACGTGTCGGTATAAGGTAAAGTATAAAGCCTCTGAGAAGACAAAACTTCAGCAGAGGCAGTTGTTATTTTATTAAAATCGCTTGTAAAATGTTCAGCTGTTCCTGTCCGTTTCGCAGCACCAGTTCCGTGAAGCCCGTCACCGACATACCTGTCTTGTCCAAGAGCAGGTGTGGGAATATGCCGAATAGCAGCGCCAGTATCGCCAGCGGCACCAGCATCAGGTACTCACGCCCAGACAGATCAGTCATGGAGGCTTTGCCACGCAACTCCGGGAATAGCCAGAACTTGCCAAAGAACATGCGCTGGAGTGCCCACAGGTAATAAGCCGCCGAAAGCAGCAGGCCAATCACAGCCACTATTGCCATCCAGCGGGGCAGCATACCTGTCGCCTCTGGCGCACTGAAGCTGCCCAAAAGCACCAGCAACTCGGCGATAAAACCTGAGAAGCCTGGCAGTCCCAGCGAAGCAAAAAAGGCGATCACCACAAAGGCGGTATAAGCCGGCATGCGTTTGGCAAGCCCGCGGAAATTCAGGATCATGCGGTCGTGCGCCCGGTCGTAGATTACCCCTACTACCAGGAAAAGCATAGCCGAGATCAGACCATGGCTGAACATCATGTAGATCGCACCGTTCACACCTTCATTTGTCAGCGAAGCCAGACCGAGCAGCACAAAGCCCATGTGCGATACCGACGAGTAAGCGATCAGTTTTTTCAGATCGTTCATGGCCAGTGCACAAAGAGCCCCATAGATAATAGAGAGTACCCCCAATCCGCCAACGAAAGTAGAGAAGTAGGCACCCGCATCCGGGAAAACCGGGTATACGATCCGGATCAGACCGTAACCTCCTACCTTCAGCAGGATTGCGGCCAGCAACACGGATATAGGTGTAGGGGCTTCCACGTGCGCATCGGGCAACCAGGTATGCACGGGCACAGACGGCACCTTGATCAGGAAGCCTGCCAGCACTAACAAGAAGGCTACAAAGCGAATCGGAAGATCAAACAGCGTGACGCCTGAAAAAACATGCAGCAAACTGCCGGGTATAAAGTTGGCTGGCTCCATCATAGCAGGTATACTGAAGGTCCGTACCATGTCTGCCTGGCTGATCACGCCTTGCTGCAGCATCTGCTGCACTTGCCGGATCAGGTCCAGACTAGCTGGCACGTTCTGTCCTATAAGGCCCATTTGCTGTGCCGTCGCCTCCGGATCGATCACGGAGGTATAGAGCCCGATCATCACAACCAAAATGAAAAGCGATCCGATCAGGGTATAGATGAAGAACTTAAGTGCGGCATATTCGCGCTTCGGACCACCCCAGATACCAATGAGGAAATACATTGGCAAGAGCATGAACTCAAAGAAGAGGTAGAACAGGAAGAAGTCCAGGGCCAGGAAGCAGCCCATCACGCTGGTCATGAGCAAGAGGTAGAGCAGGAAGTAGCCTTTCACATTCTTGGTAATGTTCCAGGATGAGATCACCCCGATCACCCCGACAATACCTGTGAGCAGTACCATCCCGATGCTGATACCGTCCACGCCCACAAAATACTCGATTTGAAAACGACCCAGACTACCCAGCGAGAAACCGATCCAGTCTAGCTTCTCCATAAACTGATAGCCTGTCTGCCCGTTTGCCTGCGAAGCGCCATCGAAGCCCAGGTATAGCCACACGGCCACGGCCAGCTGCAGCAACGTGCCACCCAGCGTTACGGCTTTTATACCCCGCTGCATGCGTGTCGGCAGGAGCAACACGATAAGTGCTGCCACCAGGGGAAGAAAAATAAGGCTGGAAAGAGTATAATTCATCAATATGTTACGACACAAGTATCACGTATCACGACACACGACTGCGCATCTGTTACTAGTTAATTACTCACCCAATGTTAAACCGGGACTAGTTTTGTTTTCAGCCACAGCTCCTACTGAGCACGGGTTTAGATTCGCTTGACCTGCTCCCAAAATCTGAAAGCAAACCAAAATAATGCGGAACAGTTTTTTTAGATCCTGTACAAACTACGGACAGCGACCCTTTATTTCATCCAATCTATCAAGATCCAACAACCTGACTGCGAAATTAACATCAATTCAGCATGATGTATAGTATTATCAGAATAAATCCGAAAAGGGAGTAAGCGTAGTAAGATTGCACCTTCCCGTTCTGAAGTCCCCGCCCGAACCGGCCCAGCACTTTTGCCATTGCTCCGATCAGCCACACACTGCCGTCAACACCCCACTTGTCGAACCACTTCACGATCTTGGAGAACACCACCAGCCATTTGCTGGCATATTCAAGCGTATAGTCAATCACCCGTTTGTCGAAGCGATAGAGCATGCGGGACATCCAAAGTACTGGTTTCACAAGCAGCCGGTCGTACACTGCATCCAGGTAATAATGATGATAAGAAAGTTGTGCCAGTGCCCCGTTTGGTCTTTCCTGCAGGAGCGCTTCGCTGCTATTGCCCTTATACCTGCCAACAGCCAAAGCTATACCTGCTATACCTAGCAGAGCCGAGAAAATCCCAATGAATAAGTGAGCTATTCCGTTGGCAGCATCCTGCGCCGTCACGGCCTTTATCAGACTGCTGGCGAGCAGAGCGCCATCCTGTGAGAGTTGTGTCAGGCTGATTCCCTGCATCACCCAACTTCCGGCAAAGGACAAGGGGTTGAGCGAAAAGAAGAAACCCAGCGACAACACCGCCAATAAGACTACAGGTATAAGCATCACCCGCTCCACCTCCTGACTCACCGACAAACGAAGTGTCCGCATATCAAAAGGAAGTCGGAACGAACCAAAGAACATGAACCACAGGTGCCGCCCCATGTAATAGGCGGTGAGCAGCACGACTGTGAAGCCGATCACCGGTACTATAAAGTAAAGGCTGTTGCCATTGGCCAGGCTCATGGTCTGTGCCCAGGCCCAGCTGCCGGAAAGGATAGCATCTTTGGAAAGGAATCCTGAAAACAGCGGCAAACCAACCAGCGCGGCAGCTGCCAGCAAATAGGTATAAAAGGTAAGCGGCATGGCTTTGCGCAAGCCACCCATGTTGCGGATATCCTGCGGATCGACTCCAACTGGCAGGTGCGCATGGTGCATCCCCCGGTGCATGGCGTGGATGATGATACCGGCATTGAGGAAAAGGGCCGCTTTGAAAAAGGCGTGTGTGGTCAGGTGAAACAGCGAAGCATCGTGTGCCCCGGTGCCCATCCCCATCACCATGTAACCCAGTTGTGAGATCGTAGAGAAGGCCAGTACCGCTTTGATGTCATATTGCGTGAGTGCCGCAACGGCACCGAGCAGTGCCGTGATGGCACCAACGATGGCAATAACCGTAAGAGCATCCACTGTAAAGAAAGCGTAGCAGCGTGCCACCAGGTATACGCCAGCCGCTACCATGGTCGCAGCGTGAATCAGCGAGGACACCGGTGTCGGGCCCTGCATGGCATCGGGCAGCCATACCTGCAGCGGGAACTGCGCCGACTTGCCCACACAGCCCATAAACAGGCCAAGCCCGGCCAGCGTCAGAAACAAGGGACTCAACTCTACAGACCAGGCCATTCCCTGCAAGGTATAGCCTGTTACGAAGGTCCCGTTCAGCCACTCTCCTGCTCCCACCATGGTGCGCAAGGCTTCCAGGTCAAAGGTCCGGAAATAGGTATAGAAGGCAAACAAACCAAGCAGCAGGCCAATGTCACCCACCCGGTTCACTAAAAAAGCTTTTTTGTTGGCCGCAATGGCAGCCGGGCGCTCATACCAAAAGCCGATCAGCAGATAGGAAGACAAACCCACCAGCTCCCAGAACATAAAGAGCAACAGCAGGTTATCGACCAGCACAATACCCAGCATGCTAAAGGTAAAGAGTCCCAAATAGGCAAAATAGCGGCTATACCCCTTATCACCGTGCATGTAGCCCACCGAAAAGAGCTGCACCAGCATGGAGATGAAGGTAACGATTACCAGCATCAGCACCGTCAGGTTATCAAGTAGTATTCCTGCTGTAAAGTCAGCGACAAAACTGCCAGGCAAATTAAACCAAACTGTTCGGCTATGGTAGACCTCTGTGTTCCAGGTTTGGGTAAAGAGGTAGATCGAAAGTGCAAAGGCGAGCCCGGTGGCACCGATCCCCAGCCAGTCGCCTTGTCGGGGTAGCTTTTTGCCCGCCAGGTATAGCACCGCAAAAGCGAAGAGCGGCAACAGGAGCACCACCAACGCCAGTGTGGTTTGGGGCGTGCCGGCCAGCGGTTCAAGAAGTGCGGAAAGCTCCAAAATATTGGCTGTCTAGGGGTTCAGTCTCAAATAGAGGATAGCCTGAGGCCTTCCTCCTTTTCAGGGCGCCAATTTACATATATTGTAGCAATAATATAGAGTCTGATCGCCTTGCCGGGCCATACATACCCCATATTTTTCAATTTTTGCAAACAATCATAGGTCTATTTCGTTTTGTATGGTATTGTACCATCTAAACAAAATAAGAACTATGGACACACAAGATCTTAAAAGAGACGCACAGGATTTGAAAAACAAAGCTGACCGAACTAACCCACAGCATAAAGAAGGACCTATAGCAGCAGCTATCGAAGATTATACTTCCCGTATCCCATCAGATGTATTCTTATGGGCGGCACTGGGTTCAATGGCCGTGTCAGCAACATTGAAAATTATGAAGAAAGACGAAGAAGCTTTGTTCGTTGGACAGTGGGCTCCTTCATTCTTACTGCTAGGTAACTACAACAAGATGATCAAGTTGGTTGGTTACCAGAGCGACAAGTAAGAAGCGTCCAATATTCTACATTAGAAACAGAAAGAGGGAGCCGGTCGGCTCCCTCTTTCTGTTTTATGTTATAAGTCAATCCTTGTTTTGATGATACAAATATGACAAATCCGCCATCATTGAAGCCAGATTAAATAATACTCCTACAAGAAAGTTCAAAAAAATAAATATTTTTGACAAACTGTACTAATTATAGGTATTATTATCTCTATATTTGCAGTGGCTAAAAGTTGAAGGTTGCCTTTGGGCAATCCTTTGAAGAAGCAGGGCTCCTCACAAAGGAGCCTTTGCTTTTTATAGGGCATCCTCTATCAGGAAACTCCGGATCAACGTCTGTTTCCTACAGGATTTTCTGAAAGCTTTCCGGGGAGAAAGGCTAAACGGGTTCTTTTGATATTTTTGCACTCAAATCTCCTTCCGTGTGTACTGCATCACAGTACTTTTTCCGAAGATTTTGCACACCATTCCAATCGATCACATCTTCCTCACTGCTTAGTAGCGTCAGGTTTTCTTTCATCGAGACATCCGAAATAAACATTCTGTCCTGATAAAGGCCATTCGCATAAAAACGACAATAAGTGCGGGTTTCATCCGCTTCTGTCAATACGATCAAATCACAAGTTTGAAGCTTGCTGGTAAATAGAGAGAATTCATCCATAATAGGCAATCGGTAATCTGGAAGCAATTGGATCAAACTTGGACAAAATATCCAGTTTTGCTAAAATCCATTATACTTATCAATCTCAAGAATTACGAGTATGTTTTCGAAAGGTTACGAGACCAATCATAATTTCTACAATTATTTTCTATACAACTGTTATAAGCCTTTAGAGCCATCTATAGTTTACAATTTTACTTGATCACCTCCTCTGAATACACCAGCCACAACGGCACATTGATATCGAAGTTATAGATCTCGGTCGGTACACTTCCAAGACTCAGCGATGGGATCGGGTTATTGCCTTTTAAGCCTAGCACCAGCATGCCATGACCTCCTTTTACCAGATTCAGGCTGATGCGCTCTGCTACACTCTTGTTGGCCGCTCTTACCAAGGTATAAGGTATACCGACTATTTCAGGATGTTGCTTTTGCAAAGCGTCAAACTTTCCCTTTACAAGCTCCTCTGCTTTCTTAACAGCTTTCTCCTCCGAGATCAGAGGGAAGAACTGACTCGGCAGACGATACACGTGCATGATCTCAAGTTGCAAGCCCAAATGGTCAGACAGGCTCTTACTAAGACGGAGTGCGTACACAGAAGTGTTGGAGAAGTCGATAGGAACCAGCACTTTTTGGATGTTGAAGATACTATCTTCCGGAAACACCAGTATACTGCAAGGCAAAATGCGGAGCAATTTGGTCCCCAGTGCATTGGTGCTCTTGCCTTTCATTCTTTTCCCCAACAAGGTCAGATTTACTTTATAGCGTTTTACCAGATCAGCCAATATGACTTCAGTATTCGGCTCTTCACTAACCAGGATTTCATAGGGAGCGGCATCAGCAAAGTGCTCTCCCACGATATCACTTATGTTTCCCTCAATCTCGCTGGCCAGATCCACCTCCCCAAACCACTCTCTGAAGTCTTCACTAAGCTCCGAGGTTTTGATGTTGTGCACAAAGTAGACCTTACTAACCGGTAGACGCTCACAAATCGCCCGTGTAAAAGCAACCAGCTTTTCATCTATCTCACTGAGGTCCAGGCAGACCATCATGGCATTAATTGCAATCATAGCGCTTCTTTATTCTAATGGTTTGGTTGGGGTTTCGCTTTCTTTTGAAGTTTTAGGTACGTTTTGCTTCTGGGCCCTTTTGGCGAGCATTTCGGCAACCAATTGCTGATAGGCCTTGCGTTCGCTTGCCTGGCCCAGTTTGAGTTCTTCCTGCAACTCTTCGTTGAGGCCCCTATAGAGGCTGTAGCACATCAGGAGCAAAATAATGGCAAACGGCAACCCGGTGATGATAACAGCGGTTTGCAAAGCCTGCAAGCCGCCGCCCAACAGCAACACTGCCGCGATGGCTCCTCCTGAAAGCGCCCAGAAGATGCGCGTCCCCACCGGAGGGTTAGGGATACCGCCTGAAGTCAGGCTGACAACCACCAGTGAGCCGGAGTCAGAGGAGGTGACGAAAAAGCCCGCGATCAGCAAAATACCAATCACTGAAAGTACAGTCGAGAAGGGCAGCTGCTCAAAAAACACAAAAAGGGCAGTCGAGACGTCCGCTGCCACCGCTTCAGCAATGGCATTGTTCCCAGCAAGGATATCGCGCAGGGCGGTGCTTCCGAAAGCTGTCATCCACAGAAACGACAGCAGCGACGGAGCTATTAGGACACCGAGTACAAATTCCTTGATCGTACGCCCCTTGGACACACGCGCGATGAAGATGCCCACAAAAGGAGCCCAGGAGATCCACCAGGCCCAGTAGAACACCGTCCAGGAGCCCTGCCAGTTGTTGGTTGAGAAGGCTTCGTTCCAGAATGAGAGCTGCAGGAAATTACCCAGGTAGTACCCGGTATTCTGCACATAGGAGCTCAAAATGAATACAGTAGGACCTAGCGCAAGTACAGCTACCAAAATCAGGAGCGCGATCCGGATGTTCCACTCACTGAGTATACGTACCCCTTTGTCCACGCCTGTGACTACCGAGACAGTGGCTATACCTGTGATGATGGCGATCAGGATGATCTGGGTCGTGATGTCGTTTGTGATGACTGGAAACACGTGGTTAAGACCGGCTGCCACCTGCTTTACGCCTAGCCCCAGCGAAGTAGCCAGACCAAACAAAGTAGCGATCACAGCCAAAATATCGATCACGTGACCGATAATGCCGTGGATACGCTCACCCAGAAAGGGATAGAAGGCCGAACGTACCGTGAGCGGCAGTTGCCGGTTGTAAGTAAAAAATGCCAAAGCCAGCGCGACCAGCGCATAGATGGCCCAGGCATGCAGCCCCCAGTGCAGAAAAGTAAAGTTCATAGCCTGACGCGCAGCGGCCGGTGTGCCGGGGTCACCCATCGGTGGTGTCTGGAAGTGGTTGATCGGCTCAGCTATACTCCAGAACAGCAAACCTATACCCATACCGGCGCTAAAAAGCATTGCAAACCAAGCGGAAGTCGAAAACTCCGGCTTGGCATCCTTCCCTCCCAGCCTGATTCTGCCAAATCTTCCGAAGGCTATGAAAAAACAGAAGGCGACAAAAATATTGACGCTCAATATAAAAAGCCAACCAGCATTAGAGGTCACGGCTGTCTGGGCTGACGCAAAAAACTCTTCGGCCCCCTTCCTGAAAACAAGTACAAGCACAATAATGATAATCAGGATTACGATCGATGACCAGAACACAGGTCCGTTCACTTCCAACCCGAAAGATTTCTTAATGTCGCTTTTAACCTTACTCATGTTGTTTGTTTTAAAGATCAGAAGTAATACCCCATGTTGATGTTAAAGCGCATGTGCCACTTTGTATCGTCCGGGGTGCCAGTGGTAAAGGCATTCGTCCATTCCGGACCCAGCCAAGGTTGGTTATATCCGAATGCCGTGTCGGTGTAGATGTACATGGGCCCGGCTGTAAACAGAGCACCCAATACGTTCATGTGGGAATTTTCATAGCCACTTACCCGCTTGTTGTAGTAGCCGTAATTATTATACACTTCTATACCTTGCAAAAGCTTGGTTTCGATGGGTATATGGTAGGCTATACCTGCCGTGTAGATCTCCCCACGGTTTGCCACATTGTAGTTGGCGCCGTAGGCACCCATTTCTACAAAGTCGAGGTCGGCATCGGCTGCATAGGCTGGCTGAAAGCGGTAGAGCATGGCCTGCAACTTGATGTTCCAGGGACTATGGGAGGCCTTGTATTCATAGTGCACCGCACCGGCATAGCGGGTTCCGTTTCGCTCTGTGTCGATGTTATAAAGCAAGCCACCCTGTAGAGAATAACCTATCTCGTGGGCCAGACTATCGCCAAGCCGTCGCACCAGTTTAAAGTCAAGCTGGTTGTTTTCTTTGTTACGGCCTGTCACGTCATAAGAATAGCGGTTAGGGCTCGGCTCCGAAAGGCCAAAAACGAACTCTTCCGCACTTTTATAGTAAGCCGCCTGCCATCTCCAAAGACCGTTGTCGCGGATGTACTTCACGCCCATATCGTGGTCGTCTTCAAAGCCGACGTAATAGGTCATGTTAAAAAACCAGTTGTTGGAGTTGTACTGCTGGATACCGAAGGGTACCTGGTTCAAACCGACCTGTAGCTGGGAGCCTTCATCGAAATCATACTGGAACCAGCCTTGCTTCAGGAAAGCACCGCCAAAGGCCTGAGAGTAGTGCCGAAATTCTGCATTAAGTTTTATGCCCTTATAGGCGGCTTCTGCATTGATGCGAAAGAGGTCAAAGCCAAAATCACCTCCCCGCTCCAACTGATCTTTCTTCCAGGTGGAGAGGTTATAGTTGAAACGCACAGCTCCTCCAAGCTTAAGCACGGGTTTGTCCTCTGGCTTCTCCTCAGGTGCCTGTGCCAGGCTTTCCTCATTCACGACAAGCAGCAATGGAAGCAAAATAAGTATACAGTATCGTAGAGCTTTGATCAATAGAATCTGCTGATTTTGTACAACACTACTTATTGACGAGTCGAGGCTATAAAAGTTACCTACAATGCACTCCTCACCCTAAAAGCTCAGATACAGCAATTGCAAAAAGTGGTAAAACGGCCCTTTGCTAAAGAAAGGCATGTATGTGATGATTTGGCAGAAAGATCCTGACAACTGGAAAGTTAACAAAGGCATCCGGAGCGCCACATAATTTAATACAAAAGCGCCCTGCAGGATTTACCTGCAGGGCGCTTTTTGTTTTGCTACTGAAAAGCCTAAGGCTATTTCTTGCCTTGCTGTCCTGGTACCGGGAAGCCTCGGTCACGCATCAGCGCATCGATCTTGGCATCGCGGCCACGGAACTGACGGTAAGCGTCAGCCGGATCCATGGAGTTGCGTGGTGCAAACAGGTATTTCACCAGTCTGGCAGCAACCTCAGCATCGTAGAATCCGCCTGGGGCTTCAGCAAACGCCTCCGCTGCATCAGACGTCAGTACGTCCGCCCACAGGTAACCGTAGTAACCGGTAGCGTAGCCTTCACCTGAGAACACGTGTCCGAAGTGTGGTGAACGGTGACGCATCACGATCTCCTTCGGCATACCTAGTTTAGACAGTGTTTCTTTCTCAAACTTGTCTGGATCCAGGTTGTTCGGGTCAGCCAGGTGGAAGTGCATGTCCATCAGGGCAGACGCCAGGAACTCCGTAGTGCCAAAACCTTGGTTGAAGGTAGAAGCTTTCTCGATTTTGGCGATCAGTTCTTTCGGCATCGGCTCACCGGTCTTGTAATGCTTCAGGAACTGATTGATCACTTTGTCAGTAGACAACCAGCGCTCCAGCAACTGCGACTGGAACTCGGTGTAGTCACGCACGCCACTATTCAGGGTTGGGTACTTCACGTTGGAAGCCAGGAAGTGCAGCGCATGGCCGAACTCGTGGAAGAATGTTTCGGCATCATCCCATGATACCAGCACCGGCTCACCTGGAGCAGGCTTCACGAAGTTAGAGTTGTTAGAAGATAGTACGGTCTTCTTGCCGTCAAATGTTGTGTGGGCACGGTATGTGGTAGCCCAGGCACCAGAGCGCTTGCCCTGACGCGCAAACGGATCAAGATACCACAGACCGATGTGATCACCCGTAGTCTTGTCCGTTACTTCCCATACCTTCACGTCTTCATGGAACACAGGTACAGAACCTTCTGCTACTGGCGTGAATTTGAAATTAAACAGCTCACCTGCCGTGAAGAAGATCGCCTGCGTCAGGTTGCCCAGTTCCAGGTACTGCTTCACCTCATCGGAGTTCAGGTCGTACTTCTGCTGACGTACTTTCTCAGCGTAGTAGCGGTAGTCCCAAGGCTCGATCGAGATTTTCGTCTTGCTCGTCTTGTTGGCCAGCTGCTGCATGTCGGCAACTTCCTGCTTAGCACGGGCAATAGCTGAAGGCCATACCGCCATCATCAGGTCCATCGCCGCTTCTGGCGTCTTGGCCATGCGATCCTGGAGTCTCCACTGCGCATAGTTGTCGTAGCCCATCAGCTGCACGCGCTCACGGCGCAATTTCAGGATGTCCACGATGTTCTGCTTGTTGTCGTTTGCGTCGTTGTTGTCAGCACGTGAGTAATAGTTCTTCCATACCTTCTCACGCAGCGCACGCTCGTCAGAATAAGTCAGGAACTGGTCCATGCTGGAGCGTGTGTTGGTCACCGCGTACTGGCCCGGCTTGCCACTATCCGCGGCAGCTTTGGCAGCAGCTTTCACAAATGATTCCGGCAATCCGCTCAGCTGATCTTTTGTAAAGTATACCACATACTTCTCCTCGTCAGCCAGAATGTTGTTAGAGAACTTTGTGTACAGTGTCGAAAGTTCTTTGTTGATTTCAGCATAACGCTTTTTCTGCTCAGGGCTCAGGTTTGCGCCTTCCATCTCGAAGCCTTTGTACACCAGCTCCACTACACGCTGCTGATCAGCTGGCAGCGGGTTTTTCTGGGCATTGTCATACACAACCTTGATGCGCTGGAAAAGCTTCTCGTTCTGTGAGATCTTGGAGTTGAATTCAGATATCTTCGGCGCCATCTCCTGCTGAATGGTACGGAACTCCGGTGTAGACACGTTGCTGCTCCAGATGCCGTAGTAGGTGAATACGCGGTTCAGCTCCTCGCCGGCACGCTCCATCTCCTCGATCGTGTTCTCGAAAGTAGCGGGCTGTGTATTGTTGGCGATCTTTTCGATTTCGGCCAGGTTCAGGGCCATTGCTTTCTCCATAGCCGGCTTCAGGTCGGCCAGGTCCATCTTGTCGAAGGCTGGCACACCGCCATAAGGGCCTGTCCATTCCTGCAGCAAAGGGTTGGTTTCAACGGCCTGCTGCTGTTGCGCCGTAACCTGAGTATCCTGAGTCTGAGGCGTCTGCGACGAGGTACAACTTGCCAGCGCCAACAGGACAGCGAGTCCGGAAGCCTTACCGGCTAATATGATTTGGTCTTTCATAGAGTTTTATATGAATGAGAAAATTTCAGCACAAGATACAAAAAATTGGCCATATGCCCCACCATGCAATATTTATGCTGATCCCTATACCGATTCTACCAAGTAAATACGTTGTAAAGTATCCTTCCGGCAGAGTGGCAAAAACACTGGTCCGCTCGTATAAGAAGGACTGAATACTCCTTTTTCCATGCAAGAATCCCCAATCAAAGACAAGCAGGCTTTACGTAAGCTCTATGACACCGTTCTGCCCGAACTGGCGCAGCATATACACCAGCATCTGGCTGATGTCATTCCGCTTTTTCACGACTTCAAATTAGAAAAGCTAGTCGATACCTGGACACGTGAACCTGGTGCAGATGGCGCAACTGAAATCAGCCTGGACAAGGGTAATGTCAATCAGATGGGATTAAGATTACGCCTGGAAGGTTTTCAGCGGGTGGGTGCCGACAACTTCGACCTGACCAAAGATCTACTGCTTAAGCTGGACCGGAACTTCTATACCATTGGCCCCAACCAGGATAACGTATGGCTGGAAAAGGAATACCTGCAAAACTGGGATAATGCCGATTATGAACTTGTCGCGGAGAAATGGACGGAGCAACTGATAGACGATCTGACTGAGCGACTGGAAAAATTCACAATATGACGAAACGGCCAAGCTTCAACAGTCGTGTTATTATCCTTGCTTTCATGGCAACATGCCTGAGTGGCTGCCACGCCTGCCAGGCCCAACAGCCTATTGCAGTTTCCCAGGAAAGCTATACCTACAAAAAGCCTTCGTCAGGAGGCACCGGCAAGGTATACATGGGCCGGGAGATCGCCGCGATCATGACCGCCACGGGTGGCAACTGGCTGGACCGGGATACACGGCAGGAAGAAGAGAACTCTTCCCGCACCATAGAGAACATGGAGCTGCAGCCTAACAGTATCGTTGCCGACATTGGTGCTGGCACAGGTTTCTATACCTTTCAGCTTGCCCCTAAAGTCCCGAACGGCAAGGTATACGCAGTAGAAGTGCAGGACCGGTTTATCGAATCACTGCAATCTCGCAAGGCAAAAGAAGGAGCCGATCACGTGTCCATTGTGAAAGGTGACAGCCTGGAGGTAAACCTGCCAGCCAACTCAGTGGATATCGCTTTGATGGTCGACGTATACCATGAACTTTCCTACCCTAAGGAAATACTGCGGTCTATCCACCGTGCTTTAAAGCCGGGTGGCAAACTCCTGTTGCTTGAGTACAAGGCCGAAGACCCGGACGTAAGGATCAAAGCACTGCACAAGATGACGGCAGAGCAGGTCAAAAAAGAGCTGGAAGCAAATGGTTTCCGTTTGCAGAGACGGGAAGACTTCCTGCCGATCCAGCATTTTTTGTTATTCGAGAAGGCTGAAGAGCCTGGTAACGAGCAATAAATCTTCTAACTTCAGGGAATACGGCAAGGAGTTACTCACTAATCAATTTAAGCACTTTCTGCTGATCAACAGTTATGACTTTCAGGAAATAAATACCGCTTGCCAGGTTGAGTTCTGTTAATACTATGGTGTTGACCCCTCTTTTCAGGTCAGCTTTCTCAGATTGGATGATGCGGCCTTGCGCATTGTACAGGATAACAGAGCCTGCTTGTTCAGCATTGGAAGAGATTTGTACCTGTAAGTAGTCATCGAATGGATTTGGGAACGCCTTGAGTGTGATGACATCCGGAAGGCCCGGAGCATGTACATGCCTGATGGGGCTAAACTCAAACTTGCCAGAGTAGTCCACTTGTCTGAGCCTGTAGTAAATGCCTTCTGCCCTATATCTGGATATATTCCTGTCAGTGAAGGTATAGTGCCTTTGCAATTGCGTCGTTCCATTGCCAGCGACCTTTGCGATTGGAGTAAAAGTACGCCCATCTGTACTCGATTCAATACTGAAGTATTCGTTATCCTGCTCTGATGCTGTTTTCCACTCTAAAATGGCATCGTCAGTTGCCAGCCTGGCAGTGAAACTGACCAGTTCGACTGGAAGAGGGATAATTTCCGAGCTTGCCAAGACACTGACAGCAAACCGGGGGCCGGTTGCATTATCTGAGGAAGAGGCCATGATGACAATCTCATCGGTGAAGTTGTCTTTGGTACTGGTTACGTTGTTGTAAAATCCTTCTATCAGAATATGCTCTCTATTAAACGTTCGCTGATCAGAGGCATTTAAGCTTTCTTCATTGGTCTCAAAGTCTATGTTATCAAGTGAAGACTCTTTGTAGACAATGTTGCCTCCTCTCTCGTTATCCGTGTAGACGACTCTAACAACTTCCTCCACCTCATTTAGAATAACAATAGGTCGCGTTCTTGAGCCAACTTTAGTAATAGTATACAGATTGTCCCATACACCCGCAGGTCGCCGCACAAAGAGCCCTAAAAGTGGCTGATGTTCATTAGAATAACTGGTTTTAATTGCGCAGTATAGTGTACCGTCAGTTGCTACTGCCATGTTCATATGGTCATCTGCCAAACCTCCGGCTACACTCCCATTAGTTTGGTGAACTACATCCTCTATCGATGACCAGCTGTTGGGGGGGCTCCCATCCTCGTGAGTCATGAAACCGAATTTTTTTGTATTCTGATTTGACCAAAATACACCTGTTTTACCTGGTAGCGAGATGACAGCACATATATCATCATTTTTCAACCCTGTGGCAAGCCGTGTTTCGCTGCTCCAATTACTATAGGGTGAATCGCTCCATCTTACTCTTACACCGTTTGACCTGGTATAGGCCAGCCACATTCTACCCTGTCCGTCTATATCGATTGTTGCTGTTTCGACACCGTCCCCAAGTGATAGATCAGAAGCTGCATTGTGATTTAAATAGCTCTTAGTCTCAGGCACATACTCCAAAGACACGATATCAAAAAAAGCAGGCTGATTTAGACTGGCAGATTCATGAAAAAGCAAAACATGCGTTACATTCCCTACAACTTTGCAATCTACTTTTGAAGTAGTCTTAAGGGAGATAGTCCGCACATTTTCCCAAGTTGTTCCATTCAGCTTCCAGACATGTGTTCCGGTTTCGTCTGGCAGTACTGTCCAGAAAGTGCCGGCATGTGCCCAAACTTTTGATTGTGGCTTTTCACCGGTATTCACTGTTATGGGAATTTGACTTAAAGGTGTAACTGAACTGAACTGAGCAAAGGAGGGAGTAACGCCAAGTATAAATACAATGAGGGTTAAGATTCTAATCATAGGGTGATCTCCTTTGCTTTATTGTAGGATTTCGCAGTGCAGGATAAAGGTCGCTAGCACCCTATTACGTTTCATATATTTTATTGTTCTAATTAAAGACAACCCTATATTTCGTTTCTTAAATCTGTATAAGAAATAGCCGGTCATTTGCATATACACCAACCCGATAGAAAATCTTTAAAAATCTGAACCTCAAATCATAACAACTTACGTAGTATAAGGTATAGCTGTAAAAATTGTAGTTTATGCATACAACCACATTCAAATTTGAGGAGGGTAGCCCGTATGTGGGAAGCCATCGCCCGATCGGTCAGGAAATTCATGAGCGGTTGATGTGGCAGGCGAGGCGTTTGCACCGGGAAGACATGCAAAAGGCCGGGTGGGAACTGATCATTTACACCCCTATCCCTGCTTATCTGGACAAGCCCTCTACTATCGAAGTCTATTGGGATTACGACAACCCAGACGATCCTTGCAGCGACTAAATCTGCTTTTTCACCCGAAGAACACCCTTAGCATACTATGAGTCTCAATTTTTTTAACACCCATACAATAGCCGGTAGATTAGAGATGATATGGGCACATGGGACTTTTCTGGCCGAACGGGGACGTCGTGGCTATCGCATTCAACTGTATGATATGGGTGAGTTTTTTGCAGAGGTGTGGAGCAACCCCGATACAAACTTTATTGGGCTGATCAGAGGCCTGGCTACGAAACGAGCCCTTGAGCCTTATACTAACAAAATCAACCTGATCGATATGATGTGCTGGTAAACTGTATCTTCCTATGGAAGCATCACGTTATACCTGACAGCTTTAACATCATCCACCCTATTTTTTTCTTAGTGGGTATAATCAGAAAAATGAATAAATTCTTTCGGATAAATATTGCCGTCCTAATGATAGGCATTGCCCTGTATGTGATAGGCTTACTCTTTCAGATCAATCATTGGCCCTATACCAGTACCATGGTCTTTGCAGGATTAGCTGGTTCAATTCTTATCCCGCTATCCCTGATTTCACTTTTCATTTTCCTGATCATTTTTTACATCAGAAACCGCCCGAATTACTGAGCAGTACCTGAGCTGAGCTTTTGCAGTCCATTAGTCCATTTACTTTAGGTATAATGCGCTATTTTTGAAGCGTGAATTCTATCAAGCTTAGTTCCTACTGTCGCCTTTATGCCTTCTCGGATTATCGCAGCATGAAGTCTGCACTCCCTTACATGCGGCAAGTAGTGTTTGCCAAAGCTCTGACTGATGTAGAAGAATCTGACGCCAGACGTGTCGTGATGCGCTTGCCTGGCAGTGGGTTTCATAACTATTTACGGCCTTTGGGCGGCAATCAGTCCAAAACCACAGGTATAGCTTCGCTTATCACCGCTCTTCAGTTGCTCTACAAACAAAACGGATATGCTGCCAGGTATATCGTAGTGGAGCGCGGCTAAACGCGATGCCAAAGCCCTAAAACTATTTTATCTCATCCGTAACAATTCGGTAATACGGACCTGTTGTAGGAACTCAGCTTTAATCGTAATATTGCAATCATAAAGCTTTAATGGCTTACTGCTGCTATAATCAGCAGCAATCATTTAATTCCTAATTCGCAATAGCAATGACCCGAATAGCTCTTTTCAGCGATATACATGCCAACTTACCTGCCCTGGAGGCTTTCTTTGCCGATGTGGACACCCGCAAACCTGACTTCATCTACTGCCTGGGTGACTTGGTGGGTTATAACATTTGGCCAAATGAAGTGATCGACGCGATCCGGAGGCGCAACATCCCGACTATTGCGGGTAATTATGACTTCGGCATAGGCAGGGAAAGTGACGATTGCGGCTGTGCTTACAAAACCGATCAGGAAAAGGCCAATGGTGCGGTTTCGATCGCTTTCACAAACAAGGCCATCAAGCCTGAGCAGCGCCGTTACCTTCGCACGCTTCCCGTTCATATCAAGGTGGAATTCCAGCTGAATAATGATAAGCTAAACCTGTTACTGGTACACGGCAGTCCCCGCAAGATCAACGAGTATTTGTTTGAGGACCGCGATGAGAAAAGCATGCTCCGAATCATGAAAGACGCCGATGCCGACATCATGTGCTTCGGACATACGCACAAGCCTTACCATCGCATCCTGAACTCGGCTGAAGGAGATGAGCCCCACTATCGTCATGCAATCAACATTGGATCAGTAGGCAAGCCCAAAGATGCCAACAACCGGGGTGGCTATGTCATGCTAACCATCGATGAACAGAGCTCTGTGTTGAACAAGGAAAGTATAACCGTTGAATTTATACGCTTCGCCTATGATTTTGAAAAAGCTGCCAAAGCAGTGGAGGACTCTGAGTTGCCAAATGCCTATGCTGATAGCCTCAGGAAAGGCTGCTAATCCTGTGCAGCACCAGAGCTGATTCTAGCACCATAGCACTACTCTAAAATTTAGCGAGCTGCCCCAATTGGGGCAGCTCGCTTTGCTTTAAGGGTACTGCCACGCTAACGCCAACCATAATTCAACCTATGTTACTGTTTATCAAAACAATAACATCTAAAAATATTTTCCACACGCTCAAACATTCGGCATAACAGCTGGTTGATCTCAGTAGAAAAGTATAACACATACTAAAAAAAATCAAAACCATGAAAAAAACACCAACACTTCCAATTTTTCGGTACAAGCTCAGTTCACTGGCTTTCCTGATGGCCTTGCTTTTTGCATTTTCGGGTTGTGAGAAGCAAGAAGATGCTCAACCTGAGACCGACCTGCTCTCTTCTACTGAAGATTTGATTACTGTGCTCGAAAGAACAGATCTGATGAAAGGCAAAGCGCCCGCACATGCAAAGGCCCGACAGCAGAAGGAGCGCAAACCTACCTTCAGTACATTGCTAGTTGCCCTGGCTAAAACAGGACTGACATCTACAGTGGCTAAAGAGCACCTCACTTTGTTTGCCCCTTCAGATGAAGCTTTCGCTAAACTGGGACTCTATCCTAATAACATTGGCAATGTGCCTAATTTGCGAGAGATCTTGCTTTACCATGCTGTCGCAGGCAAAGTATATGCCGCAGACTTAACAGCTGGCTATGTACCTACACTTAACGGTGCAGCCGTGAACATCACGTTGAATGGAGGCGTTCAAGTGAACGATGCCAACGTTATCTTGGCTGATGCCCGTGCCCTGAATGGAGTGATTCATGTGATCGATCAGGTGCTGATGCCACCTACACAAAACCTGGTGGAACTGGCCCTGAGTTTTGATCCTGAGTTTTCGATACTGGTGCAGGCAGTCATAAAAGCTGGCCTGGCCGAAACATTGGCTACTGGCGGTCCCTATACTGTATTTGCTCCAACCAATGACGCGTTCATAGCCGCTTTGGCAGAGCTGGGTTTCGCGAGTCTGGACGATGTGCCTGACAATGTTTTAAGACAAATCCTGCTGTATCACGTGGTAGAGGGGCGTGTGTACTCCTCTGACTTGAGCACTGGCAAGGTGGGCACTGTGAACGGCGATAAGTTCTTTGTAAACACCAGCAACCTGACCATAACGGATACACAGAACAGAGTAGCCAACCTGGTTCCTTCCCTGTTGAATGTACAGGCTACAAACGGTGTGGTGCATGTGATCGATAAGGTAATCCTGCCTAACCTGGGCAGCTAGTCTACAGGTTGTCTGCCATAAAAAAGGGTATTGATTGAAAGATCAATACCCTTTTTTATATGCGATACTCTTTACTCTTGCTCCAGAATTTGTGTCACCACTCTTTCCTCTTTGGCCCTCATTAGAAAGCTTGCCACAATCCCATACTCTTTGGGATGCTGCTTCTCCGGCTCACTAGTAAGTCTGTCCATCCTGCCAGTTTATACCTAGCTTAGAAAGGTATTTTAAAAGATAATCGTAAAAGTGGTGCCTACATGAAGCACACTGTCCACTTTGATTTCGCCACGCACATTATCCACCATTCTCTTTACAATATAAAGCCCAATGCCGCTGCCTTCCACATGGTCATGAAAGCGCTTGAACATGGTGAAGATACTGTCCTGCTTGCTGGACGGTATACCCAGTCCATTATCCTGCACGGATAAATGTGATTTGTCATCATGCTTCTCCAGCCTGATGGTTATATGGGGCGCTCTTTCAGGTGAGCGGTATTTGATCGCGTTGCTGATCAGGTTATTGATAATGCTTTTAGAGTTTTTAAGCGTGAATCCTGACAAATGACTATCCGGAGCGATTACTTCAATCTGCGCACAAGACTCAGCTATGAGGTTTTGCAGGTCTTCTTTCACCGATTCCACAATCTCAAAAAGGTCTAGTACCGCTGGCTCTTCGTCTTCACCTGTTTTGTCGATCTCTACAATGGTTGTCAGGTCTCTGATAGTAGTAGAGAACCGCTTGAGGGAGGACTTCATCATGGCGGTGATCTGTTTGATCTCCTTCCGGTCCAGTTCCTCCTTCTGGATAGCATCCGAAAGAATAGAGATCAGACCCTCGATATTGGCGATAGGCGACTTCAGATCGTGTGAAGCGGTATAGACAAAGCTGTCCAGATCAAAATTGGCGTTACGCAAGGCATTGTTTTTACGCTGCAGTTCCGTATTAATGTACTGGCTGCGCTCCATTATGCTGACACACTGAAGATGGAAGGCCAGCAGATCAGCAAACATCTTGAAGGTGCTTATCACCTTGGGATTATTGACTTTTGCCGGCTTTGCGTCTATAGCACAGAGTGTCCCGAAAAATGTGCCGTCTTTGAGTATGATAGGAACAGAAATGTAGCTTTTGAGGCCATAGATCCGAGGGGTGTGATGCTCCTTGTAAGTGGGGTCTTCTGCTACATTGTCGATAACGATGGGTTGCCGGTGATCCCTGATTTCGTTGCACAGGGTCGTGGCCACTTCCAGTTCGCCACCCTCCTTCAGCCCAAACTGTACCAGATCGTGCACGCTGCAGGCCAGCCACCTGTCCTCTGTTACACGAGCGACGGCGGCAAAGCCCATCTCCGTGATCTGACAAATAGTTTCGAGCATGGTTGGAACGACGGGGATTTGCTTTACAGCTTCCAAGTCTTTAAGCAGGTTGTCTTGGATATCGATCATATAGAAAAGCCTCTTCTCTGATTTGCGGATTTCCTAAATGCCAAAAGCCGCTGGTTTTAATGAAGTTATAAATTTAAAGAAAAAGTTATTAACTATTGAGAGCATCCCTTGTTTAAATTGAACCTATGTTGCCAGGAAAGCAGAATAGGCACTCAGCTGCCAGTGAGCACAACAGCCGAGCACCTATACCCTTGACTTATCTGGTGATTTGGCCTCTTAACTCGCCATCAGGATACTGGTCGCTGTGTATGTTAATATACCACTCGCCTGCCAGTAGTTCTGCTTCCTGTGCACTAGTGAGCGGTGGAGTGGACCCTACCAGCGGACTTACATAAGGGTTGTTACTGGAGTATGGATCACTACCCGGATTAATCGGAATCGTGATCGGTCCTGCCACTCCTACTGCGCCCCTGTGAAAGTGCATGGCAGTTGGCGTTATATTCTGGAACGAGACAGTGTAGTTCATTACTTTGGTATCCATGTTATAAGTACCCCTGAAAGTACCAGTTGCCTGTGTGTTGACAGCCGGTACTTCGTTAGCACCGGACAGGGCGACCTCGTTGAGGGTCACAATCTCATCATCAGGTATAACAGTGTTGTCATCATCGTCGTCACAGCTGGTCAGCACAAGTGACATGCTCAGCAACGCGCCAAGCAGTATTCCAAAATTGATTCGATACGTTTTCATCTTCATCAGAATTTAATTGAAGTGATTCAATAATTTAAAAGCATAGAGATTCTTCCTGACACAGCCGCAGCTGCGTCATATCGTGGTGTGTTAAACTCCCGTAATTATTCGATCTTGTTATTTGAAAGTATAGCCGGCCGTAAAAAACACCCCTGCACTTGTAAGCTTCACACGCCCTTCGCCAATACTTGCTAGCGGTATTTTGACAAAAGGCTCAGCTCCGATTGAGATGGCAGGAGACAGTTGACGCGTATAGCCTACAGACAAATTCTGTATTCCGAACCAGTGTCGGTTTTCGTTTGTGAATTCCCGGGTTTTACTGTAGGGTTCTCTTCCATTGTAATGATAGGTATAGGTATAGGCTTCGTTTAGCATCAGGTAGCTCGATAGCCCCGCCTGAACATTGAGCATGTTCCTGCCCCAGCCCAGCACCTGGTACTGCAAGTTGACAGGTATATCCAACACCTTGCAGTTCGCGGTAATGATATCCGGCTGCCGCTTGCCGTCCCAATAGTCCGGAGTGGGACTGTAGTCTGCGGGCGTGGCATTGTAAAGTTTGTTTGCCCACACTCCACCAGTCACTAAACTGAGTCTCTTGGTGATAGGCACGCTTAACAGTACACCGGCATTGGCACTCAATGCGTCCCGATCTCTGAAGCGCACAGTGGTGATATCCGGCGCCACAACCAGCGTCACTTTAACACTTTGCAGAAACACCCGCTTTTCTTTCTCGAATGCCTGGCCACTGTCAGCAGGTATAGGTGTACTGACAGGTATAAGTGGTGCAGCTGCTTGCCTGGCTATAACTGTTACAAATTGTGGTGCGTTCAGTCGGGGCCACGGCAGCCTTGTTACTACTGTTTGCAATGGCTCCTCTACTATGATGGTCCGGCTGGCAGGTATAGCGCTGCCCTCCCGCCCTGAGTTTTCTGTTAAGCGAATTCCTGCACCGGAACCTGGCTGCACAGCAGGGTATAGCACAGCAGATGAACTAGGCTCCGGTAAGGTAGTATGCTCTTCTCTTTTAAGTTGCTCAGGTATAGCAACGCTTGCTTCACTGTGACTCGATCCTTGTTTTGCAGAAATAGCAACGTTTTCCTGAAGCGGTGTTTCGCGGTCCATCAACTTCCACACAGTGCCTACTGTCACTAACAAGGCCAGTAGCACGATAGGCAGATAGCGTTTTATACCTGTCAATCCGCCCTGCGCTCTGTCCAGCTTTTGGTCCATCGCCTTCCACGCCGCTTCATCAAAAGGAGCGTCGTATTGCTCGGCTGATTTCCTGAACAGGCGGTCCAGCTCCTCGTCAGACATATTGTTTGTGCTCATCGATCTTGCTTCTTTCTAATGCCACTCGCAAATTTGCCCTTGCCTTGGCCAGATTCGACTTCGACGTGCCTACTGCTATACCTAGCATTTCTGCTATCTCTTCATGGGTATAGCCGTCTATTGCATACAGGTTAAAAACCGTCCGGTAGGCTGGGGATAGCTGCTGCACCAGGGAGATCAGGTATTCGTAGTTCAGTTGCTGCACCACATCAAACGGATCGGACGCAGGCTCTGCTTTGTCGATGTCCTGCAGGTGATAGGTTTTCAGGTTATGTCGGTAATTGTCTAAAGCCGTATTGATCATGATCCGCCGCACCCACCCTTTGAATGGCTTGGGAGGATGATACTGCTTTAATTTGGTAAACACTTTCATAAACCCATCATTGAGCACATCCTTTGCCTCTTCTGCATTCTGAGAGTACCGGACACAAACACTCATAGCGTAGCCGAAGAAGAGCCGGTACAGCTCTCTCTGCGCTCCGCGGTCCTGTTTCAGACACTGGTGGAGCAGCATGTCCAATACTTTGCCTTCTGTTTTGCTCACTGTTCCAGAATTTGCGCTCCCATCACGCACTTTGCATCAAAAGGGTTGCCTCCGGGTTTATAAAAATTCAGCAGATCACTTCTTTTTTTTACGATTGTAATACACTGTTAATCAACATAAAAAGCGACTTATCATTTGATTACACCAAAGAATGTGGCCAAGGTAAGCAAGGCAGATCGCACGAATCCATGGGCAAAAAAAAATCCCTGCAGACTTTCATCTACAGGGATCACTTGCTCTGAGGAGCTTCCTGGTATCTGTCCATTATAAGAGTCGGGCTATACCTGCATGAAGTAAGCCCTGACCAGGGCGATTACGGCGATAAGCAGAAAGATCGTATTCAGCACCGAATTGGCGTGGGCCTTTTTGGACACGGCATAAAAGATCAGGAGCAGACACCCAATGATGTTCATACCCAAATACTCGACCGACTGCCCATGTGTGAGTCCCATGCTATTCATGCTAAAGGCCGTAAGTGAGAAGAAAGCCCCTCCCCAGCCAATTGCTTCTCCCATGTATTTGCGTAGTGTAGCCATCGTTTGATTCACATTAATTTATTAATGCAAAGTAAATAGGTGCAAATGGCCTTAAAAATGCTTTTATTCGCTTGACTAATGCAAAAAATGAATCACAGCGGATGGAGCTACAGCAGATCAAGTACTTCCTGGCACTAGCGCAGGAGCTGCACTTCTGGAATACAGCGGAACGTATGTTCATCACGCAGTCTGCCCTGAGCCGGCAAATCAAAGCCCTGGAAGACGAGCTTGGCGTACAGCTTTTTGAACGAAACAAGCGAAGCGTGAAGCTGACTGAGGCAGGTGTTTTCCTGCGCGACCAATGGATACCGTTGCTTGATGAGATCAACCGTGTGCATCTGCAGGCCCGGAAAATACACGAGGGAGCATCCGGTACTGTCCGGATCGGTTACCCGGGCTCTATCGTTTATGGGTTCATGCCGGACCTCATTACCGGCATATCACGTGCCCTGCCTGAGCTTAAGGTGGACCTGGTCGAACCTACAGACATCAGCTTTGAGCAGTTGCTGCTCAATTACCAAATGGACATGGCTTTCAGGCGAGACCCCGCCGAGAACCCGGCCCTGCAGTCAGAGTTTCTTTACTCGGAGCCGTATGCGCTGGCCGTTCCGCAAAGTCACCGCCTTACTGAGCACAACTATACCGGTCTGCACGAGCTTGAAAACGAGAAATTCATCTTATCGAACCTGGCTCAGACTACCTTCTATACCGCTGGCCTTCGTCAGATCTTCGAGGATCACCACTTTACGCCCGACGTGCGCATTGAGACGGACTTTGGAGGTATGGTGCTGGGGCTCGTATCCAAAGGGCTGGGAGTAACCATCCTGCCCTACTCTTACTCACTCAGTTCCCTGCCCAATGTGCGCTTCATAACGCTTCCTTATAAGATGAACCTCTATGTGACCTGGCGTAAAAATGACAACAGCCCTGTGCTCAAAAACATCCTGAAGCTCGTGCTGGAAATCGCTACTAAATATTGACAGTCATTCGATAAATTAAACCTACATAGCAACTCCTCAAGACCTGTGACTTTATAGGTATAAAGCCAATGGGTATACCTGATTACCTCCATCTCTCCTATTATAACACTGCCTATACCTGAACCTCTGGCATTTTTTAGAACGTAACTGGGGTAAGAGGTATTGGCTGTTGTACCTGGTTTGACCCATTATCTCCTGAAAACGCAGTTCAAGCGTCCTACCCCCTTGTATAATTGGGATCGCATTAGGCTAATTTGATAAGCTTTCATTCTATTCACTCAGTTGTCTTGCTCTAGTTAGGAATAACACATTATATCTGTTTAGAATTAGTCTAAATAATTTTGACTGATGACATTTCTGTTATAGCTTTGCCACAATTTAAAACGATTCTAAATAAATCAGGCATTGCAGCAGTTAATCAAAATCATCGGAGCAGTTATTTGTTTGCTGGCGTTGGTCTGCCTCGATAGCTCAGCCTGGGGGCAGGAATTGGCACAAGCAAGTGTTGTAGGAACAGTGCGTACCTCTTCAGGTGAGCCGCTTACAGGTGTTAGTGTGGTACTGCAGGAAGCGAAGCGAGGTACTGTCACAGCCGCTGATGGCCGTTTTGAACTCAAAGACATTGCTCCGGGCAACTATACCCTTCTCTTTAGCTTTATCGGGTTTGAAACAGAGCAAAGAAGCATCAGCCTCAAGCCTTCCCAAACCCTTGAAGTAAACACGGCTCTCCAAGAAAAGTCTTTTGAGATGAAAGGCGTAGAGATCATTGGCAAATCAGCTACCCGGGAGGTGAACGAGCAGCCATATGCCGTTACCGCCATATCTACGAAGGAATTTCAGAACAGCACCTCTGATGCCAGGGTGATCTTAAATCGGGTAGCCGGTG
The DNA here is from genome assembly GCF_058932845.1 of Pontibacter sp. LHS2. Taxonomy (NCBI): domain Bacteria; kingdom Pseudomonadati; phylum Bacteroidota; class Cytophagia; order Cytophagales; family Hymenobacteraceae; genus Pontibacter; species Pontibacter sp. LHS2. The sequence goes on from NZ_JBZYWG010000002.1 coordinate 121,698, forward strand.
TGCGCGTGATGGAAGAAGGGGGCCTGGGCTCTAACCTTAGTTTTTCACTCAATGGTTTTTCTGGCGATCAGGTTAAGTTTTTCCTCGATGGCATCCCGATGGACAACTTCGGTTCTTCGCTTCAGCTGAGCGACATACCTGTCAATACCATCGACCGGATCGAAGTATACAAGGGTGTTGTACCGGTATGGCTGGGAACTGACGCACTGGGTGGGGCAGTGAATATCATCACCAACCGGAAAGCCAATTTCCTGGACGCCTCCTACTCTTTTGGCTCCTTCAACACCCACCGCCTGTCCTTGAACGGTGCAAGCACCAATGCCCGCAATGGCTTTACGGTGCGGGGCAATGTGAACTACAACTACTCCGATAACAACTACAAGGTATGGGTGCCTGTTGTCAGAAATGGTGCAGCAGAAAACGCTGAAGTGGAACGCTTTCATGACCGCTACCGATCCGGCACTGTAAAGCTGGAAACCGGCTGGGTGAACCGCAGATTTGCCGATAACCTGCTATTTGGCGTGATCGCCTCTGGCAATGACAAGCAGGTACAGACAGGCTCCACCATGGCAAGAGTGTTTGGAGGCGTTATGCGTAACAGCGAGTCTGTTGTCCCTACTTTTAAGTACAGTAAGGACAACCTGTTTACCGAAGGCCTGAATGTGAGCCTGAACACGGCCCTGAACTACACCAAGACCGAAGCAATTGACACGTTGAGCGGTGTCACCTACAACTGGTTGGGAGAGGCTAACAGAACCCCTGGCTCCCGTAACGGCGAGCAAATGCGCATGTTCAACACCATGGACGACACGGAGTTCAACAGCCAGCTTAATGTGGGTTATACAATAAACCCACAGCATTCGCTGGCTTTCAATTACGCCTATTCAGATTTCCACCGCAAGGCATTTGACACTGAAAATCCTGAACGCCCTGAAAATAAACTCCCAAAAGCGTTGCGCAAGCAGGTGTTGGGACTTGCTTACAAGTTTGACCCTTTTGACAAGTGGACTACCACGGTTTTTGGTAAAGCATACTTTCTGCGTACCGAGACCAGCAAAGAGTTTGATTTTGGACAAGACACCCGTCGAATTGATGCACATATAGTAGCGAATGAAAATTTTGGCTACGGTCTGGCAAGTACCTACTTCCTGTTGCCGTCACTTCAGCTAAAAGCTTCCTATGAACAAACGTATCGCTTGCCAAATGCCAACGAGGTTTTCGGCGATGGCCAGTTCATCGACCCTAACCCTGACCTGGGGCCAGAGCAAAGCGATAACTACAATATTGGAGCAGCCTATGGCTTTACGCTTTCACAAGACCACCAGTTTAACCTCGAAAGCAGCTTTATCTACCGGGAGTCGAAAGACCTGATTCACCAGAATGTAAGAATTAACAGTCCGCTGACCACCTATGGTAACCTGAGTGATATCCGCACGCTGGGAGTGGAAGGAAGCATGAGGTATCAATGGAAAGAGATCCTGAACATGGGCGCTAATGTTACCTATCAGAACATAACAGATCAGGCAGATTCTCTTTACAATGATTACAGTGGTTGGACAACGAACTTCAACAAAGGATTTCGCCAACCAAACAAGCCATACCTGTTTGCCAATGCCAATGCCGGCCTTACCTTCAAAGACCTGCTGCGCCCTGAATCTGTACTGGGTTTTAACTACTACTACAACTTCGTGGAGCGTTACTTCCTAACCTGGGCGCAAAACGGCTATAGAAACGAAGACAAATCAGACATCCCAAGGCAGTCCGCTCATAACCTGGAAGTATTCCTGAGCCTGGCAAACGGCAAGTACAATATCTCAGCTGAGTGCCGCAACCTGACAGACGCAAGACTTTACGATAAATTTTTCCTGCAAAAACCTGGACGCGCTTTTTACCTGAAGCTTCGATACGTCCTTTAAACATTGACTCACTTAAATTTAATGATACCAATGACCTTAGCTAAATTTAGAAACCGACTGGCTCTCCCACTACTGGGCCTTTTTGCAACAGCAGTCATCACCTCATGCAGCGATGACGATACCTCCGGTCCTGATCCTTCGGAAGCAGAGCAATTTGTAGTGTCGCTCGGTATACAGGGCAACGATGCTTCCTTTACCTATTATACCGTACCGTTTGATGATATTATGACAGGTACATTATCCGCGGTTGGGAAAGGTATAGAGCAGCCTGGTTACTTTGACTTCACACAGATTGACCAGACCGTGTACAGCATCGGTGGCTTAGATGATGTGAATGTGGTAGGTATAGCCAGAGACGCGAACGGAGATTTGAAGCGAATCGGCAATGTTTCGTTTACTAATCCTCTCGCAGACATCGTGAAGGCAGACGATAACACACTGGTTGCGGTGGAGATGGCAGGCACTTCTGATGTGGTGAAATTCCATACGATCAACTCCAACACACTGACCATAACAGGTACCAAACAGCACCCGGTTATAGACATTACTACCCAGAAAGCCCCTGCCTACGCTGGCATGCGCGTTAGCGGTAACCGGTTATTCCTGAGCTACTACATCAGCGACCCGAATACGTTCAACACACCTCACACTGACAAAGCACAGATAGCGGTATACTCTTACCCAGGCTTGCAGTTCCAGAAGCTAATCGAAGACACCCGGACCGGTCCAATCGGTGGTTTCAACACAAAATCAGGCTTGATCAAAACAGAGCAAGGCGATGTGTATGCAGTTTCTCACTCCAATCCGGCTAATGGCTACAGCCAAACTACAAAACCGGCTGGCATTATACGCATCAAGAACGGACAGACGGAGTTTGACCAGAGCTATCTGTTTGATGTGGCAGCTGTAACAGGAGGCAAGACTATTTCCCACATGCTATACCTGGGCAACGGAAAAGTGTTTGTAGAGATAAATACAGTAGCGCGTGGGCAGCAGGCTAAGTGGTCTGACGGCCCGTTAAGATCTGCTGTGATTGACCTGAACAACAAAACGATCAATTACATTGAAGGCATACCGGAGCATGCTGGCATTGGCCGCAGACTAAGTGCCCTGCACGATGGCAACTATGTATACCTGGCAGTACCTGATGCTAGCAAGGCTATCCATATCTACAGAATTGATACGCAGAATTATACTGCTACAAAAGGTGCCCAGGTGCAGGCCAGCTTTGTGGCAGGTATCTCTAAACTCTAGTTTATACCAGATTATTCTGCCCGCTTTGTCATAACCTGGCAAAGCGGGCATTTTCTACTTTTCCCCAATTAGTAAGATGAAAAGCAAAAAGAACAGCAGCAAAAGCGCCCTGAGACGAATCAATGACTGGCTACACCTTTGGCTAGGTCTTGCTTCTGGCATTGTGGTGTTTATCGTGAGCATTACGGGCTGTATTTATGTTTTTGAGCCGGACATCAAAGATGCCTTGGAGCCCTGGCGCTTTGTAGAAGCGCAGAATAAGCCCTTCGTACCACCGAGTCAGTTGCTGGATACAGCCCAGGCCTACATGCCCGGGCAGAAGCCTACCGGACTCACCTACAGCAACAAAGAAGGGGCCGCCGCAGTCGGCTACATGGGGTTCGAAAATGGAGGCAAGAGCTTCACCGCTATCTTTATTAACCCCTATACAGGCGAGTTTTTAAAAAAGCAAACCAGTGGGGACGGGCAATTTGACTTTTTTCATTTTATCATAGACGGGCACCGCGCCCTGTGGCTGCCTTACGAGATCGGCCGACCAATCGTAGGTATAGCTACCCTGATCTTTGTAGTGCTGCTTATTACTGGCCTGGTCATGTGGTGGCCCCGGAAGTGGAACAAGTCGAACATCGACAAAAGCTTCAAGATCAAATGGAATGGTAAGTTCAAACGGGTCAACTACGACCTGCACAATGTGGTCGGATTCTACAGCCTGATCCTGGCTTTCGTGCTGGCCGTAACAGGTTTGGTGTGGAGCTTTGAATGGTTTGGAGATGGCTTGTACTACCTCACTTCTGGTGGAAAGGAAAAGCCTGATCATCACCATCCGCACTCTGATGTTTCCAAAGCAGGTATGTTTGCCGACGATACCGTTTCGATGCTGGACAAAGCCTGGTACAAGACGCTGGCCCTGGAGCCCAATGCACAAGGCTGGTACATGACCCCGATCCTGGAAGATGAAGAGGATGCCATAGAGCTCACAGCCTATCAGGACTTTGGTAGCTGGTATAACCGCAACGAATACTATTACGATCAGCATACCCTGGAGCTGTACCGCGTACAAGGCGACAGGTACTCAGAGGCTAGCCTGGCAGACCAATTGGTCATGCTCAACTACGACATGCACGTGGGCATCGTATGGGGCCTGCCGGGTAAGATTCTGGCCTTCTTCATCAGCCTGATCTGCGCCAGTCTCCCAATCACCGGCTTCCTGGTGTGGTGGAATAAAAAGAAGAAACCAAAGAAGAAGGATGGACAGGAAAAGCCCAAGCTAGCCAAAACGGCCAGAGCTTGATAACCTGAACATCTATCCAGAAAAGCAGAAAGGTCGCCTCTACCAAGGCGACCTTTCTGCTTTTAATAAAACGCTTATATTAGTGTGCTACCTTTTCGGCTGGACGCTTGAATAGCTTTTTGCCAAGAGTCACTATTTGAGCGATTACAGCTCCCAGCAGCAAACCGCCCAGTGCCAGCACCAGTACTTTTGCCAGCCAGCCCAGGGCAGGTATGTCGGGGAACAAATGATCCAGTGCCTCCATAGGGTGGTGCATAAACGGCAGTCCGTGCGCGATGATCTCAGCTCCTACCCACAGCATAGCAGCGGTACCTACATAACCAAGTATGGTCAGGAATTTCGGCATGGACTTCACAATGCCGCGTCCGATCTTCTGAGTGGTTGGATGGAACTTGTCCTGCGCCATGTGCACCCCAATATCATCCGCTTTCACGATCAGGGCCACAAAGCCATACACGGCGATGGTGATGAAGATTGCCACAGCAAACAGCACCACGATCTGGTTCATCAGCGGACTCTCAGCCACGGTAGCGTACGCGATAGCCATGATCTCTGCTGAAAGTATAAAGTCTGTCCGAATTGCACCGCTCACCCGCTGTTTCTCCAGTTCCTGTGGGGTGATGATATCCATTTCCTCTGTGGGCTCGTCAGTGGGTTCATGGGTTTTGCTGAACATGGAGTGTACTTTCTCGTAGCCCTCAAAGCACAGAAAAGCACCCCCTATCATCAGCAGGTAAGGTATAACGACGGGCAAAAAGTAGCCAAGCACCAGCGCGGCCGGTCCCAGAAAGATCGCTTTGTTGATGAGTGACTTTTTAGCGATCTGGAAGATGATGGAAAGCTCCCGCTTCGGGTCGAGCCCCACCACATACTTGGGTGTCACGGCTGTGTCATCGATTACAATACCGGATACTTTACCGGTGGTTTTTGCTACCTGTGTGGGTACGTCATCCAAGCTTGCCGCACTGACTTTCACCAGCGCTGCCACGTCGTCTAAAAGCGCAAGAAGTCCTGTCGCCATAGTTTTTTCTAATTTATAAGGTGAGTTTGTACTGCCTACTCTGTACGGATTATGAGCCAGAGCAGTCTTTTACAAGATCCTAATTTAAGCGAAAGAAATGGGATTGTGGCAAGAGGTGCGGGTTAGACCAGAAAAATTGAAGGCAATCCAGGCGTCCTTAGCTATTATTTTGCTTTGATGCGGCATCTTTGATCACAGCGTCCAATTGCTGACAGTTATCAAGGAGCATTTTGCAGATATTCTGAAGGTTCTGATCCAAATCCATACGTTCCAGCACCTTGGCGAGCCCCATGATGTTTGCCAGCGGTCTTCTAACTATATGGGACTGGTAAAATGCAATCTCTTTCAACAAGGATTTTGCGTCCTTGAGTTGCTCGTGGGATGCTGTATAATCGGTTATATCATAACCCAGGCAGAACATACCGGCAGGGTGACCGGCTTCATCCAACATGGCTTTATACTCCCATTGTGTGATCAGGTAGCCTCCTTTGCCATCGTGCTTGCGGATAGTGGCCGGGAAAGTGCTATCGGGGTGCGCAAAGCATTTGGCAGCAACTTCTGCACAGACTTTGGTATCATCCGGGTGCATGGTCACTTCGTAGGGTTGCCCCACAATACACCCATGGATGTCCCGAAAGGCATTGTTGTAGCAGTTGTTTACATAGGTATACCTTCCCTCCATGTTAGTGGTAATAATGTAGTAGAAGGTGGAGTTCTCCAGCAGCTTTTTCGTTTCTTCAAAACGCATCATAATACTAAAAATAAGAAAACTAATATATAGAGTTTAGATAGCTTAGTCAATTTTAGGCAGAAGATTTTATCAAGAGCACTCGTTGTTATCACCTGAAAAAAACAATCGCTCCATGTTGTCACACTTACTTTCATGTAAGCTTTCTGAAGAGTAATCCTTTAAGATGCTGAGGGTTACGCCAGGGGTGCAAAGTGCTCGTAACCATGCTGTGTTGAGATAGTTTATTGTGAGAAGGCACTCCAAAAAATTACGGATTTCAAACTAATGAGCTTGTAATAGCTAGTACAGGTATACACAATCCTTCATTTGGATAGGTTTTTGCTAATATTTAACTGGACCTTATGTATCATTCCTATGAAGAAATTATCCCTACTGTTCGCACTTTTCATCCTGCTGTGTGCCTCTAGTTATGCACAGGCTGTAACCGTCTCCCTTGTTACACCTACTCCACGAACTGAAGCGTACTGCGAGATCAGGTTCTTTCCCAAAGCTCTTTTCAGCACTAAAGTGCACGCGCACGTTGATTTCGGCAACGGAGAAGAGGTATTGAAAGACGCTCAAGGAAGCAATATCGATTTTATATCCCCTATGGCGGCTCTGAACTACATGAATGGTAAAGGCTGGAAATTAGTCGATACCTATCCCAGGGTTTATGAAGGAAGTAGCTGTACTTTCTATGTGATGAAACGGAGTTTGGAGTGAAAGTAACTTTAGCTAATTGATATTTTTCGGATTTTAAAGAAACAAAAAAGCCCTGTAGATTTTCATCTACAGGGCTTTTGTACCTTGGGCCGGGGTATCTACTCTTTTCACGCCTTAATCACATATTATCAAAAAGTGCCTATACTGGATTTAAACGCACTTTTTAGAGTTAAAATAGATTAAGATAAATTAAGATAAATCAACAAAAACCGTCCCCTAACCCGTCCCCCACTTTTCAATCAGTAGAATTTTTAGCTATATTGGAGTCATAAAATTCTTCCTATGGCTAGCACAGCATTCGTTCTGAAAGAACCTAATTCTAAAGAAGAAACACTTGTATATCTACTCTTTCGGTTCAACAATAAGAGGCTTAAGTTTTCTACAAGTGAGAAGATTCTTCCCAAGTTCTGGAATCCAGATAAGCAGAGGGCAAAAGAAACAAAGCAATTTTCAGATTATCCCGAGTTCAATGCTCGTCTGGATAACTGTGAATCAGCTATTAGAACTGTTTATAGAAGGCTTATAAATGATAAGGTTGTTCCTACTGTCGCAAACCTGAAAGAAGGCTTGATTAAAGAGCTACTTGATGAGGAAGAGGAAGTAAAAGCAGTGAGCTTGATTAAGTTTATTGAGGAATTAATCCGTACTACCTCGAAAAAGCCTAACACTGTTAGGAACTATAAACAGGCCCTTGTTAAGCTTAATGATTTTAGAAGCGCTACTAGAAAGCCTTTAGACTTTGATGACATAAACCTCAATTTCTATTCTGAATTTACTAAGTATTTACAAGGCAGAGGCTTTTCTATAAACAGTATAGCAGGATTTATTAGAAACATCAAAGCCTTTATGAATGAAGCAACTGATAGAGGGTATAATAAGAATCTTGAAAACTTAAATAAAAAATTTAAGGTAGTAGAAGAACATGCCGATACCATATACCTGACTCAAGATGAACTTAAAAAGATATATGAACTTGATCTCTCCAAAAATGAAAGGCTGGATAAAGTAAGAGACTTATTTATTGTTGGCTGTTTTACTGGGCTAAGGTTTTCCGACTTGGAGTATGTTAGGAAAGACAACTTCATTAAAGATAATAAGCAGATAAGGGTGAAAACTCAGAAAACAGGGGGAATTGTTGTTATTCCTGTCCATAAGTTTGTAAAGCAGGTTTATGATAAATATGATGGAGTACTACCTACTTCAATTAGTAACCAGAAAATGAATGATTACATTAAGGAGGTAGCTGAACTTGCCAAGATTGATGACAAAGTTCTGATCAGTATAACAAGAGGCGGTAAAAGAGAACAGAAACTATATGCTAAACATGAGCTAGTTTCAACCCATACTGCTAGAAGAAGTTTTGCTACTAATTTATACTTGGCTGACATACCTGCTATTACAATCATGAAAATAACAGGCCATAAGACAGAGAAAGCATTTATGAAGTACATTCGCTTATCTCAAGAAGAAAATGCAGACAAACTTATTAATCACCCATTCTTTAATTAATGAATAAGATAAGCTTTACTCCCGAGCAATTGTCTCAGTTTAAAACTGAATTTAAGGCACTTAAAACAGTAGAAGAAAGAATAAACTTTTGGCGTACTAGAATCGGGTTCAGATATTCTTTATGGTCAGAGTTAGCTTATTGGGATAAGGCTGACACTGCTTTTGAACAAAACCTAAACGAGTTCTATATTAAGCCGTCCTTCCATACTACATATAGAAACGAAACTGAGTCACTTAACAAACTTATTTTAAGCGAGGTCAAAGAAATGGATCTCATAAGAAGGAACAAAAAGTTATTGGATATAGATGAGCTGAAAACAGGAATTGATGAGAAAATAATTGACTCAGTAAGGCCAAAAGAGATTTTAAATGACGAACTAAAAAAGCTTAATGAGTTGATAGAAAAGAACAATCAGAAAGAACATGGTTTTGCCCCCGAAACACATTATAGTAACAGCATAAAAGATGCTTGGCTGAGGGGTTACAATGACTATTATTATAGAGGTCATGAGGTAGAGTATTCTTTAATGAATAGTGTCACTCCTTTTCTAGTGGCTGTTCATAATGGATGTGCTATAGCTCAATTTAAAGAGCATATTGAAAGAAGGAAGGGAAATCCTAGCATTAAGAAAGGTGTGGAAACAACTCTTAAGCAACAACTTCTTATGCTTCGCTTTACTGGTATTCTAAAGCATTTTGATGACTGGAAACAGAAGGATAGAGACACTTTCTTATCAGTTCTTCTAAATAGAAGCCCCAATACAATAAAAGAAGCATTCCTAGATTTATATAGAGATAGAGTTGGTAATGAAATTTGGACTGAGAGTAACCTGAACTTCCTAATTAAGCACTTCAGTAAGATCGGGTTAAATAAGAAAGCAGATGAATTGAAACTAGATTTAGAAAACCTTAAGATAGAGCAAGATAGAATAAAATACGAAAGAAAGTAACCCCTTTATTACCCCTTACTCGCTGAGGGTTAGGATTCTTTTGTGGCATAATAATTCAAAAAATTATGTCACAGATCATCCTAAATGGATTAACGACTGAGCAACTCAAGGAGCTGCTTATCGAGGTAATTGCTGAACACCTAAGTTCAGTTTATAAGGTATTAGGCGCTTGTAATTCTTCACAAGACAATTCTACATACCTAACAAGAGTTGAGGCTGCCAAGCTTCTGCAAATCTCTCTGCCTACTCTTAATGACTACACAAAGAGAGGTATCATATCATCTTATAAGATTGGTTCTAATGTGCGTTACAAGCCCTCTGACATAGAGAGCGCACTACAGGAAAGAAACTACTCTACAAAGAGGAAAGGAGCTCGTCATGGCGCATAAGAATGACTACTCCGTTATTGCTTTCTTCTCTGATGATACAAAGCCTAAACGATGGACTTATGTTCATAAGCTATACGGCTTCTCCCTGTTCTTAAACAAGAAACACCCTTCTTGGAGATACATGAATGTGTATGATAGAAGAAACGGGAATTTCATCAGACGTTTCTACAGGGAACAGCACATACCAAACTTTCTGACCGTTGCCTTTTTTTTAACCTTTAGTATTTTAAACCTTCATTACACCCTCCTTTATGGTTTTAATAATACTGCAACGATTCAGATTCCATGCTAGTGAAGAACACGTATGGTTGCAGCGCTGTGCTAGGCACAACTTTAACCAAAAGGCTATTCTATACTAAGTATTCGGGCTCGTCTCTGGACAGAAAGAAGCAAACTAAACCCAAGTCTAAAAAGAAAGAATCTCCTGAGCAGGAAGAGGAAAAAGACTCTTCTGATAAGGTTCGGGTTATGTCTGGTCGGACAAAAGCTAAAATCAGAAAGAAGCTCTTTGCTTTCTCCCGACTCAATAAACGCTTAACATTTGTTACACTCACTTTTGTAAATGAGGTTACTGATGAGCAAGCAATCAAGGTACTCAGGAAGTTTATTGATAATACAAAGAAGAGAAGTAAAAACTTCCAATATCTGTGGGTGGCTGAGAGACAGACAGAGAATAAAATCTTTCCTGACAATATTCACTTCCACATGATCACCAATAAGTACTGGGATATACAGAAGACTTGGAATTACTGGCTTGACCTACAAAAGAGGAACGGCATTGTTCCCAGAGATGAAAGCTTCAAGGCCTCCTCTGCATTTGATGTTAAGAAAGTAGATACCAAAAACCCAAAACAAGTGGGTGTATATCTCACTAAGTATGTCACAAAGAACAAAGCTGAATTTAAATGCCAAGTATGGAATTGCTCTAAATCTATCTCGGCTCTCTATACTGACTTCTACACTGATTACGACTTTTTAGAGGGGTTACAGAGGCTAAAGCAAGATGAGATTAAGGAAGTACCACTTGAGTTCTGTACGCTTTACCTTATACCACTAGACAAAACTACGATAAGGTTTTATGACAGACTCGAGAACAAGAATAGACAAACATTGAAGAACTTAAATCAATAAGGTTATGCCAGTATCAAGAAATAGAAAAAAGAAGAACAAGCATAATAACAATTTTAAGCCTAGTATAGCACATCCAATGTGCATACATGAGCTATTTGAATTGCAGTTTAATAATTGCAGGAAATGCGGAAGGCCTAGAGATAAGTTTGAATATGATGACCTACCGAAAGAGGAGCAGCTGCATTGGGATAGCACAGGGATACAGGAATCAATAGATTTTATTCTCTACTGTCCCAGCTGCGAGGAGTATTCAGCAATACTAACGACAGAAGAGTTTTAATAGAATAACCGGGTAACACCGGTTTTTCTGTTTTCTACCTTTCTAAATAGGAGAAGTACATATTATTAGCTTTATTAGGTGCCACAACCAATTTTCTTTTCTTTATTTAAAAAATAAGCCTATATAAGAATATGGTTTCTAATATTAGCAAGTACTATAAAACGACGGAAGAACAGGCTAAACCATTTCCATACATAGTGCAGATAAGCGTATGTTCACGTTTAGCCGGTAGTTACCTGTCATTCAAAATGAAAGCTTTATTTATTCTTCTGTTTACTTTACCACTTCAATCTTTTTGTCAAAGCAATAGCAAAACAACTATGTACAGCTTAAACCAAGGAAACCAAAACGAATTAATCTATTATGCAGAAATAAATCAAGGTTGGTTAGATTCACTTAATCAAAAGTATAGCTGGGATAAATTTGATGTGTATGATAACAAGATGTACGAGTATATGTATAAACTTTTCGATGATGTCGTAGAAAAGTCGAATGCACAGACGAGTGAAGAACTATGGACCAAGCTTAATAGAAGCCAAAAACTTTTTTGGTCATTCTTAGCCTTTGGCGGTGATACGGACAATGGCGGTGTTTACCAATTCTTTTTCAATAAACCACAACACGCTCTCTCAGCACTCGAAGTGTGGGAGGAATTAGATGAAGAAAAGTTAGCTAATGATTACAGGCGGGTCTTGGATGAACTGCTTGAAAATTCTAAAGGATATAAATCTTCAAGGGAAATATTCGAGAATGAAAGTTTACAATGGGAAGAAAGGTGTCAAGCATTTCAGGACGGGAAAAAAGAACTTCCCTCAGCAGAGAGAATTGAAGACTATTACTATAATAAAGAGTTTAAGAAAAACCACTTCAAAAAAATGGCTGACTATATTGAAAAGAATATACACCAATTTGCAAAAATTAAATAAAACAACAGGTAACACAGCACATGAGTAAAGCTTCGGCTGCGCCTCGCTCACCTCATATACCAGTAACGTTGTAAAATAATATAATAAGAAATGAAGCTGTTAGTTGTACATCTACTATTTGCTCTATTTGCGTTTGGAACAGAACCAAACTTTGAGCAGCTGGCAGCAAATTACTATTTTAAGAATATCATAACTGAAAAGTATCCAGAGCTTAAAACAGCAGAGTTTGCTACAAAAACTGATACGATAGATTACTCTGGAATTTTGATGACATGTAATCAATGGGATGAAGAAAAAAGAATAGCAGTCCTTACGCAACCCATTGGTCAACCTAAAGTTTTACAGTTTCCAAAGTCAGATATTCAGGTAAAAAAGATAAGGAAAAAGTCAAATAGGATTAAAGTATTCGTTCTCCCCAGAAAACAGATTGGTGAAAGCTACTTTGTAGAAGTCATAGCATATAGGAGACACAGATCAATTGACTACTACTTTCTTGAGTTTGACAAACACGGGCGTTTAATTCAAATATGTGAACAAAATGAAGTAATTTAAAGAACTTCTTCACACAACAAAGTTTATAATATAGGCTTCGGTTGCGCCTTGCCCACATTTTACACGAGGAGCGTTACATGCAATAATATTTAATCATTCCGTCCCCTATACCGTCCCCTAAAAACAATAAACCCCTGTAAAAGCTTAATTTACAGGGGTTTATATTATTTAAATGTACCTTGGGCCGGAGTCGAACCGGCACGAGTGTAACCTCACAGGTGTTTGAGACCAGCGCGTCTACCAATTCCGCCACCAAGGCATTACTTCACTCCTGATCGACTATCAGGATCGTGCTGCAAACTTAGATAAAGTTTCCTGAATACGCAAAAGATATTTTTTCTTCAGATAATAGGTTTTTACCTCCTGCAGGGCCTCTTCTTTGGTAACTCCATGAAGCTCAGGGTATCGCTGCAGCACCGGCAAAACATCATTTTCGAGTTGCGCCATAATTCCGGTGCTCTTCTCCCCTATTTCATGCAGTTTGGCAGCGTCAAAATCGAACTCCAGCTCCATCAGCTCCTCGTTCAGCTCCATCATCTCCATCAGAAAATCACCCGGCAGTTCGTTCTTTCCTTCTTCCAGCAAGCCGTGCTCTTTCAGGATATACTGCATGCGCAGATCCGGATCGCTCAGGGTACGATAAGCGTTGGTATTGAGCGTAGACATTTCCAGAATCTTCTGTTGGGTGCCCAGGTCCTCGTTGGCATAAAAGTCCGGATGGTACTCCCGGCTCAGCTCATAGTAACGGCGCTTGATCGCCTTCTCGTCTGGCTGGAAACTCTCCGGTATATGGTAAAACTCAAAGTAATTCATAGTCATAGTAATCAAATAGCAGGTATACCTAGCAAAGGTACAGGAAAAGCGGACGGATTGTTTAGGGGAGTTGGCTATTACAGATAAAAACAGCCGCAGACATACTGAGCGCATGACGGCGGCTGTAGTAAACAAACAGCATTATTTTACTAGATCGGCAGCTTTGGCGGGTTCACGCGCTGCGTCCTGGTACTGATAGCACCCAGGAAAGCCTCCAGGTCACGTTGCTCCTCCAGTGAAAGGTTGAGCTTACGCAGCATAGGTGAGGTGACAGGGCGCATGGCTTCGTCCACCTGCACGTGCCGCTGGATCGGGGCCGGATTGCCCAAGTTATAATACTCCACCACATCCTTCAGCGACGGGAAATTACCGTGGTGCATCCACGGGCCGGTCAGTGCCGTTTCTCGTAGCGAAGGCGTCTTGAAAGCACCGATATCTTCTTTCTTATTCGTCACGTTATATCGGCCGAAGTCCTCCATTTTGGAGCCGTACAGCGTTTGGCCATCGTTGTGGAACTGGTTGTCCGAAAACAACGGCGTGTTGTGGCAGTTGATGCAGCGGGCCTTGGTGCGGAACAGGTGCAGGCCTTTCAGCTCCTGATCATTCAATGCCTTGCTGTTGCCCGACACAAAAGAGTCGAAACGACTGCTCTTGCTGGTGACGGAGCGCTCAAAGGTCGCAATGGACTTCTGGATGCGGTCCAGCGTCACCTCTTCCGAGCCAAAAGCCTCTTTGAAGTACTGCCTATATCCTTCTATCTCGCTGATGTTGGATACCATGGCATCCAGACTCTGGGCCATCTCTACCGGGTCTTTCACCGGGAACTGTGCCTGATCCTCCAGGCTAGGCGAGCGGCCGTCCCAGAAGAATGTTTTGTAGTAACCCACATTCAGAATGGTCATGGAGTTGCGCTTGCCCGTCTGGCGGTCGTGCCCGTAGGCTACGCGACGACCATCGCCCCAGCCCAGTTCCGGGTCGTGGCAGGAGGCACAGGCAATTTGCCTGGACAGTGACAGGCGCGGATCAAAAAACAGGATCTTGCCCAGCGCTTCCTTCTCTTTGGAGTAAGGATTTTCGGCCGGGTACTCCATATCGCCCAGCTTTCCAATATCCTGAAAACCCTTGGCCGCCTGCGGGTCAAGGTCAGGCTTCGGCCACTTGCTCTGGTCACCGCCACTGTAGATGCGCCGCAGGTCTTCCAGAGTATAAGCAGGTTCTTTGTCGATCACTACGAAGGAAGCGGTGGCCATCGAGATCACCGTCAACCCCAGTAGAATTACTTTTGAGAATTTCTTCATAGGCCTTACAGTGTGAGCCTTACATTGCTCAGTTTGTAGGTATGCGATACTTTGGCAGGACCACCTATAGCTGTTTCATTGAAGTCGACTACCAGATCGATCAGGCCGGTTTCTTCGTCGTAAGTGCCCTGACCGCTAATGCCGATTTTGAAAGTGGAGGCGTCAGAACGTGTAACGGTTACATCCTGTGGAATCACTTTCACAACACCACGCTTAGCACCCGCTGCAGCAGGTATAAACTCCAGTACTTCGTCTACATTGATCTTGGCCGTCTTGGCATTGCTTGATCCGATTTCTTCACTGTAGATTCTGTGCATGTTGAACAAAGGCACACCACTCTCGGCTACATAATTGTTTACGAAGCCCATCACGGCAGCATCGTCTTCGGAGGCCACTGAGAAGTGCCCGCCTACCAGTTGCCACTTGCCTGTTTCCTTGTTGTCGAAGTAAACGCTTGGCTGGTGGTAAGCTTCATCTTTGTGCCAGGTTCTTACCGGTGAGTATGGCTCGATGGTCAAGGTATAGGTACTGATTGCGCCCAGTGTGATCGGCTGCATGCTCTGGTCAAAAGAGATTTCGACTACCTGCGTTTCACGGGCCAGGCTTGGCAACACTTCGATCTCCAGTGTCGCCTTCAGCGGATTCTCACTGAATGTAGTGCTTTTGATCTTATAATCGACACCTTCTTTGGCTGTCTCAGAGTCGTGCTTCAGTTTCAGGCGCTGCTCCAGCTCTTCTTTTGTGATATCGGCATTTACTAAAATTTCAACTGTTACGGTGCGCTCGGCCGTGTTCAGGTCAATCGCGTCACCATCTTTTGCAAAAGCTATACCTACACTTTTGACAGGCTCAGGTCCTTCTTCTTTCTCGCATGAAGTAGCCGTGAACAGAACGGCAAGTAGCAACACTAAGGAGTTGATTCTTTTCATCATAATGTAATTTTTAAAGGTGGTAAAGATTAGGTTTAAGTATCAGTTAATATCCGTCGTTCTGTTTTAAGTCTGGGTTCACATCGGTGGTGGCTTTGGGTAGCGGCAGCACCAGCCGCCGGTCTGTTGGCTCCAAGCTGCATACCTGTGCCGTGCAGTCAGTGCGGGTGATGGGCAGCATGCGGCGGCGCAGGTCAAAGTACAGGTTGCCCTCGAAGGCCAGCTCTTTGCGCCGCTCCAGCAGGATGGCATCGCGCAAGGCAGACTGGTTCATCCCTTCTTCAGGTATAAGCTCCGCATCCGCACGCAAGCGAATGGTGTTCAGGTCTTGGCTTGCCTGCTCCAAACTGCCCAACTCAGCGGCAGCTTCGGCCCGGATCAGGTATAGCTCGGAGAGGCGGAGTATTTTGATATTGGTGGAGGCCGTGCCGCCGGTTGCGTATTTCTTCGTGAAGTAATAAGTGCTGCCTAACACTACTTTGGTGTTGTACAGATTTCCGCGGCCTCGGATGTCAGTTTCGGAATAGGTGGTCAGCAGGTCCTCAGTTGCAGCGTAGGCCAGTTCGCCGCTGGTCAGGTCATAGAAACTTCCCAGACTGGTACCAGAGAAGTTCGTCTCCAGTGCCAGTTCAAAAATGGATTCGGAACTTGGCGTGCGCGTTGTCCAGCTGGCCATATATTGCTGTGCTGTTAGCAAGGTATACTGCCTGGAATTGATCACCTCATCAGCCTGTTTATAAGCCTGCTGCCAATCGCCTTTGTAGAGGTATACCTTAGCCAGGAGCGCCTTCGCAGCGTTTTTGCTCATATAAGTTTTGCTGCTCCCACCGCTGAACACTGCCGTACTGTTGTCAAAAAGCGCCATCGCCTCTGTCAGGTCTTTGGTGATAGCCTCGTAGGTTTCGGCTACAGTGGCTCGCTTGGGCAGCGGGTCGGTATACAGGCGGGGCTTCAGGTTGAGCACAATGCCCGGATGCGAGGCATCCGGCGTAAAGCCATAAGGTTGCGCGTACAGCC
The DNA here is from genome assembly GCF_058932845.1 of Pontibacter sp. LHS2. NCBI lineage: Bacteria > Pseudomonadati > Bacteroidota > Cytophagia > Cytophagales > Hymenobacteraceae > Pontibacter > Pontibacter sp. LHS2. The sequence goes on from NZ_JBZYWG010000002.1 coordinate 138,427, forward strand.
GTACAAGGTCAAAGTGAAGAAGCGCCCGCAAGGCCATCGCCTCAGCCATCAATCTGTTTTTGGCCTGTTGGGTACCGTGCAGTGCATTTGGCGTGTATTCGATCACATTGTTTAGGTTGTTCAACGTGATGTATAGCTGCTTGTAGGTATTGTTCATCGAGCCGTCTTCGGCTGTCTGCGCATAGTTGTACAAGTCTTCCAGCGGTAAAAACCTTTCACGGCCATACTTAATGTTCCCTCCTGCCAAATCTGGGTAGGCCATCATCTTGTGCAGGTAGTGATCGAGCTGTACAAGCGAACGGTAACTGCCCAGCAGAGCTGTTTTGGCACCCTCCAGATCTTTGAATGTCTCCTCCAGCGAAAGTTTGTCCGTCGGCTCTTTGTCCAATATATCCTCGCAGCCGGTAAGCACGAACAAGGAAGCAGGTATAAGCAGTAACAGGGTATATTTTCTCAGATTCATGATTCTCTATTTAAAAGCCTATTCTCACACCACCGGTCATATTCATCATCTCCGGATATGTAAATCGTAGTTCCGCTACTCCGTTTCGGCCCTCCGGGCTCTCTTCGCGGTACCAGTACAGCAGGTTGGTGGCATTGGCGAAAATGGAAACCCTGTCCAAGCGCACGGCTTTTGTCAGTTTCTCGGGCAGTTGGTAGTCCAGTGACACATTCGAAAGCTTGATGTAAGTCAGGTCGTGCACGTAACGAGACGAGTTACGCAAGATTTTGCTCGAGACCTGCAGCTTCGGCATGTTCGTCACGTCACCTTCTTTTTGCCAGCGGTCGAGCAAGTTCACGCTCTGGTTGCTATGGTCGAGGTTTCTGCCGTCTGCATGCTTGGTATAGGAGGCCAATAAACTGGCGCCGTAAGAGTAAACCAGATTGGCCGTCAGGGTCAGGTTTTTATACCCGAAAGAGTTGATGAAACCGCCCTCAAACTTCGGTAGTCTGTCGCCCAGCACGGTACCTTCTGTAATTGCTAGCGCTCGGGCTTGGTCGGCGCTAATGATGTTGCCATTGTTGTCATAAAAGAGTTCTACGCCGGTCATCGGGTCTACACCCGCCCACTGAAATCCCCAGATGCTGCCCGTGCTGATGCCCACCCGTGTGACAGCGGCATCGTCAGCACTTGAATACATCCCCGTAGAGGCCAAATTCAAGGCGGTGATTTTGTTGCGATTGAGGCCGAAGTTCAGTGTCGTGTTCCAGCGCAGGTCGGGTGTTTCGATATTGGCGCTATGGATGGTCAGCTCGAAGCCTTGGTTCTGCATGGTACCGGTGTTCGCCGAAATCTTATCGAAACCAGTTTCTAGCGGCACATTCACCGAAGTGATCAGGTCCTTAATCGTATTGCGGTATACCTCCGCCGTGATGTTAATGCGGTTCAGCAAGGTCATATCCATGCCGAAGTTAAATTTCAGCGAGGTCTCCCATCCCAAACCTGGATTCGGTGCTCCTGTGTTTTCGGGCAGAGAGGCCGTATTACCGTTGTAGTTAGTACGGAAGTGGTACAGGCCGCGTGCCGCATAAGAACCGATACGGGAGTTGCCTGTTGAGCCGTAACTGGTGCGCAGGCGAAGGTGATTCAGCACACTATTTGGTTGCAGAAAAGACTCTTTGGTCAGGATCCAGCCCAGGCCGACGGAACCGTTCATAGCCACCTGCTTGTCGCCGCCAAACATGGAGGACTTGTCTGCGCGCACATTCACGTTCAGGAAGTACTTTTTGTCCAGGTCATAGCCGAGCTGTGAGTAGTAGGACACTGTGGCGCTTTCGTTTTTGGAAGAAGCAGCGTCACGGGTCCCTGCCTGTCTAAGCTCCCGAATCCTGTCAAATGAAAAGTTGCTGCCCGACCCGTAGAGCAGGTTCGTAGCTTGGTCCTGCACCTGCGTGCCAGCCAGCAGGTTTATGGTATGTCTTTCCACAAATGTCTTGTCATACATACCCTGCACAAATCCGATCCAGCCAATGTTCTTTCTGTCGTATATTCTCAGCCTGCCGTTAGCGGTGCGCCCGCTGGCATTCCGCGCCGACTCGAAGCGGGTCTGTCTGTTGGTATAAAAGTCGGAACCGATTGTGCCGGAAAAGCTGATGGCGTCCGTTAACTGGTAGCGTGCATTGGTTGAGCCCGTAAAGGCCATGCCTTCGTGGTAGTTTTCGTTTTGGCTAAGCTCTGCCAAGGGATTCGACACATTGAGGAACTCGTTGAAATTTCCATCCTTATCGTAAGGTTCAATGTTTGGCGGAAGCACAATGCCACCAAAGTTGTTCAGCGCGTTCTGCCAGTTAAAAGACGGGCTCAGGTTCACTCCCACTTTCAGCTTGTCACTGATTGCATGGTCGATGCGCAGACGGAAGTTTAGCTTCTGCAAATCGTTCCCGATAGAGCTGGCCTTTTGATCCATGTAACCACCGGAGAACCGGAAGGTGGTACCGTCCTTACCGCCCGACATCTGGAAATTGGTGCTGTGATAGGTGCCGTTGCGGTTAATCAGGTTAAACCAGTCTGTGTCGATGGTACTGCTTCCTGCCAGCAAATTTGCTTGAGCTTCTGTTCTGTTGCTATTTATCAGGGTTTCGCGGAGCAGCTCGTGGTACTGCGGCCCGCTCAGGTAGTGAAACTGGTTGATGAACATGGACACCCCTGAGCGGTAATCGACATTGATCTTGGTCTTACCTGCCACACCCGCTTTTGTTGTGATAATCACGACCCCATTGCCTGCATCGGCACCGTAGAGTGCTGCCGCAGCCGCATCTTTCAGCACTGAGATGGACTCAATATCCTGTGGGTTAATATTGGAAAGCGGGTTCAGTAAAGTTTCATTGTTAAAGTTGCCGGCTCCGTCACCTTTCTGCTGCTCATACATGGGCACGCCGTCTACCACAAAAAGGGGCTGCGTAGAAGTAGATCTCCCACCAGCAATACTGGTCAGCGAGTTTTGACCCCGAATGTTGATCTTCACAGGTTTATTCAATTCCGTGGTTGTCTCCACCTGCACACCTGCCACCATACCCTCCAGCATTTTGTCGAAGCTTTCGATCGGGCGGTCTACCTGCAGCTCACGGCTGGTCAGCTGGCTGATACTGCCTACCACCTCTTCGCGGCGGCGCTCACCGGTGTAGGCGCCTGTTACCACTACTTCCTGGATAGCGTTAGTTGCCTGTTCTAACCCAACTTCAAACTTGCTCTGGCTGCCGACCAGTACCTCTTTTGGCCGCATGCCCAGAAAGCGGAACTCGAGCACTGTGGCAGGTATATTCTCTTTCACCAACCGAAAAGCGAACTCTCCGTTCATGTTGGTCATGGTGGCCTTATTAGTGCCTTTCACGATCACAGTCACACCAGGAAGGGGGCTTTTGTCCTGTTGATCGTATACTATACCATTGATCATGCGGGCATCTGTCACATTCAGTGTGGCTCTGCGGTGTCGGATGGTAATGGCTTGGGAGGTCTGCAAAAAATCAAGACTAGCCAGTCGGCCTAGCTCCTGAAAGGCCTGATGCAGGGAGCCTTCAAATCGAAAGGAGATTCGCTGGTCCAGATTCAGCTCCGACTCGTCATAGCTGAACTCCGAGCCGACCTGCTTTTCCAGTTCTTTTATTATGTCGCGCAGCGGCTTACCCTCTGCCGCAACCTGTACGTTCACATTTTTCCAGTCACGCACCTGTGCATTGGCGGGCTGACAAAGCAACACACAAAAGCATATACCTGCTATGAGCGAGTATCTGTTTAGTCGGAGTAGTTGGTCTGTAAAAACTCCCATATCTTATCTGAAAATGATGGTATCCTGTTTCACTTCATAAGTCAGGCGTTTTGCAAAGCAGATACTCTTAACCACTGTCAGGTAGTCTGCCTGCTTAAACTGGCCGCTGTAACTCCAGCTTTGCTGCTGGCTCTCGTTGCGTAGTGTGATTCCATAGGTTTGGTATAGTTTGGCGGCCACTTCCTCGAAGGAGGCATGGCGGAACAGCAGTACACCGTCTTTCCAGGCTAACAGTTCTTCTTCATCAAATGTAGAAGTGGTCACCGTGCGATCTTTCTCCGAATAAGTCAGCAATTGCTTTGGCTCCAGCATCACGCCCTCTTTCCGCTCAAGTCCCGTTACTTTCACGCTGCCCTCTACCAGCGCCACCTGTATTTGCCCTGCATCCGGAAGCACTTTCACATTGAATTTGGTACCGAGCACCGTGGTTAGCAGATTGCCAGAACGCACTACAAAAGGCTTGTCCGGGTTGCTTGCAATCTCGAAATAGGCCTCTCCTTCCAGCACCACTTCCCGCAGCGTATCGCTAAATGTCTCCGGATAAGACAGGGTACTCCCCGCGTTCAGGGTAATCTTAGAGCCGTCGCTCAGCTCCAGAATGCTTCGCTGCCCCACTGGGTTTGAGGAAGACAACCATTCTACCGGGGCTTGTTGTGATGGTGTGTCTTTTGTCTGGAAATAGAAGATAAAGCCGAAAGCCAGTGCGAGGCAGCAACTCAGCGCGATAGCCATACGGCTTATGTTAGCACGCCGCTTAACGGCAGGTATAGCCTCAGAATTATCGTTGCCGAATGGGGAGGCAGGTGTCTGTTCAGGCTGCTTCAGGAAGGACTTCAGTCGCTGTGTTTCCTGCTGAAGTTCCTCCTCCGGCAGGCGTACCTGCATCAAATCAATCAGATGTTCTGCTGTCAGGACCTCGTCCAACAGATGCGGATGCAGGCTGATCCATCGTTCCCAAAAGGCGATAGCGTCCGGATCGGTACCGAGGTAGTACCTGACAAATGATTCGTCTGCCGCAAAATCTTCTGCTTTGTAAAGGGTGTAATCCATCTGATCCAGGAATGCTATAAGGTCTTTAAATAGCAGTGTCTGGATTCCCGGATTTTTACCGGATTTATTTCAAAAATATTTTAAATAACTCTGTAGCGCTCAATCCGATGGGCAAGAACACCTTCATGTATTTGCGGAGCTGTTTCAGGGCTTCGTATACCTGGTTGTACACCGTACGGGGCTGCAGCGAGAGCAGGGAGGCTATTTCGTTGTAATTAAGTTCGCGGTAGAACTTGAGTTCGATGATCTCAAGCTGTGTTTTGGTCAACCGCTGTAGTACGGCGCGCAGTTTTGCCTTGGTGTGTTCATCAGCCTGCGACCTCACCAGAATCTCTTCATAAGAAAGCTCGTAGAGTTTCGGGCCTGTTGGCTCTGGATTCTCAGCAGGTGCGACTTGCCCCACCCGCTGCAGTTCCTTCAGGAGCTTTCGTTTGAGGTAGGTAAACAGATAGGCACGGCTGTTTTCAACTTTCTGCACCTGATGACGCTTGGTCCACAGTTCGCAGAACATTTCGTGAATGCAATCTTTTACTACTTCACGATCAGTGCATACCCGGCAACCAAACGCATACAATTTTTGATACTGACTATGGTACAATTTCAAAAATGCCTCTTGATCACCTTGCGCTATCTTCTCCCAGAGTTCCGTATCCAAAGCTTAATCTTATTTACTCGTGCAAAAGTATTGATTATTTAAACTAATTCTAAATAAGCTTGAGATAATCAACTTACAACTTCTGTAAAAAGGTAGCCATCTTTTGAAAAATAACAAATTGCCTAAAAGGTAATTTGGTAATTAACAGCGCATTACCTTTAATCTTAAAAGATTAACTTAGAATAATTTTAATTTTAGATATCCCGGAGTTTTAGTTTCAGAAAAAGCCGATTTCTCTTTCTGCTCTTGCTGTATTCCACTTTAGTAAATTCAATAGCTCTGTGTTAACTAAGCTGAACGGCTGTTTAGATGTCAACTGAGCGGTGGGACCAGGCTTGTGGCTTATCGGCAAATAAAGCTTTGGTGGCTTTCCATACCTGACCAAAAAGCTCAGAATCGCGGTAATTGTTGAGGTGTTCTTCGGAATCCCAGAGACTGTAAGTGCTGTAGATATTGGGATGGTTGAGATCTTGCAGCAACTCTACGTGGTTGCAGCCTTCAAAAGCGCGAATCTTGTCTTTGGACGTACGGAAAATCTCCAGAAAATCGTTGGTCTTTTCCGGCTGAAAGGTCATGCGGACGATGCGAATGAGCATAGTATTTAGTTTTGAGTTAGTAAATGAGTGATTCAGTGAGTTCTCAATAAGAGAATTTTGGATTGCTGATAACTGACTGAATTTTCAGTCAAAATTAATCACTCATCCACTCCTTCAAAAATAAATTGATCACTCATTCACGCAACCCAAAACTAAGCTCCCGGATAAAACCGAACATCCACTTGCGAGTCGAAGCCTAGTCCGAGCAGTTCGGCGGCATTGCCTTTGTTGATGCCGATGCAAAGCTGCCCCAAGTGATTGTAAAGGCAGCAGCAGTCGCCGTCTTCTACCTGGCTATAGTTCTGATGGATGCGTCCCACGGTCTCACGGCCGAAGTGCACGGTATAGGTACGGCCATGGGCAATGGTGTCCACGCTGTCTTTGGTTATGTTGGTGATGAGGTTGCCATAGCGGTCCACATGAATGACGTGCCCTGTTATCGAGTGGTCATTGAGGCGCAACTGCCGGTTCAGGAGCTGCTTGTAGCTGGTCGTGCGCTCGCCCAGCACATCAATGTCACCGCCCTTCGCCAGGAAGAGCGCAGCAGGAGCCAGTAGTTCTTTAGCCGGGAAAGGCAGCATTTCTTCATCAGTCTGCAACTCTACCACGATTTCAGCCTCCCCATCGGTGATAAGCGATAGCAACCCGTTGTCGGCCATCAGGAAGTAATGCCCTTTGTATTTTGCAGCATGGTATTTGCCTTGTTTACAACCGTGGGTGTCTACGGCGATCAGGTGCACGGTGCCTTCCGGAAACTCCCGGAACACAGACCCGATCACGTACTCCGCCTGCGGGATGTTGAACGGCTCAATGCCATGGGAAATGTCTACAATAGTAGCCTGAGGCTGCAGTGACAGCATCGCAGCCTTTACGGCAGCCGCATAATGGTCCGTATAACCAAAGTCGGAAGTGAATGTAATTACAGCCATAGAGCGAACTATAATTTGAGTAGATTTGTAATCTATATGTAACAATTTTAGCTAATTTACAGAATATATTACCAACGTACTATATATAACATAAACATTTGGTAGAGAAAGTAATAACTTTAGAGAATATCTCTCTGATAGATTTTCTGGGGACAGAGAATCAGAATATCAAGCAACTGGCTGCTGCTTTTCCAAGCAGTAAAATCATATCCAGAGGCAACGAGATCAAGATTCAGGGCCAAACGCCTGAGATCACCAAGATACATGAGATCCTTTCTTCACTGATCGACCACTATCACAAGTTCGGGAAGATTACGCATAACAGCGTAAATAGATACCTTTCTTCTGATCCTTTTACGGATGAGGATGTGATCGTGACTTCGCCAGACGTGATTGTGTATGGCAGTAAAGGAGGTATCATCAAAGCCAAAACGCCTAACCAGAAAAAACTGGTGGACCTGGTGGAGAACAATGACCTGGTGTTTGCGCTGGGACCTGCAGGTACCGGCAAGACCTATATCTCGGTGGCGATGGCTGTGCGCGCCCTCAAAAACAAAGAGGTAAAGAAGATCATCATTTCCCGCCCTGTGGTGGAAGCCGGCGAAAACCTGGGTTTCCTGCCGGGTGACATGAAGGAGAAGGTAGACCCGTATCTGCGCCCGATCTACGATGCCCTGGAAGACATGATCCCGATGGAAAAGCTCAAATACTACCAGGAAAGCAAGATTATTGAGATCGCGCCGCTGGCCTATATGCGTGGACGTACCCTGAGCAATGCCTTTGTGCTGCTCGATGAGGCACAGAACACGACGCCAGCCCAGATCAAGATGTTCCTGACCCGTATGGGCCCGACTTCGAAGGTGATGATCAACGGTGACCGCTCGCAGATTGACCTGCCGCACAGACAGAAGTCTGGCCTGATCGATGCCCTGCATACCTTGCGTAATGTAAAAGGCATTGGTTTTATCGAGATGCAGCCGGAGGATGTGATGCGTCACCGCCTGGTACGTGACATCGTAGATGCCTATACCCAGGCAGACGAGGCACGTCAGACGGCCAAACTCGAAGCCGAAGCTGCTGAAGCAGGTACGCCTGTGAAAGTGAACGGCCGCACAAAGAAGGTCTAACCAGAGAGCGTGTAACACAGGATGATTGAGGTAATACGTGCTGAACGCGAGCAGGATAGGTCTGCCGCGTTCAACATACGTGAACAGGTCTTTGTAGAAGAGCAGCAGGTACCCCGTGAGGCGGAACGTGACCAGTTTGAGTCGACTGCCCGCCACTACCTGGCTACCTGCGAGGGTATACCTTGCGGTGCTGCCCGCTGGCGCCAGACGGACCAGGGTGTCAAACTGGAGCGCTTTGCTGTGCTGGCTGACTACCGTAACCGACAGGTAGGTGCTGCGCTGTTGCAAGCCGTGCTGCAAGATGTGCAACACGATCATGCCAATAGCAAGGTATACCTGAACGCACAGCTGCCGGCCGTAAACTTCTATAAGCGCCATGGCTTCATACCCGAGGGCGACATGTTCACGGAGTGCGACATACAGCACTATAAGATGGTCTATAAGGGCTGATGAAACGGTGGGCTCCCTACCCTTTTGTTCGCATAGCCCTTAGCTTTATAGCAGGTATACTCGTGTACCTGTACACAGGCAAAGAGTTCAGGTATAGCCTTGAGCTCTTTGCCTTTTTTGTTGCCCTATACCTGGTGCTATACCTTACAGCACGCAAGTTGAAATCAGTGGAAGCCAACACACTGGCAGGTATAGCCGGCCTGCTGTGCTTCGCTGCCGGAGGTATATGGACCACGGACTTGCACACGGCTGCCCACCATCCTTCCCACTTAAACAACCTCACAGGTATTCCGACACACTATGTGGGTGTGGTTGATGACTATGTCATACAAAAGTCAGGCTACCAGCGCACAGTACTGCAGGTAGAGCAAGTAAAGATTAACGACCATTGGCAAGCAGTCGAAGGCAAGGTACAAATCTCGGTTCCACATGACTCAGAACGGACGTATGAGTTAGGCTATGGTGACCGCTTGTTGATTAAAGGAGCTGCTATACCTGTACCTCCACCTGCCAATCCAAACCAGTTCGACTACCGCGCTTTTCTAGCCAACAAGCAGGTCCATCATCGCCATTTTCTGCAGGCGCACCAGTTCCTAAAAATCGATTCGGACCCGACGAATCCGGTACTGTATTTCAGCATTTACTTACGACGCCAATTAGATGCCTTGTTAAAAGAATCTATTAATGAGCGACGGGAGTACGGCATTTCCTCTGCATTGATTTTGGGTGTGAAAGACGAACTCGACAACTCCATCCGCGATGCTTATGCCCAAACGGGCACCATGCACGTGCTGGCTGTGTCGGGTCTGCATGTTGGACTGATCTATGGGATACTGGCCTTTCTGCTGGCTGGCTTCAAGCGAACCACCAAACAGCGCATCGTTTATGCCGCCGTGATGCTAGGTGTGCTCTGGTTGTACGCTTTCATCACAGGCCTTTCTCCTTCTGTGCTTCGTGCCGCTTTCATGTTCAGCCTGATCACGGTGGCCATGGTATCCAAGAGGCCACACAACATTTATAACACACTGGCCATTGCCGCTTTCGTGCTGTTATGGTATAACCCATATTTCCTACTGGAAGTCGGCTTCCAACTCTCCTTTCTGGCGCTGCTCGCCATCGTATACCTGCAGCCAAGATTCTATAAATTGCTCGAATTTGACAACAGAATTCTTGACAAAGGCTGGGCACTTTTCACAGCGGCATTGGCTGCACAGCTAGGCACCTTTCCGCTAGGGCTGTATTACTTCCACCAGTTCCCGGTATATTTCTGGTTGGCTAACCTGCTCGTAGTTCCTGCCGCTACGTTGGTGCTTTATTCTGGTGTTGCCGCCCTGTTCTTCTCTTGGGTGCCACTGCTCAGCACTGTGCTGTTCAAGCTTCACTTCGCCATTACCTGGGGTATGAATGAGTTTAATTTGTGGGTTAACCAGTTGCCGCAAGCTGTGATCAACGGCATCGACATCAGTATCTCCCAAACCTGGCTACTCTATACCTTGTTGCTGCTGCTAATCCTGTTCTTCGCCTACAAGCAGCTCCGCTATTTTGGGATGGCAACTGCTGTGGTGGCCATACTGGCAACACAGGAGATCATGGAAATAGCAGCTCAACAAAATCAGCGAAGCCTGGTGGTATACAATATGCGAAACGCCACCGCTCTCAGCTTCCTGCAAGGGCAACGGGCGACGGTTGTGAGCAATCAGCCATTGGCTCCGCAAAACTATACCTACAATATACAGCCTTATCTCTGGCACAAAGGAGTGCAGCAAGCCAAGCAATATACGCTTATGGATGCGCCTGTTGCAGGCATCAGTCACGCCCTGTTACCTGACAGCAACAATTTGTATGTCTGGCAAGGCAAACGTTTCTTCGTCGTTTCAAAACCCATCAAGATGCAGCCCTCACAAAATTTTGAGGTAGACTATCTGCTGCTCACACAGAACGTGCGGATCAAGCCCGAAGAGCTTCAATTATTCCGGTTTAAGCAACTAATCCTCGACGCGTCTAATGCGCCTTGGTATTTACAACGATTAAAGCCCCAGTTGGCCGAGGCAGGTATTGTGTATTATGATATGGCGGAACGTGGGGCCTTAGTGGTAGAGTTGTAGTGGCTTGTCTGAATCAGGATTTTCAGGATTTAAAGAGGGCCCCTACCCCCACGGATTGACAGGATTCCCGTGCATGATTGACACAGCCCTGCCCCTCGCGAGAGTTTTTATTTGGCTACAGCTATTTAACAGGTGCTGCTGCGTTGATTAAGTTTCATAATACTCCTTGCAAATGAACCCACCCCTGCCCCTCCCGAGAGGGGATTTCCCTGATATTACTAGTCACAGGTGTAAGCATTATATTGATTGTTCAGCGAATAAATATACCACTGGCACGCATCGAAATACTTACTCGCCCCTTCAACTATGAAACAGATCACCTCAGCCAAGTGCACATTGCGGCGCTCCACTGTTCGAGCGGTCAGCGAGTTTGGAGCGTCTTGATTTTTTTGCCTACTTTTTTCATCAAGGAAAAAAGTAGGTGCCCGCCGCACAGGCGAAGCTATAGAACAAGTCAGGTTACTGTAGGTATAGCAGCTATACCTTGGCCAAAGGCCCCTCTATAACCGTCACAAGCGTAGACGCTCCCACCATAGGTGCGACACAAAAAAAAGCGCTGTCACAACATGACAGCGCTTTCTGCTTAAGGTGAGATAGTAAAAATTCTTATTTCTGAGCTTTAGGACCTGTAGTTGCAGGTTCCTCAGATTGGTATTTCCCGTTAAACTTCTCGTACAAATACTTCTGCTTGTCATTCAAATCGATCTTGCGACCAGAGATGAAAGCGTGCGTCACATTATTCGTACGCATGTCCAGAATGTCGCCAGCAGAAACTACGATGGTGGCATCTTTGCCCACTTCAACTGAACCTACCTGCTGGTCTATACCCAGAATTTTGGCAGTATTCAAGGTAATAGCAGCCAGTGCCTGCTCCTTGTCCAGACCATGCGCTACGGCTGTACCTGCTATGAAAGGCAGGTTGCGGATACCATGCGTACTCAGGTCATAGTCCAGTGCGAAAGGTATACCAGCTTGCTGCAACAGGTATGGCGTCTTGTACGGCATGTCCACATCTTCATCCGAACGGGAAGGCAGCGCATGCACACCCGAGTAAATGACAGCAATATTGTTGGCCTTCAGGAAGTCAGCAACAGCAACAGCGTCGCCTGCTCCAACGATCACGATGTCCTTCACACCGTGTTGCTTCACGAAGTTTACGCTCTCAATGATTTCTTTGCCGTAGTTAGCGTGGATGTAGAGCTTGCGTGAACCATCGAACAGACCGGTCAGCGAAGACAGCTTCAGGTTTTCTTTCTCGTTCTTGGCTTGCTTGTATACAGACGCATCGCGCAGAAGCTGACCCAGGTCCGCAATCGCTTCTTCACGCTGCTGGCCCATAGTAGCCATACGCGGATTAGGAGCGCCACCTGTGTTGATGATCATGTTCGGCCAGTTCAGGTGAATACCTACATCCGCTTTCACGATGGCATCCTCCCAGTTCCAGGCATCCAGATTCACGACAGAGGAAGAACCAGAAATAGTACCTCCTACCGGCGTTACCTGCGTTAATAGAACCCCATTGGCACGAATGGTCGGCACAATATCTGAGTCAGTGTTATAAGCGACAACGGCGCGCACGTTTGGGTTAAACTGCCCTACTTCACGCATATCCAGGGTAGCACGCACACTCTCGATCTCGTTCAGACCCAGCTGTGAGTTTGGCTGAATCAGGCCTGGGTAAATGTGCTGTCCGGCCACGTCAATTACTTCGTGGCCATTGCGGTTAGCGCCATTCATCGGCCCTGCATACGTGATCTTGCCATTGTCGAAACCAACGGCGGCATTCTCTACTACCTTGCCGTTGCCCACGTGCAGGGTAGCGCCCGTCAGCAATATCGGCTTGCTTTGCTTCGCAGCTGGTACCGGCACCTGCGCAAAGGCAGGGACGCTCAGCATAAAGGCTACGATCGCTGAAATATATCTTTTGTGAATTTTCATCTTTTTAAATGTTGCATTACTGCCTTGTCATATTGTTGGTTCGCAGCGCGATTTTCACAATCCTCAAAACAGCAATTTAGCCATTAAACAATTTAACAATTTAGTAAGCCAGATACTCTTCTTCCTGGTGATGCTCTACATCTTCGCAGTGTACCACAGAAGCTCTAGTTCTTGGAGGAGCCTGTGTTCTGGCGCCAGACGTTTTGGCCTGCAGCATTTTCTGGATCAGGCGCATACGCTCTTTTTCCAGGTCAGTGCGCAGTTGGTTGTCTCGTTCCAGGTCGTAGTATGCGATGCCATCCACGAAGGTCTTCTCTGCACGAGCATAGATCGACAGTGGGTGGTTATTCCAGAGCACTACGTCAGCGTCTTTGCCCACTTTGATGCTGCCCATGCGGTTGTCCAGGTGCAGGAGTTTAGCAGGATTCAGGGTCACCATTTTCAGGGCTTCTTCTTCGCTCACACCAGCATACTTTACACTCTTGGCCGCTTCCTGGTTCAGACGACGGGCCATTTCGGCATCGTCAGAGTTGATGGCAGTTGTTACACCCAGCTTGTGCATGATACCGGCGTTCTGCGGGATGGCGTCTTTTACCTCCATCTTGTAAGCCCACCAGTCAGCGAACGTTGAACCGCCTGCACCATGGTCACGCATTTTGTCAGCTACTTTATAGCCTTCCAGAATGTGTGTAAAGGTGTTCACCTTGAAGCCCATCTGGTCGGCCACTTTGATCATCATGTTGATCTCAGACTGCACATAAGAGTGGCAGGTGATGTGGCGCTTGCCGTTCAGGATTTCCACTAATGTCTCCAGTTCGATGTCTCGACGAGGCTTGCCGGCGGCGGCTTTCTGCTTCTTGGATAGTTTGTTGTAGTTCGCCCAGGTTTGCTGATACTCTTTGGCACGCTGGAAAGCGTCTACGTATACCTGCTCCACGCCCATACGGGTCTGCGGGAAGCGAACATTGTGCGCTGGAGGGCGGTTAGAGTGCTTTACGTTCTCACCCAAAGCGAATTTGATGAAGCCATCTGCATTTTCAACAAACAGCTCGTCCGGGCTCTTACCCCAACGCAGTTTGATGATGGCAGACTGCCCGCCGATCGGGTTGGCAGAGCCGTGCAGCAACTGCGAAGTAGTAACACCACCGGCCAACTGACGGTAGATGTTCGGATCTTCGTGGTTCACCACGTCCATCATGCGTACTTCAGCCGTTACGGCCTGCGTACCTTCGTTCACGCCTTGCAGCGCAATGTGCGAGTGCTCATCAATGATACCAGCTGTGACGTGTTTGCCTGTGCCATCAATCACACGGGCACCAGACTCCGACAGGTTTTTACCTACTTTGGCGATCTTGCCATTCTTCAAAATCACGTCCGTGTTCTGCAGTACACCTTCCTTCTCGTTCGTCCATACAGTAGCGTTCTTGATCAGTACTGTCTCCTGCTTCGGCAGCTCTACCTGACCAAAAGCCTGGAAAGGATAGATCATGTTGCCGAGCTCTATTGCTTGTTTCTCTTTGGCAGCGTCTTTCTTCGCTTTCTCAGTCATGGCCTCGGAGAACTTCGCATTCCACTTCACTGGCGTAGCGTCCGGCATCTGGCCTTCGCCCTGCAAAGCTTTGTCAGCGTACCAGCCACTCAGACGCACGGTCTCTTTGCTCTTCTTGTCTTTGTTGAAAGAAAGCGTCACCAGGTTACCGTTGAAGGTGATCTTACCCGTCACCGTATCCTGACCAATTACTTTCAGTTCCGGCTTATCCGGTGTACCAGCGATCTGCAGTTTCTTCTCTGGCTGCTGACCGATTTTCAGGGTATAAACACCACGGTAATCAGCTGGCACATCCGTGATCTTGTATTGATTGCCCTGCACCCAGTTCTCCAGGATCACATTGTCTTCGGCAAACAGGTTGCCGCTGGTAATGATGAAGTTGGCCAGTTTGCCTTTGTCAAGGCTGCCCACGTGCTTGTCGGCTTTCAAAAGCTGGGCCGGTGTAGCGGTCAGTGCTTTCAGGGCTTCCTCTTCTGACAGGCCGTACTCAATGGCTTTGCGCAGGTTCGGCAGGAAATCTTTTTTGTCTTTCAGGTCGGCTGTGGTGAAGGCAAAAGGTATACCTGCCTTCTGCAGCATCGCCGGGTTGGCTGGGGCCATTTCCCAGTGCTTCATGGCGTCGAGTGGCACACGACGGGCATCGTAGGTGTCCTCCACATTATAAGCCTCCGGGAAGTTCAACGGGACGATGATCGGAGCATTGGTTGCCTTGATCTCTTTGATCATCTGGTACTCGTCACCACCGCCTTTGATGATGTACTGCTTCTTGAACTCGTCGCCCACCTTGTCGGCACGCAGCACGTTCAGCTTGCTGTTGGCTTCAAATATCTGCGGATAGTTATTGGAACCCGTGAAAGCGGCCAGCGAAATATTCTGCTCACGGCCCGGGTTCATGTTGTTCCACTGCGCATCCAGGTATGTCTGGCGCAACAGGGCGATAGAGCCCATCAGTGAGTTCGGGTAATCTTGTGGCGAAGAGCCTTTCTCAAACGAAAGTGCGCTTGCCGCTTTGTCGAGCAGGATCACTTCATTCTCGCGCTTGTCAGCCAGTGTTACCAGGGTAGCCGTACCACGGGCAATGCCGTCGCGGTGTACGGCCAATACGGTACCGAAGCCCAGTTTGCGCATTTCCTCCGCCTGCTTCTTATCTACTTTGAAAAGCTCTACGGCGTTGGTTTCCGGACGAATCGCCTGGTTCCAGTTGAAAGCCCCCTGCTTGGTGGATTCCTCCTGTGGTGGTGACATCCAATTGCGGCGGTCTACCTTCACTTCGGGCAAACCGTAGCTGGTGAACATATCAACCAGGCCCGGATAAATGTGCTTGCCTTTGGCATCAACTACCACAGCGCCGGCCGGCACCTGTACCTTTGTGCCCACGGCCTCCACCTTTCCGTTGCGGATCAGGAGGGTGGCGTTTTCAATCTTGGTTTTGTAATCGGTGTGGATGGTGGCGTTGGTGAGTGCCACCAGTCCGGTGCGCTCGTCATACACGCCATTGCGCGGAAAGGTCTCCTGCGCCATCGCACTGCCTGCTGCTCCCAAAGCGAGACAGGCTGCAATGGTTAAGATTTTTCTCATTGTTCTGTGAAGGTGAAGTATAGTTTAGTTTAGGTTTAAACACACAATATAGCCATCTTCCCTCTAAATATCCATGCAATAGGTCTTTAAAATATTCAGGCTCACCATAAAAAGGCTTTTATTGATGTATAGACATGCATGCGGCTGGTCATTGTTACCTGGCATAGACCTGAATCAGTGCTTTACGTATGTACTCCTGATATTTTAAGAATAGTTGTACAAACAATCTTTGCATGCGCTTATACCTATACCTGACCTTTTTGCTGCTTGCTGCGCTGACTTTAAAATCTGTCCCTGTGATGGCGCAGGAGCAAACTACCGAAGAGAAGACGGCAAATCCATCTGATCCGGAAAGACGAAGTGTTAAAGGCCTTATTCCCGCTCCTGTGGTGTACTATACACCCGATACCCGCTTTGGCTTTGGCGCTTCCCTGTTAGGCTATTTTCGCCTCCGCAGCTATACCGATACCACCTATACCCGCCTTTCCCTGGCCCGTCTGGTAGTAGACTATACCTTAAACAAACAAACGGACCAATGGCTGTCCTGGAATATTTTCACCCGGGAAGAGCGTCTGATGTTGCGCGGCGAATTGCGTCACCGCATCTATACCGATCGCTTTTATGGCATCGGCAACGACACACGTGAAGAGGATCGTGAGCTATATGACTATGACATGATCAGCGCGAAGATTGCGGTGCTCAAAAACGTGGGTTTCCGCAGTTTTCTGGGGCCGGACCTGCAGTTCACAGAGTATTATGATGTGCAATTAGAAGAAGGCAGTCAGCTGCTATCCCAACAGATTCCGGGCTATAAAACGGGCCGCAACGTGGGCTTGGGGGCCATCTTCCTGATCGACCACCGCAACAGCACGGCTTATCCCAGCAAAGGGTTTTATCTGGAGATATCGGGCTATCACTTTGGCAAGACCTTCACTAGCGACTTCCAGTACAACAATTTCAACCTGGAGTTTAACCGTTATTATGGACTAGGCAATGACCGGGTGCTGGCCACCAACACCATGCTCCGACTCAACGAAGGGGACGTACCGGTACAACGTCTGGCTACTGCCGGAGGTGACAAACTCCTTCGCGGCTACGCCCGTAACCGCTTCCACGACGACCACTTCGTAGGCTCCCAGGTGGAATACCGCTTCCCGCTGTTCTGGCGCTTTGGCATGGCCGCTTTTGCAGGTGTTGGCGATGTGTTCGACAAACCCAAAGACGTGAGCTTCTCAACCCTCAAATATTCCATCGGCACAGGCCTACGCTACGCCATCCGTCCCGACCAAAAACTCAACACCCGCGTGGACGTAGGCTATGGGCGTGAAGGATTCAATGTATACCTGATGATTGGAGAAGCATTTTAGGAGCAGGATTTCTACAATTAAGAAAGATTTCAGGGTTTAGTTATCCTTCCTGCAGATGCGCTAGACTAGAAAAGCCATCATTTACAATGTAAACCTAACACCATAAAAAAATCCCTTCTCTCGCTAGTAAATATCCCTTAAACTTCCCTACATTTCTACTGGCAAAGTCCTGATTTATACCTGTTATAACACAGAACCTGCCCCCTCTCACCTTATACCTTCAGCTTTATGAAACCACATGTACTTGCCAGCTGCTTGCTGGGGCTCTGTTTGTTGCTGGGCACGGCTAACCGTGTGCTGGCGCAGGACCAACCAGCCGACGCTATACCTGACACCACCCCACCGAAAGCTGAAAAAACCCGGGGCGTCATTCCGATACCGGTACTCTATTATACTCCGGACACAAGACTCGGATTTGGCGCCGCACTATTAGGTTTCTTTAAACTGCAAAACAGCGATGGCGAAGGCTATACCCGTCTTTCCACAGCACGGCTGATTGTAGACTATACCTTGCGCAAACAAACCGACCAACTGTTGGACTGGGCCATATTCACTCGTGACGAAAAGTTTCTGCTGCGCGGCGAACTACGGCATCGGGTCTATACCGACCGCTTTTATGGCATCGGTAATGACACGCCACTGTCGGATGAGGAAATCTATGAATATGATTATGTGAGTGCCCGTCTGGCTGCTCTGAAGAAAGTAGGCGCCAAGACCTTTCTTGGGCCTGACTTTCAGATTGCCAATTACTACAACACAGAACTCAACCCCATTAACGAAGACCGGGAAAGCCAACTGCTCACCCAGCAGATTCCAGGGTATCAGGGCGGCGTCAACAGTGGATTGGGACTTGTCTTCCTGCTCGACAGTCGTGATAATGTGGCCTTTGCCAGCAGTGGCACTTACCTCGAAATGTCTGGGTACCGCTTTGGCAGTGCCTTCGGGGGGGATTTTGGCTACAACAATTTCAACCTGGACTTCCGCAAATATTTCCAGCTAAAGCCCAATCATATCCTGGCGCATAACACCAGTTTCAACCTCAACAACGGTGAAATACCGGTCATGCGCATGGCCATGGCCGGCGGGGACCGCATTTTGCGCGGCTATGCGAAGAACCGCTTCCTGGAAGACAACTTTGCTGGCACGCAGTTGGAGTATCGCTTCCCATTGTTCTGGCGCTTTGGCATGGCTGCATTTGCAGGTATAGGCGATGTGTTTGACAAACCAAAAGACGTCAGCTTCTCTACACTCAAATATTCTATCGGCTCAGGTTTACGCTATGCGCTCAACCCGGAGCAAAAGCTCAACATCCGGGCAGATATCGGGTATGGACGCGAAGGGGTGAATTTTTATGTGATGATTGGGGAAGCTTTTTAATCCTGTTATACCTGCAGCAAAGCCTTACAAATTCATCGTCTGGCTAAATGCGACAAATTCACATACAGAAAGCTCAAAGAAACGTAAATTTGCTTGCGATAAGCCAATTCGCCCACAAAGCATGTCCAAGCTGTTTCCGCGTCCTTCTCCCCTGCTCCAGAAAACGATATTTGTAGGCTTTGTACTCCTGATCCTTTTCACGCCGCTACTTAATTCGGCAATGGCTTTGGGAGCTGGTTTGGTAGTAGGACTTGTACTGGGTAATCCATTTAAAGCGCATACCGGTAAGATTTCAAAATACCTATTGCAGGCAGCAGTCGTAGGTCTGGGTTTTGGCATAGACCTGTACCAGGTGGCTGAAACCGGGCTAATGGGTATAGTGTATACCCTCTTGTCCTTATCCGCTACCATGGTCATCGGCTTGTTGTTGGGCAAGATTTTCTATACCCCTCCCCGTCTTACCCACCTCGTTTCTTCGGGAACGGCGATCTGCGGTGGCAGTGCCATAGCAGCTGTAGCGCCCGCGATCAAAGCCACAGACCAGGAGATATCAGTGGCCTTGGGTATTGTGTTTGTGCTCAATGCAGTGGCGCTTTTCATTTTTCCGCCTATTGGCAACCTGCTGGGTCTGTCGCAGGAGCAATTTGGTATTTGGGCTGCCATCGCCATACACGATACCAGTTCGGTCGTGGGTGCCGCGACCCGCTACGGCGATGAAGCTTTGCAAATCGCCACCACCCTCAAGCTTACGCGGGCGCTCTGGATCGTGCCACTTGTTTTGGTTTCCAGTCTGATGTTCAAGGAAGGAAAAAAGAAACTGAGCGTCCCGGCTTTTATTCTGCTCTTTGTGCTGGCATCAGTCATCAGCACTTTTATACCTGCTATGGAAATTGTTTCTCCTACCATCGTCATGCTCGCTAAAAAAGGATTGTTGCTTAGCCTTTTTCTGATCGGTGCTAACATTAGCTTAAGTGCTTTGCAAGCCATCAGTCCAAAGCCGTTTTGGCAAGGTGTTATCTTGTGGCTGATCATATCTGCGGTATCGCTTGCTATTATTTATGGCTTGGGTTAATCATACACCCTTATAGACAAAAGCTATCATATCATAAAATTTATCGATTTGAACTATATAGTTTAAGGCTATACTTTTGAGGCATCAATTCAGGAGAAACCTCAAAACCCTTCGCTATATGAGCAACGAGAATCCACATCAGAAACTAACCACCGCCTCTGGCAAACCTTACTACGAGCACGAAAACAGCATGACCGCAGGTCCACGTGGCCCGATCTTGCTCGAAGACTTTATTCTGCACGAGAAACTGGCGCACTTCAATCGTGAGCGCACCCCGGAGCGTGTGGTACATGCCAAAGGCACCGGCGCTTACGGTACATTCACGGTTACGCACGACATCACCAGGTATACCAAAGCCAAACTGTTCAATGAGATCGGTAAAGAGACCCGTGTTTTCCTGCGATTCTCCACAGTGGGCGGCGAAAAAGGCAGTGCAGACTCGGAGCGTGACCCACGAGGCTTTGCCGTAAAATTCTATACCGAAGAAGGCAACTGGGATCTGGTAGGTAACAACACGCCGGTTTTCTTCATCAAAGACCCGAAGAAATTTCCGGATTTCATTCATACCCAAAAGCGTGACCCGCGCACCAATACCAAGAGCGCAACCATGATGTGGGATTTCTGGTCCTTGAACCCGGAAAGCTTACACCAGGTAGTGATTTTGATGAGCGACCGTGGTACGCCGTTCTCATATCGCCACATGCACGGGTTCGGTAGTCATACTTTCTCGTTCATCAACCAAGACAACGAGCGCTTCTTTGTGAAATTCCACTTCAAAACGCTGCAGGGCATTAAGAACTTTACTGACTCGGAGGCCACCGTTTTGAAAGGTCAGGATCCTGATCAGGCGCAGCGCGACCTTGTACAGGCCATCGACAAAGGTGACTTCCCACGCTGGGCTATGAAAGTGCAGATCATGCCGGAAGCCGAGGCTGCTTCTTATAAGTGGAATCCGTTTGACCTGACCAAGGTTTGGTCGCAAAAAGACTATCCGCTGATCGACGTGGGCGTGCTGGAACTGAACGAGATTCCGGATAACTACTTTGCGCACGTAGAGCAGGCCGCTTTTGCGCCAGCGCACCTGGTGGATGGCATCGGCTTCTCACCTGACCGCATGCTGCAGGGTCGTATTCTTTCTTACCCGGATGCGCACCGTTACCGCATCGGCGCCAACTACGAGCAGATTCCAGTGAACCGCTGTCCGTTTGCAGTGAACAACTACCAGCGCGATGGCGCCATGCGCGTGGACGGCAACGGAGGCAGTACACCAAACTACTTCCCGAACTCTTTCGACAACATCAAGGCAGATGAGAGCTACAAGGAGCCAGCACAAAACCTGGGCACGAACGTGGTGGCTGACTGGTACGACCGCAACGCCGAAGGCGAGAACGACCACTATACCCAGCCGGGTGACCTGTTCCGTTTGATGACGCCGGAAGAGAAGAAAAACACTATTAGCAACATCGTGGGAGCCATGCAAGGTATAGACGGACCGAAGCGGGCAGAGATTATAAACCGTCAGCTGTGTCACTTCTTCCGCGCAGACATTGGTCTCGGACTGGGCGTTGCGCAGGGATTGGGTGTGGATGTGAGCTCCTTTGCGGGCGGCACCGTACACGCTAACTAATACTGACACTGTATTTTGTGCTATGGAAAAGCCGGCCCTGTGCCGGTTTTTCTGTTTTATACCCGGAACCTAATGCCAATTAAAATTGTATTAAAATTTATACATGAATAAATGTTCATGTATTGCAATTACCTATTATTTAAACCTGCATGACCGACCTAAAAGTAAGGGTAGACAAAAAGAAGTTGGAAAGAACTGCCTATGTGCTCAAGTGCGTGGCCCATCCGGTGCGCATCAGTATCATTGATCTGCTGGAGCAAGAAGACCAACTCACCGTGAGCCAGTTACAGGAAGTGCTAGAAATTGAACAGTCTCTGCTGTCCCACCACCTCACCAACATGCGTGACAAGGGTCTGGTGGAAACACGCCGTCAGGGCAAAAATGTGTTCTATTTTCTAACGGACTCCAGCATCTCCAATATCATTGAGTGCATCAAAGGCTGCAAACCTGTGCAGTAAGCATGTATATAAAAATGAAATTATTTTCATATCATTACTTTTGGTATCGGACCTTCCAGTTTCTGAGGCACCAAAACCAATGTGCTTACGTTTATTATAACAAAGGTTAACCGCTATTTATATGAAATTATTCCTGATGACCCTTTTAGCAGCCAGCCTGATGAGCTGCACCAGCCCACAGCAGGGCGATGCAAAAGTCAGAACAATCACAGCTACAGAATATAAAGCCCACCATGAAAAAATCGACAACCAAGAAGTTATGCTGGTTGATGTGCGCACTCCTGCTGAGTTTGAAGCAGGACACCTCCAAAAAACGCAGCACGCCGACTTCCTAAGCGGGGAATTCGAAAAGGAAATGCAAAACTGGGACAAAGACAAAACTTACTACCTGTATTGTGCCAGCGGCAACAGAAGCGGTAAAGCGGCCAAACTGATGGAAGAAGCCGGCTTTAAACAGGTATACAACATTGGCGGTTACCAGGAACTGAAAGCAGCCGGACTGCCTATAGTAGAATAGTTTGCTAAATACACGGAGCAGCTTGTCCGATAGTGGGTATTTATGCGTATCTTTACATGATTTATCTGATAGCATGCTCTTACAAACCAGCCCTCTCCAAACCATCTACTCTTCTGATTTCTACAAAATAGAAGTTGATCAGGAGAACAATCTGTTGCTAGCAGAATGGCAAAGGTCGGTAAGTAAAGAGGAGATGATTATAGGAGGCACTAAACTGTACGAGGCGCTGCGTGATACGGGCATCACGAGAGCAGTGGCCAATGGAGAGCGGCTTGTTATGCTGGACGCTCCTACCAAGGAATGGATGTCGACGACTTTTTACGAATTGCTTTCTAAAACACCCCTTCAGAAACTAGCCCGCGTATTGCCTGACAGCCTTTTCTCAAAATTGGCCCTGGAAGCAGTTGCTACCCGTGCAGAAGCACAGAATATTAATAAGTTTTTATTCAGAAACTTCTCCAGTCAGAAAGAAGCCCTCATCTGGATAAACGAATAAGGAAAGATCACTTTACCTATCCTCTCTTTTTTATCGTTTTAAAGCTTCCGGCTTAGTTGCTTGGGTGAAACTTATGCCTTTTTCATTCTCAAGCAGAATGACAGCATTTAGATAAGGTTTGATCTGCAAGTGGAAGATCGCGCAAGACTTCATAATCCCCTTGTTCCCGACCTAATATTGCAAAACCTCTATACCTTATCAAGAAAAAATTATATAATAAACTTGCAGTATAGGTATACCTTAATGTAATTTGTAAGTGCAAAGGAGAAAGGATTAGGGATATGCGCGTACTACATACTTCAGACTGGCACCTCGGCCAGCGACTCGTCAACCTCGAACGAACCGAAGAACACCAGCATTTCCTGGACTGGCTCCTGCAAACCATTGAATCCGAAAAAGTTGAGGTGCTCCTGATGGCCGGCGATGTATTCGACACGGGTGCTCCTTCTAATACCGCTCTTAAGCAATATTACAACTTCCTGACAAAGGTATGCGCTACCTGTTGTCGCCACATTATTATCACGGGCGGCAACCACGACTCTGTTTCCACGCTCAATGCACCCAAGGAACTCCTCGACTGTTTTAACATAAAAGTGATAGGCGGCGCGACGACTGACTTGCTGGACGAATTGATCGAACTACGCGATAAAAAAGGAGAGTTGGAAATGGTGGTTTGCGCCGTGCCTTTCCTGCGCGACCGCGACGTGCGCCTCTCCGTGTCAGGCGAAAGCTACGAGGAGCGGGAGCAGCGCATCAAACAAGGTATAGCTGCGCATTACGCTGCCTTTGTGCCGCATGTACAGCCCTACAAAACACAAGCTATACCTGTCGTGGCGATGGGTCACTTATTTGCTGCTGGTGGCTCCGCTTCTGACAGTGAAAAGGAGATTCACGTGGGCAACCTTGGCCAGATCGGCGCTAATCAGTTCCCGCAGGAATTCGATTACGTGGCCCTCGGTCACTTGCACCGTCCGCAGCAGGTCAACAAGTCACACCACATCCGCTACTCCGGCTCCCCTATTCCGCTTAGCTTCAGCGAAGTGGCCGACAAAAAAGTAGTCTATGTGCTGGACTTTGAGGAGGGAAAACTCACCGACCTGAAAGAGATCGCTATACCTGTCTGCCGCAAACTGGTACGCTTTAAGGGCGAACTGGAAGCGATCAAACAGAAAATCGCGGTATATGATAACAGCAGCTATACCTTGCCGGCCTGGGCCGAACTGCAGGTAGAGCTGGAAGCGCCTATACCTGACCTCAACCAGCAACTGGAAGAAATTCTAAATTTGAAAAGCGACGAACTGCAACTGCTGATTCATCGTCCGCCTATCATCAAAACAGCCCGTCAAACACTGGAGCAGCAGGTACGCGAAGAAGTGGACCTCCATACTTTGACTGAGAAAGACGTGTTCCTGAAACGCTGCGAAAGCGCCTTCCCGGAAAGTGATCATACAGAGCTGCGGACTACTTTCTCGGAGTTGCTGGAGCTGATGCGGGAGGAAGCTGAGAGTTAGTGATGTTAAGACATCCTCAGATATTTTCTCTACACTACCCAAAGGAATGAATGAGCCTTTAGAAAGACTCCAAAATGATCCAAACTTCTACTTATAATTTATCCTCCAAAATCTACTTTAGGGTTTTAGTCGAAAATAGGCTCCGTCGATGCTGGTGGCTGTATCTGTTCATGATCATGTTAAGTCTATCAATGATCGACAGGTTCGGCGATGATAGGTTTATAACTGCGTATATTCTAGTATCTGCTGTGTATTTGTCAGGTATAATTGTTTACCTCTATTACTGGACGGCATCTCAAAAGAACAATAATCTGTACATTCCTCACTTCCTCACTGTAAATGAAACTATGATGACGTCTACAAGTGAAGGCAACTAGTAGTAATTAACTCTCATTTCCCTTATGAAAATCCTCGCTGTCCGTTTCCTGAACCTGAACTCGCTGAAGGGTGAGCATGAGATCCGTTTCGACCAGAGTCCGCTGGCTGATGCGGGGCTGTTTGCGATTACCGGTCCGACCGGGGCGGGCAAGACCACTATTCTGGATGCGATCACGGTGGGACTTTATGGGCTGGCACACCGGCACAGCAACGACCGTCCGCTGGAGCTGATGACCCGCCACACCGCGGAGTGTTATTCGGAAGTGGAGTTTGAGGCCAGTGGCAAGGTATACCGCTCCAAGTGGCACCTGCGTCGCAGTCGCGGTAAAGTGGATGGCCGAATTCAGGCCGTGCACATGGAGCTTTATGATGCGCAGAACGACGAAATATTTGACCTGAAACCCAGTCAGGTACCGGGTAAAGTGGCTGAGATCTGCGGACTCGACTATGACCAGTTTCTGCGTTCGGTGATGCTCTCGCAGGGTGACTTTGCACGCTTCCTGAAAGCAGACGAAAAAGACCGTAGCAGCCTGCTGGAAAAGATCACCGACACAGGCATCTACTCCGATATTTCAAAATTCGCTTTTGAGAAAGCCAAACAGGAAAGACAGAAATACGATGGACTGGGGCAATTGCTTCAGAACACACAACTATTGCCCGATGAGCAGCGGGAAGCCTACGAGCAAAGCATCAAGGAACTGACCGTACAGGAAACAGCGCTTCAGGGTGACCTGACCCAACTGCAGGCAAAAGTGCAGTGGCTACAGCAGGTGGCCCAGTTACAAACCAGACAGCAGCAGCACCAACAGGCCTTGGTAGAGCAGGAGCAGAAACTGACGAACCTTCAGCCGGACTTCATCAAACTGGCCCAACACCAGCAGGCGCATCAGTTTGTGGGTGAGCTGGCCGAAATCCGCAGCGCTAACAACAAGGTCACCGAAGTGCAGGAGCAATTATCGACCTTGCAGAAACGCGTGCCGGTGCTGCAGACTGAATTGGAAGCGGCCGGACAAATAGCCATCGAGGCGACCAAAGCCTGTCAGCAACAGGAGGAAGCTATCCACAAGTTGGAGCCGATTCTGGTGCAGGTTACCCGACTCGACCACCAGCTCGGCAGCATCCGGGATGCTTACACCAAAAACAAAAATGCCTACGTCACTTTTGAGCAGCAGCTGAAGCAGGAGCAATTAGAACTGCAGACGAAGCAAAAGGAACTGGACACACTCACAGAAGAGGCGACAAGTATAAAGAACTGGCTGGCACAAAACGCGAAGCTGCAGGACTTAAAAGAACACCTCCCAGAGTTTAAAGCCACGCTGCGCGACCTGCATGAGGTGGAGCAGCGCATTCGCCGTATCCGACAGGAGGAAGAGCAACTGAACCAGCAGCGCAGGCATGAGGCAGCGCAACTCACAGCCTTACAGGAACAGCAATCCAAGCAGAAGCTACAGCAAGAACACCTGCAAAAGCAAAGAGAGGAAAAGCTAAGCGCCCTGCAAGGTATACTGGCTGCCAAAAGCATGGAAGAGCTGGAGCAGGAAGCCCAGTCGCAGCCGGCTTTGCTGGCCCGCTTTGAGCGCCTGCAGGAACTGTCCTGGCAGCATGCAGCACAGCAGCAGAAAAGCCAGGGTATAGCCGCGCAACTAACACAATTACAACAGCATCGCGAAGTAGCTACAGCTAAGCTTCAGGAGTTTCAGTCCAGGTATATTCAGGCCGAAGAGCACTTGCAGGCGCTTCAGAAACTTGTGGCTTTGCAGCAGCAGATTCAACAATACGAAGAGGCCCGCCATACCTTAACTCAGGACGAGCCTTGCCCGCTTTGCGGTTCTATCCACCACCCTTTTGCCGAAAACGGCTATACCTTCGACCTGCCTGAAGAAGTGTTGAAGCGGGACAAGCAGCAGGAGTTGGTAAAAGAACTGAGCCAGAACGCCCAGCAGCTACAGCTTCAGTTAAATTCACTGGAGCAGCAACAGCAGCTGGGCCTTGCCACCAAAAATGAAGTTGATACCGAGTTAAAGCGCCTGCTCGAGTCCTTTGCTCAACTCTCACAAGAATTACCGCAGGGTATAGGTATAGCCGATACTGAACAGCTGACACAATTACTCCAGAAGCAACAGGCTTCTGCAACGGCATTGCAACAGCAGTTGGCACAGGCACGCGCCTTGAGTCGCGAATTGGAAGGTATAAATCAACAACTACAGCAACTCCGCGAGACACAGGTGCAAGCACAGGCTACCTTTAACCAATTGCAGGCCTCTGATAAGTTGCTACAGACCCAGCTGCATAAACTCCAACTCAACCTCACCGACGAGCAAGAGCAGCAGCAGGCCCACACCGAAACCGCCGAGTCATTTGCCGCTACCTTTGATCTCCAGTATAAGCCCGGGGAACGCCATACCTTGCTGCAAACACTGGAGCAGCAGGCAACAGCCTATACCCAAAAGCAGCTGGCGCTGGAAGGTATGCGCGAGAAATACATAGAACTACAGCAGCTCGTCAAAAACCTGACTGCCAACAAAGCGCTGAAAACGAAAGAACTGGAAGAGCGACAGCAAGGGCTGAAAGAAGAGCACGAACAGCTGACGAAACTCAAGGCCGAGCGCCATACCCTGTTCGGCGACAAGGACCCGGATCGGGAACGCAAGTTGGCCAGTGAAGAATTGAGCGCAAGAACTAAGCAGGCCGAAGAGGCCCGGCGTATGCAGCTCCAGAAACAGCAGGAGCTGCAGG
Organism: Pontibacter sp. LHS2; assembly: GCF_058932845.1. Classification (NCBI taxonomy): domain Bacteria; kingdom Pseudomonadati; phylum Bacteroidota; class Cytophagia; order Cytophagales; family Hymenobacteraceae; genus Pontibacter; species Pontibacter sp. LHS2. Next base: position 165,710 of record NZ_JBZYWG010000002.1, read on the forward strand.
AGGCCCGTACCCGCCAGACGGAGTGCCTTCAAAAGCATCAGCAGAATACCTCAGTGCTGGAAGAACTTCGCCGTGGCTTATTGGATGTGCTGCAACAGAAAGGCATTGAGACCATCGAAGCCCTGAGCCAGATGCTGCTGCACCGTGACGAGGCCGACCGCCTTGCCAACCAGAAGGCACAGACCGAAAAGCACCTGACCGAGCTGCGCAAAACCCTGAGCGACGTGCAACAGGAATTAGCCCAACTGCAGCAAAAGCAGCTGACCGACGAAGGTATAGCAGCCCTGCAGGAGCAGCATCAGCAGAAAACAGCCCAGCAGCGGGAGCTTATTTCGCAGCGCGCACGCCACCAGCAATTACTGGAGCAAGACGCCCAGCAGCGCGAGAAGAACAGAGAACTGGCTGAAAAGCTAAAATTGCAGCAGCAGGTATACCACCGCTGGAATCAACTGGCCGAGTTGATCGGATCTGCGGACGGTTCCAAGTTCAGCCGATTCGCACAGGGCCTTACCCTGTCCCGGCTAGTGGAACTGGCCAACAAGCATTTGTTGAAGCTTAACGACCGCTACCGCATACTCAAGTCATCGGACGAAGCCCTGGAGTTGCTGATCGTAGACACCTTCCAGGCAGAGGCCGTGCGTCCAATGAATACATTGTCAGGTGGTGAGAGCTTTCTAGTAAGTCTGGCTTTGGCACTGGGTCTTTCTGATCTGGCCGGTCGTCGCACCCAGATCAACTCGCTTTTCATCGACGAGGGCTTTGGCACCCTGGACGCCGAAACGCTGGATGCCGCCATCTCGACCCTGGAAAATCTGCACGCAGCCGGTAAAACGATCGGTATCATCTCACACGTGGAAGCACTCAAAGAGCGTATCCACACGCAGATTGTTGTCACCAAAAAGCCAGGCGGCGTGAGCTCCATCCGAGTAAGGGGTTGACCTGAGCCTTGAGCCGGGCGCGCCATAACATAGGACTACATTCACTCAAATTTGTTGATCGTTCACTCCCGTGATGACATGGCGGCGTATCCGTTTGGAGCGAATTGTATTTTTCTAAACTGGCTTTATATTCATAAATTCAGATTAGCATTTTTATACATTAAATACTTATATTGCTTCCTAATACTGAATTAATTACGGTAATTAAAACTGTAGAGAGGTACCTATGCTTCTACTATTCCTGACTCGTATTCTCCTTCTTATTACTGTTGCCCAACCACAGCAAAAAGTCATCATACAGGACTTGAAAGCTGAATTGGAGCACACAGAGGATATTACCCGGAAGATAGAGCTGTACTGTGAGCTGAGCAAGGTGCACAAAAGCATCAATCCGAAGACCACTATTTCCTACGGAAACAAGGCTGTTGCTCTGGCGCGACAGGCCGGCGATGATAAATTACTGGCGCTGGCTTACAACGAAACCGGCTCAGGCCATTACCTGCTAGGCGATATCGACAAGGCCGTTCAGTTGTACTATATGGCGCTTCGCATCCGCGAGAAGTTAGGCGATCCGTCAGACCTGAGTGCCAGTTACAACAACATCGGCAACGTGTATGCCGACCAGCACAACCACAAAGAGGCGCTCCCACTTTACAAAAAATCACTCTCGCTTGCCACCACAGCACAGGACACCCTGCGCATGAGCAGTGCCCTGAGCAACATAGGCGGCGTATACCTGGACCAGGGGAAGTACGACCTGGCGCTGGTTTATTACCGCGAAGCACTTCCCATTCAGGAAAAACTGGACGATAAGCAGGGAATACTGATCTCACTGATCAATATAGGGGATGCCTATAATGGCAAAAACGATTATCAGACAGCTCTCTCCTACTTCAACAAAGCCCATCAGATTGCCAATGAACTGGGCAGTCCGCATGACGAGGTGTATGTGCTGCGCGGCAAAGCGGAGTCATACCTGAAAGCCAAAAAATACGAAAAGGCCCTTGACAACGCTCTAGCCAGCATGGAGCTCGCCAAAGCTTATGAAGGCAAGTATGTGCTCAAGGAAAATGCCGCTGTTCTGGACCGCATCTATGCTGCCATGGGCAACTACGAAATGGCCCACCACTACCTGACACTACACACCGCCTACAACGATAGTTTGCATAACGAACGGGCGGCAGATCGTATCGCGCAGGAACGTGTGAAGTACGAAACAGCCCAGAAAGACAAGGAAAACCTGTTGCTCCGCGCAGAACAGGAGTTGAACCTGCGCAAACTGGAGCAGCGCAGCATCATACAGTACTTCACCATTGCCTTGCTGCTTTTGGTGTGTGCTATGGCCTATGTGTTTTTTAGAGGAAGGCAGCACCAGAGCCGCATCAACAAGCTGTTGACTCAGAAGAATGAACTGATCATGCATAAGAACGAGGCACTGAATCAGCATCAGAAAGCCCTGACAGAACAGGCCGAGCAGCTCAACATACAGAAGGAAAAACTCACACAGCTCAACACCATCAAAGACAAACTGTTCTCAGTTATAGCGCACGATTTACGTGGTCCGCTGGTTGCGCTGAAGGGGTTGCTGCACGTGATGGCCATGGGTAAAGTGCCTGCCGATAAGCAGGAAGGACTCTTTAACAGTTTGGTGAAAGGCCAACAGAATGTGCTTTGGATGCTGGACAACCTCTTCGACTGGGCAAGGGCGCAAATGGAGGGCTTCGAAGCCGACCCAAAACCGCTGCCCTTGCGGGAACTGGCTGACGAGAACATCCGCCTGCTACAGCCGGTCGCCAGCAGCAAAGAAGTCGTGCTGGATAATACGATTGACCCGAGCCTGACAGGATATGCAGATAAGGAAATGATCCGACTGGTATTGCGAAACCTGATCTCCAATGGCATCAAGTTCTGTAAAGCCGGCGACACTGTGACGCTTTCGGCCAGAGTGCAGGACAATCATGTGCTGGTATCTGTAAAAGACACAGGTATAGGCATGACACGGGAAGTGCAGCAGAAGCTTTTTGGAGGCAGCAGTTATTCCAGCCGGGGTACTGCCAACGAAAAAGGCAGCGGCCTGGGATTGGCGCTTTGCAAAGACTTTGTGCAGCACAATGGCGGCTCGATCTGGGTGGAGAGCGCACCAGGTATAGGCAGTACCTTCATGTTCACGCTCCCATGCTCCATTGAGAAAAATGATCAGGAAGGAAATACGCCTCCTGAGCAGGAAGAAAAGGCAATCAAACAACTGCAGTTAGCCTAGTCTTTTATTGGGCTATACCTTATGAGCTCCAGGATGGCTGCTTCTGACAAGAGGTAGCCTTTTATATGTAAGCGCTTATAAAAACAAATACTTCTATTTGCGGTAAAAAGAGAATAGCAGCACCTTTGCCCCATGAACAAGCTCATCTTATACCTTCTCGCCTTTACCAGTTTGCTGGCCACTCCAGCTTGTAAGCAAGACAATGAAAAGGCGCGTGAGGAATTCCGCCAGCGCCGTGGGGCCATTGAGCATCCTGTGGAGCCAGCCGCCACTACCCCATCCGATGACCCCGAGCGGCCGGCTGTGGTTCCAACAGACAATACCCGCGCCGCGCCGGAAGCCGAAAGCCCTGTTATACCTGGCGATCGCGTCGTAGGGGTGAAAGATGGCGACACCTTCGAACTGCTGCGCAACGGACAGACGGTCACGGTACGTCTCTTTGGAGTAGATACCCCCGAGAAAAACCAGGCCTACGGGCAGCGAGCCAAACAATTTGCTTCTGACCTGGCTTTTGGCAAAAACGTGCGCCTGATCGAGCATAACAAGGACCGCTACGGCCGCACCGTGGGCACCATCATACTGCCTGATGGCCGCAACCTGAACGAAGAGCTGGTACGCGAAGGCTATGCCTGGCACTACACCGCCTATTCTAAAGATAAGAACCTGGCCAACCTGGAAGCAGACGCACGTCGTTTCAAAAGAGGGCTTTGGCAGGACCCCAATCCAGTGGCTCCCTGGGATTTCCGGAAGCAGAAGCCTGAACCTGTAGACAACAGCAAAGCCGCTATACCTGCCGGTGCCACCAAGCGCCAGGTATACTTGTGCGACAGTTCCGGCTCCTCGGTTTACCACTATAGCAAAGACTGCTCCGTGCTGAAGCGCTGCAAAGAGCAGGTGCTCACTGTTACAGAAGCCGAAGCGATCCGGCAACACAACCGACGGGCTGATAAAACTTGCAGCCCTAAATAATTCCGCCTAATTTAGGTTCCGCATTCTATTCAACACATCATTTATATGTTTAAAAAGACCCTGGCAGGTATGTGTGGCCTGCTCATCTCACTGGCTGCCTGCCAGTCGCCCGACAACGCACAGACAGAACAAACTGAAGCGCAGGAGACCACTGCAGTTGCTGACACGACACAGCGAGCTCCCCGACCAAAGCCTGAGAACTACTCATTTAAGGGAGTGGAGAAAAAGCGGGTCTACATTTGTATGGACCCAACAGATGACCTTTTTCACCAAAAGCACGACTGCCCGGTATTGGTTAGCTGCGCGAGTACTTTTCGCAACCTGACGCTGCCGCGTGCCGTGGAGGCCTTTGACCGCTACAACTGCGAAACCTGTAGTGCCGATCTGGCTTACGTATTTGATGAAAATGCCGTGCGCATGGAAACAGGACTTGGCGATAATTAGAGAAAACTGACAGTAAATAAAAAAGCGGCAGCCCCCGAAAGAGGCTGCCGCTTTTTTTATGTGCTCTATACCTTATTTCCTTCCTTTCAATACCAGCAAAGGCACTTCTGCCTGGTAGGTCATCTTTTCGGCAAGACTTTGTGAGAAAAGCTCACGCAGGAAGCCTTTTTCGCGTCGGAGGATGGCTACCATGTCAGCGCCGGAAGCGTCATAGTATTCTTTTATACCGTCGGTGCGGTGCTTGCTCACTACTTCTTCAAAGTGAATAGGAGCACCCGGGAAGGCTTGCTCCAGGTCCTGCAAAAAGCGGCCTTTCTTGTCGCTGCTTGTGCGGCCTTCTTTGTTGACGTGGATGACATCAACCCTGGCGCCGAACATGCTTGCAAAGTCCAGCACTTCACGCAGGGTCGCTATATCGTCAGCGGCATAATCCGATGCATATACGATCTTATCGATGCGCGGATGACCTGCCGTAGAAGGCACGGAAAGCACCGGGCATTTCACCTGTTCCATCACCGCCTCTGCATTGCTGCCGATGAGCAGTTCCTCCAGGGCGTTGCCGCCACCCGTCGTACCCATCACGATCAGGTCGTAGCCACTGGTTTTGGTTAAGTGCTCGGTGATGTCAGTCAGTAGCGCTTCCTTGAGAATAAAATCGCAGGTAAACTCACCATCTCTGTTTGCCCCATGGCGTTCCTCCAGTTCGCGACTCAGGTTCATTAGCCGCTCTTCTGCATCCCGCATCTGCTCCCCGAGCAATTCGCTGGCCACAAGTGCCGTTTCAGAAGTATCAACAATAGGCAGGTGCACCACATGCAACAGCGTGAGGTGGCCTCCGGACTGACGGGCGATCAGTACGGCGTATTCTAACGCTTTGGCAGCTGTTTTAGAAAAGTCGGTCGGGCAAAGGATTTTTTTCATGGCGTTTGGTGGTTGGCTGAACTTTCTATATCCAGGATTCACTATGTATACGTGTCGAAGCAAAAATGTGCTTTAATCCCGACAATAAAAATGACCTGCATCACCTCATACTAAATCCCCCTCCTCCATTGGCTTATCCCCGGGAGATTAAGCCACTGCTATCTGCGGGGGTAGTGGCCCTCTATCACCAAGATCCTTGCAGGATAAAATAAAAAGAATGACATAGCCTCAGGCCAATCCTGCAGAGAGCTGCTATCCTATTTGCCTATTTCTTTGTTCAGTCCTTTTACCTCATCCCAGGTCCAGTAGCGCTTCGGGGCTATACCTGCGTACTTCTCCCGGAAGTAGTCCACTACCAGTTGCTTCATCTGATCGGCAGGTATGGACGAGGCGTAGATCTCGCGGCTGGTCGGATGATCGTAGCGCTCCATACGTGAGAGGTCCTTGCCTTCGAGGCGCAGCAGCGGGCCGGTTTCAGTTATACTGTCTGCCGTCCAGGTATAGCCGGAGGTTTCCAGGGCATTGAGTTGTTCGGCCAGTGGTTTCATACTGATGCGGGGCAGTGTTGGCCGGGAGGCAAAGTCGACCCAGGTGGTATACTTATACTCCAGTTCGTAACGGTTGCCTTCGTAGCAGCTCAGTACCATATCGAAACCAATAGTGCGGCTGAAGAGGGCATAGTAGTGAACCGGACGCTGTGTATCGATCACGATCAGACCAAGCTCAGGATAACGCTGCAGTTTGGTGTCAGGCTTGTACATATCGCGATAGCCCAGCAGCACATCGGCCACTTCCTCTTCCCAGACTGGCTTTTCCCAGTCAGGATCCTGGAGCACGCGGCCAAACTCCCTCAGGAAATACCTGAACTTATCCACGCAACGTTTCGCTTCTTTTTCTTCGGATTCGTCGGCTGCAAAAGGAGCGTAAAACATGTCACGCTCCCGGGTATTGAGCCAGCAAACCAGTTTCAGCGCTTCCCCTGCCAGCGGGTGATTCAGGTCGAGTTCGCGGAAGTCGCCTATGTGGGCCATCAGCCGCAGCAGTTCCTCATTCTCCAGCGCCACCTCAGGATTCAGCAAGCTCCATACGCCCACAAAGCCGTCGATGTCGAAATGGTTGGCCGTGACATAAGGCAGCTCCAGGCCGGGTAGGTTGAGTCGCAGGGCATGCAGCACCATGGCAGCGCTGGTATCGTCGCGCACCTCAGCCGGAGCAGGAGCGCCCCGCCAGTGCGAAAGCACCAGTCCGTTAGGGTGCATACTGTCTACGATGATGGCTTTTTTCTCTTTTACTTCGCCAAAAGGTATAAACTGTCGCTTTATCATGCGCTAAATATAGCTAAATCTGACATCATCCCTTAAATTCGGGCGTTCATCACAGCAAGGCAGGTACGCCGGACTCATGGTACATCCAATTGCCCCGGCTTTCGTTTTACATACAGCAGTATCAACATACACATCCCATGTCTACTCTCCAACAGGTATACCGCAGTTCCCTTTCCCTCCTAACCGACTTGTATCAGCTCACCATGGCCTATGGCTACTGGAAAGAAGGTATAGCAGAGCGTGAAGCAGTATTTCATCTGTATTTCCGCAAGCCCCCCTTCAAAGGAGGCTATACCGTGGCGGCCGGACTAGCCCATGCAGTAGAGTATTTGCAGCAGCTGCAATTCACAGAGGAAGACCTGGCCTACCTGGGCAGCCTGACTGGTAACCGGAACGAGCCTTTGTTTGAGCAGGCTTTTTTAGATTACCTGCGTGACCTGCGTTTCACCTGCGACGTGGATGCTATACCTGAAGGAAGCGTGGTGTTTCCGAGTGAGCCCATGATCCGGGTACGAGGCCCGCTCCTGCAAGCGCAGTTGGTGGAAACTCCCCTGCTTACGATTGTGAACTTTCAAACACTCATCGCGACCAAAGCGGCCCGTATCAAAGAGGCAGCAAAAGGCGACACGGTGATTGAGTTTGGGATGCGCCGTGCCCAAGGTATAGACGGATCGTTGTCTGCCACCCGAGCCGCCTATGTGGGAGGAGTGGATGCCACCTCCAATCTGTTGGCAGGCAAGCTGTTCGATATACCGGTGCGAGGCACCCATGCCCATAGCTGGGTACAGACTTTTGAGACCGAAGCGCAAGCCTTCGAAGCCTACGGCAAGGCCTTCCCACACGACTCTGTGTTTCTGGTGGATACCTATAACACGCTGGAAGGCGTGCGGCAAGCCATTGAGATAGCCAAAAAGCTGGAGCCCACTGGTTTTAAACTCAACGGCATCCGCCTGGACTCCGGCGACCTGACCTACCTGAGTATAGAGGCCCGGAAGCTACTCGACGAAGCCGGCATGACCGACACCAGCATTGTCGCCAGCAACGACCTGGACGAAAACATCGTGAGCAGCCTGAAACAGCAGGGCGCCAAAATAAATGTCTGGGGAATCGGTACGCAGCTGGTGACAGCTTATGACCAGCCAGCCTTGGGCGGAGTGTACAAACTAGCAGCTTTTAAGAAGGAAGACGGGGATTGGAATTATAGCCTGAAACTGTCTGAGCAACTCGAAAAAACTTCCAACCCAGGTATACAGCAGGTGCGCCGCTTTTATGATGAGCAGGGGTATGTGGCTGACATGATCTACAACGAAGCAGAACCTCTACCGGAGAAAGTGCTTATTGTGAGTCCGCTTGACAGCACCCGTCGCAAATCTGTGCCGGAAGGTACTTCTTACAGAGACCTGTTGCTGCCTGTGCTAGAAAAAGGAAAACTCGTACAGGAGCTGCCTGACCTAAAAGCTATTCGCAAGCATCGCGAATCAGAGATCAGCAAGCTGCATGAAAGCATCCGCCGACTGTTGAACCCGCATAGCTATCCGGCTGGTCTGGAGACTGGCTTCCACCAGTTCAAAACCGACCTGGTACTGGCCATCCGCGAAAAAGGAGAGACTGCCCTGAAAGACCGGCAAGCACTTTAGCAGGACTATACCTTAGCGTCTGCGGCCGCGCCTGTTAGAGATGCGCTCGATGCGCTTGCCGCGCACCCATTTCAGGTATTTCTGCAGGTCCTCGGCTTGCTGCAGCGCAGGTATAGAGTTGTATAAGGTGGCCAGTTCGCGATTGCTGTAAGTTAGGTGCAGGGTGCTATGGCAGGGCTGGCATAGTTCGGCCGTAGCGCCGTAGCGGCCCCCCTCCTCCCGGGGCACGAGGTGATGCCGGGTAAGGTACTGCACCTCCCGGCCGCACAGTTCACAGACCAGTTCCTCCTCATTCTTTGCCATAGGTTTTTTACTTAGGGCGTGAGCTTTCAGTTACAAACCGCATTACCAAGGTCACAAAGGTATAGAGCACGCATGTCTTCGCTTGTGCTTCTTATAAAAATAGCCTCTGACCACTTATAGTAGAAGTCCTCTACTCTATTTTCGAAGGGATAGCTGTTCTACTTCTTCTGCCTAAAACATTTATACCGCTCCCAAGGTTTAAAAGCCTTGCGCTCAGCCTCCATTGTTCCATGCCAGCTATATTCATTTGCTGGTTTACTTGCCAAGTGAAGTATCTGTAGAATCGGGATGACGGTCAAGTTCTTAATCGCGTATATACAAGGTTCTTTAAACAGCAAGGCAGCAATTACCCTGGTATGACAGCTTGTAAACAGAAATAAAATTGCCTTAAGGGTCCGCAAATTATTTGTACATTGGCGCCCTGTTTTGATTTCAGTGTTTAAACTATGAATAGATTTCAGGAAAGTAATCCTGTTCCGATAACCGCTCCCGTACAGGAGCCTTTGGTACCCAAAGTGCAGATCCGGGAGGGCCTGCTGATCTTTATGCTGGCGGCGATCCAGTTCACGCACATGATGGATTTTGTGATCATGATGCCGCTGGGGCCGCAGCTGATGCGGGTATTCAGCATCTCTCCCCGTGAGTTCGGCCTGCTGGTGTCGGCCTATACTTTCAGTGCGGCCATCGCTGGTTTTGTGAGCGCCCTGTTCATCGACCGCTTCGACCGCAAGCATGCTTTGCTGGCACTATACCTGGGTTTTATCATAGGTACATTGGGCTGTGCCATTGCCCCTAACTACGGTCTCTTACTACTGGCCCGAGTGGTGGCAGGCGGCTTCGGGGGTGTGCTGGGTGCGCTGGTGCTGGCCATTATCGGTGATGCTATACCGGAGCAGCGCCGTGGTGCGGCTACCGGCCGTGTGATGGCTGCCTTCTCGGTGGCTTCTATTGCCGGTATACCGATCGGGCTATACCTGGCAAGTGAGATGAGCTGGCATGCTCCGTTTTACCTGCTTGTGGGCCTGAGTATGCTTATTTTGCTGGTAGCGGTACGTTTTCTGCCAGCCATGCGTGGACATCTGACCAATGCCAGACCCGGCAATCCGTTCCGTGCGCTTAGAGCCATGGTGGTGCAGCCTAACCTGCAGTGGGCCATGGCACTTACCGTTACACTCACGATGGCTGGCTTCCTGGTGGTGCCCTTCATCAGCCCTTACATGGTAGCCAATGTGGGCTTTACAGAGCGTGACCTGAGCTACATCTATTTATTCGGGGGACTGGCGACGGTCTTTACCTCCCAGTGGGCGGGCCGACTGGCGGATAAGTATGGGAAGCAGTTTATTTTCCGGTGGGCCGCTATCCTTTCCATTATCCCGATCGTGCTGATAACCAACCTGCCTCCTGTAGGTATGGTGCTGGCGCTTACAGTTTCTACGATCTTTTTTATCTTTTTTGGAGCCCGCTTTGTGCCGGCTATGTCGCTGATCACCTCCAGTGTGGAGCCGGAGTTGCGCGGCAGCTTCATGAGCATCAACTCTTCAGTACAGCAATTAGGGGCAGGTATAGCCGCCTTTGTGAGTGGGCTCATTGTGCAGGAAACAGCTAATGGCACCTTAACCCATTTCAACTGGGTAGGTATCATGGCAAGTGTGGCGACACTGGTGGCCGTGTGGGTCGTGAGCCGCATCCGGGCGGTAGGCTGACAGGTATAAAAAAGGCCGCTCGTAAGGGCGGCTTTTCTATTATCGTAATAGCGTGAAAAAATTCTGAGAGAAGACCGGGTAGTGTGTTTTACCATTCCGGAGCAGTTGGAGTACCTCCCGCAATTCCTCCGGATCGGCGCTCTTGAGCAGGTAACCGTGTACGCCTTCTTCGAGCAGTTTTCTTACCAACTCTTCTTCCCCGTACATCGACACGACCAGAATCTTTACTTTAGGGTATTTGCTGAGCACATAGCGTGACACGGCAATGCCGTCCATATCGGGCATTTCGAGGTCCAGCATGATGATATCCGGCAGATTGACTTCAATCTTCTCGAGCAGTTCTGTACCATTGGCTGCATCACTTATCACAGTGATCTCCTCAAAATTCTTTAGAATTTCGATTACGCCCTTCCTGAAAAGGGTATGATCATCAGCGATCGCGAGTGTAAGTGGCTGCAGCTCCATAAAGTAAAGCTTAGGTTAGCGAACCAAAGTTATAAATAATAACGAGAATATAAGCAACAGGGATAACTATTTCAGCTTTTATGCCAGCTCCCAACTTCGAAAAGAAGTTAATAGCGCCATTGAGCAAGTCCACGCGGCTCTGCAGATTTTTCAGGCCCAGACCACTGCTTCCACCGCCTGCATCCAGGGTGGCGTCGTAGTTGAATCCTTTGCCATTGTCGGAGTAACGCAGGGTCAGCTTATCGTTTTCCCGGTGCAGTTCGATCGTGATTCGTGTCGCTTCGGCATACTTCAGGGTATTGTTCACGAGTTCCTGCAGGATGCGGAACAGCAGCAATTCCTGCCGGGCTTCCAACCTATATTTTTCGAGGTTGTGGCTGAACTTCACCTCTAGTCCACTATCGGGGGGCACGGAATTCACCAAACTATTGATCGCCTGCACCAGCCCCATCTTATCGAGAACCACAGGCAGGAGATCATGCGAAATACGGCGTACGCTTTGGATTGCCTCGTCGAGTAATGCTTTGGACCGGTGAGCTGTTTCGGCTGCTGCTTCATTTTCAGCACACTTGCGCTCTACCTGACCGATGTTGAGTCGGATAAGGGCCAGCATACCGCCTACTTCGTCGTGCAGGTCACGGGCTACGCGGCGGCGCTCTTCTTCTTGCGCCTCCAGGGCTGCCTCCAGCATTTGCCGCTGGCGCAGTTCCTGCAATTCGCGCAGGTGCTCCTGATGCTGCAGCATGCGCCGCTGGTAGGCAAACACAAACACGATAATGCCAATGGCCAGCACTAGCAGTACCGGCGTGATAATCAGCAATGGGGTTAAGGTTTCTATCATGCGGACATTCTCTTTAAGATAAATGCATGACTAATGTAAAACAGTATATTCAGCACCATGATGATGGCTAAACAGATACGTGCTGTGTCGAATGAAATTGCCAGCGCCTCATTGAAAATGGCATATGACATACTTGTTCCAGCATAATAAATAAGGAGCACGCAACTCAATAAAAACATAGGATCGCGGTCCAGGTAAATGATTTTAGCATTGTTTGCGACCTTATAAAAGTATGTGATTGCCATTATAATCAACATCGCATTAGCTGCGACCCTTGACACTGAGTTCATCTTTGTAATTCCGTCTGTGATGAATGCATCGTAATAAATCAGTATACAAAGCCCAACTACCGCTCCAATAATGGCTCTTTTTAGCAGGAGATTGTCAAAGCTATAGTAAAATATACCTGCCAACACACTGAAGCCGAACAGGGTATACAAATGAGCCAGCCAAAGATTGTTTTTTGTACCAGACCATACTGTAATCATTGATATTGCTTCTGTCATCACACCTATGGTTATGAACAAAAAGAGCAGCTTAAATCTCGTGTCCTTTTGCTTTCGCATTAACCATAGCCCTATTACAAAAGGCAAAATGGGACTCAAAACAGCTACCCACTTTAACCAAGGATAAATATGTCCTATAAAAAACTCCATTAACCAGCTAATTCATTACCTACTGAACAATCGGGAGGACAAGGGCTGGACATGTCCAGAATTTGTCCATCTGTCATATCACTTCCTTCTTCATCTGTTCCTACCAGCAGCAACTGCTGCGCTCCATTATCATCCAGTGCATAATAAATCCGCATACCTACGCATCCCTCCTGCTCCAGCAGCCCTCTTACTGTATCCGCCCCGAAAAGGTGTGAGTTCGTTTTACCACGGCCACTTGCTCTGTAGTTGGCTGTCCATTTCTTTGCCTGAGCACGGTCAATTGGCCCGCCCTCGTTTCCTGTGACTTTCATGTAATCGTAATTTGTTCGTAGGTAAGATTAAATGTAAATATAGAGAATTTTAGATTAAGCAATTTATAGTATTTTTATCTTTTAAATAATCTTACACTTCACAAAAAGAAGGGATGGAACAGGAATATTTTGAAGCGAACAGACAAGCCTGGAACTTGCGTACTGCGGTGCACAAAGATTCGGCTTTTTATGACGTCGCCAGTTTCAAGGCAGGCAAGTCCAGCCTCAATGCCATAGAGCTGGAAGAGCTGGGACCAGTTGCCGGCAAGAGCCTGCTCCACCTGCAGTGCCATTTTGGCCAGGACACCCTCTCCTGGGCTAGGCTGGGGGCAGATGCTACAGGTATAGACCTGTCGGACGAGGCAATCAAAGAGGCGGAGAAACTGAACGACGAGCTTGGGCTGAACGCACGCTTTGTGTGCTCCAATGTGTATGATCTGAAAGAAAACCTGCAGGGGCAGTTTGATATTGTGTTTACCTCCTACGGGGTGATCGGCTGGCTACCCGACCTGAACCGCTGGGCCGAAGTGGTCGCGCATTTCCTGAAGCCGGGCGGCACCTTCTACATGGCAGAGTTCCATCCAGTGGTATGGATGTTCGACAATGACTTTACGCAAGTGCAGTACCCTTACCACAACACTCCGGAGCCGATAGTGGAAGAAAACACAGGCACCTACGCTGACCGGGATGCCCCAATCCAGTACAAAGAATACTCATGGAACCACAGCCTGAGCGAAGTGATCACAGCGCTGCTAAATCAAGGGCTAAAACTAGAGCTATTCCACGAGTTCCCCTACTCCCCTTACAACTGCTTCAGCCACACCGTACAAGGCCCCGACGGCTACTGGCGCATCAAGCATTTGCAAAACCTGATTCCGATGATGTATAGTTTGAAATGTACTAAGGTGGTGTAGGGCTTGCACAAGTTGAATAAAAAAGGCGCTTCGCTGGCCGGTTTGGCTGAACGATGCGCCTTTTTCTTGCAAGCGATTCTACTTATTGAGCAAGCCCCACTACAAGGGGACTTTCTGTCCCTGCTAATTAAGAAGTATAAATTGTCTGAATCTTTATATAGGGCCCCTTCCCCCACGGATTAGCAGGATTTTCTTACACGATTGTCATCCCCCTGCCCCCTTCGAAGGGGGACTTTTCTGCAACTGCCAATTCATAGTTATAAGTGCTGTAGTGACTGCAGCAGAAACCGGATCCAACCACCCCTACCCCTCCTTATCTAAGGAGGGGAGCCAGTAACTGCTATTTGATAGGTATAAGTGCTTAGTCGAAGTTTTTTAACAATCCCCCTAATTTAACCCACCCCTGCCCCTCCCAAGAGGGGAATTAGTAACTGCCAGTTCGAAGACCGCAAATACCACTGGCACGCATTGAAAAGGTAACTTGACCCTTAAGCTATGAAATAAATAACTCTTGCCAGGTGCACTTTGCGACACTCCACTGTTTGAGCGTTCAGCGAGTTTGGAGCGTCTTGATTTTTTTGCTTCCTTTTTTCATCAAGGAAAAAAGGAAGGCCCGCCCGGCCAGGGCAAGCTATGAAACAAATCAGGTCGCTACACCAGCAAAAGCATTTCAAAGACTTTGGAAATCATCCAGATTTCTCAATTCTTTCGAAATGACAAAGAAATAATAGAGATGAAAGAGAAGTAACTTGAACCGCTACTACGGATTCGCTTTAAACGACTGCATCCAGGGAATCAGATCAGTAAGCATCGGAATCAAACTACTCCCATGGTTTCCATGCTGTATAGGTATAAGCTCCAAACTCGGAGCACCCGCTGCTTTCATCCGATCATACGTCTGCCTGGAATTAGCATAAGGCACAATCACATCAGCTGTACCATGATACAAACGCGTTGGACTCTTTGGCACCCAATTGTTAAAGCTATTGTCTTGCAAAGCCTTCTTGAGCGCTTGCTCACCATTCCCACGGAGCCCTTCCAGGAAAGTAGCCGTAAACAGATTCTCCGTCTGCGTAGTCAGTTCCTTGTTGATGGCGCCGCCACTGTGCTGGCCATTAAATAAACCAGTTAGTCGGGTCGCGTAAGGCTCTTGGTAAAAGTCGGTGAGCGGACGGTTCCACTCGTAGGTTTTGTTATAGCTCATCAGCACATAAGCCAGGTAGGCCGGATAGGTATAAGGCTTCCCCGATTTCACATCGTTCAGCATTTCAGTGAGGTCGTACCCGCCCGCTCCGGCGCCGGAGGCAGTGATTTTCAGGCCGTGCTGCGGATTCGTCTCAATCTCCTTTTGTGCAGCCATTGTTACATAGCCTCCTTCAGAGTAACCAGCCAGGAACAACTGCCCATTGTCAGTCATACCTTCCTGGGCATACAGCGACTTGGCAGCCTTGATCAAATCGACCACGGCTATACCTGAAGACTGCTGGTGGTAGTAAGGGTGCAGGAGGTTTTTGGAAGCCCCGAACCCCAGATAGTCAGGTATAAGCGTGATGTAGCCACCGGAGGCAAATACCTCGAAACCCGTCAGGCCGTTGCCTGTGGCAGAGGGCGCCTCGTCGTGCCTGAAGATCGTACCATGCTGTACGCTCAGCACGGGTGCAGGTGCCGTCAGGTTCATGGGTAAGGCGACTAAGCCTGAGGCCACGGTTTCGCGGCCCTGGAAAGTGGTGCGGTAATTTACTTTGTAAATCGCCACATCGTATTTGATCTGGTTCTGGAAGCTACCGGCATAGGCACCGGCCAGTTGCTTGAGCATGGCGGCCGGCAGGGTGCCCACCTTCTCTGACGAAACGAGCAGTTCGCGCTCTGCTACATTTTCAGGGACAGCTGCATCGCTTTTGCTGCAGGAGTTGAGCGGGAATGTGGTTGTTACCAATAGGACGGCAATTGCCAGGGAGCTGATCCAGTGTCTCAGCTTATATTTCAGGTTCGTCATGTTGTACGGGTGAATCTTGTCATTACCATAATAAACCCGCGCCGTCTATAGTTCCCGGCATGCAGACAAAGATATAACCCTATTCCATGTTGTAACTAAGGAACGCCTTGGCTTGGGTGCTTGGCAAGCTGCAATAGTACTATTAGGGAGGTTTCTTACGGCCATTTTCAGTCTGAAGCGTTTATCTTTTAGCTTTGCAGCCCGTAAAAACAATTAAACAACAGAGCTATGGCAAAGAAATCATTCGCTGAACTGATCAAAAGCCCGGGTATGCCGGTACTTGTGGACTTTTATGCCGACTGGTGCGGCCCCTGCAAAATGATGAACCCGGTGGTGGAGCAGCTGGCTAAGGAATTCTCAGGCAAGCTGAAGGTCGTCAAAATAAATGTGGACAAGAACCAAGCCGCTGCCCAGCAGTATCGTGTGCAGGGCGTGCCTACTTTTATGCTTTTCAAAAACGGGCAAGTTGTCTGGAAACAGGCGGGTGCCGTACCGGGACATCAGCTCAACCAAATCATCCAGCAAAATCTGTAGGGAGGCAGTAAGTCTCCAACGATAGCATGCTTACCTTTTAGCCCTGAAAGATCAGGCTAAAAGTGGTGGGGCCGCCAGTTGGGCTGCTGACACGTATGCTGCCTCCATGCTGCCGCATAATTTGCTTGGAGAGGCTAAGGCCTATACCTGATCCATGCTTTTTGGTAGTAAAAAAAGGGATAAAGATCTTATCCAGATCTTCCGGGAGAATACCACTCCCATTGTCCTGCACGTCCATCCGGAAACGATTTCTGTCCTGCTCCTCCTGATAAGCGACAACTTCCACCTTCGGATTCGCAGCCTGCTGACTCGCCTCCATCCCATTCTTGATCAGGTTGATCAGCACCTGCTCGATCAGTTCCGGGTCTATTTGCAACTCCGCCCTTTCATCAAGCAGGTAGATTGAGAGCTTCGTACGCTTCGTTTCCATTTCAGGCTGCAGCAGGGTCTGTACATTTTTGAGCAGGTCCTTTACTTTCACAGTCTGGATTTCCGGCGTCGGCACCCGCATCAGGCGGCGGTAGTTCTGTACGAAATGCAGCATCCCGGTACTCCGTTTTTCAATCGTGCGTAAGCCAGCCCGGATGTCTTCCAGGGCCTCCTCTTCGGGCATTTCTCCGGCAACAGCCTTCCTGACTACCTCCTCTTCCACCAGATCCGAAACAGTAGCTGTGAGGGAGATCACTGGTGTGATGGTATTCATAATTTCATGGGTGAGCACCCGGATCAACTTCTGCCAGGTTTGCAGCTCCTGCTCTTCCAGCTCCGACCTGATATTCTGGCACGACACGATCTTGAGCGTATGCCCCTGCGAGACAAGGGTAGTGGCATGGAGTGCAAGCTGAAGCTGCTCTTCGCGTACCTGCACCGTGACGAGTCTTTTTTCGTTGTTCCCAATACTGCGCATCACCTCCACCAATTCTTCACTGATACGGTCTAGTGTGTTGATGTGCTCCAGATAGGGCATATGCAGCACTTCCTTTATCACGTGATTCACCAGGTGCACCTTGCCATTTTCATCAAAAGAAACAATGCCTATCCCGACATGCTCCACGATCGCCTGCAGGTATAGGTGGTGAGCCTGCTTGTCTGTTTTGATACCATGAAAGGCATCGGTCACCTCGTTGAATGATTGGTAAAGTTCCTTGTATGCTTTGTTGCCCTCTTTCACGGCAAAGCGCTGGGTAAAGTCTGAGTGCCGGATGGCCTCCAGAAAACTGGAGATATCGCGGTTAGTGCGTTCTACAAAATGCACCAAATCGTAGAGCTGAAACAGCAGCAGCAACCCGATGCACACGGCGGTCATGTACCATTCGGTGCGGTAAAGGACCTGGGTGATGCCGATAATACTGATGATCAACAGCGCCACCCGCAGCAGCAGGTTCGTTCTGAAGCGGTTATAAACCATGTTTTTCTATGCGGCGGTAAAGTGCCGTTCTGGTGATGCCAAGTTCTTTTGCTGCATGGGTAATGTTGCCGGCATGTTTAACAAGGGCTTTCTGCACCATCATTTTTTCCAGTGCCTCCAAGGTATAGTCGCTTTCTAAAACAGGCTCTTTACCGGTGGCCTTAGGCGATACGTCCCCCGGAGCGAAGTAAAAATCCTCCGGTTGCAGTTCCTGCTGGTCACAGAGAATAACGGCCCGCTCCAGGGCATGATCGAGCTCCCGGATATTGCCAGGCCAGCGGTACTCAGTCAGTCGGCGAATCGTGTCCGGCGCTATACCTAGCTCTTCACGCTCGTACTTCTGGCTATACACGCGTAGGAAGTGCTGGGTTAATAGCCGGATATCTTCCCGTCGCTCCCGCAAGGGAGGCAGGTGTATTTCTACGGTGTTGATCCGGTACAGCAGGTCCTGCCGGAAAGTGCCTTCCCGCACCATGTCGTACAGCGGCATGTTGGTCGCGCAGATCAGGCGGATATCGATGGGGCGTGGCTTGTTGGTACCTAGTCGAATCACCTGGCGGTTTTGCAGTACTGACAAAAGCTTCGCCTGTAGCGGCAGCGACAGATTGCCAATCTCGTCCAGGAAAAGTGTGCCGCCATTCGCAGCTTCTATACGTCCCATGCGATCTTCCTTGGCATCGGTAAAGGCACCTTTGGCGTGACCGAACAACTCACTTTCAAAAAGTGTTTCGCTGATGGCACCCAGGTCCACCTTCTCAAAGATCTTATCGGCCCGTTTGGACTTACGGTACAGGGCACGTGCTGCCACCTCCTTGCCTGTGCCGTTCTCTCCGAGTATCAATACATTGGCTTCTGTACCGGCTACTTTTTCGATCGTCTGATAAACCCGCTGCATGGCTGGCGACACGCCAATAAAACCGGCGTAGTGAAAGGCGGTCTGGTTTTGCTCCGCTGTTTCCGCACCACGTTTCCCTACTCCCCTATTTTGCTGACAGGCGGTTTTCAGGATAGCCACGAGTTTATCATTTTGCCAGGGCTTCAGCACAAAATCGGCGGCCCCTTCTTTGAGGGCACGCACAGCCAGTTCGATATCGCCATAGGCCGTCATCAGAATCACCTTAACTGAGGGTGCCAGTTTCAGTATTTGTTTCAGCCAGTGGAGTCCCTCTTTGCTGGAGGTAGCGCCGGTACTGTAGTTCATATCCAGCAGCACTACATCAAAACGGTACTCTTGCAGCAAAGTCGGAATGCTATAGGGATCCGAAGCTGTCACTACCGTAGCAAAGTGCTGCTTGAGCAGCAGTCTGCTTGCCAGCAGGATATCCTCTTCGTCATCTACCACCAGTATTTTACAATCGATTTTCCGCATGAGCTGCAAGGACTTTACAAATTCTTCGGGGTAAAGAAATACTTTCTGTTTCAGAATACCAAAAGTTATCATCTTGTGTCCCGCCGGAAATTCAGAAAGAAAAAATCACAGTATTTTTACTCGTGTGTTCAAGTGTTCGCATACAGACAAAGTAGTGTACGATACCGAACAGTTAAGCTCAAAATCATGAATACACTTAATTTCAAATCACTGTAAATCAATACATTAATTACAATGGCACATTTATTGGCAATCTCTTTTCAGCATTACACAGAAACTCCTTCCCCACTATGGATCGCGTCATAGAAAAGAAAAAATTCACTCCTAAGAAAATCGCTGCTGCAGCCGGTGCTGCCCTGCTGTTGGTGGTGATTCTATACAACTTACTTTTTGCAGAACACTCCTCTAAACTCAACGTCGACAGCAAGCGCATTACCCTGGGCACAGTAGAGAACGGTGTGTTTCAGGAGTTCATCGCCATCGATGGTGCGGTGGAGCCTCTCAAAACATTTTACCTGGACATATCAGAGGGTGGCCGTGTGGAGAAAATCTATACCGATGACGGTCGCATGGTGGAAAAAGGAGATACGATTCTGAAGCTTTCCAACACGACGCTCCAGATTGACTTCATGACCCGTGAAACGCAGCTCTACGATCTGATGAACGAGCGTCAGAACTCTGAAATCACGATGAAGCAGGACCAGATCAGGCAGTTGAATGATTTAGCTGAGATAGAATATAACCTGGCCACAGCTGAGCGGGCCTACAACCGGAATAAAGTACTGTTTGAGGAAAAGGTGATCTCACAGGAGGAATTCCAGGCATCTAAAGAACAGTACGAGTACCTCAGAAAACGCAAGACCCTTGGCGACCGCTCCGTGAAGCAGGACGCAAAGCTGTTGGATGACCGCTTGCGCCAGCTGGATGAGTCCATCAGAAGGATGCAGGCCAACATCAACATGGCCCGCAACACGCTGAACAGCTTGTATGTGACCGCTCCTATATCCGGTCAGCTCTCCACGCTGAAAGCCCAGGTAGGTGAGTCTAAAGGCGCTGGCGAGAACATCGGCCAGGTAGACGACATGAGCGGTTACAAAGTAAGGGCTTCCATTGACGAGCACTACATCTCCCGCATTTACCCTGGATTGGAGGGCAACTTCGACTTCAACGGACAGAACTATAAACTGAAAGTAGCCAAGGTATTCCCCGAGGTACAGGCCGGTACTTTCCAGGTAGACCTGGAATTTGCCGAGGATGCCACTCCTCAAGGTATACGCCGCGGTCAGACGCTCCAGATCAGACTAAACCTGAATGATGGTGGCAAAGCCGTGCTCCTGCCACGCGGCGGATTTTACCAGAGCACAGGCGGCAGCTGGATATTCGTGGTGGATAAGTCGGGCGATCATGCAACCAAGCGCTCTATCAAACTGGGACGTCAGAACCCGAAGCATTACGAAGTTCTTGACGGCCTGAAGCCGGGTGAGAAAGTGGTCCTCTCCTCTTATGAGAGCTACGGCGACATAGACCGGCTGGAGTTGAAGTAGAATAAAGGTTAAATGGTCGCACCTGAGCGGCCTTTTAACTATCAAGTATTAAAACAATTTAACAACTAACAATACGCAATCAAAAATTCAACATACCATGAGCAAGGAAGAATTTATCATCGAGACCCAGCAGTTAGAAAAAAAATACATCACCGATACGGTTGAGACGACTGCCCTGGCGGGTGTAGACCTGCGCATTGCCAAAGGCGAATTTGTGGCGGTGATGGGTCCATCCGGTTGTGGCAAATCCACGCTGCTGAACATCCTTGGTTTGCTTGACAGTCCTTCGGGCGGTACGTTCCGCTTTTTGGGTCAGGACATCAGCCAGGCCTCAGAGCGCCAGCGTGCCAAAATTCGCAAGCATAACCTGGGCTTTGTGTTCCAGAGCTTTAACCTGATCGATGAGCTGACGGTGGAGGAGAACATTGGTTTACCACTGGCTTACCTGGGCATTCCACGTGCTGAGGCTGACAAGCGTGTGAAAGAAGCTATGGAGCGCATGGGTATAGCGCACCGCCATGCACACTTCCCGCAGCAGCTATCCGGTGGTCAGCAGCAGCGTGTCGCCATTGCCCGTGCCACGGTGTCTAACCCTAGTCTGATCCTGGCTGACGAACCGACCGGTAACCTGGACTCGGTACACGGCCGAGAAGTGATGTCTTTGCTTTCTGAACTGAACGACGCAGGTACCACAGTGGTGATGGTAACACACTCTCCTTCTGATGCCGAGTACGCACACCGTATCGTGAACCTGTTTGACGGGCAGATCGTGACAGAGAGCCTCAATGCCAGAAAGCACGCTGCCGAGCTGCTTTAAGTTCCTGCTACCTGTGTTGGCAATACCTCACCGAAGAGGCAGGTATAGCTATGGGCTATTGACCAAATCAATTGAGTGACTAAAGCGGTAAAGATCCATGTTTAAGAATTACCTTCTCATCTTCTGGCGCAACATGACACGAAACAAAGTGTATGCTGCCATTAATATTGTAGGTCTGGCCATCGGTATAGCGTCCTGCTTGCTGATATACCTGTATGTGCAGCATGAGCTTAGTTATGATAAGGCTTTTTCGAAGCATGACAGAATTTACCGCGTCGTCAACGACCTGATTGTAGAAGATGAGGTAGAGAAGGCCTCTGTTACCCACGCGGCCCTGGCCCCTGCCCTGGCATTAGACTTCCCTGAGGTGGAAGCTTCTACCCGCATGATCAACCGTGGCAAGCAGGTGCTCCGCTTAGATGAAAAAGCCATCTCCATCGACCATACCTTTTGGGCAGACAGTAATTACTTCCAGCTTTTTGACTACAACATGCTGGAGGGCGATCCTAAGTCAGCCCTGATGGAGCCGAACACTATGGTGCTTTCGAAAGATGTGGCGACGAAGTTCTTTAATGATCCGTTGGAGGCCATGTTCAGCACTATCCGCATTGGCAGCCAGTCCTATAAAGTGACAGGTATATTTGAGCCTGTGGATGCGGCCCATATGCGACCCAACGTGCTTACCTCTTTCAGCACCATACCTGCGGAGGCTCGCAATAACATGCGCACCAACTGGGGCAACACAAACAGCTATACCTATGTGCTGCTCAGAAATGCTGGTGATGTGACGGCACTCCGGTCACAACTACCCGCCTTTGTGGATCGTCGTGTAACGACGGGGCGACCTAACACGTCAGAACGCGTGAAACTGCACCTGCAGGCCTTGCCAGACATTCACCTGAATACCGACTATCTGTGGGAGGCGTTTCCGGTTGGGAAGAAATCCTACATCTACATTTTCTCTTTTGTTGGCCTGTTCATTCTCCTGATCGCTTCCATCAATTACATGAACCTGGCAACGGCACGTGCTACGAAGCGGGCAAAAGAAGTAGGGCTCCGCAAAGTGGTGGGGGCCAACCGTTCACAGCTCATCGCCCAGTTCCTCAGCGAATCAGTCCTGATGACCTTGATAGCCGTACTGCTGGCCCTTATGCTGGTGGAATTGATGCTGCCCACTTTCAATGCACTGGCTGACAAGAACATACCTGGCACTTACTTCCTTGATCTTCCATTTGCACTGACGCTGCTTGGTATTGCCCTTTTCATTGGCTTGATCGCAGGGAGCTATCCAGCGCTTGTGCTGTCACACTTCAAACCTGTTGACATCCTGAAGACTGGCAAAATGCCAACAGGCAGTGGTGCTTTTTTGCGCAAAGGACTTGTAGTCCTGCAGTTTACTATTTCGCTGGTCCTGATCATTGGGACGGTGGTCGTGTACAGCCAGATGCACTACCTCAAGACGCAAGACCTCGGCTTCAATAAAGAACAAGTGCTGGTAGTAGACATTCCCAGCGGCGACACGACCATTGTCAACAAAATGCCAGTTGTGAAGTCCGAGTTGCTAAAGCACCCGAATATCACCAGCGCGACTACCAGCGCCATGATTCCAGGGGCAAGCACAGGCGTTATTATTTTCAATGTAGAGCGTGACAACCAGATGGTCGAGAAGACCTTCAACACCATTTGGGTGGATTATGAGTTCTTCGACCTGATGGCTATACCTGTGGTGGCAGGCAGAAACTTTTCAAAAGACATGAGCACGGACCTGCAGTACGGCATCATGGTGAATGAAGCAGCCGCCAAAGTGATGGGCTGGACTGACCCTGTTGGCAAGCGCATTGGCGGCTCCGACACTACCCGGGCCAAGGTGATCGGTGTAGTGAAAGACTTCAACTATACCTCGTTGCACAGCCAGATAGAGCCGCTCGTGATCATGCTCGCCCCACAGAACAATGGCTACCTGATGGCACGCATCACCCCTGAAAACATGGAAGCAACTCTCGCGCATGTGGAGAGTGTTTGGCAGCGCCTGGCTCCTTCACACCCGATGGACTACTTCTTTCTGGATGACAGCTTCAATGAGCAGTACCGGGCGGAAGAGAAGATGCTGACCATATTTGGCTATTTCACTTTCCTCACCATCGTCATCGCCTGCATGGGTCTGTTTGGGCTGGCCTCATTTACAACAGAGCAACGCACCAAAGAGATTGGTATCCGCAAAGTGCTGGGCAGTTCTATCTCAGGTATAGTGGTGCTATTAACCAAAGACTTTGCCCTGCTGGTGTGCCTGGCCATTCTGATCGCGAGTCCACTCGCCTGGTACGGCATGCAACAGTGGCTGCAGGACTTTGCCTACCGCACCCCGATCAGTGCCTGGGTATTCATTGTATCGGGTCTGCTGGCGCTGCTCATAGCTATCCTGACCGTGAGTTTCAAAGCCACACGTGCCGCCCTGGAGGACCCGGTGCAGGCCTTGCGCACGGAGTAATTAATTGAAGTATATGAATGCAAATGCGCTGACCATGACTTGTCAGGCACAACAGGTATAAACAGTGCATCCTTAACACTTTAGCATGATCAAGAATTACTGGCTTACCTCCTGGCGCAACATAACACGAAACAGGACACATGCTGCCATCAATATCATTGGTTTGGCTGTAGGTATAGCTTCCTGCATACTCATATACCTGTTCCTGCAACATGAGCTGAGTTACGATCAGAGATTTAGTGATGCCGACAGGCTGTATAGAGTTACAAGCGATCGAAGCCGAGACGGACAGGCTAAGAAAACAGCCCTCAGCCATGGCCCTTTGGCCCAGACCTTAACTGAAGAGTATCCAGAGGTAGAGCAAGCCACCTTTCTACTGGATATGGGCCAGAATTTCCTCCGTTCAACAGAAAATGCTTTTACTGTAGGCATTTACTACGCGGATAGTAATTTCTTTAAAGTAATGCCTTTCCCCTTTGTAGCTGGCGATCCCGCTACAGCACTGCAAAACCCATCTTCGGTTGTTATCACCGAAGAGCTGGCCCGAAAGTATTTTGGAAGTGCCGACTCTGCATTAGGCAAACCACTTACCTATATCGCCAGCACTTTTCTGATTACGGGAGTAATCTCACATCCACGGCCGTCACACCTACAGATCGAAGCTGTTTTACCGTTGCATTTTGATTCCAACACAGAATACATGTTGAATCAGTGGCAGATGGTGGGTGGCTATACCTATGTTAAACTCTATAAGGCTGAGCAGGCTGGGGTACTTCAGTCAAAATTGCAAGAACTGTACAACCGAAAAGCAAAGCCAAACCAACAGGCGGATGGTGTTATTGTTACCGCCTACAACCTTCAACCTATTACAGACGCTTACCTGGATAAAGACCTGGAGTATCCGGTTGGAGAAGTAGGCAATATCACCTACATCTATATCTTCGGCGTGATAGCGGTGTTCATTCTGCTCATCGCTGCCATCAACTACATAAATCTAGCTACAGCACGATCTGCCAAACGAGCTAAGGAAGTGGGCCTCCGCAAAACCATCGGAGCCACCCACAGTCAGTTAGTCAAGCAGTTTTTGGCTGAGTCTTTCATGCTTACTCTGATTGCTGTCTTCGTGGCGCTCTCCATTGTCGAGTTAATACTCCCGTTGTTCAATAGCCTGACCGAAAGAAACATTGACACGATCTTCATCCTGAAACCCGAAGTAGGTTTGTTCATACTCGGCATCGTTGTTTGTGTAGGCTTTCTGGCAGGCGGATATCCGGCCTTTTATCTGTCCAATTACAAACCCGTTGAAGCGCTTAAAGCAAATGCTACTCCCAGCAGCAGCACTGCCAGGCTTCGTAAGGCTTTGGTCGTGCTGCAGTTTACCATATCGCTTATCCTGATTATTGGCACAGTGGTGGTGTTTAACCAAATGCAGCACTTAAAAAACGTGCATCTTGGCTTCGACAAAGAGCAAGTCATTTCTGTTAATATCCCATCTATTGGCTGGGTGAGACAGAAAGAAAAGCTGGCTCTCCTCAAGAAGGAGATGCTTGAGTTGCCCCAGGTTTCTTATACCTCCAGTGCCCAGCAACTGCCTGGTGATAAAGTCTTACCATTTGACTTTCAGGTGGAGATTAATCACAAGATGGTCACCAGGTCCATTAATAATATTAGTGTCGATTATGCCTATATAGATCTGATGGGAATAAAATTAGCCGAAGGGCGCAACTATTCGCGTGACTTTCGCACAGATGCAACACATAGCTACCTTATAAATGAAGCTGCCGCCAGAGAGTTTGGCTGGACAGATGCATTGGGTAAACGCATTAAATTTCCAGACGACACACTCACCAACAAGGTGATCGGGGTTGTTAAGGACTTCAATTATAAATCGCTGCATAGCAAGATTGAGCCTCTCATCATCCGATTAGATCCGCACTTCGGAAAATTACTGGCACGTGTAAATACCAACGCTAATCTTTCTGCCACGCTAGCGGATATGGATAAAATATGGAAGAAACACTTCCCGGAATTCCCGATGGAATACCAGTTTCTGGACGAGAGTTTTCAGCGGCAGTACCGTGCAGAAGAAAAGATGTTGATCATCTTCACCTATTTCGCCATCCTGACGATAATCATTGCCTGCCTGGGTTTGTTCGGATTATCAGCCTACATGGCAGAGCAACGGACAAAGGAAATAGGAATCCGGATCGTGTTAGGATCATCGGTGTCAGAAATCGTGCTACTCCTATCCAGAAGCTTTGCGCTGCTGGTTCTTATTGCCATAGTAGTGGCTATACCTATTGCGTGGTATGGCATGGATAAGTGGCTGCAAAACTTTGCGTACCGCATCGAGATTAGCTGGTGGGTATTTGTGACAACTGGATTGGCCGCCATGACTATAGCATTGGCCACAGTCAGCTATCAGGCAATGAAGGCAGCACTGGCAGACCCCATAAGGGCCCTGCGTTCGGAGTAATATAATTGAGTTTGTGTTTGTATTGTTAATTGAAGGTGAATTCAGCGGGTTGTCAAAAAAAGATACCCGCTGAAGCATCCTTTTCTCAACAAAAAGCATCTTTGAAGATAAAAACTATGACAAAGCCATCTACTATCTTTTTTGCCTCACTTGCCGCTGGCGTACTGAGCATGCTTGACCTGCGCCCTGCCGCCTCTACCAGTCTGCGCCTCATAACCGGTGTAGAGGTAATGCAGCAGGATACCGTGAAGACAAAGAAGAAGAACGAGACCGTCCGGATTCAGGTGGGTGGCAAGGCAAAGGACGGTAAGGATGGCGAGCAGGTATACATCAACACAGATAACAACACGCGGGAGGAACTGAAACGTCAGGGCACTGTCACCCTCACCGATGACCTGAAGGACATCAAAAGCATCTCCCCGAACGGCTACCTCAAGTACATGCGCTCGGTTAATGACGACACCAGGCGACTGGAGATCACAAGCGATGCGAACGGCAACCTGACCCGTACTTACACGGAAAACGGCAAGAAGGTGGCTTATGAGCCGGCTGGCAGAGAGTGGCTGCAGCAGGTGATGCCCGACCTGATGGCCAACACGGGCATAGGTATAGCCGAGTTGGTAAAAGACCTTTATGGTAAGGCTGGCGCAAAAGGAGTGTTAGCTGAAGCTGAAAAAGCAGCTAGCGATCATGCGAAGATGCGCTTTGTAAATCATCTGTTTCAGCAACCTGGCCTAAAACCTGCTGATGTGAAACAGTCGCTGCAGTTTGTGGACAAGCACGTATCTTCCGACTATGAGCGTCGCAAAGCGCTGGGCACTGTCACAACCTCACACTTGACTAACAAGGACGTGGTAAGCAGCTACCTGCAGGTGAGCGCCAAGATCAATTCTGACTACGAGCGTCGCAAGGCCCTGCTTTACTGGCTGGAGACACCGGATCTGAGCAAAGAGAGTATGGCCATGGCGCTGGAGCAAACTGGCAAAATATCCTCGGACTATGAAAAAGCCAAAGTACTGCAGCAGCTCTCCAAACAGTCTGACTTCATCCAGCACAACTACAAACCGACCTTTACCATCATCGATAAATTTTCATCAGACTACGAGAAGGCGAAAATCATCAACGCGGTTGTAAAGAACCACAAACTGTCACAGGCCCAGTACAAAGAGCTGCTGCCGGTCGTAAGCCGCATAAGCTCTGACTACGAGAAAGGCAAAGTGCTCCGCAATATTGCCAGTGCTATACCTGCCGATAATAAAGATTTGCGTGCAGAGGTGGAGAAAGCAGCTAATACCATTGGCTCTGATTACGAGAAGAACAAAGTCATCAGTGCCCTTCGCTAGCCGATGACAAGGACTCCCTTTGCCTTTTTCCGCCGCCATAAAGCTTATGGTGTCATTTTCCTGCGCTTTGCCATGGGGATTTTTTTGATCTATGGCGTGCAGGACAATGTATTTAGTTGGGAGCGAATGCTGGAGTTCCGGGATTTTTTGCAGGCCCATGGAGTACCCTATCCCTTGGTGGCGGCTCACTTGTCGGTCTATACCCAGTTTCTGATTGGCTTGATGCTCCTGCTAGGCTGGGGTGTCCGGATCGCCGGTCTGCTACTGATCATCAATTTCACGGCTGCTATCGTGATTGTGCACATCGGACAGTCGTTTCCGCAATACTATCCGGCTGCTGAGCTTATTTTCGCAGGTTTCTTTTACCTGTTCAACGGTGCAGGCCCCCTTTCTGTCGATTCTTTGATAGAGAAAAGGCAAGTACAAACCCAAAAGCAGCCTGTGACCGTTAACTAGTTGTTAACTCACGTCCGCACTACATGAAATTAACCAAAATCATTCTGTTGCTGCTGTTCAGTCTGCATTTCGGATGCTCTTCGGTTGCTACACAGTCGAGTTCAGAACCTCGCTATGCCGTCACGATCGACCTCACTCAGGTAAAAGGTGATAAGGTACCGGTAAGCCTGCGCCCTCCAGCCATTAAGCAAGGCGAAGCGATTTACAACATGCCCAAGATTGTGCCCGGCACTTATTCCGTGTCTGACTTTGGCAAGTTCGTGTCAGAGTTTCAGGCGCTGGACAAGCAGGGCAAGCCACTGCCCGTAGAACGGATCGACACCAATCGCTGGCGTATCATGCAGGCCCAGAACTTGGATCGGATCACATATTGGGTGGACGACACCTTCGACGCAGCCCGCCGACAGGATGTGGTGTTTGAGCCGGGTGGTACCAATATCGAAGAAGGCAAGAACTACCTCCTCAACACATTCGGCTTCGTGGGTTATTTTGACGGACTCAAGCAGGTACCTTACGAGCTTACCGTTACCAGACCTACCGGTTTTTATGGCTCTACGGCGCTACAAGCCACTTCGAGCACTGCCACTGCTGACACGTACCTGGTGCCAAATTACGTAGAGCTGGCCGATTCGCCGCTGATGTACAACCAACCTGACACAACGGTACTGAATTTGGGCGGAACCAAAGTTCTGGTTTCTGTTTACTCCCCTACCGGTCGGGTTACTTCCAAGCCCATCGCCGACAACATCCGTGATATTCTGGAAGCACAGCGCAGCTACCTGGGCGGTACCCTACCCGTCGATAAGTATGCTTTTTTGATCTACGTGCCGGAGCGACCGGGCAAATCAGGCTCTTATGGGGCGCTCGAGCATTCCAACTCGTCGGTTTACTACCTGCCTGAAATGCCGGAGGAGCGTTTCAACAGCACAATGCGTGACGTAGCGGCCCACGAGTTCTTTCATATCGTGACACCGCTTTCCATTCAGTCTGAGGAGATCCACGATTTTGACTTCATCAATCCCCGCATGTCAAAGCACCTGTGGCTGTACGAAGGGGTGACAGAATACTTTGCCTCGCATGTGCAGGTGCACGAAAACCTCATTCCGGTAGACGAGTTCATGCAGAAGATCCGGGAGTATATTTTCAGTTCGATGGCCTTTAACGATACCCTGCCCTTCACAGAGATGAGCGCTAAGGTGCTGGACGAGTATGAAAATCAATATGGCAATGTGTACCAGAAAGGCGCCCTGATCGGGATGGCACTCGACATACAATTGCGCGACTTGTCAGATGGCAAGTACGGGCTGGTAGACCTGATGCAGGATCTGGCGAAGACCTACGGTAAAGGCCGTCCTTTCAAAGACGATGAACTGTTCGACAAAATAACCGAGCTTACCTACCCCGAAATGCGGACCTTCTTTACCCGCTACGTGGAGGGCAGTGAGCGGCTGCCTTTAGGAGAATTGTTCAACAAAGTAGGTGTCAAATACGAGCCGGTTTCAGAACAGCTGGTCAACTCTTATGGTGGATTTGTGCCCGGCTATGACCGAGAGGCCGACAAGATCACAGTGGCCGAGGCGGATGATATGGACGAGTTCGGGAAGCAAATGGGCTTTAAGGAAGGTGACCAGTTGCTAGCCTTCAACGGCAAAGAAGTAACTCCGATGAACATCCGGGAAATCATAGGCGAAGAGCTGCAACAGGCCAAGCCAGGCAGTAAAATACAGATCACTGTAGGTCGTAAGGACGCGAAGGGCAATGTAAAGCCAAAACAGCTGAATGGTAAAGTGACTGCTGTCAAACGGGAAGTCCTTCACCTGCTCGAGCCAGTAGCATCTCCTTCTGAACGGCAGCTTCGCCTGCGTGCCGCCTGGCTAAACGAAACGATGCCTTAATAATCTAAGGCCTGAAGGAACAATTTAAGAACAGCGCTGTTTCATTAAAATAATTTCTGCTTAAATGATCTGACAATGATCGTTTTATAAGGGCAGTTCAGGTTTATTGTGTGTAACTTTGTGCCTGATTTTCAGAGCCCCCGGTTTTAATTTTAGTTAGATGCGCTTACCAGCTTTTGCTGTATCCTTTATCAGTTTACTCTGCCTCTTTGCCGCCGATGTGTTTGCTCAGAGCACTTACACCATCAGTGGCTATGTACGGGGCACTGGAAGCGAG
Organism: Pontibacter sp. LHS2; assembly: GCF_058932845.1. NCBI lineage: Bacteria > Pseudomonadati > Bacteroidota > Cytophagia > Cytophagales > Hymenobacteraceae > Pontibacter > Pontibacter sp. LHS2. The sequence goes on from NZ_JBZYWG010000002.1 coordinate 196,000, forward strand.
GGCGCCCTTATCGGGGCCACCGTATCAATTCCTGAGCTACGCACAGGCGCTGTAACGGATGCAAAAGGGTTCTATACCCTACAACTACCGGAAGGCAGCCATACCTTGCAAGCCACTTATATTGGCTACGAAACCGCCGACCGTACCATCGAGGTTACAGATCGTGACTTAACCATCAACTTTGCTTTATTGCCTGCCAACAGCCAGTTGCGCGAAGTCGTGATCGAGGCTAACTCGCTCCAGCAGAAACTCAATGCCAACCAGATGAGTGTCGAGACGCTGACCACCAGAGAGGCGAAGCTTTTGCCAGCTATCTTCGGAGAGGTCGACCTGCTCAAGACGCTTCAGCTCAAGCCCGGCGTGCAATCCGGGGGCGAAGGCGCTTCAGGTCTGTATGTGCGCGGCGGTGGGCCTGACCAAAACCTGGTGCTGCTCGACGATGCCGTGGTTTATAACGCCTCTCACCTGTTCGGCTTCTTCTCGGTGTTCAATCCGGATGCAGTGGAGAGTGTGGAGCTCTATAAAGGAGGCTTCCCGGCGCAGTTCGGCGGCAGGCTGTCGTCTGTAGTAGATGTGAAGATGCGGGAGGGCAACAATGAGCGCATTGGCGTAACCGGCGGCATCGGCCTGATTGCTTCTCGCCTGACCGTGGATGGGCCTATTGTAAAAGACAAATCCTCGTTTGTTCTCTCCGGACGCCGCACCTATTTTGATGTATTCACACGCCAGATCAACCGCATACAGGAAGGCAAAGAAGACTTCAATCCTATACCTGACTATTACTTCTACGACCTCAACGGCAAGGCAAACTACAAGCTCGGTGAGAAAGACGAACTGTTTATAAGTGGTTATTTTGGTCGTGACTTTTTTGGATTTAACGATGCAGACTTTCAGTTTGGCTTCGATTGGGGCAATAAGGTAGGTGCATTGCGCTGGCAGCACAAGTTCAATCCACGCTTTCAGGTAAACACAACACTCTCAGGTAGTAGTTACCAATACAACGTCAGCAATAAGATCGACGTGTTCAGCTTCAACCTGACCTCTGATATCCGCGACGTTGCTCTCAAGACCGACTTCAGCCTTATCCTGGACAAAGGACATACCTTGCAGTTCGGTGCCATGGCCACCCGACACAACTTCACAATCGGCCGGCTCAACTTCGACTCAGACGATGACCGCATCAGCTTTGGGGCAGGCAATGACTACGAAGCCACGGAAGCCGCTGCATACGTAGCCGATGACTTCCAGGTGAACAGCCAGCTTTCGCTTAATTACGGATTGCGCATGTCGGCTTTCAATAGCGGAGGCAAAACGTATGGCGCTTTCGAACCAAGGGCTTCTGCCAGGTATAGCCTCAGCGAAAACACGTCCCTGAAGGCCAGTTATGCCAGTATGATGCAGTACATCCACCTGGTAGCAAACTCAGGTGCCTCGCTGCCGACCGACATCTGGTATCCTTCCAATGATTATGTAAAACCACAGCGTTCCCAGCAGGTAGCAGCAGGTATAAGCCACCTCTTCGGCGGAGGCCGCTACATGGTCACCAATGAACTTTACTACAAGTGGATGCACCGCCAGATCGATTTCCGTGACGGGGCCAATCTGTTTGTGAATGATAACCTGGAAGGGGAGTTCCTGTTTGGCAAAGGCGAAAGCTACGGCAATGAGATATACCTCGAAAAGATAAAAGGGCGCACCACCGGTTGGATAGGCTATACCTTGTCGTGGAGTTACCGCCAGTTCGATGACATCAACGATGGCCGCCGCTTCCCGACCCGCTATGACCGCCGCCACGACCTGAGTGTGGTGCTGCTGCACGAACTAAGCAAGCGCATTCACCTGACTGGCGCCTTTGTGTATGGCACCGGCAATGCCTACTCGCTACCTGTCGCCCGATTCGCGTTTCAGGATGTGCAGGGAAAGGGGGCTACCGTGGTGCCCGTATACAGCGACCGCAACAGCTTCCGGCTGGATGCATTCCACCGGTTGGACCTGGGCCTGGTGCTCAAGCTCAAGCCTAAACGCGGCGAGGCCGACCTGACCTTCAACGCTTACAACGCCTATAACCGCCGCAACCCATACTTTGTGTATTTTGAACAGGTGAAGGACGAGGAAGACAATGAAACACTTGGCTTCCGTGCCAAGCAAGTGTCGCTCTTCCCGGTTATACCTTCTGTTACCTATAATTTCAAGTTCTGATGAAGACCAGACGACCGATCTATACCTTCCTGTTGCCCTTGCTCCTTTTGCTGGCGTCCTGCGACATGGAGCAGGAAGTGGAAATCAAACTACCACCTTATGAATCACAGCTGGTAGTAGAGTGCTACCTGGAAGCTGGTAAACCCTTGAGAGCGGTCGTGCTGGAGAGCGTAAGCTACTTTAACGATCCTGAACTACCGCTTGTACCGGACGCCGAGGTTTTTATCACCTACCAGGGCAGAACGATCAAGCTGCCTTTCAGCCCTATCCAAAACAAAGAGACTGGCAAGTACTATACCCACCGCAAAAGTGAGAAGCTAAATTTCAAGCCCGGTGAGGTAGTCACGCTGGAAGTGAAAGATAAGAAAGGGCGTCACGTGACTGGCACCACCACCATCATAGGCAAAGTACCGATCGAAGCAGTAGAATGGAAGTTCAATGAGAGAAACAAAGCCTATCTGCTCACCTCTTACCAGGACGATCCGGATGCTGAGAACTATTATCGCTACATGGTGCACCGTGACAGCCTCTCCAATTCCTCCCAGCGTGATTTCGTGTCCAGCGACCGTCTCACCAATGGACAGCGTGTATCTTACGGCTCAGGTTATGACTATGAGGAAGGCGATACACTGATCGTTTCACTTTTCCACATCGAAAAGCAGTATTACGACTTCCTGAGTTCTATTTCGGATGCACGAAATGCCAATGGTAATCCCTTTGCCCAGCCCTCTCGTATTGTGTCTTCGGTGAAAGGAGGAATCGGTATATTCACGAACCTCTCTTACAACCGCAAAAGGGTGATAATAGAGAAGTAAACCGTGAAGATGGAAGCACCTTTACCTCCTGATCGGGTTAAAGAAAACCCAAAGCCCACTTTACAAGAAACTGCGCTGGCATTCTGGCGCTTTATCAAAACCCCAAAACAGCTGGAGGCCCTGCATCAACAGCCCGCTCAGGTATGGCAGCCGTTTCTGCAACTCTTTTTGCTTAAGCTAGTGCTGGGCCTGGGGGCATCAGCACTGGTCTTTGGCCTGATCAAGCTGATGGGCTACAATCCATTTGCCAGTCACCGGCTTCGCTACTTTTTACAGGATAATAATCCGCTGCTTGTGTTTTTAGCCATAGCTGTAATCGCTCCCGCTATAGAAGAGTTTTTCTTTCGTGCCCCGCTCCGCTATACCCGCATGCGGCTTTTCGTCGCTTTCCTGACCATCATCTTTTTTATACTGCCTACGCTTCTCGAAATGCTTCGCATTAGCACGCTTGTAAGTGCTTTGATCTGGATCGTGGCCCTGATGCTGGCTATCTGGGTAGTACTCTCAGACATGCGTGCCTGGTATATTCGGCGCTTCTGGGAAACGCATTTCGGGATTGTTTTCTATACCTTCACGACTGTATTTGCGCTGGTACACCTGGCTAACTACGACAACCTGCACCTACCCTTTGCACTGATACCTTTGCTGGTTGTGCCACAGTTCATCGGTGCCCTGTTCTGGGGTTATATCCGCCTCCGCTTCAGCCTGACCTGGGCAATCATAGGACACAGCCTTTTTAACGCCCTATTACTGGCTCTCACCTATTTAGCGCTATAAGATGTGCTAAAGCAAACAGGGGCAGCCATTTGGCTGCCCCTGTTTGTGAACTCGTTGATTTTATGGCTCAAGAACTATTGCTGACGCACCAGTTCTTTGATCAGCAGGGTCATGCGCGGCTCGGCTACGGCAGCTGCTTCCAGAATATCAGCCAGAATTACTTTCTTGATCCGATCCGGTGTCCCCATGTCTGTGATCACCGAGATACCGAATATTTTCATCCCCATGTGGCGGGCGGCAATAGCCTCCGGCACGGTGGACATACCTACGGCATCAGCACCAATGCGGGCAATGTAGCTATACTCTGCCAGTGTCTCCAGCATAGGTCCAGGTACGCTGGCGTACACGCCTTCCTGCAAGGTGAAACCGGCATCCTCTGCGATCACCATGGCCTGACGCACCATTTTCTCGTCATACACTTCGCTCATATCCGGGAAGCGAGGCCCCAGTTCGTCCAGGTTCGGACCGATCAGAGGGTTAGAAGGCTGTAAGTTAATGTGATCCGTTATTACCATCAGATCAGAGGTATTGAAGGCTGGGTTCAGACCGCCGCTGGCATTGGAAATAAAGAGCTTCTGTACACCCAGCAGTTTCATCACACGCACGGGGTGCACCACCTGGTTCATGGTGTAGCCTTCGTAGAAATGGAAGCGCCCCTGCATGACGATCACACGACGCCCTGCCAGTGTTCCAAAGGCCAAGCGGCCAGAGTGGCTCTCTACTGTGGAAACCGGAAAGTGCGGAATGTCGGCATAGTTGAGGCTATATTCAATTTCAATCTCTTTGATCAAAGCGCCCAAGCCTGTGCCCAGGATAATCCCGAACTCAGGTTGGAAGTTGCCCGTCTGGTTCTGTATGTAAGAGGCGGACTCTCGTAATTGCTGCATCATATTGTTCATCGTTTTATACGCTGTTTTTTGGTACGCGAAATAGGCTATTTATTCTGACAGAATAAATGATTTTCATCATGTGTTCTCTTGAACTTTATACATTACTCACCTCCGCAATTTGCAAAAAAAGAAACGGACCTAAAACAAAAAGCCCGCAGGTTTGCACCAGCGGGCTTTCAGCTATTAAATCCGTAGCAGGCTATACCTGCTTTTCGTCCTTATTGAATCGTGAGTTCAAACGGCATACGAGTCTGTATACCTTGCATGTTCTCCACTTTCTTGTACATCTTATACACAGGGTACAGCTGTCCAAGTTCTGCCTTCACGGCACGCTCTTTTACCTGCGAACCAGCTTCGCCAAACATCTCTTCAAAGAAAGTTTTGCGGCGTGGCAGTTCTTTGATGCGGTAATCATCTTCTATACCTACACGGGCAGCGGCAATCTCGATGGCTTTTTCCAGGCCACCGTGCACGTCTACCAGGTTACGCTCCTTGGCTTCTATACCTGACCACACACGACCTGAGGCGTATTCCTTCAGCTGGTCCTGTGACATGCCGCGGCCGTCGGCTGCTTTCTGCGTGAACACTTCGTAGATCTTGTTGATCTCGCGCTGCACGATCTCTTTCTCAAACGGCGTCATAGCACGTGTAACAGTTGGCAGGTCAGAATGCTTGCCTGTGCTAACGCGGTCCACAGTGATACCCAGTTGATTTTTGAAGAAGTTCTCAAAGTTTGGAACGATGCCAAATACACCTATACTACCTGTGATAGTGTTTGGATGTGCCACGATGGTATCACAGCCCATGGCCATGTAATAGCCGCCAGAGGCTGCCACATCAGACATAGAAGCGATGACAGGCTTCACCTTACGCGTCTCCTGAATCTCGCGCCACATCACGTCTGATGCCAGTGCGCTACCACCCGGAGAGTTAATGCGCAGCACCACGGCTTTCACGTTCTTGTCCATGCGGGCATTGCGGATGGCCTCTGCATAGCGCATGCTGCCGATCTCGTCGTCACCACCTTCGCCATCCACGATATCACCTTCGGCGTAGATCACAGCGATGCGGTTTTTAGCGGAACCACTCTTTGCAGAGTCCTTCACATTCTTATACTTCGCAAGGCTAACCATTTGCAGCTTTTTGTCTTTTTCAACTCCCAGCTGCTCTTTCATGTAATTAACGGCCTCGTCGTAGTAACCGATGTCTGTGGCCAAACCGTAGGTCTTAGCGTCTTCGGCCTCACGCACGAGCACTTCGTCTGATACTTTTTTCAACTCTTCGTAGGTCTTACCACGTGCCTCCGCGATCTTGCGCAGCTGGTAGTCATTGATCGAGTTCAGGAATGAGGTCATTTGCTGACGGTTGGCATCGCTCATCTTGTCAAGGAAGAAAGGCTCTACCGCACTCTTGAACTCACCTACTTTGAAGATCGTCGGCTCAATGTCCAGTTTCTCCAGTGTGCCTTTGAAGAAGAAAACCTCAGAGCTAATGCCATTGAACTCCAGTGTACCCATAGGGTTCAGGTATATTTTGTCGGCTACGGAAGACAGGTAGTAGGCCTTCTCGTTTGTCATGTCGCCATAAGAAACGATGAACTTCCCTGACTCTTTGAAGTCGATCAGTTCGTTGCGAATCTCTTCCAGCTTGCCCATACCGGCATCCACGAAGCGCATGTTCAGGAAGATGCCTTTTACATTATCATCTGTTTTGGCGCGGCGAATAGACGCTTTGATCTGGTCAAGTCCGTCGCTGCTATTCATAGAGAAGAAGCCTATAGAGAAATCACCAAAAGGATTCTCCTGCTCCCGTTCTACAATCGATTTGTCTAGCTTGAGCTCCAGCACCGAATTCTCAGATACTGTTATGTCGCCTTTGGAGGCGGATGCGGCAATAATGCCGACCATGATAAGCAAGCCCAGAAAGAAAAATATGAACAGGCCAAGAATGGTAGCCAGCACATATCGGAGGAAATTCAACATAGGTTCTAGTTAGGGTTAAGGTTCTTTTTTTAAGGTCACTAAAATATAGGTCCCTGCATACAATAAACAAAAATAGCGCTTAAAGTTCAATACCGAACCCCAATAAACAGCAATTTCGACCAATCGGTCCATTTCATAGACGAAGGAGTTTATGAGTTTAAGAGATTGGGAGTTGAGGAGTTATAAAGTCAAAAAGGTAAAGTTTAGGGTGTTTTGTTGGTTACGGTTTATCTAGAAAGATTACGGTCTATCCGGGCCAGGCTTTAAACTTTGCTTCTCCCCGTAGCCTTCGCTTATGCCCCGCGAGTATGAGCCACCCAGTGGCGCCCTTCCACTTGTGCCGGCAGGTATAAAAAAAGATGCCAAAGTCTGACAGACTGCTCACAAAGGCGTTAGCCGGAAATTGAGCAACGCTTATCAAAGAAGAATTTATTCCTTGCTTTACCTGTCTGGTCTCTGGTTTTCACTTTCTGATGAAGTACTTAGGAATATCACTGAGATCGCCGCCCCAATATGGCTTCATGTTCAGAAAGCGTCTGCGGCAATAGATGAGCAAGATTCCTGAGAGAAAAACATACGCCCCACCGTAATTGTAATCCAAGTGCCGCCAAATGAAGAAGAATACAACTTGCAGCACCAATAAAATCACATAAACAGTTCTATTCACTTCTTTCTTCTATAACTCTTAAACTCCTAAAATCTCAAATTCCCTAACTAACTAATATCGATACTTCTTGCCCCATTGCGCCTGCAATTGCTTGAGCATGTCGCGTTCGCGGGCGTTATTGCCGGGCTGGTAAAGAGCGGTGTTGGTGAGTTCCTGTGGCATGAACTCCTGCGCCACGAAATTGCCTTCGTAGTCGTGGGCGTATTTGTAGTTGTTGCCATAGCCGATCTCTTTCATCAGCTTGGTCGGGGCGTTGCGAATGTGTAGTGGCACGGGCAAATTGCCGGTCTGTTGCACGAGTTGGCGGGCCTGTTTGATGGCTTTGTAGCTGGCGTTACTCTTTGGTGAAGTAGCCAGGTATACCGTGCATTGGGAGAGTATGATCTCCGCCTCCGGGTAGCCAATCATCTGCACCGCCTGAAAGCAGGAAGTCGCCATAAGCAGGGCGTTGGAGTTGGCCAAGCCAATGTCTTCAGAAGCAGCGATAAGCAAACGACGGGCAATGAACTTAGGATCTTCGCCGCCCTCGATCATGCGGGCCAGCCAGTAGACAGCCGCATTGGGATCAGAGCCGCGGATGGACTTGATGTAGGCCGACACCAGATCGTAATGCATCTCGCCCGACTTGTCGTACATCACGATGTTCTGCTGGGCTACCTGCTTCACCAGTTCGTTCGTCACGACCACTTCATCGGCTTTTATACCTTCGGCCACGATCTCGAGCAGGTTGAGCAGCTTGCGGGCATCACCACCTGAAATGGTCAGCAGGGCTTCGTACTCCTCTATGCGCACCTTGCGGTGGCGCATCCATTCGTCCTGCTCCAGTGCCTTGTCCACCAACTCGATGAGTTCGTCTTTGGTAAGGTGCTTGAGAATGTATACCTGGCAGCGGGACAGCAAGGCCGAGATCACTTCAAAAGATGGGTTCTCGGTGGTGGCGCCCACCAGCGTGACGGTACCTTTCTCTACAGCTCCCAGCAAGGCGTCCTGCTGCGATTTGTTGAAGCGATGGATCTCGTCGATGAACAACACGGTACCCTGCCGCTTTTTGGCCTGATCGATCACTTCACGAATGTCCTTCACACCAGAGTTGATGGCACTCAAGGCTACAAAAGGCACTTTCATCTGGTTGGCAATGATATTGGCCAGCGTGGTTTTACCCACGCCCGGAGGTCCCCACAGGATCATGCTGGGTATCACGCCGCCCTCGATGTAGCGACGCAGGATACCGTCAGGCCCTACAAGGTGCTTTTGTCCGTAATATTGATCCAGGTTATGTGGCCGCATGCGCTCGGCCAAAGGTATGTTTGGGTGAATCATCTGCTCTATATCTCTCTTCAGAAGTCGGTCTAAACAAAGTTACGAATTTGAGGGCAAAGCCGAAGCAGGGAATTAGCGTGTTTCCCCCTTCTTCTCCCCTTCCTCACCTTCATGTGGCGGCTCTATGTCATTTTCCTCTTCCAGTTTCCGGCGAACTTCCTTGGTATTCCACCGCAGCACAGGTATAGCCATGGGGCTAAGGCCAGGCCGCTCGTCACCGAAGAGCACACCCCATTGCTTAAACTGGTCAGTGCGGTCGAACACTACTTTGAGCATGGCAATAATGGGCAGCGACAAGAGCATACCTGTTATACCTGCTATCTCCCCACCTACGATCACGCCCACGATCGTTGCCAATGCGTTGATCTTCACTTTGGAACCCACAATCCGGGGCATCAGGATGTTGTTGTCCAGAAACTGTACGGCGGCGATGGTACCCAGTACGGCCAGTACAGGCCAGAGTTCTTCAGAAGATGCCAGGGTAAGCAACACACCGATGATGTTGCCCAGTAAAGCGCCCACATAAGGTATCAGGTTCAGGAAGGCGAAGATCACCCCGATGAGCAGTGCGTGTTTGATCCCGATAATCATGAGCAGGCCGCCCAGCAGCACGGTCATGTACGTGATCTGTATCAGCAGTCCGAAAAGATAGCTTTTGATGATGACTTGCATCTCACTCAAGGTCTCCTCCACTTTTTCGTGCTTTTCCCGCGGGAACCAAAGAAATACGAAGCGCAGCAGCAGGTTTTTGTAAAACAGCAACAGGAAGATGTAGATGGGAAGCAAGCCAAGAAAAACCACCGTGCCCGTTACGCCACCTGCCACGCCGCCTAAAAGATTGCCCGCATAGGTAAGCAGGTTGTTGCTTTGCTCTTTGATGAAGCTGGTTTGCTCTGCTGTCGAGAAAGGCGTTTTACTACTGACCCACTCACTCAGGGCGGTCAGGTGTTTCATCACGTTCTTCTGGATCATTGGAAAGTCCTCAATCAGCACCCGCATCTGGGAAGAAAAAAACCAGATGATGCCGCCCAGTATGACAATCAGTGTGAGCAGGCTGATGCCAATGGACACAGCGTCGGGGAACTTGCGCTTATGGAAGAAGCGGTAGATGGGCAGCAGCATGATGCTGATGAAAAAGGCAACAAGTAATGGAGCCAGCAAGTCGCGCCCCAATACAATGATCCAGCCCAGAAAAAAGAGTCCTGTGACCTCAATGGCACGGCGGACCGTGATTGGCATTTGATTCATGCAATAAAGTAGTTTGAGCGTGTAGGTTTTAATTGCATCTCCTTATACGGCACAAACCGAATAAGCACGTAATTTTGCAGCATGAGTAAACAAATACAGGTGCATGCCTCACTTTTTTTGGTGGCACTTATTTACGGAAGCAATTACAGTATTGCGAAGGAGGTGATGCCGGAATACGTTGGTCCTTTCGGGTTGATCGTGATTCGGGTGGTGTCGGCGGCGCTGTTTTTTGGCATATTTGCCCGCCTGGTCGTGAAAGAGAAGATAGTAGGACGTGCCGACAATATCCGGGTGATACTCTGTGGGATAACCGGAGTAGCCGTGAACCAACTGTGCTTCTTTGCCGGACTGAACCTCACCGCTCCTATCAACGCGGCGCTCCTGATGGTCATCGTACCGGTAGTGGTGCTCGTTTTTTCGGCCTTGCTGCTGCGGGAGCGCATCGGCAAGCGGAAAGTGTCAGGTATAGCCCTGGCTTGCGCAGGTGCATTTATGCTAATTTATTCCTCTCGAGGAGAGCAGGCTACTGGTAATCTGTGGGGTGACCTCCTGATCATTCTGAATGCCACTTCGTTTGGCCTATACCTGGTGCTGGTCAAGCCACTCATGCAACGGTACCAGGCCATCACGATTGTGAGCCGCATCTTCACGGTAGGGGCCGTGCTGGTGATTCCCTTTGGCTGGCAGCAACTTATGACGCCTGACTACAGCGCCTTTCCAATGTCTATCTGGCTGGCAATTCTATTCATGGTATTCGCTGTTACGATCATCGCCTACCTGCTCAATACCTGGGCACTGCGTTATGCCAATCCCTCCCTGGTAGGCGCTTATATTTACCTGCAGCCGGTTATGGCTATCCTGATCGCGGTTGGGGTGGGCAAAGACGTATTCACTCTACAAAAAGCTTTTTATGCGCTCCTGATATTCGCGGGTGTATACCTGGTAAGCAGAACCAAACAGCATGTGGCGCAGAAAGTGGCCTAAAGTATTTCGGACTACGGCATATAGCTTTCTTCAGGAAGATCGGCCGTGCTTTGCACGATAGGTATACGGCGCAGCAAGGTATAGCTGAAGTCCACGGTGTCGCTCTGCACGGGTCTGGCGTGCATCACGGTAATGCTGTCGCTTTCGTGCAGCGTGTAGTAGAAGTTTCCTTTTCCACCCCACCAGCCGCCACAGGCTGACAAGGCCTGACGCGGCACGCCAAAGGAGGTGTACATCTGTGGAGCGATCACGGAGCAGGTATAAATCGTGTCGAGCACGTACTGCATTTCCATCTGACTCAGGTATACCACTGACAATGGATTATCCTCGTCAGCATTCTGGATCTCCTCGCATTGCAGGTCTGCTTTCACCCAACTGTTCAGGTCATAAGTAGCGTTTCCCTGCTCAATTCGCTCATACTGCTCTTCTTCCTGCTGATTACAGGCCGTGAGCGCGAACAGGTATAAGGCAACTAAAAGGCGAAGCTTCATGTAGTGTGGTTTTGTCAAACCCAAAGTTATAAAGAGAATCGGTTTGGCGCATCAGGCTAGTTCTCTTTTCATTACAACCATGCCGCGGTACATTTCCTTCATCTGCTCAAAGTCAAGTTCGTAGGTGCCGCAATCTACAAAGCCGTTTTGCCTGTAAAAATCCACGGAACGGCTGCTGTCCATGGCTTTGAGCCAGATGATGCGCTTGCCGCTCTCCAGCGCATACTGCACCGTAAAGTCCACGGCCCACTTCCCGATTCCAATACCGGAGGCCCGGTCCACCAGGTATAGCCGCTCCAGTTCGATGCATTCAGCATCGGTGTAGCCCTCCAGCGCCTGGTCCCTGTTATACTTCATGAACCCCACCGACTCGTCTTTGTACTGGATCAGAAAATAAACGGAATTAGGGTTAGCCATATCATCGCGCAAGGCCTCCTCGGTGAAGCATCTGTTCACGTACCATTCCCCCCCATCGTGCCAAAGGTAGGTATAGTGGTCATTATAGGATTCTACTGCGATGTCGTGCAATTCAGATAAGTCTGCAAGTGTGCAGGGCGTAATGGCAATATCGGTCATGTATCGTTGGAAATTGAAATTTATTTTTGCCTATATACTGTTGCGACGCTGCTTTTGTGCTGACTATGCCATTAAATTTCTAATCCCAATCAGCAGCCAGTTTTCAAATCACTGTGAATCAGGTATTTTCTACGACCCAGAATTGTACTCACCTAAAGCACTTCGCAAACATCACCATCTCCTAAACCGTATAATACTCGCTTACAATCAACAACTTATGAAACACTTAAGAATATTATCCTTTGCAATATTATCAGCATTTCTACTAGGTAGTTGTGCTGGTTCAGATAACTGGAGCAGTAAAAAGAAAGGCGCCGTGATAGGCGGCACTGCAGGTGCCGCAACAGGTGCTGCCGTGGGTGGCACTTCAGGTGCTGTGATAGGTGGTGCGGCCGGTGCAGTGGGCGGCGGTGCCATTGGCCGTAAAAAAGACAAAAAGAAAGAGCGACAGCGAAATCGGGATAACCGCGAAAATCGCGACCAACTCGAGCGGTAGGTATAGCATACCTGACTGGAATAAAAGAACAGGCTGTCGGAAAACCGACAGCCTGTTCTTTTATCTTGCCTTGTAGCTCTTGCTTATCCTGGAACCGCATTCACCTTCCTATCTTACTTTCCCGGATTTTACCGCTCGTGTGCTAGAGCTTGAGCTTCTGCAGCAGTCGAACTGACACTCACAGGTCTGGAAGACACTGTGAGGTCTAAGTTTATCTCCTCCCACGCTTTCCTTTGCCGCCTCTTCCTGAACCTTTCTTATTCCCGTTTTTAGTTGCAGACGAGGCAGCCGCTTCCATAAAATCCTGAGCGGTGAGCGGAAATGGATGCTGGTCTACTACAGGTATAGCTTTGCCAGTCAGGTTTTGGATGGCGATCAGCAGCGGCGTTTCGCTGGCGCCGCAAAAGGTGATGGCTACACCTGCAGCTCCTGCCCTGCCTGTGCGGCCTATGCGGTGCACATAGGTTTCGGGCTCAAAAGGCAGTTCATAATTGATCACGTGCGAGAGTGCCTCCACATCAATGCCCCGGGCAGCCACATCGGTTGCCACCAGCACTTTGGTTTCTTTACTCTTAAAGCTCTCCAGCACCCGCTCACGGTCGCGCTGGGCCCGGTCTGCATGGATGGCTTCGGCGGCTATACCTGCTGTGTTGATTTCTTTGGCCAGTTTGTCGGCTCCTTCTTTAGTGCGCATAAACACCAGCGTGCGGTCTATACCTGCGTGCTGTAACAGGTGCAGCAGCAGAGGTGTTTTATTCGCTTTTCTTACATAATAGAGCTCCTGCCTGATGGTAACCGCCGTTGACGAAACAGGTGTAACCTCCACACTTACCGGGTCCGTCAATATCTTCTTGGCCAGCTTGCTTACCTCCGGGGCCATGGTAGCCGAAAAGAACAGGGTTTGCCGTTTTTCAGGTATAGCCTGCAGCACACGCCGGATATCCTGCAGAAAACCCATATCGAGCATGCGGTCGGCTTCGTCTAGCACCAGTACTTGTACCTGCTGCAAATTGATAAACCCCTGGTCCAGCAAGTCGAGTAAGCGACCGGGCGTAGCTACCAGAATGTCTATACCTGCCGCTAACGCCTCCGTCTGTACTTTGTAAGGCACGCCGCCATACACTACCAGATGCTGCAAACCTGCATGCTTGCCATAAGCCGCAAAGCTATCCCCTACCTGACTGGCCAGCTCACGCGTGGGCGTGAGAATCAGTGCCCGAACGGCTCGCGGCTCAGGTATAGCTTGCCCATGCAGGAGCTGCAGTATAGGTATAGCAAAGGCCGCTGTTTTGCCCGTACCTGTCTGGGCGGTGGCCAGCAGGTCGCGGCCCTGCAGCACTTCAGGTATAGCCTGCATCTGGATGGGTGTGGGCTGGGTATAGCCTTCTTCCTCCAGCGCCTGCAGGACAGGAGCAATTAGGTGTAGGTCGTGGAATGTCATGCGCAAAATGCGGTGTTGGGAAATGAAATCATAATTCTGTCTCGCTTACTCTTCTAAAACTGAAATAATCAGAGCAAAGCTGAAGTAGCTCGTTAAATACGCTTATCTTCTGAAAAATGGTTTTGCTGCAAAAGTAGACCTATGCCTATTCAGTTCCTAAAACCCACCCACCCTTAAACTCAAAAAGGCAGGTATAGCACCTGCCTTTCTTGCAATTTTCAATCGAAGCTATTTCCCCTTTCCGGCTTTGAGTACTTGGTTTTCAATTTTGGAAATCCCTGCCTCCATCACCTGAAGCTTATCATCACCTGTCTCGTACTTCAATTTAATCCAGCCTGACTTATAGCCATCGCCATCTTTTAACCGGATGGCAACATACGGGGTGGTTTCGCTGGCTGCCGGACCTTCAAAGTAAGTAAACACTTCATCTGGCTTTCGAATATCCAATAGATAGGCTTTGTCAGAGCTCCACACATGGTTTGAAGATTTGTCTTCGAGCACTGTCTCGCCCTCCTGCAGACCTACATGCCAGTGTCCGATATGCGGCTTTAAGGGTTGCTTGTCTAAGAGTACTTCGTTACCGTCCAGGGAGTTTATGTAAAACAGATTGTGCACCCCACGGTCATCAGATACAAGCACGTTACTGAACGCAAAGTCATTTCTTCCATCCTTGTTCACATCCAGATAAAGAGGCTCATCAATTTTAAAAGATTGGTTAATGGTTACATGCTCAATAGCAATCGGTTCTACTGTTCTTTCTTCTTTGTCGCAAGACGCAAGCGCTAAAGTTACAAGCGCAAAAGGGAGTAATTTTTTCATAGTTTTATTTATTTGACAAGTGTATTCTGGTATAGCACGTTGCTGCTTCACTGAACCAAACAGGTTTAATCGCCGCAATTTTCATCGCATAATCAAGTACTGTGCCAAATATTAAATAAAACCTATGCTTAATATATTTTTAAACCATATAAAAAAAGCCTGCCCGAATTTTCTTCGAGCAGGCTCTCAATTTATCTTTTCTTTTCTAAGCCATCACCTCATTCAGGTTCGGCAAGCGTAATCTACCAAATCGGTGCAGGGTATTCAAGTGCGAGCGCACAGCCTGCAGGAAGGTTTTGCTCTCAATGTATGTGAGGTTAAACTCTGTAGCAGTTTGCTTGACGATATCCGCGATGGCCGGGTAGTGTACGTGGCTGATGCGCGGGAACAAGTGGTGTTCGATCTGAAAGTTCAGACCGCCCACGTACCACGACAGCCATTTGCTCTTGCGGGCGAAGTTCGCGGTAGTGCTCAGCTGATGTATGGCCCAGTCGTTTTCAATGATGCCGCCCTCGGATGGCAGCGGATGACTCGTCCCCTCCACCGTGTGCGCCAACTGAAATACCGTGGATAGGATGATGCCCGCCACAAAGTGCATCAGCAGAAAACCTACCAGTACTTCCCAGAAAGGTATACCGAATATAAGCGTCGGCGCTACCAGAATCGAGAAGAAATAGAGTATTTTAAAGGCTACTATCTTAGAGAAAGCAACGGTGTTGGCTGATTTGGAATTGGCGTTTACCCCATTCCGGATGTACTTGAAGAACTGTACAAAATCTTTCAGAATTACCCAGTAAAGTGTGAGCAGGCCGTAGAAAAATAGGGCATATGCCCACTGCAACCTATGGATGAACTTCACTTCTGAGTGTGGGGAAAAACGCAGCACGACCATGTCGTCGATGTCTTCGTCCATGTCTACCACGTTGGTGTAGGTATGGTGCAGAATGTTGTGCTGCAATTTCCAGTTAAAGGCAGAGGCTCCCAAGAGATTCACGGAATGCGCCATCAGGTAGTTCATGGTTTTGCTTTTGGAAAAAGCACCGTGATTGGCATCATGCATCACGCTCATGGCCACACCAGCCACGCCTATACCCATCACCAGCCACAGCCCGAGGCTTATCGCGATATTCGGAGTAAAGGTGAGCAAGGCCGCAAAGGGCACTACATAGAGCAAGAGCAGTACAATGCTCTTTACCATAATGCTGGTGTTCCCATATTTGGGCAGGTTGTTCTCTGAAAAATAAGCGTCCACACGTTTGCGGAGCGTCGGAAAAAACAAATTTTTGTCTTTGTTAACGAATTTTACTTTGCCTTTAAGCTTCATTTAATCTACTTGATAATCTAAAAAAGTACGCACACTCCAAAAATTGTTTTACGACTCAGCAAGTCATGTGTTTAGGCGAGCTTAGCTAAAAGCAGGTTGCATCTCTTTTTGTTTCAGCAATTTGAAACTTTCAGAAGATAAAGTAAGCACGCATATACGTAATTGGGGTGCAAATATAGAGGGAAACGGGATACTATCAGCTTTTGGTGCCTATTTGATTTTTTTAACCAATGGCCTCGTTCAGACTCGGTAGTCTGCCAAAGCGATGCAGCGTAGCTATGTGCGAGCGCACGGCTTTCCCAAATGTCTCATTCTCCATGTAAGGTATACCGAATTCTGTTGCGGTCTCTTTCACAATATCCGCGATAGCCGGGTAATGCACATGGCAAACACGCGGGAACAGGTGGTGTTCGATCTGGAAGTTCAGACCGCCCACATACCATGAAAGGATCTTGTTATGACGGGAGAAGTTCACCGTTGTATTCATCTGATGTATGGCCCAGTCATTCTCAATAACGCCGTGCTCATCTGGTCTCGGGTGACTCGTACCCTCCACCGTATGCGCCAACTGGAATACAACTGTCAGGACAATGCCTGCCACAAAGTGCATGATGAAAAAGCCAAGCAGCACCTCTAAAAACGGAATTCCGAAGAACAGTGATGGTATAGCGAGTACGATGAAAAAGTAAAGGGCCTTCATGGCAATCAGCCTGGCGAGCCATGTGCGGTTCTCGGCAGGTGAGTTATTGTTCACGCCGTTCTTTTTGAAAAGCGCATACTGCACAAAGTCTTTTGCCACCACCCAATAAAGCGTCAGCAGACCGTAGAACACGAAAGCGTATACCCATTGTATTTTATGAAAGAACTTCACTTTGCTATGGGGATTAAAACGCAGCACCAGACGGTCCTGGATGTCCTCATCCATTTCCACCACGTTGGTATAGGTATGGTGTAGGATGTTATGCTGCAGCTTCCAGTTAAAAGCGGAGCCGCCCACCAGGTTCAGGGTATGGCCCATCAAATCGTTGACCCGCTTGCTGCTGGAGAAGGCGCCATGGTTGGCGTCGTGCATCACACTCATGCCTATACCTGCCACGCCCAGCCCCATCACGAACCACAGCAGCAGACTAAGCGGAAAAGCCGGTTGAAAAGCCAGCAGTGCCAAAAATGGCAAAATGTAGGCTAGCAACAGCACTACACTCTTCACGATCATGGTTGTATTGGCGGTTCTTGGGATATTGTTTTCAGCGAAGTAGGCATCTACACGCTTCCGGAGGGTCGGGAAGAAAAGACTTTTATCTTTATTGACAAATTTGACTTTGCTTTGCAGCTTCATAGTTCTAGGATGTTGTGTGATAAATCAAAACTCACGCGTAGGGGCAGCAGGGCACAGAGAGCGAATCGAGGATATTTATATAAAAGAGAATCTGGTGTATTAAAGTTCAGATGCTCTGTTGCCAAACCTCAGCTCATGATTTGCCGACTTCAGCTTCCTATTGTTCTCATAAATTGAAAAACGCAGGATTTATTTTCTTGTTTAAGATTGCAATATAGTCATTATCAAATAAATTCAGATAATACTGGGTTTCGAAAATGAATTATATAAAAGACCTGAAATTTCTATAAGTATTGATCAACAGAACCAAAAAAAGCCTGACCAGATAATTCCCGGTCAGGCTTACTGGCACTTGATTATCTGCCAGGCCTATACCTGAACTATCGTTCCAAGCTTTATTTTGAAGCGTTTCACCCCATCAAAGAGTTCTTCCATCTTCAGCACTTCATGCGTCTTCTTGCTTATCCAAAAGGTGCCGTAGTTGGTATCGCTGTAATCTATCCGAAGCATCCAGCAGTCGACGGAGGTGTTGTTGACTGTGAGCAGCTTTTCTGAGCCGGTTACCTTGTAACTGTAATATTGCGGTGCGGTTCTGCTGCCCGGGTGGTAAAAATTAATCAGGTATACGGTGTTCGCTTTCAATGGCAGGCTCTCGAAAGTCTCCATATCCAGCTCCCAGTTAAATGTAGCCGCCTCAGCAGCTATACTAAATCCTTTGAAGCCATTGTTTAATACAGTATCGGCTCCGACAACTCTATCTGGCTCAAAATTAAAGGCCGCCGTACCTCTGGCTGAGGTACCTGTATGGAAAACAGGTCTGAAGTCCTTTTCGCAGATAGAGTAAAGTTGCCTGTTGGTCAGGGTATCTGCCCCTACCCAGTTTTGCCGTATGACCAGCTGTTCCCTGCCCGCCACTTCCTCAAAGCTCACATTCCGGGTCCAAAGACTCTGCCTGAGCACCTTGGGGTTCTTTGGCGTCTGGACAGTGACTAAATATTGCCTTGTTCCTGGTTTTAGTTGCTTTACTTTCAAATGTTTGGATGTGACCCTTAGGGTGTCGGTCTGGGCGCTTGCATAGGACGTGATGAGTGTGGCAATGGCTAAAAGGAGAATCCTCTTCATAGTTGGTTGGGATTAAGTTATACGATATAGAAGATAGACCCCAAAACGGCACTAAGGGCTGCAAGGAACACTAAATCCCCTGTAACACACCAAAAAAAAGAGGCTGACCATGTTGATGGCCAGCCTCTTAATCAGGTTGCTATTCTTATAAATTATAAGTGAATTACTTCGTCGTAAGCAGCAGCAGCGGCTTCCATCACGGCTTCGCTCATGGTCGGGTGCGGGTGCACCGACTTGATGATCTCGTGTCCAGTCGTCTCCAGCTTGCGGGCTACTACTACCTCAGCGATCATCTCCGTTACGTTGGCACCGATCATGTGCGCGCCCAGCCATTCGCCGTATTTCGCGTCAAAGATCACTTTTACGAAACCATCTTTCGCACCGGCGGCACTTGCCTTACCAGAAGCTGAGAATGGGAACTTGCCAACTTTGATATCCAAACCTTGCTCGCGGGCGGCTTTCTCGGTCAGACCAACAGAAGCGATCTCAGGAGAGCAGTACGTACAGCCTGGTATGTTCGCGTAGTTCAAAGGCTCCGGATCGTGACCTGTAATCGCCTCCACACAGATGATGCCTTCGGCAGACGCTACGTGCGCCAGCGCAGGGCCCGGCACAATGTCACCAATCGCATAGATACCGTCCACGTTGGTTTTGTAGTACTCGTCTACCATCACACGGCCTTTGTCCACCTTGATGCCCAGCTCCTCGATACCGATGTTCTCGAGGTTAGTCTGTATACCTACCGCAGAAAGTACAACCTCCGCTTCCAGGGTTTCTTCGCCTTTGGCTGTTTTCACTTTCACTTTGCAGATGTCACCGCTCGTGTCCACAGACTCTACAGAAGAATCGGTCATGATATTGATACCTGCCTTTTTGAAAGACTTGGCCAGCTGACGTGATACTTCTTCGTCCTCTACCGGCACAATGTTCGGCATGTACTCCACAATGGTTACTTTCGTACCCATAGAGTTGTAGAAGTAAGCGAACTCCACGCCAATGGCGCCAGAACCTACTACTACCATGCTCTCCGGCTGCTTGTCAAGGGCCATGGCCTGACGGTAACCGATGATCTTCTTGCCATCAATTGGCAGGTTAGGCAGCTCGCGTGAACGGGCACCTGTCGCCAGGATGATGTGATCCGCCTCTACGGTGTCTTTCTTGCCGTCTGCATCCGTCACTTCGATCTTGCCCTTCGCAACCACTTTACCGGTACCCATGATGGCGTCGATCTTGTTCTTGCGGAACAGGAACTGAATGCCTTTGCTCATGCCGTCAGCTACACCGCGGCTACGCTTGATCACTGCGTTGAAGTCAACAGAGGCCTCTCCGATTGTAATGCCGTAATCTGATGCATGGTTGATGTACTCGAACACGTTCGCGCTCTTAAGCAATGCTTTGGTCGGGATACAACCCCAGTTCAAGCAAATGCCGCCCAGCGACTCACGCTCGATCACGCCTACTTTCAAACCCAGTTGCGACGCACGGATGGCCGCCACATATCCGCCTGGGCCACTACCCAGCACTACCAAATCGTATTTTGATGCCATAGTTCTCTTTTTTAAATGCTGAGCAAAATTAAACGATAATCCCAACTTCACAAAACCACTTCTGCCTCAACGTTATCTGTATTCTGAGTGGTACTATACAAAGTCTATTCCTTCACAATACTAAGAATCGCCACAAAAAAACGCATACCTATTCCGTATTGGACTGAACTGTTGTATTTTGCGCGCCATAACATGAGGTAACCCCTACTGCATGAAAACACTTTTACAACTCATCATAGCTGTATTTTTTGCTCTCCCGGCTTTCTCCCAGAAGGCTGCGACACAGTCTGCCCCACAGAAAACGGCACTGCAACACTTCAACGCAGGTAACCAAAAGTTTAAGTCGGGTAAGTATACTGAGGCCATAAAAGAATACAGCGAAGTGCTGAAGCAGGAGCCCGAGCACATTGTAACCATGACCAATCGTGGTATTGCCCGCGACCGCATACTGGACTACCGTGGTGCCATTGCTGACTTTGACAAAGCCCTGGCGCTCGACCCCAAATATGTGGAAGCCTGGGTAAGCCGTGGCCTCTCGAAGTACAACCTACAGGACTACAAAGGTGCGCTGATCGATTTCAATAATGCCGTTTCGATTGACCAAAAGCAGGCTCGCACCTACAACAACCGTGGTCTGGTGCGCTTTGCCCTGAAAGATTACCGCAGCGCTATCATTGATTATGGTCGCGCCATCACCCTGCAGCCCGACTACGCAGAAGCTTACTATAACCGGGGAGCACCTCGCTATACCAGCGGTGATGTAAGCGGCGCCTGCGAAGATTGGGTAAAAGCGAATAACCTGGGCGTGAAAGAAGCAGAAGCGTATTTGAAAGAGTATTGCGGACAGAACTCGGTTTCCTCTACGAAACCGGCTAAGTAAGCAGACACTATAAGCCTCGATCGTGCCCCGCGAATGTGAGATGTTGGGCTGTACTCTTGCTGCCGTTCACGATTGTCATCCTGTCAGGATCTTTGTAAATAGGGCCCCTACCCCCGCAAGTAGCATCGGCTTAACCTCCAGGGGGTCGGGACCCTCCCTTTCAACCAAGTTTCTTTACAGAATGACAGAATACTTTAAGCATGTGTTAGAATGAAACAGCCCTGCTCTCAAGAGGGACAGGGGTTTGTTTTTGTATATCTCGATATGGGAAACTCGCAAAACGCGAGCGACGACAAAGCTGCTCCTTCTATACCTGAACCAGTTATCTTTAGATATAACTTAAATAAAAATCTCGACAACACATACAAAAAAGGGACGCTTTGCAGCGTCCCTTTTCTTTTCACATATAATAAACGTTATACCTCGTCTTCGTTTCTTTTATTTTTCTGATCGGAGGCGAGCAAATCCTGCTTTACACCTTTTGGCTCTATTGCCATCAGCTTGCCTTCCAGTTCCGTCTTCACTTCTTCAAAAGCAGTTCGGTATTTTTTCTCAATTGGGTGAGCAGATGGTAGTTGCACTTTCAGCGCGTCAACCTGCTTGCCATTTTTCCAGAAGCGATAGCACAGGTGCGGTCCGGTTGCCAGGCCGGTACTGCCCACATAGCCGATCGTCTGACCTTGACTTACACGAGAACCGCGTTTGATGCCCTTCGCAAACTTGGACATGTGCAGGTACTGGGTGGTATAGGTATTGTTGTGCTTGATCTTCACAAAGTAGCCGTTGCCTCGGGTATAGGCGGCTTCCAGTACCACACCATCACCTACTGTTCTGATCGGTGTGCCACGCGGGGCAGCAAAGTCGGTGCCCAGGTGTGGCTTGTAGCGCTTCTGCACCGGATGGAAGCGGTTCATGGTAAAGCGGGAGCTGATACGGCTGTACTCCAACGGCTCTCTCAGGAAAGCTTTCTTCAGACTCTTGCCGTCCTGGTCGTAGTAACCGGCTTTCTGGCCTTCCTGCTCAAAAGCGATGGCGTAGAGCGGCTTGCCTTCGTGCTCAAAGTAAGCAGCCTTGATCTTGCCGAAACCAATCACGTTGCCGTTTACCTGCTTCTCATCATAAATAAGCTTGAAATGGTCACCGGGCTGCAGACGGCTTAGGTTGAGGCGCCAGGCGTAGATGTCGGCGAAGTGGTTCACCAGTTGTGGTGATCCGCCGGCAGCCAGAATGGACTCAAACAGGGAATGCTCAATAAAGCCGGCAATCGCACGCTCCACAACTTCAACTTCACGCTTTTCAAGGCGAACGTCTAACTCACCGTTGAGGTCGTAGATCACATACTCCACCTCGTTTGGTTCATAGATAAAATAACGGGCTGTTTGGGCGGAGTCCTGGGCGTGCAGAATGATGTAGTCACGCTTGGCATTGATGCGACGCACGTCAAATACTTCTTTTGATTTGCGGGCCAGCTGGTCGATGGTGACAGGCGAGATGTTGAAGCTTGCCAGGATCTGCGACAGGTTCTCCCCTCTTTCTACAGTACCTTCTACTATTTCGAGTGTGTCGGTGGGAATACCAAAGATAACAGGGGCTGGTCTTTTAACTGTGACCTCCGGTTCGGGTTCCGGTTCGTCTGATTTTTCTTCTGTCGAAAAATTGAAATTCTTAAAGCTTATTGTTTGCGCTGCCGTGATAAACACGAACATCGACACCGCGATCAGGATGGCTAGTCCGACACTACGTTTGAACATTACAAGGTACCTTTGGTTGGAAGAATGGCACGAAAATATGGTTTAACCGATAGAAATAAAAATCATTCACAATACAATATTCAGATTATAAATATGTTGCAATCCTATTTCAGAAACATAATATAGCACCAAAGGCGCTTATCAGGCTAAACCGCAATTGCACATTAGCATACAGCTTACAACTTAACCATCTTAAAATCAGAAAATTGCGGTTAAATAAAACAGGAGGATGCAGCGGCTCTTCTGAATAAAAAAATCTTTTATAACTTTGGCCCCTATGAAAGCACTAGAAGGAAAAGTAGCCCTTGTAACCGGGGCATCAAAAGGTATAGGTCGCGCCATCGCCGAGAAACTGGTAGAGATGGGCGCACAGGTAGCATTCACCTACCTCTCAAGCGTAGAAAAAGGCCAGGCCCTGGAGCAGGAGCTAACTGCCAACGGCGGCAAAGCCAAAGGCTTCCGTTCTGACGCCTCTGACATGGCGCAGGCTGAAAAGCTGATCGAGGATGTAGTAGCTGAGTTTGGCAAGATCGACATCCTGGTGAATAACGCCGGCATCACGCGTGACGGTCTGCTGATGCGCATGACCGAAGAGCAGTGGGATGCGGTGATCAATACCAATCTGAAATCTGTGTTTGCATTAACAAAAGGTGCCACCAAGCACATGATGCGTGCCAAGAGCGGCTCGATCATCAACATCACGTCGGTGGTAGGTATAAAAGGAAACGCCGGCCAGGCCAACTACTCTGCTTCTAAAGCAGGCATCATCGGCTTCACCAAGTCTGTGGCACTGGAGCTTGGCTCACGCAACATACGATGCAACGCAGTCGCCCCTGGCTTCATCGAAACAGAAATGACGGGCGAACTCGACCAGAAAGTGGTAGATGAATGGAGAAAGGCAATTCCGTTGAAGCGCGGCGGTTCGCCGGAAGACGTGGCCAATGCCGTAGCCTTCCTGGCATCTGACCAGTCGTCGTACATCTCCGGCCAGGTGCTGCAGGTAGATGGCGGCATGCTAACCTAATAAGTTTGAGAATTTGGGAGTGTAGGAGTTTGAGAGTTAATTGCTCACTCGCCCCAGACTTTCAATTATAATATTAGACCAATGCTTTAGCGTTTACGTTAGTAGCATTGGTCTTTTTCTTTTATCTTTAATTCTGAAATTATTTGATTCTTTAGAAGTAGCACTTCTAAAACTCTCAAACTCTTTAACTCCTAAACTTCTTTGGATTCCTTCCGCCTCATAACGACTTATTCACCCTGGCTGATCCTGGCTTGCCTGGCCGTTGGTGCGCTTTACGCCTGGCTGCTGTACAGCAAGCGCACGCCCTGGACTGCAGGTATCAACTATACCCTGGCGGCGGTGCGTTTTGTAGTGGTGAGTTTTCTGTGCTTTCTGCTGCTCGGGCCTTTGGTGCGGTATGTAAGCAACAGCACACAGGCGCCTACTATCGTGTTTGCGGTAGACAACTCACAGTCGGTGGCGCTGTTCTCAGACTCGGTGCAGCTCCGGCAGGCACAGCAAGGCTTGCAGGCAATGCGCGACAAACTGCAGGAGCAAGGTATACAGACCGAGGTGCGTGTACTGGGTGAATCCGATGCGCCACAGAACCTGGGTGAGCTACAGTACGAGGCTGAAACGACCAATCTGAGTCAACTGCTTGCAAATGTGCAGCGTGACTTTGAGCAGCAAAATCTGGCTGGCGTCGTGCTGCTTTCGGACGGCATTGTGAATCAGGGCACCTCTCCTACTTATGCCAATTACAACTATACCATATACCCGGTAGCTGTAGGCGATACCGTGCCAAAGAAAGACATCGTAATGGCTTCGCTGCGCTACAACAAGGTAAACTACAGCGGCAACCGTTTCCCGTTGGAGGCAGAGTTGCAGCAGCAGGGCTTTGACGGTGCATCCGTTACGGTGCAGCTGAAGGAAAACAAGAAGGTGATCGACCGCAAAACTGTGACGCTCAAAGCTGGACAGCCACTACAGCAGGTACCTTTTCAGGTAATGGCCAATGGTTTGGGGAAGCGCCACTATGAAGTGGAGGTAATTCCGCAGCAAGGCGAATTCACAGAGCTCAACAACGCCCGCAGTGCTTACATCGATGTTGTGAAAGGCAAGATAAAAGTGCTCGTGGCCGCCGCTTCGCCTCACCCGGATATCAAGGCACTACGTGCTGCCATTGAATCGAACGAGAACTACGAAACGGAACTGTTTATACCTGGCCTGACCACCCTCAAGCAGCAGGACTATGATGTGGCGGTGCTGCACCAGTTACCGGGTCGCACAGCCGGAGGCGAGGCTGCCCTTAACCTGGTGCGCCAGAAAAACCTGCCTGCCCTGTATATAATAGGTCCGCAGAGCGACATTGGTAATTTCAACCGCCTCAATGTGGGTATCCGCATCAATACGCCGGGACAGTCCGACGAAGTGACTAGTGTGATCAACCCGAACTTCAGCACGTTCAAAGTAGCAGAAGAAGCCACCGAGCGTCTGCAGCAGTACCCGCCAGCTTCTGTACCTTATGGCGACTATCAGCTCACGCCTAACACTGAAACCGTACTCTATCAGCAAGTAGGACGCGTCCGCACAAACAAACCACTGCTTACCGTGCAGACCGTGGGTGACAAACGCAATGCGGCCCTGTTGGCATCCGGTACCTGGCAGTGGCGGCTCACCGAAACAGCCAACCACGAAAACGCCGCCGTGTACGACAAGCTGATCACGAATCTGGTGCAGCTGCTCACAGCGCCGCGCAATAAGAAGCGCCTCAACGTATACCCGCAACTAAACGAGTACAGCAGCTCCGACGAAATTCGGTTTGCGGCCGAGGCCTATAACGAAGCCCTTGAGCCGATCTACGGACAGAACATTACCCTTAAAATACAGGATGCCGAAGGAGCCGAAAAGTCCTTTGAGTTTGCCAATGGCGAGAATCAGTCCGGCGTGAACATCGGCACATTGCCAGGCGGCCGCTATACCTACACAGCCTCTGCCCGCATCAATGGCTCATTGCAGCAGGATAAGGGCGAGTTTGTGGTGGAGGAGCAACAACTGGAAGCCTTGCACGCCGTGGCTGATCACAACCTGCTATACCAACTAGGCGCCAATACCGGCTCTAAGCTGTATTACCCGACTCAGCTGCAGCAACTAGAGCAGGACATCCTGCAGGCTGAGCACAAGGATCTGATCTATAGCTCCGAGTCACTCAATGACCTGGTAGACCTGAAATGGTTGTTCTTTGTGATTCTGGCGCTGGTTTGTACAGAGTGGTTTGTGCGGAAGTATAATGGAAGTTATTAGCCTTAGATGTCGTATTATGGAAAATCCGGACTTCCCCCATCCCGTAGTTATAGAGACAGAGCGCTTATACCTGAGCGCACTGACACCTGCTATCTACCAGCACCTTTTTACAGTCAGCAGCGACGAGGAAATCATGGCATACCTTGGCTTGAAGAACAAAGCGGAGCTGGCCGAAGAAAAAGACAAATTCAGCAAAGGGCTCACCACGTATTTCCATAGCTTCAGGAACTTCCGGATCATAGACAAGCTGACCGCTACTGTGCTGGGCCGCTGCGGCTATCACACCTGGATTATGAGTCACCGTCGGGCTGAGGTAGGCTATGTGCTTTTCGACGACAGCTACAAGCAAAAAGGCTACATGACCGAAGCATTGGGTCCCGTTATCGCCTATGGTTTTGAGGAGATGGGCCTGCGTCGCATCGAAGCGATGGCCGCTGACTACAACACTCCCTCCATTAAGCTGCTCAAGCGGTTTGGGATGCAGCTGGAAGGTGTGATCCGGGAGCATTATGTTGTCGATGGCATCAACGAAGACTCTGTTCTTTATTCCATTATCCGCTCAGACTATGACCGCCTCAAGCCTATTTGGAACCTTCAGTATCAGATTCATCAGCCTGAGAAGGTATAAATAACAATTGGGTTGAATGGCTAAATTGTTGATGGTTGCTAGTGCATAATTGTCCAGTTCACAACCAAATGCCATCAAATTAAGGTTTATTTGTCATTTCGATCGAGGTAGGGGCACCTCTATTTAGGAGAAATCTAAAATAGTCCGTTGCCCTGTAATAATCCAGATCTCTCAATGCTTTCGAGATGACAGTATAAGCTATACTTTTTACATTAATAACTCAAAGAACTCTCTAACTCCTCAACTCTTAAACTCCTAAACTCCCTTGAAATACATCCTCGTCAACAAGCCTTACGAAGTCCTGACTCAGTTTACGGACGAAGCCGGCCGTGCTACGCTCAAAGATTTTGTGCCTGTCCCTAACATTTACCCGGTTGGCCGCCTGGACTATGATAGTGAAGGGCTAGTGCTGCTGACCGATGACAAAACCCTGCAGCACCGTCTCTCCGACCCGAAGTTCAAGATCGAGAAGACCTACTGGGTGCAGGTGGATGGTCTACCTACCGAAGAGGCGCTGGAAGAACTACGTCGTGGCGTGCTGATCAAAAACATAAAGACAGCCCCGGCGAAAGCCAATTTGCTAGAGAAAGAACCGCAGGTATGGGAACGCTCCAAACCGATCCGCTTCCGAAAAGAAATACCTACAAGTTGGGTAGAGATCAAAATATCGCAGGGCATGAACCGGCAGGTACGTCGTATGACAGCCGCTGTGGGCTTCCCGACACTACGCCTGATCCGTCCGGCCATCGGTCCGCTTAGTCTGGGTGAGTTGCAGCCTGGTGAATATCGTGAACTGACAGGTGAGGAAGTAGAAAAATTGAAAAGCCTGATCGCGGGAAGCAGCTTTGGAACCGGTAGCAAACCAAAGCGAACAGGCGGCTCCCCGAAAAGCACAGGTGGCAGGCATTATGATAGCCGCAATAACTCCAGCCGCAAAAAGCGGATTGACCGATAAGCTATTTATTGACGATATCCTGTATAATCTTCACGGCATGCTCGCGTGAGTTCTCGATGAACCACACATGCATTTCCATTCCTCCGCATACCACACCCGCCAGGTATAGGCCAGGCAGATTCGTTTCCATGGTCTCCGGGTTATGGAAAGGGTGCCGGTAAAAATCATCGGACAGCTTCACTCCGACTTTCTCCAGAAATGCAAAGTTGGGCTGATAGCCGGTCATGGCCATCACAAAGTCGTTGGGGATCGTCACTTTCCCATCCGGCGTCTGGATATCAACTTCGAGCTCTCGTATCTCGGTTAGGGAAGAACTGAAATAAGCTTTGATACTGCCCTCGGCAATGCGGTTTTCCAAGTCCGGTTTGGTCCAGTACTTAATGCGGCCAAGTTCCGCATCTCTTATCACCATCGTTACCTCGGCCCCCTTCCGCCAGGTTTCCAGGGCCACATCGGCGGAAGAATTGTTGGCGCCTACCACCACGATCTTTTGTTTGTAATAGTAATGCGGGTCGTAATAGTAGTGCTTCACCTTAGGCAACTCCTCTCCAGGTATACCGAGCATATTGGGAATGTCATAGAAGCCGGTTGCCAGGATCACGTACCGCGACTGGTAAGTATCCTTGCTGGTGCTCGTCAGGTATAGCTCTCCTTCCCGGCTTATACCTGTCACCTCTTCGAACAGTCGGATGTTCAACTCGCCATTATCAGCCACGCGTCGGTAATACTCCAGCGCCTCACTGCGATTGGGCTTTGAATGGATAGATGGAAAAGGAAAACCGCCTATCTCCAGCCGATCTGCCGTTGAGAAGAAGGTCATGTTAAGCGGGTAGTTGAAAAGGGAATTGGTAATGGTACCTTTCTCAATGATCTGGTAACTCAATCCGGCTTTTTTTGCCTCCAGTCCGCAGGCTAGCCCGATGGGTCCACCGCCTACTATGAGTATGTCTAGGGTATTGTTCACTGTAACGTGCCTGGTTGTGATGAAAGCAGAGTGCTGATGTTTATGAGAGACTACTAGTACGTAAGATGAATGAATTTAATCGTTCTCTTTCCCCATGGCATAAGCAATGCCGCCCCACATATGCTGCAGAAACGCTGGTTCGCTGTAACTTTCTACAGTATGGCCCAGGCCCGTATAAAAAGCCCTGCCGCCATCATAGGCATGGTACCAGGCAATCGGGTGATGCTCCCCGTTCTTACCGCCTTCATATGTTGATTCATCCAGTTTGGCCAATACCTGCACCTCTGAATTCATGTTCTTGAAGTTATACCACTCGTCGGTACGCTCCCACCTGTCAGATAGCGTGCTGGTTGCAGGGTGATCCTTATCAACGACAGCAACCACAGCCCGCTGCACTTCAGGATGACTCTCGAACTGAGCCCCGACCAGCTTCGTGTACCAGGGCCAGTCATACTCCGTATCCGAGGCAGCGTGTATACCTGCAAAGCCGCCCCCGTTACGAATATAATTTTCGAATGCCACTTGCTGCTCAGGGTTCAAAACATCCAGGGTCGTATTCAGAAAGACTACAGCCTGATATTGCTTAAGTGAATCAGCCACAAAATAGGCTGCGTTTTCGGTTGTATCCACATTTACCTGATGCACCTTCCCTAGCTTCAGGAGAGCCGCTTTGCCATATGGGATGGACGCATGCCGAAATCCCGCTGTTTTGGAAAAGACAAGGATGCGTGAAGGTTCTGCCTCAGTCTGTGCGCGCGAGAAACTATCTGCCTGGTCGCAGGCTTGGAAACTACCTATTACTAACAGCAATAGAACATAAACCCGTAAGTTGACTTTCATTTGGCAAACAATTTATATAGTTCTTATTTTTTAGGTATAACCTATCAGAGAATTTGACCTTGTCACCAGTTGCTATAGGCCCGAATGGGACTTAAATCTTTCTTGTGATGGATTAAGAATATTCAGTATCCAATATAACAAATGTTTTACAGCTCTTCGAGTCCTTCCAAAATCCGGTACAATTCCTTAGCTTTAGAAACTCAAATAATCTACTCTAAACTATACTTACATCTACACAATGCAAAAGCGTATACTTTCTGTAGCGCTGCTAGTGGCCCTGAGCGGGGGCGCTGTGCAGGCACAGAAGAAAGCACCCAAGCAGCCGGCCTCCACACCTGCCAAAGAAAGGCTGCAGACAACAGAAAAGCGTCAGCAACTCGAGCAAAATTCCCTGGCACGCAATGTGGCCTTCCGCAATGTGGGCCCCACCGTACAAAGCGGCCGCATCACCGATCTGGATGTAAACCCGAAAGATCCCAGCAACTTTTACGCGGCCTATGCTTCGGGTGGTCTCTGGCGGACTATCAACAATGGTATTTCCTTTGAGCCGATCTTCGATAACGAGGCGGTGATGACCATCGGCGATATTGCCGTGGACTGGAAGAATAACGAAACCATCTGGATCGGTACCGGCGAGAGCAATTCCAGCCGTTCGTCTTACTCCGGCGTGGGTGTATACAAGAGCACCGACGGCGGCAAAACCTGGCAGCACATGGGCCTGGACGACACGCACCACATTGGTCGCATCATCCTGCACCCGACTGACCCGAACACGGTATGGGTAGCGGCCGTTGGTCACCTGTACTCGCCAAACAAAGACCGCGGAATTTACAAAACCACTGATGGCGGCAAGACCTGGAAGAAGACCCTGTACATCGATGATAACACAGGAGCCATTGACCTGGTAATCGACCCGAAGAATCCCAACAACGTGTATGCAGCCATGTGGCACCGCGAGCGCCGCGCCTGGGACTTTGTGGAAGGCGGCAAGACCTCCGGCATCCATAAGTCAACAGATGGTGGTAACTCCTGGACCCGCGTGAGCACCGAAGGCAGCGGCTTTCCGGCCTCCGCTGGCGTAGGCCGTATCGGTCTCGACATTCACCCGGGTAACCCGAACATCATCTACGCTTTCCTCGACAACCAGGACCTGCGTCAGGTAGAGAAAAAGGAGCCGAAAGCAGGTGAACTGCAGAAAGACCAGTTCAAAGGGATGACGACAGATGCTTTCCTGGCCCTGGACGATAAGGACCTGAACAGCTTTTTGGATAGCAACCGTTTCCCTTCTAAATACACGGCCAAGACTGTGAAGGCCGACGTGAAAAGTGGCAAGATCAAACCAGCCGCTTTGGCTGCTTACCTGGAAGACCCGCTGGCAGTAACGACAGAAGCTCCTGTGAAAGGCGCTGAGGTATACCGTTCCGACGACGCTGGCAAAACCTGGAAGAAAACACACGAAAAGCCGATCGACGACATGTACTCGAGCTACGGCTACTACTTTGGGGTAGTGCGTGTAGCGCCCCATAATCCGGATAAGATCTACATTCTGGGTGTGCCGATCCTGACGTCGGATGACGGTGGCAAGACGTTCCGCAATATTGAAGGTGACAACGTGCATTCTGACCACCAGGCCCTGTGGGTGAGCCCAGACAAGCCTGGTTACCTGATCAACGGCAACGACGGTGGCCTGAACATCACGTATGACGATGGCAAGACCTGGGCGATTGCTAATACCCCGGCAGTAGGGCAGTTTTATGCAGTAGCCGTGGACATGGAAAAACCTTACAATGTGTATGGTGGTCTGCAGGACAACGGTACCTGGTATGGTCCGAGTAACTACAAGGCCAGCACCTCCTGGACACAGAACGGCCGCTATCCGTACCAACGCTTAGGCGGCGGTGACGGCATGATGGTGCAGATCGACACCCGCGACAACAACACGGTATACCTGGGTTCGCAGTATGGTAACTACGCTCGTGTGGACAAACGCACTGGACAGCGTGTTTCCGTGAAGCCAACGCACGAACTGGGCGAAACGCCGCTCCGCTTTAACTGGGAGAGCCCGATTCACCTGAGCCGCCACAACCAGGACATCCTGTACTTCGGCTCCAACAAATTCCACCGCTCCATGAAAAAGGGTGAAGAGATGCAAACTCTCTCCGGCGACCTGACCAACGGTGGTCTGAAAGGCGACGTGGGCTTCGGCACCTTGACGTCTATTGACGAGTCTCCGCTGAAGTTCGGCTTGCTTTATACCGGCTCGGACGATGGTGCGATCCATGTGTCTAAAGACGGTGGCAACAACTGGGAGAATATCTCCAGGAAGCTGCCGCAGAACATGTGGGTGTCGACCGTAGTGGCATCTAACCACAGCGAAAACCGCGTGTATACCTCGCTGAACGGTTACCGTTGGGATGACTTCACCCCATACCTGTACGTGTCGGAGGACAATGGCAAGAAGTGGGAGCGCCTCGGCACGAACCTGCCAGCCGAAGCTATCAATGTGGTAAAAGAAGACCCGAAAAATGCGAACCTGCTGTATGTAGGCACCGACCATGGTCTGTACATCTCGCTTGATCGCGGCAAAACCTTCATGCAGATGCGCAACGGTATGCCAGCCGTGTCGGTACACGATGTGGTGGTACACCCACGCGACAACGACTTGATCGTGGGCACGCATGGCCGCTCCATCTACATTGCCAACGTAGAGCACCTGCAGCAACTGACACCAGAAATTCAGAACCAGAAGCTGCATTTGTTCGCCTTCCAGCCAACCAATTACAACCCGCGTTGGGGACAGTCGTGGGGTGCCTGGGGTGAAACTGCCGAAAGCTCCCTCGAAATTCCGTTTTACACTGCCCAGGCAGGCACGACGACCATCCGCATCAAAACGGATAAAGGCCAGTTGTTGAAAGAACTAAAGGATGAGAATGAGCGTGGCCTCAACTACGTGAGCTACAACTTCTCAGTAGATGAAACCAATGCCAAAGCCTACGAAACCGCTCTGAACGGCAGCAAGAAAGACGGTGAAGAAGCCGTGAAAGTAGAAGCTGCCGATAACAAAACGATCTACCTACAACCAGGAAAGTACACCGTGGAAGTAGAGACAGCCGATGGCGGCAAGGCTACTTCGGATTTTACGCTCAAAGCACCGGAGCGCAGAACGAGAAGCTAATTTTAACTACTGCTATAACAATTGCAAAGGCAGCCCTTAGGGGCTGCCTTTGTTGTTTTATACCTATCATTCTAACTGCAAATTTTAAATTCGCACTTATACTGGCACATATATTGTTATAAAAAATTATATAATATTTTATATATTGAATGCAGGTCCTGTAACATTCTTTTCATCTCTAACGCTTACCTAAAATTCAAGCTTATGAAAATCAAACTTCTACTGCTCGCACTTCTCTTCAGCTTCTCCTTTTCTGCAATGGCACAGGACAAGTGGACTCCCAAAGTTGGCTACGGCACGGTGTATGCCGGAAACGGCGACATCCCCGGTCACTGGTTTATTGGTGGTATTCAGACGCAAATCACGAATCGCTCAGGTTTTGAGATACTGGCAACAGGCACTTACATTGAGCAGACCCGTCGCTGGGGTACGGGATACGAGACCTTTCAAAAGTCAAATGGTGTAGCGCTTGAAGCAGCTTATAACCTGTTTATCAATGCTGGTCCTGTCCAGATTTACCCGGCTGTAGGTCCGGTGCTAAGGTATGCCAGCGAACGGGAACTGTACGGTCTTTCCATTCAGTACAATGGGCAGGGCGGCATCACAGACTTTAAGCCCGAAATGCGCTCCAGAAATGGTTTGCAGGCAGGCTATATGTTAGCGCTTAACCTGGATGTGAAAGCCAAGCAGCACCTTACCTTCGGACTCAGAGGCTCCGTTCAAAGCTTCCATGATGGGCAGCGTTTGGCGGCTGTAGGCCTGACCTTGAAAAACGCCAGATGGTGATGGTATCACACTAAGTTCATAAATGGCTGTTCATACTGATCATGGTCTGATCGAAAATACTATACCTAATGCAAAGGCAGTTCGAACAGAGCTGCCTTTGTTATTTAGCGGACGTTCATACTTGATATCTACTACATCCAGGCAGAGAACTGTGATTACTCAATTCAAATCTGCGCAATTCTTTTATCTTTGTTAGTAGCCTTAATGAAGCCCATCTATGAGAAAGCTTTTACCCCTCCTCCTATTCCTAAGCTTGGCAGTTCCCTCTTTCGCCCAACAGATGCCCGCTATACTGCCCCTGCAGGAACGGGCCACCCTGGAAGACAAACTGCTACAGGAACGACTCGACAACCTACTGCCCACTCTGATGCGCAAACAAGGTATAGACATGTGGCTGATCATTGCGCGGGAATACAACGAAGACCCGGTGATCAAAACCATGTTGCCCGCCACCTGGTTGGCAGCCCGCCGCAGAACGATTCTGCTCTTCTTTGATAATGGCAAAACGGTGGAGCGCCTGGCTGTGGCCCGCTACGATGTTGGCAACCTGTTCAAAGGCGCCTGGAACCCCGAGCAGGAGCCTGACCAGTGGATGCGGCTTGCGGCCCTTATTGCCGAGCGCAATCCGAAGAAGATCGGGCTGAACTACTCTCCTCACTTCGGCCATGCTGATGGGCTGGCAAAAACAGAATGGGACAACCTGATACGCGCTCTGCCAAAAGCACAACAGAAACGTGTCGTGTCGGCCGAAAAGCTTGCGGTGGACTGGCTGCAGGTACGCACCGAAACGGAGCTGGAACTGTATGAACAGATCAGCCAGATCGGGCACAGTATTATTGCGGAAGGTTTCTCTGAGAAGGTGATCAAGCCTGGCACGACCACGACCGATGATGTAGTGTGGTGGTTTCGGGAACGCATCGCGGAACTGAAGCTGGAAGCTTGGTTTCACCCGACCGTGGATGTGCAACGGGCTAATGCAGGAGCCGGTGACTCGGAACGCTCTTTTGCCCAGCGACCGTCGGAGGAAACGATTATGCCCGGCGATCTGGTACACTGTGACCTGGGCATCACTTACCTCAAACTCAACACCGATGTACAGCAACTATCCTACGTGCTCAAACCCGGAGAAACCGATGCGCCGGATTACCTTAAGAAAGCTCTGGCCACCGGCAACCGTCTACAGGATATCCTGACCAGCCACATGAAACCTGGCCGAACCGGTAATGAGGCTTTGAAGGCGACACTAACACAGGCAAAGCAGGAGAATATTGTGGCCAGCATCTATTCCCATCCAATCGGCTACCACGGACACGGGGCCGGTCCTGCCATCGGTATGTGGGACAAACAAGCGGGTGTGCCCGGAACAGGAGATTATCCGCTGCAGTATAACACGGCCTATGCTATTGAGCTGAATGCCAAAGTCACGCTTCCAGAATGGAACAACAAGGAGATCCGGGTGATGCTCGAAGAGGAAGCTGTGCTGACGCCTGCAGGTATACGCTACATCCATGGCCGGCAAAAAGAGCTACTCCTGATTCCGAGACAGGAACAAGCGGGCAATTACCTGCAGCAGTAAGTTTAGAGCGATGCCCGCACCGATAGTACAAAGTTTCTGCCTGCTGCGGCTATACCTGAGGAGTAAGGCCGGTAGCGTTGGTCGGTGATGTTCTCTATACCTGCGCTTAGCGACAAATGCTGCGTCAGTTGGTAAAGCGCCTTTAGGTTGAGTGTGGCCCAGCCCGGACTATGCGGATTTCCGTTTGCGTCTGTGGCGTAGAGGTAAGCTTTGTCCTGCTCTTCCGGGGCCAGTTGGCTATACCTGATGGCCCCATTGTAAACAGCATACAGATCTGCTTTCAGGCGGTCGCGGGTATAGGTAAAGCGGGTAGTGCCAAATGCCGGCGCCGCATGGCGAAGAGGCGCCTCTGCTCCATTGTCCAGTTCCTCACGCCCCCACTGCACATTATACCTGGAGGTGAGGCCAAAACCAGCCGGTAGTTTAATTTCTATACCTGCCTGTATGCCCCCTACCCTGACAAAGGCAGCATTCTGTATCGCCTGTATCTGGCTCATTTCTCCTTCGTATTCGATCAAGCTGCTCCCGTTCAAGGTATAATTTCGTCGCACCAGTGCATCCTGCAGATAGGTATAGAATGCCGTGACATCCAGTTTAAGTAACTCCCCAAATGTTTTGGCAGCACCCAGGTCTGCATTGTAGGCATATTCCGGATTCAGGTTCGGGTTAGGCACCACCACAAGGCCGGGGGCAGAGTCGAACACTTTGCCGATGTCATCCACATTGGGTGAACGGAAACCGGTCGATAAATTGGTGCTTATTTGCCAGGAGGGCGACGGGCTATACACAAGGCCGGCACTGCCCGTTACAGCTCCATTGTTGAGATTGGCGGAGGTGAAAGGAAGATCGTAAAAGCGACTATCAAAATCTGCCTGCAGTAGCATGTGGTTATACCTGGCGCCGGTGAGTAAGGTAATTTTCTCTCCAGCTTTAAAGCGATAGGTCAGGAAAGCTGCATAAGAATTCCAGTCCGCGCCGTCGGGGTAGCGGGATGGCCCAGGCTGGCTGACTCCGGTGCTGACATTCAGGTCGGTGCCGCTTGAGCGTACTTTGTTGTAAATCGCTTCCAGTCCGTAAAAAAGGTGGTGCCGCTGCCCCAGTCCTTTCTCAAAGTCAAAGTTTAGGGAGTAGGCATTTACTTTTTCATAACGGCTATACCTGATCGGTTTGCCGAAATCGCGGTTATGACGGCTCTCCTCAAAAAGCTGATGCGCCAGGCTGATATTTACCTGATCAAAAACGTTACTACTTGCCTGGTGTGTTAGCTGCAGGTTGTTCATCAGCCATACCTGCGGACCATAGTACCACTCCGCTGAGCGGAGTTTGCCGTTTCGATAGAGGGTCAGGCGGTCGTAGCGGGGCACATCGGAGGTGGTGGAGTAATGGAAACCGTAGTGCAGTTCCCAGTTTTCGCTGGGCTTATACCTGACCTTCTGCATCAGGTTCAGCTGCTCGTAGCCCGTGTATACCTGACGCTCAGGGTCCGGATTGGTGATCACTTCATCCTGACCGTTATGGGTGCGCACATATTCTTTCCGCAGGTAGTCTTCCGGTCCACGAGATCCCATTGTCAGATCGCCGTAGTCGCTGAAGCTGGCACTGGTCAGGAAGGCCCATTTATTCAGGCCATAGCTCAGGTCGAGGTGGCCGGTCTTCTCTTGGTTGGCTGATGACCACCGGAGGGCGGCGTTTCCTTTTACAAGTGGCGCGGCCTCTGTGGCAAACTTTGGCAACAAGGTATAGAAGTTCATCACGCCGCCTATCGCATCGCTGCCATACATCACAGAGCCCGGCCCGAAAAGTACTTCTGTTCTGGCCGTCGCAAACGGGTCCAGCGAAATCACATTCTGCAAATTGCCGCTCCGGAAAATGGCCGTATTCATGCGCACACAGTCCACGGCAATCAGTACCCGGTTGGTTGCAAAGCCCCGGATCATGGGGCTACCGCCTCCACCCTGGCTTTTCTGGATATACACTTCGCCAGCCTGCCCCAGC
This sequence comes from Pontibacter sp. LHS2, assembly GCF_058932845.1. NCBI lineage: Bacteria > Pseudomonadati > Bacteroidota > Cytophagia > Cytophagales > Hymenobacteraceae > Pontibacter > Pontibacter sp. LHS2. Next base: position 232,891 of record NZ_JBZYWG010000002.1, read on the forward strand.
ATATCGGCGGCAGTTTGGGGTTGTTGCAGCAGTACATCCTTAGGCCGGATAGTGCTCACGCGCTGCGGTACTTCCTTCGCATCCTGCTGCCATCGGGTAGCTGACACCACCACGGTATTTAGAGCAATCCTGTTTTCGCGCAGGTATAGCTGAAAGTCCTGGCGCTGCAATTGATCATAGGACAAGATCTCCTGATCATAACCCACCAGGCGAACCACGATGCTGTCGAGACTCTGGAAAGGGCTGACATCCACTTGCCCTTTGCTATTGGTAAAGCTTGTATGTGCTGTGTTCTTACCGGAGAGCTGCACCATCTCCAGTGGCTGTCGCGTTACCTGATCTTTTACGGTCAGGATTTGTGCAACCGTGGTAGTGCTGAGCAGACACAGCCATCCTAATAAATACAACAGCTTAATCATTCCGCTTACTCACTCTTGATCTTTCTGATCCGTTTAGGATAAAACCACAGGAAGAAACCTGTAATGGAAAGGACTAACAGTCCAAAGCCGAGCACATTCATCGACACCAACTTAAAGAGATCACTGATGATGGAGCCATCGTGTACTTTCTCAATCCAGTCGGAGTGACGGCGGGCCACGGAAAGCACTTTGCCGGTACTCGCGTCCAACTGCACTTCCCAGCTTCCTTCCTCAAAGATGGTCTTGACAATACCTTTGTCCAGGCGGGCTTCGATGCGGTCGATGGGGTTGTTGCTGATTGACTTTGCTGAGTCCAGGCCAGCAAGAGATCGTGCTGATAACTCAGCCAGTGGCAGCCACTGTTGCAAGTCTGTACTGGCTCCCTTTTGAGTGGGCGGCTGCAGCAGATCGACATCCTTCTTCCAGCCTAGCAGGATACCTGTGCCACTGCTGATCAGAATAAACACACCCAGAAAGAGCCCCAGATAACGGTGGTACACGCGAAAGTTGCGCAACCTATCGGCAAGCGTTCTTACTCTTTGTTTTAGAAGGGTGGCAGTACTGGTACTCACTTAGATAGATCAGGATAGGTATAAAAGCCCAATATCCAACAATTGACGGAGATAAACAATGTGGCGACACTAGTCTTTAAATTTTGAATACTAATTGCAACCATTCCCCGTTTTAAGGAATCTTAGGGTTGATTAACCTATACTACTATGATTAAATTGTTCTATCCTCTTTTGGCTCTGGCACTCTTTACGCAATGCCAACAAGAGGAATCTTACGAAACCACGGAGTTTAAGAAAGAAGCCGGCGACCTGAAGTTTGGGCAGGAAGTGCTTTTACAACAGTTCGGTCAAGTCACGCTGTACGGTGATGAGGTGCCTCGCCGCCTGATCGTTTCCCTGAAAAGCATAGAGGACTCCCGCTGCCCAACTGATGTCACTTGTGTGACAGCTGGGAATGCCACTATTGCGCTGCGGGCTTCCAACAGCCAAGGCGTTAACGAGAACATCGCGCTCTGCATCGGTGATTGCGGAACTGAAGGGGCAAGAGAAATACATACCGTAGAGGCAGCAGTTGGCGATGTCAGTTACAAGTTTACGCTGAAAGGTGTGCAGCCCTACCCAGGTCAGGCACATGAAGGAGAAGTGCAAAAGGCACAGCTGATCGTGGAGAAAAAATAGGTATGTATACCTCGCTATACCTGAAACTATAGGTCGAAGCTATCTTTAGATTAAACCTTTTCTTTCAGCCCCAAATTTCCTGTTTCTAAAAACAGAAAGCCCTGCCTTTACTGGCAGGGCTTTCTGTTTATTCAGGTATAGGCTATATCTTACAAGGATCCTGTTGCCGGAGCAGCTTCTGCTTTCTTCACAGATATTGCATCCACACCTTTTTCTTTTACCAGCCTGTTGAGCGCTGGCACATCCTGGGCCTGCACTTGCTTGAACAAGTTCAGCTGCTCGTCAATCTGAGCAGTGATCTCCTTTTTAAAAGCATAGGCCTGATCTGTCGGGCGGAAGTCGCCGGTGCTCACCTGTCCTACCAGGTTCGCCAGTTTGTTGTTCAGGCGAATCGGGAAGTTGAGCGGGTCCTGGCCGCTGCGGTTCTTAGTCTGATAGAGCGCTTCTTCAATAGCCGTGATCTTCTTGTCGATGGCCGTAGCAGACTCCACTACATCCTTGTAACTCTCCTGCCCTTTCAGGTTCCCCTTTAAGGTGTTGAGCTGGGCGCGCATCGTCCGGATGTCTTTGATAGCATCATGCGTTTCGGTTAGCTTGTCGCGCACTTCGTTCAGGAAAGCGAACTGCGCTGCTCTATCTTCCGGCGTGGCTTTGGTGCGCGGATCAGGCAGAATAGTAAAGGCTGTTTCCTGACTTTCCTTGTTTACCGTCAGCTTTGCTTTATAATTTCCAGGTATAGCCTTGGGGCCCTGCAAGCCACCACCCCACAGGATGATGCCATCAAAGCGACTAGCTTCCGGGTAGCGCATGTCCCACACGAAACGGTTCAGACCTTCTTTCACTGTCAGCTGGTCCTTTTTTTCTTTGGCATTGCTGGCGTAGCTGCGGATCAGTTTACCATTCTGGTCCATGATCTCGAGTTGTACCACCATGGCCGAGTCCGGTTTGGTTGGCAGGTAGTAATGCACCATTACACCACCCGGATGGTTCTCGCCTTCCGTTTTGGAGAGGCCCCGGTTGCCGCCGTCCATTTTGTAAGTGTCCAGTGGCTTGTACAGATGGAATTTGCTCTTGGCTATACCTTCGTTCAGCTGGTGTAGCGGCGTCAGGTCGTCGATGATCCAGAAGCTGCGGCCCTGTGTGGCGGCGATCAGGTTGTCGTTTTTGATGGTTAGATCCGTGATCGGCACAATCGGCAGGTTCAGCTGGAACGGTTGCCAGCTTTGTCCGTCGTTGAACGACACATACATACCATACTCGGTACCAGCATACAGCAAACCGTCACGCTTCGGATCGGCGCGCACGACGCGGGTAAAATGGTGGCCTGGTATACCTGCCGTGATCTTCGTCCAGGTCTTGCCGTAGTCGGTTGTTTTGTACAGGTATGGGCTGAAGTCGCCGGACTTATACATGGTAGCGGCTACATAAGCTGCTCCCTTTTGGGTCGGGTGCGCCTCGATGCTGTTGATCTGGATCCACTCCGGCATGCCCTTTGGCTGCACCTTTGTCCAGTTCTTGCCATTGTCGCGGGTCACGTGAATCAGTCCGTCGTCCGAACCTGTCCAGATCACGCCTGGCTCTACCGGCGATTCGTTGATGGCGAAGATGGTGCCGTAGTATTCCACACTGGTGTTGTCCTTGGTGATCGGTCCGCCCGATGGTCCCAACTTGGTGGAGTCATTGCGTGTCAGGTCCGGACTGAGTAGCTCCCAAGTCTGCCCTTCGTTATAGGTCACGTGCACGTGGTTGGACGTCGTATAGAGTTTCTTCGGATCGTTAGGCGAGAACATGATCGGGAAGTTCCACTGGAAGCGGTACTTCATACCCTCCGCACCGTGCCCCATCGGATTGTCTGGCCACACGTTGATCACCCGCTCCTGCCCGTTGCTGTGGTCTACGCGTGACAAAAAGCCACCGTAGTTACCGCCATATACAATCTCCGGATTCTCCGGATTCACGGCCAGGTGGGCACTCTCCGAGCCGGCTGTTTCTTCCCAGTCTTTCTCTGAGATGCTCCAGCCTGTGGACCGATGACTGATGCGCACCGTCGAGTTGTCCTGCTGCGCACCGTAGATGCGGTATGGGAAATGATTGTCGGTTACGACGCGGTAAAACTGACCGGTGGGCTGGTTGTTCATCGTGCTCCAGTTCATACCACCATCCGATGTTACCTGTGCACCGCCGTCGTCGGCAATCGCCATACGTGATGGGTTTTCAGGGGCTATCCAGAGATCATGGTGATCGCTATGGCCTGCGTAGGCAGAGGTAAAGGTCTTGCCACCGTCTTTGCTGCGGTGATAGGCCACGTTCAATACGTACACCACATCTTCGTCTTTCGGATCAGCATACACGCGGGTATAGTACCAGGCCCGCTGACGCAGGTTGCGGTCGTCGTTCACCTTCTTCCAGGTCAGGCCGCTGTCGTCGGAGCGGAACAGGCCGCCTTCTTCGGCTTCCACCATCGCAAACACGCGGTTGGAGTTAACCGGCGATACCGTTACACCTATGATACCCAGCGTACCTTTTGGCAGGCCTTCGTTTTTAGAGATGTCTTTCCAGGTCTCACCACCGTCGGTGCTTTTCCATATACCTGATCCGGGACCACCCGACGACAGACTGAAAGGGTTGCGGCGCACGTTCCAGGTCGTGGCGTACAGGTGGCGCGGGTTGTTCGGGTCGAGGATCAGGTCCACGGCGCCAGCGTCTTTGTTGGCAAACAGTGTCTTCTTCCAGGTTTTACCACCGTCGGTACTTTTGAACACGCCGCGCTCTTCGTGCGACTTATACAGATCGCCCATCACGGCCACGTACACGATGTCAGGATTTGTCGGGTGGATGCGGATGCGACCGATGTGCTTCGAGTCTTTCAATCCGATCTGCTCCCAGGTTTTGCCGGCATCCACGGATCGCCACATGCCATGCCCTGACGAGACATTGCCCCGTACGGTCTTCTCTCCTTCGCCCACATAAATCACATTCGGGTCAGCTTCGCTAACGGCCACCGCGCCGATGGAACCCCCAAAGAAACCATCCGAGATGTTTTCCCAAGTAGAGCCACCGTCCGTCGTGCGCCATACCCCACCTCCCACGGTACCCATGTAGTAGAGGTTTGGTTTGCCCGGCACACCGGTTACAGTAGCAGAGCGTCCACCCCGGAAAGGCCCGATGGAACGCCAGGTGATGCCATTGTACAGTTTAGCATCAAAAGGAGCTGTCACTTCTTTTTGTTTGCTGCTGCGGGGCTTTTGTTTCTGGGCGGCTACCTCGGGTGCTGCCAAGGCAAAGGTCAGTAGCAAACAGGCAGCCGTACCTGTTTTGTAGAAGATTCTTTTCATGTAAAGGTGAGCGATAGGTTAATAGACTTTTGTTTGATCAACTGATTTATAAAAGTTTAGCCAGAATAGCAAATAAAGACAACCACTCGGCCTTAGCCCCCTTCAGCTTGAACATTCTATGTGAAACCAGAACTGCGACATACGCCAGCGAACATGCCGCATTTTTTTCAGTTTGCTTAACAAGTAACATCTGCCAGAGGCTTTTGAAATAAAATTGCACTCTATAAAAGGGATTCCCAACATCGATTACGTGTTTGTCCCTCATTCCCTGCGTAAAACTCCCGGTAAAAATACAAATAAGGAAAAACATTCCAGCTTTAATACCTTAAATACACATCTTTAGTATAACTTAAAAAAATACTAAATTATAAATATCCAAGAGTCTTTCCTCAACTCAAAAACAAGGTGTTTAACCATTGAAATACAGTATATTATAAAATATACATCCTGTACTAAATTCTACAAACCAATATAATGCAAACCAAGTATAAAGCAGATCATCTATTATTTTAAGGATAGTCACTTATTTCAGCTTACTAATTCAGTACTATTTCTAACTTAAAAACATCTCACCTATGAACAAATTCTTTACATTGGTTGCTGCACTATTCTTCTTTGTGAGTAGTGCTTTTGCACAGGCTACGGTCGACCCGGATTTGCGGGAGGCACTGCGCTCCTCGATCCTGCCACAGCAAGTAATTGTTACTTTCCACGGAGATAAAGCACCGAGCACCAGCAATATTTTATCGCTCAAGCTGCTCGGCATCACTACTGGCATCTCTTTACAGTCCTTGCCGATTGTGGGTGTGCTGGCTACCCCTGCACAGGTAGATGCACTTGCTAGAAATTCGCAGGTGCGATCGCTTTATCTGAATAAAAGACTGACCTACTTCAATCACCACGACACCCACCTGACGGGTGTACAAAGACTACGCAACGACATGGAGATAACAACCAGAAACGGTGGACTACCAGTTTCTGGCAAAGGTGTAACAGTTGTTATCAATGACAGTGGTGTTGATGGTACACACGAAGATCTGAAGCTAGGTAAAAACCTAAAACAGAACGTACTCGGCACCACCAACCTGAATGGCCTTTCTTCGCTTCTGCCACCTACTTGGTTAGAAAATGTTCCTAACACAGACACCAACTCAGGCCACGGCACGCATTGCGCAGGTTCTGTAGGAGGACTGGGCACTATGTCGAAAGGCAAGTATGCAGGCGTAGCCACAGGAGCTGACCTGATCGGTTATGGATCCGGCGGTGCGCTTTTCATTCTGGATGCCCTTGGCGCCTATGACTGGGTGATGCTGAACCAAGCCCGTTATGGTATCCGTGTTATCAGCAACTCCTGGGGTACATCAGGCCCATTTGATGCGAACAACCCTGTAAACGTTGCTTCTCTGGCAGCTTATAAAAAGAACATTATTTCTGTATTTGCCGCTGGCAACGAAGGTCCTGGTTCTGATACCCACAACCCATATGCCATTGCGCCGTGGGTAATTTCTGTTGGTGCTGGCGACCGCTACGGCAGACTGGCCGATTTTTCTTCCAGAGGCGTGAAGGACCATAAAGAAACCTTAACCTACGATGGCAAGACCTGGACAGTAGAGAACAGACCAACCATCGTTGGTCCGGGTGTGGATGTAGTTTCTACCAGAGTGATCGGTCCAGTCGCTTCGCTAGCAGCCCAACAAGATGTGGAAACGCTTGAGCCTGCTGAGGTTCCGTTCTATACCCACATGAGCGGCACTTCCATGGCCACTCCACACGTAGCCGGCATCATTGCGCTTATACTCGAAGCGAATCCGGCACTGACACCGGATCAGGTGAAATCAATTTTGCAGCAGACCGCTACTAACATACCGGGCCGTGAGCCTTGGGAAGTAGGTGCTGGCTATGTAAACGCCTATGCCGCTGTCGACCATATTTTAAGAAGCACTTCCTTTGGTTCTCAACTTAACATCACCAGAAAATTCAACAGCAATATTACCTCCTCTGTAGCGGCTCAGACCATGCGCATCGACTACAATCCTGCAACAACTGCCACCAATGAAAGCGCATTTTATGTGGCAGAAGGCGTGACAGGTATAGAGGCGAAGATGAATGCAACAGGTTTGTTGGGTGAGACGGGTAACCCTGTGGGCTTGCGACTGGTTGCCCCTGATGGCACTACCTACGGCTCAGGTATATCAGCCTTGTTCACTTTATATACTGACAGAGTGGTTGCGGTGAGCAACCCGATGGCCGGTACCTGGAAAGCAGTAGTATACGGTTTGCAAGGCGCTGGCTTTCCTGAAGCGATCGATGTGAAGGTTGCACAGACGCAGATCCTGGGCTCAACAGGACTGAGTGACATTGCCAGCCATCCGGCGAAAGCAGCCATTGAACTGGCCGTTGGGGATCGCCTAGCAGATGGACTCAGCAATGGGACCTTTAAGCCAGATGCCCTCCTGAAGCGCATTGAGTTAGCGGATTACCTCATGATGGGTCAGGGCGTACGCCAGTACATCCCGACGGATGGAGCAGTTTCTTTCACTGACGTATCCGCAGCTCAAAAACTGCTAGCTGAGTCAGTTACAGCAAAAGGCGCTGCTCTACGAGACGGTTTCCATACTGCCAACGGCATGATGACACCAACTTCTGCTGGTAAATTCAGTCCGAACGGTTCTGTAAGCAGAGCAAGTCTTGCTTACTCACTGGTACAGGCGCTTGGTCAGGAAGCAGAAGCACTTAAGCGAAATGGCACTGCGCCAACTGTAACGCTGAATGGCACCACTTACCCGATAGAAGATGCACAGGATATACCTGCCGGCTTAGAAGGCTATGTGAGTGTGGCACTTGAACTGAACCTGATCAATGCTTTCTATACTGTTACGCAAGGGCCGTATGACATGGAGCCGGTGCTTCACGCTACGTTCAAACCAAAAGCAAACGTGACACGCGCTGAATTTGCCGTCATCGTGACACGCACTTTCAACGGCTGGAATGAACTTGCTGCCGCAACGACATCAGCCATGCAGGTAGCTGAAGCTGCCAATGCGAAAGCCATCGCCTACCCTAACCCATTTGCCGAAACCACTACCATCCAGTTTGGTCTGGAAGAGGATAGCTTTGTGACAGTGGATGTGATGGATGTGATGGGTAAACGAATCAGAACGCTTGTATCTGAAAGAAAACCGTCAGGAAAACACGAGGTGCAGTTTGATGGCAGCACGCTACCAAGTGGCACATACCTGTACAGAATCAATACGAACGGGAAAACCGCTACCATGAAAATGGTGATCGCACGCTAAAATTATCTGAACAGCAAATTGAAAAGGCCCTCTGGAGTGAGGGCCTTTTTTATGGAGTGAAGCAGGATACAGGTATAAAGCTTAACGCCGAAGAGATTCTATACCTGGTCGGTTGCAGGTAAATATGTCTGGGTAGAAGAAATTATGCTTGACGAAAAACGACAAAAAGAATATTCCATCCTGCACTTGTGACAGAATGACATAAAAAAACAACAAAATACGCCTTGGCACATCCCTTGTAATAGTGCTAGCAACAGTGAAAAGAAATTGTAATCGAATCATTATAAAACTATAGAATGGGAAAGATAATTGGTATTGACTTAGGTACAACCAACTCCTGCGTTGCCGTAATGGAAGGTAACGAGCCAGTGGTTATTCCTAACAGCGAAGGCCGCAGAACTACTCCGTCTATTGTCGCGTTCCTGGACGGTGGCAAAGGCGAGCGTAAGGTAGGTGACCCTGCCAAACGTCAGGCAATCACAAACCCGCAAAACACGATCGCTTCGATCAAGCGCTTCATGGGCCACAGCTACAATGAAGTAAGCGAAGAGTCAAAGCAGGTGTCTTACAAAGTGATCCAGGGTGGTAACAACACCGTGCGTGTAGAGATCGGCGACCGCCAGTACACACCACAGGAGATCTCGGCAATGGTACTTCAGAAAATGAAGGCTACTGCAGAAGACTACCTGGGCACAACGGTAACAGAAGCGGTTATCACGGTACCAGCTTACTTCAACGATGCGCAACGCCAGGCAACAAAAGAAGCCGGTCAGATCGCAGGCCTTGAAGTGAAGCGTATCATCAACGAGCCAACAGCAGCAGCGCTTGCTTACGGCCTCGACAAAAAACACAAAGACCAGAAGATCGCAGTATTCGACTTAGGTGGAGGTACATTTGATATCTCTATCCTGGAGCTGGGTGACGGCGTGTTCGAAGTACTTTCTACGAACGGTGACACACACCTGGGTGGTGACGACTTTGACCAGGTGATCATCAACTGGCTGGCAGACGAGTTCAAGAACGACGAAGGCCTGGATCTGCGTAAAGACCCAATGGCTTTGCAGCGCTTGAAAGAAGCTGCTGAAAAAGCGAAGATTGAGCTTTCTTCTTCAAACGAAACAGAGATCAACCTGCCATACATTATGCCAGTGGACGGTGTGCCAAAGCACTTGGTGCGCAAACTGACACGCGCTAAGTTCGAGCAGCTGTCTGACGACCTGATCCGTCGCTCGATGGAGCCTTGCAAGAAGGCCCTGCAGGACGCTGGTCTGTCAACTTCTGACATCGACGAGGTAATCCTGGTAGGTGGTTCAACCCGTATCCCTAAGGTACAGGAAGAAGTAGAGAAATTCTTCGGTAAGAAGCCTTCTAAAGGTGTGAACCCGGATGAAGTTGTAGCCATCGGTGCTGCGATTCAGGGTGGTGTACTGACAGGTGAAGTAAAAGACGTACTTCTGCTGGACGTAACCCCGCTTTCACTGGGTATCGAAACAATGGGTGGTGTGATGACCAAACTGATCGAGTCTAACACAACGATCCCAACGAAGAAGTCTGAGACTTTCTCGACTGCATCGGATAACCAGCCATCAGTGGAGATCCACGTACTGCAGGGTGAGCGCCCAATGGCGAAAGACAACCGTACGATCGGTCGCTTCCACCTGGACGGTATTCCGCCAGCACCTCGTGGTGTTCCGCAGATCGAAGTTATCTTCGACATCGATGCCAACGGTATCCTTCATGTAACGGCTAAGGATAAAGCGACTGGCAAAGAGCAGAAGATCCGCATCGAAGCTTCTTCTGGTCTGAGCGAACAGGAGATCGAGAAAATGCGTCAGGAAGCGGAAGCTAATGCTGAGTCAGATAAGAAGGCGAAGGAAGAGATCGAGAAGCTGAACGCAGCTGACTCCATGATCTTCCAAACCGAGAAGCAGCTGAAAGAGTACGGCGAGAAGCTGTCTGAAGGCAACAAGTCTAACATCGAAGGTGCGCTGGGTCAGCTTAAGACCGCGCACGGAGCCAAAGACATTGCTGGTATTGACGCAGCTATTGAAAGCCTGAATAACGCTTGGCAGGCAGCCTCTCAGGAGATGTATGCAGCCGGTGCCGGACAGGAAGGTGCTGCAGCCGGAAACGGTCAGCAGGCTGGTGGTCCGCAAGGCGCCGCAACTGATGATGGCGGTGTAACCGATGTTGACTACGAAGAAGTAGACGGCGGTAAGAAATAAGCATTAACACAAATTCATACAAAATCCCCTGTCGAGAATCTCGGCAGGGGATTTTTTTTTGTAGACTTCTGAAGGTCAACAAACTGATAGGCACACCTCTCAAAACAATTTTCTGACTGGTTTCTGAAAAATATTTATTTATCTCTATATTTCATGGTGAATGTTCAATCCCTGAAAACAACAAGCCTCCACTTGTTATTCTACGCAGCCATGTAGACTATCGTGATGCCATCCGGTACTCTAAAACAACTAGCTTCAAAACAAGTCCCCAGGCAGTTGTTCATTCCTATATGGCATTTTCAGAAAAGGCAATTTTGGACTAGGCGGCGGAGCAGGAGTTCTTTTTCATATTAGCGAACCAAAACCTTTTCTCTGAAGGCGGGGTACGAAACAGCCGAAGGCATCTCTCACCTCCGGGAGCTAGCCTGCCTATTCACAGTTTCAGCCTGCTAGCGGGCTGCATCTTTTAAGCGACACAAACTACTTTAATGCTTTAAAATGAAACAACTTTACCTTATTCCTCTTCTCGTGTTACTCGCTATTTCAACAGCCTTTGGCCAAAAAGATTTTCGCCCAGGTTACATTGTTCAGAACAGCGACACCCTGCAGGGCTACGTAGATTACCGGGGCGCAGTCCGTAGTTCCAGGATCGCCACTTTTAAAGCAGACCTGCAGGCACCCGAGCAGGAGTTCGACCCTACGCAGCTGACAGGTTACGGCTTTACTAAAGAGCAGAAGGTATACGAAACGCACACTATACCGGCGACGGAGGCGCAACCAGCGCAACAGCTGTTTCTTCAGGCCCTGATCAAGGGTAAAGCCAGTCTCTATACCTACCGCGACGCTGCTGACTACGACCACTTCTACTTGTCGAAAGACCAAGGAACTTTGGTTGAACTGGTACAGCATACCTACAACCGAAAGGATGAGAGAACAGGCAAAACTTACAAAATGGTCGATCAGATATACATCGGTACACTGGCATCAGCCTTATCCGATTGTCCCGATTTCAGAGAGGCTCGATTAAAAAACACTGCTCTGAGAGACCGTTCGCTTATGCTAGTAATAAAGGAGTATAATCAGTGCATGGGAAGTAACATCGTGCACCAACAGACAGAGACGAAAACTAAGGTGACCATAATACCTGTGCTCACCTATTCCATCAACGCTATGCACTTTGATGGTCAGCACCACTATTCCAAAGGCGAGCATAGCAGTACAGGATTAGGTATAGGAGGCGGGATAGGTTTTAACTTTTCAACCCCTAAAATCAGCGAAAAACTATCATTACAGACAGAGTTGCTTTATGCTCCATACAAGTTTGAAAGCGAACTGGATGAAGTTTACAACGTGGGCAGGACAACAAATCACAGACTCATGTTTAATCTTGATTATCTGAAATTACCGGTACAACTGCGCTATACCTTTCCTATCGGTAAGCTAAAGCCCTACCTCAATGCAGGCGCCTCGTTCTCTTATGCCATAAAGGCCGATCAGTATAGAACAACCAGCAGCACCTTCCATTCCAGTGGGTACACAGAGAAATCGGACGCGATCCCTAATAATGGCTTTAAAAGGTATATGTATGGCCTTGTGGGAGGCGCCGGAATTAGTTATCCGATAAATAACAAAGCGCTGATCCTGGAAACCCGCTATGAAGTAACTGATGGAGTTTCGAGCATCCCTAATCTGGTAACAAGCATCAGGAGCTTCAGCCTGGTAGCAGGCTATACTTTCTAGTACTGTAGGTAGAGCGAATTAAGTTTAGCGTGCTATCTTGCACCTCATGAAACAAATCTTACTCTTTATTATCTGCTGTGTGGTATATGGCATATCCCACGCGCAAGTACAGTTAGGCAATGCTTACATAGGAGGTACTCTTGGTGGTGGCTACAATGAGACTACTGGGATCAAAATGAACTCGTTCAATTTAAAGCCAGTGGCCGGCCGTTTTGTAACAGACAACTGGATGCTGGGCTTAAGTGCATCTTATAACTCAAGCTACAGAACCAACAATCATTATGCAGTCTACACAGTCAATAACCAGACTTCCCGGGTACTGCTTAATTATACCCGAGAGCGTTCTGTTGGTGTTGGACCGGTTGCACGCTACTACCAGGAGATCGTTCCTAAGCTAGCCTTTTTTGCGGAAGGTACTGCCGGCTATGCCAGAACAGTAACTAAAAGGGATTACACAACACAAACAACAGATGAAAATGGAGCTCCACTATATGAATCCTATAATCTGACGAGTACGAAGATTCAAAATCTTTATGCGGGTTTTGCACCGGGAGTTGTGTTTTTCCCGAAAGCAAAATTAGGTATAGAATTAAAGACCAATGTGATAAGCTATACCCATGGAATAGGCAATGGTCCAAATCAAGATCCCATCACATTTATGTTTGACCAGAACACCCAGAAAAACCTGAATGTTAGCTTCAGCCTAGCTTCTACAAATATTGGTGTAGGATACTACTTTTAATTGAACTCATATATGTTAAAACAGAACGGCCCACAGCAAATATGCTGCGGGCCGTTCTGTTTTAATCGAAGCTATTTTTAATCAAGGTCTCTGTCACCACGACGCAACTCTTCTACCGAGCGCATCACCTTGTCTTTGAGGCTAACCTTATACTTCTCCAGTTTGTCAGCTACCGCGGCATTGGAAGTGCCGATGATCTGAGCGGCCAGTATACCTGCGTTGAGGGCGCCATCAAGGGCTACTGTAGCCACAGGCACACCGCCTGGCATTTGCAGGATAGACAGCACGGAATCCCAACCATCGATGGAATTGCTCGACTTCACTGGCACCCCAATAACAGGCAGTGTCGTGATAGAGGCCACCATACCTGGCAGGTGCGCTGCACCACCGGCTCCGGCGATTATTACTTTAAGTCCTTTTTTACGGGCCTGCTCGGCATATTCGAACATGCGGTGCGGGGTGCGGTGCGCCGACACAATGGTGATCTCAAAAGGTACGCCCAGATTCTCGAGTATCTCAGCTGCAGCATCCATTACTTTCATATCGGACTGGCTGCCCATAATGATGCCTACCAGCGGCTGCGTAGTTGTGGTTTCGTTGGCCATATTATGCGATTACTTTGATGATGTTTCGGATTGATTCTGCCCGTTGCTGCGCTTCCTTCAAGTCGGTGCCCAGCACAGTGATATGCCCCATTTTGCGGGCGGCACGGGTATATTTTTTGCCATAGAGGTGAATGTACACACCCGGCACGGCCAGGGCCTCCTGTAAACCTTCGTATTTGGCTTCGCCGTCGTAGCCGGGCTCACCCAACAGGTTGAGCATAACAGCTGCACTCTGGATATCAGTGCTGCCTAGTGGCAGGTTGAGGATAGCTCGCAGGTGCTGCTCATACTGCGAGGTATAATTGGCCTTGATGGTATGGTGCCCGCTGTTGTGCGGACGAGGCGCGACTTCGTTTACCAGTATCTGTCCGTCTTTGGTCAGGAACATCTCCACGGCCAATATTCCGACCATGTCAAACGACTCGATTACACGGGTAGCAATTTCAATGGCGAGACGTTGCAATTTGTAAGGCACATTGGCAGGCGCAAAGAGTGAGTCTACCAGGTTGTGCTCCGGATGGAAGCTCAGCTCCACTACCGGGAAAGCCGTTACTTGTCCGTTGGCGTTGCGGGCCACGATCACGGAGATTTCTTTTTCGAAGTCCACCAATTTCTCCAGCACCGACGGTTCTGTGAAGCCCTTGCCCAGATCGGCATCACTCTGCAGTCTGGTTACGCCACGGCCATCGTAGCCTTCGCGACGCAGCTTCTGGAAAGCAGGCAGAAAATCGGTATTTGCTTTCAGCTCTTCGGCGTCTTTCAGGATTCTGAAATCGGCAGTAGGTATAGCGTGTTTCTTGTAGAATTCTTTCTGAAGTCCTTTATCCTGGATCGTGCGGACAGTCTTAGCATCCGGGTATACCTTCACGCCTTCCTGTTCCAACTTCTCGAGAGCATCGGCATTTACGTGCTCAATCTCGATAGTCACGATGTCGCAGTTCTTACCGAACTCATATACCGTGTCAAAGTCTCGGAAACTGCCTACGTAAAATTCGTGGCACACATCTTTGCAAGGGGCGTTCTCGTCGGGGTCGAGCACCAGGGTATAGAGGTTAAAATCGAGTCCGGCCTGAATGAGCATGCGGCCCAGCTGTCCGCCGCCCAGTATCCCGAGCTTTACTTCTCCTTTCATAGTATCGTTGCTTAGGGTGTTGTTCCACCCAAAATTAAGGATAATGTTTTAATCCGCCCTCCTCCAAGTCATTTTCTATACCTGGTAAGGATAGCCTTTGGTTTTATATCGATTAAAAACTATATTGGAGGTTATACGTTTATCGCTCCCATGGAAATTATTCTTGCCACGCTTTCTGCCCTCTTCTCCGTTGTGAACCCATTCGGGGCCATGCCGGTCTTCCTGACGCTCACCCAAAACGACACGCCTGCCCAGCGTAACCAACAGGCGCTCAAGGCTTGCCTTTACATGGTCGGTATACTGGCGGTGTTCTTTCTGGCAGGACAGTACGTGCTCAACTTCTTTGGCATCCGCATCCACGACCTGCGCATTGCCGGTGGTTTGATGATCATGCGTGCCGGTTTTGAATTGCTCACGCCCGGAGGCAGCAACAAGAAAGTATCGCCGGATGTGGTGGAAGAGGCGCAGCACAAAGAAGATATTTCTTTCACGCCGCTGGCCATGCCTATGCTTTCCGGTCCGGGCGCTATTGCGGTGAGTATCGGTCTGTTCACCACCTCCCTTTCCTTCTGGGATATGACCCTGATTCTGGTAGGCATCATTCTGCTGGCTGCGATCAGTTATGTGATTTTGCGCTTTTCGACGCAGCTGACCCGCTTCATGGGCAAAGCCGGTCTGTCGGCACTATCACGTATCATGGGCTTCATTGTGCTTTCGATCGGTGTGAACTTCATTGTGTCCGCCATTTATGCGCTGTTTTTGTCGTAGATCAGGATGTACAGGATTAAAAGATTTACAGGATTTTCGTGGTCATGACATTAAGCTTATTTAAGCTTTAATCATCGCCACACGAGAAAATATCTTTACACTTAACAATCATACAATACGGCGGTAACGCAGGCGTAATTTCACCATCCTAGCTTTGCATCAGAAAACAACCTGACCAAGCTATGGAAATGATGCTGGCCACTTTTTCGGCCTTATTTAGTGTGGTAAACCCCTTTGGGGCCATGCCCGTTTTTTTGACGCTTACCCAAGACGACACTCCCTCCAACCGCAACCAGCAAGCACTGCGCGCCTGCATTTACATGGCGCTCATTCTGGGGGTATTCTTTCTGGCCGGGCAGTACGTGCTTAACTTCTTTGGCATCCGGCTGCATGATATCCGCATAGCCGGCGGACTGATGATCATGAAGGCTGGTTTTGAGCTCCTCTCCAGCAAGGCGCACCGTGGCAAAAAAGTATCGAAAGGTGTGATGAGAGAGTATGCAGAAAGAAGACATTTCCTTCGCGCCACTGGCTATGCCGATGCTGTCGGGCCCGGGCGCCATTGCCGTGAGCATCAGCCTCTACTCTGATGCCCTCCGTATCACTGATCTGGGTCTAGTCGTAACAGCCATTGTTGCATTAGCTGTGGTGGCTTATGTTATTCTGATTTTCTCGCACCAGTTACTCCAGTTTATGGGTAAAGCGGGCCTATCGGCACTCTCACGTATTATGGGCTTTATGGTGCTGTCGATCGGGGTGAACTTTATTGTGACAGGTATATAGGGGCTTTTATTCACAGCGGTATAAAGCGCTTCCGTTTTGGCTATACCCGCCAAAAATTCCCAACCACTTCACACCGCACAGAGTACACCAATTTAACATGATAGTTGCCCTGCCATTAGATGATAACAATCATCTTCCGACAGTCAGCATTTTTAACGTATCTTTGTGCCATGCAATTGAAGAATGACCTGCTTATAAGAGCTGCCAAAGGAGAAACCGTAGAACGTACTCCGGTGTGGCTGATGCGCCAGGCCGGCCGCATCCTACCTGAATACAGAGCTGTACGCGAAAGCCTGAGCGGATTTAAGGAACTGGTGGAGACACCGGATCTGGCCGCTGAAGTGACCATCCAACCCGTGGATATTCTCGACGTAGACGCTGCCATTATCTTCTCTGACATCCTGGTGGTGCCGGAGGCAATGGGCTGTACTTACGAAATGGTAGAGAAACGTGGACCATGGTTCCCGAAAACGATCCGTACAGAAGCGGACCTGGCTCGCCTTCGCGTAGCTGACCCGCATGAGCACCTGGACTATGTATTGGAAGCCATTAAGGTAACCAAAAGAGCCCTGAACGGCCGTGTGCCACTTATCGGTTTTGCCGGTGCGCCATGGACGATTCTGGCTTATATGGTAGAGGGTAGCGGCTCCAAGACATTCTCGCATGCACGCGGTTTGCTGTACACCAACCCAAAGTTGGCACATCAGATGCTGCGCATGATCACCGATACCACTATTGCTTATCTGAAAGCACAGGTAGAAGCAGGCGCCAACCTGATACAGGTATTTGACTCGTGGGCAGGTATACTCACCCCAGCGCATTACCGTGAGTTCTCTTTGCCCTACATCAGCGAGATCTGCAACGCCATCAACGATGTGCCGGTAACGGTATTCGCCAAAGGTGCTTTCTTTGCGCTGGAGGATTTCAGCAAACTGAACTGCGAAACCATCGGCCTCGACTGGAATATGGACATCAAAACGTCCAGAGCGCAGGTTGGTCCGAACAAGACCCTGCAGGGCAACATGGATCCGTGCTTGCTTTACAGCTCTTTCGAAACAATTGAGCGTGAGACGATAAACATGCTGAAGGAGTTCGGTCCGCAGCGCCACATCGCCAACCTTGGTCATGGTGTATACCCGGACACCGACCCGGAGAAAGTGAAATGCTTCATCCAAACGGTGAAGGCGTATAGCGGCGTAAGGGGTTAGAAATATTCGGATTGAGCCGTGATAAGAGCCGTCATACTAACCCTATTACTTCTCAGCACCATCACGGCTTATGCTCAAACAGATACTACGATGTCGGCAAGTCCTGAAGTTCGCTTCGAAGGATTTGCCGACATTTTTTATGCCTACGATTTCAACAAGCCTACCGCAGGCTATCGACAACCCTTTCTCTACAATCACAACCGCCACAACGAGTTTAACCTGAACCTCGGTTTGCTTCGTGCTACAGTGGAACACAACAGGTATAGAGGCGCTTTGGCGTTGCAGGTCGGCACCTACGCATCTGATAACTATGCCGCTGAAGATGAAGTGATGCGCCATGTGTTTGAGGCTAACGCAGGTATAGCGCTGAACCAGCAATCAACTGTATGGCTGGATGCCGGTATTATGGGTTCCCACATTGGTTTCGAAAGCGCTATCTCAGCCGACAACCTCACGCTTAGTCGTTCCCTTCTAGCCGAGAATTCACCATACTTCCTTTCAGGAGCCAAGCTGACTTATACCCCTACTCCTGCCTGGACGCTGGCTGCACTGGTAGTCAACGGATGGCAGCGCATCCGACGGGTGCCGGGCAACTCACTGCCCTCCTTTGGTACGCAGGTGAATTTTGCCCCGCACGACAACCTGACCCTGAACTGGAGCACTTACATCGGCACCGACGACCCGGATGCTGTCCGCAGGATGCGTTATTTCAACAACTTTTATGGGCAGTTCGGTATAGGTGAAAGAACCACTTTGATTGCCGGATTTGATATAGGTATACAGCAACAAAGTAAAGGTAGCAGCAGTTACCACACGTGGTATAGTCCGGTTCTGATCGCACAGTATAAGCTCAGCGAAGCATGGGCTGTGGCTGCCCGCGCCGAACACTACTCCGACAGAAATGAGGTGATTATAACGGCCCCTGTAGGAGCAAGTGGTTTCCGGACCACTGGCCTATCAGCCAACGCCGATTATAATCCGTACCCTCATGTAGTCTGCCGTGTGGAAGCCCGTTGGCTGAAAGGGCAAAATGACATTTTCGAAAAAGGCACAGGCGCTTCTTCCAGCAACTTCGTTTTCCTTTCTTCCATTGCCCTCCGCTTAAAAAGGTAGTTTGCCTACATTATTGCGTATAGAACCGTAAAAAAACTATTGCCTATTAGTCTCTTCATGAAGCCTGCATGCTAACAAAGGCATCATGTTGATCTAATATCAATAGTTAAATAAACGGAACTCCCTCTCTATATGAAATGGATAAAAGTCGAAGATGAACTTCCAAGTATAGGCAAACCCATTATTTTGACAATAGAAGCCACTGAGGGTGAAAGGTGTGTTGATATAGGATATATAGATGCATCTAACACCATTCATGTTGGATCACATGATGTTACAAACAATGTAATTGCCTGGATGGCCCATCCGGAGCCCTACGATTTATGATAACATCAACCAACTGCCAAATGTGTTTCTGGGTACTTGTATGCCGTCGTCAATGCACGGGTACTTAAGGCAAAAGCAAGCGTGAGTGTGCCTACTCTACCAATGTACATGGATAGGATAATAATCGTCTTTCCGGCATCAGAGAGACCTGCGGTTATACCTGTGCTAAGACCTACCGTAGCGAATGCTGATACTTGTTCAAAGGCTATCCGCATGATGTCAAACTGTGCATCTGTAATTGAGAGGATGAAAATGAACAAAATATTGATCACAGCGGCAAACGTAAAAACGGAAAAGGCCTTGTAGGATATATAATGCGGTATAGTCCGGTGACCGACTTCAATATTGCGTTTGTTGCGGATGGTAGCTGCTACGGAGAGCAAAATAACTGTGAACGTTGTTGTTTTTATACCGCCCCCCGTAGACCCCGGTGATGCCCCAATGAACATGAGGAAAATGAACATCAGCAGTGTTGGCACATTAAGCGCTGAAATGTCTACTGTGTTAAAACCGGCTGTTCGAGTAGTTACCGATTGAAAAAACGATGTAATAATTGCTTCAACTAAACTTAGATGTGAGAGGGTATTAAAATACTCTAACAAGAAAAAGCCAACTGTTCCTAAAGCAATCAAGCCAGCGGATGTATAGATGATCACCCGCGACATCAGCTTCCAATTTCTCCAAGGTGTATCCATACGTGCCCGCATTGCTTTCGGAGAAAGCACATCAATTATAGTTGGCATACCTATGCCTCCAAAAATAATCAGAACGGCTAGTGTAAGGTGCAGTACGTACGAAAAGCGAATTGGCTCGGTATAAATACCTTCTGGAAAAAGAGAAAAGCCAGCGTTACAGAATGCCGAAACAGCATGAAAGACTGAAAAAAAGATTTTGCTACCTAAGTTATCAAACTGTGCCAAAGGCCCCCATGTAGCGAATATGATAAAAGCTCCAATCATTTCGATTGTAAGCGTTATAATAATGATTTTGCGTAAAAGCCCTTTGGTAGTAAACAGAGACTCGCTTTCAAGCAGCTGATGCATGACCACGTGTTGCTTAATCCCTATCCCTTGTCGCATAAGCGATGCAAAAAAAGTGGCGAACGTCAGGATACCTAAACCACCAACCTGAATCAGTATGAGCAGAACAACCTGTCCTGCAAATGTAAAATAGGTGCCTGGATCTACCACAGCCAAACCTGTCACACAGGTAGCGCTGGCAGCCATAAAAAGGGCGTCGATAAAACGCATGCCTTCCGGCGCATTCGTCATTTTGGGCAGCATGAAAAGACTTGTGCCTGCCAATATGATGAGTAAGAAACTTAGAACGAACGTAATACCCGGCTTTATTTGTAGTGTTTTCAGGTGCACTCTTGTTTCCAGGAGCTCAACTACTAGCAACACCAGCATGTAAAGTGAAACCAGGATGCGGTATAACTCAACAGATAGCGGTATACCTATACCCTCAAAAAGGTTGTAAACTAAGGGATAATTGAAGAGATAGGTCGAAATCTGGTTAAAGAAAATGATCCCCATCAAAATACCCTCAAACCAGGTGCGCTGTAGGAACTTGATTCGTTCGAAGGTATAGAGTATGCGCAGGAAATAAATGATGACAAAGATGGCCAGTATTCCATCAATCGCATAGAAAAGATACTGCAGTACATCAGGATCTTCCACTACACCATGGGCATAGATGAGCAGCCCTATTGCCAGAATGGTAAGGGTATAAGTTGTGCGACGCATCAACTTATACGCCTGCAGCTTACTGCCGTAAAGAAGCCTGTTAAGCTGTTCGGTGTTCATGCTTTTCGTATAAACTGTTTTCCTTCGCCTCCGCATACAAGCGGTTTCTGTCGACAGGCACCACCCCTACCTGTTCGCATACCAGTCCGCCACCCAGATTACTAAGGCCGGCCATAAAAGGCAACGAAGTTTTCAGCGCCATACAAAGCGCCGCAATACTGATCACGGTATCACCGGCACCAGACACGTCGGAAATAGAACGGCGGTGCGCTGGTATATAAGTCTTTTCGTCTCCATTGGCCACAAATACACCACGCTCCGAAAGTGTCACGAGCACCTGCTTCGTAGTCAGGCGCTCTTGCAACTGTGCAACCGCTTCTTCAAAAGCAGACAGGTTTTCGTCGGCGAAGTCTACTTTCAGGCCTTCCTTAAGCTCTTTCAGGTTCGGCTTGAAAAGCGTGCAGCCTTTGTAATTCAGGAAGTTTTTCTTCTTCGGGTCCACCACACTTGGTATACCTCGCTGGTTTGCCAGCTCAATGAAACGAGCTATGTTTTGCTCTGAGAATACACCTTTGTCATAGTCCTCAAACACGACCACATCGGCACGGTCGAGCAGTTTCAGGTAATGCGCCTCCAAATGGCGTTCTTCGTAGTCGGCCAGGTTGTGCTCAATCTCAGCGTCCACGCGCAGCAACTGCTGTCCACCGGCTATGATGCGGTGCTTGATAGTGGTTATCCGCTCGGGACTCTGTACAATGCCTTCTGTGGAGAGATTGCGCTCTTCCATCAGGCGCAGAAAATCACCACCGTCCGGATCGTCGCCGATCACGGAGCAAAGCAACGGGGTTGCGCCCATCGCCTGCACGTTCAGGGCCACGTTGGCCGCTCCGCCCAGTCGCTTCTCACGCTTCACCACGTTCACGATCGGCACAGGTGCTTCCGGTGAAATGCGTGTCGACTTACCCCAGAGATAGGAGTCAATCATCACGTCACCTACGATAAGCACCGTCAGGCGATCGAAGGCACTGAAAATATCTTCAAGATTGGTATGCTGATTCATTACTGCAATTTGGCGAGGCTCACCTTAATGCGACGGAGTGCCTCGATTAGTTTATCGTCGGATGTGGCGTAAGAGAAACGGATACATTGCGGCGACCCAAAGGCCTCGCCACTCACCAGCGCCACATGCGCGTCAGTGAGCAGGTATAAGCTCAGGTCCAATGCACTACTGATGATGTTGCCGTTGCAACTCTTTCCGAAATAGTAACTCACATCCGGGAAAATGTAAAATGCGCCGGTTGGTACGTTGGTCTTGAAGCCCGGTATATCCTGCATGATCTCCAGCACAAGGTCACGACGACGACGGTAAGCGTCACGCATTTCCAAAGCTGATTCATTTCCACCCAACAGTGCCGCATGAGCCGCTTTCTGGGCGATGGAACAGGTACCAGACGTAATCTGGCTCTGCATTTTCTCGCAGGCTGTGGCAATGTCCTTGTGCGCCGCGATATAGCCCACGCGCCAGCCCGTCATGGCATAGCCTTTCGAGAAGCCGTTCACCGTGATCACACGGTCTTTGATGAAGTCGAAGCTGGCCATGCTGGCGTGCTTACCACCAAAGTTGATGTACTCGTAAATCTCGTCGGCAATGATGTATACCTGCGGGTGCTTCTCCAGCACTTTGGCAATCGCCAGCAGCTCTTCTTCGTCAAACACAGACCCGGTCGGGTTGCAAGGCGAAGAGTACATCACCACTTTGGTATTGGAGGTAATGGCATTCTCGAGCTGCTCCGGCGTTACTTTGAAGTCATTCTCCAAACGGCCCTGCAACGGCACCGGCGTACCTTCGGCCAGTTTCACGATCTCTTCATACGACACCCAGTAAGGCGAGAAGATGATTACCTCGTCACCCGGATTCACCAGACACATCACCGCATTGGCAATAGATTGCTTGGCCCCTGTCGACACCACAATGTTCTCCGGACCATAGTCCAAATTATTATCGCGCTTGAATTTATCGGCAATGGCCTGACGAAGCGCCGGGAAACCCGGTACCGGTGTGTAGAAGGTAAAACCATCATCAATGGCCTGCTTGGCGGCGTCTTTGATGTATTGCGGCGTCTGGAAATCAGGCTCACCGAAGCTCAGGTTGATGATATCATAGCCCTGCGCGGCAAGTTCACGTCCTTTTTTGGCCATCGCGATGGTCTGCGACTCCGACAGCGCCATGATTCTATCTGAAAGTATGTTTGATGCTGTATGCTGCATGCTTGTTCTGAATTAAGCCCCAAAGTTAATATAATGCAAGAGAAAACCAGTGAAATGGGGGTTGAATATGGCGCGAGCGTCCACACTCGCGCCATAGCTATACTTATACCTAAACCTACCCCCCAAACAAAAAGGACACGCTATTCGCATGTCCTTTTCCAGCTATTATAAGCCGCGAGTTTTAGTTCTTGCCGTAGGACGTGCGCTCTACGATGCTTCGTCCCAGGGTTATCTCGTCAGTATACTCCAACTCCCCTCCTACCGGCACACCACGGGCTATCGTAGTGATGCGCACGTTGTGGTCGCGGAGTTTGCGTGTCAGGTAAAAAGCAGTCGTGTCGCCTTCCATGGTTGGGCTGATCGCCAGCAGAATCTCCTTAACCTCAGAGTTCGGCAGGCGCTCCAGCAGCGAGTCGATGTGCAAGTCCGATGGGCCAACACCTTCAATCGGAGAGATCACGCCACCTAGCACGTGGTACAGGCCCTTGAACTGAGAAGTATTCTCGATCGCGATCACATCCCGGATGTCGCTCACCACGCACAAAAGGCTACGGTCACGCAGTGGGTTCAGGCAGATACCGCATACCTCTGTGTCAGATATGTTGTGACATTGCTTGCAGTGCTTCACCTCGGTGCGCATTTTCACCAGCGCTTCGGCCAGCAGGAAGGTCTCTTCAGACTCCTCTTTGAGCATGTGCAGCGCCAATCGCAGGGCAGTCTTGCGCCCCACGCCTGGGAGCTTGGCCAGCTCCTCTACGGCATTTTCAATCAATTTAGATGGAAATTCCATTCAGCCTCCCGCTACTCTATATTGGCCGAAAGGTCTTTGTCGTGAAGGGCGGTGCACATACCTGCCAGCTCTTCGTAAGACCCTACCTTTACGGTGCACTTGCCTTTGTAATGGATCAGCAGCGTACATTGCTCCGCCTGTTCCGCCGAATGGCCGCATACCTTGATCAATGTGGCGATCACGTGGTCAAACGTGTTTATATCGTCGTTATACACAATCAGGTTATGCAGATCGGTGCTCTCTTCGAGCAAGGCGACATCGTCCTGATGTAAAATTTCTGTCTCAATATTCATAGTGCAAAATTACGAATTTTTATGGTGCCACGGAAACGAAAGTCGCTATAAAACAGGACTCCCGTTAAGCCCCATCCATTCAAAAAAAGGTATAGGTTAAAACAATCCGGAGCCGGGCATAATTCCTGTAAAGGTGATTATTTACAGGTATAAATTACTCCTCCTCTGTCAATTCGAACTGGAGGTAAGGGCCCTCGATAAGTGAGAAATCTGAATTTTCACGAAGCGATGAGTACCTTCAGATTGCAATAGCCCTCGCTCGCCTCCCGCGAGTGTGAGCTGTTAGGCGGACTTCCCGAAAGTGTTCGGGATATGCGAATGGCCGCTTTGGTTTGTGCCTGCGGCATAAGTGGCGGGACGCCACTGAATAGCCCTCGCTCGCGGGACGCGAGCGAGGGTGGTTATAGATGATTGTTTTCCCATCACCCCGTCTTGAACAGCCCGTCAATTTTGCCTAGTTTTACAGGTACAGCCGTTGCGGTTGCAACCATAACATACTGTCACCGTTTTGGCCTTATCATAATTAATTTGCCTGAAAATTTATGCCTACCGTCTCTACTGGTTTTAAAAAAGCTGTTAAGCAGCTGAGCGACAAAGAAAAGGAAGCGATTATACTCAAAGCCGCCAGACGCGACGGGGAATTGTACGATTTGCTGGCAATCGAACTGGGCGAACTCACGCCGGAAGAGGCCTATGAGCAGACCGCGGAAAAGATTCATGAACTCATGATCGGCACCACGGGTCGTTACCTGGGCCGTGCTCTCACTAAGTCGCTGCGAAAGTCAGCCAAAGAGATTGCCCGTTTCAAGCGCATTACCAAGGACGTCAAACTGGAAACCGACCTGCACCTATACCTGTTGCGCCTGATTTTCGACAACTTCACCGGCCAGTTCGACAGCTATTACAAAGCCTTCTATACCGCCACGGCCCGTCTGTTGCAGCGTACTATCCAGCTTATCCACAAGAACCTCCACGAAGACTATCATCTCGAGTACAAAGACGAGCTTGACAATTTTCTGGAGCAGATCCACAGCCGTAATAAACCGCTGAGCTTTGAATTACCAAGGAGTTTTGAAGTGGAGTAGGTCTATCAATTGAAGGGATGAAGATCGTAACGTGGAACTGCAATGGTGCTTTAAGGAACAAATTTGAGCATTTGTCAACCTTTAAAGCTGACATTTACATCATCCAAGAGTGTGAGGACCCCGAGCGATCCCGCCACCATGAGTACATGGCTTGGGCAAAAAATCATATCTGGATTGGCGATACTAAGAACAAGGGGCTCGGCATTTTCGCAACTGAGCATATAAAAATTGAGCCGCTGGATTGGAGTAATACATATCAGGATCATACGGTAAAGCATTTTTTGCCGTGCAGGATCAACGACAGGTTTCAGCTTCTGGGTATTTGGACACACCAGAATAACTCTCCGAACTTCGGCTACATTGGTCAGTTGTGGAAGTACCTTCAGGTAAACAAACAGTACCTCAAACAAACTTTGATTGCAGGAGATTTTAACAGCAATACCATTTGGGATCAGTGGGACCGATGGTGGAATCACTCTGATGTAGTAAAAGAGTTGGAGGAGTTAGGTATAAGAAGCTTGTATCATCTACACCACAAAGAAGAACAAGGCAAAGAGTCTCAACCTACCTTCTTCTTTCACAGAAAACTGGAAAGGCCCTACCATATCGATTATGTATTTGGCAGTCAGGAGTTTTATACTGGCCTAACTAAGTTTGAAATTGGAGGTGTTGAGCAATGGCTGAAAATCAGCGATCATTTGCCGGTTAGTTGCGAGTTTGATATGAATTAAGGTGTCAATTTAACTGTAGGGACAGGTCGCGACCCAATACCGTCAACTTAAGGCATCCAGCCTCTAATTGTCATCTCGAATGCAATGAGAGATCTGGATTATTGCAAGGCTTCCTCAATTTTTCAGACTTCTCCCTAGGGTCGAAATGACAAAAAACTCTTAAGTTGACAGCATTGAGTCGCTACCTGTCCCTACGGAAACTCTTATCTCAAATCCACGCTCCCCTCCAATATTCTCAATCCTGCCCGTTCCATTTAAACCTTTTCTGATTTCTCCCCTCAAATCATTAAATTTGAGAATCTAAACTAATCTAATCGACTAACACCCTGTCATGAAGAAACATACCTATCTGAGTATGTTCCTCGCGGCGGCACTTGCCTTACCCATAGGCACAGCCACGGCGCAGGACAAAAAAGACAATAAGTGGAACGTGGAAGAAGCCCGCGGTCCGCAAAAAGAAATCACGGTAACAACTGACGAAGGCACTTGGATGAGTCTGGACGTGAGTCCGGACGGCAAAGAGATCGTATTCGACATGCTCGGCGACATCTATAGTATGCCCATCTCAGGTGGCAAGGCCAAATTGCTCCGCAGCGGCCGCGCCTACGAAGTGCAGCCCCGTTTTAGCCCTGATGGCAAGTTCATCTCCTTCACTTCTGATGCGGGTGGTGGCGACAATATCTGGGTGATGAAGCGCGACGGCTCCGATGCCAAGCAGATCACCAAAGAGAACTTCCGACTGCTGAACAATGCCGTTTGGACGCCAGACGGAGAGTACCTGATTGCCCGCAAGCACTTTACAGCTTCCCGTTCGCTGGGTGCCGGCGAGATGTGGATGTACCACAAGTCAGGTGGAGCTGGTGTGCAGCTAACCAAGCGCAAAAACGACCAGCAGGATGCTGGTGAGCCGATGGCATCACCGGATGGCAAGTACGTGTACTTCTCTGAAGACATGAGCGGCGGCACTACCTTCGAGTACAACAAAGACCCGAACGGCCAGATCTACGTCATCCGTCGCGTGGACCGCAACACAGGAGAGATCGAGAACGTGGTGACCGGCAACGGCGGTTCTGTGCGTCCGGTGATCTCCCGCGATGGCAAGCAGCTGGCTTTCGTGCGCCGCGTGCGCACCAAGTCTGTGCTCTTCATCCACGACCTGAAGACTGGTGAACAGTGGCCTATCTACGACCAGCTGAGCAACGACCAGCAGGAAGCCTGGGCTATCTTCGGTGTTTACCCGAACTTCGCCTGGACACCTGATAATAAGAGCCTGGTATTCTGGGCAGGTGGCAAGATCAACAGGATCGATGTAGCCAGCCAGAAGGTGACCAACATCCCTTTCGAAGCGACTGCCACGCACCACATCGCCGAAGCTGTTCGCCACGACTTCAGCAAGGAAGGTGTTTCCCCGGCACAGTTCACTGCCAAGGCCATCCGCCATGCTGTGACGTCGCCTGACGGCAAGCTGTTGGTGTTCAACGCGGCAGGCCATATCTACAAAAAAGAACTGCCAAACGGTAAGCCGGAGCGCATCACCAATGGCAAGGATTTCGAATTCTATCCTGCTTTCTCGCCTGACGGCAAAACCCTGGTGTACTCTACCTGGGATGATGAGAACCTCGGCGCTTTGATGGCAGTGGACATCCGCAAGAAGAACGCGAAGCCAACCAAACTGACTTCGGAGAAAGGTTTCTATACCAATGCCTCTTTCTCGCCTAACGGCAAGCTGATCCTGTATACCAAAGACGGCGGCAACAACCACATGGGTTATGCGCACGGCAATGAGCGTGGCACCTATTACATGACAGCCGACGGCAAAAACCCGAAACTGATACAGAAAAACGGCTTCAACCCACTGTTCAACGCTACGTCTGACCGCATTTTCTTCACTTCAGGAGCAGGTGGTAAATATGTATTCAAAAGCGTTGACTTGAACGGAAAAGAAGAACGCACGCACTATACCTCTACCTATACCGATCAGTTCTACCCAAGCCCGGACAACAAGTGGCTGGCTTTTGTGGAGTTGTTCAACGGTTACGTGGTTCCTTTCTCGGCCAACGGTGCCGGTATGGAACTGAGTGCTGAAACCAAGGCCGTTCCGGTAGCTCGCTTCACCAAAGACGCCGGTACGAGTGTGCACTGGTCAGGCGACAGTAAAAAAGTGAACTGGGTGCTGGGCGACCAGTACTTCTCTAACGATCTGAAAGACCGCTTTGCTTTTATAGAGGGCGCTCCTGAGAAACTGCCTGCTATCGACACGACAGGTATAAAGATCGGGCTGGAGTTCAAGACAGACGCCCCACAGGGCAAAGTAGCCTTCACCAATGCCCGCATTATCACGATGAAGGGCGATGAAGTGATTGAAGGCGGTACGATCATCGTGAACGGCAACCGCATTGTGTCAGTTGGCAAAGGTATAGCCGTGCCGAAAGACGCGAAAGTGATCGACGCCAGCGGCAAGACCATTATGCCTGGTATAGTAGATGTGCATGCGCACTTGGGTACCTTCCGCAACGGCATGAGCCCGAAACAGCAGTGGTCCTACCTTGCCAACCTGGCTTACGGTGTAACTACAACGCACGACCCGTCTTCTACCACGGAGATGGTATTCAGCCAGTCTGAAGCTGTGAAGGCAGGCCATATGGTGGGTCCTAGAATTTACTCAACAGGCACCATCCTATACGGAGCTGATGGCAACTTCAAAGCCGTGGTTAACAGCCTTGATGATGCCCGTTCGCACCTGCGCCGTATTCAGGCTGCCGGTGGCTTCTCGGTGAAGAGCTACAACCAGCCACGCCGTGAGCAGCGCCAGCAAATTATTCAGGCGGCCCGCGAACTCGACATGACCGTGGTACCGGAAGGCGGCTCGACTTTCTTCCATAACATGAGCATGATCCTCGACGGTCACTCAGGTATAGAGCACAACATTCCGATTGCTCCGCTTTACAAAGACGTGGTGGAAGTATGGAAAGCTTCTAACACGGGCTATACCCCTACCTTGATCGTGAATTACGGTGCGACCAGCGGCGAATACTACTGGTACCAGAACACCAAGGTATGGGAGAAAGAAAGACTCCTGAAGTTCACGCCACGCTCTGTAATCGACGGTCGCTCACGTTTCGTGATGCAGGTGCCGGACGAAGAATACAAGAACGGTTACTTCAAAACGTCTGAAGCCTGCAAGGCCCTTACCGATGCTGGTGTGAAAGTAAACCTGGGTGCGCATGGACAGCTGCAAGGCCTTGGTGCACACTGGGAACTGTGGATGCTGCAGCAAGGCGGCATGACGAACCTGGAAGCCCTGCGTGCTGCTACGCTGAATGGTGCAGAATACTTGGGCATGGGCAAAGAGATCGGCTCACTGGAAACTGGCAAACTGGCTGACCTGATCGTGCTGGACCAGAACCCGCTGGAGAACATCCAGAACTCCGAGCACGTGCGCTACACCATGGTAAACGGCCGTCTGTTTGATGCCGCTACCCTGAACGAAGTAGGCAACTACGAGCGCAAGCCAGGCAAATTCTGGTGGGAAAACAACAAGTACGCAGCCTCTTTCGACTGGCACGAAGGATCTGACACCCGCACAGAAGGTATAGCCGGTGAGCACTGTACTTGCCGTCACTAATATCTAAAGGTATAACCTTATATAGAACGAGCCGACTCAGTTGAGTCGGCTCGTTTTGTTTTATTCCTTCACTGCCGCCAGCACGCGTTTGATCAATTCATCCGGATTGCCATTATGCCAGCGCCACACGATCACGATATCATGCTCCGGGTCAACCCAAATGGTATTCTGCCCGGCCCCTAAAGCCGCATAGCTAGTAGTCGGCGCACTTGGCCAAGCTTTGCCTTCGGTGTTGAGCCACCAAAGGTAGCCGTAGTCAGGGCCTACCGGTCCACGTTGAGTAGTTGCTTCCTTCACCCACTCTTCCGACACGATCTGCTTGTCTTTCCAGCGGCCATTGCGCAAAAACAGGTAACCGAAGCGGGCTTCGTCGCGGGCGCTGATCCAGAGTCCGCCCCCCCAGCGGGTACCGCCACTCACCGATGGCATGCGCTTGCCGTCAACATCCACATAAGAGTTTCGGTAAGGTACATACTGCCAGGTGTTGGAGGCGTCTATCGGGTCCATCACTTCATCTTTAAACACTTCCGGTAACGGCTTCTTCCATAAGCGAAGCATAGACAAGGCAAAGCGGTTAATGCGCACGTCGTTGTACTCGTAGAAAGTACCCGGCTCCTGCAGTTCACGCGGTTTGCGCTCTCCACGGCCATATTCTTCCTTGCCCACGAAGTCATGTTTCTTTCCCCACAGCTCGCCTTCCCACTCACTGGTCTGGCGCACATGGTGCTCCCAGGTTACCTTTCGGTTCTGCTCCGAGTCGTAGCCGCCGTCCTGCACATAATTCGCCACCGGATCCTGGATGTCTTTGATCATGCCCCGGTCAATCGTGATGCCCAGTATGGTGGAGAGCACGCTTTTGGCCACGCTGTAAGTCGGGTCTACCCGCTCTGTTTCACCCCATTCAGCCACGATGTAGCCATTCTTTAGGATAATGCCATTGGTATTGGCCCGGTCGCTAGGTATAGAACCGAGCATTTTTCCGAAGATCTCTTCCTGGGTGGAGAAGTCCTTAGGCATCTGGGTGGTTTCCTGCTGTTTAGCCCATTCCACTGCCTGTTGCAATAAACCAGCATCCATACCAACCTGATCCGGCTGTTTTTTCTCCCAGTTATCACCTTTGCCGGGGTAGTATACCTTCGCTTCGGTGGTCTGCGCTTGAGCAGTTGCAGTAAGTTGCTGCGGTTGTTGCTGACAAGCCAGTAGGCCTAAAGCTAATGTCAGCTGAATAAATCTGTTTCTTATCATCCTTCTATTTAAATTCAATATGCTTTCTAAATCTACACAATGACAACTATATCAGCACCACCAGCCAAACAAAAGCTCAGCCTGTACGGTAGAATAAACCAACCTAATGGAAAACTATGCTACAAATAAAGGTTTATTCCGACTATGTATGCCCCTACTGCTTCTTTGGGGAGCAGGTCCTCGAAAAGGCGCTGCAAGGTATAGAGGATCAGGTACAGGTGGAGTGGAAGCCATTTGAGCTGCGACCCTACCCGAACCCGACCTTGAAGCCGGAGGGTGAATATCTGCAAACTACCTGGGAGAACTCCGTGTACCCAATGGCTAAAAGGCTCGACGTGCAGATCGTACTGCCCAAGGTATCGCCGCAACCCTATACACACCTATCGTTCGAGGGCTACCAGTACGCACAGGAGCAGGGAAAAGGCGAAGCGTATACCCACCGCATGTTCACGGCTTTTTTTCAGGAAGAACAGGATATCGGAGATATTAACGTGCTTACAAAGTTGGCCGGTGAAGTTGGGCTGGATGAGCAGGAATTCCGGCAAGTGCTGGAGTCACGCAGGTATAAAGAGGCACATCAGGAGGCGCTACGGCATGCTTACGAGGAGGCAGGAATACAGGCCGTTCCAACTTTTATAATCGGAGACAAAATGGTGCGGGGACTGCTGCGGGAAGAGGACCTGAGAAGGCTGATAAAGTTAGAGCTGGAGGTATAGCCTACCCCCAGCTCTAACTCTAATGCAAAACGCTATACCTTACCAACTGGAGCCTCCACCTCTTCTACCACCGCCTAGTAGGCCTCCCAGCAATCCACCTAGTCCGCCGGAGCCCATGCTTCCGTAGCGGTTGCGCCCGTTAAGGCCTCCTAACACGGAAGCCATGGAACCCAGGCCGCTGTTTGAGCGTCGACCGCCCCCCATCAGACCGCCTCGGCCCATCATCATGCCACCTAGCAGACCTCCCAGCAGGCCGCCGCCCATGCCTCCCATCATACCACCGCGGCGTCTGCCGCCGCCCATCATGCGAGCCAGTACAAGCGGCGCTGCTATTCCTAGTATACCTTGCACCATTTGTGGGGAGATACCGGCATTCTTAAACATATCGCCAAATCCGTTCTTACTCATAAATGCCTGAGAACTCGGATCTTCTCCATGCTGCTGTGCCTCATCGGCCTTGTTCACAAATTGTTCCAGCACACTGTACTGCTTCTGATCCACGCCCAGGTAATTGGCCATCTCCTGAATCCGCTTCTGCTCCTCCTGGGTATATTCGCCATCAGCTTTGGCAAAACTGATGATATCGGTGATGAAAGAGAAGCGCAATTCGCTCTTTTTGAGCACATCCAGCACCCGTTGCACGCTAATCTGTGAGGGGTTCTTGGCAATTGAAATCACCTCCTCCTCCACGTTCTCGGGCATCTCGGCCGCCTCACTCAGCACCCTCAAAAATTCCAGTTCTTCCTCAGAAGCATGCCCGTCGGCAGAGGCGACAGAAGCAAGTGCAGCCAGGTAGGCGCCCTTCTCTTCCATCGTATAATCTTTCAACAAAGTGGTTTGTTCTTGTTCCATAGCTATTCGTTTGTCATACTGACATTTAAACGGCAGGCTCTGCCAGAAGTTAAACGATACAAACTTGTCACAGGGATTAATCCCGCACCCGATCCAGGGTATCACTCAGTTGCTGAGCTTCCTCAGCTGACAGGTTCTTAAAGGTATCTTCCTCAATCTGCTGCATAAGGGGATCCAGGTTGTCGAGTAACTCCATGCCCTTATCTGTAATGGCAATCTCCACCTTGCGTCGGTTGTGCTCGCAAAGGTCTCGTGTTACCAATCCCTTTAGGCGCAGTTTTTCCACGAGCCGGGTAGCATTGCTCATGCGGTTGAGCATGCGCTCCTGTATAGCAAAGAGGTTAATAGGCTTGCCCTGCTGTCCCCGGAGAATGCGCAGCACATTGTATTGCTGGGAAGAGATGTCGTAAGGCTTGAGCAGACTGTCAACCCGTGCCATCATCCACTCACCCGTAAACATCAGGTTCAGGGAAGCCTTTTGATAAGAGCTTCTGAACTTCGGCATCTTTAATTCATCTTCTAACTTCATGCTGATAAAAATCTAGGATTCATGTGCAATAACGCTTGCAATAATTGTATATACAACATATTCAGTCAATTAGTTACCTGCTCCTATAAAGCACTTTTTTATAATTTAACTTTGTTATTATTTTTTTATGATTAACCATCATTTAAAATATAATATACATTTTTGAATTGCTATATTGCAATGCTAAACATTATGCCGCTACCACCTGCTATGGAACAGAAACGCCTCCCTTATCAAGCTGCAACAAACGAAAACCTATTTGGCTCCTCACCGCAGGTACTTGCCGCGATGCAACAAGCCCTGACAAGCATACACGGTTACCCAACCCCTGATGCGGCCGATTTGCGGCTGGCCCTGGCTGACAAATTAGGTATAGAGAAAGACGAAATCATTATTGGAAGCGGATCTGCAGAGCTAATATCGCTCCTCGTGCGTCGGTTTTGCGGTCATGATAAAGACGGGGAAGTGTTGACTTTCACTCCCTCCTACCCACTGTATAGCCACGAGGCACGGGCGCTCCGAATACCTTGCAGAGAAGTACCGCTCACAAGTTCTTTCCGGATTGATGTGCAGGCGCTTATGCGCCAAATACGGCCTTCCACCCGACTATGCTTCATCTGTAACCCGAATAATCCTACGGGTACTTATCTGACGACAGCGGAACTCGAGCAAATACTTGAGCTGGTGCCTGCCCATGTTACCGTTGTGGTAGATGAGGCATACATCGAGTACGTCACTGCTCCCGATTGTGCAGATGCCGTGGCCATGCTGCCGCGTTACCCGAATCTGGTTGTGCTTCGCACCTTCTCCAAAGCCTATGGTCTTGCCTCTGTGCGCATCGGGTACATGATCGCGCAGCGCCACCTGATCGGGCAGGTACTGGAGGTGAAACAACCCTACAATGTAAACCAGCTGGCGCAGGTTGCGGCCCTGGCTGCATTGGAAGACGAGCATTTTCTGCACATGACCCTGCAGGCCACACAAGCCGGAAAGAACAAACTGGAAAAAGCGCTGCTTAAAATGGGGGTGCAGTTCTGGCCATCGCAAGCCAATTTCCTGCTGCTTGACGCCGGTGGTTACAGCGCCGATTTGATCCACGAGTACTTACTTGCCAATAATATCCTGGTGCGACGCGCCGATGACCATACCTTGCGCCTGACCATAGGGCCTGACGAACACCAGCTATACCTGCTGCAAATGCTACAAGAACTATTACATCCTGCCCGAGTATATCCTACACAGCCGCTATTAGCGCAAGTACTTGATCTGGGCTACCAGGTACAAGACCAACCTGAACTTGCAATAACACAGGCACATGATTTACTGAACAGAGCAACTGAGCAGTCGGATGCAGGAGGCCGTATTGCACAGGCTTTTGCGCGGGCACTGGCCATGCGTTGCCAGCAGGACAAAAGTGCAGCTTCCGGTAACTTGTATGCTACTAATTTTGGGGAGATGGACATGATCGCGGCTTTCAATGTACTGGTGACGGCCACGCCGCTGGTTACATTTGGCCACCGATTTGCGAACCACTCTATTCTGTCTGCTATTGCCGATAAGTCTTCGGTCTACCTGCTCGACCTGGGTATAGGCAGCGGTTTGCAGTGGTTTCATTTGATGGAGCTCTTAGCGGCTTTGCCTGGCGAGCGCCCGACGCTGCACCTCACCGGCATCGATATACCAGATCACAGCAACCCTGATCCAGCCTATAAGCTGCAGGCCACAGGGGCAGGTCTGGCTGCACATGCCCAGCGACTGGGTCTGGAGTTTAGCTATACCTATGTGGCAACCCGCCTCGAAGACTTCGACCTGCAGACCCTGGAGATAGACGCCTCGCATACCTTGATCGTGAATGCAGCCCTTACCCTGCACCACCTTGCCGACGAGCTAGTAGCTATACCTGACCAGCGTGACCGGGTGCTACAACAGATACGTGCACTGCGTCCACAGTTGCTTACGCTCACTGAACCTGATTCTGAGCACAACCGCCTCGACTTCCTGCCGCGCCTCCGCGAATCACTGCGCCACTACTATACTGTATTTGATGTGCTGGATACGCTGCTACCCGCCGATATGCCGGAGCGCCGCGTGATCGAACAGGAGTTTTTTGGAAGAGAGATCCTCAATGTGGTCGCCTTTGAAGGAAATGACCGCGTAGAGCGCCACGAACGACTGGATGCCTGGCAGCACCGCCTGACGCGTAACGGGTTTAAACCCGCTCCATGCCAGGTAACAGCTGAGCAGCTCCAGCACGAGTTACACCTGCACCCGCAGTTCAGTCTGGCAGCGCACGTGGCTGGCTATACCTTGCACTGGAAGGGTACCAACATTATAGCGGCCACCGCCTGGCAGTTGGCAGACTAAACTGCCAGCTTGCGGAGGGCCAGCAGGCAAAGCGCCACAGAACCTGCCACGCATACCTGGCCGCTCAGCACCATTTGCTCTACTTCTTTTAGTGGCACCTTGAGTACTTCAATGTGCTCGCTCTCATCCAGATCCTGGGCAGCTACTTCGCGCACGTTACGGACCAGGAAGTAGTATACCTTGTTCGTGTCTTTTGTGGGATTGTCGATTACCTCCAGCAAGGGTTCTATGTCGTCAGAGGTATAGCCGGTTTCTTCCAGCAATTCACGCCTGGCAGCCTCACGCGGGTCTGTTTCATGTGCATCGATCACTCCACCTGGCAATTCGATGAAGATATCGCTGGCAGCGTGTTTGTATTGCCGCACAAAGAGCACCTGCCCATCCTCCGTTACCGGAAAAGTGAGTACCACATCCGGCCGCACACTCACAAAGTAGTCGTCCATGCGGTGACCATTGGGCAGCTCCACATGATCGCGCCGCAAGGTATACCACTTATGATCAAACACAACTTGTGACTTCAGCGTTTTCCAGCGCTCTATTCCTTTCTTTGACATTATTCTTAAGTTATTGCTGAGGTGTATGCTGGGTTGCCCACGGCACAAAAATGTGGCCATACCTGCTTGCTACAAGATCAGGTATGGCCACACTTAATTACACCAGTTATGATTAGCTGATTGTTTCCAGCTTTTGTTCGTTTGAGGTATCCAGTGTCATTAGCTCTCCCACATAGGTTTCCAGCTCGTGCGCACGGTGAGCGGCTGTGTGATGCGCCATTACTCGGCGACGTGCCCGTGTACCGATGGCTTTGCGCTCAGAGGTACAGATCTCGCGCAGGTAGCGGAGTGTTTCGGAGGAACTCTTCGTTATCAGAATCTCTGACTCAGGCTCAAACAGCGTTTCTATACCTTCCCAATAATCAGAAATGACAGGTGTGCAGCAGGCGGCCGCTTCAAAAAGGCGCATGCTCGGGGTATAGCCGAATCTGCTGGTGCCGGCTCGTACGATGCTCAGGGCAAAGCGCTGACTATTGAAAAAATCGCGGTGCTCGATCGGCGTCAGGTGATGCAGCATGTTGATGTTACCTGGCCAACCCATGTCTTCAGGATACTTGGTACCGGCTACTGCGAAGCGTCCCTCAGGCCACTGCGCTGCGGTATCTACCATCAGCTTCTGCAACGTGGACTGACGATCTTCTGAGTAAGCACCCAGGTAACCCAGGTCCCATTTGATTTCGCGATACTCCTGGTGATACAGTTCCGGGTCAACTGAAAAGTAAAGTGGTCGAGCCATACGGGCGCCATACTTCTGCTCAAACAGTTCCAGCGCAGGCCCTCCTGTACAGGACAGGTATAGATCAAAGGCGGGAATCAGGCTCGCGCTAAGGTAAGCAGGTCCCTGCCCTTCGAGTTCGCTCAGGGTACCGGGTGCATCCAGGTCATAGAAGGCCTTGATGCCTTTCGCCGTTTCAATCACCCATTTACTGACAGCAGTGCCTTCCGTCAGACTGGAACCCACGATCACCATATCTGCTTCACGCACATGCTCTGTGTATTGCTTTAACTGCTCCAGTGATCCATATGTGCCAACCTGGCAGAAGTCGGGCTCACCCAGATCAGCTGCAGCTTGTCGCTGAGCCAGTTTTCTTTCCAGAAACAAAACCTTGTGGGCATTAGCATGCAGTGCTCTAACCAGGTTGCGGTAAGTGGTGGCATGGCCGTTGCCCCAGGAAGTTGTAATAGAAAGGCCAAGGATAACGATGTTCATCTCGTTGTTTGACAATTTTTGGTAAAGATAAGCTAGTTTTTCATTTTGAAACCGAAACCGGTGCCTGAATCAGCTGCCCATACAGATAACTGTAATCCTGGGCCATCTGGTCAGCGGTGTATCCATGGGAGCGCTTCACAGCACGGCAAGCCATTATATTGCGGCAAAATTCGTCGTCAATCAGATTTTCGATGGTATCACGCAGTTCGTCTGCACTGTTGGGGTCTACGTACTTGGCGGCATTCCCCCATACCTCGGCCATGCTTTCGGTCTTGCCTACTACCAGGGCGCAGCCTGACATGGCCGCTTCAAGCACTGTCAGCCCAAATGGCTCATATTTGGCTGGCAGCGCATATATAGACGCCTTTGAGAGCCAATCGGACACTTCTTTGTTTGTGAGCTGCCCCAGGAAATACACATTGTCCAGTTCCATGGCTTCTCCTGTCACAGGGTGCTTACCCTCTCCGGCTATATACACAGGCCACTGCAGGTCAGAGGCAATGTGTGCCAGCATGGAAATGTTTTTGGCTTCGTCCCATACCCTGCCCAGGCTGAAAACGAAGGGCTCTTTGCGTCCGAACTGGAAATACTGCTGCCCGCGGCCGTTATACACGACGGAGCTTTGCTTGAACGGGCCATAGAGTTCTTCCGCCTGGTGCATCATTGCCTGCGTCGGGGCGACTACTATATTGGAGGCCTGCAAACCGTTGCGCACCATTTCGCTGTACTTCTTCCAGTTTTTGGGAGCTTCCTCCTGCTTCACGGCACGCCACCACGAGAGCACACATGAGTGAATCACAGTCAGGACGGGCTTGCCCCAGTTCAGGCTACCAAAGCTCATGTGATTGAGATGGATCAGGTCAGGCTGCACCTGATCGCGCAACTCCAACAGCCACTCGCCTGCTTTCTGTACATCGTCCCACGGTGCGTCCATCCACTCTAGCTTATACTCGCTTTCATATACAGTGAGGTTAGGTATACGTTCAGCTTCTGCGCGCTGCTCCTCGCTCATGGGTTCTCCCATGGTGGCGAGTGCTACGGTAGTGCCATGCTCAGCTATGGCCCGGGTCAGTTCGAGGGCGTAGGTCCATACGCTGCCAACTGTATCGGCAGTCATCAGGATTGACGAGGGATGATGGGGTGTTTTCATTGTTTTTGGTGTAACTATATTTTACATCATGTTTTGATTAGAGCCAATGCACCATCTCCATTCCATTGCAGAAAGGCATAAGGAGACAGCTGTAAAATTGGTAAGCGTGCCGGCCAGGTATAAGAGGCCGATGGCTGGCCTGTCGGTGCATTGTATTACGCGTACAAGCCAGATTCCGTTAGTGTGATCTTCGGTTTTTTACTTTTTTTTAATATGCGTACATCCTATGCTTGTTTCGCATAACGAACAGGTAGTCAGAATCACACTTTCCTTGCCATGTGCGTGCACCATCTACAGCTTCCCTGCGTATAGCTTACGAGTGTAACAGATAGGCTCAAATTGAAAGAAAAAACCCAAACTAATTATACTAGTGGGCGTATCTTCCTCATCCGCCATGCCCGGCCCCTGGTTTCGAAGAAAGGGTACTTCAGCACAGCAGATGCACGAAGCTATATTAATGAATACGATGCGGCCAAAGTCGAGCAGTTTGTCATGAAGCACGAGGCCATCCCTTTTCAGGAGATACGGCAGGTATACTGCAGCAGCCTGATCAGGTCACAGCTCACGGCCCGTCAGATTTTCGGAGATGAAGTGGAGTTGATTATACGACACGAGTTCAGAGAGTTTGAGCGCCGGATTTTCTCGTTACCCCTGCTACGACTTCCGATCCGGCTCTGGCTGGCAAGCGCCAGACTGCTCTGGATGATGGGACTGAATAGCAAAGGAATCGAAACGTTTGGGGAGGCAAAGCAGCGAGCGCGTGATGCCGCCTCCTTCCTGGCAGGCGAAGCGAAGCAAAGCCCAACTGTGATCCTGGTAGCACATGGCCTACTGAACAATTTTATACGATGGTACCTGCAGGACCTGGGCTGGAAGTCGGCTATGCACGAAGGCAGTGGTTTTTTAAGTGTGACAATACTGGAGAAGAAATAAGAAAATCCCCCATAATAAATGAAGCAACACCTCAAGGTGATCAATCGCGTAACATCAAATCTCTCTGGGGTTTAATGGTTTACACTTAACACAACACAACCACTAAGTTCAATCCAACATTTTAATGGAATGTGTGTATTATTTTTTTATATTTGCTAAATTAGTTAAGTCAGTTTTTTGATTTTTCTCAACCAATTGACAAGACTAATGTTAAT
The DNA here is from genome assembly GCF_058932845.1 of Pontibacter sp. LHS2. NCBI lineage: Bacteria > Pseudomonadati > Bacteroidota > Cytophagia > Cytophagales > Hymenobacteraceae > Pontibacter > Pontibacter sp. LHS2. The sequence goes on from NZ_JBZYWG010000002.1 coordinate 272,079, forward strand.
TCCTAAATCAATTTTTTATCAAATTTAACTACTATGAAGAAGAGTATACTATTGAGCTTCTTTTTAGTCTTGACACTTGTAGGAAGTGTCTGGGCTCAGACTCAAACTGTATCCGGTAGAGTAACAGCGGCCAATGATGGCTCTGCGCTACCAGGTGTTACCGTCCTGGAGCGGGGCACTACGAATGGTGTTACGACCGGAGTTAACGGGGAGTACACAGTAACTGTACAGCCTAATGCCACCCTGGTATTTAGCTTTATAGGTATGCAGCGTCAGGAAGTTCCTGTGAACGGACGCTCAACAGTGGATGTACAGCTTGCAGCTGATGAGCGCATGCTAAGCGAGGTTGTCGTAGTAGGATATGGTACACAGGAGCGCCGTGAAGTAACAGGTGCTACTGCAAAGGTAAAATCTGAAGACATCCAGAACCTACCTGTTGTTGGCGTTGACCAGGCATTGCAGGGTCGTGCGGCAGGTGTTCAGATTTCCCAGAACTCTGGTACACCAGGTGGCGGTATCACGGTGCGTGTGCGAGGTGCAACCTCTATCTCTGCCAGCAACCAGCCACTTTATGTAGTGGACGGTGTTCCACTAACAACAGGTGACTTCTCTCAGCTGGGCTTTGGTGGTCAGTCTACTAACGCAGTGACAGACATCAACCCGAACGATATTGAGTCAATTGACATCTTGAAAGATGCTTCTGCTGCTGCTATCTACGGTTCGCGTGCTGCCAACGGTGTAGTACTGATCACTACCAAGCGTGGTTCTGCCCGTCAAACGCAGGTGAACTTCAATATGTACACAGGTACACAAAACTACTGGAAACAGCCTAAGCTTCTGAACTCGCAGCAGTATGCTGAGATCATGATGGAAGCTTTCGTGAATGATGGCTTTATTCCGGAAGGTGAGTATACGCCAGAGGACTTCGCTGACTTCTATTATGGTGGACTTGATTTCCCATTAGCAGATACGGATTGGGTAGATGAGATTTCCCGCACGGCTGGTATCTCTAACTATGAGCTCTCTTTGAGCGGCGGTGACCCGAAAACGCGCTACTATGTATCTGGTAACTATTTCGATCAGAAGGGTGTTGTAATTGGCAGCCGTTATCAGCGTTACTCTACCCGACTGAACCTGGACCACCAGGCAAATGACAAGTTCTCGCTAGGTACCAGCATCCAGCTGAGCCGCTCAGACAGCGACCGTATCATTAGCGACAACTCGATCACCAGCCCGTTTGCCAATGCCCTGGCTGCGTCTCCGCTCTGGCCGGTTTTCACTGATGTAGAAACGAGAACTTACTCTTACCCTAACTTCTACTATACTAACCCGGTAGCTGAAGGTCTTGAGAACGATAACGAAACCCGTAACCTACGTGCTGTTGGTAACGCGTTTGCAAAATACTCAATCGTACCAGGTCTTGATCTGCAGGTGAAAGGTGGTATAGACGTGCTGAACGTGGAAGAACGTCGTTATAGCGCCGCTAACTTCCCTGGATCTACTTTTGAGGCACAAGGTGGCCAAGCCATCAATGCCACTACAACTGCTACCAAGCGCTTATTAGAGGCTACATTGGCTTATAATAAGACTTTCAACGAGGTACACAGCATCTCTTCTGTAATTGGTGCCAGCAACGAGGACAATCAGATTCGCAGTGCCAGCGTTACAGGTGAAGGTTTTGCAAGTGAGCGTTTCCGTTACGTATCTAGCGCCGCCCGTGTGAACGCCGGTACAAACGCTGAAATTGAGTCTGCACTCGTTTCTTTCTTCGGTCGTGTGAACTACTCCTTCAGAGACAGATACCTGTTGGGTGTCAACTTCCGTGCTGACGGTTCTTCCCGTTTTGGTGCGAACAACCGTTACGGCTACTTCCCATCTGTTTCTGCAGGTTGGAGACTGATTGAAGAAGACTTCATGTCAGGACTTGACTACATGAGTGAACTGAAGCTGCGTGCTTCTTACGGTGTAACAGGTAACCAGGAAATCGGTGACTTCAGATACCTGCCACTTTACACTGGCGGTAGCAACTACCTCGATCTTTCAGGTCTGGCCCAGTCTCAATTGGCCAACCCAGACCTGAAGTGGGAAACAACCAGACAGTTTAACGTAGGTACTGACATTGGCTTCCTGAATGGACGTATCAACCTGGCGTTAGACTATTATATCAAGGAAACAGAAGACCTGCTTTTTGCACGTCCTATTCCAACACAGAGTGGTTTTTCTAGTGTGCAGTTCAACGTAGGTTCTACAGAGAACAAAGGCTTTGAAATTGCCTTGAACACAGTAAACATCTCTAACCCAGGCGACGGCTTTAACTGGACTACTGACTTCAACATTGCCCGTAACCGCAACAAGGTAACGTCGCTGTATGAAGGCCAGGACATCTTCTACGGCTTTGGTGGCAACTCTTTGGTATTGCGTGAAGGTCAGCCAATAGGTACATTCTACGGTCTGATCTCTGACGGTATCTACAGCAGAACAGAAGATGTTCCGGAATCTAAAGCTGAATTCAATGGAACGATGGCCGGTGACGTGAACTTCCGTGATATCAACGGAGATGGCATCATCACAGACGATGACTTCACTGTACTTGGCAACGCACAGCCTGACTTTATCGGTGGTCTTACAAACACCTTGCGTTACAAAGGTTTCGACCTGAATGTGTTCTTCCAGTTCTCTTATGGCAACGAAATCGCCATGCCGTCACGTCAGTATCAGATGCACCTTGGCGTATACGACGACAACATGGTAGAAGAGGTATTAGGAAGATGGCGTCAGGAAGGTGACGTGACGGATGTACCGCGCGCTACTTACTTAGATGACAACTTCAATGGCAGAAGCAACACATCACGCTTTATCTACGACGGTTCTTACCTCCGCCTCAAGAACATGGTATTGGGTTATACCCTGCCAACTTCTATCAGCGAGCGCCTGAAAATGAGATCACTGCGTGTGTATGCTCAGGCTCAGAACCTTGTTACTTTCACAGACTACCCTGGTTTCGACCCAGAGGTAAACTTTGCGGGCACCAGCAACACAACATTGGGTGTAGATTTCTATACAGTGCCTCAGAGCCGCACTATCACATTTGGTGTTAATGTTGGTTTTTAATCATTAAAAGGATTATTGAAGATGAAAAGATATTCATTCATAATAGCCGCAGCTCTAGGTCTGAGTGTAATGACCGGCTGCGAAGACAGACTGGAAGTGGCTCCGACCACTCAGGTAGAGGCTGATGTTGCCGTAACAGATTTCAATTCATTAGACAAGGCTGCTTTGGGTGCTTATAGCGCTATGCAGGATGAAGACTACTATGGTTATCGTTATGCCTTCTACAATGAAGTGTACTCTGATAATATGGAGTTCATCGGTACATTTACCACTGACCTTGAGGCAACGAGACGAGCCTTTACAGCTTCCAACTTACAGATTGATAACACCTGGGGCACTATTTATGTGGTAATCAACCGTGCAAACACTGTTATCGCTCAGGCTGATAATTTGTTTTCAGCAGGTACTATAACAGCTGAGCAGCGCGATGCGATTCAGGGTGAGATGTACTTTGTAAGAGCGCTAGCTTACTTTGACCTGGTGAAGGTGTTTGGTGGTGTTCCACTTGAGCTGAATGCAACTACTGGCCTGCCAGACATTCAGTTCCTGCCGCGCTCTTCTGCGCAGGATGTGTATAACTCGATCATCAGTGACCTGACTAATGCAGAGAACATGCTGGGTACTGAGGAAAGAACAGATCCTCGTCGTGCTTCAGGACTTGCAGCTTCTGCCCTGCTAGCCCGTGTGTATCTGCAAAGCGGAAACTATGCACAGGCACAAACAAAAGCCAGTCAGGTTATCGAGAGCGGCGCTTTCGAACTGATGCCTACTTTTGCCAGTGTGTTCACCACAGAAGGTAGCGGCAACAGAGAGTCCATCTTTGAGATCGACTTCACGCCAAACGACCAAAACAACCTGGGTTCATCAACTAACCCTAATACACCTGGTCAGAAATTCTATGTGCGTCAGGGTACTTACGATGCGTTGCAAGCGTCAGCAGCTAACGGTGATACTCGTTTTGAGGCAACTGTTCGCATTGATGGCTCTGCTAACCGCCGCAGACTACTGAAGTACGAAGACGCCGTGAACAATGCCGATAACGTAATTGTGATCCGCTTGGCAGAAATGTACCTGATCAGAGCAGAAGCTGCTGTAAGACAGACAGCGAATGGTGGCGACAATATTCTGCCAGTACTGCCACAGGTTCTTTCCGACATCAATGCGGTTAGAGTGAGAGCAGGTTTACCAAGATTGCTGGCTCTTACTAACAGAGCTGCACTCGAAGAAATTCTGCGTCAGCGCCGTTTAGAGTTTGTAGGTGAAGGTCTCCGATTTATGGACCTGCGTCGTTACAACCTGACTTGCGAAGTTCTTGGTTTCTGCGATGCTCAGGCCTTCCGTAACCTCTGGCCTATTCCGTTACAGCAGATCGAGCGTAACCCTAGCCTGGATAGAAACGAAGGCTATTAATCAGCACTTCTGTACCTTATTTAGAAAGGCTCCCCAAATGGGGAGCCTTTTTTTATGAATAATCAAAAATAACTAAACCTTTAGTTTGTAAACTAAGTAATTAGTTATATCTTTAAACTATCACATAGCCTATAAGCCCATGAAAGAACTCACCAAAGCCGAAGAAGAGATCATGCAGATTCTCTGGAAACTGGAGAAAGGATTCGTAAAAGACATTTTAGAGGAAATGCCTGAGCCTAAACCAGCTTACAATACGGTGTCAACGATTGTGCGTATTCTGGAGAAAAAAGGCTTTGTCGGCTACAATGCCTTCGGTAAGTCGCATGAATACTACCCTTTGGTGGCTGAAGACAAGTACAAAAGCTTCTTCTTGAAAAACTTCATGAGTGGCTATTTCGGAGGCTCTTTCGAAAAGCTCGTTTCATTCTTCGCCAAGGATAATAACCTGGATGTAAAAGAACTGGACCAGCTGATGCGCCATGTAAAAGACGATCTTAAAGAGGAGGACAAATAAGATGGAAACTCTGGTTAACTATCTGCTGCAATCGACATTGGCCTTGCTGGTGCTATACCTGTTTTACAGACTCGTCCTCCAGAATCAGCCTGGCCTGCTCTACAACAGACTATACCTGCTGTTAGCCCCTATCATCGCTTTAGCTGTTCCGCTACTAGAGTTACCGCTCCCTTTTCAATCAGTACTCCCTGCTGCTGAGGTTATACCTGCCATACAGCTACAGGAAATAAAAGTGATGGCCTACAGTTCCTCTGCTGCTAACACTGCACCGTTTCTTACCATCAGTCAGGCTCTGCTTCTCCTTTACGCGGTAGTTGGACTGATTTTACTGATCAGGCTGGGGATACAGGTAGTGCGCATCAAACTACTGGCTTCTGCTGCACAGCCCCTGCCAACACCAAGTCCCAAAGCAACTGTGCTGCAAACCGAAGGGCAGCTCCCTTCATTTGCCTTCTTGCACTATGTGTTTCTGGGAGATATGAACCATTTGTCTGCACAGGAACAGCAGCAGATACTTTCACATGAAATGGCCCACGTGCGCCTGCGCCATACCTACGATGTACTGTACTATGAAATTCTGACTGCTATGCTTTGGTTCAACCCGCTGGTATGGCTTATGAAAGAAGAGCTGCGCAATGTGCACGAGTTTCAGGCGGATGCTGAGGTGCTGGCGAACCACCGACCACAGGAATACAGTTCACTGCTGGCCAAAGAGGCCCTTTATATGGCCGGTATACCTGTTGGAAGCTACTTCCAGAAACCGCAGGTGTTCCGTAGACTGCGCATGCTGCAACTGCATGGCAGACCTACAAGCAAAATGCGATTGTTATTAGCCTTGCCTGTGCTCATGCTGCTTGTGGCTGCATTCTCAACGAACAAAGTAAGCGCTGATATAGTCCCTCTTATAGAAGAACCTGCTTCGCTCTCCGAAATACTAATAACAGCACCTGCCCGAAAAGCCGGTATACCTGTGGGGGAACAAAAGCGAGAAGGTATAAGCCAGGATCCGGCAGCGACGGCTGACGTGAGTACAACCAAAACGGCGGAACAAGCAAAGAAAGAAGTCAAAATGGTGGAATCGGCTACTACGCCAGCCAGACCATCAGAGGAGAAGAACGCTGCCGAGAAACCCTATACCTATGTGGAGCAGATGCCCAGGTTCAAAGGGGGCGAATCTGAGATGATGAAATTCATGGGTCGTAACATACGCTACCCTCAGGATGCTCAGGATGCAGGCGCGGAAGGTTTGGTTGTATTGAGTTTTGTAGTGGACAAAGAAGGGGGCTTGCAGGATATCACAGTCCTAAAAACGCTACACGAATCGCTTGATAAGGAAGCCATACGCGTAGTAGAAGCGATGCAAGGCCAATGGGACCCTGGCAAACAAAACGGGAAAACCGTACCGGTCCGCTATACCTTGCCTGTACGCTTCGCCATAAAGTAATACGCTAACACATTTTTATACCTGCTAAGCCCGGCTTAAAACCGGGGTAGGGTCACTATTGCCTTTACTGAACTAAAACGAACTATAAACTTACATCTCATGAAAAACAAAAACACACTCAAAACCTTGCTGGCTGCTCCCCTGCTGGCCCTCTCACTCAGTTTCGGTTTACAGACGGATGCGCTTGCGCAAACTAAAAAGTCCGGAAACGAACCCTACTCCTATGTAGAACAAATGCCCGAATTCAAAGGTGGCATGACTGAAATGATGAAATTCCTGGGCACCAACATCCAGTACCCTGCTGTTGCCAAAAGCAATGGAGTGGAAGGTTTGGCGGTGGTAACCTTTGTGGTAGAAACCGATGGCAAAATCAGTGAAGTAAAAACCGTAAAGCCACTCAGCAAAGAAACTGATGAGGAAGCCATGCGGGTTGTGAAGCTGATGGCTGGTCACTGGACTCCGGGCCGCCAAAATGGCGAAGCCGTACGGGTGCGCTATACCTTGCCGATCAGGTTTTCATTAACAGAATCAGACCGTGCAGCCTCTGCCAGCGTGGCAAATCAAATGCCTGCTTTTAAGGGCGGAACAGAAGCCATGCAGCAGGCCATGCAGTCCTACCTATCACTCCCAGCCGAAGCGAAAAAGGAAAACCTGAATGCCCGTGTGGTGGTGAAGTTCTATGTAGAAAAGGATGGTCAGGTATCGAATGTGCGACTGGAAGGCACCAAGCTCAAAAAGATGGTGGGCCCCGGTTCTGAACTCGACTACATGGATGCGTCTACCTTCCAACTGCAGAACAAGACTATACTGGCTAAACTATCAGAATCAGCCATGGCGGCTGTGAAAGCTACTTCCGGCCAGTGGGAGCCTGCCCTCAAAAGCGGTCAGCCTACCGGTGCCGAAGTAGTGCTGCCGGTACAGTTCCTGAGCTCTGAGTCAGGCAAAGGCAGCGAGAAAATGGGCGTACCGACCATGACTAAGTATACCAAGCACTCTTATAAGATAGAAGAAGTAGATGTGAAGCCAACTTTCAAAGAGGGATCCTTTGAAAGATATCTGGCCAAAAACCTGCGTTACCCTGCCAATACCGACTTTGAAGGAGCCGTTGAGGTGCACTTAGTCATAAAAGAAGACGGCAAAGTAATCAGTATGTTCACAGTAGGTATGGGAAAAGAGATGCATGATATGATCTCTAACACAATTCAGAAAACACAAGGCATGTGGAATCCGGGGAAAGTAGACGGACAACCTGTAGCGGTTAGTCAGAAGATCACCATCCTGTTTGTAACAGAGGATGCTTCAAAGAGAGCCACTGATTCGAATGTAAAGCAAGCCGATGTGCTAGTAACAAGGCATAAATAAGCTAGAACACAAACTTGTTAGGTTGCCCCTGGTGCTGCGCATTGCAGCCCAGGGGTTTTTACATTTACAGCTTTTATAATAAACGAAATAATCTATACATTTAGTTTTTCATTACGCCTCGGGCCTGCTTATTCAACTTATCCTTTTCATGAAAACAACTTTACAATTCTTTACCAGCTTAACGTTGGCCATTTGCATCACTTTAATAAACCTCCCTGACGCTACCGCTCAAACAAAAAGTTCTGAAACACGGCACATCTATACCTTTGTTGAACAGATGCCCGAATTTGAAGGTGGCGAAGCAGGTATGATGCAGTATATCGGACAGAATCTACGCTATGCAGAGGGTCTTCCAGGCGGCTTGCTGGTGGCTTCTTTTGTCGTAAACCCGGACAGTAGCGTGTCGGACGTGGCAATCATTAAAGGTCTGCATCCGGAACTGGAGCAGGAAAGCATACGTGTGTTGGAGAGCATGAGTGGCAAGTGGGTTCCGGGTAAGCAGAACGGAAAGCACGTGGCTGTCAGATTTACCTTGCCAATCCGCTTTGAAGGGAATGCGCAGCAAAACACAGAAAATATGAATCTGACTCGTCAGGGAAACGCTAATGAGCAAATTCCACCATCGGTCTTAGCGGAGGGAGATAAGATGCCTGATTACAAAGAAGGCATGGTTCAACTACTAAAATTTATAGAGAAGAATAGAAAGTATAACAGGTCCAACTCTCCTTCCGGCATTTCTCAGATTTCATTTATTGTTCATGAAGACGGGACTTTAAGTGATTTCGCAGTAGTGAAAAGCCTCACACCAACTTTAGACGAGGAGGCTATACGGGTCCTGCGCCTAACCGATGGAAAGTGGAAACCAGGTGTGCAGCAGGGAAACGCTGTGAAGGTAAGATTCACCATGCCTGTACGCTTCTGATAGAGCCTACTTACAAAAAAGCCTCCCCAGAATTATAGATTCGGGGGAGGCTTCTATTTTTATCACCTATACCTTAGATATTCCACTCGTTCAGCGTCGCCATGGCGTGGTAAGCGGTCATATCGTACTGGCACGGCACTACGGATACGTAATTGTTCACCAGCGCCCATTCGTCCGTGTCTTCTCCTTTGTCGTGGTTCACGAAGCTGCCCGTCATCCAGAAATAGCGACGGTTACGCGGGTCGAGGCGTTCGTCAAATTCTTCCTGCCATCTGGCATGGGCCTGGCGGCATACCTTCACTCCTTTGATCGGTTCGCTGCTCTTTTTCGGTATATTCACATTCAGGGCAGTGTTTTCAGGTATACCATGCTCCAGCGCCTGCCGAATGATCAATTCCACAAATTCTTCGGAGTGGGTGAAATCAGCCTCGTGCCCGTAGTCGCAAAGTGAGAATCCGATGGCCGGAAGTCCCTCAATGGCAGCCTCAATAGCGGCTGACATGGTACCGGAGTACAGTACACTGATGCTGGAGTTGGAGCCATGGTTGATGCCGCTCACCACCAGGTCCGGGCGGCGCTCTTTCAGCACATGGTGCTTAGCCAGTTTCACACAGTCGGCCGGGGTGCCGGAGCATTCATACGCTTCTATACCCAGGTCTTCAAAAGCGATGGAGCGGTCCAGGCGCAGTGTGTTGCCAATCGTGATCGCATGCCCCATACCTGACTGCGGCCCATCAGGTGCCACAACCACAACCTCTCCTATCTTCTTGGCCACTTTCACCAGCGTACGTATACCTGGCGCTGTAATGCCGTCGTCGTTCGAAACCAGTATTAATGGTAAAGCCATTTTATTATTTTTAGTTGATGTATGACAAAATAAACGAATTACGTTTTCGTGCTAATATACGACAACCCGGGCTGTCACAACAGGGTTACATGGAATATAATGATTCATTAATCTCACCTCATGCTTAAGAATATTCTATACGCCATCTTGTTGGGGGTGGGCATGGCAGCTTGCCTCGCCGACCGTGACAAAAACGATGATGCCACTAACGATACAGTGACCGAAGGTGGTCCGATGACTGAAACAGTCGAATTTGAAACATCAGAGACTCCGGCAGATCCCGCTGACCTAATGATCGCCAAAGGTCAGACAGGCCGCATCCGCATAGGTATGCCTATTGAAGAGATGCGCAGCCATGTACCCGAAGGGCAACAGATCAGAGATACCACCCTGCAACTTGAAGGCCAGCAGTATACTGCCTATGTGTTCAGTGCCCCGGAGAGTCCCCGTGGCCTGCTGGTAGAACAAATCTGTGAGCCTGACTGCCAGGTATGGCGCATCCATGTTCGTGACGAAGACTACAAAACAGCACAAGGTATAGGAGTTGGATCAAAATACGGTGAAGTAATACAGCACCATCCTATTAGCAGCACCAGTTTAAGCGAAGCTGGCTTTTTGGCAGTAAGCGAAAAGAGTGGCATGACTTTCATACTGGACACCAGCCAATTAGACCAAAATAGTCTGCATAAATTAAAACCCGATCAAGTTCCCGCTAACACCTTGGTACGCGGCATTTTAATATATTAGATTTTTGTGATATTACAGCAGATTGTGTATTATTGCTCTCATGTCATTACTCCGCACCCGTTATAGCTATAAAAACACCGGACTTCTGCTGCTCCGCATCGGCATCGGCATCATGTTTATACTCCATGGTTGGCCTAAGATGGTGGGCGGACCGGAACGGTGGGCGAAGATCGGGGCTAATATGCAATTGCTGGGTATAGACTTTATGCCGGAATTCTGGGGTTTTATGGCTGCATTTGCTGAAACGGTGGGTGGTGCACTGCTAGTCTTGGGACTTTTCTTCCGCCCTACGGTTATCCTTCTCGTTATCACGATGATCGTAGCCACGTTGCGTCACGTCAGTGCCGGCGACGGTTTTGGCGGCTATTCACATGCCCTGGAAGCGGCTATCCTTTTCTTTGCCCTCTACTTCATAGGACCGGGCAGGTATAGCCTGGATAAGCAGCTATTCCCGACAAACAAAAACCGGAAGACTTTTATGGTCTAAGCAGGATTTTTGCCCCGAATTGGTTAACATTGCTTTACAAGACCAATTGTAAACACCACACATGCTAACCACTCTGCTCTTAGCCGCGCTGCTGGCTACCGGAACACCTGACAAAACCGACCTCAAAACGCCTTACGAGAAAGGCAACAAGAACCAGACCGCCACTTACGACGAAGCCATTGACTGGTACCGCAAGCTTGATGCCGCTTACGACGAAGTGAAAATGGTGCCCTACGGCTATACTGACTCCGGCCGTCTGTTGCACCTGGTCATCATCTCCACCGACAAAGACTTCGACCCACGCTCCATTAAGCAGAAAGACAAGCGCGTATTGCTCATCCAGAACGGCATACACCCGGGCGAGCCCGAAGGTATAGACGCGACCATGCTGCTGGCCCGTGACTACCTGCAGGACAAGAACAAACGCAAGCAACTGGACAATGTGGTGCTGGCCATTATACCTGTGTATAACATCGGCGGGGCACTCAACCGCAACAGCCATACCCGCACCAACCAAAACGGACCGGAAAGCTACGGCTTTAGAGGCAATGCCCGCAACCTGGATCTGAACCGCGACTATCTGAAGACGGATTCCAAAAACGCCCAGACTTTCCACCTCATCTACCGCGATTGGGATCCGGATGTGTTCATGGACAACCACACTTCCAACGGAGCCGATTACCAGCACGTGATGACGCTGATTGCCACGCAGCACAACAAGCTGAACCCAACCTTGGCTGGCTACCTGCAGGGCAAGATGCTACCTTCGCTATATGAGGGCATGAAGAAAGATAAATTCCCGATGGTACCATACATGAACACCATTGGTGAGACACCAGAGAAAGGCATCATTGGCTTCATGGAGTCGCCGCGCTATGCTACCGGCTACACGGCGCTGTACAACACCATTGGTTTCGTACCGGAGACACACATGCTTAAGCCCTTTGATCAGCGGGTGCAGTCCACTTACAAGCTGATGGAGCACATGATCAGCACTGTGAGCCGTGACGCCAAAGAGATAGGTGAATTGAGAGCCAGGGCGAAACAAGAAACGCTCACCCAAAAGACCTTTGCGCTGGACTGGAAGCTGGACACTACTAAGGTAGAGCAAGTCCCTTTTCTGGGCTATGCTGCTAAGTACAAGCCAAGCGAAGTAAGCGGGCTCGAGCGCCTATACTACGACCGTAAAGCACCTTACTCCACCAACATCAACTACTATAACACCTTCACCCCTTCTGTGACTGTGGAGAAACCAGTAGCGTACATTATTCCGCAAGCCTGGCGTGAAGTGATCGATCGTCTGAAGCTGAACAAAGTGGAGATGCGCCAGCTCAAGCGAGACACCACCCTTACGCTCGATACCTATTACATCACGGACTATAAGACATCGCCACGTGCCTACGAAGGCCACTACCTGCACACTGGCACGCAAGTGGAGACCCGCACTATCCCGCGCCAGTTCCTGAAAGGCGACTACGTGGTATACCTGAACCAGGAAGCTAACCGATTCCTGGTAGAGGCATTGGAGCCTCAGGCCGTGGACTCATACTTCAACTGGAACTTCTTCGACAGTATCCTGATGCAGAAAGAGTACTTCTCGAGCTATGTGTTTGAAGACCTGGCCGCTGATATCCTAAAGCAAAACCCAGACCTGCGCAAGCAACTGGAAGCACGCAAAAAGCAGGACCCGGAGTTCGCCAAAAACGGACGCGCTCAGCTTGATTTTGTATACCGAAACTCACCGCACTACGAGCCTACCCACAACATGTATCCGGTTGGCAGATTGATGCAGGATATGAAGCTGCCACTTTAAAACAGAATTAGGATAAAAAGCAAAAGCCACCCGATGAGGGTGGCTTTTGCTTTTACACCACCTATATTTGTATACACAAGCTTGCAATCCACGTACAGCCAACGATCGAAATCAAATACTATGTTTAAGACAAATCATCTGATCCCACTCCTGGGGTTAGCCCTTATCACACTGGATAGTTGTACCAGCTCTGGCAGCAGCGCCAGCACAAATGATTCAGATACTAAAACTGTTGCTCAAAACTCTGCTCAGGAAGTAGCATTGTCTGAAGCCCAGTTGGAGAAAGCCCGCACCAATTACGCCAGCTACTGCTCCGGTTGTCACGGCGAAGAGTTGGAGGCCTTTACTGATCGCAAATGGAAGCATGGCAGTTCTGCTGAAAATCTTTTTGCCGCCATCAAACACGGCTATCCTGAGGAAGGTATGCCCGCCTTTGAGCAGACCTTCTCTGACCAGGAGATTATCGCCCTGGTCGCTTATATACAGGAAGGTATACAGAACGTGAAGCAGTACGACTTCAGCGAAGAAGCCACCGCGACCACCGTCTATACCGCTAAAGATCTCCGCTACCGCCTCGACACCGTGGCTACGGGTATGGAGATTCCGTGGGGAATGGCTTTTGTGCCAAACGGTGACATGCTGATCACGGACCGTAACGGAGCTTTCTACCGTTTGCCTAAGGGAAGCCGCCTGCCCCAGAAAATAGCCGGTGCACCTGATGTGCTTGCACAAGGACAAGGCGGTCTGCTGGATGTGGAGTTGCACCCCAACTTTGCCCAAAACAACCTAATCTATCTTTCCTACTCTGCTTTTAAGAAAGAAGGAGACCAGACACTTTCTACTACTGCTGTAATGCGGGCCAAACTGGAAGGCAACAGACTCACGGACCAGGAAGTGATCTTTGAAGCACAGCCTTGGGCCCGTACCCGCCACCACTACGGCTCCCGCCTGGAGTTTGGTCGTGACGGCATGTTGTATGTATCGGTAGGCGACCGTGGCCAGCACCACGAAAATGCACAAACCATTGAGCGAGCGCCTGGCAAGGTGCACCGCATCAAAGACGATGGCACTATACCTGCCGACAACCCTTTTGCAAACGAAAAAGGCGCCATTGCCTCAATCTGGACAATCGGTAACCGCAACATACAGGGCATGACAATACACCCGCGTACAGGCGCTATCTGGACTAACGAGCATGGCCCGAGAGGGGGCGACGAGGTGAACATCGCGGAACGAGGCAAAAACTACGGCTGGCCAGTGATTTCCTATGGCATCAACTACAACGGTACCGTGCTGACTGAACTGACCAAAAAAGAAGGTATGGAGCAGCCGCTCTGGTACTGGGTACCATCCATTGCACCATCAGGTATGGCTTTCGTGACGGGCAACCGCTACAAAGGCTGGGAAGGCGATCTGCTGGTTGGATCGCTGCGATTTCAGTTCCTGAGTAAACTCAAAATGAATGGCGATAAGATTGTAAGCGAAGAAAAACTCCTAAAAAACATCGGCCGTGTGCGTGATGTGAAGATGGGACCAGATGGGTATATCTATGTAGCAGTAGAGAGCCCGGGCACAATTTACAGGGTAATGCCTGTGGAGTAGAAAGGTTAGCATGGCGCGAGCGTCCTCGCTCGTGTCTACTATGGTGGGGCCTCTGGCCCAGGTATAGGTATAGGCACTACCCTCGTTCGCGTCCTACGAGTGTGAATTATCGGGCGGGCTCTGGCCGCTTTGATCTGTAGATTTGTCACAAGTGGCGTCCCGCGACTGGATAGCCCACACTCGCGGGACGCGAGCGAGGGTACAATTGAAAAGGCCAGGCTCTTATTCAGAGCCTGACCTTTTTGTTTATACCTATACTTGCTTAAGACCCCACATTCGCCCGCAGCACGCGCAGGAAATTCTCACCCAGAATCTTTTTGATATCCTCCTCGCTATACCCTCTGGCAAGCAGCTCGCGGGTAATCACTGGCATATCAGCTACACTGTCAAGCTGCTTCGGTGTGGAAGTGACACCATCAAAGTCAGAGCCGAGGCCTACGTAGTCAACTCCTACCAACTTTACGATATGGTCGAGGTGGTCCATCAGCAAAGAAAGTGGTGGGCGAAGCTGCGAAGCCTCTTCTGGGTAGTTTGCCATGGCCCAGTCAAAAATCTGGATCGAGTTCGCTCCTTCTTTACGCAATGAGTCTACCTCTACCTTGTGATTGGCCCGGAAAGCGTTCATGCGCTTGTCGTATTCGGGGTCCAGGAAGCCGGAGAAAAAATTGAGGTGGATGACACCACCGTTTTTGGCAACTGCCTTTATCTGATCGTCTTTCAGATTGCGGAAGTGCGGGTTGAAGTGGTGCACACAGCTGTGTGAGATCAGCACGGGCTTAGTGGTCGTGGCCATGGCATCCCAGAAAGTACGCTCGCCTACGTGGCTCAGGTCAACCAACATACCTAGTTCATTCATTTTGCGAACCACCTGCTTGCCAAATTTAGTAAGCCCGGGTTTGCGATTTTTAGGCAGTTTGCCTCCCTCCTCGTCCATGGCAGATGTAGCCCAGGGAGTGGAGTTGTTCCAGGTCAGGGTCATGTAGATGGTACCACGTTTGTGCAGCGCCTCCAGGTACTTTAGGTTGCTTTCCATCATGTGGCCACCCTCCACCCCAATCATAGTGGCCATTTTATTTTGCGCAACAGCCTGCTCGATATCGGCAGGTGTGCGGGCAATCATCATCTTGTCAGGGTTACGGTTTACGATGGCGTATAGTGAGTCGATCTGGAGGTTGGCGAACTTAAAGCCTTTGCCTTTTCCGTAGGTGCCATCACTCCACACTGAAAACACCTGTACATCGACCCCTCCCTCTTTGAAGCGTGCCAGGTCAGAGTGTGTTTTGCCGCGAAGGTCATCCTCCAGTCGCAGTCCTTCCAGTACCGAGATCAGCACGTCGTTGTGCGTATCCACCACAATAGCCTGTTCGTGCAGTTGCTTGTAATCCTGTGCAGATGCCTGCAGACTGCCACAAAGCAGCGTTGCCAGGGTGAGGCCTCCGCCCACTAGTTTCTTATAATTCATAGTCTGATGCTTAACGTCCTAAAGAGCCATACCTTAAATATAGCCAAAAGGCGCGACTTTCCTATTGCAGCCAGTTCTCCACAATCAGATTCGAGAAAGCGAAGAAATTGGTCAGGATATGCGCCAGTGTAGGTATAAGGATGCGCTGCTGCCGGAAAGCGGTATAGCCCCAGATCAATCCCATAAAAAATGCCCCACCCACTAAAGGCATGAACCCTCCCTGGTAGCTGATGCCATAGGCGGCATAAACCGATATATGCCATAGCCCAAAAAGCAGCGTAGGCAGCACGAAGGCGTACACTTTATTTTGGCCATACCTACTTGTATAAGAACCACGCCAGTAAAACTCCTCTATAAAACCATTTGTGAGGGCTACAAGCCCAAGTATCATGTATAGCGCAGGGCTGAGATGAGGGTACGCGACCAGAAATGCCGCCGTGAAAGCGCCGATTACCGGCACAAAGCAGAGCACTACCAGAAGCAAGTCCATACCTGTGCGAGGGGGCAAGGTATAGCGTTTGGCCAAATCACCCTTCTTCATTACCAACCCATGCCCAATACACCAGCTCCAGTATAGCAGAAAACTAGCCAAATAACCGGTCGTCTTTCCAAGTATCTGAGGGAGGAAATAAAAGGCAGCGAACGTAACTGGCAGCAGCAGAAAGCCCGGTAGCAACAGGCCCTTCTCTTGGGCATTTTGCGGATTGACAAGTGTAGTCATTATCTAGGTAGATTTTCTTGTACTGAGTACGTAGCAACCGATCTTGTCCGGATGGTCCTGCACCAGGTCTGTGCCATGCTGATGCCGCAGCATCCAGAGAATGAGCAAGTCGCCAGCAGCGGCCATGCTGAAGAACAGGCCAAACAGAAAGAGCAGAAAATGCCCCATGGCTATACCTGCCAAAGCGGGCAAGAGTCCCATCACCAGACCCGGCATCATCCCGCCTATGGCGTACTGCTTCAGCGGCAACACCTCTTTGCAATGGCAGTAAGGTGTCAGTACTTTCCAGTACACACCGTATTTGATCGACTTTAGTCCATTTTGGCAGAATACTGCCCAGGTAAGCCCATGCAGCAACTCATGTACCACGGCCCCGAGCACAAAGACCAGCAGCATGATTAGGGGTGAGATCATCAACAGCTCCCGGTTTGTCTGTACAAGCTGTTGTAGATTTTGAGTAGAGAACTGGTCAGGCCAGATCAGCCAATAAGCTACCCCATAAACTACCACTATCGGCACAATAAAAACCAGTGCCCGCACATTGGCTTCAGCGGCGCTCATACTCAATTCAGTTTTTCTGTACTGTTCTCCGTCTACTTGCATGATGCGAATTTCACTAATAAGTAGCAAAAAATAGGCGAAAATTCAAGTTGAATTTCAACCATTTGAGGGTGACCTTTGTCAATATGAATAGCAAAGGTATACTCTTGAAAATTTTGCCGGCCCTGGGCCTGTTCTTCGGGCTGATCGCTCCAGTACAGGCGCAAAGCGACCGTGTAAAAGATTACAATAACAACGGTTGGTACATGTACTTCGGTGACCACAAACTCAATAACAGGTGGGGACTGCACACCGAGGTACAATGGCGACGGCATAATATTCTCAAAGACCCGCAGCAACTGCTTATCCGCACAGGTATAAACTTTGACCTGACGCCTTCGACTATGTTCACGCTGGGCTACGGTTACATCGAGACGCACCCCTACGGCGACTTCCCGGCTGCAGGTACTTTCCCGGAGCATCGCATTTACCAGCAGCTACAGCACAAAAGCAGTATCGCGCGGGTAGGCCTGATGCACCGCTACCGCCTGGAGCAGCGCTGGATCAAGCCCGCCGGAGCTGAAACTTCTACATACCTCAATCGTGCACGTTACATGCTCAAGGCCACCCTGCCACTTGTCGGCACGAGCATTGACGAAGGGGAGCCTTTCCTGGCAGCCTATAATGAGATCTTTGTTGGGTTTGGCAACAACATCCAACGTAACATCTTTGATCAGAACCGGGCTTATGTTGCTTTAGGGTATAAGATCAACAGTGCCGCTACACTGGAACTGGGCTACCTCAACCAGATCGTGCAGAAGGCCAGCGGCATCGTGTTTGAGCATAACCATACCTTGCAGGTAAGCCTTTTCTACAACCTCGATTTCAGTAATAACCAGTAGTAGTCCTAAACTAGCTATACCTATACAATTTATGCACAAGCGCCCCCGCTATACCTGAGTGGGGGCGCTTTTCTTTTGTTGGCAGGTATAAGAAAAAAGCTATATTTGTCTAAACGACTTCCCGCTATGGCAACAGTCCTATACCTTGATGATCTCTCTAAAAAATACGGTAACCTACAGGCTGTTGACCGGCTGACGCTGCAAGTGGAAGCGGGCAGTATCTATGGTCTGCTCGGCCCGAATGGTAGTGGCAAAACGACTACATTGGGTATGGTGCTGGATGTGATCAGGCCGAGCGGAGGTAGCTTTTTGTGGTTTGGGAAACCTATCAGCAGAGAGACCAAACGACAGGTAGGCGCCCTGCTGGAAACACCCAACTTCTACCCTTACCTCACGGCCCACGCCAATCTGGAAGTAGTAGCTGATACCAAGCAGGCAGATCATCGGCATATAAACAGCATGCTGGACATGGTGGGCCTCGGTACGCGAAGCCGCACGACTTACAAAGGTTTTTCGCTGGGTATGAAGCAGCGCCTGGCCCTGGCTGCCGCCATGCTCAATGACCCCCAAGTACTGGTACTCGACGAACCGACCAACGGACTTGACCCGCAAGGTATAGCAGAGGTGCGTGACCTGATTACCCGGATCGCCGCTCAAGGCAAAACCATCCTGCTGGCCAGTCACTTGCTAGACGAGGTAGAAAAGGTATGCACGCACGTAGCGGTATTGCAGGCAGGCAAGCTCAAAGCCAATGGGCCTGTAGGGGATATCCTCTCCACACAAGACCAACTGCTGATCAGTGCCGAGGAACTGGCTCCCGTACTGCTGTTGCTGGAGCGCTTGCCCTACATCGTACAGTTTGCCCGGGAGAAGAATTTCATTAATCTCACACTCTCCGAAGGCTATACCAGCACCGACCTCAACCGCGATATGTTTGCGCAGGGCATCGTGCTGTCGCAACTCCTGGTGCGCCGCAAAAGCCTGGAGGCGCAGTTCCTTGAAATCACCCAAAAATAAGCTCCGCATGAACCTGATTAGAACTGAACTCCGAAAGATACTTAGATACCCTACTTTCTGGGTAATCATGGCCATCTATGTACTACTGCAGGTATTGCTGATTTATTTTAGCAGCAATATGATGGTTGGAGGGCAATCGCTGGGCAAAACGCTCTATGATTTTCCCAATCTGTGGATGCGCTTCTCTTATATTGCCTATTTCTTTAACCTGCTGCTAGGTATACTGGTCATTGTGCTGATCACAGACGAGTACAGTTGTCGTACTCTCAGACAACAGGTAATAGACGGGCGTTCACGTGCTGAGGCGGTTTTGGCTAAATTTTATGTTACGCTCGGTCTGGCAACCCTGGCGACTGTGTTTCTGCTGGTGATAGGTCTCTTATTTGGATTGACTAACAGCACTGACAAAAGTATAGGCGCCATATTTGGCAAGATTGATCACCTTTCCTATTTTTTTGTGCAGGCTGTCGGGTACATGTGCCTGGCCATGTTCTTTGCCTTCCTCATACGCAAGAGCGGCCTGGCGATCATCGCTTTCCTGGCCTGGTCCAAAATAGTGGAGCCCATCTTACATTACCAGATCGATGACCGTATTGACCGCTTTATGCCAATGAAAGTGTTCGGTAGCCTTACCCCTACCCCGGGACAGGAAATTATTGATGGGCTGACCAGCCCCATGATGGTGCTTAGTCCGGCCCTGGCAGTTTTACCCGCGCTATTCTATATCGCAGTGCTTGTGCTCGCTACCGTCATGCTGGTGCGGTATCGTGACTTGTAGGCTCTCTTTAAAGCGAATTATAATAATTCACGATACTGAGTAAGTCTTTAGAATTGTTGTAATCCAGCTTGTTTGACTTTACATACTGCTTTACTTTCCCTGTATGGTCGCCGCATAACTTAAGCATATCTCTTTTGGGCTTTCGTAGCTGCACGATATCGCCGTCTGACATCATTACATACAGAACCTCCTGTAGTTCATCTCCTGCCGTTGCAAAATGCGGAAAATAATGTGGCTGTAAAGATGCCGTTGCATGCTGCTGATCCCCTTTGGCAGCCGTCACCCCAATATATCTTTTCATCAGCACAAGCTCCCCCTGGTTGATTTGCTCAAAGAATACGGGTACCCTGAAGTCGCTATCCATGCTGCCCCTATTCCAGGGCAAAGACCGAAAGATCTGTGGTTTCCCATCGTACACCCCGCTGATCATAAAATGACTGACATTAACAGCTGAAAAAGAATTTATAACGCCGTCTTCCGATGCTATTTGCACGACATCCTGTGCAGGGTGATAGACAACAGCCCCCTGCAAACTGTCACCGCTGGCCAGTACAACTTTTCCATAGAGCCATCTCTCCATGTCAAACCCCTCCCGTAGTTGTGCCCAGCCCTGTACGCTACTACAAGCAAATGCCACAAATAATGTAAAAAACAAATATTTAGTACCCAGTCCTCTCATCAGCCTTAAATTAAATATTGTGAATAACCTTTTATAAAACACGCTACCTAATCTATTGTTTCACAAAAGATTACATACAATTCTTAACGTAAGAAAATAGAAGCGGGATAGGCCTTTCCCAAATAATTTGAGCTGGAGAAGCAGGAAGCTCAGTACAAAAAAAGCCCATGCCAAATGGCATGGGCTTTCTATCTTATGTATCTGAAGGCTGCTTAGCGAACAACCGTATTCTTCAGTATTTCGTGTCCTAATTTGTCACGTTTGGTTGTCAGGTAGCTCTGGTTGTGTGGGTTTGGCGCAATCTCAATGGGCACATTCTCTACTACTTCCAGACCATAACCAATCAGGCCAACACGCTTTTTAGGGTTGTTGGTGATCAGACGCATCTTCGTAACGCCCAGGTCACGCAGGATTTGAGCACCCACACCGTAGTCGCGGTCATCCATACCAAAACCTAGTTCCAGGTTTGCCTCTACTGTATCACGGCCTTGCTCCTGCAGTTTATAGGCCTTCAACTTATTGATCAGGCCGATACCGCGCCCTTCCTGGTTCATGTACACGATCACGCCTTTGCCTTCACGCTCTACCATGCGCATGGCTTCGTGAAGCTGTGGTCCGCAGTCGCAACGGCATGAGCCAAAGATATCACCTGTTACGCACGAAGAGTGCACACGTACCAGCACAGGTTCTTCTTCCTTCCAGTCTCCTTTTACCAGGGCCAGGTGCTTGGCACCGTTACTGCGCTGTGTGAAGGCATACAAATCAAAATTTCCAAAATCTGTTGGCAGCTCTACTGCGATCTCGCGGTCAATCAGACTTTCTTTCTTCAGACGGTACTCTACCAGGTCTTTGATCGAAATCAGTTTCAGGTTAAAGCGCTCCGCTACTTTCACCAGGTCTGGCAAGCGGGCCATCGTACCGTCCTCGTTCATGATCTCGATCAATACACCAGCTGGTGCAAGACCTGCCAGGCGGGCCAGATCAACAGCAGCTTCTGTATGGCCCGGACGACGCAGTACGCCTTCTTTCTTTGCTTTGAGCGGGAAAATATGGCCTGGCTTACCTAATGCATTCGGATCAGTGTTGGGATCTACCAGTGCCTGGATAGTCTTGGCGCGGTCAGAGGCAGATATACCTGTTGTACATCCGTGCCCGATCAGGTCTACAGATACCGTGAACGGTGTGGCATGCAGAGCAGTGTTACGGCCCACCATCAGTTCCAGTCCCAGTTCGTCGCAGCGCTCCTCTGTAAGAGGCGCACAGATCAGGCCGCGACCGTGCGTCGCCATGAAGTTGATGATCTCTGGTGTAACCATTTCTGCCGCGCAGATAAAGTCACCTTCGTTTTCACGATCGTCGTCGTCCACCACAATAATGATCTTACCCTGGCGGATGTCCTCGATCGCTTCTTCTATTGAATCGAGCTTAATTGGCTCTAGTGAATTAGTTTCCATGTGTACCTTCATATACCTACCCACTTTATAAGTATGGGCCAGGTGGTTGCTTTATAATGAAATGCGCTGCAAAGGTAAAAAGTTTAAATTTACTTATTCACCACAATCCCTAATAAGTCGCCGATCTGTTTCTCGAAGGATTTGAGTTGGAAGATAACCTGAAGCACACGGTCCTGTTCTGTTGGGTCGGTAACGAGTCGGAGTTTCTCCATTTCAGTTTTCATGAGCAATTGCACATTGCGCCATTTCAGGCGAAGTACCGCTCGTTCAGCGCCATAGGGTAATAGATCTGACTCGTGAGGAACGTAGATTTGGTGTGTTTCCCAGTTTTGAGACAGTTCGTAGGGATCTGATAGCAAATTGGTGGCCTCCGTACGAATTTCCTGATCTGGGTAATTTATAAAGTCTTCTGCCGAAGGTATAACCCCCTGTTGCAGCTTATCCTTTACCACTTCGATCAGGCGGGCGTATAGCGGAGTTCGGAATTCAACGTCCTCCAACTGCTCCAACATATACTGGCAGGTGTTTTGCCCATCTACCAGCACCTTGTCAGGATAGTTCAGTAGCATCCGGACAATTTCGCGTTCGTAGCGCTTGAGGCCATCCGCTTCTGTAGCAGGTTTTTCAGCGGCCATTTGCTCAGCTTCATAGGCTTCTGCTTCTGCCAGATCCTCCGGGCTACCCGTGCGCTGCTGTTTCTGCTGACGCTCCTGCAGGTGCATCTTGTTGTACTCCGATATCAGGAGCTGTTCATCTATATCAAATATCAGACTGCAGCTTCGGAAGAAAACCGTACGTTTAATCGGGTCCGGTATCTTTGAGATAGAAGTAACGATCTCACGTATCGCATCCGCCTTCTTTACTGGATTGCCCTTTGACTCCTCAGCGTATAGGCTGGTCTTGAAAGAGATAAAATCCTGCGCATGCTCTGCCACATAGGCTTTGAACTTCTCGTCGCCTACTTTATGAATGTAAGAGTCCGGGTCCTCCCCAGTCGGGAAAGTGACCACATTTACATTCAAGCCGTTCTCCAGGATCAGGTCAATCCCTCTGAGCGATGCCTTTATACCTGCCGCATCACCATCGTAGAGTACCGTGATGTTCTGCGTATAGCGGGCGATGAGCTTAATCTGTCCTTCGGTGAGTGAGGTGCCTGACGAGGCAACCACGTTCTCTATACCACCCTGGTGCAATGAAAGCACGTCCAGGTAACCCTCCACCATGTAGCACATATCCTGCATGCGTATCGCCTGCCGGGCCTGGTACATGCCATAGAGCACATTGCTCTTATGGTAAATCTCCGACTCAGGTGAGTTGAGGTACTTCGGGCTTTTCTTGTCGTTGCTTTTGAGCGTACGGGCACCGAAGCCAATGACACGTCCTGAGATGTTATGGATCGGGAACATGACACGCCCCCGGAAACGATCGTACTTCTTGCCGTCTTCTTTGGCAATCGTAAGCCCTGTTGCTTCCAGGTACTTCTGCTTATACCCAGCTTTTAAAGCAGCATCTGTCAGGTCAGACCAGGTATCCAGGCTATACCCCAGTTCAAACTTTCGGATGGTGTTGCTGGTCAGTCCGCGCTCTTTGAGGTAAGACTGCCCGATTGCCCCCTCATCGTGGTTTTGCAACAGGTGCTGATAGTGCTTGTTCGCAAAATCAGACACGATGTAGAGACTGTCCCGCTCACTCTGCTCTTTGGCGTATTCAGGGTTTGGCTGATCTTCCGGCACCTCAATGCCATACTTCTTAGCCAGGTACTTAAGCGCCTCCGGAAAGCTGGTGCCCTCCACATCCATGATGAACTGCACCGAGTTACCAGCTTTGCCGCAACCGAAGCATTTGTAAATACCCTTGGCTGGTGAAACCGAGAAAGAAGGTGACTTTTCGTGGTGGAAAGGGCAGTTCGCCCACATGTTCTGCCCCTTTTTCTTGAGCGACACAAAGTCACCTACCACCTCTACAATGTCGGCTTGGGCAAGGATCTGGTCAACTACTTCTTTTGGAATCAGGGACATGGGTATGCTATTTTGAGGGACTACAAATATAGATTTTAATTGTCTGAATCTAAACATAGGGCCCCCTCCCCAAGGATTTTCAGGATTAAAAGATTTTGAGGATTGATAATGTTGGTACCACACGCATACCCCTACAGGTGCATCCCTATCTCTTCAACATAATCCCCTGCCCCTAAATCATGTTTAAAGTTTTTTTGTTTGTATCTTTGTAAGGCTTTACAAAAGCGATTAACACTATGGCAATTACAAAAGAAGATATACTCAAAGCCCTCAGCTATGTGGAGGAACCGGACCTGGGCAAGGACCTGGTGACCCTCAACATGATCGAGGATGTGCAGGTAGATGGCAAGAACGTAAGCTTTACCGTTATCCTCACTACCCCTGCCTGCCCACTTAAAGACCTTATCCGCAACGCCTGTATCCGTGCTATCCATACCATGGTAGACAAGGAAGCAGAAGTGACCGTGAATATGACTTCACGCGTAACATCCGGCCGTGCCGGCAGCTCAGAAGTGCTCACTGGTGTGAAAAACATCATTGCAATCGCCTCCGGCAAGGGCGGTGTAGGCAAGTCTACCGTTACCAGTAACCTGGCTATTGCCCTGGCACAGTCTGGCGCAAAGGTGGGCCTGATTGATGCCGACATTTTCGGTCCGTCTATACCTACCATGTTTGGCGTAGAAGACCAGCGCCCGAGCATGGTGCAAGGCGATCATGGCAAGAATCACATCATCCCAGTGGAAAAGTATGGCGTGAAGCTAATGTCCATCGGTTTCCTGACACCACCTGACCATGCGGTGATCTGGCGTGGGCCTATGGCAAGTTCCGCTCTGAAGCAGTTTATCAGCGATGTAGAATGGGGCGAGTTGGATTACCTGCTGCTTGACCTTCCTCCGGGGACCTCAGACATTCACCTGACTATGGTGCAGGTGCTGCCTGTAACGGGTGCTGTGATTGTGACAACTCCTCAAAAAGTAGCGATTGCCGATGCACAGAAAGGATTGCAGATGTTCCGTCAGCCACAAATCAATGTACCGGTACTGGGTGTAGTGGAGAACATGGCATATTTTACCCCTGCCGAGCTTCCTGAGAACAAGTATTACATCTTCGGACAGGAAGGGGGCCAGAATCTGGCTAAGAAGTTTGATGTGCCAGTTTTAGGCCAGGTACCCTTGGTACAAGGCATACGTGAATGTGGTGATGAAGGAACTCCGGTAGCGTTGCAGAACGATTCTCCTGCTTCCGGTGTTTTCAGAGAGTTGGCCCAGGCTGTTGCGCAGCAGGTGTCTGTTCGTAATGCGACGATGGCCAAAACACAACCAGTAGAAATTAAAAGCTAAGATAGATGGCAACCATTAACGTTGACAACGATTTTTTACTTCGCATCGAGAGTGCCCTTGACCAAATCAGACCCTACCTGGAAGCTGACGGCGGCAACGTGAAGGTGTTGGAAGTAACCGATGACATGACCCTAAAACTGGAGCTACTCGGCGCCTGTGGTACCTGCCCGATGTCTACGATGACACTTAAGGCTGGTGTAGAACAGTCAGTACTTAAAGCTGTGCCTGAGATCAGAGCAGTTGAGGCTGTCAATGTGACGCCGCTACCTTAGAGCTTTCCTTATTGGCAAAAAGTTTTTTAATAAAATACACATGACCTTTAAAAGCAGGTGCTGAGAAATCGGCACCTGCTTTTTTTATGCATGCCGCGAGCGGCCACGCTTGTGGTTACTATGGTGGGGGCCCGCCACTTATACTGACAGGTGGTAGTAATAATTGGGCACGAATTACAAGTGGCCAAAGTCCGCCCGATACCCCTCACTCGCCAGAGGCGAGCGAGGGCATGACGCAAATAATCCTTTAGATCAAATCTTTTCTTACGGCATTCCTCATTCACACATTAGGGCAAAAGTTAAACTTGATCCATATACTGCTTTTACAAACTTTCCCATACCCTTCAAAATTCCTATATTTGTCTAACAACCCAGATTTTCTTGCACTATGATAAAAGCGAACGACCCTTCCCTGCATTCCTGGATCGAAATATCACCTGAAAGCGATTTCCCTATACAAAACCTTCCGTTCGGCATTTTTGAGTCCGCCTCCAAAGACCCGCGTGTAGGGGTAGCCATTGGCGATTATGTGCTCGATCTTTGCGCCGTCGCCCAACATAATCTGTTCGAGCTTCTCGACGTTGACCCGACTGTATTTCACCGCCCCTACCTGAATGATTTCATCGCTCTAGGTAAACCAACCTGGCGAGCTGTACGCAATCGCGTGTCGGAACTGCTGCGCAATGACAATGACGAGATCAGCGGCAACAGCAGACTGATGCAGGAGTGCCTGATCAAGCAAACAGAGGTTCGGATGCTGATGCCGGTGAAAGTGGGTAACTATACCGATTTTTACTCCAGCATTGAGCACGCTACGAATGTGGGTACGATGTTCCGCGACCCGAAAAACGCTTTATTGCCAAACTGGAAGCATATTCCAATAGGTTACCACGGCCGGGCTTCTTCTATCATTGTGTCCGGTACCGACATACGCAGACCTAATGGCCAAACTAAAGCCCCTGATGCTGATGCACCAACTTTCGGTCCGTCCCGTCTGCTTGACTTTGAACTGGAAGTAGCCTTTATAACTGGTCGTGAAACCAAGTTGGGTGAGATGATCAGCCCGGATGAGGCTGATGACTATATTTTTGGTTTGGTGCTCTTCAATGACTGGTCTGCCCGTGACATGCAAACCTGGGAGTATGTGCCATTAGGACCTTTCCTGGCTAAGAGTTTTGCCTCTTCTATCTCCCCTTGGGTTGTAACGCTGGATGCGCTTGAGCCCTTCCGCGTGAAAGGTCCAGCGCAGGATCCCAAGCCGCTGCCATACCTTGAGTTTCACGGCGACCATAACTATGATATTAACCTGGAAGTGCTTCTCAAGCCTGAGGAGGGACATAAAAACAGCATCTGCCGCTCTAACTTCAAGTACATGTACTGGAACATGAACCAGCAGTTGGCGCACCAAAGCAGCAACGGTTGCAACATACAAATAGGTGATATGTACGCCTCCGGTACCATTAGCGGCCCGGATAAAACCTCATACGGCTCCATGCTCGAGCTCACCTGGCGCGGCACCCAGCCTATCCAGCTTGCTGACGGCACTGAGCGTAAATTCATCAACGATTATGACACCGTGATCATGCGCGGCTTTGCTGAGCGAAACGGTATTAGAGTTGGTTTTGGTGAAGTGAAAAGTAGGGTTTTGCCGGCGTTGTAAGGTTTAACTTTATTAAACGGAAGGAAGCCCTTAGGTAATATTTACTTAAGGGCTTCTTTGATTTGATATAGCACTAGCAAAACCTGTCTGCTCCGGGTCCAACCACCCCTAACCCCTCCTTGGGGTAGGGGCCCTATAAAAGTCTAAGGCGGGGAACTCAATATCGCTTTATGCGTTGCTCAGTAAAAGTCCCCCTTTGAAGGGGGCAGGGGGATGACACATTTATAGCGAACCTGAACTATGCCACACAACAGCCACTACAACCAACAGCTAAAGCCACTTGCTAAAAATCTTCGAAATGACTCCACGAAAGCAGAAGTCAGGCTGTGGTGTGAAGTGTTGAGCAAAGGCAAAACTGGATATACCTTCCTAAGACAGCGGCCAATTTGCAATTATATTGCTGACTTTATGTGTAAAGAGTTGCGACTAGTAATTGAAGTGGATGGGTATTCACATAATTTCAAAACACCTGAAGATGATGAACGGGACGGGAAATTGAGTGCACTGGGCTATACAACATTAAGATTCTCAGATGAAGAGGTAATGAAGAATTTGCCCAATGTTCAGCGAACAATTGAGGCTTTTATAAAGGACCAGCAGAAGTAAGTCATCCCCCTGCCCCCTTCAAAGGGGGACTTTTTCCCAGTACTTCAAAAATGTCAAATGGTAAACAGCAAAGGCCCGGATTAACCGGGCCTTTGCTGTTTTATGTTGTTGGTAGGTTACTGCACCATTGAGTCCAGTTCTTCAAACCTGGAATTTTTGCTTTTAAACTCAGGTACGATCTTTTTCATATGTTTGACAGTATCCAACTCGTCGCCGTCTTTGTTCAGGTTGAGGAGTTCGTTAATGCTGGCAAGCACCTTGTTATAGGTATACTGGCGTACTTTTGATACTTTGATCTTTTCGTGGTGTGTTGGAATGGTCAGTTCTTCCTGGTTAAGAAGCTCTTCGTACAGCTTCTCTCCCGGACGCAGGCCTGAGAATACGATCTCGATATCATTTGAAGTCAAGCCAGCCAGCTTGATCATCTTACGGGCCAGGTCCACGATCTTCACAGGCTGCCCCATGTCGAAGATGAAGATCTCACCGCCTCGGCCCATTGTTCCAGCTTCCAATACAAGTTGTACCGCCTCCGGTATCGTCATGAAGTATCGGGTGATATCCGGGTGTGTTACGGTAATCGGGCCACCTTTTTCAATCTGGGAACGGAAACGAGGGATAACAGAGCCATTAGAGCCCAGCACATTGCCGAAGCGGGTCGTAATAAAGCGGGTTTGCTGCAGAGTCGTGCCTTTGACATTATCCTGAAGCTGCGGCTGAGCACTGATATTGTTAAGCGATTGTATGTAAATCTCTGCAATGCGTTTGGAAGCACCCATGACATTAGTCGGATTCACAGCCTTGTCTGTAGAGATCATCACGAACTTCTCTACATCAAAAGTCATGGAGAGGTCTGCCAGGTTTTTTGTACCCAATACGTTGGTGAGTATGGCTTCAGAAGGATTGCTTTCCATCATAGGCACATGTTTGTACGCAGCCGCATGGTAGACCATTTGTGGGTTGTACTCCTTGAACAGGCTATACATACGGTTAAAGTTCTGTATATCTGCAATACAAAGCCTCAAATTAGCCTCCGGGAACTGCTCTTCCATCTCCAGTTGCAAATCATGTAGCGGAGACTCGGCCTGATCGCAAATGATCACCATCTCTGGTTTGTAAGAAAGCACTTGTCGCACAATCTCTGAACCGATTGAACCAGCACCACCTGTGATCAGGATGCGCTTACCGGCTAGATCAGCTGAAATCTTATCGTTCTCGATCACGATCGGTGGACGCTGCAGCAGATCCTCGATACGCAGATCCTGAATCTGGTTCATGCGCAGCTGGCCTGACATCCACTGCTCGGTTGGTGGTACGGTTACCACTTTTATACCTAGCTCCACGCATGTTTCGATGGCGTTTTTACGGGACTCTGATTTCAGGTCTTCACTCAGGATAACCAGTTTATCAATCTTGAGCTTGCGCTGCAATTTCTCTACATCATTGATATGGTATACCCGTTTTTGCTGGATGTGCTTGTCGATCTTGTTAGGATTATCATCTACAAAGCCCACAATATTCAGGCGGCCCGCATTGCTGATTTCAAGCGCCTGCTTTACCAATATGGCAAAGCTATCGGCACCGTAGATCAGAATGGACTCTTTATCGCCGCTACTCCCGCGCTTGATGTAGTAAAATAAAGCCTTTGCACCCAGGCGCATCATAATCAGCACTGAAGAACTGATAAAGAAGTTGACCAGCAGTACCACATAAATGTTGACCGAATCAATATGGAACTCAGGTGCTACCCAGAAGCCCACGATAGCGCCATACAGCAAACTAGCCATCAGAACAGCTGTAAAGATGCGGTAAATGTCGTCGGTGCTGGAGTAACGAATAAGGCCGGTATGGATACGCATGGCATAAAACACCATGACAGAGATGATCAGGTATATACCGCTGTACACAAAAAAGTGGCCGCGCAGGATTGTTTCGAAATCAAACTGGCGGATGATAAAGAAAGACAAAGCAAAAGACCAGGTGGAGATAATCTGATCGATGATCAGTATAATCCATTTCGGTAATGCTTTGTTCTGTAAAAATGTTTTCATACGGAAGTCTCGGGGAAGAGAAGAGCTTAGATTACGGCGTTAAGCTAGCGTTCGTTTTAATTTAAATAAATACCTGTTTTATCCAGTCAAAAGTTCCTACATACGTCAGTATTTGTTTATGGTTTTAGCTTTAACTAAACCTAAACGCAGCTTCACCAGCATCATTATATCCTTCACTATTTAAAGGACACAGATGCCGCCCAAAATTAAAGAAAAAAACTGAATAATTCAGGTTTTAACTTGCTGTTCCTCAATTGACACAGCTATTAGGCTATACGCAAAAAACCACCCGTGCTTTGCAAATCTTGTCAAGGCACAGGTGGTTTTTATTTTATTTTCAGAAAATCGCTTTTTTTCAGGCAAGGCAAGCTTTGATGGATCTTATTACTCGTTCCCTCTCTTCGTCAGTCATATTGGAACCTGAGGGTAAGCACAATCCCTGGTCAAATAGATGCTCACTGGTACCATCTCCATAATAGGGCGCGCTGGCAAACACGGGCTGTAGGTGCATCGGCTTCCAAAGCGGACGCGACTCGATGTTTTCCCGCTCCAGAGCCAAACGAATATCCTCACGGCTTACCCCCTGGCTATCGTCTACCACTATAGTGCTGAGCCAGCGGTTAGAGTAGTAATCTGCATCTGGCTCCTCTGCAAATTGGATAGCAGGTATAGCAGCCAGTTCTGATTGGTAGAAAGCATAGTTGGCACGGCGCTGCTGTACACGATCCAGTAGCACGTCCATTTGTCCACGACCAATCGCAGCGCATACATTACTCATGCGGTAATTATACCCAATGTGAGAGTGCTGATAGTGAGGCGCTGCATCACGAGCCTGCGTAGCCAGAAAGCGGGCCTGCTTGATATGAGCCTCATTGTTTGAAACCAGGGCCCCACCACCAGAGGTCGTAATAATCTTGTTGCCGTTGAAAGAGAGGATGCTCATTTCCCCGAAAGTGCCCAGCTTGCGGCCTTTATAGGTCGAGCCTAAAGCCTCTGCCGCGTCTTCCACGACAGGTATAGCAAAGCGATCTGCAATGGCCATGATGCGGTCCATTTCAGCTGGCATACCATAAAGGTGCACCACAATGATCGCCTTTGGCTTTTTGCCTTGACGGATACGGTCTTCGATCGCCGTTTCCAGCAAATCGGGAGACATGTTCCAGGTAAGGGCCTCGCTATCCACAAAAACTGGCGTGGCTCCCTGGTAAGCAATCGGATTGGCAGAAGCCGAAAAAGTCATGCTCTGGCAGATCACCTCGTCGCCCGCCTGCACCCCCAGCATGATCAAGGCCAGGTGCAGGGCCGCTGTGCCGGAGCTAAGGGCCGCCACATGCACCCCTTCACCCAGGAACTCTGCTAAGTCGCGCTCAAAGCCGTCCACATGTGGACCAAGCGGTGCAATCCAGTTCGTGTCAAAAGCCTCCTTGACATTCTTAAACTCGTTTGTTCCCATGTGCGGGGAGGAAAGCCAGATCTTCGTATTCATATTTATAGCTGATGTTCTTTTATAATTCGGGCTGGATTGCCCACGGCCGTTACACCATCGTGTAGATCGCGTATCACAACGGTCCCAGCTCCTATTTTGCACCACTTCCCTATTTTCAAATTTGGGATCACTATAGCTCCGGCTCCTATGTGCGTACCTTCGCCTACCTGCACGTTCCCGCTAAGCACTGCGCCCGGAGAGATATGGGCATAGTCACCGATCTGGCAGTCATGGTCGATGCTTGCTCCTGTGTTGATGATAGCATGCTTCCCCACCTGTACATCGGCCTGTATAATGGCTCCCTGCATCACTACAGTCCCTTCGGCGATGGTAGCGGAGGGTGAGATGATCGCGGTTGAATGAATAGCCTTGCCGAAGCCCATCTGTAGCTTTTCGGCTACCCGGCGGCGAATACTATTGTCGCCGATACTGATGATAACTGGCTCCTCGAGTTCCTGCTCTATTTCAGCGCCCAGCACAGGTATACCACCAATCTCTTTTATGGCAGGGTTCTTATCGAACGCACCCAATACAGGTATACCCATATCCCGTAGGATTTCGATGATTACTTTCGCATGGCCACTCGCGCCGTATAGGTACATGGAGTTTGTTTTATGTTAATGGTGCAGATGCAAAGGTAATAATTCTCAATTTGTCATTTCGAATGTAATGAGAAATCTGGAGTAGTGCTTGTCTGAATCTTTATATAGGGCCCCTACCCCAAGGATTTACAGGATCTAAAGAGGGCCCCCTACCCCCACGGATTGACAGGATTCTCGTGCATGGTTGTCATCCCCCTGCCCCTCGCAAGCGCAGGTTCGTTTTATTTTACCCCTTTTGTCATCCTGTAAGGATCTTGTTAGCGAGTAGCATAAGCTTAACATCCCTTCAACCAAGTTTCTTAACAGAATGGCAGGAAGTTTTAAGCACACTTTCTTAGAACCTTACGACCCTGCCCTTTGAATGGGGCAGAGGGATGACAATCGCTCCCAAACTCCCCTCCTCGGAGGGGCAGGGGTGGGTTAATCTTTCACGTAGCTATTCCCCCTAAACCGCTCCATCGTCGCAACTCCCTCTGCACTGATCCCCTCAGATTTAAACACCTTACCGATCGTTTTAAAAATGATCTTTACATCCAACCAGAAAGAAATATTATCTACATACCACACATCGTATCGGAACTTCTCTTCCCAACTGATGGCGTTGCGGCCGTTTACCTGTGCCCAACCGGTGATGCCGGGGCGCACTTCATGGCGGCGGCGCTGGGTTTCGTTGTAGAGCGGTAGATATTCTACCAGTAGAGGACGGGGGCCGATCAGGGACATTTCCCCTTTGATGACATTGAGCAGTTGTGGTATTTCATCCAAGGAAGTCTTGCGAACAAAAGAGCCGATTGGGGTCAGGCGATCAGCGTCGGGTAGGAGATTGCCTTGGGCATCCCGCTTGTCGTTCATGGTTTTGTACTTGATCACCCTAAAGATGCGCCCTTGTTTACCTGGGCGCGGCTGCAGAAAAAAGGGCTTCCCATTATTGGCAATAGCCAAAAGGAGTGTCACCACCATAAAAACAGGAAGCAGCACGATAAAGGCCGTCAAACTTAGCACAAAATCGATCAGGCGCTTGAAGAATCGGCTATATAAGTTCATGTTGTTTCAGATGGGCTTGGTATTCCTGTAATAAAAGCTCCCAAAAGTGGGTTTGTTCGTAGCGCTCTACAATCATGCGCCGTGCCTGCGACTGCATATGGGCAAAACTTTCCTTATCGCTTATAAAGGTCAGCATAGCGGCATACAGTTTCTCCATCGACTTAGGAGGCACGATCAAACCATTCTCACCGTGTCGTATAATTTCGTTGCAACCATTGATATCTGTTACGATGCTCGGCAAATCAAAGCAGCCGGCTTGCATGGGCACATTAGGAAAACCTTCACGATAAGAAGGGAATGCCAGTGCCTGACTAATGGCCAGGTATGGCCGGACATCGTGCTGGAAGCCGACCGACAAGATAGAAGGATTGTTTTCAATTTCCTGCAGAATACTGTCATCGATCGGGTCAAGATCCTGCTCAAAGGGTCCAACCAGCAAAAGCTTTACCTGCGGGTGCTGTGCCTGTAACTTTTTAAACGCGGCGACAAGCTCCTGGATGCCTTTGTCTTTTACCAGACGACCGATGAATACAAATACAAAATCATCCGGCTTTATACCTAACTGCGCCTTCAGCTCCTCCAGTTTGGCTGCATCTAATTGCTTCCTGTGAAAGAATTCCGTATTGATCCCGTTGCTGCTGCCATTCCCAATAACCTTCACTTTATCCGGCCCGCAGAATTGGCTTTGCAGAATAAAGTCTTTGAGCACAGTTGAGTTTGGGTATACCTTGGTGGCACAGGCATAAGTAAGCTTCTCTACAGCCTCCAGAACTTGCCGTGTCTTGCCATTTGTTTCCATCAGCGGCAGACCAGCTACGGTGTGCAGCCGCACAGGCACGCCGGCTAGCTTTGCACCGAGCATTCCAATAATACCTGCTTTAGGTGTATGCGAATGCACGATGGCTGGTTTGTGCTTTTTGCAGAGACGGTAAAATTGCCAGAGTGCTTTCAGGTCCTGCATCGGGGTAATCTTGCGGGTCATCCCGATTTCAATCAAGGGAGTAGCCTGCTCCTGTACCACCGCCTTTGACTCAGGCCCGGCCGCTGACACCATCACCGGCTCAAAACCTTTGGAGCGCATATAAGGCAACTGCCCGGTGATCAGCTTTTGCAGGGAGAGCGGGACAGTGGTGATGCGGATAAGTACTGGGGGCATGGAGGTATTATTTGTTTTCGGGTGCAAAGGTAAGAAATTACGTCCCGCTTACATACTTATAAATCTCCAGCATACTCATACTTTGCATGCCATATTGCTCTTGCAACTTCTTATAATGATCGACAATTGCTCTAAGGTCAGCCATACTACGCTCAGGGTAACTGCCAAAATTATGCGGGTGCCACCAGAGGTGATAGCATTCGTTGCGCTTAGCTGCTTCTGTCATCTCGTACAAAATACGCTTCAGGCGGAGTTTATTCAGAATGTCTCTTTTCCCATCTACCGGTCGCAGGAAGCGACTGGCAGGTATAGCCAGCGGCATATCCGCTTCTAATTGGAGTGTTGACAGTGGAAAAGAAGTCCGTTTACCAAGTGGCAGATAGGCATCTCCTGTCCGGAAGAGTTTACTCGATAGCGTATCCTTTACCGTCTGCTTCCAGAACCAATCTTTCGGATTCGAGCGAACTGTCTTGATTCCTTCTTCCAGACAGACCTTCAGATAGGCTTCGTTAAACTGGTTACGAGGGAATACCAACGATTGTAGTTCCATCCCCTGTCGCTTCGCTATACCTTGCGCCGCCCGCAAGTCCTCACGAAACTGCTCCACTGTTTGTCCAGCTTCCTGGCAGTAATAGTGCGCAAAGGTATGGGTAGCCATCTCCTGGTACGGAGTACTGTGAATCTGCGTAATGAGTTCAGGAGCAAAAAAGCAGTCTTTTGCGCTATTATCTCGCCCAAATTCTTCTCTAAGGCGGTAAGCTGACAATTGACCATTATGATAGGATGGTCTCTGAGCCGGAATAGCCGATGTCCAGTCTTGCCAGTCTTTGGCGAAAAGCATACCAACAGTAGCCCAAGTAACATGCACCTGCTGCTCTTGGAAAAGCTCAAGCATATGCGGTATTACCCGTCGTGTATTAGCGAAGTATTCTTTTCTCTCTTGCAGGACTACTTTATCGAAGATCCCCCAATAAAGCTCAAAGTCTAGGGAGATAGTGAAGACAGGTATGTTCTTAATCATAACTTTTGTCAAGATTCCCTGCCTTAGATAGGCAAGGACCGAAGGTGGTTTAAATACCTTGCTAGGAGAGACATGGGTGGGTATATTCTATATACTTACAATATAGCAGGAGAAGGATATCTTTCCAATCGCTCCTGCTCTTCCAGCTTTTTCTTTTTTAACTGAAACAAATCGATCTTTTTCTGTTTTTTGAATTCCATAAACGAAATGATCACAAAAAACAGGAAGTACATTACCATACTTTTTTGCCGCATGGCAATGCCTAAATTAGACATAACAAATGAAAGGGCGATGGAAGAAGAAATAAAGATCACTAAACTCATTTTTACCAGTGATGTCGATTTCTTCAGAAAAGTAATAAAGTCCTTGTCAACTAGTTTCCAGGCAAGGATAACGTAGAGCAGGTTTTCGAAAGACACAAATATTCCTAAGGCTCCAGGAGCATCTACAAAGAGTGGCCTGAACCAGAAAGTAAAAAGTTTTAGAGGCAATGGGTAACTTGTTATATTCACTCCAGAACCGGCACTGCTTAATCGACCTGCCTGTACTTGTGAAAAATCTTCAAAGCTTCCTAAAACATCTTCTTCATTAATATTAGCCATTGCTAAAATCTGGTCATACATCACAAAAATACCACCAGCAAATGCAGCGTAAACTAGAATTTTTTGATAGAGTGGAACTTTCTCACGGCCTGTGAAATATCCTAAAACAGCACCTATACTAAGGAACATAAACATATGTGGGCGAACCATATACACAATCACAGAACCTAAAACTAATGCAAAAAGACGTTTTTGTGGAAAACGCATTGCATATGCAAACAAACCTAATCCCATAAAGATTATTGATCCTTTTCCTAAAGATGCCGTCCAGAAATGCATATTAGGCAAAAAGAGAAGGACTATTAACAGATCATATCCCCAAAAATGGAGCCTAAGAGTTAAATTTTCACGAAAGAATATATAAAAATTAACAAAACCAATATAACCAAACCAAGAAAATAAAAGCATTGACATTTCATAGCTAAAATCTAACCCATCAGCAAAAGGATGTGCGATGAAACTTATGAACACAGTGCCTGATTTGAATAAGTTTAACCAATCGCCACTAAATTCTGCTGCTCTTTCAAAATATTTCTTAGAATCAGAACGATTAAAAATAGTATAAGTGTAATAAATACCCCAGAATAGCAAATGATAAAAAAAGAGCTTATTCATCAGTGATATCGAAAAGAAGAAAAACTTCTTTTGATAAAATTTCAGAAGAGGCTGATTTATAAAATAGAGTAAGAATATAAGTAAGACTGCTCCGATCATCTGCTTTCTAAAACAATTCCATATCTCCAAGGGCATAGCCCCAGTTCTCCTGCCTGCTCAATTCACAAAATGCCTCCTCTTGCAAACTAACATTGCGTAAGGTCACAATAGGTCCTTTATCTAAAATAGGTATTAGTCCCATGCTAGGATAAACACTATCTACTAACTGAAAGTGCCTCCCGGAGGCAGAAGTCATGAAAAACATTTTGCTAATCTTATGAAAGGAGTTTGCCAATGATTTTTTACCCCCTCCATCAAATTGTCTTTCGTCAATTAGTAAATCTACTATCCTCATTTCTTGACCGAAACTATGCGGCTTAAAGCGGAAGAATAAAGCGTAAGATTGATAGTCAGAGAGAAAATAGTAATCAAACAGAGGATTATCTTGGTAACGCCATTGGATATAAGAAGGGCTTAAAAGTGTTCGGACCTGATCCGCCTTTTCTATGGGATTAGAAAGCCTAGGTAGTAATTCTGTTAGCTTGGCCCAATTCTGCTCAGGCAAAGCCGGTTGAGTTTGTTGCTTATAGGCAAATGGGGTAATTTTTAGCTTTAAGGCCATACGCCCCATCTCTACCCAACCCATTTTTAGGTATCCCGGCTTGCTACTCTCGTTAGGAGTGTTATACACTAAGTGTATACCTTGCCTTTTAGCATCTTCCAACCCCTGCAGAGTTAACTTCTTGAAAATGCCCTTTCCTTGAAAATCAGGATGTGTAGCTGTATCGACTGCCCGAATTGCCTGCAGCACCTGCCCTTTGTACTTCCATTGCCAACGTAGAAAGGCTCGCACACCTACTACCTGCCCGTCAGCCTCAGCTACTAACACTGGCGATGCTCCATGTGGGTTCTCCACATGCTTCCAGTTCCACAGCCGCTCCGACTTCTGGATCAGCCCTTCTCCTAAAGAAGACTTTAAAAGTTCTACAATGGCTGGTATATCTGCTTCTGTTCCTTTTCTTATTTGCATGGTTTCTGTCTGCTTTCTAACTACACTCTAACCTATAATCTAAAACCTCTTTATATCATTTCAACCAACGGGAAAAATCTGAAATAATGCTACAAATGCGTAATGAACTAGGTCTCTCCATTCTGTCGAGATGACAATTTAGGTTAGGGATAGTATTATCTAGAGTTCTCCCTTTCCTCTTTCAAAAACAAATATAATTCTTCCAGCTGCTTTGCCATTATATTTATGCTAAAGTCGGCCTGTACCCGTTCGCGGGCTCCAGCTGCGAGGGCTTTAAGCTGCTCCTGGTTTTGGAGTAGCTGCACGCCATAATCAGCCAGTTTCATATAATTATCTACTTCGCAAAGCAAGCCGCTTTTACCATCCTCTACCACTTCGCCTACACCACCGGCTTTCGTACTAATTACAGCACAACCACAGCTCATAGCTTCCAATAAGGCGATAGGTAAACCCTCGAAGATAGAGGACATCATATAAATGTCAATGGCGTTGAAGTAGGGCTTTACATCTGTTTTAAGGCCAGGCATGTGCAGGCGATCTTCTATATCTAAGGCCTTTCTCTTAGTCAGTAATTCTTCTTTAAGAGGACCGTCACCGACAACTATGAAATGCGCCTCGGGTACTCTATTCAGGATATCAGCAGCAATCTCCATCCACACATCCAGGCGCTTCTGAAAGCGGAATACAGATACGGTTCCAACTACAGGGGCATTAGCAGGTATACCCAATTCATGTCGTATCTGAAGGCCCGCCTGCTCATCCCGCACAAAGTGTGCTGTATTTACACCATTTAAGATGTTGAGCAGGTATGGTTGTTTTGCTTTCCTATTGATTCTGACTTCTTGCATAGCTGGCAGAACAAGCTCACGAAATTTGGCTCCGGCATTTTTTCGGATAGATTGTTGCACGTCATCCGATACTGCCACGGCGGCGTTCTGCCAGCCGAAACTAAGCTTATTCAGCCAGTACGTGATCTTGTTATAGCGTTCCCACTTATTATGCTCTGTGTAAACTACAGGTATCCCTGACTTTATCCCTACTAGTCGGGCAATTACACCAGCCCAAGGTAAGTGGCTATGGATCACATCAATTTGGTGTTCCTGCGTATAACGGCTGATCTCCCCTACCCGCTGAAACATTTGCAGATTATTATTCGCCTTAAAGCAAACAGCTTTAGCTCCTAAAGCTTCAATGGCAGGCACCATTTGGTCTTTCCAAGGTAAGAAGTACGCAAAATGTAAATCGAATTTATCCCTATCATGCACCTTAAGTGTTTCGGGCAGGAGCATTTCAGCACCGCCACGGCCCAAAGATTTGATCAGGTGAAGTACTTTTATTTTGTGATCTGACACGAGGCATTAATTTAAAGTTTTCCTCGGTGGAGGAAAGTACAAAGATTCTTATTCCGATAATTTTTTTCCCGCAATTATCAGCTCGTAAGCCTCCAAAAATCTAGCGGTTATCTGAGAATTCATATATTCGGCAGAAACTAATTGGTAAGCCTTATCAACTTTAACTTTAACAGGTTCACCTCCAGCCAACACCTCATTTACTGCATTAATAAAACCAGATACATCTCCCTTGTCTATTAGCCACCCAGTTCCATCATTCACTACTTCACTTATTCCACCAACATTGTTTGCAACAACTGGTGTTTTGCAATACATAGCTTCTAGAATTACACCCGGTAAACCTTCGATCAAACTTGGCATCAAAAAAGCAGTAGCATGTTTTAAAATCTGCAATACATCATTTCTATAGCCAGCAAATAGTATCCTGTCTTTACAATTTAAATTAGCAACTTTACTCACCAGTTCATGCCTTAGATGACCGTCACCAATGATAATAAGAAAGACTGTCGAATCTTTTTGAGCAATTGATTCAAAGATATTAATAAGCGTTTCATGATTTTTCTCCGGCACCAAGCTCCCAATATTGACTAGCACCTTGTACTTCCCATATATAGATTGCAGATCAGCTGGTGCGTGAGTGGATACCATCTGCGCCTCCACTCCAATTGGAATTGTTTTTATTTTATTGGTTGGGAAATTAAATGTCTCTTTAAAATCCTCTTCACAAAGTTGACTCACGGATAATACTGCATTTACCCTACTCACAAAAAACCGGTTTAATAGATACTTAGGTTTAGTATCTATAAAATCTCCCATTTTATTAGCATTCCTAAATACAATAGGAACCTCCCATTTATATATGAGCTTACTGAAAATGGCAAACTTTAATGTATCACCTGCGTTGGCTTGGATAAGATCGGGTTGCTCACGCTTAATTAAATCTGCCAAATTTTTCCATCCTTCAAAATCCCAAAAACGTTTGTTGATCGGCCTTTTGAAATGACTCACTTTGCCATTGAAGGGCAACTCGGAAACACCATCAAACAAAGAAATCAGGTGCACGTCTACACCTGATTTCTGTAAATGATTAGAAAGTTGTGAAGCAAATATTTCGGCACCTCTAAGTTGAGGTTTTTGTACTAGTTGTAATACTTTCAATTTTCTTAACTTTTAATACGGCCTGTATGATATTCTCAACGTTATTTCTCCAAGTGAAATTTTGGTTGACATACTCATATCCCTCTTTAGCAATTTCACCTGCAAATTCGGGGTTTCCAAGAAGCTGACTTAAATTATCCGCAATATCAGGAACATTAGCCTTTGTGAGCAAAAGATGCTTCTTATTCTGAAAGATTTCACGAACTGCTGGTATATCAGGCGCAATAACAGGAAGCTGAACTGCCAAGTATTCAAAGACCTTCAATGGACTCA
This sequence comes from Pontibacter sp. LHS2, assembly GCF_058932845.1. Taxonomy (NCBI): domain Bacteria; kingdom Pseudomonadati; phylum Bacteroidota; class Cytophagia; order Cytophagales; family Hymenobacteraceae; genus Pontibacter; species Pontibacter sp. LHS2. Next base: position 312,213 of record NZ_JBZYWG010000002.1, read on the forward strand.
TATAATCATTGGCTGCATGATGTACAGCGATATCGAAAGCTTTTAAATAATGATGCACCTCTTGATGGTTGACTTGGCCAGTAAAATAAAAGCAATTGGTCAACTCTTTTTCTGCAACATAGTTCTTTATTTCGTCTAACGCTGGTCCACCACCAACTATTAAAGCAACAACATTCTCAAACTTACTTCTCACTAATGCAAAAGCATCAATGAAAAGAGGCATTTTTTTATGAAAATCCAGTGTACCTACGTAGCCAATAACTTTGCAATCATCAGGAAGTTTAAGCGTTTTTTTGATTAGCTTCTGGTCATTATTTAGCTTGAATAGCGTGTCATCAAACCCATTATGGTTTACAAGATCTCTAGTTAATGAAGCTTCATTTCCCATGATTCTATTTCTTAGAAAAGAAGAAACAAAGAAATTCAAATCGCACTTACTGAGAGCCTCCCTTTCTTTCTTTTTAAAAAAAGACTTTAAGTGAATACCCTTAAAAGACTCATCAAAAGGGGATGCATTTACCTCTGTAACTAAAATTATTTTTGGAAATTTTTTCCTGATCTCGCTTAGCTGTAAGAAATTATTATCAAGTCTCACAACTAGTACATCAGGCTGAAAAAAATTTAACTCTTCAAATAATCCCTCTAAGTTTTGAAGATTTCTTCTGTATAACCTAATCGGTAGAAGTATTCTAAGATTAGTAACTTTCTTGGATTTAGTGATTCCAAGCTCTGAATTACTTAAATCAAATTTTGATCTAGCTTGCCCCGTTGGGAAAACACGAATTTCAGATATTAGAGGGTGCTCTCCAGCAAACTTTACAAACGCTTTCGAATGGTTACTACCACCATGGGAAGCGTTGTACGCTGTGGAGTAATATAGAATTCTCATTTAGTTATTGCTCTTAAGTATATCCTTAAGCTGTTGATCCATTAGGATATTTTTATGCTTGTTAGTTTCTAGTAACTGCTCAAACCCAGTATATTCAAGCTCTATATCATGTATACCCGCCTCTTTTATACTCTTCAGTATTTTGTCGGGAGTTTTTAATTCATCTCTATAACCATCACCAAATGGCGTTTTATAAAATGTAAATCCTGAAATATAAAGCTCTCTAAAATCTGACATCAGAAGTGCTGCCAAAGCAGTAAAACCTATCGTAGGTTTATATCCTGGTGTATAAGTACATATAGAGTTATACAATTGTTTGGACAGAGTATAGGTCCTATATTCAAGTAAATACTTTTTATAAAAATTAAAGGTGTTCCTGATACCTTTAATATTACTGCGTGGATTGATAAGGTATTTAACGCCCTGTCTATTCAACAATTCTATATCAAGCTTTCCTCCTCCCGTTGATTCATTTTCGAAAAAGCTATGAAATAGTATATCCGTCCTGCTGCCAATTTTAGAGTCAAATTGATGCTTATCAACTATTAACCCTGATTTATTAACTCTTACAATAAAATCAAAGCCATTTATATATTCTCCATTATTCTCTTCAAACGCAGAGCTTGCAGGTCCTATTAATGCAACACGTTTATTAAATAAAATACTGGTATCAAATACTGAAAGCTGAGTCTTAGTTAGTAAAAGACCATGTACAGCAGCTGAAACTTTATTTAGTGTTTCTATCATTATTTAATATTCTTCCTACTAATCAAATCTCGTCTCACTAAAAGATTTAATATATCTGCAGCCAAGATCAAACAGCTTTATGTTGTTATAAGCTGCAAACTCAATATCATTGTCTTCTGCTGCTTCTAAATCATTAACGGAGTCGCCTAATAGCACAACATTATCCGGAGCATAATTGTAGTCTTGGAGTAAGGTTCCTACAAGCTCTTTCTTTGGTGTCGGAGAACCGTGTATTGTAACAAAATACTTTGCAATATCTAAGCGCTCACAAATTTCATTTAACTCCCTACCATCAGATCCTGAAACAACATGCATTGGCACTTGCTTATAATATTTTTTAATAAAATTTAATGAATCTTCTATCAATAGCTTTTTATCGATTAACAATTCCATCATCACTTCCGAAAATCGCGTAGCTAGAGACATTACTTGATGATCAGTAATTTGCTGCTCTAAAATGTCTTCATAAAAATATCGAAACTTCACGTACCGTGATAAACCGCCATTCAAGCGATGAAAGTCTAAAAGTTGTTGTACTTGGTCCCTTGGAAATTCTGAAAGCGTAACTTCAAATCCTTTATCTCTGATAGGCATGGAGTCCATTATTACTCCATCGAAGTCCCAAAGGATTGCTTTATATTTTGAAAAGTTTATCATAAATAGCCTCTGCAATAACAAAATCATCTTCCCAGTCAATATCGAAGGACTTTATTTTGTCCTGCAGAAATAGGTAAGGGTGTGTGCCTATACGATTCCTATATTTGATATATGTATCGCGAGAAGTGATAAACATAGCATGATTGATTTCATAAAGCATTGGTAAGTCCTGTGTACGGGGCCACTGCTTTGCATTGGAATCATAGTTTATACCCTTCGCATTACTATCAAGAATAAAATTCTGTAATGCGCTTACTGTAATAAGTGAATCAAACCCTTCCTCTAACTTAGAAAAGTATTCGATTATTGCTTTATCATATTCTGCAGCATTAATAAATGGCGTAGTAGTATGCCCCCAGATGATGTGACTCTGACGAATTATCTCCGGCACATACTCTATTAGCGCAGACAGGGGAGTTGTGTCCAGGCACAACTCCTCTGGTCTAATAATTACTTGAATCTTATTTTCGGATGGATCTACCTTCCTTGCAATTTCTACTGAAAGCTCATCATTAGTAGAAAGAATGATAGAACTTAAAGTTCGGCACTCTAGGAGCTGTTTTAATTTTAGCTCTAGTATACCACCTTCTATATTAGAAAACTTACGTGTATTCTTTGACTTTACCCGTTGGCTTCCTTTCCTGGTAGGCAGAAAAAAACATACATCCTCTCTCATGCTATGCTAATAAAGAGTATACAGAATTAATTTCAACCGATTTATAATTTGTTGGAGTTAATGAAACTAGTGACTTACCAGTATGCTGCGCAAAAGAACTAAATAAGAATTCATTTTCGTCTGTAAGGCTCTTTTCTTTCTGTGAGATGCTTGCTTGAATATAACCGTCATAACCCGCTATATAAACATTCTGAGCGCCAAGTTCAATTGCCGCCTGTAAGGCTAATGCTGTATGGGTGTCATTTAGTTTGTTGCTAAATTCAATACGCTCTAATTCAAAGCTATTTTCCAAAACTGCATCAGGAATATAAGTACCCATTTCTCTTGGGTAAGGAGGCAGAATACAGCTCCCATTGAAATTCTTCAGGCTTTGGAAAACCTTTTCAAGTCGATGCCCTTCGTTACCTACAAGACAATAAACCTGGTCTACATTCAGATCTTCATAAGAGTTCGAATTTTTTGAGCTTGCATGTATTAAGCAAACATTATCCATATTACCAATATATTCCCTAAGCCCTTGGGCATGGTTTACGGCATTTGTACCACCACCAATAATCACCACGTTATTATAGTGCTTAGCAGGCTTAAAACATGGCAATTTATAATTATCCTTTACTTTTTGCTTTTGATTATTTAGAGCTCTTATGATGCTATTAAATGAATAAAACCGTTGTGTTACCCACTCCATTACGTTCTTTTGTGGTAGTGAATTTGCACCCGATACCATGTATGGCAGATTTGTACCCCAGCCATATGCCTGTTGCAATTGCGTGAATTCGTCAACTGTTTTACTTAAAGCATTAAAATCAACTTCAAGCTCTCCCTTCGCATTTAGGGCAGCAAGCAGCAATTCAGTTTTCAAATTACCTGCCCCTCTTCCCATGCCGGTAATAGTAGCATCTACTATCTCCACACCATGTTCAATAGCTGTAAGCGTATTAATAAGTCCGAGTTCAAGATTGTTGTGACCATGAAACCCTAACTTAATAGTTGTCTTTTCTCGGATTAAATTAATTGTATCAATTACGTCCTGCGGATACACACCACCGAAGGAATCCACCATATAGAAGTAATCAGCTACTTCATTGACAAATTTCAATTCATCCAAAAACTCAGGAAATTCACGCCACTTTGACATATACATGGTATTAAAGCCCACTTCAAATCCCATAGCCTTTATTTTTTCGGCTAATTTAAGGGCTCTGCCAAATTTTTGGGGATCTAATGCGATGCGCACCATGTCGATAATTCCAATACATGGGTTCAGCAAATTTTGCACATGCTCTGGTAAGACATTTTTCTCATCCAGTATAACAACCAACTTTTTATTGGATGCTTGTTTAATCTGTTTAAGAAGATATGAAGGGCAGTAAAAGTATTCTCCAAGATAATCTTTCATTGGGTTATTACGATATCCAATTTCTAGATAATCTATCGGGAGTTTATTCATTGATTCCAGATAAGTACTTACTAGATCTTTGCTGAAATCCCAGTTAGTATAATAACCCCCATCACGGAGCGTGCAATCTAATATTTTAAACATTTATTAAATTTTTTTTAACTCATTCAAAACTTTAAGCGCATACGATTCTAATGAGAAATTCTCTTCAAATATTAACCTTGAAGATCTCATTAAAGGATTATACATCTCTTCGAAATTATTGCTATTAACAGTATTTATAAGAATAGATTTAAATTCTTCCAAGTTTGCATATTTAAATCCATTTAAACCGTCAAAAACTATTTCATTTAATGCTCCAGAATTAGATGCTATAACTGGAATTTGAAAAGCATTTGCTTCGGCAACAACTCTGCCAAAACTTTCATTGCTAGCATTTACAATTACAAAGTGTAAGCTATTATAAATTTCATCTTTCTCACAAAAGCCATGAAATATGATATTGGGAGTATTATAGTCGCGTTTAATTCTTTCGATGTAAGATCTTTCTCCATCACCATAAATGTGTAATTCAGCATTGATGCCAGCATTTGACAAACCAGCAAAGATACTTATAACGTCTTCTTGACCCTTTTGCTGATTTATTCTACCGATCATTCCAAACTTTAGTATTTTATTTGAAAGATACCTCTTTTCTGGATTAAAATTGATGCTGTAGACCCCATTAAAAACAGTATGATTTTTACCAAAGTTTGTAAAACAACTGTAGCTATATTTAAGAAAATTTGATGGATATAAATGCAATTTTGCTTGTGAAAATAAACTATTAAATTCATCAGTATCTTCTAAAAAGAAGCCAGTATTAAAATCATTTACAGTTTCTCGATGATGCCATACAAAATTAAGATTTAGTTGTTTCGCTACTAATGCTCCTATTGGTGCCATTGATGAATTTACATAAATTACATCAGGTTTATATTTTTTCACAAAGGCTAGATGCTCGTTAAAATATTTTTTATTAAGCGTTTTTTTTAAGAATTTATTCTTGATCAGCCATATTTTCGCTTTTAGACTATTCTCTTTAATTTTCTTATCATATAAGAATTTATTGTATGTCCATACCCTATTAGGTATTATAGTATAGTCAAACTTTTGGTCTGTTAATAAACTAACAATAGGACCACTTTTAGGAATTATTACATGTAATTCGATTTTAGGATCTAAAACGCTAATACCTTTAATTAAATTTATCAATGAAGAAGGTGCTCCATATACTGTTGAGGAGTGTGAATAAAACAAAATCCGCATTTTGCATAAGTTAAATACAAATAATACAACTTATAATTATTTCAATTTCATGATTTAATTAATTTCTTAATAATTATTAATTACTCACTTTTAATTTTATGATAAAAGTTATTAAGATAACACTTATCAAAGTAATGTGTAATTAATTTTAATACAATTATATACTTTTGATTATCTGGTCAAATTCTTTAAAACTATTATTTCTTTTTAACTGAGAAACATCAACATTTAATTTAAAGACATTATAAAAGTCACCCCAGTCAAGTGATTTATCATACTCAGAAGCAACGTAAAGCATTTTCTTTTCGCATTCATATTTATAATATTCACTTGATAAATTTGATAAAGCAAACGAAGGGACCCCCAGTAATGCTGCTTCACTAATAGCACCTGAACAGAAAGTAACTAAATAAGAACTCATTTCTAAAACTTCAGGTAATGCATTGTAAGACGGTTTATCAATCTCCCACTCAACATTTTCCAAAATAGATGTAAGCCTATCTTTAAGTTGTTGATATTCATCAAATTGGCGAGGATGTAGGCGAAACCACCAAACAAAATCATTTTTAGATTGACTTATCCATCTTATAAGATAATCAGGAAAAGGATCCCCCATTTCTCTTGAGGGTTGTAAAGCATAAGTAATAATTTTACGATTTGGTTTAGCTATATCTTTCGAATTAGAACTATTATAATCCAACCATATGTGGCCTAACTCATATACTTTTTTATTTAAAAAAGAGGTTTCTAAAGATTTTTTACTAGACAAATCCCAAGTAAGAAATGCCGATGGTAGAAAATACGAGTCCTGACATCGAGGGACATTAATAAATGATCCATATGCTAAATGTAAATTATTAATTGGTCCATGTTGTAATTCTATGGTAGGAATTTTGAGCCGTGAAGCTGCTACATTTGCAGCAAGAGTATTATTAGCATAATAACATAATGTAAATATTACTTTAGGCTTTAGCTTGTTAATAATTACTTCCCAAACAGAAACATTTACTATTAATTTAGACCACTCAAACACTAAAATCGACCCAAATTCTTCTTTAATTTTATCAGATCCTATTAAATTTTTAGATTTAGCTATGTGTTCTATATCAGCCGCTACATTGAGTAATGTAATTTTAGTATCTGTATTTATCGATTTGTTTTTTTTAAAAAGTGTCAATAATCTTTTAACAGTAGGAAAGAATAAAAGATTGGTACCATTAAAATTGCATTCAGTATTTATATCTATATCGACCGTAAGGCTCTCTTTTTGTATGTTTTGATTGATAATAAGTGGGTCAAAAAATTTATTCATTAATTCACCCTCCTTTTTAACTCGATACGTTCTAGATCCAATAAATAAGTATTTTTTTTTGTTTAATATAAGTAATTTAAAAAGATGAAATATTAATATTTTTAAATTACTTATTTTACTAAAGAACGAATTTTTATTTGACTTCCGAATTTTGCTATTTTCATTTCTTTCAAGCTTATTTATAAAATAAACAAATAATTTTATTCTAATCCATGGCCATACTTTAATTCCTTCTATTACTAAATTATCTGATTTAATCTTGTTCTCAATTTCTAAAATAAGTTCAACTGTATCGGTTCTTGACCATTTACTCGAAACCATAATTATTCAATGTAAATTTGATAGTAATATTGCATTTTAAATTAAATCAATATTATTAACAAAGAGAATTTGTTTATGAAACTAATTTAGCATTACATTGTTTTTAAATGCTATTTATCATTTTTTCCCATTCATCGGCTATATAAGCCAACTGAAACTTCTCTATAGAATTAGGAATACCTTCTCTGTATTTAGATAGCTGTTCGCCATTTAGATTATTGAGTATATAAATCAATTCTTTTTCGTTATCAACTGGAATTAATATTCCATTTATTTTATTTCTGATTATTTCTGAAGGTCCATAGTTGCAATTAGTAGCAATAACTGGAACATTCAATACCAACGCCTCTAAGATCACATTACAAAAGCTTTCAGAATTAGATGTATTTAAAAAAAGAGTTGAATTTCTAATGATAGGAAAAGGGTTGCTTAACTGCCCTGTAAATCTAATCTTATCGGCAACTCCAAAGCTTAAGGCTTTACCAAAAAGTACCTCCTTCATATTTCCTTCCCCAATAATAACTAAATCAAAATATTCTTTAATATTACTTAAAGAGTAAGCAGCAATGAGCATTTCAAAATTTTTCTGCTTTTTCAGTCTTCCCATTGCACATATATAAGGTTGGTCGAATACATAAGTGCTCTCCTTTTTACTTAGTTCTAAAATTTTGTTAGAGTCAATTGAATTATATATCACCTTAATTTTTTTCTTGTTTTTGCTATTTCGTTTAATAATAGCTTCAGAAAGTCCTATAGATGGTACAATTACATATTGTACAAAAGGCCATTTAAGAACAAAATTAGCAATCCTTTGCCTTTTTTTTGCTAGCACATAAGGGTTAGTATCAAATCTTCCAATTATGTTTCTTGAAAAAGTAAAACATGCCAAGAAGCTACTATAATAAGTAAATCCAATAACCAGATCAGGCTTTAATTTAAGCCTTAATAGGAAGACCAAAAAGAAATTAAGCAGATGAAAAATATATTTCGATGAAACCTTTCTATTGTTTAAAACATGTATTCTTTTTCTTACAATATTATGTGGCAACTCAAATATTGGTTTTTGTAAAGCAAAATGAACTTCATATCCTCTATTACTTAGTTCTTCTCCTACATTTATTGCCATCCTTTCTGCTCCTCCTGTTTTAAAGGAACCAATCACTATAAGTACTTTTTTTGTTGGCATTTATTTAATTCACATTTTTATGAATATATACTACATTCAGCGTACATCTACCAGTCAATATTAAAAACTATCAATATTTAAAATTAATCACAACAATTACGTATGAATATTAATCAATTCATTTATAAATATATTATGATTAAACTTATTTTCTAGATGTGCATTTGATAGTCCACTATCAAAATTATTTTCAGCGATTAGCTTACTTAACAGCTCAGTAATTACTTCAAATTCTAAATCTACAAGAATTCCATTTTTGTTTTCTACAAAAATGGAAGACTCGCCCCTATCACTTAAAACTAAAAAGTTATCGTAATGCAGCGCCTCCATGACACTTTGAGATGGGAAATTGTTAACTGAATTAAAAGATAAAAATAGTTTAGATTTAACCAGTACTTCTGAAATATCTGCTTTATAACCAAATTCTATATTTGAAGGACCTGTGACTATATCTTTGATATAATTAGTAGTAGCATTATCTCCTTTACCAAGAAGATAAAATTTCCAATCCGGAAATTTCTCAGCTAATTCTTTGAAAATAAAAGCGCATAATATTGCATTTTTCCTTTTAACAAACCTATGTGCAAATACAACAATATTCTCTTTTGGTAATGGTGTTTCGAGTTCCCTATTTTCATAGTATGGGATTGAGTATGTATGACTTACATTATTAACACCTTGTGACATCAATATTTTTGCAATACCTGAACTTACAGTTACTACATTATTTACAGATTTACAATATTTTGATTTTGCATATTTTAAAGCGTACTCTGGACCCGCAACTTCATGCGTATGATGATAACCATAAATTTTTTTTAGGATATAAGCAGCTCTAGGATTCATAATTGAATGCACCCTTTTGAAACCCATTATCTTCAAATTAGCTCCATATATTAATAATGATGAAAACTTTAATGCTTTACTTACAGTTTTGCTCTTAAAATTATCTTTTAATTTATAAATTTTGAGGCTATTAGTTTTATCCAAAAAATTTCGAATGTTTATATCATCACTTTTTTGTACATTATTAATTAAGGTTTCTGACAATATAATAGCGATATCAATATTGTTTAGCTCAGATAATTTTTGAAATATTTTAATCCATCTTCGTTCAGCTCCTCCTAAATACCTTGATTCCAAGGTAAAAATCACTTTTTCCATAAACTACAGAATTCTTTGCTCTACCTCTAAATTCAAATTATATTTACTCAAAACTTTAGCCTGAACTGTCTTTATTATATCAATGATGTCTTGTCCTTTTGCATTGTTATAGTTAACAATAAATCCCCCATGTTTTTCTGATATTTTAGCACCCCCAATCGTATATCCCTTCAATCCTAACTCTTCTATAATAGACCCTACATAATAACCTGTAGGTCGCTTAAATACACTACCTGCATTAGGAAATTCTTTGGGCTGTTTTTGCCATCTTGCATTCCTAATATATTCCATCTTATTTTTGATATCTGCCTTGTTAGCAAATCTCAATTTGAACCATCCTTTTAAAATTATTTTATCTGTACTCCTTTGAAAAAAGCTATCCCGATAAGAAAACCCTATATCTTGATTATCAATTTCTTTAATAATCAAATCTGATAAATCTAAATAGCGTACTTTAAGGAGTATGTCCTTAATTTCCTCTCCTGAAGCCCCTGCGTTCATTACAATACTCCCTCCGATAGAGCTTGGTATATCATAAAACATTTCAAATCCAGATAAGGAAAATTCGTAAGCTTTATTACTTACATCAAATGTTGTTGCACCTGCTTCACATGAAATAATATCATTGTCGACAGTAATTTCTGCAAAAGATGGCCCAATAATAATAAAATCTTCAGTATAGTACTCTTTAGATAAAATTACATTATATCCTCCTCCTAATATTATTTTGTTGCTTATAGGATGATTCTTATAGATTTCAATAAAATCTTCTTCTGTTTTTGGGAAAAATGCTTTGTTACAGTAAGACTTAATTTTATAGCTATTGAAATCTGTCAAGTCAAAATTCTTAACTATTTTCATATTCCATACTCTTAGTTCTAATTGTTATACCTAAGTCTTTCAGCTTTTTTTGAAGATTATTATAGCCACGCATTGCCATTTCGACATTAAGAATTGTCGATTCACCTTCTGCTAATAGAGCTGCCATAACTAAAGCCATGCTTCCTCGCAAATCAGTTGATTGAGCGTTTACTACGCTTTTTGGAAACTCGGTGTTGCCTTGCGTTGTTATGCTACCTCTTTCCCATGAAATTCGACCCTTATAAAATCTGGCTAACTGCTCACAATATTTTAACCTTTCAGGATATCTGTAATCGAAAATTCGACTAATTCCATCAGCATGAAGACCGAGCATGACAAAGAATGGTTGCATATCTGATATAATACCTGGATGAGTTCCTGTTGCTACTTCAAACGGTTGAATCATTCCATTAATTAGGCAATCAGGTGTAACGTGGATATTGTTCGAATTCATATATAAATCAATACCTGCCTCTTTCAAGTGAATCAATGGAATTTCCATAGACTTGAAGGGTACATCTAGAATGGTAATATCACCTCCTGATAACACTCCATAGACAACCCATGTAAGAGCTTCAATTCTGTCTGGCATTACACTGTAGACTGAGCCTTCTAAATAATCTCTTCCAGTAACTTCAATGAAACTGTTGCCTACAACTTTGATTGTCACTCCAATTGATCTTAAAAACAAAATTAAGTCTTCTATTTCTGGAGAGATATATGCGTTACGAATTATAGTTTTACCATTAATAGTAGATGCCGATATTAGCGCATTTTCTGTACCACCAATAGTACTTTTGGGGAAATTGATCTCACCTGGTTTAAACCCGTTATCAGTTGTAACTCGTATGTAATTTTCCATTTCTTCTACCTTGGCGCCAAGAGATTCCCATACCATTATATGCAAATCATAACCCCTATTTCCAATCTTGCAGCCACCTGGATATGGAATAAATGCTACATTTGATTTTTTAATCAAAGCTGGTACTAATAAATATGTAGTCCTAATTGGAAAATCATAGTGTTCTAACAATGTATTCCGGAGATTCTCTGGATCTATTAATATAGTTTCTTCTATATCATTTACTGAAATTGAAGCACCGCTCCTTTTGATAAAATCAATTTTATATTTTGCATCTACCAATAAAGTTGGAAAATTATTGAGCTGTACATGTCCATCAGAAATTAATGAAGCTGCTAACAAACGTGTTGCTGAGTTCTTTGCACCGCTTACTCTAACTTTACCTAAGGGTTTTCTGCCACCCTCAATTGTAGCTATTATATTTCTTTCCATTATATTAAACTTCTTGCAATTCAATCATTTTTCTAAACTCACTAGACTCCTCAATCAACTGCTTAAATGTTCCGATTGATGTGATTTGTCCTTTATTCATCACTATTACTTCGTCAGCATTCCGTATGGTAGATAATCTATGGGCCACTATAAGTATTGTATAATGACCTTTCAACTGATCAATATTTTTCTGAATAACTCTTTCAGTTTCAGAATCCAGCGCTGAAGTTGCTTCATCCATCACTAGAATATCAATGTCCTTATAAAGCTCTCTAGCAATTGATAGTCTTTGTTTCTGGCCTCCAGAAATGTTTATTCCATTATTACCAAGCATTTCTTTTTCACTGTTAGGTAGTGCTTTTACAAATTCTATGATATTAGCTTTAGAAAGAGCTTGCCAGAATTTAGCAATATTATCGGGACTTGGTTGATCCCAAAAGGTAACATTATTAAAAATTGAATCATTAAAAATTACAGGTTCTTGAGTAATATAACCTATCCTAGATTGAAAACTTTTAATTTCTAATTCTCTAGTGTTATGATCATCAATAAAAATCTCTCCCTGATCTGGATACATTAAATTAGTAATCAAATTAACTAATGTCGTCTTCCCTGATCCAGATTCTCCTACGAAGGCGTATGTTTTATTTTTTATCAATGTTAGGTTTAAATCCTTTAAAATTAAATTATCACCATATCCAAATCTTAAGTTTCTTATTTCAATACTCTTTTGGAAGTTTACAAGTCTCGTTTTGCCATTAACTTCTTGTTCGCTTTCCATTTCCCTTTGGAAATCCGTCATATTCTCAAGAGAACCAGAAACATTTAAGAAGTTATTCCATTGAGTCTGCAACACCATCAAAAAAGTTAAAGAACGGTAAAAGAATAGTAAAGACAATATTATTAAGCCAAGGCTAGATCCAAAATATTTTACTTGTATTAGAATTACTAATACTACAACTGTTACTACCATAGGCTCTCGCACAGAGCCTAATATAGCACCATAATATCCAATTTTTTTATTGCTTTTTTCTATTTCATATACAGCTTTCTTAAGTTTCTCTGTGTATTTACTAATTAACGCAGTTGCCTTAAGATATTTAAAGTATGCTACTTTTTGAATTAATAAACCTTGATAACCATGACTATCCTGGGTAATTTTTTTTGAAACTTCCTTTGTTCGTTTATATACTTGTTTGAAAGCTAAATTTGAAACAGTTGCACCAACTGCAACTAAAATTGCAAATTGGGGATTAGCCATGAATGCTAAGATTACATATACCATTAGCATTACAGTAGCCTGCATAGCCATAAAGTAATATCGATAGGCTGATACTACTCTTACCGTTTCACCACTTAATGTATTCTGTATTCTACCAGCATCAGCAGTTACAAAAGCTTTGTATCTGAAATTTGATAGTTTATTGAGGTTTAAGATTCTTAATCTTTTTATAAAATACTGTTGTGTTATAACCTTATAATAAGATTCACAAAATTTAGCCACACCTTTTAGGCCAAAGAAAAACAGCATTGTAAACAATACTGTTTGCAAGTTTAAATTTAAACCTAAATTATGAAGTATATCAACTATAAAAGCAAGATTTCCAAGACCTTCTGCTGATGCTGTATTCTGACCGTCAACCATCTCAAGAAGCGGCAGAAACATAGCTAAGCCAAATCCATCAAGTGTTCCTACTATAATACTTAATGATAAGGCTATAATTAATTTATAACGTAGATGTGTATAGAAGTAAGTAAAATGTTCAAAATTGTTTTTTATGAGTTGTTTGATATTTTTCAAGATTTATTAAAAAATTTGGATTTATAAAAAATTACTAATTATATATTTTAGCTTACTAAGACACGAATTACATCGCTAAGAGTAACAACACATTAATTAATGCATTCATATATAATATAATTATTCCCATGTGTTATACAATGCCCCAGCTTAGCGGTGTGCCTGCTTTGATGTCCTGCGCTGCGCTTTTGCCCAGCAGGTTGTCGTAGTGCTTCGGCGGGAGTCCCAAGCCGGGTCTGATAACGCGGATATTCTCTTCAGTGAAGACTTCACCAGCCTGAATGTCTTTGGAAGCATAGACAGAGCGCTTGAACAAACGGCTCTTTTCCTCCGCCCGCTGCACACCATACTGCACATGTCCCAGCGCCAACCAGGCTCTTTCCGACTCCACTACCAGCGACTGTAGCTCGGCGGGCTCCAGCGAGAAAGCCGAGTCCACGCCGCCATCAGCGCGACTGAGCGTAAAGTGCTTCTCGATCACGGTCGCACCAAGCGCCACAGCGGCTACCGAAGCCCCAACACCCATGGTGTGGTCCGATAGGCCAACCTGTACGTCATAAAGCGCATTCAAGTGCGGAATTGTGCGGAGGTTAGTATTCTCTGGTGTGGCAGGGTAGGTGGAGGTGCATTTGAGCAGAATCAGCTCCAGACAGCCTTCCTCTCGCAACACCTGCACGGCCTCGGCCACTTCCTGCACGGTCGCAGCGCCAGTACTCATGATCACAGGCTTGCCTGTGGCAGCCACTTTGCGCAGCAGTGGGTGGTCGGTGTTCTCAAACGAAGCGATCTTATAGGCCGGAGCATCCAGACTCTCGAGGAAGTCCACCGCCGATTCGTCGAAAGGAGAGGAGAAGGCGATCATGCCGCGCTCCCGTGCCCGCTCGAAAATAGGCTGGTGCCACTCCCAGGGGGTGTAGGCCTCTTTGTAAAGATCATAGAGCTCACGGCCCTTCCAGAGCGAACCTTCGTCCTCGATGGTGAGGGCGCCCGGCAGGGTCATGGTGTCGGCGGTGTAGGTCTGCAGTTTGATGGCATCGGCACCTGCCTCGGCGGCGGCGTCCACGATGGCCAGCGCCCGCTCCAGCGACTGGTTGTGGTTGCCCGACATCTCAGCGATTATAAAGGGCTTATGGGAAGGGCCGATCAGACGGCCGGCAATGCTGATATCGTTGATCATGGTATTTATTAAAAATTTTCTAGAGTTGAAAGCTCTAATATGAAACGGTGTGCTTGAGGTTGATGTGGGTCAGCTTTTCCATAAGTAAAACCAGCTTTCTCAAAAGATCTAATAGAGGCAGTATTATTATGTTGTACTAGCCCTTCAACTGAACTTATATTTGGATTCTGCTGCAAAAGTTTTTCTATCCCTTTCTGAAGAACAATATGTCCAAGGCCTTTTCCCCTAAACCCTTTGCTTATCAAATAGCTGATTATGGCATATTTGCCATTAATCTCAAAGCGTATCTGTGCTGCGGAAATTCCATCACTTTCAGCAATGTAAATCTTAGAACTTGGATTGATTAACTTAGAATGGAACCACTTAGTATGCTCCTGAATTGAAATAGGGCTTGGGTTAAAGGAATGGCGACGTACTTCTGGATCATTTGACCAGTCAAATAACAAATATAGGTCAGCTACCTTAGCATCTCGAAGTCCAATACGGCTATTCCCATCCGCCCTGAAAATAATGCGTGTTTTCCTATTCATGCTATGGTAGTTTTTGCAGCGTTCTGTCAAATCCACCGGCTTGGAGCACTTTCTTGGCGGCTGTTAATTCTTCTTCTTCTGAGGCAAATACCTGCCGCTGCGCATTGGCCGCATTCACCTCCTGCAGCCAGGGCTGTTCCTGCAGCAGTTTGCCAATCGCCTCGTGCGTGATCGGCTGACCCGGTTTCCAGAGTCGCTCAAAGAGCAGAGCAGCCAGCGCATAGTCGGTAGGGTAGTCTACGGTAAGGCGCAGCTGATTGATAGGAGAATCCAAGGCCATCGTCTGTGTGCTAAAACCGGCTTCCCTTCTGATAAAAGGCGTTACATGTTCCCTGTCGGCGGCTGCAGTGGCTTGTGCTGCGGCTATGTCCAGGGCTTGGCGTGAAAATACCTCCACGTTTGTGCCGAGAGGAAGACCTGAGGTAATGATATAATCTGAGTTAGTAGCTTGCATTTGATCAACCGTCTGGTCGATTGTCTCTGGCATCACAAAAGGATTGTCGCCAGTGAGCCTTACGATCACATCCAGCCCATAGGTATGGGCAGTCTGCTGGAAGCGCTCCAGCACATCATCGGCTGAACCGCGCATACAGTGTATTCCTTTTGCCTGGCAGAAAGCTTCGATGGCATCGTCCTCGGGGCGTATCGTAGTGGCGATGATGATTTGATGCAAAGACTTGGCCAACTGGGCGTTGGTTGCCACATGCTCCAGCAGGCTGGTACTACCGCCGAAGGGCAATGGCAGCAGCGCCTTGCCAGGTAGCCGCTCCGAGCCCAGGCGCACCTGTATGATGGCGCCGACCTTTACCATGCCGTCCAGCCTCCGTCCAGCACCATGTTCTGTCCCGTCATATAAGCCGAGGCGTCCGAAGCCAGGTATACGAAGGCTCCTTTCAGGTCATCAGGCTTGCCAATGCGGCCCAGTGGGTTCTTTTTCTTCAGCTGCTCCACAAACATTTCGTTTTGCTGTACCTGCTCACTCGGGAAAGGTCCCGGCGTAACGGCGTTGACCGTGATGTTGTGCTTGCCCAGATAGCAGGCAAAGTAACGCGTGAGTTGCAGCACACCCGCCTTGGCGGCTCCATAGTGCGGCGGATTCAAAAAAGCCGGGCTTTCGTCGTAGATGCTGAAATCTGGAGAAACCATGCCATACATGGAAGACACGTTAATGATCCGTCCGCCATGCTGCTTCAGGTAGGGAATCACTTCCCGGATGCAGCGGTACACACTATTGAGGTTGCCGTCGATGCCATAGCTCCATTCTTCGTCCGTGAGCTGCTCTGGCTGCTGCCCTTTGGAGTAAAAGGCGTTGTTCACCAACACGTCGATCCGGCCCTGCTCACCCTGCACCTGCTCAAAGGCCGCCGCAACCGTTTTCGTATCGGAGATGTCGCATGAGACAAAGGAGATGCCAAGGTCAGCATGATCGCTGAAGGCCTCCTGGAACCTGGTTTCGCTGCGGCCGAGCACATAGACGGTAGCACCCGCCTCGGCCAACGCCAGGCTGATAGCAGTGCCCAGATGGCCGTAGCCGCCTGTGACAAGGGCCACCTTGCCAGAGAGGGAAAATAGTTCAGTAAGACTGCTGCTCATCGTGCGGGCCACTTGTAAGGTAAGAGTATACTTTTGTTTTCTTCTTTCAATTCCATTAGTTCGGTATGGAGCGCCTTCGGAATCTCCGTGCCGCTGAAGTGGATGTTCTCTTGCAGGGTGTGCAAGCTTTCCACACCAATCACCACACTGGAAATATAGGGATTTGCCAGCGCAAAACCCAGACAAACCGCCCCGATCGGGACTTGATGTGCCTTGGCCAGTTGCTGCAGCCGCTCTAATTTGGGTGTAGCCTCTTGTAGGTATAGCGGTAGCTGGTCCGGCTGCATAAAATAGAGCCCCTGCAGGTATACCGAGCGGATGTGCGTTTCAATGCCACGGCTTCTCAGCTCCGGCAGCACCTCCTCAAAGCGCCTGTCAAAAATGCTGTAGGGGAACTGCACGAGGTCGATTGGCGCAGCTTGCTTGAGCAGCTCCTCTGCCTCAGCCGGATGGTAGAGCGAAATGCCGATCTTTTCAACCTGGCCAGAGGACTTGATCTCCTTCAGCTCGTCCAGCACACTCGGTTTGCTGCTATAACTCGCATAGCTGTGCAGCAGGTAGCCGTACAGTTTATCGACCTTCAGGCGCTCGAGTGAGCCACGGAATGCCTGTGCGATGCTTGTGTCAGGACTATTGGGCGGATATTTGGAGATGATACGGAATTGGGTTGGCAGGGTGCTGAGGGCATTGCCCAGACACTGCTCACTGTCGCCGTAGGCTGCAGCCGTGTCCAGCGTGTCTATACCTGCTTTTGCTGCTTCGGCCAGGATAACCCTCACCTCCGCATCCGGTATCTGCCCGCGCTGGTTGCTGATGCCGTACGGGAGTCCGAACTGCGCCGTGCCCAGGATCAGCCGCTGTGTCGGGGTCTGGTTGCTCACATTCAAGCTTTGCAAAACTCCTTAACCTTCTCAATCACAAATTGCTGCTCCTCCTGCGTCAGGGTCGGGTACATCGGCAAACTCAGACAGGCTTCATAGTAGCGCTCTGCCTGCGGGAAATCTCCCTTTTTATAGCCCAGGCTGCGGTAATACGGCATGGTATGGGCTGGTATGTAGTGCACCTGCGCAAAGATCTGGTGCTCACGCAGGAAGTCGTAGAGCCCCTTGCGGTCCTGCACCTTGATCACATAAAGGTGATAGGCATGGCCTGTTTCCCCACTTTCAGTCATGGCAGCCGGATTGGTGCCCAGCACCTTTATCCCAGCTGCACCGGCGAAGGCCTCATCGTATACCCGGGCGATCTCCCGGCGGCGCAGCATGCCCTCGTCGGCTCTGGCCAGCTGCGAGATGCCCAGCGCGCAGAGCATGTCGGGAATGCGGTAGTTATAACCCAATTCCTGCATCTCCATGTACCAGCCGCCATGGTTTTCCTCCAAAAGCTCCTGATCGCGGGTGATGCCGTGGGTGCGGTATAGCAAAAGTTTTTTGTAGAGTTCTTCGTCGTTGGTGGTCACCATGCCGCCCTCGCTTGTGGCGATGTGCTTGACGGGGTGGAAGGAGAAGATAGCCAGCTCCGCAAAACGTCCGTTGCCGCAGCACTGCTTTTCACCCTGGCTGTCAACGAAGAAGCCGCCTGGGGAGTGGGCCGCGTCCTCGATGATCCAAAGCCCGTGCTCGTCAGCCAATAGGTGCAGCTCCTCCAGATTCACTGGGTTGCCCGCAAAATCCACCGGAATGATGCCGCTATAGTAGCCGCGGGGCTTGCTCTCCACCATCTGGCGCACCTGCGCAATGTCGATCAGGGCTGTGGCCGGGTCGATGTCGCAAAACTCAACTGTACCGCCGCAGTAGCGCACGCAATTTGCCGAGGCCACGAAGGTGATGGGAGTGGTGATGACACGGGAGTTCTCGTTCACACCCAGCGCCATGGCGCACAGGTGCAGGGCCGCCGTGCCGTTGCTCACCGCCACGGCATACTTGGCGCCCACGTATTTGGCAAAAGCCTGCTCAAACTCCGCCACCTTTGGCCCCTGCGTCAGGAAGTCCGACTGCAGTGTCTCCACCACCGCCTGTATGTCGGCCTCGGTGATGTGCTGGCGACCATAGGGGACTATATGATTTAGCATACAGAAAAATTTTCGTCAACATGTTCCTTTATAAGTCCTCTCAATTCCTCCACAGAAACCCACTCTGAGTTCTCACCAGAATTGTACTTAAAGCCCGCTGGTACTTTTTCTGCCTTGAATTCTTTAACAAAATCTTCCACACTCCATCTTGGAATGGCAGGTACGATAGCATAATACCTTCCAAGATCATAGGTATAGTATGAATCAGAAGAGGTAATCATTTCCTCGTGAATTTTCTCACCCGGTCTAATACCTACCATTTTTTTCTCACACTCTGGTCCAATGGCTTCAGCAACATCTGTAATTTTATAAGAAGGAATTTTTGGAACAAAAATTTCACCTCCCCAAGCAGTTTCCAGCGCGTGCATTACCATATCCACGCCGCCCTGCAGGCTAATGTTAAACCTAGTCATAGTAGCGTCAGTGATTGGCAATATTCCTTCTTTCTTTTTGTTTAAAAAGAAAGGTATAACTGAACCATTCGAGCCCATCACATTTCCGTAACGTACTACAGAAAACCGAATTGGGTTCCAACCTTTGATGTTATTCGCGGCTACAAATAATTTATCAGACGCAAGTTTTGTTGCGCCATACAAATTAATGGGAGCTGCGGCTTTATCTGTGGAGAGTGCTACTACTCGCTTCACCTCGGTCTCTAGACAGGCGTTAATGATATTCTCAGCTCCTAGGATGTTTGTCTTCACGCACTCCATCGGGTTGTACTCGGCAATCGGGACATGCTTCATGGCAGCCGCGTGGATGACATAGTCAATACCTTTCAAGGCCCTCTTCACTCGATCGTAGTCCCTCACGTCACCTATGAAAAAGCGAATCTGGGGATACTTATCGTGTGGATAATCCTGTGCCATATTAAACTGCTTCTGCTCGTCTCTAGAGAAGATAACAAGCCTTTTTACACCAGGGTATTGTTGCAATATGTGGGTTGTCAGAGCTTTTCCCAATGATCCCGTTCCACCGGTTATTAATACTGATTTGCCAGTTAACATTTCAATTTTATTTAATACGTTTATTTACAAAGCTTTAATAACAACTTTAATCAAATAGTTTTTGATTAAAGTTGTTACACATTCACACGTTGGTACCAGCTATATGCAATTTCTAAGCCTTTTAATACTGAGTATTTAGGTGAGTAGTCAATTAGTGTTTTTGCCTTATTTATATCAGCCAAGCTATGGCGGACGTCACCCCTCCGCTCTTCTCTATGTTCTGGAGATAATTCAATTCCTGCTATTTTAGTGATTTTATCCCATAATTGATTCAATGTAGTGCGTTCACCATATGCGATATTTACTACATTATGTTCTGCTATACCTCTAGCCATCATAGCCTTAATATTGGCCTGTACCGCATTTTCAACAAATGTAAAATCACGACTTGTTTCGCCATCTCCATTTATATAGGGTGCTTTATTCTGAAGGGCTGCTTCTATAAAGAGCGGTATTACTGCTGCATAGGGCCCTTTGGGGTTTTGCCTGGGGCCAAACACATTAAAGTATCGGAGACCAATAGTGTGGAAGTCATAGGTCTTAGAAAATACATTGGCATACAATTCGTTCACAAACTTTGTCACTGCATAGGGAGAGAGTGGGTTACCAATCTTGTCTTCCTCTTTTGGCAAGCCGGGATGATCTCCATAAGTGCTAGAACTAGCAGCATACACCATTCGTTTCACACCTGCATCGCGTGAAGCTACAAGCATATTTAAAAAGCCACTGATATTAACATCATTGCTTGTAATCGGGTCATTGATAGAACGAGGAACTGAACCTAGTGCAGCCTGATGGGATACATATTCTATCCCTTTCAGAACTGATTTGCAAGTTTCTAAATCACGAATATCGCCTTCTATTAGTTCAAAAGCAGAATTGCTACTAAAACCTTCTAAGTTAGCATGAGAACCTGTAGCGAAGTTATCTAGCACCCGCACTTTACCCGCTCCATTTTTTAGGAGATACTCTACAATGTTAGAACCAATAAATCCTGCTCCTCCTGTAACAAGGAAAGAGCTTTTACTAAGGTCTGTTGTATGATATTTAGTCTCGTACACGGTGTACTTTATTAAAAAGTTGAATATGGGAAGCATCTAACTACTCTTACCTGTTAAAGAGGGGTAGTTAAATATAATTTTTATTAAAGACGGGCGTCAGAGATTTCCTTTGGAAGTACACCTTTCACATCGTAGATTACCGCTTTTTCTTTGCAAAGACTATTTAGATCAAGAGACTTGAATTCATTGTGTGAAACGGCTAGAATAATAGCATCACAGTCGCTTACACCATTCAACTCCTTCACTGAAACCCAGCCATACTCATGCTTCACTTCCGCTGGCTCAGCCCATGGGTCATAGATCATAATATTCATATCATAGTCTTTGAGCGTATGTAAGATATCGACCACTTTCGTATTGCGCACATCCGGGCAGTTCTCTTTAAAGGTAATGCCTAATACTAGGATGTTGGCACCTTTTACAGGGATATCCTTCTTCACCATCAACTTAATTACCTCATGAGCTACATATTCGCCCATGCCATCATTCAGTCGCCGTCCGGCTAAAATTATCTCTGGATGATAACCAACCTCCTGAGCTTTTTGTGCTAAGTAGTAAGGGTCTACACCGATGCAGTGACCTCCTACAAGACCTGGCTTAAATTTAAGGAAGTTCCACTTGGTGCCGGCTGCCTCCAAAACTTCGTCTGTGTCAATACCCAGGCGATTAAAGATTTTAGCTAGCTCGTTAACAAAAGCGATGTTAATATCGCGTTGCGCATTCTCAATTACTTTAGCGGCCTCAGCAACTTTGATAGAAGCAGCCTTATGCGTGCCCGCTATGATTACACTTCTATAGAGCTTATCTACCTTCTCTGCAGTTTCTGGAGTAGAGCCAGAAGTAATCTTTAAGATTTTTGCAACGGTGTGTTCTTTATCTCCTGGATTAATGCGTTCAGGTGAATAGCCAGCAAAAAAGTCTTCATTGAACCTCAATCCTGACAGCCGCTCCAGCACTGGCACACATTCCTCTTCTGTTACTCCAGGGTACACGGTTGATTCGTAAATTACAATATCACCTCGCTTCAACACCTTACCAACGGTTTCGCTGGCTTTGTAAAGGGGAGTTAAGTCAGGTCGGTTATTTTTGTCAACCGGGGTAGGTACAGTTATTATGTAGTAATTACATGCCTCAATGTCTTGCAGTTGGTTGGAGCAATAGAGACCAGCTTGCACATTGGCGCTAGGAGTTAATACAGACTTTAAGTATTTATCCTCTACTTCCAATGTACGATCATGCCCGGTGTTCAACTCCTGAACACGCCCTTCATTGATATCGAAACCAATTGTTAGAAACTTCTTTGCAAACTCAACGGCGAGTGGCAACCCTACATAACCTAAGCCGATTACGGCTATTTTGGCATTCTCTATACCAGTCATTTCTGTACCTGACATTTTTATATTAGTTTCTTTAGTTAATGTTTTATAGTTTAAAACAATCTGTCATTGCCCTATTTAAGAGATATTTACCCCTTCACTAATAATTTTCTCAATTTTCCGCCAAATCCTTTTTTACCTTCATCTTCGTAGTAATTTCCATATCCATACCCGTAACCATAGGAATAACCATAGCTATTTGATTTTTTAGCATCATTTAACACAACCATAGGGTGTTTTAGCTTTCGAGTCTTATATAAATCGTCGATGATTTGCAGTTGCTTTTTATGGGTATAGTTATAGCGCACAATGTATAAGCTAGAATCAATAAAAGGAGCGAGTGCTAATGTATCTGCAACCTGTCCTACAGGTGAAGAGTCAAGGATGATGTAGTCGAAGTTAGCTTTCAGTTCCTCTAAAAGTATACCAATCTTAGGCAGCAGCATTAGTTCGGCTGGATTTGGTGGTATAGGCCCTGAACCGATGATTGCTAGCTCCGGCATCTCAGGAGCGAACTGAATCATATCTTCAATCTGAACTTCGTCAGAAATCAGGTAATTGGTAATACCGATGTTGTTTGGCAGGTTTACGCCTTGAGTAAGCTTTGGCTTGCGCAAGTCAAAACCAAGCACCACGACGCGTTTGCCCGTCATCACTAGACTGGCAGCCAGGTTTAAACTGAAGAAAGTTTTCCCTTCTCCACTCATACTGGAAGTAACTAAAATCACTTTATTTTCTTTACCTCCTGCAGCAAATTGCAAGTTGGCTCGGAGTAGTCTGAAAAGTTCAGCGCTAGAGCTGCGACTTTCTTGTGTAATGACGAGCATGTTACCTGATTCATTATGACCAATTTCACCTAAAATTGGAGTAGAAGTCCCTTTCTCTACATCACGCAATTCCTGCACCGTATCATTTAACACATTGCGCAGGAAAATACCCGCAAATGGTATAGCTAAACCAGCTATGAGGGCCATCAAATAAATATTCTTGGATTGAGGCTCGATTGGACTACCACTCGCTGCCGCTGGATCAATGACACGAGAGTTGGAAGGTGTAATAGCTTGGGACAGCGCTGCTTCTTCACGCTTCTGCAATAGGTAAAGGTACAGGCCTTCTTTTATACCTTTTTGACGGCTAATCTCCGTCAATTCCCGCTGCATAGAGGGCACCTGTCTTACCTGTGACTCGAACTGGCGGGCATTAGCTTGTAAATTGCGACGTACCACGAGGAGTCCCTCCCTAATATTCCTGATATTTTCTAGAATGTTTAGGCGCAGTATCTCCAACTGCTCATTCACATTCCTTAGTACTGGATTATTATCGGTAACAGTGCGCCCTAGACGCCGCCGCTGGTTTTGCAATTCATTAAATTTAGAAATTAGCCCCCCTAATGTCGGATCAGCGATATCTAGGCTGGTAGGTACTAAGTCGTACTTATTCTCTTCATTTTGCAGATAGTTCTCAACTGATTTCAGTATCTCAAGCTTAACCTCATTATCTGTTATTTGTTGGTTCAGTCCATGTGCTGTACTCAGGTAAAGCCCCCCACTGGCCGTCTGATCAATAATTTTATTCTTCTGCAAATATTCCTGTACATCCTTTTCAACATCGCCTAATTCGCCTGTCAGGTAGACAAGGCGCTCGTCGATAAATTGAATTGTCTTCGTAACTGCTAGATTTTTTTCGTTTATGGACTCCCGGTTGTATATTTCAATCAATTTATTCAATATATCTTTACCTTTTTCAGGTATGGGATCAATTAAACTGAGTTCCATAACCGTGGCATATTCGTTAACACTTCTCACCCCCAGTTGCTTGCTATAGCTACTTGCCATTTTACCCAAGTTGTTGAAGCGGACCAAGATGCGTCGTCCGGTATCATTCGAAACATCAGAGTCCGACACAATAGTAAACGTGCCGTAACTTTTTTTAATTTGCTCTCCAAATTTGTGGGTGGATACTTTATTTTCTCCCTCCCAAATGCTGAAAGTATTATCTGATTCTACTTCTACAACAAAACGACGACCTAAACCAGTTGAATCCAGTTGCGCAATAACTGTTTTAATAGGACTGCGTTCACTATACAGCTCTGGTGACTTAATGCGTCCTTCACCAAAATAAGACACCTCCATACCCAATTCCTGTAACACCCTCTGCATTAAACCCTTGGATTTAATTATAAGCACTTCATTAGAAAATGACTTATTTGCTTTAAGTCCCGCTAAATCTCCGAAGACACCACTTGTAGACAAATCAGCTCCACTTTCATCCTTGATAAGGATAGTTGCTTTAACGCTGTACACAGGCGTAGAATAGCGTAGGTATAAATGGGCAGCAGTAAGGGCAATAGATGCTCCGATAACAAATAGGTACCAGTAACGTAGGTACCGCATGATTAGACTTTTTATATCTAAAGATTCAGCGTTATCTTCCTGGAAATCGAGCTCGGACATATTCTAAAAAGGAAGTATTACTTATTGAAATAATCGATAGAGTACATAGGCAGAGGATACAATACCTGCTGCAAAGGCCCAGTTACGACGAATGAAGCTGGTACCGGCAATTTTTGCTTTGTCTGGTTCCACGTACACAATGTCATTCTGCTGTAAATAAAAATAGGGCGAAGACAGGCTTTCCTTACTGTTAAGATTTATGCGGGCCATTGTTCGCTCTCCATTTTGCTCTCTTATAATTAGAACATTTCCCATTTTTCCATAAATAGAGATTCCTCCAGCCATTGCTAGGCCTTCCAGAATATTCACCTCTTCATTATCAGCAGGAACAGTAATTACAGTCGGTCCCGTTTCTCCCATCATCGTAAAACGAAAATTCTGCAACCTAACTTTGATAATGGGATCCTGAACATAGTCGCGCACTTTCTTCATCAGTGTATCACGAACCTGTTCCGTAGTTAATTCCTTGACGGGCAAATTTCCAAGCACAGGGAAATCAATCGTTCCTTTTGTATCTACCAGATAACCTGCATTCTCATTCCCTAATTGGCGCATCATTTGCCCTCCGCCACTAGCGCTTTCTTCTACTATGATACCACGGTTGAAGAGCACGTTTGTTTCCGTATTAGGTGTCAGTATATCAATGGAGAGGCGGTCACCTGGCTTAATAGTTAATCGTTTCGTCTCAACAGGCTCTGTAATCAAGGCTTTCTGTTCCAGGTCGCTAAAATAGACGATGTTACGGGTGCGCAGGGAGCTGCAGGAGACTAAGAAGATAAGACCTAGGAAGAGTAATGGTTTAATTTTCATATATGGTAAAATAGCATTTGCTAATGCAATAAGCTAAAGGCAAAATATAGTCTTAATGGCATAAACACATGGTTGCCAGAAAGCAAAATTACAGAAAATGTTTTTGAAAACAGTTTTTTAGTCTTTGTAATTTATCAGTTTTAGATTTCATTTTCAATAAGCGACAGCTCAATCAACTAAAGCTCTAAGCATTGTCAACGATTGAAGCACATATTTTATTGGCTGAGTATGTCAGAGGTTACTCTTAAAATTGTAATTACCCCCAAATACTAACAGAGAGGCCTGTGAAAATTCACAGGCCTCTCTGTTAACGTACTTTCAATTTAGTCCTTGAAATACTTACTAAGCGCACCAAATCAAGTCTCATAAGATCAGTTTAACATTAATTATAACATTAAGTGTTAGCTTGTTCGGTTTAAAATCTGCTTTAACACTGACATGATAGAGCTATATCATCATTATTTCTGTAGCTCTTTAAGCAAAGCTACTTTCTCCTTCTCGCTTTCCAGCAACCTTTCATACAGCTTTTTATTTTCCTCAATAACTTCTAGCAGCTTATTAAGCGGGTTAAAAGTACATTGGTAATTTAAAGAAGCTGATTGATCATTGTAAGTATTCCCAATAATATTAAATACAGCTTCTTCACTAAAATTCTTAATAATTTCAGGGTCCACTTCTAATATTTTTGATATCCTGCCAAGCATTTCAGCATCAACCTTTTCACTTGACTCAATTCTGGACACCGCTTGTTGGCTAACCCCCAACTCATAAGCGAGCCCTTCCTGTTTGATACCACGCAGTTCTCTGATGCGGCTTATTTTTCTTCCAATATGCACTGGCTTTGTTGTTGCTTCCATGTACCAAATATAGCATAAATAGGAAAATAACAAAACTGGTTAAGTTGTAAAATACCACACTTTTGAGTTCGGTACTCAAGCGTATTGTACCATCTTGAGTCTCAAACTCAAACAAAAGCTATGGACAACAAATCTAAATTAACTGAAGCAGCTGAGCCAGTCTCACTAACAGCCTCTGAAATCGAAAACCCTTCCGCTGTCATAATCGAGCTTTTCGATGCAAGCTCGATTGAGCATCTTAGAATAGACTTATGGCAGTATCTGAAAGCAAGTACAGTGGTAGAAGGCTGGTGGTGGCTCTTTCAGCCGCTCGATATTCTTCTCTTACAGACCCGGCTGGAGAAACTAATGGATGCATGTTGGCTTATGCTCCAAAGGAAAGAAGAAAAGGAAGGTGAAATACAAATGCTCTCCCTTTGTCCTGCCTCAGCTGAATACAAGGAAGACGTGCGAAAAATGCGAATAGACTATAAACATATTCAAATCAGGCATGTCGGAAAGATTCGCTTACTCCGGCAAAGAGAAATAGATAATCCTTATCTCATTTTCAAGCAATTCTTTTCTACCCTATCGCTCCATCAATGGAAATCCTTACTGAACGACTGGACCGAATTCTCCCTCTGCTCCGCAAGCCTGCTAGAAGTTACAGATGACTACAATCACATCCTGTACTATGAACAATTAGAAAAGCTTCTGGAAGCTGTTTACTGCATGCATAATGATCTGGACAAAAATAATAGCGATTTAAATCTTAAAAATGATGGGAAAAGCTAAAATGAAAGTCAGACTACTGCCACCTGATCTTAAAGCCGAGTTTTTGTTATTTATTAAAGAAACTCCTCCTGCGAGGGTTAATCGAACTCTCCGCATGCTCCTCTTAGATTATCTCATGTTTAATAAACACGGACTACCGAACCGTTTCGATATCATAATCTCTGACCTCTGCAGGCTGATGGAGCTCTTTGATTCAATTGAACAAGAAACCCAAGGTTGGTATAGTGTAGAAGAAGAACTTATGTAAGGAAGGAGCTATGCCAAAACAAACGAGTCAAAAACAAGGTGCAGAGTCTGCTCATTCAAGAGGTATTGAGCAAACAATTTGGAAGCACTTGCAACAATTTTTTCATGAACATCCAGTAAATGAACTGCATACTAAGCTATGGGAGCTATACAAGGGTTGGGCTTATAGCTCAAAGGACCTGTGTACGCATGAGAAAACAGCCGACATGCTCTGCCTTTACGAAAACCTGATCCAGTTCTTTGATGTTTGTTACTCTAATCTTGAAAAAGAAACTATCAATTCGGAATGCCGTGCTAAAGTCAATGAATTAGCGGATGTTAAAGAAATAGTAGCCTTCCTTGCTGAAACTGTGCAGCCATCAAAAATATTTCTCCTGAACCAACCGAAAACTGGCACTTCGAACGAATGCGGTTATATAGACCTGTTAATTGTGCTCCCTTACAGAAACCATATTCTGTTTCAGGAACACGAAGCACTCGTTGAATTCGTGAACTTAAGAAATAGGCATGTCATCTGCTCCTTACATAGACTTGATGCTGTAAAGGAAGCTTTATTAAAGGGGCATATCTTCTATTCCCTCAGCTGCAGACAGGATAACCTTATTTATGATGCCTGTAAGCATGAGCTTCCTGTAACCCCACACGAGCTATTTCCTCAGATACGCGAAAATGCAAAGAAGGAATTTGAGGAAAACTTCAAGAGAGCCCAAGCCTTTTATGAAAGCGCTTCACTCTACAATGGCTTTAAAAATAAAGTGCTTGTACCCTTCATGCTGCACCAGGCGACTGAGCTAACCTTTAGGGCCATTCTGCTTTCTCTAATAGGAAAAGAAAAAAGAACCCACTGTATCAAGACCTTAATAAAATACAGCAGACGCTGCGCTCCCCAGCTCAACATGATCTTTCCCAGAGATACAGAGGATGAAAAGCTACTTGTACATATGCTTGATGAAGCGTATTTAAAGGCTCGGTATGAAAATGATTTCTTCTTAGATGAAATAATCTTGGATGAGTTGTTCAAAAGAATCAAACAGCTACAAATTACAGCTGAACAAGTATTTGAAGATAAGATCAGCAAGTTTGAGGTGAGTAAAACTTAGAAAACGGGAGGCTTCCTTTGCATGTTCACTCCCTACCTGTTTTGGGTAGGTTATAGCCGACGAGAGGCGGATTTTTTCGTAACTTGTCTTACATAAACTGTAAACTACCATGAAAACCATCAACCCGAAAGAAACCAAAACGGCGGAAGTGCATGCTATATTGCTGGGGGCTATTGCGCCGCGGCCGATTGCCTTTGCCAGCACGGTGGATGAAGATGGAAATGTAAACCTGAGCCCTTTTAGTTTCTTTAATGTGTTCAGCGCCAAGCCGCCAATCGTGGTATTCTCCCCTGCCCGCCGTGTGCGTGACAATACCAGCAAGCATACCCTGGAGAATGTGGAGACAACCCGGGAAGTGGTAATCAACATCTGCAACTACGACATCGTGGAGCAGATGTCGTTGGCCAGTACGGAGTATGATAAGGGGATTAACGAGTTTATCAAGTCTGGCCTGTCGCCAGAGCCTTCGGTGATGGTAAAGGCCCCGCGGGTGAAGGAAGCGCCTGTGGCCATGGAATGCCGTGTAAATGAGGTGATCAGCCTGGGGCCGGAAGGCGGGGCCGGCAATCTGGTGATCTGTGAAGTGTTGCTGATCCATGTGAATGAAAACATCCTGAACGAGGAAGGCAAAATTGATCCTTACAAGCTGGACGCAGTCGCCCGCATGGGAGGTGATTATTACCTAAGGGCTAACGGCGATTGCATATTCGAGCTGCCTAAGCCATTACGGAATAAAGGCGTTGGCGTGGATCAGATACCGGAGCATATCCGTCACAGCAGGATTATGACCGGCAATCACCTGGCCCGTTTGGGCAATACGGAAGTTATACCTACAGCTGAGGAAGTAGAGGCTTTCAAATCAGATCCGCTGGTAAGCTATACCTTCGGCAAGTACGGTCATGACAAAGCGTTGCTACGTGAGGAGTTGGAGAAGCTGGGGAAAAAGCTGCTGGATGATCATCAGGTGGTGGAGGCGTGGAAGGTTTTGTTGATGGTTGAATTGTTGAATGATTAAATGGTTGTTGGTGCACGATTAACCCACCCCTGCCCCTCCAAGGAGGGGAATTGTGCACGATTGTAGTCATGATTTGATCCTACAGGCCTTCTATTTTTCTTACTTCAATCTCTTCCAGCACGATCTCCGACACTTTTTCCATTTTCCCTGCCTCAAAAGCTTGATCGTAAGCCTCTAGCGGGATAGTCTCGTCTTTTAAGGTATAGTTGTTATAATCCTGAAAAAGGATACCGCCGATGGTGCGGGGGTTGATGGCTTCGCGGAAACGGGTGCCGCCGTCGTTTTCTTGGAATGAGTAGGCCAGGTAGTCCATGGTGTGGCGCTGCTGGTGGAACCAGTAGATGTAGACATCCTGGTAACCTTCCCCACCGCCCTCCTGCGCAAAGGTTACTCGTACTTTGTGGTAGGGCTCTCCTTTTATAGTGGCCTCGCCGAGATATTCTTTGCGCACTGCTTCGTCGTTCAGGGCGTAAGGCAGGAGTGCAAAGTAAATAACAGAATTAACAGATGCTGTAAAAGCCTTTTGCCTCTCTTCAGGCAATTCCACTTCTACATCGTTGATCGTGCGGATAAAGCCGCTGTTGCGCCACACATCCCGTACCTGCTGACCTGTAGAATCAGTAAAAGTGCGACTATACACAAAGGCTCCGCCATCACGCAAAGCCCGGTACTGCCGGTCCCGGAACTGAAAGCTGACCGCACTCTTCAGAAATCGGTCCCCGCCATGCGCCTCTATTGCTTTGTCCACGATCTGCTGCGCATCCGGCTGCTTTTCAGTTTGGCAGGAGGTGATAGTGAGCAGGAGGAGAAATAAGAAGGTATAGAATGCTCTGTGCATCATGGTTTGTTGGGCTTTAGATGCAAGCAAGTTAAGCAATTTTCAAGTTTCTCTGTAGGGACAGGTCGCGACCTGTCCGAATCGTGCAGAAATAATTAACTGGATCCTCATACTGTCAACCTTCATTTTGTCATTCCGACCACGCCCGAGACGTGAGCCGAAGGGAGCGAGAATAGCTCAGAGAATTCTGAGCTATTTTTTAAGTTCTGATTATATTCAGATCTCTCCTATCGTCGAGATGACAAAAAAGAAAAAGCCCCTTCCTGTTATTAGGAAAGGGTTTTTGTGAGTTTTTGTTTGAAAGAAAAATTACTTCTTAGCAGTAATATCTAGGCTCACAGTGAAGTTATCTTCGATGGCTTTGTCGCCCAGGTTGTCGAAGAAGCTGTTAGAGCCGTAACGCACGTCATATTTGGCGCGATCCACAATCACGTCAGCCTTCGCAGTAGCAGTACCGTTCGTTACATTTACTGTAGCCGGGAAGTTTACTGGGTTAGTTTTGCCTTTGATAGTCAGGTCGCCTTCTACGTTATAGTTTGGCTGACCAGCTGTTGCATTGGCAACTGGTGTAATACGGTTGATCTTAAAGGTAGCCGTTGGGTGCTGCTCAACGCCGAAGAAATCATCAGACTTCAAGTGGCCTACCAGGTCGCTGTTGTATTTTGCATCTTCGATATCAGTATTGGTGATAGAAGCCATATCGATGGTAAACTCACCGCCTACTACTTCTTCGCCAGCCACGATCAGCTCACCGCCCTGTACATTGATGTTACCAGAGTGCTCTCCACCTACCTTTTTGCCATTCCAGGTCAGTTCGCTGGCAGCAGGATCTACGGTATAAGCATCACCTTCGGCAGTATCAGTAGCTTCTGTAGCTACGGCAGTTGTGTTTTCAGTTGCAGTGTTGTTGTCGGCACAAGCAGTGAATAAAAGCGCTGCGGCCATCGAAGCAAGAATTGCTGTCTTTTTCATGTTGATTCTCTTTAATAATAGATTGATTTCCGAATTTGAGTTGCAAATCTAATGTATATACATTAATTGTACAAACATGGTTCAAACTATTTTGTCTGAATCTTTATATAGGGCTTCTATCCCACGGATTTACAGGATTCCCTTGCACGATTAACATCCCCCTGCCCCCTTCAAAGGGGGACTTCTTCCCTTACCAGTTCCCAGGTATAAGCCTTGTCGCTTCTGTTATAGTCTAAACAAATCGCTGGCAGGTATAGCAAGACTGACTTGCACATTAGCTACGAAGTAGATCACTTGAGCCAGGTGCACTTTGTGGCGCTCCACTGTTTGAGCGTTCAGCGAGTTTGGAGCGTCTTGACTTTTTTGCTTACTTTTTGTGTCAAGACAAAAAGTGAGTGCCCGCCGCACAGGCAAGCTATAGGACAAGAAAGTTTGCTATGCCTGCACGAACTCATCACAAAAGCATCAACAAAAAAGCTCTCCCCCAGATTATAGGAGAGAGCTTTTCTAGAAAAATGTTTATTCCTTAGCTATTCGTCTGCTTCGCTTTGATATTCAAGCTAACTGTAAACTCATCATAAATCGCCTTGTCGCCCAAGTTCTCGAAGAAGTTGCTGGAGCGGTAGCGGATGTCGTATTTGGTGCGGTCAACGGTCACATCAGCTTTGGCAGTGGCTACGCCGTCTTTTACAGCAATCGTGGCAGGGAAGCTTACCGGGTTAGTGATGCCTTTGATAGTCAGGTTGCCTTTTACGTTATGGTTCGGCTGACCGGCAGCGGCTTTTGCAATTGGAGTAACTTCCGTTATCACGAAAGTAGCGGTGGGGTGCTTGTCTACGCCGAAGAAGTCATCAGACTTAAGGTGACCTACCAGTTTGCCGTTAGAGCCGGCATCTTTGATATCCTCCACTGTGATCGCACCCATGTCGATTACGAAAGTACCACCTGTCACACGGTTTTTGTCTACCTGCAGTTGTCCGCTTTTCAGGGAAATCTTGCCATAGTGCTCCCCTGTCACTTTTTTGGCGTTCCAGTTTACCTCGCTGGCAGTAGTCTCAACAGCAAAAGTACGTCCCTTGGCAGGAGCGGTTACTTCTGTTGCACTTAGTTCGGTGCGAGTAGTGCCTGTGAAGGCAGATAGCATCAGCGCAGCTGCGAATGATGCCAGAATAGCGGTCTTTTTCATGATACGATTGGTTGATTGCTTATTATGGGATGTTAGATGGATGAATCGTTAAATGGTTTAATCTCTAGCTTCTCACTTTATCGAGCAATTGGCTGAGTTGCAGTGCTTCTTCGTCTGACAAGTTTGTTATTCCTGTTCCTTTCCCTCCTTCCAGCTCGTCCATCTGCTTTAGCAGGTTCAGACCTTTGTCAGTAATGAGCACATCCACCGTACGCCTGTCATTCGGACACTGCTGACGGGTCACCAGTTCCTTGGCTACCAGCTTGTCAACAATGCGTGAGGCATTAGACGTTTTGTCAAGCATACGCTCTATCAGCATGCTAACGGTAGTAGGCTTTGGGTATTGTCCGCGCAGGATACGCAAAATGTTATACTGTGGCAAACTCACCCCAAAAGGTTTGAACTGCGCACTCTGCTGCTGCTCTAACCAACCAGCTGTATAGACCAGGTTGATATAGGCCTTCTGGTGCGGGCTCCTGAACACTGGCTGCTTAATCGCTTCTTCTATATTCATTCTTGTCTTGTTTCTTCTCTGGTTGTTATTAGGGCTGTTAATAAAGGTAACTAATAATCAATCCCCCCTATCCCTCTCAAGAGGGGAATTACACATGAGATATTCTCCTTTAGAGGGGCACAGTAGTGTTGATCATTCGAAGTAGCCCTGTAAATCCGTGGGGGCAAAGATCCTATACCCTAGGTTTGGTGTACTATACCCTCCCACAAATATATGTACATACATTTAATACAGCAACATAGTTCAGCTTTCTACTCAAATAACTTTCAGGTATACATTCGAAAAATAGCGATACACTAAGAATACAACAGCTAAGCTATACAATTGCTTGATTATAAAAATATTTATTTTAAATATTACACTTTAAAGTAGACCGAAACATCATCTCTAAACCTTATACCTCTCACTATTATGAAAAAAGCATTTCGAATCATCGGTATACTGCTTGTGGCGCTAGTAGTGATTGCTGCCGCAGGGATTGTATACCTACGCTATACCTTCCCGAAGGTAGATGCAGCACCTGTGATCACTATTGAGAAAACGCCTGAGATGATTGAGCGAGGAGCTTACCTGGCCAACCATGTGGCGGTTTGTATCGATTGTCACTCTACGCGTGACTTTTCCCGCTTTTCCGGCCCCATTATTCCAGGTACGGAAGGCAAAGGGGGCGATGTGTTTGATCATTCCATGGGATTCCCGGGAGTATTTTATGCCCGCAACATCACATCTGACACCGAGACAGGTATAGGCAACTGGACAGACGGTGAGGTATACCGTGCTTTTACGACGGGGGTTAGCCGCAATGGTGATCCGCTCTTTCCGGTGATGCCTTATAAGTCGTATGCCAAAATGACCACCAATGACGCCTACGCCATTGTCTCGTATATCCGATCACTTGACCCTATCAAATATCAGGTACCGAGCTCTAAGCCGGACTTCCCGATGAACCTGATCCTGCGTACGATCCCTTCCGGCAAGCCTACTCCTACCGATGAACGCACGCTGCAGGATGAATTGGTGCGCGGCAAGTACCTGCTTACCATAGCTGCCTGCGCAGACTGCCACACGCCACAGGAGAAAGGGGAGCCGATTGAAGGAAAATATTTAGCCGGCGGATTTGAATTTAAGTTCCCGAATGGAGCTGTGCTACGTTCTGTCAACATCACACCCGATAAACAAACAGGTATAGGTAACTGGACGGAAGAAGCTTTCGTGCAACGCTTCAAAAACTATGAAGCACCCGAGGCTACTGCCGCTCAGCTAGCGCCGGATGCTTTCAACACCATCATGCCCTGGGCTATGTATGCCGGTATGGAGGAAGCAGACTTAAAAGCGATCTATAAATACCTGATGTCACTGGAGCCCAACACGAACAAGGTAGAGCGCTATACACCGCCAGGCGCTGTTGCCAGCAAGTAATTATTGCGTTTAAACCTGTCACGCACGTTTGCTTTCAAGCTTTTAGAAGTTCGATGGCAAACGTGCGTTTGTATTTCTATATTTGAGGTATAGCCCAAAGCAAACTATGGAAGACAGCACCTACACGACCTACATGCCATCTCCTCTCGGGGTGATCCGGATAAGTGGAACAGACCAAGGTATAACGGAAGTCAGATTTTGTGAAGATGAGGCAGTGCCATCTGTGGCAGTGCCGGAATTGCCTGCCAGTATCAGTGCCTGTGTACAGCAGTTAGAAGAGTATTTTGAAGGAAAGCGGCAGAATTTTGACTTACCCATTGCCCCTGCAGGCACTACTTTCCAAAAGCAGGTATGGCAGGAGTTGCAAGGTATACCGCATGGCAAAACGACCAGCTACCTGGCTGTATCAAGGGCTGTTTCGGGAGAGAAAGCCATACGAGCTGTTGGAGCAGCAAACGGTCGCAACCCGATCTGCATCATAGTGCCTTGCCACCGGGTGATTGGCAGCGATGGAAGCCTGACCGGATATGCAGGCGGGCTGTGGCGTAAAGAGTGGCTTTTACGTCACGAAGGGGCTTTACAACATGCCCGACAAACCTCTCTCTTTTAAAAGTTCAAATCATAAATAAAATACTGCAACCCACTTGCAAGAATGCAGTATAAAGTAAAAGCACCCTATGTTAGGGTGCTTTTACATCTTATTACGTATGCAGTTGTCTTATCAAAAAGCAAAACCAGATTTGCTCGATGCCCAGTTGGGTACGCGGGTACTTGCTTTTTGCCTGGACACAATCTTTTTACTTTCCATTATCGGTCTCATCGAGTACTTTACTTTTAGCAGCAACGAGGAGGCTTTATTATTCAAGTCGGAGCGTTTGTTACACATCCTTATGGGCTGGCTTTACTTTGCAGGTGCTGAAAGCGCTGCCTGGCAGGGTTCTATTGGTAAACATTTGCTGGGGCTCCGTGTAGTAGGCCCTTCCGGTGACCGCATTACGTTCTTATGTGCCAGTCTCCGCTATTTGCTTAAGCCTATCAGCATTTTTGTGCTCATCATGCAAGCGCTGACAGGAACAAAAGCTCCTTCCTATTCCCGCCTGTTTCATGACCGCATCTGTAAAACCAGGGTGTTGTCTTAAGCCTAAGCTCCGAATTCAGATACTTCTACACTAGCGGTATTATCCGGGCGAACAGTTAGCTTGAAAATATAGCGATACTGATTGTCTGCGATCTCTTCAAAGGGCTTCTTTGCACCAAAGGCTTCGATTATAGGCAACAGGGTGTTCGAGTGACCCGCTATTACAACCGTTTGGCCGCGATGCTGCTGCAAAATAAGCTCCTTGAGACCTTCAAAATCGTGTCCTTCGTACTGTACTACTTCCATATTTCGCTCCTTGGCCAAAGGATAAAGCGTCTGACCGGTGCGCATATACTTCGTGGCATACAAAGCATCCACTTCCTGACCTTCCAACAAAGCCCGCAAGGCCTCAGCCCGTGCATGCCCCGCCTCTGTCAGTTCCGGATCTTCGTTCGATGCATCCGTCGTATCTTTTTCGGCATGGCGAACCAGGTATACCGTCGTCACCTCCTTGGCAGTCTCGATCTCCTCGATCTGCTGATCAGAAGTAGCGGAGCCGGAATTGCAGGCACTGAACATGCCTATGAATAAAAGCAAGAAGCTGAGTCGGAAGAGATTTTTCATGAGTTGAGGTTTAGTAAGTTTAAAAATTGTCTGAATCAGGATTATAGGATTTAGGGATTTTCAGGATTAAGTTGTGGCCAGGCTCCATACCTTACTGGATTGGGAGTCCGGCTCCTGACGCTTTAATTATGATGTTTTCGCTTTGCTTTTATATACTTTTTTATATTGAAGGCTTGTGGCCCCGAAGTTAATAAGAAGTCCGATAGGTAAATTATAAGCGACAACATAGTTTTTAGCTTGGGCTAAATGAACATCTTCTAAGTCAATTAAAGCCTTCAGCTCAATTACAATGCTGCTTTCAACAATGAAATCTGCTCGGCGGCTACCCACTTCAATGCCATTATAGAATATAGCTTGCTCCTTTTCCCGCTCATAACTTATACCTGCAGCCTGCAGTTCGATTGCCAAGCATCGTTGATAGATTACCTCCTGAAATCCGTTGCCTAATGTCCTATGGACTTTCATGGCGCATCCAATTATCCTGAAAGTAAGTTCATCATTTCCCATAAAGCAAGTCTACGGTTCTACCTTCAATCCATTTAAAATCTTATTAATCTTATTAAACTTTTAAAATCGATTTAAAAATCCTGTTAATCCTTAAATCCTGTAAATCCTGATTCAGACAATACCCCTTACAACTTATATCCCAACTCTAACCCTTCCGCGAGCAACCTCTCGGCTTGGCTGTTCTTACCTTCCTGATACAGTAGCCTTACCAGACTTTGGCGGGCTTCGTACAAGTATGGGTTTTCGCGGAGGGAGGCTTCGTAGGCTTTTTGGGCTCGCTTTGGTTCTTTTTCCGCTTCCCATACCTTGCCGGAGGCAAACAGAAAATCGGCTAGCTCAGCTGGCGTGTGCTGCACGGGCTGTTTCTTGAGTTCTTCCTGCGCCTTCTCCGTATTACCCATACCTGCATAAATCCTGGCCAATAGCGTGGCCTCGCTGCGTGCCCGCACTTTGCCGTTATTCAAAGGTTCCAGTAATTGCAGGGCGGCGGCTTTGTCTCCCAGTTGTAATTGCCAGGCAGCCATGCGCACTACATAGCTCGGACGGGGCGTACCTGCTGCCATAAGGATACGTTGCGCTTCGGCAAGCGTAGCAATGGCTTCGGCATATTTGCCTTGTGTGGCCAGCACTTCGGCATATTGCTGGCGCAGTTCGTAATGCTGCGGCTTGCGGGCCACCAGAGCCGCTAATGTACGCTCTGCCTCCTGCGATGGGGCGGCCGTACCACGTAGCCAACTCGTATAGGCCTGTGTCTCATCCCGACGATCACGCAGGTAGGTAGAGATAGTCGGGGCTTCCTGCACATAGCGCTCCCCTACTGCAATGGCCTCCGGAAGTCGTCCGTAAGCAGCGTACATTTCCCGGAATGACTGGTTGATGCGGGCGCGAGTCAGTAAATCATCTTCCAGCAGCAAGGCTTGGTCATAGCGCGATTGCTGCTCCTGCACTGCCCGTCGTGCAGTGAGCTGCCCCGCTCTGCGACGCGCCTCTAAAAGATCTGCCTCCGCGGTATAGATCGGCGCATAGTCCTTGTTCACTTTCTGTGCGCGCTGCAGCCACTGCTGTGCTTCGCTGAACGCCAGTTGTCGCTGCTTCAGGCCGGCATAGGCCAGCAGGGCAGGTTGGTAGTTTGCATCCCATACAAGGGCAGAATCGAGCATAGCGGTGGCTCTTGGGTAATTCTGCGCCCTAGTTTCGCGCTCAGCCAGATTCAGGTATACCTGCGCCCAGTTACTGGCCATGGCTTGTTTGTCGCCGGCCAGGTAGGCTTCCTGTCGCTTTACCAGCTTATTGAGGAAAGTATACAACTCTGGATCTTTCGCCTTTAGGTCACTGGTGGTATTAATAGACTTATGGTTGAGCGGATGCACTTTCACGGGCTCGAAATAAGCCGGATAGGTTTGGGCCAGGTATTCGTGTTCGTTGTTGGCCGAATAGTAATCGAGGGTACGCCCTTCTTTCATGGCAGTATGATACAGGCGACGAACAGCCCGGTTTTCAGCATCTGTGAATACCCGCCCATGGAACAGGTGCACATATTCGTGCAGCACCACATTGCGCTCCAGGTATGAGCCTCGAATCACATACTCAATAGCAGCTGCTCCGCTTCCTACTCCCCGGATGTCCATCCACTGGCGGTTGTCAAAAGTAGTGGCCTGCCGGAAGAACGGTGAATTCATGGCAATAGCCAGGTCCACATGCAAAGGCGGTATCACGAATTTCTCTCCCTGCCGCGATAGAAAAGGAAAGTATACCGTGCTGGCATATAATTGCGACCACACCATTTTCTGCACCGTCTCTCCCGGGTAGTAGGTTACATCCGGAAACACACGGGCAAAGTTGACAGGGTCTTTGATCTTCGTCTGCCGGATCACCTGCGAGAGTGAATCATAGGCGGCCAGGTATACGAGCTGTTTCTGTTTGATGACAGCGGCCAGGGCATTGTGCGCCGGACCATAGTGTTGCTTGTTGCGGAGGATGCGTTGGAAAATAACTTCGGCTGAGTCCAGTCGCGGCTGTCGCGGCTGATCGAAGGCCATGTAATAGGCAGAGCCGCGCAGCATATCTGGTAGCACTGAAGCCGGGTAAGCTTGCTGTACTTTCCGAATCTCTTTCAGGGCTTCCTGCAGTTTGTTTTGGGAGATCAGTTGGTCAGCAGGTTGCAGGGCTTTGCGCACGGCTTCGTCTTCCGGCTGGGCATAGTCGGCATAGGTGAGGTTGGTATGGCCATTGCCCCAGTGCCAATGCGTGACATAGTGTAATGGGTTGAGCTCCAGCGCCAGTTCCCACTGCGCGGCCATGGCGTTGAGTTGCGTGGCATCGACCCGGCGCCAGATAGCATAGCCGTAATTAAAACGGGCATCTGCATCAAATGGGTCAAGGGTCAGACTTTTGACAAGTGGTTTCTCAGCTTCTTCCGGTTTCTGGTCCCAGAAAAGCACATCTGACTCCAGCAGGTAAGCGGCAGCATTGTTCGGGTTCCAGCGTTGTACTTTTAGCGCCTGTGCCAGGGCCTCGTTGTATTTCTTCTGCAACATCAGGATACGTCCCACGAGCAAGGCTGCCTCTTCATCTTTTGAATTATGGCGTAGCAGTTTTTGGGCAGTGGCTAGCGCCTCTTTCAGCTCCCA
Organism: Pontibacter sp. LHS2; assembly: GCF_058932845.1. Classification (NCBI taxonomy): domain Bacteria; kingdom Pseudomonadati; phylum Bacteroidota; class Cytophagia; order Cytophagales; family Hymenobacteraceae; genus Pontibacter; species Pontibacter sp. LHS2. Next base: position 351,663 of record NZ_JBZYWG010000002.1, read on the forward strand.
TGCCTGAATTTGTAACTCGGTTTGCAAGAGTAAGGCTGCTCTGTTTGCGGGTTCCTGTTTGAGTACCTGCCCTACCAGGATTTCCGCAGCCTGGTATTCGTGCCGCAACATGGCCAGCCGTGCTTTAGATAAATTAACTGCAGGTGAGGCCGCAGCTGTTTTGAGTAACCGCTCAGCCTCCTGCCACATGCCTAAGTCCAGCATGCGGTCTGCTCTCTCAGCCAAGGGGCGTATACCAGTCTCCCGCAAGACACGTCGTTTATTCTCCAGCCTGGTTCTTACTTCACTAACCTGATCAGGCTGCTGCGCAAAAGCAGGTATAGCAAAGAGCAACAAGGTATAGCAATAACAGGCAGCAAGCAGGCGAGACATAGTTTCGGATTTAGAAAGGCGGTTGAACACTCTAAATTAAGAGGCCTGCTCCTTAACACAAAGGAATTTGTGAATTGTTGGCTGGATTAAACTTTACTTAAATCGGAAATCACTCCAGAAAGGCATAAAAACAAAAAAGCCGGCTTTGCAGCCGGCTTTTTTACATTTTGGATTAGTGCGCACGGGGAGACTCGAACTCCCACACCCGAAGGCACAGGCTTCTGAGACCTGCACGTCTACCAATTTCGCCACGTGCGCAGCTGGTATTAATCAAAATGTGTTTCCCAAAACCCTTTAACCCTTGTAGATTGGGATTGCAAAGGTATAACAGAAATTATTATCTGCAATAGTCCACCCGAAAAAAAATTCCTTAACCTGAAAATCAATCTTCCTCTACCACCGGGGCAATCTCTTTACGGGTATACTTTTCGATACGGCGCAGCAACCCAATACCGATGATAACCCACAGAATACCAGCAGCAAAACCCGCCACCACATCTGTTGCATAATGCACCCGCAAGTAAATCCGGCTAAAGCCGATAAGTAAAATAAAAATTACAAGCAGAGCTACTAAAAAATTTCGAAGCGGCTTGGATTCTACGTGACGCCAGGTCAGATAAATGATCAGACTATAGAATGAGGCAGCGATCATGGAGTGTCCGCTCGGGAAGCTAAGGCCGGAAGCGTCTACTAAAGGCATATCAGGGCGCTGCCTGTCAAAGAAGAACTTCAGTACCAGGTTGAGCGAGATACTGCCTAGCGCCACCACCGGTACTTTGAGCGAATACCACCTGTGCTTACGAACAAACAGAAAGTAGGCAATCAGCAGCAAGGCGGCGGCCGTCATGAAATGGCGGGAGGCGAAAAAAGTGATGATCTCGATAAAACGGGTAAAGCCAGTACTCTGCATATCGGCAGCCACCGCAAAGGCGGCTTCATCGAACTTGATGGGACCAGCAGCAGAAGCCACTTCCGCACTCACATACAGAAAAACCAACACGCAGGCCAGAAAGACAGCCATCACAAAGATCAGTTCGAGGGTAAACAACGCAAAGCCTGCTGCCAGCTTTTTATAATAGTGTCGTATCATGAATATCTCGGGTCTTGTATCAAATATAGGCTATGTATACGCCTCGCCTGTAATTACGTATGCGAAGCCATATAATATTGATACGATAGCACATGGGCCAGACTACCAGACTATTCATCGCAGCACCACTGCCTGACGAACTCAAACAGTATTTCACAGAGCAGACTGGCAGGTATAAAAATGAGGCCATCCGGCAGGTACCGATTGATAACCTGCACCTGACACTTTACTTTATCGGCAATGTGCCTGCCAGTCAGTTACCGGCTATAAAAGACGTCACTTCACACATGGCGCAGCAGTTTGCCCCGTTCGACTTGCACCTGGAGGCCATAGAGCCTGGTCCCAAACCCCGTTCCCCACGCCTGATCTGGGCCCGCTTCGGAAGCCACGATGCTTTTGCTCAGTTAAGCAGCAGCCTCACACAGGCACTTTCTGAGAAGCCACCCCTCCATCGTGAGCCCAAACCGCATGTCACGCTTGCCCGCTTTCGCAAAGATCACCCGGTACCTCACCACCTGGAAGCTTTTCATCCTGAAACCCCAGTGACACTGCACGTGAACGAGATCGCAGTCTGGCATTCCGAGCTAGGATCCCCGCATCCCCGCTACAGCATTCTGCAGCACTACCCGCTGACAGGTAACCACGCGGAGGGCAAAACAGTATGAGAATCACCCTGCATATGAACAAGACATAATTTTTATGAATCAAACTGAACTCACCGAATTGAGCATGATGCTAAAGGACAATGGCTTGACCATTGCTTTTGCAGAGAGTTGCACAGCTGGCATGCTATCATCTGAACTGGTTAAAGCCAAAGGCAGCAGCGATGTGTTGATTGGCAGCCTGGTGGTATATAATGTGGAAGCCAAGAAAAAACTGCTGGGTGTGAAACAAGAGACGTTGGACCTTTACACGGCCGAGTCGCAGCAGGTAACAAACGAAATGGTGATGGGACTGAAAAAAGCGCTGAACGCCGACATCAGTGTGGCCACAACAGGACTTGCCGGTGAAGGAGGCTCAGAAACTTCTGAGAAGCCGGTGGGCACCATTTTCGTATCCTTCCTCTATGATGGCAAAGCGGAAGAGTTCCGGGAGGTGTTCAAAGGCAACAGCCAAAGTCTGCTCAAGCAGTTCACAGAATACGTGCTCGAGAAACTCAAAGTAATTGTAGAAGAGCATTATGACCGGTAATAGTTTAACTTTGTTGGGTGAGCAACACCAACTTCGATAGCATTGCCCCGGTTTATGACGGCCTTTCCCGATTAGTGTTTGGCAATGCCTTGAGGCGGGCGCAGGTAGAATACCTGTCGCTTATACCTGCAAATGCGAAAGTACTGCTGATTGGAGGCGGCTCCGGTTGGTTGCTGGAGCAGCTGCTCAGGTATAGCCCTTTGGTGGGAGTCACTTACCTGGAAGCTTCGGAGAAAATGCTGGAAATGACCCGGCGGCGTATTGAGCAAAGAGCCCCATCCGCACTTTCAACGATTTCTTTCCGCCTTGGCACAGAAGACAGCCTGCAGCTTGGCGATACCTTTGACGTCATCCTTACACCTTTCCTGCTCGACCTTTTTCCTGATGAACGGCTGGTATACCTGATGGACCGACTTTTTACTGCGCTGCGCCCTGATGGCCTATGGCTATTCAGCGATTTCTGGCCAACGCAAATGCCGGCTCCTCTCTGGCAGCAGCTGTTATTAAGGAGCATGTATACCTTCTTTGGGAAAGTAAGCCAGGTAAGCGCTACCTGCCTGCCTGATTTTGATCGCCATTTCGCCAGACTACCCTTGCAGGAGTTACAGGCAACTTCATTTTATGGCGGACTGGTGCAAGCCAAGGTCTACCGGAAGGTATAGCTCCTTTGCACGACAGCTATAAAATCCCTACTTTTATTTTCGAACCAAACACCCTCTTATGTCCACGAGACTTTTTGGTGCTCTGTGCACTGCTTTGTCGCTTTCGCTGACGCCGCTGCTGGCACAAGAGCAGCAAGTTAGCTATCACCTTTCTTTCCCGAACGCTGTGCACCACGAGGCACAGATCAGCGTGACGTTTACAGGTATAAAAAGCGACACCCTGCAGGTATTGATGCCCCGCAGCTCACCGGGCCGCTATGCGCTGCACGAGTTTGCCAAAAACGTGTACAGCGTAAAAGCCACCGACAGCAAAGGGCAGGAACTCCGCATTAGCCGCTCTAACCCGCACCAATGGGATGTGAGCGGCCACCAGGGAGAAGTCACGCTGAGCTATACCTTGTTTGGCGACCATGCTGACGGTACTTATACCGGCATTGACGAGTCGCATGCGCACCTGAACATGCCGGCTACGCTTATGTATGCCCGGGGATTTGAGCAGGTACCCGCCCGTGTGACATTTCGCGTTCCACAAGGCAGCAACTGGAAAGTAGCCACACAGCTACAGTCCCTGAACGACTCGACTTACCGCGCCCCTAACTTTCAGTACCTGATGGACAGCCCTACCGAGTTAAGCGACTTCGCCTTTGCAGAGTGGCAGGTACAGGATGGTTCCAAAAGCAAGACCATACAGGTTGCCATGCACCACCAAGGCACGAAGAGTTCGTTTGACAGCTATGTGGCCAGCACCAAAAAGATCGTAACAGAACAGCAAGCCGTTTTCGGGAAGCTGCCGGACTTTGATTTTGACCGCTATACCTTCATAGCCTGTTACATGCCCCAGGCAGTAGGCGATGGCATGGAACACCGCAATTCGACTATCCTGACCAGTTCACGTCCGTTGCTCACTTCCATGAACCCGCTGCTGAACACGGTATCGCATGAGTTTTTCCATGCCTGGAATGTGGAGCGCCTGCGTCCTGCCAGTCTGGAGCCTTTTGATTTTCAGCAGGCTAATATGTCGGAGGCACTTTGGCTGGCCGAGGGCTTTACAACCTATTACGGTGACCTCACCATGCGCCGCACAGGTATCTTCGACCTGAAAAAGTACAGCAGTGATCTGGCAGGCGACCTCAATTATGTGCTCCTCTCTCCGGGTCGTCACTACCACAGCCTGGTGGAGATGAGTATGCAGGCTCCTTTTGTAGATGCTGCCCGCTCCGTGGATCCGCACAATCGTCACAACACCTTTATCTCTTACTATACCTATGGCAGTGTGCTCGGGCTGGGGCTGGACCTCACGCTTCGCCGTGACTTCAACACCACACTGGACAATTACATGCAGGTGCTTTGGCAGAAGTACGGCCAAACAGAGCGGCCTTATACCATGCGTGACCTGCAACAGACCCTGGCCGAGGTCACGAAAGATACCGCCTGGGCTGCTGACTTTTTCAAGCGACAGGTATTCGGAAGCGAACTGCCTGACTACGCCGCACTCCTGGCTGAAGCCGGTTTGCAATTGCGTCAAGCTAACCCGGGCAGCGCCAGTATGGGACCTGCCACATTAGAATACAGCAAGTCCGGAGCTAAAATCCTCACCGGCACGGCAGTAACATCACCATTGTATAAAGCTGGCATCAACCGCGGCGACGTTATCCTGACACTGGATGGCAAGAAAGTGACCAGCGCCAAAGACATGGAGAAGATCAAGAAACGCTTGAAACCAGCCCATAGCGTTCCTGTAACCTTCCTGCGAAACGGCACTCCGAGAAAGGCTACATTGATCATGGTGGAAACCCCTACACTGGAGATCGTTCCATTTGAAGAGGCTGGCAAGGAGCTGACACCCGCTATGCAGCAGTTCCGTCAAGCCTGGCTGGAAACAAAGGTCAAGTAAGCATGCAAGGCATAAACTTTAAGGTTATCCTGCTGCACACCCTGATCGTGCTGTTGACCACCTATGCGTTTATCGCACTGAGTTACATCTATGACATGCCGCTGACAGAGCTATACCTGGAAACAAGCGACTTAAGCAAATTCGAGGCAAGCGCCGCTATGTATAAGTTGAGTACCGACCGAATCAGCAAGTTTGTGCTGGTTCAGGAGTATGCGCCTTATGCCGGAGCGCTCTTTGGGGTGGTGCTTTCGCTTATAGCCGTGCGCAGGAAGAAGCTTGGTGTGCAGCATACCCTGATAATAGCTGCAATCGCCATCCTGATGGCCTTGGGAGGTATTTTAAACACGTCCATTCTTAAGGGCATACTTTTTGCTCCCGGAAGGCTTGTCTCAGAGTCAGTGGGAACAACCTATACCTTGAAATACCTGCTATTACTGGGCCTCAGCTTCTGGCTGGCTTTTCTGGGCAGACGTATACCTGGGCAGCAAAGCAAAAACAAGGTATAGCCGCTGACAACAAAAGACCTGTGTGCCCGTTTGGAAATAGACATTCGTTTGTTTCTGAAGCAATTGCGCTGTAACTTAGTACCACATTCAAAAGAGAGTTTTCACGTGAAAATATTTTTGAGCACCATATTGACCTGCAGCCTGCTTTTTGCGGGTAGCGCCATGGCACAGACAGGCCAGAAAGCCAGTCTGGAAGCGGCCCCGGCCCCTACCCTGCAAGACCAGCCCGCACCATCCTCTGAGGAGAGGCCTACGAAATTTGAAATGCCCGCCAAGCGCATCAGCTACAGTCTGGCCGCTGGCGCCAGCTTTGGCAGTGGTTTTGGCGCGACTTATCTGGAGCCAACGGTTCGCTATCAGCTCAATCCGCGTTTGCGTGTGTTCAGTAGCCTGACCTACATGTCGGTGATGCCGGGCCAGTACACCGTGCCAACAAACGATGGAGGCACTGCACTGATGCGTACTAACCCAAGCAACCATTATATCGCTCACGTGGGTGCCGATTATCTGGTAAATGATCGCCTGATCCTAAGTGGCAGCGTATGGAAAGACTTTTCAAACATTCCGGCTCAAAACCCGGCTTACATGAACTTTATGAACCCGGGCCGTCAGGGAATGGACTTCCGGGCGACCTATAAAATAACCGAGCACTTTTCAGTAACGGGCGCCATGCGCTATTCCAATGGTGCCTCTCCGTTCTACGGTCCTTTTCAGCACCCAATGTCTGTGGGCAGAGGCGGTAGTTTCTGGTAGCAGACCTGTTTGTATCGATTAAAATTGAAAGCGTCTTTTTCTGTATGGAGAAGGCGTTTTTTTATACCTGTTGACGTATTTTATTTAATTTTCAGTACACGTTTCAACTTTCGTGTGCGTTATCGTGTTAATATTTCCTGAAAACAAGCTTATTCAGATTTTGAGGCAGAAGAACGAAACAGTAAGACATCTGAAAAACGACAAACTGGATGTGGTGAAGCCAGACTATCGTGGTAACAAGACCATCAATGGACAGTTTACAAATGGCAGTGAGCTCTACACGCCTAAGCTGAGCAAGGTATTGCGCTGGAAAACCTCCCGCAACCCGCAGCGTGAAGAGAAAAAAGCCGACAACTACATACCTCCTATTGAGTACGGAACTGATTTCATCCATTCGACCGACGATATGGTGGTCTGGCTGGGGCACGCTACGTTTCTGATTCGGGTCAACGGACTGACCATGATCACCGACCCGGTGTTTTATGACCTGCCCATGATCAAGCGCCGCATTGGTTTGCCCTGCGCTCCTGAACAACTAACAGGTATAGACCTGGTGTTGCTCTCGCACGGTCACCGTGATCACCTCGACGAGCGGTCCCTTAAAACACTGTACCGACAGAACTCCGAGATGAAGGCGCTTGCTCCCTTGCATGCCGGCGATCTGCTGCGTAGTGCTGAGCCGGAATTGCCTTATCAGGAAGCGGGCTGGTACCAGAAGTTTGACCTCACGCCGCAAGGTATAGAGATTTACTTCCTGCCGGCATCGCACTGGCACCGCCGCGGGATGTTCGATATGAACAAGGTGCTCTGGGGAAGTTTCCTGATCAAGACGCCTACGATGCAGCTTTATTTTGCCGGTGATACTGGTTACAACGGTCACTTTGAGGAGATAGAAGAACTCTTTGGTCCGATGGATATCTGTATTATGCCGGTGGGAGCTTACCGTCCGAGCTTCCTGATGCAGAAGAGTCACTTGAACCCACATGAAGCAGTGCGGGCCTACAATGTACTGAGAGGCGGCACTTTTATACCGATGCACTATGGCACCTTCGACTTGTCAGACGAGCCTGCGGGTGAGCCGGTGCGACTGTTGGAGCAAATTGCTACTTCGGGCATGATGCAGGGCCTTCGTATACCTGCCATCGGGGAACCTGTGTTGCTGCAGGAGTTAGGATAGTCCGAAAACCAGCAGGCTGTGCTATATTTGCAGCTTCACGACGGCAACCCACATGTCTGCAACGCTTATTCTCAGCCTGATCATCGGCTATTTTGGCATCCTGATCCTGATCTCTTTCCTGACAGGCAAGAGTACTGATTCTGATACGTTCTTTTTGGCGAACCGCAAATCGCCCTGGTATGTGGTGGCTTTTGGTATGATCGGCGCGACCCTGTCGGGTGTGACCTTTGTGTCGGTGCCGGGTATGGTGCGTGACCTGCAGTTCACCTACATGCAGCTTGTGCTGGGTTACCTGGCTGGCTATGTGGTCATCGCGACTGTATTACTCCCACTTTATTACCGTCTTAACTTAGTCTCCATCTATACCTATCTGGACCAGCGCTTCGGCTTCTGGTCTTACAAAACAGGAGCCGGCTTTTTTCTGCTTTCCCGCATGCTAGGCTCAGCTATACGCCTCTTTCTGGTAGCCAGTGTGCTGCAGCTGGCCGTGTTCAATGAGATGGGTATACCTTTCGCGGTTACCGTGGGCATTACCATTCTGCTGATCTGGGCCTATACTTTTCGGGGCGGCATGAAAACCATCATCTGGACCGACACCTTCCAGACCACGGCCATGCTGTTGGCTGTTGGGGTGAGTATCTGGGTGGTCTCGGATGAACTGAACCTGGGCTTTCAGGGCATGGTTGACACGATCTCCGCCAGTGAGTATGGCAATGTTTTCAATTGGGAATACAAAGAAAACACCTATTTCCTGAAGCAATTCTTCTCCGGTGCGTTTATCACGATCGTGATGACAGGCCTTGACCAGGACATGATGCAGAAAAACCTAAGTTGCAAGAATATTGGTGAAGCGCAGAAGAACATGTTCTGGTTCAGTGTGATACTAGTGGTCGTAAATGTGATGTTTCTATCGCTGGGTGCGCTGCTATACCTGTATGCTTCTTCCAAAGGCATAGCCTTGCCTGGTAAAGGCGACGATGTATTTCCGTTTCTGGCGCTGAACCACTTTCCGGCTGTGGTGGGTATAGCCTTTATTTTGGGCATTATCGCCATTGCCTACGCCTCTGCTGACTCTGCCCTCACTTCGCTCACCACCTCATTTTGTGTGGACTTTCTCAACTTTAAAGAACGAAGTGAGCACGAGCGAGTGCGATTGCGCTACATCGTGCATATTGGCTTTTCGGTAATCATGATGCTCGTGATCCTGGCCGTAAACGAGATCAACAGCCAAAGCCTGATTTCGACACTGCTCCAAGTGGCGGGCTATACCTACGGGCCACTGCTAGGACTCTATACTTTCGGCCTCTACACCCGTCGTCAGGTTCGCGACCGCTTTGTACCAGCTATTTGCCTGGTAGCTCCTATGCTCACCTACATCATCAGCGCCAATTCTGTTGAGTGGCTTAATGGCTATACCTTTGGCTTTGAAGTATTAATTCTGAACGGGTTTCTGACCTTTGTGGGGTTGTGGAGTATTTCATCCGGATCAGAATATACAGAGTTAGAGAAGGCTCCTACCCCCTAGGATTGACAGCATTTTCGTGCACGATTGTCATCCCCCTCCCTCTTCTCCGTTGAGGGCCCTTCCCCAAGGGGGACTTCGCTGCCGCTACGCCAATCTTAAACTGACCTCACACACCCACAAGCTGTACTAACGCTACACTTACGGGATGATATGTCCAGAATCAGATTAATGATAACCCTCACAACGCAAATAAGGCAGCTATATCCCATACTTTACTTACCTTTGTAAGATTTTTCGGGGACGTGGCATTTTTAGTGCTACTTGGCTGTTATAAACCAGCAACCCTCTATTATAAAGTATAGATTTCATTAATGGCAAAACGCGGAATCGGGCTAAACGACGGCACGCAGGAGAAAGAAGGCAGAAAGAAGATCAGCAAAGACAGCTTTCGTCGCGGCATCAGGATCTTTAGCTACGTACTACCCTACAAGTTTAAATTCATAGTTGGTCTGGGCTTTCTGGTCCTCTCCAGTCTGACCTTCATGATCTTTCCGCTGCTCACCGGCAAGCTGGTTGACTCCTCCACCGGCAACGCCGACTGGTTCCTCGAAGACATTGACATGATTGCCCTTGGCCTGTTCGCCGTGATTCTGGCACAGGGTATTTTCTCTTTTTTCCGGGTATACTTCTTTGCGCAGGTAAGTGAGAACGCCGTGGCCGACATTCGTCGCGACCTTTACAGCAAGTTCATGATGCTGCCAATTCCTTTTTATGAAAAAAGACGAGTAGGCGAGATTACCAGCCGCATCACTACCGATGTAGCGCAGGTGCAAGATGCCATGTCGATCACGCTTGCGGAGCTTTTCCGTCAGATCACGACCCTATTAGTAGGTATCATTATCATCCTTTGGACTTCCATCAAGCTGTCCATGTTCATGCTGGCGACCTTCCCGGTGCTGGTAGCGCTCACGCTGGTTTTCGGTCGCAAGATCAAGAGTCTCTCCAAGAAAACACAGGACGAACTGGCCAACACCAACGTGATCGTGGAGGAAACACTGCAGGCAATCAACACGGTGAAAGCCTATACAAACGAGAACTTCGAAATCGGTCGTTACCAACATTCGCTTAGCAAAGCCGTTAAGGCGGCCCTATCAGCGGCGAACTACCGTGGTGCTTTCATTTCTTTCGTAATCGTAGGCCTGTTTGGCGGCATCATCCTTGTGATCTGGTACGGTGCTACGCTCGTACAGAACGGCGACCTGACCATTGGTGAACTCATCTCCTTTATCATTTATACCGTGTTCATTGGTGCCTCCGTGGGTGGTTTGGGTGAACTTTATGGCAAGATTCAATCGGCCTTAGGTGCGACAGAACGCATACAGGAAATTTTGGCCGAGCCAGAAGAATCGACTGACAAGACCCTCCGTCCCCTGAGCGAGATCAGACGGGTACGCGGTGATATCAGCTACAACCAAGTGGCCTTCTCCTACCCTACCCGTCCGGACATTCAGGTGCTCCGCGATATCAACTTCAGCATCAACTCAGGTGAGAAGATCGCTTTGGTGGGTCCAAGTGGTGCCGGTAAGTCTACTATTGTGCAGCTGTTGCTTCGTCTCTACGATGTAAGCCAGGGCAGCATCACCGTAGACGGGCAGGACATCCGCCAAATGAGTCTGACCGAGCTTCGTGCCAATGTGGGCATCGTACCGCAAGAGGTATTGCTCTTTGGCGGTTCGATCCGCGAGAACATTGCGTATGGTCGTCCGGAAGCCACAGAGGAAGAAATCATAGCAGCAGCCCGCAAAGCCAATGCGTATGATTTTATCTCGTCTTTCCCGGAAGGACTGGACACCTTGGTAGGCGAGCGCGGCATCAAGCTATCGGGCGGTCAGCGCCAGCGTGTAGCCATAGCCCGCGCTATACTGAAAAACCCGGCTATTCTGGTGCTCGACGAAGCGACCAGCTCTCTTGATTCAGAGTCAGAACATTTGGTGCAGCAAGCCATGGATGAACTGATGAAAAACCGTACAACCATTGTGATCGCACACCGCCTGGCGACGATCCGCAAGGTTGATAAGATTCTGGTAATTGATGGAGGGGAGATCGTTGAGGAAGGATCACACGAGGTACTGTCGATCAATGACAACGGGATTTATGCGAATCTGCTGAGACTTCAATTTGAAATGAGTTAAGATTTTCTGCATTCAAGGTAACGAAGGCCCTGTTAGTGATTAGCTGACAGGGCCTTCGTTTTTGGAGCCTACCCATAATTCAACATTAATATATCCTAATAAATCACTAATTTGCAGCGTATATATTATCTATACCTGCGCCAGTCGCTCCTAAACCTTTTTATGCACTTAATCAGCGCTTTCGCCCGAGCCTTTCTCTTCTGCTTGTTGCTTGTACTTAGCTATTCGGCTTCGGCCCAAAATTATCGTGATTCTTTTAGGGCACGCAATGCAGTATATGGTGAATTAGGCGGTAATGGCGACCTGCTCTCGGTCAACTTTGATCGTATCGTGTATCAGAAGTCCATGTTCAAGGCGGCGCTTAGGATAGGTGTAGCCAGCAATACCTTCTTCTCTTCAGAGGAACCGGGCTTTTATCCGGTGGTGCCCGTCGAAGCGCTGGGTATGATCGGTCGCTTTCAGAAACACTTTGAGTTCGGGCTGGGCTATACCCGCCGTTTTACCAACGAACCGGACCTGCTGCAGAACATGTACTTCAGCCGCATCGGTTTCCGTTATCAAAACCCAACCGGCGGACTTGTAGTGCGTGTTGGCTTTACCCCTTTTCTATCGACAGAAAGCAACATTAAATCACCAGGACCTGCTTTCATTCCACGCTTTGGCTTCAGTGTAGGGCGAAGTTTTTAAGGCATCCTCAAAACTTATTCCTAAAGAAACGGTTAAGGGGATTAGTCGGCATTTTTCAGTATTTTTGAGTCGCAAACCATCAATAATATTTAAATATAAAACAATGAAAAAGATCTTATTCAGCATGCTTTTGTCAGCGGCGCTGCTAGGCGGTACAGCCGTGACAGTTCAGGCCCAGCAACAAGGTATAGCTATGCCGGCAGCCAGCCCATCAGCTACTGTAACCCAGAAAATCGGACTTACTGACGTAACTGTGGATTACTCCCGCCCTTCTATGAAGGGACGCTCCGTGTACGGTGGTGACATTGTGCCTTTTGGCAAAGTATGGCGCACAGGTGCCAACAACTCTACTACTCTTAAATTCGCCGAAGATGTTACTATTCAGGGAAACAAAGTACCTGCCGGTGAGTATGCGCTACTAACCATTCCAAACCAGAATGAGTGGACCATCATCCTTTACAAAGACACCAAGCTTGGTGGAAACGTGGCACAATACAAGCAGGAGAATGACCAGTTGCGCTTTACTGTGAAGCCACAGACCAACCCAAGATCTATTGAAACCTTCACAATCAACTTTGCCAACCTGAAAGCCAACAGCGCTGATCTGGAAATCCTTTGGGACAAAACCATCGCTAGCTTCACGATCGAAGCCGAAGTGGATAGCAAGGTAATGGCTCAGATTCAGGAGCGTGTCGTAAACGGTAAAGACGTGCCTGCAGGCTTATATGCAGCGGCAGCGAACTACTACTTTGACAACAACAAGGACATGAAGCAGGCACTGGAGTGGATGAAAAAAGCCAATGCCAACGAGCCGCGCTTCTGGAACCTTCACGCACAAGCCAAGATACAAGCGAAACTGAAAGATTACAAAGGCGCCGTAAAGACCGCTGAGCAATCAATGGATCTCGCTAAGAAGGCAAACAACGACGATTATGTGCGTATGAATGAAAAAGCCATAGCTGAGTGGAAGAAAATGAAGTAGGCCATACCTGCCTGCTTTTTACCGAAAGCCTCTGCTCTGGCAGGGGCTTTCTTTTTTAGCTTACCATATAATCTATACCTGTTGGAAGAGAAGAAACATTCAGAAGATCACTTAGGTCCGGCCCGTGAGTACTGGTGGAACGACGACTACTTAGAACTGCTGGCCCACCGCCTGCACCTAGCCTATACCGGCACGCTGGTAGACATAGGCTGTGGCAAAGGCATGATGGGCTTTATGTTTTCACGGCACCTGCCACCGGGCGCCAAGGTATACGGCGTCGATTTTGAGCATGAGTACATTCAGGAAGCCAAACAGAAAGCTCAGAGCATCTACCTGCACAATGACATCTCCTACGACTTCCGGGTAGGCAACGCCTCCAACATTCCTTTACCTGATAACCTGGCTGACATTACCCTTTGCCAGACCTTGTTGATTCATGTGAAGGACCCGAAAGAGGTAATTAACGAAATGATCCGGATCACGAAGCCCGGCGGCTGGGTGCTCGCCCTGGAGCCGAACAACCTCGTACCCAACCTTATGTTTGACCGTTACGGCGAAACGGACTTTGATGTGGAGAGCACACTGGAAGTGCTGGAGATAAAGCTGCGTATCGAGAAAGGCAAAAAGCGACTTGGCGAGGGCTTCAACTCACTGGGTGATGTTATACCGGACCTATACCTGAAAGCCGGTCTTGAGAACATCAAGGTATGGATCTCGGACAAAGCACTTTCGATAATTCCGCCTTATGACACACAGGAAAAAATGCTGCGCGTAGAGCAGATGCTGCAATGGATCGACTCCGATTCCATGGGTTATGACTACCAGGATAATCTGAACTATTTTATGGCCGGTGGTGGCGACAAAGATAAGTTCGACGCTTACTGGCAGCGGTTGCTTTACAACAAGATCGCTCTTAAGCAGCGGCTTCTCAATGAAGAGTATGTATCAGCTGGCGGCAGTCTGGTTTATATTGTGGCGGGGCAAAAGCCGCGGGGCTAAGCTATACCTGATGCATCATGCTCTGGCCCGAGCGTCCTCGCTCGTGTCTGCTATGGTGGGGCCTCTGGCCCCTGCGTCAGGTTCAGCTTGTCTACTTACACTATTGTACCCCGCAAGTTTAGCGATAGCGTAACTTGTGGTAGCACATGGGGCCTATTTGTAACTGGCGTAGCGGCGGCTGTAGGTATAGCACCCTAATTTGTTCTATAGTTTCGCCTGTGCGGCGGGCACCTACTTTTTTCCTTGATGAAAAAATCGAGGGCCCCTACCCCCAGTAAGCAAAAAAATCAAGACGCTCCAAATCGAGGGCCCCTACCCCCACTCGCTGAACGCTCTTGACAGGGGGACCCCTTCACCCCCAACAGTGGAGCGCCAAAATGTGCACTTGGCTAAGGTGATTTGCTTTGTTGCCCAGGTACAAGAATGTCTTGCTATACCTGCCTCTGGTATATTGTAATTAAGTCTATTCCTTTCGTAAGTACGTTCGCACTATAGAATTTTACCAAGTCATTAAGCATACAATCTATCATCCTTCTGGCCTATAAAGAACTGAAGGATCGCCCCGAATACCACTACCGCCACACAGCCAATCACATTGAACCACAGGAAGGCGATATCCGTGTAGAAGTGGCAGTATAGCACCACTGCTTCAGCCATGAGCGCTGCAATGAATACGGCGTGTCCTTTGATGTATTTCACGTAGAATGCCACCAGGAAAATACCCAGTATAGTACCGTAGAAGATCGATCCGATGATGTTGACGGCCTGAATCAGGTTATCGAGCAGGGAGGCGTAGGTGGCGAAGATGATTGCCAAAGTACCCCATGCGGCTGTAAACACGCGAGATGCCCGCAGGTAATGGAAATTATCTTTCTCCTTTTTGAGGGAGCGTTTGTAGATGTCCACCACTGTAGTGGAGGCCAGCGCATTGAGTTCAGATGCCGTAGAGGACATGGCGGCAGAGAAGATCACAGCCAGGAGCAGACCTACCAGTCCAGCTGGCAGGTATTTCATCACAAACGAAATGAATACATAGTCAGTATCTTTGGTCTCGGCCTCCGGAGTGGCTTTCGCGATAAGTGCTTTTGCATCATCCCGGACTACTTTAGAGGCGTCGGTTATACCTTGCACCCTGGTTTGGGCAGCGGCAATGGCATTTTCATCATCCGTTCGTAGTGCGGCTACCAAGCCGTGCACTGCTTCCTGCTTTTGATTAAAAAGTGTCGTGTGCTGCTCTTCGAGTGCCTGCATCTCCGGTCCAAAATCTGTGGCGTATACTTTGTCTTTGGCGGCTTCGTTGAAGAACAGCGGCGGCTGATTGAACTGGTAAAACACGAATACCATTACGCCGATGAAGAGAATAATAAACTGCATCGGGATTTTCAGCAGTCCATTGAACAACAGGCCCAAGCGGCTCTCCCCTACTGACTTTCCGCCCAGGTAACGGGCCACCTGGCTTTGGTCAGTTCCGAAGTAGGAAAGCGCCAGAAACAGACCTCCCGTCATGCCTGACCAGAAATTATACCGGTCGTTCCAGTCGAAGGAAAAATCCACCACGTTCATTTTGCCCATCTTACCAGCCACGGCTATCGCATCACCGAAGGACACGCTTTCAGGCAGGTACCGCACCACCATAAAACCAGCCACAAGCATACCACCCATCATCACGGCCATTTGCTGCTTCTGCGTCACGCTCACTGCCTTGGTTCCCCCCGATACGGTGTAGATGATCACCAGTATGCCGATCAGCAAGTTTGTCACCGTCAGGTTCCAGCCCAGAATAGTAGACAGAATAATAGCTGGGGCATAAATTGTGATGCCGGCAGCTAGTCCGCGTTGTATCAAAAAAAGCAAGGCAGCCAAGGAGCGTGTCTTCAGGTCAAAGCGGCTCTCCAGATACTCATAAGCCGTGTATACCTTAAGCCGGTAGAAAATAGGGATAACCGTGATCGAGATAATGACCATGGCAATCGGTAGACCAAAGTAGAACTGCACGAAGCGCATGCCATCTTCGTAAGCCTGTCCGGGTGTAGACAGGAAAGTGATGGCACTCGCCTGCGTTGCCATGATGGAAAGCCCAATGGTCCACCACTTCATGCTATTATCGCCCTTGAGGTAACCTTCTATGTCTTTGCTTCCACGCGTTTTCCAGACGCCGTAACTCACAATAAAGCCCAGCGTGCCGAGCAGTACAATCCAGTCGAGTAACCTCATGAATAGATGCGGGTGATGATGTAGAACAGGGTGATCAGAAAAGCGAGATTGCCCAACACCAGCCAGTACATGCTTTTCCAGGTCTTGAAAAAGGGTGGCTTGTCGAGCTCCTCAGTGGGTTTGCTATCCGTATTTTTCATGGTTTTATTTATCCGTATTTCGGAGCGCGTTTCAAGTAGCATGGCTTTTCAGGCACGTGACTTGTAATTAGCTGTGATCGTTGTCTCCGAATCCCGCTTTTCAAAATATCTGGCTTAGGGGGCTCACAGAGCATTTGGCTATGCTGGTTGCTTATTTTACTGCACTGTCAGCACTGCTTCCCTGGGCGCCCTGCCCGTTGCCAAGCGAGATCAGGTTGGTAAAGATGCGGTAAGCACCCGGCACACCGGCAGGTAACTGCCTGAACCAGGAGTAACCGGTATACACAAAGTGCCCCTTACCAAAACGCGCAATCAGAAGGCCGCCGTCGCGGGCTGGCTCGCCTGGGTCGTTGCTGGATAGGACGGCTTCAAACTCGCTGCCCCACTCACTCGGGAAGTAAAGACCACGCTCCTGCACCCAACCCTCAAAGTCCTTTTTGGTGATCTTGTTAGGAGCGTTGAGCACACGGTGACCCGGCTTCAGGAAGCGTACCTCCGCATCCTCCACCGTCACCCGCTGGCTCGATATCTTCAATGGATAAGGCGCAACTGTATTTGTTTTGAGGCTGTGTCCGGTGTTATACTGAACGATTACGGTACCGCCTTGCTGTACATAGTTGAGCAGACGTGGCTGGTAAAAATTCATACGCTCCACGGTATTGTAGGCCCGCACACCAAGGATAACCGCATCGAAGCGCTTTAAATTCTGATCTGTAATATCCTCGTCTTTAAGCAGGGTCACATTATAGCCAATCTGTTGCAGACTGGCAGGGATATCGTCGCCGGCACCCATCAGGTAAGCGATCTGCTCGCCGTTACGCTTCAGGTCGAGTCGTACCGCTTTGGTTACGGCTTCGGGGAAGGTTGTCTGTGTAGGAATATGGCTGTACTGGATTACATTGAGTCCACGGGTATAGGCTTTGCCACCTACTGTTGCCACTGCTTTCAGTTCTACTTCCTGCTGTCCTTTGGGCGGATGCACCATAAAGCGTACCAACTGCTCTGCTCCGTTTTGCTCCAAATCAAAAGGCACCTGCGCTGGTTCCGCTTTCCAGCCTTTAGGCAATTGCAGGGCCAGGCTGCCCTTTATACCTGCCTTGCCCGACTTCACCAGCACATGCACCGGTTTTGGCTCCTGCGAGGCGAACATCAGCACTTTCTCGGAGATGTTCACAAACACGGGTGGTGTAATGGCAAGCGGTCTGTACTGTTCTCCATCCACCGGATCATTGCGCTTGTACACTACCGGCACGGTATAGCGGAAAGGCTCTCCACTGATCAGCAAGTCAAGCTGTACCTCAGCGGCTGGCTGGTTTTCCGGCGCCCCAATTTGCTGGAGATCATCTACCCGGAAAAGACCCAGCGTTCCTTCCTCCCGTAGCCAGTAAGGCTGCGAAAGTTGTGCCGATGCCGGAACCTGCATCCTGAAAGGAATCAGGTGTACTTCGTTCGGAGCGAGTTTCTTGTTGAGTACGCTGTCTTTGTCCGCAAAGGAAGGACGCATACCTACCAGTTGAACAGGTATAGCTGAGCGGTTGATGGCTTCTAATTGCAAGTTCAGGCGTTCGCCCGGCGTCACCGCATACTCCGTGGCCACTGCCTCTAGGTATAGACCCAGGCTATGCTTGATTACTTGCTCCAGCTCCTCTGTTTTGATGCGCTTCCAGTAGCTATCAGGCAGCTTGGCTAGCTCCTTTCGGGCGGCTATCAAGGTGTGCACTACGGCAGCGGGCTGCTCTGGCTTAAATTCGGTAACGGCCTGTTGCAATAGAGCCGCCACTTTCTCACTGCCCTTCACACGGCTCCAGGTTGTGTTTATCCCTTCAAACAAATCTTCTTTGGCACGCTCACCTTTTGTATGCTCCAGATACTCCATGGTGATACCCCGTGTGCCTGTAGCACCAAAGCCTTGGCTCTTGTGCATACTGCGGCTCAGGGCAGCGATCTCCGGGTAGGATTTGCCAAGCAAAGGATTATAACCGCCTACATCTATTTTCAAAAGCTGTGAACCGTAGTCTTCAAACTCCTTTTGGCTGCGGAAAGACCATACGCCGGTATTCCAGAGTACACGCTTGGCTTGCCATACCTGCACATGCTTGAGCTGCTCCGGGAATCGCTTCGGATCGGCAGCCGCTTCGAAAGCTTCATTTGCCAGCATAGCTGATGCAGTGTGGTGCCCGTGCGTTTCGGAAGGTTTTGGGGAGAAGCGTGTGATGATCACATCGGGCTTAAACTTGCGGATTGTCCATACCACATCGTGCAGTACTTTCTCTTTGTCCCAGGTGGCAAACGTCTCCTCCGGGTTTTTAGAATAGCCGAAGTCATTGGCGCGGGTGAAAAACTGCTTACCTCCGTCTGTGCGGCGAGCTTGCAGCAGTTCCTGCGTACGGATGATACCCAGCCCTTCCCGGATTTCAGGACCAATGAGATTTTGCCCGCCATCACCACGGGTCACGGACAGGTAGCCGGTGTTGTACAGCTTCTCATTAGAGAGATAGGCAATGAAGCGGGTGTTTTCGTCATCGGGATGCGCCGCCAGGTAAAGTGCCGTGCCCAGCACGTTCAGTTTTTTAATATCTTGCAGTAACTCAGCTGCGTGTGGTTTGGCAGGTGCCTGCGCCTGAACGGACCTAACGGCTAGCAGTCCTAATAAGGCGAATAAGAGCGAAAAACTTTTTCTCATAGTTTCGTTTAAAGGAGTGTTGAAAATAAGCAGTCAACACCGTGCTGTAAATCTAAAAAATTTGCTTCATCCGAGCCAGTTTTAGCGGCTTATACCTGACAGAAAGTATGCATAACCCGACATATAACAATGGGCACAATTATTTTGCACTTAAGTCAGCCATACATGGTATGGCTCAAAATCAGATGATATAGGGTTGTAATATGACGAGTCAGGACTTAGCCAAGAAGACTATAGGTTAAAGCAAATTTTAAAAAAAAATAATTAAATTTTTAGCTTTATATTTTGTGCTTACTATATTTGTAAAAAAGTGGAAGACACTTACCGCATCCTGCCTAAGGCTCATCAGTGTTACTGGATAGCCCCATCTATGAAACAATATATTTGAAGGCTACAAACATCTGACGCAAATGGCAGAAAACAGAATCGGGGACCAGGCGATTGAATTTCTTGGTACTTACTATGCCAAACATGAAAAAAAATCTGGCTTAGTCATAAACAAGCAGGTCCCAACCCAGCATGGCACCTTTGCCGATGCGCTATTTGCTTATCAGAAACACGACAACTGCTTCTTTGCCGTATCCCTCAACACCGCTGCTTCTAACAAATTGGCACGCCTGCTGAGCACTTATAAGAAAAAGGGCCTGGGCAGAGCCCGCTACTTCACTGCCGCCGCTATCTTTGGGACCTCAGCTTATCTTTGCTATCTATCCGGGAATTGGGTGGCACTGGCCTCCATCCCTGCTCTACTCGCTGTAGTTGGCTTCTATGTGCATTCCAGGTTTCGTAAGCGTTACATGGAGCAGCAGTTGAAAGCTGCTGTGGATCAGCTGAAGCAACAGCCTGCCGACCATCAGTGGTTAGGCTTACAGGTTAGCAGCCTGTGCTGGCGCGGCAATTCCATGGCGGACTATCTTTCCAAACTTTGCGAGCGCAAAGGGATCGGCCTACTCACAATTGGCAAACGCTCAAGACTTACTTTACGTCAGGAGCCACGCCTGGCAACTTGCCGCCGCACGGACTTTCTCTCTTATTACACACAAGGCGAGAACCTGCGCAGAGAGTTATCCGACCAATTTATGCGGGTAGCCTAAGGCACAAATAAAAATGCGCTGCGAGCTATTACTAATCATCTCCCTCCTGCGTACAAATGTCAAAAGCATGCCCTGCCTTATGTAAGGCTTGGGGCTTGAGACGACCCTATAACTATGAGAAGATACTTCAGCATACTACCCCTGGTAGCTTGTCTGCTGGCCGGGTGCCAGACACAGGATGGCTTCCAGATCCCCAGCACGCAGCCCGACATGCGGGGCAACATCACCAACATCAAAAAAACCAACTCCAAGAAGAAAGAAGGCGTGGCCGTTGTACTGGTCGAGTCTGTGGAAGGTGTGGAGACCAGCCATACCAAGGCGACACTCCGCATTGATGCCAAAACTTACATAGAGAATATGGAGGGAGCCACGCTTCGCCTGGAGCATTTGCGCGAAGGGCAGTTAGTAGAGGCTTGGTTTGATGAGGAGGTGATGGAATCATTTCCGGTGCAGGCCCATGCAGCGGCCATCAGGGTAAGTAACTAGCAGGACAGATGGAAAAGGACCAAGCGCGCTATACCTGGCACAAAGTGTTTGATAGCGCATCACAAGCCCGTGAACAGGTACCCCTGCGCAAACTTAAACAACTAGTATTGGATGGCAGGTCAATTTGCTTTGCGCATACCGCCACAGGCTTTTTCGCCCTTGACGACGGTTGCCCGCACCTGGGCTATTCCCTCAGCAGAGGCACTACCAATTACCTGGATGAAGTGATATGCCCCTGGCACAGCTACAGATACAGCATGCGAGATGGGCGGGAGTGTGAATTCCGCACACGCAAGGCGGTTATGCACCCGGTAGAGCTACGAGAAGAAGGGGTGTTTATTGGAGTTGAGCAGAAGGAAGGTACTTCCTGAAAAAGGACTTTTCACCCTCATGTGAGTGTTGTCCACTCAAAATTATGGTAGACCCCGCAGTTGAGGGGTACAAATTGCTTACATTACAAGGCTCAAACAACTGATTTTACTTTATGGCTGCCAAAATCACTCGTCCTGAAACCTCACTGCCTGCACCAATCGAACTTCGCCACATGATGGGCGATGTATACGTGACCATTCAGCGTAAGAAAGACTACATAGAGGCCAAGTGGCAAGGTCATATCACGGCAGATGATGTTGTATGCGCCGCGCAAGCCTATCTCGAACTCTTAAGAAAAGACCATTGTCCGAAGTTTTTGAACGACAAGACAGAGGTAACCGGTGACTGGCAGGAAGCCAATGATTGGCTCCAGTTTGAGTGGCTGCCACATACGCTGGAAGCAGGATTGCGCTACATGGCGCATGTTTACTCCTTTAACATGTTCAGCAAGATCGCTGCCCGAGAACTTGAAGAGCGGGTAAGCTCTCAACTCTCCATGAAAAACTTTTATGAGCGACACCTTGCCGAGGAGTGGCTCCTGGAGCAGGATGATAAAGCAGCTGCCGACCAGCGGGCTGCCATGGCTTAACGAACATTGGCAGCTACCGCATGAGGGGCAACAGGTGTGATCACTACAGTATCAAGCAGCACGGTCATCACGGGCTCTTCTACCTCCATTTCAACATGGCTGGCAACAGCTGCTTCTACTACTTGATTGTTTTTGGTATCTGGTTGCAGTGCAAGACCGAAGCATGATACAGTGGCGGCGATTAAGAATAATACTTTCATGGCTTTAATATTTAGTGGTTATCAATTATTTACTGTAACAAAGTTATTCTATAGTACTTTGTTATGCAAGGTACTGTTGCTTCATTTACTACTATTTTATACCAAGGGCCTTTAAATATCCGTGAAGTGCCTGAAAAATCGGATGAACGACCACATTATTTTTGAGCAAAAAAGAGCAATTATTACCAGGTATAGTTATATATAATTACTCCGTTTCGCCATTCCTGCATATAATGCCCTCCATTTGCCTTATCACAAAAAATTAGGTTTAATTTTGTCTTTCAGCTGATGCCAGAAGACGGACCGAAGGCTGATAATGCAAGTTCAAGACAGCTGCTATGCAGGATATAGAAGAAGTAGAAAGAATACAGAAAGAAGAAAAAGAGAGCGGATTTAAACGGGAGATCACCCTTTTTGACGCTATCATGATCGTGACCGGCGGTATGATCGGCTCGGGCATCTTCATAGTGACCGCCGATATCTCAAGGGCGGTGGTAAGTCCGGGCAATATGCTCTTGGTGTGGGCACTCTCGGGTTTCCTGACAATGGTGGGTGCCATCAGTTATGGCGAACTGTCCTCTATGTTCCCAAAAGTGGGAGGCCAGTACGTGTACCTGAAAGAAGCCTACAATAAAATGGTGGCCTTCCTCTACGGCTGGACGCTCTTCCTTGTGATTCAAACAGGAGTGATTGCAGCTGTGGCCGTGGCGTTTGCCCGATTTACCGGGGTGCTTATACCTTGGTTCAGCGAAGACAATGTGCTGTTCTCTTTGGGGGGCTTTAACTTCACGTCAGTCCAGCTACTGGCTATTGTAAGTATCCTATACCTGACGTATATCAACTCTCGCGGGGTGAAGAGCGGCAAACTGATTCAGAATATCTTTGGCAGCACCAAGCTGATCGCCCTGTTCGGCCTGATACTTTTCGGGCTGCTTTTCGGGATCAACGATACGGCGGTGCAGGCCAACTTTTCTGACTTCTGGGGTTCTGCCGCAGCGGCCACAGGTACCAGCGAAGCACCACCTGTAGGTATGGCACTGATTACCGCTATTGGCATAGCCATGGTAGGCGCGCTCTTCTCAGCTGACTCCTGGAACAACATCGGATTTTCGGGTGATGAGATTGTGAATCCGAAGCGCACCATCGTGCTGAGCATGGTAATAGGCAGTGCCATTGTGATGGGCCTCTACCTGATCATCAACCTGGTATACCTGCTCGTGCTGCCACTCAACGGCGACCCGAATGCCACCGAC
Source organism: Pontibacter sp. LHS2 (assembly GCF_058932845.1). Taxonomy (NCBI): domain Bacteria; kingdom Pseudomonadati; phylum Bacteroidota; class Cytophagia; order Cytophagales; family Hymenobacteraceae; genus Pontibacter; species Pontibacter sp. LHS2. The sequence goes on from NZ_JBZYWG010000002.1 coordinate 374,664, forward strand.
GTGATGGCGCAGGGCATCAAGTATGCTTCCAACGACCGCGTAGCGACGGCAGTAGCAGAAGTGATCGGTGGTTATCCGGCCACCATCGGTATAGCCATCCTGATCATGATCTCCACCTTTGGCTGTAACAATGGTGCTATACTCTCAGGAGCTCGTGTATATTATGCCATTGCAAAAGACGGGTTGTTCTTTAAGAAGATGGGGCATCTGAATAAAAACGGCGTTCCAGCTGCGGCACTCTGGTTACAGTGCGGCTGGGCCTCTCTTCTTTGCCTTTCCGGTACGTATAACGACCTGCTTGACTATGTGATCTTTGCGGTGATGCTCTTTTACATCCTTACTATCATTGGCGTGTTTGTGCTCCGCGTGCGTCGTCCGGATCTGAAGCGTCCTTACAAAGCATTCGGCTACCCGATCCTGCCAGCTCTCTATGTGATTCTGTCTTCTGGCATCTGCGTGATCCTGCTTATTTATAAGCCCGTTTATACTTGGCCAGGCCTGATCATCGTGGCACTGGGAATCCCGGTTTATTATTTCTTCGGAAGCAAGTTTAAGAAGGAGTCGGGATTGTAGTATAGTCTTATCAAACTACTGAAAAGCAGTCTGTCAGGTGATGGCAGGCTGCTTTTTTGTTTTGCCTAAAAATTTTTCTGCTGGCGCAAAATCAATTCAACAATTTTATATTTTAGTACAAGCAATCACACTTTATACTTCCGGCCCATGCGTTTCAATGCAAAGCGTATAGCAATAGCAGCTATACTGGTACTCCTCGTCACATTAGCGCTGATGATCAGAGCGGATATACCTGCAGATGAGCTGAAAGCCAGGTATACGACACCCTCCTCCCATTTCGTGAAAATAGCCGGTGCCGACCTGCACTACCGAGACGAAGGGCAAGGTATACCGATCATTCTGCTGCATGGCACGGCGGCATCGCTCAACACATGGGACGGCTGGTCTGCTGAGCTCAGCAAGCAGTACCGGGTGCTACGGCTCGACCTGCCTGGTTTCGGCCTCACTGGCCCCAATGCTTCCGGCTCCTACTCGATCGACTATTACCGCGACCTGGTCCTGTACTTCATGGACAGCCTGGATATTAAGCAGGCGCATATAGGGGGCAGCTCCCTGGGTGGTCAGATCGCCTACGACTTTGCTGCCACACATCCAGAGCGGGTTCGGAAGCTGATCCTGGTCTCCCCTACCGGCGTTACCAATGCCAACGACAAACGCATCACGCTGCCTTTCCGAATGGCCCAGACTCCTCTGCTCAAGCATTCGCTGAAGTTTGTCACACCCCGGTTTATTGTGGAAAAAAGCCTCCAGGAAGTGTACGGCGATGATAGTAAGCTAAAACCAGAGACGATCAGCCTGAGCCATGACCTGCTGCTCCGAGCGGGTAATCGGAACGCTTTCGTGGATCGCCTGAATACAGTAGACACTGACAACCTGCACAAGCTGGCGAAGGTGCAGGCGCCTACCCTCATCCTTTGGGGTGAAGCCGACGCCTGGGTGCCTGTTACAGATGCAAGCCGGTTTCAGCAAGGTATAAGAGGAGCACAACTGAAACTATATGCGGGTGCCGGGCACATCCCGATGGAAGAGCAGGCACAGGAAACCGTACGAGATGTACTGTCATTTCTGAGCCAGGAGGTCGCCCTGCTCGATTAGTAGAAAAGCCGTAGCTTTGCTGCCGTACACGGCCAATAGCCGTAGAAACACAGCTATATGAGCACCGTTTATTTTATCAGCGGCCTTGGGGCAGACGAGCGCATGTTTCAGTTCCTGCACCTCAAATGCGCGAACAAGGTATACGTACGCTGGATCCAACCTCAGGAAGACGAGCCGCTGCACGACTACGCAGTGCGACTGGCAGAGCAGATCACCGAACCCAACCCCGTGCTGATAGGCATGTCCTTTGGCGGTGTAGTGGCGATAGAGCTGGCCAAATTTCTGGACCCGCGCAAAACCATCCTGATCTCCAGCATTGCCAGCAGCAAAATCCTGCCCTGGTATTACCGCCTGATGGGCTTCCTGCGGATGCATCGCCTTATACCCGTCTCTTTGCTCAAGCGCTTTCACTTTGTTGGTCCGCTGCTGTTCGGGGCCAGCACCCAAGCAGAAAAAGCACTCCTCAAGCAGGTGATCCTCGAAACGGACCCGCACTTCCTGCGCTGGGCCATCGGGCAGTTGCTTAACTGGCAACAACCCGATCACTATGAAAACGCGGTGATGATTCACGGAACCGCTGACCGCATACTGCCGATGAGTACCTACCCGGGCATCATCAAAGTAAAAAGAGCCGGTCACCTGATGGTTTTGAGCCATGCTTCCGAGATAAGTGCTATCTTGGATAAGATTTTAGAAGATTGCGAAACATGACAACAGATAAAAAGAAATTCATCATTAAGACGCCGGACGGTCAAACGGCCGACCTTACCAATGCCACGACCCTCAGAAGCAATAACCTTTACCCTTTCGGTCAGCATAACTACTCTATTTATGAAAGTCCGGAAGGCGTATTTGTGCGCGGCTATAACAGTGGCGAGCGGGAGATCATGCTCACCGGTTTTGAGATAATCGACGAGGCGACAGCACGCAATTATAAGCATACCTACACCCGCGAAGACGAGTAGCCATGGAGTTGAGTTTCTGGGAAAAAGAATCGTATTTCAGTCACGTGGATGTGCTCATCGTGGGCAGCGGCATTGTGGGTCTGAACGCGGCGCTATACCTGAAAGCACAGCAGCCTACCTTGAAAGTATTGGTTGTGGAGCGCGGCCTGCTGCCTACTGGAGCCAGTACCCGCAATGCCGGTTTTGCCTGTTTCGGCAGCCCCTCTGAGCTACTGGACGACCTGAGCCACCACAGCGAGGAGGAGGTATTTGCATTGGTGGAGCGCCGCTGGAGAGGGTTGCAGCGCCTGCGTCGCAACCTTGGCGACCAGGCCATTGATTTTCACCGATGGGGCGGCTACGAATTGTTTGAGCAGAGCCAGCAACCACTCTATGAAGCCTGTCTCGAACGATTGCCATACCTGAACAAGCAGCTTCAGCAGGTGATCGGCGAACAGGATGTATACCGACTGGCAGACCAAAAGATCGGTGCGTTTGGCTTCAGGCAAGTAGCGCACCTGATCGAGAGCACTGCTGAAGGACAGATCGACACGGGCAAGATGATACTGGCGCTCACGCAGAAAGTACAGTCCCTGGGTGTGATCGTGCTGAACGGACTGGAGATTGAAAGTCTGCAGGAAGAGAGCACAGGTATAACCGCCCTCACAAAACAAGGCATCGCTATACCTGCCCGTGCAGCCCTGGTCGCAACGAACGGCTTTGCCCGCCAGTTACTGCCACAATTACAGGTAGTACCCGCCCGGGCGCAAGTCCTTATCACCAAGCCTATACCTGATCTGCAGTTCAAAGGCACCTTCCATTATGATCGCGGTTACTATTATTTCCGCAACATCGGCAACAGGGTGCTGTTCGGCGGCGGCCGCAACCTCGACTTCAAAACTGAGGAAACAACCGAAATGGGACTAACCGAACTGGTACAAAATAAACTGGACGACCTATTGCGCGAAGTTATCCTGCCTGGCACACCCTACGAAGTGGAGCAGCGTTGGAGTGGTATCATGGGGGTAGGTCCTGGTAAGACTACCGTCGTGCAGTCAGTATCGGAGCATGTATGTTGTGCAGTGCGCATGGGCGGCATGGGGGTAGCGATTGGATCGTTGGTAGGTGAAGATGGGGCCGAATTGGTGCTGGAGAAATTGTAACAGGTATAATCACTCCTTTTCATGATGCTAAGAGAACCTTTTACAAAGCCTTATAGCATGAAGTCATCAAGGTAGACGCATTTAACACTGAGCCTGAGTAGGCAAAAACAAAAAAGGTAAACCAGTCGTGGTTTACCTTTTTCAATTGCTATTGTCAGTACGCGTTACATTCGCATCCATTGAGTCGAGGGGTTAGGGGTAGGTATAATCAGGTTTCTGGCGGCGTCTTTCTCCGCTCTATAAAATTCCTGATACTCTTCTTCGCTCATCTCTTCGCGAAGGGCAATGTGGAATCTGGCCAGTTCGGGGTATAGTTGGTTGCGTTCCTGGCGCTCCTGCGGACTGTCTCTGTTAAAATCGTAGAAGGATTTTACAAAATTTTTCATAATTAAATATTTGATTTAAAGTGAGTTGGAAAACTATCTTACTCCCAAGCCTCTTTTTAAGTTGTCTATATTTAGAAGCAGTTTTCCACAATTTGCCCTCAGCGCCAGCAAACCCACAAATGCTAGACTAACAAAAAAGCCCTGCCAAATAGCAGGGCTTTTTATTCAGAATATCAAATACTTATATAGTTGAATCTGCTAAAGTTAGGAATCAACAAGAGCAATTACACTACTGGCCAAGGTGCTTAAAGTAAAGGCCGGTGGCTACCAGCAGAAGCTTGGTAAGCTCTGGAATATCCGCGGCAATGGAAACTTGACCACTTGTGATTGTAAAGCTACCTTGCTCAAAGCGCATGAGGACATTACCAGCATCGTCCATCAATTCTCTGCTACTGTCCAGCGGCTTGCCATGGAGCGTGAACTGCTCTCCGGTGACCAAGGTTGTAGTAGTTTTTCCGAAGCCTGAGGTCTTGCTCATACCTATCACCTCTTCTTTGAAATGGATGGTGACGTCATGCTCAAGCCAGCCTTGCCGCTGAAAATAGAGATTAATCCGCTCTGAACTGAAATCAGCATCGTTACTTGTCCAGCCTCTGAAGGTCAGCTCGCCTACTGGTCCACTGTCCCCTATAAGGATAAATTTCCGGGAAGTCAGGTTTTCCTGTTTCCAGTGCAGTAACTCCATGTTTCTTATTTCAACCCGAGCACATCCACTCCCTGCTCAAACACGACGTCTACCGGTATGTTCTTCTGGCTCAGGCGGTCGAGGTCGGCTTGCAGCTCAGCACTGATCTGGCCTTGCTCGTTCAGCAGTTTGCCTACACCGGCATAGTCACCGTTGCCCTGCAGTGTCAGAATCAGCTCGGACAGCTTATCCATGGCCTCTCCCATTTTCACATAGTTCACACGGTATTGACCGGTTTGCGCATCACGTTCAAAAGCGCCGTTCTCTTTAAAGAAGTTGAAGCGTACCATATTGGCCTTACCGTGTGCACTGGCTGCGCCGAAACGCACCGAACGGAAGATGCCTGCCATGAATGTGGTATAGTAGTCTTCGAGGCTGCCACTTAATTCGCCTTTCTTGTGCAATTGTGTGATCATGTACAGTCCCAGAATGTCGGCTTTGCCTTCCTCCAGTGCCGAAGCATGTTCCTTCAGGGCTTCACGCACTGTACCTTTACCGTTAATGGTGTTCTTGATGCCGAGACCGTGCGCCACTTCGTGGAACATGGTGTTGGCGAAGAAGGCATCAAAGGTAACGTGCTGTTTCTGATCATCAGCAATCAGTTCATCTGCAATCGGGAGCATGATCTTGTCGAACTTAGCCTGCATCGCGTTTTTGAGTTGCAGACGGCGCGTACCTTTCTTGAGCTGCACCTCTTCATCGTTAGGCAGGTTGATAGCTATCGTCTTGCTGCCGGCGTTGCTGTCACCAGCGTAGTACACCACGTCGTATGCATTCAAATCGGAGTCGGTGCCGGGTGTTTCCTTCTTGTAGTTGGCGGCTACGGGTAGGCCACGCTGCAATTCCGGCAAGAAGGCCGCATACTTCTCGAGGCGCTTGCTCCAGTCCATGTCCTTGATGAGCACATAAGCCTCGTGCGCGGCTTTGTAGCCAAACAGCTTGTCCTCGTAGGTCTCGATTGGGCCGATCACCACATCGATGCGGTTGTTCTTCATGTCCATCCAGGCCAGGTCGCTTGGTTGGTAGTTATCGTTGAGCAGGGCATCGGCACGCAGGGTCAGGTATTTTTTCAGACCGGGCTCCTCGGCCAGGTTTGCCGCCTGACGCAACAAATCAGAAGCACGCTTCACCTGCTCTTTGAACTGCACGTGATAAGGCACCGTGATCAGGTTACCGCTAGCATCTCGACGCAGGAAGGTATACTGGCTGGCCTTATCCTTTAGGTTAGCCTTTTCAAATTCCTCCTTCGTCATATCATGCGGGTAAAAGTTAGCCGCATCTGGCTTCGGTCCCACACCGGGTATAAAAGGCTCATTGTTATTCAAGCGGTCCCAGGGGCCGTAATTGATCTTCACAAATTGCTTAGCGGCATCATCTGTCAGCGCATTCAGCAGAGAGTCCCTTTTACCATAAGCTTCGTACCAGAACAGCTCATCCATGATGTTACCGGCCTCAATCAGCAACGGAATCATTTGGCGCTCTTTCTCGCTCAGACTACTCATGTCGGCTGTCAGGCGCACAGTGGTGTACATGCCCAGCTTTTGCTGCAGGTCAGTAGCAGCAGCATCGGTCTGCACCGTTTCAGTTGTTTGCGCTTCGTTGGTGGTACTACCCGTGCAGGCGGCCGTCATGGCAGCCACGGCAGAGGCTAGTATTAGGTGGCGTGATTTCATGTCTTATAAGGTTATCTATTAAGGACGGAATATACAGGATTTGGGGGAAAAGAAAAAAACCGCGACCCTTTATCAGAGCAGCGGCTTATACCTATGCGAGTTGTAAGACTTGTCTTAAAACAAGCCGAACAACTCACTATTGATACGTTCAATAATACTTCCCAAATCCTCTGGATTAGCAACGAAGTCCATGTTGTTCACATCGATCACCAGCAGTTTACCCTGGTCGTAGGTACTCATCCAGTTATTGTAATGCTCGTTGAGGTTACGCAGGTAGTTGATGCTGATGTTGTTCTCGTAGTCGCGGTTGCGTTTCTCAATCTGCCCGATCAGTTTAGGCAGATCGGCCTTGAGGTAGATCATCAGGTCAGGCGCTTTCACCATGCTGATCATAGACTGAAAGAGCGCAAAATAGTTTTCGTAATCACGCGTGGTCATCAGCCCGGACTGATGCAGGTTTTTAGCGAAAATGAAAGCATCCTCGTAAATGGTGCGGTCCTGAATCACGTGACCGTCTTTAGACTGGATCTGCTGCACCTGGCCGAAGCGGCTGTTCAAAAAGAATACCTGCAGGTGAAAAGCCCAGCGCTCCATATCTTCATAAAAATCCTTTAGGTAAGGATTGTTCTCTACTGCCTCCAGGTATAGCTCCCACTTAAAATGCTGGGAAAGTTTTGTGGCCAGGGTGGTTTTGCCGGCGCCAATATTGCCGACGATCGCAATGTGCATGGTAATGGTATAAGTGGTGAAAAAACCGGCTGTAAAATTAAAACTTTTTTTCGTGGATGACGCCGCCAAATTCTGAAACTTACCCACGAGGTTATACACATCGCGCTTTACTACACGTAGGACCGATTAACACTCCAATTTTTCACATATCAAGGTATATGTCATTCCCAAAGCTATACCTGCAAGATGGCTCTGCTTCAACTCCACCAGCCCTGCTTCGTAAACTTAAGGGTGAAATCAAACTTAAGAAAGCTATGACAAAAGGACACAATCAAGACAAAAACAAGTCTGAACAAAAGCCGGAAGCGAAGCACAAAGGCGGACAGGAAGGCAACCGCAGCCTAAGCGATCAGCAACAGGACAAGGGTCCAAACCAAGGCAGAAACGACAAAAAAGACCAGTCTGGCGGCACCAAAGGCCAGAATGCTATTTAGAAACGTATTAATCAAGAACAGCGAGGGCGTGCAGTTGATACTGCACGCCCTCGCTGTCTTAAGGGGGCTGGCTTGATCAGGCCAGGTATAGCTACCGCTGCTCCCGCATCTGGTTATACCTGTCTTTGGCGTCACGGCTCTTGCGCAGGGTGTTGAACTCCACCTGGAGGGCTGCCACCTTCAGCTTATCGCTGTTGGTCATCTGCTCAAGAACTTGCTGCTTGCGGTCGCTCAATAGCAGGTATACATGCTCGGCGTAGTCCCAGTCTCGCAGGGTCCAGTCGGTGCGCTGCGCCCGCACGTTTTCCATGAACCTGATAAAAGTGCCGCGCAACTGATTGGCCTTCAGCTGTCCGATCTTGTTGGTGCCGGCCAGGCGTCGCTCCCAGGTAGCGGCCGTCTCGCGGCTCAGTGGCTGTCCGTAACGCTCCTCCTTCTCGGCTTCCCATTCATTATAGCGGTCTTTCAGCTCGCCGTACTCCTGCTTCGAAGCTTCGCTCATCTGGCCGCGCTGCCTTTCCAGGCTTTGGGTCCGTGACCTGAATTCTTGCTTAATAACCGGCCATTCAGCCCTTGTTACGCTATCGCCCTGATTCACTCTTTTGTTCATCCAGGCACGAAAATCTTCCAGATCCTGCTCCAGTTTCGATTTGGTCTGCGCCTGTGCGCTTAGCGAACTCAAAGTAACTACAAGCATCCAAACAGCTATAAGTATCTTCTTCATAGGTTGGTTTTATTAGGTTACTGCATACTCTTTTAACACCACTCTTCTATTAAATATTATGCCAGAATATCGTATTCAAGCTATATTTTTAATTCTTTGCTATACCTGCACCAGTTATAACACCCCACTTGCTATCTTTTTACAGTGGCTTACGTTTAAAGCAAGGACAGGCATTTCGCCTGCACTGTACCTGGGATTGTGCCACACACGTTCTTCCCCCATTCAAACCGAAAAACTTATATGCGTAAAACGAGGGACAACTTCCACGAAACCGTTGTTTCTATACCTAACCGGGACGAAATAATTCTGAGTACCGAGCGGTTTCCGTTCAAGGCTACGCTCAGTCTGTCGCCGCTTGTGTCTTACTGGGAGAACAAGATCGAGACCGACCCGAACTGCAACGTGGCTCGTGTAAACGAGCTGGCCGGTCTGCTGCGCAAAAATCCTGAACTGCTGGAGCCGATCGAGGATGTGTCTATTATTGAAAAGTACATCGACACGGTTGATATCCTGATGGAGGATATCTTCCCGAGCGCCCTTTGGGAGAACGACTTGCGGGCTACGGTGCTTCCGTTTCACTTTGACAGCTTCTACGCCACTCCACGACTGGAGGAGCTAAACCTTCTGGGGGGCGGTAATTATACCGAAAAGCTCAACCTCGACCTCAAAACCCTGCTTTTCCGTCAGACGCTTTCGGCCTATACCTTAATTTTGGAGAAGTTCTACAACGCGAACTTTGTGGTGGACGAGCCTTTTATTTTCAGTATCAAGGACAAGTTTACTAAACTGGACCGGCACTATAAGCTGAGTGTCGACCTGAAGTTCATGAAAGTGAAAGCCAAGGGAGAGATCAAGAAGCTGAGTGCGCAGGAAATCAACTTTCTGATAAACCGCTACAATGACCTGGATCTCTGGATGCAGAAACTTCCGCCCGACAACTTCGAGTTCAGCGGCTTTGCCATCTATGACTTCACGGATGTTACCAACGAAGAAACCATCTCATCGCTGCGCTTCGACCTGCTCGACCAGGACTCTGTGATTTCGCAGGAGGGCTTTGAGAGTTTGCAGCAAAAACTGCGCGTGCTCTTTGGCTTACCGGGATTGCAGTTAGGACTGGCTTCCTTCCCTGCCCTGCAGGAATTTGACACCAATTATGCCCGCAAAACCTGGAACGGCCTGGTGCTCACCAAAAGCTCGCCTATCAAACTCGAAGACCTCACCGACTCGATTTACGCCCCCGTACTTGCCAAAGGCAACACCATTGTGGTGGATGATCTGGAGCAACTGGAGGAGCCGGGCAGACTGGAAAGGGAGCTCATCAAAACAGGGGTACGCAACCTGATCATCGCACCGCTGCACTATGAAGGCAAAACGATCGGGATGCTGGAGCTGGCCTCTCCTATACCTGGTGAACTGAATGCGCTCTCTACTATTAAGCTAAAGGAGATTCTGCCACTATTTGCATTGGCGCTGAACCGGATGCTGGAGGAGTTGCGCAGCAGTATTCAGAACATCATCAAGGAGAAGTATACCGCTATCCACCCGATAGTGGAGTGGCGCTTCACACAGGCAGCCATTAACCTGCTGGATAAAATGGAGCGCAACGTACCAGCCGAGATCGAACCGATCGTGTTCCGAGATATTTACCCGCTTTATGGCGTGTCGGACATTCGCAGTTCAGCGTCTGAGCGCAACAAGGCCATACAGGGCGACCTGCTCGACCAACTGGTGCTGGCCAAGGAAGTGATACTTGCCGCTAAAGATATGCTGCCGCTCTCAATCCTGGATGAGTTGGTGTACAAGATCGACAAGTACTCTCAAAACCTGGTGCATGAACTGAGCTCCGGCGACGAAGCCATCGTGCTGGAATTTCTGCGCACGGAGATAGAGCCGCTGTTCAATCACTTTTCCCACAAGTACCCTTCCACCCAGGCGGCTATTGATGCCTATCGTAAGGCGACCAACAATCCGAACGGTGTGGTGTACAATAAGCGACGTGCATACGAGGAGAGCCTATACCTGATTAACGACACCATTTCAGGTTTTCTGGACCGGGAGGAGGAAAAAGCACAGCAGATCTTCCCGCATTACTTTGAGAAATATAAAACAGATGGGCTGGAGTATAACATCTACATTGGTGCTTCGCTGTTGAGCGGAGGCAACTTTGAGGAGCTATACCTGAAAAACATGCGCCTGTGGCAGTTAATGCTTACCTGTGAGATTGCCCGCCGCATACACAAACTGCGTGCTAACCTGAAATTGCCACTCGAGATTACACAGTTGATTCTCGTGCACAGCAATCCGATCTGTATCCGCTTCCGACTCGACGAGAAGAAGTTTGATGTTGAGGGTGCTGACAACATTCGTTACGAGATCATCAAAAAACGCATAGACAAGGCCACCCTCCGCGGCACGGACGAGCGACTGACCCAACCTGGCAAAGTAGCCATTGTGTACACGCAGCAACGGGAAGCACAGGAGTACCGCCGCTACATTGATTTCCTGCAGGCGGAAGGCTACATAGAACCTGAAATAGAGGATCTGGAGATAGAGGAACTGCAAGGGGTACAGGGACTAAGAGCACTACGCATCTCGATCAATTTCCAGGAGCAGCTGCGCCATGACATAGATGCCGGAGACGAGCTGTTACAGATCGCACAGACTGCTGCTTTGAACTAAAATTGCACTTTTATATAAATCACAACTTTTTTACTCAATACACACAACGATCAAATATCTAAATATCAACCATTTACAATCAAGTTAAATTTGTAACATTCTGCCAATCACAGGTACATCTGTGATTTTCTTTACATCTGTGCAATTATTTTGAAGGAAAGGGCGTTTTACCTGAGACTGCCGGGGAAGCGCCCTGTGCTGTTTATTTATTTTCACTTTTCAACTTTTAGCCAAATGAAATTGAAAAACCGTTTTTTACCCGCCATGCTTGTATTTGGCGTGGTAGCTCTATCATCTTGCGAAAAGAACGACAACGAGTCTGCTCAGCCTTCTTTTGATCAGGGTACCCTGTCACATGTCATGCTAGACTCTGCGGAGGTTACATCTTTCAAAGTAGTGAGCAAGCAGCTTACACAGGTAAACCACTACAATCAGGAAACTGGTGAGGTAGAGAGCTTCGATAAGTATGAGCGTGACAACAAGGGCCGCCTGATCAAGAGCACAACTTTCGCTGGCAAAAGCCAAACTGTACTCACAGAGCAGCACTATACCTACAGCGATAAAGGTGAATTGAGCAAATCAGTTGCGACTTACTTTATGGGTGGCAAGCCGGAGTACCAAAACTACACAACCTACTCGTATGATGCTGCCAACAAGCTGAGCAAGAAGTCTGTTTATGAAGGCACTGAGGACAAAGGCAAACTAAAGTCTTTCACGACGTACAACGTGATGCCAAACGGTAACTATGCTCAGGAGAAGCAGTTTGTAGTTGATGGTTCAGGAGCTGCTAAGCTGTACTCTACTACAACCAACTCTTTCGACGCTAACCTGAACCCACTGCATGCTTTTGCAGAGCCAGGCACAGCCAGCAGCCCAAACAACCTGGTGCGTTCTTCTATGGAAGTGCACAACAGCAAGAAAACATTCACGCGTTCTTACTCTTACAAGTATGACGACAGTGGCATGCCGATCAGCCAGACAGTAACGCTGCCAAACGGCAAGTCCCAAACATTCAACTACGTGTACAGTAACTAACACTGGCACTTCTCAGAGACACAGCCCCCGGACTTCGAAGTCCGGGGGCTGTGTCGTTTATAGCCCATTTCCAGAACATAGCTGCTGGCAAATGTGCTGTCAAAAGACTATATTTGTTATCGTACTTAACACAAGACAATGGCGAAGACTAAAATAACAGTGAACAACAATGGCTCTCTGAGAATAGAGGGAGAATTTGAGATCGTGGACAAGAACGGTAATGTGTACGGACTGGGCGGCCGGGAGCTCGTTTCGATCTGCCGTTGCGGTCTGTCGAAGAACAAACCCTTCTGTGACGGTTCCCATAAAGGGCACTTCGAGCACGACGCAGAGGCCTTTGACCTGCCGCCTAAAAAACAGTAAACAGCCTGACCTAACATAACCTGTATACCATGGCGGAGCGTCTGATCACTGTTGCCACCTTCAGCCAACCAACTGAAGCCCATATTCTGAAAGGCCGTCTTGAAGCGGAGGGAATTCTCTGCTTTCTGGGGGACGAGCAGATAATTGCGGCACAGCCGTTTTACTCACTGGCTGTGGGCGGCGTGAAGTTGCAGGTAACAGAAGGCGATGTAGAAGAAGCTTTGGAACTATTGGGCCGCATCGAACGCGGCACGAGCGAGTACATCCTCGACGAGAACATAGAGCTGGAAGTTCCACCTCAGGTATACCAGGATACGGAGGCTTGTCCGCTCTGTGATTCAAAGAGCATTTCAGCGCGGGGGTTTTTCGGTGGCACACTTGGCATCACACTACCCTTTGTAAGCCGACGGTATGGCTGCCATGATTGCGGCTATACCTGGAAAGAAAACTAAAAAGCGCCCCAAGGGGCGCTTTTTTTATACTTGCTATACCTGTATCTTACTTCAGACTGTTTACCAACTGCACGTACTGTGCGCGGGCATCCTCTGGGCTGGTGCCTTCCAGATTCTTCCAGGCATCCCACTTTGCGATGTTCTTGAAATCAAAGCCGCCCGGTCGTTCATTATTCACATCTCCTTCCGTTGCCTGCTTGTACAAGCTGTAGAGTTGCAGTAAGATGTTATTGGACGGACGCTCGGTTAGCTCTTTAGATTGGGCCACTGCCTGCTCAAATTCTTCCTGTGTTGCCATAGTGTGTCAGATTTTTGTTTTAAGTAATGCCAAGGTATAAAAATATACGCTGCATGCATAACTTTTATTTATGTTTATCTTCTCGGGATTTTCCTTATTTTTATACCGACTTAACAGATACTCACTATGAAAAAAACACAAAACAGTGCGACTGCTCCGGCACTATTGCTCTCTGCCTGCTTACTGGCGGGTACCAGTTGCAGTTCAAGCCAACCTAGCACTTCAACAGAGACTGCCACAACCGAGCAGACTGCTGAAACGGCAGTACAGGCCAATCAGCCACAGCCACCTAGCCCTGCCAAGAAACCGAAAGAACTCACAGCACACGGCCATACCCGCATCGACAATTACTACTGGATGAATGAGCGCGAGAACCCGGAAGTGATCGCCTACCTGAACGCCGAGAACGAATACACCAAACAGGTGATGTCTGATACGGAAGCGCTACAGGAAAAGCTCTTTAACGAGATAGTAGGCCGTATCAAGCAAACCGACGAGTCAGTGCCGTTCAAGAAAAACGGCTACTTCTACTATACCCGTTTTGAAGCCGGCAAAGAGTATCCGATTTACGCCCGCAAAAAGGGCAGTCTGGATGCGAAGGAAGAGGTGATGATCAATGCTAACGAGCGTGCCGAAGGCAAGAGCTACTATTCTGCCGCTGGCATGAACGTGAGCCCGGACAACCGTTTGCTTGCCTTCGGGGAAGACACCGTGAGCCGCCGTCAGTATACCATTCGCTTCAAAAACCTGCAGACCGGCGAAATATTACCGGACCGTATACCTAACACCACGGGCGGAGCTGTGTGGGCCAACGATAACAAGACGGTGTTCTATACCATGAAAGATCCGGCGCTGCGCTCTTTTAAGATCTTCCGGCATACCCTGGGCACTCCTACCTCACAGGACAAGGAGGTATACCACGAAGCCGACGAGACGTTCAACACCTTTGTATACAAGACCAAATCAGATAAGTATATCATCATCGGCTCCAGCAGCACGCTCTCGCAGGAGTACCGATTCGTGGATGCCGCAAACCCAACAGCCGGTTTCAAGATCATACAACCGCGTGAGCGTGGATTGGAGTATGGTGTAGACCACTTCGGCGACAGCTTCTACATTCGCACCAACAAAGACGGCGCGACCAACTTTAAGTTGATGAAGACGCCAATTGGCAAAACCACTAAGGAGAACTGGAAAGAAGTGATTCCGCATCGTGCTGACACTTTCCTGGAAGGCACAGAGATCTTTAAAGATTACCTGGTGCTGGAGGAGCGCAAAAACGGGCTTACCCAACTCCGCATTAAGAAATGGAATGATCCTAAAACCGATTACTATGTAGACTTCGGTGAAGAGGCCTATACCGCTGGCATCAGCATCAACCCGGATTTCGACAGCAAGGTACTGCGCTACGGTTACAGCTCCCTCACAACGCCAAGCTCCACGTTTGACTATAACATGGAGACAAAGCAAAGAACTCTGCTAAAAGAACAGGAAGTGGTAGGTGACTTCGACAAAAACAACTACGAAGCCAAGCGCATCTATGCCACCGCCAAAGACGGCACCAAAATTCCGGTTTCGCTGGTGTATCGCAAAGGGCTGCAACTCGACGGCAACAACCCAACACTGCAGTACGCTTACGGTTCCTATGGCATCAGCATGAACCCAGGCTTTAGCTCTGTGCGTCTCAGCCTGCTCGACCGTGGTTTTGTGTATGCGATCGCGCACATTCGTGGGGGTCAGGAGATGGGCCGTCAGTGGTATGAGGATGGTAAACTGATGAAGAAGAAAAATACCTTCACCGACTTTATTGACGTGTCAGAATTCCTGATCAAGCAAGGCTATACCAACCCGGACAAGCTGTTTGCACAAGGTGGCAGTGCCGGTGGCCTGCTAATGGGTGCTGTTGCCAACATGCGCCCTGATTTGTACAAAGGCATGCATGCGGCTGTTCCGTTTGTAGATGTGATCACCACCATGCTCGACACTAGCATTCCACTTACCACTGGTGAGTTTGACGAATGGGGTAATCCGGCCAACAAAGATGCCTACGATTACATGCTTTCTTACTCGCCTTATGATAACGTAGAGGCAAAAGACTATCCGAACATGCTTGTCACAACTGGTCTGCACGACTCACAGGTACAGTACTTTGAGCCGGCCAAGTGGGTGGCCAAGCTGCGGGAGATGAAGACCGACGACAACCTGCTCCTCTTCCAGACTAACATGGAAGCAGGTCACGGCGGCGCTTCAGGCCGCTTCCAGCCATACCGTGAAACAGCCTTGCAGTACGCCTTCTTCTTGAAACTGGCCGGGATCGAAGAATAATTAAGAGTTAAGAAATAAAATCAGAAAGCCCGCTGCAACTAGTATTGCAGCGGGCTTTTAATTTATAACTGTCATTTCGAAATTAAGTGAGGAATCTGAACTATTGATAAGGTATTGATACAATCCAGATCTCTCCTATCGTCGAGATGACAAAAATGATTCATATCACATCACAGCATCAGCTTAACTCACCTTCACCACAATCTTGCCGAACTGCTTGCCGGCTTCCATGTAGCGCATGGCTTGCTCCGTTTCTTCAAGTGGAAACACGATATCTACTACAGGCTTCACCTTTTTCTCTTCCACGAAGGCGATCATTTCAGCGAAGTCCTGGTTGGTGCCCATGGTGCTGCCGTGAATCGCCAGTTGCTTCCAGAATATCTCAGCCGGGTTGATCTGCCCGATCATACCTGTCGTGCCGCCGTAAATGCCAATGCGCCCACCTGGTTTCGCCAGCTTCACAAGCTGTACAAAACCTTCGCCTGCGGCGCCGTCAATGCTCACATCGAACCCGCCTACTTCGGCTTTCAACTCCTTGCCCCAGTTTTCTTTCTTGTAATTAATGCCGCCGGTTGCACCCAGCTGTTTGGCCTTTTCGATCTTCTCATCCGAGCCGGATGTTACCCATACCTCCGCTCCCGCAGCTACTGCAAACTGCACCGCAAAGAGGGCTACGCCTCCGCCGGCACCAGTAATCATCACCCGCTCTCCAGCTTTCAGATTGCACTTGGTAAACATGGCACGGTAAGCCGTAACCCCAGCCAGTGGCAGCGCAGCTGCTTCCTCAAAGCTCAGGTGAGCAGGTTTGAGGTGCAGATTCGATGCCAACACTTTGACATACTCCGCAAAGGCACCGTCTTGTGGCATACCCAGCACTTTATAGTCCTTGCTATGTGCATGCGGATTATCCCCCCAGTCAGTGGATGGGTCAATTACCACTTCCTGTCCAACCCAGCTTTCGTCCACTCCCTCTCCTACTTCAGTTACAACACCGGCTCCATCAGAACCCAGTATGGCTGGGTAGTCTTTGGTAAAGTAGCGACCGTACTGTATCCAAACATCGCGGTGGTTCAGAGCAGCGACTTTCACTTGCACAATGGCTTCACCGGGTCCGGCTGTAGGCTTCTCTTTCTCGATCATCACAAAAGGACTGTTGATCGCTTCAAGGTAGATGGCTCTCATAGTATATCGTTTAAGGTATGCACACAAAGATATAATTTCTGCCTTTAGCCGAAAACCTGTGTGGCCAGACATTGGCATTTTATACGGCAGGGCCTATCTTCGTTGTTTGCAACGTAACCTAAACAGCATATGAGCAGCAATTTCAATTTCAGAGAAGCAACTCTATCCGATATACCTACTATTCATCGCCTAGCGGAGGTTGTCTGGGAGCCCACCTATCGCTCTATTCTCTCGCCTGAGCAGATTCAGTTTATGTTTGACGTGATCTATACCACTGAAGCGCTGGAACGCCAGATGCAGGAAGGGCAGACTTTTATTTTGCTGTTTGATAAGATGGAGCCGATCGGTTTTGCCGCCTATTCTGAAAAAGATAATCAAGAGCGCAGCTACAAACTGAACAAGATATACCTGCTCCCTACCCGCCAGGGCGAAGGGTTAGGTCAAAAGCTGCTAAAAGAAATGGAGACACGGGTCAGAGAAATAGGTGCGCGTTTCCTGGATCTCAATGTGAACAGGTACAACAAGGCGAAGACTTTCTATGAGCGATGCGGCTATGAGGTATACCTGGAAGAAGACATCCCGATCGGGCCTTACTGGATGAACGACTATGTGATGCGTAAACTGCTCACATAAAAAAAACGGGCAGCCTTTCAGCTGCCCGTTTTGTATCACCTTCATTAACAGATCAGGTTATTTCACCGCGATTGGATCTGGGTTGCCGTCCGGATCGTTCTTTACGAAACCACTTGTCTTAAGCGGACCGTGCAACAGAAGACCTGCTACGTGCGGAGACGCCATAGACGTACCGCTGATCGTGTTGTAACCACCACCTTTCCAGGTAGAGTTGATGCTCACACCAGGTGCGCATACATCTACCGGCGGGTTGCCATAGTTAGAGAAGCTTGCCCATGAGTCAGAAGAGTTCATGGCAGAAACTGTGTAGATATTTGCATGATTAGCACGTGCTGGAGACGAGTTGTTGGCGTGTGTAGACTCGTTACCGGCAGCCAGGGCAAACTTAATGCCTTTGCTGGCAGCAGCAATCACAGCATCATCCAATGCCTGAGAAGTTGGGCCACCTAAGCTCATGTTAGCCACGTCGCCAGACTGAGCGGCCGAAGCCACATAGTCAACACCAGCGATTACACCGGAGTAAGAACCACTTCCGCGTGAGTCGAGCACTTTAACAGCTACAACAGTTGCGTCGTGGGCTACACCTATCACACCGATCGAGTTATTTTTAGCTGCAATCGTACCTGCTACGTGTGTACCGTGACCATTGCCATCATTTGCATCGCTGGCATCTCTACCTGTAGTGAAGAAAGTTCTGCTACGGTTTACATCCACATTCAGGTCAGGGTGCGTCAGGTCAATACCTGAGTCAATCACCCAAGCAGTCTTACCGGTGCCGTCACCATACCCCACACGGGCAATGCCGTAAGGTACAACCTGGCCTGTAGAACCGCCACCACCTGTTCCTGGCTTCGCCAGCATCACGATTCTATCCGGCTCGATATAGGCTACGCGTGAGTCACGGCGAAGCGCTTCTACCTGTCCGTCCGTCAGTTTGGCTGCCACACCGATAATCGCCTGACCATAGGCCTGCTCAATAGTAGCGTTAGCAATACCGTTAGAAGAAAATAATTCCTGGCCCATTTCACGCACTGCGCCTACACGCTGCGCATACGTTGCAGTACCATCCAGACGCAGGTTAGCATCTTTCTTAAATACAACAATGTACTGACCTTTAATGATCGCCCCATTCTGAGTTGAGGTCTGTAAATTCTCTGCTACTTCAGTTGCTTCAGGAGCCTCAGAGTCGCAAGAGGTAAATGTAACTGCGGCAGTAGAGAGAGCTGCCCCAAATAGTACAGAACGTAGGACGTTCTTAACGCGTAAGGTGTTTTTCATACGTGTAAAAATGTTAGGTTAGTTAAAGTTTTAAGGTTTATTATAAGGATAGTGAAAACTAAACTATTGAATAGGATTTATATATCCAAATAAAAGTATAATTTTTTTGCACACTTTTTTTGAAAAAGCACCTAACACTATTTAAAACCCGCACGTTGTTACAACATTTAAATTGCACTAAAATCAGCACTCTTTTTCCTGTATATACAGCAGTAAGAGGTATTTTTAAAGAATAATCAATCTCACTATATTCAAAACCGACGTTATACGTGACTCTGAATACAAGGTTTACATTCACAAAGCACTATCCTTAAAAAATTAAATTTTAATACTAAATTAACAACTATACAGTACAATTTATTTGCACTTTATAACTGTAATTCACTATATTAACAGAAGCACTAACACTAACCTTTATGAAAAAATCAGAACAAGTCCTTTTTTCCATGCCCTTCCGCTTGGTGATTGTCTTCCTTATAGGTATAGTAGGCTGCCAACCTAAAACTGAAGAACAGGCTACGGCCGAGGTACGTGAGACAAGCACAGAGGTCAAACTCGAGCCTCTCACCTCAGAAAATGTAGTAGAAGTACTAACCGCATATGAAAAAGAGCACGCTGACAGTTTGATTCTTATCAGCACCCGCCATGGCGACATTAAGTTGCGGCTCTACCCTGAGACTCCACTGCACCGCGCCAACTTCGTACGCCTCACCAAAGCAGGCTTCTATGATCAGGGAGAGTTTTACCGGGTGGTAAAGGGTTTTGCCGTGCAGGGCGGTGACTCGGATAACCGCACTATGAAGCAGGGTCCTTATAAAATACCGCAGGAGTTTAACCCGAACTACATTCACAAACGCGGCGCACTGGCTATGGCCCGCTACGGTGACGAGCGTAATCCAGACAAGGAGTCGTCTTCACACAACTTCTACATTGTGCAGGGTGAACCCAGAACACTACAGGAGCTACGAGCCTACGAAGCCAAGCACAATATAAAGTATACACCGCAGCAGATCGAGCTCTATACTACTATAGGAGGTGAGCCTGCCCTGGATCAGGAGTACACGGTATTTGGAGAAGTGATAGAAGGCATGGACGTGGTAGACAAGATCTCAGAGGAACCAGTAGACGGTCAAAAGTGGCCACTCACCATTGTGCCGCACAAAATTAAAACGATAAACGAATAGCTTACAAGCAGGCATCAGTAATTGCAAAGATACTATAAACAAAATGCCCCGGCTTGTATGGCCGGGGCATTTTGTTTTATAATAAAGGTATGGCTATACCTTACTGCACCTGACGATTCTTCACATAAGTGTTCAGCCACGTATCCATTTCCCACAGCATGTGCAGGATCGACTCACGGGCTGCATAGCCGTGGCTTTCATGTGGCAGGAACACCAGACGCGTCGTGGCACCATGGCCTTTCAGGGCATTGTAGAAACGTTCGCTCTGGATCGGGAATGTACCTGAGTTGTTGTCGGCCTCCCCGTGGATTAGCAGAATCGGAGTTTTCACTTTGTGGGCAGCTGAGAAGGGAGACATGCGGTTGTATACCTCTGGCGCCTGCCAGTAAGTACGCTCCTCCTGCTGGAAACCAAATGGCGTCAGCGTACGGTTGTAAGCGCCACTTCGGGCTATACCTGCTGCAAACAGATCGGAATGCGCCAGCAGGTTGCCGGTCATAAAGGCACCATAAGAGTGTCCGCCCACGGCAATGCGCTTCGGATCAGCCACACCCATACTCACCGTTTTATCAATAGCGGCTTTGGCGCTGGCTACCAGTTGCTCTACATAGGTGTCGTTTGGCTGGGCCTCGCCCTCTCCTACTATCGGGAAATCCGTACGGTCCAGCACGGCATAGCCTTGCGTTACCCAAAACAGCGGCGAACCGGAACTGATGCGGGTGAACTCGTACGGCGAGCTTTTTACCTGACCGGCAGCAGCTGCGTTTTTAAACTCACGCGGATAAGCCCACATCAGCATTGGCAGCGGTCCATCACCTTTCTTGTAATCCTTCGGCAGGTATAGCACAGCTGTCAGCTTCACGCCGTCGTTGCGGTCGTATTGCAGCAGCTCTTTCTGTACACCCTGCAGTTGCGGGTACGGATGCGGGAATTTAGTTACCTGCGTCAGCTGCTTCTTGTTCAGGTCGCGCACGAAGTAGTTGGGCACCTCCTGCTCCGACTCGCGGCGAGTGATGATGCGCTTGCTGTTCAGGTCAATAATATCCACCGGACGCTCATAATAAGGAGCCTCAGAGCGGAACAAGATCTTCGCTTTCTTAGATTTCAGGTTGAACTCACTCAGGAACGGACGGTTGCCCTCCGGAGAGCCACCCTCGCTGATCATGTAGATGTTGTCACCTTTCTTATCAGTCAACAGTACACTGCGGCCATACTGGTTTTTGGTGTATACAGGGCTGCCCGGATCACTGTAGCCATCCTCGTAAGAACGCTCGATTAGCACGGTGCCGGCCTGCGCTGGCTTTGATGGGTTCACACGCAGCACTCGTTCGGTACGGGTTTTCCAGAGACGCTCATTCACCAGGGCCAGGTCATTGTTGCCCCACTGCATGCCACGATAGCGATATTTGGTTCCAGCCAGTTTAGCAGGCTTTCCGGAGAAAGGCGCATCCAGCATAAACACCACATCACGCTCGGCTACTTCTTTGCTGGCATCACCACCGTCCTGCGCTTCAGCCCAATACAATGTTGCAGGCTTATCAGGACGCCAGTCATAATTGCGAGGGCCTTTTGCTACGTTATCAAAACCGATCGGAATGTCCTCGGCCAATGGAAGCTGCGCCAGTTGCTTGACCACCTTTCCATCGCGGCTCCATACCTCCACATTGTAAGGGAAGTAATAGTGCGGCACCAGGTATGAGTAAGGCTTCTGAATTGTTTCCACCAAAAGGTACTGACCGTCTGGCGACACATCGGCGCTCTTGATGATACCAGCTTGCCCTACTGGCTGCTGCTTTCCGTCAAGGCTTACCAGCTTCAACTGGGTCTGCATGTAGTAATCGAAAAGCTGCTCGTCGTACTTGTTTTTGAGCAGATCCTGGTAGGTACGAGAAGGATTTGCCTTGCCGATGTTCTCCTGGATGTTGGGTCCAGCCGGCACCAGGTTGGCCTTTGGCATTTCGCCACGCTTCTCATCCACAAACTTCACCAGCAGGCTTTTGCTATCCGGTAACCACGAAAACGGACGACCGCTATACGCATCGTTCAGTGTAGCTTCAGTCAGTTTGCGTGCCTGACGGTCGGCTATACCTGCCACCCACAGTTCGATGCCGTTGGCCTTGGTAATTGTGAAGGCGATCTGCTTTTCGTCCGGTGACCAGGTCACATAGGAGATTTGAGCATTTTGAGGTATACCGCTCACCTCAAACTCCTGCCCGCTGTTCACCTGCTTTATTTTAATGTTGTTGATGAAAGAGGCGCGGCTCTGTCCGTTTGTGGCAGGATTTATGCGGAGACCAGCCAGACGGCTTTCCGGCTGCGCCAGCTCTTCGATGCTAGGGTAACCGGCCCGCTCGAGCAATAGCATCCAGTCCCCTTTGGAGTTGATGCTGACACCCGGCGTAGAGGGCGCATCGATGATAGAGGCAATGGTTTCGGGTGGGCGCTGATAGCCGGTAGTGGCGTCTTTGCCTGCCTGTGCGAATGCTGACGGAGCCGGTGAGCCAGCAAGCAAAAGCAGGCTCAACAGCGAAGCAGCCAGCCGCTTCGAGGTTCTCAAGGTGTTCAAGTGCATGTTTCTTTTAAGGTTAGATAAGGTTTGTTGAGGGGTTAGACAGTTAGTGTGGTGTATGGTTTAAACCTGTGTAACTGACACTGCAAAAAGCACTTCTGCTTTATTGCTGTGTACCCAGTGAATACTATACAATATACCATATATACCCTTAACTTAATACTATGCTGAAAACATTACTTTATCTAATCGCCTGCGCCCTATTTACGTTTTCTTTTTCCTCAGTTATAGCCCAGCAGCGCCCCATTTCAAAACTGATTATAGCAAAAGGCGAGACCTATAGGGCAGGCCCAGACAATATTGTGTTGGTAGACACGCTGGTCATGCATGAAAAGGCTACCCTCTCATTTGACCCTTCCCGATATGGTGTGCTGGAGGCCAAAGTAGCTTACATAGCTCAAAAGTGTGTGATTACTTCCAAAGGTTCCAATGGCAAAAAAGGTAACCGTGAGCAAGCAGGCAGCAACGGGGAAAATGGAGGCGATCTGACAATATCGATCCACTTCGCCGACCTGGGCAGTTTGCTTATCGACACAAGTGGTGGGGATGGTGGCAGGGGTGCAGATGGAAGAAACGGAGACCCTGGTGCACAGGAACGTACCGAAGTACGCACTGTAACAGACCCTGTCACAAAACAAACCACTACTACGACAGTCATAATTCCGGGAAAACCGGGCACAGCCGGCTCTGATGCGACTATGGGCGGCAGTGGAGGTCATGGGGGCAATATCACCTTGCAGTACAGCACGGACGGTTTTATTCCTATCTTCAATAACGAAGCAGTCAAGAAAAACAGTATCAGAGTACAAACGACCGGCGGCAGACAGGGACAGTCGGGACAACCCGGAAAAGGCGGCTTTCAACGTCAGGACGGCGGCATAAAATTCTCAGAAATTATCCCGAGCAGCGAGGGAAAAGTCATGCTGGTGAACAGAGACAATCAGTAAGCTATAGATTAACAAAGAAAACCCAAATACTGGACCAGATACATGCTGTCGATGAAATCATACTTGATTGTAAGTCCTGGTCATCAAACTCAAAACGGAGGTACAATGACTTTCTCCGTGACTGATGTCGCTAATTGATAAGAATTAAATTCCTAAATTGCCTTTACATTCAGACTGACAGCATCCTTCGAACGAAGTGTACCTAACTACGCGAGCGGTCGTTGTCACCTAAGCACATTCAGCAATTGAATTGATGCTGAAACAAAGTTGAAGTTAAGCCATCACAAAACAGCGACAATCGAGTTTCTTGAAACTATTTACCAGCTTTTCCTCTTTAAGGTGAAGCACCTTTATATGATTACATGAGCAAAGGATTTAACGTACCGGACAAGGTCATCTATGTATGCACAGGCAGCAAGTGCAAGAAAAAAGGCGGCAAAGATATTGGCAAGACACTCCGCAATATGATCAAGGACATGGGCTTGAAAGGAAAAGTGGAAGTAGTGAAGACTGAATGCACTGACCGCTGCGATTTCGCGCCAGTCATGAGTTTTCAACCTGACAATGTGTGGCTACACCACACTACGGAAGAGCAAGCCAAACAAACTTTTAAGGAGCATATCCTGAAATCAGACGAACAGGTATAAGCGTAAAAAACATAGCCAATAAAAAAAAGCCTTTGGAGCGAATCCAAAGGCTTTTGCTTTTTATAAAAGGGTTGAGTAACCTTAGTAAGTGTCTTCGTATGTGATTTTTGGCACACGCTTGTCGATCTCATACTGACCAGTTCCCTCCTCACCTATCACATCGAAAAGCTCGAGCGCACGGCGGGCTACATATTCTTCTTCTATCTGCTCGTTCAGGAACCACTGCAGGAACGTGAAAGTCACGAAGTCTTTTGTCTTCATGCACTTGTCGGCCATGCGGTTGAATGACTGTGTTACGGCGATCTCCTGCTGTAGCGCCTGCTCAAACACGCTTCTGAAAGAATCGAATTCGATCTGAATGCCCGAAATATCCGGGGATACGGCACGGCCACCCATATCAGAAACATACTTAAAGAGACGCAACATGTGCTCACGCTCTTCATCAGACTGCTTCTTGAAGTAGCCTGCACTGAAGTCGAAGCCATTGCGATCACACCAGGCCGACATGGCCAGGTACATGGACGAAGCTTCAGCCTCCATTTTGATCTGCTCATTCAGTATTCTTTCTATTTCTTCGGTAAGCGAAGTTCTTAACCTTAGTAAATCCTTCATAGGTATTGGGTGTTTTTTGTTCTAAATCCAAGGCACACTCCTAATAGAGCATGCGTCCTTTATTCTTACCATCAAGGTAAGTATAATGTTCTGAAAATGGATATGTGAGATGAAATATGGAAGAAGTCTAAATAAAAAAAGCACAGCTTAAAGGCTGTGCTTGCAGGTATAGCTCGTGTTGTACTTATGCTTCGAGTGGCGTCAGGCACTCGTGCAGCATGCGGTTCAGTTCCAGGCTGAACTTGGCGCCGGCCAATAAATCACGCAGGGCGTATAGTTCGGTCAGCGATAAGATAAAGCAGCGGTCACAGCCACATACCGACACGATCTCGTAATCAGAGGAGCGGGAAGGATTGGCCGCCATCTGCTCCAAATCAATGCTGGCAACGGCTTGCTTCAATCGCAGAAAAGTGTCTACTTTGAGCACATTAAGCGTACCGGCAAAGTGAAGCATCAGGCAGTTCTTGCGATCACACTGAAATACAGCTCCGGCTTCATTTGCATAGATTTCAACTAAATCAGTTGCTGCTGTCGTCTTTTGTCCGGGCTTTGCTGTAGCTGTTATCATGGGCTGGTGCTTATTTCTTTTACGAATGACACAAAGGTAAGCCCTATTTAGAATCAGTCCAAATAAATTTAACTGATATTTGTCACCTTACTCAAATTAGCTATACCATGACTCAGAGAATAGATAAAGTCAACCTTGCCGATAAGTTTGCGCTTATCCCTGACCACTGGAATCCACGCATAGCCGGCGAACTGAACGGACAGCAAGTCAAGCTGGCAAAGTTCAAGGGCGCCTTTGACTGGCACCACCACGAGCATGAAGACGAGCTTTTTCTGGTCGTGAAGGGTAGCTTTGATATGGAATTCCGGGACAGGACGGTCACGGTCCATCCAGGAGAATTCCTGATCGTACCCCGCGGTGTCGAGCATCGACCGGTAGCGCATGAAGAAGCAGAAGTGCTGCTATTTGAGCCCGCCACCACTGTCAACACGGGTAACCTGACCGACAGCGAACGAACCCGCACTGACCTGGAGCGTTTGTAGCGTCAGGTATGGCTGCTATTTGATCTTGGCCTTTTTCATAATGGTTTTAAGGTTGAGCCGCACCAGGTCGCCCATACCTTCGCATTTGAGAAACTCATCTGAATTATGATGCTGGGCCAGCTCCTGCTTTAGCTGCGCTATCTTTTCTGGTGTGGAGATGGTGTCGTTGCGCATGCAGTCGATCAGGTCCTTGAGGCGGTAGCGGGCCGTGCGCAGGCGCCTGAAGATTAGCGTGCGCTCTTCGTTCTGGTACTGCTTCACCACATCCGGCTTGAGCAGCTTCAGCACGAGGTCCACGATCACATTATTGTCTTTAAAGAACTGCGGCAAGTACATCGACTTGCGCCCTTCATAGGACTGCTGATCAAAGTCAATGGGACGCACGCGGTACTGCTCGTCCTCAAAATCCGGCGTGATATCCACCACATAGTTATAAGAGCGCATATCGCCGAGTAGGCGCACGAAGCACCGTTCGTTAAACTTCACAAACTCTTTGGCAATGCGCACCTTGTTCGTGCCCTTTCTGTTCAGGTATTCTTTTATAAAAAGGTCGCCCGGTATACCTGCAATGTGCTCCTCAATAAGTGTATCGCCGTCCACGAGGTAGTTAATGCGGTTTGGCGACAGAATATACTCCAGCTCCAGCCCATAGATACGCGAGGCATCGGCTCGTTTTACATAAAAGTAATCGTAGTTGTCGTTGAGCTGGTTCATGATCTGCACCCGAAAAGGATTGGAATTGCCAAAAGTGCAGTAGTCGATCCGAGAGACGTACAGGTGCTCCATCACCGACATATCCCCATCTGTTTTGAGCAAGGCGTAGATCTGGGTCAGCCCTGTGTTCAGTTCGGCCTGCGCCTGCTGGTCAAACATGATTGTTTCCCACAGCGTGTCGTGCCCTTTCTTATCATAGTAGGGAAAAGCGTCGGTATAGTGGATCAGGTCTTCGTAGCGAACGGGCAGTTTCGTCTCCCGGTCATACTCATGCAGGTAATTGCGCAGACAAGTAGCAATCTGATAAAACTGCTTCTTTTTAGAGATGGAGTTCAATGAGGTTCTGAAAGTTAGAAAGTTGGAGAAGTAGAAAGTTTGAAGTTACGATTTAGGAAATTATACCTGCTTACGGAAATTCTAAAATTCTGCTGTGTCTCTCAGCTATTCCTATGTCCGTTCGATCAGGTATAGCCTACCTCCCTCTCCGACTTTTTACCTTCGTACCTTTTTAACTTTCTAACTCAAACTAGCTTTCCAGAAGGTTATTCTGCCCCAGCACTTGGAGCACTTCGTTTTTGTAGAGGCGGCCGATTGGTATCTCAGCTTTGCCTACGTCGACCGTGGTGGCAGAGAAGGCCTGCACTTTATCGAGGGAGATAATGAAAGAGCGGTGGATGCGCAGAAACTTATCGGTAGGCAGTTTTTCTTCCAGAAAAGATATCTTTTGGTACGAAATGATCTCTTTCGTATCAGTCTTAACCCGGATATAATCTTTCAGACTTTCAATGTAAAGGATATCCGCCAGCATCACCTTTACCATTTTCTTATCGGCCTTCAGGTATATAAAAGCTTCTTTGTAATCTGGTTCGGGATGAGTAATAGATACTGAAGACGCCGGAGCTATACCTTTGGGCTCGGCGGGTGTCACCTTGCCTACGGCTTTCAGAAAACGGTCGAAAGCAATGGGCTTGAGCAGATAGTCCACGGCGTTGAGCTCGTAGCTGTCGAGGGCGTAGTCGCGGTAAGCAGTCGTAAAGATCACCTTCGGCGGATTAGGTATAGACTTGAGGAAATCTATACCTGTGAGTTTAGGCATTTGGATGTCCAGGAACATCAGGTCGATGTGCTCAGTCTGCAGGCAGTTGTAAGCCTCCACAGCGTTGCTGCAGCGGCATACCAGTTCCAAGTTGTCGAGGCGTTCCACAAAAGTCTCCAGCACATCCAACGCCAGGGGCTCATCATCTACTATCAGGCAGCGAAGTTTCATGTTTTATTTAAGTATGGCACAAGGTATAATCTATCGGCTTAGTGAATCGCCCTTTACTGAAATACGCATTTCCCGACCCCTGCCCTTCCCAAGGGCAAGGCCGTTTAATTCATATAAAATAGACCCAAATCCTACTGTCATTCTGTTAAGAAACTTGTATGTAGGGAGGTCAAGCTTAGGCTACTCGCCGCCAAAATCCTTCCAGGATGACAAAAAAAGTAGAATAAAACGACCCTGGTACCGAGAGGGGAATATCTCTTGTCTGATTCCTCTCTTACGGGGCAAGGGTGAGTAACTAAAATCTTATACCTCTCCCAAGTCCAGTTCAAGGCGCACAGCGTAGCTTTCAGGTTCGTCCTCCACTTCGAGGTTATACCTGTTTTCGTAAAGCAGCTCCAGACGGCGGCGCACGTTTTTTAGGCCGATGCCTGAGGCAAAGTCACGGTTGCTGTCGCTGGCTTTTTCGTGGCACTTGCAGTTCTCAACCAGCACCACCAGTGTATCGCCCTGTAGTTTCACATCTATCCGTATCCAGGCATTCTCAGTTTCGGTGCTCACGCCGTGCTTAAAGGCATTCTCCACAAAAGGTAGCAGCATCATGGGAGCTATCTGCTTACCGGCAGCTCCTCCCGACTCAGTATAAGCGATATCCACACGGTCACCGTAGCGGATGCGCTCCAGAGCGATGTAGTTCTGTATATAGTTCAGTTCCTTCTCCAGTGGCACTTTGGCTGCTGCAGCATCATAGAGCATGTAATCCATCAGCCCCGAAAGCTTAAGCACCACTTCCGGCGCATTCTCGGATTTGCGGAGCGTGAGCGAGTACAGGCTGTTCAGGGTATTAAAAAGGAAGTGCGGATGGATCTGCCCTTTCAGAAACTTGAGCTCGGCCTCCAGCTTGTCCTGCGCCAGCGACTGTGTGGCTTGCTGGTCACGGTACCAGTTTTTGAGCAGGTAGATCGCCGCCGAGATCGACACCAGGTAGCCTAAGTTAACATTGTTTCGCACGAAGCGGTAGAGCGTCAGGTTGTCATTGGTGCAGGTAGTGGGGCAAATGAGCGGGTGAATGAGCAGCGGCATGAGCACAAACTGCATCAGGATGCCAATAGCCCCCATCATCAGGAGCAGGTATACAAAGAACTCCAGATAGCGCTTCTGCAGCAGGTACTGTGGCATGAGGAAGTACATATTGAAGTAAACGAGCGTCATCTTAAACGGCAGCTCAATGAGCTCCACCATAAAGGCGTTGTAGTAGTCATCGATGTAACTTCCATAGAGCAAGCCGAAAAAGCCGACGTATACTGCCCAGAAGAGCAGGTGCAACAGCAGCCTGTTTTGGGTGATGGTGCGTACATCCGCTAAACTCCACCTCTCTACCTCCAGCTCGCGCGTTGCGTTCAGTTTTACTTCCATGCTACAAAGTTACATTATCTAAGCATCAAGTCCCTAACCGACAGGTGCTTTTAGACGAGCGGCCATACCTGCCACCTGAAGTGCAGCCCTCGAACCGTGTACAGCCTGTAGGGTGCTATACCTGCTGTACAGGTATGCAAACTGGTCGCTTGTCTAATATTCAATTTTCTTAATACGGGCGACAGTATACTTGCATCGCTATCGGGGAAAGCAGAGCCCTATTAGTGCTGCATATTATATCGTTCTGCAGGCTATGAAAAGAGCCGCTGTCGGCAGCCCAAGCCCCGGACTTGCGCCGACAGTGATTTGTTAGAGTGGTGAAAGGCGCTGCCGTCGAGGTGGTGCCTTTTCATTTTCAGGCTAGGTTGGTGCTGCGCAATCAGGTATATTCGTAGATCGCTATACCTTTGAAAGGGCTGCGCACCATACCTGGCATAGATGTTAAAGTTCATAGGCACTTTTTTGATCTCACTTTTCGCTGTAAGTATGATCGCGGCGATCGCTTACCTGCAGGGCTTTACTTCCTTTACTTTTGCCTGGGTATTGAATTTCATGTTGATGATGGCCGTTTCGTCTCTTGCAGAAACATTTAATCCGCAGCTAACATCTCCTTATTACGAACCTAAGAAATGGGAAGCGGATGGGCATATGTACAGGTGGTTTGGCGTGAATGGTTTCAGGAAATTGATGGTATGGGTAGGTTGGGAAAAGATTCGCAAAGCGGTTAGTCCTGTTAAAAAAGACCTGCAAGCCCTAACACTGCTGGAATACAATACCCGTCATTCTGAGTTGGGGCACCTGATTATATTCTTCATCGTGCTTGGCTTTACCTTCTTTGTTGCTTTCCGAGACGGGCTAAAAGAGTCTCTCTGGTTAATTTTTCTGAACGTGGTGCTGAATGTCTATCCTATTCTGGTGCAGCGCTACAATCGCCCTCGTCTGCAAAAGGTGATTCAGGTATACAGCACATTGTCAGCTAGATCCGCAAAACCAAAGACTACGCAATAGCGAAGGTATAACTGCACTGCAACGCAGATAGCCCTGGGTTATAATTAGTTTGCGGCTACACATAACGCCATTTCCATATTCTTTGACTCCTGAACTCTCACACTCAGATCAGTTCCTTTGCCGGATCCCAGAACAGCTTTTCGAATTCCACCACCTGGTCGTTTTCTACTTTCACCCCCTCTTGCTCCAGCCGCTCCTGCATGGCATTGGAAGCTTCGAAGTGCTGCTTGCCTGTCAGCATGCCGACCCGGTTCACTACCCGGTGTGCAGGTATAGCAGCGAAGGGCTGTGAGGCGATCAGCGCCCAGCCAACCATACGGGCCGAGCCTTTTGACCCCAGGTAGCTGGCAATGGCTCCGTAGGAGGTCACCCGTCCCTCCGGAATCAACTTAACCACCTCATATACATCCTCAAAAAAGTTTTTCTTGCTCTCGCTCATACCTTTGTACAAATTCTTTTAATCTTATTTTAAACCTCTGATGTTGCCGTTTGTCTTATAATAGCGCCTGTTGGTAGAGTTCGCCTACAGCATGCTTTAATATACCATGACAAGCATGTAAATTTAGTCGTTTTTCGCTGTTGTCTATACGTTAAATACAAACTGTAATTCTCTACCTTTGAAGTAACATCACCTTATCGAAGTTTAAACTTAAATGAACAAAACTGTCAAAACCATTCTCCTACTTGTAGTTGCTGCCGTTGTTGGTTACCTATTATACAACAAAGTGTTTTCTGGTAGCGAGCAAGCAAATGCATCCGGACCTACGGGCGGCCCTATGGCTCAGAAAGTAGCCGTGGACGTTTTTGTAGTCTCTCACACTGCTTTCCAGAATAAAATCACTTCTACTGGCTCCGTTATACCTAACGAGGATGTGGAACTGCGCAGTGAAATATCCGGCCGCGTAACGGCTATCAACTTCAAAGAAGGCAGCCAGGTTAAGAAAGGACAGCTGCTGATGACAGTGAACGATGCAGACCTGCGTGCCCAGCTGGCCAAGTTGCAGTCTAACCAGAAGCTGTACCAGGACATGGAGGAGCGTCAGCGCACCCTGCTCGAAAAAGAGTATATCAGCCGCCAGGAGTATGACCAGGTGAGTAATCAGCTGGCAACTGCCACTGCTGACATTCAGGCGCTGAGAGCAACCTTGGACAAAGCCTATGTACGTGCTCCTTTTGATGGTGTGATCGGTCTGCGCCAGGTGAGTGAGGGCAGCTATGTTACACCAACCAGCCCTGTGGCCCGCATTGTGGACATCAGCCCGGTTAAAATCGACTTTTCGATACCCGGCCGCTACAGCCAATCCGTAAAAGTAGGCGATAAGATCACCTTTACCTCCGAAGGCAGCGCAGAAGTGTATGAAGCGACCATTTATGCTATTCAACCAAACATCGATCCTGCTACCCGTACCCTGCAGCTGCGAGCCCTTTACGAAAACAAGAACCAGGAAATAAAGCCTGGCGCCTTTGTGAAGGTGGCACTTAGCCTGCAAGACATGGAAGAGGCTATCCTGATCCCTACAGAGTCAATCATACCAGAAGCAACAGGGCACAAGATCTTCCTGGCCAAAGGCGGAAAAGCCCAGCCTAAAATGGTAAAGATTGGCCAACGCTCCGAAACCCTGATTCAGATCATTGAAGGAGTAGAACCCGGCGACACCATCATCAGCTCGGGTATATTGCAGACACGCCCCGGTTCTGACTTGAACATCAGAAGAGTAGTAACATCTGAAGTATCTCAATAACGTCTCCTGAAGCGTTAGATGGAGTGAAGAGGGAATGAACCTTGGTTCTGCTCTCAGTCTGTTTAGTAAAAGACAATTATGGCAAGTTTATCAAATATAAGTATTAAGCGCCCGGTACTCGCCATCGTGATGAGCATCACGATCATTGTATTCGGTATAATCGGCATCACGTACCTGGGTGTTCGCGAATACCCTAGCGTAGACCCGCCTATCGTAAACGTATCCACAAGCTATGCCGGTGCCAATGCCGAGACCATCGAGTCGGAGATCACCGAACCGCTCGAGGAGTCCATCAACGGTATTGCAGGTATACGCACCCTGACATCGTCAAGCAGCGAAGGTAACAGTAACATTACCGTTGAGTTTGACCTGGATGTAGACCTGGAGGCTGCTGCCAACGACGTGCGCGACCGCGTATCGAGAGCACAGCGCCGTCTTCCGGAAGATGCCGAACCACCTACCGTATCCAAAGCCGATGCGGATGCCAACCCGATCATTTTCCTGGGTATACGCAGCGAAACACGCTCCCTTTTGGACCTTTCTGATATAGGCCAGAACGTGTTCAAAGAGCAGTTGCAGACGATTCCGGGTGTGAGTGCCATCAACATTTGGGGTGACAAGCGCTACTCCATGCGCCTCTGGATGGACCCGGACAAGCTTTCTGCATTGCAGGTGACTCCGCTGGAAGTGCGAGATGCACTGGCCCGCCAGAACGTGGAGCTGCCATCAGGTAGCATCGAAGGTGCTACAACAGAGCTTTCGGTGAGAACCATGGGCCGTATCTCTACGCCAGAAGAATTCAATAACCTGGTGGTGCGGGAAGACGCTAACCGCCTGATCCGCTTCCGCGACATCGGTTATGCGCAGCTGTCCCCAGAGAACGAAAAAACGGTATTGCGTTACAACGGCATCCCTATGATTGGTGTCGTGATCATCCCACAGCCGGGTACCAACCAGGTGGAGATTGCTGACGAATTCTACAGAAGACTGGAGTTCATCAAAAAGGACATCCCGGAAGATCTGGAGCTTACCATCGGCTTTGACAACTCAAAATATGTAAGAGCCTCCATTGCAGAGGTGAAGGAAACGATCTTCATTGCCTTCGGTCTGGTAGTGGTGATCATCTTCCTTTTCCTGCGTGACTGGCGCTCTACCATCATCCCGGTGGTGGCTATACCTGTGTCGCTGATCGGGGCCTTCTTTATCATGTACCTGATGAACTTCTCCATCAACGTGCTCACTTTGCTGGGTATCGTACTGGCGATTGGTCTCGTGGTGGATGATGCTATCGTAATGCTGGAGAACATCTACTCCCGTATCGAGGAGGGCCAGGAACCGATGAAGGCGGCCAAGAAAGGAGCCGGGGAAATCTACTTCGCGATTATCTCCACCACCATCGCATTGGCGGCGGTGTTTATGCCGGTTGCTTTCCTTGAAGATACCACCGGTCGCCTCTTCCGCGAATTTGGTATAGTGGTGGCAGGTTCCGTGATCATATCCTCATTTGTTTCGCTTACCCTGACCCCAATGATGTCGTCGCGTATGCTGAAGCACCGCGACAGACCAAATTGGTTTTACCGTAAAACAGAGCCTTTCTTTGCGGGCCTAACAAACGCCTACAGAAGCAGTCTGAACAGTTTCTTGTCCTTCCGCTGGGTAGCCTTTGTGTTAGTTATTATGTCCGCCGGTATCATCTGGTGGCAGTTCTCCACTATGCGCTCCGAATTAACACCGGACGAAGACAGAAGCGGCCTTCGTATTCAAACCACTGGTCCCGAAGGAGCTTCCTTTGAATTCATGGACCGGTATATGAACGAGTTGTCGGCACTGGTGAACGACTCTGTACAGGGCATCAGTAGCATGACTACCATGACGCGTAACTCCAACTCCGGTTTCATACGCCTGCGCCTGGTAGACCCTCAGGACCGTAGCAAATCACAACAGCAGATCGTGGAAGAGCTTCCAGCCCTCCTCAACCAGATTCCGGGAGCCCGTGCCTTCGCAGCCGGCGACAAAGGCCTGGGTGGTGGACGTGGTGCCGGTCAGCCGGTATCTTATGTAGTGCAGGCACAAAGCATGGCCAAGCTGCGCGAAATCATACCTCCTTTCCTCGAGGCAGCCCGTCAGAACCCTGTGTTCAACTTTGTGGATGTAAACCTGAAGTTCAATAAGCCAGAATTGCGCGTAGAGATAGACCGTGAAAAAGCCCTGTCGATGGGTGTAAGCGTGCGTGACGTGGCACAAACCATGCAGCTAGGCCTGAGCGGACAGCGCTTCGGCTACTTTGTGCGCGGTGGCAAGCAGTACCAGATACTGGGGCAGGTAGCGCGTGAGAACCGTAGCGAACCACTCGATTTGCGTAGCTTGTACGTGAAAAACAATGCCGGTGAACTGATACAGCTTGACAACCTGATCGAGTTGAAAGAAGAAAGCTCTTCACCTCAGATCTACCGTTTCAACCGTTTTGCCGCAGCTACTTTCAGTGCTACACTCAATAAGGGCTACACCATTGGAGATGGTATAGAGGCCATGGACGTTATCGCGAAAGACGTGCTCGACGAAACCTTCCAAACTTCCCTCACCGGCCAGTCCAGAGATTTCCAGGAAAGCTCCGGCAGTTTGATGTTCGCCTTCTTACTGGCACTCGGCCTGATCTACCTGGCCCTGGCAGCACAGTTCGAAAGCTTCCGCGACCCGATCATCATCATGTTCACGGTACCTTTGGCCCTGGCAGGTGCACTGCTGAGCTTGTGGTACTTTGATCAGACGCTCAACATCTTCAGCCAGATCGGTATGATCATGCTTGTGGGTCTGGTAACCAAGAACGGTATCCTGCTGGTGGAATTTGCCAATCAGAAGAAAGAACAGGGCCTTACCAAACTGGAAGCAGCCAGAGAAGCCGCCGTGTCTCGCTTCCGCCCTATCCTGATGACGAGTTTGTCTACGATCCTGGGTACTTTGCCAATCGCACTGGCGCTGGGTGCAGGCTCCGAAAGCCGTACCTCCATGGGTATAGCCGTAGTCGGTGGTCTGATCTTCGCGACTGGTCTGACGCTGTATATCATCCCGGCTATCTACTCGTTCTTCTCGTCTGCTGAGGCCAATCTTGCCCTGATGTCTGACAAAGATGAAGAGGAAGAACTGGAGCGCAGAAAAGAGCGCAAGCAGGAAAGAGAACCTGTTCTGAGCAAATAATATCTAAAATCTAATCTTTGACGCTAAGATTTAAACTTTTGCATTCTAATATAATGTCCCCACTTAGAGTTGCAGCACTGTTCCTACTTGGAGTAATGCTGCTCTTCCCTAACAAACTTGCCGCGCAGGAGCAGCTTTCGCTGCAAGATGCCATCCGCATAGGGCTCCAGAATAACTATGATATCCAGATTGCCACCCGGCAGGAGGCTATCGCCGAAAACAACGTAACCCGTGGCAATGCTGGCTTTCTTCCGAGTGTAGAAGCTCGTGGTGGCCGTACTTTCAGTGAGAACAACTCCCGCCAGACATTTCAGACGGGCCCGGACCGTACCCGTAACGGCGCCAGCTCCAACAACATCAACGGTAGCATCAACCTGAACTGGACCATATTCGATGGGATGGGCATGTTCATCAACTATGAGCGTCTGCAGGCACTGGAGAAGTCCGGCATTCTGTTTACACGGGAGACGGTGCAAAATACACTGGCGGCCATCTTTGACAACTATTTTGAAGTAGTGCGCCAGTCGCAGAAGATGCAGGCGATCAAAGATGCCATTGCCATCTCACAAGCCCGCGTTGACATTGCACAGGCACAGTATGAAGTAGGTGTGAGCGCTAAGGTAGAGATTCTGCGTGCTCAGGTGGACTTCAACACCGACCGTTCAGAATTGCTGGTACAGCAGGAGGCGCTGCAAAATGCAAAGATCAACCTGAACCAATTGCTCAGCCGTGACCCGGATATCGATTTTGTGGTGACAGACTCCATTGTGGTAGATCCTAATCTGAGCTACGCCAACGCCGACAAAGGTATGCTCGCCAATAACCCGCTTCTGGAACGCCTGAAGGTAAACCGGGAAATTGCTAACCTGGACATCAAAGCCGTACGTGCCAGTCGTTTCCCTGTGATCAGTGTGGTGAGTGCTTACAATTTTAACCGCTCAGAAAACGAACCGCTGAACGAATTCTCGCCTTTGTTTAACCAGAACCGGGGCTATAACTATGGGCTGAGTGTGAACCTGCCTATTTTTAATGGCCTGAACACCAACCGACTTGCTCAAAATGCACGCATTAACATGGAGTCGGCCAACCTGGAGTACCAGCGTCAGCAGAACCTGTTGGATGCTTCCCTGGCCAGAGCGTATAGCCAGTACAGCAATCGTTTACAGTTGTTGCAATTAGAAGAAACAAATCTCACGCTGGCACAGGAAAACGCCGCCATTGCTTTAGAAAGATACCGATTAGGACTTTTGACTGCGATTGAATTGCGGGAGGCACAGCGTAACCAATTAGTAGCGGAGAACCGCCTGATTGATATCCAGTTTCAGGCGAAAGCTGCTGAAACCGAGCTAAAGCGTATCAGCAGCACCCTGCTGCAAGAGAACGCACAGTAAGCTACAAAAAGACTTTATACCTGATTGCCGATAAAAGTATAGCACATGTGCTATACTTTTATCATTTAGGGCTTATCTTAGTCGCATCGCCCTAACCAACCCATACCCTGCATGGAACAGGAACTCTTCCAAACACTTGCTGTAGCACTTGGCCTTGGCCTGCTTGTCGGACTGCAAAGGCAGCACGACAAAGCCCGTATTGCGGGTATTCGTACCTTTCCGCTGATTACCCTGTTTGGTACGATCAGCGCAATGCTGGCACAGGATTATGGCGGCTGGATCGTGGGAGCAGGTATACTAGGCACAGCTGCTATTGTCGTGGTGGCCAACCTCCTGAAGCGGCAGGAACTACAGCCTGATGTAGGACAAACTACGGAGGCCGCCGCCCTGTTGATGTATGGCGTAGGCGCCTACCTGGTGCTGGGCAGCACGACCGTGGCCGTGGCAATAGGTGCTACCGTGGCCGTGCTTCTTCATCTCAAAGATACCCTCCATCGCATCGTGGCCCGCATCGGGCAGCGGGACCTAACGGCTATTATGCAGTTTGTGGTTATCTCCCTGGTCATTCTGCCAGTACTCCCCGACGAAGCTTACGGTCCCTACCTGGTACTGAACCCGCACAACATCTGGCTCATGGTCGTGCTCATCGTAGGTATAGGACTGCTGGGCTACTTCGTGTACAAGATCTTTGGCAACAAAGCCGGCACTTTCCTGGGTGGTGTGCTGGGAGGACTCATTTCCAGTACAGCCACCACAGTAAGCTATGCCCGTCGCACCAAAGAATCAAAAGGAAGCAGTCAACTGGCCGCTATTGTAATCTTCATTGCCTCCACGGTAGCTTTCTTCCGGATACTCACAGAGATTCTGATCGTAGCACCGGGTGTAATAGGGAAGGTAGCCCCTCCCCTTTTAGCTGTAGTGGGCCTGATGGTCGTGACTGGCCTGGTTGCCTACTTCACCAATAAGGAGGAAAGTGACCACATGCCCGAGCAGGAAAACCCCGCCCAATTGAAAGCGGCGCTGGTCTTTGGCGCTATTTACGGGCTCGTGATCCTGGCCACAGCTGCCGCAAAAGATTACCTGGGTGACAGCGGTCTTTATATCGTCGCCATTATTTCAGGCCTGACCGATGTGGATGCCATCACCCTGTCTACCTCACGCCTTATGAGCATGGGTAATTTGTCAGCCGACACTGGCTGGCGCGTGATTCTGATTGCCGGACTTTCTAATGTTGCCTTCAAAGGCGCCTTAGTGGGCTTTTTGGGAAACAAAGGATTGCTCGCTAAGATATCACTCCTTTTTGGCATTGTGCTGCTGGGCGGTTTGTTGGTGCTGTGGTGGTGGCCTGAAGGCTATACCCTGCAGGTATAAGCGGTAACACCCCATACTGCCTCTTCACCGATTCCTGGTGTATGCGGTCAAACAACTGCGTGACAAACTCTTCGTTCAGGTTTTTGCTCAAGGCAAGGCTGGCATGCTTAGCCAAAAGCTCCGCCCATCTTTCTTCCTGGAATATAGTTAACCCATGCTGCACTTTGTATTGCCCTATCTCAGCAGCCACCTGCATCCTGTAACTCAATAGATCGATCAGTTGCTCATCGATGTAATCAATGGAGTGGCGCATTTCACTTAGATCTGCGGCAGAGTTCGTGTCTAGGGCCAATGGACAGCCAGTCAGCTTTGCCAATAGCTCTTTTAGCGCCTGTGGTGTTATTTGCTGGTCGGCATCACTCCAGGCTGTTTCCGGATTTATGTGCGTCTCGATCATCAGGCCGTCCATCTGCAGTGCCAATGCCGTCTCGGCTATACCTGCCAGCAGTTGGCGGTTACCGGCGATGTGGCTCGGATCATTGATCAGCAACAGATCAGGGCGCAACTCCTTCAGAGCCATGGGCATGTACCATTCCGGGTTGTTTCGGTACACAGATTTACCCAGCGGCGAGATGCCCCGGTGGATGGCACTGGTTTGGTTGATACCTGCTTTCTCCAGCCGCTCTATTGCGCCCAGCCAAAGTTGCACATCCGGGTTCACGGGATTTTTGACCAGCACAGGTATATCCACGCCTTTCAGGGCATCTGCAATTTCCTGCACGGCAAAGGGGTTGGCTGTCGTGCGTGCCCCAATCCAAAGCACATCAACGCCATGCTGCAGGCACTGCTCCACATGGGCTGTATTTGCTACTTCCGTCGCTACACGCAAGCCCGTTTCCTGCTGCACCCGTTGCAGCCAGGTGAGTCCCGGTTTTCCCACTCCCTCGAAAGAGCCTGGACGGGTTCTTGGCTTCCAAATGCCTGCCCTGAAGATACCAACCCCAGCGTCCTTTAACTGATGTGCCGTCGCCAGCACCTGTTCTTCTGTTTCAGCGCTGCACGGCCCTGCTATGATGAGTGGCTTTTCCTGAGTGCTTAGATTGCTTACTGATTTCATATTCTTTGTTGTTGGAGCGATTGTAATTGAATCTGTTATAGTGCTCTTAACTGAGCTTTTGGTATGTGCTGTTAAATGGGTCATCATGATTTAGGAGTGTTTATAAGCTGCGTATTTCCCTAGCAATTCAATGGATTCGGTCAGTGCTTCCAGATCAGCAAGCAGTGTATCCAGATCTCCCTCTGCCTCAAAGTGTAGGTCCAGGTAATAGCGGTAGTGCCATGGCCGACCGGGTATGGTCACCGACTCAATTTTGGCGAGTTGCATGCGATGTTTGTGTAGTAGCATCATTGCCTGTGTATATGCCTCCGGTTCTGGTTTCAATACCAGGGACAGGGTGGCCTTATTACAGGTGGGAAGTGAATGCGGCTGCCTGTCGAGCAGCAGAAAGCGGGTATAGTTTTGCTTACTTGCTTCGATCTCTTTGCCGAGCACGATCAAGCCATGCTGTGAGATGGCCAGTGCACTGCCAATAGCTGCAAGCTCCACGGAGCCTTGAATAGCCACATCCCGTATGCTCAGCGCCGTATCTGCCGACTCGATCAGTTCTACATCGGGGTAGGATTCAAAGAAGGGGCGGCATTGGTTCAGGGCCATGTAGTGGGAGTATACCTTGCGGATGCTCTGAAGCGAAGACCCGGGTATACCGCCCAGGTGCTGACGAATCCGCATGATCACTTCGCCACCGATCCACAGTCGATGCTCCCGTACCAGGGCCAGATTAAGCTGTATTGTACCTGAGATAGAATTCTCGATGGCCATAATCCCCTTGTCAACTAGTCCGGCGGCAACCACTTCTGCCACCTCCCCGAAAGTGAGACAAGGCACTATCTCAATGGATTGATCGCCGAACCAGAGACGGGCGGCTTCTTCATGGAATGCTCCTGCTATACCTTGAATTGCTATTTTCATATGAATCAAAAAAAAACGCCCCGAAGTAAGACTCCGGGGCGCTGGTGATAATTTACTGTGAAGTATAATCAATACAGCCCCGGGCGTTTACCAAAGAAGTAAAAGCTAAAACCAAAGCTGTAATTAAAGTTCTGTTGCGTAGAATGCATCTAATCTGGATTTTACAAAATAAAAAAGGCCCCGCATGGTGCGGGGCCTCTATATGATCACATATACCTTTTCCCGCTTTAGTCCTCTAGAGGAAAAAAGTAAAAAAAGAAGGTATAAGATTTCTGCTGCTTGTTCATTTCAACCGCCAATATAGATACTTTTTACTGAACACCAATTTATTTTCGTTTTTTTTCGCCCAATCTGGTCCGTCCAAGTGATTAGCAACCACCATATCACTTTCACCACATGGCTAAATACCTGTATTTAAAGCACATAAAGGCACTTTATAGGCTATATTGAAGTTGATATCACTTACAAATATGACGATTAAACAAATTAGACTACGTAATTGTAAAATTTTAATCGTACATTGTAAAAAAATAAATGAACCTATATGCCAACTGCAATGTAGTTAGTATATAATTAATCAAAACAGAATGAATAACGGAACAGTAAAATTCTTTAATGACCTGAAAGGGTTCGGGTTTATTAAAGAAGACAACACAGATCAGGAGTACTTTGTACACGTGACTGGCCTGGTACATGAGATCCAGGAAAACGACAAAGTGACTTTTGACCTGCAAGAAGGAAGAAAAGGACTAAACGCGGTTAACGTTAAGCGTGCTTAGTTTCCACATATAAGTCATCTCATAAAGAAGCCTTGCCTGCGGGTGAGGCTTTTTTTTCATTTGATGTGCGTGCCTGCACTACTCCCCCGTTATTAGTTTAATGCCGCTCTGGCAATGTTTCACCAAACCCCTCCTTACGATGAATAGAAGATACCTGGTAGACACTACCACCCGCGAGTACATCTGCGTAGCCCTCCAAAAAGGACAGGACTGGACCCCAAACAATCAGGATTCTCTCCCAAAGTTCATGAACTCTCGTACTAATAAAGACCAACCCGACTTTGAGCTTGTGACCGGCGAGTATAACGACAATTCATTTTTTGAAAAGTGGATTCGCAACGGCACAAATTTCCTGTTCAGATACTAGTCACACCTGAACACCTGCATACCGTAATTTTATAGATCATTTAACAGCATATATGGGTAGATCACAAGAAACCTTCAGTAAAAAAGAAAAAGAGAAGAAGAAGCTTAAGAAAAGACAAGACAAAGAACAGAAGAAGGAAGAGCGCAAAGCCAATTCCGATAAAGGCAAAGGCGTAGAGGAAATGTTCGCCTACGTAGATGAGTTCGGCAATATATCCGATACTCCGCCTGATCCGGTGAAAAAGCCTAAGGAAATTAAACTGGAGGATATCCAGATAGGTGTAGCGAAGCAAGCAGAGCTTGACCCGGCCGACCTGATCCGCAAAGGCACCGTTTCGTTTTTCAACGATTCAAAAGGCTATGGCTTCATCCAGGACCACGTTACACAAGAGCGGGTGTTTGTACACCAGAACGGCCTTGTAAACGCGATCAAGGAAAATGACCGTGTCACCTTTGAGGTTGAGAAAGGCCCGAAGGGATTAAATGCTGTTAACGTTAAACTGGCGTAACCATCTCTAGCTCAAATCCTTGCTAAGCAGATTTGAGCTGCCCAGTTTTCTATAAGCGATTACTATTCGAAAATCTCCTGCTAATGTCAGAAATAATGCTGACTACAGGAGATTTTTTTGTCGTATAAAGTTTTCCGACCACAGCCGTTTATAACTTTGCAACCAGGTCGGCCAAATTGAAGCGCACCCTATTAGTTAGTATGGATACGACAAGCACCCCCAAAGCCTTAATTCTGCAAGAGGCCCAACAACAATTTTTCAACCAAGGCTATAGCAAAGTCCTGATGGCCGACCTGGCCAAGCAACTAGGTATGAGCAAAAAAACGCTGTACCAGTATTTCAGAGGCAAGGAAGAGTTACTCCATGCCGTGATAAAGAACTACCTGGAAAACCTGCAGCGGGAGGTGGAAAGCCTTCTACAGCAGGAGGATGGTGACTTTATCAGAAAAGCGGAACAGGTGTTTCATACCGTCGGGCAGCGCTTTGCCCGTATCAATGGGCAATTGCTCGCTGACATCAGAAAGCACACCCCAAAAACCTGGGCTTTGCTGCAGCAATATCGTACTGAAGCGGCATTTAAACGATTCAGAACTTTGCTGGAAGAAGGCAGCCGCAAGGGGTTCATTCGCAAAGATGCCAATATCTCGTTAGCAGTCTTGCTTTATGCCAGTGCGCTGGAGAAAATCCTGGATCCGGAGTTCATTAGCCAGGTACCCTCTGAACTGATGCAGGAGATCAACTATACCCCTTCCGCTGTATATGAAGGCTTGGCTAATCTAATCTTTCACGGCTTGCTCGAGAAGAAGTAAGGTAAGCTGGCTATGAGATTAAGTCAGTGAATCGTCCAAACTCACTTCTGACAGCATAACTAAGGTATTGCTTACATACTCCCATTGCCCTCCCTAAGACCGTACCGCCCTCCAAAAATAACACAAGCATAACCCGCTCATAACCTGCAATTAACACCTCGGCCGTATTTTTGGAACGTGGAAAAAGAGCTTTAGCCAAGGGACTTTTCTAAACCATTAAACAACGAAAACAATGGCACGTTCAACAAACAACCCCATTAGCATCGTGGTGCGAAGACTTTTGGACATTTCCCTCTACAGGCTACACTCCTTCTACTCCCCGTTTAAGTTTACCAAAGTTTACCAAATCTCACCCACGCCTGGTATATGGCAAGAAAAAGAAAAGTTGAGGTAGCCGTTATATCTGACGTGCACCTGGGCACCTACGGCTGCCATGCAAAAGAGCTCCTGGCTTACCTGAAGAGCATCCACCCTGACACTCTCATCCTGAACGGTGACATCATGGACATCTGGCAGTTCAGCAAGAACTACTGGCCAGCCAGCCACATGAAAGTGGTGAAGTACCTGATGGGCTTAATCGCCAAAGGGACCAAGGTATACTACATTACCGGCAACCACGATGAGATGCTCCGCAAGTTTGAAGGCTTCCAGATGAGTTCTTTCCAGATCGTGAACAAGCTGGTGCTGGAGCTTGATGGCAAGAAAGCCTGGTTCTTCCACGGCGACGTGTTTGATGTGACCATGCAGCACTCCAAGTGGCTGGCCAGACTGGGAGCCAAAGGCTACGATCTGCTTATCCTGCTCAACCGCATGGTGAACTTCTGCTGCCTCAAGCTCAACCGCGACAAGGTATACCTATCGCGCAACATCAAGAACAGAGTAAAGAGCGCCGTCAAGTTCATCAACAACTTTGAGCAGACAGCCGCCGATATTGCCATTACAAACCGCTACGACTACGTGGTTTGTGGGCATATCCACCAACCTGAGATGCGCGACATTTCCAATAATGCGGGTAAGGTAACGTACCTAAACTCGGGCGACTGGATTGAGAACCTGACAGCATTGGAGTATAACAGCGGCAGCTGGAGCCTGTACAAGTTCAGAGAAGACCTGGATGCTGTGGTGATGGAGGATGAAGAAGAGCAGGTACCTACTAATATACAGCTCTTTCAAAGCCTGATGGTGGAATTCAATCTGAAGTCTGCTTGAAAATACTATATGCCATCCAGGGCACAGGCAACGGTCACCTGACAAGAGCCCTGGACATTATACCTGCCCTGCAACAGCACGGCGAGGTCGACCTGTTGGTGAGTGGCTGCCAGGTAGACCTGACTCTACCCTACCCCGTGAAATACCGCCTGAACGGTATGAGTTTCATCTTTGGAAAGAATGGCGGCGTGGACTTTTACAGGACCATTGCACAGGCCAATTCCCGCAACTTTTACAGGGAAGTTCGGCAGTTGCCTGTAAAGAGCTATGATCTGGTGGTTTCTGACTTCGAGCCGATCTCTTCCTGGGCCTGCATGATGGCCAAGAAGCATTGTGTAGGCTTGAGTAACCAGGTGGCGGTGCTGAACAAAAACGTGCCTAAACCAGAGAAAGCGGATCACATGGGGAAATTCATTCTGAAGAATTACGCCCCTACCACTACAAACTATGGCTTTCACTTTGCCCGCTTTGATGATTCCATCTTCACGCCCATTATCCGAAAACAGGTCCGCGAGCTCGAGGTAAGCAACCAGGGGCATTACACGGTATACCTGCCCGCTCACGATGATCATAAAATCGTAAACCGGCTCACGCATTTCAAGCAAATTGAGTGGCAGGTTTTCTCCAAACATAACAAGCAGCCTTTCCAACACCAGAACGTATCGGTGCGGCCTATCCAGAATGAGGCCTTCTTGCAGAGCATGGCTTCTTCGGCGGGAGTGCTTTGTGCCGCAGGTTTTGGTACGCCTTCTGAGGTATTATACCTACAAAAGAAACTCCTGGTGGTGCCTATGAAAAACCAGTTTGAGCAGGTATGCAATGCCGCTGCTCTCAAGCACATGGGGGTAGCCACCATCAAAAGTCTGAAGAAAAAGCACCTGCCGAAGATCTATGACTGGCTGGAGCATGGGCAACCGATACAGGTAGACTACCCGGACGAGACTGAGGCCATTGTGCACCGCATCGTGCACGAAAACACGTAACCGATTCCTAAAGCTTTTACGCTGCAGCTCCTGGCAAAGGGAAGCTGCTTTTTGTATGATAGACAGTAGCAACGAACATAAACAACCCGAACTAATCCGATCAGCCTTCGGCAATGATTTTGAATGGGGAGTTTCCACAGCAGCTTACCAGATTGAAGGTGCACACGAAGCCGAAGGTAAGGGTCTTTCCATCTGGGATGTTTTTTCGGCCAGAAAAGGTAAGATCAAGCAGCGCCATCATGGCAATTTCGCCTGTGACTTCTTCAATCGCTACCCCGACGACCTGGAGCTGATGCAGTCAATGGCTATACCTAACTTCCGTTTCTCCCTCTCCTGGGCCCGCCTCCTGCCGGATGGCACAGGCCATGTTAATCAGCACGGCGTTGCCTATTACGATCGCCTCATTGATCATTGTCTGGAGCTAGGCATTGCCCCCTGGCTCACACTTTACCACTGGGACTTGCCACACG
The DNA here is from genome assembly GCF_058932845.1 of Pontibacter sp. LHS2. Classification (NCBI taxonomy): domain Bacteria; kingdom Pseudomonadati; phylum Bacteroidota; class Cytophagia; order Cytophagales; family Hymenobacteraceae; genus Pontibacter; species Pontibacter sp. LHS2. Next base: position 419,519 of record NZ_JBZYWG010000002.1, read on the forward strand.
AACTGGAGAAAAAAGGAGGCTGGGCGAACCGGGATATTGTGGGTTGGTTTGAAGAGTATACCGCCCTGGCGGTAAAGCTCTACGGTGACCGGGTAAAGCACTGGATGGTCCTGAACGAGCCCATGGTTTTTACAGGAGCTGGTTATTTCCTGGGCGTGCATGCCCCTGGCCGCCGTGGCTTTGGCTCGTTTATACCTGCTGTGCACCATGCCACGCTCTGCCAGGCGGCTGGTGGCAGGGTCATCAAAGACCTCAGACCTGAGGCAGAAGTCGGCACCACCTTCTCATGCTCCCACATCGAGCCGTTGCGGCGGCAGGAAAAAGACCTACAGGCTGCCCGACGGGTAGACGCCCTGCTAAACCGCCTGTTCCTGGAACCTGCACTGGGCCTTGGCTATCCACTTGACGACCTCCGGTTCATGCGCCGCATCGAAAAGTACATGCAGCCAGGCGACGAGGCAAAAATGGCCTTTGACTTTGATTTCATTGGGGTGCAAAACTATACCCGGGAAGTGGTGAAGTATGCTTTCTGGACGCCTTTTATGCAGGCGATTCTGGTACCTGCCCGCAAACGTGGTGTACCCTATACCCTGATGAACTGGGAGGTATACCCGGAGGGAATTTACCACGTCCTTCACCAGTTCAATCGCTACAAGGGTATACGCAAGCTCATTGTCACTGAGAATGGCGCAGCCTTCCCGGATGAACTTAAAGACGGACGTGTACATGATCCGGAACGGCTGTGCTACCTGAAGCGCTACCTGCAGCAGGTGTTGCGGGCCAGGCAGGAGGGCGTCAACGTACAGGGCTACTTTGTCTGGTCCTTTGTCGACAATTTTGAGTGGGCCGAAGGTTATGACCCGCGCTTCGGGCTGGTGCATGTGGATTTCGAAACACAGCAGCGCACGATCAAAAGCTCCGGTCTCTGGTACCGCGACTTTCTACAGAGTGGTATTTCATAGCGGCACATTATGGCTAGATTAACGCCCCATTATATTACTGTTAAGCCTGCTCCCGCCCATTTTTTAAGTCAAATTAGCGCTATACCTTTACCGTAGGTTAGTTAATAAAGGTAAGATTAGTTTAGTTAAGGAAAAATGCCCGCTCTATAGTGGGCATTTTTATTGTGAACGAAAAGGGACAGTTTCTTAAATGCGATACACTATAAACAAGGTACGCTGGTATTTTAGAACTTCCCAGGCAGGCTAATTCATCGCTTTCAATACTGCTTCAGAATACCAGATCTGCTTTCCGTTCTGGTGTTCTATGCGCACATTCTGGTTTCGGAAGTTTCCTTTCTTATAATGCATAAACCGGCCTTTTCCTTGTGGCGTAATTAACTCTGTACCTGATGTAAGTGCTGTGAAGTTGGTAATTTTAGTCATCTTTAGGGTCGTTTTCTGAGTCAAAAAGAATGTTAGTAGCGTGATGCATCACACTGCTAAACTACGCCCAGTACATAAACACAGTGATAAGGGAATGTAAACCTTCTGTTAAATTTATAGGCGCCCCTGCTTCCTGCTTTGATTACACCCACCCCTAAAGACCTGGCCCTATCTTACTAAACTACTAGATGAAAGTCAGAACCTGTCTACTCTGGATTACCTTACTCAGTATCCACCAATCAGCTTGTCCCGCCAATATTTCTCTTGCGGATACGGAAAGGTAATATCTGCCTGTAAATTGCTCACCTCCGGAGACGCTGCAGGTATTGCTGGAAAGTACCGTGAAGCACAACTGCTTGCTGCTGCATGCCGCTATCCTGTGCGGCGATGATCAGGTTTTGCATCTTCAGCATGTTCAGCTGCACATCCCGCTCAAACAGGGCTCCCTTGGCTAAATAGTATTCAATTTCCTGCTTTGTCTCCTTTGCCATGCTGTAAAACATATCGGAAGCCAGCTTTGCTTCTCCTGCAGCGGCTACCACAGGTATAAAGCGTGGGGTTTGAAAGTCTGCCGGAACCGTGTCGAGCGGGATCTTAGCCATACAAAAGTCGATCACTTCTTTCGCTTTCTCCACATTCCCCTCCTCCAGATAGGCTTCGGCCAGCAGCGCAAATTTCTCGCGGGTGCTTGCTGTGAACCGGAGATAGTTCTGGTCTAGGTAAACGTCTTCTCTATCGAGGTTGAGATAGCTGAAACGATTGATTAGGTTGTCATACATCACCTCTTTATGCACATAGCCCTGCTCCAGTCCATCCGCCGTTTTTACGGGTACAATGCGGTAGGCCATGCCCTCTAGTTGGGAGTAGCTGTCTAGCCCAGTGTAGTCGGATGTAGGTATGGCGCTTGAGAAATAAAGTGGACGCTTCCAGTTTTGACTTCCTAGCAGGTCCAACAGCACCAAATGCCGCTTTTCCAGGTATGGCACTTTCAGCTGCAGGTGTATGCTGTTTGTGATTTCTTCCTGCTTTTGCGCGGGTACTATGCCTTGCTGCAGGACCCGCTTTCGGTCAACCTGTAAGAAAAAATCTTTGGTAGGGAACGTGAGCAGGGTACTTCCTGCGCCATACTGGGCCTGTAGCGCTGGGTGGTTGCTTTTGACAAGCTGCATGAACTGGCGCAGGTCTATACCTGCGGCCACCTGAGGACGCTCCATGTAAGGCAGGTAATCGTTTGTGCCCTGGCGGTAGTTGTCTATACCTAGGGCCAGTGGCCAGGGCTCTGCTTCGTAGGCAGGCCGCATCATCTGATCGATGTACCAGTCGGTATTCAAAAAGGTCATCACTGCCACCCGCACATCAGTGCGGTAACCTTCTACTTCCTGCGCATACCAGAGTGGGTAAGTATCGTTATCGGCATGGGTGATCAGAATGGCATTGGGCGCGCAGGAATCCAGCAGGTTTTTGGCGGAGGCGGTGGAGAAATAGCGCTTAGATCGGTCATGGTCATCCCAGCCTTCCACCGCCATGATCAGTGGTACGGACATACATGCGACAGTGGCTATGCCTGCGGCAACGTGCTTATGGCGAAGCCATTTTTGAAGCAACTCAGCCAGTGCCAAGACGCCTATCCCAATCCAGATCGAGAAGGCGTAGAATGAGGCGGCAAAGGTATAATCCCGCTCCCTAGGCTCGGCAGGTGGCTGATTCAGGTATAGGGCGATGGCTATACCTGTAAAGAAGAAGAGCAGGCCAATGATAATAGCATCCTGCCGGTTTCTGCGCAGCTGGTAGAGCAAGCCCAGTATACCTGCCACCAGCGGCAGCAGATAAAAGCTATTGCGGGACTTGTTTTGCAACACACTGGCAGGTATACCATCACCACCTTTGCTCCACCACAGCACGCCAGCATGCTGCACATCGCTTTCACGGCCGACAAAATTCCACAAGAAGTAGCGCCAGTACATGTGCCCAAATTGATAGCGCAGCAGAAAGCCCAGGTTCTGGCCAAAGCTCGGCCTTTGCCCCTCCCGCAGGTCCAGCCACTTTCTGTACTCCTGCACATCAGCTGGTTTATCGCTGTAGATGCGGGGCAGCAGCACTTTATCCCGGCTGTCATATACAGGCACTAAAGTAGGTGAAGCGATATAGCGGTCTTTGCCTTTCGTATACCTGACAGCTCCCTCCTGCTGACCTGTTGGCTTTGCATTATACTGTGGACCGTAAAGTAGCGGACGATCACCGTACTGCTCCCGCTTCAGGTACGAGACAAAGCTCATCACATCTTCCGGATTATTGATATCCAGTGTCGGGTTATAGTTGGAGCGAATTGGGATCATCAGGTAGGAGCCATACCCGATCAGCACAAACAGAAAGCTGAGTATGGCAGTGTTTAACAGCCTGTTCTGGTGGCGGACGGAATAGTAGACGCCATAAAAAATGCCAGCTACAAGTACCCCCGCAAAAGCCACTATACCTGTACCGAACGGCAGTCCCAAGCTATTCACAAAAAACACTTCCACGCTGCCCGCCAGCGAAGGCAGACCAGGTATAACACCCCAAAGGATGATGAGCAGGATGGCCCCACTGATCAGGAAAGTCACCACCCCTCCCTTCCAGTTAGGCTTAAACTTCCGGAAGTAAAAAATGAAGGCCAGCGCAGGTATAGCCACCAGGTTGAGCAGGTGCACGCCAATAGAAAGCCCCACCAGGTAGGCAATCAGGATAAGCCACTTGTCTGCCGAAGAATCACCTGCCTTAGCCTCCCAGCGCAGCATAGCCCAGAACACAATGGCGGTAAAGAAAGAAGACATCGCGTATACCTCCGCCTCCGTAGCCGAGAACCAGGCCGTGTCGGTAAAGGTATAGGCAAGCGCCCCCACTACACCGCTACCCACCACCAATAGTACCTTTGTGCCGCTCATTTCCTCTCCTGACACACTGACTAATCTGCGACAAAGGATGGTAATGGTCCAGAAAAGAAACAGGGATGTGAAAGCACTGCTCAGGCCAGACAGAAAATTGACCCACCATGCCACTTGCGAAGGATCTGCCGCCAATAAGGAAAAGAGTCGGCCTACCAGCAGAAAAAGCGGAGCGCCCGGCGCATGCGGCACCATCAGTTTGTAGGAACAGGCAATGAACTCCCCACAGTCCCAGAAACTGGCAGTGGGCTCCAGCGTCAAGGTATAGACAGTGAGAGCAACGGCGAAAACTGCCCAACCAGTGAGGTTATTGATAAGCTTGTAATGGCGCATGGCTAAGGACTCAAGAGTTATTCTGCTTCATCCGTAATCTGCATCTCGAACACGATGTAGTGCTTCACGCCATACTTTTTGCCCCATTCGCTCGGTGGCACGCCGTCTTGGGTAAGGGCACAGTACTGATATAAATCCGGTCGCTTGGGGTCGACATAAGGCAGCGAGTACACAAACAGCGGGAAGGGTTTGTGTAGCGGCACCCGCACCGGGTCACCCAGCGAGCCGGTCGCATCGCGCAGGCTATACAGGTCGGTATCCTTTGATTTATACCTTGGATTTAGCCCAACACGGTCGAACTGGAACATGAAATGTGCCTGCTTCTTTTTTGATTGCCGTGCCAGGAGCTTGAATTTGAAAGCGGCGCTGTCCTTGTGAAACGCAAAGGCTGCCGGGTATCCCGTTTCTGCGTAATGGTCGCGGGTGGCGGTCAGTTTGCCATTTCGGTATTCCTTCGATACCAGCTTAAAATGTTTCCCGCGCAGGCTGGTGTCATTGAAGGCAACGCTGAAATAGTCGATGTCCTGTAACCGGAGCACGTCCCGCAATTCGCCTGACTCCATATCCCACTTCACTGTGATGGTGGTGCTGTCCGGATTTTGCGCTACACTTTGCAGGCTCATCATCAGGCATAAAAGCAAAGCACAGCCGGCTTTGTAAAAAGTACTACTTGTTGAGGTTTTCATAGGCTTCATTTTTTTATGACAAAGGAAGCCCTCTTATTTCAGGTATAGCGTTAAGTCAAGTTAAGGAGTGTTAAATAGTGTTAACGGATATCCAACTCTGCCTGGGGATTGATATATTTGATATATGAAGCAGCGCGTCACATTTATCCTGTTCCTGATGTCAGTGAGCACCCTGTGCCTGCTGCTGTTTCAGTTATACTGGAGTTACGAGGCCTTTCAGAGCGCTTCCAAAGCCTTCCGAAGTGAGATAAACCTAGCCCTAGAAGCAGCAGTGGACCAGGAAATGGAGCACAGGCAGGACCAACTGGCAGAGCAGTACAAAGGTTGGCTCGCTGATACCAACCTGTTTGCCATCGACTGCCACATTGATACTACTTCAGGGCTTACGGTGTTCACGGTCATGGAAAAACAGCCTTCTGTAAATGGTAAGGTTGAATTCAGCCTTGGCTTTCAGGGCTACCGCACGGCCGATGGCAAAATGACTCCTAATGTAAAAAAGTACTTCATTGATAGATTGGTAAGTACTGAAATTCGCAAGAACCTGCAACGGGGCGATACTTTTTATTATACCCAACTGTTAGGCGATTTGATGAATGAAGCTATGCAAAACAGTAAGCTTGATCTAGCTCGCTTGCAACAGTTCTATACAGCTGAATTAGCCGCAAGAGATATCCACACAAACTTTCTATTACATGACAAAAGGCAGCTAGTAGCCTCAGACGATTTCCCTTTCACTACCCGAACCCTGCAGTTCGGTTTCAGGTTGCCTTTTGACGAAGTGTTTGCCACCTTTCCGGACCCAAACAAAACCTTGCTCTTCCGCATGAAATGGGTGCTGCTAAGCTCGCTGGTGCTGATTGTAGTCACCATTTTCTGCTTTGCCTATACCTTGCGCACCATTCTGCGGCAGAAAAAATTGAGCGAGCTGAAGAATGACTTCGTGAATAACATGACGCACGAGCTGCGCACACCGGTAGCCACGATCAGCATCGCAGCCGAGGCCATACAAGACTTCAACTTAAGCAAAGCCTCATCCCACGAGTACCTCAGTATTATCCGCCAGCAGTCCGGCCGCCTGTCGCAATTAATCGATGGCATTTTGAAAAACCTTGCCCTGGAACAGGAACAGCTGGAGCTAAACACACGTGTATTGAGTTTACAGCAGCTGGTCGCACAAGCTGTATTGCAGCACCGTCCACAGCTTGACCTGGCCGGAGCAGTGATCAGTTACAACCCGCCAGCTACCCCCCTGCTGGTAAAGGTAGATGAACTGCATTTGCTCAACGTACTTTCCAACCTGATCGAAAATGCACTCAAGTATAGCCGCGGCACCCTGCACCTGGACTTAAAAAGCTACGAAGAAAACGGACAGGCTATCCTTGTTCTGAAGGACAATGGCATCGGTATTCCGGCAGGTATGCATGACAAGGTGTTCGACAAGTTCTTCCGGGTACCGACCGGCAACACCCACAATACCAAAGGCTACGGACTCGGGCTCAGCTATGCTAAAACCATAGTGGAGCGTCATGGCGGTACTATCCGTCTGCAGAGCCGTGAGCAGCAAGGCACTACATTTATCTTATCGCTTCCCATATTTCAGCATGAGCCAGCCCAAAGTACTGTTGCTTGAAGACGAACCGCAGCTAGTCAAAATCGTGGCGGAAAGCCTGCAGAGCAGAGGTTTTCAGGTATACCACGCAACTAATGGCCTGCAGGGGCTCGACGCGGTACGCAGCGATACATTTGACATCTGTGTGGTAGATGTCATGCTGCCACTCATGGATGGCTTTACTTTTGTGCAGGAACTCCGCAAAACTGATAGTCAGACTCCCGTGCTTTTCCTCACCGCTAAATCCATGACAGAAGACGTCGTAAAAGGCTTTGAACTGGGAGGTAACGATTACCTGAGGAAGCCCTTCAGCCTGGAGGAATTAGTGCTGCGGCTGAAAGAACTACTTCGACGAAGCGGTGGTTCTGTGGAAAGCAATAATGTAGAATCGGTAGAGATTGGCTCCTATACCTTTGCACCGCTCAAGCAGGAGCTTTGGCACGATCAAGAGCTCGTCTGTCGGCTATCTCACCGCGAAAGTGAACTGCTCCGCTTACTTGCTCAGCACAAAAACCAGGTGTTGGACCGCAAGGCCAGTCTCATCAAACTCTGGGGCGATGACAACTTTTTCAACGGACGCTCCATGGATGTATTCATTTCAAAACTCCGCAAGCACCTCAAAAAAGATCCTTCGGTCGAAATTCTCAACATACGAGGTATAGGCTATAAATTGGTTTATTGAAAAAGAGCAGTCAGGTGAATCTAAGATCTCAGGATCACCTTCTAGACCAATCATCCACTCAGTTTCCTCCGCTGTCACACTGCCACCCTTTTAGCAGCGGGCTGTTTGCTGATGTAGCGGTCAACAAAAGGCGTGAAGATGGCCAGTAGACTAAAGAGTAGCAACAAGTGCAGGTACCAGGCATTCGCCCAAAGATCCACAAAAGAGGCCGCTCCATTCGTGAAACTGAGTAGAATCAGGATTTGGGCACCGTAAGGCAGAAGACCCTGCACAATGCAGGAAAAGATATCCAGCACAGCTGCCGACTTGCGCCTGTCTACCTGATAGTTTTGACTGATGTCTCTGGCAAGTGGCCCGGTCACCACAATAGACACGGTATTGTTGGCTATGGCGGCATTGGTTCCGCCTACCAGTGCTCCGATGCCCAACTGTGCCGAACGATAACCTCTTATAGTGCCGCCAACTTGCTGCAACAGGAACTGAATACCACCTGCTTCGCGTACCATTTCGGCCAGTCCACCAGTGAGCATGGAGAGCAGGAAGATCTCAAACATACCTGTAAACCCTTCATAAACATGCCTGCTGAATGTCAGCAGTTCCAGGCTGCCGTTTAGCAATCCTATCGCACCTGAGGCAAGCGTACCTATAGTTAGCACCACAAATACATTCACTCCCAGCACGGCCAGCACGATTACCAGCAGGTAGGGCGCTATTTGCCAGAATGTATAATCGCTCCAGGTATCGGGCATACCAACTGCATTTGCGGAAGGCTCTCCCGCCATCAAAAGCAGCAATAAGGTAAGGAGCGCGGCCGGGCCAGCGATAAGCAGGTTCACCCTGAACTTGTCTTTCATGCTGCACTCCTGTGTTTGGGTAGCGGCGATGGTGGTGTCTGAAATAAATGATAGGTTATCGCCAAACATTGCACCTCCCAGCAGCGCACCTAGTAGTAGCGGTAAAGAGGTTTGGCTCTGATCTGCCAAGCCTACAGCGATAGGTCCCAGCGCAACGAGAGCGCCCACTGAGGTACCGGTAGCCGTCGATAGAAAAGCCGCCATGACAAACACCCCCAGTGCCAGATACTCCACTGGCAGCAAATGCAAGCCAAGGCTAACTGTGGCATCTACTCCTCCAACGACCTTCGACACGGTGGCAAAAGCACCGGCTAGCAGGTAAATCAAGCACATGGTCATGATCCTGGAGTCGCCGCAACCGCGGATCAGCGCCGCTACTTTGGCATTAACAGAGCCTTTGAGGATCAGGAAAGCGGAAATAATGCCGATTACCACGGCAACTGGCGAAGGCAGTGCGTAAAAATCCTGCAGCCCGATGCCAGCTCCCAAAAAAGTAAGTATAAATATCAAAAAAGGGACTAAAGCGATGCCCCCGCTCTTTTGCATGCTACTCATAAAATCTAAACTGAAAAAAATAGGTTTGAAAGGGCTGCGAGTCGAAACCGGTGACGGCACCTTCCCTATCCCTTGCTGAGAAATATTTAAATGAAAGCGCTATGGCTCTTTTGATTGGCCCCCAAGGTCTGTTTAATACCGGCACAGCTTCTGCTGCCTGGCAAGATAACTATAGCAGAACCTAAAGTAGAGAGGGATTCCTGTATTGAGGCTGTAGTATAGGCCGTCAGACTAAAGGGGCTTTGATACCACTATATACAGGAAGGTATTAACAGCAACAACAGCAAAGGCGCTTGGCAAGCCTTGTAGCGGATGGCATGTTGATACGGGTAAAGTGTGAAGTGTAGGTGTGCATGTGTTTAATTTATAGGCCCCAAAAATGGGCAGGAGTTAGCACCTGTCCGGACTACACCGGAGGTTGCTAGAGGTTCACCGAGCCTGCTCTCTCCCCTCTTCTTTATAAATCTTAGATAAAGATGCCGCAAATGTACAACACCGATTGGTAGCAGACAAGCTGTCAGCCGTTAGGCTGAGTTCCGCTCCGCATTGATGATGCCGAAAGAACAGCGCACAACGAGCTTTTCATATACTTGCTTGGACCTCTGCTGCGGGTCCTGCTCTTCCAGACTGCGGATCTTAGCAAGAGCATACTGCTGTATCGTAATTAGCGGTAGTTCAATGCGCTGTCGTAGCTGAATCGAGAGCTCGTCCATAGGTTTGTCAGCCATCAGCGTGTCGGCTCCTGCCAGTAACAGCACATATTTTTTTGTCCGCTCATATTCCTCGTAAATCTGCTTCCAGAGTGCACCGTAAGTAGGATGGTCCTCTAAATAGGCCGTTACCGGGAAGAAGCACTTCTTCATCGCCATCTCACAGTTGTCAAGCAGGGTTTTAAAGAAGAGTGAGTGTTTGTAAAGCTGCTGTAACCTTGGCCAGTCCCCTTTTGCATGCAGTGCCTCGAGCGCTTTGCCCACACCATAATAGCCCGGCAGGTTCTGCTTGAGCTGACTCCAGGCACCCACATAAGGAACGGCACGCAGATCATCCAAATTCAGTTTACCGGCCTTACGCTTGGAAGGGCGGCTGCCAATATTGGCTTCGCCATAGTAGCGCAGTGGACTCACAAAGGTCAGGTATTCCAGAAAAACCGGGTTGTTTTTCAGCTCCGTGTAGGCGTCGAAACTCACCTCCGCCAGTTCCTGTAACAGCTGGTCATCGTCGGGCGTGAGTGTGGGCTTTTTGCGGTCGAACAGGCTGTTGCTGATACCGGCATGCAGGAGCTGCTCCAGGTTGAAACGGGCTGCATCCACAGAACCGAAATTGGAGCTCACCGTCTGGCCTTGTATCGTCAGCTGAATCTCCTTGTTGGCGATGTTGTTGCCCATCGAAGCGTAGAACTGCTGTGTCTTGCCGCCACCTCGTGCCGGTGGTCCTCCCCGTCCGTCAAAGAAAATGACTTCAATGCCATACTCCCGGCTTACCTCCGTTAGCGCCTCCTTGGCTTTGTAGATGCTCCAGTTGGCCATCAGATAACCGCCGTCTTTGGTGCCGTCCGAGAAACCGAGCATAATGGTCTGGGTGTCGCCCCGCCGCTGCAAGTGCTCCCGGTATACCTCATTTTCGTAAAGCTGCCGCATCACGGCCGCTGCCTGCCGCAAGTCAGTTATTGTTTCGAAGAGCGGCACAATATCGACGCTGTGTTCTTCCGGCTGCCAGTCAGCCAGGCGGAACAAGGTATAGACTTCCAGTACATTCAAGGCACTGGTGCAATGACTGATGATATAGCGGTGACATCCCTCTTCGCCGTTGTGTTCCTGTATCGTCCGGATGGCAGCTATTGTCTCCAGGGTGTCCTGTAGCAGTTCCTCATCTTCGAACAGGTCTTGGTTTTTCAGGCTTGCAGCTATACCTAGCAGGGCGCTTATTCGCTCTTCTTCCGACAATTGTGCGTAGTTTTTTGGCAGAAGGTCTGTGCGCTGTGCAAGCTCCTCAAACAGATGGGCGTGCACCGAAGAGTCCTGTCGGATATCGAGCGAGGCAAAGAACAGTCCGAAGAGCTCTACACTGGTGATCAGCGCTTCCACCTGCCCCAGAAACAAACTGTTGTGCTCTTCCAGCAATAGCCTGCTGATCTCTCGCAGCGGAGCAAGGATATCCTCCTGCTTCAAGTCTAGGGTATAGTCAGGCACAAAGAGATTATTATATAGCTTGGCTTCCAGTTCCCGGAGCAAATCTTCCACGCCCCTGAAGGTCAGGCGGCGTCTAAGTCGGCGCACATCGGCATAGTAAGCCCTAATGGCAGCTACCCGAAGTGCATCTGCTACCTGCAGGGTAGTCTCAGCCTTTACAAAAGGATTTCCGTCCCGGTCTCCTCCGGGCCAGAACCCCATCCGGATCAGCTTTGAACCCGGCAGAACGGCGCCGGGAAACTGGGCGTTCAGGTATGAAATGATGCCGCCGGCAGCACGGTAGAAAACATTCTCCAGAAACCAAATCAGGCTAACGGCCTCCTCATAGGGCGTAGGTTTCTCTTTCTTAAAGAAAGGTGTCTTGCCCAGTTGTCGCAGGTATGAGTGTGCCTGCGAGGTGTTGTCGGTTGCCAGTGCCTGCGATAGGTCGTTGATGATGCCCAGCACATTGCTTGGATAGAACTGAGTGGGGTGTGCCGTCAACACCATGCGTACCGCAAAGTCCTGCAGCTTAAGTGACAGTTGCTCATGGGCCTGTTCATGCAGTACCGCAATACTGAGTTGGTTCAAAGTACCCGCACCCTGCATGTCGTGCGTGTCACGGAAAGCGGCCTCTTCCAGCGCATCGAACAGCACCACCTGGCGCTCGGCGTACTGCACAAAACGAAACAGCAGGTCGTGCTGCTCCTGCTCTGAACGGTAATGGGTATACTGCTCAAAAAAACTCTGAATGATCTCCTGCGGACTCTGTTGCCGTTGGTAGCCGTCCTCACAGTGCAGCACCAACAATGAAAGCAGTACACCCGTTTTCTCCACCCGATGAAAAGGCAACGAAGAAAACAAGCTGTTATACATTTCATAGCGCGTACCAACCAGGGTTGAGAAGACTTCCAGGTTGGTATTGGCTCGCAGATTATGGTGTGTGTTCATAGGGACGGAGGATCTGTCGAAATTTTTCTGAATATAAGTAATTTTTAGAAGGCGGGTATAAAAGTTGCCGATTCAGATGTGGAGCATGTTCTTGCTTGAGCGATTGGGTGAAGGTGTTCTATTTTGTCGCGGCACTTGTAGCAAGGGTAATTTGAGATTTCCAACAGGTATAGCACACGCCTAAAACTCTTATACGGATACGCTACGAAAGTTTAGGTTCCGCTCAGAAGGCAGCGGGATCTGGCTGGTTGATTAGGATGATATGTAAAAATAAAAAGCCCATCAATCGATGATTGATGGGCTTTTTATTTGATATCGCTACCAGCAGAAAGTGAGGGTATCGAACCCCTACATAAATCACTGATAATCAATAATATAAAAAATATTATAAATTCGACTCCCCGAATTACGCACTAACTTTTTTATCTCAGTTTCGCTGCAAATGCTTCTACTTAAATTTACACATCTTTTTTATCAATTTCAACTAGAAATTACACTCACCAACGTGGTTATTAATTCATACTATTTAGGCCCCCTTAAATGTTGGATATTTCATACTTGATGCTAGTGACCTCCTACATTTGCAACATTTCTTTCGTCTAACCTATACTATCGCCCAAGGTTAAGGAGAACACGCGGCCCCATAGAGTTTTGATCAAACATCAATCACTATTAAGGAAGCTTTGCAGTGCTGACATAGGCTGTAGGCACTCCAGACGTTCAGCTTCATCCAGGACGAATCAAAAACTCTCGTCCTAACCAGCCAGGATAACTTATGCATAAAAAGGTTACCTGGCAATAACAGGCAACCGCTTTTTCAATTTACTTCAATTTCTGCGCTCAACTATAGTCCTGACTTCCTGCTTGCCTTCCTTAGTCCTGCGATTTACTACATAACAATAGGTTCATCCATCAAAGACATTATACGCACCTCACTTTTGGAGCGGGGATCGTAAGAGGGCACGTAGCGGATATACGCTCGTGCACTGCTTCACACATACAACGCATTAGCTACTTTTCAATACTCTATATTAAAACATGTAGTAAGCTTGCAGGCTACAAGAGGTCAAAATTCATACAACGCTTCAAATGATATAGTCTTATTTTACAGATTGCCCGTAAAGTGACTGCAACTTATATTGGCGACCAAAATCTAACCACTATGAACAATTGGCACACAAAAACCAAAGAGCAGGTTTTATCCGAGCTAGGCACATCAGCTTCAGGCCTTACAGATGCCAGCGCCGATGCCATCCTGAATGAGGTGGGGCCTAACAGGTTGGAGGAAAAGAAAGGGAAAAACCCTTTCAAGATGTTGCTTCAGCAGTTCACAGAGACCATGGTGGTTATCCTGATCGTCGCCGCGCTGCTTTCCCTTTTCCTTGGCAAGACCACCGAGGCGGTCGCCATCCTCGCCATCGTGCTTCTCTTCGGGCTTCTCGGCTTCATCCAGGAGTACCGCGCAGACCGTGCTATGGCCGCGCTGAACCGTATGGTGGTGCCAAAAGTGCGGGTGAGAAGAGGTGGGAAAGCCAGGGAAGTTTCGGCAACCGACCTAGTGCCAGGTGACATAGTAGAGTTGGAGGCCGGTAACGTGGTTCCGGCAGACCTACGGGTGACCGATTCTTTTAACCTCAAAATTCAGGAGGCCGCCCTGACAGGTGAGTCGGAGCCTATAGACAAGGATACTGCCCCTATCCCCAAGGAGGAACTCCCGCTGGGTGACAGAAAGAACATGGCTTACATGGGGACGGTGGTGACTTATGGAAGAGGGGTCGGTGTGACCGTCTCCACAGGCATGAAGACCGAGCTCGGGACAATTGCCAACCTCATAGACTCCGTTGAGTCAGGCAAGACCCCACTGCAGGAAAGGCTCGACAAGCTCGGCAAGATGCTTGCCCTTTTCGGAGCCGCTGCGGCCGCACTGGTATTCGGTATGGGTATGCTTATGGGGGAGGCTGCCGCGGACATGTTCCTCACAGCCGTGAGTGTGGCAGTGGCTGTCGTTCCCGAGGGGCTTCCCGCGGTTGTCACCATCACACTGGCACTGGGCGGACAGCGAATGCTGAAACGGAACGCGTTGATCAGAAAGCTGCCCGCAGTTGAGACGTTGGGCTCTGTCACGGTCATCTGCTCAGACAAGACAGGAACCCTTACCCAGAACAAAATGACAGTAACGGTAGTGGATCTGCCGGAACGGTCGGTGGCGATAGGACCCTCCGTGATGATGGAAATGGACAGCGCGTCAGCAGATGACCTTGACTTCGCCCTTGCCGTTTCGGTGCTATGCAACGATGCCACCCTCGACCACGGCGCAGAAACGGATACCGGACAGGTGATAGGGGACCCCACGGAGGCCGCTTTGCTCATAGCCGGTGCGAAAAGAGAAATCAGTAAAGAGCAACTCTACGAAACCCTGCCAAGGGTGGAAGAGGTGCCTTTTGACAGCACCAGAAAAAGGATGTCCACTATCCATAAAGTGGAGGGCGCCTTACCAGGTTATTTACTCCCACTTCAGAACACTCCCTTTCTGCTCTGCACAAAAGGCGCGCCCGATTCTCTGTTGAGTGTTTCCGAATATGTTTGGGTGAACAACTCACAGATACCGCTGGACGCTGAATGGAGGGAGCGGATTCTGGAGGCCAACTCGAAACTGGCCCAAAACGGCATGCGGGTGCTGGGTCTCGCTTTCCGTAGCCTGGAAGCGCCGAGCAGTGGCACGGATGCAGAGCAGGGGCTTGTCTTTGTGGGCCTTGCAGGTATGATAGACCCGCCACGGGAAGAGGTGAAGGCGGCCGTTGAGAATTGCAAGCTAGCGGGTATCCGCCCTATCATGATTACTGGCGACCACCCACTGACTGCCTCGGCCATAGGCCGTGAGCTGCTATTCACGGAGCAGTCTGATGCGGTGACAGGTCAACAGCTGCAGCAGGCAGATGAGGCGGAGCTCCTGACTTTGGCCAAAATAACCTCAGTCTATGCCCGCGTCTCCCCGGAGGACAAACTAAGGATTGTAAGCGCCCTGCAGAGCCAGGGAGAGGTAGTGGCCATGACGGGTGACGGGGTGAATGACGCCCCGGCACTGCGAAGGGCTGACATTGGGGTAGCCATGGGCATCACCGGGACTGACGTGGCCAAGGAAGCGGCGGACATGGTGCTGCTCGACGACAACTTCACGACCATTGTCGCGGCTGTGGAGGAGGGCAGGGTGATATTCGACAACCTCATTAGGTTCATCAAGTTCTCCCTGGCAGGCAACATCGGCAAGGTGCTGATCATGCTCCTTGCCCCCCTGTTCGGCATGGTCATCGCCTTGCAGCCCTTGCAGCTACTGTGGCTGAACCTGCTCACGGATGGCTTGCTCGGGCTGGGTTTGGGCACAGAGCCTGGGGAGAAGGACACCATGAGAAGACCACCAAGAAATCCGGAGAAAGGGGCATTGGAGAAAAAAGACTTCTATCAGATGGGGATAGTCGGAGCCACTATTGCGGCGGTTTCGCTGGGACTGGCCCTGTACTACTACAACCCTGAAGACCCAGAGGATCTGACCTGGCAAACCATGATTTTTGCGACTGTGGGATTTGCGCAGGTTTTCCAGGCCCTTGCTCTGCGTTCTTCGGCCCACTCTCCCCTGGCCATCAAAACAAATCCCTTGATGGTCGCGGTCGTAGTCTCGGCCGTCCTGCTGCAGCTCACCGTCATCTACCTGCCCTATATGGAAGGCTTCTTTAAGCTGGTACCGTTGTCAGCGCAGAACCTGCTGGTATCCGTTGCAGCGGGTAGCGTGGTTTTTGTTGTTGTGAAAATCGACAGAAAAATATTCAAAAGGTAACGTCGATTCGAACCCTAAGCTGTCAATGTTCTTTCACAGTAAGTAACAACCGAGATATACAGATTTGTAAAGCGGTGCACTAATAGCCCTTTTCTCAAGGGGCGACCAACTGCATCATCAGTGCTGAGAGATAGCCGCCATACGTACCAAGCGCATAACCCAGGATGGACAGGAGTACCCCTACCGGCGCGAGGGCAGGGTGGAAGGCCGCTGCCACAATAGGTGCTGATGCCGCTCCCCCAACGTTCGCCTGGCTGCCCACCGCCAGGAAAAAGAAGGGCGCTTTGACCAGTTTTCCCACAATCAGGAGCAGCAGCATGTGGATACTTATCCAGATAAGGCCTACTAAAAAGAGTCCGGGCTGGCTCACGATGGCGGTGATGTCCATCTGCATGCCAATGGTGGCTACCAGGATGTAGAGGAAAATGCTGCCGATGCGCGTAGCCCCTACGCCCTCCAGTTCACGTGCCTTGGTGAAGGAGAGCAGCATCCCAAAGGTTGTGGCCAGCACCACAAGCCAGAAGAAGCCCGAGGTAAGGCTAAACTGAGCCAGGTAAGGTGCATGGAGTTCTATCCAAGGCGCAATCAGATCAGAAAAAAAATGTGAGATACCCGTAATACCCAGGCCCACCCCCGCTATCATCATGGTGTCGGCCATGGAAGGCACTTTCAAGATGCTAAGCCTATGCTTTTCTATTTTATCCCTCAACTCATTCACGGCGGTACTGTCAGCTTTGAAGAAAGCGTCTACCTTTTCGCTGTTACCGGCACCGTACAGCAGCACGGCCATCCAGATATTGGCCACAATCACGTCGACCGCAATCACAGCGGAAAACAGGTTGGGGTCAGGCTTAAAAACCTCATACATCGCCAGCTGGTTTGCACCACCTCCAATCCAACTGCCTGCTATGGTGGAAAGCCCGCGCCATACCGCATGGGGCCCCTCTCCCCCCACGATGTCGGGTGCGAAGGTAGAGACAATCAACATGGCCAAGGGACCGCCTATCATAATGCCGACCGTGCCCGTAATGAACATCAGACCCGCCTTGTGGCGGAGCTTCCAGATTTCCTTTAAATCCAGGCTAATCGTGAATAGAACAAGGCTGGCCGGAAGCAGGTAGCGGGAAGCCATCTGGTAAAGCCCTGAATGCTCCCCCGATATAATGCCCAGGGAATTAAGCAGGCTGGGTATAAGGTAGCACAACAGTACGGAAGGCACCACCGAATAGAACTTCCTGAAGACAGGTCTCGGGCTAGACGAGGTCTTAAAGACAAAAGCCAGTATGATGATCAGGATGCCCAATACGACGGCATCATTGGTAATCAAAGGCAAATCCTGTGCTGGGGTTTCTTCCATATATGGAGACATTTCGACGTTAGCTTTCTAAGGAACCCATTGCTGAATTTTCAGCAAAATGAAGGCTTTGGATAACCTGCAAATATAGAGGAATGGAATCGACAGTTTGATGAGAGGAGGAACAATTATTTCGGGTAAGTTAGGCCATTCCCGCTACGACTTTAACTTAAAAAATCTTGTGCTGCCTCCCAACCAGAAAGCCAGACAGCCGGAGACATGCGGCCCGATATTTCTTCTGATTGAACTTGTATGAAATGTTGTTTTTCTGCCATACATTGGTAGCCACTTTTGCTTCAGTAGCAGGGGGCTAACAGCAGACACATCTTATGGGAAAACACAGCGAACTGGACCGATCACTGGGCTTGCGCCTGGTCATCGTAGTCGTGATCGGAAACATCATCGGGTCCGGGGTGTACAAGAAGGTGGCACCGATGGCCGCCGAGCTGCAATCGGCGGAATGGGTGCTGATCTGCTGGCTGCTCGCCGGCCTCATTTCCCTGTTCGGCGCTTTGAGCAACGCGGAAGTGGCCGGACTACTGGCCGATACCGGCGGGGAGTATGCCTACTATAAAAAGATATACAACCGTTTCTTCGCTTTCATCTTCGGGTGGTCCCTGTTTACCGTTATCCAGACAGCAGCTATCTCGTCCCTGGCCTACGTCTTTGCCCAGTCGCTCAACAGTATGGTGCCGCTGCCCCCTGTTTTAGACGCACTCGCTGGCTTCTCTCTTGGAGGTGTTTTCTACCCTTTCGCCGACCTTAGTGTCAAGTTCGTTGCCATAGTCTTGATTATTGTTTTGACTTGGGTAAATGCGAAGGGAGTCAGAACAGGCGCCTGGCTCGGAACGGTCATATTGCTGTTGGTTTTTGCAGGTATAGGCGTCATCGTGTTCTTCGGACTTGGCAGCAGCCAAGCCGATTTGGGCTTAACCCTGGATTTGTCCGCAATTTCCTCTAAGCCTGTTACTTTCAGCGCAGTCTTTACGGCTATGCTGTCCGCATTCTGGGCTTACCAGGGCTGGGCAGCCATTGGGTACCTGGGCGGCGAAATCAAAAACGCGAAGCGAAACATTCCCCAAGGCATCTCGATTGGTGTACTGACGGTGATAGCCATCTACCTTCTGGTAAACATGACCTACCTATCCATCTTACCGACTTCCGTACTGGAGCAGGTGCATGCGGCAGGCAACCAGATTGCAGCGGTGGAGGTTGTCAAAAGCTTCTGGGGGTATGGAGGCGCCGTGTTCATCTCTATTCTTATTCTAATCACCACGCTGGGCTGCACCAACGCGACCATTCTGGCCAGTTGCCGCACGTACTTTGCCATGGCGCGGGAAGGGATGTTCTTTCCGAAAGCAGCGGAACTCAACCAGGCGCAGGCACCAGCCTATTCTCTACGCTACCAGTGCATCTGGGCCTGTTTGCTCGTACTCTCCGGGACATTTGACCAGCTGACCGACATGATCATTTTTGCCGTGTTTATCTTTTATGGGGCCACTACCCTGGGAGTGTTCATACTCAGGTGGAAAATGCCAAACGCAGTTCGGCCCTACAAGGTATGGGGTTATCCGGTGGTGCCCGCCATTATGGTCCTTTTCTGCGCCGCCCTTTTCATCAACACAATTTTTGTGCGCCCCCGTGAAGCAGCCATTGGGATGGTACTCATATTGACAGGCATTCCAATGTATTGGTGGTTCAACAAAAACAAAAAGCAACAGGTGTCACCAGAAGAGAAGGTTATGAAATGATTGCGTGCAGAACAGGCGATTACGCCGGGGCTTTGCTTCTGTAGAGTTAGCGCGAAGAAGCTTTTGCCCGGCATCCATTATGCGCCCGCCTCAGGTGTCAGTGTATTTTAGCAAGCTCATTTAAAAAATAACTAGGCTCCTCTATTGCTTTAGTCTTTACAACCTCATTCCTTTGCGGTGATGAAATTGACAGGTATACAGGTATTTAAAAAGCTGAATATACTGCTGGCAGTCCTGCTATGCAGTTTTCTGGCTATTGGCCTGCCCGCCAATCTGATCGCTGCTCCAATGGTCCCTGCTGACCAGCAGCTTACGCAGCAGTCTGATGAGAGTCCGCTTCAGTTCATAACGGGTGATGCCACCTCCGGTGAATTAGAAGGTATCCTGCAATTGGATAAAACTCTGCTAACACCCTTAGTGTATGCGCTCTTGCTTCAGTTGTACCCACAACCGCAGGATACAGCACCTGCACCGCATACTTACGCCGCCACCAAAGGCGACTGCTGCTTGCACACCATTCTCATCAAAGGACCTTAGTCGCTCCCTTTTCATCTTCTAACAAGAAGCTATTGTAACACCTTTGCCATGCTGCATAGGTGCGTTTTTCCTTATTCGTTTTATTTTCTGCCCTGTAATGGGTCAATTTTATGGAGCTCCTACAGCATCCGATAGACGTTACATGTCTTATCGACCTGCACTTGGTGGAGTATGTGGAAATATACGAATAAGATATTTGCTTCATCTTTCCCCCGATTCTCTTCTGTAAAAAAGGTTAGGCAGCCAAGCCTCGTTGCCTAAATACTTCCTTAACTAATTAACAATGAATACAGTGACATTCTGGATTATATTCAATGCCTTCATCCTTATGCTGTTGGTGCTGGACCTGTTTGTATTCCACCGCAAAGAGCATGAGGTCAAGATAAAGGAGGCCCTCCTCTGGAGCGCCTTTTGGATAGCCCTCTCCCTTGCGTTCAACGCCTTTATCTACTTCTGGAAAGGCCCGGCCCCTGCACTTGAATTTCTCACTGCCTACCTGATCGAGAAATCACTAAGCGTTGATAACCTCTTTGTCTTTATCCTGATTTTCAGCTTCTTCAAAGTACCCCAGCAGTACCAGCACAAAATCCTGTTCTGGGGTATCATCGGGGCGCTGGTGCTGCGCGGCGTTTTCATTTTGGTGGGTGTGGCGCTTATCGCCAAGTTTCACTTCATCATCTATATCCTGGGGGCGTTCCTGGTCTATACCGGCATCAAAATGGCCTTCACGAAAGATGACGGGGAGCTGCACCCCGAGCAGAACCCTCTCATCGTCTGGGTGAGCCAGAGGCTGCGCTTCACCAAGACGGCGGTAGGCGGAAAGTTCTTCACCCGCATCGACGGTAAGCTCTACGCCACACCGCTCTTCCTGGTGCTCATCATGGTCGAGAGCACCGACGTGGTCTTCGCCGCCGACTCTATCCCGGCCATCCTGGCTATCTCCAAGGACCCGTTCATTGTGTATACCTCCAACGTATTCGCCCTACTGGGAATGCGAGCCCTGTACTTTGCCTTGGCGGGCATCATGCAGCTTTTTCACTACCTGCACTACGGCCTGTCGCTGATACTGGTCTTTATCGGAGCCAAGCTGCTGGTAAGCGACTTCTACCACCTCGACATGCGCATTGCCCTGCTGGTTGTAGGTGCCATACTGGGGGTGTCGGTCATCGCGTCTCTCCTTTTCCCAAAGAAGGAAAAGGTATTGTCTCCGCCCCGTGATTTTGTTTCACCATGAAGCTGACAGCTGGCCGATCAATCACGGTAAGCGAAGGGAGGGTCGTACAGGATGTGCCCGTAATCAGGGTTCCCATCAAAAGGTGGGCCCCATGCAGGTATACAACTGGCCTGAACCATGTATACCTGGGCTATTTCCTGTTTAGTGCCTAAATCAGATTAAACGAACGGTCAAATTCTCAATACCTCATACATGCTCTTTCAAACGAAAGCACCGGCTGTCTCCACTGCTGGTTTACTCATATCACTGGGAATCATTTACGGTGACATCGGCACCTCGCCGCTCTACGTGATGAAGGCCATCATCGGGGAGGCGCCCATCTCGGTGACGCTGGTGTATGGCGGCATCTCCTGTGTTTTCTGGACGTTGACCCTCCAGACAACACTGAAGTATGTGTTGCTGACGCTACAGGCGGACAACAACGGGGAAGGCGGCATCTTCTCCCTCTATGCCCTCATCCGACGCAGAAGCACCTGGCTGATTATACCGGCCATGGTTGGCGGAGCTGCCTTATTGGCGGATGGCATCATCACGCCGCCCATCTCCATTTCCTCGGCCATAGAGGGCTTGCGGCTGCTTTACCCGAATATACCTACCGTGCCCATCGTGCTGACCATTCTTACCGGTTTGTTCCTGATGCAGCGCTTTGGCACGGAGATAGTGGGCAAAGCTTTCGGGCCCATTATGCTGGTATGGTTCACCATGCTGGGTTCACTGGGTGTGGTTTCCCTGCTGCATTACCCCGAGATTCTGAAGGCGCTGCATCCCTCCTACGCCTACAACCTGCTGGTCCACTATCCGAATGGATTCTGGTTGCTGGGGGCCGTATTTCTTTGTACCACGGGCGCCGAGGCCCTGTACTCTGACCTTGGCCACTGTGGCCGGCCGAACATCCGCCTGAGCTGGCTATTTGTGAAGATTACCCTGGTGCTCAACTACCTGGGGCAAGGTGCCTGGCTGATGACGCAGGAGGGCAAGGCACTCAGCGGAAATCCTTTTTATGGCATCATGCCCGACTGGTTTCTGCTCATGGGCATTGCCATCGCAACAATCGCCGCCATCATAGCAAGTCAGGCCCTGGTATCCGGCTCTTTCACGCTCATCAGTGAGGCAATCCGGCTGAACCTCTGGCCCAAGGTGAAACTGGTTTACCCCACCAATCTGAAAGGGCAGCTCTACGTACCCAGCATCAACTGGCTCCTGTGGCTGGGTTGTGTGGGCGTCGTGCTGTACTTCCGCGAATCTGAGCACATGGAGGCTGCCTATGGCCTGGCCATCACCATGGCCATGCTCTCCACCACGATCCTGATGAGCTACTACCTCTATGTCAAGTCCAGGTCCAGGATACTCGTCACATTGTTCCTGGCTGTTTATCTGACGATTGAGCTCTCGTTCCTGATAGCCAACCTGAGCAAGTTTCCGCATGGGGGCTGGGTGTCCCTGCTGCTTGGCGGTCTGCTGCTGACGGTGATGTACATCTGGATAAGTGCTTACCACATCAAGCGCAGCTTTACAGAGTATGTGCAACTTTCTGATTATGTCCCCGCTCTGAAAGAGTTGAGCAATGACGAGACGGTTCCCAAGTACACGACACACTTGGTGTTTATGACGAGCGCCTCCAGCCCGAAAGACATCGAGTCGAAAATCATTTATTCTATCTTCCAGAAACGCCCCAAACGTGCCGATATCTATTGGTTCATCCATGTGGAAACGACCGACGAGCCTTACACCTCGGAGTACAAAGTGCGTCATGTCGTCGCCGATGACGTGATTCGGATAGATTTCAAGCTCGGATTCAGGGTAGAGCAGCGTATCAACCTGTTCTTCCGCAAAGTGGTGGAGGAACTTGTGGAGAATGGGGAAGTCGACATCACAAGCCGCTACACGTCCCTGAGCAGGCACCAGCTCATAGGCGACTTCAGGTTTGTGGTGCTGGAGAAGTTCCTCTCCTATGAGAATGACCTGCCCTTCGGCAAACGCCTGGTGATGGAGTGGTATTTTAATATAAAGCGGTTTGCGACATCCGAAAGCAAGTGGTTCGGATTGGACACCAGCTCTGTGAAAGTGGAGAAGGTACCGCTGGTTATCATGCCTGTGAAGCTGCCTCAGTTAAAACGAGTGCCGGTTCAAGTGAGATAAGACACAATAATGGCTTTAACGAAAGAAAAACTCCAGGCAAAGTTCTCAGCCCGAAGGCTGGTTCTGCCCATGCTCCTGGGTCTTGGCGTGGTCGGCTACATGCTGTACAAAAACTACGAGCCGGGGCAACTGCAGACGCTCCTGGGAGCGAGTCTACTCTGGTTGGGTGTCGCCCTTTTTGTACTGCTGGTCCGGGATCTGGGCTACATGTACCGCATCCGCTACATCACCGACAAAGCACTTAGCTGGCAGCAGAGCTTCCGGGTAATCATGCTCTGGGAATTTGCCTCATGTGCCCTACCCTCCGTGGTGGGCGGCTCCACAATTGCCGCCTATATCCTTTACAAAGAGCGCATCCCGTTGGGCAAGTCCATTGCGCAGGTGATGGTGACAGCGATGCTCGACAACCTGTATTTTGTGCTGGCTGTGCCGCTCGTCTTGCTGCTTATGGATGGGCAGCTATTGCCGACCCTCGGGACGATGGACGAGACTTTCAGGCAGAGCCTCGGCATCGCCTTCACAGTTTCCTACCTCCTGATTGCCCTGTACGCATTCACGATGTTTTATGCCCTGCTCATCAACCCTAACTCCGTCAAGCGGCTTCTGCTGCGGGTAGGAAGCTTCAGGCTGCTTCGCAGGTGGCGGTCTTCCCTGCTCAGCCACGCCAATGAGCTGCTGGTCGCCTCCAGGCACCTTCGCACCCAAAATACGACTTATTGGTTGCATGCAAGCGTCTCCACCTTTTTCGTCTGGACAGCCCGGTATGCCATCATCGGCTGCCTGATAGCGGCTTTCACCGACCTGCCCCTACAGGACCACTTCCTGGTATTCGCCCGCAACCTCATTTATAAAGTCGTCCTGCTCCTTTCTGTCACGCCAGGCGGGGCTGGTTTCGCTGAAATAGCTTTCCCAGCCTTCTTCGGTGCTTTTCTGGGCGGGTTTACCACGGTCATCGTCTTGCTCTACCGCCTGCTGACCTATTACCTTTACTTGGTGGCTGGAGTCATTGTTTTCCCCCGCTGGGTTGCGCAGGTGTTCAGGAACGAGGATAACAAAGCAATCGCTGCATCAGGTCAGGGGAACATGAACACATTAAATAAAACTGATTTATCAGCCGCTACATGAGAAACTTTGCCAAGAACCTTACCCGCCGCAAAAGTGCCACGGCCCTTTTAGAAGATTACAGGCAGGATGGCAACATCCACGGAACGGATTTGGTGCGCACCCTCCGCCTCAAAGACCTGGTGTCTTTTGGCATAGCCGCCATCATCGGGGCCGGGATATTCAGCACCATCGGCAATGCCAGCGCGGCAGGAGGACCGGGCGTTTCATTGCTGTTTATCTTTACGGCCATCGCCTGCGGTTTCTCGGCTCTGTGCTACGCTCAGTTTGCCTCTACCATCCCTGTGTCCGGCAGCGCCTATACCTATGCCTACGCCTCCTTCGGTGAGCTGGTCGCCTGGATCATTGGCTGGGACCTGCTGATGGAGTATGCCATCGGGAACATCGCTGTAGCTATCTCCTGGTCCGATTATTTTACGGCTGTCATGCGCGGAGTAGGACTGATGATACCCGAATACCTGACCATGGACTACCTGAGCGCCTCCCGGGGTTACCAAATGGCTCTGGGCTTGCTGGCACAGGGACAACACCTGTCCGCGCTGCCGGCCAACATTCAGGAGGCCTACCACGCCTGGCAACAGGCTCCGGCTATTGGGGGTTTCAAACTGGTGGCGGACTTCCCCGCACTCGGTATCACGGTTCTGATTACGTACCTGGTCTATATCGGCATCAAAGAGTCGAAACGAACGGCTAACCTGCTTGTGCTACTCAAGCTGGTCGTCATCCTGCTCGTGATCACGGTGGGCGCCTTCTACGTGAACACCAACAACTGGACCCCTTTCGCACCAAACGGTTTGGCAGGCATTATGGAAGGAGTCTCAGCGGTGTTCTTCGCCTACATCGGTTTTGATGCCATCTCCACGACTGCCGAGGAGTGCGAGAATCCGCAGCGCGACCTTCCCCGTGCCATGATTTTCGCTTTGGTGCTTTGCACGGTACTGTACGTGGTGCTGGCCCTGGTGCTGACAGGGATGGTGCCCTCCGCGGAGCTGGCGGTAGGCGATCCGCTGGCTTATGTCTTTTCAAGGGTTAACCTCGACGCCATGGCGGGTATCGTGGCTGTGAGTGCCATTGTGGCGATGGCCAGCGTGCTGCTGGTATTTCAGTACGGACAGCCGCGCATCTGGATGAGCATGAGCCGCGATGGCCTACTGCCCAGGGCCTTCTCCAGAATCCATCCCAAGCATAAGACTCCTTACATCGCCACTATTGTGACAGGTATCGTGGTGGCTGTGCCCGCCCTTTTTATGAATCTGACGGAGGTAACGGACCTGACCAGCATCGGGACGCTCTTTGCCTTTGTGCTGGTATGCGGCGGAATATTGCTGCTGGAGGAAAGGCAGAAAGAGTCATTAGAAGCTCGCAGTGGCTTCCGGGTGCCTTATATCAACGGAAAGTACGTCTTGCCGCTGCTGGTGCTTACTGCAGTGGGTTTGCTCATGCGGTACAATGCCCCGGAAGTAGCATCTTTTCTAAGCGTGTCCGGAGGCTGGGAAAGTTTTCAGCATAAGCTGCCTTTATTAGGATTTGTTGCCGTGACAGTGGCATTGGTCGTCCTTTCCTTTCTGCGCAACCTTTCCCTAATCCCGGTGCTCGGGCTGCTCACCAACCTCTACCTGATGACGGAACTCGGCATTACGAACTGGGGCCGTTTCCTAGCATGGCTCGCACTCGGCCTGGTCATCTACTTCGCCTATGGCTACCGCAACAGCAAGTTGCATCTAGCACAGCAAGCCGGGGCTGCCTGAACAGACCATACCTTGAAGAACCGAAAACACATACCGCCCTTAGTCATCCTGCTGCTGTGGGTCGTGCTGCTGTGCGCTTCTGGCTGCTTGAGAACATGTGTGGTTTCTGCTTCGCCTGATGTCAGCAAAGTGGAACCAGCCGCAGAACAAATAACAGCGGCGGTCTACATCAATCCCGTCGCATGGGCAGAATCCAGCGCGCCGATCAGAGCCACCTCAACAGAATCATTTCTCCAACTCCTGTTCAGGTACAGTGGTCTCCAGTTCCATATTTGCTCGCTCTGCAGCACGGAGGTAATCTCGCCTGTATTTGGTGTTTCATCCCTTACTCAGCAGTTCCGGATACTCCCCAACGCTCCTTAGCCGAGCTTCTTACTTATTCCTGCTACTGATTTATCTCTGACTGAGAATCATGGTTTGATCTTGCCTACAAGGTCAAACCATGATTCATCATCGTGCACAATAAGTCAGGATTAAACAATTGATAATTATCTATACCTAAACTCAAAATGGCTAAAAATATATTTGCGACGAAATCCGTCGAGAAACTCATAAAGGAATCGGAGGGCGGGGAGCATAGCCTGAAGCGTACACTCACTGCCTCCAACCTCACCATGCTGGGCGTCGGCGCCATTATCGGCGCGGGTATCTTTGTACTCACTGGTACCGCCGCCGCCAACGCCGCCGGACCTGCTATCGTGATATCCTTCCTGATAGCAGGGCTGGGCTGCCTTTTCGCTGGCCTGTGCTATGCAGAATTCGCCTCCATGATCCCGGTTGCCGGAAGCGCCTATACCTATGGCTATGCCACGCTGGGTGAATTCATCGCCTGGATCATCGGGTGGGACCTTATTTTGGAATATCTCTTTGGCGCGGCCACGGTGGCCGTGGGCTGGAGTGGTAACTTTGTGAGTCTGCTTAAGTCATTAGGCATCCACATTCCGGCAGCGATTGCTTCTGCCCCACTTTCCTATACAGGCGGCTCCTTTGAGGCCACGGGGGCTTTCATCAATTTGCCTGCCGTTATCCTTATACTCGTGATGACAGCACTGCTGGTGGTAGGTATACAGGAATCTGCCAAGTTCAATAACATTATCGTTGTTGTCAAAGTAGCAATCGTGCTTCTGGTAATTGGTTTTGGGTTCCAGTATGTGAACTCCGCTAACTGGGAGCCTTTCATTCCGGCTAAGGAAATCCTGACGGATGGCAGCAGCCGCTTTGGCTGGCAGGGTGTGGTGGCCGGTGCCGCCATCGTATTTTTCTCTTACATCGGGTTTGATGCCGTCTCCACAGCCGCACAGGAAGCGAAGAACCCGCAACGTGACATGCCGATTGCCATGCTGGCGTCGCTGGGTGTCTGCACGTTGCTTTACGTGCTCATGTCGTTGGTGCTGACAGGCATGGTGCCCTACAAGATGTTGAATGTGCCAGATCCGGTGCTGGTGGCCCTGGAGGCAGCTGGTCCTGCTTTGAAATGGCTCTACTTCTTCACTGGGGTGGGCGCTGTGGCAGGTCTTGCCTCGGTAGTGCTGGTAATGCTCATGGGGCAGCCTCGCATCTTTTTTGCCATGAGTCGCGATGGCCTGCTGCCTGCGGTCTTTGGCAAAGTGCACCCGAAGTTTAATACACCTCACGTCACCACGATCCTTACTGGGTTAGTGGCTGCGGTCATAGCCGGCATATTCCCGATTGGGCTGCTGGGCGAATTGGTGAGCATCGGCACACTGCTGGCCTTCGTGATTGTATGTGCCGGTATTATCATTCTGCGCCGCACCAATCCGGACATTAAACGCCCATTCAAGACACCCTTTGTGCCACTCGTACCCATCCTGGGTATTTTGATCTGCGGCTACATGATGGTGAACCTGGGCTTTGATACCTGGCTGCGGCTGATTATCTGGATGGCCCTCGGGGTTTTGATTTATTTCCTCTATGGTCGCCATCACAGCAAACTGCAGCAGAAAGCTTCTCCGGAAAGGCCTAAAGAACTGGTAAGTTAATAAGTGTTGTTAAGCAAAACCTGCTGCCTCTGGCGGCAGGTTTTCTGCACTCCTAACAGAAGCCGCGGTTCCTGTCCACTTTTTCTTCTGGCGCCGGGGGCACTATAAAAATTAACGGTAACTGTGCCCCGGAATACCCTAAGCTATTTCTTCAGACTTTCAGCTGTCATCGGCATACCCGCATCTATCAGCTGCCGATGCACCTCCAGGAGCTTGCCTTGCAGACCGTCCAGATAGGCATTCAGCGATCTGAACACTTCTTTAGTACCTGACACTCAGCCTGAAGATAAGTTCCACCTATTCGGCTCAATGGCCCTTCCAGTCACCAGTTCTGTGCTTTTTCCTGCTACAGTCATACGCAGGTAGATAGGCACTGGGCCTGATTGATAGTTTTTGGGTTTCTTTAGGTAAAAGAGAATACTGATGTTAAGCTTCATGGCAATAACTTTTAAGGTTAAACAAATGTAGCCTTGCAGTCACACCAAGTCAAGATGAATAACTGTTTTACATCTTGACTATCAGTAAATTATAACCAATCTGGTGAGTAGATATTTTACTCTGATGCACTCACCGCAATACTGCGAAAAAGTGAATAATTTGATACATGCACCAAAACAAAAAAGCCCTTAAATCGCTGATTTAAGGGCTTTTTATGCTAACTGATAAGTTATTCCGCAGAGAGTGAGGGATTCGAACCTACTCCACAACACGTTTATTATCAATTACTTATTGCTCTTAAATATAGCGGTCACCCGAATTTTCCTCCTACTGAGGATTCTAGTGTTTTCCTTAATCAAATTTACCGCTTTATTTCACAATCATCAAATTGAGAGAGTAAAAAGACTATCATCCTTACTACTCAGCATACTTCATTACCATTCACGACGCGTGCATACAGCTAAACCAATCAATGTCGCTCTTCTAGTTCAGCCAGGTCGATCTACACGTGTATAGTTTTGATTACCTTGTGCTCTTTTCTTTTAGGTATCCTATCCACCGCTCCGTTGACCACGGCAAGACCAGGGAGAAAGTCAGGTTCGGCAATAGCAGTTGGCTCGATGCTGCCTATGTCAACAAGAAGGGGAAAGCATGGATGAGCGGAAGCTCGCAGCTCATCTACCACACCGATGATTACGGCAAAACATGGAAGTCTTTTCCCAAGGTAGAACAGAAATAAAATCTTCGATTTTCGACCATCCATTTTGCAAAAGACGAGAGAACAGGACTATTTGGCTCATTCTGGAACATACTCTACAGGACGACCGATAACTGTAAATCCTGGCAGAGGCTGCCGACACCACTATCGCAAGACAAGTACAAAAGGCTATCCAAAGACGACTGACCCGACGTCAGGAAGGTGCGCATGTTCGGTGAGTATTATATCATCAACCAGCAAGGCAGGGTGTTCGTCACAAAGTCGGACAGCATTGATTGGGAGCGACTACGCAACGTTGTTGATTTCGAAGTAACCGAGTCTGATAGACTGTACGTAGTGAAGCAAGACCAGACAGTTGAGCTTTACAATTCCAGTTTTCAACCTGTCTGGCAATCAGCAAGCAAATTAAAACACCCACCCACAGCCATTGCCGTTCGTAACGAAAGCCTGTTTGCCCTTACCTACGAAACAGCTTACAAAATCAATCCAGATGTATTCATAGAATCGGATTTGCTTACGGATGAAGTACCGATTCCAGAGCCTTATGCCACGGTTAAGCACAAAGGTGATTCATATGGGTTCCAGAACAGGGATATCCTGCGCTACGAAAGGAAGAGCAGGCGTTGGTACCGCTTCATGACATCGGACTTCACCATTGGGAAAGCAACCGTTTTTGACAATCGCCTACTCGTAGCTGACGTCTCACCCAAACAGTACTTCGCTCTGGATGCAGTCAATAAGAGGTTCGATGAATACAAGCTCCCCAAGAGTCTCTTCGACACCTCACAGAACAGCATAGCTAAGTTTCACACTGAAACGGGAAGCCAAGGATGCTTTCACTCCGACAACAGCAGGAGACAAAAAGTATGCTATATTTAAGATTGCGGATTATCTGTACCGTAGGAAGCTTATAAAGCACTTATAACAGAAACCTTATTAGATACCTTCTACCATAGTCCAAAGCCTCCCATGGCTTTGCATTGGGCGCAGAGCTTGTTTATTGAAACAGCTTCTAGGTAACAGCGTTTAATATTGCATTAGAAACTTAAGGATGGTTATCACCTAACTGCCACAGCCCTACCATAAAAACGCAATGAATTGCACTGAATTTTGCATATTCCTGATATTAATATACTACTCATAAGCAGAACCTCTTCTGATGTCCTGAGGCTCTAAAGTCTATTATTTACCACTTTATCCGAGTTTTAACACGAGTATACGCGTTTTAACACGGATAATATGAATTGATGAATTGCACCGAAACGCTATTATTTTCACCAGTGGCAGCACGTTTAAAACTGCTGTCTGCTAAGGAGGAGCGGATAAGAACTGATTATTTGCTCTGTGATAGCAGGCTCATGGCATACAGTCATCTTATATTAAGTATGCTGCCTCTAAAAAGTAGTGAGCGTAAGCTGGTTTACCAAATTATTCTTTATATTGTATAGGAGTAATATTATGGAAGAATACCTCGAAACAGCTATGAAAGTGCAAATTTCAGCTTTGGAAATGGGTAAAACCACTTTTGTACATAGTGCAGATAAGCGTATGTTTACGCATATCCAGTAGTTGTACTTCATGCAAAGTATGAAAAATAACCTACAAGAGTAATAGTTACCTCTGAACAAACAACAAGTGTAATAAATCATTATTTTTACCTTTGTATTTAAAGTAAGAGTAACTGTTACCCTCGTTATTTATGGCCCCATTTCATAGAGAAGAACCCTACAATGACTTACCCTTGCTTCCTCCGGATGTAGATCTTGAGACAAAGGAAGTTATGCGAAAGACTGTAAAAGCAGGGCTTTGGCGCAGCTGAACGGAGCCATCATCAACCTGCCTAACCCAAGCCTCTTTTTAGACACAATCCATTTACAGGAAGCCAAGGCAAGCTCTGAAATAGAGAACATTATCACCACAAATGATGACCTCTATAAGTCAGTCGTGGCCGAAAAGAGGTATGAACCCACGGCAGCAAAAGAGGTTATAAGCTACAAGGAGGCGTTGTGGTACGGCTTGGAAAAGCTCAAAGAGCGGCCATTTATCACAACAAACCTCTGTGTGGATATCATGCGATGTATCAAGCAGAACACATCGGGTATCAGGGCTACTCCAGGCACGACCTTATCCAACACGCAGGGCGAAGTAATCTACACGCCGCCGGCAGGGGAAACAGTAATACGTGAGAAAATGGCAAACCTGGAGCGCTTCATTAACGAGGAAAGCACGCTGGACCCTCTCATCAAAATGGCTGTCATGCACTACCAGTTCGAGGCCATCCACCCGTTCATTGACGGTAATGGACGCACAGGAAGGATTTTACTTCTGCTCTACCTGAAAATGGAAAAACTGTTGGATGTGCCTGCTCTTTACTTAAGTGAGTATATCATCCACCATAAGGCGGCTTATTACCAGAAGCTAAGGGCAGTAACGGAAGCAGGAGATTGGGAGGGCTGGATACTCTACATGCTCGACATGATTGAAAAAACAGCCGCCAGCGGACTCCAAAAACTGGAGGAGATCATGGCCGTTATGGAGGCCACTTCAGAGGAAATAAAAGAGAAACTCCCAAAGGTGCACTCAAAAGAGTTGATAGAAATCTTGTTCAGACTGCCGTATACCAAACGCCAATTTCTGATAGACGCGAACATGGGAACACCAAAGACTGTAGGGAACTACCTGATAGCGCTTGAGCAGGAAGGGTTTTTAAAAGCAACTAAGGTAGGAAAGGAAAAACTTTACCTAAACCAGCGGTTGATGGGAGTACTGGAGAGTAAAGAAAAAGCCCGAAAGCACAACACCACCTATAGTGCATAAACGCACTATAGCCCAACCGTTATGCTCAATTATAAAAATGAAGTCAATAAAATTATGTGCTTACACTTTAGTGTTACTGGCTCTATCAAGCTGTAACTTCCTGAACAGCGGGCATAAGACCGATAAGCCGATTAATATAGATAAAAGAAACGCTTTGGTTCAAAAGTACGGACTGATAAATTTCCCAAGTCTGGACCATCCTGTGTTTCTGACAGTCGACGAGTTCTTCGACGGCAACAACGACGAAAGCTCAATCGCTCCCAATCTTACAGTTAAGCCAAAGATTGAAGATTACTATAAAGTCTTACAAAGCTTATCCAAGAACCCAAAGGTGAACGGAGTTTTTTTAGAAGTAAAAGATGTCAATGTTTACGAAGATGGGAAGCTCAGCGATAAAGAATGGATATTTTCAGATATTGTTTATATCGTTGGCGATTTATCAAAAGAACAAATTATAGAAGCTACAAAGAGTCTCCAGCCAGATGAAGTTGAGTATGATCAGGAGGGAAAGGTAAATCAACTAAGGAAGAAGTTTGAGAGTAAGAAAGTGGTTTACTTGTGGTGGGATTAAAAAATTACAGAGCATAACAAAGTTCAGCTTTTATGCTCGGCTTCGCCTCACTCATCAGCTGCACCAATCCGTTATACCAAATTGAAGTCATAAATGAAAATAATTAACTCCACTATCCGACTGTTAGGAATAGCCTTATTGGTAAGCTGTGGAAACTCGGAAACTGTTTCGGCAGTCCAGACAAATAATGAACAAACTATCCAAATGGCAGACAGAATAAACATAGATGAACTGCCTACTACATTAACAAAGCTAAAAAATGGGCAAACAGAATTTGATTTCATTGGCATAACTTCCAATGGAATTGACTGCCTATACTTCGTTTATGAAAATGGCAAGTTCAACCTTGAATTTGAGTCAATGGTTGCAGAGCAAACACCATTCATTGATAAATTAAAAGAATTTGCCCATATGAATGAATTGGAAAGTGTGATGACGACATATGGCAATCAACCACACTATCCATCCGTGACACCAGCACCAGTAATCAGAATTGAATCTAATTCGACCCTTGAAGAGGTGGTAGCATTGGGAAGGAAGATTCAGGCAGAAATCTTTCAGAACAACAGCTCAACTGTATATGATGTGGTGCCATAGACAAAACAACAAGGTATAACCCTGCACAGGCTCCATACTTCGGCTGCGCCTCGTTCACAGCCTGTACTAACCGAAATCTATGATTAAAACAAGGGGTTTGCTCTAAATATTCTTCAATTTTAGTTCATAAGGAGTTCTCCGTTTCACCACCGCCACGATCTGATGGAGGAGCTTGTTTCTGACGGCATTGATGACGCTCATCTTGCTCTTGCCTTCCCCGACCTTGCGCTCATAGTAGAGCTTGAACTCGGCGTTGAACCTGACGCTGTTGATGGCAGCCATATGGAGGATGTGCTTGAGCTCTTTGTTGGCGAATTTGGAGACCCCCGTTCTGCCCATCACGCTCGTGCCGCTGCGGTACTCAAACGGGGCCACCCCGCAGTAGCAGGCCAGCTTCCTTGCGTCGTCCATCTTGGTGAACCCTTGCGTGTAGACCAGCAGCGAGATAGCCAGCACCTTGCCCACGCCCTTGATTGAGGTGAGCAGGTCGTACTTCTTCTTCAGCTCATCGTCTTTGGCGATGAACTCCTGCATTTTCTCCTCCACCTGCTCCATGCTCTTCTCCAGCCCACGGATGGCCTTCTTGTTCACCTGCTCGAGGGTTTTGCCAGAGACAGGATCCACTGCGAGTAGTTCTTTGATCGTGACCTTGATCGATTGCAGGGCTTTGAGCAGCCTTGACCTGTTTGCCTGCAGATCCTTTAAGCGCTCCAGCGTCACACCCGACAGGTTCAGGCACCTGGCCTCTCGCTGGTGCAGGAGCGCATAGCGGGCGATGCGCTGGGCGTCCACCTTGTCATCCTTGCCGCGTACCATGCCGATGCTTCTTTTGATCTGCAGGGCGCTCTCCATCCAAACCCGCACGTCCCTGGCCAGCAGGTAATGCACCACCTGCCGGGTGTAGAGGCCGGTGTGCTCCAGGCAGCAGAGTGTTTCTGCTCCCGCCTCGCAGCCGTGCTGCTTGAGCCAGGCCTTCATTCTCCTAAAACCCGATGGGTTGTTGTTAAGCTTGTGGCAGAGTTGCCTGCTGTCGCTGACCCTGACCAGGCACACATCCAGGCTGTCCTTGGACACATCGATGCCCAGTATAAAAGCAGGGGTTTGTTGTGGAAGTATAAGCTTTTCCATATCTTTTGGTTAAGTTATGCAAGCTGCGGATCGAAACCTTTATAATGGGCCCAAAGCGTCCCGAAAATCTATATGACCCCCGCCTGCGGGTTTATAAAAAAGCAGTCAGTCTGAATCGGTTAGTAGGACCTGTTCGCCTTGTTGGCGGGTAGTGCACTGGCTGCTCTGAAGGTATAAAAGCTCTACTCCTATACCTGGTAAAAGGGTGCTGGGTGTATTGGAAAAATAATATAGGGCTAAGCTAAAGGTTGAGTGAAATAGAAATTAATGAAAAAAGAACTTCTCGCCTCGGCTATACTTTCTCTTATAAGCTTCTCATGCAGCACCAAAGAGAACGTTGAAGTTGAAAACACACAAATAACTTCAAACAGTAAAGCTGTAACTGAAAGGCATGAATACTGGCCACTTGAAAATGAAATGACAAGGGAAGACACAGTCCTTCGACTGGATGACCAGTATCACATAAGCATGATTACCCACAGCTTAAATGATAGTTCAGCTGTATACACAATAACTGATGATATGGGAGAAATCATTATACATGCCCATAATAGAGAGACAAAAATAGAAATACTTAAAAACCAGAAGCCTTTTATAAAATCAGTCCTGAACAGGAACATCTTTAGCGGTAGAGACAAAGACCTTCGGCATTCTGGCGCATCGTTTCTTAGGTATGGAAATGGTGAGTTTCTTTTTGTAGTGGACGCTTGTGTGCCAGATTCAGATGTATGTGACGCAGCAGAAGTAGCTATTGACCAAAATGGGCAGATAAGGGTGATAAGGTATATTGGGCAAGAAGAAGAAACAGAAGATTAAAAATTACTCCACTCAACACAGTTTATACCCTATGCTCCGGCTGATGGCCTCGCACAAGGTATACACGAGACGTTAATGTTCACCAAAACTATAAAGATAGAATGAACAGGTTTCAGCTCGGCCTTATACTCTTAGTTCTCTGTTCTTGCTCTGAGACAGAAGTTGAGAATCAAGTAATAGCTTTGCAGAAAGAACCTGTTGATACTTTTCAAACTACAGGTATCACGAAAGTCAATGGTGTATACGTACTTGATACAGTTGCTATACTTACCAATGATAACCTTGAGCCGCTTCTAACAGAAGTGGAAAAAGCGGGATTGGTTAGGTATGATGATGTAACAGATATTCCGCCTTTCATCAGAGTGTTTCTCGAAAGCCAGATTGGGGGAGACATCTCAATGGTAAACTATGGGGAAGACTGGCAGGAAACAGATGTTATTGAAGAAGGGCTTGCCGACAGGCAACTAGTATACCTAGGTATGGACAACACTTTAGTTTTACTGGTTTACCATACGGGTGGATTTGGGAAGGCAGAGCATGTTCTGATTTTCAAGCACAGAGAAGGAGAAATAACTGACTTTTGGAAAGGCGTCATTTTGAAAACACTCAAGACCAAAGAAGAGATAGTTGCATACTTGAAAGAAAACAAGGACACGGAGTGGCGTATTAACTTTAACCGAGTGTACTTCTAAATCTGTCTGAGAATTAAAAAAGAATGGCATTCGCTAACCCGGCACAGGCTTCATACTCGGCTTTGCCTCGTTCGCAGCCTGTACAATCCGTTGTGTATCATCTAATTATAAAAAGAAGTCTAATGAAGTGTTACATGCTGATAGCTTTAATTTTGTTTGCTTTTACAGTTTGTAATGCTCAAGTTGTAAATAATAAGGTATTTCAGAATGATAGAGAGACAATCCATGGAAAGGAAATACAGAATTTTAAGAATAATGGGCTGAGCATTTACTGGGTAGTAGCAGATAGCAGTAAAGATTTAATAAGAACAAAAAACTATGTCCAGAACTCTGATAGCATGTTTGAATTAAGCTTAACCAACTTGCAATCAGACAGTGTGAGTGTAGTTGTAGTGGAGTATAGCCCAAAGAATACTGAGTTTAAAAGAATAACCAACTACACTTTCCATAAAGGTGACCAAGGCTTGAGATTTGAAAACCATCGTCAAACTGTATTGGCTGGAATTTCCTACCCGACTGATTTTAGTTGGACAAAGGAGGTTGGGTACCATGAAAAGTTAGATGATGAAGTTTACAGGAGACTTGTTGCAAAAGTCTTAGAAGGGGAAAACTGACATCACACAACAAAGTATAGCAGTCACGCTTCGGCTGAAGCCTTGCCATCTGCTATACCAGCACGTTGGCAGCAAACAAAAATCAAAATGAAAAAAAAGCATAATCTTTTAATTTGGTTCATCATATCACTGGGCGTCGTATATCAAATCTATAAATTTCCAGAAAAACAAAAGAAAGAAGAAATTATAGAATTGTATCACCAGGGTGAGTTTCAACAATGTAAAAAAGAACTTGAGGCTTATTTAGAAGAATATCCTAAGGCAGAGGGAATGAGGACTTTCTTAGGTACCGTTAATATTGAATTGGATGATACAGTTAATGCAGAGTTCGCCTATATCAAGGGACTTGAGATAAATCCAAATGATTATAAAGCGACTGTAGGATTAGGTGTAATTGCTAGAATGAGGGGGCAATATGAAAAAGCGAGAGAAATATATAATACAGCTTTAAATCTGAATCCGACAAATCCAGAGGCTTATTCGAGCCTATTAATGCTTGAATTAAAAGAAAAAAATTATTCTAAAGCGGTAGAACTAGGTGAAAAAGCTAAGCAGCTACTTAAACCCAAAAGCTCTCTTGGGATTCTAGGTAATTTAGCTATAGCGTACCATTATAATAATCAGTGGAAAGAACGAGATCAAATAGTTAGTCAGCTTGAGGAGATGGATTACAAAGATGTGGTGTATCTTAAAATGATTATAGATGGATCAATTGATTTAGAAGAAATGCTTTAATAAGCCTGCTGCCAATCGAGTAGACGGCCCCGTCAGCTAACGCTGACGGGGTGCGCCTCTCACACCACTGTACAAGCGGGTCTCGCATACAGCGGTTCGTTAAGTTGTGGAGCTACTTTCTTATAGTAGTCGAGCAAAGATTCGTACCCCCTTTGGGCCAGCCTTTTCACCGTTGCCGTCGTGATCAGCATCGGGCTTTGAGCCACCGCCCAGCCCCCTTTCCTGGTCCTGCTCCAGGCGTAGGCCTGACCCTTCGGGACACCCAGCCGGATCAGGTTCTTCCTTTTCCGTTCAGGCTTCTTCCAGTCATGCCAGATGCAGTGCCGGAGCCGATTTCGTATCCAGCTGTCCACTTCTTTGAGCTTGCCTTGAATATTGGCCAGCCGGAAGTAGTGGACCCAGCCTCTTTGGGCCTCTTTCAGTTCCTGGACACGTTCCTCGAAAGAGCAGGGCGTGGTTTTGCGGGTGATGGCCTTCAGCTTCTGCTTGAGTCTCTCCCATCCCTTCTTTGCCACCACCAGCTGGTATCTGCCCTTGTCGCCTTTCCTGTAGGTGGGCACAAAGCCGTGGCCCAGCATTTGAAAATCCACCGGCCGCCTGATACCCGACTTCTCCCGGTTGATGGGCAGCTTCAGCTTGTTCCTCAAGAACAGGAATACAGCGTTTCCAACCTTCCGGGCAGTCACTCCACTGTTTGTGTAGACACTGAAGTCGTCAGCATAGCGGACATAGCGCAGCCCTTGCCGCTCAAGGTCCCTGTCCAGCTCGTGGAGCAGGATGTTGGAGAGCAGCGGCGAGAGCGGGCTTCCCTGCGGCACGCCTTTCCTGCGTTTGACCAGTCTCCCGTTAATAAGGATGGGAGCCCGCAGCCATTTGCGGATCAGGCGCAGGGTCAGGGGACACTTTACCTTCCGGTAGAGTAGTTGCAGCAGCAGGCAGTGATCCACCTCGTCGAAGAAGTTGGCAAGATCTATATCAACAATGTACTGATAGCCTGCGTGGATGTACTTATGCGCCTGCTGCAGGGCTTGGTGGGCGTTGCGGCCCGGAAGGAAGCCGTAGCTGTGCTCGGTGAACTCCAGCTCAAAGAGCGGTGCTATCACCTGATTCACCGCTTGTTGCAATACCCGGTCAGTGACGGTGGGGATGCCCAGCATTCGGGTCTTGCCGTTGCTTTTAGGGATCTCCACCCCCAGGATGGGCTGTGGCAGGTACCTGCCGTTGCAGATGGCCGTGGCGATGGCGTCCCTGTTTTTCTTCAGGTGCTGGGCCAGCTGCTCCACGGGCATACCGTCCACGCCGGCCGAACCTTTCTTGGCCCGTACGTGCGTGTATGCCTGGAGCATGTTGCCCCGGTGGAGTACCTTCGCTATCATCTGTTACTACTGTTTGTAGAGTAATCTCTTCTCCCGCTTAAGGCAGGGCTGGCCGAGGCCTCCCTGCCGAATTTGGGAAAACTTAACGTTTGGTCCTTGGGCAGCTTGTGAGACCTCCGGGTGCTTCCCGGCTCGTTGCCGCTACCTACTACGACCGCTGCTGACTTCTCCCTGTGTTCACGACACCGGGAGACCTCCCCAGGTAAGAGCACCTTCCTTCCTCCGATTCCTGGCACATCTACATACCAGCGCTTGTTGGTCAGGAGCGTTGCAAAGATGTGCTTGCTTACCCGCGCTAATATGCCTCTTATGTACTTTCTGTTCGTCAGTACCGGATTTTGCAGTCCCGCTTTCTTCACTGCTGCCTCAC
The DNA here is from genome assembly GCF_058932845.1 of Pontibacter sp. LHS2. Taxonomy (NCBI): domain Bacteria; kingdom Pseudomonadati; phylum Bacteroidota; class Cytophagia; order Cytophagales; family Hymenobacteraceae; genus Pontibacter; species Pontibacter sp. LHS2. Next base: position 458,252 of record NZ_JBZYWG010000002.1, read on the forward strand.
GGCCAGCCAGCTTGCGGCTTACTAACAGGCTTCACCAACTCGCCTGTAAGGGACTTGCACCCTCTGGAATAATATGATACCTTTAGTATCAGGAGCCCATACTGGGCGCACACAAAACCTATAAAGTAGCTACGCCACTTCATAGCCCAATCCGTTATGTGAAATATCGAAAAAAATCAAATGAATTTAACTTGGATATGGCGGCTTCTACCTTTCATTTTGTTGTTAGTTGCCTGCAACGGGAACAGAGAGCTTGATGAAAGGTATAATAGCGAAACAGGCTTAACAGAACGGATTGAATACTATCCGGATGGAAAAGTAAGAGCCAGGGGCTTTTTCAAAGAGGGCAAAGAGCACGGAGAATTTACCCACTATTACCAAAGCGGCAGTATTGAAGAAACAAGTGTTTACCGGAATGGTGTCTTAGACGGGGTTTATAAAGCTTTTTATCCGAACGGTAAACTGAAAGAGAAAACCTACTATTCTGAAGGGATGCCAGCTGGATGGGGTTACGAGTACAGGGAGAATGGTAAGAAGCAAGCAGCATATGAATATATCAGGTTTGAGGACGACTACATAGGCAATCAAAGAATAAGGTATGATGAAACTGAAAAAATTATAGCTGACAGCAGCCACTACATGACAGTTTTCAGTAACAGAGATACTATATCTTTAGGGGAAGAGATAAGACTGCGCTTTAAATTAGAGGCTCCCTTTTATGGGAGTAAAAGTCAGGTACGACTGCACATCGGTGGCTTTGGCGAGAAGTACAGACTCATAAACCCTGCAGCGACCGATACAGTCAATGGTGGTGGATTGTCAGCGGAGTTTGTAGTTCTTCCCAAAAAGAAGGGAAAGCATGTGGTGCAAGGACGTTTGGAGGATTATAGAGTCGAGCAGATAAGTGCTGAAGAAGCGAAGAAGAGGCTTAAGGTGGAAGTAGAGAATCCCGAGGAGATAGGAAATGTAACAGAGAGTGTTTATATCTACTTTACAAGAGAGTTCTATGTGAGATAGCCATTCTAGATGAAAAGGTCTGAGCAGGCCGAATCAAATCAACTAAAAAAGTAAAACTAAAGCACATAACACGGCACAGGCTCCACACTCGGCTGCGCCTCGTTCGCAGCCTGTACTAATCCGTTCTGCGGTATTCTGAATGAATAAAATTAAGGCGATACTTATATTAATAACAGTAACTGTGCTGTTAGTCCTGTTGGTACTTAGGGTTATAAGTGTTAAAAATGCTGAAAACCAAGATATATCTTTAGACAAGAAACTGGCACGTGAACATGGCTTTCTTGCTGCGGAGTATGTACCTGTTAGAAGTAATATAAGAATTGGTGAATCAGTGGTAGCTCTTGGTAGCGCATGGATTCATGAACCGATAAAAGTGAAACATCGACTATTCATTTTCGACAGCTACTATGTCAAATCAGCAAATGGAGAGCCAAGTTTAAAATATTCAGCGGGGGGTAGTGGAAATGGCTTTGTGCTTACTGTTGCAAGAAAAGACACTACATTAAAAGAAATGTTCTTCGCTAAAAGTGGATTGCCTGAATTAAAGCTTTACTCGCTAGAAAATGAACTAGTTGATGAAAAAGGTAACCGCTTTGGAGTAGAAAATCACGCAAGGGTTGATACGATACAGCTTTATATAAAGAAAGCAAGCATTGTTCCTGACCGTCCTATAGGTTCGGTAACTGAATCTGATTATGTTTTATATAAAATAGATTTGGACAAAGAACCTGCTGATTCAGTGTTGTTGGTCAAAAAGCGGTAAAACTTCTTCGCCTAACAAAGCACAGGCCTCAACGCCTTACCCGTTGCCTATACCAGCACGTTAGGCTCAAACAGCAATTATTGGAAAGACTATACTACATATTAAAACTTCAGCTGGATAATCAGATTAACTACCTGATTTGGTTTTCTGATGACCTTGATGGTTTGGTAGTAGTTTCTTCTACAGCTAAAATAATAGCATTTAAGAATAAGAAAGAACTGTTAGAATTTGCAAAGAATAATAAATTAGTCATTCAAAATGAAGAGCCTGTCCTGCATGATTTGGATTACATTCAAGACTGGATAAAAAGCGGGGCAATTGAGATAGATTGTCAGAAGGCTTTGGTTGCTTGGAATCTGTTTACAGATGTGGTGACGACGCTGAATCTTGAATTTAAGGGAAATAAAAAGAATAAAATTAGAAACAAGATTTAGGACAAACTCTTCTTTGGGTCAAATATACCTGCAATTACTCCAGAAGGAGAGGAATTTGCTCCTAAATGGACAAAAGCAGAGTTAACTACAATGGTTGACATTATGAAAGAAGGTATAGCAATTTCAAGAAGCAAACTGCAAGAAGTATAAAAATGTCAGAGCCTAACCAAGTGTAGCAGATAGGCTTGTTGACACAATACCTCTGCTACACGAGTAACGTTGTATGTAACTTAAATTTATGAAAGACTTTAGTTACATAGACTCAGAGCTTTTAAAGAAGGCATATCTCTCACAATTGCGTCCAGATGAAATTTGCTGGCAACCAAAGGACATTAAAAGTGGGATTGATGACCTCACCAAAAAAGGCAAGAAAATCGGAGCTATTACAATTTATTTTAAAGCAGAAGATAAAGTCTATTGCCCAGTGTGGGGTGATTGCTTAACACTGGAGAGTGGTAATGATAATTACCTGAAGCTATTCGATGGTATTGAACTTGATAAAGATGTTGATTATAAAATGATTTTTCAGTTAATCGACAAGTTTGGATTGGTTATATCTAAAGACTATGATTGGTCAAAAGACAAAGCTAATTTTAAAAGTAGTGTTCCAAGAGAGCTGGCAAGGTATGACCTGAATGAAATGTACTTCTGCCTAAACATTGAATAGAAAAGCAACATACAACAAAACCTATAGTGCATAAACTCACCATAGCAAAGCCGTTGGATACAATTAAAACTATTAAAAAAATTAAAGAAAATTAGCAGCTTAATACTTTTCATCGACGAAAGCTTTGTTCATTTTATGAGTAGCCTTACAAAACTTGTGCTTATATCTATAGCTGTAGTATTTGCTCTTTCTACTGCTATTAGTGTATTTGTTATTTCAAAAACGAAAGAAACAGACGCTTATAAAGCCTCTCAACTGTACATAGAGAATAACCCAGCAGTTTATAATGAAATAGGCAAAGTAGAAGGGTACGGTTTTTTTGTATCTGGAAGTATGGTGAATTATCCAGAAGGGGGAAAAGCTCATTTCAGCTATACCGTTAAAGGGAGTAAGAAAAACTCACCGATCAATATAGTCTTGGAAAAAGATTCACTTAATGAATGGGTAGTTAGGGATTTCTGGATGCATAATTAATTCATCATAGACTACTACCATACTATTAAATAAGAATGCAGTTCCTTTATTGAGTGCCACTCGAAGGTAAAAGTTAGAAGATGGACCAACTCTTAAAGGTTATTAGATACGGAAGAATAACTATATCCAACATAGTGCATACTTAACCCTTGCTTCGCTACGGGTTTCGGCTGCACAAGTAACGTTGACCGAAATAAATAATTATATGAAAAATGTTAGGTTACTAGTGGCCTTGATTGCTACACTATTTTTACCCCTCGGTCTTTTTGCAGAAACTTGGGATGAACCATGGCAGAAAGAAATAATTAGAAACGCAGACTATTTTGTTCTTGCAAAAACGCTTAGCGATGATTCCACGGGAACAAGAGTAGAAATAGTAAAGAGTTTTGGGGATAGCAATTTAAATGGGGTTGTAAACATATCAGGCTTTTACATGCTGGATCTTAAAAGTTCATCTGGCCATGGTTTGCACTTGCCTCTCATTGCGAATGAAACTTATTACCTTTTGCTAAAGAAAGGAGAAGAGGGCAATTATAGCTTACCGACGCCTACTTCAGGCTTTGCGTTATTGGAAGATGGTAAGGTTATGGCAACCTATCGACACAGTTATCATAAAGCACTTGTTTCTCAAGAAATTTACGAAGATACTTATAAAGAGATCTGGAGTTACCATAAGGCTAATAAGTTTGATTATTCAAAGGTTTCGGATTTTATAAAGTCTTATTTATCTAAAGATCCAGCTGGGTTTGATGAAGAAGAGATCGAGACGTTCTTTATACAGCATGTTGCATTAGAAACTGCATTCCTACTTGATATTAAAGTTGAGCTAGGCACTTTGAAAAAGTTTATCGGAACTGACAACTTTCATTCAAGAGTGTCTGCCTTACAGCTTCTAAAGAACGACGATTCAAGTGCGTCGGCCCTATATCTTTTCAACTTCATCTCCGATAAAAAAAATGAAAATTTTGAAAAGGTGATAGCTATCAGATCGCTTTGGGAAGTTGGAGGGGAAACGTATCGGAAAAAATTAATGACAATACAGAAAAAGTTGTCGGATGATGAAACAGGGTTTGGCGGAAACATCATGGACCCGCGAGTAGCAACTAGCTTTCCTAGTCCTAGACAGGCTGTGCTAGAGTTGAGCAAAAGGTAAAATTACTTAGGTCAACAAAACCTATAAGGTAGCTACGCCATCGTTTAGCAAAGTCCGTTGGCAGTGAAAGAAATTATGAAAAACTCTCTACAACTTATGTTCCTGTTACTTCTAATCTCATGTGGGAGTAGTGACGAGAATGTAAATGAAAGTACTGTCAATAAGGTTACTGAACCAATTTCAAAAACAAAACAAAAAGTTCTATTCGAACGCATAAGCTTTTCTATATTCCCCGGTATGGGGACTGAAAGGTATAGCAAGGACGTAGAGATAAATAATGATAGTACCGTCTACTACCGTTTGAGAGAAAGGCATAGCGAAACCGTTGTTGAAAACTATATAGCAAAGCTTGATTCACAAAGTATGGGAAGAGTGTATGGATTAGTGGACTCTATTGATTTCAATAGCTTGAAAGAAGGCTTTTCTTTTGAAGAAGATGGAGCATTTCACTCTTTGCAATTCGTGTTCCACAATGGAGAAGCAAGAATAGTTGGAACCTTGCAAGGTGAGTTGGAAGAGACGCTTTATGGATTATTGGATATTGTTGAAAAACAAAATCTAATCAAGAGCGAGAGTAGGAATTTTAGCACTACCGCAGACGTATTGATTCCTCCCCCACCAGCCGCGATCAGTATACCCTATGACAGTTTAAAGAGAAAATGAAAAACTACCTCTGCCAACACAACTTATAAGGTAGCTACGCCACCTCATAGCAAAGCCCGTTGGGCAGCATAAGTATTCTTATGTAAAAGAAAAGGGATATAATCAGGACTCCTCAAGCTCCAGCTCCAAATCCTCGATTGAAGGGAGGCTTCCCTTTAAGTTTCCTCTGTAAGCTAGTACTCCGAAACACCTATTGGCTTATCAATGTTCTTCAGGGCGTACTCTGAGACCACCTTGTTCTTGTCCTGGCAGATAAGCAGCCCGATACTTGGTTTGTCTTGCTCTGTTCGCAGTTTGTCATCTATCACGGGGAGGTAGAAGTTCAACTTACCGGCGTACTCAGGAAGAAACTTGCCTTTCTTGAGCTCAATGACAACGTAGCAACGCAGTTTGAGATAGTAGAAGAGCAAATCCAGCTCCCAGCTCTAACAGAAATTTGGTAATGTGCTGTGTTAAAGCGCTCTCCAGGTCCTTCTCCTGGTAATCTTCCGTTAGGGTCAGAAAGTCAAAGATATACGGGTCCTTTAGCATTTCCCGGGCTAGGTCTGATTCAATCGCCGGGAGCTTCAGATTAAAGCTGGTCAGGCTCTCCCCTTCTCGCTGGTAAAGGCTGGACTTAATCTGCAGACTCAGCACATTTCTGGACCAGCCATTCTCAATGGCTTTAAGGATGTAGAAGAGTAGCTGCTGCCCATCCTTTACATTATCCAGCAACACCACATGGTGTGCTCAGGGCAATTGCGCAACCGGTTGTTGCGTAAATACAGATCCAGGGTAAGAGAAGTAACCTGCCGCATATACAGCAGGTTCCGGTAAAAGAAGCCCTGCAGGTCCGGGAGTTCCTTGCGTATGTCATCAGAGAGTGTCCGAAGTTCTTTTGATCCCCAACCTTTAGTTTGCTGCTGCGCCAGGGTGATGTTCCAACGCAACAGCACTGGCCAGTAGCCCTTGTAAGCGGAACAGGTGCGGGATGAGTAGGCGCCCGTCACCCCGCTTGCCTGTAATCGCCCTTAAGAGGCAGATCCAATGTAATGCCGTTCCCCCTTTCCATTCAGGAGTTTGGTGATATCCTCTGAGCGATAGTAGTGCGTGCCCCCCACCTTGACCGAGGGTAACGTGCCTTCCACCCGCAGCTTCTGCAGCGTGGAAGGAGAGACCTGCAGCATGCGCCGCACCTCGGCAGACTTGAACACTTTCTTCGGTGCCTCAGCCAGCTGCTTTCCAATCAGTTTTACCAAGTCTTCCAGCAGCTGCCGGTGGGCTTGGAGAAGGTCTTGCTTGGTGATGATTTCTATGGGCATAGTCGTGCTTGTTTGGGTTACAGTTGAAAGATGCCCTGTTATCTCCCCTCCTTTTCACAACATGAGCCCTAATAGTGAAAAACTTTTTTAGCCACAGGCCAGGGAAGTATACTCCGCTTGAGTACAACATCTTATCATTTTAATCTGAACCAAGCTGCATCAGGCTTATGCACAACTGATTAAGCATCTTACATCCAAGGCTGATACAACTAAACCTTATCCCTCATTGACTGAGAGAACCTAGCTATCAACAGAAGTCAAAAGAGGGATAGATTCCCTTTAGATCCCATGCTCTAAGCCATTCCGAAGCCAAGATCCAACGTCACTTGGTTTGGCGCAAAGGTAGCCTTGCGGACCGGACACAGGTGCGCTGCGCCAAGGTAGTCCAAACAAAATGGGTATCCACCTGCGGCGGACCCTCCGCATTTTCTTTGGCTCCACCTTGCCTTTAGTCCGGCGCCGAAGGCAGCGGGGGCACCATAATCAATTTCCTCAAACTAAAACGTTATGATTATGGAAAAGACCGTCAACACCTTCGCCAGAGTAGCCGAGATCAAGCTCTCCTACCGCAACAAAGTAAAGCCCTCCGAAAGACCGCAGGTCACCTGCTCCACTGACTCCTACAATGTGCTCAAGGAAAATTGGGACACGGGCAGGATCGAGTTCGTCGAGCAGTTCAAGGTCCTGCTGCTGAGCCGGGCCAACCGGGTGCTGGGCGTCTACGAGGTCTCCACCGGGGGCGTTTCGGGCACCGTGGCCGACCCCAAGCTCATCTTCGCCGCCGCTCTCAAGGCCTGCGCCTCGGGCATCATCCTCTCCCACAACCACCCCTCAGGCAATCTCCAGCCCAGCGCGGCCGACCTGCAGCTGACCAAGAAAATGAAGCAGGGCGGGGAGCTCCTCGACATCGCCATCCTCGACCACATCATCCTTACCAGCGAGGGTTACTACTCCCTGGCTGACGAGGGGCTCCTTTAGCCCCTCTTTCTTTGGCAGGAGCCGGAAACGGCCCCTGCCCCCTTCCATTCAATTTCATCAATTAAAATCTAATCCTATGAACGCCTATCAGAAATTCAACCACTTGGCAGAGCAGGTGACCAATGAAATCATTGCTGAACTGCAGCAGGGAAAAGCCATCTGGCAAAAGCCCTGGAGCACGTACGGGCTTCCCAAGAACTACGCCTCCGGTCGCCCCTACGAGGGCTTCAATGCCTTCTACCTCCATCATGTCACCGGGAAAAACAATTACACGGCGCCATACTTTATTACTTTTAAGCAGGCGCAGGAACTGGGCGGCCGTGTCAGGAAGGGCCAGAAAGGCACCCCCATCGTCTACTGGAAGATCTATGAGGCGAAAGAGAAAAAGCAGCCAGTAGATTTAGCGGCCGAGGGGAAAGACCGCCCCTGCAACAGGTTCGTCCCCTTCCTCTGGACCGTGTTCAACATTGATCAAGTGGAGGGCGTGGACTTCCGGCTGCCAACCATGCCAGAGCAATCCGGACAGCAAATCATCGAAGCCTGCCAACAAGTGGTGAACAGCTTCCCCTCCCCGCGCCCACAGATACAGTACGGCGGAGCGCAGGCCTATTATGCGCCGGCCCAGGACATCGTACAGGTGCCCAACCTCAGGTGTTTTGTTTCCCCGGAGGCCTACCACGCCACGCTCTTCCACGAGCTGATCCACGCCACCGGCCACCACGCTCGTCTCAACCGCTTCTTAGAGGATGAAAAGTCCAGCCGCTTCGGGGATGAGGCCTACAGCCAGGAGGAGCTGGTGGCAGAGATGGGCGCCAGTTTCCTCTGCGCCTTCACAGGAATAAAGGAGGCCGTGTTCCAAAACTCGGTAGCCTACCTGCAGGGCTGGATCAGCCGGCTCCGGGAGGACAAGACGATGATCATCTACGCCGGCACCAAGGCCTTCAAAGCGGCCAGCTATATCCTAGATCTGAAAGCCGAACAAGACAAAGGAGCATCACTTGCAGATAAGCAGGCTGCTTAGGGAAAGTGAAGGGCTGTCTGGTAAAGCGGATGGCCCATTCCATAACACTTATTCGGCTCAAATAAACGATACAAATGAGCCGAATAACGACTTGAATCGGCTCATATAAACTACGATGCGCTTCCATAAACTTTTCCCAATTGTGTATCGCCTTGTGAAAAAACTCAGTGCTGCTCCTCGATCTTTAAAAGGAGTCAAAAATATGAAACACAAAAGCCTTTCTCAGGCTTCCATGCTTTCCACAGCACGGCAGCTACTCAACGAAAGTGCTTTCACAACTGCAAAAGATAAGAAATGATGAACATTCAACAGATCAATAGCGAAATCGCCATCACCGATTTCCTGGCAAGCCAGGGCATACACCCCGCCTACAAAAGGGGCTGTGACTGGTGGTACATCTCTCCGGCCCGTATGGCCGAGCGCACTCCCTCCTTCAAGGTCAACACGCGCCTGAACCGCTGGTACGACCACGGCAGCGGGGAGGGCGGCAAAATCTTCGACCTGGCCATGAGGCTCCACCGCACCGCCTCGATCCGGGAGGTTATCCAGCTCCTCTCCCAGCAGCCTATACCTTCAGAGGCAACAGCGACCCTCAGTATACAGCCAACAGGAAAACCTACTAAGGGGCAAAATCCGGCTGTCACACCAGCACCCTCCACTAGTATCAAAATACTGGAGGCAAAGCCCTTGGAGGACAATACCCAACTGGCAAACTACCTGCAGCAGCGCGGCATTAGCCTCCATACGGCAGCCCCCTTTTGCCAAGCGGTCAGCTTCTCCATCGGCACCAGACATTACAAAGCTATTGGATTTCCTAATCGCTCAGGCGGCTATGAACTGCGTAACAGCTGGTTCAAAGGATCCTCCTCCCCCAAGGACATCACCTATATCAATCACGGCGTCGGCACGGTCTGCCTGCTCGAGGGCTTCATGGATTTTCTCTCGCTTCTCGAGCTTCGGTCACGCCTTCAGGTCAGCACCAGCTTTCTTGTCCTCAACTCCCTTGCCCAGCTAGGCAAGAGCTTGGACGTGATCGGCCGGCACCGGCAGGTGCTTCTCTTCCTAGACAATGATCAGGCGGGTAGAATGGCGAGTGAGCGGCTGCTACGATCAGAACTGAACTGCCGGGACCTCTCCTCCACTTACCAAGACTATAAGGATGTAAACGAGCTGCTGGTAGCAAAGCCGCAACTGGCAAAACGGCTGCTTCAAGGAATCAGCGGTTGGAAAGGAGTTAAGATGAGACTTTAAGAGAAGAGAGCAATACTGTGTTATTGTTATGCAGGGAGTCGAACCATCTAGATAACCTATTCACTATCAATTGCATAATACTCTAAAATACAGCGCGTACCCGAATTTTCCTCCTCTCCGAGATTCTTATTGTCTATCGTGGTCAGATTTACTTCTTTATTCGAGCAATATCAAGTTGGGCATTTAAAGGGTAAACTTTCTTGTCCAAGGCAGTTCAAAATAAAGGAATTGACACAAACATTTCTACTAATCAGTCCGATTAGGTAGACCAAAGCCCTCAATTATCGAATAATCTTTTCGAAGATTTAACTGCCATCTCTGATTTTTGCCCTACTACTAAGTGACTGAGCAGCAAGCAAGAGAGGAGCTATAGCTTAAATGACTATAGCTCCTCTCTTGCTTATTTAGCTCTGGTTGATAAGATTATATTATGTACAACTTATTTAGAAGGTACTGTTTTATAAAGACACTGTTTATTTGATGTAGATGCATATTGTTAGATATTTCAAATAACCTTATTGTTTTATTCAAAATAATCTTGATAAAATTTAACTTTATTGTACTTAATAAGTATATTTAAAGATTAATATGCACTTATTAAATACATCCTCTAGATTATGAATAGATATAGGAAGATAATACTGGCAATCACCTTATTGATTGCTAATCTTGCAATAGTTCAGGAAGCCTGTGCTCAGGAGGAAAAATTGTATTCATCAGGTATTGTCGAAAAACGTTCAGAAACAGGCTTTCTAGAGTTAAGAACAGTTGAAACTGACCCAGTCTTGAAATTAGCAAAAGAGGCAGTTCCTTTTGACAGAGTTTTCTTTTTGAAGATTAAACGCCACTCAAAGGGTAAGAAAGCTGATATAGGAAAGACAAAAACAGATATAGTTGAAACTGTCTATCAAGATCAGCAGGATACAGTCAAGGTGTCACGAAAAACAGTAGAAGAAACCAAAGAAGCGTTTCCATCTAATAAACAGGAAAAAGACCCTTCAACAGTTAAGGCCAAACGTCTTATAGATATTTCAAATTCATTAAGCGATGATATAAATAATGAGCAGCTCTATGAAGAGAGTAAAGATTCAGAGTTCATATATGTAGAGCTAAATAATTTAAAACCGGACCGTAACTATAGACTTGATATTAGATGGAGTGATAAAGATGAGCTAGATAGCTACTATTTCACTACTGTCTCCCCAACATTGGATAGGAGGCTCAAGCAACGGATATTCTCTCAACTTGGTGTGGCCGTGCCCATATTTAAGAATGGTGAGGATACATTTATTAGGCCAAGCCTAATGCTAGGAGTTTTTTACAACATAAGGCAAATTGATCCAGATATACCTTTTAAATCATACAAACTCCTTGCCCCACAAAGATTCTCTTATTTGTTTGGGTTGACAATCAACAGCATAGCTGAAGAAAATTTCCGAGATGACTTAATAGGCGACAGTAATATTCTAATCGGTATTGGTTATCAGCCTGTAGACGCATTACGGATATCATATGGTCAAATGCTCTTTTATGAAGTGAATCCTAACAGGCTCATTTCCGATAGAAAGTCAATTGCAGGGACATCTTATCTGGCCGTAACCTTAGATATCAAGCTGAGAGATATTGTTGGTGGAGTGATTACAACCTTAGGTTTTAAGTAAAATGAGAAATATAGCCATAATTCTACTTGTTTTTCTCCCTCTGTATTCTTGTTATGACTACGAAGAATACTTTGAGAAAGTAAATCCAGATTATCGCCCTACAGTAGAAATCGACCCTCCACAAGGAGCCCTTGCCAATGGAGTAGATAGCATACGAATCAAGGTTCTGTTCCCACTAGCACCGAATAAAGATTACGTGAAGGTTAATTTCACAACTAAGGAAGGTGTGTTCTTAGAAAATAACAAAGCAGAGTATTCTAGTTCAGAGTTATACAGGGATGGTCCCAACAGTACTAATGCTTATATTTTCGCAACTCTCAAGACCACTACCAAAAAAGGGAGGCATGCAGTTACCATTGAAATACCCGAGGTGTTCAAGACTACAAGGTTTATTAGTTTTTTGACCTCTCATCCAACTGCCATTAGAACCAACAAAAACAAGTTCGCTGTCTCGAGAACATTTGAAGACGAAATCCAACTAATCGCAAACCTTTCCGCATTAGAAGGACTACCTAGCGAAGGAACATCTGTAGAATTCATTGTTGCGGATAGCTTGTCATCCACTAGTTCTAGGCTATTCCGATCTCTTACCAAAACAGATCAAAATGGCCAAGCGACAGTTTTTTTTACTCCAGGATTATTTGGCGGTTATACTGGAGCAATATCATATAGAGCGGTAGCCACTAATGAGGCAGGTGATATTATAACAGCAAATGGGACATTTAATGTGGTAGAGCCTGATTAATACTTTAGTGCTTTTTAATGTATACTTTTTAGTCAGTAGTGATAAGGTCAAGATGAACCAGCAGCGCTCTGGTTTACCATAGGAAAGCATGGATTCAAAAGACTTAAGAAACTTGCAAATTATGCCATGTCATATACTGGCCGCAAATATGGGTTCTTGAAATTCATCATCCTAAAAACAGTACAAAGTTTGCACCTTGCTAATTATAATCAGAAATGTTGGAATAACTGACGCGATACAGGAAAGTCGCTTATAACCTATTACTACATATAATTTTTTTACATTAACCTGTTCCTTTATTTAGTCATCATGTCCCTTCACGTATAAGTACCTAAGTGAGTATTCGTCAGTTTGCAAACTGCAAACTGACGAATACTCACTAGACTAAAGAAGCTTTCTTTAACATTCTGGAGGAGGTGTTATATTTATATAACCCAAGGCGATTAAACTCTAGGTACAATTCTAGCCGCGGTCTTGATATCTACAGCATTCACTCCTATAGACTGTAGCATCTGCCTCATGTCATTAAAAACAGGCTCCTTCCCCTTATGATCAGAAATTGTTAGAATAGCTGTAAAAGGAACTCCTGAAGGGGGGAGAGTTACTCCGTCTCTTGCTAGGTACTCAACATCTAAAGACCAATTTGTAGTTGGGCCAACGCCTTTAGGAAATATTTTTTCATACACTTTTACTGGACTCCACTTAAATGAGTGATCTATTTGATCCTTCTCATATAAATTACCCTCCTTGTCATCAGGAGTGTATACTGCATTTAGACGTCCTAGATATTTACCATTATTCTGCTGCTGACGCAGAGCTGCATCTATATTGACTCTGACAAATTCGGAGCCATACTTATAATCAAAATGAGGGGTGCTAACTATAGTAAGTTTCGCATGGCCGTAACACTTGCCGTCTTTCACTAAGCTTGAAGGCCATGAAAACTTAAAGCTCATTTTATGTCCATTAATTACTCTATTGGCAAACACCAATGTTATCGCTGAAGGGTCACCTTTTAAGATTTCTTCTGAACCATTTGGGATACCAAAGCCAACCAAATGCTTAGTTATATTCTTCAGCCTCTTGTCGGTAAGCGGTTCTGGTAATGCTGCATGATGGATGCCCAAAGCTATTAGAGTCTCTCTTGAAACATTTCCTTCAATAGTATGGTCAAGGGTGGCTAAAGTTCTAGCTACATTAGGTGCTGCATAACTTGTTCCGCACCCATCTACAACATTTCCGTTGGCATCTAATGAAAGCAGACCATGGCCTAAGATAGAATGTATTGTTCCTGATCCCCCAATATGAGCTAGATCAGGCTTAAGACCAACTCTTAATCCCGGGCCTCTACAGCTGTAATTACTTAAGGCATAAGGAACAACTCCATTAATATCAGGAGGGTTTAAAGCTGAGACACTTATATTTCTACAGCTCTCTGCCGGTCTCTTAAGAGTATCATTTCTTGAGTTGGCTAAAATTTTTAAAGCTTCGAAGTGATCAGATGGCCACTCCTTTCTCATGTCATTAGGACTTGTGTTTCCTGCAGAAATCACAAAAATAATGTCGTTTTCCTCTGCTATTTTATCTAGTATTTGAGCCGGTAAGCTGTACCCAGCCGTAGAAGCATGCTCTTCAATATTTAAACTAAAATTAAATATTCTAACTCCTGTTCGAGCTTTAAGCTCCTGAACCGCTATTTCTAATTCATTGAAGAATTCGAGCGGTTTTGAATAGTAAGAGGAGTATTTCCCTGCTGTAGGTAAAATATCTAAGTCAATGATTTTGCAACCATCAACTTCTTTACAAATAGCATGTCCATTCAAGGTCTGGCCAAATAAAGCTAAGCCCGCGATGAATGTTCCATGATTTTCATCTTTGTCAGAAGGGCTGACAAGGCCCCATCTCTCCTCAACCCACTCATTATATACATCAGAAACGCCTCCGTCTACTATGCACAATTTGGGATAGGAGGCGCTTTCTTGAGGCTGAGGTATTATAAAAGTGTCATTTTTTCTATAATTCGTTTGTTCTTGACTCTGGGTAATTATTGGAGGTAACGTAACTCTTTTGACCAGAGGGTGATGATCTAAAAAGGACAAGAGTATACTATTCACCTCCGGATCTAAATTCACCTGTTTATGATCATTGATTTTGCTAGCCGAAGATGTAGAAGGTGCCAATTGTAAAATAGGAGAAGAAGATGAATTCTCCAGCCTGACACCAAAAATAACAGCTGTCCCTAATCCACCGTTTATTCTTGTGGCTATCAACCCTTTTCCAAGCTTTTCTAAACCGTCAAAAAAGCTTTTAAACAATTCAAGCTTATATTGACTTAATGTGTCCCAGTGTTGTCTAGGAGGCGGCGAGTCAAATAATTCCACAATGTATGCTCCTCCAGTTTGTGGATTAGATAACCAGTTTAATGCTTCAGCTACAGAAAACTTCCTTTTGTCACCAGATGTATAAGGCGATATTTCTTTTATGGCACCAACCTCACTGCGGAGCTTTGTAGGGTTGGGCACATTTTTTCCATCACGCTCTTTATATCTAGTTTCTGCCTCTGCTTGCCCTACCTTCTTGTTTACTTCTTCAATACTTTCAGGATTCAATTCAACAAATAACTCTCCTAAGTCGCCAGCTCCTACTACTGGAGCAACATCTCTTTTAAATATCTGAGAAGTAGGACGGTGGCTTTTCGCAAGAGCAGCTTGTTTCAATGTGATTTTAGCATATGCAATTGGAGCATAATTGTTCCTAATTTGTAAGTCTTTTATATCCTGAAGCTGCTTTTGGAGACTTTCCCTGTGCTCGACAAACTCAGCGTCATTTCCGGCAAAGAAGTCTTTCTTAGGACCACCTCCTGTACGTTCCCATGATTGAATGAAATCATTAGTATTCAAGATTATCTGGATAGGGCTGTTTGACATGGCTTATATTTTTTCTGTTTCTTTCAGTTTTGATAATTGTTTGCTCAAGGTAGAAGGTGTTATACCAAATAAGGATGCGACATCCTTCTGCTTAAATGAAAAATCTTTATCGGTCAACAGCATTGAAATAAAGTCTTCATCACTGCTGAGCATAACCTTTCTTTTAGCAGCATCAACTCTCCCTGAGTTTAGAAGTGCAAACTGCTTCATCGTAGATACAATGTTTCTCTCCTTTTCTAAAACAGAGGCCCTCTTTAGCCATTTTGAGAGCATTTCTGCGTCAGCGCCTGAAGCACTTTCTAGGGACCACGCTAAGAATTTTGTTTCGCTTTCACTGAATTCCAAAGGTTTCAAAAAGTTCTTCAGCAGTAGCATCATCACTTCAGGAGATGGTTTTGGAATTTCAACTTGAATATCAAATCTTCGCCATATGGCAGGATCTAGTAAAGATTCATGATTAGTTACACCTATTGTAAAGCCCTGTTCCCTTCTAGTGTCTAAGCTTTGTAGTAATGTGTTTACAACTCTCTTCACCTCTCCCACTTCTTGAGGATCATTGCGTAGCTTTGCGATAGCATCAAATTCGTCAAGCAGCAATACGCACTTGTACCTATTAGCAAAAGTGAACAGGTTTCCAATGTTTCTTGATGTTGTGCCGAGAAAGGAGGACATTAGCCCTTCTAGCCTTGCCAGCACTACTGGTAGACCAATCTGCTTCGCCATCCACTTTGCCAAGTGTGTTTTACCTGTTCCAGGGGCACCATATATTAAACAGGAACGTGCAGGGGCGGCTTGTAATACTGCCAATTCATCAAATCTTGACCATTCATCAATAATTGATTGAATAGCTAGCTGAATATTGGAGTCGAACAATGGCACGTCATCAGGCAATTCTGTCTCAAAAAAAACCTCAACCAAGGGGGTAGATGTTTCTTTGTCAACAGGAATGGGAGTTCTTTTAGTGAGCTCTTCACCTTTTGTAGCAATGAAAGACTTCTGGATTCTACTAGGAGACATATCCAATGAGCCTTGAGATGATGAAAGTATAGCTGCTATAGACTTTGCTTCTTTGGCAAAACCGTCTTCTTCTAAGCTTTTCTGCAGTCTAGAAATTTGGTGCATAACAGCTTCGTTAGGACTTGAAAGAGCTGATCTGCACAATGCCTGAACTATATTAAAATATTGAATCATTTTTACTTATATGGAATTGTAATTGCAAATATAATAAATTTATTTCCAAATCAAGGAATAAATTTCCATAAATACGAAATAATTTCTTTTTGATTTACATATAATCCCTATGTCAAAATCCCAATTCTCAGTACTCGGTAAGTGCTCTGTGCACCTAGATTTTAATTCAATTAGATTATTCTTCTATCTACATAAAAGCCCCTGAGGCTATTAAAAGCTTCAGGGGCATGAGTCTAGGGCAGGTACTGAAGGCTGCAGGAATAAAGTCTTCGTATAGCGGGATTACCGATTGAGAAATAAGTTCATTAACAGGTGTAAAGCATTTTTATTGATATTTAAGTTGACACTGAAGCAAACTCCGTCCCTTTTCTGTTATAATATATCGCTGCAATGGGCTATTTGGGCTTTCCTTTATTGCACGCTCCAGCAAACCTTTGTCTAGCAACGGATCAATATAACGTTTGGCGTTCTTGGTGTGATTAGATATACCTAGGCCTTCCTCCAGCATGTCTTTCCGCTTTGCCGGCTTATATGCATACACTAGCAGCTTTATATCCTCTTCACTTAGCCTTCCAGCTAGCTCTGTTACTTGGTCACTAACTTGGTCGCTTTCGACTAAGCTGGTCTCTGAAAAGCGGGGTGGCAGCAATCTCTACCTCGAAAAAAGACCGCTCATCATCTGTTGTAAAAGTAGGCGCAGGAGAACCGTTGCTTTTCAGGCCCTTTTTATCGTGAGGATACCGGTGGTTCTGTCTTCTGTCAATTCCAGCTCTTTCAAATATGAACTGGCTGGAATTGGCCGAAATAGCCAGTAAACAACACTACATGGTGTGCCCAGGGCAATTGCCCAACCGGTTGTTGCGTAAATTCAGCTCCAGGATAAACAGAAGCAAACTGCCCCATATACAGCAGGTTCCGGTAAGAGAAGACCTGCAACTCCGGGAATTCCTTGCGTATGTCATCAGAGAGCGTCTGAATCACTTTGGATCCCCATCCTTTAGTTTGCTGCTGCGCCAGGATGATGTTCCAACGCAACAGCACTGGCCAATAGATCTTCGCAGGCGCCTGCGGAATTACTCGAGGAAACTGTAACTTAAAAAAACCAACTTTACAATGGCCTAAAAATCGGGGAAGCCTACAGTATGGTGCAATTCATAGTATTCTTTCTTGGTCTTGTTCCTTAGCCCTGCACTTACTTGCCTGAGCTCTTGCCCATTATCCGTTTTCGTGTAGAGCATACCCATACCGTAATGTGCCATCACCTCCTGCTCATCATCTGGGAAGCGCTCCACACCCTGAAGAAAGGAGAGACTACTCTGATAACATCTTCATGCGTGAACAGCTCATCTGTGAACCAATCCGTCAGCAGGTTTAACTCCCGCTCCACCACATACCAGGGAGCAGTGTATCCCTCCTTTATAGGTACAGTCATCGCTGCATGTGGTATGTGCAAAATTATTGTATTCATAACACGTTATTTTGTGTTGCTATAGTTTAGATTTATAATATATTTGGGATTACGAATGTATAAAGCAGAGTACTTTATTCCTACTTATTACTTTTAGGTGCTAATGAGCCAATTAAATTCGCTACCTGATCATCTTAAGATAGCCTACACACTTACAGAATACAGCTTTACTGATGGCTCAAGAACCATTACTATTAGCTTGGATGAAGCTAACCAAAACCTGCTTTCCTATTTAGAGCAAGAAGGTGTCAGAGACTGGACATACATTACTGCTTGGAATCCATATTCTGTTGAGCAGTCAGCTGAATACAACCAGCAGCAACAGCGTCTCCTACTTGAGAAACTACATGATTAAAAAGTGTGCAAGGGAGAAGGCTAAAGTCGAGGAGGGAGTTGTGAGGGCGAAGAAAGCTTCTTTATCCAAGGAATTTGCAGAGAATAAGCCGCTGCCTTGGGTAGCTACTTTGGCCAAAATGCCATACTGGTTGGCGGAGAGGACTTAGAACCAGAGCTCCTCATCCTTCGATTCGAACAAACCTCAGCTATACTTAACAAAAGATAAACTAAAGAAAGGCAAGGTAACTTAGCTTCAGGTGCATTTTCTCCCTAGGCCTTTGTTATGACCCTTATCTATCTCTTGTCAATTATCTTCTAGGCAGCTGCGAACATATAAGTTTTTAAGATCATACCTATTTCTTGTATACATGACTGCATCAGACAGAAGGCTTAGATTAGTAGCATTCATTTTCAAAACATCTACTACCAGCATTGTTAGTTACTTAAAGACAATTGGGTATGAGATTGAGGATAAGCCAACTACACGAATCAATCAGGCTCAATTTGATTTATTAAAAAAGAAATTCTCAGATACCTCTATTCAGAGAGATATCAAAATACCTGATAGAAAAAAAGAGTCCGATTCTAGTTCTATAGGCAAACACTCTGACCATAGTAAAAGGAAAGGAGTCCCTCATGCTGAACAATTAAAAGTATGGGAAGCTTATATTGAGGCCAATGAAGCTATCATAGAGGAAAAATCTAAACCTATAGAAGTTACTCGTATTGTTGAGACAAAGCAGGAAAAAAATCGTTGGAATGAGCCGGTATTAACTACAACGGTAGCTGTCAACCAAAAGAACATTTCTAAGGAAATGATTGGTGCATTAGAGTATCGAAGAATAATACCAAATCAGCATTACGCAAAATACAGCGACAGCTTTATATATCTTAGTAGCCTCAGTCACAGAAATCTTCATGCAACTCAGCAAGTTCTAATAGAGTTTAACACAAGACACCCAAAATTTACAGAATACAATCCCAAGCCTGCCATCTGGGGAAAAATCAGCTCTCTTAGGCAAGACTATTCTGACCTAGCTACTCTGATCGGCTTATCTTCTAAATTAGAAGAAGATGAGACAGTATATTGTACGGTAGAAGAAATACGGAATATTGACAAGTATATTAGAAAGTATCCCTATGTAAGAAGGGAACCTGAAGTTGGAGCAGTTTCAACGATATACAATTATAATGACTCTGCGATTTTAGAAAGGCGGCTGAAAGAAAGGTTGGATGTAGACAGCATTACATTCAATGTAAGAAAACAGCTTGATCCTGATAATGCTGAAATTATAAAACGCGTATCTGTTACTGTCGAAAATTTCCGAGGTAATTTCGAGAGTCTTGAAGCTACGCTTGATGATTTCGGTTTATTTAGAGAAAGCTGGACCGGATATTATCAATATAAAGATCATACTGATAATCTTATAGAGTTTAAAAAAGACACAACGCAATGTTTTGAGTCACTCTGGCTCTTCCAAAAAGTATTAGCTTCTAAATACCCTACTATCAAATTAATTAAGCTTACAGGTACCTTTAAGCCAATAAACAAACACGATTTTATAAAAGAGAATAAACAGGAGTGTCTTAGATTTTTAAGAGAAGAAGGCTTTAATGTAGGTCAAAGAAAAGACAAAGCAACTCTATCTTTCGATGTGCTCAATAAACACGAGCTTAAGGAAAATATAGATAAGCTAGAGGAGCTAAACTTAGTACGCCATAATCTAGATTCTTTAGGAGAAGATTTTAAGTATAAAGTTCGTCTAAGTGTTGAAAATCCAGACCTTACTGCGATTGGCCTGCGATTAAAGCAGGAATATAAGGAAGATGTTGATTTTGAATTTTCTCAAAATCAACTAACTCTTTACTTCCGTTATTACTCCTCTTCCAATGAGTTCGTGTCGTTCTTCAACAGACTAGAGGCATTAGAGGCAGAGAATGCTATAAAAGTAGAGCACCATACATCTGAATTCCCTTACGCGTTCTACTTCAAAGTTGATGAAGAAACTCAGAAAGCAATATTCTCAGAGCAAATAGAGGCTTTAGCCGGCAGCGAATTTTACTGGTTGAAAGAACTAGAGAATGCAGACGGGAATGCACGAAAGACACAAAAGGTATACCTTGGCAAGCTAGATGGCAGAAGGTCCAAGTATGAGCAGCTGGTTTTCAATTTAACATTAGATACTGAAGAGAATGTTCGCTTTAGCGAAGTCATCAGGGGTCTGTTCATGGATGAAGAAGTTCTATATACAGTCCATCCAGATCTGTCCGGAGATAGAAGTAAGAACAATTATCTCAAAGAAGCCATTGAGAAAATTACCAAACCAAGGGATCAGTTTGGGAAAAAACCAGCTAATGCGAAACTCGGTGACTTTATCTTCGACTCATCTCAGGCAAAAGGCATAAGACATTCTGAATTACAGGATGAAATAGAAATTGTCAAGAAGCGACTGAACTCTAACAAAATCAATAACTCACAAATTGAATCAGTTGCTAAAGCACTAAAGGCCGAAGATTTAGCCCTTTTACAAGGCCCTCCGGGCACTGGTAAAACGACCGTGATTTCTGAAATCATTTGGCAGTCCATTCTGAAGAAACAGAATTCTCGGCTTCTGCTTACCTCAGAAAGTAATCTTGCTGTTGACAATGCATTGGGTAGGCTGGACAATCCTAAAACAATGATAGTTAAGCCTCTTCGTTTCGGTAGAAATGTTCAAGAAGAGGAAGGTAAGCAGTTTCAGTTAGAAAGAATTGAGCAATGGGCCAGAGTAGATCATAGAGATATCTTTGAAGATAAAGATGGTGGCAACATTAACAATAATGCTGTCCAGACATGGTTGAACACCATTATCAGGAGATCAGCCGACTCTCCCAAGGAATATCAACAGGTACTTAATAAATGGAGGGAAGGTCTTAGCAACCCCTCGAGCAGTACAAAACAAGAGTTCAAGCACGCCTATATTGCACATGTTAATGTTGTAGGAAATACCTGTAGCTCTGCTGGCAGCCCTGATTTCATTATTAATTACCAAACCTTATATAACCCACAGATAGAGGATAAGGATCTCAGAAGCTATACTTATAGTGTAAAAAATGGTACGCCTTTACGAACAGATGTCGCTGCCAAGTTAAAGCCGGTGCATTTTGATGCTGTTATCATGGATGAGGCTAGTAAAGCCACTCCTCCTGAACTATTATTACCATTAACATTTGGGGAGAAGTCCATTATAATAGGAGATCACAGACAACTACCACCTAGCTTAAACGAGCAAGATTTCAAAGAGACACTTGATACGATAGGTAAGTTTGACTTAGCCAGGCACTGGACAGAGAAAGATTATCAGACCTCACAGTTTGAGAGACTATTTATGAACGACAAGGTTTCTCCTACACTTAGGGGAGCGTTCAACCAACAATATAGAATGCACCCTCAAATCAATGAGGTTATCAAACAATTCTATTTGGAGGATGGAGGCCTGAGTTGTGGATTACCGCTCGATCAAGTCGATGATCCTGATCTAAGCAATCCTTTCTCCCGTTATCACGGGCTTTCTCATGATGGCTTTATTAGTCCTGACAGCCATACTATTTGGGTAAATGTAGATGAACCAGAGCTAAAGGATGGAACCTCCAGAGTGAATGAATCTGAGGTGGAAGCTATCCGCCGAGTTTTAAAGTACTTGAAGAACTCAGAAGGATTTGAAGAATACATGTCTCATTGGGAAAAAGAAGAAGATCAGGAAATAGGGATCATAAGCTTTTATGGAAAGCAAATGAATAGGTTAAACTCACTCAAAAGAGAATTTCCCGATTTAAAATTGCTCATGAAGACAGTTGATAGGTTCCAGGGTATGGAGCGCAATATTATCATAGTGTCTACTGTGCGAAGCAATAAAATTATTGACACACCGCATCAAAAGCCGAGTCTTATAAAGTATCCAAATAATGAGGGCTATAAGAAGAACGATTCCCTAGGATTTGCAGAAACTCCTCAACGATTAAATGTTGCTTTATCCAGAGCGAAGCGTCTCTTGATTGTTGTTGGGAATGCAGCTCATTTTAGAAGAAATGAGATGTATGCAAATGTGGTCAATACGATCAGAGGTGCTGCTTCTACACAGCCAACCTTCATTGATTATAAACTCCTTAACCTTTACAACTAGCCGTGGAATTTGCAGCTATCATTAATGACGCTCTTCTAAAGAGTCAGGAAAATACATTGGCCAAAACAAACTATAAGTGGAGGTTTGTGAAGGCAGTTTACCAAGCAGATATTTACAACAGTAGTCCTTTTACTCTCATAGAAGAAGTAATCTGCGAAATCCTGTTAAACCATGGAGGCAAGAACTTCACTGAGTTGGGCAGCATACTAGGGCTATCCGTTGAAAACAGATTTGAAGATAGAGTTTACAAGGATGATGCAGAAGAGCAGATCTTGAGGGAAGCACTGGAATCTCTTTCAGAAGATCATGTTATGCTTAAGTTTGCTGATAACAGGTACAGCCTTACCAAATGGGGACTCGAATTTACATTAAAGAGGATCAAGCTTTCCTGTAGAAAGGGACAGCATTTTGATGTATACTTTGATACCTTGTCCGCCCAACATCAGTTAATCCACAGATACTTTAAAAACGCATCAAGGGACTATCAGGCTGAAGAATCCGACTGGAATTTTCCTTCGGAGGATTTATTGAAAGAAGTCCTGAGGGTACAAGCACCTGACATATATAACCCGGAAACCAACAAACTAGCTTTCTATACAGATCTGGTATCAGAGGGTTTTAAAGAATGTTATGCAGATGTTGAGGTTCATGCCTTGAAAAAAGATTCAGGATTCGAACTCAAGGTCTATTGGCAAAATCAGTATAATGAAGAACTGTCGACTATTTTAAATAATGATGAAAGAGCACAGCAGGAAATAATCACAGCTTTAAGCTTCGAACTTGCATCCAAAGGGGTGATCACTCCGGGCGCAACCATGCTTGAGGTGTTTAAGAACAGATGGAGTTGGGCAAGTCTTTCAAGCAGAGACTTAAACTTTACTGCTGATCTTCTCGAGGAGTTCTATTTTTTCTGGGACTGGGATCTATTATCTGCTAACCCCCATGTACCCTTCTCTGATGAGGTAGTTATCAAGTTTGAGGATAAATGGAATTGGGACAAGCTTACTGCTAATGCTAGCTTTAGGATAGATATTCCTAGATTAGAAAAGTACGTTGCGTTCCTAAATCTTAACAAGGCTATTGAGAGATTAAACGAGGATCAAATTCTAGACCCAAGGTTTTATACTATTTTAGAACGCTATGCTGATAAGATCACTTCTTTAGCACTTGAGAAAGTCTGCTGGTCTATCCCTGTAGTAGACTTATTCGATTCTTTTGATAAGATCAGATGGCAGTCTAAGAGGTGGGTTACCGTTGAAACTCATAGCAGATTCAAATTATGGGAAGGCGGTGAAGAGTATGAGGTATCCGTACCTCATCATGAGCCAGGGCTGATTGATAATGCTCATCTCACCTGGAGCTATGACCTGCTTCACAGGTATTGGGATAGGATTAACTATGAAGAATTAGACCCGACTAGTCAAAAAGCTTTCTCTGATAGAATCAGTAGAGATTGTCATTGGCATAACTTACAAGAACTATCAGAATTCAGGCATGTCATAAATTGGGATGTAATCCTGCAAAACCCATCAATAGAGCTGAATGAGGAGTTTCTAATCACATTCAAGGATTCGCTGAACTGGCACTCTTTAACTAAGATAGACTCCTTAACACACAATGAGCATTTATTAGAAATATTCAAAGATAGTTTGAATTGGTCTTACATTTCAAAAGACACAACGAGAAAGTTCGCGTTACCTTTTCTGATGAAGTTTGCAAACCATCTTGATTGGAACTCACTTGTACACCACCCACTTCTCGCACTTTCACAAGAACTGTTACACACATTTAAAAGCTATTTTGATTGGGATACCCTTTCCGCCAGCAACCGAATTACCTACACTACAACTCTATTGGAAGAGTTCAAAAGCTGCTGGAATTGGAACACCCTCAGCTCTAACAAAGGAGTAAACTTTGATAACATCAAATTAGACAGGTTTAAGGAAAACTGGAACTGGGAAAAGTTATCTGAGAATTCAGATATAGTGCTCGATTCCTTTAATCTACAGGAGTTTGACATCTACTGGAACTGGAATCTACTTGCAACGCCGACAAGGATTAATAAATTCCTCAACAAATTTAACTGGCAGAATCTTCCTCCTGCAGAACACAGAGAACTAATTCTAAGATTTGCAAGGCAGTATAACGAATCATGGGTATGGGGTATTCTCAAACTTTCATCCTACATTTCCTTAGATGATGCTGTACTAGGTAATTTAAAAACAAAGGCTATCTGGGATGAAATCATACTAGATGAACGTTTCAGGTTATCTGACAGGAACCTAGAGCTTTATGCACCCTACTTATCATGGGATTCTCTTTCTGCTAATCCAAGAATTGTTCGCCCTAACAATATTGCCCGATTTAAAGATAGCTGGAATTGGGACATTCTTTCATCTAATACCGATTTGATCAATGACACCAACCTTCTGTGGAAGCACAGAGAAAGCTGGAATTGGAAAATAGTCAGCAAAACCTAT
This sequence comes from Pontibacter sp. LHS2, assembly GCF_058932845.1. Lineage (NCBI taxonomy): Bacteria > Pseudomonadati > Bacteroidota > Cytophagia > Cytophagales > Hymenobacteraceae > Pontibacter > Pontibacter sp. LHS2. The sequence goes on from NZ_JBZYWG010000002.1 coordinate 482,945, forward strand.
AATAACTTTTCGGAAGGTGTAATTCTCACATTTGGAGATTATTGGAACCTGCAATTCATTAATTATGACTCAATACCTTTTACAGCCAATGTTATAGAGCTATTTAAGGAAAAGTGGGATTGGGATAGATTATCAAGTAGTAACCGCTTAAAATTTGATCTTGAACTAGTTAACCAATATTATTCATGGTGGAACTGGGAATTACTTTCCTTAAACAAAGCAGTACCCCTAGATAAGGTTATACTTATAGCGTTCTCGGATAAGTGGGTACTGAATAAAGAAAGGTATAATAGCATATCATTTGATCAGGATCTTCTTAAGGTTTTTGTTGATCAATTGGACTGGAAAGATTTATCAAGCAAATCATATCTTCAATTTGATATTCCGATCATCAGTCAATTTATAAATCATTGGGATTGGGAACTCCTGAGTCAGAACAGCGCTATTAATCTGAACACGAAAATGCTCCATGCTTTTAGTGACAGATGGGTGCTTGAAAAGATTGACTATACCAGAATCAGCTTTAATAAAACTATAGTAGATCTCTTTGCTGATAGGCTAGACTGGCATGAGCTTTCCTCTCATACAAAAGTGGAGTTCAGCTATGATCTCCTCCAATCTTATAGAGAACATTGGGATTGGAAGCAGCTTTCTCTAAATCCTGCTTTGACCCTTACGGTGCAGCTTCTAAGGCACTTCTGTGGCGAATGGAACTGGACGTACCTATCCCAAAGAAAAGGTTGGGATTTTGCTGGTGAACATGGTCAGGCAATAATAGAGTTTGAAGAGTGTTGGGATTGGGCCGAACTTTTAAAGTTTAAAAAATATCGAGATACCGTAAAGGAACAATTCCCGAGAATATATGCCGAAAAGATCCAGCAACACATTAACTTAATAGATCTACCGCTTCGAAAGTTAAATCTTTCAGAAGAGCATGATTTGCGAAAAATATACGTTCCTTCTCCTACCATCAATCAAGTATTTGAGGAGAAAATAATAAGAGCTATCAAGGCTTTACCAAATACTCTGTACCATCATATAATTCTGGGCAGGAGCAACGATGAATTAAGAGAAGCGATAGACTACGGAAAAACAAATTTTGACCAGCCATACAGAGACATGACAGCAGAAGATAAAGTATTAGTCTACTGTTATTTCAACATGCGTAAACACTTTTTCACAAAGCTTCATATCCTAGACATGCTTCATAAGTCTGATTATGGCAGCTTTTTCGAGAATAATCTCTTCAAAAAAGAAACTACAATCATAGATGTTGGTTGTGGTCCACTGACAGCAGGACTAGCATATGCAGACTATATAAGCCTATTTAATAGTCCGAAACTTACATACCACGGAGTAGACATTTCGTCAACCATCATGAGGAAGGCTGGAGATTTTGCTGATTCCCCTGTATTTACAAGAGGCTCCTCTTTCTCTTTTTATAACAATTGGAGAGCTATAACACCTGATTTTAATCAGGGACAACCGCTCCTCTTTATATTTAGTTACTTATTTGCAAATTTGAGTAGGCAACAAACAGATGATTTAGCGAGCTTTACTCAAGCTATCATTGATGAATATGAAACGACGAATCCAATTTTCATGATGTTCCAGAATCCGCAGGAGGGCAATAGAAATGAGATGTTCTATCACTTTCTTAGAACAGTTAATGTAAATATAATTGGTGAAGGGAATGATAGAGTTACTTATCGCAATAGAATAGGTGCAAAACACACAGGTAATGAAAAAGTTAAGTACGTAATAATGGCTAGTCCTTCAACGGCTAATAGACTAATTTTACAAAATTTATTGAACGGTAAATATCCTGAGAACTGAAATGCAGTTAGGCTTCTTTAATACTGAAAAGCAGGAGGTTGAGCTTCCTGCTATTCCAGGACTTCAATATATACCTGATTTTATTACGCAGCAGGAGCACCAATCATTACTTGCTGTTATAGATGCTTCTCCCTGGCTTTTAGATTTAAAGCGCAGGGTACAGCATTATGGCTATAAGTATGACTATCAGAAAAGATCTATCGACCGATCCATGAAGGTAGGCGAGCTCCCAGCCTGGGCACTGGAAATAGGCAAGAGAATGTATCAGCAGGAAATTATCAGCTTTACTCCGGATCAGGTAATCATAAACGAATATGAGCCTGGACAGGGAATCGCTCCACATATTGATTGTGAGCCTTGTTTTGAAAGTGTTATAATTTCTATGAGCCTTGGCTCATCCTGCCTAATGGATTTCTACTCAAAACGGGATATAAAAGCGAAGAAATCTATCAGACTAGATCCAAGAAGCTTGTTGGTCATCAAAGGAGAATCTCGATATGAATGGCTTCACGGGATTGCAGGCAGAAAATCTGATACTGTCAATGGTGAAAAAGTGAAGAGAACCAGAAGGGTATCACTTACTTTTAGAAAGGTGATTCTTAACTCGTAATCTAAAATCTATCTTATTCAATATTATGAAAGCCCTAGAGCATCCGAAATGTCCAGGGCTTTCATAATATTGTGTTATTTAGTTAATAGAAGGGCTGGTAACTGCCTGCGCAGATATCTCCGCATTCACCTGCTGCACTGGCTTCTTGAGCGTTTTCTCAAGCCGCACCATCGCATCTGTCAGAAAGGAAATGATGTCCTGCCATTGATCTCTATCAAAGTAATTCAGGCCCTCTTTCTTATATTCAATCCGGCTGGACTTTCTATTGTCTTGTGTATCCCAGATAAGCGAATCACCAAAAGCCCTCTCGATCTCATCCTTACGACTCAGCATCTTCTGAAAGATGGCGTCATTTTCTGCTTTGCTCTCTTTGGTAAAGTTGAGCATAACAGAAGCAGAGTGCGAGGTAATGGTGAAGGAATAAGGGCAGCTGCGCATACCAGAACCTGCGGAGAGCCAATGGTCCTTTGTAGGATTCACGTTCTGGTAAAGAGAAGTACGCTTGTTGATCTCCGGAAGCAGTTGCTGCCAGAACTCTTTCCTGATCTCGTAGCGGTGACTGTTTGCCTGACGCACCTGTGCCTGGTCCTGCGCTTTCTTTGCTAACCGAATGGTATAGTCTTCCGCATCACGAAGCGGGATAATCTGCTCTACATTCAGCAGTACTTTATCTCCCATTCTATAGGGCGTAACGCGATGGCATTGTAGTTTAATCCCGTAATTCAACAACCACAAGACCGTTGAGGTTACTTCCTTTCTGAACTTGGCAGCAACTAAAACAATACGCAGGCTATTCTCCTGGTTTAGCTTCTGCTCATAGTCATCATCATACTCGAAAAAGGCATGAAGCTTCTCAGCTGCCTGTTCTCCGGGAGCACACTTGTCAAGGTAACCCTGGTAGATTTGAATAATGTCAATGCCACTAAGCGTAGAGCAGTAGGATGCGTACTTTAACGCCTGCCATGTTACATCCCTGCCTGAGTCATCTAGCTTGTTCTCGATCACAACCAGGTTATACTCCTTGTCCAAAGCTAGTAGATCCAAACGCTCCTGCGTATCATCAAAGCCGCTGAACTCCTTCTGAATGATCAGGAAATCTTCCCCTAACGCTTCCGGATTTTTGGAGAGCCACTCCTGTAAATGGTATCGCTCTGAGTACTGCAACTCCCCAAAAGAAACCTGATCAATTTTAGAGAGGCTGTTGGTGTCTGGATTGATTAAGTACATGTTATAGCTACTAGTTTATCTGACTAAAAACATAATTACAACCTTGCCCCCATCCCACTGATAAAGGTATCCACAAAGCCTACGACTTTCCCTAACACCCGCTCGTAGATGGCTTTTCTTTCCAGTATCTTAGGCTTTACCTCCAGCATGTCTATTACATCATCCCGGAGCGGCTGACGCTCAGTAAAGAGATAATTACCTAGTAATACTTGTAACTTCAGGGGGTCAAGCTTCTCGTCATGGCTCATCTTATCAAAGGCTTCTTGCTGCTCCCTTGCCCAGAACTTTTCGAACTCCTCGGGTATATCATCTACATCTTCTATGAGAGGCAGATTTTCCTCAATAAACTTCTTGATTAGCTCACGCTTGCTGCGCAGGGTAGTTTCGCCAGTCAGTATATCAATGATGGCTTTCTCCTGTTTGTCCTGCTCTTCTTGAGTTGCTCCTTTCAGCTTAGCTAATAGCTTCAGGATATAAGCCACATTAATCTCATCCCTGTGAATAAGCTCCAGTTCAAAGTCTACATCGTCCAGAATGGACTCTTTCTCTTTTGCAGTACCTGTTTTTACTTTATCGTAAAGATCCAGATACTTGCTCTTATAGTCTTCAAAGCTTTGCTCTGACATAGCTAAGTGGCCAAAGCTAAAGTCGGCGAATGTGGTGAGGATGTTCTTAATCCGCATCAGCTCACGGAAAGATTTTACAAATTCAAGTTCTTCCTCTTCACTTGGTAAATTATCTACGCTAGCAACCGTAGGAGCAACCTTCAACAGCTCTGCAAAAGCAATGTTAAATTTCTCAACATACTCCTCATAAGGCTCCATCAGAATGATGTCTTTGGCATCCTTATTAGAGAACAGTGCTATCGCGTCATCCGTGGCTTGTTTTAGATTACGGAAGCAAACAACGTTGCCCTGCGACTTCTGCTCGTTAAGCACCCTGTTGGTGCGGCTATAAGCCTGTATCAGCCCGTGATACTTCAGGTTCTTGTCAACATATAGCGTATTAAGTGCAGGGCTGTCAAAACCGGTCAGGAACATGTTTACAACTAACAAAATGTCAATCTCCCTGTTCTTGACACGCTTTGAGATATCGTTGTAGTAGTTGTAAAACGACTGGCTATCCTTGGTAGAGAACTTGGTGCCGAACATGACATTATAATCCGCTATAAAAGCATCCAGCTTCTCGCGGGTATGACTGTAGGCAGTATAGGCTACCGTAGGCTCAGCAGCTACTAAAAGCTCGTCTTCTGAATAATCCGGAAGAAAGCCATTGGCCTCTTTGTCTACTTCGTTATCCGTCAAGCTGAAGATGGTGGCAATTTTAAGATTATGTTTGCCATTGTCTTTCCGCTGTTTTAAGAGCTCATAATACTTGATGAGGGTATCTACACTGCTCACGCAGAACATGCCTGTAAACTCTTTGCCATGCGTTTTCTTTGCATGGTTCTCGAGGATGTAATCCGTGATCTTCTCCAGGCGCTGCGGGGACTCCAGGAGCTCCTGCGTGTCTATATCTTCAACCTCAATATCAATCTCTGTTTTGCTTCCCTCCTTCTCTTTGTAGCGGCCCACGTACTCAACAGAGAATTTCAGCACATTCTCGTCTTTGATGGCATCGGTAATGAGGTACTTGTGCAGGCATTCTTCAAAGAGTTCTTTGGTGGTACGCTTACCCAATTCATTCTTGATAGCATTTTCAGCAAAGATGGGAGTACCTGTAAAACCGAACATCTGGGCTTTGTTGAAAAAGCTCTTGATACGGTTATGCGTCTGCCCGAACTGGCTGCGGTGGCATTCGTCAAAAATGAACACGATATGCTCATCGCACAGCTTGTCCATCTTGCCCTGGAACTTAGACTTACTGATTGCAGTGTTCAGCTTCTGAATGGTAGTAACAATAAGTTTTGTATCGCCTGAGAACTGGCTTACCAGCGCGCGTGTATCGTCAGTACCATCTATACTACCTGCCGAGAAGCTGTTAAACTCCTTTGTCGTCTGATAATCTAGGTCTTTACGATCTACCACAAAAACTACCTTGTGCACCCTCGGCAGCTTCATAAGTATCTGGCTTGCCTTGAAAGAGGTGAGCGTTTTGCCAGAGCCGGTGGTATGCCAGATATACCCGTTCTTGTCGCTGTTCTTTACCCTTTCAATAATAGCCTCAGTGGCATAGTACTGATAAGGACGGAGGACCATCAGTACCTTGTGCGTTTCGTTTAGCACGGTATACTTGGTTACCATCTTCGACATGTGGCAAGGCTCTAGGAACGCTTTTGTAAAAGCCTCCAGTTGGGTAGTGGGCTTATTGTCCTTGTCGGTCCAGTAGAAGGTATGCTTGAAGGATTGATGGCGGTTGTTGGAGTAATACTTGGTATTAACGCCGTTGCTGATCACAAACAGCTGCACATACTGAAATAAACCATGGGAAGCACCAAAGGAGTGCCTCTGGTAGCGGTTAATCTGGTTGAAAGCCTCTTTCAGTTTTAAGCCTCTGCGCTTGATTTCGATCTGTACCAGAGGCAAGCCATTAACCAGCACTGTTACATCGTAACGGTTTTTGTAAGTACCTTCTATACTTACCTGACGTGTGACCTGAAATTGGTTCTGACACCAGTACTCCTGCTGAATAAACTCCAGATAAATGCACTCCCCATTATCTTTGGTAAGCTGCATTTTGTCACGGAGTATCTTGGCTCGATCAAACACACTACCCTTGTTCAGGTGGTTGAGCACCCGACCAAATTCTTTATCCGTTAGCGTAACCTGATTATGCTTTTCTAGTTGGCTTTTCAGGTTGGCCAGCAATGCCGGCTCATCTTTGATGGCCACGTAGGTATAGCCTAATCCCTGTAGCTGCTTAATCAGGTTATCTTCAAGTACCTGCTCCGGTTGAGTTCCCATGGTTTAGTTGAATCGTCCTAGATGAACATTTGCTGCAGCAAGCCTTTCTTAAATTGCTGAGCTTGCTCCAGTTGTTTAGAGGTATAGTTTATTTTGTTATCAATTGAAGTTAAAAAGTTGACAATTTTTTTTTGCTCTTCAAGTATTGGTAAACCAATTTCAACTTTAGCGATATTACCTTTTGATATACCTAGAACAGAAGCACCTGTCGCATATCGCATCATTTGCAACCTTACTTTTCGTGACTGCATAAGATAGCCTTTAAAGCCTAAAGCGAATGCATTATAGTTATCACGGGCTATGTAGGTATGCAAACCAGCAACTACGGCTTCATTGTTCAGATTGACGATTTCGATTGCCTTGCCAATGTCTTTATAGTCTTCAGAAGCATCAGCGATAATCAAATCACCAATCTGGCAGTAACTGCTTTCGGGAATTCTGCTTACATCAACATCTTCATTGATATATGGTACATTCTCCTTTGTGATGTCGAAGTTAGAATTGAATTTAGTATGAATGTCACCGTAGTGTATATTCCTTACCGAACCTTCATCATAATTAAGCAAGCTCCTTGAATATGAATTTGTAGTATAAAACTCAAATACATTTCCCAGCTTCTTCTCCGCCCACTCCGGAAAGTCATTGCCGTTACCATCCTTGAAGCGAATTTGCTGGGAGAAGATCTGCTGCATAACCCCTTTTCTATACTTTTCGAGCAGTTTCTTCTTCTTGCTAAGCTGCTGAACCTTGTCGTCAACGACAGTAAGGAATGAAGCTACTTTTTGTTGTTCGTAAAGAGTAGGCAAAGTTACTTTAACAACTTTCAGAGTCTCCTGCCCAACATTATATCTTGTACTACCTCCACTTTTATCAGTGATTTCTTTTCTGGCAGATGAAGTTTTTAACAAGTAATTCACGAAGGCTGGATTATATTCCTTTGTTGCTTGCCCTCTAATTACAAACCCACCAAAAGTTGCAGTCTTATCCTTGTCCAAGTAAACATTTGACTGCCCAACTTCTTCCCTCGTTTCTGAGCTTCTTTGGAAAAGTATATCTCCATACTTTACTTTATTCTTCTCAAACTCTTTTTCTGTAATTTCTACTGAACCTATAATTTTATCATGTGTGATAAAATTATTGTTGATGATATCTAAAACATTGATGAATTTATAACCAGAGCCATATTTTTCCTTTTCAGCATTGACACCATTTTTAAAAGTTAAGAAATCACCTAACGTAGTTGTCACCCACTCCCTTTCAAATTCAGGAAAGCGCAAGGCAGGTACGTTCTTCACGCCTGCTATTATTTCTGCTGTTGCTTCCATAGTTTAAACTAAAATGGTTTAGCTATAGCTAACTCTTCACAATAATCAGCGATAGTTGTGTCGGTTCTTTGCATCTCGTCTTCTAGCTGAGCAAGTGAGGCGGCTACTTCGTTCAGGTCTATGGCTTCTTCCTCCTCAAAAGTGTCCACGTAGCGCGGGATGTTCAGATTGTAGTCGTTCTCTTCAACTTCTTTTAAAGAGGCTACATAACTATATTTTTCTTCAACCTTTCGCTCGCGATATGTATCTACGATTTTGTCTATGTCAGTTTTGCGGAGGTAATTTTGATTCTTCACCTTCTCAAAATGCTGTTCACCGCTGGCATTGATGAATAAGATATTATCGGCGTTCTCACGACATTTCTTGAAAACCAGAATACATGTAGGAATACTTGTACCGTAGAAGATATTAGCAGGTAGGCCAATTACAGCATCCAAGTAATTACGGTCTTCGATAAGGTACGTGCGGATGTGCCCTTCAGCAGCACCTCTAAACAATACGCCATGAGGCATTACAACAGCCATTGTGCCGTTCTCTGCCAGATGGTGTATCATATGTTGTATAAAGGCAAAATCTGCTTTAGAGCTCGGTGCTAATTTGCCGTACTGGCTAAAGCGGTCGTCAGACATATGCAGCGGGCCAGCACTCCATTGAGCTGAGAAAGGAGGATTCGCAACGATAGCTTCAAAACGCTGATCTAAATGCTGCGGGTGCTCTAGCGTATCATCCTGCCGAATATCGAACTTCTGGAAATGTACATCGTGCAGGATCATGTTCATGCGGGCCAGGTTATAGGTGGTACGGTTCATCTCCTGCCCGTAAAAGTTAGAGACTTCCTGCACCTCCTTAGCAACGCGCAGCAACAAAGAGCCGGAACCACAGGTAGGGTCATAAACAGACTTAAGCTTTGTCCTGCCCGTAGCTACTATCTTAGCCAATACTTTAGATACCTCTTGCGGGGTGTAAAACTCACCGGCTTTCTTACCAGCTCCACTGGCAAACTGTGCAATCAGATATTCATAAGCATCGCCTAGCACATCGGCATCGGCATCCTCCAATCTAAAGTCAATCTTATCCAGGTGAACAAGCACTTTGGCTATCAGCTCATTCTTGGCAGCTTCGGTACGCCCCAGTTTCGAAGACGTAAGATCCAAATCTTCAAATAACTTATTAAAGTCGTCTTCGCTTTCCGTACCCATGGTACTCTGCTCAATGTGCTTCAGAACCAGAGTGAGCTCTTCCAATATAAAGTTGCTTTCGCCTTCTTCCTTATTATTGGTGCTGCCTTTTCTGGCTATCTCGCTGAACAACTCAGATGGCTTGAGAAAATAACCAAGCTTGCCAAGAGATTCTTCTTTGATAGCCTCCAGATACTCCTGCCCTTCCTTGGTAGTTTCGTCTATATTTTTATACTTGATACCGTCTTCTGCCAGGATCTTGTTGGCATACAGGTCCATCTTTTCAGATAGGTACTTATAGAAGATAAAACCCAATATATAATCACGGAACTCGTCGGCATTCATTTTGCCGCGCAAGGTGTTGGCGATGCTCCAGAGCTGTTGTTCTAGTACTTGTTTGTAGTCTTCAGACATATTGCTGATAAAGATTGATGGTATTCTTATTTAGTTTATTTCTCACCAGAGACTAGCTGTCCCCTCGAACTGCCTGAGCTTTCAAGTGGTTAATACCGCTTGGTAGTCTCCAGCATTTCAATTCTTTCTTGCTGATCAGGCGCAAAGCCCTAAGTGTGTCTTCAGTAAGAGTTTGTGGATAGTAATTGTAAATTCTATAATTTATAACAAGATAGTTAAATTAATATATCAGAATCAAGTTTAAACTTTGGTCCTCTTATAGGCTAGTGGTAACTGCCTGAGTGGCTGGTGTTTTGATTTGAGTTACATCTAGATTTTTGCGGCCCTTGTCAAGTAGAGTAACTTCTATTGGCATATCTTTCTTTAAGGCATGCTTATTAACTAAATCTGATGTAATGAAGCCTTCAACTGAACCGTCATTAGATCTGAAAAAGCCAGCACCATTTGTTGTTAAATTTTTCACCTTTCCGCTAATAAAATCTAAGTTTACAGAGGGTAACTGTACTGGTGTCCAGTTTTTTATATTTACCTCTGGTTTTGGATTCTGATCAACATAGCTTTTAAACCACACCAGCACATGCATCATCTGGTAAACCAGGCTCGGCAGTAAGAACGGAGAAGTTACCTGTACCTTAGTTTCTATGATTTCATCTTCAGTTTCAGATATTATTTCATCTTCATGTTCCTTTGAAACATAGTGAGATCCGTTATTAGTCAATTCTTTTATGTTCTTAACATAGTCAGCTATCTCTTGCGAAAAAGTATTCTGATAAGTTGAAAGAATCTCATCATTAGGAAGTTTAACTTTTATACCCGCCAGGAACAGGTAGGACCAGGTAAGATTAGCGTTACCCTTATTGTTAAGGCATTTATTGTGCAGCAGCCCATAGTCATTACAAGCTTTGAAGAACGCTTCTAATACCTTCCTCAACGGATTAAAATAATGCTCATCGTAAGGAGTGCCGCTTTTGCTACTCTTAAGGTGCAATAATACATCCATTAGGAGCCGTCCTGCATCTTCTCCCACATACTTTGGTGTGCATGTATCGAAGGCCTGGCTATACTTGTGCCTTAACTGGGTGCATTCATCCTCATCCGCAGCTTTTTTTATGGCAGCGAACAATTCTTCCCGCTCATCAGGATCATTCTTTTTATAGTACCGCCCGTAGGTTTCAAAAAAAGTCTCATCATTCTGAAGTTTCGCTTGAGCAGACAAAATAAAGTAAGGTATAATTCTTTGGCTCCTTAATTGATCAAGGTAAGACACCATGCTTCTTAACCCTTTCAAGTTTTCAGTTCCTGTTACCTGCTCTTTACTCAAATAAAACTTGGCGTCTAAGAGAATGGCGTCATACGCATATATATTCTCTTTAAGAACTTCTATCCCTTCTTCGCTAGATTTGTATCCCTCGAGGATAATATTATTATCATCAGCGTCATTCCGCACATGAGGAAGCTGATCATACGCATCATCAAGCCACAATACTCTATAAGTCTTCATCGGTTATTTCTTCTGTTTCTAAACCTGTAACTAAAGGCAGGGTAATAGCAAAAGTAGTTATATACTCACCCTTGTCTCTAGTATTTAATTCTAGCTCACCTCCAAAATGTGACACTATTTTATGTATATCATAGCCACCAATTCCAGTATTACCTGTCTCTCCAGCTTTTGCATTGCGTTGTATAAACTTAGAGAGATCAAAGTTTTCTGGAAATGGAGTACCATTATTGCTAATGAGGACAACAACTGAAGGAGCATTCTCTAAGTCAGGACCAATCATGGTGTAGATATGTACCTTGTTATCATCGCTTGCTTCTTTGTGAAAGGCATGCCTGTGCGCATTATCCAGCAGGTTGTTGAGCAATATCCTGAGAAGGTGCCTATTGGCATTCACTAATACACCTTTTCTCCATACCATATCTATTTCAGCTGAATTCTTTGAAGTTAGCTGAAAAGCCCAGTCACGCAGTTGATTATTGTATACATAATCCTTAATGAATCCTGCTATATCAAGCACCTCAGTTGTATAATTCTCAACCAGTAGCTCGTCTTCATTGCTTTCAAGCAGGTTTGAGATAAACTTCAGATTATTTAATAAATCATCAAGAGCAGATCCTAAAGTAACATTATACCTCACGTTTAGTAAAGATTCAAGGGTAGTGGCCTCTCTGTTACCCGCCTGTCTTACTAAAAAAGACTTTATGGTTCTTAACCCAGAGACCAAGTTTCCTAAAGGTGTTCCAAGAGAATGCTTCAGGGTTGCCACCTGCTGAAACGAATCAAGTCCAAGCTTTTTTTTCAAACTCAGGAGCTCCTCCTCCTTTTGCTTGATTGTAGCCTCTCTCAGTTCTACTACCTTATCCCTCTGTGTCTCTAGCTTAGGCAGCCGAATTTTGATATTGGCCAGATCTTTCTTAGAAATAGCTGGCACTGTATCTCCTGTTCTATAAGCAGCTGCCTGCTTCTGTACAAGCTCAGAGTTCAGTTCAGCTATCAAGTAAGCCATGTCTATTCCAGAGTTCGCTACTTTATAAGCCGCAACATCAGCACTTACATAAACAGCACTTTCAGAGGCACCAGCAAACCAAGTTGGTTTTAATTTATCCCACCGCAATGCTATCAACAAGGCTTCTTCTGAAACTTCATAAGCTTGCTTTGGAATATCTGTATCTGCTTCCAGCGTATCGATTTGAACCTCAAAGTCTACATTATCATCCTTCAAGTCGCGTATCCTGACATACTTACCCTTGAGGAATTCATCTCTTACAGGCCTTGTAGCTAAAGGCGTAAGTACCTCACTTAGATTCACCAGCTTAGCTCCATTGGTGAGTTCCTGGAGTTGATCATCCAGATAGAGAAACCGTTTAGGATTTAGATTATAGTCCTGCTCTGCAATAGCAAACTTATCAATAAAGGCCGCTTCCGCAGAGATTGTATTTCTATGCAGTACCCCAAGCACAGCCTCTACATCAATTATACCTTTCTTCTTGGAATCGAAGGATACGCTCTTCTCAGCATTATAAAGCAGCGTCTGCCCCTTATGTGCTTTGTCCTTATTGAAGCCTAAGATCGTAAAGGGAACCGCTGTGTTAAGCAAAATACCGCCAGGGAACTCTATAACAAACTCCAGTAAGTCATTTTCAACTAAGTATTCTCTCAACCTAAAATTAGAGCCTCTGGTTAAGAAAGACTTATGAACAACTATAATAGCTTTTCTTCCATTTTCAATTAGGGGAAGAATATTCTCTACCAAAACTGAATCAATTATACTTCCGGTCGAGTACTTATTTGTACCGTACTTACTACCTTTCAGCATAAGCGGAGGATAGCTGATTATATAATCAAAGGGTACATCTTCAATCCATTCCTGCGCCGCATTGCCTTGTATTAAAGTTGCTTTGTTACTAATACTGTAAGCTACAAGCTTTAATACACCAAAAGCCCAAGCTTTCTGGTTTGCCTCCTGCCCAGTATAATTAACACCTCCTGGAAGGAATGGAGCTATAGTCGCTGTCTTGGCATAAGGATTATATACCTTTGCGCCATTCTCTAAAGTATAAATAGAGGCTAATAGCTGAGAAAGCTCTTTCGGCTGCTGATACTCAACCCCTACACCACTATACAAAACCGATAGCGTAAAATCCAAGCAGTAGTCAAAGGCATTGCCTACCCTTTCACCTATTAGTCTAATCAAACTAGGCTCGTTCATAGCTTGAATCAAAGCTAAAAGCTTTTCCTGACGTAGCTTGCGAAAATCCTCTTCAAATACAGCTATGGCAGTGAAGAAATCTTCATTCAGGCTCTTCAACCCTTTGCCTACCGCTATAGACTCCAATACATTTCTGAAGCCATTATGCTTGGCCTGAAGAATATCATCTGCAGAAAACCCTACGCTACTCAGCAAGAAAGTGCATGGAACAACTGAAAAAAAATCAGTATCTACCTCTCCTCTGATAAGATTAAACATGTTCCAAAACTTGTTTTCAATTTCAGCAGATAAACTCATAGTAGTCATCATAATTAATTAAGTAAATAAGTTTAACATCGTCGTTGATTGCCTTGACGATACAAACCTATTTACCATGTGTGCACTGTATCTGCACAGGTTATTCGTAGTTAGAAATTATTTTTTTTGCCTTGTCGAGTAGGCACTCCCTAAGTTGAGCCGGAGCTATCACAGTGATTTCCTCCCCAAATGAGAACAGCTGATTCTTCAATTCCCGATTTATATATAGCTCTAACTCCAACTCCACCCAGCTATTCTGATGTTCTATAATCTTTTGAGAGCCATGTATCGGTTTTGTCTGCAGGTATGGCCACAACTCTTTAGAGACCTTAATCCTAATTTTCTGTGGTACCGAATTAAGCGGTATGGTGACACCAATTACATCTTCAAATAAAGAACTGAAGTCAAAGCTCGTATTCTCCTCGAACTGCGTCCTGCACACCTCTAAGTTTTTTATTCGGTCCAAGGCCAGGTTCATCAGAAATCTATCTTCATGATTCCATCCGAACAGGAACCACCTGTTGTTAAACTGCTTCAGAAAATAAGGGCTTATCGTGTAAGTGGCTGGCGTGTCAGACTTGAATGGCTGATAGCTTATCTGTAGGGGTTGCTTATAGACTGCTGCATTGAATAGTGAAGATATAAATTCTATTCCTTGCAGGTACTGATTCTGTTCAAACTCTAAAACATGTTGGCTTGCTCCACCTAATGGTAATGAAGACTCTAACCTAGCTGTGATTTCCTCTACCCATTCAAACTGAGGCATCCCCTTGAAGCGGGCCAGTGTAGTCAGTGTTTCTCTTATCTGTAGTGCCTCATTCTCAGTGAGCGGCTCTTTGCTTATTGTAAAGTCTGCATCAGAGTATCTGTAATACACCCGTCTTCCCTCCTTCACCTTTTCTAAGGGGATACTCCAGCCCTGGCTGCTCTCCATAAAGCGAACATCATCATATAGCTGACGCCTTTGCACTCCTTCCTCTATCCCGGTAAACTCATAGATAGCAGTGTTGCATGCTTCAATAAGATCCTCTATAAAGTACTTCCTGCCGCGATTTCTAAAGCATCTATCTAGTGCTAAGTACCTGATTTGTGCCTGTCTGTTAGTAGACATCTTTGTTCTTCAGTAGTTTTCTGAAAGCTTGTTCAAGCTAAAAAGGTTGATAGATTTACTTGAGCCAGCAACCTAATTCCCGCTTTAAAAAGTTAGGAGCACATCAACTGGTGCTTGAACTCCCCATTACTTACAATTACCCTTTAAGTCCTAATACTTCAAGTTGATACCAGAACTCTGAACCATACAATTTGGAGGCTGTCTCCGGTTTGATATCAAAGAACTTCAGGTTCTCTACATAGGGAAATTCCTCTAGGCAGTCTTCTGGATCGAAGGAATCTTCTTCTCCGCTACTCATCCCTAAATCTTTTTCATAATTAACTATTAAGTATCCTTCATCTTCATCATCAACAAAATTTATGATGAAGATCTCTTTTGCCGCGCTGTTTACAGCAACTGCAGATAACTCTCCGTTTTCCTCTATGAATTGTAGCGCCTGTGAATAAGTCATGTCTATGTATATCTATTTTTAGAGCTAATATACTGTTTCTAAACACACTTCTTGAGGTTCTATAAACAAAACCTTGAGCCCTATAAATTATAGTCTATCAAATCACATCAACTGTCTCTGGGTACTATCGCTCAATTACTATCAAATGCATCCAAAGCAGTTCGGTAATAAACCTAATAAAATATATAAGGACAGTAATATATTTTAAAAACAATATGTTGTAACTTTAGTTATACAACACTTAGGATTTACATAAATTTGAATAGAGGTGTTATAACATTGGTTATACACCTAGTGCCACATTACAAATTAAATCTTTCAAGTTTTTAAGAAACGACATATGAATAACAGCTTAGAGTTGAGCAGCATTAACGAATTGCTCGGCAGGCAATTTTTTATCCCATCCTATCAGAGAGGATACAGATGGAATGAAAGACAGGTAACGGAGCTACTCGAAGATATATGGGATTTTGAGTTGAACCCTCCCAAGTCCAAGGACGATAGGTACAAGCCCTTCTACTGCCTTCAGCCTGTAGTTGTAAAACCGGTCAGTGATAATGAATGGGAAGTAATAGATGGCCAGCAGCGGCTGACAACCATTTACCTTATTCTTAAAGCGCTGGAAAACATCATTGATGGCAGCAACAAGAACTTTGGCAAGATCGAGTATGAAACCAGAGCAGAAAGCGAGAGTTATCTGAAGAACATAGTAGAATCAGAGAAAGACGCCAATGTTGACTATTACCATATCTACAATGCCAGCGTAACAATAAATAACTGGTTCGCCGGCAAAGCTGACGCAGGGTTCTCTAACGCTAGAGTTAAGTTTCTGACACCCTTTCTTGAGAAGACAAAGGTTATCTGGTATCAGGTCAATGATGACACCGAAGCAATAGATATTTTCACCCGCATCAACATTGGCAAAATCCCGCTTACGAACGCTGAGTTAATTAAGGCACTGTTTTTAAGACAAAGCAACTTTGCCCAAGGCGGTCAGGACAGTGTTAGGCTAAAGCAGCTCCAGATTGCCAGTGAATGGGACAAAATCGAAAGCATGCTACAGCATGATGCCTTCTGGTACTTCATCCATGAAGGAAATCAAAAATATGCCACCCGTATTGAGTACATATTTGACTTGATGAAAGGTAAAAATTCATCTCATGATGCCCATTATACTTTCTACGAGTTTCATCAGGACTTCCTCACAGACAAAAACATAGACCGGCTGTGGCTACAGGTTAAACAGCATTTTCAAACATTCGAAGAGTGGTACAATGACAGAGAGCTTTACCACTTAATCGGATTCCTGATTGCTACAGGACACTCTGTTACAACTCTTTTGCATGAGTCAAGACAATTCAGCAAGTCTGATTTTAAAGAGGATCTGAAAGCTAGAATTAAAAAAAGCTTTCAGTTAAGCTGCGATGCTATCACTGAACTCGAGTATAGTGACAGAAAGGTGGTAAGGCCTTTACTACTTTTGTTCAACATCCAGACAATCCTCAACAATAAAGCCTCAAACCTTCGCTTCCCTTTTGACAGATATAAAAAAGAGAATTGGGATATAGAACATATAAGGTCCGTGAAATCTGATATCCCTAAAGGGAGCTCCAAGCAAAGAAGATGGCTAGAAGCTGTTCTGGAGTACTATACCGGTACAGAGGACCCGCAAGAGCAGGAGAAAGCTTTTGCGAAGCTGGAAGATGCAGACAAGCGACTCGCGGTTGGTATTCATGCTTGCCTGGCACAAGATAAAATTACAGATGCTGAATTTGAAGACCTATATGATAGGGCGCTTGTTCTCTTCAAAGAAGACAATGAACCGGAGGGAATTAACTCCATTTCAAACCTGGCGCTTTTGGACGCAAACACAAACAGAAGCTACAAGAATGCGGTCTTCCCTGTCAAGCGTAGAACAATTTTGGAAAATGACATGCGGGGCACCTTCATTCCGCTTTGTACCAGGAATACTTTCTTAAAAGCTTATAGCAGCAAATTGGACGGGGTAATGTTCTGGCAGAAGAAAGACGCCGATGATTACCTGCAAGCGATTACCTCCACTTTGAAGCCTTACCTTATTTCCCAAAACTAAAATACGATGCTAGATAATATAACCCCATTCTCAGGCGAGAAGCTTACGTTCACAAAGCTGTTTACAGAAAAAAACTATGCGGTAGATATACCAATCATACAACGTGACTATGCGCAAGGAAGAAAGAGCTCCAGTGAGGTTAGGAACCTTTTCATTGATACGCTTTATGACCACTTGCAGACTGGTAAGAACATTGATCTGGATTTTGTATATGGCAGCTTAAAAGGTTCAGACAAGACTAAGTTCATTCCTTTGGATGGGCAGCAACGCCTGACTACCCTCTTCTTGTTACACTGGTACCTAGCCAACAAGGATGGCAGCTTTCAGGTTTTCAAGGATATTATATCTGACGAAAAAGGAAAGTCCCGCTTCACTTACGAGACACGCACTAGCTCGGGAGAGTTTTGTGATGCACTAATTAAGTGTGATCTAGATTCAATGGACTTATTGGGGGCTGATGTAAATAAAAACAACAGTCTCTCAAAGACACTTCAGAACCTCAATTGGTACTACCTGTCTTGGAACAATGACCCCACGATAAAGTCGATGCTAACCATGCTGGACTCTATTCATGAAAAATTTGCCGGCACCACCGGTTTCTTTGGCAAGCTAATCGATACACAAAATCCGGTTGTTACATTCCAATTCTTGGACCTAGGGGTGCTTCAGCTTACAGATGATCTATACATAAAGATGAACTCTCGCGGAAAGCAGCTGACGCCTTTCGAGAACTTCAAAGCTAAGTTTGAGCAATTCATCAAGGATGCTGACTTCAATTCAAGGTACAGCTATACCCTGAAGTTTGGCTCCACAGATAAGCAGGTCAATGTTCAGGAGTACTTCTCCCACAAGATTGACACGGAGTGGGCTAACCTCTTTTGGATATACAGGGATAAGGCTACCAATCTATTTGATGACCAGCTCATGAACTTCATCAGAGTGATTGCCACCAACCATTATGCAAGCGAGAAAGAGGACAAGAAGCTGGATAAGCTTAAGATTCTACTTGGAAAAGATCCTGAAAATAAAAACGAGAAGGCTAAACCAATCACGTTCTATCAGTACGCCGAATTAGAATCCCTTAATGAGAAATTGGTGATAGACCTTATTTCTATACTTGATATCCTTAGCCAGAACGATGGCAGGCTCAGGTGTTACCTTTCTGGCAGTACGCACTTCGAAGAGGAGCCAATATTTGAGGAGGTAATTGATAACAGTCTCAATTATACACAACGAATCAAGTTCTTTGCTTTTTATGGGTACCTAACCACCAACGGCTCTTCAGACGGCCTTACAGAGTGGATGCGCGTAATACACAACCTAGCAGAAAATACTATCTACAACAGCACCATTGACTTTGCAAGATCCATAAAGTCAGTCAAGTCTCTCCTGCACTTTAGCTCAGACATCCTCACCTATTTGGCTGCTCATAGCAGCAAAGACATCAGAGGTTTCCTGGATATCCAAGTGGCTGAAGAAATAATAAAAGCCAAGTTGATTCTTAAGACTGATGCGTGGAAGAATATTATTTTAAAAGCCGAGGCTCATCCCTACTTCAATGGCCAGATAGGGTTCCTCCTAAGTTTTTCAGGTATCCAGGCCTATTATAAGAACTCCAACAACTGCGATTGGTCTGATGCAGAAAACGCACAGTTCATTTTCGCATTCAATGAATACGCTGGAAAAGCGGCGACTGTATTTGGAAAAGGAGGTGTCATTGATCTACATGAACATATCTGGGAACGGGCATTACTTTCGAAGGGGGATTATTTATTAAGCAAGGACAAGAACTATAGCTTCTTAATCAATGCAGACAGGGATATCAGCTGGAAGCGCTTGCTGAGAGATGGTAACGCAGGAAAAAGAAAATTTGTGCGAGAGTTGTTTGATGATCCTGAGTTCAATTCAGCTGATCTAATTAACTCTCTCGATACCATTATCACCCAAGCCGACATCCAAGACTGGAGAAGACACTTCGTCAAAGTATCAGGCATGTTTAACTTCCTTGGTAACAAAAGATACATTAGGTGGAATTCCCCTGATAGCATCTACCTGTTGGAGAAACAGCGCATGAGTGGCAAGCACGCTGAATACTATTCTTATGCTTACTACTTAGATAGCTTAAAAGGCAAGCAGTACCTTCCGTTTTCAAAATCATGGTATTATGCTGTAAGTGGAGAAGACGAAAGACCTTGCGCTGTCATCGATGACTGGAAATTTGATAAAGAGTCTCAATATGCGATTGATATTTTCTATTCGTCACAGCAGGTATTCAAGGTGAAGCTCTTCAACAGGAAGAAGAAAGCTGTTGATACAACTGTTACAGCTATACTGGAGGCAAACGGCTTTAAGGCTGAAGACAACTGTTTTTCTGTTTCAAGAGCTTCTGATGAGCTGGACGAGTTTATTGTCTCACTCTGTGACTCTTTCCGAAAGTTGGTAGGCCTACCCAATGATACAGATGATGCAGAAGACTTAAATAAATCTACTCCGACTACACCTTCTCCAAGCACAGGGGGGTTAGTGTATAATGCCACTCAGTTCAACGATAATTTTGCCTTCACTTCTTTTGTGACTCATGAATTAAGGGAGAAACTTAAAGGACTGGGTTTAGCAGATAAGATAAGAGTTGTTCAGTGTGGCGAAAAGGGTGATGGGAACTTCAGTTGGATATATCTCAGACCAGCTACGGACCATAAGCCTACCACCCAGATTATTCCAAACGGCTCAAAACATCTGGCAGATTCAACATCGCTTTTAAATGATGTGAAGGACATACTTAACTCATTAGACAAAAAAATTGAATCACAGCGAGATGAGATGGGTCTCTAAATGAAGCTCTTTGTAAATAAGAATTCTCAGGCTAGCTTTTTCCTAGCTTAAAAATCAAAAGGCTGTCATTGTGCTACAATGGCAGCCTTTTTTATAGATATAGAAAGTCTCTTGATTCTACTTCACCCAGCACTAAGACCTCTAGATAGGCAGCTAGTTTCTCAAGTCACATTATGTGATGTTTAAATGTATATACCAGATGATAAAAGTTAAGCTACTATATCCGCTCGATAATTTAGAAGAGGAAATCTCCTCTGTCCCTCTGCATGAAGTAGTCATTGACTGGCACCTGCCTTTCCTACCTAGAGCCAGCGAATCCTTCAACCTGGAGGCGTATGTCGATTTTGAGGACGATGTCCAGTTTGTGCTCGGATGGACAGTGCAGCATGTGGCATGGGAAAGGGATGACAAAGAATCTCTCTACCCTGCCCTTTATCTGACTAACATACGCTCCTATGAATAGCGGTAGGTCGTGCCGCAAAGTGTGACACATGAATTCATACAGCAATCAACCACTCAATTTCTCTTACTAAAAAGATGACGCAAAGAAAAAGTATATTCAAACTGACCTTATCAGAACCCCTTTCAGAGGAACCCCTGGAGGGTCCTGTCCCCGTTCCTGCTGTCACACCCAAGCCTGTAGCTGAAATGTCACAGGAAGAGCTAAGGCAGGCGCTGCTTGGCATAGAAGTAGAATTATTCAAAATGAGTTTTAGGGAGAGTGAGTCGGACGCATCAATAACAGCTCGATACCTTTCCCGATACGAGGATCCGGAATATAAACTGATGGAGCAGCGCTGGAAAGAATTTACCGGCAGAGACTGGCTGGACGAACTTTCTTAGCATTTATCAAGCTTGTCACAGTTTGACTTTCTCGATGGTATATAGGTCACACTAAACCTAAATACTAGAAGATGAAACGACACAGACAGATTTGCGCAATGACGTTAGCCACTATCCAGTACCACCAGATAAGCAATTTAGACTCTGATAAATTAGGGGATCTTATTGTCTCAGTCACCATGGATTTCCTTTTGCACACAGATGCTTATCAGGATGATGACATAGTGTTCGATGAGCAATTCTATTTGAAACGCTATTTCGCCAAGTACCCGACCCCTAAGTTTGAGAGACTCTTACAAGAGTGGAAGGAGCGCAATGGCTCATGCTGGTATAACTTATAGGGGTAAGCATCAACCCCATATCCCTGTCACAATAAATTCTCATCAGTAGAGTCATTGTCTTTAACCGAAGCCTTATGAATATAGAACTAGACACCTTTTTAGCGACAGTAAGAGACCAATTACAAGAGCGCAATATCGAAATAGCCGACATGCGAAAAATGAGCAACCGGGAGATTCTTGCTTTTGGTCCAGAGGAGTACAACGCGGTTATAAATGCCAAGCTCGACTATGTCGGTATGCTATCTGACTTTGTTATCGCAACCTCCTTAAAGGTGAACCAAGGCATACCCTTGGGAGATGTGCTAGCCCAATGGCTAGAATTGGGCGACAGCTCAGGAGATGAGTTTAATCGGGCACTGATCCAACTGTGTTGCCAGGACATTCTAGACAGGTATATTTACTTGGATGGTATGATGACTTAAGCAGGACTTCAATTTTTAGCTTATTTACACGTTTTCCTTTCTCTTTTAGATTGTGTGATAAAAGGAGTGGCCGAAAAAGGTTTATATTTTCAAACCAGGCAAGACTAATACTCATGGCTACCTATAACACTACACCACCTTTGCATGGGAAATTGTTTCAAACGCAGAAAGTCCGTGTGAACTATGAGTTATTCTTCGCGCGAATACAACACTAACAAACGTAGTTCTTTGATATAATAGCTACTTACAAGCCTTGAATATATTTTCTGATCCCATTTCGAACGCAGAAAGTCCGTTCAGCTTTTGATTTAAGATTTACAGTTTGCCTAAATTCTCTTACCCTACAAGCATATTAATACCTACTGTGAATTGAAGGGTGATTTATAATTAGCATACTCTAGATTTCCAGCCAATAACCTTTTACAAACGCGCGTTCATAGAACGTTAAAGCAACACATTCTGAAGCTAGTTCGATTTAAAATAACTTGGATAGTAAAGTAGTGTGGGCAGGAAGAAGTGTAAGACTTGTATACATATAAAAATAAAACACTTAAAAGTGCTCGACTTTCGAATGACTTTAACATTTCGGGCGTAAAACCGACTGTTTAAAATACTTTTAGTCTAAATATCTGAAAAATGTTATTCATCAGTCTTCTGGCTCTTTAACATCCTTTCCAACAGCTCATTTTTTTCCCGTTCAGCTTTTAACAAGGCATCATAGAGCTCCACGATTTTCTCGATGGGATTGAAAGTACATTGATGTAGCCCACTATAGTTGCTAGATGACCCTTCATAGTTATTTTGCACATTAAACATTGCCCCTTCTTCCGAGAAATTCTCAATGGCTTCAGGTGTCACGCCAAGGGCTTTTGCGATCTTCTCCAAAGTAGATTTGTCGACCTCCTCGTCTTGCTCAATTCGGGAGATGTTCTGCTGTGTGGTGCCTAGCTCGCTGGCAAGAGCGGATTGCTTCACGCCCAAAGCAGTACGCATTCTGCGGACGTGGTCGCCCAGGTGGATCGGTCGTTTTCTGGTTGCTGTTTCCATATGATTAATTTACGAATTTCTTATTAAAATACCAATTAATAAGTTCTTGTTTTTCATAAGCAGAAGATTGTCTTTTACAAGTGCATCACCTGCCCATTTAGCGTGATTTCGCTTGTATCTTTGCTGGTTGTATCTTTAGGCTGCTAAACAACCGCTATAAAGATAGAAGGTATTCGGAGCAAATCAAAAACGGGCAAGTCTTACCTACTCTCCTCATTCTTTTCAGCTTCCCTTGGCAGATAACGGGGAAGCCGGGAGGATTCGGCAGCGCAGTTAACTTCCCGGCCGCTCCACTCACAGCTCAGTTCCAGGGAAAACCCAGCTTCATTAGCGTATCATCTGTCACTGTTTCGGTTGCCGCTCCCGCCTTTGCCAGGGGCCTGATGTACACCAGGCTTTTAGAGGAGGGATCGTAAGAGGGCAGGTAGTATAGGTAACCCCACCTGTCCAGCTCCCGGATACAGCGGTGGTAGGTGGCGCGGGAGCCGATGCACGCCCAAGCCATCACCTCCTTCCTGTTCACCCGGAAAGCCCCACAGCCTTGGCTTCTGATCAGCAGGGACAGGTACAGGCTCAGGTGCGGGTGGCGCAAGCGCCTGTCCCCTTTGAACTTCCTGAGGAATATATCCAGCTGAGCACTTATCTCCATGACCGCACCTCCTTCCCGTTGAGTAGCCTTGAGATATCCTCTTGGCGGTAGTAATGGGTGCCCCCGACCTTGACAGAGGGCAGCGTGCCCTCCACCCGCAACTTCTGCAGGGTGGAAGGAGAGACCTGCAGCATGCGCCGCACCTCGGCGGACTTGAGCACCTTCTTCGGCGCCTCGGCCTGCTGCTTTCCGATCAGCTTTGCCAAGTCCTCCAGCAGCTGCCGGTGGGCCTGGAGCAGGTCCTGTTTGGTGATGATTTCTACGGGCATCGTTCTATTTGCTTTGGTTACAGGATGAAGATGCCCGCTTTCCTCTTCCCTTTTTCACATGGAGAACCCAACTTGTGAAAAACAATTTTACCGAGTAGAATACAAGCAAGGTGCCTTTCCTTCAGGATTAAAAACCAATAGATCCGCCTGAACCGGGTATTCCTACAGAAAAGCAGCTACATCATCAGCTTTCACCTCGCCCCGGCCGAGCTTGTGTTATTCTCTGCACCGTATGCCCAGATTTATCATAAAGCAGGAGTAGATGACGCCCTACAATCACTCACGTCTCAAAAGCTTGCCCCCTCCTTCGGCAGGAAAAACACGCTTCGGCCTGGTGCAGCGAGCAAGATGTATTTTTGCATACAAAAAGCCTTCCACGGGTGTCGGGCCCTGTGGAGCTTACCTCGGAACTCGGCGCTTCTCTTTCTTAGGTTGGCAAAGGAGCAGCAGGATATACAGCCTGCCCAAACAGCGACAAACCTTCTTGGCCTGCACCCTACTGCACGGGCACCTCCTTTCCATTCTTGTCAGGATAATGGTTTTTCCAGTGCCTCTTCAGCTCGCCAGTCCTGCTGTGCGCCTCCACAGGCGTGAGCATGTCCACGCTTAAGTGTGGGCGCTGATAATTGTAGATGCTCACAGCCGTGGCCATGGCTAGTTGGGCCGCCGCGAAGCCTGGGTACACCGTCTCCAGAAGCTCCTGCTTGAGGACGCCATTCACCCGCTCGGCCAGCGCATTCTCCAGCGGGTAGCCGCTTTGGGTCATGGAGATGGCGATGCGCCGCTCCTGCAGCAGCCTAACATACCCTTGGCTGCAGTACTGGATACCCCCTATCAGAGTGATGGGTCAGATAGCCTTGCATGGGGCAGTTGGCAAGGACCATCTCCAAAGCCCGGATGCATCCCCCGGCGGCAAGATCTCCGCTTAGGTAAAAACCGACGATCTTGCGGCTGTAAGCATCGGTGACCAGGCTCAGATAGGCAAAGCCTTCCTCCAAGTTAATATAGGTGATGTCACTCATCCAAAGCTGCCCGGCTGCCTTGGGCACAAATGGAATATCATTTTCTGCCTTAGCATGTAGAGACGCGTGAGGATTATGAAATTATTATTAAATAAAGAACATAGTGAAGTATAATAAGTAATTAATATATTTAATGGATAGTCTTCCATGTTATAATCCTTTCACTAATATGAGAAAACAAGCAAAAAACTTTCTGCTGCTCCTCCTGATGCCGTTGCTCTGTTCCTGCCCGGGCAGCGTAGATCCTATGCCGGAATCAGCTTATGCTCCCATTCTGATGAGCCGGCAGCAGCTCGAGTCCTCCATTCTAAAGAAGGAGCCACGGACGATCTCGAACCCTGGTAAAATTTACCGCTACGGCAGCTATATACTTATAAACGAGCAGTACAAAGGCGTGCACATCATCAACAACCAAAATCCGAAGATGCCTGTGAATATGGCCTTTATTCAGGTGCCAGGCTGCGTGGATATGGCCGTGAAAGATGACGTGCTGTATGTGGATAATGCCGTAGACCTTGTTGCCATAAAATTAAGCGGGATGGAGGATATTCAGGTTGCCAAGCGTGTGCGCGATGCGCTGCCAAGCCTGTTGCCACCAGATAACCTGGAAGTATACTATAACAGGGCAGGCGCTCCGGAAGATGCCATTGTCGTAGGTTGGGAACTTAGAAAGCCGGAATAACATGAAAAGACTTCTACACATCGCTTCTTCCGTTCTGGTTTGCATGGCAGCCATTTCCTGCACCAGCGATAACGCTGCCTCGCCCTCGGCGGATGGCGCACAGGGCCAGGGTGGTTCTATGGCCAGGTTTGCCATCAGCGGAAATCATTTGTATACGGTAGATCACTCAAGCCTGAATATTTTCGATATTAGCACACCCGAAGACCCACAGCAGGGGCAGTCGCTCCCGATAGGGTTTGGCATCGAAACGATCTTTCCTTTTGAGGATATGCTTTTCATTGGCACCCAAACAGGCATGCACATTTTTAGCGTCAAAAACCCGGCGTTTCCCCAGCATATCTCGCAGTATCAGCACGTGGTGAGCTGCGACCCCGTGGTGACAGACGGGCGCTACGCCTACGTTACCCTTAGCACCGGCACTGCCTGCAGGTTGGCCATAAATGAGCTGCAGGTGATTGATCTGCAAAACATAAACGATCCGACACTCCTGAAGCAGTACAGCATGACGAACCCGAAAGGTTTAGGTTTAGCCAACACCAGGCTATTTGTATGCGACGAAGGGCTGAAAGTATACAATGCCACCGATGTAATGAACCTGGAGCTGGAGCAACACTTCCGGATAAACGCTTTTGATGTGATACCGGATAACGGCAGACTGCTGGTTATAGGCAGTGATGGCCTTTACCAGTACCAGTATGAGGATGAGAAACTGGTGTTGCTGAGCACTATTTCAATCAAGCCGGCTATCTAGCCCAAAACAATCTCTTATGATGCTAAAAAGGGTTGCTGTTGTCGTTATACTTCTTTTTTTCTCTTCTCTTCTACAGGGCAACGCACAGGCTTTAGAGGCTGCTCCTGATAAAACCATAAGTATAAAATTCAGTCCGCAGCATTTGCTCATAAACGGCTTGCACCTGTACCTGGAGCGCATTCCGGAGCAAGGGAGCAGGCATGGCTTTGTTTTCTCACCACGGGCTTATAATGGTAAAGCGAAAACCGTGGATCTTTTTGCGGGGCGTAATTGGGAAGACAGGGAGGATGACCGTGTGTTAGGTTATGGTGCAGAGGTGCAGCACAAAATCTACATGAACAACTACACCAGCCCAGATAAAAGCAGGGTGTACTTGGCCTATGGCGTTAATTACCACCATTTTAATTTAGAGTTCAAAAGAGAGGGCTGGGTTAAAGAAATGGACCCGGAGGGTTTGGAGGTATACAAATACCGCCTCCGGCCTTTTAACGAGAAGATCAACCGCATAGGAGGGGTGGCTTTGTTTGGCCTGCAGGTTCCTGCATTGGATGGCCACCTCCTGTTTGATTTTTACTCCGGGGCAGGCATCAAAAACAGCTCTATCCAAACTGATTATTCCCATGAGCGCTACAACAGAAATGCCATGGACTATGGCTATTCCGGCTTGCATTTGCTGCTCGGGATAATGATCGGGGCGGCTTTCTAATCTTTTTCGCGAAACATGATTCCCTAAGAAGCTGTTTTAAATTGGATGTAGGGGAATAAAAGTAGTGCCCACTTTGGTTAAGAAAGCATACATAGAATCTGCTATATTGAGTCATGGCTAAAAAAATTACATTGGCTTAATCTACAATCCTCACTTTCAATTAAAAGGCTAAAGATGGCTTCCGACCAAAATTTTGTGGACTTTGTTTTAGAGCAAATCAAAAATGCAGGGAAAATAACCGCTAGAAAAATGTTTGGTGAATACGGTATTTATTCTGATGAAAAACTATTCGGACTAATATGCGATAATAAACTATTCATAAAACCGACCAGTTCCGGACGAGAATTTATAGGGAGTGTTGTTGAAGCACCTCCGTATGAAGGCGCAAAACCAAGTTTTTTAATAGAAGATAAAATCGAAGATAGTGAATGGTTAAGTGAACTGGTTAAAATATCTGTGAAGGAATTACCAGCACCTAAACCGAAAAAGAAAAAATGAACACCGGAATCAAACGGGCCACAGCTAACAAGGCATTGCCAAAGGCGGGCCTGAACAGCTTCTATTTGATAGTTGTGCAAAATCCAACTTCTGCTCCGCTATTGAACATTAGTGCTGAAAATCCCCGACCTCGGCAATACCCGAACCGCTGAGCTATTAATCCTTTAAAGTTCTCCTGAAGCATTCCCATTCGTCTCATAAAACCCCTCCTTTTCTGAGACTGTGCAAGATGATTTGCATTGGTATACTTATGGTATTGCAAGGCAACAATGTTGTAATGCACTTTCCGGAAGCACTTCGGCAACGCCCCTAAGGTGCATGCTCAGAAATCCGACCTCTACCTTTCTTCATCCCCGAGAGCTTTTCAGATGCAGCACAATATCTTTCTGGAGCACAGAAAAACAGGTAAGAGGATAATCATCGATCCAAGTATAAGCCTCACTAGGGTCTGAATAAGGCTGACACAAAGCAAAGGGTGGCAGAGTCGGATATTGTCAGCTTCTCAATTTTAAAACTGCCTAATAGTAGATATAGTCTACCTCGACAGCAGGGTATAAAGCAAGAACCAAGTTGCTATTTCCTAAACTATGAGTATTTTTAAGCCATAGTATTTGCAGTTACTTTGCAGCATATCAGGCGGTGAGTGATTCGGTGAGTTACTCAAATTGTAAGTTTTAAAGTAATGATAGTCAGCTGGTAGTGCGGATAAAGAAAATCCCTGCATGAACATTCCATAGAAAACCTGAATGCGATGCTGCCTGATATGGAAAGTTACGGAGAAGGAGGGTACTTCATTCTTACCGTTGGTGGTAACTACGGAGCAAGTCTTATTCTTCTTGATATCTGGAATAAAGAAAACTTTCCAGTGAATGGATAAATATTGATTGGTATACCCGCACGGGATGTGGTGTTGGTAACTGGAAGCAATGATGCAGAGAACGTAGCAAGACTTGTTGAAACAGTGGCAGAAATCAATGAGAAGGGTGACCACATCGTTTCCGATAAAGTGTTCAAGTTGCAGGATGGCAAGTTTGAAAAGTGGATGTAATGCGGTTGTTGGTGTTAATTAGCCGAATCTGGCAACATCTGTTACTTTTTGATGTGCAATAAGCTTTTCCACAGTCCAGATTCAGCGTAGTGCTTTATCACGTTGTTTCGCTCCACCAGCAATCGGGTCATGTACCTCTTAAGAAAAAGATTGTCAGCGAGCATACCGCAAATGCCGAAAGGGGAGCTGTAGTCAAACACATCTCGCATCAATGTGATACCGTTTCCAGATTCCTGGAAGTGGTGTTCATGTTTGAAACGCTTGAAAGCACCCTCTACCATTTCATCTGCAAAATAGTAGGGTCGTTCATATTTGGTGATTTTGGTCGACAGGTGCTGCCAAATTCCCAAATGCTTTGCCCTCCACGTTACGTACTCTCCGAGTCCTATAAGCCCCGATGTTACGCCAGCAATTGCCCGTTCGCCTGTATGCTTGGTCGAGATAACATGTAAGTCTATGCTTCTGGATAAGTCGAAGCATATTTCCACTGGTGCGTGAATGGCTGTTTCTAGGCTTATAGTGGGCATAGGGATGGCGCTCTGGGTTCTCTATGTTAATTTACAAAAACCTCTTTTACCCTTTCTGAACGCAGCATATATGGAATCACGATGATGCTCATCACCGCTACCCTTACCAGAGAAAAATAGTCAATCTGCTCTGGAAATTTGGAAGACAGGGCAATAGAGATAAACACAATGTAGACCAGATTCAGCAGAAAAAACGAGATGAAAAGCAAAGGTGTCCACCGCTTTCTGGCAAAAAAGCCCACCGTGGTCGCAACGGTTATCACGACCAGAAGAAGCGCATAAATCAGGTTAGCCAAGTCGAATGTGGCGTTCTGAATCAACCCCATGGCTGCTTTCAGCCCATTATAGGCTACCATAAACAGCAGGAGGTAGAGCCATAAGCCGTAACCAGTCTTCCTTCCCTCGTCTTCGAAGGCGTTCTCGTTCAAGATACTTTTCATACTCGCTTAGGCTATGCTGTTCTCGATTTCCTCCCGTATCACCTGAAATTCACGCCCTTTAATCACCCCAAGTTCGAAGAGCCAAGCGAACTTGTTCATTTCTTTCTGTGGGTCATTATCGTAGTCAATGCTCAGGTACCTGTCCTGAAGATAGCTGTTTCTGTTCTTGTAGATGCGCTCAACCACCTCATCATGCTGTTTGTCTTGCAGGATGAATAGGTTGATGTCGCCAGTGGTCTTGATTACAGTAAAGGCAGCCTTCGACCTGTGGTACAGGTAAAAGAAAGTTGGGCAGGCGAGTATAAAAATCCATGCCCAGAGCTTTGTACCATAGAAGATGTTAATCGCCAGGAACAAGGCACCCACTACACCAGTATAGATGGCGTTGTTCTTAAATGCCTTGTTGCTTTCGTAGAACTCGTACTTTTCATTCAGGATGTTCTCGTATGTCACCTTCTCGGTTCTGTTGGTGGTCTCGTCCTTTATAGTATAGGTGATATAGCTTTCCCCAAGCTCAACGGAGATGTTGTTTTTGTTCTTCTTCTGGTGAAAAATCATGGCTATTGGTGTGGTGGGTTTAATCTCGGATTTCTTCTCTGACAGGCTTTACATCCTGCGGTATGTCAGCCTCGGAGTTCACGGGAATGTAGGCTGCATCGAACGAGCCTTGGTAGTGGAAAAGCCTGCCCCAGACTTTGTTTTTGACCTCGACTGATATCTTGAACCTGTTCTCTGCATCATCAAACCACTCGCACACATCCGCATAGCCTGAAAACAACATCGGGAACTTAAAGCCGATGATGCCCTCGTAGAAGCGCTGCTCACCAGAGCGGAGCCTTAAACCACCGTTCTCTGTTACAGAGAACTCTATGTCCACAGCCAGGTGCTGGTGTGTGCCAAGGTAGTCTATTACCTGCTTCCGTTTCTCGCTGTAAATCATGGTGGCATCAAATCGTCTTACCTTATCGGGGAACTGGTACTTCCGCACCCACGTCACCGTTTCCCTGCCGAACCTGTCAACGTAAGCAAAATTCTCAATGGTAAAGGGGATGTTGATGCCTTTCTGCGGGAACATGATGTTGCGCCACGTGCCGACATAGAGGAAGGGTAGGGTGTATAGTTTGCCGTAGCTCACCTCGTGCATGATACCCCTGCCGATAGAAGCGATTCCATCCTTGCTGCTGAAACCGAAACGCTTCTGTATCTGGGGGTGCAGTTTTTCAAACTCCCTTCCCAATGCTTTCTGATAGATTGATGTCATTTCCGTTGTTTGGTGATACAGTTGGAGGCTCTTGGTACATGCTTTATGTTTATGATAGCAACTAATGATAGCCCTATCATGGCGAAGTTGAGGGAGAAGGGATTGAACGGCAGCGTATAGATAGAGGTATCACTGAGTAAGGCTCCCAAGCCAAGCAGGGTCAGGGCAGCGATGTTGATGCCGTGTACCAACCTTATTTGAAAGAATAGCAGCACAATACCCCAGGCTATTTCGGCAATGCCGACAGCCATCAGTACAGTTTCCTCAAAGCCCGTTAAAAAGCCAGATTGCCGAAGAATCTCCAATTCGCCCGTGTCGGTGAAGAGCAGCTTCGGTACGATGCCTTGGTAAAGCCAGATAACTGACAGTATGATTGAAGAAAGCAGCACCGTAATATGTGAGGTGATGGCTTGCTTTGGGTGTACACCCTTCTCTATCCAGTTCTTGAGGCAGTCAAAGCTCCAAGCCGTTGCCCAAATCATCAGAGGTCGAAAGATGAGCTTGTCGATGAGTTGTCCAAGCTTTCCCCAGCGGGTTTCATAGTCATATCCCGTGTAGAACCTTACTCCGTTTGCCTCAGGCTTGTATTTCCAGTAACCTGAGCCTTGCTTGATGAGTGAGATACTGCTGTCGGATGAGAACCTCAGGACAGACGTGCTTTCTCCGTTTGTTTTCGTCTTGGTCGCCACGCTTTCACCGACTCCGCTTACATTTATCCCAAAGCCTATGTCGGTGGAGTAATGAAACCGCTGCAAGTCATCCGCCTCTTCTTTGGGGAGGTACTTTATTTCAGAGAACCTTAAATCCCATTGTTGGTGAATATGAGGCTCCTGCGTATAAGCCCACAGGGTATCGAGACCGCAGTCAATCTTGGTTTCAATGTAGAGGAGTTTCCTTACCACTGGTCAATTATATGGAGATATCTACGACTGCCTTCATTCGTAAGAGGATGCAGGAGACATGCTATCTATCCAATGAAACAGGAATTGAATATAGTGAAAAATATCAACTCCAATTTGTGCCTTTAGCAATAATTGTAGAGCTGCGCTAACGAAGGATTAATTTGAAAATGACTCTGGCTGATACAGTGAATTGAGACTGTAAGGGCTTTGTAAAGGGTTTTTAGTAGAGTCTTAGATATAACAAATTGAATCATCGGCAATCAGCTTTAATTAAACATCAAAGCCATTTAATCAAACATTTCAAAGATTTGAGAAGATTGAGCGATCAGGCTTGGTTCAATCAAGCCTTCTTCTTATACTTTGACAGCGAAGGGAGCAAACTATAACTTGCGTCCCCGGCCTCGTTTCAATTTTGGCTTTGCCTGTATATCCTTGATGTCGCTCAAATCTCTGGCTCTTCCAACCACTTCCTTATTTTGGATGAACTCACGGAGGCCTATATAGGCTACCTCCAGCCCCTCTAGCTCCACCTTTTCTCGGTTACCGTAAGCTTCCTGGAAAGTGACGCCGTCAATGGTGTTGAGTATGTCGATTCGCAACGGAGGGTAGCCGATTTGAGTTACGTAGCCTTCTTTTAGGAAATCCTGCTTCTCAAAGCCGAGAGAGGCAAGACCGAAATCCTTTAGCACCTGCAGCATACGCTGTGCATTCTCCTCAGAAACCTTTATCCAGATATCCAGATCACCCGTGTGGCGCGGTCTTCCGTGGAAGGCGAGCGCGTAGCCCCCGACCACCAAGTACTCTACCCCGTGCTTGTTCAGCAGGCCGATGAACTCCTCGAAATCCCTAGCTAAGACCATGAGAAAGCTTTCTTTTAGTCACAGCACTTTTGTCCATCCTTTGCCCCGGCTTGAGGAACTGGGAGATGATGAAGGTGACTGCCTCTATTCGTTCTCTTGGGGAGCGGCTGAGCCAGTAGAGCAGGTCCTCCTGCTCATCGATCTCTTTTATATGACCTTTTCGTACGACAGCTTGTATACGCATGGTGCTTATTTATATGTACTTAGGACAAATCGATGATGCCCATTACAAATATACTAAATTAATCAGACTCTAGTTGTGATGCAAGAAGGGGTTGGTGCCTATCGTAGGATATGGCTGGCGCTAATTTCATAGGCTTGGCATGACATGAGACAAAAGCATTAATTTTAGTACATGAATCATAATATATGTACCACCATGGTACATGTTCTTCTCTTCATGTCCCAACTTAGTACACGTACGGCGTACAGGCTGAGGGCAAGTGCCGCAAGGCCAGCTATACAAGGAGTAGATACTTTCATGTTCCCTTATCATCACCAATATCTGATTAAAATAACACCCTTTTCCACTCGATCAGACACACCGTATCAACGGTGAAGGAAAGTGCCGCTAAGTTTTACCTTTACAGTAAATTTAGTGCCTGCTCTCCGTCTGGACAAGCCCCCACCCGTGCCCAGAGGCTGAGGCGGTGCATCTCCAATGAACTAACAAAGTGACCTTATTTCACGCTTTCCTCGTGAGTCTGTCCCGAAGCTGCTGCATGTCCTCCCCCACCTTCCGGTCCAGGATCTTGGCGTAGTGCTGGGTGGTCTTGATGTTGGTGTGGCCCAGCATCCGGCTCACCGTCTCGATGGGCACCCCGTTGGAAAGGGTCACAGTGGTGGCGAAGGTGTGGCGGGCGATATGGAAGGTGAGCGTCTTGCGGATTCCGCACACGTCGGCGATCTCCTTGAGGTAGGCGTTCATCTTCTGGTTGCTCAGCACCGGCAGCACCCTGTCCTGGTAGAGGCACTGGGGATGGTCCTGGTACCGCTCCAGAATCGCCAGGGCCACGGGCAGGAGCGGGATGCGGGAGGGCGTCTCCGTCTTCTGCCGCCTGGTGAAGATCCACCGCTCCCCGTCCATGCCCTCCCCTATTTCGGTGCGCTTGAGCTGCTGCACGTCCACGTAGGCAAGGCCGGTGTAGCAGCTGAAGAGGAACACGTCCCGCACCTGCGCGAGCCGGTCGGTGACGAACTCCTTCTCGGCCATCCGCTGCAGCTCGGCCTCGGTGAGGCACTCGCGCACCACCTCCCGCTTGCTCATCCTGTAGCCCAGGAAGGGGTCGCGCTCTAGCCAGCCATTCTTCAGGCACAGGTGGATGACCTTCTTGAAGTTGGCCAGGTACTTCATCGTGGTGTTGTGGGCGCAGTTGCGCACGGTCTTGAACCAGAACTCGTAGTCGGTGATAAAGCCGTAGGAGAGCTTCTTCACGTCGATGTCCTCCATGCCGAACTTCCACCGGATAAAGTCCCGGGTGTGTTGTAGGGAAGTTGCGTAGCGGTCCATGGTTCCCGGGGCGTAGTCCTTGCCCACCAGCTGGGCCATCTGCTCGTTGTGCATTCGGAACACCTCTAGCAGCATCACCGGCTTCTCCTCCACTCCCATCCACTTCTCCTTGAACGTCTCCACATTGACGGGTCTGCCTTCATCCAGCAATTCCCGGTGATGGGCGTAGGCCTTGGTCCTGAGGGTGTCTAGATAAGCGTTCACGCTCCGGGCTTCCGCCGAGCTGCCCTTCACTTTGCCTGCCTCGGCTGACCAGCGCTCTGGTGAGACGTAGCGGTGGGTGCTGAGCTCTAGCCGCTGGCCATGCAATGTGACGCGCAGGTAAATTGGCACAAGATTGTCTTTGGTAGTCTTGGCTTTCCTGCCGTAAAACAGGATACTAATTTTAGTGTCCATTATGTCCCTCCTTTTATACTTAAAATTAACAATCAAACCAAGGCTCCACAAGATGTAAAACAACTGTACATCTTACTTAAAGCCAGATAGTTAAACACTAATTCGGGTACCCGGAATCGAAACGGCTTCGGGTACCCGAATTTGCTGCCTCAGAAAGGAGAGAAAATGTAAAATTCAGGTAGGACTAAAAACAAAAAAGCCCTTAAATCGCTGATTTAAGGGCTTTTTATGCTAACTGATAAGTTATTCCGCAGAGAGTGAGGGTCTCGAACCCTTCCATAAACTACTGATAATCAATAATATAAAACACCTTATAAATTCGACTCACCGAATTACGCACTAACTTTTTTATCTCAGTTTAGCTGCAAATGCTTCTACTTAAATTTACACATCTTTTTTATTAATTTCAACCGGAAATTTAACTCACAAACATGTTGGCTCCAACTCATATCTGAGACCTTCCAATAGTAGGTATATTTAACTTCACACTAATAAACTGCTACTATTTAAATAAAATTATGCCCTACCCCCTACAACTACTCCAGGTTCAGGAGACCACGCAAGTGCTCTACTGAACCTGGATCAAGCTTACTTCCTTCGGAGCAAAGACCCTTTGGCGGTTCAGACGCAGGTCCTCCATACAGCCAACTAGCTTGTCCAGGCATTCAGCTGCCTCCCAGACCTGGAAACGGTTTGGAATGCAAATCCAAATCCTTAGCAATATCACTTAGACAAAGAGCGGGCCTACCTGGTTTTACCAGTGAGCTCCGCCCTTTCTTTTGCCCTGGCTTGCCACTCAGCTGCAGGGCTACTCTCCTTCCACGCCTGTTTCCGATAATCTATCGATTAATGATAACACTACAGGCTTTTCTCCCAGGTAAATGATGCGCACCTGGCTTTTGGAACCAGGGTCATAGGATGGCACATAGCGGATATACCCCCAAGCGGCCAGCTCCAGCATACAGCGGTGATAGGTGACGCGGGAGTTGATGCGGGCGCATAGCATCACTTCTTTCCGCTTGACTAGAAAGGGGGTTTCACAGCCCTGGGCCAGCAGCGCCATGTACAGGCTCAGGTGCGGTCGGCGCAGGCGCATGTCCCGGCCAGCTTTTGCATAAAAGCACCTCAAGTGCAGCCCCAGCTTCATGACCTGCCCTGCTTTCCGTTGAGCAGCCTGTTGATGTCCACCATGCGGTAGTAGTGTATGCCGCCGACCTTGGTGAAGGGCAGCGTGCCCTCTACCCGCAGTTTCTGTAGCGTGGCGGGAGATATCTGCAGCAGGCGCCGCACATCGGCCGACTTGAGCACTTTGCCCGGCACCTCGGTCTGCTGTTTTCCTATCAATCTAGATAAATCCTCCAGCAGCTGCCGATGGAAGGCGTGCAGGTCTTCTTTGGTGATGATTTCTACTGACATAGCTTTACAGTTATTGGATACATAATCATTATTCCTGCTCCTACCCCTGCTTTTCACAAGCGGGATTTAACTTATGAAAGATATTCTCACACATTATCAGCAATTAATTTTTTTAAAAGTCAAGACAGATTTCGCCTCCGCCAGTACGTATTTCAGCATCCTTAATTCGAACTAGTGAAAGCGAATCCACGGTACTTATAGACTGTTTTTATGGAGTATCTCACTTATCTTGTCATAACCAGGTATCATAATAGAATGGAACATACCACTTCGCCCTGAAATTTACTGTTCACATGGTTGCTTCAGCCGCCCATAAGCCCAGGTAAACCCTACTTCGCCTCAATCGATTAAAAGATGGTACATACCGCAGATACCCATAGACATGCAGCTCACGCAGGACTCTGTGGTAAGTAGCGCTGCCGTAGATTTTAGCAAAGGGCATTATCTCCCGGCTGTACGCATGCACCGGATCCACACAGCCGGCTTCTTCCCACCGCTGGTAAAGCGCCCCATACAGGGCGATGTGGGACATCCCAATACGTGGATCATGCACCACCCGCTCGAAGAAGTCCTTTAATACCTGTTCCTTCCTTGTATTTCCAAGGCTGCGAATTTCGGGATGAGGAACGCACATCTCTCGTTCAGGATCCGATTGACTTCCCTCGCCGCTTCCCCTTTTGTCGGGGACCATCCTCTTCCCTGGCTGTCGGCTGCTGGTGCTTTTTGTTCGTGCCTCCCTCTTTTAAGTGCTGGCTGGAAGACTGTCTTACCCTTCGCAACTGCTCGTCATAAATGTGGACGGACTTGAACTGCGGACTTACCTCTAAAAAGTGCTTTGCCTCCCTGCCATCTGTTTGAAGAAGCGTAACCGGATGCAGGTTGCCTTTGCGGAGTGACTCTAATATACGAGTCTTGTCTTGCTCGTTCCCCAGTTCCTTTATGGGCAGGCCCGACAGGACACGTTCCAAATCAAAGCCATAATTCTGGTGAAACTGCCTGATAGCAAAGTTGCCATTGCCCTCCGCTTGCTTGAAATCAAGCTGAAGCCAGGCGTTGTATACCTGCCCCTCTTTATTAGTCAGGTCCTTGTTCACGGCTCTCCCACTTAGCAGGTTATAGGCCTCCTTCAGCGTGATATTGTTGCCTTTGTTAATATAAAAAGTTTGCTCCGTAATTTTCATCGGATCCTCCGGACGTAGTACGACCAGGTACTTATTGAAAAAATACATATCCTGCTGATCCGACTTCCGAAAGTGCAGCACCGAAGCGGTTCTGTCTTTCCCGAAGGTGGCGTTGTGGAACAGCTCAAAGGATGCGGCCCCTTGCTGCATCTTCTCCCGCAGCTCTGACTGCAGGCCGTCTCCGAAACCCGTATAGCGCACCTGATCCCGGAGGTACTCCAAATTCTTCTCGTTCATCGTTCTGCTCTTATAGTTGGATGGGTTGTTGTGTTCCTAATTTATCTTCCAGAGCTATGGCACGCAGGAGCGTCCTGCTGCGCAGCTCCAGTTGGAGGTGCCTTCCTCCCTGCTTTTCCAGCAACTGCACACAAAGCAACTGACTGTCTTGGAATGTCATTTTCGGCAGTGCGACCACAACTACCTTTTCCTTGTGTGCCGCGATCGGTTGCATGGCCCCTGACGGGTACATGGGTGCTAGATCAATCTCCTGAGAGGCGGTTCGCCTGGTAAGCTTCCGGTCCCGGATTGAAAAGCGCAGCTGGTCCGGGTCGTAGCTGATACCGGAGGCATTGCGCAGCCGCAGGCGGAAATACATCACATCACCTTGCAGGAAGATGCCCCTTAGTTGCAGCTCCATCCCCTGTCTTTTGTCCCGGGCCCAGGCACGCATTACTTCCTGATCCGCCATTTGAGCCGCCACCTGCTCCAGCCCGGGTTCGGCAAAACCGTTGCCGGTCGCCTGGGCGACCGCTCGCTGCCCCCCCTGCGTTTTCCCAATCTCCAACGTCAACACGGCGGGGTTGTCTGCATATGTTACCACAAAGGGATAAAGGGCGCCGTCAGCCGTAATCACCGTCAGGTTTGTCTCCCGGAATCGGGCTCTACCCGCTTTCACCCGCAGCACGTTATCAGCAGGAGTGGCGGATTGCGCCAACAGGTCATGGCTGCCCCTGTCCACACTTTTAATGGGGGCGGGAAAAACAAGATGGGTCGTTTTGTGCTCCGAAACAGCCAGGGGAGTGGACCGGATGACGGCCGTTTCCCTTTCAAACAGGGGGTGCTGCGCCTGCACGGTGAGGGTGCACAGCCATAGGGACATGCTAAGGATAAATGTCAAATGCTGCTTTTTCATAAATGCTGGGTTTAATGTGAATAAGGATCTGTTTTTAAAGTATGGGAAGCGCAGGGCTACCCCCCATTGCGAAGGAATACCTGGTAGCCCGCGTTGACCGTCACACGTACCTGGCGGGCTTTGCGGCCCAGCAGGCTTCGGGCCGCTTCCATCCCGGTACTGGCGGCCTGCAGCTCCAGGGTGGGATGGGGCACCTGCAGGCTGATGCCACGCAAGGCACGCTCAGTGGACTCCTGCACGGCATCCTGTTTAAACCCACCGGGGATTCGGATGCCTGCCAGCCCGTCCATGTCATAAACAGACAGGGCCACCGGGATCACAGCGGCCTCCGATCGGATGCCCTGGATGGAGATTAGCAGGCGCTCCCCCTGCAGGGAGGCAACACCATACACAAAACTGTCTTTTGCCAGCAGCACACCACTGAGGAAAGCCTCCCCGGTCAGCCGCAGCTTCACCGTGGAGCCGGCTGTCACTGTTTGCTTCTCGTGCACTACCGCCGGCAGTGCCGTCTGCCCCTGTCCCTCCGATTCAGGCGACTCCCAGGCCAGGAAAGGTATTGGCGCTGAGTCCTGTGCTATGCCCTCCCCCGAAAGCACGGAAACCTGAACCTGCCGCGCTACCGGGACCACGGGAAAGACCACGCCTCTGCTTTCTTCCGAGTGCTGTTTGATTTTATCCCGTACCCGCTCCGGATGCTGTATATCCAGAATCTTTTCCAGCATGCCGTTGAGCTGGAGCAGCTCCGGGTCTGCACCCCTGCTTTCCGGCTGGCGCTCCAGGAACTGCCCGAGCCGGGACCGGTCAGGCGCTTTGGCGGGACTTGCAGGACTGGTAGAAGGCAGGCGTCCTGTGCCCTTCCCGGGCATTTTGCCCTGCGGCTGTGCTGCGAGCAGAGCCTCTAGTTGCTCGAGTTTGCGGTAGGCAGCGGCCTGCTCGCTTGCTAGCGTGGGGTACCCGGTGGGCTCCTGGCTTATCATGGCTGCACTGGTGGTATCAGCTGTCCGATACGCCTGCTGCCCGGGGAACGTGCCTTGCACCATCTCTCCGAAAGCATAGGCTTCTTTCTTCTGTAGCTCCCGCCACTTGACAGAATCAGTGGCCGCCTGCTGATAATATCCCAGTTTACCGCGCTCCGGGCCTGACGTCAGGCTGGCCTCAGGAAGCGCCTGGTTGATCCCCCCGCTTTCCAGTACCCGGGCTTCCCTATGATTGCCCTGACCGCCTCCCATCAACCAGAATAACAGGGTTGTAAAAGGCAGCACCAGAAGTGGCAGTACCAGGAGGAAGCGTCGCCGGCGGAGGTAGTCTGTTGGGTTTTTGCTATTTTCCATGATCTTTAGATTTGGTGTTTCATGCACTGTCTTGTGTCCGCAGAGCACTTATCCCTAGCGGCGCTCTGTTTTTAAGTCCCGGTTCTCCAGTGTCCGCCATCGCTCAATCAGGAAGCCGTGTGGGTTATGCTCGGACCGACTGACCTCCCGCAGGTAGCCTGCGGTCACCAGGCTTCTGGTGACCGTGCTTGTCGCGCGTACAAGTTGCTGGGTTGCATAGCAGCGAAAGTGATAGGGAACCTGTCGAAAGTCCAGCTGTACGCTGTCCACCCGGACCCGCTGACTGATATTGCCCGCGATGAGCCGCGCATAGTAGCCGCGCTCTCTGAGGTTGTCATACTCGCGCTTGGCGGAGGCATCCGCCAGGTAGAGCGCCTGGGCCAAGTTGGACTGAATCACCCCGTCATCCGGGTCCAGGGTGAAGAAAAGCCTGTGGAAGTTTTTCACGTGCTCCTGCGCCTCCACCGGGACATTGTCTTTGCGGTCAGCGGCCAGCGCCTCCAGGGCCCGGCCGTTGGCCAACACGTACACCCTGTCTTCTATCTGCGCTACCAGCGCCTGGCTCCGGTGGATGGCAAACCCGCTCAGCAGCAGGCTGCCCACGACAACAAGCATGGTGAAGGAGCGCACATAGCGGAAGGCGGTGTCTATGTTTTTCATTTGTCTGAACATTTTCTGGATAAGTTTTAGAGAGTGTCACTTTCCTGCTAGTTTATTTTCCATGTAGCCCGCCTGGTCACCATCGGCGCTCCCGTCCCTGAAATAGCCTGTGGTGGTGCCGCTGCTGCTCAGGCTGCCCGACATCCTGGCTGCCGCGTTCCCCATGGCGTCGGCGGCCATGCCCGTCCCACCGGAGACAGTATGGGCTGCGCTCCTGGAAGAGGCAATGAAGAGCTGATTGACTTTGTGCACCAGCGTATTGCCCCCGCTGGCGTGCACAATGTAGTTGGCGACGGAAGGCACTGTAAAATAACCGACGATCCCGATGACCAGGAAAATCAGGTAGGCCGTGTCGGTGGGACTGAAAAAGGTACGGCCGGTCTCCTCTGCCCGGGTGATATCCAGGCTGAGCATAAGCTCCTGAATTTTACCCAGCATAGCGCCGAATATATTGGCCACGGGCAGCCACAGGAACACGTTGACATAGCGGGCGAGCCAGACCGTCAACGTATGCTGGAACCCGTCGAACACGGCCAGGCCAAACACGAGCGGCCCCAGGATGGCGAGCACCACCAACTGGAAGGTACGCACCGTGTTGATGCAAAGGGCGGCGGCTTCAAACAGCAGCCGCAACACCTCGCTCATCCACTCGCGCACCGAGCTTCTGAAACCGTAGGCGGCTTTTTCCATCGCGAAACGCATGTCGTTGCCGATGCTTTCAAGCAGGCCCTCCCCTTCCGGGTCCTGGTCATCGTGTGTGTACTTATACCAGCGCTCCCGGTCGCCCCCGCCTGTCTCTCCCACGTACACCTGCCACTCACTTGTCTGGCGAAGCGCCGCCTCCCGCTGTTGTAGCAACGTCTCGATCGCTTTGTCACTGTCGCGCACCATCTCCGATGTGGCGGTCGCCACTGGCTGCAGCACCCCGTTGAGCAGGTCCAGCACAGCGGGGAAAACCAGGATGGCAAACCCCAGCACAAAGGGGCGTAGCAAGGGGTAGAAATCAACCGGCTCCGCATTGGCGATGTGCCGCCAGACCCGGCTTCCTATATACCAGAGGGCCGCAAAGCCCGCTATTCCCTGCGCTACTCCGATCAGTCCGCTGCACAGGGGCACCATTTCCTCGTAGAGCTGGGCAAGCGTCTGGTGCATGCCCGCCGTGCCTGTTTGCTGCGCCTGGGTCAGCATAGGCCACAAGAGGCCCAGCGCCGTCATCAAAACAAATCTTCCTGCATTTTTCATCCGCCCGTATTAAGGTGTTATGCCATACATTCCGCGGACTCCCGCTAGCTGGCGCCCCTCCCGCGCACGCTGCAGTGCCAGTACTGCCATGTTTCTGTTAAAGGCCCGCTGGGCCAGCACCAGCTCCTGCATTTCCCGCCAGATGGCGTCGATGGCCTGCAAGCGCTCTTCCTCCGACATCCGCAGCTGCCTGGCGGTCAGCACCCCTGTGAGGGACTCCAGTTGCTCGAGGCTGTGACGCAGCATCCTGCTATAGACCCGGTCCAGGTAACGGACCTCCTCCGGGCTGAAAGCGCCTTCCCTTCCCAAGCGTTTGATGGCACTGCCACTTTCGCGCACCAGCGTTGCCTGCAGGGACAGGATTTCCCCCACGCGCCGGTACTGCCGCACGGCGGGACTCACTCCCAGCAGGCCTTCCAGGTAGTTGTGGTGCAGGCTGAAGTTTCCCGCATGCACGTCCCGTATGGTTCTGTAACCCGAAGTCACCAGGGCATAGCCTTTCTTCATGTCAGCCAGAATCTCCTTGTGCTGGGCAAGTTTTTCCACGTTGAGCAGGAGCTGTTGGATCTCATCCGTCTGCGCCCACAGGCGTGCACTGCAGAGCAGGTAAAGCAGTAGAAAACAGGAAAGCCTTTTCATCGCGCATCCGGTGTAAAGCCATGTAGTCTGCGGTGCCTCTCCCATGCTTCTAGCTCTTGCCGGCGGATGGCAGCCAGTAGGCGCACTTCCTCCTCCAGTCTTCTGGCTACGAAGTAATGCTCCTGTAGCAGTCGATGCAGGGCCTCCACCAGTCTCAGCCTTTCTGCTGTGCCCATCACCCAGTAATCGGGTGCCGTCAGTGCCCGGAGGTCCTCCACCAGCTGGCCGCTTTCGGTGAGCAGCCGCTGCGTGACCCGCTCCATGTAAACAGCCTCCTCCGCTCGGAACACCTCCCGGTCCTGGGCCAGGCGTCGTGCCTGCCGGCAGAGCCGCACCATCCCATCGCCGAGCACCAAGGCGTCGGCCAGTTTCCAGTAACTGGAAAGGGTCGGGTCCACCTGCCGCAATGACTTGAAAAATTCCAGGTGGCTCCCGTACTCAGCCGAATTCTCACGGCCAATTACGCGAAGCCCCTCCTGTGTGATATCATATCCCTGCCGGGCGATGTCCGCATACAGCCTCAGGGCGGCTAGCTGCTCCAGCAGGTAGGCCTGCTGCGTCTTTTTCTGCTGCAGCCACTCCCCGGCTGTCTGGGCATGTGCCCCGACAGCCAGCAGGAGCAGCAGCAAAAGCGTTACTGTTTTTCTCATGGCATTCAAATTTTAGATTTTCGTTTGTGTTTCCTTACATAGTGGCTGTCTTTAGGGCAGTCCGTACAGCTGCCTGACTGCCGCTGCCTCCTGCTGGGTGCGGGCCCGCTGCATGCTCAACAGGACGTTTTGCCTGTTGAACAGCACCAGGTCCCGGTAAACAGCGTCTACCTCCTCGGACACCGCGCCGATCAGCTCCAGCCTGGCGGCGTCACCCAGCTGGGCGGCCTGCGCCCGGGTCGCCAGGACCAGCAGCTCGGTGTGCCGGGCACTTTGGGCGAGCATCCCGCCGTACACCCGGGCTATGTAGTCCAGCTCATCGGGCCGGAAGCGCGCATCCTGCTGCAGCAGGCGCCAGGCCTGGCGGTAGGCCTCCAGCAATTGCGCCTGCCTGCGGGCAATTGCCCGTATCCGCTGATAATCCGCCACCGCCTGCTTTACCTCGTGGAGTTCGGCATAGTAGTCCTGGTAGAGCACCCGCTGCTTTTCCACCCAGTCGTGAATCTCGGCAAGCTGTAGCTCGGCCATGGCGTTCTCCACGGCCTTGTGCGCGTTCTGCAACCAGATCACCTCGTTCTGCTGGCGCTGGACCTGCAGGTCAATCGCTTTGATCACCTTCGTGATACCTGCCTTGATGGCGGCGGTGATGGGATCCTGGGCTTTAGCGGGCTGCCCTGGCAACAGCAGTGCGGCCAGGATAAAGCAGAGCCATCCTTTTCTCAAGGCGCACCTCCTTCCCGCTGTCGTGCTGCCGCCGTTCTTTGCTCCTGCGCCAGCACAGCGATTCCCCGCTGCATGCTCCCATAGTCCCGGGTGTACTGCTGCACCTTTATTTTCTCTGTCTCTTCCGTGGTATAGGCCAGGTACTCCTCCGGTGACACCTCGGTGCGGTAGACTTTCGAATGGGTGCCGCCCAGGCTGATGAAGACCTCCTTGTAATTGCGCCCGGGCTCATTGGCCTTGTTCACCGACAACACGAGCGCCTTTTCCTTCTCGGTCAGCCCCAGCAGCTCCTGTATCTGCCCGAATTTGTTCTGGTACTTGGACTGGTCGAGCAAGATTTTGCAGTCCGAGTTGTTAATGATGGCCTGCTTGACGACCGGTGAGGAGATGATATCCTCCACCTCCTGGGTGACGACGATGGCCTCGCCGTAAAATTTGCGGACCGTTTTGAAGAGGTACTGGATATACTCGGCCATGCCCTCTTTTGCAATGGCTTT
Organism: Pontibacter sp. LHS2; assembly: GCF_058932845.1. NCBI lineage: Bacteria > Pseudomonadati > Bacteroidota > Cytophagia > Cytophagales > Hymenobacteraceae > Pontibacter > Pontibacter sp. LHS2. The sequence goes on from NZ_JBZYWG010000002.1 coordinate 526,576, forward strand.
CCAGGCCTCCTCGATTAGGATCATCTTGCGCACCCCCTTAAGCTTGCGCATCTTGGAGATAAAGACTTCCATGATGATGATCGTCACCACCGGAAAGAGAATGGGGTGATCCTTGATGTTATCCAGCTCAAAGACGATGAAGCGCTCCTGCAGCAGGTCCAGGTTCTCCCGGGCGTTGAGCAGGAAATCAAGCTCCCCGCCGCGGTAGTAGGGCCGGAGCACGTAGAGGAAATTACCGATGTCAAAATCCTTTTCCCGCACGCTGTCCCGGGAGAGCGTCACCACGAATTCGTCCCGCACAAATTCATAAAAGCTGTCAAAGCCTGGAAACAGTTGCGGATCCGCTTCCAGCTTCTCATAGTACAGCTGCAGGGCGCTCGACAGGGCCACGTACTCGGAGCGGTTAAATGTCTCGCCATCCTTCTTCCACAGGGCCAGCAACAGGGTCTTAATACTCTCTTTCTTCTCCGTATCCAGCCGTGTCCCCTGTCCGATGTAAAAGGGATTGAAGCGGAGCGGCTGCTCCTCATCGTAGGTAAAGTAATAGCCGCCCACCAGGTCACAGAGTCCCTTGTAGGAATGACCCACGTCCACCAATACCACATGTGTTCCCTGCTCATAATAGCTTCGCACCAGGTGGTTGGTGAAAAAGGACTTGCCGCTGCCCGAAGGGCCGAGCACAAACTTGTTGCGGTTGGTGCAGATACCTTTCCGCACCGGCTCGTCGCTGATGTCCACGTGCAGGGGTCTGCCCGTCATGCGGTCCCCAAGCCGGATGCCCACGGGACTGCGGGAAGAACGGTAAGCCGTCTCCAGGTTGAGGAAGCAGGCTGCCTGCTCGGCAAAAGTGTCAAAGGCCTCGTTCATCGGGAAGTCCGCGGCATTGCCGGGGATGCCGGCCCAGAAGAGCTGCGGTGCCCCGACCGTCTCGCGTTTGGCCACCGCGTCCAGCTGGGCAAGGGCCGCCGTGACCAGGCTTTTGAGCTCTTGCTGCCCCGCCCTGCTGTCGGTCCAGGCCAGCACGTTGAAATGGGCCCTGACTGGCAGGCGCTGCGCGCTGATGGCCTCGTTGAGGAAGTCATTGGTGGCGTCCCGGGCGATCGCATTCTCCCGGGAGTAAGCCGAAAGGGACTGCAGCCGCAGCCGCTTGCGCTCCAGCTTTTGGAGCGTGAGCCGCGGATCCTCCCGGAAAATATACTGGCTGTAGAGATGGTTGCAGGGCAGCAGCTGCCCGAGGGCGGCGGCAAAGCCGACGCTGAACTTTGTCTTGTCCGTTGAGTAGGCATCATAAGTGATTCGTGGCCCGCAGAGGGCCGGTAGGTCCGCCGCATCCCCCAGCGTGTAAAGCTGGGCAAACTTTTCCCCCACGCGGATGCCCTCCTCAAAGCAGATGTCCCTGAGCAGAAAATCGCTCTGTTGTTCTGCCAGCGTGCAGTAACGCTCAATCAGGCCCATCTGCCCGCGCTGGCTCAGCAGCTCCCCTTCTTTCAGGCGGCTGAGCCGCACCAGGCCGCTGTCCTCCAGCAGGTGCCGGAATTGGCCCACACTGTCCAGGAATTCCTGCAGCAGGGAAGGTTCCAGCGTTTCCCTGGGCACCAGGCCGGGCCGGATCAGGCTGGAGAAAAGCGAGTCCGCGGCCTGCCGCCGGGAGGCTTTGTGCGTAATCAGCAGAAAACAGGAGTGCTCCAGGAAGGGGCGCTCGTTGAAAAAACGCTCGCTGCTGCGTGACAGGAAACTGGCGGCCTCTCCGGTAAAGTCCGGTTCGTAACGGCTGTCCAGGAACCAGTCCTGCTTGAGCAGTACCGTCCGCTGGGGAAGTGCGCGGATGGCCTTCACCCATACCTGGTGGAAAGCCTCGTACTCCTCGTTGGAAAGCGTAAAGATCTCCGGCAACTCTGCCCGGAAGGCGACGGTAAAGTCGCCCTGTCGGGAAAGCAAACCGTCCTGTTCGACACCGAGTAGGGGGAAGAGCGATTCCATTTCTTTTCTCATAATGCTAACTCGACTTTTGTGATGAAGGACGCACATGCTTGCCTGGGTGCGCCCAAAGGGAAGGGTCCCGAAAGATCAACCGGCTGCTGACCCGGATGGCGGGCGGTACCCGGCGTCGGGCCAGTTTTTTCATCAGGCCGTATGGCCCGTAGGTATGGCTCATATAATAGAGCCGCTGAATCATCAGGGCTCCCGCAGAGAGGATAAGGCCCACGCAGACAAAAGGCGGCGCTCCCAGTGCGTAGAGGATCGTGAACAGGAACAGTAGGCTGATTACCCCCACCCCAAGGTACCAGATGTACTGGCCCTTCAGCCCCCGGAACTCAATGGGCCGGTTGATTCCTTTGTTGATGCGGTAAACGCTGTTGGCCATGTCTATCCAGGTGATGGTTTAGCACCTTCCGCAGGCTATACCCCGAAAAAGGATTTTATCACCGTGGCCACGACCACCAGGAACACGCAGCTGCCAAACCAGGCGGCGGCCACCTTGCCCGTATCCGGGTCACCGGCATTCCATTTCTGGTACACCTTCACCGCCCCGATCAGGCCCAGCAGGGCCCCGACCGCGTACATGAGTTGTGTGCCGGAGTCAAAGTAACTGCGCACTTTCAGGTTCGCCTCGTTTATACCGGCGTTGCCGTCCTGGCCGTAAGCCCAAATGCTGAGCAGGGACAGTGCCAGCACCAGTCCGAGCGTTGGCCAGGGTCTGCGCGGGAAGGTCATTCCCCACTTTATCGGCAGATTTTTGCTGCATTTCATAATCTATATGGTTTTAAAGTGATACATCTGTTGTTAGAGTCCGCCTGGGCGTGCAGAAAAGGAAAGGTCTGGTGGACATACCCGACTTAGGACTGCTTGTCCCGGAACAGGGGCTCCCACTCCGCTTCCAGCTCCTCTTCCGAGAAAATAATTCCACAGATCGCTTCCGCCTGGCGGATGATATAGTCGTTAACGGCACGCCGGGAGGCAGGCTGGCGTAACCCGCCGCAGTTGGCCAGTACAGCTTTCATCCGCAGGAGCAGCTGCTGTTTACCGGCTTCGTTGCCTACCTCCTCGAGCATGCCGTGGCGTAGTTGAGACGCCACTTCTTTTAATTCTTCATAAGATGGAAAGTCAGCGCGCTCTTCTGCTTCCTGCTTTGGCTCAACAAGCGGCGCGGCTACTTTACGGGCCAGCAGCTGCCTGCATTCGTGCCTGAAGTGGTAGGCCGCGATCCCTAGAAAGTACAGGATAAGAAGCCCCCCGGTACTGACCAGGTACTGACTCCAGGTGATGTCTTGCAGCATGCCGTTTTCCTTTTCCCGGGGAACCGTTTCCCCTGTGATTGAGACAAAGATGGGACATGCCCGGGGCGGTTTATGACAAGCTGGTGTGAGCTAACACTTATTTTTTTGACCTTCCTTTTGCTACTGCCAGGCCTTGGGAAGACAGTCTATCCCGGTATCACCCCATGCTTCAAAGCCCGGTAGGCATGCCCTGGCAAGTAGCGTTGCCCACAACCCTAACGGCTTTGCGTAGCCCAGAGCCTACTGGCTGCCACTGCCGTGTGAGCTGTCAAAAAAATAATTACAAAAATACTTTAGGTTTCGTCTGCCTCGTCCATGCGGAGTTTCAGGCTTTCTTTTAGATGGTCCAGAAAAGGGGTACGGCTTTTCTTGCGGATGCGCATCCCCTGGTAGACCCGGTAGAAATTTCCCAGCCGAATGTTAAAGCAGTGCTCCAGGCCGTTGATCAGTTCCTTGACGTCTGACTGCCCGAAATTGACCGCGCCGCGTGACCTGAGGGCATAGGCCAGTTCAATCAGCGCTGCTTTCGATTCAGTCCAGGTGAGACGGGTTCCATTGCCCTTTACCCCTTCAGGTGAACCGCCGTTATCGAGTGCATTCAGCAGGCCCTGCAAATGATCCCGGAACAATTCATAGGCCTGCATTTTAGAAAGCCTGTAGCTGTGCACCGTGGAAAAGCGGGCATCCAGCTCGGGCGAGCAACCCGGCCAATAGGATGCCTGCTCCCCCTCCCGCAGAAAGAAGATATGGTCCATGTAGCGCAGGTTCATCCTGTAATAAGAGTAAAACCACTGGTTGCGCTCAAAGTAGGCGCCTACCCGGTCCAGCGCCTGGACCAGGTAGATACGCTGCCTGTCCTTCCCCCCAACGGGTTGGAAAGCCTCCAGGTAAAACAACTCGGTAAAGTAAATGAGCTCCCGCAGGAAACGGGGCTTGATGTCCCTGAAAAAGGCTATCTCCGATTCTGCGTCTGGGAAGGTATAGCCCTGTGTGAATTGCTTGAGTTCCTCCAGAACCGTTTCGATTTCCCGACAGGATTGCTTTGCGCGTTGCAAAGGATTCTCCGCCTGGATGGCGATGCGCTGCAGCCCTGTCGTCATCCGGGCGTACAGGTTGTTTGAGAAATTTATCATAACAGCTTGTTTGGGTGACAATTTCCAAGTTCTGAAACACCCCTCCCAATCCCAGGTAATTCATGCTCCTCCGGCTTTTCAGAAAAATTTGAGCGGTGCTCCGCTTGCATACGCCTGGGAAAAGACAGAATTTTCCTTCACCTGTCCCAAACAACAAGAGCGATACCTAAAGCAGGATGCAGGCAGGCTGAAAAAGAAACAGGTGGAAATTAGTTAACAGGATGGTTTCAAATAGAGCTCCGGGGCCAAAGGGGAAACGAACGTCAGGCACACCATGCCAAGCGGCTTAGCCAAATAAAAGAGTAAAGCCATAGAAGGCAATCAAATGGCATTCATGCAGGCACAAAGTTAGCCACCGGGTCCGGACACAGGTGCGCGCTGCCAAGGTAGTACAAACAAAATGGGTATCCGCCTAGGGCAGACCCTCCGCATTTTCTTTGTCTCCACCTTGCCTTTAGTTCGTCCCAGTGGCTGGAATGGCGCCATAATCAATTCCTCACACTTAAAACCGAAAATTATGGAAAAGACAGCCAAAAAACCAGCTTTCAGCGGTGTAGCCGAGATCAAACTCACCTACCGCAACCGCGTCAAGCCTTGCGACAGACCACAGGTTACCTGTTCCACGGACTGCTACCAGGTGCTCAAAGCAGGTTGGGACATGGGAAGAATCGAGTTTGTGGAGCAGTTCAAGGTGCTCCTCCTTAACCGGGCCAATCGGGTACTGGGCATCTACGAGGTATCAACTGGCGGCGTGGCCGGTACCGTGGCGGATCCCAAGCTCATCTTTGCAGCCGCGCTTAAGGCCTGCGCCTCGGGCATCGTACTCTGCCACAACCATCCTTCAGGTAACCTCAAACCAAGCACAGCGGACCTGCAGCTGACCAAGAAGATGAAGCAGGGCGGGGAACTGCTGGAAATCGCCGTACTCGACCACATCATCCTCACCAGCGAGAGCTATTACTCGCTGGCAGACGAGGGGCTTTTATAGCCCCTCGTCTGCTCAGCTTCGGCAAAAGGCATCTAATTAAACTGAAGTATAGGATAGAAAGCCGTAGGCGATGAAGCGTATGCCAATGCCATGAAATGAGTTTTAGAAAAGTTAATTTTGAGTGGCTTTTCGATTGAGCTGAAGAATAACTGCCTGACAGGGGCTACAGATAGAAAGGCCACGAGACTGTAAACCTGTCTCTTAGATGGCGTAGTTAAATATAAAATTTGCTAAATACAAAAATAATACATTTATTTATACAATAAATTACATGTTTTGTTTTTTTTATACTATCTGAATGTTATGTTTACAATTGACCTTAAAGCCATTGAACTTCTGAAAAACGAATGCCTGGAGGTGGTACTGTACATACAGGAAAATTTACTTTCTGCTCGTTGGCTGCGTCATCCAGTGCGGATTTCCGAAGGAATCAGTGCCTGCTGGTAGACCTACTGCTTGAGCATGGATGCCGCTGGCTACTTCATGACACCCGGGCTATCCTTTACCTGGAACTGGCAGACCAGCACTGGCTGATGGAGCAGCTGATTCCGCGCCTCTCCGCCACAGCACTGGAAAAGCAGGCTTGTGTCGTCTCCCACGTGAGCCTGGAGCTGATGGACACGGATCGCATGCTGCAGCAATTCGCCAGTCAGCCAGTTTACCAGGGCAACCCCATTGATACCCGGCTTTTTCTTGAACCCTCACTCGCCCGTGAGTGGCTGTGCTCGTGAGTGGTTGTCCTGAGGTGCTCAATTAGCATTACCTACGTATCACTTTACCATACAAGTGTCAGCCACACTATGACATATGTGCTACAAAGTCCACCACAAAGCAAAAGAAGGCACGGTGATTCCACTTCAATTGCGTGGGTCCAAGGGAGCAACATTTGTATGAGGACACGGAGGAGCGCGGTTTTCCCTCCAGGTTCGATACAACGCCCTAAATATTAACTGCCAATCGGTAATTTATGACTGCTACACCACATATTCCTGTTTCCCCTCCAATAGCATATGCATGAGAAGGCAGTTTGGGTTCAAAGGAAACTGGATAACTCTCCCTATGGTAAAAAGTCAACAGTGCATATCCACTTCTTGATACAAAACACTGCCTTCTCTCCCAGAAGACTTTCAAAAAAGGATTGTTAAACAGTTCTACTTATGCAAGCTGTTATTTAGCATTACGTAACATCCTGCTGATCAATTCTCTTATTACCAAGTGGCACAAACCTCCTGTAAGCCCAATACGACTAATTGTCAATAAGCATGCTCCAGATTAGAAGAATTAGATGCAAGCACAGAATAAATCACTATAGCAGGTGTGAGAATTCACATTTTAATTTGAAATATAATATAAAACAAAATGCTAACTTTCTTAAGAAATTTAATTATCTAAAGTCATTCTTATGAAAAAACTTATACTTCTACTGTTGCCATGGATGGTATGTTGCGCATCCTGTAGCACTATAAAACCTTCTAAGAAACTAGATATTTCTTACGATAACTTAACTGGTGAATTGGATATGCCCGATAAGGGGTATAGGATTAAGTATGGAGGAAACCCCAGAATAGTTGTGAAAAATATCAATACTTCCCTTTATACCGTAACTGTTGACGAACAGCAGTTGACTTTTGTATATGAGGCATCTGGCGGTAGCGGAGCGCAAGGTGGGGGTAATGATTTACAAAGTGGGAGCGGAGTATTGCCTGCAATTCCAGAAGAAAAAAAGATTACAGACATAAAAGAATTGGAAGTAAGAACTACTAAATATATCGCCTCACTAGCTTACTATAATAGTATAAACCTTAACGACCTGGAAGAAAGTTATACTTCCCTGATCACTTCCAACAGCTTGTCATCTGAGGAAGTACAATATGCGAAGCTGGAACGGGATCAATTCTTCCTGCCTCTGAAAAAGGATGTTCTAGCTAATTTTAATCGCTTGAATAAAGAGTACCTGAACCTGCAATCGCAGCTCATGGAACTCAGCGTTAGCGACGAAAACGCTGCCGAACTTGCACAAGTATTGCAAGCGGCTTATGACAAGTTTAAAGAAATCGACATCATGGCAGCTATATTGACAATCGATGAGATAAGGTTCAAACTCAGCTCATCTTACTTCACTGCCAGTTATAATGCACCGGTGGTAGCGTCCGATGAAATCAGGTATACACTCACAATTGAAACCAAAGACAAAACTCCTGCCGCCTATAGAAAAACAGTCGTACCGATCAGCGTACGGGTAGCAGGCAACTGGAAAATCGACGTAAGTTCTGGCGTTATCTTCAACCTGGGCCTCACTGATGATAGCTACAGGCTGGATGCGGTCGGGAGCGACTCGCTCATGCTTGTAAGGAATAGCCGACGTACAGCATTCAGTCCGACCGTAGGAATCATGTCACACGTGTATAAAAAAAGCGCTGGCTACACCAACTGGGGCATAAGCTTTGGCCTGGGTATCAATGATGAACAACGGTTAAGGTATTATGGAGGACTTGGCATCATGCTGGGAGAAAGACAACGGTTTGTGATCAGCGGAGGCCTTTCTGCTGCCCCTCGGAGCGTTTTACTCGGACAGTATCAGCCAGGTCAAAAGTTTGCACTATCTGCAGCACCCGAGATGACTACTGAAACTGTCTATCGGCTGGGTGGGTTTATTTCATTGACGTACAATCTTACGTCCAACAGTGTAAGATCCGGTGGAACTGCTAGTCCCCAGGAATAGCAAAACCACAGTTTTCCCCTGCTATACCGCGTAAACCACTACCTGTTAGCGCATTACGATAATAGCAGAATAAATGAAAGACATTTAACCAGGATTTTATAAAGCAGGTGAGTAGCGGCAGTAGGCAGATATTCTAAGATCACTTTTTTCATAGACTCCAACAGGCTGAGGAAGTACCTGAAGCCATGACCACTGCTTTCAAGCGAGTACAGAGATGAGCCAAGGCTAGAGCCCCTATCGTAGATACTGTGAACCAGGCAAATACCAGGCAATCAAAGTGCCCCGGCTATGCAGTCACGCTCCCAACACCAACGCATATATCCATCCTATACCTCTACCCTATGAGTCAGAACAGTTTCGCAGTTGATGAGACCCTCCTCATTTTGCAGGGCAAGGCAGCAAGCCCTACCCGTATCCTCGAACTGTGTAAACAGTTACAAAAAGAAAAAGCCTTCCGCTATGCTCGGAAGTTACTGGAACGTACACGCCACAGCGATTTCATGGAGCCGGAATTCGGCCTTGTAATGGACCAGAAGCTTGCGCTTTGCACCTATAAAGATCAGGACCTGCCACTGCAGCAGCGTCTGGACCAGGCACTCCGTATCCTGGTTGACGGGGCACCAAATCTGCACCACAGCACGGACCAGGAAACCTTAGGGATAGCCGGAGCCATTCACAAGCGCATGTGGGAGATGAATGGGCAGGTGCAGCACCTGAAACAGGCGCTAGCTTATTACCGTCTTGGTTTCGAGCAGGGGCCAGCCCAGGACAATGGCTATACCGGTATCAACGCGGCTTTTATGCTGGACCTGCTCGCCAAGCACGAGGTCACCGATTCCCTCCATGGTGTCACGGCCCCTTCCAGTGCCGGTGAGTATCGCCGGGAGGCTGTGCGAATCCGTGAAGAGCTCCTGTACGCCCTCCTTTCCAAGCACCAGAACCCACAGGGCAAACAGCTGGAACAGGAATGGTGGTTCCTAGTAACAGTCGCGGAGATTTACTTTGGTTTGGAGCAGTATGACAAAGCACGTCCCTCGCTTCAGAAAGCGATAAGCCTAGAGGACGTAGAGGAATGGCAATTGGAGACTACTACCCGGCAACTGGCGCACATCGCGATCCTGCGGGAAGCACGCCAGAGCAACCAAATGATAAATTCTGGAGCCTGGCAAGTGCTGATGATCCTGACCGGGGACAATACCGCGGCTCTTCGGACAGCCTTCTCAGGCAAAGTGGGGCTGGCGCTCTCAGGGGGTGGCTTTAGGGCCTCGCTTTACCACATCGGCGTACTCGCTCGGCTCGCGGAGCTGGATATGCTCCGCCATGTGGAGGTGCTCTCCTGCGTTTCAGGCGGCGCCGTTATCGGGGCCTACTATTACTTGGAGGTACGCCACCTACTCCAGACAACACCTGACAGTGCCATCACCCGGCAGCATTATATCCAGATTGTGGAGCGCATCACAGCCAACTTTCTGTCCGGCGTACAGGAGAATATCCGCAACCGCATTCCTGGCTGTTGGCTTACGAACCTGAAAATGCTCTTCCACAACGTATACTCTAGGACCTCCCGTGCTGGCGAACTCTTTGAGCAGGCCCTCTATTCAAAGGTGACGGACGGGGAGGAAGGACAGCCGCGCTGGCTCAACGGCCTGTTTATTAACCCCATGGATTCAAACGGAAACAAAATCACCCCCTTTCATCCCAAATTCGATAATTGGCGCCGGCATGCGAAAGTTCCGATTCTCATCCTGAACGCCACAACCCTTAACACCGGCCACAACTGGCAGTTTACAGCCTCCTGGATGGGAGAGTCACCCGCCAGTATTCAGGAAATTGACAGTAACTACAGGTTACGTCGCATGTACTACAAGATTACCGGGGAAGAGAAGTTCCAGCGAAAAATTCGCCTGGGCCATGCCGTTGCCGCTTCTGCCTGTGTGCCGGGTCTCTTTGCCCCCATTGCCCTTCCTAATTTGTACGACGGTAAAGTCATTCGCCTGGTGGACGGCGGTGTTCACGACAACCAGGGTATTTGCGGACTCCTAGAACAGGACTGTACCATGCTCCTAATAAGTGATGCCAGCGGACAGATGAACGCCATGGACAACCCTAACTCCAACCCGTGGAGTGTTTCCATGCGCGCAAACAACATCCTGATGGAGCGTGTACGCAATGCCCAGTACCAAGACATGGTCACACGGCTCCGCGCCGGTCTGTTGAAAGGGCTAATGTTTGTCCACTTGAAACTTGAACTGGATGTGACGAATGTCGACTGGATTCACTGTGACGACCCTGGGGAGAAAGCTCCTTCATCAAGACCTCTCACTTCCTACGGGATCAGAAAGGACATCCAGGAACTGTTAGCCGCTGTTCGCACGGACCTGGATGCATTCCATGACACGGAGGCCCATGCGCTGATGACAAGCGGATACCTGATGACTAGCCATCAATTTGATAAACAGATAACCAGTTTAGGATCCACACCTGACAAAGCGACTGCTTGGCCTTTCTTAACAATAACCGGCGACCTGCAGCGGCCAGACGTCCCTGCGAACCTGCTAACGTTGCTACAAGCTGCCAGTAGTCGTATGTTCAAGCTTTGGAAACTTTCCAAGCACATGCGCCAAACATTTCCCCTGCTCGTCGTACTTACTTTATTATTTCTGGTCCCTGTCGTCCTAAAAATACTTAGGAATGTTCTCCTCCCCTTGGACAGCCTGAGTTGGGCCATCCTCCTCACTGCCGCATTCCTGCTGTTGAGCTTGGCGATTATTACGGCCGGTTGGCTGTGGTCTAAGGCTTACCTATGGATCTGCAACAGGCACTACCTCAAGCTTGGGAGGCGTACATGATGCGCCTCTCAAGGCATTATATAATTAACCGGTGCCCTGCCTAAAAAGTCAGCAGACTTTTTAGGCAGGGCACCTCATACTACCGGTGGCTAAAATGTACTTGTAGAGGCCGCGGGCAGGTGCCTGTTAGCGCCGTAACCACTCCTCCAAGTCGACGGTACTGCCGTCCGGGAATCTAACGTCAAAATACTGATCACTGGAGGCATAGCGTCTCCCAATAGTCGGGTATATCTCCAGATACTCACTGCCGCTGAAAGCCTTTTGGTCGTCCTGCACCACTAATAGGGCGATATGATCTAGGTACTTATGCGCATCCCCCAGGCCCAGCTCCCAGTTACACCATTTGGAATGGATAGCCTTCTCAGTGGCCAATAAGATGAATTTCCGGCACGACTTGATTTTCTCCTTTAGCCTGTTTGCGGTAGCGCCGCTGGTTCTTTCAGGCATGCCTTCGTCGGCCCAATCAACATAAATATGCACCTTTAACCCCTTCAGGAAAGCAACCGCATCCTCCAGCACATCCCTGTCCTCGTGCTTATGGGACAGGAAAACGGTTACTTCGGAAGATAAGCTTGACCGCTGCCTGCTCTCATTCAGCGCTTCCTTCAGGGCACCGTAGGCATGCGCTTTCTGAAAGCTGTACCGTTTGGCGCTTAAGTCACTCCTGGTAATAAATTCCATCTGATGAATGCGTCTTAATATCGATTGGTGGCTCGTTCTAGGGCACTGATGATTCTATCCCGCTCAAAGGCAGTGGCAAAAGCCGTACCCGCGTTGAGCAGCCCCAAGGGAGTAGTATAGTTATTGCTGATCTTGACCGCCGCCAGCTTGAGCTTTACGTCCTTTTGCTTAGCCCGATCAATTTCCCACGTCATCCATTCGCTTGTCCATGACTTCTGCCCGACAATAACCAACAGGTACTCCGCCTCCCGCATCATCCTTGTAAGGGCTTGTTTAATCCGTGTCGCGTCCTCACTGTCGATGGCTACGTTGGGGGACCGCAGATCGAATTCAAAATCAAAGGCGCTATTCGCGTCCCAGGCCCGGAGAAGCTCCTTATAACCTCTGTCTTCGCTATGATCATAGCTAATGAACACTCTCTTTTTCATTCCTTTCTATATTATGGATTTAATATTTCTTGTCTTGCCTCCTCAAATGAAGCTGTCTCCCAGGATAGGGGTTCCATATCCCGGAACATCTGCTCGTATTTTTTTGACTCTTCCTCGTGGTGGAGGGCCAGCAGACAGTTAGACAGGGTGGCGTATATCCACTTCTGATCCACCCGCACTTCTTCACTTGAGGCCAGTAGTCGTCTCAGGTTCTCCACAATAGATTGTCTGGTACGTTTAGCCTCTATCTTCAGGTAAATCCGTTCCTCTTCATCCGTTACGGCCCGGCGCTTGAGCTCCAGACAGTGGGCATAGTTCTCACCAGTGTAATAATCATTCCGAACCACATAGCACTTCTGGTAGTAAGTAATGGCCCGGTTGATGTTCTCCAAATCGCCGTCGCAGCGGTATAAGTTCTTATAAATGGCACCTGTAATCCCAAGCGTCTCCGGGTCTGTCGTATCCCCGTCTGGATTGAGTCTGCTGATTACCAGCAATGCATCCTGCAATGCCGTCCGCTCTGAAGGCTGCTTACTCTTATAGGTGCAGAGCGCCTGCTGCTGCACGAAATACCCTTCATTGGGTGTCAGCCTGGACGCCTGCTCCCAAGCCAGGGCAGCCTCTTGAAAGCGTTCTGCGGCCATAGCGTCAAGTGCTTTCTGACGTAGAGCAAACAGGTACTTTTCTTCTCTGGCAAGTCTGGCTATTAGCTCACTGTACTCTGCTTCCGGTAAGGATGGGGCATGGACGCCGCGGATAAACTCATACAGGGGACTATCCACCTGTTTCCCCTCCAGCACGTCCCTGATGAGCCGCTGCAGCTCTCTCTGGCACCGGCTGGCTTCCGTGGCTGAGATATCATCCCCCATGTGGTCATAATGGAAAATACGGCTATGGTCCAGATCGAATGGTATCTTTCCGTTGCGCTCTTTGATGATGATGGTAGAAAATGGGCGGACCGCATGCCGGATCCCTAGCTCATAAATTGCGTTAGGGTTATAAGTGGATATATCAGCAATCACTAGGTCCGCATACATCAACAGCGCATACATGCTTTTATCTATCAGACCGCTCTCCTGTATCTCATCTGCCCGTATACACTCCAGGCCTGCCGCCTGTGTGGCCGGTTGAATAATATTAAGATAGGTCTTGTCTAAGTCAAGGGTCTTCCCTGTGGAGGGATCTGACTTTTTACCAAAACCCATGATCACGAAGCATATTTTATTCATGTAGGCGGGATTAAGTTTTGCTTGGCTGCCGGTTCAGCAGCCGGACAGACCCAGCGAAGGAAGCCGGGACGCAACCTATCCAAAGGTAAGAATTTTCTAAGAGGCTAGAAAACAGAACGCAGCCGGGAACACGGTTAATTCCCCTAAGATCGATGGGAAAAATCACAGGGATCACCATAATAGAAGCCAATTGCTCTCCCTCAGAGAATAGTCATGTTTCGGTATTCAACTAGTTCCTGAAACCTTACATGTCCTGCTTAGCGATTTTGAGTCAAGCTAATCTAAATGCTACCGGGTTAAAATCTCAACAGTGTGAAAACCTGTCCCTTGACTAAGCGTTAGAAAGTCCTGGGTGGCATCATTGTCTCCGCGACTTTTTCCTTCCCAAATTACAACAGCCAATGCCTGTGAATCTTTCGAGAGTAAAACAGCTTGGTCAACGATGGCCTCGGTGGTCTTATAAAAGGCACGATTATCTGTTTGTGGATAGTTTGACACCTGTAAGCGCCCCCCTGCCTTTGCCTTACTGATCAGCTCATCATATAACCTGCCCCATTCTCCCGGCCGATCAATCACGGACACTTCCCGGAAAACTGCCGGGGGGAAGGGTAAAATAATATGACTCTCTATCCCTAGTCCGTCTGCTACCTCCAATGCAATTAGATCTGCTCCACAGGCCGCAGAACAGACTAAATGCGTCACTTCTTCGCGGGTAAACAGCTCTCTTACAGCTGCTCTTACATCCGGCACTTTGCTTAAAGGGAATCTACTGGTTTCTGCATCCTTGGCATCGGGTCTGCGACCAGCCAATGCAGCAACACGAGCTCTATTAGATTTTGCTGATTCTGCCATACATAAACTTTACTTCATTATGCTCATATTGTTCAACTTTGAAAAGATAGATTGTGTGATTACCTGGTAAAAGTTTTATGCACTCCTACCATGCTGTGAGACAATATATATAGTTTATGGCCCTATTTGTTCTTCTCCAAAATGCCTCATCACCTGGCATTTGTCAGCTACAGGCGTCTTTCCATTGTCAACATAGGTGCCTTATTAGCCTATCTGCCCGGTAGGTTTACTTACCTAAATTGATCATGATATGAAACATTTCTAGTTTAGTATGATGCACTGTCTTGGCGATTTTGAAATTTACCACATCCGTAAACTCCGCGGAGACATCTTCAAAGCCAACTGTTTTGTCGATTTCAAAATTAGCAGGGTACGAAGCAGTGAGTACATCAGACTGATAGGTATTCCATTTCATTTCAAAATCTGATGCGTTTCCTAAGTAATACACAACAACGTAATACTTATCAATTGTGCCAACGTAATGGGGGCATTTCAAAATATGGAGCTGTGTATAGTCTTTGTCCCGCAGAATAAATGCTTCTATAAGGGCTATGTTGGTACCCCCTCCAGATTGAATAACCAAATCTGCGTTCCCAGCATCAGCTCCCCCAGTTGAAGTGCCTAGCCTTGGTTGATCAGGTATTGACCATCCCCAAATAGGTAACCGGAACCGAAGAATAGCTTGTAGAAAATCATTAAATCTATTCTCATGTGTCACCTGCCTTAACGCTTCAAGTTTCTCCCTAACAATTCTTAAGGACTGAATAATCTCGCTGAGTATAAATTTGTTTAACTGTCGCTTATCGTTAATAGTCTCAGGTGAAATTTTTGGAATATTGGCTGGGGAGAGCCCTCTAATCCTGTCAAGACTTATTTTATATTTGGCCAGTAGCTGAACTGATTCGGAACGATCAAGCAAAGTGCGCATCGGTGCTGAAATGGACTTATCGCTTTCAACGAAGTACTCTTCTGCTTTTAGCAGGTAGTCAAACGCTAATTCATGCAAGTCCCTCTCAACATAATAATTATAAATTGGAGGGATTAACTCTTCCGCATACAAATACCTTTTTGAAAGCTTATTGATTGTCTGGTCAAATCGCATACTATCCTTCATGGCAATAAGCCGATGTATCGCATTGCTTGCAATTGGTTCTGTCAACTCAGAGAGCTCCTCCCTTTCCTCATTGGATAAATTGTCGATGAAGCTTTCCCAATCTTGATTTGCTTGGTTGAGTAAGGCAAGGTTCATTTGGTTTCGATCGCTTTTAAGGTTTGTGAACGATACAGGTGAAATGCATAACGCACGTTTTTAGGCTCGTATGATAGAAGAGTCTTTAGGATTGAGCTGCCTTCTTCATATTTTTTCTCATTGTAAATTTTATGAAGCGCTATAAAAAACCGCCGAATATTTATGGCTTTCCTATTTACAGCCCGATAGTAGTTCTCCTTTGCAGGGGGTTCCAGCTCAGTGAGTTTATCTATACTTTTTTCTTTGAATGCTAGCAGTAATTGTATCTCAAAAAGTAAATTGTCTGTGTGCTCATCATGCAGCTTGACTCTCTTAAGGTGTTGCTGAACTTTGTACAACAAGGGTTCTGCCAAATCCCAGTGTTCTTCAGAATTTATGGCTTCAACCAGTGCGTACTGAAGCTCTGTCGTTGTAAAACTTGAAGCGATAAAATCGTCAAGCTCAACTGATTTAATTTGCTTTGAAATCAGATCCTTTAGCTTTTTAGCATCTAAAATATTAATTGCAGACAACATTCTGCCTATATCTTTACTTGATGTAAAAAACATAGAAACAAATTCATGTTGCGTTTGATCGCTAAAGTAGTTTATACTTCGATATAGCAAGTTGGTCATTTGCATATAATACATGTCATAACCAATCACCTTAAATCTTTCATCAAAGACATCTATCTGCTCATTGGCGATATTGTCAATTGAGTACTTCAGTGAAAGTTCTATAATCCAGTATTCTATTTTCTCTAAAGCTGATTGTACCGGGAACCCGCTAATTTCATAAAAATCCTTTTTTTGATTGACAGAGATGAATGCAAGCATCAATGATTTCAAATAAAGTCTTATTTTCTCATACTGCTCCTGGTTTTGCTCATCATACTTATTGCCATCTTTTTCAAAACGTATGGAAACGGCAAAACTGTCATGCATATGCTGCAATACATTGGTCCGTTCAAAATGCAAATACAGGTATCCCCAGTCAATAATTTCAAATCCAAACGTGCTGACACCTCTCTTGGGCTTTTTCTTTTCTGTTTCGATTGAATTCAAATTTTGAACGTCAATTTCTGTTGCTAGATAGAACGCTGTTATTTCCTGCTGCAAAAGCGTGATTATCGCGCGTTGGGTATTCCCGAGCTTCACTTCCTCATCAGTCGAATTACCCGATGCAAGACTTTCCAGGTTGGAAAGACGTAGCATTTCAATCCCCAAATCCATAAACCCAAGATTTAAATCTAAATGGTTAATGTAACTGGGCCGCCTTTTTTGTATCGCCTCTTTAAGATAAGCTGTTATGCCGGGTAAGAGCGAATGGATATGCCTTGGACTTCCAGTCGGTATTGTATGAACAGAATCCGTTATGACCCTTTGGCTGGCTAATTTCTTTAGCGCTTTTTCATATCTTATTCTTAGTGTATTGTGGTTGCTAATGCTATTGCTGTTATTAGTATTTGTGCTGAAGACTTTCCCAGACACATCAAGCATAATCTTTGCAACAACTTTCCCTCCTTCATCTTGATCCAGGTAGCCAATCTGCTCTAAGCACAGATCGAACATTTCAAACCAAAACGAGTTTTTGACTTCATAGCTTTCCTTTGCTCCCCTATCTCCAGATGACTGCTCAGATAAAAGCAATGGATCGATTTCTATTTTGTCAGTCAATCTGAAAGCAACAGGAAGCAATTCAGCATCTGTCAGCAGGTACGGAATGACAAAGGGAAATTCCCTGGAAATGTCATTGTATAAAATCCAAAGTAAAGAAGGTCTTGACGTATCTTTTAAAATTTTTAAAACACTTTGGTGCGGAGTAGGATACGCTGTCTCGCATGAAACAATTATCCTGAGCAATTGATGACAGTAGCTTCTTGTTCTCTGATAATCAAAAAGATCACGGAAACGCCACCTGTAATAATGCACACTCTCTATGAAGTCATAAGTGCTAGCGTAATTAAAATCCACGCGTGGAATTTCCTGCTTGATATCAAGATGCGTATAATTTTCAGCATCGAGCCAAATTTTGGTAAATTCAGCATCCGATTGAAGCAAATCATGTTCATTTTCTAAAAATGAAACAGCAAGTTCACTGAGTTTTGCCGTATTATTATGATTCAGAAATCTTCCTAAGTCGTCAACCCAAATTTCAGCACCCTGAATGAGTTTAAAGTAATACCCAAACTCAACATCTGTGGCATGCTCACCCCCTATTAAAAGCCAAAGTGTAGAAGCGATTTCATTGTTTAAATGCCTCGCATACTCCCCACCCTGCCAGTAATAAACACCTGCTTTTGAATCAAAGCCAATCACCTTTATATCAACTAGATAATCAATACTCAGGTCTTTTGGAGCAAATTTGTTCAAGACAACTTCCAGTTCAATTCTTGAAATCGTTAGCCTGGAACCTGCAAAGCATCTTTCATAATAAACTTGCAGGCAGCGAATCAAATCAACTTTATCCGCAGGAATTTCAATTGGTTTACCTTCTTCTTCGTAAGACCCAACCTGCCAAACGAAATGACTGATTAGCCTTGGCAGTACTGCCTCTCCTGCAATTACTCTTATCCAGTTTAATTTTTCAAAGTCGGCAAATGCTATATGGGTTTTATGGTCAGTATTATAGGTGTCAATTATTTTTTCAAACGCTTGCTTACTTCGGTCAATGAAATGCAAACCCAGCAGTATGTTAGAAAAAACCAAGGACAGGTTATACATGAGATTGGCAGATTTCACATTTTGATCTACATACAGTCTCGCTGTATTGGTATCTCGGGCTAAAAACCTCAGCCGTTCACTTAATGATTTTAGTTTTTCTTCTACTGCGTAGGATGGAGTAAATTGCATGATCGGGTATGTTATTTCTTAACTGTGTCTTTACTGTCCAGCCAGCCGTCATGACAAGCGCTCAAGTAATTACGGTGTGAACGGAATCTATACTGATTCGTCAACCACCCTGTTTTGTGAAAGTGGAACAGCAATGACGAATATATTATAGATATGTGACAACCTAAAGTAGAGCTGATACATTTCACTTGCATGGGCACAGGGAAAAATGGGATATGGGCAATTGAAATTTGTATGTAGATGAAAATTAAGGGCAGCCATGACCCCTAACCTTCTTCCCTCCAACGCCTGCTTCAGTGTATCCCTCAAACTCTAATGCTAAAGTATACGGAGAATGGAAAACAGTAAACTGATCCAATTACCATCCGGATTTTCTATGCTTAGCAGCTTCGCTTGCCCAAGGCAGCCGATTTCCATATTCCTCTCAACCCAGGCAGGCATAGTGCGTTTACTTTGCGGTCACCTGACAAAAACCAGCCAAGTAGGTAGCGCGCACCAAGCAGTCTAGTAGGCTATTCAATTAGTCGTTTTACCCTCCTGAGATATGCTAAGGAATTGCTCTTCTCATACCATGGACACCGTGATCGCCACCTATAAAAGAAAGTCAAAGTGGAAACATTGCAGGGAAGGGATCACATGATAAACGTGAACCGCAATGGGAAAAATCACATGGATCTGACAGGCTTCTAATGCCAGTAAATCACTATACTTGCAGCTACAGGCACCGCTGTGTCAATACTACTTGTATAATGGTATTAAAATCTCCCGGATATCCCGTAAATATTGCCATATCGTACCAATGCCTGTTCAGAGCCTTTTTCAACTTTCAAGGAAAGGGCTAGTATGCAGGTAGTTCCGCTATGGAACCGTAGCGGTGCGGAGTCACAATATATTTTCACTTTAAACAGGCACTATCCGCAGAAATGAAACTAGTAATAACAGGCATATCATTTCACACCTTGTAGTAATCACCTTCTTATGAAAAGCAAAACCACAGCGGCCCTTCTGGCCTTTTTCCTCGGGGGCATCGGCGGCCAGTTCTTCTACCTGGGCAAAGTCGGGCGCAGTTTTTTGTGCCTACTCTTCTGCTGGACTTTCATTCCCTTGATTATCGGCTTTATCGACTTTCTCCGGTTCCTGACCATGCCTGATGGGGAGTTCAACAGAAGATTCAACGGTATCATCACCGTGGCTCACGCTCCGGTAACGGTAAATATGCCCTCATTATCAAATATGCAGGCCATGGACGAACTGGAGAAGCTTTACCAGCTAAAAGAAAAAGGCGTGCTCACGGAAGCTGAGTTTAACGCCAGGAAACAGCGGGTGCTGCAGACCTCATAAGACCACGCTGAATGGCAGGGCTCCTACCTGACATGCTGCTGCTGTGACGAGAAGTCATGTAGCAGACAGAGCTGGCTTAACCAAAACGCCTCTCGCTTACTAAGGAAATCAAATTACCATCGCTCTATCAAGATGACATTTACACAAGGCTTAACGGACGAGGAGCATCTATCCCTGATGTCCAATAAAGAGATCTATGCTGAAGTTTTACTGGGGATACTTCGGTACATTCCCACAAAGGAAAAGCATGATGAGGCAAATTATAAAGAAGAGTTAAAGGCAAAGCTCAAATTCAATCACATCGTTGAGCCTGATCTGCTCCGCGCCGGTGTCGATTTACTGGAAGACACGGAGAGTGCTATAAAAGAGTTTTGCAAAAATGGCCTGGGACATGGGAGGGGTACCGGGGAACAGTATCTTCGGCTCTACGGTCTATTGAATGCGGTTTACCAGCAAGTAGCCGTGGTAATGGAGCTTGTTGAGTTATTTAATATTCCTCCTAAAAAAGAACATAGCAGGAGGCTAAAGGAGCTGGGAATCTATCATCTGAGAAACAAACTGGCCGCACATACTATCAATCATCAGCTTATAAGAGGAAAAGCCATCAGGGACAACATTGATTTCTTCCGTCTCGCTCAAACCTCCATCACCCGGTGGGGCGATGGCTTACTTATCGTCCCTCACAGGGCAGAGCCTGAGACCCTAAACCTGAAAAAATTGGTAGAGGAATATCAATTGCTATCTGATGCTCTCCTGGAAAACGTATGCCACAAAGCGATGCACGCTCTTTTCCGAAATAATGGTGAGCATAAACAATGGCTGACATTCAGATTTGAATTTGTGAAACAAAGAAGAGCTACTATACATACCTAATTTATGAAAACAATCCTTTCAGTATGGAATTCTGCAGGGAAGGGGAAGACCCAGACCATTCGCGAGCTGGCACACCTCCTGCTACTTACCTATCCTGCTTATTCCTCCGTTGTACCCGACACCATCAGCATTCCGGCTAAAAACGACTTCCTGATCGTCATCGGCATACAGGGCATCCGGGTAGGCATTGCAAGCCAGGGCGACCCCGGCACTGGGCTGGAGAGTAAGCTCAGGAAACTAGCGGATGAATTCAACTGCGACATCATCATCTGCGCGACCCGCACCAGAGGGGAAACAGTCAAGATCGTAGACCGGGTAGCCCGAAACAAAGGCTATGACATTATTCGAACATCCACCTACCAGGTTAATGTGAGCCACCGCACCGCAGCCAATCAGTTAAAGGCGAAGCACCTGCTGGAACTCCTGCAAAACCTGACGTTACTTCCCAAACCGCATGCTGATCTTGTACCAGCTTAAGCAAAAGAGCAGTCTGGCACAAGGTGTTCTATTTGGGGATCAAATGTACCTCAGCTTTATCCGCTAGGTCTAATAGTTTAGCAACTTAACTTCTTAAGCTTAGACACTTACAAGGTATCCCTATAGTCTAGAAACGGTAGCTAATAGGGTGGGGAAAGTTAATAAAAGCAGAAGAATCTGTAGCAATTCTATGCTAAAATGGTCAATCATCAGAAGTTAAACTCAGCATCCCTAACAAGTCATTAGATTCCTCCTCAATCCACTCCAGTCTTGATATTAGCTTTCTGATCAGCACATCTGCTTCTTCACTATAATAAGCAGGGTCTTGCTTTAATCCTGAGAAAGGAATATCATACAGCCAATCACTATGGTGGTTTTCAGAATAGACTGATTTGGCGGCGCCTACGGCAGAAGGGAAAAGCAACTGTATCTGAGGTATTTTATGCTTTATTTTTTGATAGATCTTTAAACCATGGTAATCCCAATCGCAAGAATAATAGATCGGCAGGGTAATAAGAGGAAGGTAATCAAGCTTTTTAATATTATTGCCCCCCACATACCAAAGCCATATATTATTATCCCTGGCTATTTCTGGATAGAGTAAAAAGTCCAAATTTTCACATAAGACAATTCGCTGAGGGGTTTTACAGTCAAGCACAATTCTGTATTGCTGATCCTTTGGATCTGAACCCAAAAAGCTTTCAAGTCCCAAAATACTCAGAACCGCCTTTTCTAATGAAGAGTCTGGAACAAGGTATTTAGCATCCTTAAAAAATTTGTTGGAAAATTTTTTCCGGCTGTATTGGTTCATGCTTATCTGATCTTTTTGCTCAGCGATTAACATGAGTACCCGTATGTCTCTTTCCTTGTAGTTTGATTGTGGTTTAAGAAACGAATGTTGCGCGAAGAACGCGCTATACGTTTGAAAATTCTCCTTGTGTTTGCCCCCATAGTAACGGTCATATCCCTGCGCAGGAATTAGCACCTTCGTGTTGGCTGGCTTATGATCCAAAAACCCACGGTCGTCAAATAAATATTTGATGTAGGGGTGCTGTTGAACTTTCGCCTTCGTTTGTCGCTTTGTACATATTTCATCCAGCGCCTTTAGCTCTCTCCAAGAAAGATTTTCGTTCATTTCTATACCTCATTCTGATAGATGGACAAATCAATATTTTCAACTGGATCACCGCCTGTGAATATACCCAGGGGAGGAACATAGCTGGACTCGTCTGCCAGATTGTTTTCGTTCATGATGTAAATGTATTGCTCTCCTTCCAGAATGTCGCCTGCAGTTTCTATAGACATGGAGACAATTTGATAATTTTCCTGTTTTGCCAACCTGTGCAACATGTCATAATTACTGCCCAATCCTTCCGCTTCGTCTATGGGCATGATACGGAGCCCCTTCCTTTTTTCCGATTCAATCAATGACAGTCTTGCCAATCCGAGCAGTGCGTTGGCCGTATAGGTTTGTCCCTGGCTTCCTGCATTGGACGCCCCGCTATCAAGCTTCAGGTCAAAGTCTAAGTCAAAATAGGATTTGGGATTCAGTAAATCTTCAGGGCTAACTTTGTTACTTCCTCCAGCCGCCTGAAATGCCTTCAGCATCATGTTATTGATATCCACTTCCTCCTTGAGGTTTTCAAACAGTCCGAAATTCATTAATGCATCGTCCAATTGCCTGCGAAAAGGAGCCATCCACCTGTCTGGGTAATCGATTGATTTCCTGTGCTTGAGTGAGGCGCGGTTTCCTCCGGTAATTAAATGATTTTTGTTTTTCAGGTAAGTATCAATCCCTTGTATCTTCTCAAGGTACTGATTATACGTTCTGTGTACCTCAGTAAAAACAGCTTTGAGGATCTCTATTTTTCTTGAACCGATCTCATGGATATCATGTGTTAATTTACTCAGTCGCTCAGCGATTCTTTCATTTACCAAATTTAGGTCAATGCTCGAGCTCTCAAAAACAGTGGGAAGTAGCTTGTAAGCTAACATGCCTACAGAATAACTGTCCAATTGATTTGCGTCTTCCAGAGACTCCTTGATCAGGTTGTATTTGGCTTGGAATTCCAATTTAGCCGCTGTGTATTGTTCCTTTAAACTATGTTCGCCCTCATCTGGATCTGATTCAACATCGAATGGCTTTGCTAAATCGAAATCCTCCTGGAGAGCTATCAGGTAATGCTGCATTGATTGCTGGAAAGCATCTCTAGCCTTAGACGCTAGCCCCTCTAATGCACCCTTTTCTCTATGCATATCAGCATGTTCTTTCGCATAATCAGCTTTCAGCTGTAATATGTGGACAAGTTCCGCCTCAGCCGGTATTAATGCCTTTTCTAGATGCTGTATCGTCGTAACTGCTGCAAGACCTTCCAACTCTATTTCAGCTGCTTCCATAGTAGCTTCCCTTCTCTGAAGAAGGGAATGAACTTCTTGCTCTTCAAATGTCTGAAGATTGAAATGTTTTAGCGTATGCTTTATTTCATTTTTGATAACCTCCATCCTTGACGCTTCATCTGATTGCATGGCAATCAGATGATCATATTCATTTTTCGCAAATTTGAATTCACTGAGGATCTTATCTCTATCTTGATAAAGCTCGACATGCCGGTTGAACTCCTCATCCGACAAGAATGTAACATCCGCTGGTGAATAATTCAACAGAGCGCCTCTGTTGCTATATAATTGCACCACCTCTTCCAGTCCTCCAAAATCATCAAGAGCTGCTTTCAGCTTAGTTTCCGCTTCTTTCTGCTCTGTCAAAACTCTAATTCGCTCCTTAAGTCCGCTATTTAGCTCTAAGAGCTCTGCGAATAATTCTTCTGCATCAGTTGCATTAAGCAGGCGACTTTCTGTGTACTCAATGAATTCGTACACTCCCCCCAAATTAATCCAAAACCCATTTCCCGCCTGGTGCTCTAATTGAAGCTTGTCAAACAAATCATCTGGAAATGGCAGATATCGTTTATATTGAATTGGCTCCGGTTCCTCACGTGGATACCCCTGGAAATAAACCAGGACACTTTCTGCCTCGTGCGATATCGGGAAAGTCAGATTGTCTTTTGCCCAAACTGCGAGTGATTCTGGATCATGTAAATTGGAGAATTTAGAAAGTGTAGTTAACGCCTTAAGCGTATCACTTACTTGTAGTTGCTCATTGGTATACCGGCCACGCTTCATTTCAAAATCCGTACACCACGCGGAAGCTTCAAAAGCACGCAGTTGCCCTTTTGCCTCCATGTGCCTAATAAAACGATTAAGAGTATCTCGCTGAGAAACCTTATTACGCTCAGCCCTGTACCATAATTTTACATTGTCGATGCTATTGTCATGATTGATCACCCAACGTTCCACTTTGTCAGCATCGGTCTTGTTGGCGCTGGCTTTTTGAAATCGTTTAACAGTTTCATCCGCACATGAGGCTGAGAGCGAACTTGCCTCTTCCAGGCTATCAAGTCGCTCTTTCAACTCCATAAGGTTGCGCAAAGAGGCAACTTCCAGCCTTGCCTCCCTCCTAATAAGCAATTTGTGCTTAATGTTACTACTGTTGAATTCGGCCGTGGCAATCTCAAGTTCACGTTTGTATTCATGACTCAGTCGCTGCCAATACCAGCATTTGCTCGTGATATATTCACGCTGTTTTAATGCATATTCTGTGTTTAGCCGGATGATATCCTCAATAAGCCTTTGCTTATCGTTGATCAGCTTAATCTCTGCCAAATACCGTTGGTGCTCGTGAAAATCATTGTTAATCGCCTGCACTTCATCACGGTACTTCTGCATCAGCTTGATTTGGTCATCATCACCAAAGAGAAACTTTTTCAAAGCAGTTGAATCCGTCTTGAACCCCTTGCCTCTTGAGAAAGACCTGAGTATGCTGGCAAAGCTTTCCAGCGTTTTGTCTTTCGTTAGATCAAGTGCCAACAACTCCTGGCTATAGAGTATCTGATGGTATGCCTTCCAGGACAGCTGCTTTAATCGCACTTCTGACAGCTGCTCCTCCAGTGCTCCAATCGGTAGTATCTTTTCGCCTAATAAAAGGTCCCGATAAAAAATAGGCTTGGATAGCGGGGTGAGCTGCTCCTCCCAGTCATATCCAGCCTGTATCATAAAGGCTTGTACTTTGTTATGGGAACTTTCGATATACGCGCCTAAAACGATATACTTGTTGTAGTGAGTCTCAATATTCAGAAAAACATACCAAATCCCATGTTGCCGGCCTCCTGGCTCCAGTACCATTCCCTTGGGGTCGCGCACTTTGTTGCTGTCAGTGGAAGACTTAAACAAGCGAGAGCCCACAAGTATAAGCTGAATCATATCTGCCACCATACTTTTACCGCTGCCGCTCTCGCCACTGAAGTCTGTACGGTTGGGATGGAATAGGTAATCGCAGTTAAAGTGCTGCTTGATTCCAATGGTTGACAAACTGTATATCCTAGGAAAACTACTTTTCATCTTCAAGTTTCTTTATTAGCTCGCCAATGCCCAGAATCTGGGGTTGATATAGCAGGCGTAGTCTCTCAAATGAGGGTAAATACCGAAAGCGGTCCTTTTCCTGTTCATCTTCCCACGCAATCCATCCCAGATCATTGAACTTATTAAATGCCTTTGCAATGACATGCCCTACCCGCTGATCTGTAAGATCCGAATTTTTGTCAGTCATGGCATCCGCTAAAAGCCTCATCAGTGCAGCTTTTTCTTCTTCGTATTCTGAAAACAGAAGAGCTATGAAGTCAGAGACCCTGTCCAGCTCAATATTACCGTCGAGCTTAAAAAGCTTAAAAAAAAGCATTCCTATAATCACATATTCCGTTTTTAGGTATTCCCTGTGACTCTCATGAATGTGACCGCGGTTTCCTTCTTCAAAATCGATATAGAAATAACTCCTGAATTCCCCTCCTCCCTTATCCAATTTAACTTGGAACAGTTCCTGATAATAAAGTCTCAGGCTATCAAAATTCCGGTCTACAAAGCGGAATAGTTCTCCAGGCAATGGGTAATCATGCTGGATATGCACCCCACTCCTAAGCAGATAATCTACCTTAGCGAAAACCTGTTCAACCTTTTTATCTTTCAAGAAGTCTACACGGGTTACAGTTTGGTTATCTTCATTCTCCATAAAGAAATATTTGGGGTAGTACTTTCCTTAAATGCTTCTTGTTGTATCTGAACCTTAAAGCCTTTATTTTTCAAACTAATCTTTAATAGCCGGTGCGCTGTTTTCACAGCGATCGAAAGATTGTTGTGCTCCTCCCTCAATATTCTGAAAAAGAGAGGGGAGAAATCCAACGATCCGTTTTTTTCAATTTTTTCAAGTGCAAACGTTGCCCAGTGTACGACTCTGTCTTTTTCATATTTCCAGGCTTTTGCCTTGTTCACTAAAAGGGCTCGCTTGCTATGATCAATCGTTCGCACAGGAAACTCAACAGGGAGCTTAGGCCCGATTTCCCGTAGTGGCACAATGGTAAAATGTGGTAAAGTTTGGCTATCTGCTATTTTTCGTAAAGGGACGCAGTCGGGAAGTTCAAGCATTTTTTTGCCCCCAGCTCTTGTATACTTAGAATAAGTGAAGAGTAAATCTAGAAACTGCTCTGTTTTTCTATCGAAATCGCGTTGATTGAAATCGTAAATAAATTCCCGTACCCGAGGCTTGATCTTTTCTATGCGGTTGCTCACTTGTTCAAGGTGGGAGCGGACATGGTCATTAAAGTCTCGTACTCTCTTTATGTCACTTAAGTATGAGCTTGCTTCCTGCTCTTCCAAAATCTGGGTCAGTGCGTCATCAATCTCGTAAGTGGTATGAAAAGCCTTCTTGAGTTCGGTAGCCTGCTGTTTGATTACATCCAGCCCCATCTCAATCCCCTGAATCGTCTGAATAATATTGCCTTTTTCTTTGGTATGCTTTAATTGCCACTTAAAGTCTTTTACTGCTTCATTTACCTGCTGGTCCAGAATTTCGACTTGCTCACCAAGAGTGGTATGGCGCGGTTCAAAGTGATCTTCTACCCATTGCCTAAAGCCCCCCTCCTCGTTGATTGCCTCTTGCAGCCTGTTATATAAGTCATCAAACCAGCGTTTGATTTTAGCGGGGCTATAACTGCCCTCTAGTCGCTTGCAAGTTCTCTTACAGAACTCAATCCCGTATGGCTTAAAGCGATATACTTTCTTGATTTCGTCACGCCACAGAAAAAAGTCCTGAAGTCTAAGGATAATGTTATTGTTGCGTTCATACTCCACCCTGGATGAAACATGCCCAAAATCCTTTAATGTTTTGTTGATGATTCGAATAATCTCGTCTTCCTTGAAGTCTCCTTCCCCGAATTTATCAAATAGAGACAACAGGATTAACCCATCAGATTTTTCAGGAATCAGGCGATCATAAAAATCTCTTGCTTCTCTATATAAATTGAATCCATCCATCTAGTTCGGAACCTTAGCACTATAATCAGCTAATATACCATTTATTCTATACCAATTGAAGAGAAGGAATTATTAAACCGGCCTGTATACTGTAATTAAATTAAGTAATTATAGGATGAGTTAAAATCTGAAAGTCACTGCATGTTCACCTGTTCAATGCAAACATGTAAAATATTTCGTTGAAGGTTTTTATAGGATTAATGGCAGTGTTCTATGAGACTTCAGTCTTATTAAAGGCAACAGAGAAACAATACAAAGGCTTTGTCCCAGCTTCCCCCACACTTGGGATGGAGATAGGGTAATGCACATGCGCGGATGTGCGTGCAGGATTCCCCTGCAATAGGAGTCGATGACGCTGAACGCTATCGCGCTAGCATGTTTATGACATATGGGCTGCACCAGGTGCCAGGTTAACTAAACAATAATTTCGCTAAAGTCAGTGCCACGCTTAGTTAATCAGATAAAAGTGCTTCTATCGACAAGGGGTGGGTACGAAATAATTAAACTGGTTGCAGTTCAGGAGAATTACTTCCGTTTAAAGGAGCAAGGGCAATAGTACCATCTGAGTTTACCGCAGCTAATCCTTTCTCCAGCTTACTGTTGATGTCAAAAATCAACTTGCATAGCCTTGCGGGCAGCCCATGATTTTTCTTGCAACTCCCGCAGTAGTAAGTTTCGAGGCCATCGGGGTACTCAGCTCTCATCCTTGGAAATATTCTGTAAAGGAACTGATGACTTGTTAACGTCCAAAGCGTATCTCTGTCGGGTAAATCCGATGCTTGAATTCTGGAAAGCAACGTATCGCAGATTTCAAGCATACTCACGATCTCTGTAATTTTAGGATTACGCTCTATTTCGTATTCATCGGCATGAAAGTCACAGTAAAAGTCCTGAAACAGCTTATAAATAGCTTCACTGCCGCTCAACTCAATACGCTCCTGCTCTCCCAGCAACCATGTGTCTAAGGTGGAATATTTAAACCCTTCAATACTGCTTTTTAAATTTGTATAGAATAGATAAAGCTGCCTGCTTTCATTTTCCTGCATTCTGGCCTGTTCCTGACTCTTCAATTGCTGCTGCATCATGGTGTTGGCCTTTATCTGAGCTTTAAGAGCCAGAAAAATCAGGATCGATCCCATGATATTGATGAATGGTGCCGATATCCCACCGATCGTGTCTCCTATGTTACCTGTTTCTGTAAAGTCAATCCAACCCAGAGGCAAGGTAAAAAGCAGTGGCGATGAAAGGCAGAACAGGATGCCAGTCCAGAGTAACCACTGTCCATTCTCTAGAATACTGGCTACTTTCGTCTTTCTTTCCATTAAAGGTAAATATGAATTGAAATAAAAGGGATTAGACTTTCTGTATTACTGCGAACCCACCACATGCTAGTTCAACCCTCATAAAACTTTAAGAGGTCAAGAACATCTAAGTATTTTAGCCTAGGACCATTCCTCAAACTCCTTTACAATATTGGCTAAATAGCTAGTCGTTCTTTGTAGCACAATGACTTCTAAACTGATTCTGTGGGGTTCGTAATTGTACTCCAGGACAAGTATTAGATACGCCTCGGCCCTTACCTGATCTTCCGGGGCAGAATACCTGTATCGTCTGCCCTGTTCAGCGTATACTATACTCAAAACCCCTCATCAAGGTATTCAACGCCATCAATGAAGAACCTAAGTAATTGACCTCTGACCTTCATTCTAAAGAGTGTGCAAGCAGTAACATAAGCACTTCTCACTGACGTCGCATCTATTATGAGCTCCTCATGCTCAAATGGATATAACTCGCCGGTCAGAGGATCGGGCCCGGGTTCCCTGATAATATTGACTTTGTACGCTTTAATCATGATTCTTCGTTAAAGTTACTAAATTAGGCAATTTGGTTCAGAACCTATGGCAGATGTTCACTCAAAGGAAACCAGAAGATACAACATGTCAAAAATAAAGGGAAAAGACACCAGCCCTGAATTGATTGTTCGCAAATTTCTTTTCTCTAAAGGTTATAGATACCGGCTGCATGATAAAAAGCTGCCGGGTAAACCGGACATTGTTTTACCAAAACACAAAACCATCGTTCAGGTCCATGGATGCTTCTGGCACTGCCATGAGGGATGTAAATATTCTGTTATACCTAAAACCAGGACGGAATGGTGGCTTGACAAGTTAAATAAGAACACGGAAAGAGACATCAGGAATACCAAAGCACTTGAAAGCCTGGGATGGAAAGTGCTAACTATCTGGGAATGTGAATTAAAAAAACATAATAGAGAAACAACTCTAAACAATCTTTTGGAGCTAATCTGAATCAGTTATTTTCGTGGAATATAGACAATTCAGAATAAACAGATGTCATCGGTATTATCAGTAACAGGGAATGTATATTTGTTATCACTATAGTGTATATTTGCATAAAAGGCATCTGCACGCTTCTTTAGACTACCATTAAAATAGAGTTTTATAATAGTACAGGTTTAGTTCCAAATGGAAAGAAAGTTTACAGCAATTGATTTGTTCTCAGGGTGCGGGGGGTTTTCTTATGGGTTTCAGCAGGCAGGTTTTCGTGTTCTGCTGGGTGTTGATAATGATGAAACTGCATTGAAGACCTTTGAATTCAACCACGATTCATCCAAAGGTCTCTTACTGGATTTGCATGAAGAGGTTTCAATTGATAGAATAATTGAGGAGGTCAACGGAGAAACCCTGGATGTGATAATCGGCGGGCCTCCCTGCCAGGGCTTCTCGCTTACAGGCACCAGGAAGGAGGATGATAAGCGAAATACGCTTTTTTACTCAGTGTTTGAGCTTGCAGAGAAGCTTCAGCCGAAGGCTATCATAATTGAGAATGTCCCCGGTATTGCCAACCTGTATGGCGGAAAAGCCAAGAATGAGATTTACAGGCTCTGTGAGAAACTAGGCTACACAATTGTACATAAGCAGGTATTTGCTCCAGACTATGGAGTTCCTCAGATTCGCAGAAGGGTATTCTTCGTGGCACTGAAACAGGAGCTGGGCACTTTTGTGTTTCCTGAGCCGACACATACTCCTGACACCTATGTGACCTGTGAACAGGCTATCGGAGACCTCCCTTCACTTGAAAATGAGGTCGGTGCCGAAGAAATGCTATATGAAATACCATCATTCAGCGGGTATCAGAAATTAATGCGGAACGGAGACAAAACATTGTACAACCATGTCTCTACAAAACATACAGAACATGTAATAAGCGTTATTTCGCAGGTTCCTGAAGGCGGAAACCATAAAGACCTGCCTCCGGGAGTCGGTGATTCAAGGAAATTTAATGAGGCCTGGACCAGGTACCACAGCCAGAAGCCTTCAAAGACAATTGATACCGGCCACAGAAATCATTTCCATTACAGGTGGCACCGGGTTCCTACAGTCAGAGAGAATGCAAGGCTGCAGTCATTCCCCGATTCATTTAAATTCATTGGCCCCAGAACCAAGCAGAATAAGCAGGTAGGCAATGCTGTGCCTCCTCTTTTAGGAAAGGTTATCGGACAACAGCTTCTTAAGTTTATCTCATGATTAACTCTATAGATTTATTTGCAGGCTGCGGGGGGCTTACTGACGGGTTTGAGAAGTCCGGCTACAGATCATTAGGTCTTGTTGAGTGGGAATACCAGCCCTGCCAGACACTGATCAGGAGGTTAGCCACCAGGTATAATCGTCCTGACGCTCATGAAATTGTCCTGAGGTTCGATATCCAGCGGACAGATGAGCTGATCAATGGCTGGCAGGATGATGCCAGGTTCGGCTCCCATATAGGTTTAAAGCAACTGGTCGGCAGCAGAACTGTGGATGTTGTCATAGGAGGACCTCCATGCCAGGCGTATTCTATCGCAGGGCGTGTAAGAGATGAAAAGGGCATGCACGACGACTACAGAAACTTTCTTTTTGAAAGTTATATGGAGGTTGTCAAGTTCTTCAGACCAAAGGTATTCGTATTCGAAAATGTTGAGGGAATCCTGAGTGCAAAACCGGGAGGAGTACCCATCATTAATCGCATCCACAGCAGTTTTGAAGCAGCCGGCTATGAAATGATTGGCAACCTCAGAAAGTATGCCCTGTTGAATGCAGCTGATTATGGCGTGCCGCAGAACAGGAAAAGAGTGATCATCATCGGGGTAAATAAGGCTCAGATTAAATCCGATCCCACACTGGCCCTCCATGATTTCTACTCTTCTATTCTGCCTGCCTTCAGGGTAAAGAGAAAAGTCACTGTAAAAGATGCTCTTCTGGACTTACCTGTGCTGGAACCACTGACTGATCAGGAAAAAACGAATGGCCGAAAAATGTCCCATTCATGCAATGGTATGAGCATCATGAATCACATACCGAGATTCCACTCCGTAAGAGATCAGGACATATTCAGGGAAATAGCCGAGGACAAGCTGAACGGATCGGTCAGATATCCGTCTTCAGCGGCGCTGATAGAGCTATATTATGAAAAGACCGGAAAAACCTCAAGGTTTCACAAGTATCATGTCCTGGATTTTGAAAAGCCCAGTAATACCATTCCTGCGCATCTGTACAAGGACGGATTAAGGCATATACACCCTGATCCGGCGCAGGCCAGAAGCATCACGCCAAGAGAGGCAGCAAGGCTGCAGGGCTTTGATGATGAATATGAGTTCCTGGGCAGTATGGGGGATCAGTTTAAAATGATAGGAAACGCCGTACCTCCTGTTCTGGCTGAGAAAATAGCCGGAGCCCTGCGCATATTCATTGAAAAGTACTTTTAGGATTTTATTAAGGTCCTGTCATCAAAGCTGCAGAACTCGAAGCGGGTATTACAGGCAGACAGGGTCTGCGAATTAAACTTCAAGGATCAGGCCAGGATATCCTCCAGGTACATCCTGCAGCTATCCGTTAGCTGGTGGATCTCAGCATCGGAAAACTGCTCCGTGTTCACATAGCGGTCAAATACGTACTCGGGCTCGAAATACAGAACCAGGATGGGCTTGTTCTTTACTGTTCCCCGTACTGCGATACTGAATAAATCATTATCCAGTTTTACATGCCCACCTACCGGGAAGTGCTTTCCGGAAGAGTTTCCTGACCGGGGGAAAACAAGTGCATTGATGACTTCTGCTGAAGCAAAGTTTATAGGGGTCCGCATTAATACGGCTTCATAGAAATACTGCTTCACTATATCACCTACTCCCGGAAAGGTGGAGCGATGATCATAATTCAGCAGATAGTACTTGGCATCAAGCACCAGTATCCGCTCATCACCCGTACTGTCCCTGAACTCTCTCAGTATGTCAGGTTTCAGTGTATCACTGATACTTACCTTCAGTATCGTTCCGGAGTTATGATCATACCACTCCGGAAGGGGAAAGTACTTCCTGCGTAAATATTCCTCGTGTTTAAACAGATACTGAAGTGCATTTTCCCAGACTACTTCAAAGTCTCTCCTTCCGTAAAGGGAGAAACACTCTTCTGACTCTCCGGAATTCATCTCAATCAGCTCAGCCAGATATCTGAGCAGAAGAATCTCACGTTCCACGAATGTCACCCGAAGCTGTTTCTCCAGGATATAAAGCAGGAATGAGCTGTCACCTATATCCTCCAGTGCCTTTGAGCCCTGATCCTCATCCAGCTCCACCCCCAGCAGAAACGCATAACGCTGATTACTGTAGTCAATGGCATATTTATGAATATCAGTAATAATGCTTTCTGTAACTGATTGCGTTATACTGGAATAAGTATCAAAATAATAGGGTATACCTCTGCTGACAACAGCTTCTGTATCAGATACTGTCAGAGCCCAGTCCACTTCTCCGTCCCTGTCCGGCAATACAGCCCTGGCCTGGTAGGACCACAAGCCGTTTTCCTGGTAATCTTTCAGAATGAACTCGGCTATCTGTATTTCATTTGTATAGCCATTCGAGGATTCATTGAAAAAATCGGATCGCTGCACATCAATCCGGTTTTCCCGCTCGGATTCCTCCTCGTGCCTTTTTAAAAGGCTCAGCAGCTTTCTGGCCTGCCTGGATTTCCATTCATCCTGTGCAGACCGTGAAGTGATGGCAGCATATTCTGTGTGCAGGTATTTCGGAAGGACGATAACCATTCTGTCTCTGTTAACGGCAAACCCCGCAAAGTCAAAGCTGAAGGTATCCCGGTTCGCTTTCCTTTTGATCAGGCCCCGGGTTTTAAATATCCCATAGAGTTCTCCCAGCAGGTCCTTAATCTTCTCAGCTGACCACTCTTCCAGCACTTCAAAGAAGACGGTTAATCCGGCATGTTCCATCAGTTCTGATCATGTAAATGATAATGAATTAAAATAGTGCAGACTGCCCTTCAGAAGAATCAGTTTCAGCAGAACGCCTGCTGCGGTATGCCTGCCGTATCACTTTCACCGGACAGTTAAGCCTCATTCGCCATAACGTCGTCCCCTGACGTTTCTTCCGGATTTTCCCCGGCCCTGTAGGTCTCATAGCAGCTGTCATACTCCGTTTGCAGAAAATCAGCTGCAGCAGGCGTAAGAATACCGAAGAAGTCATAGCTCCTGGATGCGTCTGTATGGAATGAAAAGTTCTCGTGAATTGCTGAAAAGGTAGAGATTTCCGGTCTGAAAAAACCTTTCTTATGTCTCAGCACATCATCTTTCAGGTAAAGCAGAATCTTGTTCTTAAAAGTGTCATTAAGCTTCTCTGCATCAGACAGCTCCTCGTTCCCTATAAAAAAGGGGGCGATCAGCCGATCCTCCGCCACTTTTGCATTGCCGGTCAGGTACCTGTTGATGGCCTTTCTCAGTGAATTCCAGTGATAAGACTTACCCCCGAACCGCAGGTAAGTTACAGGTGCTTTGCTTTCATTCTCTTCCAGAGGCATAAAATGTGGTGTCCACCTTCTTTTAAAGGCTGCATCAAGCGGAAAAACTCCCTGATCCGCACTGTTCATAGTAGCCCATATATACAGATTGGATGGAATGTAAAGGCCGTTGTTTCTGATATCCTCCCGGAGTACATCAAATGCTTCCCCGGCCAGCACTTCAGTCACATAAAGCATCGCCTCACCGGACAGCCTGACTCTGTATTCACTTTTCCCATCCTTCCGGTCAAGCAGCTGGAAGACTTCTCCGAAAACCGAAGCTGCATTGGCTCTGTTCAGCTCTTCTATGATTAACAGAAATTTCTCCCCGGTGCTCAGGCCTCTGTACGCAGCTGTCAGCGTCTCCATAAAAGGTCCGGGGACAAATGAGTAATCAATCACGGGCTCATTCCTGATCCCATCCGGATGAGGGGCTGAGTCCGCCTTGGTTTCGTGGAAAGCACCTGGGGAAGAGGAACTTTTATAAAAAACTGAAGGCTTATAGCTTCCTACAAATTTTGAATAACTGTAATCAGGGTAAAAGGTGATCCGTCTTTTATAAGTAAAAAGTCCGGCTGATTTTTTATCAAGGAACCTGCTTTTGCCTGTACCGGGTGCACCGTATATTAACCAGTTAAAAGGGTGCGGAATTTCGCCGGAAGCGCCAGGGGATTCCTCCTCTTCCGACACGGTTTCAGTTACAAGATGATTTTTGGAACCCAGTAACCGGGCAAAGAAAGAGTAATCAGGACCTGACTGCCTGATAATCGTCACCTGATAGGTGTTTTCCTGATCCGGGCTTTTCTGAAAAATACCTATATCGCCGACACCGCCCCCCTCTGCCCTGATCACCTCGGCAAAATTCTTTATCCTGACTTCAGATTCAGCGGAGCCATTATACCCGAACTGAAGTACCGTATCAAGGGCCGGGGAAATAAATCTCAGGTCATGATTTCCAGGATAAGGCTTCGGTGCGGGAAAGAAGTCATAAGCCAGCACTTTACTGGCTATCAGTGTATTACTGCCTCCCCCTCCCGGACGATAATCCTGTGAAGTAAACCGTTTTAAGTAGAGCATGGTTATTGTGTGTGTGGTATATTTAAGGTTACAGCATATGTCCTCAATGCGTGAAGAGCAGCAGGGGCATACTATGAAAAGTAAATCTACTATTCCTGATACTTATTTCATAACTGTCATTTTGACCAGCAGAATTTCCGGAGACTTCAGGGTATACCGCTAAAGTTTCCGGCAGTGGGTCCCGTACTGTAAACCTGCAGTGAAAACGGTCAGAATGCAACACACACGAGTGAGTATGCCGGACTGCCGGATTTGCACTCCGTATGTGATCGGAAAGTCTTCCGGGAGCCTGTGAAAAATCCCATGAAAGTGTATTTTGACAGAACAGGAAAAACCTTTAAATTTCCGTGAAAGACTGTGGCCGCTCACCTGGACAGGAGTGAACACGGGCTTATTCATCCTGCCGCTTCGCATATGGTGAACAGCTCAGCCCCAGAGTGACCGACCGGAAAATCTGAACTCCACTGCGATACGGGGACCGGTCTGAATGAGGGAAAATACTATCACCAGAACGGGATGGTGCGGTTGATACGCTCTGTATAGATATTTACATAATTAAACCGATAAAATGACCACAGTAAGACTGACTTTACTTACAAAAACAGGCAATATGCACAGAACAGGAGGACTGAACTGGGGTGCCAATTCACGTAATCATACCCGTGTGCTGGATGCCTATATACCGCTGCACCTGGACACAATACGCAGGAACCCCGGGGTTTTTCCGCCGAAGACCGCTCATAACCCGGTTCTGACCTTTAACTGGGATGACGGCACGACAATGCAGGGCAGATTCGAAGGGACTGTAACTGATATAAGGGACGGACAGGATTACCCGAAAAATATCGCATCATATCCCAATAAGGATACGTTGGGCACTTACTTCAGGCGAAGACTCGGAATTACGGATAATCGACCAATAACGAAGGAGGACCTGGAGCAGTACGGAAGAACCACAGTTGATATTACGCAGACAGGTCCTGACACCTACTTTCTGGATTTCCGCGTATAGCGGCTGCAGTTAAAAACCAGGAAAGCCTGGAGGACAGTAAACACGAATCAGGCCGGCAGGGATTCAGTGAGCAGCAGCAGCTTTTAATTTCCGGAAGCCGGCAAGTCAGCCGAACAGGAGCCTTTTCTGAGGGTAAACATAAACTTCGGGTTATCTTTTAATTCTGCAGTCTGCCGGAACCGCATCTTTAAGCTGTTACATGCAGGGCTGCATGGTTTTGGTCCCGGAACTCTGCGGTCTGCTTTTACTTTTCAACCTTATACAGACATTATGACGTTCTATGAAATTTTAAAGGAATCCGGAATAGATGTAAGAAACACGGACTCTGATGCAGGCAATGAACTGGACAGTAACCTGGCGCTCAATCAGTATAGCATAGACTTTGACAGGCATATTGACTCCGTCACTGATGAAGACCTGTACCAGGCGGGCAGAGCCGTGCTCCCTTTTCTGGGTCATAGAGACTTGACATTCAGAGAGGATTTCATCGAGGCTATGAGAAAGGGACTTCAGGGTGCCCGGGCCAGGCTGGAAAGAAAAACAAATCGGCTGTAGCAATGCTGCCACAGCCGCATTTTGCAACTGTTCGCTTATAATACTTAATTCAGTCAGGCAGCCGAAGTACCTCAGAGAGAAGAGCATATACTCTATGAGGTACTATTAAATCAATAAAAGGGATATTCAGGAAAAACCCAAAAATCACAACAGACAATATGAGTACTATTATAGCAGTATGGGGCGTCGCCAACCAGGGCAAGTCAGAAACAATCAGGAACATTGTATCTCTTTTTCGGCTGAACTATCCTCAGGCCACCTTCAGAGATCTTATCAAAGGTTCTGACATTAAGCTGATTATAGAATTAAACGGAAAGAAAATAGGCATTGAAAGCCAGGGTGATCCAGGCAGCAGGTTAGCAGGCAGCCTGGATGACTTTACCAGGGCGGAAACCTGTGATCTGATAATCTGTGCCTGCCGCACCAACGGCTCAACAGTTGATGCGGTAAAAAATACTGCGAGCAACTTTAGCTATAATATACTGTGGGTTACCAATTACCGGTCAGATTCAGCTCAGACCAGCCTGAATGATCTGAGTGCAAAACACATTTTTCAGCTGATCCAGACGATTATTTAATTTCAGTACTAATAATACTTTCAGTAATCGCACTGTTACAGCAGGGGCAGATCTTCACCCGCTGCAACAGTGCAATTATTGAAAGCCACCACCCCCGTATTTTCTGCTGACATTGTCAACTGATGTTTACAGAAAACCGGAACACAGCCAGGCTGCTATGAAGGTATTGCCAGCAGAAGCAGTATTTCTCTTTATCTGCTCCAGGGTTACCCGAAGCCCCTTAGCCCCAGGTTTAAAATCAGATAATCTGGTTGCAGGCCCGACAACAGTTGCAGCCGGGCAGGAATACAAGCCCTGCATCCTCACAGCAGATGAGCTGACGCCCGTCCGGGACGGTGGCGGCTGCGGAGTTCATCTCTTTGTACTCAGCTCTTCAGATCCTGTGGCATCAGATAGAACTGCAGCTGCAGATTACTGATGAACAGACGATAGTGTAAACAGTTGCTGACACTCATCTGCAATTTCTTTCGTCTATCTACCTGCCATCTCAGTCTCAATCCTTTTCAGTAACTGTATTACTTCAGCCGCAGATGCTTCAAAAGCAGGGATCGCCTCTCTAGGATTGGTTCTCGCCCAGTTCAATATATTTCGTAACAGATCGCCCTTGGCCTGCTTTCTTTCTCTCTTATTTCTGATTCCAAGTACAGCACAAACTTCGTGTCGGAAAATTTCAGGATAATAATGTTCAAAGGCAGGTTGGCTGAAAGTCACGAAGTGCTCAGATGGCCAGGACTTAAAACTCTTCTTCAGCTCCCTTATACTCTTAAGCCCTACTGAATCTCCATCAGCGACTGCCCAGGCTCTATGTTTATAGACAGGATCACTGTGCACAAAAAGGAAGAGCCTGTGCAAATCCTGAAACTTCGGAGGTAAATCATCGGCTCCCTGCGAGGCTATCGTTCTAAGACGGCTGACAAGTGAGGGTGTAAAGTGCGGCATAAGAAACTCCCGGATGACCTGCTCCGCAGAAGACTCCTCCAGAATCAGAAATCCACTGTAAGTGCCAAAGTCGAACAGATCATAACCCAGATTTTGCAGCATTTCCATGCGGGCCACCGGTGTGTCTGGTACAAGCTGAATTGCAGAGCTAGGCACTCTGGCACTGCTGCCTGATTCATAGGGTTTCCAGATAACGTGATGCATAAGACTGCCCGGTACGGAGCCGAGATACTTAACCACTATATTGGAGTGCGTAGAAATAACAAACTGATTACTTCCGGCTTTAACAGTAATCAACTGCAATAGCTCTTTCAAGGCCGCAGGATGCAGGTCATTTTCTAATTCTTCAATCAGAAAAAGCTTGTTGTTCTCCGTTAAAAGTATTACGAGCAATCCCAACACGTTCATGACGCCCTCTCCCATTGATTCCAACGGTATAGTGGACGAACCATCGACATACATTCCTAAACGTTCCTCCTGCTGCTCACCTGGGATTAAACCTATCCTGAAACCAAGAATTTTCTCACACAGCCGGTTATACTCATCAGCATGCTGAAATGACGGGGAGGTTATTTTCTGAATTTTTGATGCTAAATTACTGAGGTCCTCATGTACCTGATAGGTAGCTTCCGACCCACGGCTATGGTGGTAGTATTGTCTTTTCCTTTTGGCAAAAAACGGGTAAATAAAATTTTTTTCATTCTCCATATCAGGCAGACCCGCAAACTCGATTAAATCTGCTGCTGCGCCAGCTACATACATTTCACT
The DNA here is from genome assembly GCF_058932845.1 of Pontibacter sp. LHS2. Lineage (NCBI taxonomy): Bacteria > Pseudomonadati > Bacteroidota > Cytophagia > Cytophagales > Hymenobacteraceae > Pontibacter > Pontibacter sp. LHS2. Next base: position 565,698 of record NZ_JBZYWG010000002.1, read on the forward strand.
TATGCCAGCATCATAAGACAGCCTGCTTCTTCCACCAGGATCGCAGAAACAGGCCCTGTCTTTCTGCTCTTTATCTGCACTCAGTTGGTATGAAATAACCAGTTGCCCGCCTGCCGGAACAGTTTCAAGTTTAGGCATGTCACGTGCGGATCGGAAAAGGGGAACATCCTCTTCTCCCATTGCTTCAAATCGTACGGCTATTTCACCTTTCTTAGTTGTTTTCCGAACATCATCCTTCCCTAAGCTATGCCCTCTTTGCAACTTATAGAGCGCCTTTATAATTGTGGACTTACCTGCATTATTAGCACCCACAAGCAGGTTTATTCCGTTGGAGAATTCAATTTCCTGACTACTATAGCTCCTGATGTTTTTCAGGTACAGGCTTCTTATATACATGGTTAAATTTAATGCTCGGTTAAAGTTAACAATAAAGAATTTACAGCTTCTATACCCGGAAAAAAACTGAAGACAGGGACTTGGTTTCCGGTGTCAACAGGTATTACCTTAAATTTATATTCTGTAAAATTACTGCCGTGTCGCAAATGCTGCTAAAGAAGCTTAACTCCTTGTAGCAGTTCCGTCCTGTCTCATCTTATGCAGGAAGAACTTTTTTAAAGTTTTTCCTGCTGATAAACCTTCTGGATGGCACTCCCTGGAGAAAACCGATTACCGTTGTGTACTACCGCATAGCGATTTTTCAAGAAGTTAACAAAGTCCTTCAGCAAAGCAGATTCTGAACAGTAAAACCTGAATCCTAAAGTTTCTTTTCTGGACTATTAGAGTCCTCCTGCTCCTGCTCCATGGATGCACTGGTGCAAGCAGGAACTACTGGCTATCATTAAGGAAGTGGCCATGCTCAAGGGGGTGGAGCTCAGAATCGAGACGGAGGATTTCGCGGAGGGCGGGCCGCGGGAGTGCCTGAAACTGATCACCCGGAACCAGTACATTCTGAAAATTGTGCTGGCTATTGTCACTAGCCTGGTGACCACCGTACCCGGGAATGTAATGACTCATGTACTAACCTCGGACCCTGAAAAAGCGCAACTGGAGAAGCAGAAGTCCCCCCCCTGTCTTTGACACATATGAAGCCAGAAGCTACTTTTTGGTAACACTTCCAGTGCATGAGGCCTTTTTACCGCTACCGGAGATCCCGGATTACGAGCCAACTGATGCTGCCCTTACTAAGAGAATTCTGCTTTTGTGTAAAGTAGCACATAGCAGGCTTGAGATTCAAAGCAGCGTGGGCATCGACCCTAAGCCAGTTACAGGAAGTACATTCAGCCTCTGATACAGTTGGATTTTCTGCAATTGACGATTCCTGATAAACCCAGTGGCAAGAACCAAATATACCTCACCACAAAGCGAGGCGAAGCATTGCTTCAGAAACTATAGTAATACAGCTTTAAGTGCTTGTGCAGCTAAAAGTTGAAAAAGGATCAAATGAAACTGAAGAAGGTATAAAGGGGAAGAGACGATGGAAAGAATTTTCAATTTCCTTTCAAACCGATATCAACCCAAGAATTTGTCAAGGATTTCAAACATTACTCAACATTCTTAGAGGAATTTAGAAGAGTTTACCTCAAACTTATCAAGAGTTTGTCAAGGATATGTCAAGGATTTCAAACACTATGCAGCGTTTTTAAAGAAATTTCAAAGAATCCATTTCAAACTTGTAAAGGATTTGTCAAGGATAAGGATGATTCAGAGTAAGTTTTTAATCACTTGAAAAAGATTATAAAGACCTATTATTAGTATTGGCGCTATTTAAGGCTTCTACAAACTGTACCACTCCTTGTACAATGTGTTAACATCAACAAGAAAAGTATTGATTTTGGCAAATTACTCACAACGTTATATATCTGAGTGCTATCGTCCGATATATAGCACCATCCCAAAACCTAAACATGCATTATAAGCTCGGATTTTAGGCCTTCGCTAAGTTAAATTCTCAGTTACAATTGCCTCGAATAATTGGACACCTTCGACAGAGAAATGCACACTAGGCTTATGCTGGCATTAGATAGCCTGTCAGCAAAACTGGGAAGGAATACTGTCTTCTGCAGTGCCCAGGGAACAGGCCGTGAGTGGAAACTCAAAAGGGATAAGCTGTCTCCCTGTTATACGACCAGGCTCAGTGACCTAGTGGAGTTTATGCTATGCTGGCCATGTGTAGCTAAGAATTTTTGGCATGATACTGTAGAAATTCTATTAGACTGATTTCCTGTAAACGCTGTTCACAACAGATCTGCTAAAATATGTAACACAAAGCACCTTCGGGTTTAATGTGATTTCAGGATCAGTCCTTTAGCCTGAATACCTGCCCAAGATTTCTGGGCATTTCAGCTAAAACACTTTGACCCACATCTAAAAGATGATGCTATAAATAGAATCAAGTAACATGTGCTGGATAAAAGGATCAAATGTGTCATCAAGCCATTAAAGGTAAGTTCATAATACTCCCTTATAAAAATCTTCCACGCAACAATATGATTAGATGAAATAAACTTAATCACTATGGTTTAAGGACCTTTAAATATAAAATTGCTGCAGAAATAGAATAACACAACTCCGAGTCAATGAAATTTAGTGTAATTTAAAGAACGTAAAATGTATATATTTATAGTCTAAACCGTATACATCTAATGAGCGACATAAGGGACAAGGTATGGAGAGCACTGGCAGATGCTAAAGTGAATGAATGCTATTCAAGCTTAGTAGTAAAGCGTTATCAGAAATACGATCTGTCACTCAACATATTTCTTGTACTATCTACATCTTCAAGTATTGCAGCTTGGGCGATATGGGATCACCTACATCTTTTGTGGGGTATAATCATAGGCGCTAGTCAAGTAATGACTTTAGTAAAGCCTTACTTCTTATTCCCTAAATACATTAAAGTTTTTAGTGAGAAGAAGGGCCAGTGGCAGACTTTAACTGTGGAACTTGAAGAATTATGGCATAAGCTTGACAGAGAAGCCATAGATGAAAATGAAGTTTGGGAAACATATCCAGTCATTCGTAAACGAATGGCAGTACTTGATCAAACGCCAGAAGACATCATCTTCTTTAAACATGCAAGTCTTCACAAGGAAGCTGAAGTAAATTGTAACATATACCTAAATAAAATATAGCATATGAGCAAACAGAGACCCCCTGAAAGACCGCAAGTGCCAACGCCTAGGCCAGCCCCAAGTCCATATGAACGACCAGAGCCGGACACAAAAGAGTTTCCTGGTCACACCAACCCGCCGCCAACTCCACCCAGACGGGACAAATAAACAACAAGTTGACTCCCTTTCGCATCTGGGTAAACCAATACCTACATATTCTCGCTTTCGAAATCTGTAAGTGCAGTAGATTTAAAACAGTGCTATAAATTGTAGGTGCTACTACTTGCCCTGACACTACTGCTAATTTTGGCAGCAAAAGACTTGCAGTTTTTTTCGTAATCCCTCCATGATTGAGTGAGAGGGGATTAATAAAGAAAAACGAGAAAAGGGAAATGTCAGCAAAACTACTGCTCAATGCTAGAGAATGTCAGCTTTCATCCTGACTATTGCAGGTAATAGAAATAGCATGTGCCTCAAGAAGGCTTTTCTCTTTTGATTAAGTCGTCCATCTTTAGCATAGGCATGAGTGTAACCTGCATCGAATGGGTGGTCTAACTCCGGCAAAGCTGTTGAATAGCTAGTGGATAAAATAAACAGAGATTCAAACATTCGCTTGAATCTCTGTTTGAACAGTTCTAAAAATATAGCTTATTTCATACTGGAACTCTTAGTTTACTATACCTCTTATAGCGCATATCGAATGCAATTGTACCACCTTCCATAATATCACAGATAGCTTTTTTAATGTTTAGGTCCTCTATACTACCTTTATGCTTTGCATGAATATGCTTAGTCTCGGAGTCCATAACAATAATATGTTCACTATCTCCATTTACAGGTATGTTGGCATTATGAGTCACACATATTATTTGCCTACACTCCTTTGTCTTTCTTAACTGCTCTACGACTAGGTCATAAATTAAATTATTATCTAAATCATCTTCTGGCTGATCCAATAATAACGGTTTATTACCCTGACATAAAATCATTGTAAGTATAGCCGCTGTCTTTTGACCTGCAGAAGCACTTGAAAGCTGTCTCCAAGTACCTGCACCATTACGGTACTCTATATTAATCTTATCTTCAGGAAACATCAAATCAAAATCATCAAGTTGCTCACCATTTAGAGACTTTATCTTATTCTTAAATCTACCTCCAAATGAATTTCCTGTATACTCATCACTTACGATTGCAAGGATTAACTTTGATAGCTCTTCATTATTCTTCGTTAAATTACTGCCTCTCCAGTTCTCCTTTAATTTATTAACATCATCTTCATAACCTGGGCTATCAATGATAGATCTGACGATATCTTCTAAGTTATCAAGATCTTTGCATCCTTCTACTTTCGCTCTAACATTAGTATTAATAAGCAACGAGTTTAAGAATTCACGTCTCTTTTGAGTCATTTGCAGCCTTAAGTTGACAAACTCCTGCTTTAAATTTGCTTTATCAGAAATCCCTAAACTTATATTATTTTCAATTTGCTCAAGATTCTTTAGCTGACTTTTCTTTTCTTCTAGTAAATCTATGTCCGTTTGTATCTGTTCTACAGCATTAACACCTGCTTTAGATAACTCTTGCTTTTTTGATTCAAATTCGACTTGAGATTTCTGATTATCTAAGTACCATTTTGTTTCAGATATGGCAGTTCTTAGATCTGAAGGTATGATACTGTAACTTTCCTTTAATTTTACTAATGCCTCTATCGTTTCCTGTACTTTAGAATTGATGCCTCCTATTACTTCATTCAGAACTTCTTGGTAGGATTCGTTGAATTCCGATAAATCAATTGCAGGTTTTGCAATACTTTCGGCCAATGTGTCAAATTCAACAGCTTTACTTTCTATGGCAAAAATAAACTCTTTCAAAACTGCAGTGTCATTATAGAAAGACTGGCGTTTCTTAAGCTCATCGTCAATACCGCTAGCATGATACTTTTTGATTCTGCCCTCGATATCTTGCAGTTCCGCTAAAAGGATAGGCTTATGTTGTACCTTTAACTGAAGCGTTCTTATTTCACTAGATTTCTGTTTAAATTCTTGGGCCTTCAGTTCAGCCTGATTTTTTAAACTTTTAATCTCCTGGCTAGTCTCGTCAATCCTTTCTCTTAAAGAGTTTAAATTAGTAGCTACTTCAAATATTTGCTTCTGAGAAAAAATATCAAAGTCAAAAAAATTCAAAAAGCTATTATCAAGCATTTCCTCAAAGTTGGAATTGTCAGTATTAAACTTTAATACTTCAAGCCTTTTTGTATTTTCATGTTTCATTCTGACCATGTATAGCTCATCTCTTCTCACCAGTTCTACTTCAATTACACAGCCATTTTTTAATACTCCTTGCCTACCATTTCTTTCTTTCAGTTTAAAGAAACGATTAAATTCTTCTAAAACTATAGGTAGTGATTCTAGTTCGTTCTCCTTACCAAAAACACCTCTTATAAATTGGAGAATAGAAGATTTACCACTTCCTCTTCCTCCTATTATTGTATTCATCTGAGGGCTAAAGCTAATTTCTAGCGGTTCCGTATTATGAGATATATTTGTATCTTTTATGGTAATCCTTCTTAACCATAAATCAGGATTATCATACGGCTTAGTACCATTCGGACACTCAAAGTCCGACTTTACTCTAAACTTGTATAACAACAGGGCTTGTCTTAAGCTTTCAAGACTAGGCACTTGATCCATCTTTATCCAAGTATACCTGGTGCCAATACCAGCTAAACCATGCTTAGAATCTCCTAGAGAATGTGGGTTGTCAGAAAACGTAAGAACAGCTTTGTTAGCCTCAATAGCTTGCACAACAGATAAGCGCCAGCTTTTAATAAATTCTTCTGAAACTTTTAGCCTTTTCTCTGCTATATCCTTTTCGGACGCCCCAAAGTGGGCATTAATTTTATTTAATGCTTCATTTTTTGCAGTAGCATTATACTCTTTAGCCAAAACAGTGAGACATTGATGTACTACTTGGACTCCAAGTACATCATCTCCTTCAAAGAGTTTTTGCCTAAGTGTATTGGCCATCTGACATATACCATTATATTCATCAATATGTGCCGGAATACAAATCGCCCCCCTCTCTTTTGCAAGTTCTACTACCTCTTTCACACTTTTGGGTGAATGAGCGTCTTGTTCTCCAAAGTCCTTTCTTTCAATACCAGAAAGAAAGATGAAGTCCTCAATATCCTGTTTAGTTTTCACTGGGTCAAAAAGCACTAAAATGTGCACTTTTGCATCACTACAAGTAAGTTCAACACCTGGAAATACAGTAAGTCCTTTTTCAAATGCAGCTTCTTTTATTTGATCAATCCAGTCACCTGTGTTATGATCTGTAACGGCTACACAGTCTAAGCCTTTATCTAACGCTTCTTGAACCCATTGCTGAGGTGTAACTGCCACTCTATCTTTGAAACACTTACTTGCTGGGGTGTGTAAATGTAGATCACATTTAAACCATTTAGTACCTACCATGACGAACCTAACTAATGTTATATGTAATAGCAATATATATATTTATATCAGAATTAACATATAAAGTTTACATTAATATAGGCATGTATATAGAGGACTTGGTACGTTCACTTAAAAGCAATAAGAGTTTCTATATTTTATCAAAATATGAAATAGTTAATATTGGAATCTACGCATTGTATTTATCTAGTATCTATGCTACCTTTTGTTTATTATTCCTTTTCTCAGGCATTCTCTGTAAATTTATACACCCTATGTTATGGGCAATAAAAACAAGCTTAGACTATTTACCGGAAGACAAAGAAACGCAAGTACTGAAACTGAAGAATTAGATCCTTCAGTTTCAGTACCCTGTGCGGATAAGGTTATTCATTTTGGCAGCTACGCTAGTGATAATTGGGTAGAGGATAAGTATACCGAGAATGGTATACGGTATGAATATGTAAGTGACTTTGATGTGCAGATTTTTACTACTAATAGTGAAGAAAAAGAATAGATCTCACAAGATAAGATTGTGAGCAGACTATAATATAATTAATCAAATTGATTCAATAATCTATCTTAGCTTATTCTTCTAACGGATCAGCTAAGTTAGTTACATGTAAATCCTATTATATAAAAGAGGGGCTGAAATGCCCCTCTTTTATATTTTAAATATTAATACACGTCCTTTAGGTTATCTGTACCCTTACTTATCAACCATTGCCCTGCTTGTCTGAGAAGAAGCTCATCCTCATAAATCAATCCAGGACTATAACGACTTAGCAGCTTATACCCTAAAGGGGTGTGTGCTTCGATGGTCCAATTAGAGCCGTCTATTTGCGAAACCCATTGATAAGGCTTAAAGGCCCAAAAATTACCATTTGTCAATAATTTTTTAAATTCTTCAAACTGTTTTATAGAAATCGTCTTCTCTGCTATTTCTAGCACTCCAGTCTCTTTATCAATTTTGGTAATATGCATCGTTGCTCTGTCACGCTGTTTATACAGTTCAATAATGTAGTCATCATGAAACGCCCTAGTCCAGATTAATCTATAAGTTTCACTACCTGTATAATTATAGTTTAAAACTGGTCTATTTGCTTTTAACAGCAGGTTTGATAAAGACTTAACGGTGGAAGAATCTATTGTAAGTTCATGGAATAACCCCTGCTTATCGACAGGGACCTTCTTTAAGTCATTTACAGTATCAAATGGCTTATCCACTATAATGCGACCGGCGGGACTAAAGTCCCTAAAGTCTTCATAGTTGAAGTAAATAGCCTGCTTTGGAAATGCTTCTGGCTCGTTTAGCTGTCCTTCTTGCTTTTTGTACTTAGATCCAAAATGTAAGTTGTCATCATTAGGATTCACAACCTGACGCTTAGGCAGCTGAGTGGCTGATGAACAACCAAGCAGTATGAACATCAAGCAAGACAAATACTTTGAAAATTTCATAGCTCTTTAAATATAATATAATAAAAGTGTATAAATGTGATTCCAGCATAGGTTGTAGAAGGAGATAAGCAACCTCCTTCTACAACCTGTAATCCGCTGGGCCTATTAAGCCAACTCAATATGGCAAGTATTTAGTTGATGTTATTACACAACGTGCTAAGATTGCCTGTTTGAATATTGAAGAACTGACTTCCTGTACCATATTGCGCTATCGCCCCGCAGCCAATAACCCATTTACTGAGCTGGGGGTATCGTTGCGCTAATTGATTATCACCGGAACTCACAGTATGGGAAACCCCGTCACTTCCATCCTGTCGGCAAGGGGCATGGGTGTGAATCGCAGCTACTACAGGAATGAAATAATTCGGGCCGTTAGCTACTAAATCAGTATGATTCAAAGAAGGTTGGCCTTGAGAAGAAGGCCAGTGATAGTAAAGCCTCCCATCAAACTCATAAAGGCCACTGGCTTGTCCACCATGGAAAGGAAGAATATCAGTCACAATTAAATTACCTGCAGAAGTTATATATCCATTGACTTCGTTGCTAGGGTAATTATTCCACATGAATTGAATGCCAGCACATTTATCCTGAAATTCACGGACAGGTATATTACCAATGGCATTATAAACCAAAGCCGGATCATAATAGAAGTTTGTACTATTGCCCCATCCATCGCCGGATCCGGTTCCTGGACTGCCTCCTCCCGTTCCACAAAGTCCATCCTGTACATTTTCAGGATTCAAACATGGATCAGATGCATCGCCGCCAAAGCAAACTTCATCTACAATCTCCGAACTCTGCATACGCCATGGACCACAGTTTTCATCTGAAGGTGGCTCATCTGGGTTCAAGGCACAGTTGCGAACCCAAGAGTGCTCGTAATACTGCACACAGTAAACCGAGTTACTGTAACTCTCCGCCTGCAGTTGCTGTAAACCAGTAGCTTGGATGGAGGAGCCAGTTCGGGAAGCTTGGTGCCCGTGTTGCTTAGGAACTATTTTGCGAATTGGTTTTCCCTGGTTGATATGAAGAATAAACTCTGTCTTTTCATGCCAGTCTTTATAGACTAAATAACCATTAAAGTCTTTGTCAAGCTTCCTAAGACTATTGTGGCTAATGTCTGGTCGCTTCTTCTTCTTGAGGTAGTCTATCTCAGGCACATAAGTAACTAAACGCTCTCCTATCTTTCCGTCTTTATCCTTATAAATTATTAAACGGTTTAGAGAAGAAGCCAGAACAGGTTTAACCGTGTTAAAATCGACGGTTTGAGCATCTGTAGTAATAATCTGCATCCTAGTTTCACTAAAGACAATCGGCACCTCATAATAACTGTAATTGTCAGTTTCAGCATAAGTAGCCAAGTACCATAGTACACTGCGATCCAATTTATGATTTTTGTCCGCACTTTGTGTTCCGTTTACTTCTTGGAGACTGGGTTTCCCCTGCAACTTATACTCGTGATAATGAATGGCCTCCTGTATATTGAAAGAAGTGTTAGGCTCAACTGGATCAATGCTGTCCTTATTGCAGGAGATAATCAACAAGGCCGCCAATGCCATTAAGGCATTTGTAAGGGATTTCCCCCATCTTTTTGTTTTCATGTAGGCTTACGTTATGGTTAAGTATTTAAATATACTAATATATAAATACTTAACCATAACACAAAAACTATTTTTACTACACAAAATGATGTACTTTAAAATATTCTCACTGAATGGCAGCAGATAGACTTAATAATGAATTAATTTAGGTTTTCCCACCTCTGAGATTGTTATTTAAATTAACATTACATGCATTACACTTCAATGCTTTGGTAATGTTTCATTTTTTTTGCGACGTTTGCTCGGATGCTGTCTACTTGAAGTGAGGGCACTTTTACTGGTAAAGTTAAAATGGAATTCCCCCAGTAAAGAACATCTGAAATTCGGTCCTGTTTTTCATAGAAATTAAATAAATGGTAACGGCTGGTGAACCGGTTGGGCACCATGAAGATGGCCATTTGGTAGGCTTGCTCTGCTTTAGTAATCTCGCCTAATTTTTCATAACACTCCCCCAATAACATATATAGATGATTACTGGTTTTCAGTTGAGTTGCTTCTTCAAGCACCTTCAATGCCTCCTTTTGCTCATTACTAATAAGCAACAATTCCCCATATGCCATAAGGAAATTCCCATCCTTCTTTAAATTTCCATATAACTGCTGATACAATTCGAGAGCTTTTGAGCTGTACCCAGCAGACCGGAGTACGCGAGCCTTTTCCCACTGTTTATAAACTTCAGGTTGCCTTAAACGGGAGCTATTCACAAGTACGCTTATCAACAAAAAACATGTTAGTGAAACACCCAAATATTTTGCCCAACTCAAGTATCCCACTCCGTAAGCATAATACAATAGAATAGACAGTGCAAAAAAGAAAACAGTTTGGTGGTGCGCCTGTTCACTAATATGAGTAAAGCAAGCCGCCACTGCAAGCGATATTAGAAGAGAACAACTGCCGACCACCCAAGCAAAAGACCAGGAAGAAGATACCACCCGCTGGTGTGCCCTTTTAGTTAGGTGCCACAGGGAGTAGCTTAGTACCAACAAGAATATGAAGCCGACTATTCCGGTCTCAATTAGTAGTTGGAAGTAATCGTTAAATGCATAATAAGTATTATCAGCTAGCAGCAATTCATTTGTACTGTACTGCCCTGCCTCAAAATATGCCGCCTGATACTGTCCATACAGTACCTTAAAGTTCCCTATTCCGACACCTCCGATATAGTGATCGTTTAACATCCCGAATGCTACTTTATATATCAAAAGACGGCCCAGGGAGGAGTTCGATTTGAAATAAAATACTAAAAAGAGGAGAAAAATAATCAACAAGAAAATAATCAGATACCAGCTCCAGCGCCTCAGACTGTTCCCCTTGAAATTGTATGCGATGTAGACGGTGCTTAAAGCATAACTAAGCATAAAGGCCCTACTCCCTTGGAAGACTGCGTATAAAAACAAGCCCATAAATATGCTTAGCAACAGCCAAAGTAACCTTGTACCTTTTTCGTTCATTTTCATGTAGATAGCGGCTCAATGGGGAAGATTTCAATTTCATATTATAGATAATACTTTGCAACTATAAATATAGTAAAGCATTATTAGTCGCATAGACAGTTGAGACAGTTAGAGAGTCTTCTGTCTCCATATCAACTTTTGTATATCAAAAACAGCGCCTTATAGAATTGAGTCTTTTCGCATGACCATTGCACGAGCCTATAAATCAATTCAACGTTAGCGTCTAATATAGTTGAACAAAATCAGTCAAGCTAATGTATTTTACACTACCGAAGCTATATGGTTGTTAACTAAACATATTACCGCTTTCTTCTACTTGTAATTACAAGATGAAAATTGTTAAGACAATAATCCTACACCTACTGCTTTCTATCTTCATCAGCTGCACGTCTGACCAAGATACGACATTGAAGAATCAGCAACTGATCCAAAACCAAATCACCGCCCACTACAATAATCTACAACTTAAAGGTTATCAGCCTATCTCATACAGCGACATTGATACAATTGCCATACAGCGAAATAAGAATGGAAGCATTTCAGTCATCATTGGAGAAGTGACTCATCACTTTCGAGCCTTAAAGGGCGACATCTTGAAGGAGCAAAGTCAGGTATTTGACGTGCAAATATATGAAGATGATGTGGTGGTAATTCCGACAAAAGATGGTACTGTACAAAACGAGCAGAATTCTATTAGGATTTGATTGCAATGATACTGCCTATACTTATCACACTTTTGAAATAACAGTAACAATCTAAGTAAAATGGTTGATGGTGTCCCCCTAACTCCTTACCTATTCCTTTTATCAAGCATTATTTGTAAATTTATACCACCCTATGTTATGAATGATGAAAACAAGCTTAGATTACCTGCCACAAAACAAACAAAAGGAAATAGAAACTATACTAGAAGTGATCAAAGAGTTCAGACCTTCTAAAGTTATTCTATTTGGTAGTTATGCTAAAGGAAACTGGCAACAAGGGCAGTATCATAAGAACTCTACACTGTATGAGTTTAATAGTGACTATGATATACTGGTGGTAATCAATGATAAAAATGAAGAAATTACTGGCATCTATGATAGAGTTAGAAATAGGTGCGCAACGAAAGCGCCCATTAATGTTTTAGTGCACAGTTTAAAATATATAAATACAGGTTTAGAAAAAGGCCAATATTTTTTCTCTGATATTCTAAAAACAGGAATTCTACTGTATGATTCTGGAGAAGGGGTATTTGCAGAACCTATAGAATTATCTAATTTAGAGAAAAAGGAAATAGCCGAAGAATACTTCAATTACTGGTTTGATTTATCTTCTGAATTTTTAGAGATAGCAACAAATTCATATAAAAAAGCAGTAGCGACTGGTGGAAGGTTAAACATGGCAGCTTATCAATTGTTTCAGGCTGTTGAAGGTTTTTACTCAACTGTCCTTCTGGTATGTACTAACTACAAACCTAAGACTCATAATCTTGATACTTACAGGAATCATGTCAAAGGTATTTCTATCACCTTAGACAGTGTATTTCCAGTAGATCCTAAAGATCGCTATACGGCTGACTTGTTTAATTTATTAAAACAAGCCTACATAGGTGCAAAATATAAAATGGATTTCCCTATCACTGGACAGCAATTAAGTGATCTGATAAAGTATGTGAATCAACTCCAAGATGTTACTAAAGTGATTTGTAAAGAGAAAATCTCTTCATACTAACATCTAGTTAACTCAAGCTATACTTTCTGTATTTGTAGCTGTTCCTTGAAGAAGGAACACGTTCTAAGACTCCATCATTCATAAGTTTTCTTAAAACACCAGAAACTGCAGAACTTGCTAAATTCACTTCATATAATTTTTCAATCTGCTTGATAATTTCCTTCACTTCCCTATGGGTATCCAAAAAACCAGTTTTTAATAACTTATCGACAAATTCAGCATTCTTTCTAGGTTTTGTTGAGGTAGGAATAAAATTTGTATTCAAATCTAGCTTACACTTAACATCCTTATGAAGCTCTTCAGGTGTTTTACCGAGTGCAACCGCCACAGCTATTATAGTAGATAGAGTAGCACCATGTTTAGCATTTTCAACACGATATACCTGATTAGGCAGTATCTCAGCAATTGAGGCAAGTTCAAGCTGAGTTAAACCTTTCTCTTTTCTTAGCCTCTTTACATTCTTGCCGAATGCAACTTCATAATCTATGTACTTTCTTTTCACTCCGAAAGAAAGTTTTATAGCCAATAAAGTTTATCGTCAAATTTGTAGATAAAATATAAATTCATTATATTTGTACTAAGCTGATACATCTCATTAATGTCTCTCCTACTAAGCTTGAGAACCTTAGTGTAAGAGACGATGACAACAGGTTTACCATATCTAAAAGCAGTAAGTGCGGGCACTCCTTTGGCATGGACCGGCAGGTTCTCAAGCCTTAGTAATGTCCACGGGAGTCCCGCGCTTTACTTTTCCCTGCTGCTGCGCCTGCCTTTGCTGGCCTGGCACCTGTTTCACCCTGCCTTTTCTGTTTTGCCAAACATGAAGCCCGTTACCGTGGCTTCTCCCTATACCATACCTGGCATCCGTGACTGGGTGCTCCTGATCTCACCGCCAGAGTGAGCTGATTCCTCCCCGTCGCTGTCCGCTGACACAGGCTGTAGAGTCTTGTGCGGGCAGCCGTCCCCTTTCCCCTTCCCGGCATGTCCGGCTTCATTCAGAAGCTGGCAGGAACCTTATTCTCTCAATTTTTACGCATTACCCCTGAATACTATGATGCCCTACACCTTACCTGAATTCAAACTATCCGAGCCGGACCAGGCCCTGCTCGACTTCTGCGGCCGCTACCCGCAGGCCGAGGCCCAACAGCGGCTCCGGCAATGGTTTAGCCTCGCCCTCCAGGACAGCCGCACTGTCTCCTGTCGGCGCAACACTGAATTAATCACTTTCTATGAAGATCTTAAAACGCTTGTTTCGGCTGTATATCAGCTGCATGACCTGCCCGGCCAAACCGAACCGGGTGCGCCGTTCCTAAACAAGGCACCGGTCCCTTCTGAGCAGGTCTCCCTGTCCGGGGCCCTGGAGGCGCTGCACGCCAACGTGTCAGCCAACTGGATCCTGCTGATCTGCCCACCGGAGTAGCCCTTCCCACCAAAACAGGCGGCAGCCTGGTCACCGGGCTGCTCTCTTGCCCTTAAAGCAAATACTTCACATAAAACCGATAAATCCATGACCGTACCATCTACCACTTTACTGGACGGCAAGACGCCGGAAAAGGCCCTAGAGGCTTTCTGCCAGACCTACACCCAAGAGGAGACGCAGCACGCCTTGTGGCAGTGCCTGCAACCGCGCCTGCTGCAGCTCACCTCCCAGTCACCGGGCGAGGAAGTTGACCGCCAGTTGGCCCTCTACGGGCACCTGGAACAGTTGATCACCGTGCTTTACGAGCTACCGGTCAGCCCGGGCTGAGCGCGGCACCGCCGACCGGGCTACACCAGGCCTACCAGGCTGAACCGGCCTGAGTCCACAGTGGCCTCCCCATAGGTAGGCCGCCCTTATCCTGTTTTTACCTTTATTTCTTAAGTCCATGTTTCTAAAAAAATGGCTTCCGGGCCCCCTCTTGCCTATTCTTTTCCTGCTGCTGGCGCTCCTGCTCCAGCTATTGCCGGGCTTCCTGCCCAGCGTCTGCCGGGCGCAGGCCCCGCTTGCCGAAGGCCTGACACCGGGACAGCAGGTGCCGCGGCACCTGCCACTGCTACTCGTCAACCACCCGGCCCCCACTGCCACGCTGGCCGATTTCCGGGGCAAGTGGCTGCTGCTTGACTTCTGGGCTACCTGGTGCAGCGCTTCCCGGGCACCGCTCCCCCTGCTCGATTCCCTGCAGGCGGCACACCCGGACCGGCTGCAAGTGCTGCTGGTCAGCTACACCGCCGCTCGCGACAGCAGGGCCAGCGTAGAAGGATTCTTCGACCAGTCCCGCAAACCGGGCGGCGCCCGCTACCGACTGCCCTCCGTGGTGGAGGACACCAGCCTCGTCCGGCTCTTCCCCCACCAGCCCATCCCGCATTTTGTGTGGGTGGACCCTGAAGGCACCGTGCGGGCCATTACCCGCGCGGAGCAGGTCACGGCCCATACCATCCGCAGGGCCATCCACGAAGGAATCGTGCCGCCCTCCCTGCGCCCGGACCTCGACCTGAATAGCCCCCTGCTGGCAAGCGCCTCGCTTCCTTCGCCTGCCCCCCACTACTACGCCACCTTGCTGCAGGGCACCGTCGATGACGGCCCTGCCCGGATGCAGGAGCGCCATAACGAGAGCGGTCAGCGGGGCCTGGTCTTCGCCAACATGTCGCTGCTGGAGCTGTATGCCTCGGCCAAACGCCAGCTCTACCCGGAACTGGGCAGCAAAGGGCTGATGCTGGAAATAAGCGACTCCGCCCGCCTCTTCCCTGAAAAGTCAGCGCTGTCCGCAGTTGAGTGGAAGTCCCGCCATGCCTACGCCTATGACCTGCTGCTGCCCCCGGGTAGTACGGAGTACCCCTACCGCGTGCTGCTGCAGGACCTCAACCGCCACGCGGGCTACGTGGCCGGCCTGGAGGAACGGGAAACAGAATGCCTGCGGCTGGTGAGCAGGGGCCGGAAAGATAGGCTCCAAAGCAAAGGCGGTGAGCCGGCCAACAGGCTCTTCAGCCGCCACACCCCGGCCCTGCAGAACATGCCGCTCCGCGTGCTAGTGGCCCGCCTCAACAGCAACAACACCCTGCCCCTGCTGGTGGTGGACGACACGGGCTACAGCGGGCCGGTGGACATTACCCTGAATGGTCCCCTATCCGACCTGCCCGCGCTGCGCAGGCAGCTGCGGGCCTATGGGTTGGACCTCCGGCCGGCGCGCCGCAAAGTGCCCCTGTTTGTGCTGCGCGAGGCGCCTTAGAACTCCATTGGTAGCGGAGGCAGGGGCGACCGGGCCTGTTTAGGCTGTTCGGGTGGCAGGTACCCGAGGTGATGGACTGGGATAGAATAGTTTAAGGTTTAGTCCAGGGGTGCCTCCCGGAGTGCGGCTGTTTGCCCCGCCGCCTCTGCCGGTCGCCTCCGCCTCCGCTTTTTAAATTTCCCGCCCTGCCGGTCCTATTCCGACAGGGCGATACAAACGTTTTTTAACCTCTTTAAGCAATAATCAAAATGAAAAGAACCGTACTTATGCTATGCCTGCTGCTCTGCTCCTTCACGGGCATGGCGCAACAGGTCCGCGGAAAGGTCACTTCCGCCAAAGACAAGACGCCCCTGCCCGGGGCCAGCGTGGCCGTCAAGGGCACCAGCACCGGTGTCACCACCGATGCCGAGGGTCACTTCACGCTTCCCCGCGTGCCGGAGGGCAGCGTGCTGGTGGTCAGCTTCCTGGGCTTCCAACCCACCGAGATCGAACTGGCAGCACCGCCCACTGAACCCCTGGCCATTGCCCTGAAGGAAAGCGAGAACAAGCTGCAGGAAGTGGTCGTGAGCACCGGCTACCAGCAGATCCCCCGCGAAAGGGCCACCGGCTCCTTTGCCCAGGTGAGCCATGAGCGCTTCAACGAGCAGGTGACGCCCGACGTCATCAGCCGCCTAGAGGCTGTGGCCAACGGCCTGACCGTGAACCGCGGCACGCTAGGGAGCGGCCATCTTATGATACGCGGCCTAAGCAGCATCCAGGGACCGAAGGCGCCGCTGATTGTCGTGGACAATTTCCCCTACGAGGGGGATCTCGACAATATCAATCCCAATGACGTCGAATCCGTGAGCGTCCTCAAAGACGCGGCAGCCGCTTCCATCTGGGGGGCGCGGGCCGGGAACGGCGTGATCGTTATCACCACCAAAAAGGGCCGCTTCGCACAGCCGCTTCGCGTGGAATTCAACGGCAACCTGACCATAGGGGACAAACCCGACCTCGACTACCTGCCCCTGATGGCCACCGCCGACTACCTGGATGTAGAGCAGTTGCTCTTTGACAGGGGCTATTACAACAGCAGCATCAACTCCGCAAGTAGGCCCGCCCTCTCCCCTGTGGTAGAACTCCTGCGCCGTCGCCAGGCGGGCACCATCACGGCAGACGAGGCCGAGACGGCGCTCCGGGGACTCCGGCAGCTGGACATTCGGGACGAGTTCAACCGCCATATGTACCAGCGCGCCATCAACCAGCAGTACAGTCTCTCCCTGCGCGGGGGTGCCGCCAGGCACGCCTGGCACCTCTCAGTGGGCCATGACCGCAACCTGGACCAGTTGGGGGCCGGCTACCGCCGCCTGAACCTGAACGCTGGCAATACCTTCCAAATCTCAGATCGGCTGGAGCTCAGCACCGGGCTGTACCTGACCCAGAGTGCGCGCGGCAGCGGTCGCCTGGGCTATGGGGACCAGCGCTTCAGCGGGGCCCGCATGTACCCTTACCAGCGCTTCGCCGATGACGCGGGCAACCCGCTGCCCATGCCGCGCGATCACAGCCAGGCCTGGAAAGCGACCGCAGGGGATGGAAAACTGCTCGACTGGAATTTCTACCCGTTGCGCTTCCACGAGCAGGACCGCAGCAGGACCGACCTGCTGGACCTGCTGGCCAGCACCGGCCTTGCCTACCGTCTCCCTTTCGGGCTGGAGGCTTCCCTGCGCTACCAGTACCAGCGCCAGCTTATGGACACCGAGCACCTGCAGGATGCTGAAAGCTATGCCGCCCGTCACCTGGTCAACCTTTACACCCAGCTGGACCCGGTGACGGGAGCGCCGGTTTACGCCATCCCGCCCGGCGGTATGCTGCACCAGCGCAGTAGCCTGCTGGAGGCCCACAACGGGCGGGCGCAACTGAAACTGGACCGTGCCTGGGGCGACCACGAAGTGGCCGCACTTGCCGGCGGGGAAATGCGGCAGGCACGCACGGCCGGCAGCGCCAATCGCTTTTACGGCTACAACCAGGAGAACCTGACCTTCGGGCAAGTGGATTATGTCAACCGCCACCCGACCTTTGTCACCGGCAGTTCGGCCCTCGTCGCCAACGGCCAGAGCCGCAGCGAGCACCTGCAGCGCTTTGTCTCTCTCTTCGGCAATGCCGCCTACACTTTCAAGCGCCGCTATACCCTCTCGGCCAGCGCCCGGCAGGATGCCTCCAACGCCTTCGGGGTCGAGGCCAACGACCGCTGGAACCCGCTCTGGTCGGCCGGTGCGGCCTGGAGCCTGTCGGAGGAGCCCTTTTACGGACTGTCCTTCCTGCCCACCCTCCGCCTGCGCGCCACCTATGGCTACAGCGGCAACATCGACCTCAGCCGTACCGCCGTCTCCACCATGCTTTACTCGGCGCCCTCCGCATACATTCAGTCCCCCACTGCCGTCTTTGATAATTACGCCAATCCCAATCTGCGCTGGGAGAAGAGCCGCATGCTGAACCTGGCCGTGGATTTTGGCTTCCTAAACGACCGCGTGACCGGTAGCCTGGACTTCTTCCGCAAGAAGGGAACCGATCTGCTGGGGAGGGCTCTGGTGGATTACACGGCCGGCATCGGCTCCACGGTGGTCAAAAACGCCGCCAGCATGAAAGGGCGAGGATTCGACCTTGAACTGAACAGCATCAACCTGCAGGCAGGGAAATTCCGCTGGATGTCTCACCTCAACCTGAGCCAGGCTAAGGACGAGGTAACCGAATACTACCTGAGCAGCCTCAACGGCAGTAGCTTTGTGACGTCTGTGCCAAACATCTCCGCGCTGGTAGGCCGGCCGGTGTATGCGATCTACTCGTATCGCTGGGCCGGGCTGGACCCGCAAACCGGTGACCCCATGGGCTTCGCTGACGGGGAGCCGAGCAAAGACTACCTGCTGCTGACAGGGCCGAGCACCCAGGTGACGGACCTCCGCTTTCACGGTTCGGCCCTGCCCACCGTGTTCGGGTCCCTGGGCAACACCTTTTCGTACGGGAACTTCTCGCTTACGGCGCGCATCAGTTACAAGCTGGGCTATTTCTTCCGCAGCGAGTCGATCAACTACAGTGCGCTCTACGCCAACGGCATCGGCCACCGCGACTACGCCCGGCGCTGGCAGCAGCCCGGTGACGAAAACCTCACCCAGGTCCCTTCCCAGCCCTACCCCGCTGTTTCGCGCCGCGACACATTCTACGCGGGATCAGAGGTGCTTGTCGAGCGCGGAGACCATGTGCGGCTTCAGTACGTGACGGCCAGCTATACGCTCACGAAAGATCGCTGGCGGCAGCTGCCCTTTGGCAGCATCCAGGCCTATGCCAGCGCCAGCAACCTGCGCCTGCTGTGGACCGCCAACAAGAGGGGAATAGATCCTGACTTTCAACCGGGGGGTAGTATGCCGCCGCCCCCTGCCAACTATACGCTTGGTCTCAAAGCGTCCTTTTAACCCTAAAACTATTAAACAGATGAAAAATAGACTAATTACCTTATGTTTCGCCCTGGTATCGATCTGCCTGTCAGCAGGTTGCCAGGACTTCCTGGACGAGAAACCCAACAGGCAGCAGGTGGTACCATCCACGCTGGCCGACCTGCAGGCCTTAATCGACCGCTCCAACATCATCAATGACAGCGACCCTGGCGCCGGTGAGGTGAGTGCCGACAACTACTACCTGACCGAGCAGGACTGGGCCGGGCTCAACGAGCCATTCCGCCGCATGCATGTCTGGGAGCGGGACCACCTGTTTCCCGACGGCTCTAACGACTGGCTGTACGCCTACCGCCCTGTCTACATCGCCAACACCGTGCTGGAGACACTCCCCCGCATCGAGCGGACGCCTGGCAACGCCACTGCTTATGATAACCTGAAAGGGCAGGCACTCTTCATCCGGGCCAAATCCATCCTCCAGGCAGCCATTATTTGGTCCCCCGCCTACGAAGAGGCGACAGCGGGCACGACCCTGGGCGTACCGCTCCGCCTCAGCACGGACTTTGAAACGAAGTCTACCCGCCCCTCTCTCCAGGAAACCTACCACCACCTACTCGCTGACCTGCGACAGGCCACCGGGCTGCTGCCGGCCATCTCTCCCCACCCGATCCGTGCTTCCCGCGCTGCTGCTTTTGGCCTGCTGGCACGGGCTCATCTTTCCATGAGACAGTATGACCTGGTGGAAGCCTACGCGGACTCTTCCCTGCAGCTGTTCAGCACATTACTGGATTTCAACGAGCTGAACCCAAACGCCGCCTTCCCCATCCCTGACTCCAACCGTGAAATTCTCTACCGCAGCATCATCAACATTCCCTCCCCCCTGGCTGCTAGCAGGGGCAAGATTGCGCCAGAACTCTACGAATCCTATGCGGCGGATGACCTGCGCAGGACGGTCTTCTTCCGATCCAACGGGCCCGGCACGTATGGCTTCAGGGGGAGTTTCGAGGGAAACAACAACCTGTTCTCGGGAATCGCCACTGGCGAGGTGCTCCTGATGCGGGCAGAGGCACGGGCCCGCCTGGGGAAAACGGAAGACGCCCTGG
Source organism: Pontibacter sp. LHS2 (assembly GCF_058932845.1). Lineage (NCBI taxonomy): Bacteria > Pseudomonadati > Bacteroidota > Cytophagia > Cytophagales > Hymenobacteraceae > Pontibacter > Pontibacter sp. LHS2. The sequence goes on from NZ_JBZYWG010000002.1 coordinate 586,220, forward strand.
CGGATCTCAACCGCTTGCTCACCGCACGCTGGAAGTCGGGCACCTTTGAGCCACTGGTTGCCGAGAGTCCCGGCCAGGCGCTGGAGCTGGTACTCGATGAGCGACGCAAAGAACTGCTGATGCGGGGCCTGCGCTGGATGGACATCAAGCGCTTCAACGCGGAAGGGGCCGGTATCACGCTGCACCGATCACTCGGCTCCCAGGCTTTTCAGCTTCCCGCCCGGGACCCACGCTTTGCCCTGCCCATTCCTGAGGATGTGATCGAGCTGTCGGGCATGCCCCAGAATCCCCGCTAACCCAGCACCCGCCACAAAAAAACCCTGTACTGCGCTAGGTTAGCGCAGTACAGGGTTTTTTACCTATACTGACCGGAATTATGGTTTGCGGGAGCTGGCGTCTTCCAGGATTTTAGCCTGACTGCGCTCATCCAGCCAGTCTTCCAGCGTACCGCTGTCGATCGTTACCACGCAGGGCAGGTCCCCGCCACCGCAGGATGGCCCGCTTCCTGTCACCTCAGACCAACGGTTCAGGTTGTACACCTCGTTCATGTCCGTGCCATTGAACTGGTAATGCACGGCAGATCCCTTTTCAGTCACCTCTGCCGGCGTAGACACATTCGTAAAGGCCATGGCGGCCGCGGCCACCACCAGCGCCACTAAACTTAACATATATTTTTTCATCGTACAGGATGCTTTTATAAATCAAAAAGCAAGCGAAAAACTTTAGTTTGTTACATCATACAGTGCCTACTCTTTTCTCAGGTTTTTGGCCTCCCCTGCACTGCCCAGCGCCTGGCGGCGGGCAGCATCCGTTTCATGAAAATTGCTTCGTGCTCCTCCTTTCTGATGGTATGGCATAAAGGTAGGTGGGTCCTGGGTAGCCTTTTCTGTTCTAAAACAGGAAATCAGCCTAATTATCAACAACTTAAAATGAAGTATTCCGTAACGCCCCGGTTCATGTTCCCGCCCGTAGCTTGCTCAGCGTGTCCGGGAACATACCCAGAAAGGAGGCAATGGCTTTCACGGGTGCCACCTGGAAAAGCTGGGGCCGTTCCACCATCAGCTTCTCGTAACGGGCCTTTGCCGGCAGGCTGCTTCGCTCGTAATAGTGCCGGTAGATGCGTAGTAGGGAGGCCTCCACAATGTGCCGCTCCAACAGGCGGTACCCCGGAACCTGGGAGGAGAGTTGGTCCAGCGACCGGTAAGAGACGGCAAACAGCTCGCTGTCTGCCAGTAGCTCAATGCTGAAACTGGAGGGCACCTGTCGGCAGAAGCTGTCAAGGGCCACCATTACCTCCCCCTCCAGCCAGAACCACATGCTGACCTCCTCCTCCCGCACTTCGTCGTAGGTCAGCCCGCGTGCCGCGCCGCTGCAGATGTACCAGGCGTGCGTGGGTGTCCGCCCTGGCCGCAGCAGCAGGTGTCCTCGGGGCAGGCGCTGCTGGGAAATGACCGCTGTCAGGGCCTCACGGAAATCCTGTCCCAACGGGTAGTAGGAATCGAGGGTCTTAAAAAGTTCGCTTGTTTTCATGTGCTTGTTGGTAAATGGATAGTTGAGTTCCCTGATAAATTCAGGAAAACCAAGCATGCGTACAAACAGGCTGAAGAGGGAAAGAATGACACGCAAACCTAGAGAGCGCTTCAGAAGGCATCCTAGTACCTTGGAAGGACCTGTTTGCCGGGAAATACAATAGCGGGTACAGGAAAACCAGTGTGCCCATACGGAAAAATCCCAGGCGCAAGTATAGGATTTAACACAAGCCACACCTGTTATAACACAGCGTAAAGGGGTTGAAATAGCAGTTTCCACCTATAAACAGGGCTGTACTATGCCCATATTAACATATTTTAATATAGCGGAGTGTAACGGCGGCCCACCCTCCAAATCTTTTTTACAGTGCCTGGGGTATGTATCTCCAATCTGTTTGGAGGACTTTCTCCGGCTACTCTTTGGCCGCTCCCATATCACCCTAAAATGTTCACTGCTATGAAGAACACCTCTACACATCGCCCCTGGCTGACCTCTTTCCTACGCCGCTCCACTCTCTTGCCACCGGTCTGGTGGCGCGCACTACTGACCACGATGGCGTGTCACCTGCTGCTCACCCTGTGCTTTACACGATGGGAGGATACCTTCCCTCTCACGGCCCTGTTGCTGTCGCTTCTGACCGGCGGCCTGCTCACCTGGACTACCTCGGCACTGGCTTCCCAGGCATCGTCCACGGTCGCTACCACACCGCTCCCTGCACCAGGGTGCCGCTACCTACTGGTGCATTCCGCGGACAGGTGCCTGTCTGTTCCTGTAGAGCAGGTATGCTGTATTTATAGGGTGGGACGGCACACGCTGCTCCGCACTTTTGACAAGGCGGAGTACCTGCTGCCCCAATCCCTTCGTGAGGTGATGGAACAGCTTAATGGAGACCTATTTTTCCAAGTAAACCGGCGCCTGATCCTGCAACGCAAAGCCTGCATCAGTTATAAGTCCGCCTCTTACGGGAAACTGCTCCTGACCCTGCACCCCCCACTTTCCGAGCCGGTTACCGTCAGCCAGGGCAAAGCGCCGGCTTTTCGCAGGTGGATGGCTGGCTAATCCATCAGGTAACCGGCTTGGCACCTTGTTCCTTCCCCCTTCAAATTGGTGGAGGAAGGGACAATGCCCCGGTGCATTGCTAACTTACCCGGAGAGCAAGCACTGTAAGCCATGCAAGAGCACTTTCTTTCCTGCCGCCAGGCGAATACGATCGACCTGGTGGACTACCTCGGTAGCCTGGGGCACCGCCCTGCCAGGGTTCGCCCACCGGACTACTGGTACCGGTCCCCCCTGCGGGAGGAGCGCCGTCCCTCCTTTAAAGTGAACCGCCGGCTCAACCGCTGGTATGACCATGGTTTGGGATGTGGGGGCACCTTGGTGGATTTCGGGATTCTCTACCACGGCTGCAGTGTTAGGGAATTTCTGCAAAAACTACCGGATGCCACCGCTGCCAAACAGGCAACGGACCTGTATTTTCAACAGCAGGTACAGCAGGAAGCCACGGAAGGGAAAATCCAAATTCTGTCAACAGGTCCGCTACAGGCCCCTTTGCTTTGCCGCTACGTAATGAGCAGGGGGATTTCCCTGTCACTGGCCCGCCAGTACTGCCAGGAGGTGCACTTTCGCCTGCATGACCGGGAATACCAGGCCATCGGCTTCCCGAATGATGCGGGAGGCTATGAACTGCGCACACCTAGCTTTAAAGCCTCCAGCTCCCCCAAAACCATGACGACACGGGACCAAGCAGCCCGCGAGGTCATCGTCCTGGAGGGGTTTATGGACTTTCTTTCCTTCCGGCAGCACTACACGGATAAGCTTGCAGCCCCCGTTAGCTTCGTCATCCTGAACTCCCTCGCCTTCTTTGAACGGGCCCGTCCTTTCCTTGAGCAACACGAGACCATCCGTCTCTGGTTGGACCGGGATGCCGCTGGCAGCCGCTGCACCCAGCAAGCACTTTCCCACTCCTCCCGTTACCGGGATGAAAGCGGGCGTTTTGCTCCCTGCAAGGACCTAAACGAATGGCTTGTGCAACGCCGTGGAAAACGGAAAGGACTTTCTCCCTAGGCCGCCAACAGGCTGGATTGCCTGCCTTGCCGCAATCGGCAAGATGTCCGGTTGTATCACAACCGCGGTAAACGCCCAGGCTCCGGAGTCGTGGGCTATTGCTTTCTTAGGATTGACAAACTATAACACTCAACGGATGACAGAACAGGAAGACAAGCGCACCCGGTGGCTGCACCTGCGGCTTACCCCCGCTGAATACGAGCACCTCGACCGGCAGTTCCGGCAAACGACCTGCCGAAAGATGAGCCAGTACGCCCGGCGCCGGCTGCTCAACAAGCCAATCACCCTCCGCTACCGCAACCAGTCCCTCGACGAGTTCATGACAGAAATGATCCGGCTCCGGGCAGAGCTTAGCCGCCTGGGGGGTAACTTCAACCAGGCAGTGAAAAAACTGCACAGCCTCCACCAGCTTCCCGAGTTCCGGGGGTGGTTGCTCACCTGGGATGCAGACCGCGAAGAGCTTCTACGCCAGGTGACGGCCATCAAGCAGAAACTCAACAGCATTGCCGACCAATGGTTGCAGTGATCAAAACGGGCTCCTCCATCCGCCGCATCTTCCACTACAATGAGCAGAAAGTGGTGGAAGGAGTGGCACGCTGCCTGCTGGCGGCCAATTACCCCAAGGACACGGAACACCTGACCCGGGACCAGCGGCTGCGCCGCCTGCTGCACCAGGCGGCGCTTAACGAGCAGGTCAAACGCAACAGCGTGCACATCTCACTGAATTTCGCGCCTTCCGAACAACTCTCCGATGAGCGGCTGCGGGAGATTGCCAGCGCCTACATGGCAGGTATCGGCTTCGGGGAGCAGCCCTTCCTGGTTTACCAGCACCAGGATGCTGGGCACCCGCACCTCCACCTGGTCTCCGTGAAGGTCCGGTCCGACGGCAGCCGCATCGACATGCACAACGTTGGGCGCAGACAGTCGGAAAGCACGCGAAAAGAAATCGAAGCGCGTTTCGGGCTCGTCCGGGCCGAGTCGGGCAGACAGAAGCAGGCTTTACAGCAGGCGCCCGTTTCCCCCCGCATTGTACAGTATGGGCACATGGAAACCAGGAGGGCCATCCAGCAGGTCCTGGCTGCCGTGCTGCCCCGCTACCGCTTTACCTCGCTGCCCGAGCTGAACGCCGTGCTCGGCCTCTACCGGGTAGCGGCAGACCGTGGCGGCGAGGACTCCCGCACATACCGCAACCGGGGCCTGGTCTACAGGGTCCTGGACGAGAAGGGAAAAAAAATCGGGGTGCCCGTCAAAGCCAGCGACTTCGTAGGTAAGCCTACATTATCCCACCTGAAACAATGCTTTGAGCAGAACGCATCGGCCCGACTTGACCACAAAAACGCGGTACGCCAACGCGTGGAATTCGCATTGCGCCAGCCCAAAAAATCACTGGAACAGATGCGGCGGACACTGGAAAAGGAAGGCATTCACCTGGTGCTCCGCCGGAATGAAACAGGGCGGGTATACGGAATGACCTATGTAGACCACCGGACGTGCTGCGTTTTCAATGGCAGTGCCCTTGGAAAACGCTACAGCGCACAGGCTGTCCTGGCGCACGTGGAGGGGTTCACGGCAGGAAGGGATCCAGTGAATCGGCTTGACCGGCAACAGGCACGGGATAATACCCCACAGTCCTCGGATCCGGCCCTGCCTTCCACTCTGCAGCATGGCCCCGAACTGCTCAAGGCATTGCCTCCGGCTATCGGGGAAGACGGCCTACCGGCCATGCTGCTCCAGGCAGGACCAGCAGGGGAATACGTCCCCTACCAGCTGAAGCGAAAAGAAAAGAAGAAAAAGTCAAAACGCATTTCACACAGGTAAACAGTTTCATCATGGCGCTACAGACAGGCGAAAATGAACAGGCGCTGCGTAAAATCCTCGACATGACCCGACTGATCAGCATCAGCCTGCTACTGGGGCATGTCTACTATTTCTGCTATTCGGTTTTTGAGGAGTGGCAATGCACCCATCCGTTTACAGATCATCTGCTGCGCACAATCCGGGAGACCGGGCTGTTTGACACCTTTCACAGGTCCAAAGGCCTGGCCTTCGGCTTCCTGCTTGTGTCCCTGCTTGGTGCAAAGGGTAAGCAACATGAAAAAGTAAGCTATCGAGGCGGATTTGCCTTCTTGCTGAGCGGCCTGTTGCTCTACTTTGGCAGCTATTTCTTCCTACACCTGAACTTACCAATGCAGCAGGCAGCTATCGGGTATATGCTGCTTCTGGCAGTCGGCTACCTCTTCACGCTGTCGGGCGGTGTGCTGCTCACCCGCGTTCTACGCACACGTCTGGACGATACGGACATCTTCAACCGCGAGAATGAAACCTTCCCGCAGGAGGAGCGGCTGCTGGAAAACGAATACAGCATCAACCTGCCCGCCCGCTACAGGCTGAAAAACAGATTACGGAAAAGCTGGATCAACATCATTAACCCTTTCCGGGGACTGCTGGTGCTGGGCACACCCGGCGCCGGCAAAAGCTACTTTGTCATACGGCACGTGATCACCCAGCACATCCAGAAGGGCTTCGCCATGTTCGTCTATGACTTCAAGTTCGACGACCTCTCCCTGATTGCCTATAATGCCTGGCTCCGGTACGGAAAAAAGCACCGGGTACTCCCCGCCTTTTACGCAATCAACTTCGAAGACCTTTCCCGCAGTCACCGCTGCAACCCGCTGGCTCCGGGCACCATGACCGACATTACCGACGCGGCAGAGTCGGCCCGCACCGTACTACTCGGCCTGAACCGGGAGTGGATCCGGCGCCAGGGAGATTTCTTCGTCGAGTCCCCTATTAACTTTCTCACGGCAATCATCTGGTTCCTCCGCAGGTACCGGGACGGGGAGTTCTGCACCCTGCCGCACGTCATCGAGCTGATGCAGGCCGACTACGAGCGGCTCTTCACCGTACTCCGCACGGAGCCGGAAATCGAAGTGCTGATCAATCCGTTTGTCAATGCTTTTCAACACGATGTGATGGAGCAGCTGGAGGGTCAGATTGCCTCCGCCAAGGTGGCACTGGCCCGCCTCTCATCGCCCAAGCTCTATTATGTGCTGTCCGGCAACGACTTCACGCTGGACCTCAACAACCCGGAGGAGCCCAAGATCATCTGCATGGGTAATAACCCCCAGAAGATCCAGATCTACGGGGCCGTCCTATCCCTGTATGTCACGCGCCTGGTCAAGCTGGTCAATCAGAAAGGGAAACAGCCCTGCAGCCTCGTCTTTGATGAATTTCCCACCCTCTACTTGAGTAACATGGACAGCCTGATGGCCACGGCCCGCAGCAACAAAGTTGCTACCTGCTTGGGTTTGCAGGATTTCAGCCAGCTGCGGAAGGACTACGGGCGCGAACAGGCGGATGTGATCACCGGCATTGCCGGCAATGTCATCTGCGGCCAGGCCTCGGGGGAGACTGCCCGACTCCTCTCCGACCGTTTCGGCAGAATCCAGCAGGACCGCCAAAGCATTTCAGTCAACAGCGGGGACACCTCCGTCAGCCGCTCCCGGCAACTGGAGGCGGCTATTCCTGCCTCAAGGATTGCAAACCTGAGTTCCGGGGAGTTCGTGGGACTGGTAGCGGATGATCCGGACTGCAGGATTGAACTGAAGGCCTTTCACGCAGAGATACTGAACGACCACAAGGCTTTGCACCGCGAGCAGGCAGCCTACAAGCCGCTCCCAGCCGTACGCACCCTCTCGTCAGAGGCGGTACAGCGGAATTACGTGCAGATCCGGCAGGACATTCAGAACTTGCTCCACAATGAAATGGACCGCATACTGCAGGACCCGGCCCTGGCCCACCTGCTGGTAGGTAGAGTAGGCTGAGTGCGGTACCGGATAAACGCTTCCCCATGCTTCCTTTACACAGGCAACGCCCGCTGCTTTATAAATGTGGAAGACTGCTTTTCTTTAACAAGTTGACAATCTTTTCCAATCAACTCACCCTGTGAATTTTCACAACTGGGTTGGTAGCATATCCTGACCATTGACGGGTATAACACCACTCGCCAATAGGGAAAATGACAATCAGTTCAGTAAATTCACTACAACCTAATACTAAGAATCTGAAAATAAATCAATTACACACATCCTACATAAAACAACCCGGGTATCCCGGTTGAATTCCGGCGTAAGGACGGACAACTTCAGGCACAACATATTTCTAACTAAAAGCTAAGTAAAACTATGCCGAAGCTGTTAACACGTGCCCTTTCAGGGTCCCTCACCGAAACACCACCGTGTGATTTTGGCAATCCGGAAAATAATGTCCAACTTTCGCAGGAAGTCACGCCTGGCGAGCTCAAAGCGAACTGTGATCGTTACTGGCAGTTGTTGCAGACGCAGGCCCCGGCTCTGGCTGATACCATGATCCGTGCCTCTTCCTTCACTGCAGACTCTTTGCAGCAACTGCTGAGTGCGCACCCTGACGCAACTTTCTTCCGCGTCTACTATGGCGTGCGGGAGAACGGGGAGCACTTGCTGTTCATGGGACCCGTACAGGAGGAAGAAGCAGTCGCTTCGTTTTCCACGGAAAGCGAGGAAAGTCTCTACGTGGAGAACTGCTGTCACTGCCCGCCTCGCCTGAACTGCCCGAAGGATGAATTATTGGATTGGGGAGATTAATTAAAAACGGGAGGCAGGCAACAGCCTGCCTCCTGCTCTTTTGCCTATGTGGGACTTATGGATTTACTTCAGCCTGCTGGCGCTGAATCTGCTTGCCTGGCTGGCACGGTTCCGTCATCATACCACCGCGCTCCACCTGCTGGGAGGCGCGCTCCTGGTGACCTTTCTGATGGAGGGCTACAGTGCCTTTCTGATGTTCCGGCAGGTACGCAACCTGCACATTTATCAACTCCTTGCCCCGGCACAATATGCCCTTTTTGCCGCCGCACTGGGACTCACGATTTTAGGGACCGGCTGGCGAAAAGCCATCGCCTGGTCCATCCCACTTTATGTATTGCTCACGCTGCTGATCACCTATTGGTTCCAGGCTACTGAGGAGTTCAACTCTTACGCGCTGTCCCTGAAACATCTCCTCTTAGCTGTCTGGTGCCTAGTCTATATCCGGGAGGTATTCCATTTCATGAAGGTTGATCGGCTGGAGCGGGAACCTTCTTTCTGGATAGCCAGCGGCCTTCTTTTTCATGCGCTGGGCAGTTTCTTTAACGATGGCCTGATGAATACAATGCTGGGGGAGTCTTTTGAGGCTGCCCATACATTTTATTTTATCGGCGTGTTTCTGAGTTTTTTGCTTTATTTGATGACGCTTATCGCCTTCTTACTATCCGGTCGCAAGAGTAGTTCCGCCTGTTCATCAACACAGGCTGGCGTATAAGCACATACTCATATGCCTCAGACACCTATTATCATTATTGTCGGCACAGCACTAATGCTGGCGCTTGGCCTGATCATCGTTATGATTTCCCTGTCCTACCAGAAAAAGCAACTGCAGCATCAGCAGCATATCCTGCGACTGGCGGCTGATTACCGGCAGGAAACCCTGAAAGCACAGCTGGAGGTGCAGGAGCAGACGTTCCTGCACTTCTCACAGGAACTGCACGATAATATCGGGCAGCTTCTTCTGCTAGCCCGGCTGCAGCTCGGAGTGAGTGTGGAAACTACAGCGCAGGCGTCTGGGGTGTTCTTTAAAAGTCGGGGGACCCTGGACCTTGCCATGGACGAGGTACGGGCACTTTCTAGGCGCTATAACAGCCTCTATATAGACCAGCAAGAACTTCCTGACTTACTGGAGGCACACGTAGAACTTATCCGCCAGGCCGGCACGCACCGGGTGGACCTTCGGGTGGAAGGATTGAAACAACCACTCCCATCTGAGAAAAAGCTTCTCCTCTTCCGCATTGTGCAGGAAGCGCTCAGTAATATTCTGCGTCATGCCGAAGCCCGTTCCATTACTATTCTGTTACGGTACGTCGGCAATAGCCTGCATCTGCAGATAAAGGACGATGGCCGTGGGTTTGAAAACAGCCTCAGTGAGACAGGAACAGGACTCAAAAACATGCGAAACCGGGCACAACTAATAGGGGCCCGGCTCAGGATGGAGAGCGAACCTGGTGCAGGAACATTTATCTTTATAGATCTACTCTTAACTTAAACCCCATGGAAACAACACTTACTAGCACCAAAGTTGCCTTAGTAGATGACCACCGCCTCTTCCGGCAGGGTCTCAAAGAGATTATCAATAGTTTCAGTGGCTACAGCGTTTCCCTGGAAGCTGATAATGGGAAGGATCTCATCCGGAAGCTCTTCCCTGACCGTATTCCCGATATTGCCTTGCTTGACATCAGTATGCCGGAGATGGACGGTTTTGAAACTGCCCGCTGGCTGCGAGAGCATCATCCCAGCGTTAAGTTGCTCGCTCTTTCCATGCGGGATGACCACGGCGCGATCCTTAAAATGCTTAAATGCGGTGTGGATGGTTACATCCTCAAAAGTGGGGACGCCGCTGAAATGCGGATGGCACTGGACGCCCTGGAAATCAGCGGTAGCTATTTCACCGGGAGCGTCAGCGAGGTGTTGCGGTTGGATATGATCAACCCTTCACCTGCCGCCCCTGCCCTGACAAATGAGGACTTGGCATTCCTGGAGCTTATCTGCACGGATTTGCCTTACAAGGCCTTTGAGGCTCCCCTTAATATTACCGGGAGGGCAGTAGAGGCGAAGCGTGAGAAATTCTTTAGACGCTTCGGCGTTAAAACCCGCACGGCCCTAGCGGTCTATGCCATCCGTCATGGGTTGGTGCAAATTCTCTAGTTTGGGTATGTCGCTAATACCTAAGTCCAATTGGAAAATGGCCCGAGGCACCGGTTTGTCCTGCTATACAAGTGCTAAACGGCAGGTGAGCATAACCCGGGCTATGGCTTCTGTTTTCCGCTTCTTGCCGCAGACATTTTACACCGTCATAAACAAAATAGGAATAACTGCGAGGATCACCGCAGGTCGGCCAGCAGGAGCTCATCTAACCTTGCTTTTACGGAAATGCAGTCCGGTTGAGGGAACAGGCGAAGCCTACTGTACTTGACAATGGCTCTAGATATGACAGGAAAGATCGTATGCTAGATAAACAGCTGACAAAATCATCAAAAACCTCTGATCTTTATACCATATCAACTTGTTAAGTAATTTAGTCAAAATAGGGGGAGTTACTTTTGGGAGGTACTCTATCAAAATAGGCTGGAGAGTGTTTACCTGTATGTTAGCTCCTAGCCTAATTGTCTAGTGCCAGTTCAAAAACATATCAAAAATTCCTATTCTGAGCAGGCCAAATAGTAACTATGGGAAGGGCCTGTACCTGAATGTAAAGGACAGTAGCTGGCCGGAGTGACATTAAAATGACTGGAATTGGCAAAAGCAAAGCGCTGACGTCTATTGTATCGAGCTCCACGAAGCGTCTACTAAAAAGGTGTACATGAGTTGAGTAGAGATCCTCAGGTAGCGATTCTCTGTTTTAAAGGCGATTCATTGTGAAACCATGCTTCATTGCCTTTGTTGAACGGTGATGCTTAATTACCAGCAGCTTTTTCTTTGCTTTTTCTAAGAAGATGGCCGCTCAATACGTAGAAGCCGATCTTTGCCTGAAAAGGCTGTAGGTAGGGTGTCTTGCCGTGGTCGTGCATGAGGTTATACTGCATCACGCCGTAGCCCCTGATTCGCTTATAGAAGGTGTAGCTCTTGCCCACCCCCACTGACAGGCCGTTTATCCATTCCCGCTCCGTATCCTCTGCCTGGGTGGCGGTGTTCAGACGAGGCACATCCGCCTGCAGGTTCTCGTAGTGCACTCGCGCGAAGAAGCCTTTTAATACCTCCACGTCCGTAAAGGCGAAGTAGCCTAGCACCTTGTCCGAGGCGCTCACCCAAGGCTTCTCCTCCACGCTTACTGAAAGTCGGTACTGAAAGCCAGTTCCGGAGGAGAGTCTATCGGTGAACCGCCAGGCGAAGTAAGGGCCAAGGTCTATAAGGTAGCGGTCCTGTTTGCCCAGCTGCCACTGTGTCCCCACCATCACGCGTTCTGGCCAAGGTTTTCCTTTGAGCGGGTTTGCCTTGAAGAATCCCTTTGGCATGTCCTTCAGGCTCTCTATTTTGCCGTACCGCGCCTTGTACTTGTCCAGCTCTTGCCTTGCCTGTTTTAGGTTACTCTTATTGTTAGAGAAAAAAGACTGTGCTGAAGCAATGCCCGGCTGCTTAGCAATGCTTGCACCCTGTTTTGTCAAAGTCGACAGCGTAATGGCAGGCGCAGGAGGCAAGACAGAGGTTTGAAAGGATGATTTGATACTTGATGAGCCATGTCCTGTAGAAACACCACTCGTTGGAATACCTTTTTGGATAGCTCGATGAACCACCTCCTGTATTTCCTCTGGCAGAGTTTCCATGTTAAGTTTTGAGACTGCACTTCCTAACTGCTGTAGGAGCTGTTCCTCTTTTACCTCTAGCCTTCTCAGGACATCCTGATAACCTACAAGAGGAAGTTGTGCGCTGTCTGTGAGGGCTTCTGATACACTGGAATAAAAATCAGCTTTTTGGAGGCTATCCTGTTTTGTATGCTTTGCCGCTAAGTCCTGCTGGACCACATATAATTCTCTTAATCTCTCTTGCTGCTCACGTACTTGCTGCAACTGTTGTAGTATATTCTGAATGGTTTCAGGTGCCACCGCTTGCTGGGCCAAGGAGGTCAAAGAAAAAAGTAAAGCGATCAGGAATAGTAAATGTTTATAGCCCATATAGAATAATATAGATTGTATAGTCCTACAGCCTCTTATCATGTTTAGAGTAATTGAAAGAAAATTGCAAGCTCTTGGTACCTAGCACTCATTTTAACCTATTTTATTTAACCACTAGTATGATCTTAGACCTGAGCCAGATAAAAAGGTAGATGAAGATATGCTACTTTAGTCCTTTTTCATTTTTAAGCATCAAACTTTTAGACAATCCAACTTTTCTTCCTTTTACTTTATGATCCTTTCATTTAGATGGACAATCCTATTTAACATAGAGTGTTAGACTCACCCAATGCTTTAGCAGGATGATAGAATAATTTACTAAATCTTTGTAGCACTAACGGATACTTGTGAGTACTGCTATACTATATGTATCATAACTGCTAGTACTGAACATAGGGCAACCTGTCGATCTGAGTGGCACATATCTTGGCTTCAAAGTCCGTCTACTCAGCCCAGCTCACTCTGCCAATCCTTGCTGTTGTAATTAAAGCAGTAGTTTAATTAATCAGAGACAGCATATCCAAGATCCCTCTCACAACTACTTTAATACAATCAGTTTTTCATGGAAGCATTAATGCAACTACTGTCTAAGTAAACTTTTACCTTGCTCACCTTAAGGTTTTCAAGCGTTCTTCAATCTTTTGTACACCCTTTTTAAGTATACTATTGGCCGTCCTTTCATCAACTAGAACGCTATCAAAATAATAATAAATTGATTCGTATAGTGAGATATCATAAGGGTGAACTTTTAATAAAATATTATATATCTCTCCAATACCGGCAAGAGACACCTGTTCAAAATTCCTTTTATCATTTAGCAATTGAAGATAGTCTGCAGCTTTCTGAGCTAATGCAGAATTTGCCAATAATCCTGAGTCTTTTAATTCGGTAAAAAAACTTAGTATTTGATCATCAGTATATTCATCCGGAAGTTGATGTTCTAAAAGAGCTTTAACTTTATTCTGAAATTCCATCAATTCCTTAACAAATGCGTCTATCATATCTATTTATTTTTGTTCTTATCTAATAGTCTTGGAATATTATCAAGGAGCTTTTTCATTTTCCCGACTATTTTATCTCCTTGTTTCGTTAGTTGTTCTAATTCTGATCGCGTGTTACCTCCATAACGTGGATCGCATGAAGGAGATCTTTTTAAACTCCCTGGCAGCAATTGAGTGCCCGAGCTGTCCCAAAATAAAATATATTACTAAATGATGGTCCACTAAGTATGAGAGTAATAACTTTACTACTTTCAACACCTAAGATATATTCTACATCTACTCTTATAGATAATCTAGGCACCATGCCCTTGGCCCAAATATAAAACCTGATGAGCACCGGCTGAAACTAGTCCTGTAGATATCGCTGGATCCGAGCAAGTGGCATATCCCCAAAAAATTCGAACTAGAGGAAATTTCAACTACACTAAACCCGATGCGTAACAAGAAATACAAAGGCTTATTTCATTCTTCGAAAGACGCAACATATCTTCAGGATGGAACTCCATATTGCATTGCCCTTTATACTCATATATCATCCAGATTTTAATATCTTCATTTTTAATCCCAAGGTCATTAAGTTCTTGCCTCTTACTCTCTACAAGTGTGGTAAACTCCTTGATAAAATCAAAATGTGGATCAGCTTCGCCTTCTACTACTTCATATATCCAACTTCCTGTTTCGTTATTAGATCTGACACCTAATACTGCAGAAATTTTATCGTGATAAAGTTCACTTGCAGCTATTCTAAGACTATAATAAGTTTTCATATGTTTATTATTTAAAAAATTCTAGAACACTTAATCCTGTATCGTAAGTCTTTCCTTTAAAAGGTCCATTCTTGGAACCTTGCAAAATAATTTGAGTACCTTTTACTGTTATGTCTGGATTATCCCCAACTTTTTTTGCGTAGTCACCAACTTTCTTTAAAACTTTGGGTTTAATTACCCTATGGAAATAAGTAGGATTAAGTAGATATTTACCTATACTAAGGGCTTGTTGTCCCTTTCTTAATGGCCCACCTATAAAATCAGGTCCTCCTGTAACCACATTAGGATCTTCATAAGTAAAACGCTCCCAAATTGTTCCTAAGTCATATAAGAAACCATTTAAATAATCGCCACTCTCGATATAAGGGTTACTATCCCATGACCTTGGATTAGATTCCTTTAATTGTAACAATTCAGACGATTTCTTATCTTTTGTTTTATTCTTCTCCTTGTCCTTATCACCATCCTCTGTTCCACTACTCTGACCTTGTAATCGCTGCATTAAGGCTTTTATCTTACCCTGATCGCTGGTTTCAAATCCAATTGCAGTCTCAATCCATCCCTCATCCGAGTCATCTATTAAAGCACCAGTACTCATCCGCTGCTCAGCCTCCATGCTAATGCCCTCGCCGTACATGCCCGTTGGATCGATGAAGTTGAGCGGGTTGTTATACACGTAGTGATAGGGCGTGAAGGCCGCCTGCGTCTCGGCCAACGGGTCGGCCACGTGCCACCTGCCCAGTTGCGCGTCGTACATGCGGGCCCCGTAGGCCATCCAGTTGAGGTCCAGGTCCGTTTCCCGCTCCTTGCCGTTGTACTGAAAAAGGTGGTCCGGGGACCCCTGCCTTTCAATGCCTGCGAGGTTCAACCCCCACGGGTCGTAGTGGTTTTCCTGCACCATCGGCCCCTTCTGGTGCTCCACCTCCAGGTCGTCAAAGTACACCTCCAGCTTTTCGCTGATGCTGTGGCTCAGCTCAATGCGCAGGTAACCGGCCCTGCTGATGCCCGGCACGGTGAGCAGCAGCTCCTCGTGCGCCGCATTGGCGCTGGCCACGTCAAACACCGCGGCGGCGGCTGTCACCGGCACAGAGCCCGAGGTGATCGTGTCTCCCCTCTCATCGAAGAGATGGTAGTCCAGCGAGGCCTGGGGCACGCCCCCATAACCACTGCCGCCCTGAAGCGTGGCCAGGAGGTTGCCCGCGCCGTCAGTTATCGTCGTCACGCCGGCATCGGTCACCACGGCATAGCCCCCACTTCCCGCCAGCGCCCACATCACGGTGGAGAAGTCGACGTGGCTTTCCCGCAAGTCCAGGTACTTGGCGCGCACCCTCGCCCGCACCGTGTCCCCCGGCATCACCTTCAGGCTGATGCCGGGCCGCACCGCGTGTTTGTCAATGCCCTTGTGGAACCTGACTGCCTCAAAAGCCTCCCCAGTGCTGAGCCCCAGCCGCTGCCTGTCCGGATGCCTGTGGGTATGGTCAAAGATCCCGGCCACAGGGACCCGAACCGCGCCGGTGCCGAAGCCGTCAAACCCCTCCGCCTCATCGGGCCGCTCCGATTCCATGGTGGCCAGATAAATCAGCGTGTCCGCCTCGGTGAAGGTGAGGCGCAAGTTGCCCTGGTGGTCCTTGATGCTGTACTCATAGCGCCAGCCGTCGCCCTTGCCCGGCTCGCGCAGCACCCTGCCCTCGGAGGTGTGGGCAAAGAGCGTGTCACCCTGGTGCACGAACAGGCCGGAATAGTCGGTA
This sequence comes from Pontibacter sp. LHS2, assembly GCF_058932845.1. Taxonomy (NCBI): domain Bacteria; kingdom Pseudomonadati; phylum Bacteroidota; class Cytophagia; order Cytophagales; family Hymenobacteraceae; genus Pontibacter; species Pontibacter sp. LHS2. The sequence continues at coordinate 602,064 of NZ_JBZYWG010000002.1, forward strand.
GCAACCGGCTGCTTGCCTTCCTCGTGAACGGTCTTCCGCAGCCTGGCGCCCGTGGCCATGTAGGCGTAGGCAATATAGCCTTTGCCCGCCACGTGCACCGTGTCCGGCAGGTTCAGCAGGTTGTAGCTCACCCTGATGCCCTTGTTGCGGTCACGGGTCATGTTGCCGCTGGCGTCATAGGTGAACTCAGCCGTCGCCGTGTCCCCAGCCGCATACAGCCGGTTCATTCCGTTGTCGCGGAAATCGCCCGCCGGGCCGCTTACGGTAGCTGTGTCATTCACCGACATAAGCCTGTTGCCCTCATACCTGTACCCAAGCTCATCTACCACGCCGAAGACGCGGTCGGCGGAGCGGTCTTGCGCCTGTCCCGACCGCATACCCCGGCGCTGCAGCGAGAGAATGTTGCCGTTGGCATCGTAGCGCATACCAGCCAGCGAGTAGTCCTCCGCCCCCATGGCCCAGGCGCCGGAGGACCGCATGCGGTAATCGCCCCCGGCCAGCCGATTGGCTCTGTCGTAGCTGTAGGCATAGCCCCTGCCGACCCTGTCCCCGGCAGAAATCCAGCGCATCTCCGCCACGTGGCCGTTGTAGCGCTCCCGCCCCGGCTCACCCGGAATCAGGAGCAGGTCCGTGTTGTAGCCGTACTCCAGCCCGAACAGGTCCGGGTAGAGGCTCTCGCCTGCGTCGCCGTTCGAGGCACCGCCGTCATCAGTGAGCGTGCCATTGTTGACGGAGGTGAGCCAGCCGCGGATGTTATAGCGCATGTCTACCGACTGAAGGAAAGTGACACTGTCGGTGGAGTGCAGTTTCCTGTCCACCACCTGTCCCAGCTCGTTGTAGTCAAGGCGCGCAAGCAGTACGCGGTCCCCTCCACCGGTGCGCTGCCACGTCTCCCGCAGGCGTCCCTGGTGATCATACTTCATATCATTTCGGACCGTATACCACGCCTCGCCTTTCTCATGGGTAGTGAGGGTCTCCGTCGGGTTGCCGATGAAACTGAAGCGCGTGGTGGTTCTGTCCTCTCCGCCCAGGTGGTTCTGCGCAATGGTCTGCACCGGGCGGTACTTGTCGTCGTAATAGCTCACCCCGCTCAGCCAGCCGCGCGTGTCCAGCCTGCGCGAACTCGAGCCGGTGGCCTGCCCCCGGAGCATCACTGCGTCCTGCGCCTGGGCCACACCCGCCTCCGGCACGAAGGCATAGCCGCTCAAAGGCGCGTAGTCGTAGTCGTCATAGAAGGAGACCGTCATTAGGCTGGCCGTGTCCGCCGCCGGAAACGCGAGATTGAGGGAATACCCGAAGGCGGATCCATTCCGTTCCTCGAACAGGTGCTTCCCGGCCTGCAGTAGGTAGCTCTCGGCCGCCTGCTGCAGAGCCTCCCGGTTCCTGCTCTCGGACAGCGTGCCTGTCATGATCGGCCGCCCGAGCGCATCATATTTCACATAGCTCCACTCATCCCTCTCCGCCTGGTTGGCGTCCCTTGTCAGAATCGGCCGGTCCAGGCCGTCATAAACCGTCTCCACCAGCCCTGTTCCCGGCACCTGCTTGCTGATCACTCTTCTGCGGCCGTCGTACTCGTAGCGGAAGCACCACTTGGCGGTGAAGCTTTTATCCAACCTCGTAAGGGAGGACTCCGCTACGGCGCGAAGGCCCATGGGCTGGATCACCAGCCGGAGGTTGCCCAGCTTGTCGTACACGTGCTGGGAGATCAGGAAGGAACTCTCCGGCTCCTCCCATGAGTCTGTGATGGTGCCTGCCTTTTCCTGCGCTTTGATGCCCAGCACACGCCCGAAGCGATCCTTGTACTCCACCGTCAGTGCGCCGTGCTCATCCCGATTTTCACTAACCAACAGGTCTCCAGCCGCATAGTGCCCCTTGAGAATAAAGTCCCCACTGCCAAAGTCGTACTCCCACTCTCGCAGCTCTCCGGGCCTGTTCAACCGGAAGGCTGCCTGAGCGGCGTGCCCCGTGCCCGGTTGCCAGGCCAGGCCAGGCGCCCCCTGCTCCGTGACCCGGCTTAGCGGCGAGGCCTCGTACACTGGCACCGCGAAGGGCTTGGCGTCCTTGGCCACATTAAGGTGCGTTGTGCCCGTCGGATCGTAGAAAGCCAGCTGCTCCGGCACAGCGCTCGCTCGGTAAGCCCCGCCCTGGCCCTTGGCGTAGGGCAGGTAGGCCTTGTCCACACGGCCCATCGCGTCGTAGGTGACCGGCGTGACGATGTCCTGCTTCAAGGGGCTGGCCTGTGTGAGCACTGTCTGCACCGGCCGGCCCAGTCCGTCAAAGTAAGTAATCTGCTGTGAGAGGGAATCCATAAGCGCGTCGGCCTCTTCGGCGCTGTCTACGCCCGCCTTTTGCACCGTGTTCTCCACAATGTAGTTCATGTCCGATAGGTCCCGCGCCCGCGCCACCCTTGTTTCAGCGGAGGTCGCCGAGAGGGTTCCCATGGTCACCCGCACGCTGTAGCGGCCCGGCTCGGACACCGTCAGCGTCCGCGCCGTTTTGCCCGTAAGCTCGGTCCCATTGCGCAACCATTGATAGGAGGAGTAGGCGACATTAGTGGACAGCGTGACGCTGGCCCCCGGCAACCAGGTCGTGGAGCCGCTGACAACGGTGACTACCGGAACGGTGTGCACTGTCACCTTCACCGCGCGACGACTACTCTCGCACTCCTGCAGGCCCTGGCTGCGGGCAGCAACGTAGAAGGTAGCGGTCGAATTCACTGACCGCGTGTAGTTCGGTCCTATGTGCAGTAGCGTTCCGCCCGAGGAGGCACTGTACCAGCGGTAGGTTAGGCTCCCTGATGGGGACTGCACGGCCAGCGTCACCTCCCCCGGGCCGAAACGGGCCACTGCGGGGGCGGTGGGCGTAGCCGGAATCGGGTACACCGCCACCTGCACCCCCACGGCGGGGCCCCAGCAGCTGCCGTTGCTAGACCGCCCGCGCAGGTAGTAGGTCCCGCTCGAAGTGGCCGTGTAGGTAGCGTTGCTGTTAGCGGGATCAGCGTTCATGCCATCAGGGTTCTGTCCCTGCCAATACCAGGTTACATCCGCCGTGTGACTGACAGTACGCGTCAGTGTCTTATTTCCGCAGGGGTTGGTCGACACAGACGGCACAGCCGGGGCAGGAGGTATTTGATTCACCGTCACTTGGATAGGCACGGCTTCCCCCCAGCAGTTGGTTGCATCATTCCGGGCACGGATGAAATAAGTGCCTGTCTGGGTGGCCGTAAAGGTCTCGGCGCTGTTGACTGGATAGGTGTCCTTGCCTGTCGCCGAGAGCTGCCAGAACCAGGAAATGCCGGAAGGCGGCTGGTCCCGCGTGATGGTCTTCGGTCCGCAGACGTTGGTAGATATGATCGGCATGTTGATCGGCTGATCCACTGTGGTCACGCTCACCTGCACGGCAGCTGACACCGCTGTGCAGCCAGAACCGATCACGGTCACGGCCACGGTGTAAGAGCCCGCCTCGGTGGCCTTGTAGTTCCTGCCCGTGGCATTTACTGGGAGGTTAACGCCGTTGCGCCGCCACTGGTACGTATAATCCCCTTCCGGAGCCCACAACTGCACATTCTCTCCGTAACAGAAGGTAGTCGAGCCGCTCACAGTGACAGTGGCCGGGGGGAGTGGGTTCACCGCCACCTGCACGCTGCCGGCCATGGTGGTCGCGCAGCCCGTGGTGAAGGAACCTACCACTGTGTAGGTGCCCGCCGCCGTCTGGTTGCCGAAATTCACCTCACCTCCGTTGCCTGTCAAAGGAGACCCAATGTTTGATCCGTTAAGCCTCAGCTGGTAGCGCACCCCGCTCTGACTGCTCTGGAGCTTCACCGCCACGCCGCTGCCGCCGGCGCAGTAACTGCCGCCGCCCGTCACGCTGTAGGCGTTAGGCGCCGGGTTGGGCTGCAGCGACAGCGAGCCCGTGGCCATGTAGAAGTTGCCGTCCGGGCTCGGGCAGCCGCCCGCCGCCTGCAGGGAGCCGCTAGTGGAGGTCCAGGTCACCGTCACCGAGTTGCCGCTCTGCGTGTAGGTGCCCCCGCTCACACTCCAGAAGTCAGCCGAGCAGCCCACCTCTCCAATCGCGGTGTAGGTGTAGGTCGAGCCGACGCACACGGTGGTTGGCCCCGAGATGGTAAAGGTATAGCCCCCGTTACCCGGGTCGGGCATCAGCAGCGAAGAGGCCGCCACCTGGTCGCGCACGGACTTGGACCAGTTGCCCGGCGGCAGCACCGCCGCCTTGCCCTTGCCCGGGCCCGTCTGGGCAAGCGCGCCTAGCTGGGAGAGGAATAACATAAACAGCAAAACAAGAGCACCTGCATGGCGCAGAAGAGTGTATCGGTTTCTCATAATGTCAGGAATTACTGGCCTCGGTAATGGTACTCGTAACTTTTCAACACATTGCCCGCATCGTCCTTCACAGACTTCAGTCGGCCCCAGCTGTCGTACTCGTAGCGACTGGTGCGCCCGTTAGGAGCAGTCACGCTCTCCACTCCCGTAAGGGGATCATAAGTAAAGGTGCTCATCTGCGCGCCCGCGGGATATAACCGCACCTCGTCCACCGAGGCGGTGCCGCTAATCCTCACTGACGTGCTGCCCGATACCCGGTACTCCCGGTAGCTCCAGCCGTCGGCTGTCGCCCCTCCCCTCGGGAGGCTCACTGTACTGCCCGCTGCGCCGCTTACGGTTAGTGAGCCGCTCCCTTTCACCCACAGGGACACGATATACTCCTTGTCAGGGTTGAGCCCATCCCGCAGCATCCCGTCACCGGCTGACAGCCCGTAGTGCTTTCTGCCCGTGTAGCCCGATGCAGAGGGCACCCCTTCACTGACAAAGGCCCAATTTCCCTTACTATCCGCCTCGAAGCTTGTATAGGCGATCTCGTTCGAAGCAGCGTTCACCGCCTCGGCCACGGGATAGAGTCCCTGGTAGTCCCACAGGTAGGCTTTCTGCATCCCTCCCTCTGCTTCGAGCGAGGCCAGCTCGCGGGTATCCCCGCTCTCCCTGTAAGTATAGGACAGCCGCTTCACATAAGCGGGGTCAATACTGGCCGGTGTCCCGGCGTATTCCGCCACAGCTGTGCCCGCGAGTGGGGCTGTGTTTTGGAGCGCGTAAAAAGCGAGCGGAAAGGCACCTGCCCTGTTTTCATGCTCCGTGAGCTCTGCGTTCAGGAGCTCCGATGTACCATTCAGGAAGACACGCTTCTCCACTACCGGGCTCGCGTTGTAGGAAAATTGCCCGTCGATGTCCAGCGGGTAGCGGTAAGTGATCAGGTACTTCTCCCCGTCTCCCTTCGTCACCTCCTCCCGGGTAAGCTGGATGTGGGCCGGGTTGTCGTAATGGAACAGGCGCCGCGTGGTCACCTTCTGCGTGCTGTCAGCGGGGTCGTACAACACCTCTGTCCTTTCTGTGGGATAGCTCCACGAGGAGAACAGCGTGTAGTAAGCGATGCCAAAAGAGGGAGCCCTCGGATCGTGAAGGGGGCCGTCCACAGGCGTGTACACCACGGGCGTCACTTCCAGCAGCACCTTGGCCCCTCGCACGGCCCCGGAGTTGACCTGATCGGGGTCGTTCTCCCCGAAGGCAGTTTTGTACTTGTTTGTCACCCGCCTCACCGGCTGATATGTCCCGGTCTCTCCCCGCCAGGCATAGTCCACCGTCTCCAGCGGCAACCCGTCCACCCAGTCGTTGTTGATCACGGGCCCGAAGGGGTACTGCCACATTCCGTGACTGCCCCCCCCATGGGAAAAACTATGCGTGGTGTATCCCCTCGTCTTATCCTCGGTATAGACTGTCACCGCCGTGTAGGCAACCGCCCCTCCCTGCACGGTGCCCAAGGGGGCGAGGCTGGAGGAGGACTGGGCGTAGAAGGGGTAGCGGAGCCACATTCTCTCTCCGTACAGGTAATCCACGTGGTGCAGGTAGACGTAATCGGGGGCAAAGTTGCGAACGCCGCTCGACTTGGTGGTGTCGCCCAGGATGTGGTACTCAAACCGCTGCACCTTGGGCGTCCCCTCCACCGGGTGATCGGTGATGGACTTGACCCGCAGCCCGCCCACGACCTTGTTCATCACGCGGTTATAGCCGGGCTCCTCCCACTTTAGCTGCAGGTAGGCAGAGGACTGGAGGTTCTGCGTGACGATCTCAATAAAGTACTGACCCTGCGGCAGCGAAAAGGCCTGGCGCTCCAAGTGGCCCTGGCCCGAAAAGCTCCACATTTGGCTTCTGTCCAGACTGTAAAGCGTCACCGTGCCGCGCCCAATAGTCATGTCCGGGTTCTGCACGTCTCCCCCCGGCGATTCGTAGGAGACGTAGAGGTTCCCGGCTCCCTCCGCTACCTCAAAGTGCGCCTGTATCGTCGTGTCCGCCCAAACGGCGGTGCCGTCGCTGCCTTGGCGCGGAAGGTAGGCCGCCTGCTTGGTGCCGTAAACCGGAACGTACTCTGTCACAAACGCCTTGTTGGGCTCATAGGAAAAGACCGTGCTGCCGCCAGTCGGGTAGGTGATCTTCTTCAGAATACCCGCCTGCGCTGCCGTCGCGTCAGGCTCCCTGTTCGCTCCGTTGTGGAACCCGCGGGCAGGGTCTGCGGGCAGCAGCGTGCCCGTGGTGAATGTCTCCAGGTTGTTGATATACCCCCAGTGGTCCTGCCCCCTGCTCAGCCTGGCTGGCGGAGTGACGCCGTACTCGAACCTGTGCGGGGGAAGCCCTTCCTTCGCGACTGAAAGCAGCCTCAGGCGGTGCGTGTCAGGATCGTTTTGGTCACCAGGCGCGCTGAAATGGTCATAGCTCATTGTGTAGGTTACTACGGGCTCCTGCTCGGCATTTCGCACCTGCACCCCCGTCAGGGCCATGGCAGGGATACCGCCGGCACCGAGCAGGTCCTTCCTGGCGAAGCCGTAGGTGAAGATCACCTCATGCCCCCTGTTGGTCGTGATGCGCTTGATACGCTTGCCCGTCACGTATGTGACGCTCTCGGTGCGCTTCTCTGCCGGCAGGGGCTGATTAAAGAACTCACCGGGCACCGCAGCGTACCGTGTCTGGGAGGGCTGGTTCTTGAAGCGGTAAGAGTAAGCCTCATACTCATAATTCACCCGCTCCCCGTAGGGCGTCTCCACGCTACTGACATAGAACGTGTTATGCGGGTAATATGTAACTGAAGGGCTGGAGTTGGCGTCCCCGTAGCCCCAATAGACATAGTGGGTAGTTGCCGTCTCCATCTCCTGAAATTTGTAGACGTTGTCGCCTTCGTCGGAGACTGTGATCTCCCCGCCGGTGCCCTGTATCCCCACGCGCTGGAAAGGCATGGTATAGGGCTTGCCGTTTTGGTCATAGAAAAGCTTGAAGCTCCTGCCGTTCAGGTTGACGTAGTACAGGTCTGGCTGCGAATCGATGCTTCCGTCGGCGAAGTAGGACATATATTCATAGTCCGGATCGTTCAGCCAACCGTTGTTATGACTGTCCCAGTAATTGGGAAGCGGATCATCCTGCAGTAGCCTGGAGCTTTCCGGGACATGCAGCCAGCCGCCGCCGGAGAAGTCGTCGGGGATGCCGTGCACCGAGCTGGTGACCGACCCGCCGTAGCTCAGTGACCAGCCCAGCCCCACGTTACTGGCAACTTCATCGGCTTTCACCCCGGCGGAATGATAGCTGAGACTGATGGGCACGCTGACACCCTTAAGCTCAAGTGTGTAGAGCGGGATGGAGATATTGGGCACGCCGGTGTACAGTCCCACCGGAACGTCCCCGTACTTGCCTAACGAAGCCGCCTCCGGGGAGGCGGGAACAATGTTGAGAGAGGGGATTTGGCTGTGAGTCGGTGCACTGGTCTGCGACCAAGACTTGCATAGCGGGGAGAGCGCGACAGCAAGCGCCAGAAGCATATTTCGGAAAATCGGGAAGCGGGATGATCTGAAAATTATTTTCATATAAGGGGTTGTGTTCATAAGGGCTTGTGTTCAACAGTCGCCGTCAGCACGCTGTGCGACCGCAGGTTAGTTTACTTTCTAAAAACTCTATTTATAGCGTCAAACCTTACAGAGTCATATGTAAAGGGGGCTCTACTACCTATCGCATAACATGGTGGTTTATCCGCCTCAGCTTGGCCTCGGTAACCGAAAGGCCTAAGGCTTTAACATGCACAGGAACCTGAAAGAGAAAGAGGCTAAACCGAGCTATTGAGGCACTTCGAAGCTGTATGACGTATATCATGTTTGGAAAGTAATAGTTATAGCTATATAGCAATATACTATAAGTCAGGATATAACACAAGGAATTTCCGTCCAAAAACCTTAAACTTTAATGAGCTGAGAACACTGGTAGTAATATCAAGTCTTGAAATGCTGAAATCAGGAAAATCAAGTCCTAACAACTCTGACACCACATCAACAACTTCAATTGCTTTTTTGATACCAGCAAGCTTAATGTTATTACCGCTAAACAAGAGCTTTGGAATACTACTGGTTCACAGGTCATACTATTCGGAAATGATAGGTGTATATCTACTCTGTAGTGGTTGACCGTATATCCTTTGTTAACTCATATTAAGGACTAAGCCTATGCTTAAGTTTTTACTATACTCTACACAAGAAATACTTTAAGCATATTATGTGCGTAATTGTACATACACAGTAAGTGGCATCAGCAGCATGAAGCCGATGATGCACAATTAGGAATGATTGATTATAGAAACACGTTAGAATGAAAGATCCTCGTCTGTTCTCCATGTTAGAAATGCTTCTATCTGTTGCCCTGTATACAAGCACCTTCTCCCAACACTTGGTTTAAGAGGTATTAGTTGCCAAAGATCATCCAGTGTTGAAGCGTGATTTTAGAAACGCCTAACGAACCAGCAGTTTCTTTTCCTATGTATCGTTTAAAGAGCTTGCTACAGTACTCTTAATGTGTGGCAATAGCATTTTAATCCCTGCAGATTCATATAGACTATTGATTCCTGAGAGTTGATCCAGACCTAACAACACAAATTGTAATCTTGATGTTTGTGACTGTTGCTGAACTAACATGTTTCTTCCTGTTTAGATCGTCAGCGTTCCCATAAGATATACATTTCCCTTCCTAAAACACAACTAACTCTTGTGCTTTAGGAATTCTTTCAGCCAAGCTTAAGAACTAAACACTATACTCTGCGGCATACTTGAGCTGACAGAAGTGAATATTAACAAAGAAATTTGATCGAATTATTGTAAGAAATCACTGTATGTAGCATGTGAAAGGCACTTTTGATTAAGCTTAATTCTTTGTGAAAAAGCCGCGTTTACCCTTTGTGACACCTGAAAATCAGTACTTGCAAATAGTATTGTTAAGTGGCTTTTTTATTTACATACTTCTCACTCTAATTACTACTTTAAATAATAATTGAATTTGTTTCGGCTTGAAGCGCTATTGGCCACTAATCAGATCATAATCCCTAAAATTCTTTGTTGGAAGTTAATATGGCGCTGGATAAGGAGGGTCAAACTTTTAAACATCTTAAAAGAGAATGTAAAAACCGCACCAACAAATTTTCACATTCCAAGTATATGATAATTATTGAATAATACTAATAATTTATTTAACAATATGAAACAGTTATACCTTTTAATTCTATTGTTCATTCTACCAATATCAAGTAAGGCTCAATTCCCTGCTTTTGCGAATTTTGAAGGAAACAGAGTTTATGTAGACAGCAGCGCTAATACGAAGCCTTTTCGCGATAAATATTCTATTGGTAATAGTATCGATGCAGCATTCGCAAATGACATCGCTAATGCGGCAATTCGTAGAGAAAAGATTTATTTAAAGGCGATAGAGTTAACAAAAGCAAAGCCAGAACTTTCTTTAAAGCAAAAGAACAATGTAATCATAGCACTTCGAGATAGTATTGCTTTCATCAGGGAAGTTAGAAATTATTATTCATCTGTCAATAAGTTTACTGGAGTACCACGAAAGAGAGCAAGTTTTTTTCCAGTAAAAAGAGCAGCGCATTCAAGATTTTTTTATCAGGGCCCTCAGAGCAAGAACTTTGATTTCTTATCCAACTTCGTACTTCAGAGCAACTTAAATAAAACTGCAATTTCCTCTGATTTGATTAGTGGCGCTTTAGCGGTATTTCAATTTACACTCTCTACCACTGTAAATGATAACAGTGATACCACCGCCCACGAAATAGTCAACAACAAACTTCTATACGGCGCTCTGCTAAATGGTAGACTCAGCTATCCAATATTTTATCGAGCGAATAAGCATATCGCTGTATACATCCCAATAAGTATAAAGGGCTCAATTGACAATGTTGCTGTTAATGATGAAACCTCCACAGATGATACATTCTATTTTGGGGAGGCCTCAACCTCAATGTATGTAAGGTTACCTATCCGGTATACGTCATCTGACGATAATGTAAGCATATTTACTAATGCTAAGATTGGCTATATAGATGGTGGAAGTAAATTTTATGACAAACTAGAAAGTATCCGTCACGGCTTTTGGCTATCACAAGCTACTGTAGGTATTGAGGTAGACAATAGGTTCCGGATAGCAGTGAATATTCCATTATACTCTTCCGAAAAAAGTATAACAAACAACAACGCAACTACTATCGGCATTCAGATTGATCCTAAATTTTTATCTCTCAACTAGAGCAGACATTCCACAAACCTTAGCTTCGATTCGTACACATCAGGAAGGAATATATCAAGGGATGTGTTTTTTCAAAGTTGAAAAGAAGCAAATTACTTAATAGTATCTGTATGCGGTGTTACTAGGGAAAACTCTCTAAAATTTTTAAAAAAAACGGGCTTCTCTGCTGAGGAACAGAAAAGGGGAAGGGATAATCGATATTGAGGGGGAGGTGCGGGGTGCCCCCGTTACTATGTCCAGCCTTCGTCCTTTGCTATCGGTGGGTGATCATTCATAGCTAATTATCGTCTACAACCTTCTTAACCTCCTTAGGAAGATGTATCAACTTCTCCTCAAGATAGGTAAAACCATACCTGATAGCGATAGACTTTAGAATATCATAAAAGCCCTTTTCTCCGGAATCTATGTCCATATCTTGGAAAGAGTATTTCTCTTTCTCCAATCCGTAGTATAAGTCTTTTATTTTATAAGTAAAATCTTCAGGTAATTCCCTTTGCAATACATCATACTCTTCAAGCTCGATGTATCTATCACCAGCGTTTTCAGCTTCTTTGAAAATGCGGTTGAATTTTTGAACTCTCCTATAGCCTATGAAAGTAACTGTGGCAGAGGCTTGAGCTTCGTATCAGGTAGCTTAATCTTACTAAACTTGTTCAAGTAGTCTTCATTAAATATATAAGTTTTGCTATCCTTATCATCTACGGCTTGAATATTTCCATAATACCGCACGTTGGTTTGCCTCTTTTTCATCTCACGTACCTTTGCGTTCATTTGTGCCGTGACAGGTGCATCGCTTTTAGTAAGCTTGAATACATTCGGGCTTACAGCCCTATAGAAGTGGCATGTTCGTGCTCCAGCGGCGCAAACCCTTCAATTGCTATAACTTAACCTACATCGTAGGTGCCCTCCAGGCGACCCACAAAACCTATAAACCATATCTCCAAGTCCTGTAACAAATGCACATATTCAGCGGCCTTACAGGTACTCCACCTTTTTAAGAGTATCAGGGAGAGAAGGATCATGGAGCACTTATTCTATTCATTCGGTAACCTGAAAAGCCCAGCTTGTAAAAATCATGATGCTTCAAACAAGATGTTTTGCTATCAAATCAGCACCACCAATATTTTCTTCTTTTATAATCCTACTTGAGGGGACAATCGGCACCAGGAATTTACCTGTTCCAGTAAGCAAAAAGTTGAGGAGCATAATAATCTCGTTTCTTTTTCCATCAATCAGATCCATATTCTCAACAGCCTTGCGAATCTTTGTTTTATCACCTTCCAAGCCTAAGGCCATAAGCATTGCATAGAAGTTAGCATGATGGTTATAGCTTGGATTCTCGTGATAAAAATTAGTCCCAAACAGGGTTATAATCATTTTTAGCTCAGTCAGTAAAGATGCAATCTTTATGAAACTGGATTTAAATTGCTCCGTTTTAAACTCAGACATTTTAAAATACGCCTCAACCAATACTTTATCCCTCCTATAAAGCTTGCCGGTATTCAGGGCAGCCTGTGTGTCATCTACTGCTTCTATTAACTGGTCAAGAAACAGCTCCCAAATACAGGACACTCTGAAAGCAGGTCTTTCAAAGGCGGTTAAATGCTTTTCGAGAAGTTTTTTATCTTCTTGCAGGTATAGCGTCTCAAAGGACTTTGGTCCACCTCTTTCAGGTTCTCTATCCCTTAGGACATTGATCAACTCTTGAAGTGACTCTTGATACTCACTGTCATTTGTGAAGTCAATATGAATCAGTGGTGCAAGAATGGATGGCTTTTCGCAAGATTTCCTGAGTAAAGGGATGATCGTTCTAAGTTTTGCCGCAGGGTCACGCATGATGGCGGTGGAGCGCTCCAATACAACCCAATCGGAACTCAAAGCTTGTGGGGACAGTACTAGTCCTAGAAACCTACTACCGGTCAGGCCCCTGTTGAGTTCTTCCGGTAGATTAGCCCCGGGTCTGATATCCCATTTGTCAAAAAACACCTTTAATGGGGGACCCTGCGTATCATTCTCGATATCAAAGGCTAATTTTTCCGTCCAGGGCTTGTCAGCACCATTGTGACTAAGGAAAATGTCATAGATATAAGGCATATAGCATTGTGGTTATATTGTCAAAATGCACCCTAACAACCTGTATTGTTTTTCGCAATCGAAGTCCCCGATTACCGTATAGGATAGGCATCCCTCCTAAACATTGAGTAAATTGTGCCGTAACTATTTTGGCCTACATAGTCAAACTGTCGGAACATTACCTTTCACAATTTTCTGCTTACAGGATTCAACCCTGCTTTAGTGCATTAATTACGGACTTCTATGACGTCTTCTACTTTTCAATAAATCCTATTATTGTTTCACGATCAGCCGAATTCGCTCTGCGACCTTGGCTAATGCTGCCTCTTGGTTTTGCCAGAGACTGACTGGTTGCAAATAGCCATTTGAGTTTTTAGGAATAATCTCGAAATCACTCAATTTAAAGGACTGACTTTCATCATCTGAGCTGATATGGGGAATGCCTGCCAAATCTAGAGGTTCCAGGAGTACGGGGATAATGGTTGCGTTTCTTTTCCTGAAATTTTCGAACACAAGATTGAGCTCATTGGTCCAGATGTAATCACTGGCAATGAAATCCGCCGATAGAAGAAGTATAAATATATCTGCCTCGTTTAATTTTTTCTTTATGGAAGTATCCCACAACTCTCCCGGCAATATTTCCATATCATCCCATGCTTCAATTTCCTTAGCACGACGGAGACCCGCCAAATGGGTCCGTAGCCTGACTAGCCAAGAAGAGTTTTGATGGGAGTAAGACAAAAACACCCGTTTCGCTTCCGGAACCGGCAAATCCATGATTAAAGCAAATTTCTTTGTGATAAGCCATTTGTTTGTATTACTTGCTTTAATTTTTGCTTCAACAGAATGTAACACCAGATCTGAATAATTAATGTAGTTTTTTCCATCATAGGATAGTTGCAGCTCAAGATCTTTTAGCTGGTTACTAAAGTTCTGATTGGAGGAAATGGGTAGAGAGGCTGCTGATGTGGCTTGCATTTTAACATTAAGTAAAACGAGTATCTCTTCGAATACCTCTTTTATGAGCTTTAGCTGGTTATTGTCGTCTTTTTCTACGCCTATCATGATGACTCCTTTATTTGGGTCTCCATCGGGGTATAAGCCTTTGATAAGAATTCTGAGGTTGTTCTTTTTAAATAAGATGCCATGTTTCCAAAAGTATCGAAACTCTGTACTACTGTCCTTGGCAAAATAAATTAACAGGCCGTGTAATACCTTTTTATAATAGAAAACGGGCATTTTAACCCACAGCGAAGAATCCCAGGCAGCATTGGAAGCTATCTTGAAAAGATCTTCAATCGGATGATTATCCGGCAAATACTGAGGAGCAAGAAAAAAATTCTCTCCTTTTACAGGATGGCTGAACACTAAATCTAAATGACGAGCTATCTCTAAGAAGACTTTTCTTACATCTTCCTCTGCCTCCAGTAAAATTTCACTTTCACAGAACTCTCCGCCTTTTGCATGTACATCCTTGTCTAAAACCTCATATACTGTCTTAGCCAACAGGTCAGGTCTTAAAAAAATCTTATCATTCAGATTTTCTATTGTTGGGAAGTACACGACAATGCCTCCTCTGTCAAGCCATCGGGGCAAAGTGTATACCTCTTCTTGTGTGAGAGGACTATCTAAGACAGCATTACAAATTCTTTCAAAGTCATCAACCTGAATCCAAAGATTATGTTTAAGCGCTTGATGAAAAGGGTTATTTTGCAACTTTACTTCATCAGATTCTTTGAGAAACAATATTTCATTCCTTACTTTATGCCAGTGGTGGGGAATGGGGGCACTGTCAGCGCTCTTCGAGATTAAGAACCCTAACTCTGATATAAAATGCTGCAGTGAATTATACTGACGGATATTGTTCCTGTCGCTTCCTTTCTTAAGACTTATGTGAAAGGAATCTTTTATAAGATATTTATCATGCTTAGGTTGATCTATTCGCTGCTTATCTTCAATAGGGTCATCAGTTTTATTCTGCACAGCAATTAAAGTGACGTCTTTACTGCCACAGCTATAGAACTTAACGGTATCCAGCCAATACTGCAGTTCAAAATTTTCCAGTTCATACTGATGAGGATCCGTATCATGCAGCTTTGTCTTGATTTTACCGTTTTTGTCATTTTCACTGCACCACAATACAATATAGACCGAATTGGCACTTAAGAATAGCCTGTATGCCCCGTGGTAGTATTCCTGTCCACCAAAATCCCAAAAACTTACGGCTATGTTCCTTAACTCGGGAAATGCTTTTTCATCTGGTAACCACCGGGTTACTTCAAGCCCATGGGTTGAATTTCGTTCACCTGTGAAACTACCTGACTTCAAATAATTGACAAGATTAGTCTTTCCTACATTACTGTTACCAAGCAATACCACTTTAACATCCCGTGTTTTTTCAAGAACAATGGTGTTTTTTTTAAGATCTTGGTAAAACACATGGGTTGGATCATGTGGTAGTCCAGCCAAATCACGTCCCGGATAACTTTTTAAAATATTTGCCTTAGTATCATCCAGCGCATGGTAGTCCGGAATGAAATCATGGAAAATGAATCGGGGTTTCTCATGAGCGTTAAAATAGGCCTTCAATTGGATCGGATCGCCTGACTCAAACACATCCGCAGGGCAATCCTCGACCGGGCATGTTAAACAGGAAAACTCTTCAAGACTGGGGAATTCAGTAAGAGGTTTAATTTGTCTTACCTGATTTTCATTAAAATGAATTCGCCTGAGGCCTTTAAGCTGGTTTAACGCTTTTAAATCTGTTACATTATTATTATTGAAAAGAAGCGTATGTATGTTTGTGAGTGATTGCAAAGGCAATAAATCCTCAATACGGTTATTGCTGAAATGCAATTGCTTTAGATTTTTAAGTCGGGAGAGTGGGTCGATATTCTCTATTCTGTTATCACTAATGCGCAATATTCTGAGTTTTGACAGGTTAGCTAAATTAGTGATCGAAAAACTGCTCAGATTCCCTTTAGATATACTTAAAATATGCAGGTTTTTCAAATTGGATAAAAATTGTGCATCTTTTATAAAAACATTATTCAGGTATAAGGCTGTCAGGGATTTAAGCTTGGCAATTTCATGGATGTTTTCGATAAACAGTTGCTTATCAGCTCTGCCGGTGATAACTATTTTCTTTAAGTTTTTTAACTTGTCTAATCCATCCGGCAGTCTTGAAAACTTGTTTGTACGACCGGTATTATATGAAAAGACGTAGCTATTCCTCATTAGATCGAAGTATCTTTCGTTACCGATTATCAACTCTTCCAGCCAGCCTAACTCCGTCACTTCCTGTGGAATACTATCCATTCCGCAATTACTAAGATCTAAGGTGCGACTCTGAATGTGTTTATTCTCTTCAATCAGGTCATAAGCTTGACTTGCTCCCGGTAACATGGCAGAATTTTTCATTTCTTCAAATATGAGATTCAATAAAAATAACTTCGGTAAACCTAAATTTTAAGACATGCTTTTTCACTAGTGTGCTACCTCAGTTGATCAGCTGCCTGTATAGCATCAGCGATACTATACTCCTGGGACTTACTCACATAAAATTGGTGCTCCATCTTATCAATGGTATGGTATAAGAAGTTCAAATTAGCTATTGTATCCTTCCACTCTTCTATAAATGAAATCAAAGCACACTTCACCAGTACCAAATTCCTCTCACTCAAGAGCCCGATGGCATAAAGCGCATTGATGGCTTCATAGTCCAACCTATTAAACTCATCCTGGGGGAAAGCTGGATCTTTTCCTAGCGCGTAAAGTTCAATTAATGGCGGGATGGCCCCAGTATCTCTCAAATGGTGCAGGAAGTGAAGATTATGAAACTCGAAATAAGCATCCCGGTGCTGCTTAACGTAGTTAACATAGTACTTTAACCCTTCCACCCGGTCCATCATGACCAGGTATTTGGAGGCTTCTAATTTCTGTTCTACAGTTTTCCCCTGTTGGCTTAGCATTTGCAGTAAGTATGAGGCCGCCTGCTCATGGTTATTGGAATCAGCTAGGAGAAGATCAAGCAATGTCCAGCGGATTTTATCATCCTTAACTGATCCAAGTATTGTAAGGAGCAAAGCATCATCCTGCGTGGCTTCATGAAATTTCCTTAGTAATCTTGCTCTGGTATAATCAGGTCGATCACTATGCAGCAATTCATCTATGATACTATCATACGCCAATTCGATCTGATGGTCAAGGGCATATAGCACATTATTCTCCCACACGATGTTACTGGCTATACCTTCCTTCAGATTTTGCAAAACACGCTGCTCTAAATCGCTCCTGTTAACATATTTCTCAAGCCCAGCTATAAAAAGTGCATTGTCATCTGTCTGTTCAAAATTGGTAAAGAGCGTAAAGTCCAGTGCTTTTTCTTCTCTTAATTCCAAGTCAAACCTCCTGGTGAAAAACCAAGCCCAAATAGCTGTATTTGAAATAGTAATGGAATCACCGTCACCGTCTCTCAACTTTACCGCCTGCTTCATATCCAGCTCCTGAAGCGATCTGCCTGTCCAAGATGCTATCCAGTCTTTCTGCTCTGGGCTTACAGTCAAGTAGCTGTAATTTTTTAGAGAGGAATAAATTTCGCTGACTTGGTAGGTCTCGAAGTTCTTGCCTCTTTCCAACCACTTCCCGATTTCATCTTTCTCTATGCTTCGCTCGCCACGCGTAAAATCACGTAGCAGGTTCAAAGGGGATTTTGCAAAATCCTGGTCAATGTAGCTGTTTGTTTGCTTTTTATACTCCCACAAATCATCAAAACCGAGAGAATCAGTTTCCAAGGCTTCAAATACCCTTTCAACTTCTAAAGAAAATTTGGACTTATTGAACAGTAGGTTAAAGTTCTGCTGCATTTTCTCCTTCTCCAGGACACTATAATCAATCGATGGCATTCTTTTTAAGAATTCTATACCAGCAGCCTCATTCACTCCATCTTCTAAATTTTGAATTAAATATGCCTTCTCTGTATCGGGTTGAAGGTTTCTTTGCAATAATTGGTGAAATTTCTCTGCTTCAGCGTTTGTTCGGTTTCTGCTCTTATAGTCTGCGACAAAACTTTCAACTACCTGACTGTTAATGAATGGAGCCATTAAAAAGTCTTTCTCAATCCATTCCAGTTCCTGGTGATTCCACGTTCTGTTGAACGCCTCCACTTGCGTGCCAGTTTCAGTGAAAAAAGTCGCTACTATGCGGGAGAACTCCCGTTCGTAAATCTTGCCATAGGCATGGAAAAGCGTTAGCATGTCCTCGAAAACACTTGCTTCCCTGTCATAAGCCTCAATTGCCTTACTGACCATTACCCGGAAAATTTCAAGATTGCCCGCATACCTGCTCTGCCTAACCCCATATGGTTTTGTAAAGTAGGTGATGAGCTTTTTGATTGCTTCCGGTTTCTTCAATGAATTAAGGCCCTCTTGAAGACTAAACTCCTCATCCCAGAAAATGACCGATTCTCTCTCCTCTGGAAAGTCCTTTGAATCCAGTAGGGCGATACCTGCCAAATAAACTTCTACATATTTGTCTGAAAGCGCTGCTGAATTGATCAGCTTATACAACCCGGCGCGAACATACTGGTTCCTGTGCTCCTGGAGCCTTTGCAAGACTTCTTCAATCACATCCTCCATGTTAAGCTTAAGTTTGGCTAATGTTTGCAACACGGCATGCACTATTCCATTGTCAGCATTATACCTAGTTAACAAGCTTAACAGTGCCTCCTTTACTGGTGTCCTATTGCTAAAGGCTAATTCCAGGTATTTAAGTACTGATAAAGCGTTTAAAACAATAATTCTTGGACACTCTGGGCTTTCTAGCTGCTTGATGAGAAACGCTATTGTAGTATTTGACTGGGAAAAACGCGCAAGTTCTTTGTTCTCAAACTTATTTGAACTGAGCCAAATACCTCTGTCTTTGTAGATGTTGAAAATCTTTATAAAAATTTCTACACGATCGGCTTCGGCTAATCGGTCTGGTTCAAATTTCACGACGACCTCGGGATCATTTATGATCAGCCATTCTGTCAACTCTTTTAAAAGGTCACCTTCAATAATGCTTACCAGAAATGAAAGGGTATTGACCCAAGTTGGCTTGACCTTGCTATAGCCCGGTTTGAAAGAAATGTTCTCTTTAATCTTATCGACCTGTAAGGTAGAAAGCGCCTTGGCGGCTAGGTACTCCTGGATGTTATTATGTTCAAACGCCCAAATGTCGGTTTCATCACCCTGCCTGTTAAAAGCGGTGCAGTATTTTAACAGGTTGAAATTTTCTTCGCTCCCCACTATCCTCAAAACATCTTCTCCTTTTAAGGTGTTTTGTCCGAAGGCCTCCATCACGAAGGCTACTCTCTCCAGCAGTTTTAAAATTTCAGCCTTCTTGTTCCGAAGCGGTACGGTCGTTTTAAAATGCTCATTGTCATAGGCTATCCTGGAATCTATGAAATGGGCGAAAATGCTCGCCCTGCTACCAGTTAAATCCCCCATCTTCAGATAAGTCTCCGCTAGTAATTTCAGGAAAAATGGTCTTTGCAGCAGTTCTGTATAGTCCATCCGCTCTGCTGCTCGAATGAATGCAGCACCGTCAATCCCATACTTCTTATCAACAAATAGTTGAACGTCCTGCAGGCTGATATCATTGAGCGTAAAAACACTAAACCCCTGAAGTGTACCGGACGAATCCTTCGTCGGCAACTCATAGAAATTCGTTCTCGAAGAGATCACGATTTTAACGGCAGGATGGTTTTCGGCAAAAGAAATAACCTTTCTAACAGCTGTGTTGAAATGAATAGGCTGAACCTCATCCAAACCATCTAAAATGAGCAAAAGTGATTTTTCCACGCTTTCCCAGCCGGCAGGCAAGAAATCTTCCAAGCTCTCATCTGTATAGGTATTGAAGCGCTTATAAATCGGAATAAGCGCTTTATCCTCAGATAAAAACTTGGACGCTAACTGCTGCATCTCGATTGACTTACCGGAGCCCGCATCTCCTAGAATGACAATCCTACCGCATTTCTGGACCATATCAATAAGCTCCAGGCTACCATTTCCTTCAGAAAAAGCATGTCGGGATGCATGAGCTCGATATTCTCTAAAACACCTGTTTATTTTAAACTCTGTTTCTGTTATTCCTTGTGTAAACAAGGATAAATCAACTACAAGCTGATCCGCTTCATTTAAGGATTTATTATCATTGGCATGAACGACTATTCTCTTGGTAAATAAATTTTGCTGGTTTATCACCCTATAAACACGCTGTTCTATAATAGATGAAACCGCATCTTCAAACTCCTGCTGGCTGCTAAAATCAGAAATCCACTTCTTATCAAGTTCTATTTCTACCCTGAATTTGAGTACGGCGTCCAACTGCTTGAGTACCTCCCTATCCATGGTGGCGACAGGCTCCTTGAAAAAGAGATGTAAGGCTATAGAATGGTGTTTTACCCCCCATTTACGATAAGCTTCGTAAAACTCCTGCTCAGTTCCTGAACCGAATCCTTGTCCTGTTTCAGCATTTATCATACCAGTGGGGGTTCCGAATCTCATCCATAAGATACCGATGTAGATATCGTATTCCTTTATGTACTCATCGATTATTGCTTGAGGAAGCGGCCCGACGCTTCCTATGAGATCCCTCCATTCTTTTACAATAACATCTATATCATATTCTTCAACACGCAAATTTTTACTGATTCTGCTACAGATTCTCTTAACAGCCTCTTTTTCGCCTTCCACATCTTTCGGGCAAGAAACCAGTACCTGAATTCTCGTAATGTTATTCATTCATTAATGTATTATACAGAATTTAAGAAAATCAACGTGTTCATCCAATGGCCATCTGAAAATAGGTTGAATCTCCCTTATCCCTAGTCTTCAATTTGGTTTTTATTAAAATGCCATTATAAAACCTGAGTACACTTAAACTTCAGAAATCAGTGGTGAGTGCATTATAGTGACAAAAAAAGCTATACAAGAATTAAAGCATACTTATAGATTGCTTTTCCTAAAATTAAATAAAAGAATAAATTTAAGCGATCGGCTGTAGAAATGCGGTTATTCAAGTAGCAGTACTTTTGCACCAAATTAGGCCAGGACTACACAGTTGCTCCCCTTTTGCTGGCTCAGATGACATTGCGGTGCGGTATGCCACCTGCCCCTCTGGCTTTCACACAAACACAGCTTTGGGCACAGCAGGCAGGGGTGCTTGGCGTTGGAGGTCGCAGAGACAATGCCTTTCACCTTCTGTTGACAGAAAACGGTCGGCAGTCGGTCGGCTTTATCGAGCCGACCCACCTGTCTCAACCCTCGGTGTGCCGCCTAGTCCCCGTTCCGCTCATTTGGTCAGTTTCGGCTCTTCCAGAGGCTGATGCGGTGAATAGGCTTTAAGATACTCTTTCGGTATAGCCACTTTCTACATCACTGTTTATGCCCTGACCGGTTAGACTAGTTAAAAAATAGTGTTTCAAGTCTTTTAATCAGAAAGAGCGTTGATATAACACTGCGAGAATAGTATATGATCCAAGGTGCTGCTACAATCGCACTGAATCTGTTTTCAAATTCTAGTATATCCCATGCTTAACTGTCAAGTTAAACCATGGTGCCGGATTTCAAAGCAACCTACGGTCTGCTCATTGCAGATTTTACTCGGAGCAATAAAAGCTGTACCCAAACAGGTTTGCCCAGTTTTAGTTGGTTCGATATCAA
Source organism: Pontibacter sp. LHS2 (assembly GCF_058932845.1). Taxonomy (NCBI): domain Bacteria; kingdom Pseudomonadati; phylum Bacteroidota; class Cytophagia; order Cytophagales; family Hymenobacteraceae; genus Pontibacter; species Pontibacter sp. LHS2. Next base: position 623,464 of record NZ_JBZYWG010000002.1, read on the forward strand.
GGCCTCCATACAGCGCACCTCGTTGTCCAGGAGATCAACTTCTCCAGGCTGACCATGCCACAGGGAAGCGTATCCCGGCACAATACCTGTGTGAACTTCATGCTGGCATCTGGTATAATCCCTTAACATGATGAAAATTGCAGTATGAAAAACTATAAGCGCGTCACGTTAGCAAGCGACATTCTTATACTGTAATTTCTATCAATCCAAAGACGAGCTTGTCACCGTACTTTGCCTGTGCTTCTGACTTGTTCAAAAATTTAATCTTTTTCACTTGTTCAGTTCTCAGCTGACTCAGCTGGTTCCGTCTGTCTGTGTGATTAAATATGAGCTCTCCATTGATTGCAATTGGAATTTTATACTTGGTTCCAATCAGCTGTATTTGCTCATGTACTTGTTTATAAATATAGTTCTCAATGTCGAGGTCACCCGACGATTTCACTATTACACATTGCTTGTTGCTAAAACCAAGCTTTTCCAACTTTTCCTGGCTTGCCGCCTGTTCGAAGTGAGCAAGGTTGTCAGGGAAACTCTCATTTGGAGATGAAATTAAACCATCTACCACATGAAGGCAGTTCTCGTCATTCATGTTTATTTCAACTACCTTCTGAGCATAGCCAGTGGAGTAAACCGCACCGATGAAGATGCCTGTAATAAAAAATTTTGTTCGCATAGCTAATTTTTATTCGTTGTGTATAATTCTATTGTATGCCGTCGGCCGAATTTAATACGTGGGCCTTGGTGTCTTTATTTGTTCTTTCTGCTTATAGCAGGTATTAAATTTATATTAAAGCTAAATCATGCACCAGGCTGCTGATACTTTCATGACAGTTGCTTATTACCACGTCTTTGTCACATTCCTATGCAACTAATTAAGGTTCAACCTGATAAACCACAAACTCAACTTTCCACCAGGGAAACATCTCGAACGGATGATTCCAGGTCAATAGCATACGCCGGCCCAGATATAAATCAAATATATCTAATTGTTTAAAAGCATATCCCTTGTGCTGCTGAAAATCCTCATCAATAAACTCCGATCCTCCGTTACGATCTCAGCGTTTGCTACCAAACCGATCTGTAGCTTCACCGTTTTGTTATAGGTCGTATGTTGGGGCAGGGACACTTTTGCTGTAAAAGTCGAGTCGCCTGAAATAACTTGGGAAATATAGGTGATTTTACCTTTCAAAAGCCCATATTCTTGAGTTGGGTATGCATCCAACCTAACCAAAACATCCTGCCCCACTTTTACTTTACCGAAGGCCTGTTGCCCCAGTGTCAGTACACCGAACGGTTTTATCTCTTGCTCACCAGCGATGTACATCACTTGTTCATTTAACCCCAACCATTGGTTCTGTTCCAATGGTTGTTGAAAGACTACCTTCCCACTGCGTTCAGCTAATAAAACATGCCTTTTTTCCCAAGTGACAATCTCACTTTTCAGACGTTGGATATGAGCTAGGAAGGATGCCTGCTGCTCAGTGATCTGTTGAGCTACATCCATGAGTTCTTTTTGCTTTAAGCTCTGGGTTAGATTACTGTTGATGATGGCAGATTTAGTATTCTGCAATGGAAGTTTGGCCCTTAGAAGCTTTAATTCTTCTTCTCTTAATTCCTTCCTTGAGATTACCATAGCATTGGCAAGTGCTCTACTTGTTTCAAACTCCTTCAAGGCCATGGTGAGCTCCTCCTGGTTAATCTCCTGTTGCTCATATAGCTGCTGTTCCAGCAAGTTTAGGTCTACTATTTCTTGCCTGATCATTTCTACTTTTTTGGCATATAAGCCACCAGGCGCATAACTCCTGAACTTCAAAAATGCGATATAAAATTCCTGAAAAGATGGCTGTAGTTCCCCATAATGCCGCTCCGTTTGTAAAACAACCTGATGCACGAAAGCATAATTGTCTTGCAAAACTTCTGCCTGCAGTGTCTCTATCAATTTGCTAAGCAACCTAACATCCCCATAGTCTGCAGAACTTTCCATCAAACCCAGTAGCTCGCCTTCCTGCACAGGCTGCCCCGCTTCCACCAAAAGGTTGGAAAGCTTGCCCTCTTTCCGTGCTATAACCTCCTGAGGTCTGTTCTCAGCATCAATCCTGAGTCTGGAAGACACAAGATCTGGTGATTTAATAACGGAGGAAAAAAGGAAGATAAGCAGCAGCAAAAGGAAGAACAGACTAATTCCCCACCGGACAAGCCAATGCGGAACCGCTCCAACTATTTCTTGCACTTCTTCACTGTGTTGCACTGAGATAGTGTGAATGACTGACATTTATTATTTTCTTTGTCTTGTTTAACGTCTTGCTCTGCCTAATTAAATCAGGATATATTTCATCCAGCTGAAGGTAAGCAGCCTTTCATGTGCTGCATTACGCTTTGACACTCATATCCCCACTTCCAATTGGTTTCGGACCAACATAAAGTACTCCCCCTCCTGCTGGACCAGACTTTCATGAGTGCCGGTTTCAATGATTTTACCTTTATGTAACATTATGATGTTGTCCGCATTTCGAACAGTGCTCAGGCGGTGTGCTACTATCACAACGGTGCGTCCTTTAAAAAAATGGTTCAGATTGTCCATTATCACTCGTTCATTATTGGCATCAAGGGCATTGGTCGCTTCGTCGAAAAGTATGTACTCCGGATTTTTGTATACTGCACGTGCTATTAAGATGCGCTGCTTCTGTCCCTGGCTAACTCCATGGCCCTCGGATCCGATTTTAGTGTTAATACCTAGCGGTAGTGACAGCACAAACTCATGAATGTTCGCTGCCTTTAAGGCTTGCCAAAGGCGTATCATGTCAGGACGTTCATCAGAGACGGCAATATTATTCGCAATTGTATCAGAAAATATAAAACCATCTTGCATGACGATGCCACAGTTTTTACGCCAGACAGAAGGTTTTATATTAGCCAATGCAGTTTCGCCGACCCTGATCTCTCCTTTACTAGGGGTGTAAAAGCCCAGAAGCAACTTCAGGATTGTGGTCTTCCCACTTCCGCTCATCCCTACTATAGCCGTAGTTTTACCCTCAGGAATAGTTAAATTTATATTTTGCAACACAAAATCATTTCCTGCTCCAGGGTATTTATAGCTTAACTTCTGCAGACCAATACTTCTCATATGAGGAAGCTCTACCTGATAAGATTTTGATGCAGCCTCTTCATTTTCCAATTCATAAATCTCGTTTAAACGCTCCATACTGATTTTGGCATCCTGCCATGAGCGGATAAAACCAAGTAATTGCTCTACCGGGCTATTCAGCTGACCTAGTATATACTGAACGGCCATCATAGCACCAAGGGTCATGTGCCCCGAAATCACGGACTTGGCTACCAGAAAAATAATGATGATGTTCTTACTTTCATTGATAACAAAAGCCCCTGCCTGCTGATACTGGCCTAATTTGAGACTTTTAACACTGTACTTAAACAATTTAGCCTGAATGCGCTCCCACTCCCAACGCTTCTGCTGTTCGCAGCCACTGAGCTTGATCTCTTGCATTCCTGATATCAACTGTATCAAGGCTCCTTGGTTCTGTGCAGAAATAGAAAAGCTTTTATAATCCAACTGTTTCCTCCTGTTTAAGAAAGCAACTACCCACACTGTATAGAGCAGACTGGCCGCTAAAAAAACCCAAAAAACCATTAAGCTGTAGAAGGCCAGCACAAAGGAAAAGAGGACTAGGTTAAACAGGGAGAACAGGACATTAAGCGATTGATTGGTCAGGAAACTTTCAATCCTCTTCTGATCATTTATTCGTTGCAAAATGTCTCCCATCAATTTTGAGTCGAAAAAACTAATGGGTAAGTGCATCAGCTTTGAGAGGAAATCCGCAAGAATAGAAACGTTTAAACGAGTACTGATATGAAGTAATATCCAGGAACGAATAAAATCAACGCTTGTACGCCCCAGTAACAGCATAAACTGGGCAACTAGAACAATGAAAATAAAATTGTAGTTTTGTGTAATTATACCTGTATCGACAATTGATTGCGTGAGGAACGGAAGTATCAGCTGCAGCAGCGTACCAATTAACAAACCGAGCATTAACTGGCCGACAAGCTTCTTGTATTGTCGCAGATAAGTAAAGAAGGTTATAAATCCGGCTTTTTGCCCAATCTCTTCCTCCTTATAAAAGCTGGGAGTGGTTTCCAGCAATAAAGCAATTCCATGTGAATTGCTATTGTTCTTGTAGCTATAGTAGCTCGCACAAAATTCTTCATGGGAGTATTGGATAATTCCATTTGCAGGGTCAGCTACAATACATTTGTCTCTACTAATCTTATAGAGAACCACAAAATGATTCTGGTTCCAGTGTAGAATGGCAGGCAAATTGGCCTCCTTTAGGTGTTCCAAGTCCAACTTTGCACCACTAGCTCGAAAACCAATTTTCTCTGCTGCTTCTGCGATTCCTAAGATAGACACACCCTCTTTCCCAATCTCAGCCAGCTCCCGTAACTTCTGAATGCCATGGTTCTGGCCGTAGTACTTTGCTACCATTCGCAAGCATGTTGGACCACAATCCATTTGGTCGGGCTGTTTATAAAATGGAGTTCTCAAAATCTGTCTATATTTTATACCTGTTAAAAGATAAAATCTCTTCTTATTTTCATTACCTAGTAACAACTGGTGTTACAGGGAATGCTGGTGCCAGTTAAGGCAAATGTCGCATCAGGGCATTGTTCTGAATAGACAAGGCAACGAGAGCAGCAATAACAGGACGGAGTATATTTTTATCCTATGAACCCCTGCCGGCTCTTATGATTGCTTAAGAATGGAAGCTTAAAGCGGTTATTATTTCCATATGCTTGATAAGGATCGTATCTTGTCGCAACTTAATCATAGACAAGTTCTTCGAACTTGGTATGCTTGGAATTGTATACCCGTACCTCCCCTGGATATGCTCCAGTTATAAGCTTTCTTTTTAACAGGGGCTGAAACAATAAAAAAGTCCTGAACAAGGCAGTCTTCCGCATTATCCGAAAGCAGCCCACCGATTATCTTAACATACTCGTCTTCACCGTCAAATATCAAATACCTTTTCGGGGCTATTATTCTTTGGGCTGCTACAGTATCCTGCCCTGAACTCCAGCATGGACTTGCTGGACGGATGATGATTTCGCCGGTCTGACTGAATAGGGTAAAACATGTAGCCAATATTGTAAGGGCAAAAACTAGGTTTATCATAACAGTATACATAGCATCATCGGAATTTTACACTCTTACTCAGCGTAAGGGTCATAGGTACACTTCAGGGGTTTTGAGACAAGTGATCCGGTGGTCGTGTATGCTCTGCAGTCACTACAGATGTACCGGAATTCGCACTCCTTGCAAACTTCAATCTGATCTTTAGTGACACTCCAGATACTGCTGAATTCTTTTTTTTGTACCACTTCAATCATGGAGTTAGACATTATATTACCATACGATGTGTCAAGGGACGGGCAGTTTTTGATGTTGCCATTCTTGTCAACAGAAATTTTTCGATTCAGGCAGGAATTCCAACTTTGAGACTCAGTAAAAAGTTTAATATTGATGGCAAACAAGTCACTGGAAACTACTCCACAATGGCTCTCATCTCTTACTTCATCTTTCACAAAGCGGATGTCACACTGTTCTAATTCATAAGAACTGCAAAACGGTGAGCGATGAATACATATAGAGGTAATAAAAGCAAACTTATGAAGAAGGGCTCCTATACTCGTTTCGTTAAGGGTTTCATCAAAAGCTAGTATCAGCTCAATGGAATAGACATGGTTGTTACCAATGTGCATCAGCAGCTCATGATAGAAATCTACTTTTTTCGGTGAAAAGCACCTAATCTGAATATATCTGCAACCTAAGGCATTGAGCTCAAAGAATACCTTTTCAAAGTCGTAGCAGCTGTTTTGATCTAGATCAATGATAGCATTCGTAATCGCTGCAGGTTCGTCCCATTTGTCCAGTTTTAAACTTGGGTAGCATGCCGGTGTGCTTGTATAAAACAGGTATTCGTTGTCATATAAATAATTTAGAAAAACCTGTAAAACCTTAAAATCCTCGGTTGAATAGCTCTCCTGTAATTCTTGCACCGTCCTGGAACCTAGTTGTGCCATCAACTCATAAAGCTCGCTCGGAACCTGTATATAAGATTGCCTTTGAAGATCGCAAATAATAGTTCTTTTAGCCCCTCTGACAGGTATGCAACATGAGTAAAGTAAAGGGTATTGGCTCTGGTCAAGCATGCTACGCAATGTGTTAGATAAACTAATTGAGTTTAGAAATAGGTTTGTAAAATTTCTGGCTAATTACTTTCCTGACTTGAAGTGTATTTATTTTTCCATCTGAAATCCGGATTCTATGAGTTGCAGGTAACTTTTGCACCAGTTTCAAATTGTGAATTGTTACTGGAAGAAATGATGCATGTCTTCCCAAGTCAATTTCAAGCTTCTCCATTCATCAGATAATTTGCGATTTCACTTTCAATATAATAGTTACAGTTTAACGATAGCCAATCAAACTGACCACAGGGATTTACCTCCAGAAAATAATACTGTTCATTGTCTGATAGTATTAAATCAATGGATCCAGTATCCATGTCAACTTCCAGCATAAAAGCGGTTAGCTTCTCTTCAATTTCTAGTGGTAGCTTGAAAGGCACCAACCTATTTGGTTTCAGGTAATTGTAATTCCTATAATCAAGCGCTGTCTGAGCATCATTTTGAGAAAATATCGCCATTGAAAACAGCTTATTTTTAATAAAGAATATCCTGATTTCACATACTTTCTTAATGTATGCCTGAGCGAGGATTGGGAAGAAGACAGAGCTTAAACTTTCCATGTCCTCCATGACAAGCATTTTTGTTCCACTGTTGGAATACAGATGACCATCGTGCTGAAAAGTGGGTGTGTTTGTAATAGGTTTTGTAATAACTTTGTCATGCTTCTCTACAAACCTGGTTAATTCATCCTTCCTAGCAGTAACTAGGGTTTCAGGTACAGCTAATCCTACATTAGTGGCTATTACCAAGTTTACCAGCTTGTTACAGCCCATTTCTTTATCCATATCACCTAGAAAGAATTTTCCTTCTTTACCCTTTCTGGTCAACAGAAAATGCTTAATACTTTCCCATTCCAGATTTAAAAATCCCAGGAGCTGTTCTCTTAAAGAGGAATCAATACCCTCTGCCTTGAATGGTGCAAGTGACAGCCCACCTCTTCTGTACCAAACGGATTTAATATTTTCATACTTCACCACCTCTGTTTCAGAAAAAACAGAAAGCTGGTTTTCCTTTAACTCCCCTCCTATTGAGATCTTTTTTAGCCCGAGTGCATCTTCAACATTTATCCTTGCCACCTCCTTCTGACCAAAGTAGCTTAAATACTCCATTACTTTATTGGTGGAGACATCCCTATTCTCACTGATTATGAGAACACTTCCTTCCTTGCATCTCTTTAGCATATCATAAATTATATAAAGGCTCCCTCATCAGAATAAATAACAGTTTGCATACAATCCCTTTTTAGGGCTTTAGGGAAATTATTTTTTATGGAGTAACAAGCATAAAAATAATCATCTCTCCTGCTGCCTACTCTTATCACACTCCGATAAGGAAGCTTTTACCTAGTTTAATCAGATAATGATTACGCCATTCCGCAAGGGCCTGTCTCTTCAGTATCTATTGTAATTGCGCAGCCACCGTTTCCTGTGCCTCCTGCTACAGTATCATATCCGCATGTACCACCGGAAGAATAATAGGTTCTATCCCCTAATGTGCAGCTTCCTCCAACTACTTTTTTCATTTCTAACTTTGACAGCAATTGCTGTTCATTTAATCCTAATGTTTTACTTGGAAACAAATTCTTCATAACTTTTTATTTTTATATTATACCTCATTTTTCGGGTTCGGCTTTCCCTATCCTGTTCTTTTGAAGTCAGGCAACTTCATTGTTGGCCAAACAATCTCTTATGATGAGCGTGCTTAAGAGGCAGGTTTCCTCATTCCTGCACCTCACTTATTAAATGTCTAATGTCTTCTAGTTTATAAGTATCAGGGAGTCTATAGCCGTTTACAAAAAAGGAAGGAGTACCTGGCAAAGGAGCGGTTTTCAACCAGTTTTCGTATTGATCTTCATCATACGGCAACTTTCCTTCCTCTAAACCATTTAAGCTGATCCAGTTGTCTAGTTCCAAGTGTCCATTCTTAAACCAATCGCTCAATACATGTAACAACCTTGTTTTATCATCGATGCTAGAAATAGCCTTGACAAAACGTTGTTTCTTGTCCTGCCCATCATTGCCGTGAACAAAAATGAGGACGATTCTAAAGGGAAGCTCACTCTTCAACCAGTCATGAACCACAGCATGGGCACGGGCGCATGGTGCACAAAAAGGATTTGAGACAAGAACCAGCTCATGCTCGGCTTCACTATCCCCAAAGGAGAACACCTTGATTTCTTCTGGCACATTGATTTTAGATTGTCTCCTTAACAGTGTGTTGAATAAATCAGGGTCAGACTTTAATCTTTTGTATTCTAACTTAGACTTCTTTCCTTCCCTGAAATGAATGATGAAAGGCTTTGCGCATAACCACCCCAAAGCGGGCAGCAAGAACACGATACCCTGTGTTACGGCAGGATATTCAAACTGTATCGATGAGGTTATGAAAATCGCCAGAACGATGCTAGAGCTTGCAAACACTACGGTATGCACTACCAGGCACAGCCTGCACCAATGCTTTATAACAGCTGCTTGCAGGTAAATTGCATATAGTGAGAAAATAGGCACCGTAATGATTAGCCAGAAAATTAGGGTAGGTTCGGCAGAAAATAAGAGCAGAAAAACTATACCGGCAAAATACATCAGACCTGCTTCGGCCATACTAAGCCATGAAGTAAGCTTTGCAGCCTTATTACCCAATACAGGACCACAACCCTTAGATTCATCGGTCTGGCAAACCCGGTTCATTAATGTATTGTTTTCATGCAGGTTTTGTAACACCAATAACCAAGAAATTGCTAAACCGATACTATTAAGGGCAATCAGTGTCACACGTAAAGGAGCATAAAATAAATGCTGGGGCTGAAATAGGTATAGTCCTATAAAGAAACAGCAGACATAGAGACTATAACGAAGATAAGCAGGATAATTCCCTTCTCTGTCAGAGGTTTGCAATTTATTTCGAGGTGTACCATGTATCACTTGCAGGACAATCCCATCCCAGATATGAACAAAGTCTTCGCTTCTGAATGTAATCCTGTCACCCTTTTCTGTTAAGACTTTCACATTTCCTTCTACTTTATTAATCTTCTCGACGACGGCGAATTTTCCACCCTCTATTTTAAGGAAAACCAAGAAGTGTAGATTATCACTTACTTCCAGGCTATCCAGATTTGATTTAAAGGCCTGATTCTCCACTCCAATACTGTCCAAAGCTTCACTAATACTGAGAAGGCTCGGGAAATAGGGGTGCTCCATGAGTCTTTCTTCTAATAGATTGGCATTTACCCGTATTCCGTTTCTCAGCAGCAATTTACTGGTGATAAAGCACAGAGGATGAGAGGAGTACACCGGGTTCAGCTGTGACAGCGTGCCTAACAAATTCATAAGATAATTTTTATGAACGAGCGTAAATTCATTGTTGAGGTTTTGCAGCATCGGCTTTGTCTTAACTATTATCTGGTGATGAGTAAATGAAATAATATTTTTCATGAAGCTGCCTATATAGCGTTACTTTGCCTCCAATGGAAGCTTTTCTTGGCTATCCTGCTTTTTAACACCCTAAGTTGGGTTGTACTCATGGGGTCATAGCGGCTGACCTGTTCAGGCTATATAAAGGGCACTGGAACAAAAAATTTTACACCAATAAGCTGTCCCGATAAATGGAAAACGATTTTTCAAACAGCATACTGATCTTAAGCTGAAACGAATAAGCTGACCTTCGCCGGGATGGCCTTGCAACACTTAGAGTGACATCTTGTATATTGGCTGCAGAAAAACTACTCCAGCCTGATACAGTTGCACCTTGACCAGACACAGGCACACACTTACTAAGCTCTCCTGTTAAACAACCTACACCACGGTTAATCCCAACCCGCGTGCATGTGGCTGAAACAGGTAATGTAGAACGTACATTTTAGGGGATATTTACCGGAAGTGAATCCAGCGGTGTCCTTTGCACCCTCCCTTGGAGCTGACTGGCAGGCACCTAAGACATAACTCACAATTGGCTTTGTTCGATACCATTTAGAAAGTGTTGCCTCTCAAGGCTACTGCTAACACAACCTCATCTCCCATAACCGGATACAACCAATATGGTATATAGTAGTTAGCATCTAGTCCCTGACAAGAATGAAAGCTGCTTTTTCAGCTACTGGTGACTCTATTTCGGTTCCTTGGAGCGCTGAGAGTCCTTAATCCTGGCGGGATACCCGCTCTGTACTCGTCAGTTGGATTTACAACATGAATTTCGTTTTCCTTGTTATCAAAGTGAAACTTTTCAGGTCGGTTAAAAAATCTGGCAGTGTAACTGTCGATCAGAAAATTACTCTTAACTAATTCCCGAACTCTGATGACACGGTGGGTAAACCTGAGGTACTGTAAATCCTGTTGGACTTCCCCTTCTTGCCAGAAGCCTCTTTCAGTGTAAGTACTACTTGTTTTTTTAGAAGTAATTGTCTCGTTTTCATATCTCTTAGGCATGTTTATATATATTCAAACATAAATAATTATATCGTATCTATATAACATATTAGATATACCATGGAACTACCTAGATGAACTTGTGTTATAACACGACATACTTTCCGATGGATCCTTTCCTTCCGGGAATGCCAGCTATCATTCGGCCGGATACATGACAATTTTTTAATGATTAATCCCTTTCGTCGGACTGGTAACAGATAGTCCGATGGGTCTGGAAGTTGTCGATTGTTTAGCAAGAACCTGACAATAGCGGATGTTCCATCGATCGTCTCGCCCAACACCCATGCATACTCCGTCCGTGTTCCTTACCCAGCTTGCCAGAGTATTTACCAGCACAATCATTCAATTGGGGAATCAGTTTACAATTTATAGTAGCAAAGCGCTATTATGAGGTCGCTTTTTGCATTCAGAGAGTAAGGTTAAGGCTGCGATGGTAAATAGTCTTCTCTTAATAGCGCAAGGGTAACTTAATAAGAAGAGGAAATTTAATGAGCTGTGTTTAACCGCACCTGATTATCCAGCATTCTAAGAATCCGAGGAAAGTTTGCTGACTAAGCGCATGAACCGGGCGAAAGAGTAATTGAAAGCATCGCAAAAGGTCTAGAATACCTTGTCGGCCCCAACCTAAGACAATTTATTATTTCATTGCATCCACTACAACGGTTTTCTGGGCTCTCTTGCCCGTTCACACCCCGCTCAAATTATCATGATGCTACAGGAAATAATGGCTTTTTCTTTAACAGCCAGCGAATCCCTTCACAAAACCTTTCTTCTACTACGTCTAAATGTTTTCCTGCACGAGGGTTTTCTCCATTGAAAAACAGCTCTGGTATAGAACCTAACAAAGGCGAACCGAGGTGGCATAATCATCCCGGTTGCCGTCTCCCTGGAGCTAACTTGTTTAGGCAATCTGTTTATCAATAGTGCTAGGCCAGGCAGCCTCGCTTATTTGGATTTGAAGTACTACACTAAATGTCTCCGCTTCCTCTGCAATTTCCAACTTATGTCTACCCGGGTAGATAATGTCGAGGCGTCTTTTAGTGTTTTCAAGTCCTATTCCGGAATCAAGCTTCGACTTGGTTTTCTCTGTGGGGGGCTTGCTATTTTTCACACTAAAGGTCATCATCCCCTTCTGGCACACCATGTTGATATCAACCCATGCCTTCTCTACAGTGTTATGTACGCCGTGCTTAAATGCATTCTCAATGAAATTTACCAAAAGCAATGGTGGTATCTCAGCTTGATCGTGCCCATTCAGCTCAAAGGTATAATCAATAAACACCCGGTCATGATGACGCAATGTCTCCAGTCCAATGTAATCAGTCAGGAAAGTAATCTCACGCACCAGATGAATCCGCTCCGCCTTCGCTTCATAAAGAGAGAAACGCATCATATCAGAGAGATCCAATATGATCTTGGCAGCTCGATCATTGTCAAATACAAGGGAATACAGGCTGTTCAGCGTGTTAAAGAAAAAATGGGGATTCATCTGTGAGCGAAGAAAATTTAGCTCCAGTTCAGAATTAATTTTCTGCAAATACATGATCCTTCTTGACGTTTCAACATGCTTCTTGTAGAACTTCAAAAGCAATGTCAGCATACAGAAGGGAAATATAAAGGACATCATCCAAAGAAATGTGCTGAGTGTAAAGAGATCTGCCACCTCTTTTATGCTGTATCGCGCGCTTAATCCCCCTAAAACTATATTTTCAGGAAACGCCTTTGCCAACATAGCAAGACCGAGGCTGGAGATAATGGCTGAAAGCAGATATAGGCTGACCAAACCAACTAGTACATGAATCCACTTCCTCTTTTCGATAAACCCTGAAATGCCGTAAGCGATTGTATAATGGATAGAAACCACCATTAACAGCAAGAAAAGTATAAAAGCATTAAATGAGACTTCCCCAATGTTACCTTGCAGAGGCAGTTTGAGCAGTAGCATGAGCATGCAGTACACCCCTATCCACATGGCTGCATGCAGCATGAATCTGGTAATGGGATTATACGTTTTGAAATCTAATTTCATGAAAACAAATTTTTATCGTACACCTTTCCGTTTAAGCTTTTCAGTATAGTATTTCTGTAGGAAATAATAGACGATATACTCCTGCAGCCGTTGATCGGTATTAAACCACCTGTTCATGCTCATATGGATGTAACTACTCAGGTTCCTAATGAGCGGATGCGCTTTACTGGACAAAACAGGAGCTATTTCTTTCTCAATCAGGCTCCTACGAAGTGCCAAAAGCAAATCCATTGTATTAGGGCCCTGATTTGGGGACACCCTGTGTCGTAATGACCGGTATTTTTGATCCAGTTCCACTTTGAGTCCCTGATCGAATTCGTTTCCCAGTGAAGAGCATACGGATTGGATGAAAGCAAGGCGCTCGTTAATCTCTAATTGAAATGTATCCAGCCACCCTGCTACATTTTGGATTGCATACAGGAGACGGCTATCCTCCCCCTCGTCCAAGGAAATCTGCTCACTTGCAGCAAGAAACAAGTCAGAATCGTAAAAAAAAATCTTCTCAGACTGGGACATGTAAGCGGCACCATACCTTTCCAGTTCCCGAACGTAGGTATCAAGCTGTATTTTCCATACCAACCTTTGTCTCGTAAATTCATCCAGAGCAGCCTTCACTCGGTTCAAGGCTTCCGTAAAATTTCCTGCACCGTCTCCCACATGCATTCTTAACCTGATATGATAATGCGGGTCAGTATAACGTACGAAATAGTACATTGTAATAAAACTTTCAGCTACTAATCGGTCCATGATCTTTTTTAGGGGTCCTGTCAGGATCCTGTCGGAAACATGCGCACCACAGTACAATTTTACATACAGCCATTCACTACCAGGAAAGAATACACGTTGTATAGCAGTGCCCTGCGCTGAGCCTATAGGGGTAACCTCTACCGCTTCGGGTGCCGTTTGGTATAGTGGCAAGACTATTTGATTTGTGTAGCTTTCCTGGTCCTGGCCTTCGGCAAAATGCAGCCATTCAATCAGGTTCAGGCTTCTCTGTTCTTTAAGCTCCCGGATTAAAATCTCCTGGTACTCCCTTTTATATAGATGCAGGACCAATTGGTTATCTGCTTTCGTGATCGCAACTGTTGGTGGCAGCTTCCACTTCCTAAAGAACTCTTCCAGTTTCTCATAGGTGCGGTCACCTGCTGTAATATGCGCTAAATCAGCTGATGTGAACCTCCAGGAAGCAGGCGCAAGAATAACATTCCTGTATGAGAGCCGTGGCAGGTATTTCAAATCTTCCGCCCAGCTTCCCCAATCAACCTGAAGAGCCGTCTTTCCCTGATGTTGAAGAGCGCATAGAAAATGGTACACAGGAAGAGAATCTAGGGAATACATGTGGGCTGCCGACAGTCTTGGCATTACTCTTTTCCCCAGCCGCTTGGAGCGGAGAACTATTGTATCCCGGACAACACTAACCATTAGGTCCGTAACCGGCAATTGAAATTCTTCCCCCACCGACGCTCCTGACAAAAAGGGAATTTCAAATTCCCTTAAAACAGGTCGTTGGAGGATGTTGCCCACCCGGGCCTCGGGAAGGTGCAGCACTTCAGCTAATACTGAGCCTGGATAGGATGCCTGCTCCTTTTTAGCAATCTGCAGTCCAAGCATATGGAGCCCACTGTCCAAATGGCAAAATCTTCCCAAAAGGGTATTCGCTGTCGCTCCACCAACAGACTGTAGGTAAATCAACTGCCTATGGCCGGAGGACACGATGGAAAACATCGTTGCAAAAGTTACCGGCAGCTGGTTCGTTTTCTGGGGGAACTGGCTAATATTCTCATCGTCAAGCGCAATACCATCCAGCCCTTGGCGCATGGCTTCTTCATATAGCCCTTTTAGAAAAGTATGCCAGGGCTCTATCGACTGCTCTTTTGGTATCTCATCCCGGTACGTATTGCCCAACCTGGTGGTCGTAATATTTCCAATACTAGAAAGGGCCGGGAAACCAATTCCTGTCTCAGCGTCTATCACCTCAGCGAGAGGCACTTCCTCCGTCTCGTATTTCTCCACGAAGGCCCTCTTGAAATCGGACAGCATTCTCTCCTGCCTTGACTTTCCCGTTGTGAAGCGACTCATAACCTCTATTCCCTGCACTGCGTTTGCAACAGTTGCCTCTGTGATCGCCAGCGGCTTGGCAGACTTCTTTAAAAGATCTACCTGAAAGAAATTATTGTGGTAGGTCGTTACGCCTATGCTTGCTAGGCCCCGCTTGAATATACCCGCTACTTGATCCCGGTTTGACCTCGCAGTGCTCTCATTCAACAAAACAATCGCTTTCTGCAAGTCCGTCAGTACCTGGATGTATAGCTCCAACTGCCTATTGTCTTCACGGGGGGCCATTCTCTTTAGTTTGCCCAGCAGGGTGGCAAGCGGGTCCGGATCAGTCACTGCTATTTCCAACTCGCTTACCAGCAATTGTGAGTCAATGAGCTCCAGGGTAAAATCTTCCTTTTCGGAGGATTCAGCCTCCTGCCCGATCAATGCCATGATGCCTCCCAATTTCAGGCCTGTCCTCGCAGCCAAAAATATCTGCTCCAGCAGGCAATCCTTCTCAACGGAAGCGATCCGGTAGCTTCTCACCCCCTGCTCCACCTCAAACTCGATATATCGGTAGGTGTCTCCTATCTCATACAGGGAATTATTTGGGTAATAAGTGAGTAACGGCTTGATGGCGGAGTCCCTGCTGATATGGCTGATAAGCGTAAACAGCAGGTGCATATCCATTCGGATAGCTTTATGCAGGGAAGCCGAGACAGGTAAGAACGCAGCCAATCCCTGCCTATCTGTAATTTCTCCCACGCTACAGCCTGCGAATATACCAAACGGGGTACAGCGGCTTGAGGCCCTGATCAGATATTTTTTCAAACTCCGGAGGACCCTGTCTTTGTTTCGAGCATCTCCTTGCAGCATTTTGACAGTCTCATCATAAAGCGCCTGGGAAGCCCAATAGATTGCCTCCAGAAAAAGGTCGTTTTTTAAATGTTCCTCCAGCAGTTGCTCCAAACTATGCGTGGCGTCGCTCCGAATATCTTTATATGATAATAGCGGGCTACGCACCACAAATTGTCCGAAATGATCGAGCATAAACAAGTGTATTTAAGTAATGTCTCTCTGTTCAAAACAAATGACAATTGCCAAAATAGAGAATATTCAAATTATATGGTAAAAAGCCAAGTGAAACCCGTGCTACAACTGCTTCAACAGAATAGCGGGAAAGTCCGCACAATAGCGATGAGGGAGTAAAGCTTCTTAAGGAAATGCTTTTCCCGAAACTTTTACCCCCATGTGGCATTTCCAGTAACGTGTGCATATAGGGTGGGACAATCTAGGAACTTGTCTAATAACTACACAGTGGGGATGCAGCAGATATTCATCCGCTACCTGCTTAAAGCGATTTGTGTTATGGGATACGGATGTCCCAACCGGGTTTAGTCACCTTACAGTCAAATCAGAAAAGGATGCAGGGCATACCGGCTCTTCATCATCGCAACACAACAGGTTCCGCATTGGATCTTTGCACCAATCCAAGTTACTTTAACCATTTATTTGCCTCGTTCTTAATACTTTCCCGGTAAGTTGAGCCTATAATGATCTCTTCGTCCGATATGGTGGTTTCCAGGACATTGCCATCAATGCCTTTAATGGAAGAGGTACGCACAATAAATGACCTGCTCACTCTCGTAAAATCCTGTTGAGGCAGGATTTCGAGAACCCGCTTCATGGTTAAATAAGTGATGATCTTCTTTTCCCTCAGAAAAATCTGGACATAATCTTTCATACCTTTCACCATGAGTACATCCTCAAATTTAATCAGTAACAGCTTTCCATTCACTCTCGCCCAGAAATGGGAGTTGGGCATCTGCCCGTCGCTGGTATTTTCCCTCGTCTGATTCCCCTGACTGATCAACTTGTGCACTTTATTGACCGCTTTAAGAAAACGATCGAATGAGATCGGTTTTAGCAGATAGCCGGCCACGTCCAGCTCAAAACCCTCCAGGGCATGGTCAGGGGAGGCGGTGGTTAGAATGATCTGCGGTCGGTGGTTGTTTAGTATTTTAATCAGCTCAATACCGCTCATGGTCGGCATCTGAATATCCATGAAGACAAGATCGGGCTTCAGATTCTCTATATCCTGCAATCCCTCGATCGCGTTTCCGGCTTTCTTAATCACTTCCAGAAAAGGCACTTTCGCGGCGAGTTTTTCAATCACCTCTTGTGCCAGGGGCTCATCATCAATTATTATACACTTCATGCGTCCTACAAAGTTTGTTCACAAGGTTAATCGGTTCAATGGAAGTGGAAACGGGAGCCGGAACAGACCACAGCTTGACAGCATTGTGTCTGGTTTGCTCCGCATGCTTCACCCATGCTAAAAGAACGGGCAGCCGGGACAGCGAGTGATGAAATTTATCTGTCCAAGCCAGCACGATATGTCAAGTTGCCGAAATTTCTTTAGAAAACCCATCTTTTCAACTTAAAAATGCTTCTTTCAACATGATGCGGGACGCTGCGCCTCTTTCAGTCCGGTTAAAGGGGTAGGACATTCCCAAAGATCCTGCCCGCGATGGTCCTTCTTTCCAGCACGATCTCCGCCTTCCCGATCATCAGGTACTTGATGGGCAGTTCCTTCCCCAGGTTCGTCTGCAGCTGCCGGTGATCCAGCGTTACATAGCCCTGCACCTTCCCGTCCACGGGAACCGGGAGAATCTTGGTGATTCGACCGGTTAGAAAGCCAAAGTCCGAGGGTGGGTAGTTGTCCACTGTGATGACAACTTCCTGTCCGAGCTGTATCTTCCCGGATCCTTTTACGGGATAGAACAGCTTAACTTCAAAATCGGTCGTTTTGGGCACGACCCACACCACATAGTCCTGTGTATTACTGTCATCTATCCCTTTGGAAATGAAAACCTGACCGGACATGGGGGTGATAATGGGTTCATTGATGTTTTTGGAGGTGTTCCGGTGAATGAAGAGAGTGTCTCCAGGCTGCACCCATTCTTCGTCCTTCACAAGGAAAATGAACTCCTGCCCGGCATCCTCTCGCTTGAGGGAAACCTTTCCGGGTTGCTCCTTGGCCTGGATCAACACCTCGGCCGGCACACTGTCCGGAAAGGCGATTGTGTTGCTGATGAAGATACCGATGGCCGAGACGATGAACAGGATGGTAATACCCCACCGGGTGATCCAGTGCGGCACCCGTCCGATGATTTCCTCCATCTCATGGCTCTGCTCTTCTGCGTTTAAGGGACTGTGGTTTGGCATTTTATATTCAGTTTAGGCGGCGTCCAGTTCCAATTGATTTTTAACAAGCTCATAGTAGTAGCCGCGCTGGTAGACCAGGCCCAGGTGCGTACCCTGCTCCACAATCTCCCCGTCTTTCATCACGATGATCTGATCGGCTTTTTTGACCGTGCTCAGCCGGTGGGCGATGATCAGCACAGTTCGGCCTTTGTAAAACTCGTCCAGGTTCTCCATGATGATGCGCTCGTTGTTGGAGTCCAGCGCGCTGGTAGCCTCATCGAAGAACATGTACCCCGGCTCTTTGTAAACGGCACGGGCAATGAAGATCCGCTGTTTCTGGCCACCGCTCAGGCCGGAGCCCGTATTTCCAATCCGGGTCGTGAAACCCAGCGGGAGCTGTGAGATATAGTCATGCGCGTTGGCCACGTGCACCGCGTTCATTAACTTGAGCTCGTCGATCTTATTACCGTCCAGGGCAATGTTGCGGGCGATGGAGTCAGAGAAGATGTAACCGTCCTGCATCACTGTACCACACTGGCTTCGCCACAGCTTGGCCGAAATGTCGTTGAGATTACTTCCATCCACCAGGATCTCCCCTTCGGTGGGAGGATAGAATTTAAGGAGCAGTTTCATCAAGGTCGTCTTCCCGCTCCCGCTGGCGCCCACGATGGCCGTCACCTGTCCTTTGGGGATATGTAGACTGATGTTCTTCAACACCAGGGCGGACTTTGCGTGTCCATACCGGAAACTGACATTGTCCAGCGTGATACCCGGCCTGAACCTGCTGTTAAGCCCTTTGGCAAAGAACACCTGGTTGAGCGAGTGTCCGAAGTCCTCCTCGTGCACATCAGCTACCTGCAGGCTGCTTTTTTCCTCATTCTGCTTATTGTGGATTTCCCCCAGCCGCTCCAGGCTGATTTTGGCGTCCTGGACGGTCTTGACGAACTGGATAAGCTGGTTGAGCGGACCATTCATCTGCCCGATGATATAGGAGATACTCAGCATCACCCCTAGGGAAATCTGCCCTTCGATCACCAAGAGGGCCGCCATGAAGGAAATCAGGATGTTTTTAAGCTGCGTGAAAAAGGTGGCGCCGATTTCCTGGTACTGCTCCAGGGCCAGGCTTTTGATGTTGATCTTGAAGAGCTTCGACTGGATTTTCTCCCACTCCCAGCGCCGGGACTTCTGGCTGTTGTAGAGTTTGATCTCCTGCATGCCAGTAATGATCTCATAAATGCTGTTCTGGTTTTCCCGTGCCCGCTGAAAGCGGTTGTAGTCGATGTTGCGCCTCCGCTTGAGAAAAAGGAAAATCCAGGCCACAGACAGGCTGCTCCCCACAAAGAATACAAGCAGGAACCGCATGTCGTAAATACCCAGCACAATGGAGAAAATGACCAGGTTGATGATGGAGAAAAGCGTACTCAGCGCGGAGCCTGTCAGGAAGCTTTCAATACGGTGGTGGTCGCTGATGCGCTGGGTGATGTCGCCAATGTTCTTCGACTCAAAGAAACTGATGGGCAGCTTCATTAATTTTATCAGAAAATTGGAGATAATCGTGATACTGATCCGGGTGCTGACATGGAGCAGAATCCAGTTTCGGATCAGGTTGACCAGCAGGCTTCCGATGAAGAGGGCCAGCTGGGAAATCAGCACCAGGTGGACGAAGCCAATATTCTGCTTGTTGATCCCGAAGTCCACCAGGCTCTGCGTCAGGAAAGGAAAGCACATGCTGATAAAACTGGACAGAATCATCCCCAGGAAAATCTGGAAGATAAACGCCTTGTAGGGCTTGATGTACTGGAACAGAAAGCCAATGCTGGAGGAACTCTCCTCCTGCTCCTCATCCGAGTCTCGGCTGTAAAATTCCGGCGTAGTCTCCAGCAGGAGGGCGACCCCTCTCCCGTCCTCCGTGCTGACCCAGCACTTCTTGAACGTTTCCACGTCCACCTCCACCAGGTTATGGCCGGGGTCCCCGATCACCAGCTTTTCTTCCCGCCGTAGCAGGGACTTCTCCTTTACGTCGTAGAGCACCACAAAGTGGTCCTGGTTCCAGTGCAGGATACAGGGAAGGGGCACCTCTTCCTTTAGCTGATCATATGAGAGTTTGCCTACCAGCGTTTTGAACCCGACCTTTTCGGAGGCCTCGCTGAGCCCCAGAAAGCTCACGCCATTCTTGGTGATATGCGAGATGGACCGCAGGTAGTCCAGGGTATATTCTTTCCCGTAATATGCACTCACCATTCTTAAACAGGTAGGACCGCAGTCCATGTAGTCCAACTGCTTATAAAACTTATACTTGGAATGCATTACCCGCGCTATTGATTAGGAAATTTGTTTGTCGTGGTCGGCCAGTGGGTCTCCACCGTGGGGCCGGCGTTTCCACCCGCCAGGTTGTCCAGGTCCGTGTCTTCGTTTTGCTCCTGTCCCTCGGCATCGCCAAACAGGCGCAACCGCTTGAGCTCTTCGATCGTTTTCCTGTCTTTCACTTTTTTGCTCTTTTTCATATCCGTTTAGGTTATACTATTTCCTCCATGCCACTCAACAGTTGACTGACCTTTATCCGCACGCTTTGGTGCTTGTCCGAACTGTAGATGGTCGGCTTGTATTCCTTGAAGCCTCCGCTCAATCGGTTTGCCTCCGACTCTTCGACGGACAACGCGTGAAAGTCTCCCAGACCTTTGCGCTTGCTTTTGAAGTTGAATAGCTTTTTCATGTTTTCTTTCTTTTCGATTAAATTGATGAAGAACTGGTCAAAAAAGAATTTTATTAGACCAACAGTCAGGAAGGCTTAGACAAAGGCTATTTTTCATCCGTCCAACTGGAGGCCTTGAGAGCCGAATCCTCCCGGAAGTGTTTCCTCAACCAATGGTCAACTTCCCAGAGGATATGCAGGTAAGAGGCCCGCAAACCATAAGAATGCGGCTCACCCGGCAGCGATACGAAACGCACCGTCTTGCCTAAGCCCTTCAAAGCGGCGAAGTACTGCTCAGACTGGCTATAATGCGTACCTGGATTCTCATCCAGCTCCCCATGGAAAAGCAAGATGGGATGGGCCAGCTTGTCAGCGTTCTGAAGCGGCGATAGCCGGTGGTAGAGGGCCTGTTCTTCCCAATATGTCCGGTACTCCCGCTGGAAACCGAAGGGTGTAAGCGACCTGTTGTAAGCCCCGCTCAGGGCCACGCCGGTTTTAAACATATTGGTGTGGGTCAGCAGGTTGGCCACCATAAAGGCCCCGTAGGAATGTCCTATGACCGCTACCTTCCCCGTATCGATGAGCCCCGTTTTCCCCGCAGCCCCGATGGCTGCCTGCGCATTCAGTTCGATCTGCTCTAAATACGTATCATTGGGATGACTCCCCTTCCGCCCTATGATCGGGAAGGAGGTATTATCCAATACAGCGTATCCAGACAAGGCCAGTAATTTTTGCAGGGACAGGTTAGCTTCATACCGGTAGGGGTTAGCCGTGACTGCCCCGGCATCGGCAGGGCGTATATAATCTAGCGGGTAGGCATAAATCAGGCATCCCATCAGCCGATCATCCCGCACACTGTCTTTGTTATAATACAAGGTAGCCTGCAGCGGGATGCTGTCACCCCTGAGGAAGGAAAGCTCCTTCTTAACCAGGGATGTATTTAACAGCGACAGCTTGTCGCTGTTGTAAGTCAACACTTCCTCGCGCAGATTTTCCAGATCAAGCCGCACCAGATTGTTCGGGATGGTTCTGGACTGCCGGGCCATAATCCAGGTCGTGGATCCGGGGCCGTTTTCAAACGCAACCGGGTACTCATAATAGGGCGCGCTGGACCGCCAGATCTCTTCGCTGCGTTTACGGGTAAGGTGGAATTTCTCCAATACGGGCACCACCTCGCCCTTCTCATTCTGTGTTTTCCGGGAAAGGAAGATGCTACCGTCCTGGAACAGCAGCTTTTTCAGCCCCGCGGTTTTCACCTGCACCGGTATTCCCGGATCGATCGTCGGCCCCTGATTCCCAGAAATCATCAGGGTATCAAGTGTTCTGCCTGTTGAAGGATTAAAAAGCAGCCAGTTGACCGATCTGTTTGCCCACCATTTCTCTACCATAATTGCCAGGGAATCATTCACCCAGTAGGTGGTCTCCGCCCGCAGGCTGCTCGCCTGCAGCAGGCGGGGGGCTTTATCGAAGGGCGCCTGCCAGGCCCATAACTGATCTCTCTCCCTGCTTTCGATTTTCGGGTCTCCTCCATCTTTTGCCTCGACCCAGGTCAATGTCGCGCCTACATCCGTTCTCCAGGCAAAATCCCGGGGCACCTGGTAGGCCGCGTCCCTGCCCAGCGGCCGGATCACGGCGGAAAGCTCTTTTCTGGCGACTTCTTTCCCATCCCTTCCAAGGAGAACGACCTCTGAAGGAAAACGGTGGTAGGTCAGCGTGTACGAATAAGGTTTCTTCACATAATGCACCTTGAGGTACTTCCCATTCGGGGAAGGCGCAAAGCTGGCGATAATTCCGCTCCTCCCTACATTTGACACCCTTCCCTTCAAATCCACTTTTTTCAGCTGTGTTGTGGCGTAATACTCAAAAAGCGCCTCATCCGCCTCACTCTTCAGCAGCCCCTGGTAGGTCCGCTGGGGCAAGGTGTGCCTGTCATTCTCATAAATGGCGGGCTTGCGGGACGATGCCATGGGTTCGGCTTGTCCCCTATCCGGAATTGCGGCAAAAACAATGGCCTTTTCCTGGGGGAGCCAGGCAAAGAGTTCTTCTTCAACAAGTGAAAAGTTCAGGTACCCCTCGTAAATTCTTCTCGCTTTCCGGGTTTTGATATCCACGACCCACAGTCGCACCCCCTTCTCCTCCAGGACGGCCAGGCCCAAGTGCTGGCTGTCATAGGACCATTTATAGTCCACTAACTGAAGATGGGCAGGCAATCCCTTGATGGGGTAGGTCGCAGAATCCCTGTTGGCGTATTTGAACGAGATGGCAGTATACCATGACTTGTCTGCGGGCAGGTTGGAATGCGTGTCAAACTTGACTCCAGCCAATGTTACAGTCCGCCTCTCCCCTCCCTGGGGACTGGATAAAAATCGGTCATAGCTACAGAGTAAGATAATTCTCCTGTCAGGGCTCAGGCTCATGACCGGCTCTGTCGGCAGGTTAATCAACTCATCCAGGGCCCTGGTAGGTTTTTGATAAGCAAGGGAGTTTTGTGCCTGACCGGAGAAGGAGACACTCCACAGGAACACTGAAAAAAGCATTTTAATGGCGCTACGTTGCATCATGTTCTTTCTTTATGCGGTGACTTCTTCATTTTTTTTCCTGGAAGCACTTGCTTCCCTGGCTATTTTAGAATCATAATATTTGGCCAGGTAATGGTAGATAACGGTTTCGTGAATCCGCTGCTTGGCAATAAAGGTCCTGTTCAGTGTCATATGGACATGACTGCTGATCAGGCTGGACAGCGAAACCTCCTTCTGGTTGTGGGCCTGTTTCAGAATATCCACAATATCCTTCGTCACCAGCCTGTTCCGTTCTGACCTGCGCTTGAAACAGTCGATCGCCTCGCACACGTCCTCCTGTTTATGCCTGTTGTGATCCAGCAGCTCCCGGATATCCGCTGCCTTTGCTCTGTAACCATCATTCAAACTGATCCATAGCCGCTTCGACTGGCTCCCTTTATTCGCCTCCTGGTAGAAGTACTCCCGTAGTTGGCTCATGAGCTGAAACTTCTCATATAAGGACAGTCCAAAATCGTCCAGCAAGCGGTCTACATTCAGTAGGGCGAACAGCCACCTGTACTCCTCACCACTGTCGCCGTCAATGAGCTCTAAAAACTCTGTGACGGCGATACTGTCGAAAAAGAACAGGCTCTCACTTAACTCCATGGTATGACTGCCGTATCTTTCCAGCTCACGCTGATAGGTGTCAATCTGCACTTTGTGGATCAGCCCGTTCTCCTGGAAAGGCTGCAGCAGGAATTTCATGCGGTCAATGACCGTACTCCAGAACTTTTCGTTGCTCCCGTTAAAAAACCTGACCCGTAAATGATGGCCATGCTCGTCATATCGGATGAAAAACCATTTTTCGATCACCCCATCAATCAGGAGGGTCTCGGCCAGGGGCTTGATGGCCTCAATAAGGATTTTGTCAGCGGTCTTATTTCCCAAAAAGATTTTAAAGTACAGCCAGTGCTCTCCCAGGTGGTAGTCGCGCTTTGTAGTTTCAGCAAACGGTGGCGTCGGCTGCGCCCGCCGTTCGGCCGTCGCGGTTTCATGCTGTGTAAAGAATGGAATAACCAGTTCATTGGTATAGCTTCCCCGTTCGTCCTTGATAAAGCAATTGTCGGGCGTAAACAGAAACTCCTGTAGGATAACATCTCTTTTCTTTAGCTTATCTGCAAGAATCTGAAGGCTAAGCGGCGAGGACATGCTTAACAGGAGCTCATTGTCCCCCTCCACCAGGGCCACTTTATCTGGAATGCAAAACTTGCTTTGCAACTCTTCGAAATAGGATTGCGTGGAATCCTGGCGCGTTGCCTTCAGGAAATCTGATTTTTTCAGATTCCAGGTTGCCCGGCTCAAAATTATCTTCCCATATTGTACCCGTGGCAGAAAAGGCTGATGTTTAAAGACAGACCAGTTCCAAAGCTGCAAACTGTCCATTCCCTGGTTCTGCAGATCACACAGGAACTTGTAAATGGGGAGCCCCTGCACATAGTTATGTGCATTAGTGAGCCTGGGAATGATTTGCTTTTTAAGTTTCTTTGAACGCAATACTACCATCCCACTGCTAACTGAAACTGTCAGGTCCGACAGTCGGATGACAAAGTCATCCTCAACGGAAGGCTGTGTCAGAATCGGTATCTCATAGGCCCGCACGGTAGGACGCATGATTACATTCCCGGTTCTGCCATCAGGCAGATGCACGATCTCAGCAAAAATCACGTCCGGATGCAAGCGCTCTTCCGCGTATAGCGTCTCTTTGACACTCGCTTCCAGTTTCTCATCCCCATGGCAAAAACGTGTCAGGAGATTGGCTCCTGAAGGGCCGTTGGCACTACTGAGTAAAAACTGAAAATTGCCTTCATCCAGTTCTTTGGAAGATCCTGCCAACAGGCTTCCAAAGAGGAACATGCTAGCCGGCAGATTTGATTTCCTGTCGCTTACCGCGGCGTCAACTTTTGAATGCTGCAGGTCGACCAGCCTGCTTCCCGTTTGGATCGCATCCAGAATGAGGCGCAACGCGTGGTCTTTGTCCGCCCCCCAGGCAGTATTGCGTGCCTGCCTGCCTGGCGGCACATGAATATTCTCCAACAGGGGCATGAAGGCAGAAGCTCCGGGGTCTGTCACGTTGTAGCCAACACCATTCTCTGAATCCAAAGCTACCAGCAAAGGTACTTCCTGCTCTCCGTACTTCGCTTCAAACTTCGTAATAAACTGACGTAAGCCGGGAGCCTGTCCGAAAGGCTGCAGGGTCATGCATCTTCCTGCCAGGTCAGCAATTTCCTTGATGACGCCACTGCTGATGGAGTTCTGCCTGGTATTGAAGAACAGGTCCGTCTGCACAATGTCTTTCGTCTGGGTAGGCACATACTTGCTCAGTATACCTTTTACCTTCTCGCTCGACTCCTCCGTCCAATTGCCGGACTTCACTAGCTGATTTACGGTTTCCAGGTCAGTAACCAGCTGACCGGTATCCTCTAGTGCTTTCAGCCGCTCGATCAGCAGGCCGAAATACTCCTTCCCTGTGATGGAGGGCAGTAAGTCACTTACCAGGATCTGTGACTCAATCAGGTTATCTACAAACCTGATCGTTTCCGCCTCCTCAAAGTTCTGGTCTGTTAAAGACTGGATCAGGGCTGGGTAGGTAACACCCGTCTGCGCCAACAGCAAAATATCCCGAATAATACTGTTACTTTTAAAAGAGGACAGCCTATACTTCCGGGTAGATTTGAAAGTGGAGAATTCAATATACCTGAAATCATTCCCGGTTGCATAAAGCGTCTCATTCGGGTAAAACAGGAGCTGCCTTTTAATGCCTGGGATTCTGTTGATGTATTCCGAAAGTGCTGATACGTAATACATGTCAAGCCGCGAGATCGTCCTGAGCTTGTCTTCTCCGAATTCGATCCGGGTAGACGTACCAAACGATCCAATGGCGCATCCTGCAAACAGCCCGAAGGGTGTGCAGCGACTGCTCATGCGGACATAGTACTTGTAGAAGGACTTTATTATTTTTTCGTTAACTGAAAAGGGTTTCCCACTTGCCAGGAAGTTATCGAGCGCCTTCGTAAAATCCGGGGAAGCCAGGAAAAATGCGCTTCTGATGAAGGGTTCTGAAATTTTGCAACTAATATTCTGCAGGGCCGGACTTCCTCCGCTCTCCATGAATTCAAAAGACTCCTCGATGGGGAGGGCTGAAGTTCTTAACAGGTAATACTCTAAAGAATGAAATAATTTCATAACCAGGTTTTGTTTAATCTTAATAAAGGGCGTTTTCCTGCACAGCAAGCTGATTACATGCTGGCACTACTCTACTTGATGAATGCAGTTTAAATCCGGCCTTTGCGCATTATCAGAGAAGATGATGGTGTAGATTGAATATCCATGTAATGCTGCTGTCTGGCAGGTCGGCACCCAACCGCCGCCTGTGCCGGTAGGAAAGCAGCACAACCTGCATGCCCTTTAGGTGCCTAACTGGCGTTTGCAATGCACGTTCCTTTGTGCCAGCTTGCATATCCCGTCAGCCTCCTTTTGTTTCCGTACAGGCACTTTGGTTCGGTACCAGCTTTGTTTTTCTGTCTTGCCAATGGGCCAGCCTCTGGCTGAGCTGCCACATTCCAGAAATAAGGATTATTTCAAATTATCACGCACCGGTAGCTTATAATATTCTTAAATCACAGCATTATCTGTAGGAAGCGCAGCAGTCGGTAGCAGTGGGCTGAATCGGTGGCAGCTCCTCTCCCTCCTTAGGTCTTATGGTGATAATGCAGGTGGCCTCGTCGCCGCTATCCGGATCGCCGGCGCCGCCCGCTAGGGCGTCCAGCTGCTTTTGGTCCAGTCGCGCGATTGTTTCCTTGTCCAGGTTCAAGGGGCTTACGTTCTTCTTTTTCATCTTAATTCCTTTTTAAGGGTTAAAAGTATTTCCCGTTATCGATTAGTTAACACTTGAAAGGTAGCCACAAAAGCTTCGTTGCGGTAACTCTTTAGACGTACCCGCCCCTGCCTTAGACAAAGCCCCGATTCAGGCGTACTTCTTCTTTTTCTGGCCCACCCCTTCTAAGCAACTGGAACGGCCCCATCTATGCTGTACATCGCTTATAGGGCATGCCGGGTGCTCTCCGGATGGCAGAGCATGCATTAGATTGAAGCCGCTATCCTATATTAGTATTTGGCTAGTAGTCTAA
Source organism: Pontibacter sp. LHS2 (assembly GCF_058932845.1). Taxonomy (NCBI): domain Bacteria; kingdom Pseudomonadati; phylum Bacteroidota; class Cytophagia; order Cytophagales; family Hymenobacteraceae; genus Pontibacter; species Pontibacter sp. LHS2. Next base: position 650,802 of record NZ_JBZYWG010000002.1, read on the forward strand.
CTACTAAAGGGCATCACTGGGGTAAGACCTAGCCCAGAGCCAGAACAGGTAAGTCACCCATCACCAAGTCCGTTCGGCTGCCCTCTCCCACGCTCCTTGAGAGGTCGGGATGGAAACAAAAGAGTTCGGAACGTGATGTCCCGAACTCTTTAAGGAAAGTCCTCGAGAAAGCTTGCGCTAACTAGTCTCTTGTGATGCAGCAGTCGGCAGCAACGCCCGGATCTGCCGGCTCCAGTTCATCCTCGCTTTTGATAGTGTTCTTAGTAGCAAAAAAGCAGGTGGCCTCGTCGCCGCTATCCGGATCGCCGGCGCCGCCCGCCAGGGCGTCCAGCTGCTTTTGGTCCAGTCGCGCGATTGTTTCCTTGTCCAGGTTCAGGGGGCTTACGTTCTTCTTTTTCATCTTAATTCGTTTTTAAGGGTTAAAAATATTTCCTGTTATTGATCAATTAACACTTGAAAGGTAGGCATTGCATTTCTGGCGCAGCAACTCTTTAGACGTACCCGCCCCTGCCTTAGACAAAGTGGCGGTTTGCGCGTATTTCAACTTCGTCTAAATCCACTTTCTCTGAAAAATCTCGTCTGTTCCATCCAGGTCGGACAGCGCTTACACGGTATACCTTAAACTCTGCTACCCTAAGCATAAGACGGTTAAATCAGTTGTCCCAACCAAGGCAAACAGGAAGAAGGCTCCACTCCGGTGGGCGATTTCGGCTGCAGCACCAGCAAGCCACTCAGTCCATACCTAGTTGGCAGAACGCCCTACGATCTTGACAGGGGTTGGGATAAAAACAAAAGAGTTCGGAACGTGATGCCCCGAACTCTTTAAGGAAAGTCCTCGAGAAAGCTTGCGCTAACTAGTCTTTTGTGATGCAGCAGTCGGCAGCAACGCCCGGATCTGCCGGCTCCAGTTCATCCTCGCTTTTGATAGTGTTCCTAGTAGCAAAAAAGCAGGTGGCCTCGTCGCCGCTATCCGGATCGCCGGCGCCGCCCGCCAGGGCGTCCAGCTGCTTTTGGTCCAGTCGCGCGATTGTTTCCTTGTCCAGGTTCAGGGGGCTTACGTTCTTCTTTTTCATCTTAATTCGTTTTTAAGGGTTAAAAATATTTCCTGTTATTGATCAATTAACACTTGAAAGGTAGGCATTGCATTTCTGGCGCGGCAACTCTTTAGACGTACCCGCCCCTGCCTTAGACAAAGTGGCGGTTTGCGCGTATTTCAACTTCGTCTAAACTCATTTTCTATGAAAAATATGGAATGAATTGGTTTTATATTGACAGCACCCTGATGCTGCTACCCTGTCTGCCTTTGCTATTCAAACAGAAAGCCATATAGCACTGTCGATGCATGATTGCATTTACTTCATCTTCCGCGTAGTGTACACCAGAGTCTAAAGGTCTGCGACTAGGGCCTAACCAGCTGTGGTAAATCCAGGTAGAATTTAAAGTGAAGGAAACCTATTGGACCTTTAATACACGATGCAGCAACGGATAGTACAAAACGCTTGATGCAGCTCCCTAAAAGCAGCCGCAATATGACGAGGTATTTAACACAGGTACCGATTGAAGATGGCAAGACACTTATTGAAAAGAGGCGGAGTCAGAAACGGGGGAATCAGGAAATCGCATACCCGTCTGCCAGAGAAAGGCAAGGGGAGATGTATCAAAAGCAATCCCACAAGAGGAGTGAAAGCGGCTTTTGTTCTCGCAGTAACGTTAGTGACATCTGGACCAATTTGCTTCCACACCTGAGAAGGAGCACCCTTTCCCAGACCAATCTTTCATCAACGTCACAACCACAGACTTACTAATATTGAAAACGGAAAATACCCTGCCTCCATCATAAACGGATCAGGCTGAAACAGACCCGCTGAATCCGGTTGATACCGGTTTGGATATGGAAAGAAGGCCCCTGATCCTTCATCCGCTCCCAAAGGCTTTATTTGGCAATTCCATATAAAAACCGGACAGGAAACGGGTGCATCTCAGACACGGATACAGGAAAGCACCTTACTATGCTTTTTTTAGCGCATTCTAAGATAAAAAGCGCTGGATAAGCGTGCTAAAAGAAGGAGATTCTTTAGCAAGAGCAGCCCGGGGGACCTAAGTCAATAGCGGATAGAGCGGTTAAAAGAAGCTATTTAATTGGAGGATGTAGTAAAATTGGGGCAAGACCACAATGGGCTAGCCCGCCAGTGGATGATTCAAAACATACTCCAATCCTGTCCGCTGGCTATAGTGGCAGCCAACAAGGAATAGAAAACAGTGCCTGGGAAAGGCGATACCTACAGGTAACTGGTCAGGATTACACAGAACTATAATTTAAAAGGCTAGTGTCGAGGGAAACGCCCTGCCACTTAGGTGTACATTCCTACAGGCAGTAACTGAATCCGGGAAGCCCTTTAAGCTTGTAGGCAGCATTCCTCTTCCGGCTCATCCTTAGTAAGGAACGCGGACAGTAATTCAAGGGATTCAAATTTCTCTTCTACGTTTTTATTCATGTCCCTCCACAGAATTTCATCCGCCCCGTATTCCTGCAATAGCTCTGGCAGCTTGTCTTCAAAATACGCAACTGTTCCTATGAAGTGGTTTTTATCATCCTTATCAGCTTCAGTGCGCAATTCCTTCAGACGTCTTTCGTTTCTCAAGCAACTCCCGGAAATGGAGAGCATGGTCTTTACTTTTCTTCCGTGCCTTTGCTCGAAATCTATTTTAAAGCTCTCAAAAATTTCTTTCTGTGGTTCAAGTTCGGCCAGCTCATGAAAAATTGACCTAACATAATTGGTGCCATGCAGGAGGGACCGGTAGAAGCCGCGGGCGGATGCACCCAAAGCCCAAACCTCGGGAACAGTACCCTGATAGGGAGGAATAACAATGCTTTGATCCCGTAGCTTCTCCTCCTCATGAAAGTAAGAAATGATACTGCTGAACCTTTCATCAAAAGTCGGGCTGGGATGGCCGGAATGGTGAAGCGATTCGATATTTAATGTGCCTCCATTCGCCAAGCCAAGATCGATCCTGTTTGAATAAATGTTATTCCACAACTTAAATTGGGAGGCTGTATCAAACGGATCGTGAATCTTCAATAAGATCCCCCCTGTTCCCACTCTTATCTGCTGTGTGATGCTTGCAATCACCGGCACGATCGCTACTGGGTTGCACCAGGCACGCTTTCTGTTGTTAAGATGATGCTCCGCTAACCAGAATCTGTTAAACTCAAGTTCATCAGCTTTCATCGCGTAGTCAAACACATTGCTTAGACGGACAAGGCTGTTTGACCTGGAATCCCCCTCTCCAAATTCTAATAGACTTATTTTCATACTTTTATTCTCCCCTTATAAAAAAAAGACTTCATCCCACTGCTGTCGTTTCATACCGGTGCTTTGCAGGATTACATTGTAAACCCCCTGACTCCCATCCAACAGGTTATTGTTGTCTACAGCATACGGATTTGCCAGGGATCTTCGGAGCCAATACTGCGCAGCGTCCAGACACTCGGATCGTTTCGTCAACTCATAGCATTTCGTAAAGAGCCACGAGAAACCAGCAAAACCATGACAAAAATTGGGTTCATAAATAGGCAATCTGATTTGATCAAATTTCAAAAAATCTGAAAGCAGCAGATTACCATAAGCTGTTGTTTCCTGATGCTTCAAGCTAACTCCAGCCTTTAGGAAAGCATAGGCAATCGAAAGGTCACTGGTGCACCAACCAATGTTTAAGTTGAGTTTCCTGGGCTGACACAAGGGGATTCCTTCATCCGTCACGTAACGTGGGAACAGAAAGTCTTCCTCTGTTTCGGAATAAGGTATGTAGAGTTGCTTCAGGTAGTCCAAAAGCAGCTTTATCAGCCTTTCGACAGGAGCATGAGGAAAAGCTTGATAGGTAGCAACCAGGACCAGAATCATTCCGCAGATACCGTGCGCCAACCCGGTATTGATCACATACGTCCCCTCCCGCTGGTACCTTCTGTTCGCGATGTATTTCCCATGCGCATCTTCCTGTACCCGACTTTCCAGTAGCTGCACTAGCTCTATGCAGTAGGCCGCATTCGAAGGCTTGACGCAGACGGACTTCGATAGAAAGTACAGGCCACCCATAGCAGAATACATAGGATCCAAGTTACCAGTCTCAATCTCAGCTTTTGCTTTCTCGTAAACCTTCTCACTGGTCCAGTCAAGAAGCAATTGGGCTTGTTGATCACACGCCAGAATGCCACTCTTCTGCAAAAGCATCAGCGTGTAACCGTACCCGCTCAATCCGTTACTCATGGCGGTTGTAAATTTTATTCCTTGCTCATCCCCTACCCGCCCGGTGACCGCTTTGAAAACCTCTACCGCGCGGCTGCCGAATGCAGCATCTTGGTAATACTCTGACAATGTCAGAAGCGAGACAACTTTGCCTAAATTGCCCATATACAGCGCATCTGACTCGTTCGGATCGTAAACACTTACATCCTCCAGCTTCCCGGCGATTTCCTCTACCGTGACGCTTGCCTCACTGATACTATATACCATGGTTAATCCCTTCAATGGTAGGAAGATCCTCATTAAGAAATTGCATCACGGCAACCCCTATCCCAATGATTCCCCACCCATAAGACAGGTTGAACAGGCCGGATTCAGGCTTGAAGAAAGACCGAAATCCACAAAAATCGTTTCTTCCCATTGCATAGCGGGGAATTTGTTGAATCCAATACTGGTAGGCTTGGTGGTATTTCGCTTCCGCTGGATCCAGTTTTGAAAGCTTCCGAAACAAATAGGCCACTCCCGAGGCGCCATACGTCATACTGCCATCGTAGGTCAGCCCATCCTCATAGGTTCTTTCCAGGCATCTTTCCAGTACTTCTCTGGCTGCAGCTACTATGTTTTCATCACGTATTGTAAGACCTCCTTTCAGCAGGCCGTACCCAACGCCCAAATCGCCGTAGCATAGGCTGAACTGGGTATCCTGAACCCTTTCGCCCAGAACATGGGGAAACAATCCTTTGGGATTATTTCGCTTGCATTTCAAAACAAACGCGGCCGCCTGCTCAATAAGTGTTTGGCATTTGTCCTTTAGTAATCCCCGATCAAACACACCGCATAGGAAGGAGATGATCATACAGCTGCCATGGCTTATTCCCAGGTAGACCTTGTTATGCAGTCTGGGACTGGTCCAGTATATCCCCCCTGATGGATCTGGTATCGCATGGCGCTCAATGGACTCCACTATCTCAGCGAGTAGTTGTTGATTAGGGGCTGAGTCCGGCGCTGACAACAGGAAATTACCTGTGGCTAAGGCGCCTGAAAAAATACTAAAATCCGCTTGTTCAAGTTTATTTTTGCAGAGCAAGTGTAGGGTACCCTCAATATATTCCAGCCAGGAACTTGCATCAAACTTCAGATACCCCTGCTCAGCGGATTTGAGCAGAAAAGTGCCTAGCCCTGCTATGTTCGCATCGTATGAGTCTGTGGGATAAATCCTTTTGTAGAACTTGTAATCAATCCGTTCCAGCGCTTTATCCAGGTACGTTTCAGCTTTTTCAAAATAAAGGTCGTTGCCGGTAAACTGCGCGTACTGGCAGTGAAAAAGACAGGCTCCTAACCAACCACTGCTCAACGTGGAATTTTCTAAGTGTGCGATATTGCTGCTTACACTGGCTTCTATTCTGGTTAGCAAGGAACTCAGTTCAGCCTGTGAAACAGCTGACACCGGAACCTGCTCCTTTACAAGTAGTTCGTTCATCATTGACAGTTGAAGTTTATTAGCGCTCTTTTTCAATACATTTTGCCAGGACTCCCTGTGCCGACACCAGTTTTTCAAGTCTGGCAGTCAACTTGTGGACCCATACAATTCCAGTAGTAAGACCCTTCAGGTAATCAATCAGGAAAGCAGCCTGGACAGATTTCTGTTGTGCGGGTATGGCAGCCCCTTCCAGCTTATCAACCAGGGAGGCGATCAGGGAACACCTCAGGTTCAAGTAGTTCTTATTCTCAAAAAGCTGCGTGAATTCAACTACCTCGCCGATAAATTTGTCAAGCGGAGTCTCAGGTGCGCGTTCCTGCAGATTGATATACCTGTAAATGGCCAGTCTCTCGGTTGTATTCACCTCCATGTCACTGTACCAGGGAGAGAATATGACGGAAGGATTGGGGTATACATTAAACTTCATATAGTCATTGATATAGACATTCAGGAAGTTAAACACGGTGTACTCTTTCAGTATTTTGAAGAGCCCTGACTCCGTAAAGGAAATGTCAACGTGTAAAAACGGCCAACTGGAACTGTTCCCATTTAGCAGGAAACTGAACAGTTCAGCCCAGTGTTGGATACATTCACCCATCCTATTCTGGGCAAGCAACACCTTGTTACGATTGAGCACCTGCTCCAACAGGTCATAGAATTCGAAAAAATTCCCCTCCTTCACCAGCTCAATCCCAAGCCGGAACTTTTGTTCCAAATAGTGCTCAGCCTGTGATAAATCCTTTAGCTTGTAATAGCAATAGGCTGTTTTAGGGAATATCTGCACTGCTATATATTTCCTTAAGGCAGGAGTCAATCGTTTATCTTGGTGTACCTCCTGCTCCACGGCGTGGAGATTTGCCAGAATCTGTTGGTAATCCGCCTGCGGTCTGAACATTTCCCCGTTGATTGCTCTAATCTGCTCACTATACTGATCATACAACCCTTTTAAATCCGCGGAAAGCCCCAACGCATCTACTTCCTGGTTTTGAAGAAATGTAAGCACTTTTGCATACTTAAACTTCCTGTCACTTTCAGTGATTGCTGTATTAAGCTTATATAGTAGTTCCATATTATGTGTAGTAAAAGGTATTTGAAGGGCTTAAAAAGCTGGAGAATAGACGTCTTCTACTACTCTACCCGGTCCAGTACATCCTCATTCCCCATTTTCTTGCTTCGAACATCTTTGACCGTATTCTTTCCGAACCGATAGACCAGACCAAGCTGGATTCTCCTGGCATCATAGTAATTCACCAGGTTGGTCTCCACGTTGAACGCGTTAATCGCCCCCCCTGTCACATCACCTCTAAATAGGTCCGTTATAGCCAATGTGTACTGCAGCTTTTTATCCAGCAGGTCTCCCTTCAAGGCAATGCGGGAATAGTTGTTGGAGACGATATCGATCATCCCGTAGCGGAAGGGGCCCGTGTATTTGAAAGAGGTTTCCAGTCGCAGGCCCGCCGGAAGCGAAAAGGTATTCTCCAGTCCAAAAGTATGGTAGAGGCTACGTGGTATGGTCACCTTGTTGAAATCCTTTGAATCGATTGCCGCCTCAAAAACAGCTCCGTAGGCAAACACGCTTCCAGACCACCAGGATGTGAAACGATAGCTGTAATTTCCGACCAGGCTGTAGGAGCTAAGGTCAAAATTCCGGTCCTTCCAAATCGTGATGTCCCCTACCGCCTCCGGCAGCTGGGTATAGATATCTTTTTCACTTTTGTACTCCATCTCAAGGTATAGATTGCCCTTGTAGACGGTATTCAATGCGTAAGAACTAGTGTATTTAGGGCGCAAGGCCGGATTTCCCTCCGTGATGGTAAAGTCATCCAGGTAGGTCCTGAACGGCGTTAACGACTGAAATCCCGGCCGTTGGATGGTAGCCCTATAATTTGCAGTGACCTGCAGATCATTCGAGAGCGTGTAATTGACCATCAGGTTCGGAAAAAAATCCAGGAAGTTCCGATCCACCACCCTGGCACCGGTTGTCAGATTATCTACCTGCATCAAGGCATACTCTGTCCGCAGCCCCGCATTGATCTGGGTTTTTTTGTTGACCGTTTTGTTCACGGAGGCGTATCCCGCCAGAATACTTTCCTCAAAGTTGTTCCGGAAGCTGAACTCCTCCTCCCGGACAAACCCTCTATCGGACAGCACTTCCTGCGTGGGCCGGGTGTTATTTTTGGAGTGCGTCACTTTGGCGCCTGTGGAAATATTCCAGTCATTCTGATAAGGGAGTTCCCAATCCATCTGTCCTACAAGGATATCGGCCTGGCTCGCATTGGTGTTCCGAACGGTACGCAAAGGCCGGATCAGCCCCCCCTGCGGGTTCAGCAATTCCTGGAAAAGCATTTCGGTGTTTTCCCTGCGCTCTACCGGCGTATAGGTAAAAATCAGGTCAAAGGACTTGCCCATCTTACCGAATTTGTGCTTGTAGTAGGCGCTGTAATTCTGTAACAGGCTGTGGCCGTAATCCCTGAAGTCAGTGGAAAGCAGGGAGTCGGTCGCTCCGTTTACTTCGGGCGAGAAACGAATTCTGTTCTGCGTCAGGCTGTTATCCATTGTCCTGCTATAGGCAGTGGAGGCTTGCACACCCAACGTATTGTTCTTATTGAGGGTATACTCAAAGCTTCCACGCAGGGAGGGCTTCTGTGTGTTGAAAGAGGAGATCAGGTCCTGGTGCAGGACCACGCGCTGTCCGTTTGATCGCAGAACCCGGTAGCCGTTGTTCTCTGACAGTGCGTTTCCCATAGTATGGTTCAGGTTCACATTGGCCACCCATTTCTCTCTCCGAAATGTCAGGGAGGTGCCTCCGAGAACCCTGCCCCTGTTGCCCTGAGAGGCAGTAAGCCGGGCAGAACCCGTCATACCGTATTGCTTGGATCTTTTGGTTGTGATCTGGATCACGGTTCCGACGCTGGCCGGGTAGCGGGCAGAGGGGTTTGTGATAAACTCGATCTTTTCTACCTCGTCTCCTGTCATGGTCTCCAGGACGGTACTCAACGTGGCGCCCGGCATCTGCACATTGTCCAGCAGGATCAACACGCCTCCTTTGCCATTAATGGTGATTTCTTCTCCTTTTACCTGCACAAAGGGCAAAGCATGGAAAATATCAATCAGGTTGTCCGATTGAAAAGAACTGGCCGTCACGTCCATCACATAACGGTCTGCCTTTCGCTGAACCACCTGACGTTCCGCTTGGATGGTCACCTCCCCCAAAGTATTAGACGTTGGCTGCAGGATGATGGGGGAAAGCTCCAGCTCCTGTCCGGCGTATGAGAAAACCTCACTGCGGTGTTTGGAGAATCCCACATAGGATACTGCCAGGAAATATGTTCCCGGCACAGGCTGCATTAACTGAAAGTGACCGTCCTCCCCTGTCATTGCCCCCTTCACCAGCGTGCTATCACTGGCCTTTAGCAGGGTAACCGAGGCAAAGGGCACGCCACTATTGTTTTTTTCCAGCACTTTGCCGGAAATCACATGCTGGGCCTGCAGAGAGCCCACTAGGGAGAGCCCCGTGATAAGCAAAAGCCAGCACTTCATCGCCTGGAATCTTTCTCTCGTTTTCATACTGTATTGTTTAAGGTTTCAATTAAGCACCGGAATGAGACGGATTCGCATCAGATCCGCACCCTGTCCGCGATTTATGGTTTAAAGCAAGCACGGATGGAAAGAAATAGAAAGAATATTAGACTAACCTGTCAAAGCCTTAGACAAAGTAAGCGTCAGGCTGCTGCTGAAAGTTAGTGGCTTGGGAGAAAGCGGGTTTTCACATACTACTGATCGGGTAGCGAGGGCAACGCTTCTCTAATTATACTTATCATCCAACCCGGCATTCCGCAGCATGATTTCAGGTCATGCACGCAACTGGTAGATACCCTGAAAGGCAAGCTGGCATATGCTCCGCAGCCTGCCGCCTGAGCTGCCCCCGAAGACCTTTATAAATGCCGCAGCTGATACAAGATTCACTCAAGATTTCCGGCTGAGATGGCAGTTGAAAAAAAGCTGGTATAGGCCTTTGGAAACAACAGGCTACCCAGTAGCCCTCTTTCACTGCAGAGATACAGGGAGGCCTCCGGCCATAACATCCCCTTTGTCCCAGACAGGTTAGCGTTGGTGTAAAAAAAGACCGAGCGCCGTATCTTCTGGCTAGTATTGTCCCTTTCCTTAAGGCAATGGCAGCATGCCGCCTATCACCACCCAGGTTCAGTACCCAGTAAAAGGAACGCACCATGCATCCAGTCATTTGTAACATAGCCTTAGTGGACGATCACCCGCGCTTTCGCAGGGAAATGGTCGCCTTAATTAATGGAATGAACGGCTTTTCCGTTACCATTGAGGCAGCGCACGGGAAAGACCTGGTGCTTCAACTCGGTTCCAGGCGATTACCGGACCTCGTCCTGCTCGATATCTGCATGCCCGTTATGGATGGCTTGGAAACGGCCTCATGGCTTGCGAGGCACTACCCGCAGTTAAAGATCCTGATGCTCTCCTCGGAATGTGACCCGATAGTCATCTGGCGACTTCTGGAATATGGTGTTCGCGGGTTTGTACTCAAGAATACGGACCCTGATGAACTGCGCAACGCCCTTGAAACCCTGATTGCCGATGGCACATATTTTACCTTACCTTTCCAGGCATTGGTTCGGCGTTTCCAGCAAGGCAGCAGCCCTCCATCGGTCTAACCCCGGCACTTCGCAAAGCAGGGCAGAGTTGTTTACCGCCGCATACAATACCACAGAGAATCAAGAATTGTAGCGTGTTTGTCCTACGATCCCGGGAGTTCGTGTAATAAATTACCAACCACCGAAATCCTTTTGCAACTTACTCGTAATCAAATCATCATCTCACTTAAAACCAGTTCCTTATGAAAAAATTACGTTTACTTTCGCTCCTGGCCTTGGCGGTCATGTTTGGTTTCTCCTCTTGCCAGAATGAAGAGGAAGAAGTAACAGCCAACGAGATTTCCCCCCTCACCATGGCCAAAATCTCAGAGATGGGTTTCAACACGGACAATGTGCAGCGCACGGAGGGTGGCTACATTGTGGAAGGTGACATCTTCTTCTCTGACAGCGACTTGCAAGCTTCTTCTGAAACCACTGCCCTGCGCGTGGGTGAAGAGGAGCAGTACCGCACCAACAACCTGGTAAGTGTGGGTACTAGCCGCACGATCAACGTGGCCATCACCACCAGCCTGCCTTCTTCTTATGTAACAGCGCTGGACGAAGCTATCCGCCGCTTCAACGCAGAGAACCTTCGCCTGAAGTTCCGCCGCGTGTCCTCCGGTTACAACATCTTGGTATCGAAGGCGCCAAGCGGTGCTTCGTACCTGGCCTCTGCCGGTTTCCCTTCCGGTGGCAACCCGTACAACTCCGTGGTGGTGAACTCAGACTACTTGGGCTCCAACCCGGGCACCAACTACCTGGCCACGATTCTGGCCCACGAGATCGGCCACACCATTGGTTTCCGCCACACCGACTACATGAACAGAGCCTACAGCTGCGGTGGTTCGTACTACAACGAGGGTGCCTCTACTGTAGGTGCCGTGCACATCCCGGGCACGCCGACAGGCGCCGATCCTAACTCATGGATGCTGGCCTGTATCGGCACGGGCGTGAACCGCTACTTCAACTCCAACGACAGAACAGCCCTAAGATACCTGTACCAGTAGTCTGTTAACTTGAATCGTATGGAAAGCACAGTCCCCCATAGGGGGCTGTGCTTTTTTTGTGATGGTTTTTCAGAAAGAGGTAAAAGTACGTGCCTTTATTGTAGTGTGCGGGAACGACAGTCGACAGATAGCAGGGCTGTCTCGTCTTAAGCTTGCCGGTATGCAATTCCTGCTTTCATGAGTAAACTTTCCGAATTACCATGGCCGACAGCTTACACCAGCGTGGTCTTCACCCATGTCTTGCCATGGGTGAAGACCAGAGTCGCTGCCACACCTCCTCATCGAATAGAACGCCAATGGCTTCAAAAGCGGCCGGCTCCTGACCGATTCAGGTAGAGCAGGACTGACAGGAGCCGGCTACCCTATGTTATATTCCGCAAAAAGTACTTTATCAGCATAATAATTTTTATATTACCCTAGCTTCTGACGCTGCTTCCTTCGGGATAACCCGTTTTATTCCTGAAAAGAGAAACTTTACAACAAGTCGCGTCTTAGATAAACATACCATTGAGAACAAACACAGGATACTGCCTATGACACAGACTTACCGCTGTATGGTGATTGATGATGAAAGCCATGCGATTGAGCTCCTGTCCGATTACATTCAGGCCATTCCCCGGCTACAACTGACAAAAACGTACCAAGACCCGGTAGCCGCGCTGATGGAAAGCCAGGGAGAGGAAAACTACGACTTTATTTTCATCGACATTGACATGCCCCGCCTCTCCGGCATGGAACTGGCAAAGTCCCTCCGATCGTTGACCACTTTCCTGGTATTCACGACGGCCCACTCAAAGTATGCCGTGGAGGCTTTTGAGGTACGCGCGGACCATTTCCTGCTAAAGCCTATCGGGATGAATAAGTTTGCCATGACCATTGATATGCTGCTGAAGCGTCGGGAAGAGCCAGCACGTCCACCTACTCGCCAAGACACCTCGTTTTTTATCAAAAGTGACCAAAAAAACAAGTATGTTAAAATATCCCCGGAGGATATTGTCTTGGTGGAAGGACTGAAAAATTATGTTAAAATTACGACCATAACGCAAAAGCACGTCGCTTACCTAACCATGCGGGAGATGGAAAACACGTTAAATGCTTCCGGCAATTTTATCCGGGTGCACAAATCCTTCATCATCGCAAAGCAACACATACAACGCGTGGCAGGCCGCACGGTCCTGCTCACCAATCACTTGGAAGTGCCTATCGGGGAAACATTCCGGCAGGACATACAGGATTACATTGCCAGGCGGGTTATCCTGTCCGGCCGTTAGGTACTAGACCATGCGTTCGGTAAAGGCTTCTACTTCCTGTTACTGAGGATGGTGTGCAGGGAGGTCATGGTAAAGGTAATGGTGGTCCGTTCCGTGCTGTCCGTGTTCTTACCCTCACCGTTTCCGGGAAAAATAACAATCGTTTTCTTATTCAAAGTGAGCGGTGTGAGTTGATGTTTTTCCATATTTTTTAAATGTAAGTTACAAAGGACGTTTTAACCTTGACAAAATATTACACCAACCTGACAAACGGTTAGACCAACAGCCTGAATTCTACGATGCAAGTTCTACAGAATCATATCGCGCGACATAAAACCCATATTATATGCTGGGGTGCTTTCATTCTATATGAGATGCTCCTGGTGCGTACCATCACGGAAAGCTTTGGCTCTTTTTGGGACAATGCTGCACATTATGCCGTGAACATCGGGTTATTTTACCTGCACGCCAGCGTCATCCTTCCCTGGGCTCTCCGGAAAGGAAAGCTCCATTACTGGTTTCTTCCGATGTTAATCCTGGGAGAGGTTACCGCTTACATTGCCGTAAACTACAGCTTGGAACACCTCCTAACCAACTATTTGGGAATAGAACTTATTCGTCCGTTCAAATTTGATTACCACTACTGCCTGCGGTCCACGTGGCGTGCCGTTTACCTAATGGGCTTTGGGACAGGCTACTATTTTCTCGTCACAACACTGCAGGAAAGGCGTCGGGCTGATCAGGCTGAAAAGGAACATTTGCTTCACCTGATTGAGAAACAGCAACTCCAGGGTGAGTTGATGAGATCCCAGCATGCTTTTCTCAAAGCACAGATAAATCCCCACTTCTTGTTCAATACGCTGAACTTTATTTACAATAGCGTCCGCAAAACATCTACCGAGGCTGCCGAAACTATTCTTTCCCTGTCCCAGATGATGCGCTATGCCCTGGAGAGTGGGCATGAAGACCAGGAAGTCCCCCTGCTGGAGGAGGTGGAACAGGTGGAGAACCTGATTTATTTACACCAGGTGCGCCACAACCATCGGTTTCATGTCCAGTTGCAGTATGAAGAAACTCTGTTTGGCGTAAAATTCATCCCCCTGGTGCTGTTGACGCTGGTGGAGAACATCTTCAAGCACGGTAACCTGTTCCTGCCGGAAAGCCCGGCTCGGATCACGCTACGGTATGAGGACGAGACACTGTTGATTACCACGGAGAACCTGTGCCTGCATCAGCAGCAGGAAGGACACCGGATTGGCTTGAATAACATACGGCGACGATTAGACTATTTCTATCGAGACAGGGCCTGCTTCGAGGCATGGACGGACGCAAAAGGGCTTTTTCATACGCGACTGGCAGTAACTGACAGTATACCGGGCAAGGAAGCAACTGCCTTGGGGCAGCAAGCCATTGCTTCCACCGTTTATTAGTGCCTGACCGTATGCTCGTTAAATAAGCGTTTGGTTCTTGTCTCAATTGGGAGACATCCGCTCTTACCAGTACTATATTTAAAAGAGTAACACCATGTTAACATTTCGCGATACATGAACTAAAAAGAGGGTAGGCTAACCATCTAAGGAAACGACGGTAAAACTATATATTCTCCTGTTCAGCAGCCTAAAAAATGACTAAAATCTATTCATCATAAATAAAGTCAGACAGTATATCCCCAAAAGACATGCTAAAGAATCTCAGTTCACTGAGACAGTATATCATGCGCATTATGTCCCAAGATAAGCTTTACCAAGCCCTAACAGAGACCTCTATCTAGGCCGTCCCAACCACAAAATAGGTGCTGAGTTACTGGGAGGCGCTTCCATACGGGTATAGATAGGCAACCATCCACGGGCTCATGAGTACCAACAGCCTCTGCCGCTTATAAGCTATCCTCGAAGAGAATGAGGCGAGGCTGTGGCGATTATCAGGATCGACTTAATAAGGGAGACAATCTATACTCCACCGCATGACAAGCATGTGATCCAGGACCTAATATTGAACATGGAGATCTACCCGACGAAAAGCCGGAAGAAGTTTCGATCCTAGTATAGATGGCCATGCAGCACTACTAGTTCGAGCGCATTCACCCTTTCTACAACGGGAACGGCATCACGGGCAGGATCATAAATGTGCTCTGCATGATGCAACTCAAATTTTCAATGAATTGGATCGAAATTCGTCCCTTTGAGAGCAGGGTAAAACAACCACTTACCGATAAGTGGTTGAGAGGACAGGCTGACCTCAGCTACTTCATACACCTCTACCTCAGCCGCCAGGGCAACACCTACCACTTCTGCTACGACCACTGCTATATACTGCTGCCCGAGGACAAGGTGCTGATCGTGAACTGGCAGCCCTACATGGAGCGAAGTAACTCTTCCATGAATAAGTGAATCACAGCTTCAGCCGCTCCCGAAGCCTTTGCATGTCCTCCCCTACTTTCACATCCAGTATTTTGGCGTAGTGCTGCGTGGTTTTGAGATTGGTGTGCCCCAGCATCTTGGACACGCTCTCCATGGGCACCCCATTTAAAAGTGTAACTGTCGTGGCAAAAGTGTGGCGGGCGGCATGAAAAGTCAATTGTTTATTGATGCCGCACACGTCGGCTATTTCCTTCAGGTAGGCGTTCATCTTCTGGTTACTCGGCACCGGGAGCACCCTCCCTTCATGGATACATTGCGGGTGCTGCTTATATTTGTTAATGATCCTGAGCGCGGTTGGCAGCAAAGGGATGCGGGAAGGGGTATCTGTTTTCTGCCTGTTCTTATGTACCCACTGCTCCCCGTCTATACCTTTTTGTATGTCAGTAAAACGTAGTTTCTGCACGTCCACGTATGCCAATCCCGTAAAGCAACTGAAGAGAAAAATATCCCGAACCTGAGCCAGACGCTCTGATGGAAACTCTTTTTCCGCCATCCGCTGTAGCTCTTCTTCTGATAGGAAGACGCGGTCCACGGTCCTGATCTTAGATTTGTAGTTCATGAACGGACTTGTTACAAGCCAACCATTTGCAAGGCAGATGCGGATGATTTTCCCGAAGTTCTTGATGTATTTGACCGCCGTGTTATTCGAGCATTTGCGAACACTTCTCAGGTAATGCTCATAATCGGTAATGAAGGCATGGTCTATTTTTCGAATATCGATATCCCTCACCCCAAATTTCCAGAAAAGAAAGTCCTGTGTGTGCTTTAAGGAGGTGGCGTAACGCTCCAGCGTACCCGGAGAGAACTCACTCCCCACCAAATCTGCCATCCTCCGGTTGTGGTCCTGAAATACCTTAACAAGCATCTTTCCCTTTTCTTCCCTCCCCAAAAACTTATTCTTCAGGCTTTCTGCCGTCACCGGCGCATCGGCATCTATCAGCTGGCGATGTGCCTCGAAGAGCTTGGCTTGCAGGCTGTCCAGGTAGGCATTCAGGGACCTGACCACTTCTTTTGCGCCTAAGGCGCGGCCTGCAGCAGAATTCCACTTGCCCGGCTCAATGGCTCTGCCAGTCGCCAGCTCCGCGCGCTTTCCCGCTACAGTCACGCGTAGGTAGATCGGCACCGGTCCTGAAAGATAGTTTTTGGGTTTCTTGAGGTAGAGGAGAATACTGATGTTAATGTTCATGGCAATGACTTTTAAGGTTAAACAAAATTAGCCTTGCAGTCACACCGAATCAAGATGTACCGTGATTGTACACCTTGACTACCAGTAAGTTACACACAATCTGGTGAGTAAAAATATTGCTCTGGTGTACTCACCGCTTTACTCACCACAATACTGCGAAAAAGTGAATAATTTGATGTATACACCAAAACAAAAAAGCCTGCAATCGCTTGATTTGCAGGCTTTTAGATGATTATGGTATCACTACCAGCAGAGAGTGAGGGATTCGAACCCCCGGACCTGTTACAGTCAACGGTTTTCAAGACCGCCGCATTCGACCACTCTGCCAACTCTCTGTAAGTAATCGTGCACAAAAGTATAGTACTGCGCCGAATTTTCAAAACTATACGCAAATATTTTTCACGAGTTCAGGCCATAAAAACATAAGCAACTGATTCTGAAGCGGAAAATTTTAGAGCATAGTCACTGGTTACAATAACTTTTGGAGAATTTTACCTTCAATTTCTGTTACGCCGCTGCTGAAGTGGCTTTTTCAGCATTCTGTGCCGTTTTGCGGGTTAGTCGTTTGGTCACTGTATCGATACTCACGTTGATCTCGAAGCCGAGAATCAGGATCATGGACACAAAGTCGAGCCAGATCATCAAACCGATGAGCGCCCCGATAGATCCGTAGAATTTGTTGTAAGTATCAAAAGCGCTGATGTAAAGCGAAAAGATCATCGACACCACAAAGATCAAAATAGTAGCTACAACCGCACCTGCTGAGAAAAACGGCCACTTGTCCTGGATAGCAGGAACATAGTAATAGATCAGCGAAGTAGCCAGCATAAAAAGCAGTATAATGGCCACATACTTCAGCATCACGATCAGGGTATAGGTATAGCTCTCGGTTACAATCTCGTAGAAAACCAACACATCCAGTATCCATTGCCCGAAGAAGATGGCCGCCACCGCCAGAAACAGAATCGAGGAAAGGGCAATGGTGAGTACCGTAGCGATAACCCGCTTTTTGAGGTATGGCCGTTTGTAGAAGGTATGATACTTCTTATCAAAGGCATCCATCAGCGACATAATGCCATTGGTAGACAGAATCAGGGCAAAGAGAAAACCGAAAGACAACAGTCCCCCTCGTGGTTTGTTCACGATATCGTCAATCGTACCATAGGCCACAGTATACATTTCTTCGGGCAGGAAGTCTGCCAGGAAGTTGAGAATGCTCTCCCCCAGGTCCAGTGACAGGATGCTGGGCATGTAAGGTATGAGCGTGAACAGGAAGATGATGGTCGGGAAAATGGCCAGCGTAAAGTTGAAGGCCATGTAGGAAGCACGCTTGGTAATGGAGTCCAGCCTGAGTTCGCCCAGCAACACATCGGCCACATCGTATACCGAAGACTGGCCGTTGTTGAAACGCCACCTCTTCAGAAACACGATGAACTTGCGATACGCCCTGCGGCGTTTCAGATATTGCTGGTTTAGCTTCATTCGCTATAGTATCCGTCCAACTTCTGGTGTATGAGCGCAGGTATAGCCGTCGGGCGTCCTGACTTCATGTCCACAAACACCATGGTAGTCTCCCCTACATTCAGTAGCACCTGTTCCTCATTATACACCTCGTACTCAAACTTTATACGCGAGCCATGCGGCTTGTGCTTCAGAAAGAGCTTGATCGTGAGCAGATCGTCGTACTTGGCCGGACGGATATACTTACACTTGAGCTCCAGTACGGGCATCATCGTGCCTGTCGCCTCCATCTCCTTGTAATGTATACCTAGTCTTCTGAATACCTCCGTACGGGCCACTTCATAGTAGGCAGCATAGTTGCCATAGTAAACATAGCCCATCTGATCGGTTTCGGCGTAGCGTACGCGTATCTGCACTTCTGATTCGAACATATGAATTGTCGTTTGTTGGTTGATAAAGAATGATTGTGGAGTGTACAGCGTGACTAGCTAGCTTGAGTTTCGGGGATTTTATACCTACTCAAATTTATATAAACTACAATCGGCCATTAACAATCAGCAATTATTTAAGGATATTCCGCTGGGTTAGTGCTCTTTGGTAGCGGCGGGCGTTGGCGATGTGCTCGGCATGGGTAACTGCAAAGCTGTGATAGCCTGAGAAGTCTTCCTTGGCACAGAAATAAATGTAATTGTGCTTTTCCGGATTCAACACAGCGTCAATGCTGGAGATGTCCGGCACGTTGATAGGGCCCGGAGGCAAGCCGGCATAGCGGTATGTGTTGTATGGCGAGTCGTGCTGCAGGTGGACGTTCAGCACACGGCGGATGGTAAAGTCACGCACAGCATACACCACAGTAGGGTCGGCTTCCAGTTTCATGCCTTTCTGCAGACGGTTCAGGTATACACCGGCCACTCGTGGCTTCTCGTCGTTTTTGATCGTTTCGGCCTGTACAATAGACGCCAGCGTAGAGACCTCTTTCGGGGATAGTCCCATCTTCTCAGCTTTGGCTTTGCGCTCAGCCGTCCAGAAGCGATCGTACTCGGTTTTCATGCGCTGCATGAGCTCTGGCGCTGTGATGGTCCAGTATACCTCGTAAGTGTTCGGGATGAACATGCTCACTACTGTTGCGGTGTCGAAACCCAGTGTTTGCAGGTACTCCTGATCATTCAGCAGGCTGTCAATCTCGGCAGCAGAAGGCTCTACAGCGGCGGCCAGTTTTTCGGCCAGTTGGCTGCGCAACCTAATGTTGTTGAAAGTAATTTTGAGCGGTGACTGTTCGCCCAGGCGCAGCACACCAATGAGTTGCCGGTTGCCCCAACCATTCTCGATCTTATACCTACCCGGCTTTACTAATTCATCATAGTCCATGAGCTTGGCCATGAAGCGCAGCGAAAGGCGGTCGATGATTACGCCTGTTGCCTCTACTGAGTCGAGGGCTTGCTTATAATTAGCACCCTTGGGTATGTAAACATAAGTATCCTGCCCTTTGGTGTCTACGTTGGCCGTATACACGATCTGGTAAGCATAGTAGGAAAAGCTTACAAACAGGAACAGCACCAGCACGATAATACCGGGTATCCACATGCTTTTCTCTTTTTTGACGCGTCTGCGTGGAGTGACTTCGTTAGCCATAATGTAATTCAAAAGTCCGGATAAGGATGTTAGGTTCCGGCCCTGTTTAGTTTAGGCTACAAAAATAACACTAATCTTGCTTATCTGACTAATTTTGAAACGGCATCTCTTCTAAACAAGCTATTTATCAGCCTGCAAGGCTATACCTGCAACGCAGTGAGCTTTTAATCAGTATGCCATACCTACTACTCAACCTTACAAAACAAAACTATGCCCAACGCTGCTTTTCTCCAGATACATCCGGAAAATCCACAGCCGAAAAAGATACAGGAAGCCGTCGAAATTCTCCGCAACGGCGGCATTATCATCTACCCGACCGACACCATTTACGGCCTTGGCTGTGACATCCACAACACAAGAGCGGTCGAGCGGGTCTGCCAGATCAAAGGTGTGAAACCCGATAAGGTAAACCTCTCATTTATCTGCTCTGACCTGACACACATCTCCGACTATGCCAAAATCGACACGCCTACTTACAAGGTGATGAAAAAGGCGCTGCCCGGTCCATTCACTTTCGTACTCGACGCCAGCAGCCGTGTGCCGCGCTATGCCGGCAGCAAAAAGAAAACGGTTGGTATACGCGTCCCTGACAACAAGATTGCCCTGATGCTGGTGCAGGAGCTCGGCAACCCGATTCTCTCCACCTCCATCCGCGACGAAGACGAAGTACTTGAGTACAGCACGGATCCGGAACTGATCTATGAGAAATACCGAAACCTGGTGGACGCCGTGATCGATGGTGGCCCGGGCAATAACGTAGCGTCTACTGTAGTAGATGCTGCTAATAACTTCGAAGTACTACGAGAAGGCGCTGGTGATATTGAGGAATTCCTTTAAGTTTAGGAATTTGGGAGTTTAAGAGTTTGGAAAGCAAGAGTTAAGAGGTAGTTGGAAACGGCCCTAAAGGTCTGAATCTATGATAGAGAGGTGAATAGAAAAATCGTTTCTTTCAAAATTTACACTTCCTAGACTCCCAAACTCTCTAACTCCTAAACTCTCTTATGTTTCCACCGCTTATGGGTCCAGAGGTAGTCGGCGGGATTGCGGCGGATAGATGATTCCAATGTTCGCGCGAAAGCTTCGGTGATGGGGAATGTGCCGTCTTCGGCTTTAGTGCTACCGTCGGAGAGTACTTCAAAAGTGAGGCGATAATGGCCACGCTTGATGCGAGCTACATCCAGAAAGAGAACCGGACATCCAAAAGCATGGGCCAGTTTCTCGGCTCCCACAAAGAATGGGGTATCCTGGTTGAGGAAAGTCGTCCAGAACTGTATCTCGCCGTAAGGGGGCGTTTGATCTGAGAGCATGGCTACCACTCGTGGCGTCTTTCTGTTTCGCACAAAGTCGCGCATGGTGTCTTTCATTTCGATCAGGCGGGCACCAAGACGACCACGCAGGTATAGCATGAACTCTTCGAAGAAGGGATTTTTGATCCGCTTGTATACGCCTTCCGCCGGAAACCCAAATTGAACTGCCCCTGCCGGCAAGACCCATTCCCAGTTGCCGGAGTGAGCGCCCATTGTGATGACCGTTTTGCCTTGCTTTACGAAATCGTCGAGTACCTCCTGGTTAGAAAACACAATACGGTGGCGCATTTCAGCTTCATCCATCGAGGCGAGTCTTATGATTTCCACGATCAAGTCCGGGAACTGACGGTAGAAAGCCCTGGCTATACCTTGTATTTCCTGCTCTGACTTTTCAGGGAAGGAATTGCGCAGGTTTTGGAGCACTACTTTTTTGCGGTAGCCGACCACATAATACACTAGCACAAACAAAAAGTCAGCGAGTAGGTATAGTACAGGCAGCGGCAGCAAAGACAGGCCTTTAAGCAGCAGCCAAAGCGGGTAGTATAACGCAGGTATGTTTGGAGATTTCTTCACAGGTATAGATCGCCTGCAAAGGTACGAGCTATACTTGCATTATGAAATTAAAGAAATCGTGCTTATTTCGCACCGTATCCCAGGTATAAGATAGACGCCTTCAAACTTTTTAACTCTCTTACTGATTTGCTCCTCCTCACAGAAATAATGTACCACCCGCCCGTCCAGTACTTTGCGGAAGTGCTCCGGGCTGATGGCTTGCTGCTAGAAAAACACGAGAATTACGTAAAGCAGAGCTACCGCAACCGTTGCCACGTGCTCACAACACAAGGGATGGTGCCGCTCAGTGTGCCGGTGCTGCGGGGCAATAGCAAAGACAAGACACGGATCACTGAAATAGAGATCGACTATACCCAGAAATGGTACAACGTGCATTGGCGCACAATACAGGCTGCCTACGGTCGGGCACCGTATTTTGAATTTTACAGCGACTACATCCGGGAGGTATATGAGCGACAGCCGAAATATTTATTTGACCTGAACGTTGATTTTTTGCGGCTTTATCTTAAATTTCTGAAACTGGATCGGCGAATCGGGTTCACAGACAGTTACCAAACAGAGCAGCCAGCGGGGGTGCTCGACCTCAGAAATAGGATACATCCTAAAATCATTCCTGACAACTTGTACGTACAACCCTATACTCAAGTATTTGGCAAACAATTTGTACAAGACCTTAGTATAATTGACTTGTTGTTTACACAGGGTCCGAAGTCGCTTTCCTACTTACAATAATGCCACTGCAAAACTAAACCTTTGTACTGCAGGACTTGTTAAAAACAGAGGCTTATCCTGTTAGCTTCAACCAGTTACAACATTTTTAGACCTTTACATTTTTTTTATAGAGTATACATGGAAGCTAAATTCTCAAACAGAGTGAAAGAGGTTATCTCACTCAGCCGTGAGGAAGCTATCCGTCTTGGGCATGACTACATAGGCACCGAGCATTTGGTGCTGGGCATGATCCGGGAAGGAGAAGGTACTGCCATTGCCTTGCTGAAGAAGCTGGGCGTTTCGATAGATGAACTGAAGTACGCTTTAGAGCAAGCTACACGAAACACTGCTTCACAAAACAGCAATATCACAGGCAGTATTCCGCTTACCAAGCAAACCGAGAAGGTGCTTAAGATTACTTATCTGGAGGCCAAAATCTTCAAAAGTGATATAATAGGTACTGAACACCTCTTATTATCCATCCTTCGGGATGAAGACAATATTTCTTCACAAATCTTAGCGAAATTCAACGTGAACTACGAAGCGATAAGAGACTCCCTGGATTATCATAGCAATAATCCACTGGCATCGTCTGACACAGACGACAGTGATGATTCTGACAAGTTATTTGGTTCTTCTTCCCGCGCTGGCAGCAGCTCGAGCAAGAAGCCGGGCGAAAAATCGCGCACTCCGGTGCTCGACAACTTTGGCCGCGACCTGACCAAACTGGCAGAAGACGACAAACTCGACCCGATTGTGGGTCGTGAGAAAGAAATCGAACGTGTGGCACAGGTACTGAGCCGCCGTAAGAAGAACAACCCGATCCTGATTGGTGAGCCGGGCGTTGGTAAAACAGCTATTGCTGAAGGCCTTGCGCTGCGCATCGTACAGAAAAAGGTAAGCCGCGTGCTCTTCAACAAGCGTGTGGTGACCCTTGACCTGGCCTCTCTGGTAGCTGGTACAAAGTACCGTGGTCAGTTCGAGGAGCGCATGAAAGCCGTTATGAACGAGCTTGAGAAGTCTCCGGACGTGATCCTGTTCATTGACGAGCTGCACACGATTGTAGGTGCTGGTGGCGCTTCCGGTTCGCTGGATGCCTCCAACATGTTCAAGCCGGCCCTGGCCCGTGGTGAGATCCAATGCATTGGAGCAACCACGCTTGACGAGTACCGTCAGTACATTGAGAAAGATGGTGCGTTGGCCCGTCGTTTCCAGATCGTGATGGTAGATCCTACCACACCGGAGGAGACGATGGAGATCCTGCACAACATCAAAGACAAGTACCAGGATCACCACCATGTGAACTATACCGATAAGGCTATTGAGGCTTGTGTGAAGCTTTCGGACCGCTACATGAGCGACCGTTTCCTTCCGGACAAGGCGATCGATATTTTGGATGAGGCTGGTGCGCGTGTGCACATCAACAACATCGTGGTACCTGAAGATATTCTGAAGCTTGAAGAGCAGATCGAGAACATCAAGGTAGAGAAAAACCGCGTAGTGAAAAGCCAGAAATACGAAGAGGCTGCTCAACTGCGTGACAAAGAGAAAAAACTGATTGATCAACTCGAAGCAGCTAAAAAGAGCTGGGAAGAAGAGACCAAGAAGAAGCGCTACACGGTAAAAGAGGAAAATGTGGCAGAGGTTATTGCCATGATGACAGGTATACCGGTGAAGCGTATTGCACAGAACGAAGGTGTGAAGTTGCTGAACATGGCAGAAGAACTGAGCGGAAAAGTAATCGGTCAGGAGAAAGCCATCAAGCAATTGGTGAAAGCCATCCAGCGTACACGCGTAGGTCTGAAAGATCCGAAAAAGCCAATTGGTTCGTTCGTGTTCCTGGGCCCGACTGGTGTAGGTAAAACGGAGCTTGCCAAAGTGCTCGCTACGTACCTATTCGACAAGGATGACGCCTTGGTACGTATCGACATGAGTGAGTACATGGAGAAATTCAGCGTATCTCGCTTGGTGGGAGCGCCTCCAGGCTACGTGGGTTACGAAGAGGGTGGTCAGCTGACAGAGAAGATCCGTCGCAAGCCATACTCAGTAGTACTCCTCGACGAGATCGAGAAAGCGCACCCGGATGTATATAACCTGTTGCTACAGGTGCTGGACGATGGTATTTTGACGGACGGTCTGGGCCGCAAGGTGGACTTCCGTAACACGATCATCATCATGACATCCAACATTGGTGCTCGTGACCTGCAGGACTTCGGCGCCGGTATCGGTTTCATGTCGAAGAGCAAGCAGGAGAACGTAGACGACATCATGAAAGGTACCATAGCCAGCGCGTTGAAGAAAACCTTCTCGCCTGAGTTCCTGAACCGTCTGGATGATGTGGTTGTGTTCAACTCACTTGGTCGTGAGGACATGCACAAGATCATCGAACTGTCACTTGGCAAGCTGTTCAAGCGCATTGATGCACTTGGCTATAAGATTGAACTTACTGACAAAGCCAAGGATTTTGTGGCTGAGAAAGGCTACGATCCGAAGTATGGTGCCCGTCCGCTAAACCGTGCTATTCAGAAATATATCGAAGATCCGATTGCGGAAGAGATACTGAAAGCCGAAATCGCACAAGGCGACACCATGATGGTAGACTTTAAGGAAGGTGAAGAAAAACTGACTTTCACATCAAAGAAGAGCAACGGTAAAAAGAACAAGAGCGCTTTGGATGATGGTGAGGAAGAAACAGAGCCAACCAAGTCTTCCGGTGACGGTGAGAAAACTGACAAATAAGGTATAAGACCTGCCATATAAGGGCTGTCCAACAATGGGCAGCCCTTATTTTTTGCCCTTATCTGAAAGATTTACACCGATATAGATTCAAAATCTACCATTATTATAACCGTTTTCGGCTGATAGTTTTTAAATTTGACAATTAATCAATCGATATTTAATCAAACAGCTATACCCCATTTCATGGCAGGAGAAATCAGACAGAGCCAGATTGAAACGCTGGACCGCAAAAACGCAGAGGCACTACTAGGCGGCGGACAGGACAGAATAGAAGCACAGCACAAAAAAGGCAAACTGACGGCCCGCGAGCGCATTCACCTTTTGATGGATGAGAACTCTTTCGAGGAGATCGGCAAATTTGTGATGCACCGCTCCAAAGACTTCGGTCTGGACAAGCAGTACTACCTCGGCGACGGCGTGGTGACCGGCTACGGCACCATCAACGGCCGTCTCGTTTACGTGTTCTCGCAGGACTTCACAGTGTTGGGCGGTTCGCTTTCTGAAACCCACGCCGAAAAGATCGTGAAGATTATGGAACTTGCCATGAAAAACGGTGCTCCTGTCATCGGTCTGAACGACTCAGGTGGCGCCCGTATTCAGGAAGGCGTGGTGTCACTGGGTGGTTATGCGGATATTTTCTACCGCAATACATTGGCGTCTGGCGTTATCCCTCAGATCTCGGCCATCATGGGACCATGCGCCGGTGGCGCTGTGTACTCCCCTGCCATCACTGACTTCATCATGATGGTGGAAGACACGTCTTACATGTTTGTGACCGGCCCGAACGTGGTGAAGACAGTAACGCACGAGAACGTTACGTCTGAAGAACTCGGTGGTGCCAGCACGCACAGCACCAAGAGCGGTGTGACGCACTTCTCCTGCGCCAACGAAGTGGAGTGTATCAACTACATTAAAACGCTGTTGAGCTACGTGCCGCAGAACTGCGAGGAATTGCCTCCGTCAGTACCCTACGAGGAAGCCGCTGACGAAACACGTGCCGTACTTGACAACATTATACCTGAAAACCCTAACCAGCCTTACGATATGCGTGAGGTGATCGAAGGCATCATCGACGCTGACTCTTTCTTTGAAGTGCACAAAAACTTCGGTGAGAACATCGTGGTGGGTTTTGCCCGTCTGGGTGGCCGCAGCATCGGTATAGTAGGCAACCAGCCTTCCGTACTGGCCGGCGTACTCGACATCAACGCCAGTACCAAGGCTGCCCGCTTTGTGCGCTTCTGCGATAGCTTCAATGTGCCTTTGCTGGTACTCGAAGACGTACCAGGCTTCCTGCCGGGCACAGACCAGGAGTGGCGGGGCATCATCACCAACGGTGCTAAGTTGCTTTACGCCTTCTGCGAGGCCACTGTGCCGCGCATAACGGTGATCACCCGCAAAGCCTACGGTGGCGCTTACGACGTAATGAACTCCAAGCACATCGGTGCCGATATGAACTACGCCTGGCCAACTGCCGAAATCGCGGTGATGGGTGCACAAGGAGCCGCTGAGATCATCTTCAAACGTGAGATTGCGGAAGCCGAAGATCCGGCTGCTAAACTGGCTGAAAAGGTACAGGAGTATAAAGACAAGTTCGCGACGCCATACCGTGCCGCGCACCGTGGCTTCATCGATGAGGTGATCATGCCTGGCGAAACACGCGCTAAGCTGATCAAAGCATTCAAAATGCTGGAAAACAAAGCGGTAAGCCTGCCACGCAAGAAGCACGGCAACATTCCACTTTAATAAGTTACGTAGCGAGCATGCGCAGCCACAGAACATCTGGCTGTACATGCTCGTTATGTTTAACAACCATTGTGTATACATTACTGAAAACTGACCCAATGAGAAAAGAATCTTTCGATTTTCTAGAGAAATACCTGAACAACTCCTCTCCTACCGGCTTCGAGTCTGAAGGCCAGAAACTGTGGCTGGAGTACATCAAGCCATACATAGAAGATTACTTTGTAGACACTTATGGCACTGTAGTGGGTGTAATCAACCCCGAGGCAGAGTACAAAGTAGTCATTGAGGCACATGCTGATGAGATCTCCTGGTTTGTGAACTACATCACACCAGAGGGCTACATCTACCTGAAGCGTAACGGTGGCTCCGACGCTCTGATCGCTCCATCCAAACGAGTGAACATCTATACCACCAAAGGCATTGTAAAAGCTGTTTTCGGATGGCCGGCCATTCACGTGCGTAAGGTGGAAAATGACAAAGCGCCTACCATTGAAACGGTATTCCTGGACTGTGGCGCCAGCAACCGTGAAGAGGTAGAAAAAATGGGTATACACGTGGGTTGCGTAGCGACCTTTGAAGATGAGTTTACCGTAATGAACGACAAGTTCTATGTAGGCCGTGCCTTGGATAACCGCGTAGGTGGCTTCATGATTGCGGAAGTGGCCCGTATGATCCACGAGCGCAAGCACAAGCTGCCATTTGGCCTATACATTGTGAACGCTGTGCAGGAAGAGATTGGTCTTCGTGGCGCTGAGATGATCGCGCACCGCATCAAGCCAGACGTGGCCATTATCACCGACGTAACGCACGATACACAGTCACCGATGTATGACAAAAAGAACAGCGGCGATATCCACTGTGGTAAAGGTCCTGTGATTGCCTATGGCCCTGCCGTACAGAACAATGTGCGCGATCTGATCATCAGTACCGCACAGGAAAAAGAGATACCTTTCCAGCGTTCTGCCGTTTCACGTGCAACCGGAACCGACACGGATGCGTTTGCATACTCTAACGCCGGTGTTGCTTCAGCCTTGATCTCCTTGCCGCTGAAATATATGCACACTACCGTAGAGACCGTCCACAAAGACGATGTGGAAAACGTAACGAAACTGATATACGAGACATTGCTAAAAATCGAGGACAAGCAGGATTTCCGATACCTGAAGTAAGAAATCGCTTTTAGCCCTAGAGAACCACACAGCGCCTGACTGGCTTGTGTGGTTTTTTTACGCCCGCTTTTACGTATATTGAACTGTATTTTAACTCGACCTGCTATGAATCGCTACATATTTTGGATCCTGATGGTCCTGCCTTGGATAGCTATCACCCTTCACATCAAAATGAGTGTAGAGGCTGAGATCACTACAAGCATCTTTGTAAGTTTATTTCTCTACTTATGCACTATTCTTGAGTTTCGCAGAAGAACCGTCGGGTTAACTATAAAAGAAGTACTCAAGGCGCAGGTATTCTTCTGGGGTTTTAAAGAACGTCAAAGACTCTACTTCTCTAAGCCCTAGATATTCCTGATAAATCTTTCATCATTACGCATACTTCATCGCTTGACTTACATCGATCAAATGGGCCGTACCGTTACGCTGCAGCACCGCCCGCAGCGCATTGTATCGCTTGTGCCCTCTCAAACTGAGTTGCTTTTTGACTTAGGACTGGAAGAACGCCTTGTGGGTGTCACCAAGTTTTGCATTCACCCTAAAGAGAAGGTGAAACAAAAAGCCATCATCGGCGGCACCAAGAATTTTAAACTAGATGTGATTGATGAACTACAGCCCGATTTGATCATTGGGAACAAAGAGGAGAACTATGAAGAAGGTATAGCTGCTTTGCAGGAGAAATATCCTGTCTGGATGAGTGATATCTATACCTTGGAAGACGCCCTGCAGATGATCAGTCAGGTTGGTCAGCTAACAGGCACAGAGACGAAAGCACAGGAACTCATAACAGGTATAGCCAATGGCTTTGAAAAGGTGCAGCCTATGCAATCCTCTATACCTACTGCTTACTTCATCTGGCGCAAACCTTACATGGCTGTGGGCAGTGATAACTTCATTGACCATATGCTGCTGCGCTGTGGCTTTCGGAATGTATTTGCGGACCTGTCACGCTATCCGGAAATTCAGTCTGAGCAACTACAAGCTGCTAACCCGCAGTTGATCCTGCTGTCCTCAGAGCCCTACCCTTTTCAGGAAAAACATTTCGGGGAATTTCAGAAAATATGCCCCGAGGCAATTGTAAAAGTGGTGGACGGGGAGATGTTTAGCTGGTATGGCAGCCGCTTGCTAAAGGCACCGGAGTATTTGCAAGGTATAATCAAAGAACTAGCACAAAGGTGAAAGCTTTAGAGATCATGATGAAAGCGATATCAGGTATAGGAGAAGTCTTTAATTACGAAACCGAATTCAATCTGAAGCATTGATTCAGAAAGCAGTTGTTGCAAAATTTACAATAACTGCTCCCGACAGTAAAGTTCATCAGGCTTACTAATTCCCTACTTGTGCCAACAACCTATCCGCTCTTTCGGCTATACCTCTGAAAAAAGCTGCGTCTTCCTCCACCTGCGTGGGTGATTTACCAACTACTTCACGTTTGTTCAGCGGGTCAGTTAGATTTGCAAATTTGATAATCTTCATCGCCCTTGATGGCTGTATTGTTCCCTCTTCAACTGCCTGTTCCAGTTTCTCCATCAGTTCCAGACGAAAATCTTTCTTTTCAATCGACTCTTCATCAAGCATGCGTAGCACTGCAGCGACTGATTCGTCTTCGAAAACAGAGTCGATCGCAAGGCTAATTAGCTTTTCAATGGACGGAGCAGGCAGTCGCATTAAGGTGAGATAGCCACCACCCTGCGTTGCTGCCATTGCGTAATATTTCAACCAAAAGGAATTGGTCAGCGGGTCTTTGTAAACAGCGGCATATCCGCCTTCAGCTGTTTCCATCAGTTCAAACTGCGGAAGTAACACCTCAATCAGGCTGGCATCACCATACAAATAGCGCTTTCCCATGGATCACTTATTATTCATTATTCTCCATTCATCTTTACCTCAAATCCCATCTTTTCCAGATCCTCCCAAAACCGTGGGTATGACTTACGTACCACATGTGGCTCCTGTATCTGAATAGGCTGCAACAGGGCGATCGGTGCAAAGGCCATGGCCATACGATGATCTTCGTAGGTTCTGAAATTCAACTCCCGGTTAATCATCAGGGTTGGTTTCATTTGGAAAATGCCGGGGGTCCTCTCCTCTAAAGAAGCACCCATACTTAAGACTTCAATCTGAAGCGCCTGAATGCGGTCAGTTTCTTTTATGCGCAAGCTCTCTACACCGTTCATTTCCAGTGTGGCACCAGTGGCGGCACAAAGGGCCACGATAGTTTGAGCCAGATCCGGACAGTTGCTAAAGTCATAAGACAGGCGTTTTTCAGAGTGCTTCTTGGTAAGCCGTATACCTTCCTGCTTGTATTCAGTGAAAACACCTAACCTTCGCATGATCTCTACAATGGCACTGTCGCCTTGGTGAGAATCTTCGCGCAGTCCAAGCAAGGTAATGTCAGCTTCCCTGGCCAAAGCTACCATGCTATACCAGTAGCTGGCGGCCGACCAGTCCGATTCCACTGCAAAAGTAGCGGGCTGATACGGTTGGTGCGGCACCCTGATCGTGTTCCCTTCAAAGCTCGCCTCCACACCAAAGTGCTTCATTAAGGCCAAAGTCATTTCGATGTAAGGCCGCGAGCTGATCTTACCTTCCAGCTCTAGCTCCAACCCTTCCGGAAGCAAAGGTGCTACCATGATCAAAGCTGAAATATACTGGCTGCTGATATCGCTGCGCACTTTCAGGTGTTTCTTGCCGTTGCCTTCGAAACCACTGATCTTAAGTGGTGGATAACCCTCCTCCCCCAGGTATGCTATACCTGCACCCAGTTCCTGCAGCGCTTCCACCAACACCTTGATGGGGCGCTGGCACATACGTTCGGTTCCGGTGAGCGTTTTTTGCTGCCCTGTCACGGCATAATAGGCAGTCAAAAAGCGCATAACGGTACCCGCGTCTTCGGCATCGATAGTCTCAGCATCGCTTTTCAGAAGTCTTTGCAGGAGTTGGGTATCATTGGCTTCGGAGAGGTTCTGCAATTCGGATTCTCCACCGGCCAGGGCTGCGATAATCAGTGCACGGTTGGCTTCGCTCTTGGAGGCAGGCAACTGTACACGGCCTTTTAAAACACCCGATGGGTGAGAAATAGTAACGGTTTTGGTCATAGTAGCTGGTAGTAGCGCAAAGAATCCTGTATTTCGGATAGAGTAACAGGCTGGTCCCATACAGCCTTGCCTATACCTTGCAACAGGGTACAATTGATAGTGGAACGGGTATTTTTCTTGTCTTGCAAGGCCAGTTTGGCCATGCCCTGGATATCTTCTTCAGTCAGCTTCACCTTCTCATAGATCGACACCAGAAAAGTCTCGATCTGGTCCAGCTCTCGCTTACTAAGCATTTCTTTCTTCATGGACAGGTAGGCCTCGCATAACATCCCCACCGCAATGGCCTCTCCGTGCAACAGTTCACGACCGGGCTTCTCCATCAGGTAGCTTTCTACGGCGTGACCCACCGTATGGCCGAAATTGAGCACCTTGCGATAGCCGCCTTCCAATGGATCGGCCTCCACCACGGCTGACTTTATACCTACCGAATGACGAATCAAAGCATCCCAGTCTTCGGTGAAAAGCCCTACATGGCGCTGTTCTTCAAAGGCAGCTGCATCGGCGATTAGCCAATGCTTGATGATCTCAGCATAGCCTGACTTGAGTTGGCGCTGCGGAAGTGTGTTTAGAAAAGAGGGATCAATGATCACGGCTTTCGGCTCTTTGTATACCCCGATGTGGTTTTTGAGTCCGTGGAAGTCTATACCTGTTTTGCCGCCCACGCTGGCATCTACCTGAGCAAGCAAGGTAGTAGGCACCTGCACAAAGTACATCCCACGCTTGAACGTGGCCGCACAGAAGCCACCCATATCACCGATCACACCGCCACCCAGGTTCACGAGCACTGACCAGCGATCCAGATTAAGCTCAGTCATGCGTTGCCAGATGTGCTCGCAGGTTTGCAGGGTCTTATTTTCTTCCCCGCTCTGTATCTGGATGATGTCGTGCTCAGGCAAATAAGGCTTTACCTGCGGATAGCAGTGATGCAAGGTGTTTTCGTCCACCAGTACGGCTACTTTTGAGAAGGCAAGGTTTTGCAGCACCTCTTTCAGTTGCGGCAGTACATCCCGCCCAATGTATATGCTTTCAGTCACGCTACTTTATTTTGATAGGTATAGGTTCAGGAAAAACGTCGGACTGCTGACCGATGTTCAGGTATACGCTTACGAAGCCTGTTCCGGCTTGACCTCAGGTGTTTCTTCCTGATTACCGGTCTGCATAATGATCGTCTGTTTCCGGATAGACTCCACATGTATCAGCTTGTAGAGCTCTTCCACAAAGACCGGGTTTATACCTGCTTCGGAGGCCCAGTCAGCACGGGTTTGGAAAATTTCTTTCCAGCGTTCGAGCTGCAGTACCTGCACGTTGTTCTGTTTTTTGTACTCTCCTATTTGCTCTACCAAGGCCATACGTTGCGCCAAAGCACCAATCAGGTCATGGTCGGCGGCATCGATCTTCAGGCGCAGCTCCTCGGCGCGGTTGACCAGTTCGGCATCGTCGTAATTGGTCTTGCGCACCTGCAACTTGCCCAGAATATCAGCCAGAGACGCTGGCGTCACTTGCTGTTCCGCGTCGCTCAGTGCTTCGGCAGGGTTCGGGTGTGTTTCAATCATGACACCGTCATAGCCTAAGTCAAGCGCCCGTTGCGAAATGGGGTGTATCAGCTCCCGCGTACCACCAATGTGACTTGGGTCCACGATTACAGGCAAATTTTGAAAACGTGCCTTTAGCTCGATCGGGATCTGCCAAACGGGGGCATTGCGGTATTTGGAAGGCTGGTAAGAAGAGAAACCACGGTGAATAGCTGCCAAATCAGTAATTCCTGCCTGGTAAATGCGTTCAATTGCTCCAATCCACAGTGCCAGATCCGGGTTCACGGGATTTTTTACCATCACAGGCACTCGCACACCGCTCAATGCATCGGCTATTTCCTGCACGGCAAATGGGTTTACGGTAGTTCTGGCACCGATCCACAGCACATCTATACCTTGCTTCAGAGCTTCTTCCACATGTCTGCCGGTGGCTACCTCGGTCGTTACGCGCATACCGAGTTCGCGCTTCACGCGGCCCAACCATTCCAGTCCCTGCAGGCCTATACCCTCAAATGTGTTGGGGCGGGAACGCGGCTTCCAGATACCGGCCCTGAACAGGTGCACATTCAGCTTTTTCAGAGCCTCCGCCGTCTGCATCACCTGCTGTTCGCTCTCAGCGCTGCAAGGCCCGGCAATGACCAGTGGTCTACCCCGTTCCGCTAGCAAATCTGAGAAATAAGTGTCTTTATTCTTAAAGTTCATTCGTGTCAATTGTCCATACAAAGGTACGACAATTACAACAGTTATGCAGCGGATCTAGTTTAAGGGAATGTTGCACTGAAAAACAGTACAAAAATATACCTTAAGTACCAGGTGTCCATAGTGTATAACTTTAACGCATACACTATCTTTGCGCCGATTAACACGCTATTACATGAACCCGGTTACCAACGTTTCTTTTGACGATACAGCTGTCGCTTTTTCATCCAAGTCAGACGCTGAGCTTTATAAAATGTATCTGCTGTTCAAGTCCATGAACAGCAACAAATTTGTTAAACTGGGTGGCAATCTGCTGAACACGGCTATTAAGCTGCACCTGCCAGTTAAGTTTATCATCAAGCCGACTATTTTTAACCACTTCTGCGGTGGCGAAACGATTGAGGAATCGGAGCGCGCCGTCCAGGAACTGGCCAAGTACAATATCGGCACTATCCTGGACTACTCTGTAGAGGGTGAGGGTGTGGACAGAAGTTTTGATGAAACCCGTGATGAGATTCTGCACACCGTAGAAAAAGCACGTGGCAACAGGAACATCCCATTCACGGTGTTTAAGGTAACGGGCCTAATGCGAACAGATCTGCTGGAGAAAGTGCAGGCAGGCGAAAAGATGACAGCTGATGAGCAAGCCGCTTTTGAGCGCGGCCGTCAGCGTGTGAATGACATCTGCAAGCGTTGCTACGAAGCGGATGTGCGCGTGTTTGTGGATGCTGAGGAAAGCTGGTTCCAGGAAACGATCGACAACCTGGCCTATGAAATGATGGAGCTTTACAATAAGAAGAAGGCCATCGTTTACA
The DNA here is from genome assembly GCF_058932845.1 of Pontibacter sp. LHS2. NCBI lineage: Bacteria > Pseudomonadati > Bacteroidota > Cytophagia > Cytophagales > Hymenobacteraceae > Pontibacter > Pontibacter sp. LHS2. The sequence continues at coordinate 684,526 of NZ_JBZYWG010000002.1, forward strand.
ATACGTACCAACTTTACCGTCACGACCGACTGGATGCTCTGGTGCGCGATTACGAAAACGCCCTAGCTAAAGACTATATACTGGGTGCAAAGCCTGTGCGTGGTGCCTATATGGAAAAAGAACGCAAGCGTGCCGAAGAGCAAGGCTACCCGAGCCCGATCAATCCAACCAAAGAGGCTTCCGACAAATTATACAACGACGGACTCCGCTTCTGCATCGACCACATTGACCGCATTTCGTTCTGCGCTGGTACCCATAATGAGGACAGCTGCTACCTGCTGATGGAACTGATGGAGGAGAAAGGTATAGCAACTGATGACGAACGTGTGTTCTTTGCCCAGCTTTTCGGCATGAGCGATAACCTGTCTTACAACCTGGCCTACGCCGGATACAATGTAGCGAAGTATGTACCGTACGGACCAGTAGAGTCGGTGATGCCTTACCTGCTGCGTCGCGCTAACGAAAATACAGCCATTGCCGGTCAGAGCAGCCGTGAGTTCGGGCTGATCAGCAAAGAGATGGAGCGCCGCAAAAAGGTGAAGCGTTTCTAGAAAAGATCTGGCGCTCTGCTTATAATGGTAGGCTAGTCACAAAAAATCTGTAGCTATACCTAAGTTGATGATGAACTAATCTGCCATAAAAATAAGAAGGCCCTGCATTGCTGCAGGGCCTTCTTATGTGTTTAGAACTATAAGGTATACTCTGTAGTTCTGCTATTAATTACTGTACAGTTACAGTAGTGTCAGCTTCAACTTCAACAGTAGTGTCAGCTTCAACTTCTTCAGTAACAACTTCTTCAGTCTCAACAACCTCAGTTTCTACAGCTTCAGTTTCAGTTGCAGTTTCTTCAGTGTTGCAAGCTGTGAAAGCTACCAGGGCGAATGCTACGAAAGCGAATTTGAACAAATTTTTCATTTTGTGTTTGTGATTAAGTGTTTTGGTTTCGAATTTGAACTTCATACCGGAAACCCGGATAGGTAACCCGGTATTTTTTATTTTTTTAAATTATTTTTTTGTTGGGTTACAAAAAGCGGCCTGGCGTATTAAAAATAGAACGGCATGAGGAAGAGTTTGTATGAGACGGATGAGGCGATCATGGAAGGGATTCGAAATGACGATGACCGCGCACTCGCACATCTGTATAAGCTGCACTTCCCAATGATATCTCATTTCATCATCAATAACAGTGGAACTGATGATGAAGCAAAAGACATTTATCAGGAAGGCGTGATTGTCTTCTACGAGAAGATCAAAGGAAACAGCCTGGAACTGAGCTGCCAGATCAAGACCTACCTCTACTCAGTATGTCGCAGGCTTTGGCTCAAGCGACTGGCCGAGAAAGGACGCTACGCCAACCGCATCGAGGATTCAGAAAACTTCCTGAACCTGGAGGAGGATGTGCCGCAGCACGAGGAGAATGAAAGACAGTTTGGTATAATGGCAGAGGCCCTGGAGCAACTCGGAGAGCCCTGCCGTACCCTGCTCGAAGACTTTTATATTCGGGCACAAGGTATGCAGGACATTGTGGAGAAATTTGGCTACACAAACACGGATACAGCCAAAAACCAGAAGTATAAGTGCCTGCAACGCCTCAAGAAGCTATTTTTCACCTCTTATAAACCAGAGGTATAGAATAGCCAAAATGAATTTTAGCACCTTATAGGAAGGTATTTTTATATAACCATGTTTGACTACCGCATATACGAGCAAATAGAGCGCTACTTGGCCGGCACCATGCCAGCTGAGGAGAGAGCCGCCTTTGAAGCGCTGCTGCTCACTGACCTGCGGCTTGCCGACCAGGTACAGGAGCACAGACAGGTACTGCAGTCGATGCAGCATTATGGACAGCGCCAGCAACTCCGTCATAAGCTTAATAATATCCACCAGGAGATGGAAACCGGTTCAGGGACGCTCACCAGTGAGCTAAATGCCTGGAGGGTCTTCTTTAAGAAGCATGCCCAGACGATGGCTGTCGCTGCCAGTGTTTCCCTGCTGTCAGTATTTGGCACATTGTGGAGTGTACAGCAAATCAAAACGCCTGTACAACAGCAAACCGCCCGCTACATCGAGCTGCGTCGTGAAGTCGAAAAAATCAAAAAAGAACAGCGTGCCATTATCAATGGTATTGCCAGTGCGGATGTTACCGTACCTGCCCCACGTTCTGCCCGCTTTAGCGGTACAGGCTTTGTCATCAGCCCGGATGGGTACATCGTTACCAGTTCGCACGTTATCCAGGGGGCTGACTCTATCCTGATCGAAAACAAGGCAGGTCTTAAGTATAAGGTGACCGAGGTGCACCGCAATACGGATTATGACTTGTCGATCCTGAAAGTAGAAGATCCTGCTTTTGCTGGCTTCAGCAAATTGCCTTATACTTTCAAAACTGCTTCATCTGATTTGGGAGAGCGCGTGTATACCCTTGGCTTCCCACGTGAAGACATTGTATTCGGGGAAGGCTCACTGAGTTCTGCTTCCGGCTTTGAAGGCGACACTACTTCTTACCAGATCTCTATACCGCTCAACCCTGGTAATAGCGGCGGCCCACTGCTCGATGAGAAAGGCAATGTGATTGGGGTAATTAATGGCAAACAGGCTGGTCAGGAGGGCGCTGCTTTTGCAGTGAAGTCATCATACCTGCTGCAGATGGTGAGTGAAATGAAAGAGAAAGAAGCCGGACTTGCCGTGACACTACCACAGCAGAACAACCTGAGCGGCACTTCCCGCACACAACAACTTAAGAAACTTCAGGACTATATTTTTGTCGTAAAAGTCTATAATTAAGGCAGCGCATTATTGTTATATTACAATATGATAAAGGACTATCTGTAACTCAAACACAGATAGTCCTTTTTTTTTATAACTTTTTTAAAAAGATACAGTTAAATAAACAATGTATATTCTGACGAAGGATGTACAATTTATTTAATCTTGAACTATAAAGTAACAACTATGAAAATGCGAATGCTAAAACCTCTTGCTGCTGTATTTGCCGCAGGCCTTTTATACAGCTGCGCTAGTAGCAACGACACAATGGATACTACTGCCATGGACGAAACAACAACCATGAGCGAAACAACCACTATGGCCGGTAACGATGCCACTATGGATACTGAAGTTAGCACTGATGCTACCACTGGTACTACTAATATGGAAGCTTCTGCTACAATGGATGCTACCGCCGAGACTAGCTCTATGGCTATTCTTGACGCAGCCAGAACCAAAAGCGATATCTCTACTTTCATGGAACTGGTACAAGCTGCCAACATCTCCAGAGCGTTTGAACAAGACGGTGAGTTCACCATCTTTGCTCCAAACAACGAAGCTTTCAATCAACTACCTGCCGGTCAGTTGGAATACTTAAAGAAGCCTGAAAACAGAAACGAACTGATCCAGGTGCTTCAGGCCCACATTATTGCAGGTAAGGTAACGACTGCTCAGCTTGAATCAAATCAGCGTATTCAGGTAGGTCAGGACGACTATATTGAGGTTGGTACTCTAGGATCTAATCCTAACGCCTTCACCATTGGCGGTGCCAACATCGTAGAGTCTGACATTGAAGCCAACAACGGTGTAATCCACGTGGTAGACCGTGTGCTTGTAACTGCTGACCGTGTATCTGAAGAGTAATTGATATAAATTCAAACTATATAAAAAGCCTTCCGCAGAGGAAGGCTTTTTTGTTTATCAGCCTAGTACGGGCGCTAATTTAATAGCATATATATACGACGGAAAGCCGCTTTTTGCAACCATAGAGTTGGTCAGCCGTTACTATAAACTGGTCTGCAAAAAGACCGAACATTCTTTATCAAACTAATACAAACTAAAAAAATAAGCTATGGACAGACATGACAATGCGAACATGATGACAGCCATGTTCCGAGACCGTGACAGCGCAGAGCGCGCCTATGAAGAACTTCGTGCACGTGGATACGACAAAGATGATATTAACGTGGTGCTGTCGGACGAGGGCCGCAAGCGTCACTTTGGTGATGAAGTAGACAGTGACGGTGATACTGAACTAGGAAATAAATCACTGGAAGGTGCCGGAGCTGGCTCCGCTATCGGTGGTACGCTGGGTGCTATTGTGGGTGCCGTGGCAGCCATTGGTACTTCAGTGGCTATACCTGGTCTGGGTCTGGTTGTGGCAGGTCCGCTAGCGGCTGGTCTGGCTGGTGCCGGTGCCGGTGGTCTGACAGGCGGCCTGATTGGTGCGCTGGTAGGTGCCGGTATACCTGAAGAACGCGCCAAGGTATATGAAGAAGGCGTAAAAGAAGGTAATATCGTGCTGGGCTTTAAGCCGCATTCAGCAGAAGACGCCCGCTACTTTGAGGATCATTTCCAGAAGAATCGCGGAGAGCATATTTATTACTAAGGCTTAATGCCTTAAGGAAATCAAAGGCTTGGCTTTTCCCTTGTGGAGAAGTCGAGCTTTTGCTTTTTATACCTACCAAAGCAAGTGCCCGTCACCCTGCACAAACTGCCAGCCAGAGAATAAACTGAACATATACTTACCGTTTTTCCGTATGCCCTTAAAACATATAGAAATTACAAAAAGGAAAATAAGACTATGAAAAACCTATGGATGGCAGCCACCTTTACACTGGGCGCGCTTGCCTTTGCATCCTGTAGTTCTGATACACAGGAAACTGACACCACCACTAATGTAGACACTGAGCTGAATACAACCGCCGCTACTGACTCTACGCTTAACGAGAACAAGCGCGAGTTTATGGGCAAGGCACACAGTATCAGCACACAGCAGGTAGAGCTGGGCAAACTGGCCTCTGAAAAAGGTGTGACTGCGCAGGTACGCGACTATGGTCAGCAGATGGTAGATCTGTATTCTAAAAAGCTCGACGAGCTACAGGAGATGTCAGGACAGTATAGTGTGACGTTGCCACAGCAGATGGAAGAAGACCATGCCGGACGTGTGCAGGAACTCCGTGACAAAAACACAGACGAGTTTGACCGTGCTTATTGGGACACCGTAGTAGATGCCCATAAAGATGCACTCAGTGAGTTTGAAGATAACGTAAAGGATATAGAGGAGACTGATAATACGACCTTTAATCTATGGGCGCGCAATACAACGAAGGAGATTCGGGCTCAGATGGAAAACGCCATGCGTTCGAGACAGGATTACAAGAACTAATGATCTAACAAAACAGGCGATGCTGGTAGCATCGCCTGTTTTGTTAGACTCCCTGCTTTAGCAAGCCTTCCAGTACTGTCCAGGTATGGCGGGCCAGTATTTTTTGCCCTTCCGCGTTGGGGTGCACACCATCCGGCAGGTTAAGATGACGCATGCCCGCCACTCCTTCCAGCAAAAATGGTACAAACGTCACGTTATTTTTGATAGCCAGTTCTCTGAAAATCTTCCTGAACTCCGCCGCATAACGCCCTGGTACAATGTCAGGAAACTCCATACCTGACAGGATAATCTTTGCTTCAGGATGTTTGTGTTTGACCTTGTCAATGATCTGCTGCAGGTTCTGAGACGTTTCGCGGGCAGGTATGCCACGCAATCCGTCATTGGCCCCAAGTGCCAGCACAAAGATATCAATCGGAGCAGAAAGCCAACGATCCACTCGGTACAGACCGCTCGCCGTGGTATCGCCGCTTATACCTGCATTGATCACCGTATGATTCTCATATCCTTCTTCTTTCAGCTTTTGCTGTATCAGCGACGGGTAGGCCTGAGCCGTGGGCAACCCATACCCTGCCGTTAAGCTATCCCCGAAAAAAAGAATTGTTTTCATAGTCAATTGGCCCTGGCTATACCTATTCACATACCTGCTTTGGTCAATGTCATAGTTGTACGAAGGCAGTGCCTGCACCACGCACATGACACAAATAGTTGGCTTCGATCTTCAGGTATAAGCATGCTTCGGAAACGAAAAAATATGGATAACAGTTATATAAAGAAGTGAGGCTTTGCGTAAAACAACCAGGCGAGCAGCCTGTTTACTGTTTAGCAGACGCGCTGCTTTGCGATAAAGCTATATTTATACTACATTAGGACTCGCCTTAAAAGAAATGCACGTGGCCTCATCTACGGCACTACTTTTGCGTAGAGAATATGTGGTCCAACAAACTAAATTAGATGCTATCCTTGACAACCAGATTAAAAATATTTCTTTCTGTACTGGTCGTGATCTTACTCACGGGCTCTTTCATCCTGTACAGCAAAAACAGTAACCCTGCCGGAAAAAACGAGATACTGATCAAAGCCCTGATGCAGGGCTTGAGCACGATGCACTATAAACCGGAGAAGGTAGACGATAACTTTTCTAAAAAGGCCTTTAAGCTATACCTGGACCGGCTCGACTTTAATAAGAAGTTTCTGCTTGAGTCTGACGTAGCCATGCTGCGCCAGTACGAAACGCAATTGGATGACCAACTGCGCGCCGGTTCATTTGAGTTCTTTGACCTTTCGGCTGACCTGATTGAAAAGCGCACAAAGGAGTCTGAGGCTTTTTATAAGGAGATCCTGGCCAAGCCTTTCGACTTCTCTAAGGAAGAAAACATTGAGCTCGACGGTAAGAAGCTGAAATATGCTAAAGATAAGAACGAGCTGAAAGAAGCCTGGAGAAAGCAGCTGAAGTACCAGACACTGGTACGTCTGGCTGAAATGCAGAAGCAGCAGGAAAAAGCTACGGCTAGCGCAGACAGCAAGGAAACCCGTAAAACTACGGAGCAGCTGGAAGCTGAAGCACGCGAGAAAGTAATGACGGCCTATAACGAGCTTTATAAGCGTTTGGCACAAGTTACGCGCGACGATCGCCGTTCTACCTATATCAATGCGGTGGCCAATGTATACGATCCGCACACAGGCTATTTCCCTCCTAAAGCGAAGAAAGACTTTGATATTGAGTTCACTGGCCGACTGGAAGGTATAGGTGCCTCTTTACAAGAGAAAGACGGCCAGATCAAAGTTTTGGAAATTGTTCCTGGTAGCCCTTCATATATGCAAGGCGATCTGAAACCTGGCGATGCAATACAGAAAGTAGCGCAAGGTAATGGCGATCCGGTATTGGTAGAAGGTATGCGCCTCGATGACGCCATCCAGTTAATCCGTGGTAAGAAAGGCACTGAAGTTCGCCTGACAGTGCGCAAGCCAGACGGTAGCACACGCATCATTCCGATTGTGAGGGATGTGATCGTGTTTGAAGAGACTTATGCGCAGAGTGCCATGATCGATGACAAGCAGAAAATCGGTTACATTAAACTGCCTGGTTTCTATGCTGACTTTGAGCGCAACGGCGGTCGTAACAGTGGTGCCGACGTGAAAGCCGAAATCGAGAAATTGAAAGCGGCGGGTATGCAGGGCCTTGTGCTTGACCTGCGTAACAACGGTGGTGGCTCTTTAGCTGATGCTGTTGAGATGGCTGGCTTGTTCATTGAGCAGGGCCCGATCGTGCAGGTTCGTACATCCTCTGGCAAAACTGTCGTGTTGGATGACCGTGACCCGGAAGTGCAGTATACCGGTCCGCTTGTAATCATGGTGAACTCTAACAGTGCCTCGGCTTCTGAAATTCTGGCAGCAGCTATGCAGGACTATAAGCGTGCTGTGATTGTAGGTACGCCAACGTTCGGTAAAGGCACTGTGCAGCAATTCGTTGAAATTGACGAAGCCCTGCCATCGCAGTTTGACCCGTACAAGCCTTTTGGTGCGCTGAAGCTGACAATCCAGAAGTTCTACCGCATCAACGGTGGTACTACACAATTACGTGGTGTAACCCCTGACATTATTCTGCCTGACGCTTACAGCTTCCTGGAGTTTGGTGAGAAAGAGCAGGATTTTGCTCTACCGTTTGACGAAATTTCTCCAGCTCGTTACAAGCCTTGGACACGTACTAAGCTGAACATTCCGGCTATACAGGCGAACAGCAAGAGCCGTGTTGCAGGAAACGAGAGTTTCAAAGTAATTCAGCAAAGTGGCGAAAGACTGAAAAAGCAGTCTGATATCACAACCCGTTCACTGAGCATGAAGAAGTACATGGAAGAAGAGAGAAAGAGCGAAGCTGCTAACAAACAGTTAGAAGAAGCTCAGAAAAATGTTCCGGTGCTGAACGTGTCACGTTTGAAGACTGATCTGCAGACCATCTCTGGCGATACGGCCAAAATGGCCCGCAACAAAGACTTCCTGAAGTCACTGCAGAAGGACGTGTATGTAGAAGAATCAGTAGCGATCATCAAGAACGATTTGAAGTAATCGCCTTCAATTGGCAATAAAAAAAAGCCGGCTATGCAGATAGCCGGCTTTTTTTTATTTTGCACCTTCGCCTCACCTATACCTGAATTCATGAAACACACCAACCTGCTCCAAGGCTTCCGATCGAAGCGCTATACCCTTACTTGCTTTACGGCAGTGCTCCTCTCCTTCTCGGGTTGTGCGCCCCGTACTCAAACGCAGCCTGAGGCCGCTAAGCGAGGCGTAGTTGCTGACAAAGCCATGGTGGTTTCCGCTCATCCGGATGCATCTAACATCGGTCTGGAGATATTGCGCAAAGGCGGCAATGCCTATGACGCGGCCATTGCCACACAGTTTGCCCTGGCGGTATGTTATCCGGTAGCTGGTAACATTGGTGGCGGTGGCTTTTTGGTTTACCGGCATCACACAGGCGAAACCGGCGCACTTGACTTCAGAGAGAAAGCTCCCGCAGCCGCTCACCGCGACATGTACCTCGATTCACTGGGCAATGTAATACCTGACCTGAGCCTCTTGGGTCATCTGGCAGCTGGTGTGCCCGGCTCTGTTGACGGTATGATCAAGCTGCACGAAAAGCTTGGCTCCATGCCTTTTGCTGAATTGGTGCAGCCTTCCATTGACCTGGCTCGCCGTGGGGTCGTGCTCACTGAACGTGAGGCCCGCATGCTGAACAATGCCCGGGAGCGGATGATCAGGTATAACAAGCATACCCCCTACCTCACCCGTGCACAGGCCTGGCAGCCTGGTGACACGCTCTATCACCTCGACCTGGCCCGTACCCTGGAGCGTATCCGGGATAAAGGCCGTGAGGGCTTCTATGCTGGTGAAACAGCCAACCTGATCGTTAAAGAGATGCAGCGCGGCGGCGGATTGGTTTCGTATCAGGACCTGCGTGATTATAATGCCGTGTGGCGCACTCCGATCACGGGACAGTACAAAGACTACAAAGTTATTTCCATGTCACCACCATCGAGCGGAGGCATTGCATTGATGCAGTTGCTGACCATGGTGGAGCCTTATGACCTGAAAAACTACGGCTGGCAGCAGCCACAGACCATACAAGTAATGACCGAGGCGAAGCGCCGGGTATACGCTGACCGTGCTACCTACCTTGGCGATCCGGATTTTTATAAAGTGCCCAGCAGTGGCCTGTTGGACCGCAGCTACCTGCAGGAGCGCATGCAGAACGTGAGTATGGAGCGTGCCACGCCTTCGTCAGAAGTGAAAGCTGGCGAGTTGCCTGTATATGAATCTGACCAAACCACCCACTTCAGCATCGTAGACCAATTTGGTAACGCCGCATCCATTACCACAACCATCAACGGGGGTTATGGCTCTATGGTAGTGGTGGAAGGTGCCGGTTTCCTGCTCAACAACGAAATGGACGACTTCAGCGCCAAGCCCGGTGTACCTAATATGTTTGGCCTGATCGGTGGCGAGGCGAACTCTGTACAACCCGGCAAACGCATGCTTAGCGCCATGACACCTACTATACTGGAAAAAGACGGCAAACTATTCATGGTCGTGGGTACACCAGGTGGTTCTACCATCATCACTTCTGTTTTCCAGACGATCCTGAATGTGGTGGAACATGGCATGACCATGCAGGAAGCTGTAGCTGCACCCCGTTTTCACCATCAGTGGCTGCCTGACGAAATACAACACGAGCCGAATGCCATCTCACCTGAGGTAAGGGCTGTACTGGAGAGTAAGGGTTATAAGCTGAAGCAAAGAAATACATATGGCGCTGTGGAAGGTATACTGGTACTACCCAACGGCAAACTGGAAGGCGGAGCCGATCCCCGTGGTGACGATACCGCCGTTGGTTTTTAACAAGTATGGCCAGTTGTCTTTTGAGTAAAATAATCATTACTATAAGCCCCTCAAAAGAAAGAGCCCGCAGGTATAGCATCTGCGGGCTCTTTCTTTTATCATGTATACCTCAGCTATTCTTGCGTTTCTCGATGAAGCCCCCAATGTAAGTGGCCATCGCAGCTATACCTGTAGTGCTCATCAGGCCAAAGATCAGCTTGCGCCGATTTAAGGTGGCAGGGTCAAATTTTGTTTCTGTCTCAGCATCCGGCACGGCAGCTTGCAGGAATGAGCGAAGCGTTTGAACCAGCAAGAGACCTGTGATCCCCACCGCCACGTGTGCCATGGTTTGATCGCCTTTCTCCAGATTCTTGCTCAGCAGCAGTAGTCCGCTTCCGGCTACTGCAGGTATAAGTGCCGTCTTCGGACGCTTCTCATTCATAAAAAAGCTACTCAGTCCAGACCCAATAAGGGTAGCAGCGTGCACATTGTTTATAATTTGCGGTTTGTCTGTCATAGTAATTTCTTTTGGTTCGTCTACTTCATACCGATTGCCTTATGGCTTGGTTATACCTCTATGAACGACTTCGCTCCAGGAACTGCTATACCTGTACACAAAAAAAGCGGCCTCCCGCAATGCAGGAGACCGCTTTCATAAGCTATACCTAAGGCTTAGTTTTTCACAAGTCGCGACTGGTATACCTTGCCACGTACCTGGATCTGTACAAAGTACATACCATTACGCAGACCAGGCAGGCGCTGGTTAAGCTGTGCTATGACGCCATCCAGATTACCATGGAGATTAACCACTTTAATACCTTCTGGTGAGATCACGGTCATCTTTGCTTCCTCTACTGAAGATACATCTTCTGGTAGCACAATGGTAACCGCTCCTCTTGTCGGGTTCGGATACATGCGGAACTCCTGGTTCTTGCGACGGGCAAGGCCAGTTGGCATGTCGTTGTCGCGTATAGAGAGTGTGAACGAAGTGTTCTCACCTTCCATCAGCTTAGCGCTGAAAGAGGACAAGGCAAAAGTCACGGTCTCCAGCTCTTCTACTTCCGTGTCATCGTTCACTGTGATGGTAAACGTAGCACTTGTAGCTCCTGTCGGTATTGTGAGTGTGATTTTACCATCGGCCACAGCAGGTGCAGTAGTATAGTCACCGGCAGCGCCATACGTTACATTGGTACCATTCGTAACCGCTACTACCAGTTCCTCTTCCTGTACAGTCGCCTGATCCAGGTTAAGGGTAATGATTTTAGCGCCGGCATCTTCACTTACTTCCAAAGTTGTCTCAGTGAAACTCACCGCTGACTTGTCATTGTCTTCAATGATCAGTTCGAAAGTACGCGCTGATGTAAGACCCAAGCCTGTGCTCGCTTTGTGGATTGTGAAAGATACGCTCTCAGTAAGCTCTACCAGGTTGTCATCCACAATTTCCACTTCGAAGGAAGCCGTTGTTGCGTTGGCAGGGATCGTTACAGTAATTTTTCCATTGTCAGCACCTGGTACGGTGTAATCAGCCTCTGACGCAGTGGCTTCTTCTTCAATCATCAAGGTCACAGAGTGCTCCGCCGCCTGTGCTTCGGACAAGGTCAGATTCACGCTGAACTTGCCTGCATCTTCCATTTTAGTTACTGATGCTTCTGTGAAAGTCACTACTGGCGTAGCGCTGAACGTGAATCGAGCCGATACTGGCACGTGATCAGAAGTGGTTGTTCTGAAGCTGGAGATACTGTTCAGGAACTGATTCTCAATTGCAATTGACTCGCCGATGTACTCATCCGTCAAAGACTTCGACACGATGATATGATCCAGGAAACTCTGATAAGAACCGCCAGCATACGTGAAGGCACCCGTTGTGCTCAGGTCGTAAGTCAGCGTCTTAAAGTCTTCGTCGTTCACAAATGCTTCCAAAGAAGACGGCAGGTTGTTTACCACTGATACGTCCACGTCATCGTTCATGTCGCCTAGCAGCACCAGGTTCATGTTCGGATATTGTGCGTCGAGGCTGTCTTTCAGCACCTGTACGTCGTACTTGCGCATGTTGTAGCGGCTCACGTCCGTACCAGAGTTGGCACGTGTGTGCAGGTTTACGAGGTTGATACGCTGCGAAACACCATTCACAGTAGCCTCTACTTCTACCATATAAGGCAGGCGGCCGCTGGCCCAGAAGCTGTCGCTTGAGCCCGGATAGTTCTCCAGTGTCGTTGTTCCGCTCAGAATATCGTTGTACAACTTGTTCAGCAGTACTTTCTGGCTTTTGATCTGCACTGTTTCATTCTTATACACCAGGTATAGTTTCTGCGGATCCAAGGTAGAGCCGGAGCTTTCCCTCTGAGAGTAAGAGTACACATCAGACTTCACGAAGCTGTAGCCTTCCAGTTCACCGATGAGCTGCTCCATCTTTGCGTCATTGGAGATCTCCTGCAGCGCAATGATATCAGCGTCTAACGTCTCAAGTACTTTCTTTGTGTTGCTGTACTGCAGGTCCAGGTTGCTTGGGCCACCACTTGTAGAGCCAAACCAGGCTACGTTCCAGGATACAATATCCAGTGTGCTGGTCTTTGGTAAAGAACTACCCGTCAGCATACCTTTCTTAACAGAGAAATCGCCGCTTGTAAAAGTAATGGCACTTGTCGTGCGCAGCTTGGTGCTGGCAGGCTTAAAGCGAACATATACCTTGTTTGAAGCAGCAGCTTCATCAGCTGTGTAAGTGATAGAGGATGCAAAAGTCTCGTTGTCCTTTGAAAGCTCAAAGTCCTCTTCCACACTCAGTGTTATACCTGCATAACCCGGAGCCGAGAAGCTGAAGTTTTGAGCTTCCGAGGCATTTGGTGTCGCCACCATACCGAAGTCGTAATTGAAGTCGCTTGCCAATAAAGCGCGCTCCATGTTCTCTACCGCCACATCATCCACTGTCCAACGTGCCGCGCCGTCAGCTTTGGCTTCTGCTGTGTAAACAAAAGCCACATACACGTTTTCGCCTTTGTAGGCGCTCAAATCAACAAAAGACTGTTTCCAGTAGTCAGATGCAAGTTCAGGGAAGTCACCGTTCAATTCAGTCCAGGTAGCAGTGCTTGGGGCACTTGTACCATCGTAGTTAGTAGATACCATCAGTTTCAGGCCTGGGCCTTTAAAGGCAGTTCTGGTCCAGAATGTAAGGGCGGCGATGTTGAAGTCGCTCAGGTCCAGCGAAGGCGAGATCAACCAATCTTCATTTTCGCGGGCACTGCCGCTAAAGCCGTTGATCTGCACAGCGTTGTTGCGTGGGTTCTCAGTAGTTTCTCTACCAAAAGTAGTACAGCCCCATACCTGATCACCAGTTACATTGAAAGCAGTCCAGCCGCCCGGCAATGTTGTAGCGCAGTTATTGAAGTTCTGGATGTATGGGCTGAACACTTCCGCAGAAAGCGCCACGGTTCCATAGTCCACACCGTTGCTGCTGTGTGTGATCGTGCCAGTGAAGTTACCAACAGCGCTGGTAGCTACTTTTACATATACCGTGCGCGGCTCCTCTAGCTGGCTTGGCGAGTACACCAAACGCTGGCTATACTCTCCATCCTGCGTTTTGGAAACACTAAAAGCACCATCTACAGCTACCACAACTTCATTGGTCAATTCATGACCTGTTAAGGTATAAGTAAGAATGTCAGCAACCTGGTTTACACCTACCGTGCCGAAAGCCAGCGAAGAAGTGCTTACTTGCACTGGTTGAGGAGCGGGATTTGTCTCTTCAATAACAATATTATCAATAGCAATACCATCACGCGAACCGCCTACGCCACTTTCTACATTTTCGTAAGTCGCCCAACGTAGCTGTACAATGGCTTTGTTCTCGGCACCAGCTGGCAACATGGCTTTAATCGAAGTGATATGGCCTTCCGCCAAATCTTTACTGGTATAATCTGTACTTGCCACTTCTATCCAGTCACCAGTTTCGCCTACCCGGTACTGCAATGTAACACCAGCAGAGCGCGGCTGGTTGTTTATCAATTCCACATCATAAGAAACCTGTATACTAGATTTCCCAATGGTGTTAATAGCAGTCGCAATCTGGTCAGAGCCATTAGCCGCGTTGCCGGATAACTGAACGTAAAGTCTGTTTCCGCTGCCTGCTGTGTAATTATACACGCTAGCACCACCTGATTGTTTTCCGCCAGTCGCAACAATTGGAGCATCAGCCGATGGAGTTGATGCTAAGGCTGCGGCCTTGGAGTTATTGTATCCATTTAACCAAGCTGCGATGCCAGTCGGCAGCTCCGTAGTACTTCCCATACTACTGAAGTCAGTACTAAACGGAAGGGTTTGGGGAGTTGGATTACTCTGCCCCTGCGCTTCATTGCCAGCCCAAAGGCCACAGCAAAGCAGCACAAAAGCAGAAGCTTTGTGTAAATGTTTAAGCATAATTATAAGATTGATTTGAGATTTTTCGAAGAGTACAACGAAGTGGCAGGCATTCAGACGCCTTTTCTGTAGAGAGGTAACAGATTGTAAGCCAATTCATCATACAAAGCTAACCAAATACAGAGAATTGTACCTCCTGAAAAAGCTAAAAGATAGTATATGCGCCATTTTCTATAAATACTCAAAATTTGTTGCATCATTATCCAATTGCAGCCTAAAGTAGACCTTGCTCTAAGAATCGGATCAGGTATAAAAAAAGAGGCCTCCTGCTATGCAGGAGGCCTCTTTCGTAATTGCTAGTAGTAATGTTAGTGATTAGTTTCTTACAAGCTTGGTCTGATATACCTTACCTTTCACTATCACCTGTACATAGTACATACCGTTACGCAGACCAGCTACTTTTTCATTCAATTGCTGCTGTACACTGCTCAGGTTACCTTCCAGCTCATAAAGCTTATTGCCATTGGCAGCACGAAGTTCCAGTGCCACCTCGTCCAACACCGATACTTCTTCTGGCAGCGAGATATTTACAACCTGGCCTTTGGTTGGGTTCGGATACAGACGGAATGCCAAATCCTGACCATTGGCTATACCTGTAGAAGTGCTGTTGTCGCGGATAGACAAGGTAAAGTTACGAGCGGCAGCGGCCATACCAAGGTCAGTTGTCACACCGTTGATGTAGAACGTCACGTGCTCTGTTGGCTCTACCAGTTTATCCTCAATAATGCTTACATCGAAAGAAGCAGAAGTAGCATACGCTGGCACATCTACCGCTATCACGTTGTTAGCGGCAACTGGTGTAGTAGTGTAATCTGCTGCAGTGGCTGTAGCACCATCTTTCACCGTCAGGTATAGAGTATGTGCTTTGTCCTGTGGAGCCGAGATGCTCATGTTTACCGCAAACGGCGCATCACCTTCTGTTTTGGTCAGGCTTGGCGCTGAGAAAGCAACAGCTGGAGTAGCCTCGAAGCTAAAGCGAGCCGAAACCGGAATGTGGTCTGAAGTAGATGTTCGGAAGCTGGAAATACTGCTCAGGAACTGGTTCTCAATTGCAATTGACTCTTCGATGTACTCATCCGTCAAAGACTTCGACACGATGATATGATCCAGGAAGCTTTGGAATGAACCACCTGCATAGGTGAAGGCACCAGTTGTGCTCAGGTCATATGTCAGGGTCTTGTAGTTATTGTCCTGTACGAAAGCATTGAGGGATGAAGGCAGGTTGTTTACCACTGATACGTCCACATCATCGTTCATGTCACCCAGCATTACTAAGTTAACATTCGGATATTGAGCGTCCAGGCTGTCTTTCAGCACCTGTACGTCGTACTTGCGCATGTTGTAGCGGCTCACGTCCGTACCAGAGTTGGCACGTGTGTGCAGGTTTACTAGGTGCATCTTTTGCGTTACACCGTTCATAGTAGC
Organism: Pontibacter sp. LHS2; assembly: GCF_058932845.1. Classification (NCBI taxonomy): domain Bacteria; kingdom Pseudomonadati; phylum Bacteroidota; class Cytophagia; order Cytophagales; family Hymenobacteraceae; genus Pontibacter; species Pontibacter sp. LHS2. The sequence goes on from NZ_JBZYWG010000002.1 coordinate 700,385, forward strand.
TTCCACTTCCACCATATAAGGCAGACGACCGCTGGCCCAGAAGCTTGCACTTGAGCTTGGATAGTTTTGCAGTGTCGTTTCTCCAGCCAAAATATCCTGATACAGTTTGTTCAGGAGTACTTTCTGACTCTTCACTTTCACCGTTTCGTTTTTGTAAACAATGTACAGTTTCTGCGGGTCCAGGTTATCGCCAGTGCTTGGGCGTTGCGAGTACGAGTACACATCAGACATCACATAGCTATACCCTGGCAATTCGCTCACAAGACGCTCCATCTGCGCATCATTCGAAATTTCCTGGAAAGCGATGATGTCTGCATCAAGTGTCTGCACGACACGCTTAGCATTTTGATACTGTACTTCCAGGTTACTTGGGCCACCACTCGTAGAGCCGAACCAGGCCAGATTCCACGATACGATGTCAAGCGTCTTAGATTTCGGCAATGAAGAGCCGGTTAGCATGCCTCTCTCCATAGAGAACGAACCGCTGGTGTACGTGATCGTGCTGGTAGCGCGCAGTTTTGTGGTTGCTGGCTTGTAGCGCACATACACTGTGTTGTCGGCACCTGCTTCTGCAGCTGTATAAGTAACAGAAGAAGCATAGGCCTGACCGTTTTTAGAAAGCTGAAAATCAGCACCTACTGACAGGGTCATACCTTGTGGGTAACCCAGAGCAGAGAATTTGAAAGACTGAGAAGCAGAGGCGTTAGGTACTTCTACTACTCCAAAGTCAAACATCTCGTTGCTGGCAATCAGCAACTGGTCCAGGTTTTCAACTTCAAAGTCGTCAAGGGTCCAACGGGCTGCGCCATCAGTTTCAGCAACGGAGTTGTAAACAAAGGCAACGTGAACAGAAGGAGCTTTATAAGCAGAAATGTTCACAACAGACTGCTTCCAGGCATCAGATGCAGTTGCCGGGAAATCACCATCCAGTTCAGTCCAGGTGGCTGTGGCTGGTGCGCTAGTGCCATCGTAGTTTGTAGAAATCATCAGTTTCAGGCCAGGACCTCTAAAGGCAGTTCTGGTCCAGAAAGACAATGTGGCAATGTTGAAGTCCATCAGGTTGAGCGAAGGAGAAATCATCCAGTCTTCGTTTTCGCGGGCGCTGCCGCTGAAACCGTTAATTTGCACCGCGTTGTTGCGTGGGCTCTCGGCAGTTTCTCTACCAAAAGTAGTACATGCCCATTCCTGAGTACCTGTTACGCTGAAGGCTTTCCAACCGCCAGGCAGGGTAGTACCGCAGTTGTTGAAGTCTTGCACAAATGGGCTAGTTGCAGTGGCTGAAAGCACTGTAGTAGCCGATGTAAAGCCCTCACCAGCGTGCGTGATAGCACCTGTCAACACACCTGCTGTAGCAGGAACCAGGCGCACATATACAGTTGGGTTTTCAGCTATCTCTGCAGCTGAGAAAGTCAGGTTGGTCGCAAAACCAGAAGCCGCCTGCTTTGAAACAGTATACCCGCCAGTAGCAGTCAGCTGTACGTTGCCCGCTATGTTACCAGCTATTAAGTTATAAGATGACATTGCTGGCTGACCCACAGCTACTTCACCTAAAGATAGACTTGCAGGGGCAATTACAAATGGATTCTTGCTGTCGCTCAGACTGCTTACTTCGATGTTGTCTACTGCAAAGCCTGCTCTAGAACCACTGCCGCTCACATCTCTGTTAGCCCAACGCAGCTGAACCACTTCTTTGTTTTCTGCAGCTTCTGGCAAAGTAATTAGGATACGCTCTATTTTTTGCGGCGTAGTGTTGCCAGTGTTTGTCTGCGTTTCAGCATTGTTCTGATAAGTGGAGCCCTCAATATTAATAAATGTTCCACTAATGCCTACACGGTATTGCAGAACTACTTCATTGATACGAGTACCAGGGTTACGAACAGTCATCATATCATAAGATACCGTCACCGCTGTCTTCTGGCGAGTGTCAATTGCAAAGGCAAAACTAGGGTCAACAGATCCGCTGCCCAAAATACCGAGTTTGCCATTGTAATTATGCACACCTCCTGTAGTCGTACTAGCTGAACTATTTGCCAGCAGAGCTCTGTCATCAGACGGTGCGTTGGTACGGAAGTTCGTGCTAATTGAAGTCGCCAACTGCCACCCCTGCCACCCCTCAGGATAAACAGTAGAGTTGTGTGGCAGGTCATTGAAATCCTGCGTGTAAGGCAGCTGCTGTGGCTGCGGATTGGTCTGCGCTAAAGTTTCGCCGCCAGCCAAAAAGGCACAGCAGGCCAGCACAAAAGCAGAGGCTTTGTGTAGATGTTTAAACATACGTATAAGAGTGATTTGATTTTGGGACAAAATAGCGCAATGCACTGATATGCACTGGCTTGAGGTTACTAAAGAGAGAGTGTAAAACCATCGAAACAAAGTTAAGCAGATGGTTTTGATGTAATGTTATCTTAGCATTAAATTATTTAATTATCCTATTAACCTTTATTGTAGATACATTATTCTACTTTGCTCAGTGCCTGTTCAATGTCGCTGATAAGATAATCCACATCCTCTAAACCTATATAAAAGCGCACTAAGTTAAAGTCGAGCTTTCCTTTGTGGCTACCATTTATATAATAAGCCGCCGCGGGATAAATCAGAGACTCGTGCCCTCCCCAGGAAGCAGCCATCAGGAAGTGCTTCAGACTATTGCAGAAGTTGTCGACCTTTTGGATGTCATCCGTTTTGAGCGCAATCGTAAACTGGCCTGTATTATTGCGCATCTGCCTCTTCGCCAGTTCATATTGGGGGTTGGAAGGATGGAAAGGATAATAGACTTTTTCAACCTGCTCCTGCTTTGCTATCCAATCCACTACCTTTCTGGTTGTCTCGGCAACGCGTTCCATACGTACAGGCAGTGTCCGCAAGCCCCGCAACAGCAGCCAGGCATCGTGCGGCGACAAGATAGCGCCTAGCGTCATAAACTCTCGCTCAAATATCATATTGATCATCTCCCGGCTGCCACAAACTACACCGCCCATGGTATCAGAGTGGCCTCCGACGTACTTGGTACAGGAGTGAACGACCAGGTCCACTCCCATCGCCAGCGGATTCTGATTGAGCGGGGAAGCGAAGCTGTTGTCAATGATGGTGCTACAGCCATGCGCTTTGGCGAGTGCTGCAACGGCTGTTATATCCTGCTGCTCGAACGTAAAGGAGTTAGGGCTTTCCATATACAACAGCTTTGTATTGGGCCTGATAGCCTGGCGGTAGTTCTCTGTGTCTGTGCCGTCCACCATGGTCACTTCTACCCCAAAGCGAGGCAAGAAGCGATTCATTAGCACATTAGTCCAGCCGTAGGGCTTCTCAACGCTCACCACATGGTCACCTGCCTTCAACTGTGAGAGCACTGCTGCTGAAACTGCCGCTATACCGCTCCCAAAAGCAATGGCATGCTCAGCCCCTTCGAGTGCGGCCATCTTCTTCTCAAACATGGTCACGGTCGGGTTATTGCCTCGGGTATACAGGTATGACTCCGCTTCGTTCTGAAGCATGCGCCGCATATCCTCCACTGTTTTACTAGCGAAATTACTCGTTTGAAGGATGGGAGGCGTTACGGCGTTGTAGTACATTTCCCGTTCTTCGCCTAACTCATTTAAGATGTAAGATAGCTCCATAATATGCGGGTTTAGTCCCACTCTTGTACTCCCATTTTGAGCTTCAGGTTATTACTCTGACCCCTTCCCTATTTCTGGTTTTTACAGGTATGAGTTCCCCCTATTACACCTCAAAAAGTGTCCATTACAGCAACATAATAGGTGTAAGAAAAAAAAATTTCAACATCTTCGCAATCAATTGATTATCAATAAATTAAAATTCAATACCACATGTATTTATAGCTGAAAATTGCAACTGTTAGCGTACCAATAATGTTCTAAATACATGAAAGAGAAAGAAGAAGAAAACATCATATCTATGTATCCGGAAGAGCAGAAACAGCTTGACAAGGAATGGTATAAATCCATCCCGGCACAGGTGTTCCTGAACTACTTTTTTGCGATAAACTATCACCTCAACCACTATGATGGAATGGGCCTGCAGCAATTGGCTTTCTTTAAGGAAGTACCTGCGGAGCTTTCCGAAGAAGATGTAGAAGCTGTGAAAAAACTCTTGCTGAATAGCTGGAACACAGAGTATGCATTGCGTACCACGGCAGAGTTAGGAGATGAGAATTATATTCGGAATGCCCTCCATTGGACTTTCCCACAGGCTTACTATACCGTATTTGCGAGTTTGCAGGCCTTCCTGCATACCCGTCAGATCAAGACGAGCAACGAAGCAGTGGTCATGCGTGAGGCAGGTCGTCTGATTGTGAAGAACGCTTATCCGCAGGCGATGAGTTTTTATGCATCTGGGCACTTCGATGATTTCCGCATCAACCGACTGCCATTGGCACATTACAAACCGGGGCTGCAGATTGCGGGCAAAGAGCTTGAAGCACAGTCACAGATCGGTCAGTTTTTGCGCACGACACGTCGCATGAAAGCCAAATCCATACGACAGCAGGTACAGGCTAATCCAAATACAGCCATCCGCAGCAGCCGTACTGGTGAAGTGCTACAGAAGTTCGGCCCGCAGCATTGGCAGCAGTTGACCTGGCGCGTGGGCTATACGACTATGTTCGATCTGCTGGCCAGGTTACGCATCTCCAGCTCACACCGTGAGATCGAGCGTTTCGTGCAGTCTGACATTGATTTCAAACTGTTCCATGAGTCGCTTCTGGAGATTGTGAGCTACCTCAATGGTATACACGAGTGTTATGTAGCCCAGGCTATGAGTTTGCAGCAGTATGAAGCTTTTGTGCAGGAACTGCCTGCTTACTTGCAAAAGTCTTTTGTTGCAGCCAGACTGGAAGACAAAGTAAAGCCGCTTTTACAGGACGACGAGCAGCAACTCCGCACAGCTGCTTAAGTCCGATTTGTTCTACTACATATATGGGAGCCCCGGCAAGTTTTGCTTGCCGGGGCTTTTACTTTGCGCGCCACAACAATTTAACAGCCAACAATTAGCAATTTAATGTTTAAAACCTCCTGTTTATTTAGCAATTTTGCAGTTTATATATAATAGTCACATTTAGTACTAAAATCGCATGCAACTCAGCGAACAGGAACTACGCAGACGCCACGAGCGCGAAGAGCTGGAGAAAATGGGTATCAACCCATATCCATCCGAAACATTTGAAGTGACGGCCACGGCCAAAGAGATAAAGGAGAATTTCGATAAGGAGAAGAACAACTACCAGGAAGTAACTCTGGCTGGCCGTTTGATGAGCCGTCGTGTGATGGGCAAAGCTTCATTCGCTGAGCTGATGGATAGCACGGGCCGTATCCAGATCTATGTATCACGTGATGATATCGCACCAGGTGAGAACAAGGATATGTATAACACCGTGTTCAAGAAGATGCTTGACATTGGTGACTTTATCGGTATCAAAGGTTATGCTTTCGTAACGCAGGTAGGTGAGATTTCGGTGCACGTAACAGAGCTGAAAGTACTGACCAAGTCCCTTCGCCCGCTGCCTATCGTGAAGCGTGAGATTGACGAGAACGGCAACGAGATTGTGCACGATGGCTTCACTGACCCGGAGCTGCGTTACCGTCAGCGCTACGTCGACCTGATTGTGAACCCAGATGTGCGCGAAACATTCAAGAAGCGTACGCAGCTGGTAAGCACCATGCGTAACTTCCTTGCAGAGAAAGGTTACCTGGAAGTAGAAACTCCAATTCTGCAGCCTATACATGGTGGCGCGGCAGCCCGTCCGTTCAAGACGCACCATAACACGCTGGACATGACGCTATACCTGCGCATTGCCAACGAGCTATACCTGAAGCGCCTCATTGTAGGTGGTTTCGATGGCGTGTTCGAGTTCGCCAAAGACTTCCGTAACGAAGGCATGAGCCGTTTCCACAACCCGGAGTTTACGGTAATGGAGCTTTACGTTACTTACAAGGACTACAACTGGATGATGAATCTGGTAGAGGAAATGGTAGAGAAAGTAGCTCTTGCGCTGCACGGTAAAACTGAAGTTCAGGTAGGCGAAAACCTTATCAACTTTGCCCGCCCATGGAAGCGCTACACCATGTACGAAGCCATTGAGCACTTCACCAAAATCGATATCTCGAACATGGAAGAACCGGAGCTTCGTCAGGCGGCACAGCAACTGGGCATCCATGTTGACCCAACCATGGGCAAGGCCAAGATCATTGACGAAATATTCGGTGAAACAGCAGAGCCTAACCTGATACAGCCAACATTCATCACAGATTACCCTGTTGAGATGAGCCCACTGGCCAAGAAGCACCGCGACAAGCCAGGTTTGGTAGAGCGTTTCGAGGCTATCTGCAACGGCAAGGAGATTTGTAACGCTTTCTCGGAACTGAATGACCCGGTTGACCAGCGTGCCCGCTTTGAAGAGCAGCTGGAACTGGCAAAACGCGGTGATGTGGAGGCTATGGCCCTGGACGAAGATTTCCTGCGTGCGCTGGAGTACGGCATGCCGCCAACCGCCGGTTTAGGTGTAGGCATCGATCGCTTAACCATGATCATGACAAACTCTAACTCCATTCAGGACGTGCTCTTCTTCCCACAGATGAAGCCAGAGAGAAGAGAAGAGTAATCTAATAAGATAAATGCATAAAAAACGCCCGCTAAGGTATAGCGGGCGTTTTTTTTATGCACTGCAGGTATAGCGCTATACCTGTGATGTTTAAAGCTCTTTGCCGGAGCCTGACATATTATTCTTAAGTGAATCAGTAGTACCCTTAAAATTCTCTTCTGCTTTCCCTATCCAGGAATCTGTTTTATCCTTGCCGGCACGCAACTTCTCGTTGATGCCGCGGCCTACCCAGGCAGCGGAGTCTGACAGGCGGCGACGGGTAATACGGCCACTGTCTGGCGCCATGAGTATACCTGCGAGCACACCTACGCTGGCACCGGCAAGCAGGCCCATGGCCACCCCCAGCGTTCCGCTGCCCTCACTGTGCGAGCTGGAGGAAGTGCCCATACGGCTACCACTACCATACCCGGTACGTTGCTGTGTTTGCTTTTGCGTCTGTGGCTGATGCTTCGGTTCGCGAATAGAAGAATGCGTGACATTTCCGCTGATCTCTTTGCCTACCTGGCTGTAGGTAGAAGAAGATTTTGGGGTGTTGCTGTATGTACTTTTTGACTCTCCCAGGCTGCTGTAATCCATTTTCGTTCTCATAGTCTAATGTCGTTTTATTGTGAATTCGCTTGTACGAACTTATAATACTCTTTAAAATAATAACGGGACTAAAGTGCGAAGGTTAACGCAATCCTGCTCTTACTCCACTAAAAACAAAGGCCTGCCCCGGTAAGGGACAGGCCTTTTCGTCTTTACAAAGCTTGATTCCGCCTCAGCGGGCAAATAAGCCCCGGGAGCAAACTAAGTTTAGAGTATACGTCTTGAGTGAGTTACGCCCTAAATGGCAAACTAAACGTTGGTTACAGTAGAACCACCGGCATTTGTGCCAGTAGATGAACCAGTAGAGCCAGTAGAAGAAGACGATGCGTTACCACCTGTGTTGCCTTCTGATTTGTTAGCACCACCCATTTTGCTCATCGCATCATTGCTCATGTTCTTGATCTCATCCAAGCCAGTCTGCAGGTTCTTCTCCAGATCTTTGCTTAGCTTGTTAGCCCACTTCTTAATGCCAGTTCTAGTGTGCTCACCTGTGTCTGGAGCCATTAGTAAACCTGCAATTACACCGGCACTAGCGCCAGCCAACAGCGCAAGCATGATCTTTCCGCTATTATCTTTCATAGTTGTGTTTATTATAAATTGATAGATTTGTTTTCTTTAATATTCACTGTTGAAATTATAACGACGAAGGTCAGTATTAAGTTATAACTATACAACAGTTTTATACTATACTGCATTTAAATAAAGAAAAAAAGCTCAGTAAAATGTTTTACTGAGCTTTCAACTTATTTTGTCGAGACTTATAAGTCTTTGATCAGCTTCATGATTTCATTTTTGGTCTTGCCTAGCTTTTGCTGTAAACGACCAAACAGTTCATCCTCCTGCCCCTCTACATAAGTGAGGTCATCTTCAGTCAGGTCAGCGTAGTTCTTCTTAAGCTGGCCTTTCACGTCATCCCAGGAGCCGCGCATTACCAGGCTGCTTCCGTCGTCTGTCACCTTGCTGCTCTCAAGCTTATCCATGAAGTTTTTCACGGTGCGCTCAACATCGTCGCCTACTTTTGTCAAAGTTTTTTTCAGGCTATCGCGTGTGTCCAGTCCATTATTAGGGGCCAGCAGTACACCTGCCACTACACCCACTCCAATACCGGCCAGCGTAGCCAGCAGAATTTTACCTTTTTCGTCGTTCATGTTGTTTATCATTTTCTGATGTTCTTCTTTTATAGGGTATAGCTACTTCGTACGGATAGTAGAGTTGTTATACCTGAATTCGTTTTATTTTACGTTCCAATACATACGGGGTGGTACATACTTAGTTTGCAACTCCTTACTTTTGTCTTTAAGGAATCGCAAAGCCGTCGTATGCTTTTCATATCACGAACTAGTGCGTATAAACGATAACAAATAAAACATCATGAAAAAAACAGCCTTCGTTACAGCAATGCTGGCAATCAGTGTCTTTTACTCTTGCAAAAACAGCGAAATACCTTGCATCGACCAGTCCAAAGTCAATCCTGATCAAATGTGCACCATGCAGTACGATCCAGTGTGCGGTTGCGACGGCAAAACCTATGGCAATGCCTGCGAGGCTGATCGTGCCGGTGTAACTTCCACCACTAAAGGCGAGTGCCCTACCAAATCCTAAGCTATACCTGCCAGCCTATGTCTGAGAAAAAATACTTCAAACAAACCAAGCCTTTCCGTGTACCTACCACGGACGGCAAACTAATAGAGGAGCACTTTGGTAAAGCCTCTACCCGCACCGATGCTTTTAGTGTGGCGCACATGGTAGCGCCACCAAACTGGGGCGAACCGCATCAGACACCTGAGTTTGATGAAATCACTATTGTACTACGCGGCCGCAAGCTGATTGAGATAAACGGTGAAGAAGTGGTAGTCGAAGCAGGCGAGTCTATCCTGATCAAAGCTGGTTCTCGTATCCGTTATTCCAACCCTTACGACGAGGAAACGGAGTACTGGTCGGTTTGCGTGCCTGCCTTTGACTTCACCAAAGTGCACAGGGAAGAGGATTAATTCGGAACACTAAAGTTTTAGAGGCGAGTAACTATGAACTGCGTATTTTCTATACCTTTAAGCAGGTATAGCACCACTGCTTTTCTTTAATTATTTACCTGATACTTCTGTACTGACACTTTCTAAGAAAAACATACAAAAAGCCCCTGACGCTAACAGCACCAGGGGCTTTTTGTATCATTAGGTATGCACTACTCACTTACAAATGGTCACACACCTCAATTTTAAGATCTAATGCTAAGACTGCTTAGAGATCATTTCTACTACATCTTCAGAGATGCCCATTGTAGAGAAACCACCATCATGCATCAGGTTCTGCATGGTGACCATACGCGTCAGGTCAGAGAACAGCGTAATGCAGTAGTCCGCGCAAGACTCAGCTGAAGCGTTTCCAAGTGGGGACATTTTATCAGCATAGTCGTAAAAAGCATCGAAACCTCCTACGCCTGTACCAGCTGTCGTTTTAGTTGGTGACTGCGATACAGTGTTTACACGCACTTTATTCATCTTACCCAGACGGTAACCATAGTTACGGGCAATCGACTCCAGCACAGCCTTCGCCTGCGACATGTCGGTATAGTCAGGGAAAACACGCTGTGCCGCGATGTACGAAAGAGCTACAATAGAACCCCACTCGTTCATGGCATTCTGCTTCTCGGCCACATGCATTACTTTGTGGAAAGAAAGTGCCGAAATGTCCAGCGTCTTCAGGAACCAGTCGTAGTTCAGGTCACCGTAAGTCTTGCCTTTGCGGATGTTCGGGCTCATACCGATTGAGTGCAGCACGAAGTCAATCTTGCCGCCCAGTATTTCCTGCGCTTTGGTAAAAAGGTTTTCAAGATCTTCTACTGAAGTAGCATCGGCAGGTATAACCTGAGCATTGCAAGTTTCAGCCAGTTTATTGATCTCGCCCATACGCATTGCCAATGGCGCATTGGTCAACACAAACTCAGCGCCCTCTTCTTTGGCACGCATGGCAACTTTCCAAGCGATTGACTTCTCGTCAAGCGCTCCGAAAATGATTCCTTTCTTTCCTTTAAGCAGATTGTAAGACATGTATTTGTCAGGTTAATGTTTCACATTATTAGGATTCCCACCAGACAGGTATAGTCCGCAGAAATCAGGTAGCAATATAGCAATAACTGAGTATAACTCAAGTTCAGATGAAGCATCATTCACTTAAGCTCCTTTTATCTGTTACCTCCCAGACCTTCTTATAGATTACTGGTCCTCATTAAAGGCACAAGGAGGTAGTGTGTCGTCTTATAGCGAAAGTAACTCCTTGGCGCTCTTATAAGCACTAGCACTTGGGTTGGCGCCTGCGATCATGTGCGCTATTTCATCTACACGTTCTTTATCGTTTAGTTTCTTCACGCGGCTGATGGTACGTTCTTCGGTGTCGTGCTTATACACAAAGTAATGTGAGTTACCCTGCGCAGCGATCTGTGGCAAGTGTGAAATGGCAATGATCTGGTGCTTTTGGGCCATCTGCTGCATCATTTTACCCACTTTCACAGCTACCTCACCAGATATACCTGTGTCAATTTCGTCGAACACAATCGTTGGTAAGGCAGTCTTATCGGCCAGCATGTATTTGATACTTAGCATCAGTCGGGAGAATTCACCACCAGAGGCTGCTTTCACCAATGACTGCGGCTGCGCGCCCTTGTTGGCGCTGAACAGAATGCTGATCTCGTCAGTACCGGTAGCAGTTGGGGCGGCTGCTTTATGCTGGATCACAATGCGGGCGTTCGGCATACCCAGCTCAGCCAGCAATACATAAAGCTCCTGCTCAAACTTGCCAAAAGAAGCCTTGCGGCGTTCTGACAGCACGGCGGCTTTCTCCAGCATATTTTGCTCAGCTTCTTTCATGGCTTTCTCGGTGCTGGAAAGGGCGTTATCGAGGTTGAGCACACTGCCTACTTTGTTTTCAAGTTCACGCTGTATTTCAAGCAACTCAGCAATACTCTGCACCTGGTGCTTGCGCTGCAAGGTATAGATGGTATTGAGCCGCTCCTGCACTTCAGTAGTGCGAGCCGGATCAGCTTCAGTGCGACGCTCAGCATCCTCTAGTTCTCCAGCTACGTCGTTGAGCTCTATCATACAGCTCTCAGTACGGGTGCGGAGCTCTTCATACTTCGGTGAGAAAGCGGCCAGTTGCCCGATCAGTTGTACGGTGTCTTTCAGCGCAGACGTGATATTGAACTCTGACTCTGTCAGATACTGCACGGCCTGTGTCAGCTTCAGCTTAATGTCTTCCGCATTCTCTAGTTCCTTTAGCTCTGTCTCAAGCTGCTCCTGTTCGTCTTCCTGCAGGTTTATCTCTTCCAGTTCGTTGAGCAGGAAGGTATTGTAATCAAGTTCTTTCTGAGCCTGTGCGAGTTGGTCAGTTAGTTTCTTATAGTCGCCCTCGAGCTTCTTATACTTGCGGAATGTCTCATTGTAATCTTTCAGGTATGACAAGTTACCAGCATAGATGTCGAGTGAGGTATTGCCAGCGTATATGTCGAGGATGTTCAGCTGAAAGCTCGTGTCACCCAACTGCAGCGTGTCGTGCTGCGAGTGGATGTCCATCAGGTTCTCTCCTATCTTGCGCAGCACGTCGAGCGTTACGGGCGTGTCGTTCACGAAGGCGCGAGACTTTCCGCTTGGGCTGATTTCACGACGCAGGATGCAGTGCTCGTCAAAGTCCAGGTCTTCGGCTGTAAAAACCTCTTTCAGATTATACTGCGAGATATCAAACACTCCTTCAATCACGCACTTCTGCTCGTGATTGAAAAGTAGTTTGGAGTCAGCACGGTTACCGAGCAGCAAGCCGATAGCGCCCAGCATAATGGACTTACCGGCACCTGTTTCGCCTGTTATTATATTAAGCACCGGCGATGGATTCATTTCCAACTGCTCTATCAGTGCGTAGTTTTTTATTTTAAGATCAATCAGCATATATCAGAATGCAAGACGCTAGTCACAAGGTATAAGATTTAATGCCCGGACTTAGTTCGATAATTCGGGTGTATTTTAATAAGGTGCTTCAATGTCGTAGATCACTTCCTCGACATCCTGCACAGGTATAGTATGCATGCTGCGTCGGCCATCCAGCAATTCCAGTTCGTCAGCCGAAACATGCTGTAGCACGCCCTGCATAACCACACGGCTTCTCAACACAACTTGCACTGTCTGTTGTTGCAGCAGGTCGGGCAGGTGATCGGCCAATTTGTTTCGGTAGATTCTGATCTGGCGTTTGCCCATAGGTGTTTGCGCAGGTATAGCTTTCCGCCCCGTGAAGATACGCGCTTTCTGCGAAATTTGGAAAAGGCTTAGCGCTGGAGTAGCACTTCGTATTTGGTGTTGTTGGTAGGATCTACCTGCGTGAGCAAGGTATAGGCAGCCTGCTTGTCGGCTGGTGCGGCTGATTTAAAAATATTCACCAGCTCATCTGACTTGGCTTCAAAGAAAGAGCGGATCAGAGCCGCGCCGGGCTTCTGCTGCGATATCTTCTGGATGTTCCGTAGCACTTCGAGCATCGTCTTCCGTGCCTTCTCCGGATCTTGTACCATCAGGTCCATCCCCTGGCGGTGCATGGCGTAGATCCCTTCACGGAAAGGTATAAACACAGGGTCCTGTAAGTTGTCGATCATCCAGTAGCGGTTTCGGTTGCCCTCAAACGGACGCCAGCCCGGGAAAATAGAATTCTGTGAAGCAGCCAAATTCAGGATACCACGTGCCTGATCAAATGCTGGAGAGCCTCCTAGTCTGCCAAAGCTGTCATTGTCCATCCCGATGATCATGTAGGCATAGTATGCCAGCATGGCCGAGAGGTTACCTGTAAAGTTATTTTCGGCAAAGTCGAGTGGCTGCGCTTCGTTGAACTGGAAAAGCCAATCGCGGTCAATAAACGAGAAAAGCGTAGACTCGTAACCAGTGCCATAAGCCGGCCTTACTGACACGATCTGCACGTTGGCACGGAAAGTCCCTACTTCGGGCATTTCGGTCAGGTTGATCAGGATACGGCATTTGATGCGCTCATCAACTCTGTAAGATTGGTTTGTCCAGCGACGGTTGTTCATAAACTCGAAAATGCGGTTCTGCATTTCGGTGAACAGTTGCCGGTTAGCAAAAGCTACCTGTTCGCTGTTGACTACCACATCGCACTGCAGCTCCTGGGCACGGGCTCCCAAAGCTACTCCCATCACACACAGCAAAACAAACAGTCGCTTAAGCATAGAGTCTCTCCCAAATCAAGTTGACGATATCCTGTGCCACTTCGCTTTTGTGCTTTAACTCAAACGCAGTGGTCGTATCTTCTTCAATGATAGTGATTTTATTTGTATCATGCTTAAAACCAGCGCCCGGATCATTAAGCGAGTTGAGCACGATCATATTCAGGTTTTTCTTTTTCAGCTTCTGGCGGGCATTGCTGTCTTCATTGTCAGTCTCCAGGGCAAAGCCTACTGCAAACTGATCTGCACGCTTCTCCTTACCGAGCGCCGCTGCTATATCAACGTTCTTTACGAGCTCGATCGTCAGTTCGTCCCCTGCTTTTTTTATTTTGCGGTCGGCTACCACTTTGGGTCTATAATCGGCTACAGCGGCAGCAAACACCCAAATGTCAGCTTTGGTTGAGAGCTTGCTTACAGCGCCATACATTTCATCAGCGGTAGTAACAGGTATAACCGTTATGGCATCATGCTGTGCTTGCAAGTTGGTTGGCCCGGCTACCAAGTGAACCTGAGCACCGCGACTGGCAAAACATTCTGCCAGTGCATAGCCCATTTTGCCGGTTGAGTGGTTACCGATAAAGCGTACCGGATCAATCGGTTCGTACGTGGGACCTGCGGTCAGGACGACAGTTTTGCCGTTAAACAGTTTTTCCAATGCCTGAAAAGTGATTTTCTAGTACGCGAATAATTTCCTCGGGCTCAGCCATACGCCCCTGCCCTACCAATCCGCTGGCCAGTTCACCATACCCTGCCTCGATGATGAAGTTGCCATACCCACGAAGCTTCGTAAAGTTGGCCTGTACCGATGGGTGCTGGTACATGTCCAGGTCCATGGCTGGCGCCACAAACACCGGGCAGCGTGCTGACAGATAAGTCGCTGAAAGCAGGTTGTCGCAGAAACCATTTGCAAATTTGGCAACTGAGTTGGCACTGGCAGGCGCTACCACCATGGCATCCGCCCAAAGGCCGAGTTCCACGTGGTTGTTCCAGACACCCTGCTCATTGAGCACAAACTCGGTGAGGACCGACCGTTTGGAAAGGGTCGCTAAAGTGAGCGGGGTTATAAAGGCAGAAGCAGAAGTGGTCAGGATAACCTGCACTTCTGCTTCTGCTTTCACGAGTAAGCGGACCAACATGGCTGCTTTATAAGCAGCTATACTTCCGCAAACTCCTAATACTATTTTCCGATTCCGGAGCATACGCTTTACAGCGATGTTTCGTCAGTCTCTTCGTCTGGTGTACGAACGTATACATTGCCTTCCAGGAATTCCTCGATAGCCAGGTTAGTTGGCTTTGGCAAACGCTCATAGTACTTAGAGATTTCGATTTGCTCACGGTTCTCGAACACCTCTTCCAGGTTATCCACTGTTGTCGCAAACTCAGCCAGTTTAGAGTTCAACTCCTCCTTTAGCTTCACAGATATCTGGTTTGCTCTTTTGGAGATCACCGAAACAGACTTGTATACATTGCCCGTCTGCTTTGCGAAGTCGGCCATGTTACGGGTAACGATTGATGATGGAACTGATGCCATATATACTTGATTTATGAATTGCTTGGGTTATTTTTCTTTATTTTCTCGAGCTCCGACTGCGTGTTGGCATACACTTGCTCGGCATTACGCAGATAGCGGCTGTCAGGATACTGGTCAATGAAACTCTGGTAGAAATCTACTGCCTCCATAAAGCGCTCCTGCTGTTTGTCTGGCACACTTTCCAATGCGAAGCGGTATTGTGCGTCTACTCTCAGGTAAGCAGCCTGCTCACTGTAAGGTGATGACGGGTTTTCACGCAGGAAATTGGTAAAAGCTACCACAGCCGACTTGTATCTGTATAACTTATGGTACAATCGGGCGCTCTCAAATGCTTTCAGATCGAGTTTGGCACTCAGATCATCGAACATGGTATTGGCTTCCGCCGCATACTGGCTGTTCGGAAAGCGCACCAGGAACTCCTGAATTGACTCCATTGCGGTCACTGTACTTGTCTGATCCTGCTCAAAGTCCGGTGAATCATTGTAAAGTGACTTCGCCTGCAGGAACATAGCTTCTTCTGCGAGTTCACTACGCGGGTATGTTTCGTAGAAAGTGCGGAACTGGAAGGCGCTCAACATGTACTCCCGTTGCTGGTAATGCGTGTTGGCGTAATAGAAACGGGCCTTCTCAGCCTCTTCTCTACCTGTCATCAAAGGCATTACCTGCTCGAGCAGTTGGTTTGCACGGTAGTAGTCCTCTTTCTCGTAATATTCGAGCGCGGCTTTGTATTTCAGGTCAACGTCGTTGCTTTTTAATAGCTTCTGAAAGTTGCTGCAGCTGGTTGCAATAACCAACAGGCACAACATTACGACGGTATGCAGGATTCCTCTGTTCATGAACGGGCAAAATTATACAATATCCCTGTGATTTACAAGCGTGAATATAGCGTGTTTACTGACGGACCGGCGACTGCTTAGCAGCTCCAGCGGCAGACTTCTTGCGCTGAGACTGGCCTGCCTTTGTGCCGGATGCTTTGCCTTTGGCAGGCGTAGCAGCTTTTGCAGGCGGTGCCAGCTCTACTACTGGCTTACGAGGCGCCAACACCTCTTTCTTATCCGGTCTCAGTTCTTCCAGCCAGGCAAATCCCTCCAGCCTTCGTTCAGAAGCCTGCAACTCGTGTGGCGGTATGAACTTAGCGTCCGGATTTACAAGGAACGAAATAGACTTCAGTTTATTTTCTGCGAAGTTCAAAATCATATCGCTACAGACGGCCCGGTTCATACCGGTCAGTACCGAGTCACCTTCCAGAGCAAAATAAATACTCTCCCCGTTGCCATTCACATTCACCCGCCGCATACGACCGTTTTGGAACTGCGCCACCATGTTGCGACCTTTCACCTGGTTATAATTTTGGAGCGAATCTTCGGACGTAATAAAGGAGTTGCTGAAGATATACATCTTATCAATGGTCTTGTTGCGCATGTGGATGCGGATAGTGTCACCTACGATCTGGCTCTGCTCACTCCACAAGGTTGGGTTGCGGTGCATGTACATCAGCGAGTCGGTACGGTTGTAGCTCAGCGAGTCACAGGTACCCTGCAGGTCAGACTTGTATATTTTCACGTTATTAAAGGCAAACAGCATACTTGGCTGCCCATCTGCCTTGGCCTCCCTCGAAATGAGCGAATCAGCGGCCATGTACAAGGTATCGCCATCCATAATCGACTCCATTACGGGACTGCCCCATACCTTAGCCACGCCCCGATCACGCCAGTAGCGGCCCACCTGGCCACGTATGGTCACATCATCTTTGAGCGAGCGCATGGTCATGTTCACCTTCGCTTCCCCATAGCCACGAGCCTCGTCATAATACAGGTCATCTCCTCCCAAACGGTACTCCGGCGTCACGATATAGGCATTGCGCCCGAAGCGCGACACCTTAGTGACGGTATTATAAGTACCTTGCTCAGCATACAAGTCTCCGCTCTGCCCCTTTATAAATGTTGGCCCCTGAAAGTACACCACCTTGCTTTCGGTGTTATAGCGCATGTTCTGTGCAGTGATCTCATAGTCTGGCGAGAAAACTTTTACATTCTGCTGAAAGGTAAAAACTTTGGAATTCGTGTCATAAGTACCGCGCTGGCTCTGCAAACGGTTTTCGGGCTGAACAATCGTGCCACCTTCGGTATAAACTGCCGTGCGTGAATCCAGATTGTAGTCCAGGGTTGGTGTGGTCAGGGTCATGTTGGGATCCTGCATGGTCACGCCGCCACTCATTTTGGCAGTACGCCTAATACCATCGTAGATAGCTTTTGTCCCGGTCATCGTTACCGTATCAGCCTGGTTGATGCGCACATTGCCGAATGCCTCCAATACCTCTGTATCCCGGTATTGGTACACAGAGTCCGCGTACAAGAATGTTTCTTTCTGCTGAAAAATCACGTTACCGATCAGTTTGGTAACACGTCTCCCGTTAATAGTAGTACCTATAAACTCATCGGCACCCTTAAGCTCTACCCGGTCCTGCTGTTGAGGACCTTGCTGGGCCGGCGTCTGACCCGAACGTGCCGGCTCCTGTGGAGTAGTGCGCGGTTGGGACGGAGCCTGCTGCGGCTGGTTAATGCGAGGTTGCGGCGGCTGTTGCTGCGGCACAATCTTAGGCGGCTGCGGTCGTACCTGCTGCGTCGCCTGGCGTACAGTCACCGGTGGTTTCTGCTGCTGTTGCTCCTGCGCCAAAACTGTCAGCGACAATAGCGTAAAGAGAATAGAATAAACTAATTTTGTGATGTTCATGCTTTATGGACAAAGACAATGGCCCTGTTAGTGGTAATGTTTGCTTTACCTGTGGCCTTTGCCTGTTATTAACTTCAAAATTATAAAAAATATACCAGCTGCTGACTTATGCTACAGAAAGTTTCCGGTTTCATCCAATCCCACAATCTCTGCGAACCAGATAGCAAAATACTGGTGGCTGTGAGCAGCGGCATCGACTCGATCGTGCTTTGCGAAGTGCTACACCAATTGAAATATACCTTTGCTGTTGCCCACTGCAACTTTGGGCTTCGCGCCGAAGACGCCGAGGCCGACCAACTCTTCGCCAAAAAGCTGGCCAAAAAATATGAAGTGCCGTTTTTTACCGAAAATTTCGACACCCGAGCCTTCGCCGCGCAGGAGAAACTCTCCATCCAAATGGCGGCCCGCACCCTGCGCTATACCTGGTTTGAACAGGTGCGCCAGCAGGAAGGTTACGATTACGTAGCCACAGCACACCATAGCAACGACCTGACTGAGACCATATTGCTTCACCTGACCAAGGGCACAGGTATAGCCGGGCTGCACGGTATACCTCCCAAAAACGGCTACATCATCCGCCCGATGCTCACTGTCACGAAAGATGATATTTTCGATTTTGTAACAGAGCAGCGGTTGATCTGGCGTGAAGACACCTCGAACGAGACAACGAAGTATCAGCGCAACAAAATCAGGCATGAGGTAATTCCGGTACTCAAGGAAATCAACCCGAATCTGGAGGAGACCATGCAGCACACGGCCGAGCGGGTGAGCCAGGCGGAAGCCATTGTGTACGCCTATATCGATAACCTGTGCCAGCAAAGTATAAAGGAAACTGAAGAGGCTGTATACCTATCGCTTACGCCGCTGCAAAATGCAACCGGCCTGCCAGTAGTGCTGCACGAGTTGCTACGCCCTTTTAATTTTAGTTATTCTGTAGTACTGGAGCTCGTAGAGGCATTGAATGGACTTTCCGGTAAACAATTCGATTCGCCAAGCCATACTCTAGTAAAGGACCGTGACCAGCTTGTGATCACGCCGCGCAACCTGAATCGCTTTGGCAGTGTGACCATACAGGAGGGCCAAACCGAAGTAAACGAAGAGCATGTGCAACTGACATTGCGCTATATACCGGCCAGTGAGTACAAGCTCAACACAAAACCACACCTAGCTGCTTTAGACGCCAGTTTGCTTAAATTCCCGCTGAAGTTGCGCCCGTGGCAGGAAGGAGACTGGTTTGTGCCGCTGGGCATGAATGGCAAGAAAAAAATCAGTGATTTTTTAATTGATAAGAAGATCCCAGCCAACCTTAAAGCCAAAACGCTGGTATTGGTATCTGACCAGTCTATTGCCTGGATCGCCGGTCAACGACTCGACAATCGTTTTAAGGTGACAGATAAGACAGAACAGGTGCTGGAAATTTCATTGGTGCGTGGCAAGTAATACCTTGTAAGTAATGATCAACCAGTTTCACGATTTCTATCCATACTATAAAGGTATGGCATGGCACAGCAAGTCTAAATTTGAAGAAGACAGTCGCTTTTCATTTATACGACAACTCTAAATTTAAAAAATCGTGCTCTGTGTGTTGTGATACTTGCTAGGAAAGCACGCTTTTAACAATAGATTTTTCTAATTTTACGGAAGTAAACCGAATCTCAAACCATAATTAAAGTATATCCTACAATGAAAGTAACCGTAGTTGGAGCTGGTAACGTGGGTGCAACGTGCGCCGATGTATTGGCTTACCGCGAAATCGCGAACGAAGTAGTTTTAGTGGATATTAAAGAAGGTTTTGCTGAGGGCAAAGCGCTTGATATCTGGCAGAAAGCCCCCATCAACCTATACGACACACGCACTGTTGGCGTAACCAACGATTACAGCAAAACTGCTGGTTCTGACGTGGTAGTGATCACTTCTGGTCTTCCACGCAAGCCGGGTATGACGCGCGATGACCTTATCTCTACCAACGCAGGTATCGTGCAGTCGGTAACTGAGAACATCGTGAAGCACTCGCCTGACGCCATCATTATCGTGGTTTCTAACCCACTTGACGTGATGACCTACGCAGCGCATATCACTTCTAAATTGCCACGCACCCGTGTAATGGGTATGGCTGGTATACTGGATACTGCCCGTTACCGTGCATTCCTGGCTGAGGCCCTGAACGTATCTCCAAAAGACATCCAAGCGGTGCTGATGGGCGGCCACGGCGACACGATGGTTCCGCTTCCACGCTACACAACGGTTGGTGGTATCCCGGTAACTGAGTTGATCGACGAAGAAACACTGAACGCTATTGTTGACCGCACCAAGAACGGTGGTGGTGAACTGGTGAAACTGATGGGTACTTCTGCCTGGTATGCACCAGGTTCAGCAGCTGCTCAGATGGTGGAGGCGATCGTGCGCGACCAGCGCCGTGTGTTCCCTGTTTGCGTGAAGCTCGAAGGCGAGTACGGCATCGATGGAGTATACCTGGGTGTTCCGGTTATCCTGGGCAAAAACGGTATCGAGAAAATCATCGAACTGCAACTGAACGAAGACGAGAAGCAACTGCTGGAGACGTCACGCGGTCACGTAAAAGAAGTAATGGACGCGCTGGACAACATCAATGCCGCCAAAGCTTAATCGCTATACCTACTTATTGATACGAAAAGCGCCGCTTCTGCAAAGGAGCGGCGCTTTTTATTTGTCTGAATCAGGATTTGCAGGATTAAAAAGGATGGATAGGATTTTCGCAGAAACCGGGTCAAACCACCTCTAACCCCTCCTTGTCTAAGGCGGGGGATATGTAGCTACTAATTCTCAGGTATAGTTCCATAGTGACTACCCACACCCCTGGCACGAATTGCAAGACTAACTCGCACGCTGGCTATGAAACAAATCACACTTACCCGGTGCATCTTTTGACGCTCCACTGTTTGAGCGTTCAGCGAGTTTGGAGCGTCTTGATTTTTTTGCTTACTTTTTTCATCAAGGAAAAAAGTGAGGCCCGCCCGGCCAGGGCGAGCTATGAAACAAAGCAGTTGCAACACGCAAGGTTTAGTTTGCTACACCTGAACTAGAGACTAAGCCCGGCTGGCTAAGCGACAGTCAAAGACCAGCTATACCTGCTTAATCCTTCTGGCTCGCCTGAAACAGCTTCTGTTTCTCTTCTTTAGAAAGGCTCTCATAACCCGAAACAGAAATCTTATCCAGGATTAGATCGATTTCCACTTGGCTTGGCTTACCAGCATACCCGGTATGGTAGCCGGAATTGTTGCGGGCTCCATTCCCTACAGTGGCTTTCTGTCGGTGCGTTACTTTCAGCTTCGGACGACGCTTAAACAAACCAGTGAAGAAGTCCATGGTGCCGTGCAAGGGCCTCCCCATGTCGCGACCGCGCTGCAATTGTTTGATGAACAGCCAGCCAAACAGCGCACCACCTAAGTGGGCAATGTTACCACCTGCGTTATCGCCAATAGCACCTGATATGGAAAGAATCACCAGAAAAGCAGCGATATACTTGATTCTAACCGGACCGATGATGATCAGGTTAAAGGTATAGTTCGGTATGAGTGTTGCGGCCGCTACAACCACCGCCAGCACACTGGCCGAAGCTCCGATCATGACGGCATAAGCAGCACGGTCGGCAAAGTATGGAATCAGGTTATAGCTCAGCATGTAAAGCAGGCCACCGGCTATACCTCCTAATATGTAGAGGCTCAACAATTTCTTCTCGCCGAGGTATTCCCTTATCAATTGCCCGAACCAGTAGAGGTTGAGCATATTAAAGATGATGTGAAGGAAGCCTTCATGGGTAAAGAAATAGGAAACGATCGTCCAGGGACGCGTAATGAAAACGAGCGGGTCAGAGGGAAGCGCAATAAAGCGCATCAGCCCACTGTAGGCCCAGCTACTACTGGTCAGGTACAGCACCGTCCGGAGCGTAATCAGAGCCACAAAAACGATGACGTTGATGAGGATGAGTTGCTTCAGGGTGTTGTTTGGCTGCCGGAAAGAGTCTTTTATGTCTTGGAGAATGCTCATTATACCTGTTAGCTGAAAAAGGACAGAACAAAGGCTTCAGGAATTGGCTTCAAAAAATGCGTGCTATCCGGAAAGGCTTTTGTGCCTTGCTATCTTATACTTACTGTTTTTACTATTACGTATCCTGATAATCGTTGCGTTGCCACATTTTAATAAGAATATACGCAAATAACATACCACCGAGGTGTGCAAAGTGTGCTACATTGTCGCCGGGCACCCTGTTGAAGCCCGCATACAGCTCGTAGCCGCCGTATAGGAGCACAAAATATTTGGCCTTAATGGGGACGGGCAGGAATAGCAGGAAGAGTTCCAGATTCGGAAAGAGCATACCAAAAGCCATCAGGATACCGAACACAGCACCAGAAGCACCCAGCATCGGCATGTTGAAGGCCTGATTGAAGACTGCACGAACTGCCTTTGTGCTCTCTGCAATATACCCTTCGTTATCCGGGTTGCGCTGATATTCAATAGCAAACTGCTTCTCGTAACCGCCTGCGTAGTGCGACTCCATAAAGTTGTAGAAACCAACTGGTGTCGGATTTTCGATGTACTGTACCGCTTCATTCTCTATGGTGTTCAACTCATACGCCCGAACACCAGAGTAAAGCATACTAGCACCCAGGCCCGTGATCAGGTAGAAAGCCAGAAAGCGCTGCGAACCCCAGAAACGCTCCAGCAAGGGTCCGAAGATGAACAAACTGAACATGTTACTGAACAAGTGCGCCCAGCCGCCATGCAAAAACATGTGGGTGAATAGCTGAATCGGCTGGAAGTAGTCGGAGCCGAAATGGTGCAATGCAAATGAACGGTAATCAAAAACATTACCCTGCAAAATAAATACGACCACATTGATGATCAGGAGGTTCCTGACCATGGGGGTTATATTGAACATCTTATCTTCTCGTTTATCGTGCTGACTGCTCTGCTGTTGCTATACCTGAGCATATAAAGGCTCAATAGAAAAACAACAAGCAATCAACCATTTAACAATTCAAACTACCCCTTCAGAAAAAGCTCATGCAGCTGGCCGAGCTCCATAATAACCAGCGTCTTTTGTCCGCCTGG
The DNA here is from genome assembly GCF_058932845.1 of Pontibacter sp. LHS2. Classification (NCBI taxonomy): domain Bacteria; kingdom Pseudomonadati; phylum Bacteroidota; class Cytophagia; order Cytophagales; family Hymenobacteraceae; genus Pontibacter; species Pontibacter sp. LHS2. The sequence continues at coordinate 723,149 of NZ_JBZYWG010000002.1, forward strand.
GGTATAATTGGGTACTTCGCAGCCAAACAGCTTGTCTACGAGGGAGTTCATCTCGAGGTCTGACATGCGCGGCTGCAGCTTAGAGGCCAGCCGCTTAGCCATAGCCCGGGCGAGGTTCTCCCGTTTATCAAGCTTCAAGGTGGCCAAATTGTTTTTGTACTGTTCGATCAGCTCTTCGAGTAGCTCTTTTTCATTGGCCGCCTGCACATCGGCAGGTATAGCGTTCAGGATAATCGTGTTGCCGCCAAAGTCCTCAAACTGGAAGCCCAGCTCCTGAAATTCTGATCGCAGCTCTTTCACCAAGGCCGAATCAGCGGGCGACAACTCAATGGTTTGCGGGAAAAGAAGCGCCTGCGAAGTCACCATTTTTTTCTGGAGCGAAGCCATGTACTTTTCATACAGAATCCGCTCCTGCGCTGCCTGTTGGTCGATGATCATCACACCTGACTTCACCTGCACCAACAAGTACTTGTGATGCACCTGCAAAGTTTTGCTGGATGTGGTCATGGGGGCAGCAAAAGCATCGTCAAGCAGGCTCATACCTGATGGAGAGGTGATCCGCTCTTCCTGTTCCATAGGCTTTGCATCGCGTAGTGGCTCGTAAAGCTGTTCCCACCCGTTAGTGCTTGGTTTCTTTGGGGATGCAGGCACTTTAAATCCAGGGAAGGTGCCTTCTTTCTCAAAGCCCTCTCCCCCGTTCGGCATCCGGATAGGCTGAAGCGGTGCAAAGTTTACGTCACTTTGAAAATCAAGCGAAGGAGCGATGTTGTGTGTCCCCAAAGACTTCTTCACAGCGGCATGCACGATGGCATAGACCGTCTTCTCATCTTCGAACTTGATTTCGGTCTTGGTCGGGTGCACATTGATGTCGATCCGCTCTGGCTCTATGTCGATGAAGAGCACATAGAAGGGATGGCTGTCTTTCGGCAAGAGTCCTTCGTAGGCTGTCATCACAGCATGGTTAAGATAACCGCTTTTAATAAAACGGTTGTTTACGAAAAAGAATTGCTCACCACGGGTTTTCTTGGCGAACTCTGGTTTGCCAATATAGCCGCGCACGCTCATGAAAGGAGTTTCTTCTTCGCAGCCAGCCATTTGCTCTTTGTAGTTGTTGCCAAATACTCCCACAATGCGCTGACTCAGCTTACCGGCCGGCAAACTGAATATCTCCACGTCATTGTGGTGCAGCATAAAAGCTACTTCCGGATAAGCTAAAGCCACACGCTGAAACTCGTCCAGAATGTGGCGCATCTCCACCGCATTCGTTTTCAGAAAATTACGACGGGCAGGTACATTATAAAAGAGATTCTTGACAGCAATGGAAGTACCGGCAGCTACTGCGGCTGGTTCCTGAGCGGCCACTGTGGAGCCCTCTACCAGCAGGCGGGTACCTGTTTCGGCACCGTGTGGTTTGGTTTTGAGCTCTACCTGCGCTACCGCCCCGATCGAGGCCATGGCCTCGCCCCGGAAGCCCATTGTCCGGATCCGGAAGAGGTCATCAGTGGATTTGATCTTGGATGTGGCGTGGCGCTCGAAGCACATGCGGGCGTCGGTTTCCGACATCCCGATCCCGTTGTCCACTACCTGCACCAGTTGTTTTCCGGCCTCCTTCACAATCAGCTGCACACTTGTGGCGCGGGCATCAATGGCGTTCTCCAGCAACTCCTTCACCACCGAAGAGGGCCGCTGCACCACTTCGCCTGCAGCAATCTGGTTGGCAAGGTAATCGGGCAATAAGTGTATAATATCGGACATCCGTTATTTCAAATTCAATTTGGTGGTATCTTCTATCCAAAATCTTGCGTTTTTAATAAAAACGGTTAGATTTTTGAATATACTATTTTGTCAAAACAGAACTTATTCAGAACGAATTTTATTACTAATTTACAGACCGGTTGCAAAATGCGGTCGGAAATTAAAGATCGACTGAAATCTGATTATAACAAGAGACTGATGTATGGCTTGTGGCTCTTGAGGCGTTAGCACCTACAGGGACCATCCACTATACCGCCTAACGGGGGCGAAAAATCAGAAATAATTTTTTCTGTTTTTTGAACCGCCTTCTGCAAAAATAGGCTTAATTTCGACTTGTTCCAATATAATAATACCAGTACAGGATGTTGAAGAGTTTTAGCTTAGGATTACTTATACTTATCTTTCTCGGGATGGGCCCGCTGATGTCACTGACTCCGTCAGACAGCATTATTGTGGCTTCAAAAGAGCAAAGCTGGGTAGACAGTGTCTTCACATCCATGACCCCGAATCAGCGTATCGGTCAGCTGTTTATGGTGGCCGCTTACTCCAATAAAAACGAAAAACATTTCCAATCAATCGACACGCTGGTGGCACGTTATGGCATTGGCGGCATTATGTTCATGCAGGGCGGTCCTGTGCGCCAGGCCCAGCTGACTAACCGGTTCCAGAGTAAGGCACGAGTACCAATGCTGGTAGCACTTGATGCTGAGTGGGGCCTGAACATGCGCCTTGACAGTAGCATGCACTTTGCCAAGCAGATGACACTGGGCGCGCTCACCGATGAAAAGTACGTATACCTGATGGGCCGCGAAATCGCACTTAAAATGAAGCGTATGGGTGTTCACGTGAGCTTCTCGCCTGTGCTGGACGTGAACGTGAACCCGGCCAATCCGGTAATCGGCAACCGCTCATTCGGCGAGACCAAAGAAGAAGTGGCCCGCCGCGGTGTGGCCTATATCAAAGGCCTGCAGGACCATGGCGTGATTGCTGTGGCCAAGCACTTCCCTGGCCACGGCGACACCGATACCGACTCCCACCTGACCCTTCCGGTAGTAAACCATGACATAAAACGCCTCACAGAGGTGGAGCTCTACCCATTCCATAAGTCATTTGAGGCCGGTGTGATGGGCGTTATGGTGGCGCACCTGCACATGCCGAAGATCGACTCCACCAAAAATCAGGCGGCTACGCTCTCCAAGCCGATTGTAACGGGCATCCTGAAAGAGAAGATGAAGTATAAGGGCCTTGTGTTTACCGATGCCCTGAACATGAAAGGCGTGAGCAGTTTCTATAAGCCTGGCGAGGTAGACCTGAAAGCGCTCATGGCTGGTAACGATGTGCTCCTGTTTCCGGAGGACGTACCAACCGCTATCCGCAAGATCAATGAAGCCCTGGCCTCCAAGCAACTTAAGCAAGAGGATATCGACCAACGTGTGCGCAAGATCCTGCACGCTAAATATTGGGCTGGTCTGAACAACTACAAGCCGGTATCACTGACCAACCTGCAGCAGGAAGTAGATCGTCCGCTGAGCAATGTGGTACAGGAGCAACTATACGAGCACGCCGTGACGGTAGCCCGCAACAAAAGCAACCTGATTCCTTTCCGTAACCTGGATACGTTGAGCATTGCCTCCGTGACAATAGGTGCAGGCCCCAATAATATATTCCAGCAGACGCTTGGCAACTATGCTCCTGTAACCAAGTTCAACATCAAAGACAGGTTTGCACCTGACACTGCTTTCACTAAGCTTATTCTGAAGCTGCAGGACCACGACGTGGTGGTGGTGAGTGTGCATGGCATGAACAATACGCCTTTCAAGGATTTCGGCATCGGCTTAGGTACTCGTGCTTTCATTCAGTACCTGCAGGAGCGTACAAATAAAAAAGTAGTGGTAGCTGTATTTGGCAACGCTTACAGTCTAAAGTATTTTGACAAGAGTGATTGGCTGGTGGCCGGTTATGAAGATAACTCGATCTCTCAATCGCTGGTGCCGCAGGTGCTGTTTGGCGCCCGAGCTGCCAAAGGTAAACTTCCTATTACCGCTTCGGCCACGCTGAAGGCTGGTACAGGTATAGCCACTCCTACCCTCGGTCGCCTGAAGTACGGCACACCTGAGAGCGTAGGTATGGACTCCAAAACTTTGGCGCAGATCGATAACATCGCTACTGAAGCTATTGCTTATGCCGCTACGCCAGGTGCGCAGGTGCTGGTAGTAAAGAATGGTACCGTAATCTTTAACAAATCTTACGGTCACTATACCTACGACAAGAAAAAGCCGGTAACCAACAACACGGTATATGATATTGCTTCTATTACTAAAGTGGCAGCTACACTGCAGGCTGTCATGTTCCTGAAAGACCAGGGCAAGATCAACCTCGATGAGAAAGTATCGACTTATTTGCCGGAGCTAAAAGGCACCAACAAAGCTAACCTGGTAATTCGCGATGTGCTGACACACCAATCAGGTTTACGGGCAGGTATACCGCACTGGCAGAAAACATTGGACAAACTGCAACTGAATCAGACCTTCTATGCAAGTGCCCAAAATGATGTGTTCCCGAACGAAGTGGTACCTGGCATCTATTCTATCAAATCGATGGAAGACTCTTTGTGGGCCTGGACCGTGCGCTCACCGCTGCTGGTAAAGCCAAAAGCTGCCAAAACTTATGAATACCAGTACAGTGACCTGGGCTTCTATATTCTGAAGCGCATGTCGGAGCGCCTGCTGAACCAGCCGCTAAACGAGTTTCTGGATCAGAACTTCTATGGTCCGCTTGGTTTGAGCACCATGACTTATAACCCGCTCCTGAAGCACCAGCGTGAGGTGATCGTGCCGACTGAAGACGACAATTACTTCCGTAAGAATCTGATCTGGGGAACGGTGCATGATCAGGGCGCTGCTATGATGGGCGGTGTAGGCGGTCATGCAGGCTTGTTCTCCAACGCCAACGACCTGGCTGTGCTGATGCAAATGAACCTGCAGAACGGCAACTACGGCGGTCACAAGTTTTACACGACCCCGGTAGTGACGGAGTTCTCGAAGCGCCAGTTTAGCACAAGCCGCCGCGGCATGGGTTGGGATAAGCCTGATCCGGACGGCAATGGCCCAACTTCGAACCTAGCTTCTAAATCCACCTTCGGCCATACTGGCTTTACCGGTACAGGTGCCTGGGTAGATCCGGAAAACCAGCTCATTTACATCTTCCTGTCTAACAGGGTATACCCGGACGCGGGCAATTCCAAACTGGTGAAGTATAATATCCGCACCCGTATACACGATGTGATTTATAAATCGATTGTTCCAAAAACTTAACATATATCGGATTGTTACAGGTGCAGCCCCGCATAGGGCTGCACTTGTTTTTACCACCTTATAGAACCATGAAAATCGGAATAGTTTGTTACCCTACCTTCGGGGGAAGTGGCGTAGTCGCTACAGAACTCGGCAAGGAACTGGCGCTTAAAGGCCATCAGGTGCATTTTATCACCTACAGTCAACCCGCCCGCCTCGATTTTTTCAATGAGAATGTCTCTTACCACGAGGTATACATCCCGAATTACCCACTCTTCCAGTATCCGCCTTATGAACTGGCGCTGGCCAGTAAGATGGTTGATATCGCCCGTTTCGAGAAGCTTGACGTGCTACACGTGCACTATGCCATACCGCACGCTTCAGCAGCCTACATGGCCAAGCAGATCCTGCGTACCAAGGGTATCTACATACCTGTGATCACGACGTTGCATGGCACGGATATTACGCTGGTAGGTAAGGATGCTTCGTTCGAGCCGGTGGTCACGTTCAGCATCAACCAGTCCGATGGCGTAACAGCTGTATCGGAGAGCCTGCGTACCGAGACCTACGAATTCTTCCAGATAGAGAAAGACATTGAAGTGATCCCAAACTTCATCGACCTGAAAAAATTCAAGCGTCAGAAGAAAGAGCACTTTAGAGCAGCTATCAGTCCGAACAACGAGAAGCTATTGGTACATACCTCAAACTTCCGGGGCGTGAAGCGCGTCGAAGACGTGATTCGAATCTTTGCCAAGGTACGTGAAAAAATGCCATCCAAGCTCTTGCTGGTGGGTGATGGTCCGGAACGTCCAAAGATGGAGAAGCTGTGCCGTGACCTTAAAATCTGCAACGATGTGCGCTTTCTGGGCAAGTTGGAGGCTGTAGAAGAAGTGCTCTCTATTGCTGACCTGTTCCTGATGCCGTCTGAGAAAGAAAGCTTTGGTCTGGCCGCACTCGAAGCGATGGCCTGCGAAGTACCGGTTATCTCGACAAATGCCGGCGGTATACCTGAGTTGAACACACATGGTGTAACTGGCTTTGTAAGTGAAGTAGGCGATGTGGATGACATGGTGAAGAATGCCCTGCATATCCTTGATGATGCCAACTTACCCACCTTCAAGGCAAATGCCCTGGCACGTGCTCATGATTTCGACATAGATAAGATTGTACCGCTCTACGAGCAATTCTACCAACGTATCATCGACGCACAACTAGCCGAAACAGGCAATCCGTTGTAACTCAGAAATAAACATTAAAAAAATCCGGCTGCTATACCTGTTGCCGGATTTTTTTATGCCTTATATTTACTTTGGTGTGTAATCAGGTTATGCTTTACTGTCATCTCGACGTAAAGAGAGATCTGGATCAGAAGATAAAAAAACATTCCTACCCTTCTCGGGAAGGGAGTTTTATTCCATCACACCACAGCATCCTCGTGCACCTCCGGCAAGTGTAAACTATTCGGCGGACTCTGGCTGCTTCTGTTTGTGTCTTTCGTCGCTAATGGCGGAATTCACACTCGCCAGAGGCGATCAAGGGCAAACTTTAACTGAACTTTCACCCTACCTAACTATGGCAAAAGATAAGTACTACATCATCGACTTCGACAGCACCTTTACGCAGGTAGAGGCGCTTGATGAGTTGGGCGAAATAACACTCGAAGGTGAGGAAAACAAGGCTGAGATTTTACAGCAGATACGGGACCTGACCAATGGTGCCATGGAGGGAAAGAGTTCTTTTACAGAAGGCTTGTCCAAACGTCTGGCGCTGCTCAAAGCGAACCGCAAGCATTTGAAGGCTCTGATTCAGACTTTGCAAAAGCGTGTTTCTGATTCTATCAGGCGCAACAAGGAGTTCTTCCAAACTTACGCCGATAACATCCTGATTGTATCAAGTGGTTTTAAGGAGTTCATCACCCCGATCGTGACCGAGTACGGCATTAAGGAGGAGAACATCTATGCCAATACTTTCAAGTTTGATGAACAGGGCAACATTGTTGGATTTGATGAAGAGAATCTGCTGAGTCTGGACCGCGGTAAGATCAAGCTACTCGAAGAATTGGCCCTGGAGGGCGATGTGTACGTGCTGGGTGATGGGTATACAGATTACGAAATCAAGGAAGCGGGACTGGCCAATAAGTTCTATGCCTTCACCGAGAATGTGGTGCGTGACAGTGTGGTCGCCAAAGCCGATAATGTCGCCCCAAGTCTGGACGAGTTTCTATACCAGCACAAATTGCCGATGGCGATCTCCTACCCTAAAAATCGCATTCGGGTGCTCTTACTGGAGAATGTGCACCCTAAGGCTGTGGAGTTATTTAAGCGGGAAGGTTATCAGATCGAAACCGTATCGGGTGCTTTGAGTGAAGATGAGCTGTGTGAGCGCATTAAAAATGTGTCGGTGCTAGGTATACGTTCTAAAACACAGGTAACCAAGCGGGTACTCGAGCATGCCAATAAACTGATGTGCATCGGCGCTTTTTGTATTGGGACTAATCAGATTGACTTAAGCAGTTGCCTCGATGCCGGCGTGGCCGTGTTCAATGCCCCTTACAGCAACACCCGCAGCGTGGTGGAGCTGGCCATCGGTGAGATCATTATGCTTTGCCGCAATGCTTTCGATAAAAGCACTAAAATGCACGAAGGCATCTGGGATAAATCGGCTACAGGTAGTGTAGAGATTCGTGATAAAAAGCTGGGTATAATAGGCTACGGCAGCATCGGCGCACAGCTGTCAGTGCTGGCTGAGGCGCTGGGTATGGTCGTGTATTACTATGATGTGATCGAACGCCTGCAGCTCGGCAATGCTCGTAAATGTGAATCGCTGAAACAACTACTGGAGATATCAGACATTGTAAGTCTCCACGTGGATGGCCGTACCAGCAATAAGGGCATGTTCGGGCAGGAAGAGTTTGCCGCTATGAAGGACGGAGCCATTTTCCTCAACCTGAGTCGCGGGCATATCGTGGACTTGCCTGCACTGGTAGAAGCAATTAAATCCGGTAAAGTACATGGCGCTGCCGTGGATGTGTATCCTTACGAGCCAGCTACTAACGATGAAGAGTTTGTGAGCGAACTGCGTGGCTTGCCTAATGTCATCCTGACCCCACACATCGGTGGTAGCACACAGGAAGCGCAGGAGAATATCGGCACCTTTGTCCCGAGCCGGATCATGGAATACATCAATTCAGGCAACAGCTACCAGAGCGTGAACTTCCCGAACATCCAACTGCCGGAACTCAAGAATGCGCACCGCCTGATTCACATTCACCAGAACGTGCCGGGTGTACTCGCCAACATAAACAGCGTGCTGGCCGGCAACCATGTGAATATCTTAGGTCAATACCTGAAAACCAACGAGCAGATCGGCTATGTGATCACTGACATCGACAAACTGTACGATAAGAAAGTGATTGAGGAGATGAAGCAGGTACCGGCCACGATCAAGTTCAGGATTTTGTATTAAAATAGAAGTGCAATCTGCTAAATCAGTGAAAGTATACCTCACACTCACACCAGCCATATGACTTTAGCAGAATATATCAGAAAGCGGAATGGGGTACCGATAGGAAGCTCTAATTCCCTTCGGAATAACTTGTACCGCTCACTTGGCGCCAAGAACTTTTCAGCTTTCTGGACTTACTGGAATCCGATTTTTGGGTATTACTTAGGCAAAAACATCTTTAAGCCGCTCAAGAATTACCTCCCTCCTGCTTTTGCGCTCATTACCACCTTCATTTTTTGCGGACTACTTCACGATACAGTCACCACCATATTTCGTGGCCGCGTATCCTTTTTCTTCTCCATCTGGTTTTTGCTGATGGCGATAGGTGTGTTAGTAACAAGGGGGCTTAAGCAGGATCTCTCAACTAAATCCTGGGGTATTCGGGCATGCGCTAATGTCCTTATCATTAGCGCATGCTTCTTCCTGACCCGCTATTTATACAGCCTGCTGATGATCAGATTTCAGGTATAAAATATTCCAACAGAAGCTAAATGCTTCAGATTAAAACACTTGTCCGATTTCCTGTTTCAGATAGCTGATAGCTCTGGCAGTCGGATCGATCTCGTTGTTGAGGACGTTTTCTAAAATACGCTTGGCCAGTTCGGTGCCTTTAGCCTTTTCGTCAAGGCTCTGGAAGGATTTGTTGATCAGGTTTACGACTTCTTCGCGGGCGTGCCGCACCTGCTGCCAGGACTGCTCGGTCATGTATACCTGTTGCGACATGTTGTGATTGAATTCGTTGCGAATCTCAGTGAGAAGAATGCGATGGTACTCCCCTGCAGAATGGCCTGAGCCACTTACACGTAGCAATAAGTTGCTTGGCGTAATACGCTCTAGCAACAGCACAATGCGTTCGTAAGCCTGCAAGCGGATAGGTGTCACAACTTCGGCGCTCTTATGACGAAGCTCCAGCAGACGCAGCTTATAGTCCCGCTCCAAGAACTTTTTCAGCATAGAATAAGCCACAGCGGCCACTAAAATAGCAGGTATAGAAATTTTAAGTATATCGAGTATGATGACGGTGCTCTCTTCCATTTGCGTATGTTTTGAACCTTAAATATCGGAAAAAATTAATTTAGGTTGGCATGAATCATTTTCCAGATAGATCTGTTTAGCTATTACAACGGAGAGCCGCAGCAAAATTGCGAGTAATTACGTAACTTGCAGCTCCATTTTCAAATGACGATACTATGGCAACTGAAACAAAAACTGCACCGATAGCGCTTACTGAAAAAGCACTCGCTGAAGTTAAAAATATAATGCAAGAGAAAAACGTACCTGCCGAATACGGCCTGCGCATTGGCGTGCAAGGCGGTGGCTGCTCAGGTATGTCCTACCTACTAGGCTTTGATAAGCCGAAGGACTCTGACGAGATCTATAACCTGGACGGTTTGAGTCTGATCATGGACAAGAAACATGCGATGTATGTGTTGGGTATGGAAGTTGACTTCCAGGACGGCCTGAATGCACGTGGTTTCGTGTTTAACAACCCGCAGGCGAAGAGCACGTGCGGTTGCGGTAGCTCATTCTCTGCATAAGGATACCTTTCTTTCTCTTTAGTAGAAAGACAAAGCCCGGCTGTTATGGCCGGGCTTTGTTTGTTTTAAAACCTAACCCTTTCGAAATTCTGAGTTTATCAGGCTATGGCTCTCAGTGGCGATCAACATATTGCGTCACTCTTGCTACAGTATCCTCCTTAAACTCAATATCAATTACATGAGGCTGTAAAGAAAATGGACCTGGCAAACGGCCTGTAAAATATTTCCAGTGCATATTTCTTTGATTCTCTCTTCCCGCTATACCTAGCAATTGCTCAACTTCTGGCCTGCTTTTACCTAAAAGCAATTCTTGTGCAATCAAGTCATCTGTCATTTTATAGCGCTTATAGGGATCTGCTAACCATTCTGCTTGATCAAACGCTGCATGAGGATAGTACCGCCAGACAGCAAGACTCGCGTTGTAAATGAATAGAGAACTCACAGGGATGAAAAGAAGCGCCCATATCCATGCTGTTGTTTTTTCAAGCCTATACCTTTCGCGTACAGGTTTGATAGCACGAATGCTGAGAACACAAATTCCTATAAAGGCTGATATCATAAAAATCATCCATGAAAATGTAGCTACCAGCATAGAGAATATACTTAATACGTTCTGGTCATACTTGCCGGCACGACCAATATAAAGTCCGCCTTCTGCTTATGCTCTTCGGTCAGCTTATCCAAATCTTCCTGCAGCACAGTAGTGATGGTAAGCGTCTTGACTTGCGGATTGCTCTGCTTCAAATACCAGCCAATACCTTCAAAGTTATCGGAGTGGTAAGCGCCATTTAGATGCAGCATTTTCTTGCCACTGTTTACCTGTTGCAGGATGAAGTGTGCCATGGTAGCGTCTTTCAGGGCCTGGGCCTGTACAATGTTTTCACTCTTGGTATTGCCGTGCGTGCTGCCACCAAACATAGCCAGCATATTTTTATACCCGGGCAGGTTCATGTCTACCTGTATTGGTAATGGTGCCATGTAACGTTTCGCATTAGCCGATACACTTTCTAGTGCCTTCAGGCTGCCACCCGACACCATGGCAGCATAGCGGCGCGGCACATTGGTCGCGATAAAAGGTATAGCCGCTTCTTTAGCAAAGCGCACCACAGGTCGGTAGTCGGTTTTGTAGTTATTCCACGGCCGTGATTCCTGCTCAAAGTTATTCTCTGCCACTTGCCCTGACAGGTATTCATTTAGCACCAACTGCACATCGGCTTCAAACATCTCTGCGCCAATGGCAAAGTTCTGCTGGTGCACCTTGTGCAAGTCTTTGGCTACTTCGACTTGCAGCCAGTGCGCGATCGGGTCGTTGTGCTGCTCACCAAACAGGACCACATCGGCCTTCTGTAACGCTTCCAGCATTTTGCCATACTTTACCTCCTTGCCCTTCGCTGTAAAGAGTTGATAGGCGGGTTTGTCTTTGTCAGTGGCGGCAGCTATACCTGTTGTGTACATAAGCAGTAGGAGAGTCAGGATTGAATACTTATTCATAGTCTCGGAGGGTTTATAGAATCAAGTTACAAAAAAATAGCTGGCCCCGAAGAACCAGCTATTCTAATTTCACATCTATACCTCAACAGGTTATACCCTGTAGAACAACCACTTGGATAGTTCTTTATAGTTGATCTTTTTGCCATACATTAGTATACCTACGCGGTAGATTCTGGAGGCAATCCAAGTCGTAAATATAAAGCCTACGATAAGGAGGCCCATTGAAAGTAAAAGTTCGCTGGCAGGAACACCGAAAGGGATACGCACCATCATCACGATCGGTGAGGTGAGCGGGATAATCGACATCCAGAAAGCCACAGGGCCATCCGGGTTCTGTATCACCACGGTGTAAGACATGATAAATGAGATGATCAGTGGTATTGTGATCGGGAACATGAACTGCTGCGTATCGGTCTCGTTGTCTACGGCAGCACCAATGGCACCGAATAATGAACCGTACAGCAGATAGCCCCCTAAGAAGTAAAACAGGAAACAGCCCAGCAAAAGTGGGAAGTTCAGATTAGAGATGGCGCTACTCACTTCAGAAAGCGTATTCTTTTCGCTTGCCTCTTCTGTTTGGGCAGGTTCCTCTTCGCCTGTCGCCATGGCACGCCCAGACTGCATTTGCTCGATTGGCGTTGGCGCTGGCTTGATGTCAAAGGCCGCTTGCACACCACTCACTACAATAGCCGAAAGCACCACCCAAAGCAAAAACTGCGTCAGACCCACACCGGCTATACCTACGATCTTGCCCATCATAAGCTGAAAAGGCTTCACTGACGAGATCATTACTTCCACAATACGGTTGGTCTTCTCTTCAATCACGCCGCGCATGATCTGCACACCATACAGGAAGATGAAGAAATAAATGATCACAGCTCCCACTATACCTGCGCCGGAAGTTACCCACACGTTGCTGTCGCGCTCACCGCTATCGCTCAGATTAACAGTTGGCATAGAGATGTTTGCTTTCATCTTGTTCAGCATGTCGCGGTCTATACCTGAGGCCATGAAGCGCTGGCTTTCTATCTCTTTCTCGAGCATATTCTCCAGTCTGAATTTCACCTGCAGACTGATGTTCTTTTTAGAATAAAGTCGAAAGCCCTCTGGGTTATCCAGATCGAGTTTTGGGATGTGTAGCAATGCGGTATAGTCCGTCTCCTGATAAGCTACCTTTGCTTGTTCTATGGAGCCCGCAGCAATAGGTATGATTTTCAAATCTGGCTTACTTTCGAGCCTATCTGCAAATATGCCAGACTCGTCCAGCACCATCACCACATCCTCGCTATCAGAGAAGGTGGCAAGCCAGGCAGGTATCACCATGAAAGCGGCCAGCAACAGCGGTGTCAGGAAGGTCATGATGAGGAAACTTTTCTTACGCACGCGTGTCAGGTATTCGCGTTGTATGATGAGCCAGATCTTATGCATGGTAGGTTTCTTTTACTTTTCGGATAAATATGTCATTGATACTCGGCACGAGCTCCACAAAAGAGTGCACCTCCACACGCTGGATCAGGTAACGCAACAGGTCGTTCGGCGAGGCGCCATCCAGCAAACGGATGGAAGCACGGAATACACCATGGTTATCATGCTGCTCCAACACTTCGAAATCAGGTGATGTGATAAGCAGTTGCCCATTGCCGATGATCTGGTAAGTATCGGTCTTATAAGTGTCTTTGATCTCGCGCACCGGGCCGTCGAGCACTTTACGGGAACGGTTGATCAGCGCAATGTTATCGCAGAGCTCTTCTACAGACTCCATGCGGTGCGTTGAGAAAATAATCGTGGCTCCGTTATCACGCAGGCGCAGGATCTCGTCTTTGATCAGATTGGCATTGATCGGGTCGAAACCAGAGAAAGGCTCATCCAGAATGATCAGCGACGGCTGGTGCATGACGGTAGCCATGAACTGCACTTTCTGCTGCATTCCTTTTGAGAGATCCTCGATGTTTTTATTCATCCACTCCTTTATCTCAAAACGGGCTACCCATTCTTTGATGCGGGAGATGGCTTCATCCTTGGTCAGGCCTTTGAGTTGCGCCAGGTATAGCAACTGCTCGCCTACCTTCATTTTCTTATACAGACCACGCTCTTCAGGCAAATAACCCATGTCCTTGATATGAGATGGTCGCAGTTTTTCGCCTTTGAAGTATATTTCGCCAGTATCGGCACCAGTGATTTGGGTGATGATCCGGATGAGGGATGTCTTGCCTGCTCCGTTTGGTCCCAGTAAGCCGAAAATGCAGCCTGCTGGTATATCAAAGCTGACGTTATCAAGGGCTGTGTGGTTGGCGTATCGCTTGGTTACGCCATCTATTTTAAGAATGCTCAATGCTGTTAACCTTTTGGTATGTTCAAAAATAGCCTTTTTAGGGCTGAGTGACAAGCAATATCAATAAAGCACTATACTTAATCGACTAACGCAGGTATAGGCTATACCAAATACGAGTGCTATGTTATTATAGCAATAAAAAAGCCTGCCTTCTCTACTGAAAAGGCAGGCTTTTATCTAATGCTTAAAAAGCTTACTGGAAATAATCTTTCACTTTCTCAAAGAAGCCTTTATCGCTCTTACCTGGGTGTGGTGCGAAGTTATTGGCATCACGCAGGCGCTCCAGAATGGCACGCTCCTCGCTGCTCAATGTCTTCGGTGTCCAAACGTTGATGTGGATCAGCTGATCACCTTTGCCATAACCGTTAATGTCTTTCACGCCTTTGCCACGCAGTCTGAAAATCTCGCCGCTCTGTGTGCCAGGCTTGATCGTGATTTTTACACGGCCACCAATGGTCGGCACTTCGATTTCGGCACCTAGTGCGGCATCGATAAAGCTGATGTACTGGTCGAATATCACGTTGTTGCCATCACGCTTCAGGCTTGGATGCTCTTCTTCTTCAATCTGAATCAGCAAGTCACCCGGTACACCACCACGTTCCGGCACGTTGCCTTTGCCGCTCATCGACAGCTGCATGCCATCCATTACGCCAGCCGGCACATTGATCGTGATTACCTCTTCCTGTAGCTCGCGTCCACTGCCGTGGCAAGCTTCGCAGTTTTTGGTCACGATACGGCCTTCGCCGTTACAGGTAGGGCAAGTCGCCGTGCTCACCATCTGGCCCAGCATCGTGTTTACGACCTTGCGTACCTGACCTGAGCCCTGACAAGAGCCGCAAGTCTGCATCTCAGTACCATTCTTGGCGCCATTGCCCCCACAGGTGCTACACGCTACATAGCGCTTCACTTTTATCTTCTTCTCAACGCCGTTGGCAATTTCCTCCAGATTGAGTTTTAGTTTGATACGTAGGTTGCTGCCTTTGCGGGTACGTCGGCCACCCTGACGACCTGCACCGCCAAAGAAACTCTCGAAGCCGCCACCGCCGCCTCCACCGAAGATGTCTCCGAACTGGGAGAAGATATCCTCCATGTTCATGCCACCTCCGCCACCGAAGCCGCCGTTCATGCCCTGATGACCGAACTGGTCATAGCGCTGGCGCTTCTGCTGGTCGCTCAGTACTTCATAAGCTTCAGCCGCCTCCTTAAACTTATCCTCCGCCGTGTGGTCGTCGGGGTTTTTGTCGGGGTGAAACTTGATAGCGAGTTTACGGTAAGCTTTTTTGATCTCTTCCGGACTCGCCCCTTTGCTTACACCTAAAACCTCGTAATAATCTCTCTTAGCCATTGCTTAAGCTCCTATTATAACTTTCGCGAAGCGGATTACCTTTTCATTCAAGGTATAGCCCTTCTCGATTACATCTACTATTTTGCCTTTCAGTTCTTCTGATGGCGCCGGAATCTGTGTGATCGCTTCGTGCAGTTCGCTGTCGAAATCATCACCAGCGTTGATCACAATTGTCTTCAAACCTTTGATCTGTGTCACGTGCTTCAGCTTATGAAACACCAACTCCAAGCCCTGCAACATCGCATCTACGTCTTTAGTTGCCTCCATCGACTGACGGGCTCGCTCCATATCGTCCAGCACTGGCAGCAGTTCGCTCATCAGGTCTTCGTTCGCTGTTTTAAGCAATTCACCGCGCTCTTTGGCTGTTCTGCGTCTGAAATTTTCAAACTCTGCCATCAGGCGGATGTACTTATCTTTCATCTCTGCCAGTTCGGCTTCAGCCTTGCTCTCAGAGCCAGTTTCTTCTACTGTCTCTTCGGCCTGCTCCTGTCCGTTAGTTTCTTCTGTATTGGCAGTATTATTCTCTAATTCAGCGTTTTCCTGCTCTTTCTTAATATCTTTCTCTGACATAATGCCTTAAGAATTATAGGTTGATAGGTCTACTTTGTCTTTTCAATTGTCTTGCCAATTCTACTTTTGTGTCAGATTGGCATTTGTTTGGTTGGTTCACCTCAAAAAAAATCGGTAGTAAGCCTTGCAGCCTCTACCGATGTGTATTCTCAAACTGGCTGCCGTGACTATGAGTTAAGCGCAGACCAGATCATGTCTTTTAGCTGTGTGATATTCTTCTGCGTCATGCTCGAGATAAACACCGTTGGAATATCCTTCGGCAAAGTCTCGCGCATTTCCGCTTCTAACTCATCGTCGATCATATCCGTCTTGGTGATAGCCAGAATGCGTTTCTTGTCCAGCAGTTCGGGATTGTAAGTCTGCAACTCGTTCACCAACACCTTGTACTCCTCTGCTATATCCGGGCTGTCGCATGATATCATGAACAAGAGCATGGAGTTACGCTCAATGTGGCGCAGGAAGCGCAGACCAAGGCCTTTTCCTTCCGAAGCCCCCTCGATAATACCAGGTATATCTGCCATCACAAAGGATCTGTAATCGCGGTAAGCAACTACCCCTAAGTTAGGCTCCAGCGTGGTAAAGGCATAGTTGGCGATCTTTGGCTTAGCCGCTGATACGACTGAAAGCAAGGTAGACTTACCCGCATTCGGGAAACCTACCAGACCAACGTCAGCCAGTAACTTCAGTTCCAGAATCACCCACTCCTCTATACCTGGCTCACCTGGCTGCGCATAGCGCGGCGTCTGGTTAGTAGGCGATTTAAAGTGCGCATTGCCCAGTCCGCCACGGCCGCCAGGTGTCAGGATAATTTCCTGCCCGTCTTCGGTGATCTCGCACATGAACTCGCCGGTTTCGGCGTTGCGGGCGATTGTTCCTAGTGGAACTTCCAGCACATCGTCTTTGCCTTGTGCACCTGTGGAGTGACTAGGACCGCCATTCTGGCCATTCTCAGCAATCACGTGCTTGCGGTACTGCAAATGCAGCAGGGTCCACAGCTGCGAGTTGCCACGTAGGATAATATGGCCTCCTCTGCCCCCATCACCACCGTCGGGACCACCCATGGCAGTGCGTTTATCTCGGTGCAGGTGCGCTGAGCCAGCGCCTCCGTGACCGGAGCGGGAACAGACTTTTACGTAATCAATAAAGTTGGATTGGGCCAAAGTAGGTAATGCTAATAGGTATAAATTATAAGGTATAAGCAAGTACGGAGCATTTGAGTTCCGGCCTGCTTATACCTTCTGTATTCAATCTAAAAAAGCTTTAAAGAAGATTACTTCTTCTGCTTCTCTTTCAGGGAGTCCACCTGCTTGCACAGTTCTTCAAAAATCTCCTCGATTTCGCCGATTCCGTCCACTGCACAGAATTTGTTTTGCCCGGCGTAGTAATCAGCTACCGGCGTGGTTTTAGTGTTGTACTCCTGAATGCGCTTGCGAATCAACTCTTCGTTTTGATCGTCCGGACGGCCAGAAGTCTCACCGCGCAACAAAAGTCGCTTGGTCAACTCTTCGTCGTCTACTTTCAATGCGATCATGCACGATATTTCTGTGCCGTGGTCCATCAAAAGTTTGTCCAGTCCCTGAGCCTGTGGCACTGTGCGTGGGAAGCCGTCAAAGATAAAACCGCCTGCGTGGCTATGCTCTTTCACTTTGTTTTCGATCATGCCGATTACCACTTCGTCTGGCACCAGAAGACCGTTGTCCATCAGCGATTTAGCTTTCATTCCCAGTTCTGTGCCAGCGGCAATTTCTGAACGAAGCAAATCACCTGTCGAAAGGTGGATCAGGTTATATTTATCTATCAGCTTTTGGCTTTGCGTACCTTTACCAGCACCAGGAGGGCCAAACAAAACTATGTTGAGCATATCTTTGATTTATGATAAAAAACAAATTTAAGTATAAAATCGATGTATTATTCAATATTTTTCGAGTTGCGCCAAACTCCTGGCCACTCTTTTCGCCCCAGACTCCCTAGGAGACGATTTTGTAAATATCGCGAAGGTTGCGGCCCAAGCCATTGTAATCCAGTCCGTAACCAACCACAAAGTCGTTTGGAATAGCCTTGGCCACGTACTTCACCTCCAGCTGGTGCTGCAGGCACTCTGGCTTCATCAACAAAGTGATGATTTCGATAGAAGAAGGCTGTTTCTCGTTGAGCTGCTGCAGCAAAGCGTTTACGGTATGACCAGTGTCCACGATGTCCTCAATGATCACTACATCACGCCCTTCAATATTCTCGGTCAGGCCCAGTACTTCTCTCACTTTGCCGGTACTTTGCATGTCCTGGTAAGATGACATCCGGATAAATGAGATCTCGCATGGCATATTGATGCGCTTCATCAGGTCGGCGGTAAACATGAATGAGCCATTCAAAACAGCCAAAAACAGCGGGTTTTTGCCGGCGTAGTCCTGTTCAAGCTGCTCGGCCAGCATTACAATGCGTGCGATAATTTCTTCTTCGTACATGTAAGTACTGAACTGGCAGTCGTGAAGCGTAATTGTACGGGGCTCCATATAGCGTATAGGTCTAGTTGGTAAACAAAGGTACGGATAATAAAAAATAAGCCCAACCTCATGGCTGGGCTTATTTATACTTAGAAGTTTTGTGATGGTTATCTTGCTGTTATACCAGCAATTACCACAGTATTTTCAGGGTTGATGATCTGCACAGTAGAGGGTGCCTCCTGCTCTAGCTGCATATTCAGGTTCGGCTCTTCAGGTATAGCAGGGGTTCGCTCCAAGGCAATGTGCGGCGCGATAACCAACGATACGATCGACATCAGCTTGATCAGGATGTTCATGGACGGGCCGGATGTATCCTTGAACGGATCACCCACTGTATCGCCCGTTACAGAGGCTTTATGAGCGTCAGAGCCTTTATACTCCATCTTGCCATTGATTTCTACGCCTTTCTCAAACGACTTTTTGGCATTATCCCAGGCGCCACCAGCGTTAGACTGGAACATCGCCATCAGCACACCCGACACAGTTACACCAGCCAGCAAGCCACCCAGGATCTCCGCTGAAGGCGTATCTGCAAACACATCTCTGAATCCGAAGCCCACCAGCACCGGTACGATCAGGGCGATAGCACCTGGCAGCATCATTTCGCGGATAGCTGCTTTTGTAGAGATGGCTACGCATTTCTCATACTCTGGCTGGCCAGTACCTTCCATAATACCCGGAATCTCGCGGAACTGACGGCGCACTTCATGCACCATGGCCATAGCCGCACGTCCTACTGCTGCAATACACAGTGCTGAGAAAATAAACGGAATCATGGCGCCAATGAACAGACCAGCTAACACAGGTGCCTTGTACAAGTCAATAGAATCGATGCCGGCTATACCTACGAAAGCCGCAAACAGGGCTAGTGAAGTAAGAGCGGCAGAAGCGATTGCAAATCCTTTACCAGTAGCGGCAGTCGTATTACCCACCGCATCCAGAATATCAGTACGCCCGCGCACCTCTTTTGGAAGCTCGCTCATTTCAGCTATACCACCGGCGTTATCAGCGATAGGACCAAACGCATCAATAGCCAGCTGCATAGCGGTAGTGGCCATCATACCGGCAGCTGCAATCGCCACACCATACAAACCCGCTGAGGCATAGGAAAGCACAATACCAGCGGCCAGCACGATGATCGGCAAAACCGTTGAGTGCATACCTACCGCCAAACCAGCGATGATATTGGTAGCATGCCCTGTGGAGGACTGCTGCACAATAGAATTGACAGGGCCTTTGCCCATAGCCGTGTAGTACTCTGTAATGATACTCATAAGCGTGCCTACTACCAGACCCACGATCACGGCAATGAACACACCGGTTGAAGTAAATTCGAAGTTACGCAAGTTCATATTCTCAGGCAGCAGCCAGTGAATCGCAAAATAGGCTCCTACTGCCGTCAGGGCTACCGAGATCCAGTTACCCAGGTTAAGCGCCGCCTGTACGTTACCGCCTTCTTTTACTCGAATAAATAGCATCCCAATCAAAGAGAACACGATGCCCAGCCCCGCAATGAACATTGGAAGTATGATGGGTGCCATGCCTCCAAAGTTGTCCTGAGACACCACTTCACGGCCAAGTACCATGGTTGCCAATATAGTAGCCACATAAGAACCGAAAAGGTCGGCTCCCATACCTGCCACGTCACCTACGTTATCTCCCACGTTGTCGGCAATAGTAGCTGGGTTACGCGGATCATCCTCCGGTATACCTGCTTCCACTTTACCTACCAAGTCTGCACCTACGTCAGCTGCTTTAGTATAAATACCACCACCCACACGCGCAAAAAGGGCAATACTTTCAGCACCCAGTGAGAAACCAGTAAGCACCTCCAGCGCCACTTCCATTTCGTGACCGTTGACGTTGCCATTCACGCTGTATACAAAATAGTAGAATAGCACAATGAAGAGTGAGCCCAAGCCAAGCACTGCCAGACCTGCTACGCCCATACCCATCACCGAGCCACCTGCGAAAGATACATTCAGGGCACGTGAAAGGCTGGTGCGGGCTGCTTCCGCTGTCCGCACGTTGGCTTTGGTAGCAATGCGCATACCAATGAAACCAGCAATTGCCGAGAAGAGAGCTCCAATGATAAAGGCTATGACAATGGTCCAGTGTGAGTTTTCACCGGTGTAGCCTAAATAGAAAAGAAAAATACTAGCTATGACTACGAAGTAGAAGAGCACTTTATACTCTGCTTTCAAAAATGCCATGGCACCATCCGAGATGTGACGGGCTATTTCCGTCATGCGTTCGTTACCTGCTTCTTGCTTCGTTACCCAAGCCGACCTGATAAAGGTATACAGGAGGGCCGCCAGACCAAATCCAGGAATTGCGTAGAGAATAGTTTCCATTCAATAAGAGTTAATTTTGTTAATAAGGGTTGAGTTTCTGAAAATCGCTATATATAGCTATTAAAGAAAGCTTATACGTTTGACTTTTCCAAATATTTGCTCCCAAAGCTTTCTGTATACCTTAGCAGGTATTCCCCTATAACTTAACTATTTGCGGCAATTGCCGCCTGCTCATCGCGTTTGTACCGCCGTGGCATGAACTTATTTGCTTTTAAAGCACAAAAAGCCCACTGTTTAGAGTGGGCTTTTTGTGCAGAATATTGTCAACTGCATTCTCACATGCTGACTTTCATCCTAATTTTATCTAAATAAAACTGCAGTAATCTTTTCAACTTCAACATTAAACTACCTTTCTCCAGCAATGTGTAAGACAGCTTTGGATTAAATAGTAATGATGCGTAAGATATATTAGATTGAATCAGGATTGAATGCGTGCAAAGCGATAAGCAGTAACAGTCTATCAGTGCCTCCTGCCCTAATTCACACCTGTTTTTTATATTAAGATTTGAATGAACAGCCTCAGTATTATTTGACCGTATAGCCTTATTGTACATC
Organism: Pontibacter sp. LHS2; assembly: GCF_058932845.1. NCBI lineage: Bacteria > Pseudomonadati > Bacteroidota > Cytophagia > Cytophagales > Hymenobacteraceae > Pontibacter > Pontibacter sp. LHS2. Next base: position 744,387 of record NZ_JBZYWG010000002.1, read on the forward strand.
AGTTTATTGGTATAGCGTTGAGATAACAGTTCAATTACTTTGTTATCGTCAGTAGCTACAAATAAGTAGTCGAACTTATCTAACTTACGATCAATTAGATTTATAAACACGTCTAAACTGACTTGTTCGATTTCCTGCCCATGATCGGTACGCCTAATCTGCACACCCAGAATTTTGTGTGATTTAAAGAAAAGCCTTTTTTCTTCAAAATGCCTCTCCAATGCATCACTGAAATACAATTCACTGACAACTAATCGATGTAACTTCACAAAGTGATATCGGTTCCATATCCTGAACGGGTACACCTCATGCAAGGAATTTCTTACAAACTTTGCATTATTTAAGCGTGAGGATTCAACACCTCCTTGCTCAAAGTAGTAGTTCCAGAAGTTTTGATCAGTTTTAGCAGGGTCAGTATAGAGGTAACTATGATTTCCGAAATCTACATAATAGGGTACTCCATGCCGTTTTGCAATCTCTATACCGTAAACTGCCTGAATAAATAAAGAGAAAAAGCCGCGAGGGCAGGGAGTACTCTTTTTCTCACAAGGACAGTCACTCACAAAGCAGCAGATAGTATATACTCCACCCTTACTGATTTCAATTAGCTTTTCCTTAGGCAGTTCTCCTGTCTGTTGCTTCATGATTTTTCAAGCCTCCCCGATGTCATTGTCTCTACAACTTCTCCATTAACTCCCGGTATAACGCTACCATACTATCGATATCTTTCTTGTTCACAATTTCATTTGGCGTGTGCACATTATCCTCTGGGGCTCCTACGAAGCACCAATCCCACGGGTATGGACCATGCTGCAGTTCCTTCGCATCACTTCCTCCTGAACCTTCCACTTCTAGCTGATAAGGTATACCGGACGCTTTGGCTATACCAATGATCTTCTCCACGTAAGACCTACGGGGTATCAGGCTGTCGCGCATAGAGATTACGACGCCCTCTCCTGGCTTTACACCTTCCGTTACCCAGGTAATATCCGATATAAGTGCCTGATGAACTCCATAGCGTTCTGCAATATACTTGGCCAGGTACGCCACAGAACCGCCTCCATGCTCCTCCCAACTACTGAATGCGATGATGCCATTTTCCAATATCTCAGCTACTTTCAGAGCGCTCCATACCCCAAGTCTATTATCAAGGTAGCACGATTGCACGGTTTCCTCTGTTTCCCTGAAATCACATTTAAATACAAGCTCAGTTCCTCTTTCTATCTCGCGCTCGTAATTATAGCTAATCTCGTGCTCTTCTTCATCAAACTCCAGTGTGCATTCGATCTTCCCTTGCGAGTCCTCGCCTACCAAGGTATAGCCTGTCTCTAAGTCAGGCCCACCTATCTTCACCAACTGCTTGCCGTAGCGTACTGTGAACCCAATAGAATCTATGTGTGCAAATATCGCGGCACGGGGCTTTCCGAATATTAACAAAATACAATCCTGAAAACCCTCCCCATAAACTACAACAGGTTGTTGTTTCCACTGAACTTTATGTTCTTCAATGTAGTTAAGCAGAAAATCGGTTAGTTTTTTCTCGTTGCCGGACGGTGCGTGTATGCTGCAGAGCTGTTTTAGAAGTTTCATTCAATATTTCTTTTGTATCAATTCAAAATTAATATAATTGTTGTACTTTTATTACCTGTTTACCAGACAAGGGTGCTTTAAGCACGACACGCCGGATTTTCCTTTTTTATCTATGAAGAAGATTGTACTTGCATTTCTCGGTATCATCCTGTCAAACTTTGCTTTAGGGCAAGGTACTAAGGCGCAGTCCGACACAGCCATACGAGAAGTGACAATGCAATCGGTGGAGGTAATTCCATCTGCTGGTAACATCAAAGGTATGCTGCTCATGGATAAAGACATCCAGTACGAACTGGAGGGCGCCGTGGACAACATGTACAACTTTAAGTATGAGCTAGCCGAAAAGCAATTTAAATCTTTACGCCGCCGCTATCCTCACCATCCCCTTCCCTATTTTTTGATGGGACTGAGCCAGTGGTGGAAAATTGTTCCCACCAACATCCAAACGCTGGAGTACGATGACTTGTTTTTCGCTTATATGGATTCAACTATCCAGAAAGCCGAGAAACTCTATGATCAAAATAACAAAGATTACGAGGCGGCCTTTTTCTTATCTGCTGCCAATGGTTTTGCCGGACGCTTACATTCGGAGCGCAGTAACTGGCGTAAGGCAACCATTGCCAGCAAGCGGTCACTGGAGTATCTGGAGAAAGCTAAAGCTGGTAACGGCCTGAGTCCTGAGTTTCTGTTTGGGGAGGCACTTTTCAACTACTACTCCATCTGGATTCACGAAAATTATAAAATGTTGCGCCCTGTCCTGGCCTTTTTCCCGAGCGGTGATAAGCGGCTAGGTATAAAACAGCTGCGTTACGTTGCAAACAACGGTTTCTATACCGGCACAGAGGCGAAGTTCTTCCTCATGAAAATCTATGCCAACGAGGAAGGAAACATGGAGGCGGCCCTGGACCTGGTAAAGGGGCTTGTAGAGAAATATCCTAACAATGCTTACTTCCAACGTTTTTATGCCCGTGCCCTTTTTGTACAAGGCCACTTTACCATGGCGGAGCGGGTATGCCTCGATATCTTGAGCAAGATTGATCGCCGTATGCCGGGCTACGAAGCTGTTAGCGGGCGTTATGCTTCTTATATCCTGGCTTATATCAATCAGAACAAGTACCGCGATTTCCAAAAGGCAAAGTCTTATTACCAAAGCTCTATCACATACGCTGAAATAAGCAATGAGCGTGATTCTGGCTACTTCGTCAACTCATACCTGAACCTTGCCCGAATTGCCAAACAGGAACGTGAGCTTAAAACTGCTAAGCGTTATTATAATATCGTGCTAGAAACTACTGATAAGAAGCACGCCGCTAACAAAGAGGCGAAGGACTTTATGAAGGCGCATAAGAAAATTTAGCTTGCCTATACCTATAAACAAAAGGCCCTGACAGTAAATCTGTCAGGGCCTTTTGTTTATAGGTATGATTCGAACCTAGTCTACTACATGCTCAGTTGGCACTTTTACTTTTTGCTTAAAATATTCAAGTGTTTTCCGCAAACCCTGGGCACGATCCACCTTTGGCTCCCAACCCAGCACTTCTTTGGCTTTGCTGATGTCCGGCTGGCGCTTCTGCGGGTCGTCTGTCGGCAGCGGCTGGTACTCTACCTTGAGTTCCACACCGGTCAGCTTGCAGATTTCCTCGGCAAACTGCTTGATGGTGATCTCAGACGGGTTGCCAACGTTAACCGGATGCGGGTAGTCGCTCAGCAGCAGGCGGTAGATGCCTTCCACCAGGTCGTCTACGTAGCAGAAGGAGCGTGTCTGGCTACCGTCACCGAAAATGCTCAACGGCTCACCGCGCAGGGCCTGGCTCAGGAAAGCAGGCAGCACGCGGCCATCGTCCAGTCGCATGCGCGGACCGTAAGTGTTGAAGATACGCACGATGCGTGTCTCCAGACCGTGGTGCATGTGATAGGCCATGGTCATGGCCTCCTGGAAGCGCTTGGCCTCGTCATAACAGCCACGCGGCCCCACCGGGTTCACGTTGCCCCAGTAGTCCTCACTCTGCGGATGCACCAGCGGATCACCGTATACCTCCGAAGTGGAGGCGATGAGCATGCGGGCGCCCTTGGCCTTGGCCAGACCCAGCAGGTTGTGCGTACCCAATGATCCTACCTTCAGGGTCTGGATCGGAATCTTGAGGTAGTCGATCGGGCTTGCCGGCGAGGCAAAGTGCAGGATGTAGTCCAGCTCACCCGGCACGTGCACAAACTTGGACACGTCGTGGTGGTAGAACTCAAACTGCTCCAGCTTGAAAAGGTGCTCTATGTTCTCGAGGCTGCCTGTGATCAGGTTGTCCATCGCGATCACGTGGTAGCCCTCGGCTATGAATCTGTCGCACAGGTGGGAGCCAAGAAAGCCGGCTCCGCCCGTTACCAATACTTTTTTTCTGGCCATACTATACAGTTGCTTTAGTTTGCTGGGCCACCTGGGCCTGCTTGATGCCGATTCCGAAGTAGGTGAAACCCTTCTCCTCCATCTCCTTGGCGTCGTAGATGTTGCGGCCGTCAAAGACCACTTTGTCCTTCATCAGCTTGTTGACCACCGCGAAGTTCGGGGAGCGGAACTCAGGCCACTCGGTCACCAGCAGCAGCGCGTCGGCGTCGATCAGCGTTTCGTACTCGTCCTTGCCGTACTCGATGCGGTCGCCCAGCGAGTGCTTGGCCTCCTTCATGGCCACCGGGTCGTAGGCCTTCACCTTGGCGCCCTGCTCGAGCAGCTTCTCGATGATCACCAGCGACGGCGCCTCGCGCATGTCGTCGGTCTTCGGCTTGAAGGAGAGGCCCCACACGGCGAAGGTCTTGCCGGCCAGTTCGCCGCCGTAGTAGTTTGTTATCTTGTTGAAGAGAACCGACTTCTGCTTCTCGTTCACGTTCTCCACCGACTGGAGCACTTCCATCTGGTAGCCGTTCTCGGAGGCCGTCTTGATCAGGGCCTTCACGTCCTTAGGGAAGCACGAGCCGCCGTAGCCGATGCCCGGGTAGATGAACTTGTTGCCGATGCGGGCGTCAGAGCCGATGCCCTTGCGTACCATGTTCACGTCGGCGCCCATGATCTCGCACAGGTTGGCGATGTCGTTCATGAAACTGATCTTGGTGGCCAGCATGGCGTTGGCCGCGTACTTGGTCATCTCGGCAGACGGGATGTCCATGAAGATGAGCGGGTGCCCGTTCATCAGGAAGGGCTTGTAGAGCTTGGCCATCACCTGCTCGGCGCGCTCGGAGTCCACGCCCACCACGATGCGGTCGGGCTTGAGGAAGTCGTCGATGGCGGCCCCCTCCTTCAAAAATTCCGGGTTGGAGGCCACGTCGAAGGCGATGTCGGCGCCGCGGGCCTCAAGCTCCTCGCGGATGGCGTTGCGCACCTTGGCCGCCGTTCCCACCGGCACGGTGCTCTTGGTCACTACCACCAGGTAGTCGGTCATGGAGCGGCCGATCTCGCGGGCCACGGCCAGCACGTACTTCAGGTCGGCCGAGCCGTCCTCGCCCGGAGGCGTGCCCACGGCGATGAAGGCCACCTGGCAGCCCTGCACGCTGGTGGCCAGGTCGGTGGAGAAGGAGAGGCGCTCTTTCTGCGCGTTGCGCGTCACCATCTCCTCAAGGCCCGGCTCGTAAATCGGCAGGATGCCCTGCTTGAGGTTGTCTATCTTCTTCTGGTCGATGTCAATGCAGGTCACGTCAATGCCCACCTCGGCAAAGCAGGTGCCCGTCACCAGGCCCACGTAACCGGTGCCAACTACAGCTATTCTCATAGGTAAATATTATTAATGAAGTACAAACTTAGCGTTTTTAAAAAATTCAATATGACTTATCAATGAACCCGAAAGCACACCTTGTTACCTGCTCTAAAACCACCTCTCCTTAAAAGGGGAAAGCACTTAGTTAGAGCAATACGTCAATTAGTGCACCTACCGTCTGCCTTTTGATAAAAACAAATATGGCAGCACAGGGATGTTCCCCATGAAACACATACTATTAAAAGACAAAATTAAACATTTTTTTAGAAGGAGTTGAATCTGGTAACTTATGTTGGCATCTAAGCCTAACAGAGATCCTGATCACATTATTGTGCTTTTCCTCCAAAATGCCGCGAACCGGCGCCTTGTCTTACTTTGATCAGGACAAAAGAGTTGCGGCAAATCCTGAAAAATTAAAATAAATAGGCAGCACCGCTATACCTGCCCGACAGCCTGTGTTGCTATGATATTCTCAGTTATACCTACACCAAGGTACATTGCCCCACATTTAGATACATCGGATATATTTTTACTTTTCTTAACAACCTGAGTTGCAGTCTCAAGTATAGATAAGGGTAGTTAACACCCTGAGTCACCTATGAAACCAGACTGGCTGGACACCAAAGAATATCCCTTCAAATCCAAATTCCTGGAATTAGAAGCTGGCAAAATGCATTATATCGATGAAGGAGAGGGACATCCAATCGTTATGATCCATGGTACGCCCTCGTGGTCGTTTGCCTACCGAAACCTGATCAAGATACTCAGTAAAAAGTACCGTTGCGTCGCCTTGGACCTGATCGGCTTCGGCCTGTCAGATAAGCCCAAGGACTGGAGTTACAAGCCCAGAGCCCATGCCGCTAACTTTGAGCAATTGATGGAGCACCTCGGGCTTAGCAAAATCACCCTGCTTGTGCATGACTTTGGTGCACCAATCGGATTAGCCTATGCAATCAACCACCCTGACAGGGTCCACAACATCGTCATGCTCAACACCTGGACCTGGTCTCTGTCAAATCATCAGGTGTTCTCGAAAGCCAGTAAATACCTGGTGGGACCTTTAGGCAAGTTTCTACACTCTAAGTTAAACCTCACCACCGATCAGTTAGTGCACGAATTGTTCGGGCAGGAAAGCAAAATGCCTGAAAAGCTAAAGGAGCAATACACACGTGCACTAGGCGACCCGGATGATACGGTAAGTTCACTGGCCTGTGCCCGTGAACTGGTTGGGGTGAGCAAATGGTATGATGAACTCTGGAAAGAGCGTAAAAAGATTCAGGACATTCCAACTCTTATACTGTGGGGAGAGCGCGACAAACTTGTTAAGATCGACGCCCTGCAGCGCTGGAAAAAGTTTTTCCATGAGTGTTATGTGCTGCACTTTGAAGATAGCGGACACTTTCTGATGGAAGAGCATGCCGACGATGTGGCCCGGTATGTGAGCAACTTTATAAAAGAAGAAGTCAAGAAAAAGGAAAAGATATTACACAATAACCAAATTTAAAACTAGCGATTATGACGGAACCCGATAAAACCTTAAAAGAGGCCCTGTTTCGCAGTCACCAGGCGACAGAAAAGGCCAACCAAGCCCAAAGCGAGCTCTACAATATGAGTACAGGTGAGCAAAAGGGAGAGCAGGCTGATAATTCAGTGCCCAAATTACACGAGTCGCCACGTAACCTGCTGCAGTCATGGGATACCCTGCGACAAATGGATGAAGCCTTGGAAGACAAAAAGCCAGCAAATGATAAGAAATCCTGATATACACCAACGGTCAGGGTCTGCCCTGGCCTACTTTATATAAAAAAGCGGCAGCCATTATAGGACTGCCGCTTTCTTTTTCTAGAATATCTTACCCGGATTCAGGATGCCTTTCGGATCAAACAGCTGCTTTATACCCTGCATAAGCCGTAGTTGGGTATCGCTCAGGGCTATACCTATATAAGGACGCTGCACCAGACCAATGCCATGCTCACCTGATATAGTGCCCCCTAACGAAACACACAGCCTGAAAATCTCCTTTATACCTTCGGGTAACTTGTTATGCCAGTCATCATCTGACATGCTACCCTTTACGATGTTGATGTGCAGGTTGCCGTCGCCGGCATGCCCGTAACACACAGACTTAAACTTATACCTCTCTCCTATCTCTTTCACACCCCGAAGTAACACGGGTAGTTCTGCACGAGGCACAACAGTGTCTTCTTCCTTGTAAATAGAATTGCTTTTCACAGCATGCCCTACATTACGACGTAAGCGCCAGAGGTCCTCTTTCTGTTTTTCAGTATCGGCCACAAGAATATCACCCACATCAAAGGTCTCCAGCACTTCGTATACCCGCTCTGCATCTTTGTATAGCAAGTCCATGTCGTTGCCGTCAAGTTCGATGAGCAAGTGTGCCCGCTCATCGGCAGCCATGGGTACGTCCAGATCCATATAGCGACAAGTCCACTCAATGGCCTCTCGTTCCATAAACTCCAGTGCAGAGGGCACTATACCTGCTGTGAATATTCTGGACACGGCAGCGGCGGCTTCCTCTTCTTTTCTGAAAGGCACCAGCAGCACCAGGTTCTGGGTCGGGTAAGGTATAAGCCGGAATACGATCTTGGTGATGATACCCAGGGTACCTTCGCTTCCGACCATCAGCTGCGTCAGGTTGTAACCTGTAGCATTTTTGAGCACGTTGGCTCCGGTCCAGGTAATCTCACCTGTTGGCAGCACCACTTCCAGATTCAGTACATAATCTTTGGTGACACCATACTTAACAGCCCTTGGTCCTCCGGAAGACTCGCTCAGGTTACCTCCCAATTGGCAACTTCCGCGGCTGGAGGGGTCAGGTGGGTAAAAAAGGCCGCGGGCAATCGCAGCCTCCTGAAATACCTGGGTAATAACGCCCGGCTCCACGGTGGCTTGCAGATTGCGCTCATCAATAGTGACAATGGCATTGAGCCGCTCCATAGATAGCACTACACCACCATGTACAGCCAGCGCCCCGCCACTCAGACCTGTACCAGCCCCACGAGGGGTTACAGGTATACAGTTTTCGTGACATAGACGCATAATACGACTTATTTCTTCTGCGTTCTTAGGTTTGAGTACCACTTCGGGAAGGTAACGCAGATCCTCTGTTTCGTCGTGGGTATAACGCAGCATACCTTCCTGGTCAGCAGGGAGAATCACGTGCTGCTGCCCGACTATGGCGGTGAAAGCTTCCACCAAATTCGGGGTTATCTTGTTGAAATTCATTTTATATTAAATAGCTTATGCTTAATTTAGCAAGCCTGACAAATTTTTAGCCATTAGTTACCAAGTTACGCTTTGAGAACATCATTTACCAGTTACCTACTATTTATCTTTCTTATTGGGCTGATGGCCTCCTGCCAGTCAGTGAAGCCTACATTCAGTAAACGTGGCGACACTTACAAGTCTGCCAGAGAGATAGCCGAGGAAAAACGACAAGCCCGCAAAAGAGCCAAAATAGCCGCCCGTAATGGCGGTAAAGGCAATGTGGCCTCCAAGGACCGCACCAGTCGGACCAACGTTCCTAACCCGCGACGCCTCGACGAGCATGTGGCTACCGTCATACAGACAGCTCGCTCCTATACGGGCACTCCCTATAAATGGGGTGGCACCACACGGGTAGGTATGGACTGTTCCGGCCTGCTGTGCACGTCTTTCCAAAGCATTAACGTAAACTTGCCCCGCACATCTGAAGAGCAGAGCCGCTTTGGCAAAACCGTAAAGGTGAAAGAACTGAAAGAAGGGGACCTCGTGTTTTTCGGTGCAAACAAGTTTAGCCGGGAAATCACACACGTAGGTATGGTAACTGAGGTGATCAACGACAATGAGGTCAGATTCATACATGCCTCCACTTCTCTCGGAGTAATAGAAAACAACCTTAACGCTGACTACTGGCAAAAGATCTTTATCAAGGCGGTGCGGCCTTTTGATGAATAGCAGTTCTAATACCGCTATACATATTTTCACTGCAAGTCGAACCAAAGACCATTCAGTTTCGAGTGTAATTTCATGCCTTGCTGGTATTGATAACACTTACTGTAAAGAGGGTGGAATTCTATACATACAGGAAGCTGTTTGCCCCTGTGCTATACCTAGTATTTGCAGCACTATTTCTTAACACAAAAATTCAACTCAAAAAAGAGATAAATTACTCATACATACGTACTTATAAGAAGTTATATTTTTTCAATTTAGCTTATAAGTATTATGAGGACTATTTACACAAAGTTGCTTGTGACCTTCTTGCTGCTACTGAGCGGCCACTTTGCATGGGCACAGGGTACGACGACTGCAGCCATGAATGGTGTGGTGCAAGACCAGAGCGGCTCCCCTCTTCCAGGCGCAACGGTTATTGCCGTCCACACTCCCACTAACACACAGTATGTAGCCGCCACCAATGCAGAGGGTCGTTACAATATCCAAAACATGCGTGTCGGCGGCCCCTATACGGTCAGAACTTCCTATGTAGGTTACCAAGAGCAGCGATTTGAAAACATTAACCTGGCCCTGGGTCAAAACTTCAGATTGGACCTTACCATTTCTGAAAGCACGACTACTCTCGGTGAAGTACAGATTACCGCCACACAGGACAAAATCATCAACTCTGACAGAACGGGCGCTGCCACCAACGTATCAACAGAGCAGTTGGAATCGCTACCCACCATCTCCCGAAGCCTAAATGACTTTACCCGCATCACGCCACAGGCCTCCACTTCTGGTTCAGGTATTTCTTTTGCCGGACAGAATAACCGCTTCAACAACTTCTCGATAGACGGCACTGTCAACAATGACGTATTTGGTCTCTCAGCCAGTGGCACCAATGGCGGACAGACTGGCGTACAACCCATTTCACTGGATGCCATTGAAGCGATACAGGTCGTAATAGCCCCTTTTGATGTCAGACAGAGTGGTTTTACAGGGGGTGGTATCAACGCCATTACACGTAGTGGATCCAACCGATTCACAGGCTCAGCTTACTATTTTGGCAATAACGAAGGTCTGGTTGGCAAAAGTCCGGACGACGCCAGAACCAGACTACCTGATTTTACGGACTATCAGATGGGTTTGCGGCTTGGCGGCCCTATCATCCGGGATAAACTCTTTTTCTTTGTGAATGGTGAAAAAACGAAGAGAGTTGCTCCACTCCTGTTCGAGCCTGGAAGCGCCGGTTCTAACATTACGGTAGACGAAGCGAATCGCGTACTGAGTGTAGCCAATCGCCTGGGCTACGACCCGGGCAGTTTCAGGGGGATAGATGACGAAACGTTGAGTGACAAGATATTCGCCCGACTTGACTGGAACATCACCGACAACCACCAGCTTACACTCCGCCACAGCTACGTGTATGGTGAAAACCGCGATAACTCCCGTACCCCAAACGCTCTCCGATTTGCTAACAACGCCGAGTTTTTCCCCAGCACGACAAACTCCAGCGTACTGCAGTTGCGCAGCCAGTTTGGAGGGCAGTTCGCCAACGAGGCCCTGATCGGCTTCACCGCCGTGCGTGACGACCGCGACATCATCGGCGACCCATTTCCAAACGTACTGATTCGCCTGTCAGGTGGCAGAACGATCTCGCTGGGCAGTGAACCCTTCTCTGTGCAAAACCAACTGGATCAGGATGTACTGACAATCACCAACAACTTCAACGCTTTTTTAGGAAAGCACACCATCACGCTGGGTACCCACAACGAGTTTTACAAAACTTACAACTTGTTCATCAGGCAAGAGTTCGGTGCTTATGAATATAACTCCCTCGAGGCATTTGAAGCGATAGGCACACCCAATGAAGCAGCGCCAGGAGCCTTCTTCAGAAATTACTCTCGTACCGATAATCGGCAGCAGGGCGCGGAATTCTCGGCTTTTCAGCTTGGCTTCTATATACAAGATGAGTACGCCGTACGCAATAACCTTAAGGTAACAGCTGGTTTACGACTCGACATTCCTACATTTAATGACGAACCTGCCGCCAATCAGGAATTCAATGAAGCGTTTGCAAGCCGGGGCCTGGCCACAGACAAAACGCCGGGCGCTCAGTTTATGCTCTCTCCGCGGGTAGGTCTGAACTGGGATGTGATGGACGATGGTAACACACAAATTCGCGGTGGTGCTGGTATCTTCACAGGCCGTGCTCCGTTTGTATGGATTGCTAACCAGTATACCAATACCGGTCAACTGCTGGGCAGCTTGGCGCTCACCTCAGGTCCGTTGCTAGAGCAAATCCGCTTCAATCCGAACCCGAACGCACAACCCACCGCCACTTCAGTAGGACTTTCAGATAGAACGGCTGAGATCAATATCACAGATCCTGACTTCAAATTTCCACAACTCTTCCGGGTGAACGCCGCCATTGACCAAAGACTTCCTTTTGACATTGTGGCAACACTGGAAGGTATTTATTCAAAAAACCTGAATAACATCTATTATCAAAACCTGAACCTGGAGCAGACCGGTACCCTGACAGGCGCAGACAATCGCCCGGTGTTTGGCCGCATACAAGGCAATAATTTCCAGGATATCATATACCTGACCAACACCAGTCGTGGTTTTGGTTATAGCCTGACAGGTCAGTTGCAGAAAGCTTTTGTAGAGAATGGCATTTCTGGCTCATTGGCCTATACTTATTCCAGAGCGAAAGATGTCAACCCAGGTAACTCCAGCCAGGCACGTTCGAATTGGATAAACGTAAACCAGGTAGAAGGTCTGAATAATGTAACAGAAGCCTTTGCTGATAATGATGTGCGCTCCAGAATAGTGGCGGGCCTTACATACAACTTAAAATACCTTGGTTTCGCTGGCACAACCATCTCGGCATTCTACAACGGACAAACTGGTGTACCGCTCTCTTATATATATAATGGTGATGTGAACAATGATGCAGGCAGAACCAATGATCTGATCTACGTGCCAAGAGACCAGTCAGAAATCAATCTTGTACCTTTCAGAGACCGTGATGGCAATATCGTACCTGGCTCTGCGACACCGGATGAGCAATGGGCTGCGCTGGACGCCTTTATCAGCAGCAACGACTACCTGAGCGACCGACGAGGCCAATATGCGGAGCGGAATGGAGACCGGCTACCCTGGACAAATCAGATTGACCTGCGCGTTATGCAGGAATTCCGGGTAGGGCAAGGCAGCAATGATCACCGTTTACAGCTGACCCTCGATATTTTCAACTTCACTAATCTGCTCAATAAGGATTGGGGGCGGCAGTATACAGCCACCTTCAATGCCTTCCAAGCCATTGATTTTATAGGTTATGAGCCGGGTACTACCACACCCCGATTCAACTATACCGGCCGTGGCCTGACGGATGGAAATCCTTATTTTGTGAATGACTTTTCGTCACGCTGGAGAGCCCAGTTTGGCATCCGCTACATTTTCAATTGAATGTAAACTGTGTGCTAATTTAGTTGAGTGCCAAAAAGAAAGGCGGAGCCATATAGCTCCGCCTTTCTTTTTGGCACTCAGTGTTTAAACTAACAGTGTGTTCGCAATTTACTATAAATTTTCGATGCTAAAAAGCAAATAACATAAGACAAATTATTAATAATAATTTAATCTATAAGTAGTTGCATTTCGGATTATAGCCTCTAATTTTGCAAGCAAAAATCAATCAATCTTTTTATGAAAAAGTTATTACTATCAACACTGCTTTTGTTGCTGTGCGTGGTTACTATGCACGCTCAGGTGACAACAAGTAGTATTACCGGATCCGTAAAGGATTCAAAGGGTGAAGCTTTGATCGGGGCAACCGTAAGAGCAACACACGGTCCTTCTGGCACCACATACGGTGGTGTGACGAACGTTGAGGGTCGCTTTAACGTTCCTAACGCTCGTGTTGGTGGTCCTTATACCATCGAAGTAAGCTACATTGGTTACGAGCCAAAAGTTTACAGCAACATTTCATTGAGCCTGGGTGTTCCTTACCAGCTTGATGCTACTATGTCTGACTCAGGTCAGCAACTGCAGGAAGTAATTGTAAGCACTGACCGTTCGTCTGTGTTCAACGCCAACAAAACAGGTGCCGCTACTAACGTAGGAATACAGCAGCTGGAGAAACTTCCTACTATTAACAGAAGTGTTACAGACTTTACTCGTCTGACTCCACAGGCCAACGGTAACGGCTTTGCCGGTCGTGATGGTCGTTTCAACAACCTTCAGGTAGACGGTGCTAACTTCAACAACGGCTTTGGTCTTAGCTCTAACCCACTTCCTGGTGGTAACTCTCAGCCTATCTCTCTTGACGCGATCGAAGAGGTACAGGTTAATATCGCTCCTTACGACGTACGTCAGTCAGGCTTTACCGGTGCTGGCATCAACGCTGTAACACGTAGCGGTACAAACGAATTCTCTGGTTCTGCTTACACATTCTACAGAAACCAGGACTTCAACGGTAGAAAAGTTGGTGACAACGAACTGCCTGAGCAGACTGAAAGAAAGAACCAAATCTTCGGTGCCCGTTTAGGCGGTGCGATCATCAAAAACAAATTGTTCTTCTTCGCAAACTTCGAGCACGAAAACGAAACTTACCCTGGTGTAAACTGGGTAGCTTCTCGCCCAGGCCTTACTGGTCCTAACGTGTCAAGAACTACTGCAGCAGACTTAGAGCGCGTTCGTCAGCACTTGATCAACACTTACGGTTACGACCCAGGTGCTTATGAGAACTATGCCAACGAGTTCAACAACAAAAACACAAAATTCTTGACGCGTATCGACTGGAACATCAGCGACATGCACAAGTTTACACTTCGTTACAACCAGGTAGTAGGTACCAGCGACCAGACTGTAAACGCCAGCTCTGCTCCAAACCCACGTGCCAGCTCTGCCCGTATCGGCCAGAACGCACTTTCTTTCGCAGGTTCTAACTACGGTTTCGAAAACTCAGTACGTTCAGTAACAGCTGAATTGAACAGCACACTATCTTCTGTGCTTTCTAACCAGTTCCTGGCTACTTACAGCCGCATTCAGGACACACGTACTTCTCCAAGCAGCCCTTTCCCATTTGTTGACATCTGGAAAGACGGTGACCAATACATGAACTTTGGTTACGAACTTTTCTCTTGGGAGAATGATGTAATCAACAACAACTACTCGTTCATCAACAACGTTTCGTTACTTGCTGGAAAGCATAACCTGACTGGTGGCGCTAGCTTCGAGATTCAGAACTTCGGTAACAGCTTCCAGCGCTACGGTACTTCTTACTACCGTTATGCTTCTGTTGATGACTTCATCAACGATGCACGTCCTATTCAGTTTGGTCTGACTTACCCTTACGAAGGTCAGGATCCATATTCCCGCATCAATTTCGGTATGGCTGGTCTGTATGTACAAGATAGATTCGCTGCAACTGACCGTCTTAACCTGACAATGGGTTTACGTGCTGAGTTGCCTATCTATATGAACGATCTGACAGCCAACCCATCTATCGATAACATGACACTTCTTGATCCGGATGGCAACGAAACTACTTACTCTAGCGGTGAGTGGCCAAAGTCAAGAGTTCTGTTGTCGCCACGTATCGGCTTTAACTTAGACCTTCTGGAAGACCGCTCACTGTCACTTCGTGGTGGTACAGGTATCTTCTCTGGTCGTGTTCCTTTCGTATGGTTAACCAACATGCCAACTGGTGCTGGTGTAATCCAGAACGTAGTTGACGGTGTTGGCGCTAGCACACTTGACGTAATCAGATTCCAGCCTGATCGTTACTACTGGTTAGAAAACGGTCCTTCTAATGTATTCATCCGTCAGCCAAATGCTGGTGCTCCTGGTAGCTTTGCCCTTGTTGACCGTAACTTCAAAATGCCACAGGTATGGAGAAGCAGCTTGGGTGCTGATTACACGATTGCTGGTACACCGCTCGTAGCTACTGCTGACCTCTTGTTCACCAAAGACCTGGTAGGTGTATACCAGTTCAACGCGAACAGAAAGCCTGCTACAATGCAACTGAACAACAACGGTGATAACCGTGACTTCTGGAACGGTTCATCTAACGCGCAGTACGTGTCAGGTACTCGTGAAGCAGTGATTCTAACGAACAACGATAAAGGTCACTCACTGTCTGCCACTGCTGGTTTGACTCTTCCTTCTAGAAGCGGTTTCTTTGGTTCCGTGTTCTATACCTTCACTGAAGCAAAAGACGTAACTGGTAACCCAGGTTCTAGCGCAGGTTCTGCCTGGTCAAACAACTACTCTATCAACGATCCAAACGAACTGTTGATGGGTATCTCTCAGTACTCAATTCCTCACCGTGTAGTAGCGAACGCTTCTTACCGTCTGGAGTACGCTAACCGTCTTGCAACTACAGTATCCCTGTTCTACCAAGGTTCTTCTCAGGGTCGCTTCTCTTACATCTATAACGGTGACGTAAACAGAGATGGTGTTAGCAGTGACCTGCTTTGGATCCCAACTAACTCTGCTGAAATGAACTTCGCTCCTATCATGAACAATGGTCAGGTACAGTTCACTGCTGAGCAACAGCGTCAGGCTTTCGATACATTCGTAGCCAACCAAGGTTTGAAGAGAGGTGCTTACGCTGAGCGTAACAGCGGTTTGATGCCATGGTTCAACCAGTTTGACTTCAGATTGCTTCAGGACATCTTCGGCAACGTAGGTGGCAAGCGCAATACACTGCAGCTGAGCGTTGACGTTAACAACATCGGTAACATGCTGAACTCTGCATGGGGTGTAAGACAGCAACTGAACGGTGGTTCTAACTTCCACTACCAGCTGTTGAGAGTAGCTTCAGTTTCTGCTACCGGCGTACCTACTTACAACATGATCACAGTACGTGACAACGATGGCAACAATTTCTTGCCAGACTCTCCTTACCGTGAGAACTTCAGCTTAGCTAGTACTTGGAGCATGCAGCTTGGTCTGCGTTATATCTTCAACTAAGCAGAAATAACCTATACAGCAAAAAGGCGGGACAAATGTCCCGCCTTTTTTATTTTCAAAATGTGACGCTTCAGTTTTTGCATATTCGAAATTTGTTCTAATTTTGTGACACTCAAACGGGGGATTAGCTCAGCTGGCTAGAGCGCTTGCATGGCATGCAAGAGGTCATCGGTTCGACTCCGATATTCTCCACACTGATAAAAAAGCCCTTACGCTAAAACGTAAGGGCTTTTGTGTTTAGGGGGATACACAGTATTACACACAACTCCCTCAGTTTATTCCACGCCTCCTCCTTTCAGCCTATACTGTTACCTCATTTAAAGCATTTGAACAGGCCTGCAGCCCCACGCTTAGGTATACCGATAAAAAGCCAAGGTTAGAAACTCAGGAGAGTAGACCAGTGATTAGACTTAAGGAATTTCAGGTATAGCGAGTAGAGGAGTAAGCTTGCTTTATGCTTTGCTATACCTATTCCTAATTTGCTACCCAACACACCGGGGCCAATAATATACTAAGACAGGTAATATCAACTTCTTATTAAGACTAACTCTGAAGGTTAAGCTAGATCAGAAATAATACCCGGAAAGCTTATCAAAGTATTCTTTAAATTTCTTCTCGGTGTGTGTCAGGTCGGACATATCCACAAACAGGGATGGAGAAAATAAGCTCTCACCCTCCTTTTGGGTACCTAGTTCATAGGCAATCTGTTCAAACGGATGCTTGATGACATTCTGTTTTACTCTGTACCCGAACCTGCCAACAGGACTTGGCCCTTTCCCGATTTTCTTGGTGTAAGATAAGGCTAATAGGTATTCGAACATGTCGAACAGATTCTCATAATCCTTGCTGTGTGGCAAGAAGTTGTCGAAGAGCGGCTTCAGTTCTGAAAACAGCAACTCAGACATAGGAACAAGCTGCCTGTTTCCCAAAGCCTCCCGCAGTGTATTATGATCTAATATTTTAGTGACGTTCACATAGTCCAGGATCGGGGCGTCTCCATACCTTAAATGTGAGGTCATGGAAAACATCTTGGATAGCAGCCTGTAGTCCTTCTTCATGATACTGGCCAGACCGATGCTGTAAAGGAAGATAAGCCCGGGCAAGGTCTCTAGATCAAGCCAGACACTCCCTCCTCCTTCTCTTTCTTTGGCAGATGTAAAATAGGCTAAACTATTGAGCCAAATTGAATGATGTTGCTCTTTGCCCCAATAAACACCATTCACAAACAAACCGCACAATGTATTGCAGTGCTGGAAATAGTGATCTACCCGCTTTTTAATCTCCTCTTTGGTTGGTGTACCATCAACAGATAGCGCATTGAAGTCCAGATTCACCCGGTTAACCTCTCCTCTTATCAGGTCATGAAGCGGTATGATCTGATCATCCTGTACAATATACTTCTTCAGTTTTGATACTGCGATCTGTGAGGTTGAAAGGTTTACAGCGTTCGTGCTCTCGAGTACTTCTACATGATCATGCAGCTCTTTGAAGAAGGAATCAGCATTGGTGATGCTTACAGTTTTGCCTCTCCTGATGTAGGCCAGTTCTTCGAGCTCATTACCAAGCTTATCCAGGTATGTAAAGTAGTTCGAAAACCTAAACTTATTCGATGTTTCCAGAGCTTCTTTCAGCACACTATCTTTTGCAGCAGACCATCCGCAGGTGATCAAGCCAAAGTTATCCGCTACATAGCGCAACAGCTCCGTGAGCCTTTCTTCGTACTTGTCTGCTTCACTCTTTACATTCAAAAAGCTGGAGTCAATATAATCCCCGTTGACCTTAATGACGGTGACTTTAGAGTGAACGATCGGAAGGGAATTGACAATGTGACCGGGACAGCTAATTACGACAGGCTCTATACCTATACATCTTAATGCATTTTCTACTAACCTGTCGAGGGTGGTCGTGATGATGACGCGTATGTAGCCTTTGCTAACCAACCGGGCAATTACCTGATGCGCAAGTGTCGGTCTCTTAAGTCCTTCTTCCCGCTCAGCTTCATTTGCCTCAAAGTATCTGCGTAATAGGTTTTGTCGCTCTGTTTCAGTGTTCGTAAGCGGTTCCAACAGGTTTGCATAGCCAGGCTTTTCCCCAAACCGCTCCAAAAACCATTCTTCGGGATTCGGTCCGCACTTCGCATTTTCAAGAATTGCAATCTGACGAATCAGGTCGAAAGCTATTTCCTTACCACTAGGTATACCGGCGCTACCGGAAACTCCAGAGCCTAATAAAAGCGCAAAAGCACCTTTGTTATTGAAAATTGAATGAGATACCGACGTTACTTGGGCATTCATAATGCGTGTTGCTTCTATACCGGTACAATATATAGATTATTTTATACTAAAGCCACGCATTTTTTCTCATTTTATAAGCTTTTTGAGTTTCTTTTGCCGAAACTACTTTGAACTTAAAAATTGACCTCACACAATTCTTATTTTTAATGGAATTAATGTACCGATTTTTGCAGTTAGCCTAAGCCCTAAAGTCATTCGGCATAACAGTATACAGGTATAGCCAATGGCATGTAAAGCAAAGTTTATCAATATGATAGCGAACC
Source organism: Pontibacter sp. LHS2 (assembly GCF_058932845.1). Taxonomy (NCBI): domain Bacteria; kingdom Pseudomonadati; phylum Bacteroidota; class Cytophagia; order Cytophagales; family Hymenobacteraceae; genus Pontibacter; species Pontibacter sp. LHS2. The sequence goes on from NZ_JBZYWG010000002.1 coordinate 763,191, forward strand.
ATATCAAGCAATTAATACCATAAGTCGCTTTGCCCTTTAAACAGCACTGTTTTGTACCGTTTTAACTTCGCCAGCTATCTATGAGAGTGCCAAATATTCCGGAACAAGCCCCCCTTCCGGACGTACCATATAGGATGCAACGCTTAAAGAAGGGAGGATCTATGCCATTTAATTTTGAAGACAACATTAAGAATGCAACCGTACTGCTGCAGGATGTAGCGACAGAACTGCAGACCGAGGACCTCAACAAAGCCGGCCGCATCTTCAGGGCTGTGCTGCAATCTATACGTGACAGATTGCCCGTGAATGATGCTATACAATTTGCCGCTCAACTACCCATTTTCTGGAAAGGCATCTACTTTGACCAGTATGATCCATCTAAAGTACCTGTGACCATTCGCAATGCAAATGACTGGATCAATTACATCCGCAACAAGAATGCTTTTGCCGCTAACAATGACTTTCAACAAGACGATGAAATCACAGCTGCTTTCCGGGCTGTATTCCAGGCACTGCAGCGCACCATGACCGACGGACAACTACAGAAAGTGAAACAATCACTTAACGAGGACATCCAGGAACTACTGGCTGCCTGATGAAAAAAGCTGCGCCGCCTGTTGCCTTGTGCAACAGGCGGCGCAGCTCTAAGAAGTTTACTGTACCCGCTACACAAACAGTCCTTCCACAGACAAGTATCGCTCGCCGGTGTCGTAGCAAAAGGTGAGCACCCGGGCACCATCCGGAATTTCTTCGTCCAGTTTCTGCTGCACCGCTGCCAATGAGGCGCCTGATGATACGCCCACAAATATACCTTCTTCCATGGCAGCTCTCCGGGCAAAGTCATAAGCATCGTCAGCAGCCACTGTTACCACCCCATCCATCAGGCTGGTATCCATTATACCTGGTACAAAACCGGCGCCTATACCTTGAATCGGGTGTGGGCCGGGTTGTCCACCGCTTAGCACCGGTGAGGCGGCAGGCTCTACAGCGTATACCTTCAGGTTCGGAAAGTGGCGCTTCAGCACTTTGGCTACTCCTGTAATATGCCCTCCAGTTCCTACCCCTGTGATCATGTAATCAAAGCCTTCCGGGAAGTCAGCCAGAATTTCCTGGGCCGTGGTTTCGATGTGCACCTGCGTATTGGCCTCGTTGTCAAACTGCATCGGCATCCAGGAATGTTCGTGCTCATCAAGCATTTCACGGGCTCTTTCAATGGCGCCCTTCATGCCCTTTTCACGCGGCGTCAATTCCAGTTTGGCTCCGTAGGCCGCCATTAGTCTGCGTCGCTCAATCGACATAGACTCGGGCATTACCAGAATCAAAGGATAGCCTTTCACAGCAGCAACCATCGCCAACCCGACACCTGTATTACCCGAAGTAGGCTCAATGATCACACTCTCTTTTTTAAGGATACCCTTCGTCTCAGCGTCTTCGATCATTGCCAGAGCGATGCGGTCCTTGATGCTGCCACCGGGATTGGCGCGCTCCAGCTTCATCCACACTTCTGCTTTGTCTTTGAACAGACGGTTGATTCTCACATGGGGAGTCTTCCCTATGGTTTCTAGTATGCTATGCGCTTTCATATATGTATCTTTTTTAAATTGAAAAATTTAGAACATCAGCTCTATCTTCATAATAACTCACTTTGATCTGCGGGCGATGATATACCCTGGCAAACGGGGGCACACTTTCGGTTAACCACACATTCCCCCCTATGATGCTGTTATGGCCTACTTCTGTTTTTCCGCCCAGTATCGTGGCTCCGGCATAGATGATCACATTGTCCTGTATGGTAGGGTGCCGCTTCAGGTTTGCCATTGTCTTTTCTACGCTTAGCGCTCCCAAGGTTACACCCTGGTATATCTTCACATTGTTTCCGATGTCGGCTGTCTCTCCAATCACAACGCCAGTGCCATGGTCTATGCAGAAGCGGGCTCCAATATTGGCTTTTGGGTGAATGTCTATACCTGTTTTGGCATGCGCATAGGCTGTAAGTACGCGTGGCAGCAAAGGCACTCCCATACGGCAGAACTGATGCGAGAGCCTGTATACAGCAACAGCAAAGAAACCGGGATAAGTCCGGATCACTTCGTCTATGTTCACAGCGGCAGGGTCTCCCGCTTCAATGGCGGCGGCATCGGCATTGAGCTGGCGCTGCAGATCTGGCAAAGCTTCAAAATAAGCGTCTGCTATTTCATAAGGTTTAGCAGGCAGCCGCTCTTCTATTCTGAATAGAATCTTCTCCAGATCAGAGCGCAACAGCATGGCATACGCCTCAATTTCTGAGCGGGAACCAAAAGAGCGCTCAGAGAGTGAAGGAAACAGCAATTGCAGCAAACCATCCAGAAAAGCGCAGCTCATGGAGTGTGGCACCACATGCCGGGACTTCTGGTGCAAAGCTGTCAAGTGATCTATAAAAGCCTGGCTCATTGCTGTCATAATACTGGAGGAACTACTCTACTAAGCTAAAGTTTAACTGAAGTGTATACAATAGATAACTATACGGACGCCCCATGGGCTATGTCTATGTATGACCGGAAATAATGGTGGGGACACCTGGCCTATCAATCCGCCTGGTCAGGGAAAGTCAAGTATGCAGAATACCGCTACTTGGGATTTTTGACTACAAAGTTGAGGTATAAGAATCCGAGCAAGGCAAAAGCTCCTCCTGTCCAGAACACCAGGCTGAACTTGCTGGGATCGTTGGAGTAGATCCAGCCAGAGGCCAGCGCACCAAACCCTATACCTGCCTCTAAGGCGATGTACATGGTAGCCATAGCCCGGCCACGGTGCTCCGGGTGACTCAGGTCAATGGTCCACGCAAAAACAGTTGGAGAATTCATGCCCACAGCTACGCCGAAAACAGCCGCAGCAAGCAGCAGTTCTGTCGCCGTACTGGCCCAGCCGATCAGGCCCATTGCCACGACCAGTAAGGCCGAGCTAATCTTAAGCACCCGAATGCGGCCGTACTTATCAGAGGCTCTGCCGGCCAGAAAACGGATAGCCAGTGAAGAGAGTGTAAAGCTGGTAAAGAAGAGTCCTTTGTTTTGAATGCCCAGGTGCTCACTGAAATCAGGAACGATTGTCAGGATGATTCCAAAGGAAACCACAGTGAGCATCATAACAATGGATGGATCCAGCACGCGCGGTTCAAATATCTCTTTGCGGGAAACTTTGAGCAATCCCATTCGGAAGCGATTTGGATTGTCCAGTGTTTCGTGCATGCGGGCTACAACAGCAACTGACAGGAAGGCGGCTGCCGAAGATGAGTAGAACATGGCATCGAGAGAGAAGTTATTGGCGATAGCGGCTCCCATCGCTGGTCCTGCCGCCATACCTAGACTGCCTGCTAAGCCGAGCAGACCGGTTGCCTCTCCCCTCCGCTCCATAGGTATAATGTCCGCCACATAAGCGGCCGTGCCGGTAGGTGTAAACCCAGTTGAGAAACCATGCACAAGACGCAGCAGCAGGAACGCTGCCACCGTGCCAGTGATAGGGTATAGGAAGCCACACAAAATACAGACAGCCCCTCCGATCAGCATGACAGGTATACGCCCCATCTTGTCAGCCAATTGCCCACTGAAAGGCCTTGACAAACCAGCCGTTAAAGTAAACAGAGAAATGATCAGTCCTTTGTACTCAGCACCGCCCAGCTGCGTGATATAGTTCGGCAGCTCCGGGATAATCATATTGAAACTCGCAAAGAAGAGAAAAGAGCTCAGGCACAGCAATCCAAATTGAAGTCCATACACACGTGTTTTCAGCTCGGCCATAATCAGGTTAAAGCCGCAAGTTCCGAAAACAATCGCTTCCAAACTATAGCCTAAGCAAGCTGCTCTGATACGTGCAGCTTATTGATGAGCAAATCATCTGTAACTGAGCAAGATTCTGTGGCATAAAAAAAGCAACCCCGGGGCTGCTTAAGTCTTTCTTCAAGAGTTAATCCGTATATTAATCAAAGCTCGGACAGCCCTTCCTGTTACGCTTTTTCTTTACCAAGCCATCTTTGTTGTACACTGAAGACTTAAACGAAATGAAATCGGCCGTTTTCTTACCAGATACTGCTTGCCTCTTATTCTTAGTTGATTTTTCGTTTTTAGCAGACTTTAGGTTAGCATTTGCGAAACTTGCGAATGACAGAAACAGAAGAGCACTGATCAGTGCTGTATAAAATTTTAATTTCATTAGCAGTTTGTTTAAGGTGAGAACATTATCTATAGCAATATTACAGTAAAAATATATATTAAAAAACTAATTAATCATATTTTTTACAATCATATTACCAAAATAGATTTTTATATAAACAGATAAGCATGTGAAACGCCTGCAAAATCTAAAACAAGATTGGTTTAGAATCTTAGACTCCAGAAATATTAGATAGACAAGAACCCACCATTTGGTTGAGCAGGCTGGCAAGGAGAGAGACATGTAAAACTGAAATCAGATGCCTGGAACTCTGTTAGGCACATTGAATCGGACGCCATTGACGGTCACATTACGCTCCAAAGCTGCTAACTGAAGGCTAAGCGCCACTTGGCTGGCCATATTGTGACTTTCGATGCCAGATAAGAAAAGTGATTGTTGACGGCCGCCATGCAGGTCAAAAAGCACACAGTGATCGCTGAGATGTATCGCCGCAATACCGCTCCAATCCAGGTTATATTCCCTGCTGTAGAAGTTGAGTCTGTAGGATATTTTAGCAGGCGATATAGCTACGAAGGCATTTTTGAGCGGAATTTTGTCTAGACCAAGCACTAGCAGGTACAACCCTACGAAAGCAATCACAATGGCAGCACTACCCCACAACCAGCGTGCCTCTTCCACCAGTATGAGATTGTAAATTAACGCTGACCCTCCCCCACTAGCCATAAACAGCCCCAACCAAAGCAGCCGGTCTTTGATCCTACGCAGTTGTCGGGCTGTATAAAGACTGATGTACATGAAAGCTGTATTGTGTTGTAGATTACAGCAAGGCATAACAGAAAAGAAATGTTTAACGCAGCTGTAAGGGAAGCATTAAAATTGAATTAAAGATAAATACGCTTGGCTTAATTACAGGTTTAATTTTAATCAAAATTAATTAAACACAATTCCCCTTCACATGGATAGTGTCGCTCTATGATAGATAAAACTGCTGATATAATTGGCCTAAAGTATAACAACAGGGCTTAGGCAAGCAAAAGAAGAGAAGTCTATACCTTCAGGGGTTGGAAGAAAGACCAATGGGAAAATTGGTAAGTAATTAGGTACAGATAGAGTTGTGACGAACAACAGTTGATGCTACATACTGACCTGCTGTGCACTTACCGGCACCTGATTTACTTCTACATGCTGCTGTATGGCTGCCAGCTGTATGCTCACACTAACATGATTTGCTATTTCAGGGCTTTGGATATGACCAAGACGCATGGTCAGTTGCCGGCTGTCTTTCAGCTCAAATACAAGCATATGTTCAGATGCCTGTATGCTGTCTATGGCATCCCATTGGATGATGTGCTCCGCACCGTACAAAGTAAGGCGATAGGCAATGCGCTCCGGCGTCATGGAGAAGTAAGCATCTTTCAACCGGAGGTAGCCGGCCCCTACGGCGAAACCCAGCAGGCCGATTGTGCTGACCACAAGTGCTCCGCCAGCCCAGCCCCAACGAATTTCCTCACGGGCCACGAACTCACCGATCAAAGCAGAGAGTCCACCGCATAGAAGTAGTATACCTGCCCAGAGCAAGACTTGCTTTGTTCTTTTAAGTTCTTTGTTAGGGTAAAGGTTTACATACATAACGCTAGTTTTGTGTCATCTCAATAGCTATATCCCTCGCAGTTGCAACCTGAACCAGCTCCTCCCGGACACGCTGCAGGGTTTTCTCGTGATTCACCGCATCAAGAGAAATGGCGTGCTGCTCGCCGTTCTTCAGTTCAAACTCCAGCATGTGGCTGCCCAGAACAATGCGCTCTACTTCTTCCCAGTCAAAATCGTGCTCCCGTTGCATAAACCCAAGCCGGTACCGTATACCTGATGCCGAGAGGGTAAGGTGACGCTGATAACCCGGATTGTGATCAAGCCACACGGATGCCATAAAAAGACAGAAGGGCAGCAAGCTAAACAGGTACAGGAAGGTCATGGCTGAATGGAAATCCCGCACAGCAATAAGCTGGTAAAGCAGCCAACCGTGCAAAACCACTGATAGCAAGGCGAGTACAAACAGCAGGCGCTCCATCTGCGACCTGATGCCATAAGGTTTGGAAAACAAACGTACGCTAATGCCGGTGTGCTGCATTGTTAGGTATAGCTTTAAGAAATCAATATACTAATTATTACATAGTTACCAAACAAATTCATACCAAAACATTTAAACAGGGCTATATTAAAGGCATTTAGTATATTGAAAGCGCATAAGCATAAACGATGAAAAAAAGCTATACCCTCTTACTGGCCCTCACCGCTTTTGCGGCTTGTCGTCAACAGCCTCAGCAAAGCGCAGCGGTAGCTACCGATACACCGACACAGCAAATCAACAAGTTCTCTGACGCGACCCTGCGTGAGCTCTATACCTTGCAGGATGAGCGCAAAACGACGGAGCTGCTCAGCTTCCTCAATCACCCCAAGCCGCAGTACCGCCGGGAAGCAGCGCTAGCCTTTGCCTCGGTACAAGACACACTGGCCATTCCGCAACTCCTGATATCCCTTTCAGACACCAGCACCGTAATCCGGACAGCGGCTGCTTACGCACTGGGTCAGATCGGGCATAAAAAAGCGCAACAGGCTATGATCCGCCACCTGCAACAGGAGCAGCGCCCGGCTGTGCAGGCGGAAGTATTGGAAGCCCTCGGCAAGCTGGCTGACAGCGGCGGCCTGAACTTTCTGGTGAACTATCGGGCACCCAATGAAACAGCGCAAGCTGGGCAAGCCTGGGGATTGTACCGGGCTGGTTTGCGTCAGATCAGCAGTACGCAGGCCGTGGAACGGGCAATACAGTGGCTCACTGAAAGTAAGTCCTATGAAGTTCGTCTCGCAGCCGCTCATTTGCTGGCCCGCACCCCGAAGCTTGACCTGACGCCTTACCGCCAGCAGATGACGACCGTGGTTACATCAGATGAATCAGCGGATGTGCGTATGGCAGTGGCCCAGGCTTTTTCTAAAGTGAACGCCCGTGACAAAGCGGCGCTACTATCGGGTATCGTGCAAAGCGACCCTGATTACCGGGTGCGCCTGAGCGCGATCCGCTCCATGACAGGGCTTGAGTTCGAAGAAATAGACGAGGCTATCTTAGCTGGCCTGACCGATCAGAACATCAACACGGCAGTGGCTACGGCGGAATTCCTGCAGGCCAATCATGCTGGCGTAAGCAGCAATACACTTCGCAAAGCCCTCACCCAGGTGGAAGATGGCCGTGTACGGGCCGGTCTGATCTGGGTGATTTTGCGCAACAGCCCCGATAAAGCCAAGCTGAGCCAGGAGTACCAGCAGCTATACCTGCGCACCGAGAACCCATACGATAAAGCGCATTTACTCAAGGCGCTCTCAGCTGACTATGGCAACTACCAATTTATCGCTAAGGAAACCTTTGCCGCTTCACAACCGGTGATCGGCACGTATGGCATGGAGGCACTCTCCGCCATGCGCCAGCAGGCCGATTTTCCAAAGTCGATGGAGCAAGACTTCGCCGGCATTTTTAAACAAGGCATAGCCTCCGGTGATGTATCCCTGGTAGGCCTTGCCGCCGGCGTGATCCGTAATCCGAAGCTCAACTTCCGGGAGACCTACCGCGACCATAGCTTCCTGACCGCCGCGCAACAGAAACTGGTATTGCCGCGCGACATGGAAACCAATATTGAACTGCAGAAGACCATCGATTACCTGAGCGGCAAAGAGCAATCCGAAACCCCACAAAATCCCTTCACACACCCAATAGACTGGCAGCTTGTACAGACGATTCATCCTGACCAGCAGGTGGTGATCGAAACCGAGAAAGGTGTTATCACACTGGAGCTGTTTGTTGAAGAAGCCCCGGGTTCAGTGGCTAACTTTGTGGAGTTGGTAAACAAGCAGTTCTTTGATGGGCTTTACTTCCACCGAGTGGTGCCAAACTTTGTGGCGCAGGGTGGCGACAAGCGTGGCGATGGCTGGGGTAGTTCCGACTACTCTATCAGGTCAGAGTTTGCACCGCTGCATTACCGTGAAGGTTATATAGGCATGGCCTCTGCTGGAAAAGACACGGAGAGTAACCAGTGGTTCATCACCCACTCTCCTACTCCGCATCTGGACGGCCGCTACACTATCTTCGCGAAAGTGATCGAGGGCATGGATGTCGTGCATCAATTGGAGGTAGGCGACAAGATCCGGCAGGTAAGTTTGATTCTGCGTGCTAAAACACGCTAAAACTGTAAGAGACAGGTACAAAAAAAGCGGCGACCTTCATGTAAGGCCGCCGCTTTTATATGAAACGAAGTTTTAGAATCGCTCCATTGGCTGTTCTTCTAGTTTCTGCAGTTGACCCCATTGCGGAATTAGCTGCTTAAACTCTTGTAGCAGTGCTTTGCTTCGGTCTTTGCCATACCATCCATGCAGCTTCTCTACAAATTCTTTATAATCTACGTTCTGGGCTTTCATCTCCGTGAAAAGCTGCTGTGCAGGCGCTGGTCGTGGCCCCCAGGTCCCGAGCTCCTCCAGCGTTATGGCGTCGAGGGCGATGAGCTTTGGAATAGAGCGGCCTCCGTTTGTCAGGTAGGCGTCCATTACTTCCGGGTTTTCGTCACGCAAAAGCAGTTTCACTTCAATTAGCGGTGAGGCATCGGCTATTTTCACTAGGGCCGGTACTGTTTGGGCGGCGTCACCGCACCAGGCTTCTGTAATGATCACCCAGATCATCTTGTTCTGCACGCTCAGCATCAGATCCACGAGTTCGTTATCAAGCACGGTGGTTTTTTCGACGCGACGCATACGCTGGGCATTCATACGGGTATACTCCACCATAGCTTCGGAATGGTTAGTGCCTGTGGTTTTGTTCTCCGCCAGCAGTGTGTCAATTAATTCGCGGTATTGTGTATAAGTCATGGCTTTCGCCAAGTGTTCATTCGTAATTACTGTGTTAGACATAGTCTCTGTGATCATAATTTTTGGTTAAATATTCTCGGAACTATATATTAACAGTCAGATGTTCGCATAAGTTCCTTTACCTTGGGAGCCCCCGGCAGACTTCCCTTTTGTTTTACCCCGTTTGCACCGAATTGTTTGCATTTTCTGTCAAGCGCTTTGCAGAATCGGTCAAGTATACCTGCAGATTAACACCCCATCTTTGCAGTATAACAAATCAATTAACACTAACACAATGAGCAAATTGGATAAAAATTTTCTTGTGCTTGGTGCAACGGGTAGCATTGGTTACGCTTTTGCTCAGGTACTTCTCGCACGGCAAGAGCAGGTAACCATTCTGGTGCGGGATCGTGATAAGGCATCCCGCCTCTTTGGCAAGCAAACCGGGCTCACCATTGTGCAGGGCGATGCGCAGGACAAAGGCCTGCTACTGGAACTTGGCCGCCAGGCTACGCATATTTTCCACGGTATTAACTACCCCTACGACAAGTGGCAAGGCAACATGGAGCGTGTTACCCAGCATGTGATAGCAGCAGCGGCGGCCAATCAGGCTACTATCCTTTTTCCGGGCAATGTGTACAACTACGGTAACCTGCCCGAGATAAAAGAAGACTCCCCCATGCAACCGCATACCCGAAAAGGGGAATTGCGTGTAAAGTTAGAGCAACAACTCTCACAGGCAGCCCAAGAGGGAATTTGCCGCGTGCTGATCGTGCGCCTGCCGGACTTCTGGGGTCCCAATGTCATGAACGAAGGTATAGCTCCGATCTTTAGAGCGGCGCTGCAAGGGGATGCAATGCCCTGGCTTTACCGCAATGACATCCCGCACCAACTCGTCTACACACCGGATGCTGCCCGCGTCTTTTATGAATTGCTCCAAATAGAGCCAGACCTTCCTTACCAGGTATACAATTACGGTGGCGAGGTAGTGCCTAGCATAAAAGCATGGCAAACGCAACTTGCGGAATCCGCAGGCAAAAAGCCTAAGCACAAACTGCACAGCAAATGGCTGTTCAAAACACTTGGCCTGTTCATGCCCATGATGCGCGAGATCGCCGAAATGGGCTACCTGTGGGAGAACACCATTCTGCTGAACGATGAGAAGTTCCATCGGACCCTGCCCGATTTCAGCCCAACGCCAATGTCAAAAGCCATCGCCGACACCCTGGCCTGGTTTAGAAACGAGCAGAGTGTTCCGGTCAGGGAGTCATCGGCCTCGCCTGCGGCTTAGTACTCCCCGTATGACTTCTCTCCAGCCTCAATCATGATGGGCAGAAAGTTCTGACGCGGAGGCAGCGGACAAGTCGCATAGGACACAAAGTCGCAGGGCGGGTTGGAGGCTTTGTTGAAATCAAGCACCGTAGTACCGTCCGCTCCAGGCTTGTCAGCGTAGAGGTAGCGGCCAGCGCCATAAGTTTCGATGCCGTTGGTTTTGTCGGCGAAGATGATAAAAAGCTCCTCTCCTTCCCACAATGCATCCAGCTGATACTGTTGCCCATTCAGGGTAAAGATCAGCGTGCCTGGTGACTCCATCATGGAGGTTTGCCCCACGATATTGGTGATGGCGATCTGCTTCGGGGTGGGGTGTGCAACAAAGCTAGCCTTCACACGCCAATCAGCCTTCACAGGGAAGCGCTTAATCCCTTTGAAGTGCACCAGCGCATCGTTTTGCAGGTCGCGTAGCCGTATGCCATACCTGTGGCCACGCTTGATCACAAACCAGGTAAGTGAACCGTGCGTGAGCTTTGGCACCGAGTCCATCCCGGAGGTGTAGAGCAGCGTCTCACTAACAGGTTTACCCTTTTGCAGTACCTCTACTCCCGGATTGATACGGGTGGTCACCGTGTCGCCCTGCAGCCTGATGATGCCAGCCCGACCCGGGATCTTGCCTTCCGGGAAAGTCAGGCTGTTGTCGGGGCCACTGCCGAAGGTATTGTCCCCCTCCTGCAACCAAAACAATCCGGCTAGTGTCAGCCAACCATCCGGTGCTTTCAGCATTGCCTCCCGCTCCTGGTGCCACTTGTCTACACTGGCTACATACTCCGGAGTTGTTACTGTTATAGTGTTACCAGAGCGATCAAACTCAGTGCAGCCACTTACAAATGATAGAGAGATAAGCAGTAAACCAGTAACAGTAAAAGATAGTGATCGGAGCACGGGAGTTAGCTGAGTAAAATATGCGATTCTGCTAATTTAATAAAAAATATTGGCCAGACATAGCGTTTCGGCAATTTGAAGGGGAAATCAGGCTTCGGCTATGCTTTGCCGATAGAGCTGCGGAGGTAATCCGGTCCACTTCTTAAACGAACGGCTGAAGGCGCTTGGCTCTGAAAAACCAAGCAGGTAAGCGACGTCTGCTACGGTATGGTGCCCGCTCCTTAAGTGCTGCTGGGCAAGCTCCTGCCGCACGCTGTCCAGTACCCGCTGGTAGGTCGTCCCCTCTTCACTCAGCTTCGCCTGCAACGAGCGCACACTCAAGGCCAGACTACGGGCTACGCTAGTCACATTGGGCTCCTCGCCTTTCAGCTGCCGGGCCAGCTCACGCTGCACACGCTCTGTCAGCGAGCGGGGTTCCTTTAGCCGCTGCAGATATTCGTTTGCATATTGCTCAAAGAGCAGGTTAAGTTCAGGATTAGCACTCACCACCGGCTGCTGCAGCCACTTCGCATCGAATACAAAACCACTGTAGACGGTCCCGAACTCCAGCACTGTAGTACTTCCAAACAAGCGGTGGTGCTCCTGAATGCTGTCAGGCTGCGGATAGGCAAACATGACTTTATGGAGGGGCAGCTCCTGCCCGATTAGCGCCTCAAAGGCATTTTTGTAGATCACCATTTCGCTGTCAATCGCATACCGGGGCTGGTGCAGCGCCGGGCTCACAACTTCCAGCAGCACATGTGCCTCCTGTCCCCGCACCTGCAGACTGGTCCGTATACCTTCACACACAATATCCTGGTACTTGCAGAGCTTTCGCAGCGAGTCGTGCAGGGTTGGTGCGTTCATCATGACATAGGCGATTATACCTGCTGAGGTAGGATTTAGTGCCTCACCCACATGCAGGGCCAGGTCAGGGTTGGCAGTGGCATTCACTGCCGCCTGCCAGAGGTCCACCATCTGGGCAATGGTGATGCGACCGTGCACATCCTGCAGCTGTTCCGGTTCTATACCTGCCGCGGCAAGCAAGACCTCTACATTCTGCCCTTGCAGCCTAAGTACATGCAGTATCAGGTTGACAGAACTAGCACTTAAGGTATGGTCAGTTGCTGACATAGTTTCTATTCTAAGAACCGAAGTTACACAATATCCTAAACAGGTAGGACACAACTAAAGCAATAATTATTGATCTAAAATTTTGCATTTTCATTTAGGTATTTAGATATTTAACTAAATACCTAACAAGACAGTGAACAAAGTATTCAAGGCACTAAATGACCAAACCCGAAGAGAGATTCTCAACCTGCTAAAGAAGAAGGATTTGACGGCTGGCGACATTGCGGAGGCTTTTCACATCACCAAGCCCAGTATTTCGCATCACCTCGATATACTGAGCCAGGCAGAACTGGTTACCTCTCAGAAGCAAGGGCAGTTTGTCCTCTACTCGCTGAATACCACGGTGCTCGACGACCTAATGAAATGGATCATTACACTTAAAGGAGACAGCAGAGTTAACCAAGCAATTGAATCATAAAAAGGACTTCGTCAATCTAATCAGGTATAGCATGAACAAATTCTTCCTCACCCTTTGCCTATCACTACTATGCGGTGGCGCTGCCATTGCTCAGCCAACCACCCTTGGACAGCTTGAGGGTAGCTGGAACGGCACCCTGGAGGCGGGCGGTAACAAGATCACAATTGTTTTTCATTTGAGCAGCTCAGAGAACGGACAACTCACCGCCACCATGGACATACCGCTGCAGGGCGTCAAAGGAATGGCTATACCTGAAGCCAGACTCATACAGGACAGTTTATACCTGCGTATACCTACAGGCGGCATCGAGTATGCTGGCAAACGAACCGGCCCGGAGTCCATAGAGGGAAACTGGAACCAAAGTGGTATGGCCTTTCCACTAGCCTTGACTAAAGGAACAGTGGCCGAAGTGCGCCGCCCGCAGACGCCCACGAAGCCTTACCCTTATAAGGAGCAGGAAGTAACAGTTGAGAACAAAGCGGCAGGTATCAAACTGGCAGGCACTCTGACTATCCCTGCCGGCAAGGGGAAGCACCCGGCTGTTATCCTGTTTACAGGGTCCGGCGCACAGGACCGCGATATGACGCTGTTGGGTCATAAGCCTTTTCTGGTGCTGGCTGACCACCTGACCCGTCAGGGCTTTGCTGTGCTGCGCCTCGATGACCGTGGCGCCGGCAAGTCGGGCGGTAACCCCACCATGGCCACTACCCAGGACCTTACCTCGGATGCGCAGGCGGCCTATACCTTCCTGAAAACACACCAACTGGTGAACCCGAAGAAAATAGGCCTGTTAGGTATAAGCGAGGGCGCCCTGATTGCGAGCAGTGTTGCTGCGGCTAACAAAGATGTGGCCTTTGTGGTGCTGATGGCCGGTAACGCAGTACCGGGCACCGAACTGATCCTGCAACAGAACGAGGCAATTTATAAGGCAAGCGGTATACCTGACGCGACGCTGCAAAAGCTGCTAAAGCTCAGAGAGGCTCAGTTTAAAATCGCTACAAGCGAAGCCGACCTGTTTGAAGCGTCCCAACAGGTCCGGACACTGGAGCGGGAGGCGAAAGCCACGATGACAGAAGCAGAGAAGCAGCAAATCGGCTTGACGCAGCAGGGGGAAGACCTGATGGTTGCCCAGCTCAGCAGCCCCTGGTTCCGCTACTACCTGGCTTATGACCCGGCTCCTACCCTACAGCAATTGAAAATGCCCGTGCTTGCCCTCAACGGCAGCAAAGACCTGCAGGTACCTGCTGCCACAAACCTGGCCGCCACTGAAAAAGCCTTAAAAGCGGCTGGCAACAAGCGCTACACGATCAAAGAATTACCGGGCCTCAACCATATCTTCCAGACCGCTGACACCGGCCTCCACACCGAGTATGCCAGCATAGAAGAGACCATGGCACCCGTGGCGTTGGAAACGATTAGCGCATGGATGAAAGGGATCGTTAAGTAATGCACGTGACCCTCCGAGAAATAGTGCCAGCGGATGCAGTGATGCTAGCACAGCTTTCAATGCAATTCGGCTACACCGTGTCAGCCGAGGACATGCAACAGAGGGTAGCTCAGGTACTGGTTCAGCGAGACCACTGCGGATTTGTGGCACTTTCGGGCAATCAGGTTGTCGGGTGGATTCATGCTTTTTACACCTTTCGCCTGGAGTCCGCTCCTTTTATAGAGATCGGGGGCCTAGTGGTGGATGCAGACTTCCGACGACAAGGTATAGGCCAGCAGTTGGTAGAGCAGGTAAAGGTATGGGCCACTGAAAAATCCGTTGGCAAGCTTAAGGTGCGCTGCCATACAAAACGACTTGATACCCACAAGTTCTACCTGCAGGCCGGTTTCACTGAAAGCAAGGAGCAAAAAGTATTCGACTTCATTCTCTGAACAGTTTTGCCTGATTTATTATCCCGGAGCCCGAGGAGTTTAGCTATATCCCGCAGGTCCGGCCTGAGCTGGTTGTAACATAATTCAATCTCAACATAATTCAAGCTCAACTTCACGAATTTTCTGCCCTCCATTTACCGGGTACATTTTTTAGCGCACCGAACAGACACGGCTGGTAGAAAACTTGCGTATTATCCTTCCAACATACCTACCTACACGCAAAAACTTGCGTAAGTATAAAAATCACCAATCATAATACAATAAATCATGTCTTCAAAAAAGATCATCACTGTATTTGGTGCAACAGGAGCTCAGGGAGGCGGAGTTGCACGTGCTATATTGCAGGACAGCGGCAGCGAGTTTACAGTACGTGCTGTAACCAGAGATCCTGACTCAGCTAAAGCCAAAGCCCTGGCCGATATGGGAGCCGAGGTGGTAGCCGCAGACATCGATGATAAGGAGAGTATGAAACGGGCATTGGATGGTGCTTATGGCGCCTATTTTGTTACATTCTTCTGGGCACATTTCTCCCCCGAAAAGGAGTATGATGAGGCCAAAAGTATGGCGGAGGCGGCCAAAGAAGCCGGACTGCAGCATGTGATCTGGTCTACCCTGGAAGATACCCGCCAATGGGTACCGCTCAATGATGACCGTATGCCAACGCTGCAGGGGAAATACAAGGTACCGCACTTTGACGCAAAAGGCGAAGCCGATCATTTCTTCACAGATCTGAGCGTGCCCACCACTTTTTTAAGAGCATCCTTCTACTGGGACAATTTTGTGTATTTCGGCTTAGGTCCTAAAAGAGGGGAAGACGGCAAGCTATACCTGACACTGCCCATCGGTGACAAGAAAATGGCAGGTATAGCAGCCGAGGACATCGGCAAATGCGTCTATGGCATTTTTAAAAGAGGAGACAACATGATAGGCAAAACTGTAGGTGTCGCAGGTGAGCACCTGACAGGCCAGGAGATGGCAGACGCATTTACAAAGGCACTTGGACAGGAAGTCATCTATAACAGCATATCACCTGAGACCTTCCGCAACTTCGGCTTCCCTGGAGCCGATGATCTGGGTAACATGTTCCAGTTCTACCGTGACTTTGAGGAAGTATGCAACCAGGTTCGTGATGTTAGTTTTTCAAAAGAACTTAATCCTGAGCTAAAGTCATTTGGTGAGTGGCTGGCTGAAAACGCCAAACGTATTCCATTGGAGCAAGAATCGGCTTCATAAGCTGGGCAAAAGCTGGAGTCGTGATTTCAATAAGACCAAACATCTAGTCCGTGATATGAGTTAACTGTGTATGAAAGCAATTATACTACTCGGAACACTCAAAAAAGAAGGGATGTCCAACACAGAGGTTCTTTCTGAATTTCTGGCAGGCTATTTCAAGAAGCAGGACATCGACTGCACCATCATCAAACTGGTTGACCACAAAATACCGGCAGGCACCTACAGCGACATGGGCGAAGGTGATGACTGGCCAGGTATACTACAGCAGATACTCTCATCAGACATTATTGTATTCGCTACGCCAATCTGGTGGAACAACCAATCATCGGAGATACAAAGGGTAATTGAGCGGCTCGATGAACTCCATGACGAAATTCTGGAAGGGAAAAAATCGAAGCTGGAGGGTAAAGTAGGTGGCATCGTGATCACCGGGGACTCTGATGGTGCGCAGCACGTGATCGCCAACGTCAGCAATTTTTACAACGCCATCGGAATAGTTCTTCCGCCATACGCCTCATTGTCGGTGCTTTGGGAAAAACAGGCTAAAGGTGAAAAGCCTACCCGCGAAGAGCTTTTAAAAAAATATGAGGAGGACTATGCCAGCACAGCGGAAAGCATGGTCAAACAGATGCTTCGTTACCTTCCGAAATCCTCTTCGTAAGGCTTGCTCTGTCCTCCTGTATTAAGTAAGACTGGCGCCGTATGTGATCGTATGGGGGATACCTGCGGTCAAGTCTAAGACAGGCGTTGCATCCGGATACAGCTCAAATGCCGTCTCTCCAACAGGTGCATCAGTAAGCGACGCCTGCTGAATCAGATCCTGCAGCTTATCTGCAGCCCTCTTCATGTTAATGGGGCACAGATAGGTCAGGAGCATGAAGTACTCATCTTTTCCTTCCCCTATGTACAGGTACAGGTTATGCGTTTTTTCTCCAAAGTATTCTAGCGTACGGGTTTCAACATGCTTTATATCAGCAAGTGGAAAGGAAGCTTTCACAGAGCCGTTTAGCTCGATTAGTTTTATGATCATGGGCCTATGCTGACAAATATATGATGAACCTAGGCAGTGGCTGAGTTGCCGAACAGACTGCAGTTTAATAAAATTAAAGCAGAGCTAATAGCCCCCCTCCATTTATTCCTTACACTACATCTATAAATAGCCTACGCAGAGACAGCTAAATAGCTACAAACAAAATGCCGTTAGCCACCACTCAGGATGGAATAGGCCATATAGTTCAGTGCGAAGAATTTTAGCTCATGCAGAATTTCTCTATAAATACTTGATGCTTACACTCAGCAAAAACATTTCCAGAAAAATGTTTTTGCTACGTATTGATTCATTCCAGCCTCTTATTTAAAATTAATCTAAATAACTCTTGCCTATTTATAGACGCCATATTAGCTTTGCTGCATATTTATATTTAATCTAAATAAACATATTATTGATATGTACCTCAGACTAAACTCTAAAATGCTGACGATTGCAGGCCTTGCGGTATGCGCCCTCTTCTCCTCTTGTTCTAAGGACGAAGATGATTCCCCATCTTATACTGTTCCGCAGACCTATAACTTTG
The DNA here is from genome assembly GCF_058932845.1 of Pontibacter sp. LHS2. NCBI lineage: Bacteria > Pseudomonadati > Bacteroidota > Cytophagia > Cytophagales > Hymenobacteraceae > Pontibacter > Pontibacter sp. LHS2. The sequence goes on from NZ_JBZYWG010000002.1 coordinate 780,654, forward strand.
AAAACGTAAACTATTCCGGCCAGACAGACCGTATCAGCATGCTGACCGAGCTTGACGGTTATGTCAAAACAGGTAACAATGGCGCACGTCTCGACGCGCAGAAAATGAAAAACATGTATGCCAATGTGAACGCTCCCTTCTCAGAGGCTAGACTGAACACATCAGGCAAGCAGCTCAAGGACAAGACAATCTTATCTGCGCAGTCTTTGTTTGACAGCTATTTCGAGAAAGCCGCCACTGCCAGTATTTCTGGTTCTGCTGGCACTCCGGCTCTGAGAGGCGTAGCCGGCATTCTGACCACTGCTGAAGGCACAAAATACTTAGTAGATGACAAAGGCGTAGAGCCAGCTCAGATCATCCAGAAAGGTCTCATGGGCGCTGTGTTCTATTTCCAGGCAGTAGAGTCGTATTTGACTGAATCCAAAATAGGCGCTGCCGTAGACAACACAACTATTACAACAGGCGAAGGCACTAAAATGGAACACCACTTTGATGAAGCCTTTGGTTACTTCGGTGCTCCTACAGACTTCCCTTCCAACCTGAACAACCTGAAGTTCTGGGCCAACTACAGCAACAAGGTAAACCCAAGCACAGGCAGCAACAAAGCCATGATGGATGCCTTCCTGAAAGGTCGCGCTGCTATTTCTGCGAAGGATATGAAAGGCAAGGATGAGGCAGTTGCCACTATTCGCACGGAGTGGGAGAAGCTCGTAGCAGCATCAACTATTCTGGAGTTGAACCTGGCCAAAACGCATATTGCCGATCAGGCCAAGAAGAGCCACTACCTTTCAGAGGCTATGGGCTTCCTGATAAGTCTCAAGTTTAAGTCTGACCGCAAGATCACTGACGCACAACACCAGGAGGCTATGGCTAAACTGGGTACTAATTTCTATGACACTACTGCTGCAGACATAAACGCAGCCATCAATATCATCAGTGCTGCCTACAACATGGACAACATCAAGTCTCAGTTGTAGTGCATGAACTGCCCTATAGCATATAACCTTTAAACCTGACAGCAGCCATGGCAACCTAATGCCTTGGCTGCTGTTTTTGAGCTTAAATACCATGACCGCACTAAAAAACTACACATTCGCCGCTGCGCTGGCCTGCCTAGGGATACTGTCCGGCTGCGGCTCCAACGATGGCGACTCCGGTCCTAAAACTGAGTATGATCGTCAGGCGATGCTTGCGAACTATGCCGACAACCTGATCATTCCAGGTTACCAGAAATTCAAAACGGAGGCAGGTGAGATGGCTTCTGCTGTTACGGCATTTACGGCCAGCCCTACTGCCACCACACTCGCCGATGCCCGCAAAGAGTATCAGGAGGCATACCTGGCCTGGCAGGAAGTGAGCGCCTACGAATTTGGGCCAGCCGATGAACAGCTGCTACGCAACAACCTGAATATCTACCCAACTACTACCAACCAGGTAGAAAACAACATCAGCAGTGGCAGTTATAATCTGCAGACCACAGCGAATATGTCTGCCAAAGGCTTTCCGGCCATGGACTACCTGCTGTATGGCCAGGCAAGCGATGCAGCTATTGTAGACCGGTTCACAACCGCTACTAACGCTGCCAATCGCAGAAAGTACCTGCAGGACATCACTAACCTGATCAAAGAGGCAGCCGACGCTACCCATACCGCCTGGACGACAGGCAATACGGCCAAAAATTTCAAAGAAACAGGAGGAACAGCCGTGGGCAGCTCTATTGGCAACCTGGTTAACCAGTTTAACTTTGAAGTAGACCTGACAAAACGCGCCAAGGTAGGCATCCCATCGGGCAGGTTCTCGGCTAACACGGCAATTCCAGACAGAGTAGAGGCCTACTACAGCAATACATCACTAGCCTTGCTAGAGCATAATCTCCGAGCGCTGAAGGCGACCTTTATGGGCCAGTCAGCTTCAGGCGCAAATGGCCCGGGGCTAGATGACTACTTGGACCATGTAGGCGCTAAGTATGCCGACAAGAATCTGTCAACGGCCATCATACAGCAGTTTGATGCTGCCCTTGCCGCAGTAGCTGCTGTGCCAGCCCCGCTTTCACAGGCGGTTACCAGCAATCCCCAGGCTGTGACCAAGGTATATGACGAGCTGCAGAAGCTGATCGTGCTTACCAAAACCGATATGCCCGCTGCACTGGGTGTGACCATTACTTACACAGACAACGACGGCGACTAATTAACCATAGTATGCTTCAAAACCTGAAAGCACGGCTTACAGCCCCTGTCTCTGCCGCTCCGCTGGCAGTTTTCCGCATCATCTTTGGCGGGATGATGCTGGGCAGCATTGTACGCTTTATGGCTAAAGGATGGGTGCACGACTTGTATGTGGCGCCCAAGGCATACTTCCCTTTTTATGGATTTGAATGGGTAAAGCCATTAGGCGAGACAGGGATGTATATCCTGTTTGGCCTAATGGCTTTTTCAGCGCTGGGCGTTATGCTCGGGCTGTTTTACCGCTGGTCGGCTGTGGTTTTCTTTCTCAGCTTTACCTACGTCGAGCTCATCGACAAAACCAATTACCTCAACCATTATTACTTTGTCAGCATCGTGGCGCTGCTAATGATTCTGGTGCCGGCGCACCGCCACTTTTCCCTGGATGTGCTGCGCAGGCCGCAGCTGTGGGTGAGCCAGGTGCCGCGCTGGACCGTGCTGATCTTTCAGCTGCAGTTGGGGCTTGTTTACTTTTATGCCGGTGTGGCCAAGCTGAACGCCGATTGGCTGTTCGAGGCGATGCCGCTGCGCTACTGGCTGCCGGCCCACACGCACCTGCCCCTGATCGGCCCCTTGCTCGACGAGGTATGGGTAGCTTTCGTGTTCTGCTGGTTCGGCGCTTTTTACGACCTGACCATTCCCTTTTTCCTGAGCTGGCGCAAAAGCCGCCCGCTTGCATACCTGACGGTGGTGGTGTTTCATGTACTTACAGCGGTGCTCTTCCAGATCGGCATGTTCCCTTACATCATGATGCTGAGCACGCTGATTTTCTTCTCCGCCGGCTTCCATGAAAAGATACTCAAAATACTTCGGGGTATAGCCAAGGTAAAGCCGTCCGAAACCACGATATTTGCACCCGTTTTCAGACCGGCACAGGGTATACTGCTCAGCCTCCTGGCACTGCACTTCTTAGTACAGATACTGCTGCCGTGGCGCTTTTTGCTATACCCTGACAAGCTGTTCTGGACGGAGCAGGGCTACCGCTTTTCGTGGCGCGTGATGCTGATGGAGAAAGCTGGTACGGCCTTCTTCTATGTGCGGGACCCGCAGACCGGGCAGGAGACAGAGATCCATAACCTTGATTATCTGACAGTAAATCAGGAGAAAATGATGGCCACGCAGCCCGACATGCTTCTCCAGTTTGCCCACATGCTGCGCGACGATTTCAAGTCCAAAGGCATAGCGGCACCTGAGGTGCGTGCCGAAGCATATGTCACCATGAATGGGCGAGGCAGCCGCCTGCTGATTGATCCGAATTTCAACCTGGCAGCTGCAACGGATGACTTCCGGCACAAGCACTGGATTTTACCTTTTGAACCAAATGCGCTACAGCCAGAAGCTGTGGGGCAGCTAGAATAATTATGCGCTTTACGCTCTCTATCTTATTCCTATTAGGCAGTCTGCAACTTACGCTGGCCCAGACCTATCATATTGGTGGCACCATTCTGAATGCCGCCACCAAAGGAGCCGCCCCTGAGGCCGAAGTGCTGCTGGTGAACAACGGCAGCATTACGAAAGCCGATGCCAAGGGAAACTTCCTCATCAAAAATCTTCCGGCCGGCACCTATACCCTCACCGCTTATAGCATTGGGCTTGGTAGCCAGACCCAGCAGGTGACCATCAGTGACGCCAATGTCACTGTGCAATTCGAATTAAAGCCCTTAGAGGGAAAACTGCGGGAAGTCAATGTGAAAGGAGAACGCGAAAAGACCTTCGGCATCACCCGCTTGAACTCTGTAGAGGGTACTGCCATCTATGAAGGCAAAAAAAGCGAGGTCGTGGTGTTGAATGACATCACAGCCAATAAGGCTACCAACAACAGCCGTCAGGTATTTGCCAAAGTGGCCGGTCTCAACATTTGGGAGAGCGACGGAGCCGGCCTGCAGCTAGGTATAGGAGGACGTGGCCTGAGCCCGAACCGTACCTCTAACTTCAACACCCGCCAGAACGGCTACGATATTTCCGCCGATGCCCTCGGTTATCCAGAGAGTTACTATACTCCACCGACTGAAGCGCTGGACCGCATTGAAGTGGTGCGCGGCGCGGCATCGCTGCAATATGGCACTCAGTTCGGCGGTATGATCAACTTTGCGATGAAAGAAGGTCCGGAAGACAAGCCGTTTGAGCTGACCAGTCGCCAGACTGTAGGGTCATGGGGTTTCCTGAACACCTTCAACAGCATTGGCGGCACCAAAGGCAAGTTCCACTACTACGGCTTCTACCAGTACAAGCGCGGCGACGGCTGGCGCGAGAACTCGGGCTTTGACGCCCACACTGCCTTTGGCTCCGTGCACTACAAACCAAACAACAGGCTGGAACTGGGCTTCAACTATACCTACATGGACTACCTGGCGCAGCAGCCGGGCGGACTGAGAGACATAGATTTCAACCAGAATGCGCGCCAGTCGGTGCGCGACCGCAACTGGTTTAAGGTGAACTGGAACCTGCTGGCCCTGACCTTGGACTACCGCGTGAGCGACCGCACCAAGATTAACGTGCGCAATTTCGGACTGCTGGCCCAGCGCGATGCGCTGGGCTTCATGGGCAAGATCAACCGACCGGACGACATCACACAACCGCGTCTGCTGTTGCAGGATCAGTTCAACAATTTTGGAAACGAAACACGCCTGATCCACCGCTATGATCTGGGAAAATCTTTCTCGACGTTACTGGTCGGTGCCCGCTACTACCGTGGCTTTACCGACCAGCAGCAGGGTGACGGTTCCACAGGATCAGACGCAGACTTCCGCTTCTATTCTGAGACGGGAGCTCCGAACGCATCTAACTACGATTACCTGAGCCGCAATGCCGCCCTGTTTGCGGAGAACATCTTCAATATCACGCCTAAGCTGAGTATTACCCCAGGGGTGCGCTATGAATGGATCAATACCAATGCTGAAGGAAGCTATCGAAATGTAATGGCCGACCAGGCGGGCAATATCATCTATGATGCTATAGTACCGGAAGAGCGAAAGAATACGCGCAATGTATTGTTGATGGGCGTTGGGCTGAGCTACAAACCTTCTGAGCAAATGGAGGTATACGGCAACTTTTCACAGAACTACCGCGCCATCAACTTCAATGACATGCGTGTGATCAACCCGAACCAGTTTGTGGACCAGAACCTGAAAGACGAATCGGGCTACAGCGCCGACCTGGGCTTTAGGGGCAATGTGAGCGGGGTACTAAACTATGACGCCAGCCTCTTTTACCTGGCTTACCAGGACCGCATTAATTTTCAGAATATAGAAGGTACTACCAACCGCATCCGGACAAACGTAGGGGACTCGCGCAACCTTGGCATAGAGACCTTTGCAGAGGCTGACTTACTGAAGCTGTATTATGGCCATGACCACCCGACCAGCCTTTCAGTTTTCTCTAATGTAACCTTGGTAAACACCAGGTATAGCAGCCCCCAGAAAGATATTGATGGTAAAAAGGTGGAACTAGCCCCGGCAGTCATCGCCAAAACGGGTCTCTCCTTTAAGCGCAACAGTTTTAAACTAGCTTACCAGTATGCCTATACTGCAAAGCAGTATACCGATGCGCCAAACTCTGTGCTGGAGCCAACCGCGGTGGTGGGAGTCATCCCTGCCTACTGGGTAATGGACCTGTCGGGTAGCTATACCTATAAGCGTTTCACGCTGGAGTCCGGCATCAACAACCTGGCCGACAACCGCTACTTCACGCGCCGCGCTACGGGCTACCCAGGGCCGGGTATTATCCCTTCAGATGCCCGCAATTACTACGTGACGTTGCAGTTCCAGCTATAAATACAGGTATAATCAGCCGGTACTTATTAATTTTAGCCTATATTTGACCAACCTTAAAACAAAAAAATTATGAACTTCAAAAAGCTGATCTTACCTGCCCTTGTAGCGGCAGCGCCTTTCTTCTACTCGTGCGGGGAGGAAACTACAGATGTAGTTGAATCTGGTACTTACCAAGGGGTAGTACACGAAGTAGAAGCAGATAAGACTGAAATCTATGTGAAAACAGATGATGACAAAATGCTGGAGCTGTACTTCACAGAGAACACGACCCTGACACATGGTGGTGAGACAGTACCGTTTGAACACCTGAAAGAAGGTGGCCGCGTAGAAGTACAGGTAGAGAAGGTAGGAAATAGACTGGACCCTATCGCCGTCAAAATATTGGAATAGCCTTTATAATGGAACCAACCTCTTGGCGAACGGAGCTCTGGCACCCGCTCTCACTGCACTTCCCGATAGCACTGTTGCTGTTTGCCACAGTAGCCAAAGTGGTAGCTGCTGTGATAAGAGGTGAGCAGCAGCTCTTCTGGCAGAAGGTTGGTTCCTTATTACTTTTCGTGGGTGTCGCCACCGTCTGGATAGCCGTGTATACCGGCGATATGGCAGAGGGCATCGTGGCACGAAAGATCTGCGACCCCACCGTGCTGAAACGCCACGAATCAGCCTCCCTTAACCTGGCTTGGCTCTTTACAGCGGCTGTAGCCCTGCAACTGCTCCTTTCATTAAACTTAATTAAGGTATACCTGAAAGCACTGCGCCTGCTCACGCTTCTCCTTATGCTCGCAGGCTCAGCTTACCTTATCTACGCCAGTCATCTGGGGGCGCAAGTGGTATACGAGCAGGCTGGCGGTGTCAACGTGCCTGCCTCCGATTGTGCGGGATACTAATCTTTTCTGACTTAACATTTTTTCACGGTACCGGGTCATAGCCACTCCCGCCCCAGGGGTGGCACCGGCCAATTCGCTTAAGCGCCAACCATCCTCCTTTAAAAGGGCCATGCTTGTTTACGGCACCAAGGGCATAGGCGGAACAGGTAGGCGTGTAACGGCAAGTAGCTGGCTTTAAGGGAGAGATCATATTGCGGTAAACCCAGATAAGGGCCAACAGTAATTTTTTGAAAAGCCAGGTCATGGTACGGTTTTAGTGTGCTTTTATTTGCCGAACAACTGTTAGGTAACGCAATTTTTAAATAAATTTGTCACAGTTTAACTAATCTAAACAAAAATTCATGTTAAAAAGAATCCTTTCACTCCTTCTTTTAGTCTCGCTTTGCGTGCCCTTCGCCAAAGCAGACGAAGGTATGTGGCTGCCGATGCTGATCAAGCGCCTGAACCACGCTGACATGCAGAAAAAAGGCTTGCAGCTGACTGCCGAAGAAATCTACAACGTGAACAACTCCAGCCTCAAGGACGCCATTGTGCAGTTCGGTGGCTTCTGCACGGGTGAGTTCATTTCCCCTGAAGGCCTATTGCTGACCAACCACCACTGCGGTTACGGCCAGATCCAGTCGCACTCTACTCCTGAAAAAGACTATTTGACCAACGGCTTCTGGGCCATGGACCGCAAGCAGGAGCTTCCAAATGAAGGCCTGTTCGTGGACATCCTGGTACGTATGGACGACGTAACTGGCAAAGTGCTGGAAGGCATTGATAACAACATGCCGGAGAAAGAGCGTCTGCAGCTTGCTTCGCAGCGTGCGCAGGCTATCGCCAAAGAAGCCAGCGACAACGGTCAGTATGTGACGTACGTGCGCGACTTCTTCAACGGCAACGAGTACTACCTGTTCGTGTACGAGCGCTTCAACGACGTGCGCTTGGTTGGTACGCCTCCATCTGCCGTTGGTAAGTTTGGTGGCGACACCGACAACTGGATGTGGCCACGCCACACAGGCGACTTCGCAATGTTCCGCGTATACATGGCGCCAGACGGCAAGCCAGCTGCTTACGCTGCGAACAACGTACCTTACAAGCCAAAGCACCACCTCCCAATCAATATCGGCGGTGTGGAGCAGGACGACTTCGCGATGGTATTCGGTTTCCCGGGCCGTACGAAGCGTTTCATGACCTCCGAAGGGCTGGTTCTGGATGTAGAGCAGCTAAACAAATCGCGTATCAAACTGCGTGATAAGAAGCTGGCCCTGTGGAAAGAAGACATGGACAAGAGCGATGCAACCCGCATCCAGTATGCCTCTAAGTATGCTTCTACTGCCAACTACTATAAGTACTCTATCGGCCAGAATGAAGGCATCAAGCGCATGAAGACGGTAGAAGGCAAGCGTGCCGATGAGAAGAAATTCCAGGCTTGGGCTGACGCCAATGCAGAACGCAAAGCCATGTACGGCACCGCCCTGAACGACATGAACGAAGCCTACAAAGAGATCGAGAAGTATAATCTTGGTTCTGTATACCTGAACGAAGCGGTACTGGGCACAGAAGCTCTGCTGTTCGCTTACCGCATGACGCCAGTTTTCAATGCATTGAAATCAGGCAACGCTGACGCTGCTAAAAAAGCGGCTGAAGACCTGAAGCCAAGAGCTGATGCTTTCTTCAAAGACTACAACATGGCTACAGACAAGAAAGTGTTTGCCGCTATGATGAAGTTCTACCACGAAGACATCGCCAAAGACCAGCAGCCAGAGGCTTTCAAACAAATGGTAGCGAAGTATAAAGGCGACTTCAATAAACTGGCTGACCATGTGTACAGCAACTCTTTTGTGGTGAACAAGCAGAAGGTAGACCAGTTCCTGAACAACCCGACGCAGAAGCAGCTGGCTAACGACCCGGCTTTCTCCCTGGTAAACTCTATCATGGAGCATTATCAGCAGAACATCGCCCCTAAGTTGGGTGAAAGCAATGCCAAGCTGGCTCGTGCGAATCGTCTGTATGTAGCTGGTCTGCGTCAAATGAACCCGGACAAGGTATACTATCCGGATGCTAACTCTACTATCCGTCTGAGCTATGGTTCAGTGAAGAACTACCAGCCTCACGATGGCGTGACGTATGATACCTTTACTACTTTGGAAGGTGTAATGCAGAAAGAAGACCCGAACAACGAGGAGTTCATCGTGCCGGCAAAACTGAAGCAGTTGTACGAAGCTAAAGACTATGGTCGCTATGCTAACAAGGACGGCGAGCTGATCGTGAACTTCATCACCGACAATGACATCACAGGTGGTAACTCTGGTTCTCCGGTGATCAATGGCAAAGGTGAGCTGATCGGTCTGGCCTTCGACGGCAACTGGGAAGCCATGACAGGTGACTTGGTGTACGACCCGGATTACAAGCGTTGCATCAACGTGAGCGCCAACTATGTGCTGTTCATGGTGGATAAGTACGCAGGTGCTTCTAACCTGATCAACGAGATGACGATCGTAAATACTAACAGCCCAGGCCCAGCTGACACTGGCGTAGCTGCTGGTGCTGCTAGCAACAACGGCTCTACTCAACTTCTTAACGCTGCCATCGAAGAAGCGAAAGCTGATCTGGCCGCTGGTAAGAAGTCAGTAAAAGTAAAGAAGAAAGACGGCAAAAAGTCTGCGACAGTAGAAGTGAAAAACTAAGCTGAGTCTTTCTAAACTGAATAAAGCAAAGGCGCTGGGGTATTCCTCAGCGCCTTTTTGTTTATCCGAATCAGGATTTGCAGGATTAAAAAGAGGCCTCTGCCCCATGGATTTTCAGGATTGATAATATCAATTCATTCAACTTTAGATTTGCTACCACAATCACACACCCCAAGGTATATCAATCCTGCTTATCCGAAAAAAATCCTAAAAATCCTGATTCTGACAAACCCTCCTACTACCCCCTCGTACATAGCACTTTAGCTATAAAACGACTCTGCATGGGATAACGCAACTTCTACGAAACAAACTTAATTTTCTTCTTCTCCTCTATCTGCCTTGCCTCGTACAGGCGCAGGCTGATGTGCCTGCGGGTGCACGTGCCGCTGCGCTGGGCAATGCCTCCGTTACGCTACCTGACCTCTGGGCGCTCAACAACAATGTGGCAGGTATAGCTAGTCTGGAGCAGGCGCAGGTCGGGGCTTATGTCGAGAACCGCTTCGGCGTTCGGGCTTTTTCGACGGTGGCGCTGCAAGCGGTTTATCCTACTACTAGGTATGGCAATTACGGACTGAGTCTAAGCCGCTTCGGCGATGAATTGTTTAGTCAGCAGCATGTGGGCGTAGGTATAGGCCATAAGCTCGGGCAGTTCAGCCTGGGAGGGAAAGTGGACCTGTGGCAGGTGGCTGCCGAAGGATATGGCAGTCGCAAAGCGGTGGCGCTTTCGGTGGGCGGACAGGCGGAAGTGGTGCCGGGACTTTACTTCGGAGCCTATGCTTACAATATTAACCAAGCCAAACTAGCCGAGTTTGACGACGAACGCTTACCCACTGTCATGAAAGCGGGCCTCGGGTATCGCCCATACCAAAAACTCCTTTTACTCGCCGAAACCGAAAAACACATTGACTATCCTGCCAACTTCAAGGCAGGCATAGAGTACCAGCTTTTGCAAGAAAAAGTGGCCCTGCGTACTGGCTTCAGCACGCTCACTAATCGGGCTACCTTTGGCCTTGGCTTTCGGGCGCGTCACCTCTTCGCCGATTATGCTTTCGGTTCTACTACGTTACTGGGCCAAAGCCATCATTTGTCGCTTTCCTATACCTTCCAAAAGTAAATGCAGATGAAGCAAGGTATAGCGACTTTCCTCCTGTCCCTTTGCATTTGCCTATCACTGCGGGCACAGGACTACCCACGGCAAACCTTCGATTTCGACCTGTTCGTACAGGAGCTCTTTGCGCAGCAGGAAGACGAGAACGTGCCCTACGAGGACTTCTATGAAACGCTTTTCCAGTACTTCCAGCGTCCCATCGACCTCAACCGTACCACACCCGAAGAACTGGCCTCGCTCTACATTCTGTCCCGTTCCCAGATTGCTTCGCTCTTCCGACATATCAACGAAAACGGCCGTTTGCTGAGCATTTATGAGCTGCAGTCTATACCTGATTTTGACCTGATCACCATTTACAAACTCGTGTACTTTGTACGGGTGGATGATGCAGGTCTCAACGCTGACCAACGACAGTTATTGCAGCGCATCGTGGGCGAGGATAACAACGCCTTGATCATCCGCTATGAGCGTACCCTGCAGCAACGCCGCGGTTATACCCCGATCGACACCGCCAGCCGCTCCCGTACACGCTACCTTGGTTCACCAGACAAAGTACTGATGCGCTACCGCGTCAGCCATACCCGTGACTATAGCCTGGGCTTTACTGTTGAGAAAGATGCTGGGGAGCAGTTCATTTGGGACCCCGACACCCGCCGCTATGGCTTCGACTTTTACTCGGCACACTTGCAGCTCTACAACAAAGGAAAATTCAAATCGATTGCTTTGGGCGATTACCAACTGCAGTTCGGACAGGGACTGCTGCTATCATCGGGTTATACCGTGGGCAAGGGCAGCGAAACCATCACAACAGTCAGCCGACCGAACATGGGTATACGGCCTTACAGTTCGGTATTGGAGCACGCTTTTTACCGAGGGGCTGCTGTGACCTATACCTTGGGAAGAGTGGATGTAACAGGCTTTGTATCGAGCAAGCGGGTGGATGCCAACCTGCAGGCACAACTCGACACGCTCGATAACTTCGGAGATTTCTTTACAGGTATACAGACCTCGGGCTTCCACCGCACCCCAACCGAACTGGCTAACAAAGGCCGGGTACGGGAGCAGACCATCGGGGGAAATGCGACTTACCAGAGCCGCAACCGCACCTTACTAACAGGGGTAACAGCGATGGCTACTACCTACAGCTCACCCATTCAGAAAGCGGGTCTGCCCTACCAGCGTTTCGAATTTGGAGGAACAAGCAATTACAACATTGGCACCAACTACGCATATACCTGGCAAAACGTATACCTGTTCGGCGAAACGGCTATATCCAAGAGCGGCGGCATGGGCACTGTGAATGGTTTGACGGCCAACCTCTCCAACAAAGTGGAGCTGGCCATGCTGTATCGCTACTACGCCCGGGATTTCCATACCTTCTATGGCAATGCTTTCAGCGAAAACACCCGCAACATCAACGAGCAGGGCTTCTACACAGGCATCAAAATAAAGCCTTTTCCGAAATGGGAGCTGACGGCCTTCTATGACCGCTTCCGGTTCCCATGGCTGCGTTACCGGGTAGACGCTCCCTCGTATGGCGATGAATACATGATGCGCCTCTACTTCCGGCCGAATCGTCAAAGCTCCCTATACGCCCAGTTCCGTGCCGAAAGTAAAGGCCGCAATGTCACCGATAATATCACCAGCCTAGACTATGTGGGACAGGCAAATCGCAAGAACTATCTGTTGTACTATGAATTCACGCCCACGCCAGTTGTAAACTTGCGCTCACGTGTGCAATTCAGCAGTTTTGAACTGGAGTCGCCGCTGACTACGGGGTACTTTATTTCTCAAGACATCAACTTCAATTTCAACAAAGTGCGCCTGAGCACCCGCTACGCCATCTTTGACACCGATAATTACGACACGCGCCAGTACGCCTTCGAGCGAGATGTATTGTACGCCTTCTCTATACCTGCTTTTAGTGGCAGAGGCACTCGGCTATACGCCCTGTTACAATTCAGGCCTATGCGTCGAATGGATGTGTGGGTAAAATATGGCCTCACGCATTACCGCAACCAGCGTACGGTTGGTTCTGGACTGGAAACGATTGAAGGCCCCCGCAGGTCGGATATCAGGGTGCAGACGAGGTATAGGTTTTAACTTTCTTTCTCTTTTAACTGTACCTGCAATGGCCTGCAGCTCTCCTTGGCGGTGGCACTAACCAGACTACCTTTTCTATCAAGTTCCAGATGGCAGCACTCTACAAAAAGCTCTTTCAATTTCTCCCTGCCACGCTGCACCCGCGACTTAGCTCCTGAGTAGGACATTCCCAGTCGCTCCGCAATCTCTTTCTGGCTAATGCCCTCTATTTCGCTCAAGCGTAAAGGCTCAGCATACTCAGCTGGAAGCATGTTGATAAGGGGCAGCACAAGGCTTTCGGAATCTTGCTGACTGGCCGTCTCCTGGCTAAAGTGTTCCTCTAGTTTACTCTCATCTTCAATCGGCATACTGCGGCCCTGCTCGCGGTAGTAATCATACACGGCGTTGCGGGCTATTTGATAAAGCCAGGCATTTAAATTGCGCACATCGGGTAGCTGTTCGCAGTTTTTGTAAAGCTTCACATAAAGCTGTTGCAGTATGTCGTTGGCTTCGTCTTTGTCGCGGACACGCTTCAGCACAAAGCTGCGCAGTTTGGCCTCATACTCCAGGTATACTGGCGCTACCGCGGCGCAGGTATCTATTGAGGTAACTAACTGATCGCCTGAACAGGTATGGCAGCTTTTATTTTCCATGGCGCAACGATTTTAACGATAGTGTGCAATTACATCCACACATCAATTTACGAAGAAAAATTCAGCAAAGTCAAGTTCATACATGCCTCTGACATCACCCATAATATAGCCGGACCACGGCAGGTATAAGCTATACCCGCTGTGGTCCGGTTTCATGGTTTTATCTTGTACTAGATGGCAGTTTCTTGGATATTAGTTGCAGGGCGGGCGTTTGTGCCTTCTCCATACACAGTGGCCTCTCCGAAGGTATAGAAAGCCTCCCAGTCTACGCCCTGCGGGTCAGTTATCCACGACTTTTCGGACTTGGCATAGCAGCAGGTACATTTCCCTTCCTCTCGTATGGCTCCCTTTGCCTGCTTCAGACGACCGTATACCTCAGCCAGTTCTTCCTCGCTCTCGGCCTGTATACCCAAGTGCTCTATACCTGCGTTCTCCGGGTGCAGCGATATGGCAAAGTTGATGCGCGGGTCTTCCAGCATCCATTTGGCATAGTCTTCTTTTAAAACAGTTGGCTTGGCGCCGAACAGGGCGGTATAGAAAGCGAGTGACTCGTGCATCTTTTTAACGCGCACATTCACGTGGAATCTTTTCATGGCTTTGTCTTTTTAAGGTGATGTTTTTTTTCGATTTACACCATGATGACGGGAAGCCTGCTGAAAAGACGCAGCCCCACAGAAAAAATTTCTGTGGGGCTGCGTCCGTTTCACTTTGATCAATTTATTGAATGCTCTTCACAAACACCACTTGCTGCTGATCTGCTTTGTACACATCGTTCATAAAGGTTACCATCGCGGCATATACTTCGGGCTTGTAGCGGCCTTTATTCATATGCAGGGTTCTCACATAAGTAACCTGGCGTCCGTCAATTTTCACCTTGGATTCAAAGCTCCCAAATTCTGTGCTAAATGAAAAGTCATTTGGCTTGAACTCCAGCGCAAAGCCTGCTGGCATTTCATAAACAATCGTATCTACATTGGTATAAGCACTCGAGCGCACAACCTCATACTTGCGATTGCCTGTGTTTTGAGGCAGTGTGGTCCAACGGTTCATCAGATTAGGCGTCAGGAACATGCGCTTTCCGCTTACCGTGACAAGTTGCCGCAGGTTGAGCTCCAGTTTTTCGTTCACTTCAGGCATCTGCCCTTTTTTCAGATCAAAAGAAAAATTTTTCAGGTCAAAAGCCGGGATACTAATGTTGCGGTACAGCCACTTGCGCTGATCTTCAGGCGAGAGGTTATGGATAACATCGCGATGATCTTCATGTGCGATACCGGTATACCTTGTCTGTACCTGGGCCACAGCATTTCCGCTTTCATCCAGCTTCACAGTAGCCAGGCGGCTCTGCAGATTGTCCTTTGCCGTATACTCCTGTGTTTTAACCAATTTGCCGCCGTCAGCTGTAATAAGTAAGGCATGGCGGTCTCCTGTAAAACTGCCTGAAAAACCCGCCGACTCGAACTGGCTGGTGCACTCCAGCCAAACGGTGTCCTGCTTAGTGGGTACGCACAGGATCACATGGTTGAACTGACTGCTTGGGAAGTCGGCCAGTACGGCTCGTTCGTCGCTTCCCCCGTTCACCAGGGCGTAGATGGAAGGTATACCGACAGCCTGCAGCATAGCTTTGGTATAGTTGGTAAGCGCTTTACAGTCACCGTAGCCTTTGGAGTCGACAAAGCTGGCTTCAAATGGCTGCCACCCTCCCAGTCCCAGCTGAATAGAAACATAGCGTGTGTTTGACTGCAGGTACTGGTATATCTTGTTGATTTTCTCTTTTGGGTCATCAATACCAGCCACCATCGCCTGCAGCTTGGCTTTTGTAGCTTCGGGCAGTACGTCGCGGCCTTGGTTCAGTTGGTTGATCCACTTTCCGTAAGCTTCCCAGGAGTCCATGTTGCCCTTATACCCTTGTACTTCAAAGTCTGAGGGTGCAGTGCGGACCATAGGCAGCAGCTCGATCATGCTTGGTGCATAGGGCTCACTGTCCATCGGAGTCAGGTTAGTGAGCTGCCAGTTGTACACATCGTGTGAAGCAGTGCTTTCCTGCTGTACACTTTGCGTCAGGTTGCTCTCGCGGTAACGCAGTTTCATTCCCTTAGGCATCTTCACCTGAAAAGTAGCTTTGGCAATGGAAGTCTTGCTGTTATTGAGTGGTACCCAGTTAGGATAAAAGAGCATATTGCTGGTCGTGGTCTGGTACTCAAACTCCACCTTGTAAGGGTATACCTGATGCGTCAGTTCAGCAATCATAACACGGTTATCCAGCACCTCATTGTCGGCGGTGGATGCGCTTACGTTCCGGATCTCACTGTTTTTTAAGCTTTTGATCTTCTTCCCATTCCGATCATAACTTGTACCTTTTATGAAGTCAACCTTGTTCAGCTTATCATGGTGCACGTACAGCTTAGCATGGTCATTTCCACCCTCATTGAGGATCGTAACCACCCGTTTGACATAGGTAGTGCCTTTGCTGAGTGAGTGCACCGTAAATACTTTTTCCTCCTCATTAATGACGGCATTAGCACCTTTCAACAGGTCAGTATTGGAGGCCACTGCTGGGTTTGTGACTACCCAAAGCATGCTAATCAGCAGAGTATATAAGTTTCTTTTCATTGCAATTATTGTCGAAGCCTAAGAATATTATTTACGTTTCAGCACAATCTGCTCAGCATGCTTGGCTACAATGCGTGCATATAACTCCTTGAGTTGCGGGTACTCAGCTGCATAGTAAATGGGCTTCAAGATATCGATCTTACTGAGCACTTCTACTACATTGCCCCGCTTCTCCACCATGTAGGTAAAGCTTCCACCTTGATTAGCCAGGCTCACTTTAACATTCTGCGGCGCTTCATCCAGTTCGTAGTTTTCTGGTATGGTGAAGCGGCAAATAAAGGTTTCGCTTATCGGGAAGGCAAAATCTACCGGGTAGGCACGCTGCTCGAGTCTAAAGGGGTTCTCACTTTCACCCTGCCCCAGCATCGGATTCAGATAGATCATGTCCTGCGCCTGGCCATTGCCTGCGGCTGAAACTTTGTAATTGAGTTCAAGTGAGCTGTTTAGTTCTTTCAGATGCTTAAAGGCAGGGCTGCTGAACTTGTAAGTGCCGATCTCTTTGTTGAGTTTCTCGGTATAGCTGGTTTCACCTTCTTCTTTTACTTCCTTGCGCAGGAACAGCGCTCTATACCCACTACTAACCTCAGTTGCATTCCCTTCGATCTGTCCGCTCTCATGGATGGTCAGGTCTCCGGTGTATACCCGCTGGTATTTGCCTAAAGGTTTCAGCGCTATCCACTGGTCTGTTTTAGACTTGATCAGGCGCCCTTCACCATTGAGGCTCCGCATAGGGAGCATACCTGTCGGCAATAGCGGATCGGTAGCATCCAGCAGCACGGACTGGCCATCCAGGTTGACATGTGCGATCACATAATTAAACTTGTTGAGCATCGGGGTACCTTTGTATACCTTGCCGTGCTCACGTGTACTCACCAGCACAGGCGCTGCGTCCAGTCCAGCTTCTTGCAGCATCGCGGTGAGTAACAGGTTTACTTCAGCGGCACTGCCTGTTTTGCTGTCAAAGGCTTTGCGCAGCGTGCCGGTCGTGTATATACCATACTTCCCGTTCCACTTCATCTGCTGCTGCACCATCTCATAGATGGCCTTCATCTGCTGCTCTGGCGCAGTAAACTGCTCTGTAATAGCGGCTACATCCCCTTTGAAAAAGCCTTTTCGGTTCAGCTGGCTGCCAAAGCGTTCCTGCCGTAACAGGTCTTTAATTACCTCTTCCCACTCACCTGTCATCACCTGGGATTCTTTGCCGGGTACATGCAGCATCTGAAGTTCAAACTCAATGCGGGCCTGGTAGTCGGTCAAGGTGGTGATATAACGCTCCGGTCGCAGCGCAGGCAAGTCTACCATTACCCAGCGATACCCATTGATGCGGGCATCGTAGTTATCTTTTGGCTCATAAATGCCGTGGTAGCCGTGCTGCAGGGTTTTGTAATCAAAGTACTGTGGTATCTTGGCTCTGTATTCACTCCATACTGTAGGTATCGTGCTCTGAAACTCCCAGTCGCGCAGGTTGTATATAAAGTCAGAGTTAACAGTATAAGTATACTCGATCACAGAGCCTTCCTTTACGTTCGGCATCGTAAACTTTTTGGTTTGCCGGTACTCCGACTGCCTTTCCTCGAATATGGCGCTCGACTCTAGCTTATCTTTCTTGATCTTACCGTTTTCCAGGTTGTAGGTATAGCCTTTTATGCCGGTTATGGTCTCTTTGCTACTGCCATTCTGGTACATTGGCACTTCTACGTTCGCCCAGGTATAGCCCGTCTTTTTCAGGATCTTGATACGGGTGCGGCGCTCCGTAATCAGTTTCACGTCTCCATTTAGCCTAAAGTGGGACACTGCAAAGTCAGAAAGAATAACCGCTGCTGCACTGGTGTCTTTGTCATAGGTTCGCATCCGAAGTTCCTCCTCCTGCACCTTGCCGTACTTGTAGGGTCCGGATTGACAGAGAGCTTCCAATACCGGAAGGCACAACATCGGAATCAAAATAAAAATAAGCTTTGCTTTCATAAGAATCTGGAGATTAAGCTAGCCTGGTTCAGACCTACCCTAAACGGGTGGACCTGAGCCAGGCTGCAAAATGACTAGTTGGCTGATACTTTCTTTAACACGATCTGCTCGGCGTGCTTGGCCACAATCTGGTTGTAGAACTCTTTCAGATGCGGGTACTCAGGGGCGAAGTACACAGGCTTGAACATGTTGATCTTGCTCATCACCTGCAGCACATTTCCTTCTTTCTGAACAATGTACATAAACTTACCCCCATTGTCTGGCAGTGAGATAATGGCTCCTTTTGGTGACTCCTCTAACTCATAACCCTCCGGTATCACAAATTTGATCACATAGGTATAGTCAATAGGCACGGCTATATCCACTGGGTAAAGTCGCTCTTCAAGTTTGAAAGGATTTTCAGTCTCTCCATGGCCCAGCATCGGATTCAGGTAGATCACATCAACGGGTTGGCTATTGCCGCTTGCCGACAAGCTATAGTTTATGTTTAATGCTTGGTTGAGATCTTCTATATTATGGAACTCAGGCTTTTCCACTTTGTAATTTCCGATCTCCTTGCTGATCGTTTCGGCATACTTATCTTTCCCTTCCTCTAATATCGTCCGGCGTAGGCTCAGGGCATCGTAACCCGTGCTCGACTCCATCACCTTACCTGTTATTCCGCCATTCGGGTTAACGGTAAGCTCTCCGTTAAAGAACTTGGTGAGTTTGCTTGTCGGTGTAAGTGCTACCCAGCGCTGATCATCTTTCTTAATCAGGCGACCTTGCCCATTGAGACAGCGCACTGGCAGCATACCGGCTGGCAACAGTGGGTCCGTAGCATCCAGCAGATACTCTTTATCGCCTAGCTTGACGTGCGCTATCACGTAGTTGAACTTGTTAAGCATTGGGGAGCCCTGTGGCACACGGCCGTGCTCGCGGGTACTTACCAGCACGGGGCCGGCATCCAGGCCCGCATCCTGCAGCATGGCTGTTAACATCAAGTTGATATCCGCGGCGCTTCCACTTCGGTTCTCAAAAGCTTTGCGAATAGGTCCTGTTGTGTAAAAGCCGTATTTATTATTCCACTTAACACTTTGTTTCACCAAATTATGGATGGCGATCATCTGCTGCTCCTGATCCGTGTGCTTACCCGTAATGGCAGCTATTTCAGACTTAAAAAACCCTTTTCTGTTTAGCTGGCTGCCAAATCGATCGGCTATCAGCAAGTCCTTTGTCACATCCTCCCAGTTTCCTGTCATCACCTGTGGCAACTCGTTCGGATATTTTACTGTTTGCAGCTCAAAATCTATTTTGGACTGATAGTCGCGCAGGGTGGTGATGTATTTCTCGGGACGCAGGGCGGGTGCGTTTTTTATCACCCAACGGTATACATCGCTGGTTGCCTCCACCTGGCTAGAGCCGCCCGTTGTGCGGCCCCCTCCGAAACCTGGTGTCGATTCCCCCGACCATGTAACGGTAAAGCGATCTGCGGTTTTGGTGTTGGTAGACTCGTCAAATCTCAGATAGCCCTGCTGCTCCTGCTTGTAACGAAAATATTCTGGAATGCGCACATTGTACTCGCTGTAGGCCACCGGGATAGTACTTTGGAATTCCCACTCACGCAGGTTGTACAGAAAGTCCGAGGTGATGGTATAGGAGTACTCAATTACAGAGCCTTCCTTCACATTTGGCATTGTAAACTTTTTGGCAAACCAATTCTCGTTCGTTTGCTCATCAAACACCGCCTTTGACTCCAGTTTGTCTTTCGTTATTTTACCACCTTCCTGGTTATAGGTATAGCCTTTGATACTATACACATTTTCTTTCTTGGAATTGCGCTGGTAGTAGGGCACCGTCACATTCGCTGCGTCATACCCTGACTTTTTAAGTATTTTGATGCGTGTGTGGCGCTCGAATACGATCTTGAACCCCTTGCTGTAGGTAAAATAAGAGTAGCCATAGTCTGAAAGTACGACTGCAGCAGCGCTTGTATCCTGATCATACACACGCATTTTGAGCACCTCCTCATCTACTTTACCAAATTTAGCTGGAGCGTCCTGAGCGAGCACTTGTGAGAGCCCGGTACTTAAAAATAAAACAAGGGTGTAAAAAAGAGTAGAGGTTTGTAATTTCATAGGCTGTTGAATAATGGTTATATGATATGTTATGAAGTTTCAGCTTGCCCAAAGACTTCATAGCATGGCAAGAGCACCTATAAAGTAGTTCAACAGTCCGATGTATAAAAGAAATAATATTCTTCTATATTGTCAACCCCAAAACAAAATTTTGTATTGAATTTTAACCATTAACCCTTAATACTTTAACGCACATCTGGCAGATACTATCATTTAAATTATACCTGATAGCCCCTGGTGCATCAAATACCCAATGTTATTTATCAAAGTTTAGTCTCATGCTGCTGATTTAAAGCAGTGCAATTAATTTCTAAGATTGCATCAGTTTATAATTGAATAAAAGAGAAGTCAACTTGCTGTGTGATTAATCTCCCTCTCAACCGACAGGGCATAAAAAAAGCAGCACCATGAAATAAATCATGGTGCTGCTACCAGTTAGTGTACAAGGGTGAAATCTGCAAAGAAACAGACCCAGGGAGTGAAGGCGGGCCTGCCTCTTTGCTTCGTATTACAGGTAGGATGTAAAATTCTTGCTGTCCTGCCAGAATTCACGGCAGGTTTCACGCTGTTTTTCCAGAAATTCCTGGTCGCGCTTTAAGCTTTTCCAATCACCGTAGCCCAGGCGTTCGCACAGTTTAAAGAAACTATCGCCCTGATTCTGACGGCCTTTGATACGGACCAACGAACTTAGCAAAGGGCGCCCTGCAGCGTGCTCTGATTCAGAAATTTCGTCAATTACTTCATTGAGTTGTGACTTCTCGTACGTGTTTTCGAGGTTTAAGCCCAGTTCAGCTTCTAATATCAGATTTTGGAACGACATCAGGTGAGCGCGACCACGGGCTACTTGAATGAGTTTTTTTCGTATGCGTGTATTCATGTTTCTTTTTTAGATAATGAAAGTCAGCGGACCACGCCCGCTACTTCGTGCAGAGGCCTCCGACTGAATAGGTTTCATAAAATATCTATATACACTTATACTCCAAAATTGGCTTTCGGGTTGTCCTGTGTTGTGAAAAATTTTGGAAGAAGGTATAGAAGTGCAGCCTTTGTTATGAAATCTGATTGAAACACAATAGATTAAGAACCTGGCATATTTAGAGTAGCCGTGGCTGTTTTTCGGACAGGTATTTCCAGTAGCGCTTGGGGATGTGACGCAGGTGCAATTTGGGGTTTTTCCGCTCTGGTATGTTCACGTGGTCAAAATACACCTGCCAGAGCATTTGATAACGCGTTTCGCTTTCGTGGTATTGATCAGAGTTGAGTATACCCTGCTGCTTGGGTGTTAGGGCCGGGTTATCCAGCTGCACAAAGCTGGTATGTTGCAGATCATAATAGGCACCGTAACGGCGGGACGAATCATAGATAGCCCAGCGCTGATCGGCATAGCGCTTTTCAAAGTGCCGCACGATCAGTGGCAGCACGTTAAAGTCAGGAGAGATGCTGGCATAGAACAGACCATCTGCAGTTTTTTGAAAGCGCACAAATGCCTCCATTCGGTGCTTTTCGCGGTGTACCTGCTTTTGAATTTGCTGTACCTGCAAAATAAAGGGGGCCGTATAGTTTCCTTCCACACTCTCAGACGAGTCGAAAACTAATCGGGCATAGTCGAAGATTAACCGCTCAAAGCCGGTCTGCTCCCACAAATAGGTATAGTAGAGCGACTCCAGAGCTGCAGCTGACAACCGCTTCTTCAGCCCCTGCCATACCCGGTTGGCTTTAACATCATCAGTAATGACCTGCACGGTTTCGCTGAACATAGAAGGCTGCGCCAATTGTTCTGGCTCAATAGCCGTGGGCCAGGCTTTGCGCTCATAGGCCTCAAACACCACGGTGAGTAGTCCTTCAAAGGAGCCGTCGTAGGTATAGAAGTGCATCAGCAGATGTGCTGGTTACTGCTTTGCATTAAAGTTCACGCGGCCTTTATCACGTTTGCCATCGTGCTGCATTCTGGAAGAAAGGCTCTGCAAATGTGGCACTAGCATGTTGAGTTTACAGCAGCAGGATACACGGGCAACTTTCGTAGAATTTCTCATCGTTTTATGAATGGTTTGAAATGATTTATGATCTGTTTGATTACACAAGTCTGTTTTGAATTCCTCTCTCCCCTCTTCCATGTCACGCTTTATAATGTTTAGCCAGCCTGCCCGAACAAGCTCAGCTGCTGCGTAAGCAGTGCACTTCGCACTGAGCCATCGCCGAATAAGATGCGGCGGCGTAGTTGCTCTGAGTCAAAGTCCTGTCGCTGCAGACTCTTAGTCTGGCAGGTGATAAAGTACTTGGCCCGCTTCAGCACCACGCCCATCTGGCGCAGGTGGTCAAAGTGCAGCGGCGCAAACCGCCGGGCCGACACAATTTTTTTCGCTGATTTCACGCCAATGCCCGGCACGCGCAGGATCATCTCGTAGTCAGCTGTGTTAATCTCCAACGGGAAGAAATGGCGGTTGCGTAGAGCCCAGCCTAGCTTTGGATCTATGTCCAGGTCCAGGTTCGGATGCGCTTCGTCCAGTATTTCCTTCACATCAAATCCATAAAAGCGCATCAGCCAATCGGCCTGGTAGATGCGGTTTTCACGGATGATCGGCGGTGCAGTAATAATAGACAGTCTGCTGTCCGTACTCACCGGTACGTAGCCTGAGTAGTATACCCGCTTGAGGCTATACCCTTTGTAAAGCTGATCCGACAACTGCAGTATTTGCCTATCGCTTTCAGCAGTGGCGCCTACGATCAATTGCGTACTCTGCCCTGCAGGCGCAAACTTTGGCGCAGCTTTGAATAACTTACTTTCTTCTTTGGCCTGCACCAGTTGGTCTTTGATCGAACCCATCGGCAACAGGATCTCACTATAGTTCTTCTCCGGTGCCAGACTCTGCAAACTCTGTTCTGAAGGCAGCTCAATGTTCACACTCAGGCGGTCCGCATAGAGACCGGCTTCTTTTATCAGTTCCTCACTTGCGCCAGGTATAGTCTTCAGGTGAATGTAGCCATTGAATTTCTCTTCCTGTCGCAGCTTTTTGGCTACCCGCACCAGTCGCTCCATGGTATAGTCAGCATCTTTGAAAATGCCCGAACTCAGGAACAGACCCTCGATGTAATTGCGACGGTAGAAGTTGATGGTCAGGTCTACCACTTCCTGTACCGTAAAGGCTGCCCGCTGCACGTCATTGCTTTTGCGCGTCACGCAATAGGCACAATCATAAATACAGAAATTGGTTAGCAAAATTTTAAGAAGCGAGACGCAACGGCCATCTTCGGTATAGCTGTGGCAAATACCCATGCCCTCCGCATTGCCTAATCCCTTGTTTTCGTTCTTGCGTTTTCCTCCACTCGAAGAACAGGAAACATCGTATTTAGCTGCATCTGCTAATATTTTTAGTTTACCTATTATCTTATCGTCCATCTACGCTTTTTATATCTGCTTGATGGTTATAAAATTACAAAACCCTTAGCACAAAAACCAATATTATTAGCAACAATATTTATCAACACACTATCCACATCCCTGTGTTACTAAAATAATTAGCATAGAGGCGTTTTTAGGATTTCAGTCTCAAATTTTCCACATCGAAGCGAAAGCAGTATATTAGGAGGTTAAAGCGTACAAGCACGTAGTCTATCAGCGTAAGCATTCCCTAAGTTCCATGGCCCTGTCCTCTATGCTCTTTCTCCGATTCACAATGGCATGCCTGATCGGCTTGTTGCCGTTGGCCGGAAATGTGCATGCGCAGGAAGTACCCATCCGCCAAGACAGCATCGCAGCACCAGCAGATACCATTAAGCAGAAATTTGACGAGCGGGTGATGAACAACCTGCGGGAGATTTCTCAGCGCAAAACGATCATGGGCAAGCTGCTGAAAGCGATACTGGTATTTGACCGCAGAGACGAGGAAGTGCTGGGGCTGGATGCCGAACTGATTCAGCGCGAATACGAGCGGCACAACTACAAGGTGGTACGCAACATCAACATCATGACGCTCGACGCACTGGGGTATTCCATACACGACTCGACCCGTGTGCCGCGCAGCTTTCTGGAAAAGGCAGGCAATTCATTGCACGTCAAAACACGCCGTCACCTAGTGCGCAACAAATTGCTTTTCGAGCGGATGGAGCCTCTGGAGCCACTGGCCCTGGTGGAGTCGGAGCGTCTCTTGCGTCAGACGGATTACCTGCTCGATGCCCGCATCATCGTAGACGAACGCACCACCACCGAGGACAGCGTGGATGTGCTCGTTATTACCAAAGATATCTTCAGTTTAGGAGGCTCAGGATCATACAGTCCAGCTTCCGGTTCGGGCAGGGTAGCCTTGCGTGAGCTCAACTTTCTGGGACTCGGCCATCAGATTCGAGGCTCCTACCGCTTTAACATGAATGCCCCGCGCTCCTGGGAAACAAGCGCCGGCTACACCGTGGAGAACATCGGCAACACCTACATCACAGCTGACATCAACTACTTCGATCAGAATTTTTACAAAGAGCGCAGCGCCTTCCTTCGCCGCGATTTCTTTGCCACCAATACCCGCTATGCCGGCGCCATAGGAGCCAGCAAAATAGACGAGCAGCTGCTCCTGCCGCCCGTACCCGAGGATACGATTCAGCGTTTTGCAGAGGTCGGTTACCATCGGCAGGATTTCTGGCTCGGCCGCTCTTTCAAGTTCAAAAGCTATAATCTGGGCTTTGAGCCACGTGGCCGCCTGATCACGGCGCTTCGGCTGATTAATACGAACTTCTACACTAAACCTACCGAAAACTTTCAGGACAACTTGTTTGGCATTGCCAGTGTGGGTTACAGCGTGCGCCGCTACTACAAAGACCGTTACCTGTATGGTTTCGGTCGAACGGAGGATATTCCCGCCGGTACGTTGATATCGGCTTCTTATGGCTACGAACGGGGTGACCTGTTTGACCGCCGCTATGCCGGGCTTGATTTGTCGTTTGCCCGCTACAACAAAGACTTTGGCTACCTCTATGGCCGTGCCGGTTATGGCTCATTTATAAAGAACGGCAAATGGGAACAAGGTACGCTGGAGCTGGAATCGCTCTATTTTACCAAGCTCTACGAAAACGGCAACTGGAAACTGCGCCACTTTATTCTGGGTCGCAGTACCATCGGCATCAACCGCAACCCCGAAGAACTCCTCACCATCAATAATGAAGAAGGCCTGCGCGGCTTCCGTTCCGGCTTGCTGAGGGGTAACCGCCGTGTGGTGATCAACTACGAAGCCAACTTGTACACCCCCTTCAGGCTTTTTGGTTTCCGACTGGCGACACTGGCCTTTGTGGATGTGGCCTGGCTGTCGTACGGCAACAGCAGCTCTCCATTCAAGAGCACACCTTACCGGGGCTTCGGGGCAGGTATACGCTTCCGCAACGAGTATCTGTCGTTCAGCACCATTCAGATTTTAGTGGGCTATTATCCCAAAATCCCGAACAACGAGAATTTCAACAACCTGCGCATTTACGAGTCTTCACGGCCCTACTACGACTTTCAGGACTTCCGCTTCACGCAGCCCGGCATAGCTGAATTCAGGTAAAGTTTCTGTATCCTTTTGAGCTGATCGGGGTACAATGACAGAGTAATTCAATAAACCCTGAACATGGAAAAGCTAAGAGAGAAATCAGAATATGAAGGCAACCCGGTTGGGCTGTCAAAGACTACCGCGACAGCAATGGCCAACGAACTGGACCGTCACCTGTCGTCGTTCATCACTCTGTACAACCAGTATCACAAGCACCACTGGATGGTGGAAGGTCCGCAGTTCCGCGACCTGCACCTCTTTTTTGAGGAGCACTATACTCAGATCCACGAACAGTACGACGCCATTGCCGAGCGCCTCACGGTGATGGGCTACTGCCCTACCTGCCACCCGGCGAAGCAAATAGAGCTCTCCTACATTGCACACGAAGAAGAAGGCGTGTTCCGCATCCGCGAGATGCTCAAAAAAGACATGGAGGACGAAAAGACAATTGCTGTGGAACTGCGCAAATCTATCAAAAAAGCCTTTGAGCAAGAGGATTTCGCGACCAAGTCTTTACTGGAAGGGATACTTCTTCAGACAGAGGACCGCTGCCACCATATTGAGCACTTCCTGGGTGAAGACGGCCTATCCATCGGTCTGATCGCCAAGCCAGATGATATCATGGAGGAAGACGGTGAGCCAGCCAAAGGGCAGAACGGCAAAGCCAAGACCACAAAGAAAGCAAAGGCTTAACACATTAGCCTAGCTATACCTTATAAAAAAGAGGCTGCTTCGAAAATCCGGAGCAGCCTCTTTTTATATCATATTAAGCCGCATCGCCCTACAGAGCAAGCCCAACTATTCAATTTTCAGGTATAGCCACTAACCTTTTTGAACAGCTTTTTTCTCTACTTAAAAAAAGACAAACACATAATTCCTCAATGCCCCAGCCATTATCACTTTTTGTATCCTTTTACCCAATTGTACAGGTATAAGGGGAACAGCTGAGACCGGAAGGCTATACCTGAAATGGTTTCGCTATATTTGCAGCATTCTATACTTAACACGACACCCCATGGTAGACCTTGGCCATTACAACGAACTGGAGATAGCACGCGAAGTAGACTTCGGCATGTATTTGACCTCTGAAGACGGCGACATTCTGTTGCCCCGCAAGTACATTCCGGAAGGGGCCAAGGTAGGCGACAAGGTGCGCGTGTTCGTATACCGCGACTCCGAAGACCGCGTGATTGCCACCAACCTGACACCCAATGCCACCGTGCGCGAGTTCGCCTGCCTGATGTGCAAAGACAGCACTGACTTTGGTGCTTTCCTGGACTGGGGGCTGGAGAAAGACTTGCTCGTACCGCTGCACAACCAGAAAGAAAAGATGCGACCCGGCCGCAAGTACTGCGTGTATGTATACCTCGACGAAACTTCCGACCGCATTGTGGGCACGACCAAGCTGGGCAAGTACCTGCACAACGACGAGGCTCCAAACGAACTGGCTGAGCACGAAGAGGTAGACTTGCTGGTGGCAGGCTTTACTGAAATTGGCATCAAGGTGATCATCAATAACCGCCACATGGGAATGCTCTACAAAAACGAAGTGTTTAAGGAGCTACACATGGGTGATAAGCTACGTGGGTACATCAAAACCATCCGACCGGATAACAAGATTGACGTGACGCTTCGCAAGCCAGGCACTACCGGGCTGAGTGAGTCCAATGAAGCAACAGACAAGATCATGCAGGTACTGGAGGCAGCCAAAGGCTACTTGCCCCTGTCTGACAAGAGCAGCCCGGAAGAGGTATACCGTATGTTGGGCATGAGCAAAAAGGTGTTCAAAAAAGCCATCGGCGGTCTGTATAAAGAAGGCAAGATCGAGATCGACACGGACCACATTCGCCTCAAGGGTGACGAGTAAACCAACTTGCAAACAAGTCTGTAGTAACCCGATGGAAGCTGATTTCTGAACAAGAATAGCCTTTAGTGGATTAATTATAGGAAAGCACCGCATTTTTTAACCAATGTGGCAGGCATTCACGTAATTCAGCGAAACGCAATCCTCCATGCACCGAACCCGAACCGCACTTATTGCTGGCGCCAGCGGCCTTGTGGGCAGTCACTTGCTGCGCATGCTCCTGCAAAGTGATCGCTATAGCCAGGTGATCTCCGTAGGCCGCCGCGAACTTGCCATCATTCACCCCAAGCTCGACCAGCAAATCGTCGACTTTGACAACCTCAAAAAGAGCGCTTCCGAACTAGCCGCTGATGACGTGTTTTGCTGCCTGGGCACCACCATCAAAAAGGCGGGCACCAAAGAGGCTTTTTACAAAGTAGATCATACCTATGTCACCCAGCTGGCAGAGATTACACTCCGCCGCAATGCCGGCCAGTTTTTGGTAGTCTCGTCTATGGGTGCCGATGCTGGCTCCCGCATGTTCTACAACCGCGTGAAAGGCGAGATGGAGCGTGACGTTCGGGCGCTGGGTTTTCCTTCGTTGCACATCTTCAGACCCTCGCTCCTATTAGGTGAGCGGGAAGAACATCGCACCAGTGAAGCAATCAGTGCAAAAATCATGAAGCCGCTCTCTAAACTGATGTTTGGGCCGATGCGCAAATACCGCCCGATTAAGGCCGAAACCGTAGCGAGTGCCATGCTGCACGTTGCCGCTCAAGACCAGAAAATTGATAAGGTATACCTATCCGACGAAATAGAACGACTGGGGCACTAACCCTCCCTCTACCTGACGCGTAAGCTGCAAGGCATTCTATACCTATTATACCTATGCTAAACAAAAGTTTACGCCGTGCCTTTCCGAAAGCATCACAATATGACCCGGCCTGGGTGCGCAAGCACTCTATGGGTGAGAATGTGCTCTTCAACCTTGAGAGCCTTACCAAATCTCTTGACCTGAAACCCGGCATGCGCGTGCTCGACCTCGGCTGTGGCAAGGCTATTAGCTCGATTTTCCTGGCCATGGAATTCGGCGTTACCGTCTGGGCTGTGGACGAGGCCGTGTCCGCCAGTGACAATTACGAACGCATCTGCAGCGAGGGCTGTGAAGACAAGGTTTTTCCGCTTGAAATGGAGGCCCGTTCACTCCCGTTCCCGGAAGAGTACTTTGACGCTGTCATTGTAGTGGACTCCTATACCTATTTCGGCACTGATGAGAAGTACCTGCCTTACATTGCCCGTTTCATTAAACCAGAAGGTCACATTGCCATAGTAGATGTGTGCTTCACAGAGGAGATCGAAAGCCACGATCAGGTACCAGCATTCTTACAAGATGATTATCAGAACTATTGGTACTTTATACATACTATAAATTGGTGGAAAAGACTCTGGGAGAAAACCGGTCTGGTAGAAATAGAAGCAGCCACCGAATTGACCGAGGCCGGACTCGTACGGGAGCAGTATATAAAAGATTATCAGAACTCAGAGGAACCTGATGCTTTTGCAAGAGCCTTAGAGCTTGACAAAGAGAAGTTTATCACATTTTTCAAATTAATCGGACGGCGCACTTCCAAGACAGCCTATTTGCAATCATACAAGTAGTTGACGCAATTTTTTACGAGAACACTAAATATTAATTTTTTCAATCGTAAGAAGTTATATTTTTGCAACCTGCCAGCTGGACATACCTGTCTGGCAAGCCTGATATAACTTTTTTAATAGAACAATGAAAACATTTCTTCGCGTCGGCTTCACCCTGGGTTTGGTGATGACGCTTGCTTTTGCTGCAAAGGCACAGGAGTACAAAACAGGTATAGGCTTTAGAGGCGGTATTGCTTCTGGCCTAACTATTAAGCACTTCATTAAAAGCGATGCCGCTATTGAGGGCATCCTGAGTACAGGATTCCGCCATAGAGGTGCCGTAGTAACAGTGCTTTACGAGAAACACGCACAAGCATTCAACGCAAAAGGACTACAGTGGTATTATGGTCTTGGTGGTCACGTAGGTTTCTACGAAGGTCGCTACTACTACTATTACGATGATGACAGACGCAGAAAGTACTATGACGACAACGTAGTAGGTCTCGGTATTGATGGTGTTTTGGGTCTGGAGTATTACATCCGCGATATTCCTTTCACAATCGGTGCTGACATTAAGCCATTCATCAACATACCGCATGGCCGTTTCTTCTGGGATTCTGCCCTGCACGTGCGTTACGTATTCTAATAGCTGAAAAGCTCTACATGAAAAGCGCTCGCTACTGTAAAGTAGCGGGCGCTTTTGTTTTAAACAGGAACCTGTTAGCAGGCTATCTGCTAATTGTAAGAGTATCTCGCTTCGCTATACTTTAATAGGCAATGTGCAGCAAGGCATCGCCCTGGTTTACCACGGGCATATTGTTAAGCCCCACTACATAGCCGGCGGCCGGAGCATTCAGGCGTACTTCCATCTCACCATAAGGGTCTGTGATGGTACCTACTACCTGTCCTTTCTTCACATAGCCACCTTCCTGCACGTGGCTGCGGAACAGGCCTGCATTCTTAGCGCGCACCCAAATATCTTTCATACATGTGGTAGTTGGCTCTGTTGGGGCAGGAGAAGAATTGCCCATCCCTAAATGATGCATCAGACGCAGCGTACCTTCTATTCCCATGGCTATACCTCTCTCGTCGAAGCGCAGCGCCTCACCGGTTTCATACACCAGAATGTGCTTGCCCATCTTGGCGGCTTCCTTGCGAAGCGAACCCTGACGGTAAGAGGCGTTTAGCGTAAATGGAGCAGCGAAAGCTTCTGCCAGCTGTTGATTTTTCTGTTCAGCCAATACACAGCGTATCTGGGGGTAGTTGCCGCGGCTCGACCCACCTGTATGGAAATCCACGCCGTAATCAATGTAAGGCATCACCTCTTTCATAAAACGATGTGCGACACGGCTGGCCAGTGACCCCTCTTTGTTTCCAGGGAAACTACGGTTCACGTCTTTGCCATCGGGTACGTCGCGCGAAAAGTTCAGAAAGCCATAGATGTTCAGGATGGGGACCGCAATGATGGTACCCTTGAGCGGATACAGCATCTTTTTGGTGATCATGCGGCGAATGATCTCCGTGCCGTTCACTTCGTCACCATGCATGCCGGCCATCAGCAAGAGCACCGGACCGTCGTGCACGGAGCGAAATACATAAACTGGTATATCAATGACTGTGCCGCTGGGCAACTTGGAAATAACGAGACGGGTAAGCACTTTCTCTCCACGGTCAATGCTTACACCGTTGATCTTAATCGTTTCGGGCATGCTATTCTTTTACGCTTTTGGCTGATACCTTCTTCGTGGTTTTCTTTTGGGCCAGCCCCTCTACATACTCAATGATTTTGGCGGCTATATCTTTTTTCGTGGCCGTCTCTATACCTTGCAGACCTGGTGAGGAGTTTACTTCCAGAATAAGCGGTCCACGCTTAGACTGCAGCATATCCACACCAGCCACACCCAGGCCCAGCGACTTGGCTGCCAGTAAAGCGGCGGCCTTCTCCTGTCGGCTCAGTTTGATCAGGCTGGCATTGCCGCCACGGTGCAGGTTAGAGCGGAATTCGCCCTCCTTGCCCTGTCGCTTCATAGCTCCTACGACTTCACCATTTACCACAAAAGCGCGAATATCGGCACCGCCGGCCTCTGAAATAAACTCCTGCACAATGATACGGGCCTTCAGGTTGTGAAATGCCTCAATTACCGACTCAGCCGCTTTCTTAGTTTCAGCCAGCACAACGCCCAGTCCCTGCGTACCTTCCAGCAATTTGATCACCAGCGGCGCACCGCCTACTTCTTTCACCAGTCCGGATGTTTCCTTGGAGTAGTTGGTAAAAGCAGTCTTTGGCATGCCCAGTCCGGCGCGAGACAGGATCTGGAGGCTGCGCAATTTGTCACGGGAACGCACGATGCTTTGAGAGTCTACGGCGCTCTTTACTTTCATCATCTCAAACTGACGCACTACGGCCGTGCCGTAAAAGGTAACCGATGCACCGATGCGCGGAATGATGGCGTCGATATCAGTCAAGCGTTCTCCCTTGTAGAGGATGTGCGGGTCGCCCTGCTCAATCACAAGGTCGCAGCGCAGGTGGTCCAGCACTACCACTTCGTGGCCGCGCTGCTGGGCAGCTTCCACCAGTCGGCGGGTAGAGTACAACTTAGAGTTGCGAGAGAGAATCGCTATTTTCATAAAACTATTTATTCTTCCTTTGTTTGTTATTGAATTTGAGTGAGACGTTTTTACGGGAAACATCTACAATAAACCGGCCCTTGAGCAACTTACGACCGATCAGCACCGGATATTTCATATCGCTGCGGTCCGAAAGCGAAAACTCGGCCTCTATCAGTTCATCGAAAAACTGGATTTTGGTCTTGATGACATAGCGCTCCTGCACGTCGCCAAATGAGTTACGGATATCGCGCAAGCTATAGTCAGAAAACGTGAGTTTTTTGTGATTGTACTGCGGGTGCGACGGGTCTAACAAGTCCAGACAGATCACTTTAGTTCCATCGGCGCGGGTTTCCTCATGTATATCCGAACAATGAATCGCTGAGGTATAGGCGCCTGTGTCGATCTTCGCTTCGATCTCGTCGATATCCAGCTCAGGAAAGGCCACCATCTCGCGTCTTCCGATGATCTTTCTCTCAGGCTTGGGCTTTTTTAGGTTCTCATCTTTCATTACAGGCCAATTTAAGCATAATGCTTTACGTACGACGAATCAGGATCAGGATTTTCGGGATTTATGGATTCCCGTGCATGATTGTCATCCCCCTACCCCCTTCAAAGGGGGACATTACCGTGGTTGACAGTTTAGAGTCTAAAGCGCTGTAGTTTCTGCCGTTTAAGTTACCAGCTTACTGAACACACCCCCGACCCCTCTCAAGAGGGGAATCTCTGCCGCTACCAGTTTTAAGGTATAAGCGTTGTAGTTTCAGTTATAGAGAATACCACTGGCACGCATCGAAATACTTACTCGCCCCTTCAACTATGAAATAGATCACTTTAGCCAAGTGCAACTTTCGGCGCTCCACTGTTTGAGCGTTCAGCGAGTTTGGAGCGTCTTGACTTTTTTGCCTACTTTTTGTGTCAAGACAAAAAGTAGGTGCCCGCCGCACAGGCGAAGCTATAAAACAACACACTTGCTATACCTACAAGATCTCTCGCTACACCAGTTGCAAACTAACAATCATGTATAAACACATTTGCGCGAACGCTAAACCTGCGGTACAAACTGACATTCTTCAACTCTATAGGTATAACACTTAGCTTGTAGGCGGTATAGCTCCCATCCTCTTTGCATGCAGCAACTCTGCAACCTCCTGCAACAGGTGCGAATGCCCGGCTTTGAGCACAACAAGCTCACCTTTATGCAAGGCCTTTATAAACACACTTACCCGCTTTGGAGAGATGATCTGATCGAACTCGCCCAGAAACATGGTGACAGGAACTTGCTTGTGATTCAGCAAGCGCACGATTTCGCGGATATCGAAGTTGAGTTCACGAAAGCCGATCCAGCTGCGATAAACACGCAGACGCTTCTCGGTGCTGTCCATCTGGAAGCGGGCGAAGCGCACAAGGCTTTTGTGAATCATGTTATACCGGTTGAGCACGTTAAGCAACTTGAAGAAAGGCTCCGGCTTGAGCACGGTTCGTTTGAAGAGCTGCTGCAGCCAGCCCGGGTAAGTGGCGATGTTGTACCAGAAGCTGGTCTTAATACCGTCCGGTGCAATCAGGAAAAGTTCGTCGATCAATTCGGGAAAACGCTCCACCAAGGTAAGCGCAAACTTGCCTCCCATACTAAAACCCATTAGTGAGAAGTGATCTATTTTTTCCTTTTCGAGAAACAGCCCAATTAACTCCTGCAGAAAATCCTTATCGAGTGGCATGTTCTCCTTGTGCAGGTTACTCTGTGCGTGAAAGAACAGATCGAAAGCATAAATGGTATAATCGCTGCCCAGTGCCTGCCCCATGGGTAAGTAATAACTGCTGCTCTGCCCATAGCCGTGAAAGGCCAGCAGAGGCTGGGAGCCTTCTCCCAATACCCTGTAATGCAGCTTCGTTCCGTTATGTATAATGTAAGGCATTCTAAGTTATGGCGTCTCTCTTAACTTATTCGGCATGCATACAAATAAGATACACATAATGGCTTATAAATTTTGAGAGCCTTGGTGAGCGGCTTTTGAAATAAGCTGTGGCTATTGAATTATTACAAACGTGAAACCCCGCCCGACACGATGAACTTCATCACGTCGCTGCTAGGCAGGTCGAGGTATACGACGTTGCGCTTGGGCACTACAAAGAGTTCTCCCGAAAAGTTATAAGAGTGTGGAAAGTACACCGCTACACGGTCTTCCACATTGATGGAACTGAAGGCATCCTGCGTTACAAAGCCCAGTTTCAGGTTATCAGATTCTTCCGACATCTTCACCATCACAGGCTTGTTGAACTTCTGGTTGTCGCCCACAAAGGCATCGAACAGATCCTTGATACTGGAGTAAACGATTCCTACCAATGGTACTTTGTTAAACCAACGTCCCGTGATGACAATGAATGGCTTTACAAAGAAAGAAGAGCTGATAAAGCCGATCAGGGTGAGCAACACGAACATCAGCATGATGCCCAGACCCGGTATACCTAGGTCAAACATGCTATTCAGCCAATCGATAATGGCCACAATGATCCATATCGTGATGGTGAAAGGTGCTACAATGAGTAGACCGTTCAGAAAATAGCGTAAAATGCGTCTCATGTGTGATGGTGCGTTAAAAAAATAGGCTTTACCGAAGCAAAGCCTAAATGTAGCTAAAAAGCCACTATTTTGCAGTATAGAACTATCCCTATACTGTTTCTAGGTCAAATCTTTTGATGCTGTCGGCTACTTGCTGCATGAGCCACATCGGGGTGGAAGTGGCGCCGCATATACCTACGCTCTCCACATTGGCAAACCACTCTTTATCCAGTTCATCCTCGTTCTCCACAAAATAGCTATTCGGATTATGCTGCTTGCACACTGCATACAGAGCCTTTCCGTTAGAGCTCTTTTTACCGCTCACAAAAATGATCACGTCGTGCTCCGCAGAGAACTTGGTCAGCTGCGGCTCGCGGTTCGACACCTGACGGCAAATGCTGTCATTGGCATTAAAAGCGGTGCTGTCCTGATTGGCCTGTTGCAAGCGCTCCTCGATCAGCGACTTAATATGATAAAAGCCTTTGGTGCTTTTGGTCGTCTGACTAAAGAGGGTAACCGGACGCGAAAAGTCGATCTTATCCAGATCTTCTTCTGTGGTCACAATAATGGCCTCATCGCCAGTCTGGCCCGCCAAGCCAATTACCTCGGCATGACCCACCTGACCATAGATCACGATCTGTCCGCCTTTGGTTTTATCAACATCGAAGGCATGTTTAACGCGGTTCTGCAGTTTGAGCACCACCGGGCAGGAGGCGTCTATCAGTTCAATATTATTTTCCAGAGCTGTCCTGTAAGTTTCAGGGGGTTCGCCATGCGCTCTGATCAGCACTTTGGTGTCGCGTAGTTCTTTGAGTTGCTCCCGGTCTATGATGCGGAGTCCCTTTTCGTAAAGGCGCTTCACTTCCATGCTGTTGTGCACGATATCGCCGAGACAATAGAGCTCTTCGCAGTTCTCCATCTCATCCTCCGCCATCTGAATGGCGAATTCCACGCCGAAGCAATAACCGGAATTCTTGTCTATCGTTACGTTCATCTCTTCTTTCCTTCTATTCCTGTAAGGCATAATCGCCGTTGAAGATACGGGAAGTCACCTTGTTAAGCACAAACTCTACCTGCTCATCGATGGTCATGTGTGACGTGTCCAACAGAAAAGCATCGTCGGCACGGCGCAAAGGGCTCTCCTGACGTGTTGAGTCAATCAAATCACGCTTCTGTAAGTTCTCTTTGATCTCGCCGAGGTTGACTAATTGCTTTTTCTCCAACAACTCATCCTGCCGGCGACGGGCGCGTGTGTCTACATCGGCGGTCATAAAGATCTTTACTTCCGCATCCGGGAACACGGCAGTTCCAATGTCACGGCCATCCATTACCACACCACGTTTTTTGCCCATCTTCTGCTGTTGGGAAACCATGGCGCGGCGCACTTCTTTCACGACACTTACCTCACTTACCTGATTGGAGATGTACATCTTGCGAATTTCATCTTCAACATTCAGGCCATTTAGGAATACTTCGTTTCTTTTGGCCTTTGGGTTATAATGAAACGTAATATCTATATTATCCAAGGCGTCCTTCACCTCCTTAGGGTTGGTGAGGCTCACATGGTGATCCAAAAAGTAGAGCGTAACCGCACGGTACATAGCCCCGGTATCGATGTAAGCGTAGCCTAGTTCGGCAGCCACCAGTTTGGCCGTTGTACTTTTACCGCACGAGGAGTAGCCATCTATGGCGATTACAATTTTTTTCATGGTAAGCTGCAAGGAATTAGTTAGAATCGCATGGACAAGGCACGTTGCCGCGCTTGCTCTTTTTCATGTACGAGGCCGTCTTTTTCTGTTGTGGGGTTTTGGTTGAGCAGCTCGCCAAGGGGCCGGTTGCCAAAATGCCCGCCAGTATCAGGTATGAAATTATCTTTCTCAAAACGACTTAATTTAACGCAAATATAAAGTAATTTACGGGTTCAATCCCCATCAGCGGGCATTTTATATCAACAAGACAGCCCTACCCATGCATAGCTCCTATACCGTTAGCGGACGCATCATTGACCTGCACCAGCAAGAGATTTTTGAGGGAACAGTCCATGTGTCAAACGGCCGCATTTCTAAAATAGTTCGTGAGGCGACCGCCTCTTCCAGTTATATTTTGCCGGGCTTTGTGGATGCCCACGTGCACGTAGAAAGCTCCATGCTTGTGCCTTCTGAGTTTGCCCGTCTTGCCGTGCCGCACGGCACCGTGGCCACGGTATCGGACCCGCACGAGATCGGCAATGTGCTGGGTATAAAAGGCGTGGAGTATATGATCGAGAACGGAAAGAAAGTGCCGTTTAAGTTCTATTTTGGAGCCCCCTCCTGCGTGCCTGCTACACCCTTCGAAACGGCTGGCGCCGAGATAACGGCCGCTGACATTGAAACCTTGTTTCAGCGTGACGAAATAAAGTACTTGGCCGAAATGATGAACTGGCCCGGCGTGCTGCACCGCGACCCAGTGATGATGGAGAAGATCGAACTAGCGAAGAAGTATGGTAAAGCGGTGGACGGCCATGCACCCGGTTTGAGCGGCGAACAGGCAGCGCTCTACGCTTCTGCTGGTATCACCACCGACCACGAGTGCTTCACCACCGAAGAGTCACTCGATAAACTGGCCGTAGGCATGAAGATCCTTATTCGAGAAGGCAGTGCCGCCAAAAACTTTGAGGCGCTTATACCTTTGCTCGCGAGCCATCCGGACAGCATCATGTTCTGCTCCGACGACAAGCACCCCGACAACCTCGTGGAAGGTCACCTGAACCTGCTCGTGAAGCGGGCGCTTGCCAAAGGCCATGACCTGTTTCATGTACTACGTGCTGCTTGCCTTAACCCGGTGGAGCATTATAAACTGGAAGTTGGTTTGCTGCGCGAAAACGATCCGGCCGATTTTGTAGTAGTCAATAACCTTGAGGACTTTGCTATAGAAGCCACCTACATCAACGGGGAACTGGTAGCTGAAAAAGGAAAGTCTAAGATCGTCTTCACGCCAAGCGAAGAAATCAACAACTTCAACACCGAGCCCAAAACGCCGGCGCAATTCCGACTGGCGGCCAACAGTGCCAGCAAGATCCGGGTGATCGAGGCGTTTGACGGACAGCTGATCACACATCAGGTATGGGCGGAGCCTAAAACAGAAGACGGTCATATCGTTTCCGATGTGGCGCAGGATGTGCTGAAGATAACCGTGGTGAACAGGTATGAGAATGCCGAACCTGCCGTGGCTTTCATTAAGAACGTAGGTATACAGCGCGGTGCCATTGCCTCCTCGGTAGGTCATGACTCGCACAACATCATCGCCGTGGGTGTAGACGACGAAAGCATCGCCCGTGCCGTGAACCTGATCATTAGCGCTAAGGGTGGTGTGGCCGCTGTAGACGGCGACAACGAACAACTGCTGCCGCTACCGGTAGCGGGTATTATGTCAGCGGCCGATGGCTACGAGGTGGCTAATGCCTACTCGGCCATCGACCGCCTGAGCAAGGAGATGGGCAGCAAACTGGCCTCCCCTTTCATGACGCTCTCGTTTATGGCACTGCTCGTTATACCTTCGCTCAAACTTAGCGACAAAGGATTATTTAACGGTGATGACTTTAAATTCGTACCTGTAGCAGAATAGTATACCTTGGCAAAAAAGGTATGATACCCTAGTCCTGCGGGACTATAGCACATGGAGGAATTCATTATTTTTCTGGTCGGTGCGCTCGTGAGCGGGTTTGGTACCATCATCGGTTTCGGGGGAGGCGTGTTCATGGTGCCGATCCTGATCATCTTCTTCGGGTACAACATCGAGATCGCCATCGGTGCGACCATGTCAGCGTTGGTGCCTGCCTCCATCATTGCTTCCGTCTTCAACCTCCGCGACCGCAGCATCGACTACCTTGTCGGTTCGCTTATACAGTTCCCGGCGGTAGCTGGCACAGTGCTGGGCGCCTTTATGGTGGCCTTCCTGCCAGTTACGGAATTACAAGTGATCTTTGCGCTGTTTGTGTTGACAGTGGGCTTTTTTATGGTAAAGCCGCCCGAAAAAGAAAAGGTCCAGCGCCATTCAGGTATGATGTACCGTATTCGGCGAGTGCCGACTTCCTTTATTCGCAAAAACAGGGCAAAGCACTTGGCTTACCGGCTCAATGGTGGTGTGGTTTCGGTTTTCGGTTTTGCCTCAGGTATAGTGGCCGGTTTGTTTGGTATAGGTGGCGGCTTCCTGCAGACGCCCATGATGATCAAGCTATTTCGGATACCCCCTCAGATCGCCACCTCCACTTCCCTGTTCATCCTGGTGATTACCAGCTTCACCGGATTTATCAGCCATTACCTGCTGGGCAACGTGATCTGGAATCGCAGCCTTCCGCTGATGGCAGCCTTTGCCATTGGAGCCATTGGCGGCAACATGCTCAAAAAACGCCAGGGTAAAATGCAGGATATTGAAAAGCTGATCGGCATTGGTCTGCTATTGGCAGGCGCAGGTGTGATCCTTAACCTGCTGATCAAGTCCAATTTCGGATTCTCCTTCTAGGTATAGAAGATTACGAGACTAGTATCCTATACCTTTCCCCATTGGTTTATCTCCGATAATAGTGTGTATGCACTTAAGCGTAGTAGAGCAGCCTTATACCATACTCTACATCAGAATTAAATAAAACGAGCCGATGCGCTTATCCGGATGGAGTCAGCGCATCGGCTCGTTTCTATACCTACCGACTTTCTAAGCCTCCTGATTGGCAGAGCTGAAATGCTTGTTGATCAGGCTGTTTACTTTATCAGCGGTAAGCGGCTTTGTTAGATACTCGGCTGAATACTTCTGAACAGCATCCGTATCCTGTGGATGTGTAGAAGTAGTCAGCACGGCTAGTACTATATTTTTTCTGAAATCCTGGTTAAGCCGCTCATACAGGTCTAGCAGTTCAAACCCATCCATCACCGGCATGCTAATATCCAGGAAGATCAGTTCCGGCTGGAAGTAATTTTGGTCCGTCTGTTCGTAATTGTTATTGCTCACATTATACAAGTAGTCGAATGCCTGCTTGCCGTTTACAAACGTACGTATATTGTCTGTCACCTGCATTCGCTCTAACAAACGCTGGTTAAGGAAATTCGTGGTGTCGTCGTCGTCTATAAGAAGAACGCCTGATAATTTTTTCATAGTAACACTATACACAGCTTGTATTAATACGCAAGCTGTTTATTTCAAGCTGACGTTTCTGAAATTAGTAAATCTGCAGTATTTTAACATTATGTATTTACCGCAACACAAGATACTAAATTGAATGGCTGAAACAAATCTCAACTCTCCAATTTAGTTATGCTCAGGATGTTTAGTCAATATAACCCTGTGCACGCATCCACTCGTCGTTGTAAATCTTGCCCAGGTAACGGGTACCATGGTCTGGCAATAGAACAACAATGACGTCGTCCTCAGTCAGGTTGTTCTCGCGGGCATACTCCAGTGCACCATACACAGCCGTGCCACAAGACCAGCCTACAAACAGACCTTCTTCTTTGGCCAATCTGCGTGTCATTACAGCACCATCTTTGTCAGTCACTTTTACAAAAGAGTCGATCACATCGAAGTCCACATTCTTAGGCAGGATGTCCTCGCCTATACCTTCGGTGGCGTAAGAGTAGATCTCGTTCTCGTCAAAAATGCCCGTCTCTTTGTATTTCTTGAACACAGAGCCATACGTATCTATCCCTACGGTTACAAGCTCCGGCTTCTGCTCCTTCAGGTAGCGTGAAATACCCGTTACGGTACCACCTGTACCTACACCTGTGATGAAGTGCGTCACTTTGCCTTCAGACTGCTCCCAGATCTCAGGACCAGTTGTTTCGTAATGCGCCGCCCAGTTAGACATGTTGTCGTACTGGTTCGGATAGAATGAATTAGGAATCTCTTCGTTCAGACGCTTGGCCACGGAGTAGTAGGAATCCGGATGGTCAGGCGCCACATTGGTAGGGCAAACACGCACCTCGGCACCAACGGCACGGAGGATGTCCATTTTCTCCTTGCTCTGCTTGTCGGCCAGCGTGAAAATGCACTTATAGCCTTTGGCAATGGCAGCCAGCGCCAGGCCCATACCGGTGTTACCGGATGTGCCTTCAATGATAGTACCACCCGGCTTCAGAAGACCCGCTTTCTCTGCGTCCTCAATCATTTTGATAGCCATGCGGTCTTTCACAGAGTTGCCTGGGTTCAGGTACTCCACTTTGGCCAATACGGTCGGCTTGATGCCGTCAGTTACGTTGTTAAGCTTTACTAAAGGTGTGTTACCGATTGCCTCGGTTATATGATTCAGGTATTTCATTTGAATGCTTAATTTAGGATTCGGGTGCAAAGGTAAGTAATTAAAATCATAGTTGACAGGTATAGCGCTCTGCCTCACGTACAACAGAGGGTGTACCTGTTCTTGTTCCGCCGGGCAGATTTAGCGCCTATATTAGGTATAACTATTTTTTGGAAGCGCCACAAAAAAGCCTATTTTTGCACTACCTTATTTTAGACCATCATTCATCAACTTAATAAGATACACATGAGTGTTTTAGTAAATAAAGATTCGAAAGTGATCGTGCAGGGCTTCACTGGCTCAGAAGGCTCGTTCCACGCCTCTCAGATGATCGAGTACGGCACAAACGTAGTGGGTGGTGTTACACCAGGCAAAGGCGGCAACAACCACCTGGACCTTCCGGTTTTCAACACAGTGGAGGAAGCTGTGAAAAAAACGGGTGCTGATGTTTCTATCATCTTCGTGCCACCGGCTTTCGCTGCTGACGCGATCATGGAAGCTGCTGATGCAGGCATCAAAGTAATCGTAGCAATTACAGAAGGCATTCCTGTGAAGGACATGGTGATGGCTAAAAACTACCTGAAAGGCAAAGACGTGACCCTGATCGGTCCTAACTGCCCGGGTGTGATCACGCCAGGTGAGGCGAAGGTTGGTATTATGCCAGGATTCGTGTTCAAGCCAGGTCGTATCGGTATCGTGTCTAAGTCTGGTACCTTGACGTATGAGGCCGCTGACCAGATCGTGAAGGCTGGACTAGGTGTATCTACTGCCATCGGTATCGGTGGTGACCCGATCATCGGAACACCAACAAAAGATGCGGTACAATTGCTGATGGAAGACCCTGAGACTGACGCGATCGTGATGATCGGTGAGATCGGTGGTAACTACGAGGCAATGGCTGCGAAATATATCAGCGAAACTGGCAACAAGAAGCCAGTTGTTGGTTTCATCGCTGGCCAGACAGCTCCTGCTGGTCGTCGTATGGGTCACGCTGGTGCGATCGTAGGTGGTGCTGATGATACAGCTGCTGCTAAAATGAAGATCATGCGTGAGAACGGTATCCACGTAGTAGACTCTCCGGCAGAGATCGGTGCTACGATGGTAGAGGTGCTGAAAAGCGCTGGCATGATCAACGCATAATTTGATTTGCTATACCTGTAATAGGTATAAACATAAAACGAGGCTGCTTCGCAAGAGGCAGCCTCGTTTGTTTTCTAACTCCCAGGCTCTTTAACTCCAATCACCTGTTCCTTTTTGCGACTGCGGATATGGGCAGGTATAGCCGCTACTATTTCCTGCTGTAAGGCTTCGATCAGCTTCTTCTTCAGGAAGCTGCGGTGCACAACTAAACTCACCTCCCGTTGTGGCTGGGGTTCCTGAAAGGTATGGACAAGCGATCGCTTTTCTTCGGTTATATCCAGCACCGACAACTCTGGCAATAGGGTGAGCCCACGCTGGGTTTCTACAATGCGCTTAAGCGTTTCAAGCGATCCGCTCTTGTAGTCGAAGTGAGCGGAAGGCGTCGTGCTGGCTCCTCCTTTGTTGCAGATGTTAAGCACCTGACTCCGGAAGCAATGGCCCTCATTCAGCACCCAGAGTTCGTCCAGATCAAGTTGTTCCGGGCTGATAGCTTTGTTGCTGGCCAGCGGATGGGCAGGGTTGATATACGCCACAAAAGCCTCATAAAACAAGGGAAGCTCTTTGATGGACTTATCCTCCAAAGGCGTGACCAACAAGCCTACGTCCAACAACTCGTGGTTTAGTTTCTGCACGATTTCTTCCGTGAGCAACTCCTGCACTACCAACCGCACATCGGGGTACTTCTCCATAAAGCTGGTCACGAAAAGTGGGATCAGGTAAGGAGCCAGCGTAGGTATAACCCCAATCCTGAGCTCACCGCTCAGCTCCTGCTTTTGCTGCTGCACCAGTTCTTTTATCTTCTTTGATTCCGCCACTACGATCCGGGCCTGCGCAATCACCTCTTTACCGATCTCCGTAGGCCGCACCGGTACCCTGCTTCGGTCGAACAATTGCACGCCCAGCTCTTCCTCCAGTTTCTGCAATTGCATACTTAAAGTAGGCTGCGTGACAAAGCAATGCTCGGCCGCTGTGGCAAAGTGGCGGTGTGTATCTACTGCCAAAAGGTATTCCAGTTGTACCAGTGTCATATCTATAACCGTATAGTAGTAATATAAATATCCGTCGTGGTATACGCCCTCCACTTCCAGGTGTCTTTGTTTTCAAACTGGCGCAACACCCCGCTAAGTTATAGAACACACCTATATATCCATAGATATAATTGATTTGATTGATAACCTAACAGGCAATATATTTGTATATACAAACAACAGAAGACAAAACACGAAAGACTATGAATAAGCTAACGAATATCGGATTGGAAAAACAAGATTCAGTAGAGATCGCTGATAAGCTGAACGAGCTATTGGCGAACTACCATATTTATTACCAAAACCTGCGCGGTTTTCACTGGAACATCAAAGGTATACACTTCTTTCAGTTGCATGCCAAATACGAGGAGCTATACAACAATGCTTTGGCTCGGATTGATGCCTTGGCGGAGCGTATCCTGACTATCGGACAGAAACCATTGCATACCTTCTCAGATTACCTGCGCGTCTCCAGCATTCAGGAAGCTTCCAGCCTGAGCGGTGACCGTGAGACAGTAGAGGCTACACACCAGAACCTATCGGTGATTGTAAACCTGGAGCGCGACATTCTGGCTATGGCCGCAGAACGCGACGACGAGGGTACAGTAGCTTTGGTAAGTGAAGATATCAACGAAAATGAAAAGACGCTTTGGATGCTGCGAGCCTTCCTGAGCTAAAATAGTAAGTGACGATTAGTTTTAGTTTAATGCAAAAGCCCCTTGCCTATTACCGGCAAGGGGCTTTGATTTTATACCTAGAGCTATACCTTACTTGGCGTAGCTGATGGCTCTCATTTCGCGGATTACCGTGATCTTGATCTGGCCCGGATACTGCATCTCTTTCTCGATCTTCTGTGAGATGTCGAAAGAAAGCTGCGCGGCCTTTTCGTCGGTCACATTGTCGGCGTCTACCATGATGCGGAGCTCGCGGCCAGCCTGAATGGCGTAGCACTGGTTCACACCGTCAAATGATACGGCAGCTGCCTCCAGGTCTTTCAGACGCTTGATGTAAGACTCCATGATCTCGCGGCGGGCACCCGGTCTTGAACCGGAAATGGCGTCGCAAGCCTGAATCAATGGAGAGATCATCGCGGTCATCTCGATTTCGTCGTGGTGAGCGCCAATGGCGTTGCAGATATCCGGATGCTCCTTGTATTTCTTGGCCAGTTCCA
The DNA here is from genome assembly GCF_058932845.1 of Pontibacter sp. LHS2. Taxonomy (NCBI): domain Bacteria; kingdom Pseudomonadati; phylum Bacteroidota; class Cytophagia; order Cytophagales; family Hymenobacteraceae; genus Pontibacter; species Pontibacter sp. LHS2. The sequence goes on from NZ_JBZYWG010000002.1 coordinate 824,508, forward strand.
TACCGATGATCGCGTGTGGCAATTCCGGCTCGTCTGGTGTCACTTTACCGATGTCATGCAACAGACCGGCACGCTTGGCGTGCTTCACGTTCAGACCAAGTTCGGCGGCCATCGTGGCGCACAGGTTGGCTACTTCGCGTGAGTGCTGCAACAGGTTCTGACCGTAAGACGAACGGAAACGCATGCGGCCCACCATCTTGATCAACTCCGGATGCAGACCATGTATACCTAAGTCGATGGCAGTACGCTCACCGATCTCCACGATCTCTTCTTCAATATTTTTGCGGGTCTTCGAAACCACCTCCTCGATGCGGGCTGGGTGGATACGACCGTCAGCCACTAGACGGTGCAGCGACAGACGCGCGATCTCTCGGCGAACCGGGTCAAAGCCAGAGATGATGATCGCCTCCGGCGTATCGTCCACGATGATCTCCACGCCTGTAGCGGCTTCGAGGGCACGGATGTTACGACCTTCACGACCGATGATCTTGCCTTTGATGTCGTCGCTTTCGATGTTGAAAACAGAAACGCAGTTCTCGATAGCGTGCTCCGCGGCAGTGCGTTGGATGGTCTCCACCACGATCTTCTTGGCTTCTTTAGTAGCAGTGAGTTTGGCCTGCGCTACGATGTCTTTCACATAAGAAGATGCGTGCGACGTGGCTTCGCTCTTCAATGCCTCTACCATCTGCTCGCGGGCTTCGGCAGCGGTCAGACCAGCAATTTTCTCCAGCTGGGCCACCACTTCGTTGTGCTGCTGCTCTACGTCTTCTTTGCGCTTCTTCAGCAGCTCGAGTTGGTGGTCAAGGGCTTCTTTCTCTTTGTCGAGCTCGGCTTCGCGGCGCTTGGTTTGCTCCATTTGCTTGGCTACGTGCTGCTCGCGCTGCTTTACCTTGTTCTCGTTCTGGATGATGATGTTCTTCTTCTTGTTCGATTCTTCCTCGAACTCAGACTTCAGCTTCAGGAATTTCTCCTTCGCCTCCAACATGCGGTCTTTCTTGATGCTCTCGGCGTTGATCTCTGCCTCGCGAATAATGGCCTTGGCGTTCTGCCGAGCGGCTTCTTCCTGTTGCTTGTATACCTTCTGCAACAGGACACGCCCTATGTACACGCCCACTCCGAGCGCTACAATGGCGGTGATTAAAATGGATAAAATATCTGGCATTACTATCAGCTTTTATGGTTTATAAAAACTATAGCAGTACCTGCAGCAGGACAGTGAGGTGGTCTTACAAACCACACCGTAGTTAAAGAGGCCGCTTGGGAAGCCGCCTCGGAATATGTTTACTTATTTGATAAGAGATCGTCCAGTACGCTCAGTTGTTCTCCCACTTTGGCCAGATGGTTGTTTTTGTCATCCTCCAGTTTCAGCTTGTCCACCATGGTCTCAAAAGCCACCATGGCCAGCAAATCCTGCTTATCCTGTATGCCAAACTGGTCTTTGAAGAAGCGTAGACGCTCATTCAAAAGTTTACCTACAACCCGAAGCCTTTCTTCTTCTTCTTCCTTCACCCGCATCGGATACTCGCGTTCTGCGATGCGAATCTTAATTGCTAATTCACCCATCCGTTGCGTTCTTATGGTATAGGGCTACCTCGTTTCTTTGCTTTCCTGCAATGGCCTGCCGTATGTCCGGCTCCGGCTCACTGCCTCCCGCTAGTCACGCAAGTAGGCGATACACTTATCAATTTCCCTTATATATTCGTTTAACTTCAGCTTTAACTCTGTCGAATTTGCAGTGTTTCCTGCTATCGTATCTACAATCTTAACAATATTCTCTTGATTTTGAAAATTTTTTATTTGCTGTTCCCGTTCTTCTAACTGCGACTCCAGTAATTTAATTTCTTCCTGAGCGGCTACAAGTTTGTGTAACACGTCGTCGTGCTTACTCAGAAGCTTACGCACTTTGTCCTCAATGGACTGAAGCTGTTGCAGTTGTTTCTCTTTTGCCATAACTATTTGCGGATAATAGCTCCCAGCTGTTTCTCAAATTGCTGCATCAGGCGGTTCATTACGCCATCGATCACTTTGTCGGTCAAAGTTTGCTGGCGGTCCAGCAAAGTGAAGCTCAAAGCGTAGGCCTTCTTGCCTGCTTCTATCTTGTCGCCTTCGTACACGTCGAACACGTTCACGCTTTGCAAAAGTTTGCGCTCAGTGCGCAGGGCCACTTGCTTCAGTTGCTCAAAGGTCATGCTCTTGTCTACTACCAGCGACAGGTCACGGCGCACTTCCGGGAATTTCGGAAGCTCCTCAGCCACCAGTTTGTCTTTGTATTTCTTGAGGAGGTAGTCCCAGTTGAGTTCGGCATACCATACCTGCTCTTTCACATCCATGGCTTTGGTCACGGTCGCGTCCAGCAAACCGACCTGCGCGATCACGGTACCGTTCTTCACATAGGTGATGCCTTGGCGCATGTAGCGGCTTGCCTCCACCGGCTGTACTTCGTAGTCGGCGGCATTGAGTTTCTGCAACACGTTCTGCACCACACTGGCCAGATCGTGGAAAGCCACTTTCATGGCAGGTTGTTTCCAGCTTTCGGCAGTAGTGTTCCCCACCATGTAGAGCGCCAGTTTGCGACTCTCTTTGTAACCGTCCTCCAGTTGCTCGTATACCTTGCCGAGTTCGTATACCTTGAGGTCGCGCTGGCGGCGGTTGATGTTGTAACGGAGCACTTCCAGACCCGAGAACACCATGCTCTTGCGCAGCACGTCAAGGTCTTCGCTGTTATAGTTGAGCACCTTTACCAGTCCGGCCGTCTCCTCGTCCCCACCAGCGGCGTAGTAGTTGGAGTTGGTGATGGAGTTCGTGATAATCTCGTGGAAACCGTTGGCCGAGATGTAGTCCAGTATCGTCTTGTTAACATCCTCCGGGTAAGGTTTTGAGAAACTAGCCATGTAGGCAGAGGCCATGTGCTCGCTCACTTCGATGTTGTTGAAGCCGTAGATGCGCAGAATCTCCTCCACTAAGTCGGCCTCACGGGTCACGTCCACCTTGAATGGCGGTACTGACACATGCAGCTTCTCTTCCGTTTCGTCGGTCACTTCTATACCTAAATCGGTCAGGATTTCTTTCATGCGCTCGGCACCGATGTGCTGGCCAATCAAGGTATGGGCACGGGCAATATCCAGCGTCAGTTCCAGGTTTTGAATCGGCTGCGGATATACATCCACGATATCGGAGCTCACCTCACCACCTGCTACTTCCTGTACTAACAAAGCGGCACGCTTTAAAGCGGTAATCACGATATTAGGGTCAGTACCACGCTCAAAGCGGAAAGAGGCATCGGTCTTAAGACCATGCGCCATACCTGTGCGACGGATGTAGTCTGGTGAGAAATAAGCACTCTCAATGAAAATGCTCGTCGTTTCGTCACTCACACCTGACTCTTTGCCACCGAACACACCGCCAATCGCCATCGGCTCCTCGGCATTGCAGATCATCAGGTCGTTGGCGTTGAGTTTACGCTCCACACCGTCCAGTGTCACAAATTTGCTTTCAGCTTCGGCGGTCTTCACCACAATCTTATCGCCTTTGATCTTATCCGTATCGAAGGCGTGCAGGGGCTGGCCCAACTCGTGCAGCACGTAATTGGTTACGTCCACGATGTTGTTGATCGGAGCCAGATCGATGGCACGCAGGCGCTTCTGCAGCCACTCAGGCGAAGGACCCACTTTCACACCGCTCACGGTTACACCAGCATAGCGCGGACAAGCCTCTATGTTTTCGATCTCCACCTCAATCGAGCGGGACGTGTTGTTAACTGTAAAGTCTTCTACCGAAGGCAAGGTATAAGGCACACGCAACAGGGCTTTCAGGTCACGGGCCACACCTAAGTGCGAAGCCGCGTCGGCACGGTTTGGTGTCAGACCGATCTCGAATACCTTGTCAGAGCCTAGCCCGAAATACTCGGCAGCCGGCGTACCGTTCGGCAGGTCGGTGTCGAGCACCATGATGCCTGCATGCGAAGTACCTACACCAATTTCATCTTCGGCGCAAATCATACCTTCGGAAGCGGCACCGCGTATCTTAGACTTCTTGATCTTGAAAGCCTCACCACCGGTTGGGTATAGCGTACTGTTCACGGTGGCCACCACCACTTTCTGCCCGGCGGCCACGTTTGGCGCACCGCACACGATCTGGCTCGGCTCACCTGTGCCTATATCCACAGTGGTGACACTCAGACGGTCAGCGTCAGGATGGCGCTCACAAGTAAGCACTTCGCCTATCACGATGCCTTCCAGGCCACCTTTTACCTGATCGAAGTTATGAATCGCCTCCACTTCAAGACCTGCGCCTGTCAGCAAAGCACCCGTTTCTTCAGCGGTCTTCTCTATATGAATGAGTTGTTTCAGCCAGTCGAATGAAATCAGCATGGTTATTTCTGTTGTTCTGTAAGGTATAGCCTCGCTTGGTTGAAGCTAATTCCCAAAATTAAGGATTATTTTGTTCCAAAAGACCTTTTGTCTTTTGGACTTCATGACAAAGGATCATCCCCAGACTACTCTACCACCGGATGTGCCTTCTCGTAATTTTTCTCGCCCGCCTCTACTGCCACGGTCAGGCGGTTTTCTTTGGGCGGCACGGGGCACACGTACTCGGGGTTGTAGGCGCAAAAGGGACTATAGGCGCGGTTAAAGTCGATGGTGGCAGTTTTGGCGCCCTCCTTAAACGGTACATCGATGTAGCGTCCTCCGCCATAGGTATCGAAGCCGTTGGTTTTGTCAGTAAAGGGAACGAACAGCTTTTCCTCCGCTTCTTTCACTTTTTTGTAAAGCGTGAGTCGTTGCGGTTCTCCTTTTAGCTCAAAATTGGCGATGAAGTACCGCAAATAGGCCTCTGTACTGCCATTGGTCATCGGCATGTGCACGGTGTCTTTGGGCTCAACCTCATCCAGTTTCACCTTCACGCGGTAGTCCAGGTTGGGCTCAAAGTACACCAAATTGCTGAAAGCACGGCGCTCGGCCTCCTCAAAAGGGCTGTTGGTGCGGCTACGGAACGATAAGTCCTTGTCTTCCCGCTCCTTCTGTAGTGGTATCAGGTAGTTGTCGTCACTCATAAAAGACTCGCGCACAAAGTAAAAAAGTACCAGCGCAATGCCGGCTATGATGATAAGCTTGATGGGTCGTTGCATGATTAGCTTTAATAACTCTGACAAAGGTCGGAAATTTTGGAGAGAAGTATAAACTGTAACGCTTCTCCTCTTCCTCTTTACCTGCTAATTTCCCATTGTATGTCAAAACAAGCCTGCCAAACCTAAAGCAAAAGAGGTAGCCACCCTCGCAACCAGCTTTTTAACCAGTTAGCGAAGGTAGCTACCTCTACAAACAGCACTGCACCTAAACTTTATTTTTAAAAGCTACTGATCACGGAAAGGTAAATCGGCATACCTAAGGTGATGTTGAATGGAAAGGTGACAGCCAGCGCCATGGGCAAAAAGATACCTGGGTTTGCCTGCGGTACGGCTATTTTCATGGCAGCTGGCACTGCAATGTAGGAGGCGCTTGCCGCCAGCACCGAAAACATCAGCCTGTTTCCGGGGTCTTCTGTCACCAGGCCACTCAATATGGCTATTACACACCCGTTTAGCAGCGGAATCACAATCGCAAAAAGAGAGGTGAACCAGCCGCTCTTAAAGAAGTCCTGCAGCTTACGCCCACTCATGATGCCCATGTCCAGCAGAAAGATCGCCAGGAACCCTTTGAAAATATCGGAAGTAAACGGTTTTATGCCCTGCGCCTGCTGCTCGCTGGCCAGCATGCCGATGGCAAGGCTTCCCAGAATAAGCAACACACTCCCGTTTGTGAAGGAATGATGCACAATATGCTTCAGACTGGGGGCATGCTCTTTTCTGTCGCAGAACAAACTGATAAGGATAACCCCCACTATAATGGCAGGCGCCTCCATAAATGCCATGACCGCGACCATGTGCCCACTAAACGGGAGCTGCTGAAACTCAAGAAAGGACACGGCGGCGACAAACGTAACGGCACTCACAGACCCGTAGGCAGCGGCAATAGCACCTGCGTTCTCAACACTCAACTTCCTTTTCAGAAGAAAGAAGGTATACAGCGGAATAGCACAGGAGATCAGTACCCCGAACAACAGGGCCCATACAATCTCGAGGCTATAGCTGCTGTGCGCCAGTTCCTGCCCTCCTTTAAAGCCTATGGAAAACAGCAGGTAAAGTGATATGAATTTTGAAGAGGTTGGGGGAATTTCCAGGTCGCTTTTTACATGAACAGCCAAAATTCCCAGGACAAAGAAAAGCAGGGCCGGACTTGTCAGGTTTTCAATCAACAGTTGCAGGTTCATACAGAGAACACAGTTTTAGGCGTTTTCACAACTGCTACTTTACCTGTTGCTACGGAGGTGACGAGCCCTTTTACTTGCAGCATTTGCAGCACAACCTGCTGCAGAAAGTAGTCGATGTGCAAAAGGGCCTGCATTTGTCGCTGCACGTTCAGCTTTGCCAACCGCAACTTTTGCCTGGCGGCATACTGGCTGCCCATTACTTCGGCATAGTGATCGACCAGCAGATCGATGAGCACTTCTTCAGCATACGTGCCGTATCCTTTCTGCTTCGACAGCACACTTTCTATAAACCGACAGGCTACATCGTTGACAATGATCACCTCTTCTATAGACTCCCTTTCTATAAAGTCGACCAGCTCCTCCACATAGGCCTGCTCCTCTAGCCTGAAAACGGCAGCAAGTGAGGTGAGAAAATAGGCATGCTGATACTTCTTCCTTAGAAAATGCTCCAGCTTGCTGCTGGGGCATATCAGGAACAATACATTTTTCATGGATTAAGGATTACAAAGTTGGCAATAGGCAGGGTCTTCTACCTTTTTATTGTTTGGGTACAGACGTTCTGTGTGATGTCCGCACTTCTGGCAGCTAAGCTTTTCGCTTAGGATGGACTTCCCCGGAAAGCCGCAGACGCCACAGGGCAGCCCCTGCTTGACACTGGTAACTCCAAAACCCGGGGTATGACAGGCAGGACAGCAGGAATTCACTTTGGACAGTAGCTTTTCGGTTGCCTGCCCGATGACTGACATGCGGGTTGGGTTGTACATCGCCCGCATGTCCGTTTCTACATACACCAGGTCGTGTTGCTCCCGGAGTTGCCGGAACACTTCCACCAGCTGTGCCGTGTCGGTGATCCCCTTGACCACATTTCTGGAAGAAGTCCGCGCTGGCCTGATCACCAGTGCATGCGAGGGGAATTTCACTTCTGCTGCAAAGGCCAGCAGTTGCTCTTCTGTGGTCAGGGTTTCACCCGCGAAGTTTGTATTGGTGCTTAGCTCCCGCACCACTATTTCCAGGTTGTTCTTTTTGTCCAGCAACAGCAGGAACTCCTCGTCAACAGGTATAAAGCCTAGCACCGGGTGCGGCCCGAAAGAGCCTTCGCTGGCAATAGCCAAATCGCAGCCGTGCAACGCCATAGCCATTTCACATTTTCTGCGTGCGGTTGTCACCGGGTCTGCTTCACGTTCCACTTCGCCGGTAAACGTCCCCAGCACATCTGTGTCGAGCTGCACAGCCACTTCACAGCTTACCCCAAGTGCTTCCTCCAGCAAAGGCGCCATTACCTTTTCTTTCTGATGCTTGGTGGCAATTAGTAGCTTTCTGCCTCTAAACATCTTCTTTCAGGCGTTTCCTGATTTTCCAGTGCTATGTTGATCGTGGATTCTATGATGAAGTTGCGGTTGTCTCTCCTGGCTTCTTCAATAAGCAGGAGCACCTTCTCCTTCGCCTCCCTCAACTCTTCCAATCTTCTTTCTGACTCCTCGTCCGGCTGGTCAAAACGGATGGTCGAGATGTAGTTTTTCAGGTTATGGAAGTTGACCTTCTTAGTGATCACTTCAACCAGGATTTCTTTTGCCTCCTCGGGCGTAAAGCTTCCGTCTATAAATTTGATAGTTTCCATATTCTTTATTTTTCAGTTAAGGTGTTACTGTTTGAAATTACCCGGAACATGTTCAGACAAACCAAAATGGCTAAGGCCTTGCAAAGCTCATTCACGGCAATGTCATTGGTATAGGCCAGCAGGGAAAGGCAGACCAGCACGACAAGCCCATTGAGTGCCAACTGCAGGCGCAGTTTTAAAGGCGTTTTTCTCTCGCCGCTCGCCGCAGGCAGGGCAGAATGCGTTGGGTTACTGCCCTTGTCCAAGCGAAAAGGATTTTTTGTGATCGAAGGCATATAGGTTTTCTGTTTTGATGGTGTCTATATTGTTTTGGATGGCTTTCATCAGAATGGCAACGATGTGCTCTTTTGTTATCGGCTGCTCCTGCACATGCTGGAAGCGGCAGCGCCAGTGGTCGGTACAGAAAGTTTCGGCAAAGCCTTCCGGCCATACCTTGATACCCCGGTTCGTGATCATGCTTAGCTTTACCTCCGGCGTGTTCAGTAGCTGTACCTGCCTGGCTATTTCTTCCGGGTCTCTGCCATGCCAGTGCACAAACACATCTACTCCCAGCAGCTCTTTAGTTGCAGCGGGTTTAGGCGTGTACTTGGGCAGGTTGAATTTTATACCCTTGGCGTAGGCGACCGAGCTAAGCTGGGCAGGCTTTTGCCCCAGATTCTGGATCACAGCCATGGCGAACTCCTGTGTTCCTACTTTGCGGCTGCTGGTGCCTTCCTGGTAGATGTCAGGGGTATGCACACCTTCTTCTATTGTCTTCAGCCAGGCGTTGTAGATTTTTTCAGCGATGTCGTTTTGCCCGATGTGGTTGAGCATCATGCAGGCCGCTTGTAGCAGGCCCGAAGGGTTGGCGATACCTAAGCCGGCAATAAGCGGTGCCGAACCATGGATGGCCTCGAACATGGCACAGGTCTCGCCGATGTTGGCAGAGCCCGCCAAGCCGACCGAGCCTGTGATCTGCGCCGCCACATCAGACAGAATGTCGCCGTAGAGGTTGGGCATCACGATCACATCAAACTTCTCCGGCGAGTCAGCCAGCATAGCGGCGCCTATGTCCACAATCCAGTGCTCGTGCTGTATGTCCGGATACGCTGCGGCCACTTCGTCAAACACTTTGTGGAACAGTCCGTCCGTCTGCTTCATAATGTTGTCTTTCGTAAAGCAGCTTACTTTCTTACGGCCGTACTGACGGGCATACTCAAAGGCATAGCGGACAATTTTCTCACATCCGGGCCTGCTGATGAGCTTCAGGCATTGCACTACTTCATCGGTCTGCTGGTGTTCGATGCCGGCATACAGGTCCTCCTCGTTTTCCCGTACAATCACCACATCCATCACCGGGTGCTTGGTCTTAACAAAGGGAGCAAGACTGGTACAGGGGCGAACGTTGGCATACAGTCCCAGCATTTTGCGCATGGTCACGTTCAGGCTTTTATACCCGCCGCCCTGTGGGGTCGTGATAGGTGCTTTTAGTAGCACTTTGTTTTGCCGGATCACTTCCCAGGCTTCTTTTGTGATGCCGGAGGAATTACCTGTCAGGTATACATGCTCTCCTACCTGAATCTCCTCCACCTCTATGTTGGCTCCTGCTGCCTCGAGCACGCGCAGCGTCGCCTCCATAATCTCTGGCCCAATGCCATCTCCTTTGGCTACCGCCACTTTGGTGCGGGTAGCTATACCGACTGGTGCCTTGACTGTCGGGTCTTGATTAAGTGTTATCATATTATTTGGCGTTGTTTGATTTACAACCGCAAACATCATATTTTTGATTTATAAATAATACTTTATAATTTTAATGGTATACATAAACAATTTTTATGCATTACACTTTGCACCAGCTGCACGTCTTCCTGAAAATCACACAGACAAAGAGCATCACGAAGGCTGCAGAAGAGCTGCACCTGTCGCAACCAGCGGTATCGATCCAGCTGAAAAACCTGCAGGAGCAGTTTGACATTCCTCTCACCGAGATCATCGGCAGGAAGCTGCATGTCACTGATTTTGGGAAGGAGTTGGCCGTAGCGGCAGAGAAAATACTAAACGAGGTACATGCCATCAACTTCAAAACGCTCGCGCATAAAGGGCTCCTTTCGGGCAGGCTGAAGCTGTCGGTGGTATCGACTGGCAAGTATGTGATGCCTTATTTCCTTTCCGGTTTTCTGAAGCAGCACGAGGGAGTGGAGCTGGTAATGGATGTGACCAACAAGTCGAAAGTGCTGGAGTGCCTCGAGAACAATGAAACAGACTTTGCCTTGGTATCCATTCTGCCGGAGCACCTGAAGGTGGACTATGTAGAGCTGATGCAGAACAGGCTACACTTGGTAGGGCGCGAGCTGCCGCAAAACGGTGGTGAGCCCCACGGTATTGAGGTGTTTAAAAGTCTTCCATTAATCTATAGAGAGCCGGGCTCCGGTACGCGCCTCACCATGGAGCGTTTTATCTCCAGCAACAAAGTAAGTGTTAAGAAAAAGATAGAACTGACTTCTAACGAAGCGGTGAAACAGGCGCTGTTGGCTGGGCTGGGCTATTCCATCATGCCGCTGATCGGGATCAAGAACGAGCTCAACCAGAAAGACCTGCAGATTATACCTGTGGATGGTCTGCCACTGATAACCTCCTGGAACCTGATCTGGCTGCAAAACAAAAGTTTCTCACCTGTGGCCGAGGCATACCTTTCTTACATACAGCAGGAGAAAAGCAGTATCATTCAGCAGCACTTTGACTGGGTTGGCAAGTATAAAGATTAGTATCCTGCGGCAGGTAATGCTTTACCAGCATGTTAAACGCCGCTACCTGCTCCTGTTGCCATGCTTCGTCACGGTTCAGTTCCCGGGCCAGCACAGCTGCTACGGCGGGGGCTACATCTATAGCAGCGCTGGTGTCGAGAAACAACAACCGAAGCCGGCGGGCCAGCACATCTTCCACAGTGCGGGCCATCTCGTGACGCGCGGCCCAAACTACTTCGGCCAAGGTATAGCCAAAATCAGGGTGCAGCTTTTGGGCCAATTCAGGTGCGTACTGCATCAGATCCTGCAAAGCTGCTGCATCACTGCCATACCTGGCAAGTTCTGATGGGACATTTGCCACAGGTATACCTGATGCAGGTATAGCCCCGTGAATGGGCAGCTTTTCGGTGCGACAAGGTATAGCTGGCAGGCTTGCAACCCGAATGGCTGCATCTACCGTGTCTTCGGCCATTTGCCGGTAGGTCGTCCATTTGCCGCCTGTTATGGTGATAAGACCTGACGATGCTATCAGCAATTTATGACTTCGGGAGATCTCTTTGGTATTCCCTGTTTCACTGTCGGGAGCGGCCAGGGGGCGCAGCCCTGCAAATACGCTCCGAACATCCTGTCGTGTCGGGGGCTTTTGCAGATATTGCCCGGCAGTCTGCAGGATGAAGTTGATCTCGGCTTCCAGTGCCACGGGCTCCAGGCTTAGTTCCTGTAGGGGGGTGTCGGTTGTGCCGACCAGTACGTAGCCCTGCCAAGGTATAGCGAATAGCACGCGACCGTCGGGGGTCTTGGGAATCATCAGGGCCGTGTCGCCTGGCAGGAAGGATTTATCTAACACTACATGCACACCCTGGCTGGGCATGACAAGCGGTTTCTGAGTAGGCTGATCGAGCTGCAGGATGTCGTCTACATATACGCCTGTGGCATTTACAACTACTTTGGCCCGCAAGGTATAGGCTTGTCCATTTTCCAGGTCCAGTGCCTCCACACCGCTTACTTTCCCGTTTGATTCTTTGGTCAGACCAGTTACCCGTACGTAGCTAAGCACCGTACCGCCTTGCTCGGCGCAAGTTTGGACGATGTTCAAGGCCAGGCGGGCATCGTCGAACTGTCCGTCGTAGTACACAATGCCGCCTTTCAGGTTCTCGGTCTTAATATTCGGCATGCGTTCGAGTACCGTTTTATAGTTCCACCAGGTAGTGCGGCCCAGGCTATACCTGCCAGCCAGAAAATCATACATAGTCAGGCCGGTGCCGTAGAAAAAGCGCTGCCACCAGGTATAGCAAAGGATGACAAAAGGCTGCACCGACACCACATGCGGGGCATTTCGCAACAACAGTCCCCGCTCCCGAAGCGCTTCGAACACTAGCCGAATGTTGCCTTGTGCCAGATAGCGCACCCCGCCGTGCACCAGCTTGGTGCTCCGGCTCGACGTACCCTTGGCAAAATCCGACTGCTCCAGCAAAAGTGTTTTATACCCACGCGAAGCAGCATCCAGGGCAGTTCCCAAACCTGTGGAGCCACCGCCAATAACCAGCACGTCCCACTCGGATACTTCAGTTAGCTGCCGTAGCATGGCCTTGCGGGTAAAGGGAACAACTGCCATAGGCGGTTTCAGGTATAGCGTGGGTTTGGTGATCGCTTTGTGAATGATAGCTTAAGGTAGTGCTTTTTACTGATAAATTCATGTGGATTTTTCTCTTCGAAGGATGTGACGGAAGCTAAAAAATCGCTAACATTATACCGCTTACAAATCTTACCATGAACTACCTTTACTCACGTTTCCGCTTCCGTGTTTTTGCATTTTTGTCCGCTTTGTTGTTTGGCTTTTCGTCCTGTGTGCAGGAGGGCAAAACCGCCGAAACGCAATCGCCCACTGAAGCCGCTATACCTGCGTCCCCCGAAAATACCGATGCTGCTCTGCCTGCACCTGACAGTCTATACCTACAAGCGGCGGCAACTACCCAATCACAGTCGGCTATACCTACCAGCAACACGCAGGCTACGGCTGTAGCAGCCACCTCCATCGCCGATGCCGAAACCATCATCGCCCGCAAACAGGTGCCTATCTTGTGCTACCACCAGGTGCGCGACTGGCGTGAAAAAGACTCCAAGCAGGCCAAAGATTATATCATCCCGGAAGATCGCTTCAAAGACCATATCAAAATGCTGGCTGACAGCGGCTACCAGACAGTGCTTCCTGACCAGCTGCTGGCCTATCTCACCACCGGCACCCCTCTGCCCGAAAAACCCGTCATGCTTACCTTCGACGATACCAGCATCGGACAATACACCGTGGCCGCCCCCGAACTCGAAAAGTATGGTTTCAAGGGCGTGTTCTTCATCATGACCGTATCGCTGGGCAGGCCCAACTACATGACCAAGGCACAGGTAAAGGAACTCTCGGACAAGGGGCACGTGATTGGTTCGCATACCTGGGATCATCAGAATGTAAAAAAATACCAGGGACAAGACTGGGTGACGCAGGTAGAAAAGCCGTCGCGACAGCTACAGGAAATCACGGGTAAACCGATCGAGTATTTCGCCTACCCCTTCGGACTCTGGAACCCGGAGGCTATACCTGAACTGAAAGAGCGTGGTATGGTAGCGGCTTTCCAACTGGCTGGCAAACGTGACCCGCAAGATCCGCTGCACTCGATCAGGCGAATTATTGCGAGCGGCTATTGGAGTGCACCATCGATGCACAGAGCTATGAAGAACAGTTTTTAACTCATAACTCGCCTGGTCACAAGCAACCCTACTCCTCTCTCTTCAGTTTGATAGTATGCCATACTTACTCACATAATGCAAACAGACGAGAAACAAATCAGGGAGATGGTCGCGCAGCTGGACCAGTTGCACCAGGACGCCCTTGTGCTGGACAAAAAGTTTGACGGCGCTATCAAAAGCGTGCATCCGTCTTTCCGAAAAAGTGCCCGGAACTTACTGCATTATCTTTCCTTGCGGCAGCATGATATCCGTCAGTTGCAAGAGAGCTTGTCCCGTATGGGCCTGTCGTCACTGGGTCGCGCCGAAGGGCATGTACTGGCCAGTCTACAGGCGGTACATGACATGCTCTGCCAATTGCGTGATTGCGCTCCCATCAAAAGACCTGTCGCAGTTTCCTTTACTGAGAGCAAAGCGCTACTGGATAGGCACACAGACGAATTACTGGGAACTGCACCTCAAAAGCGCAGTACCCGGATCATGGTCACGTTCTCCACTGACCTGGCCCACGATCACGAGCTGGTCAAGCGTATGTTACTGGCCGGTATGGACTGTGCCCGCATCAACTGTGCCCACGATAATGAAAAGGTATGGGAAGCCATGGTGGATTCCATCCGCAAAGCTGAAGCGGAAACAGGTCGAAGCTGCAAGATCCTGATGGACTTGATGGGGCCGAAATTGCGCACGGGTCCGCTCAAGCCAGGACCCGCTTTGTTGCCCATCCGCCCGATACAGAACGAACTGGGCCAGCTTGTGTCGCCGGCAAAGGTATGGCTCGCACCAGCCGGTGTGGAAAGCGAAGTTCCTATAGATGCCAGTCTGCCGCTCGACGAAGCCTGGGTAGCACAGTTGCAACAGGGCGACAAGCTCAAATTCAAGGACACACGTGGCCGCAAACGCACTTTGACTGTGATGCAGCGCAAAGAAAAAGGCGTATTGGCGCATCTTTTCAAGACGTCATACATCGAAACAGGCACAGAACTAACCATCAATAAACAGAGCGCCCTGAATCGAGCGGCCAAAGTAGGAAAACTTCCAGCCAGTGAGGTCCCCATCTACCTGCGCAAAGACGACTTACTGGTACTCACTAAAGAGCAAACTCCAGGTGAACCTGCTTTGTACGATGCCGAAGGCCACATCGTGAAGCCTGCCCACATTGCCTGCACCCTGCCGGAAGTGTTCGACCGCGTAAAGACAGGCCACCCGATCTTGTTTGACGACGGCAAAATTGCGGGTGTAATCATGGAAGCGGGAAATGACGCCTTACTCGTAAAAATTACTGAAGCCAAAGAATCAGGTAGCCGTCTGCTGTACGACAAAGGCATCAACCTACCCGAGACCAAGCTGAATTTGGAAGGCCTCACGAAGCAGGACCGTAAAAACCTGGCTTTTGTGGTAAAGTATGCCGATGCCGTCAGTTTGTCATTTGTGAACCAGCCTGAGATGATTGAGGCGTTGCACAAGGAGTTGAAGCGCTTGCAGGCTCCGGAGCTGGGCATTATGCTGAAAATCGAGACCAAAGAAGGTTTCCGGAACCTCCCCCGCCTATTGCTCACCGTTATGAAGACCCATCCTGCCGGCGTCATGATTGCGCGTGGCGACCTGGCCGTAGAATGTGGTTGGCAACGGTTAGCGGAGGTGCAGGAAGAGATCTTGTGGCTCTGTGAAGCAGCGCATATACCTGTAGTATGGGCCACACAGGTACTGGAGTCGCTCTCCAAAAAGGGGCGTCCGTCACGTGCCGAAATCACTGATGCGGCCATGTCGCAACGGGCTGATTGCGTGATGCTCAATAAAGGACCCTATGTGCTGCGAGCTATTGAGCTACTCGACGACATCTTGAAACGAATGCAGGAACATCAGCACAAGAAAACATCTATGTTGCGCTTACTGCACGTTTCGGAACTCGAAATGCCCACTAACGAAGCAGTAGATTAAACGCTTACAGGTATGGCCACCATCTGGTTATACCTGCTGCTAACCATTCAGGCTATTCAAGATACAAGCATCCTGTTTAGAACACTTATATTTAGATTGAAATACAAATTCAACTTCATCAGGACCACCTTAACAAGATCATAATGAACCATCACCGTATCTAGTAAAAGTCAGGATACGATTTCTCAACCGCACTCGTCTTTACATTTCTAACCTGGCGCAACATGATCATGAAACAGGCCCTGGCGCTTCTAATTTGTTCTTTTCTATACCTTTGCACAGCCCCCTATACCTTGGCGAACACCTATTACCTCAGTTCCAAAGGCGACGATGCCAACCTGGGCACTTCGCGTGCTTCAGCCTGGCGCACTATTGCCAAAGCAAACAGCCACAGGTATAACCCAGGTGATACGCTCTTACTGGAAGGTGGCTATACCTTCGCGGGTGGCCTGTATTTTCATCAGGGTAATTTCCAGGGCAAAGGCACTCCCTTAGTCATCAGTTCTTTTGGAAATGGCCGCGCCACGATCGACGCTGACTCCAGCTATGGGTTTTATGCGCACAATGTAGCAGGTATAGAAATCCGCAACCTGAACTTCAAAGGTAATGGCCCTGACCACAATGACAACAACGGCATCCTGTTTTACAATGACCTGCCCGGCGACGTTAAGCTGCCGCATATTGTGATCGATCAGGTAGATGTGTCAAGATTCCGAAAATCAGGTATATCGATCGGGGCTTGGAGTGGCAATAGTGGTTTTGAGAATGTGCGCATCACCCGCACTGTCGTACACAATATTGGTTCTGAAGGCATCAACACCTGGGGGGAATTCGACCAGAACAAAACAGGTTATGCACACCGAAATGTGTACATCGGTCATTGCCACGTGTACCAGGTATACGGCCTGTCGTTGCCGGACAAGCATAGCGGCAGCGGTATTGTGCTCTCGGATGTGGATGGGGGTACCATCGAGCACAGTGTGGTGCACAGCTCCGGCATGGGCAATACGCACTGTGGCGGTCCAGTCGGTATTTGGGCTTGGGATGCCAACAACATCATTATCCAATACAACGAAGCCTACAACATCAGTGCGGGCAGCGGCTGTGATGGCGGCGGCTTTGACCTGGACGGCGGCGTGACAAACTCTGTGCTGCAATACAACTACTCCCATGACAATGACGGAGCGGGCTTCCTGATCGCACAGTTTGAGTGGGCACGTCCGATGTTTAACAACATCATCAGGTACAACATCTCGGAGAATGACGGAAGAAAAAACGACTACAAAGGCATCACACTCTGGGTAGCTGAACAAAATCATAACGGTGGTAATCGAGACTTGCTCGTGTATAACAATACTGTATTCGCTGACCAAAGTATAGCGGCAACGGGGGGTGGTGTGCTTTTCAAAAGTGGTCAGCACCACAACGTACGCTTCTTCAACAATATCTTCTACACCCGCAACGGCGCCCCGTTGATAGTCGCCACAGACACGGCCGCGCTTGATGTGCGTTTTCAAAACAATGCATATTACAATGAGAACAATACCTATACCTTCCAGTGGGGCGAGCATCGCTATACCTCCTTACAGGACTTCCGATCCGCTACAGGTCAGGAAAAGAACGATAACCAGCCAACTGGTATAGTTGCTAACCCTGAATTATCCTCACCAGGCACAGCTGGCACTCTCGGCTATCCATTAAACTTACAAGCCCTGCGCGAAAAATATAGCCTCCTCAAAAAGTCCCCGCTGATTGGCCAAGGTATAGCAGTGCCGCTTCCTCCACCTTTCTCTCCTGCTTCAAATGACATCCTGGGCAACACGATCCACCCGGTCGCTGCGCCTGACATTGGAGCTGTCGCTGATACCCGACCGAAGTGGTTACAATGGTTAAGGGGGCTATTCAAAAGCTCAGACAGTTGAAATCCTGGGAAACTGAAGAATTCAGAACTTAATGGTGAACAGAGAAATCTTGAAAAGGAAAATGAATATACCGGCAATTCTATGTATCTTTCTTGTACAAGCTTTTTATAAGTTTTGTGTATACCTAAAGTCAGCTTATGAAATCCTTCAACTTATTGGGCATTATTGCTGTGGCCTTAGCTATAGCGGGGCTCGTCATAAATATTGGTCACTTTTCCGATAACAAATACATTGGCTGGGCTTTTATTGGTGCTGGCTTAGCTTTGGCCATTATCAGTATGTGGGTGAATATTCGGAAGCATAAGCGATAATTTCAATAAGTTATGTTCAAATCAACTGTTACATATTCACTCCTTTTACTTTTCATTTTAGGAACCTGTACACAGTGTAGCACCAGCAGACAAAGATTACTGAAGCAACAGTACAGAACAATCTACATTGAGCAGTTTAAACTGACTTATTTTAAAAAGTTATTACAGGCAGGCTTCAACAACTCTGCCGCCGTTAACACACTGATTGAATTTGACAGTAGCGGTTTTACAGAGCCAGTATTGTCCATGGAAGACTACCGCCTGATCGAACGAATGGTGGAATCTGATAATCAACAGATGAAAGCAGATTCGGTCGGCAGAAAAGGGCAGGTTGCGGAGGGAGCGGAAGGCAAGCATGTGTTTAGTTATATACTTCAAAAACTGGAAGGTAAATGGCTGGATAGCTTGGCCGAACAGCGCTACAAACAATCAGCATTCCGCCATACTCATACACAGTGGAATATGCTTTTCATGCCCTGACAATTATATAATAGAGCGCATCTGAAGCTTCGAATTACTCATCCGCTGAAATTAGACCATATTATCATCAACAATGTCATTCAGTACACAACCCACATTAGAAAACGACAAAGCCATCCTTTATCCTTTGCAGGAAAGTGATTTTGAAGCATTGTATGCAGTAGCATCTGATCCTAAAATATGGGAGCAGCACCCCAACAATGACCGCTGGAAGAAAGATGTTTTCCGGATTTTTTTTGATGGTGCTATGAAGAGCAAGGGCGCCTTTAAGATTGTGGATAAGGCAACCGGCAATATCGCTGGCAGCATCCGTATGTACGATTACAATGCACAAGACAATAGCATCCTGATCGGCTATACCTTCTATGCCACAGCGTATTGGGGTACAGGGATTAACCATGCAGTAAAAGCACTCTTATTGGACTACCTATTCCAACACGTGACAGAGGTATACTTTCATATCGGCGCAAACAACATTCGTTCACAGGTAGCGATTGGCCGCTTGGGTGCCGAAAAGGTTTCTGAACAACAGGTGGCTTATTTCGGAGAGTTACCAAAATTAAATTACGTATATAAGATCGCAAAGGAAGACTGGATCGCCAGAAAACAAGTTACATCCTGAGCGGAATTTGTTATCTGAAGCTTGTTCCATTTGGTGTGTTATACTGACCACCACATGTATGTAAACACCCTGTTATGAAAAAACTTATCTTCTCTTTCCTCTTCGCCGCTAGCAGCCTACAGGCCTTTGCGCAGCAAGAACTCATCCACCCAAAAGAACAGCAAAAGCAAGTGATCGTGCAGCAACCACAGCCTTACATTGAGGTTGATGGCAAGCAGGTAGAGAAAGCAAGTCTGGCACTGATAGCGGCCAGGCACATTGAAAGCGCTGAAGTACTGAAAGATGAACAGGCGACAAGTAAATTTGGCGACAAAGCTAAAAACGGAGCGGTCCTCATCAAGACAAACCCAACAGCATCATGGGCTACTTTAGAGGATATTTATACCAAATACGATATACCTGCCGCTCAGCAAAACCTAAGAGTGATCATCAACAATCAATTAGTTAAAGACACGAGCCTGATTTTGGCTAATCTGGAACAGATCGAAAAAGTAGAAATTAAAAAACAGGATGTAATGGCCCCTGTACGCTGGAGCTTAAACGACGAAGAAGAATTTCTACACATCATCTCAAAACCCCAACCTAAGTATTAAACTAACATGGACGGCACCAAACGCAGTAACATCAAGATAGGATCGCATGTAAACATCGTGCTCAAAGAAGACCAGCGCACCGGCTACTTGACAGAGGGTTACGTAGAAGCCATTCTCACCAATTCGCCTAACCACCCGCATGGTATCAAAGTCAGGCTAGAGACAGGGGAAGTCGGCAGGGTGAAAGAAGTTTTGGAAGAAGATTAAACGGCCTTGTCTTTTTGAACACGCCTGAGACGCAGGTTGAAGGGGGTGAGCGAAACTCTGAGAAATCTGGAAGTAAAGATTTAATATAACCAGATTTCTCACTAGCGTTCGAAATGACAATTATAGAATTTTTTCAGGCTTATAAAATCCCTTCATCAGCAAAGCTATAATAGTCATTGTCCGTGAAGATGATGTGATCTAGGATGGGCAGGTCCAGGAACTGTCCGGCTTCTTTCATTTTTTTGGTGAGGGCGATATCGGCGGCGCTCGGCTTGATGTTACCGCTGGGGTGGTTGTGCACCAGTATGATGGAGCTTGCCAGCTGCTCGATGGCTTTCTTGAAGATCATTTTCGGATCGGCTACTGTGCCGGCCACGCCTCCACTGCTAATACTTTCTTTTTTCATTACCACGTTGGCGCGGTTCAGCAGAATCACCCAGAACTCTTCGTGCGGCAGATCCAGGAGTTGAGGCTTGATGTAGTTGTAGATGTCAGTAGAGCAGGTAATGCGGGTTTTAGCGGCGGCAGCGGTATCTTTGCGGCGGCGCCCTAGTTCGAGCGCACTTACAATTGAGATGGCTTTGGCTTCGCCTATACCTTTTATTTTAGTCAGGTCTTTTACTGTCAGTTTGGCCAATTCGTTCAGGTCGTTGCCCACGGCTGCCAGTATAAGCTTGGCTACGTCTACAGCAGTCAGTTTTGGGGTGCCAGAGCCGATCAAGATGGCAATCAGCTCGGCATCGCTTAGGGCAGACTTGCCTTTGAGCAGGAGTTTCTCGCGGGGGCGGTCTTCTTCAGCCCAGGTCTTGATATTGAGGTTGGCGGTGTCGTATGCCAAAAGTGCAGACGTAACTTCTTCTTTCACTGCGGTACAGATTTTGTTAGATAAAAGATTGTTAAGTGAATCTGTTTCACCTGAAAATAGTTCAGAGTATGTGGGCGGTTTGCTTACTTTTTTATCATAATATCCAATTTTAAACAAAAGCTGCTGCGGTGTGTTCCTAAGCAGCTATTACCATACAACATGCAACGATTCTTTTCAATAGGAATAGTCATTTTCATCCTATTCCTGGTGGACTTTTATGTCTTTCAGGCCATCAAAACGGTAAGCCAAAACCTTTCTGCCAGTACACAGCGCATCATTTTCATCCTGCACTGGGCTATTTTTGCGATTACAGTTGGCACATTTGCACTTGCCTCGTTTACACGGGGCACACCTCCCGATGCGTTCAAAACGTACCTGGCCAGCACGCTATTCATCATTTTCGCCTCTAAGCTAGTCGTGGTGCTCTTCCTTTTTGTGGATGATGCCCTACGCCTTGGCAAGCTGGTTTTCAACAACGTAAATAGCGGAGAAACAACTTTTGACCCTTCCCGCAGCAAGTTCCTTAACCAGATGGGCCTGTTGGTGGCGGCTGTGCCGTTCTCGGCTTTTATCTATGGTATGGTAAAAGGCGCCTATGATTACCGCGTCAAAAATATTGTTCTCCGTTTCCCGAATCTGCCAGCGGCTTTTGAGGGCTTCAAGATGCTGCAGATCTCGGATATGCACACGGGTAGCTTTACCTCTACAGAGCCGTTGAAAGAGGCTGTTAAACTTATCAATAAGCAGGAGGCGGATCTGGTGTTTTTCACGGGTGACCTTGTGAACAATGTAGCCACCGAACTGATGCCGCACGTGGATACCCTGAAAGAGATTCGGGCAAAGCAAGGCGTTTTTTCAGTACTTGGCAACCACGACTATGGTGACTATGTGAGCTGGGAGAGCCGTGAAACCAAGGCACAAAACCTGCAGACCCTGATCGAAACACAGCGCCGTATGGGCTGGGATGTGCTCCTGAATGAGAACCGCCTCATCCAAAAAGACGGAGAATATATCTCTGTGTTAGGTGTGGAGAACTGGGGTAACCGAGCCGGATTCCCGAAATACGGTGATCTGACCAAGGCTTACGCCGGAGCAGAAAGCAGTCCGTTTAAGGTGCTGCTTTCGCACGACCCTTCGCATTGGGACGGCGAGATCAACCAGAAGTATGATGACATAGACCTGACTCTTTCGGGTCATACCCATGGCATGCAGTTCGGTGTCAATGTACCTGGCCTGAAATGGAGCCCGGTGCAGTATGTGTACGAACAGTGGGCGGGCCTTTACAAACGAGGCAGACAGCACTTATACGTTAACACAGGCCTTGGCTTTATCGGCTACCCAGGCCGTGTAGGCTTCCTACCCGAAATCACAGTGTTTGAGCTAAGAAAAGCTTAAAACGACCTTATCCAATTCACTCTAAATACAGCGAGCTGACCATAAATGGTCAGCTCGCTGTATTTAGAGCAATACCTGCATATATATTTTGTCATATTAACAGAACAAAAAAACACTTAATCAGACTTCATTATTGCTAATAATATCAAAAATCTACCAGCGCCCAAAAACCATCTCTCAACACACACCAAAGGGGCTTGAAAGATGTTTTCTGAAAGCTAACCACAATCCTCCGCATAAACCTATCATGCCTTTCGTCGTAAAACACTAGGACAAGCAATATTTGTTTTATACTATTTTAGACAAATAAGCTTTGTTTTAGATTTTTAATTTAGAGTATTTGAAAGATGAAAAAGGTATTTTATTCAATAGCTATAGTTAGTGCCATGATGTTTGCTTCTTGTACAGAAGACAGAGGTAAAACGTATGAAACAGCAGACGCTAACCAGGACGAAAATGTAAACCCAAGTCATATCAGAGGCAATGAAACAGCCATGGGCACGACAACCGATATGGCAAACTCTGACGCGGCATGGCGTAACAATTCAGAGCGTATTTCTGGCCAGATGGCAACAGATATGCGTCTCGACACTGCCACTCAGAGCCGAGTACAGCAGGTGCTTTATGACCGAGAGCGTCGATTAGGAGAATTAGAGTACAACTACAATGAAACTAGCCGCATGGGTGGTCAGGTAGCCGAAGAGGTTGACAATATGGCCACTACCGAAAAAGACCGATACGATAGAGATGGAGGCACCATGACCGACACCCGAACCAATATGAACACGAACGCACAAAACAATACCGCTGGTACAACAGGCACTACCGACCTGGATACGGAGCGTGAGCGTATCATGCAGGATACAGACCGTGAGTTGCAGTCTATCCTAACTCAGGAACAGTTTCGCCAGTACTTGGATAAACGTGCCAACTACTGGGGCATGAGCAATGACGGCACTAATCAGCTGGACAACTCTGGTACGATACAGAACCAGAATCAAATGAATAATAATGGCCAGATGAACAACTCTGGTACTAATAGCAATCAGCCTGGCACAAACAGCAGCAACCCGAACTCAGGCACCAATATGAAGAGAAACCAATAGATTTCCTGAACGTATAAATAGTGTTGAAAGCCTGTAGCGCCCGTAGCTACGGGCTTTCGCATTTTAAGCCTGTTTTACGCTAAATTTTAGTAATTTAGCATCATGCCGCTTTGCTACTATTTATTTTGGCAATGGTATACTTTTAAGCCTTTTCTGGCGTATTGACATTAACCCTTTGCCACTGCTAAAGTGGCCGCTGCTGCAACATGCCCCTACTGCGACTGCTACTTATTTCTACCCTGCTATTGGTATGTCTGTTGCCTGCCCAGGCACAGCGCAATATCCGTGTGAGCGGTACCGTGCTCGAACCTGACAAGACCACGCCTATACCTGGTGCGGGCGTCATTCGCTATGGCACTAATTACGGCGTTATCTCCGATGAGGAAGGTAAGTTCCTGATTGATATAGACCAAAGTGATACACTACTGATTCGTGCTGTTGGCTTTAAGTCCCTGCTATACCTCCCCCGCAATCTGCCTGTTTCAGAACTTCGCGTGAACATCGTATTGCAGCCAGACAATGTGATGCTGGGCGAAGTAGAGATCACAAGCCGTCCATCTGAGGAAATGATACAACGGGCGCTGCGTAACATGAAAAAGGAAGAGCCAGAGTATGTAAAGCGCAAAGGCTACCGTCCTGAGTTAGAGCCTGGGCCTCCGCCACCTCCTGTTGCCCCTACACCGCTAAGCCCTATCTCGCTGCTCTATGATATGTTTTCTAAAGAAGGAAAGCAGAACCAGAAACTGCAGCAATTACTCCTGATTCAGGAACTGAAGCGCCGCAGGGAAGAAAAAGAAAATTACAACCGCTTTTTTAAAGATAATACGGGTTTCGAACTAGACCGCTAATAGCTCCTTTCTAGGGTCTGGTTCGGCAAAACAATCCGCAGATGCGTAGGTTAGGGTATAGCCATACATACCTCTATACCTATGAAAATCGGATACCCCTGCATTAACCAGACACTGGACTGCTCTTCGTCCCGCACTTTTCGATTGGCCTCCTATTCTGAGGAGCGACTTATTCAAACAGTGGAGCAGAACCTGAGCTGCCTGCGCCGCATATTGGAGTTCAATGTCGAGAACGGTCTGTTCTTTTTCAGGTTAACCTCTGATCTGGTGCCTTTTGCATCACACCCTATCAACACTTACAACTGGCAGGAACATTTTAAACTAACCTTACGCCGGCTCGGTGATTACATTAAGCGTCACAACCTGCGCATATCCATGCATCCGGACCAGTTTGTAGTGCTCAACTCCCCCAACCCACAGACGGTGCAGAACAGCATTGCCGAACTTGTATACCAGGGCAGCATACTGGATCTGATAGGACTTGACGCCTCAGCAAAGCTACAAATACACGGTGGCGGTGCCTATGGCGATAAAGAGACCGCTCTCCATCGTTTTGCAGAAGTATATCACACCATGTTGCCCGAAGCGGTAAAAGCCCGCCTATGCGTAGAAAATGATGACCGGACCTACAGCCTTACTGACTGCCTGGTGTTGCACGAGCTGACAGGTATGCCCATCATCTTTGACAACCTCCATCACGAATGCATCAACAACGGGGAGTCTATGCGCGAAGCTGTGATGCTGGCTGCTCAAACCTGGCAGCCTGATCGTGATGGCACCCTGATGGTAGACTATAGTGCTCAGTCACCTGGGGAGCGCAAAGGCAAACACGTGCAGAGTATAGGAGAACAGGCTTTTCATGACTTCCTCGTAGAGACGGAGGATATCGACATGGACATCATGCTGGAAATAAAGGACAAGGAAGCCAGTGCCCACAAAGCATTGGCTGTGGCAAAGGCGCTCGGCAGGATATAGCTTAAAACCAGCCCTGCGCCAGTTGGTATACAAAAGCTAATAACTCCCAAATGGCCCAGACCAGCAGGATGAATACCACGATGATGCCGACAATGACACCCAGAATGATATTTTTGCCACTGCCTTGGTACTTACCCTCTTCGTAGTGCTCCCTCAGCATGCGTACATTTCGTTCGTTGGCCTTGAACGCAAAGTCAAAGATATTACCGAGAATGGGGATACTGCCGAAGAGCGCATCCAGCGCCACATTGAGCAGCATCAGAGTAACCATCTTGCCGCTGGCACCATAACGGGCCATGGTGAGGATAAGCATTGCAGACACACTAAAAGATGCCAGGTCACCCACTACCGGAAAAAGACCAAGCACAGGATCCAACCCAAATCGCCAGTTCGTTCCTGGAAAGCGGAACTGGTTGTCCATCAAGTGCGTGATTCTGTCAACCCACTTCAGGTTTTCGGTACGGGGAGTACGGGTATAGTGCGTGTTCGCTGTTTCCATAGCTGCCTATACGTAGGCAGCCAATGATAAGGTATAACAAAAAAAGGTGCTGCACGAGACCAGCCTAAGCCAGGTCGCATGCAGCACCTCCGTTTTGAGTTTTGAGTTCGCCTATTGGACTGGCTCAGGGTTCATCACTACTTTGATGTAATTATTCATCTTCAGATAGCTCTTGGCTGCCTTACTGATATCTTTAGAGTTGAGCTTTTCCACTAACGCCAGCTTGTCATTGATGGCTGCAGGTTGCTCACCGTAGTAATAAGCGCTTTCGAGTGAGCTTAGCCAGGCACGGTTTTCACGCATATTGGTCTCGATGCTGCGTCTGTCAGCCTCTTTTACCTTGTTGAGATCGGCTTCAATCGCACCGCTTTTCTGAAGCTTCTGAATCTCTTCGAAAGTAGCCGCTACCAGTTTATCAACGTTTTCGGGAGCACAGGTGAAGCTGATATTGAAGGCGTAGTTCTGATAAGGCACACGGCTTGCGCTGGCTGACACACTAGTGCCGTACACGCCGCCTATATCCTCACGCAGCTTCTCTGTCAACCTGATTTTCATAACTTCGGATAGGGCAGCCAGGTGGTAGCTTTTCTCTTTACTGTACTTGGTCTGGTCACGGAAGCTGATCATCACATTGCTTTTCTGGTCAGTACCTTTCACCAAGTCTTTGGTCACAACACCTTTTGGCGCACGCTTGCCTACATCTTTGAAACTCTCTTTACGGTTTTTGGTCGGCAGACTAGCAAGGTAAGTTTGCAGCATTGGCTTCATTTGCTCTACATCGAAGTTACCTACAAACACAAAAGTGAAGTCGCTGGCATCGCTGAAGCGGTCATTGTATATTTCATAAGCCCGATCCAGGTTTATTTTCTGAAGCTGCTCTACTGTAGGTATACCTCCGCCACGCAAGTGGTCTTGTGTCATGATGCGCGAAACCTGATCAGAGAAGTAGTTCTGCGGGCTAGCCATCAGGTTAGGCAAGATGCCGTTGTACTGCGTCAGGAATGCCTGGAAGTCCTGCTCGTTCTTGCGTGGCGCCGTGAACTTCAGGTAGGTAAGCTGCAGCATGGTTTCCAGGTCTTTTGGCGTCGCCATACCTGAAAGTCCTTCGCGCAGTTCTGAAATAAAAGCGTTCACATTGGCACTCTTACCAGCCATTAATTTGCGCAGATCTACCGCCGACATATCCTTCACACCGCTGCGTGACACGATTTCGGAAGTAAAAGAAGCGGTATAGTAATCATCATCATTATAAAGGGAGTGACCACCGTGGCTGTAAGCCGACATCAGGATCTCGTTGTCTTTGAAATCGGTTGGTTTAAGCACAACACGCACTCCGTTGGAGAGCGTTAGTTCTGTCACACCCAACTTCTCGATCTTACTCTCTTTGGTGATCGTACCTGCCTTTGGCGTTCCTTCCATCAGAGCGGTAGCGGTCATCTTGTCTTCGTAAGGCTGCAGATCGGCCGTAGAGGCTTCTTTCAGAATGGCTAGAATCTCGGCTTCTGACGGCAGCTTCACAGTTTCCTTATCCGGTGCTGTGATCACCACGACACGATTTTCATCCGTCATCCACTGAGTAGCCAGTTGATTCACTTCTGCAAGCGATATACCCTCCAGGTGCTTTTTGATAAACTCGAACTGGAACTCTATACCTGTGGCCGGCATGTTGTCGAGGAAGTTGGCTACGTATTGGTTCACGTATACGCCCGAATTGGTTTTGCTGCGCTCGTTGTAAGCTCGCTCGTACGAGGCCAGCATCTGGGTTTTATAACGGTTGAATTCCGACTCTGTAAAACCATGACGCATCACGCGCTCGTTTTCCTCGGCCACTGTTTTCAGTCCGCGTACCACTCCGCTTTCGTTTGTGGTCACATAAGACGAGTAAGCATCTTTAGAGCTCAAGCCCTGCAAGGAGGTATATGCTGTGCTGGCAAACAGGAAAGGTGCATCGGCCTGCTGCTGTAGTTCGCTCAGGCGCTGGTTCAGCATGCCGTTGTACATGTCGCGGGCCAGTTTGTTGCGCATATCACCCAGCGTCTTCAGCTTCTGAGCGTCTTTCTTATAATGCAATTGTACGCCGGGCATGGTGGCCTCTTTGTCACGCACAACTTTCACTAAGGTCTCTTTGTGGTTTGGAATTTCAAAGCTTTTGCGCTCTTTCGGGTTGGCGGCTGCCTTATACTTGCCAAAGCTCGTTTTGATCTTCTGCTCCATCGCATCCACGTCGATATCGCCTACTACGACGACTGCCATCAGATCAGGCCGATACCAGTCTTTGTAGAAACGACGGATCTCTTCGTGTTTGAAGGTCTTGAGCACTTCATCAGTGCCGATTGGCAGACGTTGCGCATACTTGGAGTCTTTGAAAAGCACCGGGAAGTATTGGTAAGCCATGCGCATACCTGCCTCTTGCCGTGAACGCTTCTCTTCCACGATCACACCACGCTCCTTGTCGATCTCTTCTCCTTCGAAGGTCACATTGAAGGCCCAGTCTTCCAGTATCAGCAAGCTTCTGTCAATGATCTCTGGCTTGTCGGTGGGTATAGGCAGGATGTATACCGTCTCGTCGAAACCGGTATAGGCATTCAGGTGCGCTCCAAACTTCACCCCTACAGACTGCAGGTAGTTTATGAGCTCATTCTTCTTGAAGTTCTTGGTCCCGTTGAAGGCCATGTGCTCTGTGAAGTGAGCCAATCCCTGCTGGCTGTCATCTTCCAGAATGGAACCCGCGTTAACGGCAAGTCGCAACTCGGCACGTTTCTCGGGCGTTCCGTTTTTCTGGATGTAATAGGTCAGGCCATTGGCTAACTTACCGGTACGCACATTCGGGTTGAGCGGAATAGGTTGATTCAGTTCCGCTACTGCTGACGTTACCGGCTTCTGAGCCAGTACAACCTGCTCTACGGACGTACCTAGCAAGATGGCTGTCAGGGCCAGGGTGTAAAACTTTTTGTTCATCTAAAGTTTTTAAAATTAAGGTTGTTGTTCATTGCCTGGAAAAGGCTGCACGTATTTATCCTACACAGTGCATTGAAGGATATGTCTTAAATATAGTCTTTTTACTTTTCATAACACAGGATATTTATACCTAATAAGGTATTCTATATACAAATCAGACTATTCTCACGACCAATACTTACTGAAACTCGCTCAAATAAAAAGGCAGGCCCGAAACCGAACCTGCCTATACCTGAGCAGCAGCGCATTGAATTACAGCTGCTTAGTTCTTGCCACCCTTTCCTTTACCAGGGTTTCCTTTGCCTTGATTGCCTTTTCCGCCTTTATGGTGATTGCCATGGCCGGGCTTACCTTTTGGGGCAGCCTGCTTGACGGTGGTATTGTTGTTATTCACAATAATCACGGTATCGCCTTTCTTGCCCTGCTTGTGCTTAGTGTGGCCCGGATTGGTTGTGCGTGGGTGATGCGGGTTGTTTGTGTTCTTAGTCCAGCCTTTTTTGTAGCCCTTGTGATGCCCGGCTTTGCTGTCTTTGATGATGACTACCTGACCGGTATTGCTGTTTTTCTTACGGGATGAAGTACACGACGCCATAGTAGCGACAGATAGTACAACCAAAAGAAGAAGTCTAAGGCTTTGCATTTGAAGTGTATATTATAGTTGTGGGAAATAAAATGTATTTGGCAGGTACAAATGTATGTATTCAGTCGATTACCTAACCATGCTTGTGACTGTATTTAATGCAATTGTTTTAAAA
Source organism: Pontibacter sp. LHS2 (assembly GCF_058932845.1). Lineage (NCBI taxonomy): Bacteria > Pseudomonadati > Bacteroidota > Cytophagia > Cytophagales > Hymenobacteraceae > Pontibacter > Pontibacter sp. LHS2. The sequence continues at coordinate 853,368 of NZ_JBZYWG010000002.1, forward strand.
ACTAAAGTATCCATGGCTTCCGTCCTATAAAATTAATTTATCACTTCGACGTCTCAGCATCAACTTAGCAAAAGCCACCTTCGTACTAATCCAAGTGCCAACCTCCTGGCATGTTAAACTTGAGAAGCCATGCTGAACAGACTATATGGGGTGCTGCTGCTGACCCTACTCGTCCTCGCCCTTTTCTCGTCCTGCGACGACAACCATGCGCAAGCTGTAGATGCGCCGGTTGAGGCCCCTGCTACTGCCGCTAACACAACAATCTTGCCAAATACTATATAGTACATACCTATACTTTGGCTATACCTGCAGCTAACTGGCAGGTCACCCATACCTATAAAACAGCAGGAGGAGCCTCTTACGGGGCTCCTCCTGCTGTTTTATAGCGCTCAAAAAATTACTTCGTACGTACCTTATGGCCGACAATAGCGAAGTATAGAATAAACAGGTAGCAAGGCACCATTATCCAATAAGCCTGCTGCGAGTTGATTGCATCAGACAGCGCACCGTATACGAGCGGCAGTATGGCACCACCTGCTATACCCATGATCAGGAAAGAGGATCCGATCTTGGTGAAGCGGCCAAGGTCAGCCAAAGCAAGCGGCCAGATGGCAGGCCACATAAGCGCGTTGGCAAAGCCCAGCAGTGCGATAGAAAGTACGGAGAAGTAGCCTTCTGTCATGATAGCCGAGATCGTAAACAGCACACCCAGTACAGCGGATACTTGAAGCGCCTTTTCCTGACGGATAAACTTAGGTATAGCCGCGATGCCAATCAGGTAACCGACAATCATCGCGATCAGGGTAACGGATGTAAAGAACTTAGCTTCCGTAAAGGGTATACCTTGTCCGTAGGCGGCATAACTGATGATCGTGTCACCGGCCATCACCTCCACGCCCACATACAGGAACAGTGCAAAAGCCCCCATCAGCAAATGCGGGAACTGCAGAATACTTGTCTTGTTGGTATTGGCGGCGGCTACAGTTTCGTCTTCCTGATCAGTGTCTACCTCGGGCAGTGACGAGAAGTATATAAGCACTGCCAGCACAATAAGGACTGCTACGATTACCAGGTATGGCGTGATCACTTTAGCAGCCAGGGCGTCCAACTCAACGGCTTTTTCGGCAGCACTCATCGCTCCCAGGCTTTCTACCAAGGCATCAGCATTCGAAAGCACAATAGCCCCCAGCACGATAGGCGCCAGCGATCCGGCCACTTTGTTGAAGATACCCATGATGCTGATGCGCTTGGCGGCACTTTCCAAAGGACCCAGTATGGTTACATAAGGGTTAGATGCTGTCTGGAGCACTGCCAGACCTGTGCCCTGTACAAAGAGCCCCAGCAGGAACAGTTCGTAAATACGCGTCATAGCCGCTGGTACAAAAATAGCGGCACCCACTGCCATGATCAGCAAGCCAACCGACATACCTTTCTTGAAGCCCGTTTTCTTGAGCAACCAGGCCGAAGGAATCGCCATCACCAGGTAGGAAATGTAAAAGGCAAAGGCTACCAGGTAAGACTGGAAGTCATTTAGCTCGCAGGCGATCTTTAGGTATGGGATCAGCACGGAGTTCAGCCAGGTAACGAAGCCGAAGATGAAGAACAGTGCACCGATGATGATGATCGAGCGCATGTACCCACCAGAAGCATTCTCCTGCCCGGTCTTGTTGTTTGTGGAAGGGGCTACTTTAGTCATGTTTAGTTAAGGTATGGATAAGGTGCAAAACTATTTCGGGTCAACAAGCCCGGGAATAAGAGTACAATATAAAATTTATCTCGTGGATATCAGGTGTTATAACCTTAAAATTTAGGCGATTGCTTACTCTACCACAATCTCATCCAGCATCAACCAGGTTTTCTGTCCGGCTGATGGGTATTTCTCTGGGCTCACCCCTACATTGCGAACTTTCACTTTCACAAAGCGGGCTTTGGTGAGCGGTATTGTGGCGGCTACTTCATGGGTCGTAATGCCTTCTGCCCCTAGTGGATTCGGGTCGTCAATCACGTCTACTGTCACATATCTTATACCGTCCACTGACAGCGCGTATTCTACCTGAACAGGCAGGAAAATGCGATAGCCAATGTGCTGCATAAAGTTAGTACTCAACCTTTTGATAGGCTGCTCCTTACCCAAATCAATGATTGCCTCTACGTCTGTTCCCAAAAATCCAACCCAGTGGCCGTCGTACTGATCAGTAGAACCCTTCAGGCCATTTACTAATTTTGATTTCTTGGCGAAGCTCTGGTGAGCCGGAGTGGTAAGGGTAATATTTTTGTTGAAGCCTTTGTGCGCCTCGAAAGTGCGGGTGCTTACTTTGCCAATCAGCTTGCCGTTTTCAAACGAACCAGCCTTAATTGTGGAAGTCCTGTTAAGTGAGAAAGGCCCTTTGTATACCTGCGACTTGGCCGTTGGCTCCGATCCATCCAGGGTATAGTGGATGTTCACATCCGCCGCGTCAGTCTCGAAGGTCACGGTGGCCCGGTTGCTTGTTGAGTCCACCTGCAGTTGCTGATTCACGTTGAAAGCGCTGCGGGCATAGTTGACACCCATCGCATCGTAGCGCTTGTACTGCTCCTTCATGCGATTCTGGAAGCTCTTCCAGTCTTTCAGTTTGGCAGGCGTCCAGAGCACTTCACTCAGCGCCGCTATCCGAGGGAAAACCATGTACTCTACATGCTCCTCAGTCGGAATATACTCGGTCCACACATTGGCCTGCGCGCCTAGTATGTACTTTTTCTCCTCGGCTGACAGTTCACTTGGCGTTGGTTCGTAGGCATATACCTTAGAAAGCGTGCTATAACCGTGTATGGCAGTTGGCTCCAGGTCGCGTTCACCCTGGTAATGATCGAAATACACATGCGTACCCGGTGACATCACCACATAGTGCTTTTCTTTGGCAGCAGCTATACCACCCTTGGTACCGCGCCACGACATCACATAGGCATTCGGCGCCAATCCACCTTCCAATATCTCGTCCCAACCGATGATGATGCGGCCGTTTTTGTTCGCGAATTTTTCCATGCGCTGCACAAAGTAGCTCTGCAGTTCATGCTCGTCTTTCAGGCCCTCGTCAGCAATGCGCTTCTGGCATTTCGGACATACCTTCCAACGGGTTTTGGGAGCTTCATCGCCCCCTATGTGAATAATTTTGCTTGGAAAAAGCTCCATCACCTCGGTAAGCACGTCTTCGAGAAAAGCAAATGTCTGCTCGTTGCCTGCGCAGAAAATATCAGGAAAAATCCCCCACTTCGACTCTACTTTATGCGGTCCTCCGGTACATGAAAGTTCCGGATAAGCAGTCAACGCAGCCAGTGCATGACCAGGCATTTCGATCTCCGGCACTACGTTGACAAAACGGTCCTGCGCATATTTCACCACCTCTTTGATCTGCTCCTGGGTATAGTAGCCACCGTGACGGCGCTTGCGGTAAGTCTGTGGCAGGTCCCAATAGTGGCCGATCAGGGTGCTGTCGCGGTAAGCGCCTACTTCGGTCAGCTTTGGATATTTCTTGATCTCGATGCGCCAGCCCTGATCATCTGTCAGGTGCCAGTGGAAGGAGTTCATTTTGTGCATGGCCAGGAAATCGATGTACTGCTTCACGAATTCCACCGGGAAGAAATGGCGTGTCACATCCAGGTGCATGCCGCGCCAGATATAGCGGGGTTTGTCCACTATTTCAAGGGCAGGTATAAGGGCCGAGCCTGTTGTCTTTTGGATAGGCAGGAGCTGACGCATGGTCTGTATACCCAGAAAAGTGCCATGGGCTTCTTTTGCAGCCAGTGTTATACGCCCCTGTTTCACACCCAAGGTATAGCCCTCTGCGCCCAATGTATCGTTGTCTGTTTTCAGTGTCAGATAGATCAGGTTGGTTTCTTTTTTCTTAGGCTTCTTCTGAATCACTTCCGGCTTATGTCCAATTGCGTCCTCGATGTGCTGCGCCAGAAATTCGCCTACACGCAGCAGGTCGTCATTTTTGGGATCCACATATACCTTGGTAGAAGGTTGTACCAGGAAGCCACCTTTCTGAGTGGTCAGCTTCACGGGCTGTGGTATCAGCGAGAGTGATTCTGGCTTTACCTGCGCCTGTGAAAGCGTAGCTATACCTGCTGTACAGATAAGGGAGAGCAAAAGGGTGAGAGTGTATTTTCTGAAAGTCATGTCAGAAATGAAAATTTGATAATGTTGGTAATGCTTAAAAGCGATACTATGGCTTTTCGGATGAGAAAAAAGGCTTATACCTAAGAAGTCAAGCTTATGCTACTTGTTAACAAGATCCTTACAGGATGACAAAGTTAGAAAGCATTTGGCATTGTTAAAAAGGGAAGGACATCCTACTCTCGGGTATAAAAAAACAGCTGAAACAAAGCTAAGCAATTTGCTTCGTTTCAGCTGTCATTGTCTACTCTAGAATTTCCATTTCACGAAAGCTTCCATGGCTTCGTAGTTGGCAAGGCCAAGGTCATCGTAGCTCTTGGCAGTTTCGCGATTCCGCTCCTCGGCACGTACCCAGAACTCACGGGCGTCATCACCGGGGAACACCGGATGATCCTTCTGAGACTGGTGCTTAAAGATAGCGTTGCGCTTGCGTTCCACCTCCTGCGGCGACAATGGCACAGCCATTTCGATCTCGTGGGTAGCAAATTCATGCCAGGCGCCGCGGTACATCCACAGCCAGCAATCCTTAGCCCACTCCTCCGTCTCACGCAGGCGTGAAAGAGCCGCCAGCACGATGTTGAAGCACACAATGTGCGTACCATGTGGATCGGCAAAGTCGCCGGCAGCAAATACCTGATGCGGCTTCACCTGCTGCAGCAGTTCCATGGTCAGCTCCACGTCGATGTCAGTCACCGGCTTCTTCACGGTTTTGCCTGTTTCATAGAAAGGCAGTGCCATGAAGTGAATATGATCATCATCCAGACCAGCGTAACGGGCACCGGCGATGGCTTCGCTTTTGCGAATGAAGCCCTTTACATCACGAATTTCCTGCGTATCAAGCTGATTTGGCTGCTTGTTCTCAATAAAGCCTCGCATGTCCTCGTACAGGTTTTCCAGGTGGTCCGTCTCTTGCCCGATGCTCTTGTTAAAGTCGATGGCAAACTCCATATAACGCAGCACATCATCGTCCCACACGGCGGTGTTGCCGGAAGTCTGGTAGGCCACGTGCACATCATGTCCCTGGTCTACCAGTCGGATGAACGTACCACCCATAGAGATCACATCATCATCCGGATGCGGCGAGAAGATCACTACCCGCTTGCGTGCAGGTTCGGCACGCTCCGGACGACGCTTGTCATCCGCATTCGGTTTGCCGCCTGGCCAGCCCGTGATGGTACTTTGCAGTTTGTTGAAAATATCGATGTTGATATCGTAAGCCGGACCTTTTTCGGTAGCCAGCTGCGCCATGCCGTGGTTGTTGTAGTCCTCCTCGGTCAGCTTCAGGATCGGCTTCTTTACCGTCTGCGACAGCCAGATCACCGCTTTTTTGATCAAAGCATCATCCCATGCGCAGTCTTTCACCAGCCATGGCGTGTTGAAGCGGGTCAGATCCGAAGCGGCGTCCATATCCAGCACAAACTCCACATTGTCAGACAGCTGCAGATAAGTAGCCGGCACGTCGCTCGACATCTCGCCTTCCACGGCCTTCTTGATGATTGGCGCTTTCTTGCCGCTCCAAGCCATCAGGATGATCTCGCGGGCTTTGAAGATGGTACCGATGCCCATGGTAATGGCTTTGCGCGGGACGTTCTCCTTACCACCGAAGTCACGGGAAGCGTCACGGCGGGTCAGGTCGTCGAGCGTCACCAGGCGTGTACCTGAGTTTGGTGCAGAACCCGGCTCGTTGAAACCGATGTGACCCGTACGACCGATACCCAGCAGCTGCAGATCCAGTCCGCCTACGGCTTCGATCTTGCGCTCGTACTCTAGGCAGTAGTCATGGATTCTCTCCTGCGGCAGGGTGCCATCCGGTATGTGCACATTATTTTTGTTGATGTCGATGTGGTCGAACAGATTTTCGTTCATGAACGTGACATAGCTCTGCACCGCAGTTGGCTGCATCGGATAGTATTCGTCCAGGTTGAAGGTGATCACATTGCGGAAGCTCAGGCCCTCTTCGCGGTGCAGGCGCACCAGCTCGGCGTATACCTTTACCGGTGTGGCACCGGTGGCCAGTCCGAGCACAGCCTTCTCGTTGCGCCCTTGCTTGTATCGGATCAGCTCCGCAATACGCTGCGCCACTTTGACAGAAGCGACATATTCATCGGAGTAAACGGTAACCGGAAGCTTTTCAAAACGGGTTTCTTCCAGAAGATTTAATCGAGCCATAGTTTCTAATGTGCTATAATGTGATGTTGTGTTTCTTTATTTGGTTGATTCAATGCGGTGCTCGAAAATGCGCTCCATCACCGTGGCCACCGGCCCCAGTATACCTGCCTCCTGCCCTAGCTTCGACAAGGCAATTTCGGTCCGCTCGCGCAACTGCGTCATACAGTAAGTGTTGATGGACTGCTGTATTGGTGTGGTAAGGTACTGACGGGCTTCAGCCATTTTGCCACCGATGATGATCAGTTCCGGATTGTAGAGCTGAATCAGCATCGCAATGCCTCTTCCCAGGTTGCGCCCTGTCTCGGCCAGTATGTTGATCGCATACTGATCCCCTTCGTGCGCGGCCTGAATGATCGCCTGTGGTTCAATCTTCTCCAGTTCCTGCCCCGACAGTGCTTTCAACAAAGTATCCTGTCCGGCCTGAAGGCCTTCGCGGGCCATACGTGCCAGGGCACTTCCCGAAGCTACTGTTTCCAGACAACCGCGCTTACCGCAGTGGCACAGCACTCCATTATCTATAAACGGGATATGGCCAAACTCACCCGCAAAACCGGAGGTACCGATACGCAGTTTACCATCCATGATAATCCCCAGACCGATGCCCCAGTCCAATGTGAGCACGAGCACGTCGCGCTTGCCCTGGGCAGCTCCGAAACGGTACTCAGCTAGCGTAGCGCTCTTCACGTCATTCTGAATGTAGACCGGTTTGTTGAACTTCAACGCCAGCAAATCCTGTAGCGGTGTCTCGTTTTGACCGGTGATCAGATAGGTATAGCTATCGCCTTCGCGCGAGGAAACAAGCCCTGGCATACTCAGGCCGATGCCCATTAGTTTATCGGCATCCATACCTGAGGACAGCACCAAACTGTTGGCATGCTGGTAAAGCTCGTCTAGTGTCTGCAGGTTCTTAGACAGGCGAATCGGGAAAGTGTGCGTGCCGGTGATGTTGTTGTTATTCCCATCAAAGATGGCCATGCGGGTGCTGAACTTCTCCATTTCAATGCTCAGCACGAAAAGTGAATTGTTTCGCAAACCGTACAATTCAGGCTTACGCCCTCCTACTGACTCACCACGACCCTGCTTTTCTACCAGTCCTTCAGAGATCAGTTCGTTTAGCAGCGCCATGGAAGTGGGCGAACTGATACTGAACCTGTTACAAATCTCGGCGTTTGACCGAGCGCCTTTCACATACAAGTGCCGCACGATCTTGATCTTCTGCAGATGCTTCTTCCGCTCTACGTGGTTTAGCTTCTCCAGAAAATCGTTTTCCAATGCCAGGAATGCACTCATGCGTTCAGTTTAGTTGTGATAATATGAAGTACGGAGATTAATCGCTAACATCCAAATACTTTTATTAAATTTTTATTAAAGTTATTAATGATTCTAAAATTTTTATTTTATCTACTTTTTAATGATCTAAAATTTCATCAATTCCTATTTCTGGTGAAGCCAGAAGTATAGGATATGCTAGCATAAAAAAAGGCAGTAGCTTTCGCCACTGCCTTTCCTATTATATCTATTGGGTCTATACCTTATTCATAAAGTGGTTTCTCACGCAAATCTACCAAGGTAGCCTCGGGAGATATACGCTTTGCCCGCAGGAACCGGCCTAATTCGTAAGCGTCATGATTCTCGGCTGATGGGTTCATGCTGTTGATGCGCACACGGCCGGCTGAATGAATAAATTCCTGGTTGCCACCGATCCACATACCTACGTGCACTACACGTTCCGGCTTACCGTCTTTGGCAGGGACACCGAAGAATAACAGATCACCCGGACGAAGCTCGCCCCAACCCTTATCAGTAGGCACCAGTTCGCCAATGTGTATTTGCTGTGAAGCATCACGCGGCAATACAAGTCCGTTCATAAAGAACACAGTTTTGGTAAAGCCGCTGCAGTCCATACCTTTCACGGAAGTGCCACCCCACAGGTATGGCAGTCCTAAAAGCTCTTTGCTCGAAGCGACAAGGTTTTCTTCTGTTGGTTTACGACTGCTTACCCACTCCTTAAAACCTATGGCCTCAGAAGCTGACACAAATCCAGAACGACCATCCGGGAAATTCACTTCATAAAAATCTTTCACTTTGTTTTTCAGCACCATCACGTCACCGTACACCATATCCGACACAGTGGTCGCATTTTTGTCAGCCGTGGCGTGAGCGAAACCGTAGGTTTTGGTGTAAATCAGCTTTTTGCCCTGCTGCCAGTTTGTGAAAGTTGTCTGGTCCATCAGCGCCACGCCACCATAGTCTACCCAAGCCAGGTACTGGTCAGGAGTCTGCACCAAATACCAACCATCTTTCTTCTTCCATACCTTGAGGGGTGTGCCCATAGTAGCCTGGGTGGCTAGTTCAGCAGAGTGCTTCGGCTGTGAGCGCAGATTGGCAACCGAGATCGTTACGATGGCCTGATGTTTTCCCTCCAGCTCAGCTTCCGGCAACACTTGTATGCTGTCCACAAACGATACGTTAGCTGCCTGCAGACGCTTTAGCAAATCGGCTTTGGCTTCGGGCATGTTGGTTTCGCCACGCAGCACCTGGCCATTTGGCTCCACATCAAACAAAGCCACACGTTTATCCGGCGCAAACTGTTGGCGCACGGCATCGATGTGGGTTTTGGCAGGAGAAACAGCCGAGGCAGCGCTTGCTGCGGTTGTCGTTTCAGGTGTCGTGGTTTGTGAACCAGCACAGGCTGAAAGCACCAATGGAAGCAACAACGCAAAAAGACTCTTTTTAATCATAGTATAAGTTTTGATTCTTGGGCAGGCACTATGGCCTGACAACAGCATTACATACTGAACATTAATACATTAACAATAATTCGTTACTCCGCTACGAGCTGCATCAAGATACCCGAGATATAAGCCCCATAGGTGCCCACAGCATAGCCGAGAATGGACAAGAGTACCCCCACCGGCGCCAACGCCGGATGAAAGGCCGCCGCCACAATCGGAGCCGAGGCCGCACCGCCCACATTGGCCTGGCTTCCCACCGCCAAAAAGAAGAATGGCGCTTTGATCAGCTTGCCCACAATGAACAACAAGAGCATGTGCATCGAAATCCAGATAAGACCGACCAGGAACAGCCCCGGTTGGCTCACAATGGCTGTCACATCCATCTGCATGCCAATAGTGGCGACCAGTATGTACAGGAAAATACTGGCGACACGCGATGCACCCGCCCCTTCCAGATTACGGGCCTTGGTATTGGACAGCAGCATACCAAAAGTCGTGGCCAGTACTACGAGCCAGAAGAAACCGGATGTCAAGCTGAAGCGGGCCAATCCCGGGGCATTAGCTTCAATCCAGGGAGCGATGATGTCAGCGAAAAAATGCGCCAGACCTGTCAGGCCAAAGCCTATGCCGGCTATCAGCATCAGGTCGGGCATGGAAGGTACTCGCATGATGCTCTTGCGGTATTGCTCAATCTTGTTTTTCAGATTAGTCACGGCGGAACTGTCGGCTTTAAAGAAAGCATCCACCTTCTCAGACTTACCAGCTCCGTACAAGAGCACCGCCATCCAAACGTTGGCCACAATCACATCCACGGCAATCACAGCAGAGAACAGGTTCGGGCTAGGCTGGAAGATCTCGTACATGGCCAATTGGTTGGCACCACCACCAATCCAGCTGCCCGCAATGGTAGTCAATCCGCGCCAGACAGCATCAGGCCCTGCTCCTCCTACCACATCGGGTGCGAAAGTAGAGACAATAAGAATCGCCAGTGGGCCGCCAATGATAATACCAACTGTACCAGTGATGAACATGAGCCCGGCTTTATGGCGCAGTTTCCAGATCTCTTTCAGGTCGAGGCTGATAGTAAAGAGCACCAAACTCGCCGGCAACAAGTAACGCGACGCCATCCCGTACAGCGCTGAGGTCTCACCAGAGATAATGTTCAGGGAATTGAGCAAACTCGGAATAAGGTAACAGAGCAAGAGCGAAGGCACTACCGAATAGAACTTCTTGAATACAGTACGCTCACTGGACGATGTCTTAAATATGATAGCCAGTATGACGACGAGAATACCCAGCACGACGGCGTCGTTGGTGATAAGAGGTGCTGCAGCGGTGGTTTCTTCCATGTAATAGTTGATTTCCCTCTGTAAAGGGAATTAGATTAAAAGATTGATAAGTTTATTGGTTTAGCTACCGGCCTGCTGCTCCACAGCGAAACGATTGATCAACCCCGTCAATTGCAGCACATCCTCTTCGGTATGCGCACTGCTCAGAATAACCCGTGTAATCGGATCGTCGGCAGGCGTCGGATACCGGAAGCTGGAGATGATTATACCCTGCTCCTGCAGGTATGTCGCTAAACGATGCTCGTGTACGCCAAACACCGGGTATCTTTCAAAGTAACTGAATTGTGCCGGTCGCTCCAAATATTGCAGGAAAAGCGCAATGTTGGAAAACAGCTTCTGTCGGGCTTCTCTGAACAAAGACTCGCACTGCAGAAATGCATACAGGTAGGCAGGTATAGCCGGAGAAGCACCGCCGAAATAATGGCTGTATCGCAGCTTATCAACCAGCTCCTTATCACTCAATACCACGCCGGCAGGTATACCCAGGGCCTTCCCCATCGAACTCGCCACAACCAGTCGCACATTCGGCTGCAAACGTGCTTTCAGCTGTGCGAAGATACCCGCTCCATCCTCACCTGTCACGCCAAAACCATGCGAATCATCGACAATCAGCGTGATTTGCTTGTCGTTTGGCAGATCACTCAACCAGCTGAAACCGTGGTTGCGGGCTTTCAGCGGGTCGAGGGAGTTGCAGACGAGAATGACATGCTGCTCCTTCGAATCCTTTACCTGCTGTAGCATGGGGCCCACCCAGGTATCATAGTCGCCGGTGACTTCGTCGGTGGTGCTGCGCCAAAGAGCCGGATGCGTGTTGGCTGCGTAAATGAAATGTCCGTTCCCTTGCAGGGTCTGAACCAGCGCCTGTCCGGCCAGGTAGCCTGACGACATCGTGAAGGCTGCTTCGGCACCGGTATAGTTTGCCAGGTAATTTTCCGCCTCCTCGAACACCCGCAGCTGCAGATTAGAGTTGCGGGAGCTGGAGTAATTGGTGCCGTAGCGGGCCATTCCTTCGAACAGGCATGCTCTGAACGCTTCGTTAACAGGTATACCCAGGTAGGAGGTCCCGCTAAAAAACAGAAACTCCTCTCCGTTTACGACCAGGGTGCGGCCCGGCAATTGGTCTGTGTATACCTTGTTGGCCATTACACTATCAGGGTGGCGCCAGTACCCTTCACGTTTTCGCTGTAGCTCACTTTGCCTTGCTCGATGGTTACGCCTGTGGCAATGTCCTTACTCAACAAAAGAGCGCCGTCCATGTCCACGTAATCGAGCATAGGCAGTAGCTGCGCAATAGCCGATATACCAATGCTGGACTCCGTCATGCAGCCGACCATCACTTTCATACCCAAGCTCTTGGCCTCGGCAATCATTCGACGGGCAGGTGTCAATCCACCGCATTTTGTGAGCTTAATGTTCACGCCATGGAACAGACCATGGCACTTGGCTACGTCGGACTCGGTAATGCAGCTTTCGTCGGCAATAAGCGGCAATTCGGAGCGCTCGTATACCTGCTTCATACCTTCCAGATCATCGGCTTTCATAGGCTGTTCGATAAACTCTACACCTAGTTCTTTGAGTTGCTTTGAGTTTTCGATGGTTTCTTCCACACCCCAGGCGCAGTTGGCGTCTACCCGGAAAATAGCGTCGGTGTGCTTGCGCAATTCTTTAATAATGGCGACGTCTTCTTTTGTGCCCAGCTTGATTTTGTAAAGCGGCCACGGCATTTCCTGCAGCTTTTTCACCATATCGTCAATAGAAGCGATACCGATGGTATAGTTGGTGAGCGGCATGTTCTTCGCTTCCAGACCCCAGATTTTGTAGAGCGGCTGGCCTTTCATTTTGCCGAACAAGTCGTTGGCAGCTAAATCTAAGGCACAAAGGGCAAAAGGATGGTCGGTTAGGTGTGGCTGCATCTGTGCCCAGAACTCCTCAGGTGAAGTCAGTTCTGTCGACTCGATTTTCTCGCGGATGTTCTCCAGCGCTTCGGTCATGCTTTCGATGGTAAAGCCGTAATATGGATTGCTGGTCGCCTCGCCATACCCTTTGTGCTCGCCGTGCTGCAGCTCAACAATCATGGTTGGCTGTACGTCGCGAGAGTCATAGGAAATGGTGAAGGTATGCCGGAGCGGCAGGTCAAAAGAGCGTATCGTTAGTTTCAACATAGTATCGGTTTGTTTGTGTGGTCAGGTATAGGTTGTTAATTATTGGTGGTTAGTTGTCAGTTGTCAGTTACGGATTGTTATCTTTAGCTACCCTCGCTCGCGTCCCGCGAGTGTGAGCTATTCAGAGGCGTCCCGCCACTTGTGCCAAGAGACACAAATTCAAGCGGCCAGAGTCCGCCGGATAGCTCACACTCGCCAGAGGCGAGCGAGGGCTCCGAGGCCAAGTTCAGCTGCTAGTACTTTTCATGCACTTCTGTCATAATACGCTCCATGGCACTTCTTATCTCTGACGAAGATGTTTTAAAGTTGTTATTCATAAAACTGTACATCAACAGTTTACCGCTTTTGGTGATGATGTAGCCGCTTTGGTTGTGTACGTGCGCCAGCGTGCCGGATTTGCCGAACACGAAAGGCACATCCGCTTTGTAGATGTTCCGGAAAGTACCTGGTCTACCGCCCACTGCCAGCATGGGCAGCAACTTCTCTCTCGGGCGCTCGGCATGCATTTTCTGTAAGAGTGCAATGATGCTTCGTGGTGTGAACATGTTCATAGAAGAAAGGCCGGAACCATCTATCCAAACCGGTGCATCCGGCAGGTCAGACAGGTATGTTTTCACAGCATGTTTAATGGCCCGCTCCACCGACAGCGTGTCAGAGAGTGTTCCTGAACTTAGCACCATCAATTGCTCCGCCATCAGGTTGTCGCTTACCTGCAGCATGCGTTTGAACACGGTATCAGCTGGCAAACCATAGAGCGTTTGGGCATTGGCAGGTATAGCCCGTTTCACCAGTTTAACAGGCCGCTTCAATGTATCGGCTAGCAGTTCCACAGTGAGTTCAGGTGAGGTAATAAAAGGCACTTCCTGCGAGAAGGCAACCCCAGCACGCTTCGGATTGTAAGCAATATCGTTCGTGCGCCAGGCTCTTCGGAAAGTATCGCGGTGTGCGTTTTTGGAAGTGTCTGGTTTTACCTGCTTTTTGAAGAAAGCTGGCGTGGTAGTATAGGCCGTCGTGCTGTCTTTCTTGAATTTGACAATGTTGCCGTGAATTGGAAAAGGATTGCGCTCCGGCTGGTAGTAGTAGTTGTAGTCGTCCCAGCCCCAGTTAGTTGCGAAGGGCGTGCTGGTCATGGGCGCCTCGATGTAATAGAGCTTCTCTTTTCGGTTCTTCAGGAAGTCATAGGCGATGTTATTCTGCAGATCCATATGCGTGAACGTCGGGTCGCCGGTTCCCCAGAAAATCAGCGAGTCACCTTTGGCCACGTACTTGAGCGCAGGTATAGAGTCGCCCAGCATTTTAGAAGCCGCATAGAACGTGAACAACTTCGTGTTGGAAGCCGGCACAAAGTACTTGTCTGCATTGTGCTCCACCACCGCTTTACCCAACTCCGGGTCATACAGCACAAAGCCCACAAAGCTCTGTTGCAAGGCCGCCACTTCCATCACCTGCCGCTGAATCTCTGCAGGTCCGTAAGGTGCAGGCGCTTCCGCCACAGGCTTGGCGGTGCTACAACCGAGGAGAAAGAGTAGGCTGAGGCAAGGGATTAGTTGTAAGGTATAGCGGGTGAGTAAGGGTTTGGTCATAGTGGGCGGGGTGTTAGTTAGCACTAATTTACAAATACTTCTGATACAGGTTATAAAGTATCAATTTCTCATCCTCCGTCAATGGTGCATTCACATCCGTTTGGATAAAGTGAATCTTGAAAGCTCTTACCGCAGCCTCTGGATTACGTACATTATACCCAATGATACGCAAGGCGTCGAGTGGGTTGAAGTTATCAGGCAGCGTATACTTGGGCAGCGTCTCCATTACCAATAGAGGTGTTTGGTCGCCCTCCCCACCTACAGGCACTTCGCGCAGCACCTGTTCTTTCTCCAGCACATCCTCGTCATACCACAGACCAAATCCGTTATCGGCCAGCGTCTTCCATGGAAACAATGGACTTGGGTCTACCTTACGCACCGGGGCGATATCAGCGTGACCGATGAAGTTCTCGGCAGGTATACCGTGCTCTTTTTTGAGTTTGCCCAGCACAGCGATCAGGCTGGTTATCATTTCTTCCGGGAAAGGTTCGGAACCGTTGTTGTCGAGCTCTATACCTATGGAAGAAGAGTTGAGGTCGGTGTTGTTACCCCACTTACTGTTACCCCCGTGCCAGGCGCGCATGTGGTCATGTAACATCTGGTATACCTTGCCATCACGCCCGATTACGTAGTGCGAACTCACCTTGGTCGAAGGCATCGTGAAGGTCTTCAAAGTGTGCTCGGTTGAGTTTTGCGCTGTGTGGTGGATGATCACATAATTTGGTTTGCGCAGGTTGAAGTTGGTGGTACCTACCCAGTAGTCACCCTGCGGATAGATATGCTCACCATTCGGAGCTGCAGGTATAGCTTGCAGCGATTTGGCGTAGGCTTTGGCCTGCTTCTTATATGATTTGTTGGTTGCGGCATAAGGGTTTGTTGTGCAACTGGCTAGTATGCCGCTGCAAAGCAATAGTCCGCAAACCTGACTAAAAATACGTTTCATGTTGTGATTACTTGTTCAGTAAAGATATTCATTAATTTGGCTATACCTGTTGGTTAGGCACTTACTCGGTCAGGTTAGCATAACAGGCGAAGCGCCGGCTATAGTTATACCCGCTCCAAGTTCGTATCTTTGAGTAATAGCCTTCTACACGACGCCACTAATATTGCTTTTATTTGCAGGAATTTAAAAAATTACCGCAAATAAAAATACATATACCTGAAAACTGTTAAATTGCAGTGTATCTGATATTAAATTAACCTATATCACCTTGAAACCATCCTATTATTTCTCCATGGCCTTTGTTCTGCTGCTGATTTTCGGCACAAACAACCTGCAAGGCCAGACCAACAAAGCAAAAACAGGCAAAGCTACTGCCCAAAAAGCGACGGCTGCCAGCTACACGCCGGGTCGTGACGCTGAATTCCTGCGGTACATGAACAGCCGCTGGGTTGATTCTGTCATGAAAACCCTGACACCGGAAGAGCGCATCGCCCAGCTGATCATGATTCCAGTTTATTCCAACAAGAATCAGGCGCACATTGACTCGATCAGCAACATCGTGAAGACCTACAAGGTCGGCGGTATGATCTTCTTCCAGGGTGGTCCGGTGCGTCAGGCCAAGATGACCAACCGCTATCAGCAGGAAAGCAAGGTACCATTGATGATTTCGATTGACGGTGAGTGGGGTCTGGCCATGCGCCTCGACAGCACCATCCGCTTCCCGTACCAGATGGCGCTAGGTGGCATCGATAACGAACGACTTATTTACGAGATGGGTGCCGAAATTGCCCGCCAGTGCCAGCGTCTGGGGGTGCATGTGAACTTCGCTCCTACCGTGGATATTAATAACAATGCCAACAACCCCGTGATTGGCTTCCGCTCTTTTGGTGAAGAAAAGCATAACGTGGCCAGCAAGTCACTGGCTTACATGAAAGGCATGCAGGACAACCATGTGCTGGCCAGCGCCAAGCACTTCCCGGGCCACGGCGACACTAACGTGGACTCACATTACGGTTTGCCCCTGATCAACTTCTCCCGCATTCGCCTCGATTCCACAGAGCTACACCCTTTCCGCGCCTTGATGGACAAAGGATTGGGCAGCGTGATGGTGGCGCACATGAACATCCCGGTGCTTGACAATACCCCTAACCTTGCCTCTACGCTTTCGAAGCCGATTGTGACTGACCTCCTCAAAAACGAGCTCAACTATAAGGGAATCGTGTTTACCGACGCCCTCAACATGCAGGGTGTAGCCAAGTTCTATCCTCCGGGCGTTGTGGATGTAAAGGCCTTAGTGGCTGGCAACGACGTGATGCTTAATACAATGGACGTAAAAACAACCATTGAAGAAGTAAAGAAAGCCATCGCTAACAAGGAGATCACACAGGCTGAGATCGACTTCCGTGTCCGCAAAGTGCTGGCTGCCAAACAATGGGTAGGACTGGATAAATTCGAACCAATCGAAACCAAAAACCTGATTGCCGATCTCAACAATCCGCATGCGCAATACCTGAACCGTCAGCTGACAGAAGCTTCGCTCACGCTGCTTCGCAACAAGAACCACATCCTGCCGATCCAAACGTTGGACACCTTGAAGGTAGCGGCACTGGCGATTGGCACGAAGAAGGAAACTGCTTTCCAGCGCGACCTGGCCCGCTATACCCAAGTGGACACGTTTTTCCTGAAGCCTACTAACTCGCTTGAAGAGCTATGGGCTATGAAGGAAAAACTGAAGGATTACAACCTGATTATTGCAGGGGTGCATTCGCTGCAACTCAAGGCGGGAAGTAGCAACTTTGGTATCACGGCTGAGATGAACGTGTTCCTAAAGGAGCTTATCCGCAATAAGAAAACCATCGTGAGTGTATTTGGCAACGTGTACAGCCTTGCTGAGATGGAGAGCCTCGACAAAGCCGATGCCGTGATTGCAGCCTACCAGGAGAATGCCGTTACGCAGGATCTGACTTCCCAGCTGATTTTCGGAGGTATAGGCGCGACTGGCAAGCTGCCGGTTACGGTGAGTAATAACTTTAAGATTGACGACGGTTTGCTGACCCGCGGTGGCTGGCGCATGGCCTACTCTATGCCGGAGGCGGTAGGTATAAAATCACAGGACCTGGCAGGTATAGACTCGCTCGTGCACCAGGCCATCCGTGAAGAAGCAGCGCCGGGTGCGCAGGTACTCGTGGCCAAAGACGGCAAAGTGATTTACCACAAAGCTTTCGGTCACCATACCTACGACAAGGAGCAGGCGGTTCGCGTTGACGACCTTTACGACCTCGCTTCTGTTACCAAAATCAGCACCTCCATGGCCGCCCTGATGCGTCTGAAAGGCGAAGGCCGTTTCGACGAAAACCAAACGCTAGGCACCTACTTACCAATGGCTGCCGGCACAAACAAGGCTGACCTGAACTATCGTGACATCCTCACACACCAGGCCCGTCTCAAGTCCTGGATTCCATTCTGGAAAGAGACCGTGAAGAAAAACGGCAACTTTAAGTGGCGTACCTTCAAGGCAGATTCTTCTGCTCGTTTCCCGATCAGGGTAGCTAACAACCTGTACATCCACCGCAAGTACGCTGACAGAATTTACAAGGAGATTATGGAGTCGCCATTGAATGAAAAGCCGGGCTATGTATACAGTGACCTGTCGTTCATTCTGGCACCGAAAGTAGTGGAGAACATCACCGGCGTAGGCTTCGAGAC
The DNA here is from genome assembly GCF_058932845.1 of Pontibacter sp. LHS2. Classification (NCBI taxonomy): domain Bacteria; kingdom Pseudomonadati; phylum Bacteroidota; class Cytophagia; order Cytophagales; family Hymenobacteraceae; genus Pontibacter; species Pontibacter sp. LHS2. The sequence goes on from NZ_JBZYWG010000002.1 coordinate 871,171, forward strand.
CTACCTGCAAAACTCCATCTACCAGCCTATTGGCGCGACGACTCTGACGTTCAACCCTTACAAGCGCTATCCGGCTTCCCGCGTTGTGCCGACCGAGTTTGAGCCGCACTTCCGCAAGCAACTTTTGCACAGCACGGTTCATGACGAGGGCGCTGCTATGTTAGGTGGAGTGAGCGGTCACGCTGGTTTGTTTGGCAACTCCAACGACGTAGCCAAGCTGATGCACCTATACCTGAACGACGGCCTGTATGCGAACAAGCGCTATATCGGCGAGAACGTGGTAAAGGAATACAGCAAGTGTCACTTCTGCGACCAGGGCAACTACCGTGCGCTTGGCTTCGACCGTCCGGCCAAACCGGGTGCTCAGAACAGCAACGCTGCCCCAAGCGCTCCGGCTGAGAGCTTCGGCCACTCTGGTTTCACCGGCACTTATACCTGGATCGACCCTGTGAACAACCTTGTGTATGTGTTCCTGAGCAACCGCGTGAACCCGACCCGCGAAAACAGCAAGCTGGGTAAACTCAATACCCGCACCAATGTACTGCAAGTGGTATACGACGCCATGGGCAAGAGCAAAGAAAAGCAGCCTACAGAGGCTTCCGTAAAGTAATTTAAAGGTATAGCCGTCCCTACACATGGGGCGGCATTATTTTTTAGAACCCATGACTAAACTTTCGACAGCCCCTCCCCTGACAGGCTCTGGTTTACTCAGACCTCAAACGTATGAGCGCTACCTTTCGCTGGATGTACTCCGTGGCCTGACCATCGCTTTGATGGTCGTGGTAAACAACCCCGGCAGTTGGGGCAGCATCTATGCGCCATTCAAACACGCAGCCTGGCATGGCTTTACAGTGACTGACCTGGTGTTTCCGTCCTTTCTCTTTGTGGTAGGCAACGCCATGAGCTTCAGCATGCGCAAGTTTGAAAAGCAGTCCGATAGCGTGTTCCTGCGCAAAGTATTCAAGCGCACCGCCCTTATTTTCCTGATCGGTCTGTTCCTCAACTTGTTCCCTTTTATCACACGTGATCCGGAAGGCGCCATCGTGCTGAAGGACTTTACAGCGGTGCGCATCATGGGCGTATTACAGCGCATCGCGCTGTGCTACTTCATCGCTTCATTGGCGGTGCATTACCTTAAGTTCAAGGGAGCTGCCATTTTCAGTGTGGTCATACTGCTCGGCTACTGGGCTGTGATGTACTTCTTCGGCGATTCCGCTGATCCCTACAGTCTCGCGGGCAATGCGGCCCGCAAGTTCGACGACTTGATCATACCTGAAACCAACCTCTACAAAGGCTTCGGTATACCTTTTGATCCGGAAGGATTGTTGAGTACGCTGCCTGCCACCGTGAACGTACTGGCCGGTTATTTTGCAGGACTGTTTATCCAGAAAAATGGCAATAACCTGAGTACCGTCTTCAAACTCAACCTGGCCGGCGCAGCACTGGTGGCCATCGCTTTCGTGTGGGACTTCGCTTTCCCGATCAACAAACCGATCTGGACAAGTTCTTATGTGCTACACTCAGTGGGCTTAAGCGTAATGCTGATTGCTGCGCTTATGCTGGTGATCGAAGTGTTGGGCTTTGTGAAATGGTCTTACTTCTTTGAGGCTTTCGGCAAGAACCCACTCTTCATCTTTGCCTTTGCTACACTTGTTATTAAGCTGCTTAATTTCATTCGTATCGACGACATGAGTCTGCAGAAGTGGCTCTATACTAAACTTTTCCTGAGTTGGTCAGAAGGTGAGGCTGCCTCATTAATGTTTGCCTTAAGTTACATGCTCGTGATGTGGGTGATTGGCTTCTGGATGGATAAAAAGAAGATTTATGTGAAGGTATAAGGTATAGCATACCTGATTTTGAAAGCCTATTCCATTAGTGGGACAGGCTTTTTTTGTCAGAATCAGGATTTTCAGAATTAAAGGATTTACAGGATGCTCACAGAAGTCGGGATATAGGCAGATAACCGATTCTATTGCCCTTGTTGTATGATTGAAATGAAAGCTTGTTCTCTAAAAAGGAGCAGGCTTTTTTATACCCTCCTCGGCCCTCCCCTAAAAACAGGGCTGGGCTGGGGTAATCTCAAAAATCCTGATTCTGACATTATATTTTCAGAAAAAAATCTATATTTGATTTTTACAGATTAAATACGACCAGAATGCTTAAGGAAGAACGGCAGGCTTTTATCATAAAGCAGATCAATCTGCACAACAAAGTGCTATCATCAGATCTGAGTTTGAAACTCAACGTATCGGAAGATACTGTTAGAAGAGATTTAAACGAACTGGCGGAAAGCGGCCAGATTCTGAAGGTGCATGGTGGCGCTCTGTCAAAGTCTTTCCATTACCCATTCAGTCAGTCCGAGGTATACGCGAAGGAATCGAAGAAAGAGATTGCCCGAAAAGTAATTGACCTGCTGAAAGACGGCATGAGCATACTGGTTGGCGGCGGTACCACTATGATCGAAGTGGCTCGCATGATCCCTGACACACTACGTTGCACCTTCTTTACCGTGAGCCCACTGGTAGCTTTGGAGTTAGCCGAACGCCCGAACATCAACGTGATTTTGCTTGGCGGGCAGCTTTCGAAGAACTCCCACATCATGATCGGTGCACAGGTAGTAAACCAGCTATCCGAGATCAAAGTGGATCTTTGTATACTCGGCACGAACTCTCTATCTGTAGAAGACGGCCTTACCGACTCTGACTGGGAAGTGGTACAGGTTAAGAAAGCGATGATCCGATCTGCCAAGAAAACCGCTATCATGAGTATCGCCGAAAAGCTTGGCTCCGACCAGAACATGAAGGTATGTGACCTGAATTCTATTCACTATCTGGTGACGGATCTAAAACCGGAAGATTCAAGTTTGAGAGAGTATGCATCAGTGGTTGAGGCAGTTTAAAGTATTACAAATATAAAAGTAAAGAGGCCCGTTCACATGAGCGGGCCTCTTTACTTTTATGATCTGTGCGAACTAACTACTCTACAAACACTCGTCCAACAGATAAACAATCGACTCGTAGTTGCGGCCAACTGCCTCTGTCATGGCCATTTCGCAGGTTTTACCGGAAGAGTAATATCCGTCATACGCACGCTGCTTCACTTCCGCTGCTTCAGGTGCTGTAGCGGAAGCAGTGAGTTCTGGCACCAGGAAACCACGGTCGCCAGCCATACCGCAGCAACCGGCGTGCATCGGTACGGTTACTTCGTCTGCCATTTGTCTGGCTATACCTACGAAGCGTCCTTCCAATCCCATTTTCTGCAACGAGCAAACCGGGTGCAGCACCACATTCGCTTTTTTGCGTAGCACAGTGGCTTTTGGCAAAATGAAGTCAGCGATATAGTCAATGCTGTCGATGATCTTAATGCTATCGAACTTCTGCTTGTTCTCCTCTGTGAGCACAGGGCGACAGTTTTGCAGGGTCTGGGTGCAGGAGGTAATGTCGAGCACGAGCGGCAGACGGCCTTTATCAGTCCAATCCCATACCTTCTCTATTGTCTCGTTGGCTGTATAGGCATAGGCCTGGCTATACCCTTTCGAAGAAAATATTTGTCCACAACAAGCACCTTTTACATCCTGCGGAATCGTGAACCTCACTCCTACCTTATCTGAAACGCTTTTGAATGTATCAATGATATTTTTCTTACCTGACTCAGCGGTACCCATGGTGCGGGAAATACAAGTCGGGAAGTAAACCACAGTTGCCTCTGCCACAGGGGCAGTTGCATGGGCGATCGACTTGGCAATGCCCGGGGCCGGGGCCAGCTGTTTTGTCCAGAGCGGGAAAGACGGGATCATATCTTTCACCTCTTCGGTGAACCTACCCAGGGTATTAGCACCCAAGAGCTTGTTCACGCTTGCTCCAGCTTGCAGGCCAAACTTAACAGTTGATGACACAGGTTTGAAATTCTTAGCGACCAGCAGTGCTACCTGGTTTGCCAGCTCACTATGGTTTTCACGACGCAGGCGCTTTACCAAATCACCAGTGTTGATATCAACCGGACAGGCAGTGGCGCATAGTCCGTCCACAGCGCAGGTATCGAGGCCGTCGTACTGATATTGGTTCAGGAGTTCTTTGTGCTGTTTCTTCTCCCCTTTTCGCTTTAAGTTGAGCAATTCGCGGCGCACTACGATGCGCTGACGCGGCGTCAGTGTAATATTGCGGCTAGGGCATTTGTGTTCACAGAAACCACATTCCATGCAGCGGTCTACTTCTTCCTCCACCTTTGGCAAGGCCTTCAAGTTTTGGATATGCGCATTTTTATCGTGGTTGATGATCACGCCAGGGTTGAGCAGGTTCTCCGGATCCACGACTTGTTTCAGCGCTTTCATGATACGGTATACCTCCGGGCCCCACTCTGTCTCTACAAACGGCGCCATGTTGCGGCCTGTACCGTGCTCAGCCTTCAATGCCCCTTCATATTTCTTTACCACGAGCTTCACCACTTCTTTCAGGAAACGGTCGTAGCGGGTGACTTCCTCCGGTGTATCAAAGGCCTGCGTAACGACAAAGTGAATATTGCCGTCTTTGGCGTGACCGAAAATGATGGCATTGGGATACCCATGCTTGCGGAAAAGACCTTGCAGGTCCAGAATAGCGTCGCCAAGTTGGGCAACAGGTACGGCAATATCTTCGAGCAATACGGTCGTACCGCTGGCCCGTACGGCACCCACGGCTGGGAACATGCCTTTGCGCACCTTCCACAGAAAAGCCTGTTCAACCGGATCAGTTGTGAAAACAGGTTGCTCCAGCAATGCCAGTTCGGGCGACAGGCTAAAGAACTTCAGTATCTTCTCCTGCACCTCTTCGAACGTGTTCGCCTGAAATTCTACCAACAAAGCGGCAGCTGTATCAGGCAAGGTCTTGATGATAGCCGGAACACCTGCCATATGTTCGATCGAGCGCAACGAGGCACGATCCATCAGTTCAACCGCCTCGGCACCCGCTTCTGTGAGTGGTACGATGGCCTGGCAAGCGGCGTAGATATCAGGGAAATAAAGCAGCGCCGTGGACTTAGCCGGATAATCAGGAACAGTCTGCAGTACGGCTTCAGCTATGAAGCCCAGTGTACCTTCCGCACCGATCAGCAAATGCGCCATAATGTCGAGCGGGTGCTCGTAATCGATAAAGGCGTTGACAGAGTAGCCAACCGTATTCTTGGTTTTATACTTGTGCCGGATCAGGTAGTGCAGCTCCGGATTGTTACGTATTTGTCGCTTGATCTGCTGCAGCTTCAGGTATAGCTCCGGGCATTCCTCGCTGAAGCGCAGGTAGTCAATCTGCTTCTCAGTGGTGAAGTATTGACCGCCAGGCAGCACAAAACGGATATACTTAGTGGTATGGTAGGAGTTCTTACTCACGCCACAGCACATGCCGCTGGCGTTGTTGGAGAGAATGCCGCCCATCATAGCCGAGTTGATACTGGCCGGGTCAGGACCGATCTTGCGCTTAAACGGACGCAAATGCGCATTCACAATCGCACCAATTACGCCTGGCTGCACGCGTACCTGTGCACCTTCGTTTTCTACCTTAACCTTGTTCCAGTATTGGCTGAGGTCGACGAGTATACCATCGGTAATAGATTGCCCTGAAAGGCTGGTTCCCGCCGTACGGAAGGTAAGCGGCACCTTGTGCTGGTGCGAAAAAGCAAATAGTTGTTTGATCTCTTCTTCTGAAACGGGCTGCACCACGGCTTTGGGCCTCAGGTAGTAAAAGCCAGCGTCGGAAGCGTAAGACACGACATCGATCAAGCGTGCCCGGATGCGCGCTTTTGGCAAAATACTCTCCAAAAGCAATGCTATGTTCATAAGCATGAGTACAAAAGTGCTTTAGGCAAAGGGTGAAGGATAGTACGTCCCGAATAACTGTTGATCAACAAATTAATCAATCCGAATCCTTATCAATGCTTTGCATGAAGTCTGGCCAGCTGTTTGGCAGACTTAAATTTAATACGTTGTCTGTTTTACTTTATTACCGGTTTCAGCTTCTTCCAAGGCATCCATCATCATACCACCGCCCGGCTTGCTTGTTATAAGCAACAGGATAAACGTGATCGCAGCATTCACTACGATCAGCTCAAAGCCCATGGCATAACCTGTCCAATCAACAGAGTTAGTGTCCAGCACATACGTCAGGATTGGGGAGACAATACAGATGTAAGGCACCAGTTTATCAGCCACAGCACGCTTATTAGCCATACCAAAAGCGAACAAGCCCAACAACGGACCATAGGTATAGCCGGCCGCTTTGAAGATGGCATTCACCACAGAGTCATCGTTAATGATTTTGAAAACAAGGATTACCAGCAGCATCACCACCGAGAAACCAATGTGCACCCAGTGGCGGGTCCTGATCAGTTTGATGTCGTCGTGATTGGCCTTTTTGGTAAAGTTCAGGAAGTCCACACAGAAGGATGTGGTAAGGGCTGTCAGGGCTGAGTCAGTTGTAGCAAAAGTAGCTGCGGTAAGGCCCAGCATGAAGATGATAGCCGGAATCATGGCCATATGGTTCAGGGCGATCTCCGGAAACAGGTGGTCAGGAGTTGCCAGCGCCGTTACGTCAATCCCGTTGGCTTCTGCATAAATGTACAGCAAAGCGCCCACGCTCAGGAAGAAGATGTTGATCGAAACGAAAACGCCCGTAAAGGTGAGCATATTCTTCTGCGCTTCCCCAATGTTTTTGCAGCTCAGGTTCTTCTGCATCAGGTCCTGGTCAAGCCCGGTCATAGCAATTGTCACGAATACACCGCCTATAAAATGCTTCAGGAAATGGCTCTTCGTACCCAGGAAATCCTCCCAGAAGAACATCTTGGAGTAAGAACTGTTTTTCACCGCTTCGAAAGTCTGCACCACATTCAGATCGAGGCTATTGGCGATGAAGATGATGGAAAAGATAACAGATCCGATGATAAAGACGGTCTGGAGCGTATCTGTAATTACAATGGTCTTGAGGCCGCCTTTGTGGGTATAGAGCCAGATCAAAACAAGGCAAATCGCTACAGTCGCGACAAAGGGCACATCCCAGGCATCGAAAATGAATCGCTGCAGCACGATGGCCACCAGGTATAGCCTGAATGCTGAACCGATGGTACGTGACACCAGGAAGATCATGGCGCCTGTTTTATAGCTCCAATAGCCGAAACGCTTCTCCAGATAAGTATAAATGGAGATAAGATTCATGCGGTAGTAAAGCGGCAACAGCACAAAAGCTATGAGCACGAAGCCTACGGTATTACCGAGCACAAACTGAAAATAGCCAAAACTACTATTGACCACCGCACCCGGCACCGAAATGAAGGTCACACCCGACAAAGCGGTACCAATCATACCAAAAGCAACGAAGTACCACTTCGAGTTACGGTTGGCGATGAAGAAGCTGGAATTGTCTGATGCTCCTTTCGAAGTAAAGTAGGATATACCTATCAGCACCGCAAAATAGCCTATCAGGAAAGACAGAAGAACAATTGGAGACATAATACAGTTTATTGGTCATCAGCGAAAGAAGGTCATCAGCACCCCTGCCTATACCTCTCGCTTCCGCACATGATTGTAAGTTACTAAGTTTTGCCGATATGGCGGTAATGTTAGTTTGTTTCAACGTTTTCGAAGCCCCTGACTGGAAATGGGCTGCATCTTTTTATAGGGCCCCTATCCTCAGGATTTGCAGGATTCCCATGCATGATTGACACACCCCTGCCCCTCTCTTTAAAGAGGGACCCTACCCCTAGAGGGGAATCTTAGGAACGCTTGTCATCCCCCTGCCCCCTTCGAAGGGGGACTTTGCTGCCACTAACAATCTTCAGGTATAAGCCTTGTAGTTAAACTTAATTTACACTGGCAGGTATAGCAAGACTAACTTGCCCCTGAAGCAATGAAACAGTTCACAAAGCCAGGTGCACTTTGCGGCGCTCCACTGTTTGAGCGTTCAGCGAGTGGGGGTAGGGGCCCTCGATTTGGAGCGTCTTGATTTTTTTGCCTACTTTTTTCTTTATCGAGGGCCCCTACCCCCATCAAGGAAAAAAGTAGGTGCCCGCCGCACAGGCGAAGCTATAGAACAAGTTGGTTTACTATACCTAAAGCATAGCTTATGCCAATTAAAAACTGGCCTCGTACACAACCACAAGTTGCGCTAACGCTAAACTTACTGCATACCTGCAATAGCCGCAGCTATACCTGGGCCAGAGGCCCCACCATAATAGACACGAGCGAGGACGCTCGCGCCATAAGGTCATTAGGCAAACCCTACTTCGAAACCAGCACGCTCGCTACCGCCTTCCTAACACTCCCATGCTTCTCCAGCAAAGCAGACGCAGTCGGTTCATCAGCACCCGTCTCCGCCATAACCATGCGCACACCGCGGTGATACAGCTTATGATTTGTCAGCTGCATATCCACCATCTTGTTGCCGCGCACACGGCCCAGTTGGATCATAACCGTTGTGCTCAGCATATTAAGAACAAGCTTTTGCGCGGTTCCGGCCTTCATCCGGGTACTGCCCGTAACAAACTCAGGGCCAACGACTACCTCTACCGGATACTGCGCTTCAGCAGCCACCGGACTTCCTGTATTGCACACGATGCAGCCGGTTGCCAGGCCATACTCGTTCGCCGTGCGCAAGCCGCCAATCACATAAGGTGTTGTACCAGAGGCAGCAAGGCCTACGATCACATCATGCTCACCCAGTCCGTATTCTTTTAAGTCTTCCCAAGCCTGCTCTGCATCGTCTTCGGCGAACTCCACTGCTTTGCGGATGGCTGTGTCGCCACCAGCGATCAGGCCTACCACCATGTCAAAAGGAACACCGAAGGTTGGTGGGCACTCAGACGCGTCTACTACACCCAAACGGCCGCTAGTGCCGGCGCCGATATAAAATAAACGGCCACCTTTTTTCATGCGGTCTGCCACTACTTCAGCCAAGGCTTCTATTTGTGGTAAGGCTTTCTCAACAGCAAGGGGTACGCTTTTGTCTTCACGGTTGATGTTCTCCAGCACTTCCCTCACCGACATCTTTTCCAGATTGTTATAGTTCGAGTCTTTCTCGGTCGTAATTTCCATTGTGTGTTTTAAATAAATCCTTCATAATTGATCGCTATACCTATGTAATTATACCTGATTACTTGGCAGGCACATACTCCAGGCAGGCGATCTTCCCATCCATCGTGCTCACAACTACACGGTTTTTGCCGAGTGGCATTACCGGGTTCATGAGGCTGTTTGAACTTTTGTATTTCCAAAGCACCGCTCCACTCTGACGGTCCAGTGCGCTGACCAAGCCTGAGTGTGAAGGTACCAGTACGACATTGTTACTTTCAATAATAGCTGACGGAGCCAGCTCATAAGGTAGTTGCAACGGTGATTTCCAGTCAACCTGCAAGGCGTTTGACGTGGTAGACACACCGTATACCTGGCCGTCCATCGTCTTTACATAGACCAGCTTACCGTCTTGCGACAGGCCCATCGACTCACGCACGCGGCCTTCTTTCATTTGCTCACGCCACACTACTTCACCCGTAGTAGCATCCAGTGCTGTCATGAAGCGGTCGGGGGCAACAATGAAAATACGACCATTGGCAGCCACAGGGTAACAGGCAGCTGCGGAGAACATGCGATTGCTGGAGCCATTGCTCCATTTCCAGGCCAATTGACCGGTTTTGGCATTGAGGGCGTAGAACTCATTGCCCCAGCTACCGAAGTATACCTTGCCTTGGTAAAGCAAAGGCTTGGTCACAACAAAGTTGTTCACCTGGTCAAAATCCCAAAGCAACTTCCCGTTTTGCAGATTGATTGCTCGGAAGTGCCCATCGGAAGCGCCTATGTAGACAATACCCTTCTCGATAAGTGGCGAGCCTAGTACAGGCCGATTAGCGATCAGCTTCCATACCAGCTTGCCCGTGCTAGCCGACAGGCAATAGATGTTGTTGTCAGAAGATCCTACCACCACGTAGCCATTGGCTACAGCCGGAGTAGAATAGATTTTGCCGTTTGTGCGGTAAGCCCATTTACGCTGTCCAGTCTTTTGGTCCAGCGCATAGATTTCTCCACTTGTGTTCGTAGCGATCACCATGTTTTTGTACAGAGCCGTCCCTGCACCCACGTCGCTGTTATCCTGGTATTCCCAAACCAATTTCACATTCGGGTATAAACTGTTTACCGCAAAAGACGGGCGATGGTGTTGGGTTGGATCGCTGGCGAAATCATGCTTTACCAGTGGCACTTCTATCCACTTTGGCAAAGTTTCTATGCCTGGTTTCCGGATTTCAAAGCTGGCTTTCCCATCTGCAAAGGTCACGATATTGTACCCTCCCACTGGGTCTTTGGCGCGCAGGTTGGAGCGCCCCATCACGGCAGGTATACCGTCGTAGCGGTACTCGCGGTTATTATGCCCGTGGCCATGCAGGATCAGCTGCGTGTTGCGGGTGCGCAAACGGTCGGTTACGTCGTACCAGTTGTTTAAAGAAGAGTCCTGCGGATAGTGGTTGAGAAAGATAACCGGCATTTCCGCATCAGGCATGTTGTTGAGCACAGAATCGAGCCAGACAATGTGCTCGCGGGGAATCTGCCCCGGTCCCATGCGCATGTTTGGACCAGAGCCAGTGCCTGCGAAAAGGTAGCCTTTGTGCGTAAAAGCAAACATCTCGGCTCCAAAGATTACCCGAAAGCTGTTGCTACCGCTCTCAGACCAGTTCGTATCGTGATTGCCAGGTATGATGTACCAGGGCTTCTTAATGGTATTGAAGATTTGTTTGGCTAACGTTAATTCTTCATCTGAGCCAAATTCGGTGATATCGCCGGTTACGACTACAAAATCAAGATTGGGATTGGCGTTGATATCAGAAATGGTGCGCTCGAGGTCCTCCTGAGCTGTAGGGTTGCCGATGTGGGTATCGGATACGAAGGCAAATTGAAAAGACTGACCATAGCCAAGGTTGGCAATCAGTATCAGTGCTAACAAAGCGGCATACTTCCGTAAATTCATCTGTTTATTTCCTGTTGAAGCAAAAAGACCGATGGCAGCACTTAGAGTAGTTGTACCCATTCTGCTCATGCTGCCTTTTGTTTGGTAAACTAGCGCAGAAACCGCACAAAAGCGCATGAGCAAAACGAATACTGTCCCTTTATTTTGTATAAAACTAAGCACTCGTCGGTATAGTTCAAAATATTTTCGCATGTTTTTTCTTAAAACTTGCACAAACCCGCATTAATCACCCCTTATCCATCAAATTGCCCCTCTATTATACCTGCATAAACCTGCAGCACGAATAAGGCTGCCAGCTTTTACTTCCCATATATCAGTTGCCTGAACCGAGGAAGCTCAGCGTATAAACCGGAGCCCGGGCAACTGGTTTGAGCAAAATCTTTGTGTGCTCCCAGGCTATCGGCAGGTATAGCGTAGCGTTTTGCCAAGGCTGGCACCAGCTTTTCCAACGTCTTCATTTGTGCTGGTGTGATCGTTTCTTTTTCAAAGTTGCCTTCGACTACCACTAGCAGATGCCCGGCAGGATCGTAGCTCGTATTAGAGTCGCCGGCATAGTTAAGATCACGCGCCTCTCCTACTGCTCCATGCACATCCACATACAAGTGATAAGGTATATCCGCCCAGGCAGGCTTCATGCGCCCATCAGCTAAGGGACTTTCCTCTTGCGAGAACTTCTGCAGATTGCGTAGTTTGTCCGTCAGGCTCCGTTCAAATAACTGGGGCACACCGGTATGGTGTATGGTCAGCCTCGTTAGCTTGTGCGGGCGCATCGGCAACACAGGCGCATTGGCTCCCCACTCCTGTCGCGACAGGTAGGTTATACCTTCAGGTATAAGCGGGGCATCGGAGGTAGCGGCAGGCTGCTGGCAACCAACGAAGCCCACCAAAGCACAAACCAATAGCCATATCTTTTTCATGCAGTAACTCATCTTTCAATGCGCAGGTACAGTATTTTATTTTTTTGTCTGTCTCCCCTGTGAGCTATGTTCTTTGGCTGCCAGCAGGTAGATCAGCGATGCTGTCCCGTCCATGGTAGGTTCGTTGGTGCTGTAGTCGCCGTAGTCATCGTGGTATACCACCAGGTCAGACTGAAAAGCAGCGTACTCATCCGGTGCGTACAGTTTAATCCCGATCAGGTTTTTATAGATGTTGCCATAAACAGGCCCATCCACCAAACCGCCATCTATCGGGTACTTGTACAGGTAGGTGAAGGCCGAATGTGGATCAACGGGTGTGTCACCGTTGGCTGGCAAACCAAACACCATGCTCGTGCCCCATGGATTGAGCCCGAATAGCCAGTCAAAATTGGCCTGCTCAAGTTCAGCATAAGTCTGGTCGCCGCTCATCTGGCGGTACAAAAAGCTCTGGATCGCAAAGGAGGTCGTCAGGTTGTTGGAGCACCAGATGAAAGGCACTCCTCTGTAAAAGGCGTTGCGCTTTGCTTTGGCGTGCACTCGCTCTATACCTTCTTTGTAGAATCCGATCAGTTCCGCTTTGGTTTTCGCATCGGCTCTTTTAGCTAACTCGAAGTGACCAAAGTTGTGAAACGGATACCACTGGTAGTGACGGGCTGTATCGGCTCCCATCCAGGGTGTTACTTTCTCTTGCAATCCATAGGTATAGGCCTGGTCAAAATACTCTTTGAAACCAGTGAGTTGGTAAAGAGCGGCTGCACCTAGCTGCATATCGTCTACCCAGTTATCTTCTTCATAAAAGTAAGGTGCTCGGTTTGGAGCCGTCTGACAAACACCCGGCTTGTCCAGACCCAGTTGGTACGCTGACTTGGCTTTCTGTCCGAACAAACTGGTTAACTGCTTGTCTTTGCCATCATATACCTGGGCAGCCAGGGCAAAGGCGCTGGCAAACTTGCCAGCTGTGGAAGCTACGCCTGTCGCCCGGTTTTGGTACTTACCCAAGCCCTGTGGCTCACCGGTGGCAAAGTATACCGGACGGGCCCGTCCCATACCATAATCCACACTGTCGTGGTTCGGCAGGCGCATCTTCTGATGATCGCGGTCGTCGGCTAGTTGGTTGAAGAGCCAGTCTTCTCGCGGGTGCATCTTCAGGAGCCAGTCCAGTCCCCACTTTGCTTCGTCGAGTATGTCTGCTACGCCGTTTGTCCCTTCAAGGCCGTTCGCCTGGTGCTTGTCAGAGAACACACCCGGAAAATCGCGGTAAGCGGCCAACAGGTGGTAAGTAGCGTTGGCTGAAGTAGTGCTGTACTGCAGGTAATCCGAGGCATCGTGCCAGCCACCCGATACATCGATGATGGTGCTGTCGGGCATCGGGCCATACATGGTATAGCCGTCGGCGGTGTGGCAGGAGTCTTTCAGGTAAGGATTGAAATCGCTGCGTTGCTGTCGCATATAGCGGAGCGCAAAGTCAGCGGTGCCTTTGTACACATCATCCCCGATGCGGAACACCGGAGACTTAGCATTTCCAGCCTGCAGATAATAGGTGCCCGGCGTATTGAAATCCGTAAACCTGAGACGGTACGACTCTACGAAAGGTCCATAAGTACCAAATGCCTCTCCCGCTTTTCCTTTGTAGACTACATTGTCTGTGGTTGCGTCCACCAACTCAAAGCGGCGCAGCTTTCCTTTGGACTTGCTTCCCCACACAGCCACTTTTATACCTGATGGGGTATAACCCAATTGATTGATGCGAATCCAGGCCGGGCCTTTGGCGGCTATACCTGCTTCGTCAAAATCAGGCGTTGCTTTATTGGAAAAAGCAATGGCATTGGCCGCCACGATCAGGGCCGCCAACACCAGTACCAAGGTAGTTTTGCTGCTTTTCATAGGCTTAGCGCAGTTTCTTCAGGTATACATTAGATGGGTTACTTTCATTTTTGAGCCTGTCGATCGAGGTCACCACATATTTGTAGGTCTTTCCTCTTTCCGCAGTCTCGTCATAGAAGCCCATTTCATAGTCATTGAACTGAATCCGGCGGATATTGCGGGCGTGTTCCAGGTTGATCGGCTCGTTTTCGTCGAAGCGGTATACTATGAAGCCATAAACGTCCTCCTCCTGGTCTGGGTAATCCCATCGGATAATAGCCTTGCGCAGACGAGGAAATACAAATAGGAATTTATCTTCCCGCAATGCCGCTGGTTTGGCCGGTTTGGCTGTGCCCATCCAGGGCATGATAGGCTGCAGCGCCGGGTAGCGGTACAGGTCATGCTGCAGCGAGTCACGGAAGCCTGCCAGGTTGTTGGTAAGCGAACGGGAACTGAAATACACACTACCCTGCACACGTGGGTTCTCACGCAGGTAGCGCACCTGGTTTGGCAGCTGCTGCCGGTCGCGCCAGCCTTCACGGTCTTCCATGGCACGGTAGGCGCCCTGGCCAATATACACGTGTTTGCCGTTTGCATTGGCGGCCCACCAGTCTAGCAGTTTTTCATAAGGTGCAGGGGTATAGCCAAACGGGAAGTAGAGCTGCGGGTTAATATAATCCACCCAGCCTTCCTGCACCCATTTGCGTGCATCAGCATAAAGGGCGCTATACCCTGACAGCCCGTTACTCTCTGAACCCATCGGATCCTGTGACTTATTGCGCCAGATACCGAATGGGCTGATCCCGAACTTCACATGCTGCTTTTCTTTCTTGATTTCTATTGACAGATCCTTAATCAACTGGTCTACGTTGCTACGACGCCAGTCTTCTATGTTAGTAATACCCTGGTCATGCAGCATGTACGTGATGGAGTCTGGCAGGGCAGTTTTGCCAGGGTATGGATAGAAGTAATCGTCGAAGTGAATACCGTCGATGTCGTAGTTGCGCACCACGTCCATAATCACATCTACCAGGTAATGACGCACCTCAGGTATGCCGGGGTTAAAGTATTTTTTGTCGCCGTAAGTAAAGAACCAGTCCGGCTGAATGCGGGAGATATGCTCGGTGCTCACCAAGGAGTCGACCAAACTGGTTGAGGCACGGTAAGGGTTGATCCAGGCATGCAGCTCCATGCCGCGCTTGTGTGCTTCTTCGATGGCAAACTCCAGCGGGTCGTAAAACGGCTCAGGCAGCGTGCCTTGCTTACCGGTAAGGAACATGCTCCACTGCTCACGCCCCTTAGCATAAAAGGCATCGGCCGAAGGGCGCACCTGCAACATCACGGCATTTATACCTGTTTTCTGATGGGCGTCGAAAATATCGATCAGCTCCTGCATCTGCTGTTGGGAGTCTACGCCCTGCTTTGGCTTGGAGGGCCAGTCAATGTTCTGGACAGTGGCAATCCATACGCCTCTGAACTCACGTTTGGGTGGGTCTTTTGTTACCTGCGCAAAAAGAGTGACGGAGCTGAGCAGCAGGGTGGCTAAAAGTGTAAAGTTTCTAATCATTGTTCCGGTTGGGGATAAGGGTGGCTAAAAAAAAGCCCTCCGATAGTTTAGTAAAGGAGGGGCTCTTTCATGGTAAGAAAACTATTCGTAAGCTAATCTATCACTATTTGTACTACAAACCAATTCTGACTTTGAGCCGACTGGCATTTACACGAGAATAAAAGCGGTCAATAACCCGGGGCCAGCGCAGCCCCGGGCTTTTAACACCTTATCTCTCTCTCCAGTAGTCGATATTGCCTGCTGCAGGCTTTTCAGTGTAAGTACCTCTGATTTGGGTAGAATACACTCGTCCCAAACTTGCTAGTGTTACTGAATGTTGAATGAATGGCGCAGAAGTAGCTGGATCATAAGTTGTACCTGATGGATACACTTTGAAAGCGTACACACCTCTTTTTAGCTCCACATACTGGCTGTAATCCTTGAAATTGATATTCTTACCAATCTGAACAATTTCCATTGGTTCTGCAGGTCTATCGCCTGTTGCTGGAATTGCTGCACGCACAGCGTAAGCATCAACCGCAAATGGAATATTTGCCATCGTGTTTACAAATCTCCACCAGATTTTAGTATTGTCGGCTGGTGGCAGTACATCTTCAATCACAAAGGCATCAAAGTTGGGCTTCGCACCTACTAAGTAAGCAGAATAGAACTTGTTGTTAGCCAAGTTCACAGCTGTACTAGCTAATACATCTGCGTTTCCTTTACCTTCTTTAACAGTATCAATTACACTCATGGAATAAGAACCTGCAGGCATCAAAGCATAAGCGTTACTTGGGTACACAGAAGCATAAGTATTCCCTAAAACTTGCCCTGCTGTTGTAGGCGCTACTCCCGTAACTTTATTGTTATCCAGGTAAAAGTTAGACCGTGGAGCATCCTGAGCTTGAAAAAAGAACTTAACATAAGCCCCCTCCCCAACTGGCTTGGCTACTTCAGGTATATCATTTTTTTCACAGGCAGCTAGCATCAGGCCGGCTCCTATAAACAACATTGCTCTATTTAATATCTTTCTCATAACGTTTCAATCTAGTTATTGACGTTTGCTGAACCAAGTTTCATATGTATGATAGTCCTCTTCAAAACCACCCATAGCACGTAGCGCTTCCTGATTCCACATATACTCAGAGTTATATCTCGGACGTGCTCTATAAGCAGGCTTGCCCATATTGGCTACGTTTAAGGTTGCCGGCAAAGTAAAGCCCGTATACACTTCACCGTCCTGGTTGTAGTGATATCTTCTCATATCTGACCAAGTATCTATAAAGCCCCAGCCCCAAGTAGCGATGTACTTCTGCAGCATAATCTTGGAAAGTGTTAGGCCGGCAGTCGTAGTTGGCATCATCACTTCGCTTGCTAAATAAGCGGCTTTGCGCTGATCGAATACTGCTGGGTCAGGTGCATAAGTACGAGCGAAATCAATGTGCGCTGTTACTCCTTTTCTGTAGGCATCCAGCGCAACATCTTGCTTACCAGCAATCCAAGCGGCTTCAGCTTTGATAAACTGGAGTTGTGAATAAGTCATAAGCGGGAACTTAGCCGAATTCGCAAAGAAGTAAATCTGAGGGCCGGTTGGCACGGTAGAGACTCCAGTCGCATTCCACAGGTTTTTAGGGATACGAGGGTCACTTGAGCTAGGGAACTCGCTTAGTCCCAGAGTAGGCGTAATACCTCTGTACTCGCCATCAGGAGCAGGAGCTAACATAGCAGTGATGCGCGGATCCTTCAAGTGCTGGCCCGCAAATACTGGGTCAGTTTCACGCAATGCGTTATCCGTTAAAGCAGGATTAGTGCCATCTAAAAGTCCAACAATAAATTTGGTTTGACGATTAGATGCGATATTGTTTCGAAGCGGCCCGAAGAAGTTTGTGTTTGCACTTACTTCGCCTTGGAAACGAATCAAAGCATTATCGGCATTGCTAGCAAGAGACTTGTCAACATACTCAATTACTTTATTCGGGTCGTAAGATGATTTGTTCGTCAGACGGTGTGCGTTGATCGCTAGCAAACCATAGGCAAACTTCTTCCATTGCTCACGGTTACCCGCATAAATTAGGTCGCTCTTAGCCAGACCAGAGTTAGCAGCATCAAGCCCGTCTGTTCTTTCAAGGTTTTTGATACCCTCTTCCAGTAAGCGCTTGATCTCAGGATACACAACCTCCTGCTCATCAAAGTTGAAAACACGCTTATCCGGATCGAACGCTTCCGTCATAATAACCGGACCGTGGTAGTCTGTCAGGTTCTGCCAGCCATAAGCGCGCATCACATGTCCAACACCCACAAAGTCGTACTTCTTACTGCGCTCACCGCTCTCGATCATATCAGAGAGGTTGTAGCCCATGCTCCAGTACACGGCTCTCCAAAGCTGCGCATAAGAGTCAGACAACGGATTACCGTGCTGATCTACAACATGATTTACAGTTGTGTTCGCCCAGTTCTGCACGTATTGTCCTGCCCATCGGCCATCCCACTGCACGGCCACAGCCATTTCAGACTGTATCTGTGGGAGGAACAACTCCGGTTGCAACAAGGCATCCGGACCGTTCGGGTTAGTGTTTACATCAAGGTAATCTTTACAACCAGATGCCGAAAACACACTAGCTGCTATAAGAGAAGCAAATATTATCTTTCTCATTTTCATTTTAATTAAAATCCTGCTCTAATACCAAAG
Organism: Pontibacter sp. LHS2; assembly: GCF_058932845.1. Taxonomy (NCBI): domain Bacteria; kingdom Pseudomonadati; phylum Bacteroidota; class Cytophagia; order Cytophagales; family Hymenobacteraceae; genus Pontibacter; species Pontibacter sp. LHS2. The sequence continues at coordinate 889,159 of NZ_JBZYWG010000002.1, forward strand.
TTAATTCCTCTCGGCAACGGGAAGTTACCATAGTCAAGGCCGGAGCCACCGGCACCACCCACTGCAGCAGAGTTACCGTTAGCTACTGGGTCCAGGCCAGAGTAATTTGTGATCAGGAACAGGTCTGTACCTGTTACAAACACATTCAGATCTTCAACAAACTTCACGCGCTGCATGATGCTAGTCGGCATGCGGTAGTTCAGTGTCACGTCACGCAGACGCACCCAGTTCACGTCTTTTTCAACAAAGTTCTGGTGCGGATAAATTGAAGCCCAATAGTCGGAATTTCTGTAAAGGTCGATTGGAATGTTGTTCTGCGTAGGATTAGCAGTATTTTCCAGTCCGTCTCTCAGCACACCTGTCACAATACGTGGTGTCTCTCGGTCCAATGTACGTTTGCTCAAACCAGTTACCGTCAGGTAGTGCTCTGTTGCATTATACACATCACCGCCTTTGCGGATGTCAAGCAGGAAGTTCAATGACATGTTCTTATAAGTGAAGGTGTTCGTCAGACCAATATTGAAGTCTGGGTTACGATCACCTACTACTACCCACTCGCTGGTGTTCAACAATGGCAGACCTGTAGATGGGTTGATCAGCACATCACCATTGTCGTTGCGCTGGTAGTCATAACCTGTAAAGGTAGTCAAAGGTCCACCGAGACGAGAACCTACGCGCACGTTACCATACAACCAGGTATCAGAGTTATAAAACTCTTGCACATCGCCAGGCAGCTTCGTCAGCTTGCTCTCATTTTTGGTGAAGTTCATCAGGACATCCCAGGTGAAGTTGCTGTTCTGAACCGGCGTACCATTCAGCTGCAACTCTATACCAGAGTTTTCCATTTCACCGGCATTGAAGGTCATCAAGATAAAACCAGTTGCATAGCTCAGTCGCAGGTTCTGCACGATCTGGTCAACAGACTTTTTCTTGAAGTAGGTCGCATCGATACCGAAGCGGTCGTTGAAGAATTTCAACTCTGTACCAAATTCGTATGAAGTTGTCATCTCCGGACGCAGGTTCAGGCTTGGTCCAGTGAAACCGTAACGGAAACCACCACCAGTTGTCTGAGCAGATTCGTAGAACGGACGGATGCTGTAAGGACGGGCATCTTTACCTACCTGAGCGATGGAGGCTCTCAACTTACCGTAAGACAACACATTGCGCATACCCTGGAATGGCTCCAGCTCCGTGAACACAAAGCTCAGACCTGCAGATGGATAGAAGAAAGAGTTGTTTTGAACTGGCAGCGTAGAGCTCCAGTCATTACGGCCTGTCAAAGTCAGGAAGAGGATGTCGTTGTAGCTGGCGTTGAAGCTACCCCAGGCACCTACCAGACGACGTTGCGTCAGGTTGTTATAAGCACGCTGTGTCGTAAGGGCTGTGTTGTTAATTGAATACAGGTCTGGCGCCATAAACTGTTCACCTGTAGCAGCTGCACTGAAGGTGTTCCAGTCATAAACACTGCTTCCTACTTTTAGATCAGTACGCAGTTTATCGTTGAACAACGTAGGTGCTGTAAAATGTGCATAGTATTGAAGTGTCAGGTTACGGTTTGTAACTACTGCCTGGTCGAAAATACCTCCAAACGAGCGACCTGCGTTTGACTCAGGGTGACGAACGATGGTGTTTTTCTCTGTGTAGTAGTCTACACCAGCCTGTCCTACAAGCTTCATCCAATCAGTTACATCAGCTGTTAACGAAGCATTCAGTCTATAGCGATCTGTCAGCGAGTTGAAAATATTCTTGTTTACGTTGAAGAATGGGTTTTCTACAGCTGTAGCGAATGGAGCGAAATCTCTTCGGTTTCCGCTTGGTGTCAGGTAATTGCTCGCATCATCAGTAGATGGCCAACGCAACAATTGCAACAGCGGACCACCGGCGCCTCTGAAGGCCTGATCGTTGTCAGAACGGGTGTAGTCAAAGGTAACATCAGTTGAAAGGTATTTGCTCAACTTCGCTGTGATAGCTGTAGAAAGCGTAATACGCTCCAGGCCTGTGTTAGGGATAAAGCCCTGTGCATCGGTAAAAGAGCCAGAAATGCGATACTGCGCTGCTTCGTTACCGCCAGTAAAGGCGAGGTTATGCTTTTGCGTGAAGGCGTCCTGAAAGAAGTTCTTCACGTTGTCATAAAATTGCACTTCAGATGAATATGGCGCACCAAAGAAACCAATGTTCTCATCTCCATCAATTGTGAAACCGTTGATACCTCTGTCGTACTTCTGCTGAATCTCAGGGTAACGAACGATACGATCCAAACGGAAGCTGTTGCTGTAGTTGATACGGGCTTTGCCAGCCTGACCACGCTTAGTCGTGATTACGATCGCACCAGAAGCAGCCTCGATACCGTAAAGGGCAGCCGCTTCAGGACCTTTTAGCACCGTGATGCTTTCGATATCCTCTGGGTTGATGTCAGCTGCACGGTTCGTGAAGTCAACACCTCTGTTCTCGAAAGAACGATTTGTACCACCTAGCGAGGAAGCAAACACACCTGTAGAAGTTGTGTTGTTGCTGATCGGAAGGCCGTCTACTACGAAAAGCGGCTGGTTGCTGCCACTCAGGGAGCTGATACCACGAATTACGATAGAAGAAGAAGAACCTGGCAGACCAGAAGAAGCGTTTACTTCCACACCTGCCACACGTCCGGCAAGGCCGTTCACGAAGTTCTCGCGCTGTGTCTGGGCAATGGTAGCGCCTTTAACCTCTGTTACGGCGTAACCAAGCGCTTTCTTTTCCTGCTTGATACCGAGGGCCGTCACTACTACTTCGCTCAGGCTTTCAGCATTGGCTTGCAGCGCTACGTTGATCACTGTATTTGTACCAACCGGCCTTTCAGCAGACTTCATACCGATAAAGCTGAATACCAGCACATCAGATGGTGTTACTGAAATCGAGAATTTGCCATCCGTGTCGGTATTCGTACCACGCGGCTGACCTTTAACAGCTACCGTTACACCAGGTAGCGGGGTATTGTCGGAGGCGGCAGTTACCGTGCCGGTTACAGTCGTGCTTTGGGCATTGGCTGTAAAATGAAATAGAAGGAAACACACCCCCCATAGGTAACATTGTAATTTTTTCATCATAACTACGTGGCTATTGGTTAAGATTATTGTGGGTAGATTGATTATAGATTATTTAGTAAAACATAGAATTAACTCGCTCCAACTATCCGGCCTTGTACTTCTGTGCTTTGTATTCACAAAGTACAATTCAGCCAGTTGCATTCATGATCTTGAATCCTCGTATATATTAAATTTACATTAAAGCTACTAAAAAAGCTGAACAGCACACAGGTTATTGCAATGATTTTAAGCAACAAAGAACAAATCGGCAATCATCGCATTAAGCCAAATCCGCAAAAAAGCGCATTAAAAATTAAACTTATTTAATAAATTTTTAAATTATAAATCTAATAAAAATATTTACCCTTACAATCAGGCTTTTATCAGCATTAAACATGCATTTTCACTTACACACTGAAATTACCAGTCAAGTACAAACACGCACAACTCGGCAATCAATTACTATTCAGAACAAAGCATAGATGAAACCACAAGCTGCGTTGTTAGACCTCATTTCATCAAGTGATTAATCTATAACATATTATGCATGCAGCCCTTAATGCTTTGGGCACTATTGCTCTGTTCCCGAAATTTTTCAATCCAGCCTATATCTGGCATCAAGGGTATAGCAGATACTTCTTGCGTTTCTCTTTGTACTGGCTCAGTCCTGGCTCCCAACTCTGGCGAATCTCCTCTTCAGAAACACCGGCAATGATCTGTTCCCTGAATTTTTTCGTACCTGCCAGCCGGTCAATGTTACCGATCTGATTACTCTGCGATTGATCAAAGAAACGCTCCTTATCCGGATAGGCCTGGTAAAGCTCGATCATCCAGCTCAGGTTAATTCTGCCAGTTTTCCGGAACGTACTCACATCATAATTACGCAGGTCTAGTCCGTAGCAAACCTTATCCTGATGCAGAGGTGTCTCAGCCATACCTTTAATACCTGTAGGGGTATAGCTATAGGAGTACTTATCTTTCATATCCGGATGCCCCATCACTGTGAAAGGAAACAGTGTGCCGCGACCATGATTAAAAATAGTGCCTTCAAACAGGCAAGTAGATGGGTATAGCAGAATAGACTGCTGTGTGTTCAGGTTTGGAGATGGCCATACAGGTAAGTCGTAAGGCATATCGTGGTTATAGTTTTTGACCTTCACGATGTTGAGCTTGCACTGCACACCATTCGCCAGCCACTTTTCGCCGTTGATCATCTGAGCAAACTCGCCCACTGTCAGGCCGTGCGCTATAGGTATAGGATGTATACCTATTCCGGATTTGTTTTCCGGCTCCAGAATGGGGCCGTCTATCAGGAAGCCATTGGGGTTAGGCCTGTCCAGCACCATGAGTTCCACTCCGTTTTCGGCGCAGGCCTCCATGACACGGTGCAGCGTAATAGTATAGGTATAGAAACGGGTGCCTACATCCTGTATATCAAAGATCATCAGATCCACATCGGCCAGGTCTTCTTTCGCAGGCTTGCTGCGCTTACCGTAAAGTGACACCACCGGTATACCTGTCTTAGGATCCACGCTGTCGTCTACCTTAATACCGGCACTGGCATCCCCTCTGAAGCCATGCTCCGGACCGAACACTTTCACGATGTTTACACCAAGTGCATGCAAACTGTCTACACTCAGCTTGTTGCCGATAATGGAGGTGGGATTCACCACCATCGCGACGCGCTTACCCTTCAGGTATGGCAGATAGGCCTCGGTCTGGTCAGCACCGGTTACAAGGGAAGACTGCTTGGCCGCAACGGGAGCCGTTATAGTGCTTTGTGCTACCGGCGAGGTCTCACCCGACTGTGGCGCTTTGCATGATACAGCAGCCAGCATGATAGCCAGCGCACTATTCACCAGCATTTTTACTTTAAAGGAAGTATCCATAGTTAATTAATTACTCCGGCAGCCCGACCTACTTTAAAGGCTCGGCGAGAAGCCAAATACGCAGCTTTATGCAATCTCTTTTGCTATACCTGCTTTTTCCTTCACTAATTAACTCATTTATATTTATATATACCAAATTTTATGCTGATTATTTTATCAAATCCGCAAAAACATGCACACAAACGGGGGTGATCTTAGCATTTTAATAATCTATAAAAGCGAAGGGCAGGTATAGCCTCGCTATACCTGCCCTTCGCAACCGCTGGTTTTATATTAGTTTACCAGAAGATAATATAGATGGCAGCTAGGGTCAACACGATGGCAAAGGAAGCCACATTGAAGATCATATCTGTTCGGAACAGCGACCTTTCGTATTGAATTGGATTGGCCGGTGTGATGCCTCGTGACCTATTCTCATAAAGTGAGTACACAACCATCAGCGTAGACAGCAACAGGAACACGATACCCATCTGGTCCAGAAACGGCATGGTTGGAAATAACTGGTCGATGGCAATACTGAATGGCACTGAAGCGATGGCCGTGGCAAGCGCGGCATTAGAAGTGGCCTTTTTCCAGAACAGACCAAACACGAATAGCACCACGATGCCCGGGCTCACATAGCCGGTATACTTCTGGATGAACTGGAAGATTTGCTCCTCCCCTCCCAGCAGTGGCTCTGCTACCAGTACGGCAATGATAATGGCCGTTAAACTCACCAGTCGTCCGATCACAACCAACTGCTTTTCGTTGGCTTCCGGCTTGAGGTGGGCCTTGTAGATGTCCATGGTAAAGATCGTGGCTGTAGAGTTCATCATTGAGCTAAGTGAAGATAGAGCCGCTGCCATCAGGGCGGCAAAGGCTAAGCCTTTCAGACCAGTCGGTACCAGGTTGCTCAGTAGCCATGGATAGGCTTCATCGTAACGGCTGATCTCAGCATTCAGGGCAAAGGCCGCTATACCTGGAATCACCACTACCAACGGGATCAAGAGCTTCAGGAAAGCGGCGAACACCAGACCCCACTGCACTTCTTTCAAACTCTTGGCGGCCAGGGCACGCTGTACAATATATTGGTTGAAACCCCAGTAGCTGATGTTGGCGATCCACATACCTCCGAATAGCACCGTCATACCTGGCAAGTCTTTGTAGAAAGGGTTCTCCTCGGACAGGATCATGTCAAACTTCTCGGGCGCCTGCTCAAACAGCATCGCCATACCACGCATCGGGCCTTCACCACCACTCACGGCATCCAGTGCCAGGAAAGTCGTCACCAGACCACCCAGGATCAGGAACACCACCTGAATCACGTCAGTCCAGGCCACGGCTTTGAGACCTCCATAGATCGAGTAGGAAACCGCCACTACGGCCAGGCCAACGATGGCCCACATCGTGCTCACGCCAAACACCACACTGAGGGCAAGTGCCGACAGGTATAGCACCGTGGTCAGGTTCACGAAAATGTAGAGCATGATCCAGAAAATGGCCAGGCTGGTGCGGATGCGATCGTCATAGCGCAGCTTCAGGAACTGCGGCATGGTGAAAATGCCTTCTTTGATATAGATCGGCAGGAAAAACTTTGCCACAATGATGAGTGTAGCCGCCGCCATAAACTCGTAACTGGCTATACCTAAACCGATGGCAAAACCAGAGCCTGACATACCGATAAACTGCTCAGCCGAGATGTTGGAGGCGATGAGCGAAGCTCCGATCGCCCACCAGGGCAGGGACTTACTAGCCAGGAAGTAGTCAGTTGAGTTTTTGATGTGGCCTTTCTTTTCGCGGGACACCCAAATGCCGACCGCTATAATAAGCACACAGTAGCCAATAAAAATGGCAAAATCCAGTGTAGAAAAGTTCATTGCATGGTTATTTAGAATAGCTAATATATAATATTAGATTCAATAAATAGTACATGCAGAAACAGTTATTTTCAATTAGCCCTCGCCACCTGGCTTTTACAATGACTTCACCAGGCTTCGCAACAGCTTAGCAGCTGCTTCCGGGGTAATGTCGCGCTGTGGATTTCCCATCATCTCGTAGCCTACCATAAACTTCTTAACAGTGGCCGAACGCAACAGTGGCGGGTAAAAATGCATGTGAAAGTGCCAGCCTGGGTACGGCTGTCCATCCGTAGGACTCTGGTGTATACCTGATGAGTACGGAAAAGACACACCAAACACCCGATCGTAAGTGGCCGTGAGCGATTGAATGATCTGACTGAAACCATCTTTCTCTTCATCAGTCATCTGCCCGATGTGCTGGTAATGGCGCTTGCTAATAATAATGGTTTCGAAAGGCCACACAGCCCAAAACGGTACCAGCGCCGCAAAATGCTCGTTCTCCACCACCACCCTTTCACCGTTCTCCAGCTCCAGTTGCAGGTAATCTGCCAGAAGGCTGCGACCGTACTGTTCAAAGTACTGGGTCTGTTGCGCAGTTTCTTTGGCTGGCTCTACCGGCACTGTGCTCTGCGCCCAGATCTGTCCGTGCGGGTGCGGGTTGCTGCAGCCCATGATACTGCCTTTGTTTTCAAATATCTGCACGTAGTTGATGAAGTCCAGCTTACCCAGTTCGGCATACTCCTTTTGCCAGAGGTCAACCACCTGGCGGATGTCGGCAGCTTCCATCTCCGCCAATGTCAGGTCGTGCCTTGGCGAGAAGCAGATAACCCGGCAAATGCCACGCTCACTCTCAGCCCGTATCAGATCACCCACTACATAGGCCCCCTGGGGCACGTCTGCTTGCAAGGCACCGAAGTCGTTGTCGAACACATAGGTTGAGGTATAAGCGGGGTTCTGCTCACCGTTGGCGCGGGTATTGGTAGGGCACAAGTAGCAACTGGGGTCATACTCGGGGCGTGTCTCGCAGCTCTCCTCCTCCTGCTGTCCTTGCCAGGGGCGCTTGGAACGATGCGGCGATACCAGCACCCACTCACCGGTGAGCGGGTTGTAGCGACGATGCGGATGTTCTGCCAGATCAAAAGTAGCCATGGTATGTTTAATTAGTTTACTGCTTCGAAAGCAAGGCCATTGTATTTTTTGTCATTCTGAAAGAATCCTGGTGGCAGGTGATAAGAGGTTAAGTCCGCTGCCATTTTGGTTAATTATTCCTCCAAGGTTCTTATACTTACTCTTGTATCAGACTAGTGCCATCCACAAGCTCGGCAACATAGGTTTTCAGGTTAATGCCGAACCGCAGTTTGTAAGCTTCCTCCATATTCTGGATGAAAACCTGCAGTGCGTCCAGCTTCACAAGATTAATGGTACAGCCACCAAAACCACCGCCCATCATACGGGCTCCCATCGCTTCTTCCATATCACTCGTCTGGTCTACCAGGAAGTCCAACTCCGGACAGCTCACTTCGTAGTCGTGCTGCAGACCGTGGTGCGAGGCATACATCTTTTCGCCAAAGGTATGGAGATCGCCCTGCTCGAGAGCCCGACAGGCTTCCTCCACACGGATGTTCTCATGCACGACATACGAGCATCGCCTGTACACTACCGGATTAAACTCTTCCTGATGCTGCTCCAGCATGGCCACGGTAACGTCACGAAGACTGTGCACCTGTGGGTAGTGGCGCTGCAGCAAAGCGACACCGGCTTCGCACTCCTGTCGGCGAGTGTTGTACTCCGACGAGGCCAGGCTATGCTTTACCTGCGTGTCGCAAAGCACAATGCGGTAGTCGGCCATGTCCAGCGGGTAGTAGTCGAAGTCGAGGGAGCGGCAGTCGAGCTTGACAGCGTGCTGCTGACGGCCGTACATGCTGGCAAACTGGTCCATAATGCCGCAGCGAACCCCAGCATAAGTATGCTCGGCCATCTGCGCCATCTTTACCAGGTCGAATTTAGGTATACCGTACTTAAAGATGTGATTCAGCCCAAAAGCCAGTCCGCACTCCACGGCCGCTGAAGACGAGAGCCCTGCCCCGATGGGGATATTGCCGCCATACACTAAATCGAAGCCTCTCACTTCATGCCCGGCCTGCTGCAACTGCGCGATCACGCCGAGCAGATAATTCGCCCAGCCTAATTCGGAGCGCTGTACTTGGTGCAAATCAAATTCTGCTTCCTGCTGCAGGTCGTAAGCGTAAACCCGAAACGTGTTGGACTGATTTGGCGACAAGGCAAAGTAAATCTCCTTGTTGATAGCAGCCGGCAACACGAAACCTTCGTTGTAGTCCGTGTGCTCGCCGATCAGGTTTACCCGACCGGGTGAGCGGACAATAACTGGCTTTCCGCCGAAACGGGCTTGAAAGGTTTTTTTTATATCGTTTAGCATCATTTATTCTGTATTTTCAAGGTATAGCTTCCCATTTCAAGACCCTGACTTTGCGCCTGCACTTTTATACTTCCTCCTTGCTTACCAGCTTTCACCAACACAGCCGCTATACCTGCTTCGGCTGCCACAGTGGAGGCGCCGACAATCTCAGCATCACCTTCCAGTGTAAAGCTCACCTGATTCGTTGCACCAGGCACTACCACACCATCAGCATCGGTGATGCTTGCATAGACGAACACCACATCGTTGACACCTGCCTGCAGGGGCTTACCGCTGTAGTCGGCGCGAAGCTCCAGTTTAGTGGCTTTGCCGGCGCTTTGCTGGGTATGCATGGCTGCTTTCTTGCCTCCAATGTAGCCAATTGCGGTGAGCTTTCCAGCTTCGTATTTCGGTACTTCAAATGTAAACGGCGGATGTGGCAGATATGTGGCGTTTGGTCCTTTGTCTGGTTGCTGACGGGTAATGGTTTTGCCATTGAGTTGCAGCTCTACTTCCTCGCAATTGCTAAACACGCGCACGGTTTTTAGTGCAGGATTGGTCCAGTAGTTGGCGATGAACACCATTGGTTTGTGGAACTCAGCGTCCTTATTCACATCCGGACCAGCCTGGCTCTGGTAAAAGTAATAGGCAAACTTGGGCAGGCGCACGATGTCCATGATGCCCGAGGACTCGATATCGTCGGCATAGCCGCGTTTGTAGTCAAACATCAGCCAGTTGGCATCGCCCACAGCCGGCCCTTGCAGATTGCTGTTGTGTGCCTCCTGATAGTTAAGCGCCTGCTGCATCAGGCGCTTCTGACCGAAGCCGCGCAGCTGCCGGGAGGTACGCTCGTCTTCTTTCAGGTTCTTAAACTCTTTCTGATTGAAACCGGCATTTTGAGCATAGTATTCCCAGTCGCCGTATTCAGCTATAAAGATCGGTTTGTCTTTGGCGTACTTGTTCCAGTAGTCGGGCGCTTTGCCATGCTGGCGGGCTGGGATGAACACATCGTATACCTCATCAAGCCAGCCGCAGGTATAGACCTCCCCGAAAGGCAGCTCTTCGTGCACGGCAGCGTGTGCACGCTGCATAAACTCCTGCGTCATACCTGACTCGTTGAGCGAGGCTTCCCAAAGCACCACCGAGGTATAATTGCGGTCGCGGCGCACCATGTCGCGCACATCCTGTATCGCATTGTCCTGAAATTCCTCGTCCCCGAAAAACTGCCAGCCAGGTATGGCGTCCATCACCAGCAGCCCCAGTTCGTCACAGGCCCGCATAAAGCTCGGCGACTGTGGGTAGTGTGAGAGACGCACAAAGTTGAAGCCCGCTTCCTTTATCTTGTAAGCATCCCGGTAATTGGCATTATCGGAGAGGGCATAACCTACGTAGGGATACTCTTGGTGGCGGTTGGTACCGCGCAGGTATAGCTTTTCACCGTTGAGGTAAAAACCATCTTTAGCAAACCGGAAAGTCCGGACACCGGTTTTGAGCTGCGTTTGTTCCAATACTTTCCCGTCTTGCAACAGCTCTACCGTTAAGGTATAGAGATGGGGCTTGTCCGGTGACCATAGCTGTGGCTCTTGGATGCTGATCTGCTGCCGGAAAGTACCATACTCCCCTGCTGCTACCTGCGTAGCCTCAGCAAGTGCTTCCCCCACCGTATTACCTTCGGCGTCCGATAAGAGTAGCCTGATCTGAGCGTTTCGGTTCTCTGCATGGTCATTCTTGACCTCGGTCTGCACATGCAGGGTGGCCTGGCTGGTGCTTACGTTTTCGTAATGCAGCAACACACCGCCTCCCGCCACACGGTTAGCTGCCACGGCATCCGGTATATGCAGTTTGTCTTTCGAGATCAGGTATACGTTGCGGTAAAGGCCGCTGTAATAGTTGAAATCCAGGTCAGCCAGTGGCTTGCCCGGCGGAAAATCCGGGTTGTCTTCATTGTTGAGCAGCACCAGTAGAATGTTTTCTTCCCCAAACCGCACATGCGCACTGATATCGACATAAAAAGGAAGATAACCACCCAGGTGACGCTGCAAGTGCTTGCCATTCAGGTATACATCTGCTACCTGCATCGCCGCCTCAAAGTGCAGCGCAATATGCCGGCCTTTGTCACTGTCGGGCAGGCGGAAGATCTTGCGGTAGAGAGCCGTGCCCTGCCATTGTTGCTCTGTTTTGTGAATAAGCTCTACCCGAGCTGTGTGCGGCAATGTCACCCGCTCCCAACTGATCCGGCCAGAGGCGAACTCCGGAAGCTTCGCCACAAAGTTGCTGGTGTCGAGATCCCGCACAAAGTCCCACTCCTCATTGAACAATTGCCTTGTTTCGGTTTCAGAAGCAGTCGCAAGAAGCGCAGGCCTTCCTGATTGAGTGGAACAGCCTGCCGCTACTACGCTGAGAACCAACGGCAGAAGGTATAGCAGAAATCTAAACTTGAGCATAGAGATGATTTTTCTGTAGACGGCATGCCTGGTAACGGGACTTGCATCCGTTTTACCGGCCTGCTTACAAACGAAAAATAATGCCCTGCGTTTGGCATACCTGAAGATAAAGCTTTTCTAAAGACAAAAACAGACCATTTGGCTGCTCATCATCATTTCGCCATCTCTCCATCCCTTAACACCAGGTATAGTGCAATCCTGTATAATATTTTTACTCGCCGGAATTGAGAACGGGACTGCTTAAAATTTTAGAGGTGGGGCTGCTTTGATAAACGCAGAAGTCTTTGCTAACTTAGAGGCTTCTAAAAGAGCATGTTCAAACTCCGTCTTTCATACAGCACTCATTTTGCAGCGGAAGCCACAATTCGCTACCTCAGGACGCACAACGCTTCTATGCAGCTTTAGTACCATTCTGAAGCTGGTTCCTGCCCGTTCTAAAGGACGTTTTAAATTAAAGCATTCTCTACGCACCTTATTGTACAATTCACCTTATATGAAAAAGAGTCTACTTCTTTTTTCTCTTCTGATACTCATAATCAGCCAAGCAATTGCCCAGGACGCACCTTCCGGCAAATCTTCCAGGCCATCTGCTATCAAGCTGCAATTCCCGACTGAGCCCGGCTGGAACGTGCTCAAAGAAGGGCAGCAGCTCGAATTTAAGGTACAGGCCAGTGGTGGCACGGGCACGGAGTTCAGGTATAGCATCAAGCAAGGCAAGGTCGATGGCATGGTCTTCGACTCGCTCGGCTACTTCTCCTGGACGCCCAGTTACGACTTTGTGGACCGCCTGAGCGGTGGACGTATTCTGCAGGTGATCTTTGAGGCCCGCAACGAGAAAGACGAAAGCACCAGCCAGGTAGTGGACTTTAAGGTAGAGCACGTGAACCGTCCACCAGTAGTAGGCGAACTGAAGCCGCTTTATGTGCGCTACAACACCCAGAATACCTATACCATTGAGTCGGCCGCTGTGCAGGACGAAGATGAGGACCCGATCGTGTTTGTAGCCATTGCGGATGGGATGCCGGAGGGTGCCAAGCTTTCGGCGCAGGGCGAATTTACCTGGAGGCCTTCGCTCACGCAGTTCAACCGCCTGCGCAATAAGCCGATCCTGGTTGAGTTTTACGTAGAGGATCAGCCTGCGAAAGCCCGCACCCGCGGTTCCTTTAAAGTGGAGGTAACGCAGCAGGACCTGCCCCCTACCCTGCAGATGATTCCGTCACAGAAGCGCTTTGTTTACAAAGAGGACGCTACTGTAAACATCAAGTTTCAGATCTATGATCCGAACGGCGAGGCCGACATCGCTTCGTTTAGCTTTATCTCGACTAATACCAATGTGCCGGCCTCCGCTCTGGTCAAGAATACGCCTTCGCAGTATGAGTTTATCTGGAGACCAGGCTATGACTTTGTGCGTGACCCGCTTGACTCAGTCGCTTTTGAGATGACCTTCTTTGTACTGGATAAATCGAACAAGCGAGACGAGCGCACGCTTTCTCTTACGATCCTTAATGCGGTGAACGAAGGTGAAAAAGACCAGAAGCTTTACAACGAATACCGTGCTTCGCTGGTACGTGCCTGGGACCTGATGGAGCAGCTCAAGGAAACCGAAAAAGACCTGAAGAAGAAGTATAACCGCGCCCGAAAGGGAAAGAAAGGCCGTTCTCTGGCCAATGCCTCCATGGGTGCTGTGACGGGGATAGCTCCTGTGATCATAGATGAGCCGGCTACCAGCAAGAAGATCACCACTATCGGCGGCACCACCGTCATGACCATCGGTACACTAGAAGCCACAGAGGTGATCGGCCGGTCCACCAAAGACCTGGTAGAGCGCCTGAATTACATCATTGAGAAGCGCAACGAACTGCAAACCAAAGGCGATGTTTTCGCCCGTAAGTATGCGCTCAAGTCATCCCGCCGCAAGCCGGACTTCCTGAAAGATGTGGATGATTTTGTAGCGGTCATGAATTTGAAAGGATTGGTTGCGCTGGAGCTCGATGCTAACTGGAAGAATAAGAGCAAAGCCACCGACGAGAACATCGCCAAGACCTTTAAGGATTTCGGTTACGAGAGTCAGAATTAATACACCTTACAAAACGAGAGAGCCGGAAGCTGACGCCTCCGGCTCTCTCGTTTACAGCTAAACAATAAGACTATTCTTTAGTAACCATTATCTCTCTGGCTAGCTCCAACTCTTCCTGTAAGATGGTGTGTGGTCGGCCCGGGTATACCTTGCGGGTTACTTGAGCGCCCATACCTTCCATTTGCTTCACAGTCTCGTCTACCCTGCTCACCGGTACATGCGGATCAGGGTCACCAGTAGAAATGAACACAGGTGTTCCTGCAAAGTCACCGCTGTAGTTGTCCCTATTCAGTTCCTGCCCGATCAGGCCACCCGTGAAGATCAGTAGGCCACCGAAGCGCTGTGCGTGCCGGGTAGCATACTCAGCCGTGAGGCAGGCACCCTGCGAAAAGCCAACTAGGTAGATATTCTCGCTTGCGATACCCTGAGCCTTTATACCTTGCACCGTTTCATCGATCAGCTCAAGAGCCGAGTCAAGCGCGGGCTGGTTCTGTGCTGCCGGGGCCATGAAACTGTAAGGATACCAGGTATTGTTGGTGGCCTGCGGTGCGAAGCATGTGAAATCATCGGCTCCCAGTTCCTGCGCCAGCGGTAATATACTGGCAGCCGTAGCCCCTCTCCCATGAATCAGGACCAGTGCCTTGCCTGTTTCCGACAGAGGTTTGCCCTTCGTCAATACTTGCTTTTCGTGTGTATACATGCTGTCCCTTTCGTTCAGTTTTCGGTCTGCCGTCTTAGTCCAGACTTGGCAGAGCAGCTTCTATTTTAGATCTGTGCGGTTCGTACTGCGGTGGCAGCAGGAGCTTCTGGCCCAGTTCTTCCACCGGCTCGTCTATCGCAAAGCCTGGATTGTCGGTTGCGATCTCGAACAGCACGCCACCCGGCTCACGGAAGTAAAGGGAGTAGAAGTAGTTGCGGTCTATCTTCTCGGTGATATTGAAGCCGTTGCTGGCCACTTTCTCACGGAATCGCATCAGCACCTCCTCGTCTTTCACCCGGAAAGCGATGTGATGATTCGTACCTGCTCCGCCATCACCACGACTTACATTCGGGTTCTCCACAATGTCAATGATGTTGGCGCCTTCCACCGCATCGGTGCTATACCTGTAGCTGTTCCCTGTCTGGTCTTGCAAGGTATAACCAAAGATATCGGTCAGAATCGCTGCCGTCCTTTCAGCCTTGTCTAAAGTCAGCGTCACACTATGAAAACCTTTGGTTGCCACCTCGGCTTTCACTTCGTCCGTTTCCCAAGGCTTGCGGTTGTCAGCATTCTTAGGGATCACCAGTTCCAGCAACAATCCATCCGGGTCCTGGAAAGGCAGATACTGCTCCCCGAATTTCTCCGCAGGGCGACCGTAACTTACTCCATGTTCCTCGAAGCGCTTCATCCAGAAGTCGAAGCTGCCCTCAGGAACAGCGTAGCCAATATGCGTGGCCATACCCGTACCTGCCTTGCCACGGCGTGCTCCCTGGTATGGGAAGAAGGTCAGGATAGTCCCCGGACTGCCCGCTTCATCGCCATAATAGAGGTGATAGGTGCCGGGGTCATCGAAGTTGACCGTCTTTTTAAGCAGCCTCAAGCCCAGCACTTTGGTATAAAAGTCCAGGTTGCTTTTTGCTGAATCAGCTATGGCTGTGATATGGTGGATTCCTAAGATTCTGTCTTCCATGGTAATTTAATTTAGCTGTTATAAGGTATACGCGAGGTGGGAGTTAAGATGTCATTCCGAATGCTCAGGAGAAATCTGAAGACGATTTGTTCTCCAGATTTCTCCTTGCATTCTAAGTGACAATGTGCAAACTTAGCCCTGCTTTACCAACTGTACTTCAGCCTGCAGCTTTATCTCGTCGCTCACCACCACACTACCCGCTTCTGTTACGGCATTCCAGGTCAGGCCAAACTCTTTGCGGCTGATCTTGCCAGTTACTGTAAAGCCTGCTTTGTGCTGTCCGTAAGGGTCTACTACGGTACCGCCGAACTCCACGTCAACTGTCATTGGCTTGGTTACATCACGGATGGTCAGGTCACCGTGCAGTTTAGCCTCGCCATTGCCGTTAAGTTCATAGTTTTTGCCGACAAAGCGAATCTCGTCATGTTTCTCCGTATCAAAGAAGTCAGCTGATTTCAGGTGCGTATCACGCTGCTCATTGTTGGTGCTGATGGAGTTCACATCGGCTGTAAACACAATGTTGCTGGCACCGTTGAAGTTCTCGTCTTCGCTCTCGGCCTCTACCGTGAACTTCTCAAAATAACCTGTCACAGTCGTGATCATCAGGTGCTTTACTTTAAACTGTACTTCGCTGTGCGTTGGGTCTACTGACCATCTTACGTTTGACATAATGTGTATCTGTTTTATTGGTGAATTGATTTTCTGCTACAAACTTACAATAAATGTATAGACTTTAAATGTATATACATCAATTATTTTAAAAAGGTTTCCTTTCTGTGGATTTTTGGTTTTTTAAGGACATTCAACCTGATACTAGAAAGCTATCTGTATCCTCTACTGCTGCCAACCCAAGGGATAAAACGCAATACTATCTTCTTGAAAGCAATAAAAAATCCGGGTTAATTGGGTAATGCATAAAAGATCCGGATTTCTCCCAAAGGTCAAGATGACATAAAGCTGCCCAAGCAATGGTGTAAGTTTTCAGCAAAACTTCTGCTTCATTATTTTTCATTTTCCTAAAACTTCTGTATACTTGTCTTAATGCGCAATCGATTGCACACAAGAGCATTTAAATAGCATGGCAAATAATACTTTAAAGATTCATCCGGAGGATAATGTGCTGGTCGCCCTGACAGACCTGCAGGCAGGTGAGGTGGTAGAATTCAATGGCAGACAGATTGGGATTGTGGCGAATATACCTGCCAAGCATAAGTTTGCCGAGCAGCAACTGACACCCGGGCAGGAAATCATTATGTATGGTTCTCTGGTAGGCAAGGCAGTGGAAGCTATACCTGCCGGCGGTATCCTGACAACTGGCAACGTCAAACACCAGGTATCAGGATTTACGGGGAAGACCAAAACCATTGGTTGGCAGGCACCAGACGTGTCGAAATGGGTGGACAAGACTTTCCTGGGCTACCACCGCAAAGACGGACAGGTAGGCACGGGTAATTACTGGCTTGTGATTCCGCTGGTATTCTGCGAAAACCGCAACGTGGAAACCATTAAGCAGGCTTTCATGGAGACACTCGGCTTTGGACACCAGGATCTGTACAAGTCGTATGTGCAGCAGATGGTAGATCTTTACCAGGCCGGCAAGACACACGAAATAGCCAAACTACCGCTCAATTCAGTTGCCTCGAACGGACAACAGCGCATTTTTGAGAACATCGACGGCATCAAGTTTCTAACACACGAAGGCGGCTGCGGTGGCATTCGCCAGGATTCGGATATGCTTTGCGCCCTTCTGGCTGGTTATATCCATAACCCGAATGTGGCAGGCGCTACGATCTTGAGTCTGGGTTGCCAGAATGCGCAGGTGCCTATACTTGAAGAGCGAATCAAAGCACTTAATCCGAATTTCTCGAAACCGCTTATTATACTCGAGCAACAGAAAGAGGGTACCGAGCAGGAGCTGCTAACACTGGCCATCCGACGCACGTTCCTGGGGCTGGTAGAGGCTAACAAGCAAAAACGTGAGCCTGCTCCGCTCAGCAAATTGGTGATCGGACTGGAGTGCGGCGGCTCCGATGGCTTCTCTGGTATTTCGGCTAACCCGGCCGTAGGCCATGTGTCTGACCTGGTGGTAGCGCTGGGCGGTAAGTCCATGCTGTCGGAGTTTCCGGAGCTGTGTGGCGTGGAGCAAGAACTGATTAACCGTTGCGTAAGCGACGAGAAAGCTGACCGCTTCGTGCACCTGATGCGTGCCTATGCGCGTGCTGCAGAAGCAGTAGGCTCTGGCTTCGACATGAACCCGAGCCCAGGCAATATTAAAGACGGCCTGATCACAGATGCGATCAAGTCAGCGGGTGCGGCCAAGAAAGGCGGTACCTCTCCGGTGGTGGATGTGCTCGACTATGGCGAATACGCTACCCATCCGGGACTGAACCTGCTGTGTACGCCGGGCAATGACGTGGAAAGCACGACCGCTATGGCTGGCTCTGGCGCTAATGTCATCCTGTTCACGACAGGCCTTGGGACCCCAACCGGTAACCCGATCGCTCCGGTGATCAAGGTGTCGTCCAACACAAAACTGGCACAGCGTATGCCGGATATCATCGATGTGGACACAGGCCCGGTGATAGCCGGCGAGAAAACCATTGAAGAGATGGGAGAGGCAATGCTGGACTATATCATTGAAGTAGCGAGTGGCAACATTCAATCCAAAGCACAGCTGTTGGGTCAGGATGACTTTATACCTTGGAAACGTGGCGTATCATTGTAATACGCCTGAATGATAACAGATTTTTTTTGAGTTTGTTAAATGGGGTTAAGGCCGGATCTTCTTTAGAGGAGCCGGCCTTTTTCTATACCTAAGCTTAACTGGTGATGGGTTACTTTGTCGTGAAGCGAACTGTCTTGATCGTCCCTTTGAACCAGGAGCGCTTATCCATGCGGGTACCAATGGAAGTGTTGGCAGCTGAACTAATAGGCAAGTAAGTGATCTCTCCTGACACCTCTTCTCTGCCGTTTACAAAACCTGTCATCTTTCCTTGTCTGTAATGCAACTTGATGGTAGCCCATTCATCAACCGGATGGGTTTTGGTAGAGTCGATCAGGGTAAGGGCTGTGTTCTCGGTGCGCATAAAGAAGTCGGCATACCATTGTTGCTGCTTGTTGAGCCGAAGTTCGATCAGGATTCTCCGGTCTGGATTAGTAGGGTCCTGTATATGCAGAAAGCGCTGCTCGATGTTATCGGGATAACCGGCATAAGGCTTAAACTCCACCTCTATTTCAAACTCCTCTGCTTCGGCAATCGGATTTGCATTGATCAATAGCCCATCGTCTACACCATCAAACACAATCGCCTTATCCCGCGTCCCAGCATCAATTACTTTTGGGTTACCTATTACTGTTGGCTGATGCCCCGCAATCGACGTGAGCGAATTGACCTGCCATACCTTTACACCCGGCTGCGATGCCTGTGTTCTGAGATTAGAACAGTTTAAACCTGACAGGCACAGGACACCGAGCATTACTCCTGCTACAGCGTTCCTCCAACACGGCTGTTTACTTTTCATTTCACTTATACCTGTTTCAGGACACACACATCCATTGCTACACCACCCCTTACTTCTTCACAATCCTATCTGCCAATTCCAGCTTCTGCTCTCTTATGCCGGCCAGTACCAGCTGCGCCATCTTGCGTGCGCCCAGTTCGCTGAAATGGGTATTATCATCTTTGCCTTCGGGATAATTTGGATGCTCACCGGCTTCCAGTTGCAGGAACAGGTGCTTCGAGTTTTCAGGGCCGAACTGCTGCAGCAGCTCCTGACTTTTCTTGTCGAGGTCGATAAGCGGCACCTTGTGCTTCTTGGCTACCTCCCGCACTATGGCTGAATAGGTGTCGTGTGTTCCCACAATCTTACCGGTTTCGTCAAACTGACGACGAGCAGCCGGCGTGATCAGCACAGGTATAGCTTTTTTCTTTCTGGTCTCCTGTACGAACCGTGCCAGATTAGCGCGGTATTGGTCCTGCGGGGTGTAGCTTTTTTTGGTCTCTACTTCGTCGTTGTGCCCGAACTGAATGAACACATAGTCACCAGCCTGTAGGTTGTCGGCTACAGGTTGCCATAGGCCTTCCTCAATAAAAGTGCGGGTGCTGCGGCCATTTTTTGCCCGGTTGTCCACTGTCACGCTCGAATCGAAGAAATGTACAAATGGCATTCCCCAACCCGTCTCCGGATACGCTTTCGTTTCTTTGATGGAGATGGTAGAGTCACCGATCAGGTATACCTTGATGGGCTGCTTCTGTTGGGCAGGAAGCAATGCCATCAGTAATGTAGTCGCCAACAACAGGAATATTTTCATACGAACACACTTTAATATTTTACATCTGTCACTTTGAAATCAGACCACTCTCAGGGCTGGTGCTTTATCTATTATAGGATGAATGCAACAGTCACCGTTTTCTAAATAGCCTAAATACTTGCGCCTATACCTTCGACAAACGTTCTTTCTCAGCAAGCATCGGCACTCCCCTTTTACAAAGCTGCAGGGCCAGGCCCCAGGGATCGCGCAGCATCACCAGATGCGAACCATCTTCCAAGTGCTGTTCCGAGACCAAACTTGCTCCTGCAGCGACTAATCGATCCTGATCGGCAGTTGGGTTTTCGGACACAAAGGCCAGGTGCACCAACAGCGGGTTCATTTCCCGATAGGTCGGCACTTCGTCAGCCGGGTTGAGGTATATCTCCACCATAACCCTCCCGCTGTCATCGGCCAGAAAGGTCATAAAAGGCGCCTGCTCCATCTGCCGGACAATTGTCATACCCAGGAGTTCTACATACCAGGCCGCCATGGCTACCGGGTCTTCTACATTCAGCGCAAAGTGTTCTAATTTCATAAATGTATTCTCTCTTCGTACTTATTTCAGCCATTTCTCCAGCCACTCAAAAGCATCGTTCTGCATGGCAATGGTCATAGAGTGTGGCACGTCGTAATAGCTAGCCTTGAATTTATCTGCAGCCTTCATCTTGCTGTAGATGCCGGTCAATTTTGTTTCTGCAGCTTTCATGCCCGCTGGGTTAAAAAGCTTGTCCTGCTGACAATTCTGTACCAACAACGGACGCGGTGCATTCAGCGAAGCCACATCGGGCAGATCCAGGTATAGGTTTTGGCGGGGAACGTACATCATCCAGGTATGGCGGGTGTGATTGCGCAGCATGTGCTCAAAAGTAGTCGAAAAAGCCGCCACTATACCTGTCTTTATCCTGGCATCAAGTCCGAACAGGTACGTGCTGCGCAATCCGCCAAGCGACAGCCCCATGCAGCCGATGCGCTCTGGATCCACCTCTGGCCGTGACAGCAAATAGTCGATCGCTACCCGGTCGCTTTGCACGATCATGCCCAGCCAGGTGGTGCCCGCTGCCAGCACCGTTTTGTTGATAGCCGCCTCGTGCCCGTTGGCAAACTTGTTATAGGCTATAATGTCGGCGTCGCGGTCACCGGTCAGCTGCTTGTGATAGTTTTTGGTAAGGTTCTCACTCACCTGCTCCGGGTCTAGCCTTTGAGAGCCGAAGTAAGGAGCATCGGGGGAAAGCACCACAAAACCCCGTTTAGCCAGCTCATCGGCATAGGTTCTGCCCTCGTACAGGTTCTCGATGTAAGTCTTGAGTACCGCTGGCTGGTCATCGGTCAGGCTGTGCTTTTCCTTGCCAAAAAAGTAAAATCCGCCGTGGTCGTGTAAGGCAATAATGGCCGGAGCAGGTTTGGTCAGGTTATCAGGTATAAGCAGAAAGGCCTCGGTCTGCTGACCTGCACTAACGTAGTAGCGCACCAAGTGCTGGGTATAGCCATCGCGCTTGGTGGTGCTGATAACCTGACTTTGTAAAGGAACTGCCGCAGGGTTGTAAGCCAGTAACTCCTGCAGTTTTCCCTTAGCTTCCTTCCGCCACTTTTCTGTATTGCGGTGCTTGCTGTCCAAGAAGGAGAGACTGCTGTTTTGCTGACTTGCATACTCGTGCAGTACCGGGTAGAAGTTACCTATATCAGAAGTCTGGTCTTGACTCTGAACAGGTAACCAGCATATTATAAAAAAGGCGATCAGGTATAAGCAGCGTATTCTCTTCATAAGCTTACTTCCGCCCAACCGCTGTGTTTGCTTTCAAGTTCTGCATTCCCTGAAAAACCAGCTGGGCCACTGCCGTTGCTCCCTCCGGCTGGAAATGTGTGTTATCTTTCAGACCTTCCGGATAAGCGACATACTTGCCTGCAGGCAGGTTCATGAAATAATGATCTGTTACGTAGTCCTGTCCTTTGGCTGTGAAGGCAGCCATAGAAAGCTCCGTGAGGTCGATCAGCTGAACGTTCAGCTCCTTTGCCACATCGCGCACGGCTTGTGGATATTCCCCGTGCACGTTGCTCAGCTTACCGTCTTTCCAGGGGTAGTTGCGGTTCACGGGTGTCAGCAGAATAGGTATAGCGCCTTTATCACGGGTCTGGTGCACGTACAGGCGGAGGTATTCTTTATAGGCCGTGATATTGGTATAACGCTCTGGTTTATTTTCAGCGGCATCATTGTGGCCAAACTGAATCAGCACCAAGTCGTTTTTCTGCAGCGCTCGATAGACCTCCGCCCAGCGGCCTTCCTCAAAAAAAGTACGCGTACTGCGTCCTCCTCTGGCTTTGTCGGTTACGATTACACTGTCCGTTTTGATTAAATGCTTGATCTTGCGCAGGCTGTCAGGTCGCATGAAAGGTTGAAAAAATTGTCCCCAGCCGGCGACCGGGTAACGGGAGGTCATATAGTCTTTTTCATCATAGTCACCAGTGTAGTCGGCTACGGTAGAGTCGCCAATCAGATATATGGTGACAGGTTTCTTCTTGAGGGGCACAAAAGCCACCAGCACAAGGCTCAGTGTAAGGGCCACAAGTCCAAAAGCTAGTTTTTGCATCATAAGGTTGCTTCAGGTTTAACAGTTTTGGTGTGAAAAGATAAAAAAGCATGGCCCTAGAGTGACCATGCTTAGTGTTTCAAATGAAAGTTCTTACTACTCAATATTGAGCGCCGTGTCGGTCAGGTCTTTGCCTTTCGAAACCTGATTGGCAGCGTCCTTAAAATCTTTTTTATCAAGCTTTACATTGCTTGTCTTCGGGCCCAGCACCTTTACCACAGGCTCTTTGCTCGCGCTGTAGGTGAACCCGGTGATATCAATGTTCTTGCTGTTGAAGATGGTCAAAGCTGGCCCCTGTTCTGCTTCTACCTTCACATTTTTGAGCACAATGCCGTCAGAGTCTACCGCCGTTATCCCTTTTTTGGCTTTCAGTACGGCATTCTCAATGTTCACATTCTGCAGGTTCATCTCCGGCAGTCCTTGCAGCGCCAGCGCCTCGTCAGCTCCTGCCACGCGTATGTTTTTCATGTAGATGTTCTTGAACGATGGTGTCTTTTCTGTCACCGGCTCCAGCTTTTCTTCCTTCTTAGCCCCGCCCTGCTCAGCATCCATGGTAGGTGAGTTACCGCCATAGAATAGATTAAAGCTGATGGCCTGTGTCGGGATGTTGATCATGTCGATGTTGGAGATCCAGATGTTTTCCACCACACCACCACGTCCGCGTGTGCTCTTAAAGCGAAGGCCAATGTCGGTGCCAATGAACGTACAGTTAGACACGTGCACGTTCCTTACGCCGCCAGACATTTCGCTGCCTACCACAAAGCCGCCGTGGCCATGGTAAACCACGTTGTTTTTCACGATCACGTTTTCAGTTGGCATACCGCGATCACGTCCGTCTTTGTCTTTACCGGATTTGATGCAGATGGCGTCATCGCCTACGTCGAAGGTGTTGTTATACACCACGGCGTTCTTGCAGGACTCTAAATCCAGGCCGTCGCCGTTCTGCGAGTACCAGGGGTTGCGCACGGTCAGGTTGCGGATTGTCACGTCTTCGCACATCAGCGGGTGCAGGTTCCAGGCTGGGGAGTTCTGGAAAGTCGGTCCGTCCAGCATTACTTTTTTACTGTTCACGATACTCAGGAGCACCGGACGCATAAAGTCTGCCACGGGCTCAAACTGCTCCTTCTTCGTGAAGTGGATCGGCACATTGAAGTTATCTTTTGTATCGCCACGTTTCGAGCCTTCTGTTGGATACCATACCTTGCCATCATCGCTCAGCACGCCACCAGATTTCAACAGGTTCTTCCACTGCGCATCGGTCATTTTGGTTTTCTTCACCGGACGCCAGGCATCGCCGTTTCCGTCGATCACACCTTTACCGGTAATCGCCACGTTCTCCAGATTATTCCCGGAGATAGGTGACTGGCGGCGGAAGGTATTGAGTCCTTCAAAACTGGTTTGCACGAGCGGGTAATCATCAAAGTCTTTGCTGAACAGCACGAGTGCACCGTCTTCTACATGCAGGTTGATGTTACTTTTGAGCACGATCGGGCCGGTCATCCACATGCCGCGCGGCACAATCACTTTACCGCCTCCTTTGGCCGCCACATCGGCAATAGCTTTCTCAAAGGCAGCTGTGTTTTTGGTGAGGCCATCGCTTACTGCCCCAAAGTCAGTGATGCGCACGCTATAGTTGCCAAAAGTTGGCTCCTGTACACGTGGCATATCAAACTCGATGCCTTCGTATACCCAATCGTTGCTGGCAGTACTAGCTGTTGTAGCCACAGGGGCAGTTGCATTGGCTGTAGCTGTAGCGGCTGGCTGTTGCTGACAGCCGAACTGCAGCGCGCCGGCTATACCTGCCAACAGGAACAAGTGGTGTTTCAAGAACTTCTTCGTAATCATATCTTCAGCTTTAGTCTCTTACAGAAATTGTTTTAGGGTTTGGGGTGATGCGGAACCAGTCCACATCAGCAAAGCCAGAGTCGTTGGTTTTGCCGGGACGGGTGGCAAACAAGCCTACTTTAGCGCCAATCCAGCGCCCCGGTACAGCTGTGAAAGGAGCGCCCACGTTTTTAAATGTAGTGCCGTCTTCGCTATAGCTGAACTGACACGCGGCACCTTTGCTCACGCTCACCCGGAAGTATACTTCGTTGCCGTTCAGCTTGCCGAGTACCTCTTCTTTCTCTGGTGTGCCTTTGTCGGCTTTAGAGGCGGTGTTGTAAGTCAGGTATAGTCCATCAGCTTTGCTCACCAGCGATACATAGCCGTAATTTTCGCCCATGACGATGAGGCCAGTGCGCTCGTCCTGCAGTTTCGAGTTTGGCGTGAATTTGAGTTTGGTTGTGGTCGTGAACGTTTCTGCCGGAAACTTCTGCAGCAGGAGATTCGGCACATCCCAGTAGTTTTTAAAGTCTTCCGGCAGCTGCTCCGTGAACAGACGCAGTTGGCCTTTGGTACCGGTTGCAAATGCCCAGGTAGCTCTTGGGTTAGCATGCCACTGCCACTGCAACCCTAAGGTATGGTTATCGAATTCGTCTGACTCCGGTGGAGTAGCCACTGGGTATACCTTGCCCACGTTTGGTTTCTGGTAGGTCAGCACGGGCTCCCCTTTGCCGTCGCCGTCTTTGTCTATACCTATCACTGGCCAGTCGTTCACCCATTTCACCGGGTTCAGGTGCACCACGCGACCATAGGCTTCTATATCCTGAAAGTGGATAAACCAGTCTTCGCCAGTCGTGGTTTCAACCCAGGCACCCTGATGCGGACCGTTGATCGGCGTATTGCCCTGATCCATCAC
The DNA here is from genome assembly GCF_058932845.1 of Pontibacter sp. LHS2. Taxonomy (NCBI): domain Bacteria; kingdom Pseudomonadati; phylum Bacteroidota; class Cytophagia; order Cytophagales; family Hymenobacteraceae; genus Pontibacter; species Pontibacter sp. LHS2. The sequence continues at coordinate 914,191 of NZ_JBZYWG010000002.1, forward strand.
GATCTTTTCTTCATAAGGGCCATACACGTTCTTTGAGCGCAGCACCAGCTGCCAACCTGTCGAAACGCCGCCGGCCGGAGCGAAAATGTAATAGTAGCCGTTGCGCTTGTAGAACTTCGGTCCTTCCACGGTTGGATGCGCATCATGCCCGTCAAATATCATCATACCCTCGTCCAGCACCTTTGTGCCATCCGGGCTCATTTTGTTTATCGTAAGGATGCTCTTTATACCTGCGCGGCTCCCGGCCCAGCCATGTATCAGATAAGCCTTGCCATCTTCATCCCACAGCGGACAAGCATCAATCAAGCCTTTGCCTTCTTTTACCAGCACGGGCTTCTCCCATTGTCCGGCGGGGTCTTTCGTCTTCACCATGTAGATGCCGAAATCCGGATCTCCCCAATAGATGTAGAACTCACCTTTGTGGTAACGGATGGAAGGTGCCCATACCCCGTTGCCGTGCTGTGGCTTAGAGAAGTGGTCGTAAGGCTGATTGCGGTCCAGTGCATACCCGATCAGGGACCAGTTCACGAGATCTTTGGAATGCAGAATTTGCAGACCAGGTATAGCATTGAAGCTGGAAGATGTCATGTAGTAGTCCTCGCCCACCTGCACCACATCCGGGTCGGAGTAATCGGCATGCAGGATCGGATTCTTATACCTGCCATCGCCCAGATCGGCCACCCATACCTCCGAGACAGCAGCTGCTGTTGACTGTAGTGTCTCTGCGGTTGCAGTTGTATTGTCCTGCTGTGCGAGTCCTGAGCAGGAAGCGAGCAGCAATGAAAAGCAAACGGCAGCGTAAAGTACAGGTTTTTGAGTCATAGCAAAGGCAGTTGGTTGCAAGGGTTTATTTACTGGCCTGGACATAAGGTTGCCCCGGTGTCCAGCCATTGAATATCTTTTCTAAGGTATAGTCGTTGAGCTCTTTTTTGCTCAACTGATGCGCCCAATCTACCCGCTTGCCAGCTTTGGCTCCCGGACCTTTGGACTTATACTCGGCATAGTAAGTGGTTTTCTCTGCTTCCGGCTTGCTCCAGTTGTGCCACCCTTCCGGCTTGATGTGCGCCCCGAGATAACTGTTGATGAATACCGTTCTGGCATGCGGCCTCCAGGGACGGCCCAGGTAATAAGAGGCTTTCGGGGCGTCGCCGGTGAGACGGCAGTTCAGGAACACAAAGCCATAAGCCGCACCTTCTGGTGTAGAGGCAGCCGTAACATAACTGCCGCCTTTCTTGCTATAGATCTCGCAGTTCTCGAACACAGCCGTGGACCAGCCAAAAATGAAGTCGGTCGTGCCTTCGATGTAACAATTCTTGTAGTACTGCCGGCTCTTCTCGCCGTGCGGGTATAGCGTGTCCTGGTTACCCAGAAAGCGGCAGTTGGTGAACATCACCCGGTCGCCGTCGATGCGCACCGCTACCGCCTGCCCTACCGGTCCTGCGGAGTTTTCAAAGGTGATGTTCTCAGCCGAAAAGTCATCTCCGAAAATAAAGAAACTGGTGGAGCCGGTGGTACCCATTTCCTCCCCGAATCGATTCTTCTTAGAAGCGAAATCGTCGTAGGTCAGGATGGTATGCTGCACATCTTCGCCCACAAATTTCACCATCGTTTTGGAAGTCGGCAGCACCAGCTTTTCTTTATATACCCCCTTTTTGATGTAGATCGTTGTGTGGTTCTTGCGGAAATCCGGCACGGCATTGATGGCTTCCTGCACAGTCTTGAAATCACCGCTGCCATCCTGCGCCACCACAAAATCCTGGGCAGGGGACTGTGCCTTCGCCAGCGCAAAGTGAAAGAATAGGGTGATCAGTAAGAGGTAAGTTTTGTGTGCCATGCTTGCTATATGCAGCTGCTATACCTAACGTACAGCGGCCGCTGTTTTCAGTTCTTCAAATTCGATAGAGGCCATGATGAAAGGACCAACTGCTTTGGGATCGTTGTCACGCTTCGGTTCAGAGATGTAGTACTCGTAGGTACCTTCGCGGTAAGGTTTTCCACCAAGTCCGGCTACGGCGCAAACTTCTGTAATGCTAATGCCGCCATCTGCATCCTGACGGATAAAGTTATCCAGTATACCCTGGTAGCCTCTGTTAGCCGCCTGCATGTAACTCTGATCTAGGTAGCCTTTCTTACTGGCCTTTACCAAAAAGTAAGTAAACATGCTCGATGCCGAAGACTCCAGGTAATTGCCTTCACGACCACCCTGGTCTACCACCTGCCACCAGAGTCCTGTTTTCGGGTCCTGGTATTGTACAATAGCTTTCGCCAGTTTCTGGGTGATGTTTAGTATCTCAACACGCTTCGGATGGTCCTGTGGGAAGTAATCGAGCACATCGACCAGCGACATGGCAAACCAGCCCATGGCACGGCCCCATACCTCCGGCGAGCGACCAGTCTTTGGGTCAGCCCACTGCTGCTCTTTGCTTTCGTCCCAACCGTGGTGGTACAGACCTTTCTCCGGATTCCAGGTATACTTGTCTACTAAGATGATCTGGTTCGCCACGTCGTCGAACAAGGCGGGCTCGTTATACTTGGCGCCATACTCTGCCAGGAAAGGGGAAGCCATGTACAGGCCGTCGAGCCACATCTGGTGCGGGTATACCTTCTTGTGCCAGAAGCCGCCTTCGCTCGTGCGCGGGTGCGTGCGCATCTGGTCGCGCAGGTTGTCCAATGCTATCTTGTACCGCTTGTCGCCGGTCTCTTCGTAAAGCTTGATCAGGAACTTGCCCGGGTTCACACGATCGATGTTATAATCCAGCTTTTTGTAGGTGCGGATGGTGCCGTCAGCCGTGATCATGGTGTCGGCAAAGGTCTTGATGTAGGTCAAATACTTTTCGTCGCCGGTTTGCTTCCATACCTGCTCCAGCGCACTGGCAAACAGTCCCTGGGTATAGTCCCACTTCGGCTTCGGCTGAAAGTCGATCATCCACCCTTCCGGACTGCGCTTCATCTCGGAGTCAGCCATCTGTACTGACCAGGGTTTAGCTTCCTCCTGTGTAACAGACTGTTGCTGTTGCACAGGCTCACCTGTTTTGCAGGCAGTAGTCAGGAGCACCATGGCGGCTAGGGTATAGCGTATTAATTTCATAAGCTTATTGTGTTGCGTAGCTTTTCAGCTTTCGTGTTCTTTTTGATTATTTCTTGCCTACAGCGCTTGTCTCTTTCAAATCAGGTTTCCAGTTGTCTTTGCCCGCTAGTATTGTCTCTACCGTATAGCGCCTGGCTTCTTTTGCTGTCAGCTGTCTGGACCATTTCACCCGCTGTGCAGGTATAGCGCCGGGGCCGGAGGAATTGTACTCCGCATAAAAAGCTGTCTGCTCCGCCTCCGGTTTGTTCCAGTTGTGCCAGCCTTCCGGTCGAATATGCTTTCCGAGCTTTGGATTCAGAAACACCGTCTGTGCGTATGGCCGCCAGGGCCTGCCCAGGTATACCTGAAGTTTCTCGTCGGCCGCTGTTACGGTACAGTTCAGAAACACAAATCCAAAAGGCTGTCCTTCAGGTGTAGAAGCAGCCGTGATGTAAGAGTTTTTCTTGCACTGGATGGTGCAGCGCTCAAAAACCGAGGTGGCCGGACCGAAAATAAAGTCGGTAGTACCCTCAATGTAGCAATCCACGAAGTACTGCCGGCTGCCACTCACCCCAACATATAGCGTATCCTGATCACCGACAATGCGGCAGTTCCGGAACACCGCCCGGTCGGCCTCCACGTGCAGCGCCACGGCTTGGCCGACCGGTCCGGCAGTGTTCTCGAAGGTTATATTCTCGGCCCTGAAGCCATTGCCCTGCACCAGTATGGTATAGGAGGTGAAGGTGTTGATGTCGCCTTTTCCTGAGTAGTCGTCCCAGGAGATGATCGTTTTATGCTTGTCCTCCCCGATCAGGTGTATGTCGGTTTTCCAGGAAGGAATCACGACTTTTTCTTTGTAAACCCCATTCCGGATGAATATCTCCATGCCGCCCACCGGGAAAGCCGGTACCGCATCGATTGCCTCCTGCAGACTGGTGTAGTCTCCGCTTCCGTCCTGGGCCACCACCAGCTTTTTATGCTGTGCATGTGCTGACCAAAGGCTAAGTGTAAACAATATGGTTAGGAGGTATTTCATGTACTATAATTCGGTTGCTGGTTTTATTAAGCTGTTCAGGTATACCTCCACATTGGTGTACTGCTTGTCCAAGGTATAGCCGGCCGCATCCGCCGGATCGTTCGGGTTCAAATTGTGCTTCAGTTCCCAGGCATCCGGCATGCCGTCTTGGTCCTTGTCTTCAGGTGCCGGGGCAGACTTCAGTTCAGGCCAGCCGCCCACATCCTGTTGCGAATCGATGATACCGTTTTTCTTTGCGCCGCTTGTTGGATTTCCTGAGCGTACATCAGCTACGACACGGGCATCCACGGCATCACGTTTGTAACTGGCTCCGGCATGGGCCAGCACCAGCTCGTATGCCTGGGCAGCCGTTTGTTCTTTGATGGCTGCCACCTCAAAAGGATTAACCGTCTTCACAGAATCTACATGATCCGCCTGCACACCGCCCGCCCAATTGTCTCTGGTGATAGCCGGATGGCCCTCTACGTGGTTGCCGGCCACATAAAACTTGCCGTATGGCTGCGATGGATTTACAATGCGGTCTGTTTTGGTAGAAGCCGTCGCTGGCCCAGCCTTGTAATAGTTGTTCACCATGTTATAGCGGCCTTTCTCTCCACCGTACGAACTGTTGTGCACCCAATTAAAGATGACGTTGTTTCGGAAGTCCACCAGCTCATCCGGACTGTTTGGCGTAGACTTAGAGCCAGAGAATCGCGGTGTACGGCTGCTGTGGTTAGCGATCAGGTTATGATGAAAGCTGGCGCCCTCTCCGCCCCAGATGCCACCGTAGCCATGATCTCCTTTGGCGTGCACTGATCTATTCAGGCTCTCCGAAACAATGCTCCACTGCATTGTAAAGTTTTTGTTGCGGTAAAAAGAAGCGCATTCATCGGTAGCCCAGCTCATGGAACAATGATCAATGATGATGTTGCTGCGCCCTTTGTTGCCACTCAAAGCGTCTTCCTGCTGCTCGGTCACGTCGCCCAGCCGGAAACGCAGGTAGCGCAGGATCACATTATCGGCCTTGACATTGACCGGATAGTTGCGAATGGTAATGCCATCGCCCGGAGCCGATTGGCCGGCAATGGTCACATCCCCGTTGTTGATATCCAGTGGCTCTTTGAGTGCAATCGTGCCCGACACTGCAAACACGATGATGCGCGGTCCTTTTTTCTGTATAGCCTTGCGCAGACTGCCTTCCCCGCTATCGTCCAGGTTGGTCACATAAACGACCTCTCCGCCACGACCGCCGGTGGTGTATTTACCAAAGCCCTCCGCTCCCGGAAAAGCCAGGGGCTTCGAGTCAGCAGGTATAGCGGGGGCCGTAGATGCTGTTACAGTCTCCCCAGAAGACCCGACAGGTATACCTGTCGGGTGCGTTGCGCACCCGGCCAGGCATACTACCAATAGCGCCACGCTATTTGATATCAATTTCTTCAGGTCTTTTCGGATTGTCATGCTATTCATTTATGCTGCAGGTATCGGCGCTTTATTTAAAGGCTATACCTTGTTTGTCTTTCTTTAAAATTTTACCTGCACCGGGTTTGCCAGCTCACGAGCTGTTTTGTCCAGATACTGCAGGAATTGGGCTTCGTCTTTTATACCTTCCGGCTCCAGTTCCCAGGCAGCCAGGTAATAGTACTCCAGCTTATTGCCGTTTGGCTTCAGCTTCACCACGTGGCTGTGCTCGTCCGTAGTAAATTCCATGAAGTCCTGTGGACGGAAGAGCACCGCTATACCCAGGTTGTCGCCTTCGCCATTCAAACTCTGCTTGCCGTAGGTGGCGATGTAGCCCCATTCATTAGCGCTACCCTGCTTTTGATGGAGTTTGGCTCTTTTATCTTTGATCAGACCAGTAGCCAGATTCTGCGGTTCGCCGCCCGCTATACCTACCTGATGGTGCGTTAGCCGGGTGCCAGCGTGTATGTTAATGTTCGAGTTGATATCAAGGTTGAGGTCAGCGATCTTCCAGCCGTAGTAGTTGGTCCGGATAGAAGAATACACCGGTCCGTTTTCGGTGATCACACTGATCATGCTGTCGGTTTCGGCCATGCGGTTGGCGGCTCCATGATGGAAATGCGCCAGCGTACCTACGCCCAATGACTTTCCAACTTTCAGCACATCCATACCCCAGTCCTGCAGTTGGTGATAAGAGTCGTACCCGTCGAGACCTACCTGCTGCAACACCATATCGCGGGTGGTTTTGCCATACACGTCGGTGCCGTTGCGCCAGTCCAGGTAAAAGCGGTAGCCCACCTTATCCGATTCCCAGCCTGGACCCTCATAGCGGATATAGTATGAATGATCGGTTACTTCGTCGGGTACACGTAGCGAGTCTACGTTCTGGAACGTGCCGCCCATGTACTTGCGGTCTTTGAACTCCCCTCCTACTTTGTGCGATAACTCGGCCTGTGTGCGCTTGGTATAGTTGCGGTTGGCTTCCCCGTTTTCTTTGTAGCGAACCGTCAGGTAGCGGGTCGTTTTAGGGGCCATTTTGTCAAGCACCAGGTATACACCTGGCTTGTCACCGTCTTTCTGGTTGTACTGGCTGGCTATTTCTGTTTTGCCATCCAGCACCACAAAGGCTTTCGTATTGAACTTCGGATACTTCTTCTGCAGCTCCTGCGCATTCAGGTATACCGGGGTGCTTTCTCGCTCCTGGCCAAGTGGATTCGTTACTTTCACGGTGAAGGACTTCGGATACTCCTTGCGTAGATCCTGCGCCGAAAGTTTGATGCTGAACAATACCGCTGCCAGCACACACACTCCTTTTCTCCACACCATATTCTTGTATTTCATCTTCACTCTTGTCATCTTTATTTCACCTGCTCTTTGATGATATCCTGCACCAGGCTGTTGATGTACACTTCGATATCATCGTAGGCAGTACTTAGATTTCTTTTGTCCTGTGGCTTGCCAGGATCCAGCTTATGGGCTAGTTCCCAGTCGTCTGGTATACCGTCGCCGTCAGTGTCTTTCGGGGCAGATTTCGATTTCAGCTCCGGCCAACCGCCCACATCTTCCTGCGAGTCGATAATGCCGTTGGTACTGCCGTTGGAGCCTGGCGCGGTGAACGAGCTGTTACGCACATTGCCCACTACCCGCACATCCACGGCATCACGCAACAGTGAGGCCCCGGCATAGTCCAGTACTCTTTCGTAAGCGACCTCAGCCGTATGGGTGGTCACATTGTTATTGATCGGATGTGGGGATTCCAGGCGCATCGCTGCTTTATCAGCGGCAGATACAGTGCCGTAGCTGCCATGGAACTGGTTGTACACGCCGAAAGTCCAGTTATCATGGGTGGCGCGGGAACTCCCCTCCACCACGTTACCGTCAATGAAAAACTTACCCCAGATGTCGTATACCTCCGTGCCTTCTATTTTATTTTTATCAATCGAGAAGATGCGCTCCTTCTTGGTAGTGACAGGCCCCGGCTTGTAATAGTTGTTCACGATGTTGATGTTCATCGCCTCTCCGCCATAGGCGCTGTTGTTACCCCAGTTAAAGGTCACGTTGTTGCGCATGTCTACCAGGTTGGTAAGGGCAAATGCTTTTCCTGCTTCCTCGCCGAAGCGTGGGTTGCGGCTGTCGTGGTGAGCTAGCAGGTTGTGATGAAACGAAGCATTTTTGCCGCCCCAGATGCCGCCGTAACCATGCGCTCCTTTGGCGTGGGTAGCGTTGCGGAGGCTCTCTGAAATAATGCACCACTGCAACGTAAAATTCTCGTTGGCATAGAACGAAACGCATTCGTCGGTAGACCAGCTCATGGAGCAGTGGTCGATGATGATGTTTTTGCGAAATCTTCCTTCCAGTGCGTCTGCTTCCTGACCGGCCGCGTCTCCCATTCTAAAGCGCATAAAGCGGATAATCACGTTATCTGCATTCACGACTACTGGGTAATTGCGAATCGTGATGCCGTCGCCCGGTGCCGTCTGGCCGGCTATGGTCAGGTCTCCGTTGCCGATGGTCAGCCGGGAGTTGAGGGCGATCGTGCCGGATACTTCAAACACGATGATCCGCGCACCCGGCGTAGCAACTGCAGCTCGCAGACTGCCTGTTCCAGCGTCGTTCAGATTTGTCACTTTGATCACCTTGCCTCCACGTCCGCCGGTCACATCCTTCCCAAAACCTTCTGCTCCCGGAAAAGCCAGCGCTTGTTCTACCACCTGAACAGGTCCCTCGGCAGTCGGCTTCTCAATCTTGGGTGCCGGCTCGCTTTTGGACTTGCAGGAAGTGAATCCCACAGAAAGCACCAGTGCTGATAAGCTGACCAGTAATCCTAGTTTCGAGCAATGCTTGTGCATAAGGCTAAGTTTGTAAAAGTCAGGTATAGCCAGCAAAGCTATACCTGACTTAGCTTAAATTATCGTGTCCAACGAAGGTCTCCTATAGGGCCTCCCGTATTGCCTGCGGTGCGCAGCGGAGAATCAGCTGGCAAGGCAAAAGAAGTGGTTGCTTTGGTCCAGCCTAGGTCTACAGCTAGGTTATTAGACTGCTGCACATAGCTCGGAAAAGTAAGCGCTACCTCTGGCGTCGCTCCGTTAGTCAGTTTGAACAGATTGTTGTTACGTACCATGATTTCAGAACCTTCTGCAGCGGCACGCAACAAACTCGTACCTACAGTTGCTTCTCTTGGCGTGTTTGCCACGATGCTGTTTTGCATCGTAAAGCTGATCGGGTTTGCATTGGCATCCATCAGGATGTTGTTTCTTTCAGCAAAGCCAAAGCTATTGATGGTGGTCTGGTCGATGGTGATAACCGGACGGGTAGCTGCCGTCAGGTTGGTTCCCCAACTGATGAAGGCTCTGGCAGTGTTGAAGAAAGTAGAGTTCTTGATTTCCAGTTTCTTGAACTCCATCTTATCCAGCATGATGTAGTTATAGGTTGAGACACCGTTGTTAAAACCTATGGTGTTGGTAATCACGATGCTCTCTATCTTATGCGCGTTGTTGCCACCGCGGTTGGCGCGCATAAAGCAGTTAGCTGTGTTCTTAACAATGCAGTTCTCTACCAGAATAGAAGTGAAATCCGCCGCTTCAGAGTCGCTGCTCATACCTGCCAAGTTCAGGAAATAAGCCGCATTACCCGGGCCACCGTCAAACTCTATACCTGACAGCTTCACGCCTGCTCCGGTACCTTTCAGGTTCACTTCCTTGAAAAGTACTTTCGTATTCTCCGGATTCCCGGACACAGACTGTATTGTCAGGTGCTTCTGGGCGATGACGAACGTGGAACCTGAATAATCATGCACACCCTGCTCCAGGCCAATTACGTCGCCATTTGCGGCGCCTTCAATCGCAGCGAGCAGATCATCCGTTGGCGCCACGGTTACCGTGAATGCGCTTTCCTCTTTTGTGGTAAACGAGATGGCACCTTTGCTTCTGACACCAGCGAAGATCTCAACGGAATAAGTAGTCGTCGGAGCCAGTCCTGTCAGGCGCTTCTGCTGCGCTTCCACGTCTTCTGCCGTAATCTCATACTCTATAGGATTGCCGCCTTGTGGGGTCGCTACAATTTTGGTCAGGCCGGCCGTATTTCTCCAACGCAGCAGCACAGACTTGTCTTTGACATCCGAGCTGAGTATAGGCGAAATAATCTGTTCTCCTCTTATTCGGAACCTATTACTCACCACTGTCTTTGATTCCGGCCTGTCCCCTAACGCATTGGCTCTAATGCGTGCATAGTAGTCCTTCTTCTCTTCCAGTTGTTCATCCGTAAAAACAACTCCGGCAGTATCTGTTTGCACGGTCAGAATAACCGGTGTGGCAAAAAGCGTATCAGCCGCTACTTCTACGGTGTAGGTTACGCCGCTGCTGGCTGTTGTGTACAGCGATGGGTTCCAGGTCAGCTTTACCTGCGTCTCACCGTTTACTGATTTGATCGCACCGGCCGGTGTGAACATGCGCATCGGCTCGAGGGAATCTACTTCTTTTTTACAGGCCACCGTTACCAGCCCCAGCATCAGCACGGGCACCAGCGTACCGGATATTTTCTTTAAATATTTCTTCATCTCTTGATAGCTAGATTTCATGATCTGATTAAAAATTAATATCCGTAGTCCTGTGTTAGCCTGAAGTTCTGGTTAAGCACACCAGAGTAGATCGGGAACAACTCAGACTGACCTGGTTTGAAAGCAACTGCAAAGTCCTTTATATAATTATCATTCACAGCGGCTCGCCAGTTCTTTCTAACATAGCCTTCTGGCGCAGAAGATGGAGCCGGTTTAAACATTGCTTCCTCGACTGTACCACCAAATAGCTCCAGTCCATCCATCTCCAGTGCAACGGTTGCCGCATTTCGGAATGGAACAAGCTTCGTGTAAACATAATTTGGCACATTCGCATACTTGCCTTCGCCCTTCTGGAAGGCACCTAGTTTGGCGCGGGTGTCGATTATCATCTTCTCCAGTTCATTCCAGCGAATCAGATCATACTTGCGTATGCCCTCTCCACCAAACTCCAGGAAACGCTCTTGCTGTATCGCTCTGAAAAAGCCTTGCTTGTCGGCAGGAGTTGTACCCATACGCCCTTCATGGCCAGCAAAGGCTCTTCTTCTCACCGCTTCGTAGGCTGCAATGGCCTCTGCTGAAGGGCCGCCCTTCAATTCGTTATCTGCTTCTGCAAACATCAGCAGCACATCAGCATAGCGCAGGATAGGCCAGTTGATACCCAGTGTCTGGTTTGTGCCGGTAATGCCTGTCCAGTATTTTCTGAACTTGCCGTCACGCATCAGATTGGCGGTAGCCAGATCGATTTGGTCATCCTTGTTGATGGAGAAGTAAGCAATGGTCACATCTCTTCTGGAGTCACCAATCTGATCGAACTCGTAGAAATAAGTTGGGATTGCCTCTATCTGGCCGTTTGCCTGGCCATAGCTGGAACTGGCATCTATGCGCAGGCCATTCGAGAAGCCCAGCTTGCTGTCTGTTCGGGCATTACCGCCATAAGCCCCCGCCTCAAAAATACGCTCGCCGGTTGGGTCAACAGAACTAAGGTGCAGTCCGCGGAAGATGTTCTCGTAGTTCGGGTTAAGACCATGCTGCCCGCTCTGCATGATGTCCCAGGTCTCGTCTCTTGCAATTTGGTAGTACTCCAGGTAGTTACCACGGCGTTCCATGGTGCGGCTCTCTCTTCTGAGTGAGTACCCACCTCTTGCCAATGCTAGGCGAGCACGCAGGCCTTTCACGGCGCCCTTTGTAATGCGAGTACTTGGAGCACCCGTTTGCCCTCTCCATGGCACAAGCTCTGCAGCATACTCCAGGTCATCCAGCAGGCGATCATAGATTTCATCGCGATCCGTCTTCGGAAGGTTCAGGTCTGGAATATCGGCGGATGGCTCAAATTGGGCGGGCACATCGCCCCAGTTCCGAATCAACTCATGATAAAAGATAGCACGAAGCGTAAGTGCCTCTCCCAGCAATCTTCGCATGGCTGCTTTCTCGCTATCACTTCCGTTGCTGAACACATTAGAAGCCGGAATGTATTTGATGGCAATGTTCGCTCTTTCTATGCCTGTGTAGAGATCAAGGAATGGCCTGTTAAGTTCTGTATTATCGGGGTGTATACCATAACCGGCTATCCCTCTTCGGTCAAGCGGGTTGTAGGCCCCGCCTACCCTGAAATCGTCAGTTGCATTTGGATAGAGGGTAGAAATACGGCTGCCGTAGCTATTGTCTCCCATCAGCTTGTTGTAAATACCAACAACTGCCGATTCCGAATAGGAAGGGGTAGAGAACATCGTAGCCGGAGAAACAGTGGAAGGTGTTTCTATGTCCAGATAGTCTTTACAGGATGTAAAGCTGAGTGTTCCCCCAAGTGCAAGGATAAAGAGCAGGGACTTTTTATATGTCTTTTTCATCTTATACTTTAATTAAAATCTAGAAAGTAACATTAACACCACCTAGTATAAAGCGACTGCGTGGATAAGCAGCATAGTCTACACTTGGAGTAAGAGAGCTTCCTCGTCTGGTGTTAGCTTCCGGGTCATAACCAGAGTAACCGGTGATGGTCCAAAGGTTATTTACTGTGCCATATACTCTGAACTTAGAGATAAACCTTGTTCTCTTTAATATGCTTTCAGGTATTGAATAGCCGAGTGTCAGGTTGCTGATGCGCAGGAATGAACCGTCCTCGATGGCGAACGAGTGCAGGAAGTACTGTCCCCCTGGTGGCGTCCAGTATTTGGCATCCTGGTTCATTTCAGCCAATTGCTCCGGATTTGTTACCAGTTCCCCAGCATTGTTGTACCACTGCCATCTGTCGTTCATCAGGCTGAGCATGTTGTTATCGCGGTAGAGGTACTGTGTCGTGAACTCAATCTTATTGGCATTGTACACCTTGTTGCCATAAGAGAAGTTCATGAAGATGCTCATGTCAAAGCCTTTGTAAGTGAACTGCTGGTTGAAACCACCAATGAATTTTGGCTGCGCATTGCCCAGCACGGTTCTGTCTTCAGGTGTGATGAGGTTGCTGCCGGTATCGGCAAGCTTTTTCAGTTTCAGATCGCCAGGCTGTGGTGCTCTGTTACCCAATGCAACAGCACGGCTGTCAGGCACACCGTCTCTTAAGGTATAAGTCCAGACACCTGTTGATTCATTGTAGGTGTGGTTAAAATCATCCAGGGTGTAATAGCCATCTGTTACATAGCCGTAGAACTGACCTACTGGTTGCCCCACCTCTACCAAAAAGTCCTGCAGGTTGTTCACCCAGCCAGACTCTACCAGGTAAGAGTTCAATGGATTGCCCATTACATCCCGGCCCAGGCTTGTGATCTTGTTTCTGTTGAAGGCGACGTTGAAGTTAGCGTTCCAGGTAAAGTCTTTTGAGTCTACCACAATTCCGTTCAACTGCACTTCCAGACCTCTGTTCTCTGTCGATCCGGCATTCTGCAATTGCCAGGAATATCCACTGGTTTGAGGAATGGCAGCTCTCAGCAATAGGTCCTTTGTGGTGGTCTGGTAGGCATCAACAGAAGCTGTAACACGATTATTAAGAATGGAAAAGTCTAATCCGATGTTCTTCGAAACAGTAGTTTCCCATTGCAGATTAGGGTTTGCTAACTCATCGCCGGGTGCATAGCCTGGTGTGATAGACTCGTTGAAACCATAACCATCATTGCTGCCAGGCGCCAATAGAATTTTCCACGAATCAAGAGGGATTCTGTTATTACCCACCTCACCCATACTTACACGAAGCTTCAGGTCAGACATCCAGTTTTTGGTAAACTCCATAAAGCTCTCTTCTCCGATGTGCCAGGCCAATGAGGCCGATGGGAAGTAACCCACACGTCTCTGTGGAGCAAAAAGCGAGGAAGCATCACGACGCATGTTGAATACTGCGCGATATCTGTCCTTGAAGCTATAGGTCAATCGTCCAAAATAAGAAAGAAGGCTAGTGGAGGATTCAAAAGTTGACGGAGCATCCTGCACCAGACCTGCAGGAGGTGAGGCTGTTTGTATGCCTGCAAAAGCCTGTTCCGGGGTTATATCGACAGGCAGCCATTTGGTTGTAATGTTGCGGTTGGTGATATTGGTCTGGAAGATCTCCTGACCTACCAGCGCGTCAAGCTTATGTATCTCGTTTAGAGAGAAGCGGTAGTTGAGTGTATTGGAGTTTGTAAGCGATATTGCTTCGCTACCCTGCAGCTGCACAACCGGCATACCTGCGTTTTGTCGGGCCACGCCTGTTACTGGCCCATTAAAGATGTTTACGTCTCTGCTGGTGGTGTTAATACCAAACACGCTTCTGAAAGTCAAGTCTTTCAGAATACTATAAGAGACCTGTCCGTTCAACAGGAGATTATTGCGGTAGTCATTTCTGATTTCCTGATTTGCCAGGAGCACCGGACTGGTCAGATTGGTCAGGTTGGCAAACTCCGGATCAAACTCGTCCACCACGTTTTCCTGGCCAGGTGCTATAAATGGTCTGAATCTAACAGCGTTTCTGAGTCTGTTAGAGCTTTGTGATCCCGTGCTGGAGGTACCTATGCCATCAACTCGCTGGCGGCTGTAACGAGTGTTTACCCCTACTTTCAGGCGATCGTTGATCTTGTGGTCAAATTTAAAGGAAGCCAATGTTCGCACAAATCCGGAATTGAGCATGATGCCTTCTTCATCTGTGTGATTCAGCGTCAGGTTGAAAGTTGTGGTCTTGCTACCTCCGGTCACCCCTACAATATGTGTCTGGCTGAAAGCATCGCGCCCGAACACTTTGTCTTGCCAATCGGCAAAAGGCATGTTCTGATAGATATCGATATCTTCGTAACGACCATAGCGGCTTACGAAGTTGTTTCTGGTTTCTTCGTTTGTATTATAGTTGTAAATCTGGTACTGGTATTTCACAAAATCGTACGGATTCATCACATCCAGCTTATTCACGATGCTGCGGACACCCGCGAAACCGTTATAAGTCACCTGGGTAGGCATCTCAACACCACCTTTGGTTGTGATAACCACTACGCCGTTTGCCCCCCTGGCACCATATATGGCAGTAGAGGCTGCATCCTTCAGTACGTCAATCGTCTCAATTTCCTGCGGTGACAAAACAGAAAGGGCATTTTCCATCTGTATGCCATCTACTATATATAAAGGAGAGTTATCCTGTGAGATGGAGCTACCACCACGCACCCTGATCTGGATATCAGCACCAGGCCGTCCTTCCGTTGTAGTTACCTGCACACCTGCAAGACGACCCGCAAGCGCTTCAGCAGCCGTACTTACAGGTATGTCCTTGATCTGCTTTGCGCTTACAGAAGAAACAGAAGCCGTTAGTTCTTTTCGGGAGACCTCCTGGTAACCAATCACCACCACTTCTTCCAGTGCTTTCGCATCAGGCTGTAGCTTCACATCTACTGTTGCACGGTTGCCAATTCCCACTTCCTGCGTCTGGTAGCCAATAAAGCGGAACACCAGCACGCCATCACCATTTGGAGCAACCAGCCTGTAGCTACCCTCCACATCCGTAGGAGCTGCCACCGAAGTACCCTTCAATATGACGGTTACACCGGGCAAGCCTTCCCCTTTCTCATCCACTACTTTGCCAGTTACAGTAAAGCCCTGGGCAAACGCGCCGGCAAAGGCGGCGAAGACAAACGATACCGTGAGCAGGTACTTCATCTTCTTTAGTAAAACATGTTGCATAGGTATAGATTAGTTTGTTATAATAAGGACTATTTTTATTCTTCAGGTATAAAACCTTGCGTATGTATTTCCGGCGCGTAATTGGCAGATCTTTGAATCTTATGAAGGCATTGTAATTGCACCAAATGAACCTAAACTTCTGCCAGGCTTGCACAAATAATTTGCGCAACCGATTGCATTTTAATAACTCTCCTCAAAAAAAACAATAAAAAGTTCTTTTATTTTTCAAAAAATCATTTTCCAGCAACCTTGTTTAAACATTTTTGAAAATAAACTAACAAATCAGCCTATTCATTGACATTTTAAAACCTGCCCATCTATATATACCCCCTATCACTTTACTAATAGCGGCAGATAAATTTTCTCAATTTTTTTATTGTTGTGTAAAAAATTTCACTACTTTGCGCAAACGATTACGCACATTGAGAGTATAAAATAGCCATGAGCATATCCTATACAGTAAGACACGCCACCCACCCGGCTGACAGCCGGAACTATGATACAGCAAAGCTGCGCGAGCACTTCCTGATCGAACAGTTGTTCCAAGCAGACACCGTGCACGCGACCTATACCCTGCATGACAGATTAGTGGTTGGGGGAGCCCATCCGGTAGCGCAGCCTTTGAAACTGGAGACTTTCCCGACGCTGCGATCCGAGCACTTTCTGGACCGCCGCGAGCTAGGCATTATCAATGTTGGAGCAGCAGGTAGTGTAACCGTGGATGGCGAGACCTATGAACTGGCTCCAAAGGAGGCCCTCTATATAGGAAAAGGCGCCAAAGAGATTTATTTTAACACCAGTGAGACTGGCAAAGCACTCTACTACTTTAACTCTGCCCCGGCACATCACGCCTACCCTACCCGTAAGGTATCGCTGAGCGAAGCCGAGACAGTAGAGCTGGGCGCACTGGAGAACTCGAATCACCGCATCATCCGCAAGGTGCTTATTAATAGTGTGGTAGAGACCTGTCAGCTGCAAATGGGCATCACAGAGTTGCAGCCGGGCAGCGTTTGGAACACCATGCCGGCGCATACCCATGACCGACGCATGGAAGCGTACTTCTACTTTGAGTTGCCCGATGACCAGGCCGTGTGCCACTTTATGGGAGAGCCAGAGGAGACGCGCCACCTTTGGGTGAAGAACAACCAGGCCATTATCTCACCACCCTGGTCTATCCACAGCGGTGCGGGTACCTCCAACTATACCTTTATATGGGGTATGGCCGGGGAGAACCTGGACTACAATGACATGGACAAAGTAGCACCCACTGAACTGAAGTAAGATGAGCATGAATGGATTGTTTGACCTGACCGGACAAGTTGCCCTGATTACCGGATCCACCCATGGCTTGGGTATGGCCATGGCCACTGCAATAGGCAAGGCCGGGGCTACACTGGTCATCAACGGCCACACGCCCTCCAAAATGGAAGAGGCCCTTGCCAGCTACAGGGAAGCAGGGCTGACCGCGTACGGCTACCTGTTCGACGTTACGGACGCAGAGCAGGTAAAGCAAAATATTGCGCAAATAGAACAGGAAGTTGGTCCGATCAGTATTCTGGTAAACAATGCCGGCATCATCAAGCGCATACCTGCACTGGAGATGGACGAGGCGGATTTCCGGCATGTACTGGATGTGGACCTGACCGCTCCCTTCATTGTGTCGAAACACGTGGCCAGGTATATGGTGGAGCGCCGACAGGGCAAGATCATCAACATCTGCTCTATGATGAGTGAACTGGGCCGTGATACGGTTTCGGCCTATGCGGCTGCCAAAGGCGGCCTTAAAATGCTGACACGCAACCTTGCCACTGAATGGGCCAGGTATAACATACAGGTAAACGGCATCGGACCGGGCTACTTTGCAACAGAGCAAACAGCCCCTATCCGTGTGGATGGACACCCTTTTAACGAATTTATTTTGCACCGCACCCCGGCTGGGCGATGGGGCGACCCGGAGGATCTGGGTGGGACTGCAGTTTTTCTATCCAGCAGAGCCAGTGATTTTATAAATGGTCAGATTATTTATGTAGATGGTGGTATATTAGCAACCATCGGTAAACCGGCCAACGAACAGTAGGGCTCCGGCAATCCGGTAAAAGCCCTAAGAGACATATATGTCAACAAAGACGAAAGTAACGATACATGATATTGCAGAGAAGCTGAATATTACGGCTTCTACGGTGTCGCGTGCGCTCAATGACAACCCGCGCATCAGCGACGCCACCAAAAAGGCAGTAATAAAAACTGCCAAGCAGCTGAACTATCAGCCCAATAATATTGCAGCGGCCCTGCGCCATGGCAAGAGTTACATCATCGGTGTGATCGTGCCGACAGCGGATCGTTTCTTTTTCGCCTCCGTGGTACGAGGTATAGAGGAGATCGCCAACAACCTGAATTACAAGGTGATCATCTGCCAGTCGTATGACAACTACGAGAAGGAAGTGCAGACGATCGAGGCACTGCTGAATGCACGGGTAGACGGCATCATTGCCTCTATCGGTAAGAACACCGAAAACTTCGACCACTTCAAAAAGGTGCAGTCGAAAGGTATACCGCTCGTGCTATTTGACCGCACCACCGATGAGCTGGAAGTGAGTCAAGTGATGATCGATGACTACCTGGGCGCCTATAAAACAGTGGAGCACCTGATCCAACAGGGTTGCAAGCGCATTGCGCACTTCACTAGCCCGAAAAAGGTGAGCGTGTTTAAGGAGCGTCTGCGCGGTTACACCGATGCCCTGCGTGATTACGAAATTCCGTATGACGAGCAACTGGTGATCAAAAGTGATTTACAACTGGAAGACGGCAGAGAGAGCATGAAGAAACTGCTCAAACTCAAGCAGATGCCGGATGCAGTTTTCTCAGCCAGTGACTACGCGGCCATGGGTGCTATGCAGGTATTGAAGGAGCGCGGCATCCAGATTCCGCAGGAAGTAGCACTGGCCGGATTCTCGAACGAACCGTTTACCTCGTTCACCGACCCGCCGCTCACTACTGTGGATCAGCGAAGCATTAAGATGGGCAATATCACGGCAGAGCTCTTCTTTGAGCACTTCAAAGCCGGGGAGAAAGGCATCGTGTCGCAAAAGACGGTATTGAAACCAGAACTGATCGTCCGGAAGTCGACGCTGCGCAAGTAGCTGTAAGCGCCGGAAGCCAAGTATAAGCCGCTGTAAAAGGCGGCTGTTTTTTAGAAAGAGAATACAATCGATTGCACAATTTTAGAGAAAATAATGTGCCTTCAGGATTGCCAGGAATATCAAATACAATCATAAAGCAACAGGGGCTTATACCTATTCAAAATCAGATTATTATGAAGCAGCTCAACCGTCGTACAGCCAGTTTGCCACAGCGGCACCCGGTGAAGGTATTGCAATTTGGCGAAGGTAATTTTCTTCGTGGTTTTGTGGACTGGATCATCGATTTGCTCAACGAGCGCACCAATTTCAATGGGCAGGTACATATCGTGCAGCCGTTGGACAAAGGAATCGTGCATTTGCTCCAACACCAGGAGGGACTGTACCACGTATTGCTGGAAGGTATACAGGGAGGTGAAACGACCCGCGAATTACGATTGATCAGCTGTATCGCTGATGCGACGAACCCTTACGATAACTACAAGGCCTACCTGGCACTTTCCGAAAATCCGGAGCTGCAGTTTGTGATCTCTAACACGACAGAGGCGGGCATCGCTTTCGATGAAGCAGATACAAGTATGGAAAGTTTGCCTAACAGCTTTCCGGGTAAGCTGACGGCTTTACTTTATCACCGCTTCCGTCATTTTGGAGGCGCTGCCGATAAAGGGCTATACCTGATCCCATGTGAGCTGATCGAGAAAAACGGAGAGGCCCTGCGCCACTCCATTCTGGCATACGCCAACCACTGGAACCTCCCAGCCGACTTCGCCGCCTGGATCGAGCAGCACAATCACTTTTGCAACACATTGGTAGACCGCATCGTGCCGGGTTTCCCGAGAGACAACATACAGGAAATACAGCAGGAATTGGGCTACCATGATAACCTGGTTGTGAAGGCGGAGCCATTCCACCTGTGGGTAATCGAAGCACCAGCGGTTGTTCAAGCGGCTTTCCCGGCTAATGAAGCCGGGTTGCAGGTGAAGTTTGTAGAGGACCTCACCCCTTACCGCACCCGCAAAGTGCGCATCCTGAACGGAGCACATACCGCTCTTGTACCAGTAGCCTACTTGCAGGGACTGCGCACAGTGCGCGAAGCCATTGAAGATGAAAAAGCCGGCAGCTTCATTCGGAAAGCTATTTTCGAGGAGATCATCCCGACACTGGACTTGCCACAGGAAGAACTGGAGCAGTTTGCCAACGATGTGATTGAGCGATTCCAGAATCCGTTCATCTACCACGAACTGATCAGCATCTCTCTTAACTCGGTGTCAAAGTACAAGGTGCGCGTACTGCCATCGGTGCTGGAGTATCATAAGCGCAAAGGCGAGTTACCTAAACGACTGCTGCAGTCGCTGGCGGCACTTATCTTGTTCTACAAAGGCGATTGGAACGGCGAGCAAATCCCGCTCAACGATACTCCGGAAGTACTCGCTTTCTTTGAGAAGGCATGGCAGCAGGAATCCGCTCAGGAAGTAGTACACACCGTGCTATCGAACAAAGATTTCTGGGATGGCGACCTGACCGAGATATCGGGACTGGCCGATTTAGTGACAGCTGAATTAGGGGCCTTACAGCTGGCAGAGCAGCAGTCGAACATGGCTTAACGACTTCAGTTATGGCTTTGCTATACCTGAATAGGCCAAGCCATATCTTCAGTAAATTGAATAGCCTGGAGCCAGCGCATTTATCTATACATCAGACTTTACCAGGCACATTGCCTAACCCATACCCATGAGAAACACGATTACAGACACTTACACCATTACACCATTTCTGGACGAGAATTTTCTGTTACAGACAGAGACGGCTCGCAGACTATACCATGAGCATGCCAAAGACATGCCCATCATCGACTACCACTGCCACCTGTCGCCGCAGGACATTGCCAACGACCGCAAATTCAAGAACCTGACCCAAATCTGGCTCGAAGGCGACCATTACAAATGGCGTGCGATGCGCACCAACGGGGTGCCGGAACGCTTCTGTACCGGTGATGCCGATGATTATGCTAAGTTTGAGAAGTGGGCCGAAACCGTGCCCTATACCATGCGCAACCCACTTTATCACTGGACACACATGGAGCTCAAGCGTCCGTTTGGCATAGAGACTATCCTGAAGCCAGAGACGGCCCGTGAGATCTACGACGCCTGCACCGACATGCTGCAGACAGACGAGTACAGTGTCCGTGGTATCCTCAAGAAGATGAACGTAGAGATCATCTGCACCACCGATGACCCGATCGATACGCTGGAGCACCACCAGAAAATCAAAGCAGACAACTTCGGCATTCAGGTACTTCCCGCCTTTCGCGCCGACAAAGTACTGGCCATTGATGACGAAGCCGTATTCCTGCCATACCTGCAGAAACTGGCCGAGGCCGCAGGTATAGCCATTGATAACTACCAGGGTCTGCTGGACGCGCTGCAGCAGCGCCACGATTTCTTCCACGAGAACGGCTGTCGTCTTTCTGACCACGGTCTGGAGACGATCTATGCAGAAGCCTATACTGAGCAGGAAGTAAAAGCCATTTTTGAGAAGGCGCTGCAGAAGCAGTCGATTACAAAAGGGGAAGTACTCAAGTTCAAGTCGGCGATGCTGATGCAGCTGGCCCTGATGGACCACGCCAAAGACTGGACACAGCAGTTTCACCTCGGTGCGCTGCGCAACAATAATACCCGCATGATGCGTGAACTGGGCCCGGACACTGGTTTCGACTCTATCGGAGACTTCGACGTGGCCCGTCCATTGGCGAAATTCATGGACAAGCTGGACAACTCCAACCAACTGGCCAAGACTATTCTCTATAACCTCAACCCGAGCCAGAACGAGCTATACGCGACCATGATCGGCAACTTCAACGACGGCAGCACGCCGGGCAAGATCCAGTATGGCTCCGCCTGGTGGTTCCTCGATCAGAAAGACGGTATGGAGCGCCAGCTGAACGCCTTGAGCAACATGGGCTTGCTGAGCCGCTTTGTAGGTATGCTGACCGACTCACGCAGCTTCCTGTCCTACCCACGCCACGAGTACTTCAGAAGAATCCTTTGTAACATGATCGGCAATGACGTGGAGAACGGTGAGCTTCCGGCCAGCGAAATGGCCTGGTTAGGCCAGATGGTGGAGGATATCTGCTACAACAATGCTAAGTCTTACTTCAATTTTTAAAACACATGGGTAAGGTACTTTCTTTTGGCGAGTTGCTCCTCAGGATATGCCCTGACGAGGACGGACAATGGCTCCGCGAGAACAACCTGCCGTTTTATGTAGGCGGCGCAGAAGCCAACGTAGCGACGGCGCTGGCCCTATGGGGCGTCCCTTCTACCTATCTGACTGCCCTGCCCGACAATTTTGTGGCAGAGCAGTTGGTTAGCTACCTTAACAAGCGCCAGGTGCAGACCGACAACATTGTGTATCAAGGGAGCCGGGTGGGCCTGTACTTCCTGCCAAAAGGAAAAGACCTGAAAAATACCGGTGTCATCTACGACCGGGCCGGATCGGCTTATGCTGACCTACAGCCAAGCTCTATTGACTGGGAAAAAGTATTCGAGGACGTAAGCTGGTTTCATTTCAGCGCCATTTGTCCGGCTATCAACCAAAATGTGGCCGAGGTGTGCGAAGAGGCTCTGAAAGTGGCAGTACAAAAGAACATCACCGTTTCGCTGGACCTGAACTACCGCGCCAAACTCTGGCAGTATGGCAAAGATCCGGTGGAGGTAATGCCTGCCCTGGCGCAGTATTGTGACCTGATCATGGGCAACATCTGGGCAGCCAACAAAATGCTGGGTATACCTTTGGATGAAGCCCTGATCGCAAACCTGGACAAGGCAGCCTTGCAAGAGCATGCCACCTTGACTTCCAAGGCCATTCTGGAGAAATTCCCGAATTGTCGCACAGTAGCCAATACTTTCCGATTTGATTATCAGCAAGGCATTCGGTATTTTACTACGCTGTTCGAAGCGGGTGAACTGTATACCTCGCACGAATACCAGGTAGAGCAGATTCTGGACAAAGTGGGAAGTGGCGATTGTTTTATGGCAGGTCTGATCTATGGTTTCTACCACCAGCTCCCTCCTTCTGAGACACTTGAGTTTGCCACCGCCGCTGCCTTCAAGAAATTATTTATTCCAAGTGATGCCACCACCAGCACGGTTGCGGAAATAAACGATACCATTTTAGCTTATGCAAACTAAAGAAAGCGCCCTGAACACCATTTTAGAGCAAGGTCTACTGCCTCTGTTCTTCTACGAAAACCCCGAGGTGAGCCTGGAGGTTGTAAAAACGCTGTATCAGGCCGGCATCCGCACACTGGAATACACCAACAGAGGCCCGTCAGCACTCGAAAACTTCAGATTCCTTAAAAAGGAACTCTCCGAGCAATGCCCTGACTTACATTTGGGAATCGGCACCATCAAAACCACCGACCAAGCAGAAGCCTTCATAGAGGCAGGAGCGGATTACATTGTGTGCCCCATCGTGAACCCGGCTGTGGGCGACCTGACTCACGAAGCCGGCCTGCTTTGGATACCAGGTTGCTTTACCCCTACTGAAATACACACCGCCCAGCAGCACGAGGCGGCACTTATCAAAATTTTCCCGGCGAACATCTTAGGTCCAGCATTTTTGTCTTCCATTAAGGAGCTTTTTGCGGGACAACTCTTCATGCCAACAGGGGGTGTAGAGATTGACCAGGACAACATCAGCACCTGGTTTAAGTCCGGCGTTTGTGCGGTAGGCATGGGCTCGAAGATGATCAGCAAGGACATCCTCGAAACAAGAGACTACACTAAGCTGGATGAACTGACGAGAGAGGCAATCGAGATCGTGAAAACAGTCAGGAGGAAGTGATGAAAAAGCTGCATCCAAACCTCCTCTCCCGCATCGCTTACAGGTATAAGCGTCTTGCATTTTGTGCTCCGCTGTTGGTCATACTTTTCGTTGCCAACTCCTGCCAGAAAATAAAGGATACTACTGAAGTGAAGCTTGCCCATACCCTTGAGGTAACACACCCGGTACACAAAGCGATGGTCTACATGGCCGAGCGTGTCAAAGAGAAATCAGGCGGCAAGATGACGATCGACATTTACCCCAGCTCCCAGCTTGGCAGCGAGCGTGAGAGCATAGAGCTCCTCCAGATCGGCAGCATTGGCATGACGAAGGTATCGGCAGCTGTCATGGAAAGCTTCTCCCCAAATTTCAAAGTGCTTAGCCTGCCCTATGTATTTCGGGACAAAGCGCACTATTACGATGTACTGGATGGCGGCATTGGCGATGATCTGCTCAAAGAAGGTGAAAAGTACTGGCTGCGTGGACTTTGCTTTTATGATGCGGGCAGCCGCAGTTTTTACAGCACTAACAAACCAATCAACACACCAGCCGACCTACGCGGCATGACGATCCGGGTACAGGCCAGCAACACGGCTTTCAGCATGATCAAGAGCTTCGGTGGAGCCGCTTCGCCGGTATCGTGGGGAGAACTTTATACCGCCTTACAGCAAGGCGTGGTAGACGGCGCCGAGAACAACCCGCCTAGTTTCTTCTTATCGCGCCACTATGAAGTGAGCAAATATTACTCCCTGAACGAACACACTATGATCCCGGACATTCTGCTGATCAGCACCGTGGTATGGGAGAGCCTGACGCCGCAGGAGCAGCAATGGTTGCAGGAGGCTGCCGAAGAATCAGCGCAGGTACAGCGTGAACTGTGGGAGGAAGCCGAAGTGGAAGCTCTGCAGGCAATCAGAGACGCCGGCGTCACCGTGAGCACACCAGACAAAGCGCCTTTTGCCAAGCTGGTAGAGCCTATGTACGAGAGCTTCAAAAATGAACCTGAGGTATACAGCCTGATCCAGCGTATCCGCCAGACTGGCAACCCAAAAGAGACAATTGTATCTGCATCAAAACCCTAAAAACCAGCCTTTATGAAAATCAGGGATACGATAGATAAAACATTATTCTGGTCACTTGTCGTGCTGATGAGTTTGATGGTGTTCAATGTGCTGTGGCAGGTAGCCTCCAGGTATTTGATGAAGTCGCCTAGCTCCTTCACAGACGAGCTGGCCCGCTTTATCCTGATCTGGGTTGGTTTGCTGGGCGCCAGTTACGTGACGGGCAAGAAGATGCACCTGGCTATCGATATACTCCCGTCTAAACTGCACGGCAGAAAAGCCCGCAACCTGAGCATTTTCACAAATCTGGTGGTAGCAGCTTTCGCCTTTTTAGTGCTGGTGTGGGGTGGCATCAAACTGGTGTACATCACTCTGAAACTGGAGCAGACATCCGCAGCCCTCAACATTCCGCTGGGCTATGTATACACGGTGCTCCCGCTCAGTGGACTGCTGATCATGTATTACAGTCTGGTAAACTTGCGCATATCTGGCGAAGAGCCGGAAGAGATTGGAAAAGAGTTGGCCTAGCATCACATTTATAACAGGAGCTTATGGATTTTATAGAGATCATCGTACTCGTTGTCAGCTTTATTTTCCTATTGATCATCGGCGTACCCATTGCCTTTTCCATTGGTATCTCTGCGCTGCTCACCATGTTGGTCAGCATTGCACCGGTACCCGCCTTTACCACACTGGCGCAGCGCCTGGCCACCGGACTTGACAGTTTCGCGCTCCTGGCTATACCTTTCTTCATACTGGCTGGTCAGCTCATGAACCGGGGTGGTATTGCTACAAGACTTATCGATTTTGCCAAAAGCCTGGTCGGCACGTTACCCGGTGGATTGGCCTACGTGAATATTGTAGCCAACATGCTGTTCGGTGCCATCTCCGGCTCAGCGGTAGCGGCGGCTTCGGCTATTGGTGGTATCATGAATCCGCGTATGGTCAAGGAAGGCTATTCCAGACCATTTAGTGCAGCCGTGAACATTACCTCGGCCACGACTGGCATGATTATTCCACCGAGCAATATCCTGATTGTGTACTCACTGGCGAGTGGCGGCGTATCGATTGCAGCCCTGTTTGTGGCTGGTTATGTGCCGGGCATACTGTTGGGCATGTCGTTGGTGGGTGTGGCCGGCTTCATGGCTTACAAAAACAAATATCCGGTAGGCGATCGCATTCCGCTCAGTGAAGTTTTCAAAAAGCTGGTCGATGCCCTCCCAAGTTTATTTTTGCTCTTTATCGTAATTGGGGGCATCATAGCGGGAGTTTTTACAGCAACAGAAGCCTCGGCTATTGCAGTGCTCTACACCATCGTGTTGTCGATGGTGGTCTACCGTGAGGTGAAAGTAGCTGACCTGCCGGATATCCTGATCACAACAGTAATTACCACGGCTATTGTGATGCTGCTGATCGGTACTTCCATGGGCATGTCCTGGGTGATGTCGTTTGAGAACATCCCGCAGGCAGTAAGTGAGGCGCTGCTTTCTATCAGCGACAACAAGATCGTGATCCTGATCATCATCAACCTGATCCTGCTGTTTGTGGGCATCTTCATGGACATGACACCTGCTGTGCTGATTTTCACGCCGATATTCTTACCTGTCGTGACGGCTCTGGGTGTGCATCCCGTGCATTTCGGCATCCTGATGGTATTCAACCTCTGCATTGGCCTTTGTACCCCACCTGTTGGCTCGGTGCTCTTTGTGGGGTGCGGCGTGGCGAATATCAGCATCAGCAAAGTGATCAAACCTTTGGTGCCGCTATTTATCGCCATGCTGGTAGCCCTATTGCTAGTGACCTATATTCCTGCGCTTAGCCTCTGGCTGCCAGAAGTATTCGGATTGTAATATTTAACTAAGTGAAGATGGGCTAAATTGCAGCGGCCAGCGTAGTTACTTCGTTATCCTATAAATCACCTTTAAGCAGTTTAATACTATTTTATGCTCCTATTAGGTATAGACGTAGGTACTTCTTCGATCAAAGTGTCGGTGGTGGATTCACAGACGCAAGCTTGCCTGGCTTCGGCTCAGCATCCGGAAGAAGAGTCAGACATTCTGGCGCCGAAAGCTGGTTGGGCTGAGCAGGCGCCGGCTATGTGGTGGGAACACGCCAAGATTGCCATCCTGAAAGCGCACGCAACCGGCAGGTATAACCCCCAGGATATCGGCGCGATAGGTATAGCCTATCAGATGCACGGCCTGGTGGTCGTGAACAAAGAACAGCAAGCCCTGCGCAACGCCATCATCTGGTGCGACAGCCGCGCCGTGGAAATCGGCAACAAAGCTTTCGAAGCGATAGGCGAAGAACGAAGCCTGTCACGATTACTCAACTCCCCTGGCAATTTCACTGCCTCCAAACTCGCCTGGGTCAAAGCCAACGAACCCGAACTTTACGATAGCATCGACAAGATCATGCTGCCGGGCGACTACGTGGCCATGCGGCTCACAGGCGAGGTTACGACCAGTGTTTCGGCTTTATCGGAGGGTGTTCTCTGGGACTTCCAGGAGAACGAGCTTTCCAGTGATGTGCTAGGCTACTATCAGTTCGACAAAGAACTTATACCTGTTATCCATCCAGTTTTTTCAGAACACGGCAACGTGCAGCAGCATATAGCCGATGAACTCGGCCTGAAAGCAGGTATACCAGTGACCTACAAGTCAGGTGACCAGCCGAACAATGCCCTGTCGCTGAATGTGCTGCAGCCCGGCGAGGTAGCAGCTACGGCGGGTACTTCGGGCGTAATCTACGGCGTGAGCGATAAGCTGCTCTACGATCCGCAGTCCCGGGTGAATACTTTTGCCCACGTCAACTACACCGACTCCCAGAAGAGGTTGGGCATGCTGCTCTGCATCAACGGCACTGGCAGTCTCAACCGCTGGATAAAAAATATAGCCGGCTCAGGTATAAGCTATGCTGCCATGAACGAAATGGCCGGCCCTATACCTGTCGGCAGTAATGGCCTGCGGGTAATTCCTTTCGGGAACGGAGCCGAGCGGATGCTCAACAACAAGATCGTCGGCACACACTTCCATCACATTGACCTGAATCTACACACAAAAGCCCACATGTTCCGGGCGGTGCAGGAAGGTATAGCCTTTGCCTTTCGCTATGGTCTGGACATTATGCGGGAGAACGGCATGAACCCCAGCATAATCCGGGCAGGACAAGCCAATCTTTTCCTGAGTGAGTGCTTTACGGAGGCTTTTGTTAACGCCACCCACGTGCCTGTTGAGCTATACCTGAACGATGGCAGCATAGGCGCTGCCCTAGGTGCTGGCATTGGGGTGAAAGCATTTGCCTCCGAGAAAGAGGCTTTCACCAACAGCAAAAGGTTGCGGGTGGTGGAACCTAAAGCTATCGACCAGTACGAACCGGCTTACCAGGAATGGAAAGCCCTGCTCGAAAAACACCTGAACGACAGATAACCTTAACCGCAAACAAGCTAACCCTCATACCTTATGGCAAACACGACACTAACCCAATCAGAATATTTCAAAAGTATAAGCACCATCAAATTTGAAGGACTTGAGTCTGACAATCCGCTAGCCTATCGCTGGTATGATGAGAACCGCGTAGTAGCCGGAAAAACATTGAAAGAGCACCTGCGTTTTGCTGTGGCTTACTGGCACTCCTTTAATGCCGATGGTTCCGATCCTTTTGGCGGTCCGACCCTGAAGTATGGCTGGAACAAGAAGGAGGACGTGATCGAAAGAGCGAAAGGCAAAATGGACGCTGCTTTTGAATTCATCACCAAACTCGGCCTGCCCTACTACTGCTTCCATGATGTGGACCTGGTGGATTATGGCAACGACATCCGGGAGAACGAGCGCAGGCTGCAGGCTATCGTGGAGTATGCCCAGCAAAAGCAGAAAGAGACCGGTGTCAAGCTCCTTTGGGGAACTGCTAATGTCTTTTCGCACAGTCGCTATATGAACGGCGCGGCTACCAACCCGGACTTTCATGTGACAGCCCATGCAGGCGCTCAGGTAAAAGCTGCTCTGGATGCGACTATTGCCTTGGGTGGCGAGAACTATGTATTCTGGGGAGGCCGTGAAGGTTACATGACGCTGCTGAACACTGATATGAGGCGGGAGCAGGAGCACTTTGCTAAGTTTTTGCACATGGCCCGCGACTATGCCCGCAAGCAGGGATTCAAGGGGACTTTCTTCATCGAGCCAAAGCCTATGGAGCCAACCAAGCACCAGTATGACTACGATGCCGCCACTGTTATCAGCTTCCTGCGTCAGTATGACCTGCTCGACGATTTTAAACTCAACATCGAAGTGAACCACGCGACGCTAGCCGGCCATACCTTCCAACACGAGCTTCAGGTAGCAGCCGACGCCGGACTGCTCGGCTCTATCGACGCCAACCGCGGCGACTACCAAAACGGCTGGGACACTGACCAGTTCCCAAATAACATCAACGAGTTAACGGAGGCCATGCTGGTGTTCCTGGAAGCAGGTGGCGTACAGGGCGGCGGCATCAACTTCGACGCCAAGATCCGAAGAAACTCCACCGATCCAGCAGACCTGTTCTACGCCCACATCGGTGGTGCAGACACCTTCGCCAGAGCATTAATCACAGCAGACAATATCCTGCAAAAGTCTGATTTCAAAAAGCTGCGCCAGGAGCGCTACGCCTCTTTCGACAGTGGCAAGGGCAAGGATTTTGAGCAGGGCAAGCTGACATTGGAAGAGCTTCGCGATTATGCCATTGTGCATGGGGAGCCGGAAGTGAGAAGTGGCCGTCAGGAGTACCTCGAGAATCTGATCAACCGCTTTATCTAATCGGCAGCACCTTCTACCATAACCCTGCTTCGTCATGATGGAAAACGCACAGGACACTTCGGCCAGCAACCTGCCCTACATTGCTGGCATCACCCTGATCGCCACGCTCGGTGGGCTGCTGTTTGGATATGACACAGCTGTGATATCAGGTGCTGAGAAATCGGTGCAGGCATACCTGATCGACGGACTTGGGCTGAGCACCTGGGTGCATGGCGCCACGATTTCCAGTGCGCTGATTGGCTGTATCATAGGCGGGGCAATTTCGGGTTTGCTGGCATCAGGTATAGGCCGTAAGAAAACACTGCTGGTAGCAGCGCTCTTGTTTTTCTTTTCGGCACTGGGCTCTGCCTATCCCGAATTCCTTTTCTTTGAGGAGGGGGAACCTACCATGGGGCTGCTATACCTATTCAACTTCTACCGTATATTGGGTGGTATAGGCGTTGGTCTTGCCTCCGCGGTAAGCCCGGTCTACATCGGAGAATTAGCTCCGGCCCACCTTCGCGGTCGTCTAGTTTCACTGAACCAGTTTGCCATTATTTTCGGGATGCTGGTGGTGTACTTCGTGAACTGGGGTATAGCGAGCGGCCAATCCATCGAGTGGATCAATGAAATCGGCTGGCGCAGGATGTTTTTGTCAGAAGCTATACCTGCTGGTCTCTTTGCCGCCTTGTTGTTCTTCGTACCTGAAACACCCCGCTACCTGAGCATGGTCAAGCGGGATGAGGAGGCACTGAAAGTCTTGACGGAAGTAAATGGTCCTACAGCCGCCAGACAAATACTGGCTGACATTAAAAACACAGTGGAGCACCACTCCGGCAAGTTATTCGCATACGGACACACTGTTATCATAATAGGTATACTCCTGTCTGTTTTCCAACAGTTTGTAGGTATAAACGTGGCCTTGTACTATGCTCCCCGCATTTTTGAGAGCATGGGTGCAGGCAAAGATGCTTCTATGCTTCAAACTGTGGTCATGGGTGTGATCAATGTTATCTTCACGGTGCTGGCCATTGTTACAGTAGACAAATGGGGCAGAAAACCACTGCTGATGATTGGCTCTGTAGGTATGGCTATCGGCATGTTTGCCATCGCCGGTCTCTCTTACTTTGAGATCATCGGCATTAGTACCCTGGTGTTTATCATCGTCTACACAGCCTCGTTTATGATGTCCTGGGGACCAATTTGCTGGGTGCTGATCTCCGAGATTTTTCCGAACAAGATAAGAGGCAAAGCAGTGGCGGTGGCTGTGGCGGCACAGTGGGCGGCCAATTATTTTATTTCCTCTACCTACCCGTCGATGATGGAGTTTAGTGGGGCCTTCACCTACGGCTTTTATGGCGTGATGAGTGTGGTATCGCTCCTGTTTGTCTGGAAGATGGTTCCAGAAACCAAAGGCAAGTCGCTGGAGGAAATGGAAGAGCTGTGGCACATGAAGTCAGAACAGCTAGAGGCAACAGCCCAAGTTTTCGCCGAAAAACTGAAAGTATAACATCGGCTGAACATTACAGAAAAGCCCCGCTGTTTTACTACCAGCGGGGCTTTTCTGTACCCAGGTAGCAGCAATTGCTATACCTGGCAGCATTTTTATCTCCTTTTCGTTAAATCATTCCTTGCTGGGAGCACGAATTCCTCTAATTCAAATGCATTTCTATACCAGTTGTTAATCTTCTTTGCCTAAATCTCTAAGGCAGTTCAGCTATTATTATACCTGAGAAGCTGATTTCAGCCCCCTTCCAAATTAATTGCACTTATTTAACAGATTAAAAAAACATTAAAACACTTAACAAATTGAATTTAATATTTTCATATCTTGTTTTTGAGCGTGGATTTAGACAATATTGATAGTTGTATTTAGGAAAAATATAAATTTATCAACAATTCCATATAACGCAACTTACACTACAATTAGATGGAATTCGGAAAAGGCTTAGGTGTATTTGAGAAGATGATTGATACATCTCTTGATGTGTACGGGCGTATAGATCGTGCAGGATACATTCAATATGTTAATAAGGCTTGCAAAGCAATTTCCGGGTACGACAGCTCTGAAATAATCGGCAAGCATTTCTCGGATTTTCTCCACCCCGATGAACTTCAGAGTACGGCTCAAGTCATACAAGAAGTGTTTGAAAGCCAACGCGACCTGACGGTCGACAATCGCGTACTTCATCGGGAGGGTAAGTCAGTGTATATGCGCTGGTCTGGCACCTGGTCAGAAGAGGATAACTCATTATGCTTTGTAGGCCGTGATATCACGGAGCAGATACTGGCAAACCGAAAATTGCGGGAAGCAGAAGAGCTGCACAGAGCACTGGTGGAGCACGGAACAGACATGCTAGCCCTTTTTGATGAAGAAGCCAACTTTATCTACAGCAGCGGCTCTACTCAAAAAATATTGGGCTATGCGCCAGACCAACTTGTAGGGTTTAACGCTCTTTCCTTCATCCACCCAGATGATCAGCCTATGGTACTGGAGAAGTTGGCCACAGTACTTGTTTCAGAGGAGCACATCACTATCTCGAGTATTCGATTCAGACACAGCAATGGAGAGTGGCGCTGGCTGGAAACATCGTTAAGCAATCAGCTGCATAACCCTGCCGTGAAAGCGCTCGTTACGAGTTCGCGTGATATAACCGAGCGCGTTATCTATGAGCAGCGATTACTGGAAAGTCAGCAGCGTTTCAAGGCCATGTTCGACGACAACCCGGATATGGTGCTGATAGAAAACAGAGAAGGAGTAATATTAGATGCGAATCGTGCTGCAGAAACAATGCTCGGCCTACCCAAACAGGAAATTGTGAACAAGCACGTAGGGGCATTTCTTTCTCCAAAAGCCTTAGATCTATGCTCAGAGAACTTACAGAAAGCTTTTGATGGTAATACGGTTAAGTTCATTCTAAAGGCTACCAATGATGATGCCGAAGAAGTTATAATGGATATTACCAAAATTCCTGTCACGATAAATGGGGAGGTATTGGCAGTCCATACTATCATAAAGGATATAACAGCCGCTACTAATTATCACAAAGCAGTAGAAGAACATGCCAACAAGCTGACGAACATTTTTGAGAGTATAACGGATGCCTTCTGTACCATCGACAGAAACTGGAACTATACCTATGTAAACAGTGAGTTTGAGCTCCAGACAAGGTGCAGCAAGGAAAAATTTGTCGGCAGAAACTTTTTTGACATATACCCTAATGCTGCTGGCGGAATTTTCCATCAACACTATCTGCACGCGATGGAGACAGGTGACACGGTGCATTTTGATGCCTACTCTGAAGAGCTTGATTTGTGGCTTAACGTGAAAGCATACTCTTCCAAAGAAGGTCTATCAATTTACTTCAGCGACATCTCTGATAAGATCAAGGTGCAAAAAGAACTTCAGAAAATGTCGTTGGTTGCGAGCCATACAACCAATGGTGTAATTATTACAGACGCTGATCGCAGAATAGAATGGGTAAATGAGGGATTCACTAAACTGACCGGGTATAACCTGGAAGAAATTACGGGTGCCAGACCCAGCGAATTACTGTTAAGTCAGGACATAGATATCACACCTTACGAATCGATTAAAGAAGACTTGCTCCGCGGAGAGCCTGTTTCCCTTGAAATCCAGAATAAGAGAAAAAGCGGTGAAATAATCTGGACCTCTTTGCAGGTAAACCCAGTTTACGATGAGAGCGGCGATATCCAAAGGTTCATCATCATTCTGACAGACATATCTGAAAGAAAGAAGTCGCAACAGGAACTTGAAAAACTGTCCTTAGTGGCAAGCAGAACAGACAATGGCGTTGTCATAACAGACGCCAACGGACTGACGGAGTGGGTTAATGAAGGCTTCACTAAAATGACAGGGTATACCTTACCCGAAGTAGTAGGATTGAAACCAGGAGCGTTGCTGCAAGGGCAGGAAACGCAGCAGGAAACAGTGCGCACCATGAGCATGAACCTCAGGCAGGGCCTTCACTTCAATACCAATATCATCAACTATAGAAAGTCTGGAGAGAAATTCTGGGTGTCTATGGATATCACTCCCATACTTGATGAAAACGGCAAGATCACCCAGTTCATTGCCATCCAGAAAGACATTACATTCAGAAAAGAGACGGAGGCGAGCCTGCTTAAGATGACGCAGGACCTTTATACCCAGAACACGGACTTGCAGCAGTTCACTTATATCGTATCTCACAACCTACGGGCACCAGTTGCCAATGCGCTAGGCTTGACTAACCTTATGGAAAGAATCGATAAGGATTCTGAGCTGTATGAAAAGTCACTGGTAAACTTAAAACGAAGTGTGTTGAGTCTGGATACTGTTTTAAGGGATTTGAATACGATACTGAGCGTACGGGATAGTAAGGGGAACCTTGAAAGAGAACAGGTCAATATAAAATTAGAGATACAACAGGCACAATCCGCCTTATTGGAGCATCTTCAGCGTTGCGGGGCCACCTTATCTATCGACATTGGAGATGAGGTAAGCACCTACACCAACAAAGCTTACTTGTACAGCATCTTCTACAATCTGCTCTCAAATGCCATTAAGTACAGATCAGAGGAGCGCCCACTGGAGGTACGCATCAAGTGTTTTGCAGACAATAAGAAAGGTACGATCATTTCTTTCTCTGACAATGGCTCTGGCTTTGACATGAACAGAGCAAAAGACAATATCTTCAAACTCTACAAAAGATTCCACGCCGATAAAAAAGGACGGGGCATTGGGCTTTATTTGATTAAGACTCATCTGGAAGTAATGAGTGGCCATATTGAAGTCAGAAGTGAAGTTGGAGTAGGCACAAGATTCATCATTTATTTACCTAAAGCCTGATATGAAAGTATTTGTCATCGACGATGATGTACTGAGCATCTTTGTCACGGAGAATATGTTGGAACTCGAAGGCATAACACAGGACATCAGCATCTTTCAAACTGCCGCAGATGCGCTGGAAGCGGTGCGTATCAGCAGCAAAGAAAACCTGCCAGATGTGATTTTACTTGACCTGAACATGCCCCTATTGGACGGATGGGGATTTTTAGAGGAGTTTACTTTATTAGAACAGAAGTTCAAAAAGAAATGTGATGTCTATATCCTGACCTCTTCTGTAAATAAGTCGGATAGGGTTAAGATGAAGGAATATCCGCATGTGCTCGATATGATTCACAAACCAATCAGTAGCGAAGACATTCAGCTTATGTTCTTCAACTACTCCACTTCAGGCCTCTCTCAAAAATAGTCACGATCAGCAACAAGAATAAACGAACATTGACCATGGAAACAGTAGTTGCGACGCGGCAAGGCGTGGATCATGAAAGGGAGCGCTTAGCCAGACTCCAAAGGTATGACGTAGCAAAAAATTACAGCAGATCTGGTACTTTTCAACATGTGGTTACCTTAACAGCCAACATATTTGAGGTACCCATAGCGATAGTTAATTTTGTAGCCAAAAAGGTTATTCTGACAGAATCAGGCATCGGTGTAGATGGCATACAGGAAGTCGACCGATCGATATCAATCTGCTCGCAGGCAATTTTGCAGGACGAAGTGACCATATTCGAAAATGCAAAAGAGGAACCTTGCCTAAAATCTAACCCCTTTGTGCACGGCGAGTTCGGGCTTCAGTTTTACGCTGCTGCTCCCCTCAAAACACCTGACGGATTCAATATTGGTGTACTGGTAGTTGCTGATAAAAAGCCGCGGGTATTTTCGAAGGAGGAAACAATGATGCTGGAAGGTTTAGCGGCCATGGTAATGGACGAATTAGAGGGCAGACGCCTGAGGAAGTAGTGGACATACATAGTCTTTACTAGCTAAATATTTAAAACTGCCTTATCTTCGGGAGCACGAATGGTTATGCCTGTCCTGCCAATGACAGGCAATTCCGTCAAACAGATTTGCGCAGGTAAGACTATGATAGATGACCTATCGGCATTAAGCTTCACAACTGTATTAGACCTCCTGGGGACTTTCGCTTTTGCCGTAAGCGGCATCCGTTGGGCTTCTACTAAGCAGTTCGACTGGTTTGGTGCTTATGTTATAGGACTAGTGACAGCCATCGGTGGCGGAACCACCCGGGATCTCCTGCTCAACGTTACTCCCTTCTGGATGCAGGATGCCACTTACCTTACTGTGACAGGTATAGCCCTGGTGGCCACGATCCTGTTCCGGAACCAGCTTTTCCGCTGGGGTAGGGCCCTGTTCCTGTTCGACTCTATCGGATTGGGTTTGTTTACGGTAGTAGGTGTAGGAAAAAGCCTGGAGGCAGGGCTCCCCTTCTGGGTATGCATTGTGATGGGCGCCATTACAGGTTCTGTGGGCGGCGTCATCCGGGATGTTTTGCTGAATGAAGTACCGCTGCTGTTCCGGAAGGACATCTACGCCCTGGCCTGTATTGTAGGCGGCATTGTGTACATGATCAGTTACCAGTCCGGCCTATCCATTTCGCTGACGGAACTACTCGCAGCCCTCACCGTGATTCTGATCCGGGTTGTAGCAGTGCGGTATCATATTCAGCTACCCTTTCTAAATCCTATTGACACCGAACTCAACGACAGAGACAAAAAAGCTTGATGCTCCTATCAAGTAATAAAAGTTAGTTGTTGTTCAGTTGTCCGATACTTATACGCTCAGTATCTACAATCACATACAATGTTGGCGAACCAGGTTGGGTGGCCTCTATTTTAGTACTGTAAAGTGATACCGGAACAAAAGCTCTGATCTTAGCTTCCTGGGCCGCCAACTCTTTGATGAGAGCTTGAGCTTCCGCTGTATTCTTATCGGCATTTGCTTTGTTCTCGACAAAACGCCGCAGCGAATCAAAATCCACTTGTGGCTCTTCTGCCAAGGCAGACTCTGTTAACTGTGCATTTTTGCGAACATTGTAAGTCTCATTGATTTTCTCTCTGAGTTCTAGAATCCTGCCCAGGCAAAAGTAGAATTGGTCTTTTGTCATTTTAGTCAGTTAATTAAGGTTGTAGGTGATCGGGTTGTACTGCTGCACCAGATCCTCGATAGTAATTAGCCGCACGCACTGAACCAAAGTGGTTATTGACTGCCCCAACTCCACTGACTCAATGGAGGCGTCCAATATAAGATAATGCTCTTCCACCAGATCCTGTTGCTCAAACATAACAGAGTAGAACCGATGCCCTGCTTCCTGACTGTGCATTTGAATCATGCCGCCCTTTACTATCCCGTCCGTTATTAACTGCTTTTCTGTACCGTTCATGAAACTGATATAAAATACATCGTTCTTTGATGATCGCTTGTTTATCAGCATTAAGTTCTGGTTGCTTTCAAAACTGATCAATTCAGACATACTAGGCTTTCTTCCTAACTGTTGAGTAAGATAGGCAGAGTAATCGCTGTAATAAACGTAGTCATTCTTCATGGTTAAAGCTTAAGCAGCGGGACGTATAAAAGTGGTACAGCCAATTGGCTGATCAGTTTAGGCCATCGGGCCGGGTGGGTGTTAAGACTTTATAACAAGTGCTATACCTTTAATAGTTTAGAAATCAACAGGTTTATTACAATTGGTTCAGGAGGCTATACCTATATGTTACTTATAGATATATAACACCAGTCAAATATGTGGTTTGAAACAAGCAGGAGAGCAACAATCAAATATAAAACCCTTATTATCAACAATTTATAGTTTAAACAATTATATATACGTATAACAGAGTAGGATAATAGAATAAACCTTTTCCTGCCAACATGAAAAACAATACCCTCTTTATCACATTACTAACCGGAACGCTGCTGCTAGCCTCTTCCCATACCTACGCTCAGACAACACAGGCTGAGCAAGAGCGCAAAACAGAACAGCAGGAAGCAAAAGTGAAAGCCGACAAGCAGCGCCTTGATGACGCCTCCGATCTGAGAAAAGACACGAAGGCGGATGCACGTGTTGCCAAGGCAAACGCAAAAGAGGCTAAGCGAATTGACAAGGAAGCTGCTTATGCAGCGAAGCAGGCTAAACGTGCTGCCCGGATGGAGGCAAAAGCACAGCGAAACCGCACTGATGCGGACAAACAAGCCAAGAAGGCTGCTAAAGCCACAGAGAAGTCAGATTTTAACTAGGGTTATCATACGCTTGTTTACCCTGCAACCAAAAGTAACAGCAACGTCAATCCTTATCAGTTTGGACTATGCGAATCAAACAAAAAAGCCCCGCTGGTTCATTACCAGCGGGGCTTTCTGCTTAGGGTTGTGGAGTAGCAGGGATTCGAACCCTGGTCCAGACAAGGAAATCAACGGGCTTTCTACATGCTTAGACTTATTCGGATTGTCGGGAGCTTGCAAGTATAAGTCAAACTTATGCGCACTCCTTAGATGCTTTATTTCGCCTGTGCACCGCACCCTTACACAGACTAGTCAATCGAGTCGAAGCCTCTGATGTGCAAGCAGATTCACGAAACCTGCACGAGACTATGGCTAGTGCTTAATACCTAGATTAAGCAGCCATGGCGTAGTTATATTCGCCAGTTATTGTTCGAACGGATTTTTAACAGGTGGTACGTTCATCACCCGACATGCTTACACGCAATCTGCACAAGCTGTCAATTCCAGTCTACCCCATAAGTTAAAGAACGTCGTATTCCTACGCATTATACTTCAAGAAGTATGCCACAAAGGTAAGTAATTTGTGGCATACTTCTATCTGTTTTCTATCTATACAACACAATTAGCTATCGCTGGGTTTCATTGTGTCAGGCTTCTTACTTCACTGTCAGCACTCCCTGCTTTGTCATTTTAGGCGCTTCGTACAGGTCTATCAGGGAGTGTGTGTACTTGAGGTAATTCATAGGGTACTTTACCTGGAACACCTTTGGGAGGTTAGCGCCGGCAGGTACCAGCATCAGTGAAGATTTGCTGTCGATGGTTTCACGTTTCAGGGCTATACCTTCGCGGTTGTCGAACTTCACATCAAAGTAGTACAGGTAAGGGTATACCCAACTCACGTATTTGCTCTTTGAAGTACCTGACAGACTTCTGATCTCCAGCGCTTCGTAGTTATTGGCAATGGCCTGCTGAAACTCTACTGCGTTGAGTGGCACATTGTTGAGCACCGGCATTACATCAAACTGGCCGTCAAGCATCACCCATTTGTTCAGGTCTGGCAAGAATACCTCCAGCACCACGTGGCCAGCTCCATATTCAATGGTTTCTACCTCCTTCATTTTCAAACCCATGGTGCGGGCTGGCAGTCCAATTGCGTTTAGGGCAGCAGTTGTCACGATACCGTACTCCACACAGCGAAAATTCTTGCCTTCTTTGACCTCAGACAGAATAGTTAGGGCATCCGGGCTGCTTGGCTCGTTCATGCCATCGTGTTGCCACTGGCGGTGTACCCAGTTCACAATACGCAGCGCTTTTTCAGTGTCGTTGGTGGCACCAGCGACAATCGCATCCAGCTGGTACTGCTCGCGGAGAGTCTGCAGGAAGGCATTGCCCTGATTTTGTTCGTACAGAAAGGTATAGCCAGACACTTCCTGCGCCTTGTTGAATTGCAGGGCTTCGTGGCCGTAGCCTTTGAACTCTGTCAGAGCGTAGTCTTTTTCGCTAAGCTGCACATAGAACTGGTACGATTTGCCCGGCTTCACCTGGAAAGAAATAGAGTCCAGATCGGTGCGGAACATCACATACGTTTTCTTGTTGTGCACTGGCACCAGCATTACATCAGGCGAAAGCTCCGGCATAATGCTCCAGGTGCCTCTTGTCCATTCCTTGCCAATCTTGTAATCGGCTTTGGCGACGTTGGCTTTGATTACTGGCAGGCCTTTGTACTTCTGCTGCGCTAAGGCAGGCATGGCCAACACGAACAACAAAAACAGGATTGATGATAACTTTTTCATAATTTTATTTTGCGCTTAATAATGTGTTATAGATGATTTTTTATTTCGCTTTTAACTGATGTTGTTTCTTTCTCTAATCAGCAGGTCTGTTCTCAACTCCATGTCTCCCAGCCTGTTGTAAGTGTATTAGAAAGATCAGTGCCAAAAAATTTAATTAACTGAAAATCAACACTTTAAACAGAATCCCTTTTTATACCTGTTCGCTTTCGATACACCTGCATCTGATACATCTGTGCGCTTATGAGACAGCCTGTTTGCTGCAAATCCATCGTCTGGACGCTGCAGCTAACAATCTCATTTCGCATAAAAAAGCCCTGCAAGCTGGTTGCTTGCAGGGCTTTTTTGGCCTGACCCATCGTGTGCCTAGACACAGTATGTGATTGGGACTATTTCAGTTGCTTTACCGGAAACTACACATGCGGCTATAATTACTCTAGCAGCTAGCATAAAGCAAACAATGGTGTCTTCCATTATGGATGAAGTTTACCTCGCTACAGTTTCGCTTGCAGATCCTTGCTCCAGTCCAGCATGGTAGTGTATAGTTCGTCTATGCTTATCTGTGGGTTTTCCTTGTAGAGCGAGATCAGTTTCTGGTTAAAGTCTCCGAAGCGGATAAAGCCTCTCTTCTGCTCCATCTGGTGCTCCATTATTGGTATAAAAGTGGCGTTGTCTTCGTCAGAAAACTTATCCAGGCAATAGAGTGAATAGATACTCCAGGTCATGTACTCGTTGAACACGTTATAAGACGAGCTGTAGGCGCTGGTACCGTTACTTTCCACTACCCACTTGGCTCTGTCGCCAAACGCTTCATTTATCTGTCCGGTATACTTATCTGATGTCGGGTTCACGAAGTTGTGATCTATCTCAGTGAACACCACACGTGTGTTGCGCATCTCATTTACCTTTTCGTTATACTTCGGGTTTAGGTCTGCCCTCTTCACAAACATGACGGTCTGATTAAAGCCATTGTCTTCGAAGCTCATAGTGGCATGAGCCCCCCCTACCAAAGGCGAGAAAGTAACCCGGTAATTGCCATACTTAAACCCAAACATTTTCTCCAGCCACACCTGCTGCTGGGTAATCGGATTCTGGGTGCGGTATACCTTTACAAGCTCGTTATAGTAAGGTTGGTGCTGCTTGTAAAACGCCCGGAAGTTCGATTTTTTGGCGAAATCTTCTATCAAAGCCCGGTTAATCAGTATTGGATCATCCTGGTTACTAAAACCCATTTTTCGGATAATGCCTTCGTTTGTGATGTTGCCTTTTTTATCAAACACATAGGCGCAAGCGTTCATTTTCATGGCATAGTAGTACCAGTAGCTCTCGTTATCGAATACTTTGGTAATGTGCCGGTTCACCACTTCCATGATCGGGTGGTTCTTGTAGGGTGAGAAATGCGCTATTACCTCCTTGTGGTAGGGTGTGGTCATATCTACCATATTGGAGTCCTGTTGCCCTATTTTAGAGATAGCCACCAGGATATTCGCCAGTTCATGCACTTCCGGTACCTCCACGCTAAACTTGCCCTGGTGCTCGCGGATATACTTCTTTGTGAAGTTCACATTCTTCGGAACACCCACAATCTCGGTCAGCGCTTTTTCCCTTCCTTTCTGCAGCACATAAAACTGGATGGTGTCGCCAACCTTTACATTAAAGGTAATCGAATCTACATCTGTCACGAAGGCTACCTTGGTCTCTTTTTGCTTGCACTCTACGGACAGTCGGTCTGGCTTCTGTTCAGGTGATATTTTCCAGTCAGCGTGCCTTTCGGTATCATTCAGCACATAAGTGATGGTTTCTACATTCGATTTTATACCTGGCAGCTCTTTTACTTGCTGGGCATAAGACGCGGTTGTACCTGCAGCCAGCATCAGGGCCAGCGCATACTTTGGTAAGCTTTTCATTAAGTTTTATTAGGAGATTTAGGTTTTACTTAGCGGCTAATTTTTGACTCTTCAGGTGCTTCAGGGCACGCTCCATTACCGGATCCTTCTTCTGGATGTAATCCTGCAGCGTCATTTTTACTTCTATGTCAGGCTTTACGCCATAGCCCACAAACTCACGGCCATCAGGGTAGGTGTCCTTTTTCGTACAGATTCGGGCTCCTCCTCCCCCAGGCAGGTCAAACATAAAAGGTTGGCCTGTGCTACCGAAGGAGTTCTCGCCAATTTTGGTCATGTGCTTCTGGTTGTCGGCGTAGATCAGGAAATCTTCGGCGGCAGAGGCGGTATTATGCCCGATAAGTATAGCTGTAGGCACAATCACCTTTTCGCTCTGTTTTACTTTATTCTGGGCCGGACTGTAGTCAAACTCATGCATCAGCCTGTCCTGGAAAGCATTCAACGATTTAGCGGCCCAGACATTATCAACCGTATCTTTAGGAGCTGTAAATGCACCCCATGCTTTATAGCTAGCCAGGTGTTGGCGTGTAGAATTCTTCGAACCGTACAGTAGCGTATCGGGGCTCAGGTAATCCAGTATCTCACGGCCTATGGCTGTAGAACCGCCACCATTGGAGCGCAGGTCTATTATCAGGGCTTTCGCTTTGCGCAACTCCGGAAGTTTCTCCAGGAACAGCTCATTTATCTTCGGGTCATGGAAGCCATTCAGAGCCAGGTGGGCAGTCTGATCAGGATACCACTTCAGGGTCAGCAGTTCCCGCTTCTCAATGGTAGGAAATACTTCCTTTTCGGCAGTTTTGGCATGCGTCAGTGTCAATGCCTTCACCTTCCCTTTCGGGGTTTTGTAGGTGATGTCATACTTTTCCCCTTTCAGGCCTTTTAGCATATTACTAACAGCCCAATCCATTAGCACATAATCCGTAGACGAGGAAATGTAAGGAAGCACATGCTGCTTCAGGTATTCCGCTGTCGGCTGCCCGTTTACCTCAAGTATCTCACTGCCCACCGGCACCTCATCTTTTATGCTGAGGTTGGTCCTTGTGACGATGGCTTTGTTATCGATGTTGCTTAGGAAAATCCTGTACTTGCCAAACATGTCGTTGTATAGCAGGGTATCCACACTTTTCGGGAAATAGACGTTGGTGTGACCGTCGTTGAGCAGGGCACAGAACTTCTGTAGCTCACGGTAGTATTCATAGTCATTTTGGGTATGCTGCACGTTGGTGATCGCTTCGCGGTAAGCGTTGTCCCACTTGGTCCGATCCACCTTATCCAGGTATACGAAATTATAGTTTGCTTCCTGCCAGAACTTCGACAGCCCGTATACTTTATCAGTAGTAGACAGCGTGTTAGGAACCTGTGCTTTCGCGACAAAACTTGTCAGCAACACCAGCAATAGGAGATACTTTTTCATAGGGTTATTTTATACTTTTGGCTTGATATTAAATGATTTACTTATTCTGTCCGGAGTGAACCGATCGGGTCGGCCATGGCTGTTTTGATGGCGTGGAAACTGAGTGTGAACATGGCGATGATGATGGTGGCAGCAAAGGCTGATGCAAAGATCCACCAGCTTAGCTCGGTGCGGTGGGCGTAATCGCTGAGCCAGGAGTTCATCAGGTACCAACTCAAAGGAAGCGCGATGACATTGGCGATGAGCACCAGTTTCAGGAAGTCTTTGCTGAGCATGAACACGATGCTCGATATGGACGCACCCAACACCTTGCGCACACCAATCTCTTTCTTGCGCTGTTCAGCTGTGAATAACGCCAGACCAAACAAACCAAGGCAGGAGATAAAAATGGCGATGCCTGCAAAGTAATTGGTTAGCTTTCCGATGATAGTCTCGCTCTTGTACATGCGTTCAAACATGCCGTCCAGAAAGTGATATTCGAAAGGAAAAGCCGGGTTGTGCTTCTGCAAGACGCGCTCCATGGCAGCAAGCGCAGCTGGGGTTTGGCCAGGCTCAATTCTGACATAGAGGTAATTTAAGTTATCCGGGTCCAGCTTTATGATCAACGGGGCAGGACCCACCTGCATTTTCCTGGACTGGAAATTCTCAATCAGGCCAATAATGCGCCCTTCCACCTCCCAAAGCTTGAGTCTTTCCCCAACCGGATTATCTAGCTGCATGAGCTTGGCAGCTTCTTCGTTGATGATGTAATTAGCGGTGTCGGCGCCGAATTCTTTAGAGAAAGTACGTCCATCTTTCAGCTTCATTTTCATGGTTTCCACCAAGCCATAGTCGATGTGCATGTAGTCTATCAGCACTGCCGCATCCGGCTCCTTCCCCTCCCACTCCACATCGCTCGTGTTCGATCCCATCCGCAGTGCGATCTGATCAGAGGCCGACACAGCTGTCACACCGTTTATGTTCTGAAAGTCTTGTTTTATCACTTCATAGCGCTCTTTCATTTGGCCTTCTATCGGTATGAGCACCGTGTTTTCGCGCTGCAAACCAATATCAGTGGTGCGGATGTAGTGCAGCTGCAGGTACACCACCAGCGTACTTACAATCAGCAGGGCCGATAATACGAACTGAAATACCACCAGCCCTTTCCGGAAGAAGGCAACACGGT
The DNA here is from genome assembly GCF_058932845.1 of Pontibacter sp. LHS2. Taxonomy (NCBI): domain Bacteria; kingdom Pseudomonadati; phylum Bacteroidota; class Cytophagia; order Cytophagales; family Hymenobacteraceae; genus Pontibacter; species Pontibacter sp. LHS2. The sequence continues at coordinate 957,566 of NZ_JBZYWG010000002.1, forward strand.
CGTTAAGTTTCACTGTACCCTTGAGCACCACCACCGGGTCGAAAGAAGATAGAAAGAAAGCAGGGTAGCTACCCGATACGATGCCTGTAAAAAGCGCAACGCCTAGCAAAAGCAGCAAAAGCTCTGGGTCGGTCAGATCGAAAACTACTGCCTTACCAGTCAGGTCATTAAAGGCCGGCAACAGCATGCCTGTCAGGTTGGCTGCAATGAATAGCGCCAGAAAGGCAATCAGCACGGACTCGATCATGAACTGCCACACCAGTGAGCCCTTACTGGCACCAATGGCCTTGCGCACGCCCACTTCCTTGGCACGCTTGGCAGACCGGGCCGTTGCCAGGTTCATGAAATTGATGCAGGCGATCAGGAGCAGAAAAACAGCTACTACCGAAAACAGCCTGACATACATGATCAACCCGCTTTCCGTTCTTCCTTTCCGGAAGTCGGAGTACAGGTGAATGTCTTTTACCGCCTGTACAAATAAGTCTGTGTCGCGGCTGCCCTTATCACCTTGCTGCAGAAAATGCCTGATCTTATCATTTAAAGCCCCGACATCAACCCCGGGGTGTAATTGCACATAAGTTCGTAATCCATAATTGCCCCACCCTTTGGTCCATTCATTTTTAGCTTCGTAGTCGGCAAATGGAATTACATAATCAAACTGAAGAGAGGAGTTCTCCGGCACAGATTGCATCACACCCGTTACGGTATAGCTTTCGGCATTATTCAACTTTACGACCATGCCCACTGCCTCCCGGCTACCGAAAAGTTTCAGGGAGAGACTGTCGCTGATGACTACCCCTTTGGGCTGCAGCAGCACCTGCTCAGCACCGCCTTGCAACAGCGGAAAAGTGAATACCTGAAAAAAGGTAGAGTCTGCATAAACGCCATCTGCTTTTATTGCCTTCTCTTCATGGCCGAACAGTTGCTCCTCATTCCAGGTTACCCGCACGGCATGCTGTACCTCCGGCAACTCCTGCCGCATGGCAGGCCCCAACATTCCAGGACCCGACTCTGTGGTGAGGTCATCCGCCCCCGGATAGTGCTGAATGTTCATCACCCTGTATAGCTGGTCTACATTCGTATGAAAACGATCAAAACTCAACTCATCCTTCACCCACAGCAGGATCAGGATGCTGCATGTCATACCCAATGCCAGACCTGACACATTGATCAGGGAGAACATCTTATGTCGCATCAGGTTGCGGTAAGCCATTTTGAGATAGTTCTTCAGCATAGTTTTTTCAATTACCTCGTCAAGTTCTTTCTTTAAAATACCCAGCAGCATATGTTTCCATTGTGTATCTTTATTAGAGTAAGAAATAAAAATGCCACAATCACAAATTATTGATTACAAACCAGTTACAAAATAACCCCTTGTACATAGTGTCCGCTTCTGATACACATGCAAGAGGTACACCTGTACGCATTCGCAACACAACCCAAACGGTCTAAAAAGTTGGTTTTACCTAAGGCAAAATTGCGAAATACTCATTACCTTCGAATTGAAAATTAGCTTTTTGCTTATGGCTGCAGTTAAAAACGGACGGGTATTGGTAGTCGACGATGAGACAGATGTGCTCTTCGCCATGAAGATGTTACTCAAAACGGAGGTGAAAGAGGTCGTAACGGAGAAGAATCCCGAGAACCTGATGAAGCTGCTGGAAAAAGAGCAATTCGATGCCATCTTTCTGGACATGAACTTCAAGAGCGCCTTACACACAGGCAACGAAGGCATTTACTGGCTCAACCGGATACTTGAAAAGGACCCGAATGCCACCGTGATTCTCATTACGGCTTACGGCGATGTGGAGCTGGCCGTGCGTTCGCTCAAAGAAGGCGCCTACGATTTCATTGTAAAGCCATGGCACAATGACAAACTGCTTGAGACGCTACACCATGCCCTGGAGGCGAAGCAACTAAAGCAAAAAGGACAGTCTCCCAAAGCTAAAACGAACAGCAATACTTCCCCTATTCTAGGCGAATCGGTGTCCATACGGGAGGTCCTGTATAAGATTGAGAAGATAGCGCCTACTGAAGCTAATGTGCTGATATTGGGCGAAAACGGCACCGGCAAAGAACTGGTCGCACAGGCGCTTCACCAGAAATCCTTCAGAGCCGATAAGCCTTTTGTAAGTGTGGATGTGGGCGCCCTGACCGATTCACTGTTCGAGAGTGAATTGTTCGGCTACAAAAAAGGAGCATTTACTGATGCCAAAGAAGACCGAAAGGGACGCTTTGAGGCTGCCAACGGCGGCACGCTTTTCTTGGATGAGATCGGGAATATCTCACTGCCCATGCAGGCCAAACTACTTACGGTGTTGCAAAACCGACAGGTAACCCCTCTGGGTTCTAATCAGCCTATACCTGTCGATATCCGGTTGATCACGGCGACCAATGCGCCCATCTACCAGTTGGCCGCCCAGAACCAGTTTCGCAAAGACCTGATCTACCGCATCAACACTGTAGAGATCGTGCTGCCTCCGCTGCGTGAACGCGGTGCCGACGTGGAGCTACTGGCACAGCACTTTGCCGCTCATTACGCTCCCAAGAACCACAAGGCTATACCTGAGTTTGCCCCTGCCACTCTCCAGAAACTACGGCAGCATACCTGGCCCGGCAACATCCGCGAACTGCAGCATGCTGTGGAGCGGGCCATCATTATGGCCGAAGGCAATGTACTGCAGCCACAGGATTTCAGCTTCTCGGCTATGGAACTAGAGGCTCCTCAACCTACTGCAGCCGGTGCGCTGGTGTTTGATCAGCAGCTGCCGCTCAGTGAGATCGAGCGAGAGACTATCCGCCGTGTGATCGAGAAGAACAAAGGCAACATTTCCAAATCAGCCAAAGAGTTGGGCTTGACCCGTACCGCCCTGTATCGCCGCCTGAACAAGCATGAAATTTAAACGGCTCGAGTTTGCACTCCTGGTCCGGTTCATCCTGCTATTTGGCATGATGCTCCTGACCTCGCTATACCTGGTGCAGTTTACCTGGCTACAGGTTGGCTCCGGCATCCTGGTGATGCTGGCACAGGTATGGGAGCTGGCCAACTACGTGACCCGTAGCAATTATGAACTGGCCAAGTTCCTGCAGGCAGTCAGGCAGCGGGATTTTACGCAGCAGTTCAACGAAAACCCCTCCAATCACTCGCTACGGCCGCTCCACCAGGCGTTCAACCAGATCAGCCATACCTTTAAGCAGCTGCAGATCGAGAAGGAGGCCCAGTTCCACTACATGCAGACCATCCTGCAGCTGATTGACACTGGCATCATGGCCTATGACGAAGAGGCGCAGGTAGAGTGGGTGAACGATGCTTTCAAGAAGATACTGGGTATACCGCACCTTAAGAGCCTTGACAACCTTGAAAGGCGCTATCCACAGCTATTGGAAGCAATACTGGAACTACAGCCCGGCGAGAACAAACTGCTGAAACAGAAACTGCCACAGGGCAATACCCAGCTTTTGCTATCGGTCACCACGTTCACCATGCACAGCCATCATCTCACACTGGTTGCAATCAAGAACGTGAGCTCTGCCGTAGATGAAACAGAAACCGAAGCCTGGCAAAAGCTGCTACGTGTAATGACCCATGAGATCATGAACTCGGTGGCGCCCATCGCCTCCCTGGCCGACTCACTAGGCAAGCACCTGCAGGCAGAGCGCGAAGAGCAGGAAGCAATGGGGCAGCAACTACCTAACCACGAACTGCTGCAGGATACAGAGGAGGGCATTTCGATCATCAAGAAGCGGAGCGAAGGTCTGCTGCGCTTTGCCCACTTCTACCGCAACCTCAATAAATCGCAACAGATCCTGCTGACTACTGTTTATGTGCAGGAGCTGCTCAACAGCATTGATGGCCTGATGTGCCCACGGCTGCACGAACAAGGTATAACCCTTAGCTGCCGGGTATCCATACCTGACCTGACGCTGAATGGCGACGTGAATTTACTGGAGCAAGTGTTGATCAACCTCATTCTGAATGCGGCCCGAGCGGTAAAGGATGTGCCAGCCCCACAGATCTGGCTTAGTGCCGGTGAACTGGATAACGGCAAAGTATTCATTGAGGTGCGAGACAATGGCACTGGTATACCGGAGGCCCTCATGGAGAGTATCTTTATTCCGTTTTTCACCTCACACAAAGACGGTTCAGGCATAGGCCTAAGCCTGGCCAAGCATATCATGCTACTGCACAAAGGCTCGATTCAGGTGGAATCACAAGAGGGGACAGGAACTGTTTTCACTCTTATCTTTTAGCAGATACCACTCATTACTAACCTATTAACACCGCTTTCGTTCATAGAAAAACGAGTATATACAGGCTCCTACATACTCCTTCCCTATGAAAAGCGTCTCCTTACAACAGCAGGTGACTGCCATGCTGGCCACAGCCGATGTCAAGGTCAATGGCCCTGATCCCTGGGACTTGCATGTTCATGATGATCGCTTCTACAAGCGAGTGCTGAGCCAGGGCTCCCTCGGCTTAGGAGAGTCCTACATGGAGGGTTGGTGGGACTGTGCGCAGATAGACGAGTTTGTGAACAAAGCCATTCGTGCAGATTTGTACAAAAGGGCCCGATTCGGGTGGCGCACCGTGCTCGAAGTTCTGCTCGCCAAAGTGATCAACCTGCAACCCAAAGGGAAGGCGGCACGCAACGCCCAGCGCCACTATGACATAGGCAATGGCCTGTACCAGCGCATGCTCGACAAACGACTGGTTTACAGTTGCGCCTACTGGAAAGAGGCAGACACCCTGGACCAGGCACAGGAACATAAACTCGACCTAGTTTGCCGTAAGCTGCGGCTGCAACCCGGACAGCGGGTGCTCGACATTGGCTGTGGCTGGGGAAGCTTTGCCAGGTATGCGGCCGAGCGGTACGGTGTAGAGGTTGTAGGCGTAACCGTTTCGCGGGAGCAGGCAGTGCTGGCCCGAGAGCTTTGCAAAAGGCTGCCAATCGAGATCAGGCTGCAGGACTACCGTGATGTGCGTGAGCAGTTCGATCATGTGGTGTCCATCGGGATGGCGGAGCATGTGGGCTACCGCAACCACCGCACCTATATGCAGACAGCTGCACGTTGTCTCAAAGACGACGGACTGTTCCTGCTGCACACCATCGGCGTCAATTTCTCTAAAACATCCCCCGACCCATTTATTGACAAGTACATCTTCCCAAACTGCTTGATCCCTTCGCTGCGGCAACTCACGGCTGCCATGGAACATGTTTTTGTGGTGGAGGACCTGCATAACTTTGGCCCTGATTATGACCTAACACTGATGGCCTGGCATCATAACTTTAATCAGCACTGGCCCGAGCTGCAGGGGGAATACGGAGATCGCTTCTGGCGTATGTGGAACTACTACCTGCTTTCCAGTGCCGGGTCTTTCCGGTCTCGCAATAACCAGCTGTGGCAGTTTGTGCTTTCCAAGCAAGGTATACCTGGCGGTTATGAAGCAGTGCGTTAGGTATAGGGGTCAGGTATAGCAAATCAAAATCTAATTTGACAAATCTCTGTATGGAACATAGAGCGCTTTGAACCGATGGAGGAAAGGCAATCGTGGATCCTATTACAATCTACACCCAAAAAGCAAAGGCCGGCGAAATGAATCACCGGCCCCGCCTCGTTAGGATAGTTAAACACGCATTATTTTTGCATTACAATTCGGATAAAGGACACACCTTCATCTGTTACCAGTCTGGCGATGTACATGCCGCCAGCCAGCTTGCCTTTCTCGAACTGGTAAGTTTTATGCTCACCCGCTCTGCCAGTGCTCTGTGCCAGTACTGCTACTACAGCACCTCGCATATCCAACACTTCGAGCTTGTAGCTACCGTCCTGCGTCAGTGTGAAGCCAATGTCAGTTTTAGCACCAAATGGGTTAGGCACAGCGCGCAGGGCCATTTTCTCGGCGCTGATCTCCGCTTTGGCAGTAGCCGTTGCCGTAGCAGCCAATCCGCAGTCACCCAGGTTTCCTTTGGCAGCTGTCAGCAGGTATGGCACTGCATTCGGAGCCACGCACTCCGCTACTCCGTCTACACATACCAGCACTTTGTCTTTCTTCTTGCCATCGCCGCAGCGCACATCCACCACTGTTATTGTGATCGTCTGATGCTTGATGCAGCCATCGCCGTTCACGGCACGCACTGTGAAGGTATAACTACCCGCTGCTTTCGGAGTGAAGATCACACTGGCACCTGTTGTTGCGCTCAGGCCTTCTGGTCCGCTCCAGGTATACTCGTTATCCGCATCGCCACCTGCTTGCAGACGCACGTTCTGTGGTCCGTAACCCAGGTATAGGTTTGATGCTACACCGCCTGTGTATACATTCGAAGTAGCAACTGCGTCGAGTGTCAGAGGTGTTGTGCAAGCGTAGGTTTCCGGCAGATCATAAGCCTCTACCTGGTCAAAGCGGTTGAGGTTAGAACCTTGGTCGGCACTAAAGCCCAAACCTCTTCTTGCAAACACTTTCCAGATCAGTTCCTGGTTGGCACCCTCGTAATTCTGACGGTCAGCCAGCAAGATCGCATCACGACCATCTACGAATCCAGGGCGACATGCCTGCAGTTTCAGACCATCGATCACCAGTTGCATGGCCATGTTATTACCCCCTTTGCCATTGTAGAGGTCTGCTTCAAAGCCGTACTTGTCGATCAAGGCCCAGGTCATATCCCACAGCATGGTAGACCATACAAAACCAACGCCGTGCGGTTGGCTGATCGCTGCATTGTTAGTAGAAGCATAGGTATGCGGGTTCACGCCGAAGTCAGTAGAATAAGGGGCAGGCCGGATGCCGGGACCGTCTGTTGGCTGGCCTTTGGCGTAGGTACCGATGCCTCTTACTTTGGCGCCTGTATCACCAGGCTTCATGGTCATCATCAGGCCGAACCAGTCGCTCCAGCCCTCGCCCATCTGCTCGGCGTTGTTGAGGCAGTTTGCCACCGTGCGGCCACCTGTCAGACGGTTTGAGATGCCATGGCCATACTCATGCACGATAATGCCATTGTCGAAGTCACCATCTATTTCAGGTCTGCCATCATCCTTCAGACGAACTCTTACTTCTTCACCGGCATCCATACGGGCTCTGATCAGGGCGCCTGCCTCCTGGCTGATCATGACAGCAGGTATAGTAATAGGCATCGTTGGCGTTCCACCCATCGCAATCGGATCGCCTGCTGCATTGTTGATCACAATCACAGCAATAGCACCCGCTAACTGTGCGGCCTCTACTTTCTCTGTAAAGGGACAAGTGCCCCGGTATACCACCGCAATGTTACCGGCAACTGCCAAGGTGTTGGTCAGCACGCCACAGCCTTCTTGCGGCAGGCCGGTTGTACCCTGTCCTACCACGAGTTTGCCTGTTACAGGGTCTGAGTTGAGTTTGCGTGCCCATGCTGCTTCAGTTGCAGGGTAGCTGCCAGCCACTGATGAGGGGGAGGTAACGGATACCATGTCAGCATCAGGCGGGCTGCTCCACAGGTACATCTGCATGCGGGGAGCAAAGCCATCAACGTTGGTCGCAAAGTTTGCATTGTTACGGGAGGTGCCGTTTCGGTTATCCTGCGCTTCTGCCAGTACCGGGTCACCTTGTGAGCCGCCTCTGCCATAGTTGTTGAGCTGGAAGTTACCGCTGGCCTCGTCGAAGCCATACTGGTACCATACGTCATGCACCACGTTGTTCCAGTAGAACAGGTTAGTGATGGCAGCGTCGCGATAGGTTACGGGCTGCTTGTTAAAGTCGATCGGGAAATCGAAGCTCAGCTCAGGACCTCCGTCCGGACTGTAGTTGGTGCTCCAGCTGTTATTATTGTTAGGGTCTTCGTAAGCGTACACGTTGTTGCCACGGGTTCTGGTTTCAGTGTGCCAGCCTTGTGGCGAAGCCAACTGATTAGCGGCAGAGGTGCTCACCAGAGAGCGTGGTCCATGACTTGGGCTCTCCAACGGCATAGCAAACACATTGTAGGCATTGGACACCCGTACGATGCTTGCCTGGGGTGCCGCTACATAAGGCGATGCCGTGCTGTGGCTGTGGTCATCGTGCAGGAACCTGCCTCCCGGACCATCATTTTCAAACTGGCAGTGCACCACCATGTTGTCTTTGTCCAGCACAGCGCCTGTAGTGGCGTCTAGCCGGAGGTTCCACCAGTTCTGCCCATCCAGTTCATAGATAGACACCTCCCAGGCCAGTCGCAGGCTGCCGTCTTCCATGGGCTGGTATACCAGCTTGGCAGGTATAGGCTCCAGCGAGATACCTGCTTTGGAGAAGGTAACCGCTCTGCTTCGTCCATTGCCACGTTCCTGCACTGTTAGTGGTTCTTTCATGGTAATGCCCAAATACTGCGCAGCAGCGCCCACGGCTCCGGCGGCGTCTAAACCCGGCTGGTTTGACTTCACTCGTTTGCCTACCTGCTTCTGCAGTCGGTTGCCCATTGTGAGCACACGCCCCTCTTTGCTCATGCTGATGTTTGTCACGGCACCATGCACTTCAATGCCTCTGTAGAGCTGCTTGATGTACAGGTGCTTCATGCCACTCTTTGGACTTTCAGTCTCACTGGCCAGTTCAAGCTCAGCTACGTCTTCATCTTCCAGTTCGAGTTGCTTTTTGTTTTTCTGAATGTGGTTCAGAGCGGCTTGCGGGACTGGTCTTTGGTCAGACCTCCCCTGCCCGAAGGCGGTAAAAGTGCCAGATAAGAATAAGACCAACAGCAACAGCTGCCAGTGCAATTGTAGACGTGTTTTCATGCGCTAATTTTTAAGGGTTAGACAATCGAGGCTGGAGGACCCGGACTGTTGGAAAGGGATTAATAACTTCCTAAAAGTAAATAGCTTACAGCATGAAAAACAGGAATAATAGGCAATAAAAGTAACTATAACAAAAGCATTATTTTTTTGAACAAAAAAATATTAATCGTTCTAAGCGATCTGTATTAGCCAAAACATCCGGTACAATTATGTTTACATAGTTTTATCTTTATATTGATAATATCTCCTGGAATTGTATCTACTCCATCACAATTCCTTCTGAAAACTGCTCTACTCAGACAATACTCCCAAGGACATAGCATTACATTTGGCCAGTAAGAACTGATTCAGGTATAGCTTAAAACAGCAAGGGCCGGCGAATTGCTTCGCCGGCCCTTGCCTGTATTCTTTCTGGTGACTGTTGCTACCTCAGCAACAGCATGGTCCCCGATCGGGTACTGCCACCATTTACAATCCGATAAATGTACATACCGTTTTCACGGCCTGCTGCATTAAAGGTTTTCTTGTAGGTTTCACCTTGCTTTACTTCGCCTTCGAATACCGTCTCCACCTCACGACCTGTGATGTCATATACCTTGAGAATGGTATGGCCTGACTCTTTCGCTTTGAAGCTGATCGTCGTGCTTTCAGAGAATGGGTTAGGGTAGTTCAACAGGATCTCTCTGTCGTTCAACTCTGAAGAGCGCAACGACTGACTTGAGTTTGCGGTAAGTGCAAAGTTCTCTGGCAAGTCAAATGCCTCTACCTGGTCAAAACGATAGTAGCTCAATCCCTGGCTGGCGCTATAGCCCACACCTCTTCTGGCAAAAGCTCTCCAGATCAGTTCCTGGTTGGCACCTCCGTAGTTCAACTGGTCCGCCAGCAGGATCGCATCGCGACCATCCACAAAACCCGGATAGCAAGGCTGCAGCTTCAGACCGTCGATCACCAGCTGCATCGCCATATTGTTACCGCCATTGCCATTGTACAGGTCCTCATCGAAGCCGTACTGATCGATCATATCCCAGGTCATCTCCCAGAGAATGGTCGCAAACACAAAACCGATACCGTGCGGAGCTGACAAACCAGGATTGTTGGTTGCACCATAGGTAAAGTTGTTTACACTGAAGTCTGTGGTATAGGGAGCTGGTCTGATGCCGCGGCCTGTAGTTGGCTCACCTACCGCATAAGTACCTATACCTCTGATCTTCTCGCGGGTATCACCTTTTTTCATGGTCATCATCAGGCCGAACCAGTCGCTCCAGCCTTCACCCATTTGCTCAGTTGTCAGTACCATACCGCTGGCCAATACCTGAGTTGGCAAACAGGATGTAGTACCAGGGCCACCTGTGAGTCGGTTGGAGATACCATGGCCATACTCGTGCACAATGATGCCGTTGTCGAAGTCACCGTCAATTTCAGGTCCTGACCCGTCGTCTTTTAATGACACAATCACCTCCTGGTTTGCGTCGAGCAGTGCTCTGATGCTGGCACCAGTTACGTCACTGATCATGACAGAAGGTATAGTAATAGAAGGATCAGCGCCACCCATGGTACCTGGAGCACCCGGGGCGTTGTTGATAACCACCACCGCGATGGCACCGGCATCCTGAGCGTTTTTAACTTTGATAGTAAACGCACACGAACCTCTGTAAACCACGGCTATATTCCCGGCAATAGCCGCGGCGTTGAGCATAGGGCTACAACCCTCAACAGGTAACGCGTCGTTGCTGTTTGCGAGCACTAGCTTCCCGGTCACTGGAGTTGGGGAAAGAGCAGGTCCAAATGCCGCAGTGGCTGCAGGGTAGCTTCCGGCAATAGAGGAAGGAGCTGTCACTCTAAACTTGTCAGGATCTGGTTTGCCGCTCCACAGGTACATCTGCATCCTTGGTCTTCTGCCATCAATTGGCGTCGCGAAGTTGGCGTTGTTACGAACCGTAGGTATATTTCTGCCATCCTGGGCTTCAGCCATCACGTAGTCACCACCCAAACCTCCTTTACCAAAGTTGGAGGATTGGAAGTTACCGCTCTCCTCATCAAAGCCATACTTATACCATACGTCGTGGATGATGTTGTTCCAGTAGAAGAGGTTTGTGATAGCTGCATCCCGGTAAGCTTCCGGTTGCTGAGAGAAATTAACCTGGTATTTGAAAACCCGCTGTGTACCCCCATCAGGACTGTGCCCATGCACGACATCTGCTCCATTATCAGCGTTACTGGCTATATGGCCAGTATTGTTCGGATCTTCATAAGCATACACGTTGTTACCTCTGGTAATGGTATAGCTCATCTTATCTGTTGTATGCCAGCCAAAAGGCGATGCGGTTCTGTCTGCCACTGAGGCTGCGTTTACTGGTTTTCTACCGCCATGGCTTGGACTCTCAATTGGCATTGGGTATACCTCATACAAACCAGGTGTTTTCCCATTGTTAACAGGTCCGGCAGCCGGTGCATAGGGTGTCATATCCATTATCTGAGCTTCAGGGGCAGCAGTTGTATGGCTGTGATTGGCATGCAAAAATTCGCCTCCAGCTCCATCGTTTTCGAACTGACAATGCACTACCATGTTGTCTTTATCCAATAGCTCACCCGAACTGGCATCCACTCTGATGTTCCACCAGTTCTGGGCGTCCAGTTCATAGATGGAAACCTCCCAGGCCAGTCGTAATGTACCATCCAACATAGGCTGGTATACCAGCTTGGCAGGTATAGGCTCCAGCGAGATGCCTCCTTTAGAAAGCAGCACCTCTCTGTTTTTAGCATTGGTACTCTCCAGCACAGTCAGAGACTCGCTTACAGCAACGCCCAAGTGTCGGGCAGCCGCGGCTACTGCCCCGCTCGCATCCAGCACTGGTTGTTTTCCATTTATCCGGCGGTCGATGTCTTCCTGAAAGCGGTTACCAACTGTTACTACATCACCTTTACTGTTGACACTGATGTTCGTAATTGCACCGTGAATTTCAATTCCGTCTACTTGCTGCTTGATGTAGTAGTGCTTTACGCCACTCTTTTTACTTTCAGACTCACTGCTCAGTTCCAGATCAGCTACGTCTTTGTCTTTAACTTTTAGCTTCGCTTTGTTTTTGTTGATGTGATCAAGTGCTACCTGGGGTACCTGCTTTTTACTGGCTGGCTTTTTCCCTTGTGCAAAAGAAACGGTGGATCCTGACAGCATAGCCACAATAAGGACTAGCTGCAAACACATGCGTAATGCTCTGGTCATAGTTAATAGTTTAAGTTAGGAATAAAAGAATAATGGATAGAACTTTACTACGCCTGTTTATTTTAATAGTTATATTATAATACTTTATTTTATAAAATACTTTAAATCCATAAATGTTTGCAGTTCAAACAATTGCATTCATTCAAATTCTATATTCATATATATGAATTGAACTAAAAATCACATATAACGAAAAACGCAACCTTGATCAAAACAGCCTGTGTTATGAATTCTGATTTGTGGATAAACCTTGGGATAACTACTGGATAAAAAGCTCTCCCATCTGAGCTACAGATTGATTATCTTTGTCCTAATGGAAAATTTTGTAGTATCTGCGCGTAAATACCGTCCGTCCACGTTCGACAGTGTGGTGGGGCAGCACCATATCACCAACACCCTCAAAAACGCTATCAGCAGCCATCATTTGGCGCAGGCGTTTTTGTTCTGTGGACCGCGTGGGGTGGGTAAAACTACCTGCGCCCGTATCCTGGCAAAGACCATTAACTGCCAGAACATCACGCCGGAGGTAGAGGCCTGCAATGAGTGCGAGTCTTGCCGCAGCTTCAACAGCAACAGTTCGTTCAACATACACGAACTCGATGCCGCCTCTAACAACTCCGTGGAGGACATTCGGAACTTGGTGGAGCAGGTGCGCTACGCCCCGCAGACGGGTAAGTATAAGATCTACATCATTGACGAGGTGCACATGCTCTCGAACCAGGCCTTCAACGCGTTTCTGAAGACGCTGGAGGAACCACCGGCTTATGCCATCTTTATTCTGGCAACTACTGAGCGCCACAAGATCATCCCAACTATCCTGTCACGCTGCCAGATCTTTGACTTCAACCGTATCCGGATCGAGGATATGATGCGCCATTTGGGGAACATCGCCCAAAAGGAAAACATACAGGCAGAGCCGGATGCCCTGCACCTGATCTCGCAAAAAGCCGACGGTGCCCTGCGTGATGCGTTGTCGATTTTTGATCAGATGGTGACGTTTTCAGGCAGCAATGTGACCTACAAGGCCACGGTCGAGAACCTGCACATTCTGGATTACGACTACTACTTCCGACTCACCGACCACCTGCTGGAGCAGAATCTGTCAGGCTCACTCCTGCTGTTTGATGAGATATTGAAGAATGGCTTTGATGCCCACAATTTCCTGATAGGTATAGGCGAGCACTTCCGGAGCCTGCTGGTTTGCAAAGACCCGCAGACCGTGCAATTGCTGGAGGTGTCGGATAATATCAAGGCGAAATATGCAGAGCAGTCTCAGAAGTCGTCCGTGTCGTTTTTGTTGTCAGGACTGAACCTGGTAAGCACCTGTGATACCAATTACAAGAGCAGCAAAAACCAGCGCCTGCATGTGGAGCTGTGCCTGATGAAAATGGCGCACCTGAACGCAGCTTTTAGTTTTGCGCAAGAGGGAGCTGAATTAAAAAAAGCTAAGGTAGTAGCCCCGGCACCAGCCGCTACCAAGCCTGCAGGTGCCCCAGCTATACCTTCGGCAGCGATGCAGCAGCCTACCGCTAGCTCTGTACCATCGGCTGCCATGCAAGGCAGTGGCAGTATACCTTCAGTGGGTTTGCAGCAACCAAATCAGCAGGGCACGGTGCCTTCGCAGGATTTGCAGCAGCCACACAAGCCACAACAGGTCACTCCAGACGCTCACCTGACGCCACCTCAGGCGCAGGCCGCTCCCGCTCCAGCTATGCAGCGGCCGTCTATACCTGTGCCCCCTCAGAAAAAACTGGGTAAACTGCCTAGCCTGAAGGACCTACAAAACCCACCTGTGGCTGTAGCCGATGTGGCTGTGGCTGAAGAAGAGGAAGAAGTAGGCTACGGAGTAGCCGCACCGCTTGATCAAGCCCGGTTGAACACGGTATGGCATGCCATTCTGCGTCGCAAAAAGTCGGAAAACATGATGGAGTATACACTTCTTAACCGGCAGTATCACATCGGCGAGGATAATGAAATCATCCTTCACCTGGAAAACCATGTGATGATGGACCAGTTCACCAGCTTGCGCCCTGAAATACTCCGTGAACTGAAAGCACAGACCGGAAACCGCAGTATTAAGCTGAGAGCTGAGGTAATGGAAGTACAGGAAGGAAACAAACTCTATACTTCGCAGGACAAATTCAACTACTTGGCCGAGAAATATCCGGTGCTCGTCGATATGAAGCAGCGCTTTGGCCTCGACACTGATTTCTAATTCGAGAAAAATTTTATATTTGTAAAGTTCTAATTAAAACACAAGGTGGGTCATGAGGTTTTCTTCTTGGAAACTTCGTGACTTAGCCTTATTTGTTTTGGTGTACCCTATACTGTACCTAACTAAAAACCCATGAAAAAAGGATTATCGTTGTTTCTGGTTGCGTCGGCGCTCACGCTCACGCAATGCAAGAATGAAACGTACCAAACATCGTCAGCCTCTGACACTAGTGTAGCGGCCTCTACGGCACAGAAGGAGTATAAGTACGAAACAGTACCGAACGATCCGCTCAACGCCCGCGTCTATACCCTGGACAATGGTCTGAAGGTATACCTGTCGGATTATGAAGATGCGCCGCGTGTGCAGACCTTCATTGCGGTACGCGCCGGCAGCAAAAACGACCCAGCCGACGCAACCGGTCTGGCGCACTACCTCGAGCACATGGTGTTCAAAGGAACCAGCCAGCTTGGCACACAGGACTGGCAGAAAGAGAAAGCGGAACTCGACAAGATCGAAGCCCTCTACGAACAGCACCGCAATACCACCGACCCTGCACAGCGCAAAAAGATCTACCACCAGATCGACTCCATCTCAGGCGTAGCTGCGACCTATGCCGTAGCCAACGAGTATGACAAGATCCTGGGCGCGATTGGCGCCAAAGGTACTAACGCCTATACCTCAGTGGAACAGACGGTATACACCAATGACGTTCCAAGCAACCAGTTGGAGCGTTGGGTAGCCCTCGAAGCACATCGTTTCGGTGAGCTTGTACCACGCTTGTTCCACACGGAGTTGGAAGCGGTATACGAAGAGAAGAACCGTACCCTCGACAACGACGGCTGGAAAGTGATGGAGACGCTGAACGCGGCCATGTTCCCAACGCACCAGTACGGTACCCAAACCACCATCGGTACGATCGAGCACTTAAAGAACCCTTCGATCACAGAGATCAAGAAATACTTTGATGCTTATTATGTGCCAAACAACATGGCTATCGCGCTGAGCGGTGACATTGACTTTGATGAAACGATCCGTATGATCGACGAGCACTTCGGCAAACTGAAGCCTGGCACAGCTCCAACCTTCACGGTAGCACAGGAGAAGCCAATCGCGCAGCCAATCGTGAAAGAAGTGTCTGGTCCAAGTGCTGAGAACATTTCGATTGCTTACCGCTTCCCGGGTATGAGCTCACGCGACGCACAGGTGCTAAGCATGATCAGCGCAATCCTCTACAACGGACAGGCCGGCCTGATCGACCTGAACCTGAACCAGCAGCAGAAAGTGTTGCAGGCTTATGGCTACGACAACCAGATGAAAGACTACTCGGTGTTCCGCCTGGGTGGTTCGCCGCGTCAGGGCCAGAGTCTGGATGAAGTAAAGAATCTGCTATTGGCACAAGTGGAGTTGGTAAAGCAGGGCAAGTTCGACGACGACCTGATCCCGGCCATTGTCAATGACAACAAGATCAGCCTGATGCGTGCTTATGAGCGCAACTCAGACCGTGCTGACGCTTTCGTGACGGCCTTTATTTATGACATTCCGTGGGCTGACTACGTGAGCCGTCCGGAGGAATTTGCGAAGATCACCAAGCAGGATGTGATGGCTGTTGCCAACAAGTACCTCAACAACAACTATGTGCAGGTATACAAGCGAAATGATAAGAACGCTGCCAGCCTAAAAGTAGAAAAGCCAAGCATCACACCGGTACCTGTTAACCGTGAGGCGCAGTCAGCTTATTACAGCGATTTCATGGCCAAAGGCCCTTCTGAGCTTTCGCCGGTGTTTGTAGATTACAAGACCGACATCAAAGAGGCTAAACTAAAGAATAACATCCCGCTGCTATACACGAAGAACAGCGAAAACGGTCTTTTCCAGATGTACTACATCCTGGATATGGGCAGCGACAATGATCCAAAGTTAGGTATGGCCGTGAACTACCTCAAGTTCCTTGGCAACGACAAGTATACAGCGGAAGAACTGAAGAAGGAATTCTACAAGCTGGGCACTTCTTTCAACGTGTCTGCTTCAGGTGATCAGGTATACGTGTCACTCTCTGGCCTTGACGAGAACTTTGAACCGGCATTGGCCCTGTTTGAGAGCGTGCTGCAGAACCCGAAAGCTGACCAAAAGGCATTGGATGACATGGTACAAGGTATGCTGAAGGCCCGCAATGACGCGAAGCTGAACAAAGGCGTGATCCTGAACCAGGCGCTTGTGAACTACGCGAAGTATGGCCCTAAGAATCCATTCACATCGGTACTTTCTGAGAAAGAGCTGAAAGCTGTGAAACCGCAGGAGCTGGTGAACATCATCAAGAGCATCCCTACTTATGAGCACCGCGTGCTGTACTATGGCCCACGTGAAACAGACAAATTAGTAGCGACACTCAATGCCGGCCACATTGTGCCAGCTAAACTGAAGCCGGTTCCGGCCGAGAAGGTATACGCTGAACTGGACATCAAGCAACCAATGGTATACTGGGTGGATTACAACATGGTACAGGCCGAGTTGATGTTCCTGACAAAAGCAGATGCCTTCAATAAAGCCATGGTGCCGACCATTCGCTTGTACAACCAGTACTTCGGTGCAGGTATGAGCTCTATCGTATTCCAGGAGCTGCGTGAGTCGAAGGCCCTTGCCTACTCAGCTTACTCCAGCTACAGCACTGCTGCCAAGAAGGATCGCTCGAACTACATCATGTCTTACATCGGTACGCAGTCAGACAAGTTGCCGGAGGCGATGGCAGGTATGCAGGAGCTCCTGACGAACATGCCTCTGGCCGACGAGAACTTCAACCTGGCAAAAGCCTCGTTGCGCAATAGCATCTCTTCGGAGCGCATCACCAAGTCATCTATCCTGTTTGACTACGAGCGTGCCAAGCGCCTCGGTCTGGACTATGACATCCGCAAAGACGTGTATGAAAGCGCTAACAGCCTGACATTTGACCAACTGCAGGCCTTCCAGAAAAAATATGTGAGTGGCCAGCCACAGGCAATCCTGGTGATCGGTTCAAAAGACAGACTGAACTTTAAAGAGCTGGAGAAATACGGTAAAGTACAGCAACTGACTTTGGAGCAAGTATTTGGGTACTAAGCCTGAGCGCTATACCTTATAAACAAAAGCGGCAGCCTGTATGGGCTGCCGCTTTTGTTTTCTATTGAATCCGTATGCAATTGAGCTTATTCTTTTGTAGCCAGCACTTCTGCTACACTGGTCCATTTTATCTCAGGGTAGCGGTCGTTATCCAGTGGCTCAAGTTTCGGAAGCCCGGTGAACATATCACGCATGTACTGCATGCCTTGCCAGGCAGGGAAAACTTCCTTACTAGTTGGTGTAAGTGTTTTAGTGATCTTGATAATCCCATTAAGTAAGCCTATCCCACCAACCCGCAGCAAACTGAACTCTTCTCCGGTGGCTTTGGTGGCTGCCTCTCTCAAACCATGAGCATTCAGTACATCACCGGCAATGCGCAGGTAGCGTGGTGTGGATGGGTCAAGAGCTGCAGCAGCGGTATACTCGGCAGTATTTTGGACGGTAGTAAAATCCATTAGCTGGTTCGGGTCACCATAATACATGATCCGCTTTAGTGGAAAGAGCACAATGGGCGCCTGCCCGGTGAGCAAATCCGTAAACATGCCATTCAGGATGGAAGTAGCGGCTATTGGGGCTTTGTCCAGCTGCTCTTTGAATTCTTTTCGGAGGTCCAGGTTGCGGTTATTGCCAGCAGGAAGCTTTGTGAAATCAATCGCAAAGTCAGAAGGTATAAAACGGGGGACACCAGCCGCTACTGCTGCTCTTAACAGCAAGGTCTGTATACCTACCATGACATAGTGCAGGCCCGACAGAGCAGAAACAACACAACTCGCTCCTTCGCAGGCTTTGGCCAGTGCAGCGGCATCATGAAAGTCTATTTCACAAATGGTAGCTCCCAGACTTTTTAAATATTCTACTTTATCTGCATCACTTTTAGGTCGGACCAGCGCTCTCACCTGAGCCCCCTTCTCTAAAAGGGACTTGGCAATGCGCCCGCCCAGATCCCCTGTTCCCCCTGCCAACACTATAACTGAAGCATCTGAAGTATTGTTATTTGCCATAATTGCTCGATTACCTTTGGTGTGTAACAGGCTTTGGCGGGAAAGGTTACATGCTACTGCTGTTGCTACTTAAGTTCAGCCAATCATCCTTGGTCAGCGACTTGAAAAAGCTGTTGTCGGCCGTAACCAGATCGGTAGCCAATTTGGATTTGTTTTGCTGCAGTATCTGAATTTTCTCTTCCACCGTGTTGGGGCAGATGAGTCGCACGGCAATCACCTTCTTCTCCTGTCCTATCCTGTAGCTGCGGTCTATGGCTTGATTTTCCACAGCCGGATTCCACCATGGGTCCACGATAAAAACATAATCGGCTGCAGTTAGGTTAAGGCCTGTTCCTCCTGCTTTCAGACTCACCAGAAATACCCGTATCTCTTCATCCGTTTGGAACTGGTCGACTACTTCTCCCCTGTTACGGGTGCTGCCTGTGAGGTATGAGTACTTGATGTTTTCCTTCTCCAGCTCCGCTTTAATCAGATCCAGCATACCTACAAACTGAGAGAACACCAGCACTTTGTGATGGTGCACTACATTCTGGATCTGTTGCAACAGTACCTGTATTTTAGCGGATGTATCCGTGAAAAGCTTGGCATCACTGATCAGCAGAGGTGAGTTGCAGATTTGGCGCAGCTTGGTGATGCCGCGCAGCACGTGCATCGGATGCTTAGTCAGTTCTTCCTCACCGCTGGCGTTGATATAGTCTCTGAATTCCTGCTCGGCAGTGTCGTATACCTTGCGTTGCTCCTCTCCCATTTCGCAGTACAGAATCATTTCTGTTTTATCAGGGAGTTCTTTAGCTACCTCGGCCTTTGTTCTTCTCAGCACAAAAGGGCCAATCTTCTCCTGTAAGGCCTGCGCACTTCGCCTGTCCTTAAATTTATCGATGGGCATGGAGTACGTGTTCCGGAAATAGGTCCTGGTGCCCAGCAAACCCGGGTTGACAAAGGAAAGCTGCGCATAAATATCGAAGGTGTTGTTTTCGAAAGGCGTACCTGTGAGCACCACTCTGTTGCGTGATTGCAGCAGACAGGCCGCTTTGTAGCGCTGCGAGTTCGGGTTTTTGATGTTCTGCGACTCATCCAGGAAGGTATAGCCAAACCCGAATTTCTTCAGAAAGACTATATCGGAGAGCAGGGTATTGTAGGTCGTGATGACAACGTCGTACTCCTGAAAGGCAGCTGTGTCTTTTGCTCTGTTGGGACCATGATGTACGTGTACTTGCAGGGATGGGGCAAACCGCTGCAGTTCTGCCTGCCAGTTTGGAATCAGCGACGTCGGTACGACCAGCAGGTGTGTTTGTCGCTCCCTTTTTTCGCGCAGCAACAGTATAAGCGCAATGATTTGGACTGTTTTACCCAAACCCATATCATCGGCGAGGCAGCCGCCAAACTGCAGATCGTCCAAGAAGTTGAGCCAGCTGAGCCCCTGCCACTGGTAAGGTCGAAGCGTGGTCTGCAGCCCGGCTGGCAAGGGTGCCGGGGCAATGTTTTCCACGTTACTCAGCTGTGCCTTGTACCACCACAGTTCTTTATGTACCTGTTCGTTCAGCATGTAGTCTTCGAACAACTCGGTAATCGCCGCAAAGTTCGTTTTCGGAATCTGCAGTTCCTCCTCGCCTACCACCGCGCCTGTTTCGAAATAGAGCTGCAGACGCTGCAGCCATTCTTCGGGTATAATACCCATCGTGCCGTCATCAAGCAGTACGTACTTGCTTTTGTTCACGACCGACTTCTTCAGCTGCTTCAGCGACGCTTTCTTACGCCCGAATTTTACCTGAACCGTTACATTGAACCAGTTCAGGCCGCTGTCTACGTTGATTGACACAGTCGCTTTGTGCTGGTTGAGCTTGTTCCCCTGCAGGTCGTTGAAGCCCAGAATCGCAACCCCATACGCAGCCAGGTTATCGAAAGCATCGAGAAACCACGCTTCATCCAGAAAACGTGTCTTGTGCAGGTAAAAATAGTCGAGCATGTTATCGAGCTGCTCCCAGAAGTGCGGGTGCTGCTGGATCAGCAACTTTGTGAAGGCCGCTTCTGCTTCGGTATTACGCGCCACAAAAAAGGGTCGGCCCATGTTGTCCTGGTCATAGATCAGCTTGTTTGACAGCAAGGGAATCTCGATTTCCCCATAGCGCATGAAAGGGTGCAGCAGCACGTAGTTCTCTGACTCGATTAGGTAGAGCACCTTTTCCAGTTCCTGATTGAAGCCCCTGCTCCTTAACTGGGCTTTGGTGGCAGGCTTCAGGTAGGTATGCTCCACGGGCACATGCGTGTCTATTTTGGCCAGCACCTGCTGCTGAAATTGCAAAAAGGCATCGTGCGGCAACTGAAGCTCCTGGTCGTGCTTTTTGAAATAGGCCACCACAGGAGGCAGGTGCGGGTTGGCGCACAGATACCAGGTGTCGTCGGCAATCAGAAAATGGTCGTACCGGACGCTGATGCGGCTAAGGGGATAGTAAGTGCCGTTGATAAACAGATCGTTGGTGACGGTGAACACGTCGCTATTCAGACCAACACGCACTTTAAAGTCCATTTTCGGTTGCGTCACCTGAACAGGTGTGATGGAGCGCGGTGTTATTTTATCAGATACATCGCTGTCGTGGAGGTAGAAGGTATAGCGGAGCGGATTGCGCACAAGCGCCTTTAGACTGGCTGCATCGGCAGCTGACTTTTCGTAAAAACTCTGGAAGCGGGCTATGGCACTGTAAAACTTTAACTCGTCTGGCTGCTCGGTTCGCCATACCTGTTCCAAGGGGTTTAACACGGTAAAAGGAGCTTTTAACTCGCCTGTGCTGCTTAGGCTACAAGAGACAAGTTGGGCACTGAACAGGTTGTAGTAGCGATGCCTGCCAATGACAATGATCGTTTTTAAATCGGCAGAAGCGTTGGCCAGTTGTGGTTGAGCAGCAAGGTAGGCGGCAAAAAGCGACTCTGGGTCACCATTACTTTCAAAGGATTCAAAATACTGTGAATACTGTTCCATGCCTGCTTTCCTATAATACTTGTAGCATACGCTGATAGGACCTACTATCGTAATGATAAAATATATGGCATAGGTATAGCAGGCAGGTATACAGCATGAACTACAGGTTATGAATGCTGCTGCTGCGAAGCTAGCCCAACCAGGCGCGCAATCACAATAGCAGGAAACAAGATGCCAACAGCCGCCAA
Organism: Pontibacter sp. LHS2; assembly: GCF_058932845.1. Lineage (NCBI taxonomy): Bacteria > Pseudomonadati > Bacteroidota > Cytophagia > Cytophagales > Hymenobacteraceae > Pontibacter > Pontibacter sp. LHS2. Next base: position 978,996 of record NZ_JBZYWG010000002.1, read on the forward strand.
GCTAGTCGCCACCATTTTAGCAGCCGTACTCACAGGATAGATGTCCCCAAATCCTACTGTCGTTAGCGATGTCAGACTAAAATAAATGAAGTGGGCATAATCCTGGTCTGTTCCTGTTAACACCACATTGCCTCCGATGGAGACCCCCGTGGTAGCATGAATCACCTCCAGCGTAAGCGCCCCCATAAGTGCGAGCAACAAATAAACATTAACAGCTCCTACAATGCGATAAACATTTACACTTTGGTCACGAAACAGTAACCGGAAGTTGATATACAGGAATACTGCCGTATTGGCAATTGCGATCACATTTTCCAGGACGTAGTAAGAATAGGGGTTTTCTCCGAAGCGAATGAGACGCAAGGTTAGATGCACACCGAATAAGATCGAGGACAACATCATCACCCAATAGTTGCTGGTAGCAAAAATACCAGACAAGAAAACGCTTAGCAACAGTACATTGAAAAGCAGTACACCATGTACGCTGACCTCCATTATAATGGGCAGCACAAACACTACCGCAATTAGCATGATCAATAATATAACAAAGCTGACATCAGCTAGCCAGTAAGACCGAATTTTCTCGACTAAAAGAAGCATAATTTATAAATAGCTTTTTATGTTCTGTGGCTGCACAGTATTAAGTCAATCACAAAATAAGCATTTAAACTGAACCGCCATATAAATAAGGAAGGCTGCCCGATCGCTCAGGCAGCCTTCCTTTATACATTATACCTCCTATTAGAAATTAGCTAAAGCTGCATTCAAGGTCTCGCTTGGACGCATGGCTTTGCTGGTTTTCTCTTCGTTCGGGTGGTAGTAACCGCCGATGTCAACTGGTTTGCCTTGGGCGGCGATCTGCTCGTCCACGATCTTTTGCTCGTTGTCGGTCAGCTCTTGTGCCAGCTTTGTGAATCGGTCCTTCAGCTCCTGGTTCTTGGTCTGCTCAGCCAATGCCTGTGCCCAGTACATAGCCAGGTAGAAGTGGCTGCCACGGTTGTCGATGCCGCCTACTTTACGGGATGGTGACTTGTCTTTCTCCAGGAACTCCGCGTTGGCTTTGTTCAGCGCTTCTGCCAACACTTCTGCTTTCTCGTTTTTAGTCTTGTAAGCTAGGTCCTCCAGCGATACCGCTAGTGCCAGGAACTCACCCAGCGAATCCCAACGCAGGTAGTTTTCTTCTACGAACTGTTCCACGTGCTTCGGTGCAGATCCACCGGCACCGGTTTCGAACAGGCCACCGCCATCCAGCAATGGAACGATCGAAAGCATTTTTGCGCTGGTTCCTAACTCAATGATAGGGAACAGGTCGGTCAGGTAGTCGCGTAGCACGTTACCAGTTACCGAAATGGTATCTTTGCCTGCTTTGGCACGCTCACAGGTATAGCACATGGCTTCTACCGGCGACATGATCTTGATCTCAAGACCGTTCGTATCGTGGTCCTGCAGGTATTTCTCTACTTTTTGGATCAGGTTGGCATCGTGTGCACGCTGCGGGTCCAGCCAGAAAATAGCCGGTGTGTTCGTAATGCGGGCTCTTGTCACGGCCAGCTTCACCCAGTCCTGAATCGGAAGGTCTTTTGTCTGGCAGGCTCTGAAGATATCGCCTTCTTCTACCTTTTGCTCCATCAGCGTGTTACCGTCTGCATCTACAATGCGAACAGTACCAGCCGCCGCCATCTCAAAGGTTTTGTCATGCGAGCCATACTCTTCGGCTTTCTGCGCCATCAAACCAATGTTCGGCACAGTACCCATCGTAGTCGGGTCGAAAGCGCCGTTCTCTTTGTTGAACTGGATTACTTCCTGGTAAATCTGTGCGTAAGAGCGGTCTGGAATGATCGCTTTGGTGTCGTGCAGTTTGCCGTCCGGACCCCACATCTGGCCAGACGAACGGATAGCCGCTGGCATAGAGGCGTCGATGATCACGTCGCTTGGTACATGCAGGTTCGTGATGCCCTTGTCAGAGTTTACCATCGCCAGTTCAGGGCGCTTCTCCATCTCTGCTTTCAGGTCAGCCTCAATCTCCGCACGCTTCTCAGCTGGCAGGTTCTGAATCTTGGCATACACATCGCCTAGTCCGTTGTTCGCGTCAACACCAAGTTCTCTGAACGTAGCGCCGTGCTTCTCAAATGTCTCTTTAAAGAACACCGTTACTGCATGACCGAACATAATAGGGTCAGACACCTTCATCATGGTGGCTTTCAAGTGCAGCGACAGCAGAATGCCTTGCTCCTTCGCCTCTGCAATTTCTTTCTCCAGGAACGAGCGCAATGCGTTGCGGCTCATCACAGAAGAGTCCATCACTTCGCCAGCCTTCAGGGCTACTTTGTCTTTCAGCACTTTGGTTTCGCCGTTGGCGCCTACAAACTCGATGCGCACATCGGTTGCTTTGTCTACTACCACAGATTGCTCGCTGCCGTAGAAGTCGCCACCGTTCATGTGAGCTACATGTGTTTTAGAGTCAGAAGACCACTTGCCCATAGAATGCGGATGGCTCTTAGCATATTGCTTCACCGCATCCGCTACTCGACGGTCAGAGTTACCTTCGCGCAACACCGGGTTCACAGCGCTACCCAATATTTTAGCATAACGTGCTTTCGCTTCTTTCTCCGTATCGTTTTTAGGGTCGGCCGGATAGTCAGGTATGTTATAGCCCTGCGACTGCAATTCTTTAATAGCCGCTGTCAGCTGAGGTATAGAGGCGCTGATATTTGGCAGCTTGATGATATTGGCTTCTGGCGTCTTGGCCAGTTCGCCCAGGTAGGCCAGGTCATCCGACTGCTTCTGCTCTTCGGTCAGGTTCTCCGGGAAAGACGCGATAATACGTCCAGCCAATGAGATATCTCTGGTTTCCACTTGGATATCGGCGGCTTTCGTGAACGCCTGTACGATCGGCAGGAAAGAGCGCGTCGCTAAGGCTGGCGCTTCATCAGTAATGGTATAGATGATTCTAGATGTTTTTGTCGTCATTTAGGTCAGTGTTTAATGAGTTAATTTCGGGGACCAAAGTGTGCTGTCTTTTTAGTTAGCAAACTACCTATTCCCCTGCGCTAGTTTAGGAAGCAAATATAAGAGTCTTTTTGATAAGGCTAAACCTTAGGTTAGTGTTTCGTTTGCACCATTTCCTACGCCCTTGTCGTCAGTAGAATTGGACAATTAGACGGGCACGTGAGTTGTTCAAATGTAACCGAATTTTGTACTTCTCGTTTCTAGCCTTTGAGCTTACCTTATTAAAAATCTGCTATACTTATTATGTTTTCGAAACTTAAGACCAACTTTAGATATTTATTTTCCCTTTCAATTATCCTATTTTCAATATCCTGCACCGACAATAAGACCGAGGAAGAGATAGAGCCTCAGATAGAAGAAGCGCCTATCAGAATTATGCCTTTAGGAAATTCTATCACACAAGGTGGTGAAACCAACCCAAGCTACCGATATGAACTATGGAAAATGCTGGTAGATGCTGGTCTGGATTTTGAATTTGTCGGCTCTTTAGATACGAACTGGCATCGGGATGCTCCTAATACTGAGCATGGTGCCGATGTAGCCTCACCCATGATGGGAACAGAGTATAAAGGGCAGGTTTTTACGAACAAACATGAAGGCCACTGGGGGTGGAATACCACTGACATCTTAAATGGCTACGAAAGCCCCACCCAGTACAAGCGGGACAAAGGAAAGTTAAGCGATTGGCTCAAGGGCTATACTCCAGATGTTGTTTTGATGCACTTGGGCACCAACGACATGATCCATAGTAAAACTACAAAGAGCACACTGGATAGAATAGAGCTGATTATCGGACAGCTGCGTGCAGACAATGAAAACGTAGCTATCATGTTGGCCAAAATCACACCTATCCCTTCACAATATGCCAATGTTGACTCAACTCAGCACTTTGTTTCTTTATTACCTGAATTGGCAACACGTCTTTCAACTCAAAATTCTCCAATTATCATAGTTGACATCAATACTGGCTATAACCCAACAACCCTAACTTATGACATGCTGCACCCCAATACTGCAGGTGAAAAGTTTATTGCAAAACGTTGGTATGATGCCATCAAAGCAAATGAAGAAACATTGTACAGTTTAGCGGCTCAACGTTACCGCAAAGAGTTAGGCAAGTAGCATCTGCGTATCTGAAATAAGCGCAACTCAATAGGGTTGCGCACGTTTTATGAGCTACTCAGTACTAATTACTTAGCTTACAGTATTATGCTACCCTTTCTCTGCCGCCTTCTACAACAAACTTATACCCTCCCCTTCGTCCTAGTTCTGTTAGTCGGTTTCGAAGCCTACCCGCAATCCCAACCAATCAAAATCATGCCTCTGGGCAATTCTATTACGCAGGGCAATATGGATTTTGTCAGCTATAGGTATCCTCTGTGGAAAAAGCTGGTTGATGCGGAAGTCAAGTTTGAGTTTGTGGGTTCTCACACAGAAAATAATGGTGGTACCCCTCAGTTTGATGTTTATAAAGGACAGTCCTTCAATAATAGAAACGAAGGCCATTGGGGTTGGACAACCGATCAGGTTCTGAATGGCAGAGATGGCAAGGGCAATATCGCACAATGGGCAAATACACATAAACCGGATATCGTTTTGATGCACTTAGGCACCAACGATATGTTTTTAGGCCAGAGTATAGATGAGACTATCACGGAGATAAATGCCGTTATAGATACGATCTACAAATATTCGCCTGGAGTTACTATCTTTTTAGCTAAACTAATTCCTGCTGATGGACAGGTGGTTGGTCCTGGTATAGCCCAAAATATTCAAATATTAAACCAGAGGATAGAAGCTTTGGTCAATAATCAAACCTCAACTGGCCCACCCCTTTTATTGATTGATCAAAACACCGGATTTGATGCTGCTGAAGGTGCACACACTTATGATGGTATACATCCGAATGAGAGCGGAATGAAAAAAATGGCTCAAGTTTGGTTTGAGGCGCTCATGAATGAAATTATCATCCCGTTGCCAGTAGAACTGCACAGCTTCAAAGGTATGGCAACACAAAGCGGGGTGCAGCTCAATTGGAAAACAGCATCGGAGCAGGACAATGCGTATTTTGAAGTGCAGCGTGGTCAAACGGTTACAGAGTTTGTCCCTATTGGCCGCATAGAGGGAGCAGGAACAACTGCTTTACCCCAAAACTATACCTTTAAAGATAAAGAGGCCGGCAATGGCGTAAATTATTATCGTCTACGCCAGGTCGATTATGATGGCACTGAGAGCTTTTCTTCGGTGCTAGCAGTGAGTCTGATGCAAGCTACAGCAGAAGAAATGCGTGTATACCCTACCCGCACTAAGAGCAATACCCCTATCACTTTGCAGATGCTCGCCTTGCAACCCATGGAAAAGTTCAGCATCTCGATCTATACGCTGGAAGGAAAACTGATTAAGCAATTTGATGCAGAAGCTGACAACAGAGGCAATTTCATACAGTTACTTAACACATCCGACCTTAGTGATGGCACCATGTACATGGTGCGGGCTACGCTGCCTGGCAGAGCTTTTATCCGTCACCTCATGGTTGATCGCTAAGCGACCTACCCTTCCTGGCTATCATTTTGTTGCCTTAGCAGGCGTATTACCTCATCATCACTTACCTGTTCAAACACCTGGTAAAACTGCCCTACCGCCTGAAAAAAAGGAGGTACTAACAGACACACTACCTCGTCCACCAGAGACTCAAACTGGTCAATGGCAGCTTGAGGAGCAACAGGTACGGCTATTATAATTTTTCGGGGTTGCTTATGCCTGGCCATATGCACGGTAGACAGCAGCGTCTTTCCAGTAGCTATGCCATCATCCACAATAATCACAATGCGCCCATGCAAGTCAACGGGCTGTCGGTTGCCCATAAAAAGCTTATACTTTTGGCGTAGACTCTCTTTTATCCGCTCCACCTCAGCCTGAATATAGCTCGCGGATACATCAGCTCGATCATCTACTTCCACATCTTCGAGACTAACTGCTCCTATCGCAAATTCCGGATTCAAGGGGTGGCCTATCTTCTTGGAAACGATTACATCCAATGGCATACCCAGCTGCTTGGCAATGGGCGCTGCTACAGGCACACCTCCCCTGGGTATAGCCAATACCACGCCCTCTTGCCCTTTGTAGCGCGCCAGCCTGCTGGCCAGCATCTCCGCAGCAACCTGCCTGTTGGGTATTATTTCCATGGGACTTTAATTTTTGAGTGATTGAGCGATTGTCAGTTGGTTAAATTCTTGATTCTTAACACACAAATCGACTAATCACTCGTTCATTCACTCTTTAACTCTCCCTCAACGGGTGCTGCTTGCCAGGCTCCAGGTACTTCCGGAACCAGTCTGTTGCTAACTGGGCGGCCATCTCCAATGCTCCCGGTTCTTCAAACAAATGGGTGGCATCAGGCACGATCTCCAGGTCCTTTAGGCATTGTAGTCGGTCTTGTGCCCACTTGTTGAGATCGAGCACCTCTTCGTCAAGTCCTCCAACAATCAGCAAAGTCGGGCTTTGTACATCAGGCAGCACCTCGTCGGCCAGGTCAGGGCGGCCGCCGCGGCTCACCACAGCATAGATGATGTCACCTCCAAGTGCAGCGGCGGCACTTAGCGCTGAGGCAGCTCCGGTACTGGCTCCAAACAGACCGATCCGAAGATCCTGAACGTGCTCCTGGTGCTGCACCCAGTTGACTGCCTCCACCAATCTGGTTGTCAGCAGCCGTATATCAAACCGATTTTCTTGTCGTTGATCTTCCTCTTCGGTAAGCAAGTCGAACAGCAATGTGGCAAAACGTGAGCGCTGCAAGTGCTCTGCCACAAAGCGATTGCGCGAGCTAAGACGGCTGCTTCCACTGCCATGCGAAAAAATCACCAGTCCCTTGGCGTTCTCCGGCACAACCAGGTCACCAGTCAGCGTTGCGTTTCCGGCCTTAATCTGAAGGCTATCGTTGAATATGAGATTTGTCATTTAGTTTGTTTTCGTTTGTAATGCTTCTGCTTACTTAATTTACGTCTTGAAATAGTAATAGTTGAAACAGTACTCACTCTCCAACCCCTTCGGCCTAAGCCTTCGTGAGCAATACGACGTATAGAAGCTATACCCAAAATTGAGACGTATGCGCAGCATTCTTATACCTTCACTAGCCTGCCTGATACTATCATCAGGTTTAATATCCTGCGGATCCGGCGACTCAGAGCAAACAATGGCTGAGCAGCCTGCGGAAGAGCACCAACGCCTGGAGGAAGTGCAGGAGGAACACATGCGCCGGGGAATCGCTCCAAATCAGGATACTGTTGCTTTCGAACAAGCCTTCTCACTTTTCATGACTGCTTTACAGTCATCTGAAGCGAGTACCCTTAACCAATTTATCCACCCTGATCATGGCCTTTGGATCATAGAACAGCCCGGCGCTATGCCTAAGATGACGCGTGTCACTGATATCCAGAATTTCAAGCGGGAGTATCAGGACAAGTCATTTTTCACTATCCGGGACGAAGTAAAAGCCTGTGACCTACAGGAGGAGGCATGGCCATCTTTTGACTGCGCAAACCTGAATTATGACAAGGGGCAATCGGGTTATAGCAAAGAAGGTTGTTTTGTGTCACATGCAGCTAAGTTTCAAAAAAGCGGTTATTGGGATTATGCCAGCCTAACTGATGCAGAGATAGAGCAGGTTAAAGCTTCTCTTCCCCTTTTAGAAAAATCCGTACTGCACACAGCTACTTCATTTGAGTTTCATTTTGGTCCTGTGGACGGTCAGTGGCGGCTGCTCTTCGCCAAACTCATCTACCCTTGCAGTGCTTGAAAATGGATTTAGTGCATGAGTAATTTCTGATTTAGGGATTAGGTGATTGAGGGATTAGTGAGAGGGGAATAAATCAATCTTCACTTCAACTTATCTTAAACGGGGCAGCAACAAAAGAAACCGGAAATTGAACTGCTAGCGTAACCGAACGTAATCTCAATCAAAAAAACACTCACTCCATCATACATACCTATGGCTTACTACCGACGCTTCGACCAGCCTGCTCCAGACCCGGCCCTTCTTGCCCGCCTGACTGAGCAGCAACGGGAAATGCAGGAGCGTATCATTATCCAAAAGCCTGATTTTGATCTGAGGCTGATTGCCGGTTGCGACTCTTCCTTTGTAGGGGAAGATCATATTCTGTCGGTGTTTGTGCTGCTCTCCTACCCAGCGCTCGAAGTACTGGAAAAGGTATGGCATTACGGGGAGGTAGAACTGCCTTACGTGCCCGGCTTCCTTTCTTTCCGCGAAGCACCAAATCTGCTCAAAGCCTACGAAAAGCTGCAGCAAAAGCCAGACCTGATCATGGTAGACGGTCATGGCATCTCACATCCCCGCCGCTTGGGTATAGCCACACACCTGGGGCTGCAACTAAATAAACCCACCATGGGCGTTGCCAAAAAAGTACTGGTTGGCAGGTATAAGGAACCCGACACACTGAAAGGTTCTATTTCACCACTAGAGTACAAAGGGGAAATTGTTGGTAACGTGCTCCGCACCAAGGATAAAGTAAAACCCGTGTTTGTATCACCTGGGCACCTGATGGATCTTGCTGCAGCAACCGACATCGCTATGGCCTGCGCCGTAAAGCACAAACTCCCTGAGCCTACAAGGCTAGCGGATCATTATGCGGCGGTATTTAAGAGTGAGGTGCGGTAGCCAGACCTCACAGTGTCTCCCAGACCTGGGAGTGTCTTAGGTCCACAAAGCAAATAAATATGCTCTCACAATAGGTATAAAGCATTATGCAAGAAACCATCCGCCTCGAACCAAACAAGCTATACCATATTTACACCCGGGGCAATAACAAAGAAACTATATTCAGAGAACCTGAAAACTATAGGTACTTTCTTCAGCTATTCAAAAAATATATTTCCTCTGTGGCTGATACTTATGCTTATTGTCTTTTACCCAATCACTTTCATTTTCTAATTAAAATGAGAGATCGCAATTATAACGAACTCGACCAACCTAACTTCATACCTGACCCACAGCGCCAATTTTCACATCTATTGAATGCTTACACCAAATCATTTAACTTGAAGTACAATAGGACTGGAAGCTTGTTTCAAGAGCGATTCAAACGAAAGGAAGTAGAATCAGAAGCTTACTTTACCAGACTTGTTTTCTACATTCATTTCAATCCTCAAAGACATTGTTTAACAGATGATTTTAGAAACTGGAAGCATTCTTCTTATTGCAGTATTTTATCAGATAATCCAACGGCTTTACATCGTCAAGAAGTTTTGGACTGGTTTGGCGGCAGGGATGCTTATATTGAATTCCATAATGAAAATGAAGAAGAGCTTCAGAACATTGGGCATTTAATTGAAGGTGATGATTAGTTGTTGCTTCGTTGCTCCTTAGACACTCACAGGTCTGGAAGACACTGTGAGGTCATCGCAGCCAGTCATTTTGTCCGCATTTACTTAAAACACTACTCTACACCCTGCCATAATTTCAGTAAAATCACCTTTAAATCCCATTGGTGTATCCTTTGCTGTGGTCCTCGTAGAACTAAAACTAAGGGGAAACAAGTAGGGATATGAACTTTAATAACTATACCATCAAAGCCCAGGAGGCCATCCAAAAGGCCACTGAGATAGCAGGTGGCTTTCAGCAGCAGGCGATCGAAACCGGGCATATTTTAAAAGCAATATTGGAGACGGACGAGAACGTCACCAACTTTTTGCTTAAGAAACTTAACATCAACGGAAACATCCTGCATACCAAGTTGGACGAAACAGTAGCGGCTTACCCGAAAGTAAGCGGCGGTAGTCCATACCTGGCCAACGACGCGGCGGCAGCCCTGCAAAAGGCGACAGCATACCTGAAAGAATTCGGAGACGAGTATGTCGCGATTGAGCACATACTGCTCGGCATCCTGGCTGGTCGTGATAAGGTGGCTGGTATTATGAAGGATGTGGGGTTCAGTGAAAAGGACCTGAAAAAAGCCATTAAGGAACTGCGTGGCGGTGCCAAGGTAACGGACCAAAACGCTGAGGCGAAGTATAACTCGCTCAAGCGCTATGCCCGCGACCTGAACGAGATGGCGCGAAACGGCAAGATCGACCCGGTGATTGGTCGAGATGAAGAAATACGTCGTGTGCTGCAGATCCTGAGCCGCCGTACCAAAAACAACCCGGTGCTGCTAGGTGAGCCTGGCGTGGGTAAGACCGCCATTGTGGAAGGTCTGGCGCAGCGCATTGTAAGTGGCGACGTGCCGGAAAACCTGAAAAACAAGACACTAATGAGCCTGGACATGGGTCTGTTGGTGGCAGGTGCCAAGTATAAAGGTGAGTTTGAAGAGCGCCTGAAAGCGGTGATCAAGGAAGTGGTAGATGCCGAGGGCGAGATTGTGCTCTTCATCGACGAGATCCATACCCTGATCGGTGCGGGTGCCGGTGGCGAGAGTGCCATGGATGCTGCCAACTTGCTCAAGCCAGCCCTGGCTCGTGGCGAGTTGCATGCCATCGGTGCGACTACGCTAAAGGAATACCAGAAGTATATTGAGAAGGACAAAGCCCTGGAGCGTCGCTTCCAGGCTGTGATGGTGGACGAGCCAAGCGTGCAGGACGCTATTTCGATCCTGCGCGGCATCAAAGACAAGTATGAAGTGCACCACGGTGTGCGCATCAAAGACGACGCTATCATTGCGGCTGTAGAGCTTTCAAACCGTTATATTACTGATCGTTTCCTGCCAGACAAGGCAATTGACCTGATGGACGAGGCTGCCGCCAAGCTGCGCATTGAGATTGACTCCCTGCCGGTGGAGCTCGACGAGATTCAGCGCCGCATCATGCAACTTGAGATTGAACGCGAAGCTATTCGCCGTGAAAATGACAAGGACAAAGAAACGGTGCTTTCCAAAGAGATTGCCGAACTCTCCACCAAACGGGATGACCTGAAGGCCAAATGGCAGAACGAAAAGCAGATCATCGAGGGCATCCAGAAAGAGAAGGAGAACATCGAAAACTATAAGCTGGAGGCCGAGCAGGCGGAGCGTTCCGGTGACTACGGCCGTGTGGCAGAATTACGCTACGGCAAGATTCAGGAAGCCGAAGCTAAGCTAAGAGAACTACAGGAGCAGGTGCACCAGATGCAGGGCGAAAATCCGATGCTGCAGGAGGAAGTGACCGCCGAAGATATTGGTGAAGTTGTTGCCAAGTGGACAGGTATACCTGTCAGCAAAATGCTGCAGAGTGACCGCGAGAAATTGCTTCACCTGGAAGCGGAACTAGGCAAGCGTGTCGCAGGTCAGGAAGAAGCCATACAGGCCATATCGGATGCCGTACGTCGCAGCCGTGCCGGTCTGCAAGACCCGAAACGTCCGATCGGTTCGTTCATCTTCCTGGGCACAACCGGTGTCGGTAAAACTGAGCTGGCCAAAGCCCTAGCTGATTACCTGTTCAACGACGAGAACGCGATGGTGCGCATCGACATGAGTGAGTACCAGGAGCGCCACGCCGTGAGCCGCATGATCGGAGCGCCTCCAGGCTACGTAGGCTACGACGAAGGTGGTCAGCTGACCGAAGCCGTTCGCCGCAAGCCGTACTCGGTGGTGCTGCTCGACGAGATCGAGAAAGCGCACCCGGATGTGTTCAACATCCTGCTGCAGGTGCTCGACGACGGTCGCCTGACCGATAGCAAAGGCCGTGTGGTGAACTTCAAGAACACGATCATCATCATGACCTCCAACATTGGGTCACAGATCATTCAGGCGAACTTTGAAAAGATGACGCCGCTGAATCAGGATGATATGTTGGAGCAGACCAAGGACGAGGTATTTGAATTGCTTAAAAAGTCAGTTAGACCCGAGTTCCTGAACCGTATCGACGAACTGGTGATGTTCCGTCCGCTGAGCCGTGGCGATATCCGCAAGATTGTAACAATTCAATTTGCGCACATCCAGGATCGTCTGGAGGAAGCAGGTATACAGCTGATCGCGACTGACGAGGTGCTGGATTACTTAGGCGAGCAGGGGTACGACCCGCAGTTTGGTGCCCGACCACTGAAGCGTGTGCTACAGCGTCAGGTGCTCAACGAACTGTCCAAAGAGATATTGGCCGGCCACATTAATAAAGATTCTGTGGTGGAGGCCGTACTAGAAAACGGACAGATTCGTTTCAACAATGTAGACATCGAATTGCCTACCGAAAAGTAAATTGATTGCGTATTAAGAGTAAAGTTTAGTTGAGCAAAAGGCCTTCCCAGATGGGAAGGCCTCTTTGTTTATGGGAACTGCAGGTATAGAACTGCCGTAACCAAAGCACGAGTCTAATTTTAGAATTTTTATAAAAGCTATACCTATGGACGAATTTATGCAACTGGCGATTGACGAAGCAAAAAAAGGCCGCAGTGAAGGCGGCATTCCAATCGGCTCGGTACTGGTGAAGGACGGCAAAGTAGTCGCCTCAGGACACAACAAACGGGTGCAGGAAGATAACCCGATCCTGCATGGCGAAATGGATTGCCTCAACAACGCCGGTCGCATCGGCAGTTATCGCAACACCGTTATCTATTCAACTCTAATGCCTTGCTACATGTGCGCGGGTACCATTGTCCAGTTCAAAATTCCGAAAGTGATCGTAGGTGAGTCCAAGACGTTTGATGGAGCGCGTGAATTCATGAAATCGCATGGCGTGGAAGTAGTGGATCTTAACCTGCCGGAATGCATCAACATGATGGAGGACTTCATAAAAGAGAAGCCCGAGCTTTGGAACGAGGATATAATGGAGTTGTAGCAAGAGTTGCTGGTAGCAAGTTTAATCTTCCCCTTTCAGCACATACATCATCGCCTGCTCCTTCTCTGCCAGGTCGAAGTAACGTATGCCGTGTTTTTTTACAGTACTCGCGAGCTTAGCTGACAACTCCTGCCACTTCTTCTCTCCGACCATCGCTACACGGCCGTAGTCCAGCCCGTGAATAATATCGAATAGTCCGTTTTCAATTGCCGCCACTGGATTTATCCAGCCCACATCCACCATTTCGTAGTAGATGTGCGTTTCCTCGTTTTTGAGCATCAGGTCACGCACCATGTTGCGGTACTTGTCAAAATCAGGTATAGACAATTCTCCTCTCACCCGCACGGCGAGTATGTTGTCATGCGTTTCAGATAGTATCTCCAGCATAATAATTTAGCGTTGGTGTAAGTACTTTCCTTTACGCACTCAGCTCTATCATGGCAAATATTCATTGGACCTATTCCTCCGTTTAGACTCAAATTCCCTATTTTGCAGCTCCGCTATACCTGCTAGCCTATGCAACTGATACGCTATACCCTGCTATTACTTTTTACACTCACACTGTTTGTCGCTCAGGCCAAAGTAGACACCCTGGTCATACAAAGCGCGTCCATGCAGAAGACGCTCAAGGCAGGCGTGGTAACCCCAGACAGCTATAAGAAGAAAAAGAGTGGCCCCTACCCTGTGCTATACCTGCTGCACGGCTACAGCGGCAACTTCAGTAACTGGCTTAAGGTTCCACCACAAAAAGACCTGCTCCAAACAATGGCTGACAAATATCAGCTTATGATCGTAACGCCCGATGGTGGCTTCAGCAGCTGGTACTACGATAGCCCGGTTGACAAGTCCAGTCAATATGAAACGTTTATTACCCAGGAACTGCGGCGGGAGATCGAGAACAGGTATAGAACTATTGCCAACCGTGAAGGCCGTTTTATTTCAGGATTGAGTATGGGGGGACATGGAGCGCTATACCTGGCGGCCCGGCACCCGGAGCTATACCTGGCAGCCGGCAGCATGAGCGGCTCTTTGAACGTATCAGGTATAGACCGCCAGAACCTCCTTCCCAGCATAGAAGCAGTGCTGGGCCCGAAAGCGCAAAACCAGCAGGTATACCAGGCCAATTCCATTGTGCACATGGTCCCGCAGCTCAAGCAAAGCGGTGTGCAATTGATAATTGACTGCGGCGTGGACGATTTCCTGATTGAGGACAACCGCGAGCTACACCGTCGCCTGGTTTACGAGAAAGTACCACACGACTACATTGAGCGCCCGGGAGCACATAGCTGGGCTTACTGGGGAAATTCCCTTGAATACCACTTACTGTTTTTCCAGAAGGCCAGGCAAGCTTTAGCTGTTCAGCCGAAGTAGGTTATTACCTAAAGGCCGGCACAACCTGCAAGCAAACAGGCTTATGCACTTCCACTTTATGATTTGTAGCCGCTAAGCGACCTGTAGTTTTATTTACTTTAAAGGATACAATGGAATTGGAGCGCTCATGGGCAACCAGCATCACATTGCCTGTTAGATCGAGCGTAAAGTCCCGTGGCCAGTCGCCACCTGCATCCTGATGCTGCACCAGTGTTAGCTTTCCGCTATCGCCATCAATTGCGTATACCACGATGCTGTTGTGTCCCCGGTTAGAGCCATACAGAAACTGCCCATCCGCCGACACTTTCACAGCTGCACAGGAGTTTTCACCTTTATAATCAGAGGGCAAAGTGCTGATGGTTTGCAATTCGCTCAAAGTACCCGTTTCACTTTCATAAGCCAGCGCAGTCATAGTGGAATTGAGCTCGTTGATGACATAGGCGAAACGGCCACTCGGGTGGAACACCATGTGCCGCGGTCCTGCGCCGGGTTTTGCAGCAAAGGCAGTTGTTTTGCCTGTCACTTCGGCTTGCTTTGAGTTCAAGGTATACCGCAAAACCTCATCCGTGCCTAAGTCCACTGAAAAAGCATACTTCCCATCCGGGCTGGGGCCAATGTAGTGTGCATGGGCTGCTTCCTGTCGTTCTTTGTTCGGACCTGACCCACTATTCGGCGGATGCACAATGGACGGGTCCCCTAAACTTCCATCTTGCTGAACAGGATAAGCCACCACATTCCCGCCTGTATAATTCGCCACCATCACAGTTTTGGCCGGTTCATCCAACGATATATGGCAAGGTGCTCCGCCATACGACGGCACTTTGTTCAGCAGCGTCAAGTCGCCCGTTTGCTGATTGATGGAAAAAGCACTCACAGCCCCACTCTCCTTCCCCTCATAATCTCCTGTT
Source organism: Pontibacter sp. LHS2 (assembly GCF_058932845.1). Taxonomy (NCBI): domain Bacteria; kingdom Pseudomonadati; phylum Bacteroidota; class Cytophagia; order Cytophagales; family Hymenobacteraceae; genus Pontibacter; species Pontibacter sp. LHS2. Next base: position 994,043 of record NZ_JBZYWG010000002.1, read on the forward strand.
TCATTTACGGCATACAGAAAGCGTCGCTCTTTGTCCAGCGTTAGGTAAGATGGATTTTCACCAGCCTTAACACCCCGTACCTGTTCTAGTTCACCTGTTTCTGTATTCAGCGTATAGAGCCAAATACTTTCCTGATCGGATTCAGCATACGTTCCTACATAGACCATGGCATTTACAGAGTTATCACTAGATTGTACATTGACTGTGTCGGATCTTTCTTCTTGCTCAGATTGGGAGGAGTTACAGCTTGCCAGCAAGAGTGCTATACCGGCCAGCACTGCTTTCCCATAACTGCGTTGCGTGTGTTTCATATACCTTGTTATGTGTTAAACTGTAGGCTGAATACCCTAAGAAACAGAAAAAACAGGTAGCATACACCATCGATTTCACTTTAACTGGATGACACTCCGGTCGTGGCTATATATTTAACTATTTACGCTAACTGCCTTTAGCTGTCGCACAGCTCTTGCAAACTTCCCTCCTAAGCATTAATTTGCAGCTTAGCCGTTATTCCACCTTTTCATCCTTTTACTGTGTCATCGGTTTTTTCCACTTACATCGAGCTGGGCTTCCATCATATTTTTGATTTCAAAGCCTACGACCATATGCTGTTTCTACTGGCCCTTTGTGCCATCTATACCTTGAGCGATTGGCGTCAGGTAGTGGCGCTTGTGACCAGTTTCACAATTGGTCATTCCGTTACATTGGCGCTCTCCACTTTTAATATTATCAAGTTTGACACCGCCCTGATTGAATTTCTGATTCCGGTTACGATCCTATTTACCTGTTTCATCAACTTCTTTAAGCTCAACGGTGCTGCATCAAAGCAGCATCCGATCTGGTCATTCCACAACCTGCTGGCGATCACCTTCGGGCTGATTCACGGCATGGGCTTCTCTAACTTCCTGAAATCCATGCTCGGCCGTAGCGGCGATACGTGGCAACAGTTATTGGCCTTTAACATCGGCATTGAACTGGGTCAGCTTTTGATCGTAAGCATTTTGCTGGTGATCGGTTTCCTGATCATGAACCTGTTCCGGGCTAAAAAGCGTGACTGGATCCTGGTGCTATCAAGCGCAGCAGCAGGTATAGCGCTGATTCTGATGATCGAGACTAATATCTTTTAGGACGCCCCTAAACTTTACAAAACAACCTTTGCCTATACCTTCACACAAATCTAAACTCACCTTATACCTTCCATGAAAAACCTTATCAGAGGATTGGCATTTTTCGGTTTGCTGGCTGGCCCGTTTGCGGCCATAGCACAGGATACCAAATTTGGCCAGCTCGGGCAGGAACTGCCTACTCCGAACACCTACCGCACCGCTTCGGGCGCACCCGGCCACCAGTACTGGCAGCAGCGTGCCGACTATACCATTAAGGTAGAGCTAAATGACGAAAACCAGTCCGTTACCGGCTCTGAGACCATCACCTATACCAACAACTCACCGGATGTGCTCACCTACCTGTGGGTACAGCTCGACCAGAATATCTTCGAGCCAAAGTCGATGAGCAACATGACTCAAACCGGCACCCTGCAAGACAGGATGTCGACTGCGGCGATTGAGCATATTGCCCGGGAGGCTTTTGACGGCGGCTACAAAATCAGAGCGGTAAAGGATCGTGGAGGCAAAGACCTGAAGTATACCATCAACAACACCATGATGCGTATCGACCTGCCTGCTCCTCTTAAGCCAAAGCAGTCTTATACCTTCAGCATCGACTGGTTTAACTACATCAATGACCAAAAAGCGCTGGGCGGCCGTGGTGGCTACGAGTACTTCCCCGGTGATGACAACTACCTATACGAGATGGCCCAGTGGTTCCCACGCATGGCCGTGTACGACGATGTGAATGGCTGGCAGCACAAGCAGTTCCTGGGAGCTGGTGAATTTGCGCTGCCATTCGGCGACTACAAAGTGAGCATCACTGTACCTGCCGACCACATTGTAGCTTCTACAGGCGAACTGCAAAATGCCAGCCAGGTACTCACATCAGCACAGCAGAAGCGTTTTGCTGACGCCGCTAAAGCCGACAAGCCTACCCTGATCGTAACGCAGGAGGAAGCTACACAAGCCGAGAAGAACAAATCAAAAGGCAAGAAAACCTGGGTGTACAGCGCCAAAAACGTACGCGACTTTGCATGGGCCAGCTCCCGCAAGTTTATCTGGGATGCCATGAACGTGAAAGTGGGCAACCAGAATGTACTGGCCATGTCTTACTACCCCAAAGAGGCTAACCCGCTTTGGGGCCAGTACTCCACTGAGTCGGTAGCGCATACGCTCAAGGTATACTCGAAGCACACGATTGACTACCCATACCCAGTGGCTATCTCGGTTCACGGCCCGGTTGGCGGCATGGAATACCCGATGCTTTCTTTTAACGGCTATCGTCCGGAGGCTGACGGCACTTACTCGGCGAACACCAAGTATGGCCTGATCACCGTGATCATCCACGAAGTAGGTCACAACTTCTTCCCGATGATCATCAACTCCGACGAGCGCCAGTGGACTTGGATGGACGAAGGTCTGAACACCTTCATGCAATACATTGCGGAACAAGAGTGGGAAAAAGGCTATCCGTCACGCCGAGGTGAGCCGTCTCAAATCGTAGAATACATGAAGAGCGCCAAAAACACACAGGTGCCGATCATGACCAACTCAGAATCGGTGCTGCAGTTTGGCAACAATGCCTATGGCAAGCCGGCGACCGCTCTAAATGTACTGCGCGAGACCGTGATGGGCCGCGAGCTGTTTGACTATGCTTTTAAAGAGTATGCTAACCGCTGGGCCTTCAAGCACCCAATGCCAGCCGACTTCTTCCGCACCATGGAAGACGCCTCTGGCGTAGACCTCGATTGGTTTTGGAGAGGCTGGTTTTATACCACCGACCATACTGATATCGCCATCGAAGGTGTAAAATGGTTTACCATCGATTCGCAAAACCCGGACTTCGTGAACGCCCAGAAGCGCGAGCAGCAGAACAAGGCACCACAGACACTTTCACAGCAGCGCAACCTGCAAGATATCAAGCGAACCCGCCTGGATGAGCGCCCGGAGCTGGCTGACTTCTACAACAAGTATGACCCACTCACAAGCACCGCCACCGACAAGGAGCGTTACCAGCGTTTCTATGCTTCCCTATCTGACACAGAGAAGAAGGTACTGGATTCTGGTTTGAACTTCTACGAAGTAGGCTTCAAGAACCTCGGCGGACTGGTGATGCCATTGATCGTGCGGATGGAATACGAAGACGGCACTGACGAAGTGGTAAACATTCCTGCTGAGATCTGGCGCTACAATAACGAAGAGGTAACCAAGGTATTTGTGACAGAGAAGCCAGTCGTTAGCTTCACGCTGGACCCGCTCCTGCAAACAGCTGACATAGACTTGTCTAACAACAGTTACCCACGCCGTATGGCGCCATCCCGCTTCGACCTGTTCAAGCAAAACCGCCAGCAGCAGCCTAACCCAATGCAACAACAGCTTCAGGAATCAAACCGGGGCGCGGGCAATGGCAATAGCGGCTCAAATCGTTAATAAGGTATAACTACCCCCTCCCAGTAGAGGAAAACAGAAGCGCCCCGGATCAGCTGATCCGGGGCGCTTCTGTTTTATAGGTGTTACTAACAAGTTAGCAATCCGATTTACTCCATATTATACTTATCGACAAACTGCCGCTTCACACGATCGCCTTTCCGAACAAATGGACGGATAATCAGGCGTGTGCCGTTTTCATAAGTAAAGAACTTATAGATCCAGTTACTGAGCACGACGAGCTTGTTGCGGAAACCGATCAGATACATGATGTGCACAAACAGCCACGTCACCCAAGCGAAGAAACCGCCCAAATGAATATCCTTTGGCAGGTCCGCTACCGCACGGTTACGCCCGATAATCGCCAGTGAGCCCTTATCGAAGTACTCAAACTCTTCCATCTTCTCTCCTTTGATCAGGCGCTTCAGGTTCTTGGCCAGTAGTTTGCCTTGCTGTATGGCAGGCTGTGCTACCCCCGGATGTCCTTTCGGCCATTTGTCTGTTTTCATGAGGGCTATATCTCCTATCGCAAAAATATCCTCAAAACCTAGCACCTGATTGTAACGGTTCACCAGTATTCGTCCACGTTCTACAGCTTCGACAGGCAGGCCATCGATCAGCGCACCTTGTACGCCTGCTGCCCATACCAAGGTCTGAGCATGTATCTGCTCGCCGCCTTTTAGCGTGGCCACATAACCGTCGTAAGACTCAACCAGTACATTTAAGCGCACATTGATACCAAGCTCCTGCAGGTACTTCAGCGTCTTTTCACTTGACTCCGGCGACATAGGCGGCAGTACGCGGTCCATTCCTTCTATCAGGTAGATGTTCATTTTACTGAAGTCCACACCCGGATAGTCGGTAGGCAGAATGTGCTTCCGCATTTCCGCCAGTGCGCCGGCTGTCTCCACACCGGTTGGTCCTCCGCCCACGATCACGAAGTTGAGAAGGCTCTGCTGCAACAAAGGGTCCTCGGTCATGCTGGCCTGCTCGAAGCACTGTAACAACTGGCTGCGCAGGTTCAGGGCATGCGGTATCTGCTTCAGTGGGAAGGCATTCTTCTTCACTTCTTCATTTCCAAAGTAATTGGTCTTGGTACCCGTCGCGATGATGAGATAATCATATTGCAAATCGCCCACGATGGTATGGACAGTCTTTGCAATAGGATTCACACCGTTTACTTTCACTAACCGGAAGTGGAAGTCTTCGAATTCGTCGCTTCCGAACATTTTCCGGAGTGGTTCGGCAATGGAGTCTGGCTCCAGACCGGCGGTGGCTACCTGGTAAAGCAGTGGCCAGAAACCATGATAGTTCTGGCGGTCGAGCATCACGACCTGAAAATCCTTACATTTCAGTTTTTGGGCTACATTAATGCCCCCAAACCCACCGCCAATGATCACGACACGGGGTTTGGTTGTATCAGGTATATTGAGCGATAATTTATCTATATCCAGCATAAGGTGAATTTTTAACTTTTGAAAGCATACATGGCTCAAGTCAATACAGGGCCAATTAGTATACGTTTCTTTCTATATTGGGGACTAACGCAGCCTGATGTTGTTGGTTACTTTTGGTGCAATTATGGGCGTTGCGCAGCTCATCTGAGCCATAAAAAAAGCCCGGCTCAGGTATAGCTATACCTGAGCCGGGCTCCTCAAAATTCTGAAGTGATTACTTTTTATTAAACTCTCCGTTTTTGAGCATATCGAGCAGTTTGATGATCGCAAACGGGCTGACAGTCGGGAACATGTTGCGCTGTTCCTGCCGCTGCACGTGCTGCATGTTCCAGGCCCTGAAGTTGGCGTTTCCGTCCATAGGCACCGTGCTGAAAAGCTCCTCTAACCGTTTGGGGTCGAGGTTGCGCATGGCAATGGCCATCCCGTCATCCGGCAGTTTCACAGCCAGTACGGCCTCCCGGAAATCACGCTCCGTGGGCCATGGGAACACCGTTACTTCCGGCAGCTGCGTCGGGTCCTCCTGCATCTGCATAATGATAGAGTAACTCTGGCTCTGGTAGTTCTTCGGTATTTTCAGGTATTGCTTTTTGTAACCAATAGCGCTGAATACAACGCTGTCGCCGGTCAAAACGGGTACAGAGAAGAAACCGTAAGCATTGGTTTGCGCACCGCGACTGGTTTTGGGCACAAACACGTTCACGCCGGCCACCCCGTACAGGCTGTCGCCGATGGTTACGAAGCCAGTCAGCTGCACCACCCGTTTGTGGCCCTGGGCTGCCGCCTCGTTAGGCGCTCCCATCATCAGGAAAGCAAAAAAGGCCATGGGCAACAGGAAGCCGAAGGCACGTTTATTTGTAAGTAGTAGTCTTTGTAGATCGGGCATCATGTAGTACAATAATACTTCATATAATTTTATTATAGCATCTTTTGGCTAATTTTGTTCTGACACGCTTTCAAATATGAGGCTCAAACACTTCAGTCTTTCCTTCGGCGAACAGGTTCTAAAAGCACTCGCAGACGACTCGCGGCTGCGCATGCTGCACCTGATCCTGCGCAACAAGGAAATGTGCACTTCCGACCTTGAGCATGTGCTGGACTTCACCCAGACCAAGACTTCACGCCACCTCGCCTACCTGCGCAATGCCGGCTTGGTGGCACCCCGCAAGCTCGATCAATGGGTGTACTACTCCTTAAAGGAAGAAGCCTCTGATTTCGTTCAACAAATCTTCACCTACCTGGAGCGTGATGCTATGCTGCAGAAAGATCAGGAAACGTACCGCATCTTGTACTCTAATCGCGAGCTGGCCGTTAACCGTATGCAAACACGCCGCTGGACAGACAGTTAGCACTTATAAGACAAGTTTCCAGCCTATTGGTTTAAACAGTGATATAGAACTTTTAGTATAATTAGCCTGGTGCTGTTATATATTTTTTTCAAACATACCGCCCGCCAAGTCGTTTCTATTTAGCTGACCCTATAATTTCTTATGAAGCCCTACAAACATATCTTCTTTGACCTCGACCATACGCTGTGGGATTTTGAAAAAAATTCTGAAGAGACACTCTATACCTTATACCACGAGTTTGGCTTGGCTGAGTTTGGCAAGTTCGATTGCGACTCTTTTTACAAGAAGTATAAGTTTGTGAACTACCTCCTTTGGGATTTATACAATAAAGGAAAGATTGATCAGAAAGAATTGCGTGAGTCCCGCTTCGTCAAGACCCTGACTGGCCTGGGCCTGGAGCCACACCAGGTGCCGACGGGTATATCCGAAGCCTATACCGACCTGTGTCCGCAGAAGACGGCCGTTTTCCCCTATACCTTTGAGGTGCTGGACTATCTGAAACCCAAGTATGGCCTTCACATCATTACCAATGGTTTTAAGGATGTGCAGTACATCAAAATGAACGGTTCTAAGCTAACAGATTATTTCGGTGAGATCGTAACATCAGAGTGCTGCGGGTATAAGAAGCCTGATAAGCGCATATTCGAACATGCCCTAGAACGCATTCAGGTTCGCTCACAGGACTGCCTGATGATCGGCGATAACCTGGAATGCGACATTGACGGGGCCCGACTTGCAGGGATGGACCAGGTTTTCTTTAACCCGGAGAAGAGTAAAAGTAAACTCTCGCCCAAACCTACCTATCACATCCACTGCCTGAGCGAACTGCGGGCTATGTTATAGCAAAGCTATACCCCTTACAGGCCGGAAAATAAAATAATTCGCCTTACCTTTGTATAGAAGGCTGCCTCGTGCGGTCTGTCGAATGTCTTATTCTGAATCTGTAAAATATCAAAAAGAGATGGCAACAGGATTTTTTAGAGTACCAACACCAATAAACGAACCTGTAAAATCGTATGCACCGGGTTCTCCGGAGCGCGAGGAACTACAGCGCACTTATAAAGAACTTAAGTCGAAGGAAATCGATGTGCCTATGTACATCGGTGGCGACAAAGTATATACTGACAACAAGAAGCCAATGCTTCAGCCGCATGACCACCAGCACATTCTGGGTCACTTCAGCGAAGGCGATGCGTCCCACGTGGAACAGGCAATCAATGCTGCTCTGGCTGCTCGCGAAGAGTGGGCTGCCATGGGCTGGGAGCACCGTTTAAGCATCTTCCTGAAAGCCGCTGAGTTGTTGGCTGGCCCTTGGAGAGCTCGCATGAACGCAGCCACTATGCTGGGTCAGTCAAAGAACGCTTACCAGGCTGAGATCGACTCTGCCTGCGAACTGGTGGACTTCCTGCGATTCAATGCACAGTATGCCACTGAGATTTATCACATGCAGCCGGAGTCTTCTCCGGGCGTATGGAACCGCATGGAGCACCGTCCACTGGAAGGCTTTGTGTTTGCCCTGACACCGTTCAACTTCACGGCTATTGCCGGTAACCTGCCTGCTTCTGTTGCCATGATGGGTAACGTAGTGGTTTGGAAGCCAGCCCACACACAGATCTATGCTGCGCAGATGATCATGGAGCTGTTCCGCGAAGCCGGCCTTCCAGATGGCGTAATCAACTTAGTGTATGTAGACGGCCCAACGACTGGTGATGTAATCTTCAACCACGCTGATTTCGCTGGTATCCACTTCACAGGTAGCACAGGCGTTTTCCAGCATATTTGGAAGACGATCGGCACGAACATCCACAAGTATAAGTCATACCCACGCATTGTAGGCGAGACTGGTGGTAAGGACTTTATCGTAGCGCACAGCTCTGCAGATGCCAAGCAAGTAGCAACCGGTATCGTGCGTGGTGCTTTTGAGTACCAGGGCCAGAAATGCTCTGCTGCTTCCCGTGCTTATATTCCAAGCAACATCTGGGAAGACGTGAAAAACTACGTGATAGAAGACCTGAAGACCTTCAAAATGGGTCCTCCGGAAGATTTCTCTAACTTCATCAACGCGGTGATCGACGAGAAGTCCTTCGACAAGATTGCCAAGTACATCGACAACGCCAAAGAGAGCAACGAGGCGGAAGTGATCGCCGGTGGTAACTACGACAAGTCAAAAGGCTACTTCATCGAGCCAACTGTGTTGCTGTCGCATAATCCGCAGTATGTGACCATGTGCGAAGAGATCTTCGGACCGGTTATCTCGATCTACGTGTATGACGAGAACAACTTCGAAGAAACGCTGGAGCTGGTAAACTCCACTTCGCCATACGCTCTGACAGGCGCCATCTTCAGCCGTGATCGTTATGCAGCTGAGTTTGCCACAAAAAAACTGGTAAACGCTGCCGGTAACTTCTACATCAACGACAAGCCAACCGGCGCCGTGGTAGGCCAGCAGCCATTCGGTGGCGCCCGTGCTTCGGGTACCAACGACAAGGCCGGTTCTATGCTGAACCTGTTGCGCTGGGTATCTGCCCGCTCTATCAAGGAGACGTTCGTAACACCAGTAGACTACCGCTACCCGTTCCTGGGTGAGAATAAATAAGGTATAGCGTATACCTGAAACAAAAAGCACCACGCTCGTAAAGGGCGTGGTGCTTTTGCATTTGGGCTAGTATATGGCGCGAGCGTCCACGCTCGTGTCTATTATGGTGGGGCCTCTGGCCCCGTTGTAATTTTCTGCGTACTATTTCCCAAACATTAAACCTATGTCTGAGAAATACAAAATCTACAACGGCGGCCTATTCTTCATCACCCTCACCGTTGTAGGCTGGATCGATGTATTCACCAGAAGAGAATATGCCGACGAATTAGTGCAGAACCTGAACTATTGCAGCAAACACAAAGGACTGCAGGTTTACAGTTACTGTTTGATGCCCAGCCACCTGCACATGATTTGCTCGGTAGAAGACGGCAATTTAAGCGGGGTGCTCAGAGATTTTAAGAAGAGATTTTAAGAGTTATACAGCCAAACGGATCATAGCTCAGATTGAAAGCAACCCCGCTGAGAGCAGAAAGGAGTGGTTGCTATACCTGTTTCGCTACTTTAAGCAGCACAATACGCATAACAAAGAATTCCAGTTCTGGCAGCAGCATAATCATCCTATCGATTTGACGGATACGCCCATGCTGCAGCAGAAGATAAACTATATTGAGCAAAATCCGGTAGAGGCTGGCTTGGTGACCGATGCAACTTGTTATACTTTCAGCAGTGCAAATCCGGGTAGTGCTGTGATTTTGGCAGAAGTGTAAATGCAACGGGGCCAGAGGCCCCACCATAATAGACACGAGCGTGGACGCTCGCGCCATAGCCACCCCAACCCATGTCCCAACATCCACCCCGCTATACCTGATAGCAATACCTTACAATCCCCTATCTACAAACAACACCGGCTGTACACGATGCAAAATCACCGGAATTGCATTCACACTGGCCAATTCTACTTTAGAACCATTCTTAACGGTATTTACATTGGATATAGTCTTTTGATTGTTGGCTATTTATACCTAATTTTGCTCCCAAATTTCAATAAAGCATTACAGCAATATGGAAACTACTGGTACTCAGTATCTACCGTCGGACTACCTACCTATTTTGATACAATTTGCGGCAGCAATCGGCTTCGTTATTTTCGCGCTGGTGGTGACCCATTTGCTCGGTCCGAAAAGAAAAAGTGAGGTTAAAGACGCCTCTTGGGAAAGTGGTGTGGAGTCGGTTGGCGATGCACGTACCCCTATCTCTTACAAGTACTTCATCACGGCCATCCTGTTCGTGCTGTTCGATATTGAAATTATCTTCATGTACCCTTGGGCGGTGAACTTCCGCGAATTCGGTTTGGAGGGCTTCCTACCCATGATGTTATTCCTTGGCGTAATACTTGCAGGCTTCTTCTACGAAATCAAAAAAGGCATTCTCAAGTAGTTTGACACTAGTAAACTTTTACAGAGTGAACGGTGTTTTTGCAAGGGTAAATGCAGGTTAAACATTAGAATTTCAGAAACATGAGCGATACAAATAAAGATATAAACATGGTGGAGGCACCAGAGGGCCACAGCGGCGCTGGTTTCTTTGCTACTTCCTTTGAGAAAGTGATTGGTCTGGCCCGTGCGAACTCGCTTTGGCCATTGCCTTTTGCCACTTCTTGCTGCGGTATCGAGTTTATGGCGACCATGGGCTCTACCTACGACATTTCACGTTTCGGTTCGGAGCGTCCGAGCTTCTCTCCTCGTCAGGCCGACATCCTGTTGGTGATGGGTACCATCGCCAAGAAAATGGGCCCTGTTGTAAAGCAGGTATACGAGCAGATGGCGGAGCCACGCTGGGTGGTGGCCGTGGGTGCTTGCGCTACGTCAGGCGGTATCTTCGACTCGTACTCTGTGCTGCAAGGTATAGACCGCGTTGTGCCGGTGGACGTGTACGTGCCGGGTTGCCCGCCAAGACCAGAGCAGATTCTGGACGGTTTGATGCGTGTGCAGGATTTGGCCAAGAACGAATCGCTACGTCGTCGCCACTCACCTGAATACCAGGCACTTTTGGCTTCTTACAACATTAAATAAGCAGCATGAAGCTTACGAACGAAAACGTACTCGGCAAACTGATAGAGCAGTTCGGTGAAGAGAATATCTTCGACGCTTACAGCCCGGATGGCATCATGACGTTCACGACCACTCGTGAGAACATCATTGCCCTGATACAATACCTGTATGACGACAAGGACATGCAGGTACAGTTCCTGACCACGATGGCAGGTATACACTTCCCGGATCACAAAGGCCGTGAGATGTGCATGATGTACCAGTTGCATAGCCTGCGTCACAATTACCGTCTGCGCATTAAGGTATTCGTGCCTGCGGAAGACCCGATATTGCCGACGCTGACCAATATTTACGCCACCGCCAACTGGATGGAGCGTGAGGCCTATGACTTTTACGGTTTCATCTTTACCGGTCACCCGAACCTGATCCGCATCCTCAACATCGAGGAGATGGAGTACCACCCGATGCTCAAGCAGTATCCGCTGGAAGACCAGACAAGGGAAGACAAAATCGATACGTATTTCGGACGCTAAGCCAGATAAACCACTATGGCTACTGATAATAAAACAGCTGATACTGACCAGTTGCAGGAATTCCGCGACAACCGCGACCTGAAACTGCAGGACAAAAAGAACGAGAACCTGACGACCCTGAACCTGGGTCCGACGCACCCGGCGACACACGGTATCTTCCAGAACATCCTGCAGATGGACGGAGAGGTAATCATGGACGCTGTGCCGACCATCGGGTATATACACCGTGCTTTCGAAAAGATTGCCGAGCGCAGACCGTTCTACCAGATTACACCGCTGACCGACCGCATGAACTACTGCTCGTCCCCTATCAACAACATGGGGTACCACATGACAGTAGAGAAACTGCTAGGTATAGAGATTCCAAAGCGTGCCCAGTACATCCGTGTAATTATGATGGAGCTGGCCCGTATTTCCGACCACCTGATCTGTAACTCGATCTTGGGTGTGGACTCCGGCGCTTTCACCGGCTTCCTGTACGTGATGCAGGAGCGTGAGCACATTTACGACATCTACGAAGAGGTATGCGGTGCCCGTCTGACGACCAACATGGGTCGTATTGGCGGTATGGAGCGTGACCTGTCGCCGAAGGCTTTGCACCTGATTGGTGAGTTCCTGAAGCGCTTCCCGAAGGTATGGGCGGAGTTTGAGAAAATGCTGACCCGCAACCGTATCTTCATCGACAGAACGACAGGAGTTGGTGCTATCACCGCGGAACGTGCCTTGAACTACGGTTTCACAGGTCCAAACCTGCGTGCCACTGGCGTTGACTACGACGTGCGCGTGATGAACCCTTACTCTTCTTACGAGGACTTCGAGTTTGAAATACCGGTTGGCGAGAAAGGCGATACCTACGACCGCTTCTTAGTAAGAAACGAAGAGGTATGGCAGAGCTTGAAAATCATTGAGCAGGCTTACAAAAACCTGCCGGAAGGCTCATACCATGCCGATGCACCGCATTACTACCTGCCTCCAAAACAAGAAGTATACACCAACATGGAAGCGCTTATCTATCACTTTAAGATTGTGATGGGCGAGATTGACGCTCCGAAAGGTGAGGTATACCACAGCGTGGAAGGCGGCAATGGCGAGCTAGGTTTTTACCTAATAAGCGATGGCGGCAGAACACCGTACCGTTTGCACTTCAGAAGACCTTGCTTTATTTACTACCAGGCATACACCGAGATGATTAAAGGCGGTCAGCTGGCCGACGCTATCTTAACGCTGTCTAGCCTGAATGTGATTGCAGGGGAACTCGACGCTTAATACATTATTATAAATATCATCTAACATCGGTTCTTGGCCGATGATACTTACAAAGATGGCAGAGACTATAAACGCATTTAAGTTTTCTGATAAGGCCCTTGCTGAGATTCAGCGCTATATCAGCCATTACCCGGAAGGACGCCAGAAGTCTGCCCTGTTGCCTGCCCTGCACGTTGCACAGGCGGAAAACAACGGCTGGGTGAGCCCGGAGGCAATGGACGCGATTGCTGAAATTCTAAATATACAGCCAATTGAGGTATACGAAGTAGCTACTTTCTATACCATGTTCAACCTGAAGCCGGTTGGCAAGCACGTGCTCGAGGTATGCCGCACAGGCCCTTGCTGCCTACGTGGTGCTGACCAGATGATTGAGACGTTCAAGCAAAAACTCAACATCGAGGAAGGCGAAACAACATCTGACGGTATGTTTACACTGAAGCCAGTAGAATGCCTTGCTTCTTGCGGAACAGGCCCTATGCTGCAGGTGCGCGAAACCTATTACGAGAATCTGGACAGCGAAGAAGCGGTGGACCAGTTCATCGAGATGATGCGCAACAAAGAAGTGGAAACGCCTGAGTGGGCGAAGTAATTCATTGATAAATCAGGCAGCCTGCCTTAACAAAGCGACTGCCGAGCTATATATCCTGTTACAATGGGAATCAAGATATTAACCGAACATATTAACGTACCGGGTATCGAAACCCTGGAGGTGTATCGCAAGCATGGCGGCTACCGCTCGGTAGAGAAAGCCATCAAAACGATGACCCCGGACGAGGTGGTGGAAGAAGTGAAGACATCCGGCCTGCGTGGTCGTGGTGGCGCTGGCTTCCCGGCCGGTATGAAGTGGAGCTTTTTGGCTAAGCCGGAAGGTGTTCCGCGTTACTTAGTTTGCAACGCCGACGAATCGGAGCCGGGCACTTTCAAGGACCGCGTGTTCATGGAGAAAAACCCGCACGCCCTGATCGAAGGTATGATCACATCAAGCTATGCGCTGGGTGCGAACACGTCTTATATATACATCCGCGGTGAGTTGTTATTTGTCCTGCGCATTCTGGAGAAAGCAATCGCTGAGGCTTACGCAGCCGGCTTGCTTGGCAAGAACATTCTGGGCTCAGGCTATGACCTGGACCTGCATGTGGCGCCAGGTGGAGGTGCGTATATTTGTGGTGAAGAGACTGCTCTGCTAGAATCACTGGAAGGTAAGCGTGGCAACCCACGTAACAAGCCTCCATTCCCGGCGGTGAAAGGTTTGTTCCAATCACCGACAGTGGTAAACAACGTGGAGACCATCGCGTCTGTGCCATGGATAGTAAACAACTCTGGTGCGGAGTATGCCAAAATTGGTGTAGGCCGTAGCACAGGTACGAAGCTGATTTCTGCCAGCGGTAACATCAACCGTCCGGGCGTATATGAAATCGAGCTGGGTGTTCCAGTTGAAGAATTTATCTACTCTGACGAGTACTGCGGTGGTATCTGGAAAGGCAAACAACTGAAGGCCGTCGTGCCGGGAGGTTCTTCTGTTCCCATTTTGCCAGCTAATCTAATATTGAAAACAGCTGCCGGTGAAGACCGACTGATGACCTACGAATCACTGTCTGACGGTGGTTTTGTGAGCGGCTCTATGCTGGGTTCAGGTGCCTTTATCGTGTTCGACGAAGACCAGTGCATCGTGCGTAACACGTGGAACTATGCCCGTTTCTATCACCACGAGTCATGCGGACAGTGCAGCCCTTGCCGCGAAGGTACAGGCTGGATGGAGCGTGTGCTTCACCGCATTGAATACGGCCACGGCCATCAGCAGGACATCGACCTGTTGGTAAGTGTAGCCAAGCAAATCGAAGGTAACACCATCTGCCCACTGGGTGACGCAGCCGCATGGCCAGTAGCCAGCGCGATCCGTCACTTCCGTGAGGAGTTCGAGTGGCACATCAAGCACCCGCAGGAAGCAACAGCTCCGGGCGCGGTGTACAGAGGACAACTGGCTGCAGCTACTGTGTAATTGACAAGAATATTGTCTCTTCTGTCATTCTGAAAGAAACTTGGTCGAAATAGAGGCCCCCTACCCCCGTAGGTTAAGCCTCTGCAACTTGCCAACAAGATCCTTATAGGATGATAAAATGAGAGGATATAAATAAGATTCCTGTAAAGGGAAGTATAGCTTAAATCGTTTGTTGCGAGGCTTCACGAAAAACGAGCAACGAATAACGAATAACGAATTAAAAGATGGCTAAAATAACATTTGACGGCATCGAGGTAGAAGTAGAAGATGGAACCACCATCCTACAGGCCGCCCGTAAAATCGGTGGTGATGTAGTGCCTCCTGCCATGTGTTTTTATACCCCGCTGAAAGGCAGTGGCGGTAAGTGCCGTGTGTGCCTGGTAAAGGTAACGCAGGGTTCTGCCCGCGATCCACGCCCTATGCCGAAACTGGTTGCTTCATGCATTACACCAGTGCAAGACGGCATGGTAGTGGAAAACACAACCAACGAAGAAGTACTGAACGCCCGCAAAGGCATTGTGGAGATGTTGCTGATCAACCACCCGCTGGATTGCCCTGTATGCGACCAGGCTGGTGAGTGCGACCTGCAGAACCTGTCCTACGAGCACGGTGTGAGCGCTACACGTTACGAAGAACCGCGCCGTACTTTCGATAGAGTAGACTTGGGTCCTTATATCCAACTGCACATGACGCGCTGCATTCTGTGCTACCGCTGTGTATATACCGCCGACCAGATCACTGAGAAGCGTGTGCATGGTGTCCTAGGCCGTGGCGATGCTGCAGAGATTGGTACTTACATCGAGAACGTAATCGACAACGATTTCTCTGGAAACGTGATCGACGTGTGCCCTGTAGGTGCATTGACAGATAAGACTTGGCGCTTTAAGAACCGCGTGTGGTTCACGAAGCCGATGAATGCGCACCGCGACTGCCCTACTTGCAGTGGTAAAGTAACCCTGTGGGGCCGTGGTGACACGGTACTGCGCGTAACGGCTCGCAAGGACGAGTATGCCGAGGTGGAAGAGTTCATTTGCAATACCTGCCGCTTCGATAAGAAGGAGATGACGGACTGGACCATCGAAGGACCGCGCCACATCGACAGAGGTTCTGTGATATCAGCCAACC
Source organism: Pontibacter sp. LHS2 (assembly GCF_058932845.1). Taxonomy (NCBI): domain Bacteria; kingdom Pseudomonadati; phylum Bacteroidota; class Cytophagia; order Cytophagales; family Hymenobacteraceae; genus Pontibacter; species Pontibacter sp. LHS2. Next base: position 1,009,892 of record NZ_JBZYWG010000002.1, read on the forward strand.
ACTACGAATTGCCTGTAGTGAACGTGCCGATCGTACCGAACCTGCCTAAATCTACTGTTAAAAAAATGCCAACGGAATAAAGCATGGATTCTGTAGTTCTCATTTACAAGGGTATTTACATTCTGGCCATTTTCGGTATTTCACTACTGATTGCGACCTACTCTACTTATTTTGAGCGTAAGATCGCCGCTTTTATTCAGGACCGTGTAGGCCCGAACAGAGCGGGTCCGATGGGTTTGCTGCAGCCGTTAGCTGATGCTGGCAAGCTGTTCTTCAAAGAAGAATTTATACCTGCCAAAGCGAATAAGATGCTCTTCATTCTCGGCCCAGGTATAGCGATGCTTGTGGCAGCTATGTCGAGTGCGGTTATTCCTTTTGGCGATACGCTTATTTTAGGAGAAACAACCTTTGACCTGATTGCCATTGACGTGAACATCGGCGTGCTCTACATCTTTGGTGTGGTTTCGCTGGGTGTGTATGGTCTGATGATCGGTGGCTGGGCTTCTAACAACAAATTCTCGTTGCTGGGCGCTATTCGTGCAGCTTCGCAGAACATTTCGTATGAACTGGCCATGGGTCTGTCACTTATAGCGGTACTGATGCTGAGCGGCTCCCTATCACTGAAAGTAATTGCAGAACAACAGGCGGGCTTTAACTGGAACATCTGGTATCAGCCGCTGGGCTTCCTGATTTTCCTGATCTGCGCTTTTGCTGAGACCAACAGAACACCATTCGACTTACCTGAATCGGAAGCCGAACTTATTGGTGGTTACCACACCGAGTATAGCTCCATGAAACTGGGTATGTACCTGTTTGCGGAGTATATCAACATCTTTGTGGCTTCGGCTGTTATGGCGACATTGTACTTCGGCGCTTACAACTTCCCGTTCATGGACAACCTGCGCAATGCGTTTGAGGATCCTGTTTTGGGTAACAACGTGGTGACCATACTAGGTGTTGGGGTAATGTTTGCGAAAATCTTCGCTTTCATCTTCTTCTTCATGTGGGTACGCTGGACATTGCCACGTTTCCGCTACGACCAGTTGATGAAGTTGGGCTGGAACATCCTGATTCCGCTGGCGATTTTGAATATCCTGCTCACGGGCGGAGGCATTCTACTCTACGACTATTTTACAAAAGGATAACGACATTTGAATGTTGCCATGCCAGGCACTGTTATAGCCAGACAGCATAGACAGCAATCATAATCGAGATATAATGGAACCACTATCTAATAGAAAGAAAAATGTAGCACAAAAGGAGATGACGCTCTCTGAGCGCATGTACCTGCCTGCTATTGCGCAAGGTCTTGGTATTACACTGAAGCACTTCTTCAAGAAGAAGGCGACAATAAACTACCCGGAAGAGACGCGCACGCGCAGTGACATATGGCGTGGTCTGCACGTGCTGAAGCGCGACGAGAACGGTGCTGAGCGTTGCACGGCCTGTGGTCTATGCGCTGTGGCCTGCCCTGCCGAAGCTATCACAATGACAGCTGGTGAGCGCAAGAAAGGCGAAGAGCACCTGTACCGTGAGGAGAAGTACGCCGTGACCTACGAAGTAAACATGCTGCGTTGCATTTTCTGCGGACTGTGCGAAGAAGCCTGCCCGAAAGCGGCCATCTTCTTGCAGGACGATAAATTGGCTCCTGCCCGTTACGAGCGCGACGAATTCATTTACGGTAAAGACCGCTTGGTAGAACCGTTGAAAACCACTGAAACCAAATAATCCGATGACAGAGAGTCTGTTTTTCTTTTTTGCTTCGCTGACACTGCTTTGCGCCGTGATGGTTGTGATTTCTAAGAACCCTGTGTACAGTGTAATCTTCCTGATCCTGACATTCTTCACAATATCAGCACACTACATTCTACTAAATGCCCAGTTTCTGGCAGCGGTAAACATCATCGTATATGCAGGGGCCATCATGGTACTTTTCCTGTTCGTACTGATGTTCATCAACACAGGCAAAAACGTGGAAGGTACCCTTAAACGAAATGTACTGGCCAAAATAGCGGGTACTGTAGCAGGTGGATTGCTGTTCACAGTGGTAGTAGCTGCCTTGAAAGATGTGACGTTAGGCCACCCAGATCCAGCCACCTTCAATTCGCAGGTAGGCATGGTAGAGAACCTGGGCAAGGTGCTGTTTACGAAGTACATGCTGCCGTTCCAGTTAGTAGCGGTATTATTCCTGGTATCGATGGTGGGTGCCGTGATGATTGGCAAAAGAGAAGCGGGAGAGCAGAACTTCTAAGCGAGGTATACTTTCAAAAAATAGAAAGCCAGTGCTGCGAAGTGCTGGCTTTTTTATTGCTCTACGCTTAATAGCACCTCCAGCAACTCAGATCCGCCCATATCGTCATCTGAAACTACTACTAATCGATACCTTCCTTTTCCTTCACGCTTTTGCACGACTAATGATTCCGCCTTACCTGTGTAAGGCTGTCCATCTGCTTGCAGCATAAGTGTAGCAGGGATTTCCAAGGTATCCTGTTTTCCTATCGCATCGAAAGGAATATACCCGATATAACTTCCCAAAACCTCACCATCACCGTAGGCGTCGTTCGTATCTTCCAGTGAAGCCGTGAAGAAAAGCTTGTCATCATACACATAGGCACCAGAAAAGCCAGCCTGCAGGAGTTTAAGCTCGGGTAAACGGAAGTATGCCAATTCTGGCCTGGGTGGTTGTGCAGCTGACTCTGACAACAGATAAGGTATAAATTCGGCTAGATTATAAGAGATCAACATATTTTGACCAGTCCCGATAGCTCGCTGCATCAGGTAGAGCCGGCCATGCCCGGCAGCTACGCCTTCAATGTTAAGCAGACTCTCCCCTAACTTCATCTGCGCTTCAAGTTCTTTGTAAAGGGGATCCAAATCGATGGTCCTTGCTCCATGTGTGCCTGCTCCTTCTCTACAGATATCATCACCGCAAATGTTGTAAAGATAGGCTTTACGACGGGAAGGGGCTGAACCTGAACCCATCATAAGCAGATAGGGCTTGCCTTGATGTTGCAAAAGGGTCATGCCCTCTAGGTCAGCTTTGTCAGCTTTAGCAGTGCGTCCATTTTCGAAGCCGGTTGTATCAAAAATGGCTTCATGGGATACTAACTGGTAGTTTTCGTCCAGCTTGTATAGGTATGGAGAGTCGTCTCCAGTCACATAATAGTGGTCCCCCAGCATCTCAAGCCCCGAAGCAGATGGCAGGTTATCGAAGTGAAGGTGCTTCTCAATAGTAGCTTTCATAGTCAGATCGGCATGATAAGGTATTGTGGACGATCTGGTAGTTGGCTGTTGACAAGACGAAAACAGTGCAACCAGGCAAATCAGGTATAGAGGAGATAAGTATTCTAACTTCATACAATTTTAAAGCATCAGGTCATAACATCCTGAATGGACAACTCAACTTCACTATACCTGATCAGGCGAAGGTATAGCACAAGAGCGATAATGCTATCAAAAATAAGTCTTATACCCTACGCAGCCCGAAAAGGAAAGTATAAGCTATCGGCTAACAAGGTGTGTCCGCACCAACTAAAATATAAATCTTCAGGGACATGAAACTAAGCTGTTGATCGGGCAAGAAGATTAGAAATATGTTATGGATTTTACAAAAATGGGGATAACTTTGCGACTTGATTTCAGAATTGTAATTTACCAGTAATACGTTCAGCAACCAGACGATGAACCAAATGCCAGAGGTTATCCGAACCATCCCGCTTGAATTCTACCTGTACTTCAGCACGGCCCTTTTCGCCATTGGCGTAATCGGCGTTCTTACCAGACGAAACGCAATTGTCATCTTTATGTGTGTTGAGCTGATGCTCAATGCCGTGAACGTCCTGATGGTCGCTTTGTCATCTTATCGCTCTGACCCGAACGGACAAATCTTTGTGTTCTTCATCATGGCGGTAGCAGCGGCGGAAGTAACAGTTGGTCTGGCCATCATCGTGATGATTTACCGCAACCTGCGCACCACCGATGTGCAACTGCTGAACTACCTCAAGTGGTAGCCCACACATTACTTAACCTGAATAGCTTCACTAAATCATACGCTAAATGCAAGAAGTAGTAATGCCCATCAACAATCAGGAAATGGCGCTGCTGTGTTTGCTTGTGCCGCTCCTGCCGTTCATAGGCTTTCTGATTAACGGACTTGGCAACCGCAAATTGCCTAAGGCCCTTGTAGGTCTGCTAGGCTCTGGCACGGTGCTGGCCTCGTTTCTGATATCGGTATACCTGTTCATCGACTTCACCTCCAATGGCAGCCGCCCTTACATCGTTGACCTCTACAACTGGTTCACGGTAGGCAGCCTCGAGATTGGGTTCTCGTTCCTGATTGACCAGCTCACACTGCTGATGCTCTTGATGGTAACAGGTATCGGTTTCCTGATTCACGTGTACTCGGCGGGGTATATGAGCCACGACGAAAACTACGGCAAGTTCTTCTCTTTCCTCAACCTGTTTATGTTCTCGATGTTGCTGCTCGTGATGGGCTCTAACTACGTGATGATGTTTGTAGGCTGGGAAGGCGTTGGTCTTTGCTCCTACTTGCTGATTGGCTTCTGGAACAAGAACCACAACTATAACAATGCCGCCAAGAAAGCCTTTATCATGAACCGTATCGGTGACTTGGGCTTCCTATTAGGCATTTTCCTTATTTTCATCACCTTCGGAAGCGTGAGCTACCCAGAGGTATTCCTGTCTGCTTCGCAGATGACGGGCCTGACCGACAGCGGTGTGATGATTGCGATTACGATGCTCCTGTTTGTGGGTGCCATGGGTAAGAGTGCGCAGATTCCGTTATTTACATGGCTTCCTGACGCGATGGCGGGTCCTACGCCAGTTTCAGCCCTGATTCACGCCGCAACCATGGTGACGGCGGGTATCTACATGGTGCTGCGTTCGAACGTGCTGTATGTGCTGGCCCCAACCACGATGGAGTTTATCGCCATCATCGGTCTGGCAACTGCACTACTAGCTGCTACCATTGGTCTAGCGCAGAATGACATCAAGAAAGTACTGGCCTACTCTACCGTTTCCCAGCTGGGCTTTATGTTCCTCGCGCTGGGTGTGATGGCCTTCTCCTCTTCTATCTTCCACGTACTCACGCACGCTTTCTTTAAGGCGCTGTTGTTCCTTGGTGCTGGTTCTGTTATACACGCCGTGAGCAACGAACAGGATATCCGCAACATGGGTGGTCTGCGCAAGTGGTTGCCGATTACGTTCATCACCTTCCTGATTGGTACATTGGCTATCTCAGGTATACCACCATTCGCTGGTTTCTTCTCGAAAGACGAGTTACTGGCGCATGTGTTTGAGCACAACAAGCTGATGTGGGCGCTCGGCCTTCTGGCTTCGTTCATGACCTCGTTCTACATGTTCCGCCTCCTGTTCCTGACTTTCTTCGGTAAGTTCCGTGGCACGGAGGAGCAACGTTCGCACCTGCACGAGTCACCTTCTTCTATGACCATTCCGCTGATTGTACTGGCTATCCTTTCCACTATAGGTGGTTTCATCGGTCTGCCAGCCGTTTTCAGCGATACGCATACCTTAGGCAACTTCCTGTCGCCTATCTACAACTTTGCCCGTCAGGCTAACGCTGCCGCACTGGAAGCACCGCATATCGACCACGCCACAGAGTACATTCTGATGGCTGTTTCGGTTGTCGTATCGGTTATAGCGATTATCATTGCTTATGTGATGTACGTGAAGAAAGAAACAGTGCCGGCTCCAGAAGGAACGCGCCTGTCTCCTATCCACAACCTGATTTACAACAAATACTACATCGACGAGATTTACGACACCGTGTTTGTTCGTCCGGTAATGGCCATGTCAACCGCTTTCCACCGCTTTGTGGATGTGATTGTAGTAGACGGTATCGTGAATGGCTTTGGCAAACTGGTGATGGCAAGCGGCCGCGTGTTGCGTCTGACACAAAGTGGCGTTATTGGCTTCTATGTGTTTGTGATGGTAGCCAGCATTGTCCTGATTCTATTTTTAAACTTCTTTATCGCTTAAGGTTCTAAGAAGATGATTACAGCTCTATTACTTTTCTGGCCTGCCCTAGCTGCACTGCTGGTGTTGCTTATCAAAGGCGAAGGTGCCAAGAAAGTGGCTTTTATAGCAACGCTCGTTGAGTTTTCCATTGCCCTATTCGCAATCGTAAACTTTGTCCCAGACGCTACCACACAGTTCGCCCTCAGTATGCCGTGGGTGGAGCGTGCAGGTATCGGTTTCAGCATCGGCATGGACGGCATCAGCCTCCTGATGGTGCTCCTGACGACTTTCCTGGTGCCGCTGATTGTGCTTTCTTCTTTCAAGCACGACTACAAAAACCCGCACGTGTTTTATGCGCTGGTGCTGTTCATGCAGACAGGCCTGATTGGCGTTTTTGTGGCGATGGATGCGTTCCTGTTCTACTTCTTCTGGGAAGTGGCCTTGATTCCGATTTACTTCATCGCAGCCATTTGGGGCGGTGCACGCAGAATACCGGTTACGTTCAAGTTCTTTATCTACACGATTTTCGGTTCGCTTTTCATGCTGGCCGCTTTCGTATACCTGTACTTCCAGACGGCTGGCACCGAGCTGGCGGCGCACTCTTCTAATGTGAACGCCTTCTACCAACTGACGCTGGACAGCGCGACGCAGAGCTGGATTTTCTGGTTCCTGTTCCTTGCTTTCGCCATTAAAATGCCGGTGTTCCCGTTCCATACCTGGCAGCCGGACACCTATACCGAGTCTCCTACACAGGCGACGATGTTACTGGCTGGTATCATGCTGAAGATGGGTATCTACGGAGTGCTGCGCTGGTTGCTGCCTGTTGTGCCGCTAGGTGTGAGCCAGTGGGCTGACACGGTGCTCGTGCTTTCCATCATCGGTATCATCTACGGTTCCATCATCGCCATCCGTCAGAGCGACGTCAAGCGCCTGATTGCTTATTCGTCAATCGCGCACGTTGGCCTGATTGCGGCGGGTATCTTCACCCTGAACGAGCAAGGCCTGCAAGGTGGCGTGATTCAAATGCTGAGCCACGGTATCAACGTAGTCGGCCTGTTCTTCATCATCGACATCATCTTCCGCAGAACCAACACGAGAGAGATTTCTAGCTTAGGTGGCATTACGCAGACCACGCCAGCGCTTTCTATTATGTTCCTTGTGCTGCTGATGGGCTCTGTAGCGCTTCCGCTTACAAACGGCTTCATCGGGGAGTTCTTATTGTTGTCGGGTGTGTTCCAGTACAACCACTACTTCGGCGCTGTGGCCGGCCTGACCATCATCTTGGGTGCGGTATACATGCTGCGCATGTTCCAGGGCGTGATGTTCGGCACGAAGTCAGAAGCCACCGAAGGCTTCGCTGACCTGACCTTCCATGAGAAAGCTGTTTTGATTCCGCTGGTGATTATGGTCTTCTGGATTGGTTTGTTCCCGAACACTTTCCTGAGCATTTCAGAGCCTGCGGTTGGACAGCTGCTGAGCATAATCAACCGATAGTCCGCAAAACGAAACGATACTAAACGACATGATTTCGATTATACTTCTATCTGGATTTGGGATTATCAGCCTCTTCGTAGGCTTCCTGAAATCTAAAAGAATCCTGTTGCCGCTGTCGCTGCTGTTTTTAGCGATTGTGTTCGGCATCAACCTACTCGACTGGAACGATACCCAGAGCTACTTCGAGAACATGATTACCGTCGACAATTTCGCGGTGGCCTTCACAGGCATCATGGTCCTTTCGACGCTCCTGATTCTGCCTTTCACGCAGCACTACATTACCCGCAACGACGAAAACATAGGCGAACTCTACGCCCTGATTCTGTTCTCGCTGGTAGGCGCCATCATGATGGTGAGCTACAACAACATGCTGATGCTGTTCATAGGTATAGAGATTCTCTCGATTGCCATGTACGTACTGGCGGGCAGCGACAAAGGTAGCCTGCGCTCCGCAGAAGCCGCCCTGAAGTACTTCCTCATGGGTTCTTTCTTCACGGGCGTACTGCTGTTCGGTATCGTAATGATTTACGGTGCAACAGGTACCTTCAACATCGCTGAGATTGCCGGTTCAGCTGAAGCCATGGGGACGGACGGTGTGTACAACGCCATGTTCCTGCTGGGTGTGCTAATGATTATCATCGGTATCTCTTTCAAAGTTTCTGCCGCTCCTTTCCACTTCTGGACGCCTGACGTGTACGAAGGTACACCAACGGTATGGACGGCTTATATGTCAACCGTGGTAAAGACGGCTGGTGTGGCTGCTTTCTACAAGCTAATGGATGCCGCCTTCGCCGCTTCTTACGGCAGCTGGATGCCAACGCTGGTGGCCATCATCGTGCTGACGCTCCTGATTGGTAACGTAGGCGCGGTGGTACAGCAAAGCATGAAGCGCATGCTGGCTTACTCCAGTATCTCGCATGCAGGCTACCTACTGATGACGCTGCTCGCTTTCAACAATTTGTCTACTTCTGCTATCCTGTTCTACTCGTTCGCTTATTCTACTGCTTCTATCGCCGCTTTCGGTGTGCTGCAGCTGGTATCAAGACAGCGTCAGAACGAAAATTACGAAGCTTTCAACGGCCTGGGCAAAACCAATCCACTGCTGGCTTTCTCTGTGGCAGTATCAATGCTTTCGTTAGCAGGTATACCACTCACGGCCGGTTTCTTCGGTAAGTTCTTCGTGTTCTCGGCCTTGATAGAGAATCCGGATATGATGTGGCTGATTGTAGTAGCGGTGATTCTGGCTGCCGTGGGTGTGTACTACTACTTCCGCGTAATTATCGCGATGTACCTGCACCCTGTTAATGAAGAGCACGCGCCTATCCGCTCAACCAGCTTTATGAACGTGATGCTAATTATCATTACTGCTTTAACGATTCTGCTTGGTATAGCGCCTGCTCTTTTGAGTGACGTGCTGTAAGGTATAGCGAGATGATATGAAAGCGGCTGCTCTGGAAAGGGCAGCCGCTTTTTTTTATAGTTATACCTATGCCTTAATGGCGTAGCAACTGTAATTTTACTTAGTCACTAACTTTGTTTCATAGCTTCGCCTGTGCGGCGGGCACCTACTTTTTTCCTTGATGAAAAAAGTAGGCAAAAAAATCAAGACGCTCCAAACTCGCTGAACGCTCAAACAGAGGAGCGCCACAAAGTGCACTTGGCTTAATTCATTGTTTCATAGCTATCGTGCAAGTTAGCTTGCAATGCGTGCCAGTGGATGTGAAGAAACTACGAACCCTATACTTTGTAAATAGTAATAGCTAATTCCCCGCCTTAACTAAAGAGGGGTTAGGGTGGTTGGACCCGGCATCTGCAAGAATCCTGTAAATCATAAAATCCTGAAAATCCTGATTCAAACAAAAAAAGGCTGCCCTCATCGGGCAGCCTTTCCTCTAATTTTATTTACCTATACCTTACGACGGCAGGTTCTTCATTTTAATATGCAGTTCATCCAGCTGTGCATTGGCAATCGGTGACGGTGCATCGATCATCACATCGCGGCCTGAGTTGTTTTTCGGGAAGGCGATGTAGTCGCGGATGGAGTCGGAGCCGCCGAAGAGTGAGCACAAGCGGTCGAAGCCGAAGGCGATGCCACCGTGCGGCGGTGCGCCGTACTCGAAAGCATCCATCAGGAAGCCGAACTGTGCCTTGGCCTCGTCATTGCTAAAGCCCAGTAAACGGAACATCTGCTCCTGCAAACGGCGGTCGTGGATACGAATAGAACCACCGCCCACTTCTACGCCATTGATCACCATGTCATAGGCATTCGCGCGGATATCACCCGGACGGTCGTCGATCAGTTCCAGGTCTTCTGGCTTTGGTGACGTGAACGGGTGGTGCATCGCATGGAAGCGGTTGCTGTCTTCGTCCCACTCGAGCAACGGGAAGTCTACTACCCACAGCGGAGAGAACACGTTCTTGTCACGCAGACCTAGGCGTTCACCCATTTCCAGACGCAACTCGTTCAGGGCTTTGCGGGTTTTGTCTCTTCCACCGGCCAATATCAGAATCAGGTCACCTGGCTCAGCATTGAAGGCAGTCGCCCAGGCTTGTAGATCTTCTACTGTATAGAACTTATCAACTGAAGATTTCACAGTACCGTCTTCCTGCACGCGGGCGTACACCAGGCCAGTCGCTCCGATTTGCGGACGCTTCACAAAGTCCGTCAGCTCGTCGAGTTGCTTGCGGGTATAGCCGGCAGCGCCTTTGGCGTTTATACCTACTACCAGTTCGGCATCATCGAATACTTTGAAGCCTTTGTCTTTCACCAACGCGTTCATCTCCACAAAACGCATCTCGAAGCGGGTATCTGGCTTGTCAGAACCGTAGAATTTCATCGCATCGGCATACGTCATGCGCGGCAGTTTGTCGATGTTTACGCCTTTCACTTTCAGGAAGAGATGGCGAATCAGGCCTTCGAAGGTGTTCAGAATATCTTCCTGGGTTACGAAAGAAAGCTCGCAGTCGATCTGGGTAAACTCTGGCTGGCGGTCAGCACGCAGGTCTTCGTCACGGAAGCATTTCACGATCTGGTAGTACTTGTCGAAACCAGAAACCATCAGGAGTTGCTTGAACGTCTGTGGGGACTGTGGCAGGGCATAGAACTCACCAGGATTCATACGGCTCGGAACCACGAAGTCGCGGGCGCCTTCCGGCGTAGACTTAATCAGCACCGGCGTTTCTACTTCGATAAAATAATGGTCATCTAGGTAAGAACGCACGGCACGCATCATCTGGTGACGCAACTCCAGGTTGCGGCGTACAGGTGTGCGGCGCAGGTCCAGGTAGCGGTACTTCATGCGCAGGTCATCGCCGCCGTCGGTTTCGTCCTCTATCATAAACGGAGGGAGTTTGGCTGCATTCAGCACTTCTATTTTAGAGGCGTGAATCTCGATATCACCAGTCGGTATTTTGTCATTTTTGGAGTAGCGCTCAATCACTTTGCCCACTACTTTAATCACGTACTCACGGCCAAGGCCACGGGCCTGCTCAAACAGGTGCGCCGATGTTACGCCGTCTTCAAACGTAAGCTGCGTAATGCCGTAGCGGTCGCGCAGGTCAATCCAGAGCATGCCGCCCTTGTCACGCAGGCGCTGTACCCAGCCTGTCAGTACAACCTCTTCACCTACATTATCTATTCTTAGTTCGCCGCAAGTATGTGTCCGGAGCATAAATGTCGTTTTGTTTTGATATAGTGCAAAAGTAATAATTGTTTCGCTGTCATGCGTCGAAAAACAAGGCACTAGCAGGTATAATCTTGCAACGCTAATCTCAGGCCTTGCCAATCACGTTATTATGCCTGTAGCTGTAATAACTTGCCATAAGAGTCGCCTACCATGAAACGCCATTTGTTCACGTTCCGAAATATCGCGCTGGCAATCATACTGCTTGCATTGCTAATGATGCTCGTTGGATAAGATTATTCTACTAGTTGCCCAGTAGCGAGCGCATGCGCTTCACGTTATTCACTTGAATGGCGTCAGGCTCCATTTCCAGCATTTTGGCGATGCTCCCCTTCGATTTGCCTCCAAACAGCACCACCTGCAAACCCTGTGCTCTCGCCTGCAACAGCTGTTCCTGACTCACGTGCTTACCATTGGCTGTTACACCATGCAGCTGATTGTCCAACGCTTCCTTTGCTGAAAGGTCAAAATCCTCGCCAGCATCCAGCATCAGCATGGCCTCGGGCTCCAGTTCGCGCACGGCATGCAGGATGTCCGGCTGGTTGAAGATGAAAGCTAATTTCTCTACAGGGTATTCATATTTACGAAGTAGGTTTAAGACCGATTGAGCATAAAAAGCATTTCGGCTACCGTCATGATTTCGGATATCAATGTGCAGGTAGGGCAGCTCAGGATAGGTCTGGAAACGCTGTAGCATGGCTTCCATCGTGATGATCTTCTCGCTGTGGAAAAGGTCGTATAGAACACCTCCTTTATACCTTATACCTACTACCTCACTGGCAGGCAGCTCTGCGATTATGCCAGCTCCTTCGCTCATCGTTTCCAGGGTATTGTCATGGTAAAGGATGGGGATGCCGTCCTGACTGACATGTACATCTACCTCTACCCCATCGGCACCATCCTCTTCCATGGCTTTTATAATAGATGCCATGCTGTTGGCGGGCAGCGGATTGTAAGGATTAAAGGGGGAGAAAAACCCAGAGCCAGCATGTCCCATCACCAGAATATTGCGGGAGTAAATGCCTGATTCGGGTTGCAGTTGGTTATAGCCCATAAGCAGGAGCACAGCTATACCTAGTATACCAACAAGCAAGGTGATGCTTTTGCGCTCCAAAAAAGGCGTCTTATACTTTGGCTCAGTCAAATTCATACACAAACTTAAGTGTATATCTTTTAACTTTGGAACGGGTTTTCTTAAAATATCATAGGTCAATCCTATTATATATAATATTGTCTTATGTCATTCCCTTCTCAAACTGCTTCCGAAAAGCTTGCGACGGCCGATCAAGTCGGGGTTCACAACCGGCTCATGGTGCCGCTGTCGCTTATCCTGCTGATCGCATTCGTGGTTCGCATGATAGCCGCCTTCTTTTCGAAAGGTTTTGCTTTCCACGACGATCACTTTGACGTGATTACAATTGCACAGCACTGGCTGTATGGCTTGCCTTCGTGGCTGCACGAGCCTATGCCGCCACGCCACAGCATGTTTTATGCAGGTATACACTACGGTTTGTTTTACCTGATGGAGAGTACAGGCATCACAAACCCGGATACCAAGATGACCCTTGTGCGGGTGCTGCACGGCTTATACTCACTGCTGATTGTGTACTATGGCTACAAGATCACGGAGCGGCTTTCCAATCAGGCGAATGCCCGCATTGTAGGTTTGATGCTGGCACTGATGTGGTTCATGCCTTTCATGAGTGTGCGTAATCTTGTGGAGATGGTATGCATCCCGCCCTATATGGCGGCTTTTTATTACATGCTGAAAGGAGATGAACGCAAAAGAAACTGGCATTACCTATGGGCAGGAGCGCTGTTTGCGCTGGCCTTTGTGTTCCGCTACCATGCAGCACTCTTTCTAGGCGGCGCTGGACTGGTGCTGCTTTACCGTCGTCAATGGAAGGATATCTTATGGCTCACTCTGGGCTTTATACTCATGGCCACGCTGATCCAGGGCACGATCGACCTGATTTTTTTTGATTACCCTTTCCACTCGGTGGTTACTTACTTCTTTTACAACGCCGACAATGCTTACAATTACAGTACCGGACCGGTATACCGTTTCCTGCTAACCATCCTGGGCTTCATGGTCCCTCCCATCAGCGTATACCTGCTGCTGGGCTACAGCCGCACGGCTAGGCTGGCCCCCATGCTTTTCTGGGCTGGGTTGCTATTTTTTGTAGTGCACTCGCTCTTCCCGAACAAGCAGGAGCGCTTCATTCTGCCGCTTTTCCCGCTTATCATGATTTTGGGTGTCATCGGCTGGCAGGACTTTGTGCGTACGGCCAAGTTTTGGCAGCGGCGCAAAAAGCTACTCGCAGCCAGTTGGACCTTTTTCTGGATCCTCAACATAGTGGTAGCTGTGGCCATGTCGTTTACCTACACCAAAAAGAGCCGGGTAGCACCGCTCGTATACCTGGGTGAGAAGCAGAATATGGATGCTGTCTTACTCGAGTTCGGCAACTCATCCATGAAGCAGCCACCACTTTATTACCTGAATCGTCTGGCTGCTGAGTTTCACGAGTATCACTTCAACCATAAGCGTGACTGGGACGAGTACAAGGCTGGCAAGCCGCTGCCACAGGACTTTGTGATGGCCTATAGCCTGAACGGAGAAAAGTCGCTGGACAGTCTGCAAACTGAGCTGAGCCTATACCCTTTCCAACCGGACTATGTGGTGGTGGTGGGTCAGAAAGACATGGGAGAGCGCATGCAGCGCATCAATAGCTTATACCCTGCACTGGAGCTCGAAACGACCATCACGCCTTCGCTCTATGACCGGGTGCTGCACTTCCTGAACCCGCGTGTGCACAAAGACGAGCATGTGCGCATCTACCGTATCCAAGAATAAGTACTAGCGGGTAAAGGTATAGAGGTAGTTGAGCAGGAAGTTCCAGATAAACACGACCACAATGGCGATGAATTTGGAAATGTAGAAGTTGAGCTTCACCTTCTCGGTCAGCAGGTATACGATCAGGTTGTTAATGATCAGACCGGCGACGGCCACCAGCAGGAACTTAGAAAACTGCCAGCCTATTTCGGGGTCCAGGCTATGGAAAGTCCAGAGGCGATTGAGGATGTAGTTGTTGATGCTGGCCAGGATAAAGCCCAGGCTATTGGCTATGTACTTGTTCCAGCGCAGCTTTTCCTTTACCAGAAAGGTCACACCAAAATCAAGGACGAGACCGGTAAAGCCTACTAAGCCAAACTTCAGAAATTTTAGAAAGAAAGCGCCTATACCTTCGGACATGCCGGCAGTTGGAGTGTACAACTGATTTAACCTACCATTTAGCTGGTAAAATTAAGGACTTTAGTACACAGTGACAACTTCAATTGACCGAAGCATAGGTAGGTTTGGTCGATAATATATATAAGTTAGTATAGTAAATTTTGATATATCTGGGTAAGCCCCTTATTTAGCACCTTTAAGGTATAGCCCAACAAAGCCGTGCCTTAAAATACCACTCCCTTGTTACCTGACTTGGTTTTCTGATAGAATTTTGTGCTATATTCGCGCCGCAACAGCAGACGCTGCACGCCTATTGTGTACCCAAGCAGATCGTAGCGGAAAGGTTTCCTGACTTTTCTTTCACCTGTTGTTAAACTTTTTAGCACCTGACACGGTTAAGTAGTCAATATTGAAAAAACCCAGTTCAGTTTTTGATAACTGACTTAAAAACATTGCTTTGGAGCTCCCCGCTCCGGCAATTATAGGCACACTTGTTTAAGGTGAGATGTAAGTAAGTTGCCGACTTGCAACCAAAAAACACAACAACACAACCAAAAAGAAGCCATACCCACTAGGTATGGCTTCTTTTATTTCAGGCTTGCCGCTGGCTTACTTAAAAAGCCCTCCAAGCTTGTCTCCCATACCTTTGGGCAATTTGTCTGTTAAACCGCCGCCCAGCATGCCCATCAGGTCAGACTGGTTATTGACTTTGCCTCCTATTTTATTCATCACGAACGACACCACAAAAGGAGCTACCTGTTTTGCTACAGACTCCGGTATACCTACTTTAGATGTCAGATCGCCTATATAATTCTGGATTGTACTGTTCATAGCCGAGCTGTCCTGAGGCGCTTTCTGGCCTTTCAGCATGTTCATGATGCCACTTGCATCGCCGCCCGAGGCCTCTTTCTTTAGCCCCTCTGCCACGTGGTCTTTCGCTAAGTCCACAGACTGATTTGCCTGCTGTGGATCGAGCTGAAATTTGTCTTGCAGTTCGCCGGTCAACTGGCCTTTTACACTGTCGATGATGTTTCCTAACATAGCTTTTACAATTAAATGGTCTTCAATTTCAAATTGCTGGCACTATACGGTAGCGTCCAACTGTTTAATTTTTAACGTCATTCACTTGTAGAAGATATCAATTTACTAGGTATACACCATGATTAAAGGCTTTTCAGGCTTTGGCAAAATAATTGCTATACTCTATCACAGTCCTTATTATTTGATACCTTTGCCCGAACAACCCTATGAACATGCGCTACTTAGCCTTTTTAGCTATTATCCTGATTGCCGGCGTAGCCCTGGCCGATACAAAACTTAAGAAAATACAGATCACCAAGGAGGTCAGTGTTATGCTGCCCCGCGATTTTACGCCGCTCCCTGACGATGGTATTGCCCGCAAGTACCCGGCAGCCAACCGACCGGTTGCGGTATACTCGAGCCCCAATGGTCAGGTTGATTTCAGCATGACCCAGAAGCGTTCGCAATTTGGTGCTCAGGACTTGAAGATGCTTCGTGATGTGTACAAGGCGAACCTGTTGGAGCGTTTCACGAAGGTCGATTTCATCAGAGACGAAGTAGCTACCATAAATGGCCGCGATTATATTGTGTTCGAGTTCGTTTCCGTGATGGCCGACGAGCGCTCTGGCAGCCATTTGTCACCGGTGCAGAAGTATAGCATCATGCAGTATACCGTGCAGGGCAATCAATTGATGGTATTCTCTATGCACATGCCTTTTATGATGAAAAACAACTGGCAGGAGACAGCCCGCGAGGTCATGGCCTCAGTCAGAATAAAAAAATAAAACAGACTACTTCCTATACCTGATCATTCAAGCCCCTCCTTTCCTGGAGGGGCTTTTTTGTGTATCTTGTGCAAAAGCGAACACTAACACCTATACCTGTGGACTTACTATCTATACACAGCGACGACCACTTTATGCAGGAGGCTTACCGGCAGGCGACTTACGCCTTTGAGGAGGGGGAGATTCCAATTGGAGCCGTGGTCGTAAGCAACAACCGCATCATTGCCAAAGCCTATAACCAGACCGAGAAGCTCAATGACGTAACTGCCCATGCCGAGATGCTGGCCCTTACTGCTGCAGCTGAATACCTGGGCAATAAATACCTGCACGACTGTACCCTGTATGTGACTGTGGAGCCTTGTGTGATGTGTGCCGGCGCAAGCTATTGGGCACAGCTCAAGCGTGTCGTATTCGGAACATCTGAACCCAAGCGCGGTTACAGAAGAGTGGGCAATTTGCTGCATCCCAAAACCGAAATGGTGAGCGGTGTGATGGCCCAGGAGTGTGCCGAACTGATGGCCTCGTTCTTTGCAGCAAAAAGAAAATAACTATCTTTGAAACTCACATTTCAAATGCATACGTACACCTATAAATCTGTACGTATGCTATTTTTCACATATAAAACCACACAAAACTATGGCTTTCGAATTACCGAAACTACCTTACGCCTACGACGCGCTGGAACCACATATCGATGCGCGCACGATGGAAATCCACCATACAAAACACCACCAGGCCTACACCGATAACCTGAATAAGGCGATCGCTGGTACTGAGATGGAAAACATGAGCATCGAGGAAATCATGCGCAATGTGAAAGAAGACAACAAAGCAGTTCGCAATAATGGCGGTGGTTACTATAACCACAACCTGTTCTGGACGATCCTCTCACCAAATGGTGGTGGTCAGCCTTCAGGTGAAATAGCTGATGCCATCAACTCTGCTTTCGGTTCTTTTGACCAGATGAAAGAGAAGTTCAATGCAGCTGCGGCTACCCGCTTCGGTTCAGGTTGGGCTTGGCTTTGCGTGAAAGACGGCAAGCTGGAAATCTGCTCTACACCAAACCAGGACAACACACTGATGCCATTCGCAGAGGGTTGCGGTGGCCAGCCAATCCTGGGTCTTGACGTGTGGGAGCACGCTTACTACCTGAACTACCAGAACCGTCGCCCAGACTATATCAGCGCATTCTGGAACGTGGTGAACTGGGAAGAAGTAACCCGTCGCTACAACGAGGCAAAGTAAGGTTAGTACACCTTCTAAAATAAGAAAGCCCCACCTATTCAGGTGGGGCTTTCTTATTTTATACCCGCTTCAAGTGAAGTTACTATGGTATATATTTTTTGCTTCGTAGCATGCAAGACACTCACAGGTCTGGAAGACAAGTGAAGTCTGTCGTTACTTCTGTGCTACCTGCTTATTGTTATTGTAGGCCGCAACACCCGCATCCAAAAACTTCACAAAGTTCTCCACACTCAGGTCGTAGGCGATGGGTTTCACCAGCATATTCTCGTTCTCGTCCATCAGCACATAATAAGGCTGGGCATTCACGTTGAATTTGGTGATCTGGTAGTCAGCGTATTTTTTGCCGAGCGTTTTCTTCTCTTTACCGTCATACTCACTTACATACCACTCACTTTCAGGCAATTCGCTTTTATCATCGACATACAGAGCCGCTATCACATAATCCTCCTGCAGGCGTCTCAGCACTTCCGGATGTGACCATACGTTGGCCTCCATCTCGCGGCAGTTCACGCAACCGTGCCCCGTAAAGTCGATGAAAATAGGCTTGCCCTGCTCAGCGGCGCAGCGCTTGGCCTGCTCCAGATCGAAATAGCCCTGCAAGCCATGTGGCAAGTGCAGGAAGTCGGCATACTTAGGCGGTTCGCACAACTGATTAGATGAGGTATACTGAGCTGAGCTGCCTCCCCCGCTCTGGCGCACCAGGGCGTTGATGTCGAAGTCATGGGTAGACTGCGGTGGCAGATAACCTGATAGTGCTTTCAATGGGGCCCCGAACATACCCGGGATCAGGTATACCACAAAGGCAAACGTAGCGATGGCCATGAAAATACGCGGCACGCTGATGTATGGCAGATCGGAGTCGTGCGCAAACTTAAGCTTGCCCAGCAGATAGAAACCCATCAAGGTAAAGATCACGATCCACAGTGCGAGGTATACCTCACGGTCCAATATCCCCCAGTGGTATACCTGATCGGCAATACTCAGAAACTTAAGTGCCAATGCCAGCTCCAAGAAGCCCAGCACTACTTTCACAGAGTTAAGCCAGCCACCGGACTTTGGCAGGCCACTTAGCCATGATGGGAAGATCGCGAACAAGGTAAAAGGCAGCGCAAAGGCCAGTGAAAAACCGAACATACCCAGTACCGGACGCAGCGTTTCACCTCCGGCAGAAGCGACCAGGATGCTGCCTACAATGGGTCCTGTGCACGAAAACGACACCAGCACCAACGTAAAGGCCATGAAAAACACCCCTAAAATGCCGCCTTTATCAGCCTGCGCATCGGCTTTGTTCAGCCACGAGCTTGGCAGCGTGATTTCGAACAAGCCCAGGAAAGACATACCAAAGATCACAAATATGGCAAAGAAAAGCACATTAGGCAGCCAGTGCGTGCTCAGGAAGTTGGCACCATCGGCACCAAACAGCTTAGCAGCTATAGTACCTGCTACAGTGTAAATGGCAATGATCGAGATGCCGTATAAAAAAGCCTTTCCGATAGCCTGAGCACGGCTCTGGCTGCTTCCCGTAAAGAAGCTTACTGTCATAGGCACCATCGGAAATACGCAGGGTGTTAGCAATGCCACCAGTCCCGAGCCAAAAGCGATCAGCATAAAGGCCCAGAGACTTCCACCCGACTCATCTTCGTTTGAAAAGTCGATCAGAGCAGGTGTTAGCGTTTCTGCTGTCTCTCCATTTTCTGCCAGGGTATCTTCAACGGCTAGTACAGAGTCTAGCGGCAAGGTAGGCGGAACAGCCGTATCAAGTCCGTCTGGAGCTGCTGCCTGTGTAGTAGCCTCCTTAGGAGCCTGCTCTATGGCCTCTACAGGCGATTGGGTAGGAGTAGTGGTTGGTGGTGTCGCAGCACCGCTCGCTGCTGATACTTTGATCTGTGCATTGGTGAAAGCAAAGTCATCATCAAACGGAATACACTTGCCGTCTATATCGGTACATACCTGATACTCATAAGAGCCTTTCACCACCAGGTCAGGTTGCAGCACTTTTACTTTCTGTCGGAACTGCGCCGTGCCAACAAAATAGGTATACTCCCCTTCCCACAGTTCATCGTATTTCTTCTTGGGATTGACAGGCTTGATCTTACCCACGAGCTGATACGACGGGTGTTTGGCAAACTTAAATTCCGTCACCATCGGTCCCAGGTCCGGATCGAAATCAGAAGAGTAGAGGTACCAGTCTTTGTCAATTTTCACATTGAAAATGAGCTCCACCTCCTCACCCACTTTGACTTCCTTTTTGGAGACATCGTAGCTCCAGGAAGCAGGCTTGAGCACCTGTGCCTGCACCATTTGCGCTGTAAAGGTCATCATAACCAGTAGCAGCCAGGTAAGGCGAAGCGCTAGCCTTAAATTATTTCTCATAAGGGTATGTCTAGTTAATTCTATAAGATCACCAACGCCCGGAAGCATTCTTACAAAAGTAAAGATTTTGAATGAAAGCCCCATCTCTCCGGCAGCATCGTCCCATGCCAAAAGACAGATGACAGGCTATTACCTGCCAAAGCCCATCTTATTGCTATGAATAACAGCTAGAACCAGCAGGTAGTTTCTGTTTAGCACAAATGACCAGCCCGGAAGCAAAAACCCTCATTCTGTGACCGTATGCAAGCATACTAAGCCGTTGATTGTCAGACGGTAGCTATTCACCCTCCAATTCAAGCCATTCACGGATATAAAGTATTCATAAAGCCTGCCTAAGGAATTATAAGAAGTGCTAAAACGTATATTTTATATCCGATAATTAACATAACCCCTATTCAAAACTATGAATACAGACTTTCAGCCACAGGAGTTCACCACTATCAAAACTGTTTGCGGCAAGGAAATGAGCCCTACTTTTAAGGCGATCAAACTTGCACGCGACGAGAAACACAGTTTTCATATTGTGTACCGTACTTTCTCAGATGAATTTATTTACTCTTTCTGCAATCCCTTCCTCGACACTTCTTCAGAGCATGCTTACAGAATAATTTCGGAAGAAGAGGCCAAAGCTGTTTTTTTGCCACTTCTTTCACTTGAAAATGCCCGCGAGTTGTTTAGCACCGCCCAGGCACCCGCCATGCAGGTTCAATACTAACCACCTGAAAAGTGTCCATAAGAAGAGGTGCCCCCGTGGCACCTCTTCTTATTTTGGCGGGATGCCATTTGTGAAGCCGCTAAGTCACCAACGATCCGTTATCTTGCTTATAGCATACACATATATAGTAAAAACACGTATTTTAGCTTAATTTTACGCAGCCGGAAGCAAACCGCACCGTAACACGCTATGATTCTAAACATCTTTCTCACTATATTTCTGGTATTGCTTAACGGCTTCTTTGTGGCGGCGGAGTTTGCGATCGTAAAAGTTCGAGCCTCACAGATCGAGCTTCGGGCACAGGCAGGCAGCTCCATGGCCAGATTGGCCCAGCACATGCTCACCCACCTGGACGCATACCTGTCAGCCACGCAACTAGGTATAACGCTGGCCTCACTCGGATTGGGTTGGATAGGCGAAAGTGTCGTTTCCCAGATCGTCATCAACGTGATGGAGTTTTTCGGCTACCAGGGCAGCGAGGCCTTGGCCCACAAAATAGCCCTTCCGATATCCTTTGCGATCATCACCGTGCTGCACATTGTATTTGGTGAGCTGGCTCCTAAATCACTGGCCATACAGCGCTCCGAGGCTACAACACTTGCCATTACCCTACCCCTTCGCTTTTTCTACTACCTGTTCAGGCCTTTTATCTGGATACTCAACGGGTTTGCCAACCTGGTGCTGCGCTCTATGGGTATACGCCCGGTGCATGGCTCCGAAGTGCACTCTCCCGAAGAGCTCCGATTGCTCTTTGAACAAAGTGCTGAGGGTGGCCTCTTGATAGACTCACAGCATGAGCTGATGGAAAATGTGTTTGAGTTTAACGAGCGCATGGTGAAACAGGTCATGGTGCCCCGCACCCGCATGGTGGCTATTGATGTTAACATACCGGAGCCAGAACTAATGGAGGTGATATTTGAGGAGGGCTACTCCCGACTTCCCGTATACGATGGCTCCATTGACAACATTGTGGGCGTGCTGTACGTGAAGGACATCCTGAGCCTGATGCGACTTGGTGAGCCGATCATTATCGAGAAGCTAATGCGCCCGGCTTATTTCGTGCCCGAGACCAAAAAGATCCCCCGCCTGTTGCAGCAGTTTCAGCGACGCCACATGCACATGGCCATCGTCACAGATGAGTTTGGCGGTGTGTCAGGCATTGTTACGATAGAAGACATCATCGAAGAATTAGTAGGCGAGATACAGGATGAATACGATGAGGAGGTTCCGATTGTGGAGCGTCTGAGCGACTTTGAATACCGTGTCAATGGCGGCGCCCCTGTGTCAGATGCGAATGACTACCTTCCTTTCCCTATACCCGAAGGCGAAGACTACGAAACCGTAGGCGGCTTCGTGACCATGACCTATGGCCATATCCCGGATGACCTGAATGAAGTAGCCGATTCTAATGAGTATGAGATCAGAGTACTGGAGAAATCGGACCGACGCGTAGAATGGGTACTCTTTACAGTCAAAGAAGATTTTCAGTCGCAGATAGAACCTCAAACAGAGGAACCGAACTTCTAAAAAAAGAAGGCTATACCTGACAGGTATAGCCTTCTTTTTTTATAGCCTTATCCTTCCGGGTTAGTAAACCAGCCGCTATACATTACATAGTTGTTAGCTACTTTGTCCAGTCCATCAATCTGTTCCTGACTCAGTTGCTTTACCTTACGGGCAGGTATACCGGCATAAATGGAGCCTGACTCACACACGGTATTCTCCAGCACAATTGCTCCGGCAGCCACAATGCAGTTTTTCTGCACCAGCGCATTGTCCATCACGATCGCTCCCATCCCGATCAGCACATTATCCTCCACGGTACAGCCATGTACGATGGCGTTGTGCCCAATGGACACGTTGCTGCCAATAGTCGTAGCGGCTTTTTGGTAAGTGCAATGGATCACAGCTCCGTCCTGGATGTTGGTTTTGTCACCAATCCGAATCGCGTTCACATCGCCTCTGATCACAGCGTTGAACCACACCGAGCACTCACGGCCCAGCACGACATCGCCCACAATCGTAGCGTTTTCGGCCACAAAACAATCATCGCCCATTTGCGGGCTTATACCTTTCACAGGAAGTATAACTGGCATATTTTAAGTTAGAAAGTTTAGTAGTTAGAAAGTTAAAAAGTCGTAGCGAAGTTACTGTGTAATGTCGTTGCCCAGGTGCCGAGGGGACGTTTGGGTTTATCTGGTAAAGTGACTCAAATTGTTTCGTGCACTATTATCAGCAATTCAACCATTTACCAAGCATCAATTTAAAAGGCGCTTCCAGGTTCCTTTGCTCAGGTTGTATTTGAGGGTACTCGGAAGTGCTTTCCAAAAGTATTTGTTTATCTCTACGGCAAAACTGGGCTGCATGTAGCAGTTGATGGTACAGCCTTCGCAGGCTGGCAATCGCCCTTCCAGTTGCTTCAGTTCCTCAACCTCCTGACTCAGGTATAGCGCACGCAAACTACCCTTTATCGGGAAGCTTTTGGTACCAAGATGGTAGCAAGGCAGTACTAGTTCATTTTCCGGCGAGATAACCAGTGTCGTGCTTGCCGCTTTGCAAACCGGATCAGTTACTTTGTTTCCTCCATCGCGACGCAGCTGTACGAAGCCATCATTCAGGTATACGCCTTTGCGCTTTCCAAAGTCAGTCAGGTAGTCGAGTTCCGCTTCTGTGAGTTGCTCCCCTACCGCCACGTCATTATACTCAAAGGCAGGATTGATGATCAGCATCAGTTTGTTAGGCTGCGTGATGCTGTGGTAAACCTCCTCCAGTTGATTCAGATTATGGCGGAACACGGTGAAGAGAATATCGGGTCGCTCACCCAATCGCTTGGCTACCTGGATCGACTCCATCACAAAATCATAGCAGGCCACGCCTCGTCCGGTATCGTGCTCCTCCTTGTGGGCTGAGTCCAGCGAGAAATGCAGCATGTCTACTTTGCCTTTCAGTCGCTCCGCCAGTTTGGGGTAGAGCATGCCGTTGGTGGTGAGCGTAGTGATGAAGCCCATGTCGTGAGCCATTTCCAACATCTGATCGATTTGCCGATGCAGCAATGGCTCTCCCCCCGTAAAGTCAATCACCTGCACGCCTAGCTGCTTCAGGTCACGCAGGTTCTGCTCGACGTCCTCTAAGGTGATATAAGGCGATGGCTTTTCCCAGATGTCGCAAAATGAGCACTTTGCGTTACAGCGGTAAGTAACGTAGTAGTTGCAAAGCACAGGTTTCGATCTTAGGCGCATTAAGAGGCAATTGTTTACCCAAAATTAAGGATTCTGCCGGAGTATCAGGTATAGAACCCGACAGGAAGCTGATAATGCGTCGGATATATTTAATTGTTGAGGACTAAATTGTTAAATTGTTCATTGCTTGCTGTACCATACGTGCTGATACTAGATGCACAATTCAGCAGGCTTTTATCTGTTTTGACAGGTATTACTTCTAAACTCATCAAACTATGAAAAGACAAAACATTTCTTCGGGTGCTGTATGGGAAAATATGATTGGGTATAGCCGTGCCGTGCGTGTGGGCAATGTAGTGGAAGTGGCGGGCACTACAGCCACTGATGGCGACCAAGTGATCGGTGTAGGCGATGCTTATGAGCAGACCCGGTATATCCTTCAGAAAATAGAGAAGGCCTTACATGAGGCCGGTGCCACGCTGCAGCATGTAGTGCGCACTCGTATTTACTTAACCGATATCAGCCAATGGGAGGCTGTGGGCCGCGCCCATGGTGAGTTCTTCAGTCAGATAAAACCAGCATCAACTATTGTGGAGGTAAGGGCGCTCATCAAACCGGAGCAATTGGTAGAGATAGAGGCGACTGCTATACTCAGTGCAGATGACAGTTTGATTAGCCCTCGGGCTATACCTTACGATGAAGTGTAATGGATAAATTATGCATCTTTTGCCGGTAGCAGCTCAGCTAACCAATCATAGAATAGTACTACAATTCAATACTACATACCCTATATTTACATAGTTACGTACTAAATGGCTATTGATTATTCGTTATACCCATATCACGTTGAGTGAGGCATAACCTTTTTGAATCTAAACTAATAGCTATGAAGAATTTAGTGCTAACTATATGCGCGCTCTTTGCCCTAAGTACGGCGGCTGAGGCGCAATTTTTGACTGGTGGCGTGAAAGCCGGTGTGGGATCTTCCAGTGTAAGTGTGCGTGATGTCACCAGCAACCCTGCTGAGTATGCAAAAAAAGAATCTGTGACCAGTTACCATGCCGGCGCTTTTGCCCGCGTGAACATCCTGGGCCTCTTTATTCAGCCCGAGGCTATTTTTACGCAGACCGGGGGTCGACTGGATTCTAACCCTAACACTTCAATCGCCAACCGGGTGTCTGATATCAAGTTCAACCGACTGGATGTGCCTATTATGGCAGGTATAAGTATAGCCAATTTGGTTCGCGTGCAGGCAGGACCAGTGGCTTCTACGCTGCTGAGCGCTCGCCAGGATGGACAGAACATCAGGAGCTTTATGGAGAACTCTGACTGGGGTTACCAGGCAGGTATAGGCCTTGATATCCAGCGCCTGACAGTTGACCTGCGCTACGAGCGCATCAGTCGCAACTACGAAAACCCAACAAATCAGAGCAATTACGACTTGGCGAATGAGCAAATCCTACTGAGTGTGGGACTGAAGCTGTTTTAATATCAAGGCGATTACACCTCTGCTATAATAGCGGGATAAAGTTACTAACAGAAAAGGCCGGTGCTGCATATGCAATACCGGCCCTTTCAGTTTTATACCTAATGCTTCTTAAGGCTGTGGCATATACATCTCGGCACCCGGCCCTATCGGCAAGCCCAGCAGGATCCAGACGATCAGCAAGATCACCCAGCCAATAAAGAACACAATAGAGTAAGGAAGCATGGTGGAGATCACGGTGCCTATACCTGCGTTCTTGTCATACCGCTGAATAAAGGCCACAATCAGGGCGAAATACGACATCATCGGTGAGATAATGTTTGTTACACTGTCACCGATACGGTAAGCTACCTGCGTAAACTCCGGAGTATAGCCCAATAGCATGAACATCGGGATAAACACTGGCGCCATGATCGCCCACTTGGCTGAAGCAGAGCCCATTACCAGGTTAATTACAGCAGCCACCAGGATGAACATGATCATAAGCGGAATCTCACTCAGGCCCATTGTCTGTAACACATCCGCTCCGTTAATCGCCAGAATAAGGCCCAGATTGGTCCAATTGAAATAAGCTACGAACTGCGCTGCAAAGAACACGAGTACGATGTAAGAACCCAGTGTTTCCATTGACTTGGACATACCACGCATTACGTCGCTGTCGTTTTTGATGGTCTTGGCGCCTATACCGTAAGCGATACCGCCAATAGCAGAAAGCAAGAAAATGAAGGCTACTATACCTGACATGAATGGCGAGTTGAGCACCTCTCCTGTCTCTTGGTTGCGCAGGTAACCATCCTCTGGTATCAAGCCCCCCAATATGAAAGCAATGGAAGCTAAGATGGCTAGCGTCGCATATAGCAAGCCACGTTTTTCGTCTTTGTTCAGACGGTCAATGCTTTGTGGCTTTTCATCACCGGTGTACTCACCCAATCGGGGCAGCACAATTTTCTCCGTCACCCAGGTACCCAGACCAGCTACCAGGAAAGTAGAAACAAACAT
Organism: Pontibacter sp. LHS2; assembly: GCF_058932845.1. Lineage (NCBI taxonomy): Bacteria > Pseudomonadati > Bacteroidota > Cytophagia > Cytophagales > Hymenobacteraceae > Pontibacter > Pontibacter sp. LHS2. Next base: position 1,036,100 of record NZ_JBZYWG010000002.1, read on the forward strand.
GAAATAGTAGTTGGCCGCAGGGTTTACGGTATAGTCTGCATCAATGATGCGGGCAGCCTCCGTAGACAGACCAGCTAAAAGCGGGTCGATGGTACCCAATAGCAGGTTGGCACTGTAGCCACCTGACACACCAGCAAAAGCCGCCGCCAAACCAGCCAGCGGATTACGACCAGCTGCCAGGAAAATAACAGCCGCCAATGGCACCAGCAGTACGTAACCAACTTCAGAAGCCGTGTTGGAGATAACCCCCGCAAATACGATCACAAAGGTCAGCAGTTTTTTAGGTGACGACAGTACCACTAATCGCAGCACCGCACCGATCAGGCCTGTACCCTCGGCTATACCTATACCTAGCAAAGAAACGAGTACTGTACCCAGTGGCGCAAAAGCTGTGAAGTTGGTCACCATCTTGGTCAGAATCAGGTGCAAGCCTTCGGTGGAGAGCAGGTTAACTGGTGTTATGGTCTCGCCGGTACCTGGGTGCGTTACCGCCAGGTCAAACAAACTGGCAACCCACGACAGGATAATCACAAGCAGCGCAAAGCCTGCAAACAGCGTGGCTGGATGCGGCAGGGCGTTGCCAATACGCTCCACTACCGATAGGAACTTGTCAATTCCTGACTTTTTTTTCTGAAGTTCAGTCATAAAAAGGTTAGTTTAAGGTTCCCGCTCACACAGCGCTTGTTCAGGTACAGGCGGCGGGCGAAGAGGCCACAGCAAACGAGGTTCCGAAATTGCCCAAAATTTTGCAGCCTCGCAAATTTTAGCAAAAAGCCATACCTTCGTTTATCACCAAAAATTGCTTTACCCATGATCACACCACTTCAGCCTGGCGACAAAATCGCCATCATCGCCACCGCCCGACTCATCAGCCACGAAGAAATTGCCGGCGCCATTGACATCCTGAAAGGTTGGGGTCTAAAAGTGGAAGTAGGCCCGTCAGTGGGAGCGCAGTATGGTGTATTTGCCGGCGATGATGCTCTGCGTTTGCAGGACCTTCAACAGGCCCTCGACCGACCCGATATCAAAGCCATCATCTGTGCCCGTGGCGGTTACGGCACCACCCGCATCCTCGACCAGGTAGATTTCAGCCGTTTTCAGAAGCACCCAAAATGGGTAGTCGGGTTCAGCGACATCACCTCTCTCCTTTGCCACATTCACAGTTTAGGTATAGAGAGCATTCACGGCATCATGCCCTTGCTATTCCCGACAGGTACCGAGGCCGCGCTGGACAGCCTGCGCCGTATACTCTTTGGCGAGGAACTCAGCTACAGCACTGCCCCCCATGCTTTCAACCGCACAGGTATAGCTGAAGGTCAGCTGATCGGTGGCAACCTGGCGCTCCTGCACAACGTTTCCGGCACCAGTTCTGACTTCACCACCAAGGGCAAGATTTTGTTTCTGGAAGATGTGGACGAGTATCTCTACAGCATCGACCGGATGATGGTGCACCTTGACCGCGCCGGTAAGTTAAAAGACCTGGCAGGCCTTATCGTCGGGCACTTCAGCCTGATGAAAGACAACGCTATTCCTTTTGGCAAAGACGCTTACGAGATCATAGCGGAGCACACCGGCAAGTATGATTATCCTGTTTGCTACGGCTTCCCGACCGGTCACGAACCAGATAACTTGGCGCTTGTTTGCGGCAGGAAAGCGAGGCTTGAAGTTAAAGATAGTGGGGTCAGGTTGGGGTATAATTATTCTACCTAACTGACAGATATACATCATAGTGACCTTTATAGTGGTTCCCAGTAACTTTAAACACAAAGAAGAGCTATGAAACTTAAGGTTTTATTATTGACCCTAGCCCTGTTAACCATTTACATGACAGGTTATGCTCAGACAAAAGTAAAGTTGTATCGAAATGAGGCAGGAAAGCTCTATACTGTAGCTCAAAAAGACAGCATCAGAGCGTTAGGTTACCCCATTGCCATGACAGATGAAACAATTGTGGGAGATACTAGCATCATTGATATTGAGGTGCTACCCATAGAGAATGAGTTTGTCCGAAAATATAAGAACAAAGTGCTTCCGTCATTTTCGTTGAAGACACTTGATGGAAAAGTAGTAGACTCCAATTCTTTGAAAGGCAAAGTAGTTATGCTCAACTTTTGGTCTACCACTTGCAGACCATGTATTCTGGAATTCCCAGAACTAAATAAGCTCAAAGACAAATACGAACAGGTAGTATTTTTAGCCCCTGCACCTGAAGACGCAACAAAAATCAAGAGTCTTCTGGCCAAACACCCTTTTGAGTTTCTTATTCTTCCTGACGCAAAAGAATTATTTGAAAAGTGGGGAATAGAAGATTATCCTAAAAATTTCTTTGTAGACGAGGATGGAGTAATTCGGGAAATAAAAGAAGGCACACCGATATTAAATGAAAGAGACGAGAAAGGTCGCGTGCAGGTAGCTGTCATGGAGTCTTACTCGCCAATCTTAGACAGGTTGACAAACAAAAGATAACTATTTGATAACAAGATACATTGACTAAAATCGGTCATCTCTTGTATTATTATTGTAGATTCTACTTTCAACCATTTAGTTAACCCGTTTCGAAAATCTTACATCATGAAAACACTGAATAGAGGTTTCAAACCAGTACATGCTGTATTGGGAGTATTTGCGATAATTGCATTGATTGACATTGCCAAAGCTGGCTATCATTTTGGGGTATGGCTTAAGGATTTGCTTTAGTAGAATAATAAACCCACAATCCGAATAAGTAGCAATTTATTGACGCTGCATTTATATAGATGAGCTCATCTTGAACTTATTCATCCTATCTTCGGCACGCATACATAACTTGATCTTTTAAAACATCCCTGAACCGAAAGGACAAAAAGCAGAATGATGCCCGAAGCTGTTTTAGAATAGCTTAAGAAAAAGTAAAATGACTAACATCACTATAAAAAGAGTTTCCCTTAACGACATCAACCAACTGCTAAAAATCAGCAGACAGACTTTTTCTGAGACATTCTCAGCAGGTAATACTGAGGAGAACATGAAAAAGTATTTGGAGGAAGAGCTTTCTATTGAAAAGCTGAACACAGAACTCCGTGAAAACAACTCTCATTTTTATTTTGCGACAATTGACAACAAAGTAGTTGGCTACTTAAAATTAAATTCTGGCCAATCACAGACAGAATTGAAAGATGATAAAGGGCTGGAAATAGAACGGATCTATGTGCTCAAAGATTACCATGGAAAAAGCGTAGGACAACAACTTTATGAACACGCGATAGATATCGCCAGACAGAGACATGCTGATTTTGTATGGCTAGGTGTATGGGAAGAAAACACGAGAGCGATAAATTTTTATAAGAAGAATGGGTTTGTAGAATTCGACAAACACGTATTCAAATTAGGCGGCGACGAACAGACTGACATCATGATGAAACTACAATTATAAACCCCTCTTAAAACCCGGCATACCATGTCCTCAGCATCACATCCTATCAAACTGCGGCAAGCAACAATAGATGATATAACGCTGCTTCAGAAATGGGACGCCGAACCTCATGTGCTGGATGCTGACCCGAATGACGACTGGAATTGGGAAGAAGAACTGCAACGCCACCCCACATGGCGTGATCAATTTGTGGCGGAACTGGCTGATCGCCCTATTGGCTTTGTACAGATCATAGATCCTGCACAGGAAGAGTCACATTACTGGGGTAACGTATCGGCTAACCTCAGGGCAATCGATATTTGGATCGGGGAAAGCGACTGCCTGGGCAAAGGATACGGCACGCAAATCATGCAACTGGCCCTGGCCATGTGCTTCGAAGACTATAAGGCAGCAGCTGTTCTCATTGATCCATTAGTTTCTAACGTCAGAGCGCATCGGTTCTACGAGCGCATCGGCTTCCGATTCGTAGAGCAAAGGCAATTTAACGATGATCTATGCTTTGTTTATCGCCTGGAACGGCAGGACTGGTGCAACTCGAAAAGTTAGGCTGGATTAAATCTATCACGCTGCTTTATCGATCCCCTTTGCCCGCACCTGGCTGTAGTAATTGCATATCCCGTTCAACACGCATTTCTCACACCTCGGATATGACCAGGTGCATACCTTCTGTCCGTGCCAAAACAAGTGTTTGTGGAAGTTGAATAGTTCGGTGGCATCTTTGGGGAGCATCTCCAGCAAGACATCATGGGCTTTGTTAGCAGTGACCTTAGCTCCGATCAAACCTACCCGTTGGCTCACCCGAAACACGTGCGTATCGACAGGCAATACCGGTTTCTTGAAATTGAACAGTAGCAGTAAGGTAGCCGTCTTGGGTCCTACGCCGGGTAAACGTGTCAGCCAGGCCATGGCTTCCTCTATGGGTAGGTCGGCCAGAAAATCAATGTTTATCTCGCCCCGATCTTCTTTGATCATGCGCAGCGTTTCCTGTATCTGCGGGGCTTTCTGCAGAGGGTAGCGGGTCGTGCTTACCGCATCAGCAAGCTCATCCTCCGGAGCATTAAGCACGCCTTCCCAATCGCCGAAGCGCTCCAACATGGTATAGTAGGCCTTCTGTTCATCAGCATGATTGGTGCGGTGCGAGAGCATGGTCGAGATCAGCTCGTGCATGTGGCTGCGACGTGGGTCAAGCTCCAGGCGCTTGTACTCCTGGTTCAGCAGCTCGTGGGTAATCATTATCTTTTCATCAGCGGGTAGTTCGTATCCTTCCATTGCGCACTTTATTTTGCCAGATATTAATAAACGGCTTTGTGCGTAAGGCGTTTAGCACATTTTCAGCTGAACCTTCTAAAAGTACATGTTCGAACATTTATTTCAGAAAAATCATAATATATCACAACAATTTATTTCAATTCCCGCTATACCTGTAGTCTCAGCCTAAAAGGGCATTAGCTTTACGTTTATGCAAATTAAATTCTTAGGAACAGGAGGTGCTTTCGACATTGATTATCAAAACTCAGCCGCTTTAGTGACGGTGCGGGAGAAGTGTGTCCTGATAGATTGTGGCTTTACCGTGTACCAGACACTGGTGCACAAAAACCTTTTACATCGGGTAGATCATATCCTGCTCACACACCTGCATAATGATCATTGCGGCAGCCTGGCCAATTTACTGCTACACAAGCATGTGGTAGACAAGGCGCCCAAACCTACGATCCTGTATCCTTCCGACCAGTTTAAGTCCCAGATTTACGAGTTCCTCAAAATACAGGTAAAAGACCCGGATAAGTATGCCGAATTCGTGCCACTGGAGCATTTTGAAGGTATAAAAGCAGTGAACACCTACGGGCAGCACTCGGAGGGCCTGCAGTCGTTTGCTTATATTTTTGAAGAAGACGACAACCGCATTGTGTACTCCGGTGACTTGGGTAAGCCTGATGTGCTGTTTGATAAGCTGAGCCGCATGCGCTCGCTGCCTACCTGTGTGTACCACGACATCACATTCAACCCCGAGAACACGGGCCATACCTTCTACAAAAAGCTACTCCCTTACATGAACGGCGTCGAGATGTTCGGTTACCACTGTGACCCAACCCAAAACCCGGAGGACAACCCGATCAGACTGGTGTTTTACCAAAAAGACCTGCTGGCCTAAGGCTTTTAGAAAAGCTTGTATCTTATTGCGTAAAACATGTGTATCAATTTTAGGTTAATGCTGCATACTGCACAAAACCTGTTGGCACATGACACTTACAATGACTTTCCGTTCCAAGCATAAGCTGCCTTTCATGCGCAAGCCGCTGCACATGGCCTATACGGCTATTTTTATGGCTTTCTGGGCGTACACAGGCTTCACTACTCCAGACCTGCTAAACTGGCTGCTCGAAAACTCCCTCACGCTCTCTGTCGTGATCCTCCTGGTGGCTTTTTATAATATTTTCCGCTTTACCGATACCAGCTATACCTTAATCTTCCTGTTCATGATGCTGCACGTGTACGGCAGTTACTATCAGTATGCAGACAATCCGTTTGGCGAGTGGATGAAAGAGCAGTTCAATTTCCAGCGCAATCACTATGACCGCATCGTGCACTTTGGCTTTGGTTTGCTGCTGACCTACCCCATCTATGAAATAGCGAAGCGAGGCTTTAGCCTGAGTGTGTTTTTGAGTGCCGTGCTCACGCTGTCACTTATTCTGTCGCTGAGTGCGGTATATGAAATTGTGGAGTGGATCGTGGCGGACCTCGTGTACGATGGGGATGAACAGGGAATGAATTACCTGGGTATGCAGGGCGATATATGGGACGCACAAAAGGACATGGTGCTCGCCTTTATCGGATCCATCTTAACCATCGGGTTAGCCATCATACTCCGCAAGCGCAAATCTTCATCGGCCACTAAAAACTAATTAAGCATAAAAAAGCCGGCTATACCTGAGGGTATAGCCGGCTTTTATTTAAAATATATAATGCTTACAAATCACCACGCTCAGCGGCTTTCTTCATTTTCTCGTTAGCAAAGATCGCAATCTCTACACGACGGTTAGCCTGACGGCCAGCTGCTGTAGAGTTATCACCTACCGGGTGGTCAAAAGCCCAGCCCTGTGTTGTGATACGATTGCGAGCAACTCCCTGCTGAGTAGCATAGCTAGCAACAGACTCAGCACGACGCTCCGACAGACGCTGGTTCAGCTCACGGCTACCAGTATTATCGGTATGTCCTTCAATGATGATGTTCGTGTCTTCGTACTTCTTCAGCGTGGTCGCCAGTTTCTGAATGTCAGCTTGAGCATTTGAGCGGAGATCTGCAGAGTTCACATCGAACAGAATACCTGAATCGAAGGTAATTTTGATACCTTCACCTACACGCTCTACCTTGGCGTTTTCCAGGTCACGACGCAGTTCTTCAGCCTGCTTGTCCATACGGCGACCGATCAGGGCACCTGCCGTACCACCCACAGCAGCACCTATAATGGCACCCGCCGCTGTATTACCGGCTACTTTACCAATTACACCGCCTACTACGGCACCACCACCGGCACCAATGGCCCCGCCTTTGGCCGTACGACTGGCATTACAAGAAGTAAACAGGAAGCCGATTACGGCTAGAGCCAAGAAATAAATTCTAATATGTTTCATTGTTTTCGTTTTTTTAAATTCCATTTATAGTTGTCAGATTAAGCCCTTAATACTCTAAATGCGTTAAAATGTTGTATCCGGATATAGCAGATTACTACTGAAGGCTAGTAACGCTATATTTATCAACACATTGACAACGCCATACTACTAGTTATACTAGACAGATGTATACGTAAGGCACTCAAAGAATTTACAAACACCTGCTTCAAACAGCTTTGACAGTATTTTAAGCAGGTTTTTGAATAAAATCGCCTGCATAAAAAAGCGCCTGCCAGGTATACCCGGCAGGCGCTTCAGTACAGGTATAATACCTTATACCTTATTTTACCTGACCGCTTTCAGCAGCTTTTTTCAACTCTTCGCTCGCGATGATGATAATCTCTACGCGGCGGTTTTGTGAACGGCCTTCAGCAGTTGTGTTGTCAGCAATTGGCTGATCAAAAGCATAACCTTTAGCCTGCATACGCGATGCATCCACACCACGGGTACGGGCATAGTTGGCTACAGCCTGCGCACGACGCTCTGACAAACCCTGGTTCAGTTCACGGCTACCCGTGTTGTCCGTATGGCCTTCGATAATGATGTTTGTGCCTTCGTACTTCTGCAGTGTTGTTACTAGTCCGTCAATGTCTTTCTTGGCATTGGCGCTCAGCTCAGCAGAGTTCACAGCGAACAGGATACCTGAATCGAAATTGATACGGATAGCCTCGCCTACACGCTCAATTTTAGCATTTTCCATGCTCTTCTCCAGTTCTTCGGCCTGCTTATCCATACGGCGGCCAATCACGGCACCTGTGGCACCACCCACGGCAGCACCTATAATAGCACCCGCTGCTGTGTTACCCATGCGGTTACCGATGATACCACCAACTACAGCACCAGAGCCAGCTCCGATCACACCGCCTTTGGTGGTTTTATTCATGCCCTTCTTTTCTTCGCCGGTAGTGTTCGTTCCAGTTGTGTTTCCTGTTGTAGTGGAAGTGTCGCCTGTACCTGATGTAGTCTGGCGCGTACCTTGGCAGGAAGTGAAAAGCATAGTCACAGCCAGCATCGATGTCAACGATAGTTTTACTAGTTTCATAGTCTTGTAATAAATTTTTAAAATTGGTTTTGGTTAATAGTAGTATTAATTCATACAACTCATGTATTGCGTTGCATTTGTGCTTTCGCAATACTAATGCCAAACTTGGGCACAATATTGTGCTTTATCCAAACTATTACTTTCATCAGATGAAAAAGTTCGTCTGCACCTGTTCAGCTTATATTTTGTCCATACTGAGTACCAATAAAAAAGCCTGCCAGGGTTACTGACAGGCTTTTCAAATATGAATATTAATGCAATGAACCTATGACGACTTGGCCACTTTCTGCGTTTTGGCAGTGCCGTTTTTCTCTTCTGCAACTGGCATGATCATGCTCAGCAGGTCAACCAGACGCTGCTTCAGTTCTTTGCGGTCTACGATAAAGTCAAGGAAGCCATGCTCCAATACGAACTCAGCGCTCTGGAAGCCTTTTGGCAAATCCTTACCAATGGTTTCCTTGATAACACGAGGTCCGGCGAAACCAATCAGGGAACCTGGCTCGGCAATATTGAAGTCACCTAGCATGGCGTAGGATGCTGTCACGCCACCAGTGGTCGGGTCAGTAAGCAAAGAGATATAAGGCAGCTTTTCTTCTGAAAGCAATGCTAGCTTGGCAGAGGTCTTAGCCATCTGCATCAGCGAGAAGCCAGCTTCCATCATACGGGCACCGCCCGATTTTGAGATCATCATGAAAGGGGTGCGTGTCTTGCGGGCATGGTCAATGGCACGAGCGATCTTCTCTCCCACCACAGATCCCATAGAGCCGCCAATGTAAGCGAAATCCATACAGGCAATGGTGATATCCTTGCCGCCGGACTTGCCATAGGCAGTACGCACGGCATCTTTCAAGCCAGTCTTGCGCTGTGTTTCATCGGTCCGCTTTGGGTATGGCTTGGAATCGACGAAGTTTAGTGGGTCACCCGAGCTCATGTCTTCATCCATCTCCGTGAATTTGTTGTCATCGAACAGGATGGCAAAATACTCTTTGGAACCAACACGGTCGTGATAGTTACACTTCACGCAGGTCTTCAGGTTTTTGCGGTGCTCGGTCATGCTCGTCACTGTCTTGCATTCCGGGCACTTAAACCACAAGCCGTCCGGAGTTTCTTTTTTCTCCTCTGTCGGTGTGATAATTCCTTTTTCTACTCGTTTAAACCAAGGCATCATAATCGTATCGGTCGTGCGTACCGCACATTAAATGGTTGTTCTGCCATACTCATCTGTACCAGCTGCGGGCAGATTTGGGCACAAATATAGCCTGCTTCGGAATACTCACAAAGGAGCGGCTCCAAAGCAGGCTGTAAAATTAGTTAATAATCAGCAGTTCTGCTACTGATTAAGCAAGTGTAATGTCATTGGCCAGGTATACGTCCTGAATTGCGTTCAGCAGTTCCACTCCTACTTTCATATCTTTTTGGAACGCCTTACGCCCTGATATTAAGCCCATACCGCCTGCACGCTTGTTAATAACGGCTGTACGCACAGCATCCGCCAGGTCAGACTCTCCTTTAGACTCACCACCGGAGTTGATCAGGCCGGCTCGGCCCATGTAGCAGTTCGCCACCTGGTAACGGGCCAGGTCAATCGGGTTGTCAGAAGAAAGCTCAGAGTACATTTTTTCGTGCGTTTTGCCGAAACCGATCGCTTTGAAGCCTCCATTGTTTTCAGGCAGTTTCTGCTTGATGATGTCCGCCTGGATCGTTACGCCCAGGTGGTTCGCCTGTGCCGTCAGGTCAGCCGCCACATGGTAATCGGTACCGTCTTTCTTGAACGCATTATTTCGGGTATAGCACCATAGGATAGTGGCCATACCTAACTGATGCGCTCTTTCAAAGGCCTCAGCCACCTCAATGATCTGGCGGGAAGACTCCTCCGAACCGAAGTAGATAGTAGCACCCACCGCTGTTGCGCCCAGGTTCCAGGCTTCGTCTACAGAGCCAAACATGATCTGGTCATATTTGTTCGGGTAGGTCATCAGTTCATTGTGATTGATCTTCACCACAAACGGAATTTTGTGCGCATATTTTCTGGACATCATGGCCAGGTTACCAAAGGTAGTAGCTACTGCATTGCAGCCGCCCTCTATGGCCAGCTTGATGATGTTCTCAGGGTCGAAGTAGATTGGGTTTGGGGCAAAAGAGGCACCCGCTGTGTGCTCTATACCCTGGTCCACGGGCAGAATAGACAGGTAACCAGTACCAGCCAGGCGACCATGATTGAAGAGCTGTTGCAGGCTGCGCAATACCTGCGGGTTACGGTTAGACTGTGAGAAAACACGATCTACAAAGTCAGGGCCTGGTGCATGAATCAGGTCCTTAGAAATTGTTTTGCTTTCATACTGAAGCAGATTCTCCGCTTCAGAACCAAGTAAGGAAACGATGTTATCGTACGACATTTTTTTAAGTTTTATAAAGGGACGTATTGAATGATAGGACAAATATATAATGCTTTTTGAATACTTCAGAAGACAGGGTGGTCTCACCCTAGCCGAGAAGCGTTGCCCCAACATACCACATACCTCTTCAAAATGTTGCCCTATACCTTACACAAAATGCAACCGTACAGCATAGCCTGTACCTGATTTATTTACCTACTGGTCACTCTAAAATCTAATTAAACGCGACACTCGTTATATAAAATAGTATAAACAAGCACATTAAGCACCACCAATATGAATAACAAACTTCTCTCGAACACCTGGATTCCCATCTTGCTACTATTAGCAGGTATAGCAGGCTGTTCTTCTTCTACCCAAATCATGGGTTCCTGGAAGAGTCCTGATATCGAAGCACAGAACTATCAAAGGGTGGTTGTGGCTGCCCTGACCGATAATGTGCTGGCCCGGCAGGAAGTTGAGAGTGACTTGCAAACGCAGTTACAGATGCGGGGCATACAGGCTACACGCAGTATTGACCTCTTCCCGCCTTCCGCCACCGCTAAAGCTGGCCCGGATGTGAATCTGCTCATGGAGCGTATAAAGGAAGACGGTCACGATGCCATCCTGACTGCCACGCTGGTAGATGAGCAAACAGAAACCCGCTACGTGCCCGGCAATATGGGGTACCGCCCCATGTCGCGGTTTGTATGGTATGGCAGCTTCAGAGGGTATTACAACCATTGGTACCCCACTCTCTACGACCCAGGCTACTACACCGAAGACAAGGTATACTACCTCGAAACCAACCTTTACGACACCAACACAGACCGTTTGGTGTGGTCCGCGCAATCTAAGTCGCACAGCCCCCGCAGCCTGAGCAAGGCTGCCACTAAATTTGCTGAGCTCACCGTCCAGAAAATGACGGAAGACAATGTGCTTCCCTCTGTTGTAAGGCAATAAAAAAGGCGCTCCAAGGAGCGCCTTTTTTATTGTCGGTCAGGTATAGCTTTACTCGTTATACAGCACATGCAGTACAGTCTGGCCCACGGCTTTCAACGTGTTTTTACTGATGATATCCATCGTGTCAGTATGACGGTGATGATAAGGTCCAAAGTAATCATCCTGATTGGCCATGTTGTACTCAATGATATCGATCATGCGAATGCCAGCTACTGTGTTCACATAGTAATGGTCATCGGTAATAGCCGGGGCGTTTACATACTTGAAGTAGTCTGAGTAACCGATCTTGTTGCCGGCACGCCATACCTTGTCCACGATGTTGCGGGCGTACTGCATAGATGTTCCTTCACGCGCAAACTTGGCGTTTTCGGCCCCTACCATATCGAGCAGGATGCCGTAGTTCGCTTTGTAATTCGGCTTGTGCATGTTCTTGCTCCAGTACTGCGACCCCAGGCACCAAGTATCGTTTTGATAAGGATACTCGCTCTCGTCAGGCTGACCGTAGTCTTCCCCATCAAAGAAGATAATGTCAATGCCTACATCTGGCTTCTGCTCTGCCGCCTGAATGGCTCGGGCAATCTCGAGTAGCACACCTACTCCGCTGGCGCCGTCGTTGGCTCCGTCAATTGGTTTGTTTTGGTCTTTATCATCCTTGTCAGCAAAGGGGCGTGTATCCCAGTGCGCAGCCAACAATACCCGCTTGGTTGCATTAGGATTGATAGTGCCGATGATGTTGCGCAGGTTTAGCATTTTGCCATCAAAAGCCCGCATCTGGAAACTCTGTACCTGCACCTCGGCACCGTAGCCGCGCAGCGTTTCTATAAGCCAGTCACCGGTTTTGTAGTGCTCAGCTGTATTGGGCACACGTGGCCCGAAAGCCACTTGGCGCTCTACAAAGTAATAAGCAGAGTCCGCATTGAATTCAGGAGCTTTCACAGCAGAGGCCTCTTCTACTTCAGTCGTCGCTACACGCTCGTCACTGCTTCCGTTTTCAGAAGAGTCACAGCTGTTAAGCCCCATAGCACTAAGCAGCAGGATGGCCAGCATCTTCATATTATTCTTCATAAGCCCAGTCAATTCCGGTTTTGAGGTCCTTGATCACGATACCCTGCTTCTTCAGTTCGGCACGGATGGCATCTACTTTGTCGTAAGCCTTATTCTCTTTCGCCTCTTTGTAAAAACCAAGTACCAATTCCAGCATATTCTCCATGTCGGCAGTCGGCTCATCTTTCAAGCCCAGCACATCGCTTACCAGTTCGGTATAGGTCGTGCGGATGGTATCAAACGTACCACGCGTCAGTGCCCCGATCTGCAGCTGCCCCAGGTATAGACTGTTGATCTTCTTGAGCAGGTTGAAGAGCGACGCAATCGTGCGGGCCGTATTCAAGTCGTCGTTCATGCCACGGAAGCAATCCTCTGTCAACTTCAGCAGCTCTTCGTTCAGCTTTTCATCGGGTGTGCCTATACCTTCCTCCGGATAAGACAATTTTTCAAGCACCCGCATACCGTTCATTAGCTTTCTATACCCTTTCTGAGCAGCTTGCAGCGCCTCGTTGCTAAAGTCAAGGGTGCTGCGGTAGTGCGCCTGCAGGATAAAGAAACGGATGGTCATCGGGCTGTAGGCCTGCTCCAGCATCTTGTGGTTGCCGCTGAATAGTTCGCTCAGGTTAATGAAGTTGCCCAGCGACTTGCCCATCTTCTGGCCGTTTACCGTGATCATGTTGTTATGCACCCAGTAGCGGGCAGCATCACTATGGCTGTGACTGGCCTGGCTCTGCGCAATCTCGCACTCGTGGTGCGGGAACATCAGGTCGAGGCCGCCACCGTGTATGTCGAAGGTTTCGCCCAGGTACTTGCGGCTCATGGCCGAGCACTCGAGGTGCCAGCCCGGGAAGCCGTCGCTCCACGGCGAAGGCCAACGCATGATGTGCTGCGGCGATGCTTTTTTCCAAAGCGCAAAGTCCAGCGGCGAACGCTTCTCTCCCTGCCCTTCCGTATCACGGGTGTTGCTCAGCAGGTCCTCAATGATGCGACCTGACAGCTTGCCGTAGTTGTGGTTCTTGTGATAGGCCGGTACATCAAAGTACACCGAGCCATTCACTTCATAGGCCATGCCGTTCTCGAGTATTTCCTGTATCATCTGGATCTGCTCAATGATATGACCGGAAGCACGCGGTTCTATGTCAGGTGACTTAGTATTGAGTGTCGCCATGTCCTGCTGGTATACATTCGTATAATGCTGCACCACTTCCATCGGCTCGAGGTGTTCCAGCTTAGCTCTCTTCTGGATCTTGTCTTCACCCTCATCGGCATCGTTTTCGAGGTGGCCTACGTCGGTAATGTTACGCACGTAGCGCACCTTATAACCCAGGTATTTGAGGTAGCGGTACAGCACATCGAAAGTAACGGCACTGCGGGCATGGCCCAGGTGCGGCTCGCCGTATACAGTCGGCCCGCAGACATACATTCCCACGAAGGGTGCGTGCAGCGGTTCGAACAGTTCTCTTTTGCGCGTAAGCGTGTTATACAGGTTCAGTTTGTGTTGCATGGTATCGATAAGCACAGCATGCGCATTAGGGCATGCTTTCTGTTTATACTTGATTAATCAGTTGATATGCTTCTTTGGCAAACCAACCTTCAAAACTAAAAAATTATACCGTCAGTGCCTTATTCCTCTTTCGGTTTGATGACGTAGGTCGCCGAAATCGGGAAGTGGTCAGAAAGCGGCATCTCGTAATGCGTTTTAAAATCGTAAGCCTCCAGCCCTTCGCTGAAGAACTGATTATCAATACGCAGGAATGGCAGAGGCCCGTTATAAGTGGCGCCTACCCCGTTGCCTGCTTTCTCAAATGAGTTGTTCAGTTCACCTACCAGTTGACTGTAAGTATAGCTGAACGGAATATCGTTGAAGTCGCCTGTTACGATAACCGGGTAGGGTGAAGTTTTCACGTGGTCAAGCAGTTGCTGTACCTGCATGGCCCTAGCCCGGAAACCCATGCGCAAACGACGGGCCAGGTTGCGGCTCTCCTTCCGGAAGCTCTCCTCGTCGCCTATTGCCGAATAGGTATTCTCGATATCCTCCGCTTTGATGCTCATGGACTGCAGGTGCACGGCATACACTCTCACAGTATCCCCTTTCACGTTAATGTCTACCCAGGCAGCCCGGTTGGCGCTGCGCTCCGGTGTGTTCGGAAAGCGTATGGTATTCCCCCTGATGATCGGGTACTTCGAGAAAATGGCTATACCCAGATCAGCCTTCACGCGATCGCCCTGGTAAGTGGAGGCAAACACATACCGGTTATACCTCTTCCCGATCCGGTTGAAATTGTTATACTCAGTAGAATTGACCCGGCTGTAAAACTCCTGCAAACAGAACACATCGGCGGGGTGTGTCGCGACCCAGTCCACCATCTCTTCAGAGACACGCGGCACACCTTCCACTATCTTTTCGTAGGCATTAAAAATGTGGACGTTGAAGCTCAGCACCTCCAGTGTTTTGGCACCTTCAGGTAGCTCCTTATCCCAAGTGATCGATACCAGTCGGCCGTAATGATTCCAGCCAAGGCCTATAACAGCAAGCGGCAGAAAAACATACCACGAGCGTTTCAGCAACCAGTAAATGAAGAACAGAAAATTGAGGACCAAAGCCCCGGGAAGTGAAAAAGCGACAAAGCCGGCAGGCCAGAATTCGTAAGGGGGTATGCGCATACTGAATACTCCCAGCAGTAGCCAAAGCACTACAAGGATGTTCAGGATCAGCCAGATTCTCCGGCGTATTTGTTTGAATGTACCTGCCACGGTGGCAAACTTACAAATTATGCTTGTAGGAATATCAAGCTACGCTTCAGAATATATTTAATACAGCGGCCATGGCACCCTAACACCAAAAGAACTTTTAGCGCTGCAGTTTATGTTACACAACCGAAGCCCTTCCGACCGCTGGCATCAGCAGTCAAAATGCCGTCCGAAATCTCCTGAAACCGTATAATTACAGCGTACTTAAATACATACTGTTGTTTATATAATGTTTTTATAGTAAATTTGTGACATTATTTCCAAGGAGATGAGGGGACGCGAGGTCCCCTTCTTTATTTTCTTAAATTTGAATATGGCAATAACGGCACAAAGTATTCGCGCAATGGCGGAAGCCAGCCTACCGGAAAACGACCTGTTCATCGTAGATGTGGCGGTATCTGATTCGGCGGTGCGCCCTAAGATAACCGTGCTGGCTGATGGCGAGCAAGGCATCACCATAGACCAGTGCGCCACGATCAGTCGCCGCGTAAACGCAAGGATCGCGGAGAAGTACGGTGAGGAAATATCTTACGTGCTGGAGGTGAGTTCACCTGGAGTGGATTTTCCGCTTACCCAGCCGCAGCAGTTTAAGCGAAACATCGGCCGCAACCTGAAACTGAAAATGCAGGACGGCACCGAGAAAATCGGCAAGCTGGAAGAAGTAACCGAAGCAGGTTTAAACCTGACAGAAGAAATCAAACAAAAAGGCAAAAAGGCAACGTATGAGCCTGTGCAAATACCTTTCGGGGAGATTGTAAAAGCAAATGTTGTAATATCTTTTAAATGATAAAATAATGAACAGTTCAGTCCTGATCGAGTCGTTCGCTGAATTTGCGAAATTCAAGAACATAGACCGCCCGACGATGATGCGCATCCTGGAGGATGTATTCCGTACCATGATCCGCAAGAAGTGGGGTACTGACGAGAACTTTGACATCATCCTGAACGTGGAGAAGGGTGACCTGGAGATCTGGCGCAACCGCGAAATCGTGGACGACAACTCGGAGGACATCTGGGACCATGACAAGATCAGCCTTTCGGAGGCTCAGAAAATAGAGCCTGACTTTGAGGTAGGTGAAGAGGTGTCGGAAGAGATACAGCTGGAAGACTTCGGTCGCCGTGCTGTGTTGACTGCCCGCCAGACCTTGATCCAGCGCATCAAAGACATGGAGAAAGAACTCCTGTTCCAGAAGTATAAGGACCTGGTGGGTGAGATCATCTCCGGTGAGGTATACCAGGTATGGAACCGCGAAGTACTGCTGCTTGACCAGGAAGAAAACGAACTGCTCATCCCGAAAGGCGAACAGATACCGAAAGACCGCTACCGCAAAGGCGACGTAGTACGTGCTGTGGTACAGCGTGTTGAGATCGTTAACGGTAACCCAAAGATCATTCTTTCCCGTACATCACCAGCGTTCCTGGAGCGTTTGTTCGAGAACGAGGTACCAGAGATCTATGACGGACTGATCGCGATCAAAAAAATTGTGCGTGAGCCCGGCGAGCGCGCTAAAGTAGCCGTAGAATCGTTTGACGACCGTATTGACCCGGTAGGTGCCTGTGTGGGCATGAAAGGTTCTCGTATCCACAGCATCGTGCGCGAGCTGGAGAACGAAAACATTGACGTGATCAACTACACAGACAACCTGGAGCTCTATATTCAGCGTGCCCTTAGCCCGGCTAAGATCACCAGCATGAAGGTAGACAACGAGAATGGTAGAGTATCAGTTTTCCTGAAGCCAGACCAGGTATCGCTTGCGATCGGTAAAGGCGGACAGAACATTAAATTGGCCAGTAAGCTGGTAGACATGGAGATCGACGTATTCAGAGAGTCTGAGGTATACGAAGAAGACATCAGCCTGGAAGAGTTCACGGACGAGATCGAAGACTGGGTGATCGCAGAACTGCGCCGCATCGGTCTGGACACTGCCAAGAGTGTACTGGCAGTTTCAAAAGAAGACCTGCTTCGCAGAACAGAGCTGGAAGAAGAGACAATCGAAAGCGTGCTCTCTATCCTGCGCGAAGAGTTGGAAGAAGAAGACAATCAATAGTTGTGAGTTGAGCTCCGTTGCTGTAATTTTGAAAAAAAATCAGAACGGAGCTCAGTTCTATACCTTGCAAGGCAACTATAGCATATTAACAGATTAAATAAAGACAGCATATCAGAACATGGCAGAAGACAAAATCAGGAGGCTCAAACAGGTTGCAACTACTTTAAACATTGGTACAGCTACCATTGTGGATTACCTCTCTGCTAAAGGCTTTGACGTGGAAAACAAACCCACTACCAAAATCACGGCAGAGCAGTTCAGTATGCTGGCTAAGGAGTTCGCTTCTTCAATGCAAGATAAGATTGAAGCAGAAGAACTCAATATCGGCAAGAAACCACAAGGCAACCAGGTAGTGGAATCCGAGCCGCATCACGAGCCCAAGAAAACAACAGAGCCTGAACAGGAAATCCTGATCAAGAGCGTGCACCAGCCAAAAGGCGAGGCCGCTGAAGCGAAGCCAAAAGCTCCTGAGCCGGCACCAGAACCAGCTCCTGTTGAATCGAAACTTCCAGGTATAAAAGTACTTGGCAAAATAGAGCTTGACGCAAAAGGTCGCCCTATACCAAAGGCAGCACCTAAAGCTGAAGAGCCAAAGGCACCAGCAGCAGAGCAACCAAAAGCGCCGGAAGCAAAAGCACCAGAACAGCCAGCCGCTGCTCCTCAGGAAGAAAAGCCTGTGGAGAAACCATCAGCACCTGTTCAGGAAACGCCTAAAGCACCTGCGGCACCTGCAGCCGAAACACCTAAAGAGGAAGCCCCTAAGGTAGAGGCTCCAAAGGCTGAAGCGCCACAGCAGCCGGCAACGCCTCCTGCCCCTGCTGCGGAACAGAAGCCGGCTGAGAAACCAGCTGAAAAACCACAAGCTCCTGCGCAAGCAGCGGCACCACAGGCACCGGAGAAGCCGGCACCTACCACTCCTGAAGAAAAAGGACCCGAAAAAATAGAAACAATTACAGCAAAAGCCGACCAGCTTAAAGGCCTGACGGTGCTTGGCAAAATAGAACTGCCAGACAGCTCCCGTAGAAAAGGTACTAAGCCGGTAGCGTCTTCCGATGACAGGAAGGCCGGTAAGAAGAAGAAGCGCAAGCGTATTATCGTAGCCAGCCCTGAGCAGACAGCTCAGGACCAACAGCAGCAGAACCGCCCTCACCAGCCTGCACAGCAGCATGGTAACCGTCCAGGTGGCGGCCCACGTCCAGCTGGTGGACCAGGTGGTCGCGGTGGCCACGGCGGCCGAGGCGGACAGCATGCACCACGTGTTGAGAAAGCAGAGGTTACCGATAAGGAAATCCAGGAGCAGATTAAAGCGACACTGGCTAAACTTAGCGGTGGCAAAGGTGGCGGTGGTAACCGTGCCAAGTACCGTCGTGAGAAGCGTTCAGCTATCGCAGATGCAACAGAAGAGCGTCGTTTGATGGAGCAGGCAGAGTCTAAGACACTGCGTGTAACGGAATTCGTTTCAGCTAATGACCTGGCATCGCTTATGAACGTGAGCGTAAACGAGGTCATCAAGGTATGTATGCAGTTGGGTATGTTCGTATCCATCAACCAGCGCCTTGATGCCGAAGCGATCACGATCATTGCTGACGAGTTTGGTTATGCAGTTGAGTTCATCACATCAGAAGATGAGCAGGCGCTGGAAGAAGCCATAGAAGACAACGAAGAGGACCTGCTAGACCGTGCTCCGATTGTGACCATCATGGGTCACGTTGACCACGGTAAAACGTCCCTCCTCGATTATATCCGAAATGCCAACGTAACAGCTGGCGAAGCCGGTGGTATCACGCAGCACATCGGTGCCTATAGTGTGAAAACAGAAGGCGGCCGCACCGTTACTTTCCTTGACACACCTGGTCACGAAGCCTTTACGGCGATGCGTGCCCGTGGTGCGAAAGTAACAGACGTTGTTATCATTGTGGTAGCAGCTGACGACTCGGTGATGCCACAGACAAAAGAAGCGATCAACCACGCACAAGCTGCAGGTTCGCCAATCATTATCGCGCTCAACAAAATTGATAAGCCAGGTGCTAACCCGGACAAGGTACGTGAGGAACTTGCCCAGATGAACATCCTGGTGGAAGAGTGGGGCGGTAAATACCAGTCACAGGAAGTATCGGCTAAAACAGGTGCAGGTATACCTGACCTGTTGGAGAAAGTACTGCTTGAAGCAGAACTACTTGAACTGAAGGCCAACCCGGATAGAAAAGCTGTAGGTACTGTGATCGAAGCCTCCCTTGACAAAGGCCGTGGCTACGTAGCGACTGTACTTGTACAAACAGGTACACTGCACATCGGTGATGTTGTACTGGCTGGCTCACATTATGGTAGAGTGAAAGCCATGACAGACCACCGTGGTCGCAAAATGAAAGAGGCTAGTCCTTCTACTCCGGTACAGCTACTCGGACTTGACGGTGCACCACAAGCAGGCGACAAGTTCCAGGTGATGGAGTCGGAGCGTGAAGCACGTGAAATTGCAAGCAACCGCGCTCAACTGCAGCGTGAGCAAAGCCTGCGCACACGTAAGCACATTACCCTGGACGAGATCGGACGTCGACTGGCGATCGGTACCTTCAAGGAGCTTAACGTGATCGTAAAAGGTGACGTGGATGGTTCAGTGGAAGCACTTTCTGACTCCCTGTTGAAGCTGTCAACTGCCGAGGTGCAGGTGAACATCATCAGCAAAGGTGTAGGTGCCATCTCTGAATCTGACGTACTGCTTGCTTCAGCTTCAGATGCGATCATCATCGGTTTCCAGGTGCGTCCTTCTCAGAACGCCCGCAGACTGGCAGAGCAAGAGCAAATCGACGTTCGTCTGTACTCTATCATCTACGACGCAATCAACGAGGTGAAAGATGCGATGGAAGGTATGCTTGCTCCTACCATGAAAGAGGAGATCACTGGTAATGCTGAAGTTCGCGATGTGTTCCGAATCACGAAGGTTGGTACCATTGCAGGCTGTATGATTACTGACGGCTCTATCCAGCGTAACTCTAAGGTACGTCTGGTACGTGACGGCATCGTAGTACATGACGGTGAGATTCTGGCACTGAAGCGTTTCAAAGACGATGTGTCTGAAGTACGTCAGGGTTACGAGTGCGGTATCAGTCTAAGAGGATACAACGAGATTGAGATTGGTGACGTGATCGAAGCATACGTAGAAAAAGAAGTGAAGCGTACACTCTAGTAGTACCGCTCTCTTTATAGATCATAAGAAAGGCTCCTGCGCAAGCAGGAGCCTTTTGTTTTACCGCTACTCTAAGAAGCACTATAAGTTGTCCCTACATAGTAGCGCTATACCTGAAACTGCTTGACTATAACAACGACCATTGATCAGAAGAGAAACTCTAATACTAATTTCAGAAGCAGCTATACTTGAAAGTTTTTATCTATACCTAAACAAGCACTGGTTTTTAGAGCAGCAATACCTACCAAGTCCAGCCTTTAAATTTGAGATATGTGAGACGTCGACCTCCAACAATTTTGAATGGAGCTATACCTGCGAAATACAAGACTACTCTTATTACAAATAGCATAAAACAAAAAAGGCCCTGCCTGGTGTATACCAGTCAGGGCCTTTTGATCTTTTAGTGGTGATTCATTATAATGACATCCGGGCCAGGCGACGCTTATCGCGCTTATGCTTGCGGTGCATTTCTTTTTCTTTTTTCAGGATAGCCTCCATTCGCTTACTGCCTTTGATGCGGTCTTTGGTGAAACGGTTGCGATTCGTATTTTCATAGGCATTCCAACGAGTGTCCATACCGGAAGCACGTGTGCCAACGGCATCAGCAGCGCTACCTTTTTCCTGTACCTTAGCAGTACCCCAAAATTCATCTTTCCCCGAATTCAGCGAAGTGCTCGAAGCACTCGAATTTTGCGCCATTGCATCAGACACAAACAGGAAGAAAGCTAGACAAAATATTGACGATATGACTTTTTTCATAAATCCACTTTTGATAATGTATCTATACAACGTACATCATACGCTAAAGTATACATTTTTAGTGAATAACAAGAAGTGCGGGCCAAAAGTTTACTATTCAAATTTATAAGAAAGTCCTATTCCCATTGTTTCTTTCAGCTGCATACGGGGCCCTTTCCCATCCTTATTACCATCACCGCTGCGATCTACATCAATCAGTATATCATCATCGTAAATCATATGCAAAAACAGACTGGCTGACAGAAACTTGTTCACTTTAAAGTTCACCAGATTCTCCCAGTTCACATCAATGTTTTTGGCGTTGCGCAAGTAGTTCGAAAACAGGTCCGCTTTTGATTGGAGCGTTACGTTCTTGAAAATTTCATTGCGGAAGCGCACATTTACAAAGCCACCAAACTCTTCCCGCAGACGCTCTCCTGTGCCAGGTATGAGTCGTCCTTCTAAATCACGCTGGGCAGGCTCCACACCGAAAGCGCCATAGTCGGCCATGCGCTGGTTGAGCACAGCCGTGAACTTTCCGGTAAAAGGAGAAATAAAGACTGATAGCTTAGGGTTAGGCTTGTAATCCATACCAATGGAGGCCAGCATAAAAGCAGGTGCCATGAAGTTAGATATGACGGAGTCTCGCTCGGGGGTATACGTCGGACTGATTTGGGTGCGGGTATTAAACTGTGCCGTATAGAACCACCTGCTTGAGGCCTGCCGGCCGTACTTAAGGTTAAGCTCCAGGCGGTCATCACTTTTGCGGAGGCGCTGCTCCTGCAACTTCACCGTGCCATAGGTTAGGTCAATGGTATTGTTCCAGGTGTTTTTGCCTTTCTTGTAATTACTGTATAGGTTTAGAATCCCCAGCGCTGACAGCGAACTCTGTCCTCCTGCTGCCCAGTTACTAAGGCTCACCTGACTAAAGTTGACTGTGCCGGTCCCTCCAAAATCCCAGATATTTTGTGCTACTGTATCAACCAGGGTGTCTTGTGCAGAAGCGGAGGGTAAGTTAAAATGAGTGAGAAAGAGAAATATAAAAAGAGTGCGCGATAAGGCCTTAAGCATGAAAATAAGGTATAAAGTGAGCGGAAAGCGTATACAATTGTGCAAATATAACAAATCGAGTCCGGAGAGAGGGAGCTGGCGCGAAACTTTGAGGGAGAGCCAATTTGAACTAGGCCATTGCCAGATTGCACTTTAGGGATTTATCTAAATCACTGTTATATTTGCTGCTGGTATTTATACATCTACACAGAGATAATAAACTATGTCTTTATACGAAAACCTGCTACTCAACCTTGAGAATGGAGTCCTGATCATCACTATCAACCGTGCCGACAAGCTCAATGCGCTTAACATCGACACGATAAAGGAGATTAAGGCGGCTATCCAGCAAGTGTATGATGACCCAGCAGTGAAGGGTGCAATCTTTACCGGTGCCGGAGAGAAGGCTTTTGTAGCGGGTGCTGATATATCAGAGATTTCAGAACTGAGCGAAGTAAACGCCCGTGGATTTGCGGAGCGTGGTCAGGAAGTTTTTAGCATGATCGAGCGCTGCACCAAGCCTGTGATAGCAGCCGTAAATGGCTTTGCACTGGGTGGTGGTTGTGAACTGGCCATGGCCTGCCACATGCGTGTCGCCAGCGAAGGAGCTCGTTTTGGTCAGCCGGAAGTAAACCTGGGCCTTATACCTGGCTATGGCGGCACACAGCGCCTGACACAGCTGATCGGAAAAGGCAAAGCGATGGAATTGATGATGACCGCTGACATGATCGGTGCCGGAGAAGCTAAAGCGCTTGGTTTGGTAAACCACGTTGTGCCTGCCGTTGAGTTGATGCCAAAGGCGATGGAAATCATGAACAAGATCCTGTCAAAAGCACCACTAGCCATTGGTCTTGTGATCGATTGCGTAAATGCGGTATATGACAAAGATGAGGACGGCTACCAGACAGAGGCGAACTCTTTTGCCCGCTGCTGCTCTTCACAGGATTTCATTGAAGGCACCAACGCCTTTCTGGAGAAACGCAAGCCTGCATTCAAAGGCGCTTAATCTTATACCTATAGAGACGCGCTATACCTATCATAAAAGACAGGTATAGCGCGTTCTTTCTTTCTGAGCTGACACCTATACCTCCCTGCCCTAAAACAAACGCATGAGCATTGCCAAAAAACTGGTTGGGCAAACAGCTGCCTACGGACTGAGCAGCATCGTGGGCCGCGCCCTCAATTACCTGCTCGTACCGGTCTATACCCGTGTGTTCCTGCCCGAGGAATATGGGGTGGTGTCGTATCTGTATGCTTTTGTGGCCTTCTTCAACATCGTGTATACCTACGGGATGGAGACGGCTTTTTTCCGCTTTGCCAATAAACCTGAGGACGATCCGAAAGCAGTTTATAACCGGGTATTAAGTGCCATACTGGTTAGCAGTACTATCCTGACAGGTATACTGCTGCTCTTCTCCCAGCAAATTGCCAATTACATTGGTTACCCGGAGCATCGGGAGTACATTGTCTGGCTGGCGTTGGTGCTGGCGATCGATGCGCTGGTGGCTATACCTTTTGCCTGGCTCCGGCATCAGAATAAAGCTATTAAGTTTGCTTCCATCAAAATTTCTAACATCCTATTGACGGTAGGTGCCAATCTGTTTTTTTTGGTTCTGCTACGGCATATCTACGAAGGTCAATACCTTACAAGTCTTCAACCGCTTGCCAACACGCTCTACGACCCTGACTTTGGAGTAGGGTATATCTTCCTGATTAACCTGGTGGCCAATGCGCTGCTGCTTCCTATGCTTTGGAAAGAACTCCGCATTTTCCGCTTCAGGCTGGATGTGGAGCAACTCAAGCCTATGTTGCAGTACGCCTGGCCCCTCCTGTTTATGGGACTGGCTGGTATGGTCAACGAAGTGATCGACCGCATCCTGTTGGAGCGCTACCTGCCCGAAGGCTTCTATCCGGGCACTAGTAACATGGCCGCCGTAGGTATATACAGTGCCTGCTACAAGCTTGCCATTTTTATGACGCTCACCATACAGGCTTTCCGCTATGCGGCCGAGCCGTTCTTCTTCTCACAGGCCAAAGAAAAGGAGTCACCACAGGCCTTTGCCCTGGTGATGAAGTGGTTTGTGATCGCTTGCGCCTTTATCTACTTGTTTATCTCTACCAACCTGGAGGACTTCGCCCTGCTTATCGGGCCTGAGTACCACGACGGGTTGATGGTCGTGCCGGTGCTTTTGCTCGCTAACCTATTCCTAGGCATTTATTATAACCTCACCGTTTGGTTCAAGCTAACTGACAAAACGTATTTTGGCACTTACATCAGCTTTGGGGGGGCAGCCATTACCATCGCGCTCAACTTATTGCTTATACCTGTATTGGGATATATGGGCTCCGCTATTGCCACACTCATTTGTTACGTAGGTATGGCACTGGCTACTTATCTGCTGGGCAATGTGCACTACCCGATCCCCTACCCTGTCATGACCATTTTGGGGTATATCGTACTGGCCACAGCGCTTGTGATAGCGGCCTTTCTGGTACCTATCGAAAACATCTGGCTGCGTCATGCATACCACCTGTCACTTTCGGGCGTTTTCCTGGCGGTGGTTTGGTTGAGGGAGCGGGCCTACTTCCTATCTAAAAAATAATCTTTATCTTTAATAGATGAACACTATGAACTTACCGGTTAAAGTTATTAACCAATCCAAGCATGCGCTCCCTTCTTACCAGACGGAGCACTCGGCAGGTATGGACCTGCGCGCAAATTTAGAAGCACCTATTACCCTCAAGCCTTTGCAACGTGCCCTTATACCTACCGGCCTTTTCATTGAACTGCCTGAAGGACACGAAGCACAGATCAGACCCCGCAGCGGCCTGGCCTACAAATTTGGTATCTCGATCGTAAACAGCCCGGGCACCATTGATGCCGATTATCGCGGCGAGATCAAGGTGCTACTGGTCAATCTGTCGGATCAGGACTTTGTAGTAGAGGACGGCGAGCGTGTGGCACAGATGATCGTGGCGCGTTACGAGCGTGTCGTTTGGTCGGAGGCTGAGATACTGACAGACACTGAGCGCGGAGCCGGCGGTTACGGCAGCACAGGTACTAAGTAGCCTCTCCTCTTCAGGTATAGCCTGCGTTTTTCTTCTTTTTAGAGCAGGCTAAAACCAAACATTCAAAATACAGTATTAATCAAAACCAATAGTGGCCAGGCAACACGTTTGGCTACATTTTTCAATCCATAAACTAATAGCTATGAGGATTATTGTACCTATGGCAGGTATGGGCAAGCGCATGCGCCCACACACACTTACTGTTCCCAAACCACTTATACCGATCGCAGGCAAGCCGATTGTGCATCGCTTGGTAGAAGATATCGCGAAAGTATGTCACGAGCCGATTGAGGAAGTGGCTTTCATTATCGGTCGCTTCGGTGAGGCGGTAGAGCGTGACCTAAAGTCTATAGCCGAGTCAGTTGGCGCTAAGGGCAGTATTTATTATCAGGATGAAGCCCTGGGAACGGCGCATGCCATTATGTGCGCAAAAGACTCACTGGAAGGAAAGGTAGTAGTGGCTTTTGCCGACACCCTGTTCAAAGCAGACTTTCAACTTGACACCAATGCTGATGGCACGATCTGGGTACAGCGTGTAGAAGATCCGCGTCCTTACGGCGTGATCAAACTCAACGAAAACAACGAGATCACCGACTTTGTAGAGAAGCCTCAGGAGTTTATTTCTGACATGGCTATCATTGGTATCTACTACTTCAAAGACGGCGCATACCTGCGCAACGAGTTGCAGTACCTGCTCGACAACGACATCAAAGACAAGGGTGAGTACCAGCTAACCAATGCGCTGGAGAACATGAAAAACAAAGGCACGAAATTTATTCCTGCCGTTATCTCAGAATGGCTCGATTGTGGCAATAAAAATGCAACAGTTTACACAAATCAACGCTATTTAGAGTATATCAAAGATGAAAAGGGTTTGGTAGCCGAATCAGCTGATATCCAGAACTCTGTCATCATTCCACCCGTGTATATCGGAGAGAATGCTGTGATCCACAATTCAGTGGTAGGCCCGCACGTTTCTATTGGAGACAACACCAGCGTATTGGAGTCTATACTGAGCAATTCTATTGTTCAGAAGGAGTCAACCATCAAAAACGGGAACATAGCAAACTCAATGGTAGGTAATTTTGTTTCCTATGAAGGACGCCAATCGGACCTGAGCATTGGCGACTACAACACGCTTAAAGATTAGCATACCCATTTTATGACCCGATTCAGAAACATTGTGCTCGCTACTTGCTGCCTTGCACTGGTCGCGACCGGCGAAAGCCAGGCCCAGTCTAAGAAAAAAAAGAAGGCCAGGGAGAAGAGCGAAGCGGCACAGGTAGCCCTACCTGCGCCGCAGCCCGAACCCAGCGAACAGGAAAAGCTGCTGAGTGAGGCATTGTTTCTGGAGGGCATGAAATACTTCATGCTGGAGGATTACAAGCAGGCACTTAGCCAGTTCCAGAAAGCGTATGCCGTTACACCCAATAACGCGGCGCTTAATTACAAACTGGCCGAGACGTATATGCTGATGGATAACCCCAAAGTGGGCCTTACATTTGCGCAAGCCGCTATCGCCAGCGATAACCAAAACCCCTATTACTACCTGCTGCTTGCGCAGCTGCATACCGACCAGAAGCAGTATACTGAGGCCGCTCAGGCTTATAATGACCTGATGCGAAATATACCTGACCAGGACCAACACCTGTTTAGTTTGGCCGAGCTATACCTGGCACAGTCCAAGTATGATGACGCGCTCAAGACTTATGATCGCATCGAGAAAAAGTACGGTGCGCTGGAGCAGCTTTCCATGAACCGCCAGCAGATATACCTGCGCCAGAAGAACATTGGGAAAGCCATTGCAGAAGGAGAAAAGCTTATCGCGTCTAACCCGTCTGAGATCCGCTACCTACTTGCTCAGGCTGAGCTCTACAATGCCAGCCAGAAGCCAGATATCGCAATCGAGACATTGAATCGTGCCCTTCGCATCGAGCCCAATAACCCGTTTGCGCACCTCATGCTCTCAGACCTGTACCGCCAAAAAGGCAACCTGCAGGAATCTGAAAAGCAGGTAAAGATCGCTTTTGCCAGTACTGACCTGGATATCGACACGAAAGTGCGCATCCTGGTAGATTTTATCAGACAGCTGCCTAACCCTGCGGTGGAAGGTATAGCCCTGGAGCTGGCAGACCTCACCATAGCGTCTCATCCCGAGGAGGCTAAAGCCTATGCCGTAGCAGGAGACCTGCAAACGATCACCGGCAAAAAGGACAAAGCTCGTGTCAACTATATCAAAGCCGTCAAACTGGATGACTCCCACTTCAAGATCTGGCAGCAGATTGTGCTATTGGATGCTGAATTAGGCGAGTCCGGAGAATTGGTAAAGCACTCGGAGCAGGCGCTGGAGTTATTTCCCAACCAGGCTGTTTTCTGGTTCTATAACGGTACGGGCCACCTGATTGAGAAAAACTTTGATCGGGCTGCTAAGTCACTGGAGCATGGCAAGCGACTCTCAGCAAGTGAACCTGAACTGGTAATGCAGTTCAATGCACAGCTGGGGGATGCGTACAACTCCATGAAGGAGTATAAAAAGTCAGATGAGGCCTATGAAGCCGTGCTCTCTCAGGATCCCGACAATGAGCATGTGCTCAACAACTACAGCTACTTCTTATCACTTCGTGGTGAGCAGCTTCCTAAAGCCAAAACCATGGCGGGCCGACTGATAGAAAAACATCCTGCCAATCCGACTTACCTGGACACTTACGCTTGGGTACTGTACAAAATGGAAGATTACGAAGGCGCACTAAAATACCTCGAGCAGGCTATTGCTGTTTCTGAAGACGCTACCATTGTGGAGCATTACGGCGACGTGCTGTTCAAAATGGGCAAACGCGACGAGGCAGTAAGACAGTGGGAAAAAGCTAAGCTTAAAGGGGAGGCTTCCGCTTTCCTTGACAGAAAGATAAAAGAAAAAAGACTCTATGAATAAACAGCTTCTGCTATGCCTGCTGGGCATACTCCTGTTTTCCGCCTGCAAAAAAGAAACAATCCCGTCTAGCGCCACTGCCACCACCGAAACAGTTGGAAACGTTACTGTCCAAAATCTGGAATTCACTTACCTGAATGCCCGTGGCCAGCTTAAGTTTGACGACAAAGGCCAAAGCACTTCATCAGGCTATGCCCTGCGTATGCAAAAGGATAGCGTGATCTGGATATCGGTGCTGCCAGGGCTAGGTATAGAAGCTGCCCGTATTAAACTCACGCCTGACTCGGTATACATGGTGAACCGCATCCAGCGAGAGTATGCTGCCACTGATTATGCCTTCCTAAGCAAGCGTTTTAACGTAGCGCTCGATTTTCAGGTGGTACAGGCCATTCTGCTGGGAAACTACCAGGCAAACGGATCCGAAAAATCCACCAATCAAGGACAGATGCAGCATGTGCAGCAATTGCGTCAGAACCTGCTCTTCGATTATTTCATCAGCTCTGAAAACATGAAGCTGCAGCAGCTCAACGTGAAAGACCAGCTCTCCGGCAACAGTATTGTGGTACAGTACGAGGGCTTTCAGCCACTGGGCAAAGTTCCTTTCGCACACAACATGCTGGCCCAGGTACTGCAGTCAGGACAGATATCTGACTTCAACATGAGCCACAGCAAAGTTTCCGTTTCTGACGAGGTGCTGGAGTTTCCTTTCAGCGTTCCTACTGGTTATAAGCGTCTTTAGCCGAATAAAATCTTCGGGGTTCTGGTTCCTGCCATTTAGTTTTGCCATATTTGTAAGCTAAGTGTAGTATACCCCTATTTCTGATGAAGGCCCTTTACAAATCAGCCTTTTTCTTGATCATCCTGCTGTTGCCGCTGGTTACCCAAGCCCAAAAACAAAAGTCAAAGGCGCAGCTCGAGAAAGAGAAAAAGGAAAACCTAAACCGTATTAAAGAAGCTAACCGCATTCTGCAGCAGACCAAGGTGCAGAAGGAAGCCTCTATTGGCCAGCTCAACGCCATTCAGGAAAAAATTTCGGTACAGAAAGGCGTTATCAACACCATTTCACGCGAAATACAGCTACTGGAATCAGGTATGAAGGAGACGGAAGGTATAGTAGGTGAACTACAGGCCGACCTGGAGAGCCTGAAAGCAGAGTACGCCACCATGGTATACGCTGCATCCAAAACCGCCAATAGCTACAATAAGCTCATGTTTGTGTTTGCAGCTGATTCTTTCAACCAGATGGTACGCCGTCTGCGTTATTTGCAGCAATACTCCGAAGCCCGCAAAAAACAGGTGGAGCAGATTAATAAAGTACAGCTAGCCCTTACTGGCCAACTCCGTACACTGGAGTCGCAGCGCGAAGAGAAACGCAGCCTGCTCAGCAAGCAGATGGTAGAGAATAAAAACCTCCTGACACTGCGCACGCAGCAGGATGGCATGATCCAAAAGCTCAGCAAACAGGAGGAGCAACTTAAGAAAGAGGTAGCACAGCGCCAGCAGTCCATCAAAAAGCTGGACAATCTGATTGCCGATATTGTAAAGGAAGAAATGGCCCGAGCCGCCCGAGCCGCTCGCGAAGAAGGACGTGCTACCAGCGGAAGCGCAAGCAAGATCACTCTTACACCGGAAGCTGCACTTATCTCATCATCGTTCGCTGGCAATAAGGGACGTCTCGCCTGGCCAGTGGACCGTGGCTTTATCTCACAGAAATTCGGCCGTCACAATCACCCGGTGCTGAAGGGGGTAGTTACTCAAAACAATGGCATCGACATTCAGACCAGTCAGGGAGAACCTGCGCGAGCTATTTTTGAAGGCAAGGTATTAACGGTGGCCAGCGTGCCTGGTATGAATAACATTGTGATGGTGCAGCACGGTGAGTACTTCGTAGTTTATGCAAAGCTGCGTACAGTCAGTGTTAAAGAGGGCCAGGACGTGAAGCAAAAAGATGTAATAGGCACCGTGTATACTGACGCAAACGGCACAACAGAACTTCAGTTCCAGCTTTGGAAAAACAACACCAACCTAAACCCTGAAAGCTGGATCAGACCAAAGTAAACCCTTTGTTATACCTTGTATAAAAAAAGCGCAGCGGGGCTACCTATCAGGATACCCGCTGCGCTTTTCTGCTTTCATTCCATTTGAAGCCTGCTTTCTAAAAATCCTATAAAAGAAAAAACACCCTACAAAGCAGGGTGCCTTTCCAAGCTATGAAAACAAACTTAAAATTATATTTATACACTTTCTCTCAAGCAGAGAGTATGGTGTTAAATTTCTAGGATTAATTTACAACGTTTTCATTACACTTGCAAACAGAAGATTAAAAAAACTTAATATTTATTTTCTTCTTAAATTGCTTCCTTGATTTCCACCTCGGTTAGGCGGCTTTGTGTAATACTGTTGTACATGGCATATTACAAGTAGCTTGCCAAAAATGCCAGCAACATCAACTAGCTGATTATCAGCCATAATTTATCTGACCAATGCATTCATTTTTCCCTCTCCCGGAATGTTTTTTTTCATTTTGGGAAAGAGCACAGGCAAATTGGCTTAGGAATGTAGCCTTTGTAGTGGAATCTTAAATTTATTTGCTCTTCTATACGCCTACCGGCAAGTGAAGTTGCAACTGACTTGCGTTGGTTACAGAGACTCTATTCCGTAGCCGCATTTCCCCCATCTCCAATATGACTTTTCAAGATATTGGCCTACTGGTAAACTAATGTCTCCAAATGTGGGTTTTATTAAAATATAAGCTTTATTTTTGCAGCAATTCATCTTAAAATTTTAAGAACATGGTACTTACCAACACACTAGCATTTATCCAGAACATTGGGGGCGGCTCGCTAATCCTGATCCTTGTGGTGATTCTGCTTCTTTTTGGAGCAAAGCGCATTCCAGAGCTTGCAAGAGGTCTGGGCCGTGGTATCCGCGAATTCAAAGATGCCACCAACGAGATCAAAGACGATCTGGAAAAGTCAACAAAGGATACTCCTGTAAAGTAATTTCCGGCATACCGCTTTATGATACTTAGTGCAATTCTCCTCTTCCTGGCAGACCTGGGAGGAGGAGAAATTCTTGTTGTACTAACCGCAGTACTCCTGCTTTTTGGCGCCGATAAACTTCCAGGCATGGCACGTTCTGCCGGTCGCGGTCTCCGTAGCTTTAACGATGCCAAAAACGAAATCCAGAACGAGCTGGAACGCTCCATCAAGGACATAAAAAAGCCTGAATAGTTTGAAACCATACCATTCACTCCGTGACATTCGCAGCGATATTGCCAACGGGCAACTTTCGTGCAGACAGCTGGTAGAGCACTACCTTCATAACATAAAGCAGAAGCCTGAGCTAAACGCCTTCCTGGAGATATTCGAGGAGGAAGCATTTGCCCAGGCTGATGCCGTAGACAAGAAACTCGCTTCAGGCCATGCCGGCAAACTAGCAGGTATGGTGATCGGCCTTAAGGACGTACTGGCTTACGAAGGCCACTCGCTGCAGGCATCCAGCCAGATTCTTGACGGCTTCAAATCACTCTACACTGCTACGGCAGTGCAGCGCCTGCTTGCTGAAGACGCTATCATCATCGGTCGCCAGAACTGTGACGAGTTTGCAATGGGTGCATCTAACGAGAACTCTTCCTTCGGACCTGCCCTCAACGCAGACGATACAACCCGCGTACCGGGTGGCTCATCTGGTGGTTCGGCTGTAGCTGTGCAGGCAGACCTTTGCCTGGCTTCGATCGGTTCTGACACGGGTGGCTCAGTTCGCCAGCCTGCTTCTTTCTGTGGTGTGGTAGGCCTGAAGCCTACTTATTCGCGCATCTCCCGCTATGGCCTCATTGCCTATGCCTCTTCTTTCGACCAGATCGGTATCATTTCGAAAAGCGTGGAAGATGCGGCATTGCTGCTGGAAGTAATGGCAGGTAGCGACGAATATGACAGTACCGTGAGCCACCGCCCAGTGCCGG
This sequence comes from Pontibacter sp. LHS2, assembly GCF_058932845.1. Classification (NCBI taxonomy): domain Bacteria; kingdom Pseudomonadati; phylum Bacteroidota; class Cytophagia; order Cytophagales; family Hymenobacteraceae; genus Pontibacter; species Pontibacter sp. LHS2. Next base: position 1,068,341 of record NZ_JBZYWG010000002.1, read on the forward strand.
CTTACAGCCAGTTGCTGGAGTCAGACAAGCAATACAAAATTGGTTATATCCGTGACTGCTTCGAGAGCGAAGGTCTGGACGCAGAGGTGAAAGAAAGCATCCTGGGCGTGAAAGATATGCTCAAAGACGCTGGACATCAGGTAGAAGCCGTGGAATTCCCATACCTGGATTTCATGGTCCCCACTTATTACATCCTCACCACAGCGGAAGCCAGCTCTAACCTGGGCCGCTTTGATGGCGTGAAGTATGGCTACCGTAGCGAAAACGCAACCGACCTTACCTCCCTATACAAAAAAACACGCTCTGAGGGCTTTGGTCCGGAGGTGCAGCGTCGTATCATGCTGGGTACTTTTGTGCTGAGCGCCGATTACTACGACGCCTACTACACCAAAGCACAGCGCGTGCGTCGTCTCATAAAAGAGAAGACGGACGAGTTGCTGCAAAATTATGATTTTCTTATATTGCCTACCGCTCCTACTACCGCCTTCAGGCTAGAGGAGAATACGGCAAACCCGTTGGCCATGTACCTGGCCGACATCTTTACGGTTCAGGCCTCGCTTGCTGGTGTTCCTGCCATTTCTATCCCGGTAGGACGTGATGCGAAAGGCCTTTCCATCGGGTTGCAATTAATGACCCGCTCATTCGAGGAGCCGCAACTGCTTGCTTTCTCGAATTACATACTGGACAAGCTAACCGTTGAAGCATAAATTATAATGATGCAGTTTAGACTCTTTACAGTACTTGCAGCACTGGTTGGAAGTATAGGGGCATTCCATGCCCAAGCCTCCAGCTACAGTTTCAGGTTCGAAAGGCACATACTAGAGGATTCACTTAAGAAACCGAAGCCAGATGCCACAGTCCTCTCTGACGAGGAAATGGCCCTGCTGGTGGAGTATATCCCTTATGAGCCCGACGAGGTGATTCAGGACAGGCTAAGCTGTATAGAGGCTGACATTCCTTTGGTATTCAACAAATTTGTGCGCAACCACATCGACTACTTCACTGTTCGAAACAGAAAGTATACGCGCACTATGATCTCCCGCGAGAATGTGTATTTCCCGATCTACGAGAAGTACCTGAAGAAGTACAACATGCCGCAGGACATCAAATACCTTTCTATTGTAGAGTCTGGCCTGAACCCGAAAGCCGCCTCATGGGCTGGCGCGGTTGGCCCCTGGCAGTTCATCAAATCTACCGGGAAAGAATATGGCCTGGACCAGGACCAGTACATTGACGAGCGCATGGATGTGGAGAAATCCACGGATGCAGCGATGCGTTTCCTGAGTAGACTACACCGCACTTATGGCGACTGGGAACTGGCTATGGCTGCTTACAACTGCGGCCCAGGCAATGTGAACAAAGCGATCAGAAGAGCCGGTGGTGGCAAAAAGACATTCTGGGAGATCTTCCCATACCTGCCGAAGGAAACCCGCAGCTATGTACCCTCTATGACTGCTGTGATTTATGCCATGAAATATGCGCCAGAGCACAACATCTTCTCTGACTCGATCCTGTATGCCGCCGACTATACCCACCTGGAAGTGAACCAGGCGTTGGACTTAGAAAAGCTGGCAGTAGAACTACATGTAGACAAAATGGCCTTGCTAGCTCTAAATCCGGAGCTAAAACAGACCCAACTTCCTGCCACTATGCGCAATTATAAACTGCGTATTCCTGCACAGGCCTCTAAATTATTGGCTGCTGAACAAAGCTGCATTTTACTGGCTTCTGCCCCAACGCCTCCACCAGCTAAACACATAGCGTCACCGGCTGAGTCACCAGTTATGCTGGCCTCTGCTACCACCCAGGAAGTTTCTAAAGATAGCTTGGTGCAAGCTACCTATGTGGTACAGCGTGGTGACAACCTGTATGCAATTGCCCGCAAGTATGGCGTCACGCTAGAAGACCTGAAGGAGTGGAACAAACTGGATGGCACATCCATCAGAGTGCAGGACAAACTATTGGTATGGCATCCTGCACCGGAAGCAGCTCCTGTTTTGCTGGCATCTGCCGGAAGCAGCACAAACAAAGTAGTTAGCACGGCGGCAAAAGCAAAGCCAGTCCAAAGCAAAGCCCTTCCAGAGCGCGTTTACCATGTACAGCCTGGCGACACGCTGTGGACCATCTCCCAACGTCACGAAGGGGTGACGGTCGAGCAGATCAAGAAACTGAATAAACTCAAAAACAGCGCAATCAAACCAGGTCAGCAACTTATTCTTGGATAAGCTGACTGGTGTAAAAATGAACGAAACACTCTTCCGACCGAAGGGTGTTTCTTCGTTTACAGACATACCTGAATTATCAATTTATTGCAAAAAACCACAGTAGCCAGTTCCTGATTCCTAGCTACCTGATAAAAAACACAATATTCTGCTAGATGAAGATTTTTCAGGACGTATCTTTGTCGATTACGGCTTTGATAAACCATAAAATCTTATCAAATTGGCTTTGGGCTTCTGCTATGCGCAAGAGCTGCACAGCGCAAGGGAACACTTAACACGAGACAACACAATAACGCATACCATGATCAAAGTAAACAAAGAGGACGCGCTGAACTATCACATGCAGGGGCAACCCGGCAAAATAGAAGTAGTGCCGACCAAAATGCTGAGCACTCAGCATGACCTGGCTCTGGCTTACTCTCCTGGAGTAGCTGAGCCCTGCAAAGAAATAGCCGCTGACAAAGAGAATGTTTATAAATACACCGCAAAAGGGAATCTCGTAGGAGTAATCTCTAACGGTACTGCAGTACTGGGCCTGGGTAACATCGGTCCTGACGCCTCTAAACCAGTAATGGAAGGAAAGGGCGTACTTTTCAAAAAATTCGCAGGTATAGATGTGTTCGATATTGAAATCGACTGCACCGACCCAGAGGAGTTTATCCGCATCGTAAAGTCGTTGGAGCCAACGTTTGGCGGCATCAACCTGGAGGATATCAAAGCCCCTGAGAGCTTCAAGATAGAGAACGCTTTGAAAGAGCAGATGAACATTCCGCTCATGCACGACGACCAGCACGGCACAGCCATTATTTCGGCTGCAGCACTGCTTAATGCACTGGAACTGGCCGGTAAGCAAATAGATGAAATTCAAATCGTAATGAATGGGGCAGGCGCCGCCGCCATTGCATGCGCAAAGCTATATGTGGCGCTGGGTGCCAAGCTCGATAACATCGTGATGTTCGACAAGGATGGCATCATCCGTCCGGAGCGAGACGATCTGGATATTTATCGTGCCCAGTTTGTTACGCTGCGCAAGATCAACACGCTGGCTGAGGCGATGGAAGGTGCAGATGTATTTATCGGTCTGTCGGCTGGTAACGTACTTGCCCCTGAATTGGTGAAGCTGATGGCGAAAGACCCGATCATATTCGCACTGGCCAACCCGGACCCGGAGATTCCTTATGCCGTGGCGATGGAAACACGTGAGGATTTGATCATGGCAACTGGCCGTTCAGACCATCCTAACCAGGTAAACAACGTACTGGGTTTCCCATACATTTTCAGAGGTGCACTGGACGTGCGTGCTACTGAGATCAACGAAGCCATGAAACTGGCCGCTGTGCGCTCACTGGCTGATCTTGCAAAAGAGCCTGTTCCAGAATTGGTACATAAAGCTTACGGGGATAACACGATCTCTTTTGGTCGTACCTACCTTATACCAAAGCCGCTTGATCCACGCCTGATCACTACGGTATCGCCAGCGGTGGCGAAGGCTGCCATGGAGAGCGGTGTAGCCAAATACCCGATCACGAATTGGGAAGCTTACGAGCAAGAGTTACAGGAGCGCATCGGCATCGACCAGAAGCTGATGACCCGCATTACCAACCAGGCCAAGAAGAATCCGAAAACAGTGGTATTTGCAGAAGCAGACCATTACAAGATTCTGAAGGCTGCTCAGATCGTAAAAGAGCAACGCATCGCAAACCCGATCTTACTGGGTAACAGAGCCCGCATCGCCGCTATCATAGAGGAAACCAACCTGGACCTGCATGACTGTGTGATCATCGACCCATACGAAGAAGAAGACAAACGCGAAGAGTTTGCGCAGCTCCTTTATAAGAAGCGCCAGCGCAAAGGCCTTACCCTGTTTGACAGCCGCCGCCAGATGCGCGACCGTAACTACTTCGGCGCCATGATGCTCGAAACAGGCGAAGCGGATGCGCTTATATCAGGCCTCACGCGTGACTACTCCAAGACAATCCTGCCTTCGCTGCAGATCATCGGGGTAGAAGACGGTATTAACAAAGTGGCAGGTATGTACATCATCCTAAGCAAGAAGGAGCCATACTTCTTCGCTGATACCACCGTGAACGTAAATCCGACCGCTGATGAACTGGTTGATATCATTGGCCTGACTGCCCGTGCTGTTCGTTTCTTCGACACAGAGCCACGCATGGCGGTGTTGTCGTACTCTAACTTCGGTTCGGTGCAGGGCGATATACCGAACAAAGGAGCTGAGGCAGTGCGCAAAGCGAAGCAGCGCTACCCAGACCTGATGATAGATGGCGAGATGCAGGCGAACACAGCCATGAACCGTCACCTGCTGAAAGAGCATTATCCTTTTAGCGAATTAGCAGAAAAAGGAGCCAATACACTTATTTTCCCGACACTTACGTCAGGTAACATTGCCTACAAACTACTACAGGAAATAGGTGGTGCTGAGGCAATTGGCCCTGTACTGATGGGTATGCGCAAGCCAGTGCATATTCTGCAGTTGGGTAGCTCCATCCGTGAAATCGTTAACATGGTGGCCATTGCTGTCGTAGATGCTCAAAACTATAATAATAAACATATATAGATGATCGCATACATTGACGGTAAGCTTGCCGTGAAAGATCCGACCTATGTCATTGTCGATGTCAATGGCATAGGTTATCAGATCAAGATCTCTCTCACCACATACTCGTCGTTGCCCGAGGGAGAGCGTTGTAAGCTACATACCTACCTGCACATCAAAGAAGATGCCCATACCTTGTATGGCTTCACAACGGCTGCCGAGAAGGAGACTTTCCTGCACCTGATCTCGATTTCGGGTGTGGGACCCAACACGGGCTTGATGATACTGTCGTCGCTTACGGTGGACGAAGTGCAGCAGGCCATTGTGCGGGAAGACGTGCGCACGATCCAGCATGTGAAGGGAATCGGGGCGAAAACCGCGCAGCGCATCATATTGGAATTAAAAGATAAAATAAAGAAAGAAACCATGCTGGCTGGTAGCACAGCAGTTCCTGTTTCTGCACACAATACGTCACGTGCAGAAGCGTTATCAGCTTTAGTTACACTAGGCTTTGCCAAAAACGTGGCAGAGAAAACGCTCGATGCAATTATCAAGCGTGAAGACAGAAGCCTGAGCGTAGAGGAACTAATAAAATTTGCCTTAAAGTCTTCTTAATCGGTAGAGCCCAACTTGATCTGGAAAAGTAAAAAAAACAGCCTGCTGTTTGCAACGGTTGCTGCTATCACTATGCTGGCATGGTGGTCGCAGGCCGCAGCATTGCGCTCTCACAACAGGTATAGCACGCTCATTTTTTCAGATTTCTTCCAGCAGGATACCATTCCGCAGGACTCTGCCCGACTTCAACCTTACATCCCGAGCCGCCGCCCGACTTTTACCCCAAGCGACCGTCTCGGAAGCCCATTCGGTACTCGCCCAAGCTCCTCTCCCCTATTACTCGGTCAGCCATCCAATATTGAGCTGGAGATACAGCTGGACGACAGTCTGCAGCAGTATAACATAAACGAGCGCATGGGTGAGCTGGACTACCGGCTACCCTCTACCATGTCATGGGAAGAGTACTCGCGTTATCAGCGCCAGCAAGCCATACGTGATTACTGGCGTAGCAAATCGGCCGGTCTGGATGGTGAGAGTGTCGTAAGTGGTCGCCGTCTGGTACCCAAAATCTATATCAGCCCGGTATTTGACCGTGTGTTCGGAGGCAACTTTGTGGACATTCAGCCAAACGGTAACGTCAACCTGAAATTCGGGGCCCGCTTCAACCGAAACGAGAACCCTTCCATCCCCCTACGCCAGCAGCGTACCGGCGACTTCGACTTCGATCAGAACATCTCACTTAACCTGGTAGGTAAGATCGGAGAGAAAATGCGCCTCAACTTTAACTGGGACAACAACGCCAACTTCGAGTTTGAGAACAACATGAAGCTGGACTATACCGGTTTTGAAGAGGAGATCATCCGCAAGGTAGAGGCTGGTAACGTAAGCCTGCCGCTCAACAACTCTTTGATCACAGGCGCCCAAAACCTGTTTGGTATAAAGACGCAGCTGCAGTTTGGCCGGTTAGGTGTCACCACTATTGCCGCCAATGTGCGGGGCCGTAACGATGAAGTAGTAATCCAGAACGGTGCCCAGAACAAGCCTTTCGAGATCCGGGTCGACAATTATGACCGTGATAGGCACTTCTTCCTGTCACAGTTCTTCCGTAATCGCTACGACCGCACCCTGCAAAACCTGCCATTGGTGAACTCAGGCATTGTGATCCGCCGACTCGAGCTTTATGTAACCAATAACAACCGCAGCACCGAGAACCTGCGCAACATGGTTGCCTACATGGACTTGGGTGAGGCCGATCCTTTCAGAAACCAGTTTGAGCGTAATGCGCTGGCACCAGCCGCTAACAATGCCAATACATTGTATAGCCAGATTTCCAGTAATCCGGGTGCCCGTAACAATGACCAGGTGGACGCTACCCTGCGAAGCCTGGGTCTGCAGAAAGCCATCGACTTTGAACACGTTCGTGCCCGTCGTCTGGACCCGCGTGAGTACAAGTTCAACCCACAGTTGGGTTATATCTCCCTTACCACTGCCCTACTCCCTGACCAGGTGCTGGGCGTTGCTTTTGAGTATACCTACAACGGCCAGACTTACAAGGTAGGTGAGTTGATGGAGGACTACCAGAACCTGCGAGACGACCAGATCATCCATATGAAGTTGCTGAAGGCAACCAATCCGGCACTGGAATATCCCACTTGGGACCTGATGATGAAGAACGTCTATAGTTTGGATGCAACGCAGGTGAACCGACAGAACTTCCAGATGCAGATCGTTTACAAAGACGATGAAACGGGTGTCGACATCACCAGCTTGAAAGAGCCGAGCCCGATTCAGAACGTTCCCCTGATCGAAGTGCTCAACTTGGACAATGTCAACACGAACAACGACAAACCACGTGACGGCAACTTTGACTTTCTGGAAGGTATAACCATTGACCCGGAAACAGGGCGCATCATCTTCCCGGTAGTAGAGCCCTTTGGCTCATACCTGGCCAGTCAGTTTGAAGGACGGCAGGATTTGATTGAACGCTATGTATTCCAGGAGCTTTACGAACAGACCCAGACGGACGCCCAGCAGAATACGCTGAAGGCAAAGTTCTTCCTCAAAGGCCGCTTACAGGCTAGTTCTACTGACGAAATCATGCTGCCTGGCTTCCGAATTGCAGAGGGATCAGTAGCAGTTTACTCAGGCGGCACACGCCTCGAAGAAGGAACCGACTACCAGGTGTTCTATGACCTGGGCCGTATCAAGATCCTGAACCCAAGCTACATCGCTTCGGCCAGCGACCTGCGCGTGACGTACGAGAAGGCTGAACTCCTGAATATACAGCCTCGCACCTTGCTGGGTGCCCGCTTCGACTACCGGGTGAACAATGACCTGAACCTGGGCGGCACGGTGCTACACCTGAACGAACGGCCTTACATCAACCGCGTGAGCATCGGCGACGAGCCAACCAACAACACGATCTATGGTCTGGATGTGAACTTCAACCGGGAGTCACGCTTCCTGACGAAGATGACGGACATGATTCCGTTTATCCAGACTAAAGTGCCATCAAGCGTAACATTCAGCGGTGAGTTTGCGCACCTGGTGCCAGCTGCATCCAAGTCGCCGGTGAACGAGGACGGCACTTCATACCTGGATGACTTTGAAGGTGCTGAAACGCCATTTAGCCTGGGTGGCTTTAACAATACGACCTGGCGACTTGCAGCCACTCCTGCCCCATTAGTACAGGGGGAGGGACTGAATTACGCTTACAACCGTGCCCGTGTGGCCTGGTATACCATCGACCAGATCTTCTACCGCGATAGCGAGGGTCTTCGTCCGAGCAATATCAACGACGAAGAGCTACGAAACCATTATGTGCGCGCCGTTCCCAGGTATGAAGTGTTCCCTGGTCGTGACCGTGAGATCGCCAATGCCTACGAGTACACCTTCGACATGGCCTATTATCCACAGGAGCGTGGCCAGTACAACTATAATCCAAACCTGGACGCACGGGGCAGGCTCACAGGCGACCCACGCAAGAATTGGGGTGGTATCAGCCGGGAGATCACCTTCGACACTGACTTTGATAATGCCAACGTAGAATATGTGGAGTTCTGGCTGATGGATCCCTTCCTGACAGGACCAAACGGACGGAAAGACGCAAACGGCAACCCAATCGTAAATAATGAAGGGGGTGAACTGGTTCTTAACCTGGGCAATGTGTCGGAGGACATCCTGAAAGACAACCGCTATTCATTTGAGAACGGTCTGCCAACCTCCGCTACCGACAACCAAAACCTGCAGCGGACTGCATGGGGCCGTGTCACGACGCAACAGTTCCTTACGGACGCCTTCTCAGCTGTGCCGGGTGCACGCTCCTTCCAGGATATAGGTCTGGATGGTTTGGGCGATGCCGGTGAGCAGGAGTTCTTCCGCGATTCTTTCCTGGGCCGTATACCTGGCGGAGCACCTCAGACTGTTCTTGCCGACCCGTCAGCCGATAACTTCCTGCATCACCTCGACGCTACCTACGACCAGCAAAACGCCGGTATCCTGGAGCGTTACAAGCGCTTCAATGGCATGGAAGGCAACTCGCCGGAGCAAAGCCGCTTCTCCAACTATGCCTTCCCGGACAAGGAAGACCTGAACCGCGATAACGTGATCAGTGACCTGGAGCAGTACTACGAGTATAAGATCAAGCTACAGCCAGGAGAAATGAATGTAGGCCAAAATTATATCGTAGATAAGATCGTAGAGCCTACAACTGGTGATAATGTTACCTGGTACCAGTTCCGTGTGCCGGTGCGTCAGCCAACGGGCAATGTGGGTAATATCAGCGGCTTTAAGTCGATCCGCTTCATGCGTATGTACATGACCGAGTTTGCCGACCCGGTGGTGCTTCGCTTTGTGCAGTTCCAGTTTGTAGCCAACCAGTGGCGTACTTTCCTGCAACCGATCACGGACGGCAACCCTTGCCTGAACTGTACAGATGATGCCCGCTCCTTTACTGTATCGACGGTAAACGTGGAAGAGAATGGTGAGCAGGGCGGCGACGAAACGATTATCCCTTATGTGATGCCGCCAGGTATAGAGCGGCTGCGCGACTATGCCGCCACCAACAACCGCCGCCAGAATGAGCAATCGCTGCAATTGTGCGTCGAGGACCTGAAAGACTCTTTCTCCAAGGCTGTGTATAAGAACCTGTCGATTGACATGCTGATCTACAAGCGCCTGAAGTTATTCCTGCATGCTCAGACCCGCGACCCGAATACCCGCGATAACGATGTGCAGGCTTTCATCCGGATCGGCACGGATTATACACAGAACTACTACGAATACGTGGTGCCGCTTAAGCTTACGCCGCTGGGTATCACCAGCCGCGAAGGCATCTGGCTTGCCGAAAACGAAATTGACGTTGCCATAGAGGATTTTGTGAACGCCAAAGTAGACCGTAACAGGGTCGCCGGAGGCTGGGACAACCGCCGGCCTTGGGAGGTGATGCTCGAGGGCGGTAAGATGATCCGTGTGGTGGGTAACCCGGATTTCAGCGAAGTGCAAAGCGTTATGATCGGTCTGCGTAACCCTACTGTGCCAGGTGAAGACGCCCGACCGCACTCGGTTTGTATTTGGGTGGATGAGTTGCGTGTAACTGACTTCCGCAATAACTCGGGTTGGGCCGCTAACGCCCGACTCAATACCAAACTGGCCGACTTTGCAAACATCACAGCAACCGGTAGTTATACCACTATCGGTTTTGGATCACTGCAGCAGAAGATCGCCCAACGTGCCCGCGAAAACACAGCCATTTTCGATGTCAGCGCCAACATCGTAGCCGATAAATTCCTGCCTGAAAAGTTAGGTATCAAGGTGCCGGTGTCGGTGCAGTACGGCACCATGAACAGTGCCCCACAGTTTGACCCGCTCGACAAGGACGTACCGCTGGAGCAATCCCTGACCAGGTATGAGACTGACGCATCGCAGCGGGAATACAGGCGTGAGGTGAGCACCCGGGAAACCCGAAAAAGTGTGAGCTTGCTCAATGTGCGCAAAGAACGGACGAATCCGGAGGCCAAGGTGCGCCCGTATGATGTGGAAAACCTGTCCTTCTCGTACTCTTATGCCGAACGCCTATTCACCAACATCGAGACAGACCGTGACTTTACCCGCACCTATACCGGGGCGGTGGCTTATACCTATAGCAATACACCGCGCAATTACGAGCTGTTTGCCAAAAGCGAGCGACTCAAGTCCCCGTACATGCGCCTGATCAAAGACCTGAACTTTACGCCACTGCCAAGTCGCTTTGCCTTCCGTGCCGACCTTGACCGCAGGTATAACGAAACGTTTCTGCAGCGCCGCGATCCAGGTTCGGGCCTGATCACTTCCAGAGGTATAGAGCCGGTGTTCCAGAAGTACTTCTTCTTTAACCGCATCTACGACCTGAAGTGGGACATCAGCAAGAGTCTGTCGCTGGACTACACGGCTACTAACCGCGCTGTGGTAGACGAACCGGATTACCGCATTAACCGCGATGTGGACTCGCTGCGCTATAAGAACAAAGTGATTTGGGAGAACCTGCGCAACTTTGGCCGTAACACGAACTTCAATCAGCTGGTTGCCGCCAACTACAAAGTGCCGTTCGAGAAATTCCCACTCACTGACTGGCTGGGTGCTGAAACCCGCTATGCCGTTACGTATATCTGGACGGCAGGCTCCACGGCATTAAACCAGGACGCTCCTTTCCGCTTGGGTAACACGGCCGAGAACAATGCCGAGTTCAGCGTAAATGGTCGCTTCGATATGGTGAAGCTGTACAACAAGGTGAAGTTCCTGAAAGACGTAAACAGCCCAACACCGCAGCAAGGCAGACCACCTGTACCTGCGCCAGGCGATACGGCTGTGAAGAAACAATCTGAGATGAAATTTGCCAAGGGACTGGCTCGCTTCCTGATGATGACCCGCTCGGTAAACTTCACCTACCTGCAAAACCAGGGCACTATGATGCCAGGCTACCTGCCGCGCACTCAAATGTTAGGTTTTGATGATGGTTTCGATGCTCCGGGTCTACCGTTTATACTTGGCCGCCAGTATGACCTGGATGCGCTCTACAACCGCGCCTTTACGAATGGTTGGTACACCGACAGCAGCCAGTACCTGAACACGCCTTTCAGCGGTATCAAAACGGAGACATTCACGGCCAGAGCCAACATGGAGCCTTTCCGTAACTTTAACCTGCAGCTGGATGCTCGTCGCAACATATCGGAGATACAGGAGGTGTTTTACCGCAAGCAGTTTGATGACTTCGGTAACATTGGCACTGTGAACGAACGTCAGAACCCGATCAACACAGGCTCATTCAGTACCTCATTCTTTGCACTGGGCACCATGTTCGAGTCTACTGCGGGAGGAACCTCTGCTGCTTTCGACAACTTTATCCGCAACCGCTACGAGATACGGGAGCGCCTCACCAATGCCAATGCGGCAGCCGGTGACTCAGGCTATACCTTGAACTCACAGGATGTGCTCCTGCAATCTTTCCTATATGCTTATCAGGGACGTGACGCCGATGGATTCCAGGCGAAAGGCGGGAACCCAGTCAAGCGGATGCCTATACCTAACTGGCGTATTGATTACAATGGTCTGTCGCAGCTCGCGTTCTTCAAACGCTGGTTTAGCCAGGTGAACCTGACGCACTCCTACAACTCGACCTATAACGTAACCAGCTTCACCACCTCATTGGCTTACGATAATAGCCCAGGCGACTATCCGACCCGTACCAACGAGTTTGGGCAGCTGATCCCGTACTATATCGTGAACCAGCTCACGGTACAGGAGCGACTGGAATTGCTAGGCGTGAATTTCCGAACGAATACCAACCTGACGGGTCGCATCGGGTATAGGCTGGAACGCAACCTGTCACTTAACCTGACAAATGCCCAGGTAACTGAAACCAACGTTAAGGATTATACCTTCGGCTTCGGGTACAGCACCACCAACTTCCGTATACCTTTCCGGATTGGCGGTGAACGACGCACGCTGGAGAACGAGCTGACCATGCGTATGGATATGTCGGTGCGGGACAACCAGACCGTGCAGCGGGCCATTACACAAGACGAGCAAGGCAACGAGATCAGCCAGAACCAGATCACGAATGGTACACGCCAGGTGCAGCTGCGGCCAACTGTGGATTATGTACTGAGCCAGCGCGTGAACATTCAGTTCTACCTGCTGCGCACCGTGTCCGACCCTAAAATTTCCACCTCGTTCCGTAACAGTGTGTCGGAAGGTGGAGTACAGCTACGTGTTAGTCTGCAATAATTTTTGGCATTGCAAAAAAGAGCGTATTTTTGGACATCATTAACCCAAAGCGATAAAAATGAATTTACCTGACAACCTAAAGTATACCAAAGACCACGAGTGGGTACGCATAGAAGGCGACGTAGCTTATGTAGGCATCACTGATTTCGCACAGAGCGAGCTGGGCGACATCGTTTACGTGGACATCGACACAGTGGACAAGCAGATCGGCCAGAACGACGTGTTCGGTACAGTAGAGGCAGTAAAGACAGTATCTGATCTGTTCAGCCCACTGAGCGGCACTGTGCTGGAGTTCAACGACAAGCTGGACGGTAGCCCTGAGCTGGTAAACTCTGATCCTTACGGCGACGGCTGGATCATTAAAATGTCGATAGACGACACAAGCGAAGTGGAAGGCCTGTTGACAGTAGAAGGCTACCGCGAAGTAATCGGTCAGTAATTTTGAAAGTATAGAAGCAGGTTTGATCCTAAGGTATAATTTCTTTACCATAATTTGGGCAGCAGTGATCATGGTTTTGACGCTGCTGCCCTCCTCTTCTATGCCTGCCCTCTCCCTTTGGGAGATCTTTTCTTTTGATTCTTTTGCGCACGCATTCATGTTTGCCGTGCTCACTTACCTGATGGTGGTGGGCCTGAAAAAGCAATATACCTTTCCGCGCGTGCAGCACTATGCCATCCGCACGGCTTTTTTTGTGAGCTCTATGTTTGGCATTGCAATCGAGCTGCTGCAGCACTTCCTGGTACCTGGCCGCCAAGGTGACATTGTAGATGTCATGAGCAACACAATCGGCTGTATCCTTGGCATCCTCCTCTTTAAGTGGGTCTACAAACAGTAGTTCACGCTAAACATCCTCCCTGTTCGAGCAATCTTTTTGGAGTATTGTATTGATTCTCAGCAAATCATGCTTTATTGGCTATTGTCTATATGCTGGCGATTGCTTAGCTTTAGTCCTATTCTGTCCGGATAGAAACTGAGCTTTACTCTGACGTCTGCTCTATGCCACCACGCTACAAACTTAAACAAACACTATGGGTGCCTGTGCTATGCCTAATGGTTTGGCTTCCCCTCCAACTCCAGGCACAGCAAACAGCGTTACCGCTTCCAAAGCAGGTAGTCCGCAAACTCGCACCTCCTCTGCAAGAGGTCGCAAGAGATCTTCCAGTTGCCTCATACCGCATCAAAGTAGCAGACAAACAGGGCTTTTATACCTGGTTTGGTCAGCAGCAACTGGACGCAACGGTATCAGACACGGGTGATCAGCCTAATACCCTGCTGGTGACTGGCATTAAAGCAAGCCAGCTACTTCAGTTGGCTGCCTCCCCAGAAGTGCTGTATATCGACAAGCCCAACCGCCAGGCCGTGGAAGAACTGGAGCTGCGCGATGCAGATTTTGTGGTAAACAACATTTATGCTGCCCAAGCCGAATTTCCGGAGCTGACCGGTCAAGGTATGGCAGTATCTGTAAAAGAATACGCCTTTGACCCTGATGATATTGACTTGCTGGGCCGCGTAATCAATCCGCAATCCATGGCGGGCAACCGCAGTCCGCATGCCACCACCATGGCTACTCTGATAGCGGGAGCCGGCAATACAGGCCCGAATGGCAGAGGTGTCACGCAGCATACCTTCATTGCGCACGCCAGTTTCGAGGAATTGTTTCCTGATAAAATTGATACGCTGCAAAGCCAGGGCATAAGTGTGCAGAATCACTCTTACGGTGTAGGTGTCGAGAACTATTATGGCTTGGAAGCACAGGCCTATGACCTACAGAGCCACCAGCATCCTGAGCTGCTTCATGTATTCTCTTCCGGCAACAGCGGCGATAAAGCTGTGACAAATGGCACCTATGCTGACTTGCCAGGTATAGCCAACCTGACCGGGCAGTTTAAGACTTCTAAAAACACGCTGAGCGTAGGAGCGCTGGACCCGGATGGCCAGGTCGGAGTGCTTAGCTCCAGAGGGCCGGCGTATGATGGCCGTATCAAGCCTGAATTGGTGGCACATGGGGCAGGGGGCACCTCACAGGCCGCAGCAGTGGTGTCAGGTATAGCTTTACTGGTACAACAGTCCTATCAGAGGAAGCACGGCAGCCTGCCTCCAGCCTCTCTGGTGAAAGCAGCTTTGATCAATAGCGCAGATGAAGTAGGCAGCCCAGGTCCTGATTTTGTTTCCGGGTTTGGCAATGCTGACGCCCTTGGTGCCCTCCGGTCTATTCAGGCGCAGCACTTCAAGCTCGATGCGGTAACGACTGGCCAATCCCGCACCTTTCAGTTGAAAGTACCCGCAGGCGTGCAGCGACTAAAAGCCACTTTGGTATGGCATGACCCGGAAGCGGAGCCCAATGCCGAGCAAGCGCTTATCAACGACCTGGATCTGGTATTGCGTCACACAAGTTCCGGGAAGACCTGGCGGCCTTGGGTGCTGAGTACTTACCCGCACCCCGACTCCCTGCAACGACCAGCCCGCCGCCGGATTGACCGCCTGAACAATGTAGAACAAATCACCATTGAAGTACCAGCAGCCGGCACGTATACTTTTCAAGTGACCGGCTATCATGTGCCCCAGGGACCACAGCAGTTCAGTTTAGTCTATGAATTGGAGCAGGGCATGGAATGGCTATACCCAGTAGTCGCTTCTACCTTGGCAGCTGGCCAGCCTAACCGACTTGCCTGGCAGGCGGGCACAATGGCAGGTACAGCGACGCTGCAGTATCGCCTGCATGGCACGGCTGCCTGGCATACCATTGCACAAGGTTTGAACCTCCGTGAGGGCAGCTATACCTGGCAAACTCCTGATACTGCAGCGCGAGCTCAACTACGGTTAGTCCGTGAAGGTATAACCCTGCAAACAGAAGAATTTATCCTGGCCCGCCCTGCTGATCTGCGGATCGGCTTCAACTGCGAGGAGCAAGTAATGCTGCATTGGTCCCGACAACCTAATGCCCAAGAGTATCAGCTATTCCAACTAGGTGCCACGCACCTGGAGCCTCTCCTGAGGACTTCCGACACACTTGCTATTATAGACAGAAGCGACCTGCAGGGCAGTTACCTGGCAGTAGCACCGCTTATTCAGGGCTCACAGGCCGCTTACGGTCGAAGCATAACAGCCCAGACCGATGCATCGCCCTGCTACATTAGCAGCTTCCAGCCCCGCCAATTGGTAACCCCTGATATAGCACGTTTTACCTTGAGCCTGAGTACTACGCATCAGTTAGCATACCTACGTCTGGAGCGCTTAGAGAAAGACGACTTCAAAACAGTACATGCCGGAACTCCCTCATCCAGCCTGAAATACCAGCTCATCGACGAAGCCCCGGTGCCAGGCCGGAATGTGTACCGCGCAAGTGCGATCACGATCGATGGTAAGGCAATTTACAGTCAGGAAGAGACAGTCATCCACACCCCGCGGCACTTTGTACAGGTATACCCCAACCCGGCTGCACCAGGCGAGACAGTGTTTGTGGCCGTAGAAAGCGAAACTGTGCGGGTGCAGGTATTCGACCGCTTGGGGAGGCTGGTGCGGGAATCGCAGGAAACCGGTATGCTGAAGGAGCTCCAAACCAAAGGCCTCCCGCCCGGGCTCTACATACTCCGTCTAACCAATGAAAAAGGCGCAACCCTGTCGAGCAAAGTGATACTGCAATAGACCTGCAGCTAGTAGGTATAGCTCCCAGCTGCAGGTATACCTACCAGTTGGATAGCGCCTCACTTACTCAGCATACCTATACCTATACCTATACCTATACCTATACCTATACCTATACCTATACCTTACTTAAGCAATTGACTAAGGCCAAAGAAAAAGGCACAGTCCCTGTTGAGGGACTGTGCCTTTTGTAGCATTAAGAGCTGGACTACTGGTACAGGTATCTTAGGGCTGTTCTGTCGTTAGCGTTGAAGTAGCGGTTCACGCCAGTACCGATACAGGCCAGCATCCAGGAGTTCGGATCGGCGCCAGTCGGCGTGCCCGGGATATGCACGGCACCCACTGTACTGGCACCCTCGTTGTAGTACGAACCACCGCAGCTATAGGCTCTGTTCATGTAGTCGGTATGGCGGAAGCCGATGGTGTGACCGATCTCGTGCGCCAGGATCGTAGCCAGGTAATTGGTACCCGGGTTAGAGCCCAGATAGTCTGAGTTCACCTTAACGGAGTTATAAGGGTTGCCACCAGAAGGGAAACCGGCCGAGGCCAGGTAAGTCGAGCCGCTTGGCGCTTTCGACAGCAGGATGTTGTAGCCCGAAGACACACGACGGAACTTCAGGCGCAGGTTCTCCGCGTTGAAACGACGGATAGCCTCGTCCAGTGCCGTTACATAAGAAGAAGGCAGGCTGGTGGTGATGGCCACGTTGATCGTGCGGCTAGTACCTACGCTTACCAGGTTGTTAGTGCGGTACTGCTCCTCCTCACCCACGCGCAGGGCAGTGGTTTCAGAAGAGGCCTGCAGGTCGCTGTCAGAGAAGAAGATGTCACCTTCCACAATGTAGCCACCCTCAGTGCGCTGCACATTTTCCGTGTTGAAACCCATCTCTGAGATTTTAGCCATGGTGAGGGGTGAAATCTCGTTGGCTGTTACTTCTGCCTCTTCTTTCTGGCAAGAGGAAAAGCCAAACATGACCGCCAGGGCCATGAGCGAAAGTAAACGTGTTGTTTTCATTAAAATATACTTTTATAGTTAAACATGGCGAAATATAGATGAAAACAATATGCTAAACAACCTATCAAATAAGCTGTAAATCAGCGTTTTAACAACATAATTCATGCTTTTAAAAAGTTTCAGAAATAACAAACATTAAATATAATTTATATAAGAATTTAAGGATACTTATGAAACTAGGTTGCAAAAAAGTGTCGTATCTGAACCACAAAAAAATTTAAAAAAAATTAAAAAAGTTTGGAGTGATATCTATAATCAGACGGGTGTTTAAACACTAGTTCTCAATTAAAAGAAACACTCCAAAGCAATCATAAAAAAAGCAGCTACCCGGATAGGCAGCTGCTTTTTTTATGATTGCTTTGGTCTAGACTTTTACAAGATATTGTTGATCTGCTCTTTGATCTTCTCAAGCTCTTCCTTCATTTCAACCACATGGTGCTGTATGGCCGCATCATTCGCTTTTGAGCCAATCGTATTGATCTCGCGACCGATTTCCTGCGAAATGAAACCAAGCTTCTTGCCTGTTGGCTCCGGCAGGTATACCGTTTCCGTGAAGTAGTGCAAGTGATTGATCAGGCGCACTTTCTCTTCTGCAATGTCAAGCTTCTCCATGTAGTAGATCATCTCCTGCTCATAGCGATTCTGGTCGTAGTGGTCAGAAGTCGATATTTCAGTGATGTGGTTCTTGATGCGGTTGCGGATGTGCTCCATACGTACCGGATCCTGTTTCTCAACCTCAGCCAATAGTATCCGGATGCGGTCGATGTAGGACATGATCTCAGCAGTAAGTGCCTTGCCTTCGTCAGCCCGGAATGAGTTGATGCTTTCGAGCGCCTGCTGTACGAGTGGTTGTACTGTATCCCAATCAGCTTCGCCTTCCTCATCTTCCCCCTGGTCTTGCTGCAACACATCAGGCATGTGCAGGGCTAGTCGGAAAAGGTCGTTTTTAGAACCGCCCACCATATCAGCAGCTGCATTCAGTTCTTCGTAATAAGCTTTCAGCAGGTCTTTGTTGATATTGCTCTTGGCTCGCTGCGCTTTGTTTCTGGTATAATCAACACAGATGCTTACCTTACCTCGCACAAGCGCCTTGGTGAGCATCGTACGTATCTCGTATTCACGCTCTGATAGAAAGCGCGGCAAACGGACAGTAAGGTCCATGCCTTTAGAATTGAGTGATCTGATTTCGACGTTAATAGAATACTGGTCAGTATCGAGGCGGGCACTGCCATAGCCTGTCATGGACTGCAACATAAGCACTAGAATGTATGATGTTCTGGCAAATTAGGTATAATTCCTCACTTATACGCAGCCGGTAGGCCAAAAGCTAAAATCCGCCCGGGTGGCAGGATTCCATTACGATCAGGTAGCACAGGCTGTTCGCCATTAATTCAGAAGAGAATTTTATACCTAAGGCACCAGCTTATTCACGGCATCAATCATCGCCATGACCTCTTCCGGGTGATGGTTGATGCGCTCACCACGCTTCTTGCCAAGCCGCACGATCACGAGTTCTTTCTCAGGTATAACGATAATGTACTGCCCCAGAATGCCGCGCGCATAAAAGATAGACTGGCCTTTGTAATCCGGCAATAGCCACCACTGGTAGCCATAGTGGTCTGTCCGTTTTCCGGTGTTTGAATCAGTCAGACCGCTAGGAGTGAGCGAAGCCTGCACATACTCAGGCGACACCAGCGTGTTGCCTTGCCAGCTCCCTTTCTGAAGGTATAGTTGTCCGATGCGTGCAAAATCACGAGCATTGGAAAAGAAGCAGCAGTAAGCTTTCTCGTTCCCCAATGGGTGATCAATACTCCATTCCGCCTTGCGCTCAGCCCCAAGCGGACGCCAAAGTTTTTCCTCAGCGTAGTCTGCCAGGTTCTGCCCAGTGGCTGCCTCCAACACAAAGCCCAGGATTTGGGTGTCACCGCTTTTGTAGGAAAATGCCTGCCCCGGCTCTTCCACCGCTTCCAGTCTTCTGATTACTTTCCTGAGATCCGAGCCGTAGTAGGCTTCTGTTGTAATGGAGAAGGGGTTACCGTAGGATTCGTCCCAGTTCAGGCCAGAGCTCATCCAAAGCAAGTGCTGGAGCGTGATCTTCGCCTTGTCTCTTTCCCTGAATTCTGGCAGAAAATCCCCTACCGGCTGGTCTAAGCTTTGGATTTTTCCTTCCTGCAGCGCAACGCCTACCAGAATACTCACTATGCTTTTGGCAACCGAAAACGAATTGCTCAGCGACTCTTTGGAATAGCCCTCCCAGTATTGCTCATACAGCAATGAGTCCCGGTGCACCACCACAAAAGCCACTGACTCCAACTGATTATGCAGTTGCCGTAACTCCTGCGGCAGGGTAAGCTGGTTGTATTTAACTGCAAGCGGCCAGGGCTGTGGCTCATCTGCGGCCTCTATTTTGCGCTGATGAAAAATCAGATGATCATCAATATCGGCAAAGTTGTGGTAGAGCGCTTTGTACACATAGTTTTTGTCGGCCATGTGCAGCCAGGCGGCTGCCAGCCCGATCACCAGAATAAAGCCAATACCGAATCGTTTGGTTTTCCGGTTCATGCTTATGCTAGAAGTCGTAGCCTAAGGTAATGTAAAACTTAGGTCCGTTACGCGAATTGTCCTCCTGACTCCAGGCCATATCGACCTTACCGTATACCCCAAACAGGGTGGTACGTGCCCCTACCCCATATCCCAGCAAGAACGGATTGCGATAGTTGATCACCGTGATCTCAAACGGACTCGTGTTGGTCTGGTCTATGCGGCCGCCTATGACGCGGGTGTTGATGGAGTTGTTACCAGTGAATGGGTTTGTACCGTTGTAGGCTGATCCTGCGTCACCGAAAGCAGTAAACTGCAGGTTGCGGAAAAAGCCGGACGGGATAGGGCCATCGTAGAGATACTGCACAATAGGTATACGCAGCTCCAGATTGGCCAGCAACACCTTGGAACCGCGGCGTGCGTTGAAGTTAAAGCCACGCAACGGTGTGGTATAATCAAGGTAAAAGAGGTCAGCAGGTGTTCTCACCACTACATCGTCACGTGTGGAAATGCCATCGTCCTCCGATGCGAAAAGCCAGTTGTCCATACCGCCTATCAGGAAGTTCTTGGGTGCATTACCAAAGAAAGCACCGTAGTTGATGCGACCGGCCAATATGATCTGGCGGTGTATTTTCTGATAGTGACGCAAATCTAGGTAAAACTTGCTGAAGTTCTCTTCGCTATGCTCAAAGTTCTTCAAACTCATGATACCTGCTTTCATGCGGGTTCCTTCCAGCATGTTCACGCCGCGCACCACGGAGTTATCAAATACCAATTCCACGCTACCACCACCGAAGTAATCAATACGGTCGGGTGTCACAAAGCTGTTGATATAGGTGAAGCGTGTGTTGACGAAACGAGGCTGCATGCGGATGCTGGTACTGTAGCTTAGCGGGTAAACCAAGGTTGGGGAGAACTCGTGCTTGCCGAAACGCACCACAGATCCCGGAAACTCCGGTGCCTGCCCCACAATCACATCACGGCGATACTGCAATCCGATGTCAAAGCGATTCTTCAGGTTCATGTACTCCGCAAACATGCGGCTGGTCTCCAGGTCGGTGCGAACAAAGGCATTACCTCGTATGTGGTGATTCTCGAACAAGTCGCTCATATTCACTCCGGCCACGATACCAAAGCCTAGCTGCGGATCGGCATAAACTGACGTGATTACCTCCTGCACGCTGAAGCGAAGATCATAGTCCACGGGGCCTGCAATCGGCACACCGCCTTCGGTAGTGCGTGCACGCTGCGGTGCTGCGGCCTGTGTTTTAGCTTCGGTTTCGGCCTGTTGTTGCTCCTTGGCATCACTCTCGAACTGGTAATTCTCTATATCTACCTCGCCCTGGCGCTGAGATCTCTTACGGGTAGTAGCACCTTCCACAATCTTACGGGTAGTGGCGGTGGTAGCAGCTGTGCTTCGTGCGCGGGTCTCCAGTATAATTTGTCGTGAGGTTTTTGGCAGCTCGCTCTGGGTGGTTGGGCTGAACGTCGGGAAAAGGTATACAAAGCTGCGGGCGTTGTCATCTGCAGTCAGTACCAGCGTGTTTGCATCTCCCCCCAGGTCATAGCTTTCAATATCCTGCAGGAAGTTGGTTAAAGGCCGACGCGTACCCGAGGCTATATCATACTTGTAAAGACTCCGCACACCAGTCTCTTCGCTGAGGTATACCAGGTTGCCGTCTGCTGTGGCACGAGGTCGCAGCTCACTTGCAATGGAGAATGTGATCTGACGCGCATTGCCACCATCGCGTGGCATCAGGAAAATGTCGTAGTTGTTGACTACACTCAAGAAACTGCCTGTTGCAGCCTGACCTGTCGTGTCCACAAAGCGGTTAGAGCTAAAGGCGATGTTGTTGTTTCCTCCTTTCAGGAAAACTGGCTGGATATCGTCATAAATATCATTGGTCAGCTGCTGTTGCATGCGGCCGCTGCTGGAGAGCAGGTAAAGGTCGGTCTGCCCATCGCGAACGGCACTAATCAACAGGGTGTTCCCGTCTTCGGAGTAGCTCATATCACGGACCTGCGAGAACTGACTGAG
Organism: Pontibacter sp. LHS2; assembly: GCF_058932845.1. Lineage (NCBI taxonomy): Bacteria > Pseudomonadati > Bacteroidota > Cytophagia > Cytophagales > Hymenobacteraceae > Pontibacter > Pontibacter sp. LHS2. The sequence continues at coordinate 1,090,172 of NZ_JBZYWG010000002.1, forward strand.
TGTGACGGCAGGAGTGCGCACATCGTCAAATACCGGAATGCGGGAACGGCGACGGGTGGAGTTGATCTGACGCAGTACCATCTGACCGCGTCTTGCTTCAATAAATCCAAGTTGGGTATTGGTACGCCAGGCCAGTATGGGCAGTTTGTAATCGATGCGCTGGTCAACGGTTTTATAGCCGCTCTTCCATACCACACGGCTGCGGTTGCTGCCCACCTCTTTCACGATGATCTGGTAACTTCCATTCTCATTTTCGGCATAAGCCATCAGTGTACCGGCCGGGTTCAGCACAGGTTGGGTATAGCGGATATCCTTACGGTTTTTCTGGAAAACCTTATTTTCAGCAGGCAGGCTAATCAGTGGATTCTCCCCTCGGGTATTGATCTGCATGTAGTAGTTGTGGCAGTCCTGCAGAAAACGCTTGTATGGAATGTTCAGGCTGCTTGTAATGCCGACCTCGGTATCGCGGGTAATGCGGGTCAGGTTCAGTATGTTCTGGATGGAGGTATAGCCATAGCGCTCGGCTATGTAATTCCAGATGGCCTGGCCGCCTAATTCCTGATCGCGGGCCAGCACGTCTTCCATACGGGCCTTGCTGTTCACCATCAGCATATCGCGCACATAGTTGTCCATGCGCAGGCTCCAGCCCTCAGCGGTATAAGCCGCCACCCCACTGATAAACCAGTCAGGCAGGCGCAGCAGGTAGCTGCTCTGCAGGGCTTCTTTCAGGCTACCGCCATACATCATATCGTTGAGCAATAGCTCAGTGAGTTGATAGCTCAGGTCACGCTTGAAGTCAGTTTGAGTGCCGTCGTATGCTAGTTCCAGTTTGTTTTTGAGGAAGAGCGTTTCGCCGCCCGTCTGGAACTGGTCGCGCTGCATCCCGATGTTACTTTGCTTCAGGTCCGTCATCGAGTTGTAGACGATCAGCGTGATCTTGGAGTAAGGGTAGTACCCGATAAAGCTGGTGATGCGCTTGAGTTCGCGCTCGGCATACTCCGCTGCGTTGCGGGCCGACTGATCACCGCCGGCATAGAAGTATATGTTAAAATTCTGGGTGCTGTAGAGCTTCCAATCGAAGTTCTTATACTGAATTCGGCTCCGGCCAAAGGTCTGGACATTAGGCTGGGCCATAGCCACTTCGCCTGTAGCAACGCAGCACAGGAACAGTAACAATAACCTTATAGGAAAACGCATGCGCTTAGAGTTCTGGGTTATGGTGTTTTATGTAGTCGTAATATAACGAATAATATCTCGAAATGTGTACGTCCGGCAGCAATTCTGTACCCTCCGTGAGTGCTTTGGCAAATACGCAGGCGAGGTAAGGCGCCATCAGCACACCCTTGGAACCCATGCCATTGAACACGCTCAACTGCGCATGCTCCGGATGCCGGCCTATTAGCGGACGGCGGTCGCGCACAGCAGGCCTTATACCGGCCCAGTGCTTGCTCACCTGGTAAGATTGTGTGGTAATCTGCTCAAAGCGCTCACTTAACTCATCCTTGCCTTCTGTGGTTGGTTGCTCGTCAGGTTGGCGCCAGTTGTAGGTGGCCCCTATCTTAAAGCGGCCCTCTCCTACGGGAACAACGTAAACGGCTTTATTATAGATGCATTCCGGGTTAAAATCCTGTGTCTGCACCTCTAATACCTCGCCCTTAGTTGGCTGTAGCGGCAACCACTTAAAGTAAGGATTCTGCACAGCTTGCCAGCCTTCACAGAAAACCAGATGACTTGCCGTAATGTTTTTGTATGCTATACCTTGTCCCGGCAGTTGCAGTTGCTCCATCTCAAAGCGCTCAGACAGCAATGCATTATCCTGCTGTAAGTCTTGCAGCAACAGATCAAGCGTATCGGCTATGCGCAGGTAGCCGCCTTTCCTGATCATGATGCCGCCAAATGGATCCTGGATCGTTTCATGGCCAGTGCTCTGGGTATAGGTGGCTCCAATGTATTCGCTCCAGTTCCCTTCGGCACTTTTGGCCATCCAGTTGTTCTGCTCCTCTATAGTCGAGAATACTTTGTAGATCGGTTTGCGAATGTAAAGCTGCTGATTAAATCGATCCTCCAACTCCTCGTAAAAGCTGTCGGCATAGGGCAGCAGCGTGTCTACGAGCCAGGACTTGGCGAAGCGCTTGCCTGCCACCGGGTTTACCAGGCCGGCTGCGACACGGGAGGCGGAGTTTGCTTTCGGCTCGTCGATCACCAGCACCCGCTGGCCCTGTTTGCGTAAGGTATAGGCAAGTGTGGCGCCGGCAATGCCATGCCCCACGACTATGTAGTCATAATTCATACAGGCAATTTACGACTTACGCCTGAAGTTCGTAACTTAGAAGCCGAATTTGTGGGCCTGCGCCCTTGAACGAAAACAACATGAACGTAACCTGTCTTACATTTAACCCCTTCCAGGAAAACACTTACCTGCTGCACGACGACACCAAGGAATGCGTAGTAGTGGATCCTGGTTGCTATGAACAAGCCGAACAGCAAGAACTAAAGCGCTATATCGAAGCGAACGACCTGAAAGTGGTGCGCCTGCTCAACACCCATTGCCACATTGACCATGTGCTGGGCAACAAGTTTGTAGCTGACACTTACAAGGTAGAGCTGGAAATACACGAAAAAGAACTGGAGATTTTGCGTGCCGTGCCGGTATACGCCCCAAACTACGGCTTTCAGATGTACAGCGGTGTCGAGGCCTCTACCAATTACCTGAATGAAGGCGATACGATCAAGTTCGGCAACACCGAACTGCAGATTATATTTGCGCCTGGCCACGCACCTGGCCATGTGGTGTTTTACAGCGAACCCGACCAGGTATGCATAGGCGGTGACGTGCTGTTCAAAGGCAGCATCGGTCGCACTGACCTGCCTGGCGGCGACTTCGATACCTTGATTAGCAGCATCAGAACAAAGCTATTCACACTGCCGGACGAAACGACGGTATACCCGGGTCACGGACCTGAAACTACCATCGCGTACGAAAAGAAGTATAACCCATTCCTGCGCTAAGCCTCCCGGATGAAAAAACACATACCTAACGCCATCACCTGTCTTAATCTTTTTTGCGGCTGCCTGGCGCTATACTTTGCCTTCAACTTTAGGTTGGAGTATGCAGCCTACCTGATCGGTATAGCCGCCATCTTCGACTTTCTGGATGGCATGCTGGCACGTGTGCTGAAAGCTTATTCGGAGATAGGAAAGCAACTGGATTCGCTGGCTGACATGGTGTCATTTGGCGCAGTGCCGGGTGCTATTATGTTTGCGCTCCTTTGGCAGGCCGAAGCCTCTGTGCTAGGTATACCGGCTGATATTTTGCCTTTCTTCGGTTTCCTGATCACGATTTTCTCGGCCCTACGCCTGGCTAAGTTCAACATCGACACACGACAGGCAGAGTCTTTCATTGGGGTACCGACCCCGGCCTGTTCTATGTTCATTGGTTCGCTGCCTTTGATTCTGGCTACTTCCGGCAATCTGTACGATGACGTTATTCTGAATCCTTATTTCCTGATAGCGGTCACAGTCATCTTCTCATACCTGCTGATAGCGGAGTTGCCTTTGTTTGCGCTTAAATTCAAGAACCTGACCTGGAAAGACAATGCCACCCGTTTCGTTTTCCTGGGTATCTCTGTCATCTTACTGGCTCTTGCAAAGTTCGCAGCCATACCTTTGATCATCGTACTTTACGTGGTCCTGTCGATTTTCAGAAGAACCACTACTTCCTGAAATTTACGCCCGGACTCACTGCAAAGCAGTTTTCCGGACAGCAAGCTTCATATAGAAGGGACAAGGTATAGCAGCATGTCGCAACCCAGGTATAAGCGCTGCAAACACATATCGACAGGTATGACAAAGAACTGCTGGCACTGTCATTATAATTACTGCTCAATTATTTAGCTCTAAGGATAATCTTCTGTAAATTTATACAGCCTATCATTCATTTACCCCCATCTGCTATGCGGATCTTTCTGTCGCTGTATACCTGTTTGCTGCTTGGCTCTTGCCTGCTAGCGCCCCACGCAAGGGCACAGGGAGGCATAACAGCGACCAGGCAACAAGAGCAGATCACGCAAGAATCGTCTCGCAACACAACCCATAGTACCGAAGACACACAAACTGGTTTCGCCACTTCATCGGTGCTCAGCTCAGGCAGTTGGTATAAGCTCGGAGTAACCGAATCAGGTATACACCGCATCGACAGGGCGCTGCTGCAGTCACTAGGCATCAATACCCAGCAACTCGACCCACGTACCCTACAACTCTATGGCAACGGAGGTGGTATGCTTCCGCAGCCCAACAGTACTCCTCGCCCTGATGACCTTGTGGAGAATGGCATTTTGGTGGCAGGTGAACATGACGGCCGCTTTGACGAAGCGGACTATGTGCTGTTTTATGCACAAGGCCCCCATACCTGGCAAGCCACCGGCGATAACCCTGCTTTTCGCCACACTCACAACATTTACTCAGACACAGCTTACTACTTTATTCGGGTGGGGTCAGGCAAAGGCCTTCGGATAAGCGAGCGTAGACAGGCAAGTGGCGCAGGCCAAACCATAACCAGTTACAATGAGCGCATTCACCACGAGCGCGATCTGAAGAACATGGTATACTCCGGCCGGGAATGGTATGGCGAAGACTTCAGTGCCTTTACCACCTCCCGCGAAATCAGCCTTCCAGTATCGGATCTGGTACCGGGCTCTGATGTTTGGCTCACGGCTTTCCTGATGGCAAATTCGTCGGCACAGAGTTCCTATACCTTGCGCCTTAATGGTCACTCTCTGGGTACACAAACGATCAGCGGACGTGGCACTTTTCCTTACCATCCGGAAGGCGTGAACAGCGTCAACACTTATACCTTAAACCAGCAGCAGCTCGGACAACCGACAGAGGTCAAGGTAGGAATCAACTTCAACGCTGGCAGCAACTCCACTGCTCTTGGTTTTCTGAATTACCTGACACTCCACTACGAGCGCCAGCTCAAGCTTTACGGTGATCAGACTAGCTTCCGCTCCATTGCAAGTATAGCCAGTCCAGTGAGCACTTTCCGCTTAGCAAGCACACCGGCTGCCACACAGGTATGGGACATCACTGATCCGCTGCGCCCTATCCTGCAAGAGACAAACCTTGTCGGTTCTGATCTCACTTTCAGTGCCCCAACGGATATTTTAAGAGAGTTTGTGGCCGTTCGCAGTAATACAGGTTTTAAACCGACTCCTTTTGGTCGTGTTGCCAATCAGGATCTGCACAGCCATAACCTCGACGGCCGACTTGACTTGGTTATCCTGACCCATCCCCGTTTTCTGCAGGAGGCCAACCGTCTGGCAGCGCACCGTCGGCAGCACAGTCACATGGAAGTCGCGGTTGTCACCACTACACAGGTATACAACGAATTTTCTTCGGGAGCGCAGGATGTGACAGCCACACGCGACTACATGCGCATGCTCTACAACCGCAGCAGCAAGCAGGGCGACGATGTCATTTATCTATTACTCTTTGGTGACGCATCCTACGACTACAAAAACCGCCTGACTAATAACACGAACTTTGTCCCCGTATACCAATCCCGGCAGTCGCTACACCCCATCAGCAGCTATTCTTCTGAAGACTATTACGGCTTTCTGGATGAGGACGAAGGCGAGTGGGCAGAAAGCAGTGCGGGCGATCATTTGCTCGATATTGGTATAGGCCGACTGCCTGTCAAAACAACGACAGAAGCTGCCACGGTTGTTGACAAGGTCATCGCTTACGACAGCCCGGGAAATTTTGGGAAGTGGCGCAGTCAGGTAACTTTTGTGGCTGACGACGGCGATTATAATGAACATCTGAACGATGCTGAATTTTTGAGCAGCTATCTTGAGCGACAACACATCAGTTACAATCCCAATAAGGTATACCTGGATCTATACCCCCAGGAAGCCGTCGCTAACGGACAACGTGCCCCCAGTGCAGCTGGTGCTATTGACAAGGCCGTTGAGCAGGGCTCCCTGATCGTAAACTATACCGGGCATGGCAATGAAGTCAGTTGGGCCTGGGAGCAGATCCTGACAGTGCCGCAGATAAACAACTGGCGTAATAAGGACCGATTGACCTTTCTGCTAACCGCTACTTGCGAATTTGGCCGTTATGATGATCCAAGACGTTCTTCTGGTGCTGAGCTTGCTTTGCTGAATCCTCAAGGTGGTGCGATCGGCCTGCTTACGACCACACGCCCTGTTTTCTCGAGTGATAACCGGGTACTTAATCGCAATTTTTACAAAGCGGCATTTAGCCCAATCAATGGACGGATGCCTCGCCTGGGAGATGTGATGCGGCATACCAAGAACATTAGCTTAACAGAAACAGGAGGCTCAAGAGGTGTGAACAACCGTAACTTTACGTTATTAGCTGATCCTTCTCAACAATTGGCTTACCCGCATTTAGAAACTCACATAACCCAAATCAATGGTGGGCAATCCGCTTCCGATACATTGGGTGCACTGGGTAAAGTGAATATGAAAGGGGTAGTAACGAATGCAGACGGAAGCACGGCAACAGATTTTGAAGGGACGCTGCACATCACTGTTTTTGAGAAACCGATTACTCGTCGCACCCTCGGCGATAACACACCGGAGCGCACAGGCGAACCCATTATACCTGGCGGCAATCAGCCTATACCTGTTCAGCTGCGCGAAAACATTGTGTATGATGGCCAGGCTTCTGTAAGGTCCGGCGCTTTTGACCTCAGCTTTGTCGTTCCCAAGGACATCGATTACCGCTATGGCGCGGGTAAGATCAGCCTTTATGCCAGTAGTGCCACACACGATGCCATGGGGGCCGATACCGCAGTAGTGATAGGCGGTACTGCCTCAGGTATAGCAGCAGACAATACCCCTCCTGTGATCAAGCTATTCATGGATGATGAGTCATTTGTTTTCGGCGGCACGACAGGCCAGGATCCGGTACTGTTGGCAAAGCTTTTTGACGAGAATGGGCTCAACACGGCAGGTATAGGATCAGGCCATGAGATAATCGCCATACTGGATGAAGGTACTGACCAGGCCCTTGTGCTAAACGATTACTATACCGCTGATCGTGACAGTTATCAGTCCGGCACTATACGCTATCCTTTTAAAGATTTGAAAGAAGGTCCGCATACCTTGTCGCTAAAAGCTTGGGACACGCACAATAATTCGGCTGAAGAGCGTCTGGAGTTTATCGTGTCCAACAACGAAAAGCTGACGATTACACAACTGCTGAATTATCCGAATCCATTCTCGACTAACACGACTTTTCGCTTTGATCATAACAGGTCAGGTGAAAATCTGGATATCCATATACAAATATTTACCGTATCAGGAAAATTGGTAAAAACGCTGCAGGGCACCAGTTATGCCAGCAAGTCACACTTATCTGATATTAATTGGAATGGGAGAGATGAATTTAACGATACATTAGCCCGTGGCGTATACGTTTACCGAATCATTGTACGTTCTCAGTATGATGGAGCAACAGCTACTAGATTTGAGAAACTTGTGCTCTTGAATTAGTAAAATCCTATAATATTTCTATATTTGATTTTGCATCAATACCCTCTATATGTATAAGAAAAATCTACTTGTAAAAGCCACTGCTTTTGTGGCTGCATTCTTCTCAGTGCACTTTGCATCAGCACAGTCATCTACTATTGGTCAGGACTCGCGCACCGTAACTACTGCGGTTCCAATTCTGACAGTAGCACCTGATGCACGTTCCGCCGGTTTGGGCGATGCAGGTGTTGCCATTAGCCCTGATGCAAACACACCACACTGGAACCCAGCCAAGTTAGGCTTTGTGCAGAATGACATGAGTGTAAGTTTTTCTTATTCTCCTTGGTTGCGCAACATCGTAGATGATATGTCTTTGAGCTATCTCTCCGGTTATAAGAAACTATCAGAGACATCTGCTATCTCCGCGTCTCTCCTATACTTTGACTTAGGTGACATTCAGTTCATCGATGCCAATGGTAACGATATCACAGAGTTTTCGCCAAAAGAGTATGCTCTGTCTGTTGCTTATGGCCAGGCCTTGAGCGAATACTTCAGTTTAGGTATAGGTGCACGCTTTATCCGCTCTAACCTGGCTGGTAACGTAACGATTGGTGGCGGCGCTACCCCTTTTGAGTCTAAGCCGGGTAACACTGCCGCTGTGGACGTTGGTTTGTACTACAACCGTGATCTTTCGCAAAACCTTAATCTGGGTCTGGGAGCTAATATCTCTAACATCGGTGGAAAGATTGCCTATACCAATGGTGACCAAAAGGATTTTCTTCCTACTAACCTGAAACTAGGTACAGCAATTACGTATAACCTTGACCAGTACAACTCACTGACTTTTGTAATTGATGCCAACAAACTACTGGTTCCATCGCCAGGTGCAGACAGCACACAGACAGTGATCAGTGGTATCTTTACTTCATTCGGTGATGCACCAGGTGGTTTCAGTGAAGAACTAAAAGAGATCAACTTCTCTGGTGGTGTAGAGTACTGGTATAACAACCTGTTTGCCGCGCGTCTAGGTTATTTTTATGAAAACCCAGAGAAAGGCAACAGAAAGTATATCTCAACAGGTGTAGGATTGCGCTACCAGAAATTTGGTATTGACGCAGCATACCTGATTCCAAGCGAAAGAGGAAACCCTCTTGCTGAAACCATTCGCTTCAGTTTGTCGCTTAACTTAGATTAACAAACTAATTAAAGAATGCTTGATAGAACAAAAGCACCAGAAATACATGAAATAGAAGCAGTCACGCTACAAATAGCTGAAGTTAATCACTTAAGCAACGGAGCCAGACTGCATTATATCAAAAGCGAAACCCAGCCTGTTGTCAGGCTGGATTTTGTTTTTAAGGCGGGTAAGTGGTACGAAGAGCATGCAGGTGTTGCCGACCTGACAGGCAAGATGCTTTTTGAAGGTAGTAAGAATTACACAGCAAAGCAGATTGCTGAGCAGGTTGCTTACTACGGTGCCTCTTTCGAGAACAACCAAGGGTATGACCGCTCTGAATTTACACTCTATTGCCTAAGCAAGTATGTGCCCAAACTACTTCCTTTGGTATTAGACGTCCTACAAAACCCGGTTTTCCCAACAGAAGAATTTGAGCTTCTACTTAGACGTAACCAGCAAAACCTGAAGGTACAGCGTCAGAAGAATAACTACCTGGCCACGCATAGCTTTACAAAGTTACTTTATGGTAACTCCCATCCTTATGTATTTGGTCTGGATGAAAATGCCCTGAATAACATCAGCAAAGAAGAACTAGCAAGCTTTTACAAAAGCAGGTATAGCACAGAACAGCTTGATGTCTTCGCATGTGGGGCAATCGATGATGACTTAGAGAAACTACTGGAGAAAGAAATTGCCACTCTACAGTTATCAGGAATGAAAGATGAACCAGCAATTGCTAATCCTACAAGTGGCTCACGAGAAGATTTTGTTTTAATGCCAGAAAGCCTTCAGTCCTCCATTAGGTTAGGCAAGCAGTTCCCCATAATTGGGCATGAAGATTACCATAAGCTTGTTGTACTAAACGAGATCCTGGGCGGGTACTTTGGCTCCAGACTGATGCGTAACATCCGTGAAGACAAAGGCTATACCTATGGCATCTATTCAGCCATATCGCCTAAGGAGCATGACAGCTTGTTCTTTATCGGTACAGATGTTAACTACCAGGTAACTGACAAAACGATAGAAGAGATTCGCAAGGAAATAAAGATTCTACAGGACGAAGTCATCCCTGAAGACGAGTTACAAACAGTGAAGAGCTATATGTTGGGTAAATTCCTAAATGATATAGCTACCATCTTTGAGCAGTGCGATCGGTATAAGCGCATCGTACTGCATAAGCTCCCTTATGAGCACTACAATAATTATATCAATACGATAAGAGGAGTTACAGCTGAAGAGCTACAAGAGTTAGCCAATCAATATATTGCACTGGAAGATTTAAAGACCGCTATTGCAGGCAAGAGACCAGACTAAGAATTGATTCTAGACTTAGACACTTAATAAGTAAACGAAGAAGGCTGCCCTGATAAGGAGCAGCCTTCTTCGTTTAAAACCTATTGACTATAATAACAGTTATGCTTCTATATAATTAACCCACATCATAAAAGCCTTTTACCGATCACCTACCTTCTCTGACACCAGCCTTTTATGGCTACTGCTTTAACCATCAGAAGAGATGTTCGGTATTGCCCCTGTGTTCCCCACTATAATTAACAGATACCTTCGCTATA
>NZ_JBZYWG010000003.1:0-1016262 GCF_058932845.1 Pontibacter sp. LHS2
CTTTTCAGCGTCCCGCCCTTCGGCTTGCCAGCTGATGGCCGCCCTGCCGGCCGCCCTCTCACTCTCTGTTCCCCCGACCCGTTGTGCCGGGTGGGGAGTGCAAAGGTCCACAAAAAATCCGGACCCGCAAGGGGGCAATCTCAACTTTCCCTGCTGCATACCCGCGGTTCCCGCTAAGTGCCTGACCGGCAAACCGAATAGTTTTAAACTTTCTTGCCGGTTTTTGCGCCCTCCTATTGTTTAATTTGTTTTACTCCTTAATTCAAGGCATTTGTGATTGCTTTCACCTTAATTACCTCTCACTATTATAGTCTTTACTACTGGCGGCTTTGGGTTAACATCTTTTGTGCTTCCTGAAGTTCCCTCCCTATTCTACTTTTTAAGTCATCCCTTTTTCCAGACTTATATATTGAGCTACCCTTTCGGCATTTAGTTTCTGCATTTTACTTTCTCTATAAACGATCAAGAGGGCTTCACTCCTTTCGGAATGAAGCCCTCTTGATCGTTTATCTATGTAAGCCTTATTATATAACAGCTTTATCTCTTCTTAAGGTGCTTTTTCTATCAGGACCTACTGATGCAATTGTGATCGGCACATCCAAATGCTGTTCCAAGAACGTCATGTAGTTATTAAACGCCTCTGGAAGTGCTTCCACTGTATCAATCTGATTCAGATCAACTTTCCAGCCTGGCAATTCTTCATAAATAGGCTCTATGTCTCCAGTATCCAGTGAGTGCGGCAATTGATCCGTTATTTCTCCTGACGCTAACTTATAGTGTGTACATACTTTGATCGTATCAAACTCGGTCAGTACATCAGCTTTCATCATATTCAGCTGTGTCACACCATTAAGCATAATGGAATATTTGAGACTTGGAAGGTCTACCCAGCCACAACGACGCGGACGTCCAGTGGTGGATCCAAATTCATTACCAGCTTTTCTAATTTGCTCACCTACTTCATCGAGCAACTCAGTAGGAAACGGTCCGCTACCTACGCGTGTGCAGTATGCTTTGAAGATGCCATATACCTCCCCTATATGCCGTGGTGCCACGCCGAGACCAGTACAGGCACCGGCAACCAGTGTAGTTGAAGAGGTTACAAACGGATATGTACCGAAGTCCACATCAAGTAGTGATCCTTGTGCCCCTTCAGCCAGCACACGCTTGCCATTTTTCAGCGCATCATTGATCATGTACTCACTATCTACCAATTGAAGTGTTCGCAAATAGTCTACTGCGTCGAAGAAGGCTTGCTCCTGCTCTCCGAGGTCCAGGGTCTGACCATAGAACTCTACCGTTTTGCGGTGACGATCTACCAGTTTATTATACCGGTCCTGGAAATCATCTGCCAGTATATCACCGATGCGTAAGCCAACCCGACCAATCTTGTCCTGGTAAGTCGGTCCTATACCTTTCAGCGTTGAGCCAATCTTACCTGAACCAAGCGCTTCTTCTGAAACTCTATCAAGTATTTTGTGAGACGGCAGTATAAGCGATGCCTTTTTAGATATGAACAGATTCTGAGTTGCATCTACACCACGGTCCTGTAGCTTCTGCATCTCGATGCGAAACACGATTGGGTCGAGTACCACCCCATTACCAATGATGTTCTGAATATGCGAGTGAAAAATACCTGAGGGGATTTGATGAAGGACGTGCTTGGTGCCTTCGAACTCGAGTGTGTGTCCTGCATTAGGGCCTCCCTGGAAACGGGCCACAATGTCATAAGTAGGAGCTAGTACGTCAACGATTTTGCCTTTGCCTTCGTCTCCCCACTGCAGACCTATTAGTATGTCAACTGCCATTGATGAGTTAGTAAATTGATTCCTTTAAGAATTGCGCTGCGAAGTTATCATTTTCTGCGATGGTAAAAATCGCATTGAGCTTCGTAACGATCAAAAGTTTGCGAATATGGTCTGATGGCTTTATCAAAACCAGTTCTCCTCCCCTATTGCGAAACTTAGTAAGAAGCGAAACGAGCACGCCCATTCCACTACTGTCCATGAACCGGACATTGGAAAGGTCCACAGCGCACAACATTACTTTGTTTTCCACTTGCTCTTCGGCAACGGCCATCAGATGCTGGGTGTCAGGACCCGCGATCAGGTCTCCCTCCAGTCTAATGAACAGGACATCATCCTTTAGCTCTGTCTGATACTTCATGCTGTTGTTCGGTTGCTTTCTTGGCGCGGCAGTCGCCGCATACCCCATAAAGATTGAGGGAATGATGCAAGATATGAAAATTTAAAAGGTCCCCCACCATGGTCTGTATATTATGGATACGAGGGTCACAAAACTCTACCACCTTATGGCATTCTGTACAGATCACGTGGTCGTGCTGTCGGTAGCCGTACGATTTTTCGTACTGAGCCAGATTGCGTCCAAACTGGTGCTTGCTGACTAGGTCATTCTCTACCAACAGATCCAGCGTGTTGTACACAGTCGCCCGGCTCACCCGGTAGTTTTTGTTTTTCATGCTGATGTAGAGCGACTCCACATCAAAGTGTCCCGAACGGGAATATATCTCTTCCAGAATAGCGTAGCGCTCCGGCGTTTTGCGAAGCCCTTTGCTTTCCAGATAAGCTGTGAATATTTTCTTTACTTGCTCTATTCGATTTTGCTGGTCTGTCACCATGTCTTTTCTCTCTTATATATATAATAGGTATAGGGAGCTTAGTCGAATCGCTCGACTGTGAGTACACCTGTCACCTTACCCATCCGCTGGATTAGTTTGTCCAAGTGACCGGTATCATTCACAAAAACCATAATGTTCCCCTCAAAGATTCCATCATGCGAATCAATCGTGATGGAACGCATGTTTACCCGGAGGCTATTGGAGATAATGCGGGTCAGGTCATTCACCAGTCCAACGCGGTCTGTCCCTTTGATGCGTATACCTGCCAGGAAGGCCAGCTCTTTCTGATCAGTCCACTTTGCTTTGATAATACGATTGCCATAGTTGGACATCAGCTCTATGCCTTTCTTACAGTTAGTGCGATGGATCTCAATACCGTCTTCCTCTGACTCGAAGCCGAACACCTCATCACCAGGTATAGGATTACAGCACGACGCCACCTTGTAGTTCATGTTAGAGGTGTTCTCACCAATCACGAGCATGTCGGATGTCACGCCACGTATCTTCTGCACTTCCCGGTCAAATGACTTAGGCTCCAGCATAGAAGCACCTCGTTCCGCCTGGGCAGTAAAGATGACCTCCTTGATGTGTTTTATATCGATATGCCCTGTAGCAACACGGTAATACAAATCCTGTACGGATGGCACATTAAAGAATGCCAATAGCTTATTCAGGTTTGCCTGCGTTTCGGGTACCTTCAGGTAGGTCAGGCGACGCTCTAACATAACCTTGCCTTGTTCCGATTTGTTTTTACGGTCTTCGCGCAGGTACTCTTTTATGCGGGAGCGTGCCTTGGATGTCACCACATAATCGAGCCACTCTTCGTTCGGCTTTTGCTTCTGTGAGGTCAGGATCTCTACCTGGTCACCATTGCGCAACCTGAAGCTGAGCGGTACCAGTTTTTGGTTCACTTTCGCTCCTAAGCAGTGTAAGCCGATCTGGGAGTGAATCTCGAAAGCAAAGTCCAGCGCCGTAGCCCGATCTGGTAGTATGAGCAGTTCGCCTTTTGGGGTAAAGACAAATACTTCTTCTACAAACAGGTTCTTGCGGAACTCGTCCATAAACTCCAGTGCGTTGGCGGTGTTGTTTTCCAGCATATCGCGCACCTTATTGATCCAGAGTTCCAAGCCAGATTCACCGCCGCTACCATCGCTCTTGTACTTCCAATGCGCAGCATACCCGCGTTCCGCAATCTCGTCCATACGCTTAGTGCGAATCTGCACCTCAACCCACTGACCTGACTTACTCATCACAGTCGTGTGCAAGGATTCATAGCCATTGGCTTTTGGAGTATTCACCCAGTCACGCAGGCGGTCCGGATTCGGCTGGTAGAAGTCTGTTATAATAGAGTATACCTGCCAACACGCTGCCTTCTCATGCTCCAACGGCACATCCAGCGTAATGCGTATCGCAAACAAATCGTATATCTCTTCAAAAGTGATGTTCTGCTTCTTGATCTTTTTCAGGATCGAGTAGATCGACTTGGGTCTGCCTTTGATATTAAACTTGAAGCCATGGCGACGCAGCTCCTCTTCTATAGGCGTGATAAAGTCCTTGATAAATTTACCTCGGGCGGTGCGGGTCTGCCGAATCTTAGTCGAGATATCTTTATAAGTATCGGTATCGGTGTACTTCAGGTATAGATCTTCCAGTTCTGACTTGATAGCATACAGGCCCAGGCGGTGGGCCAGTGGCGCATACAGGTACATGGTCTCTGATGCGATCTTGAGCTGCTTGTGACGCGGCATGCTGTCGAGCGTACGCATATTGTGCAAGCGGTCGGCCAGTTTGATCAGGATCACCCGTACGTCATCAGACAGCGTAAGCAGCATCTTCCGGAAGTTCTCAGCCTGCTGTGAGGTACCATAATCGAAGACACCAGAGATCTTGGTCAGTCCCTCAATGATGCGGGCTACGCTAGAGCCAAACTCACGCTCGATCTCATCAACTTCCATCGCGGTATCCTCTACCACATCGTGTAGCAGGGCTGCCACAATAGAAGTAGTCCCGAGCCCGATTTCCTCTACAGCAATCTGTGCCACTGCCAGCGGGTGCAGGATATACGGTTCACCGGATTTACGGCGCATGTCTTTGTGCGCTTCAACAGAAGTATTGAATGCCTTCTTGATAATCTTGGCATCATTGTCCTTCAGGAAAGGCTTGGCGTGCCGAAGTAATCTGCGGTAGTGTCTAAGGATCTCTTTGCGTTCTGCTTCTGGATCGATCATGTTCATGCTAAAGCTAGAAAGTATAGGGTGCTCAGGCCGGGCGGGCCTGCAGCCATACTTATGCTACTATCTATAAGTATAAGTGAGGCAGTGGCGTTTTAAGTTTCAAATATACACGAATATCCGCTTTGATACACACAATGCGAAGTGAATCATGCAATTTATTGATGCTGAACGACTAAGCTCTTGGCAGCAGTTCAGCTGAGTAAAAAGCAGAAAAAATAATCACTTTTTTTGAGTGTGGCTCTTGCATTTAAAGTTAGCGTTCGTAAATTTGCACCATCATTACAAACAAGCACACATGCGGATGTGGCGAAATTGGTAGACGCACTAGACTTAGGATCTAGCGCTGCGAGGCATGGGGGTTCGAGTCCCTCCATCCGCACACAAACGAAACCCTCAACAGCCCATGTTGGGGGTTTGTTTTTACTAGATGTATCATCATTAAAATTTTTGTAAGCCTTGAATATTACATTAAATCAAACCGACGGCACTAACGCGCAACTCAAGGTAGTTCTGGCTGAGTCAGACTATGCTCCACAGGTTGATCAGCAAGTAAAAGAATTCAGCAAGAAAGCCCAGATCAAAGGCTTCAGACCTGGTAAAGTGCCTGCCGGCCTTATCAAGAAGATGTATGGCAAGAGCATACTGGTTGAGTCTATCAACAAACTTCTTCAGGAGGAGATCACTAAGTATATCAAGGATAACGATGTAAAACTGCTGGGCGAGCCGCTTCCGGAGCCAAGCCAGGACAACATTGACTGGGACAACCAGAAAGAGTTCGAATTCACGTACGCTGTTGGCCTGCTGCCTGACTTTAACCTTCCGCTTGATAAAAGCGTAGAGGGTTACACTGTAGAGCTGGACCAGACAACTGTAGACGAGGCTTACGAGAACCTGAAGCGCCAGTTTGGTAACACAACAAATCCAGAAACTTCAGCAGAAGGTGACTTTATCTACGGTGACCTGAAGCAGGTTGATGGAGAGTTCGAGTCTAAAACGCTTATCCCTACAAACCGTGTAGTAGAAGGCAAAGATCAGTTCATGGGCGTGAAAGCTGGTGACGTGATCCGTTTCGATATCCGCAAGGCATTTGGTGATGACAACAGCGCACTGGCTCACGTAACTGGCATGAGCAAAGACGTAGTAGCTGACCTGAACGGTGATTTCGAATTCACTGTAGAGAAAATCAACCGCACTGAGGCTGCTGAACTGAACCAGGAGCTATTTGACAAGCTGTTCGGTAAGGACGAAGTGAAGACGGAAGAAGAGTTCGACGCCAAGATCCGTGAAACGATCAAGGAGAACTACGACCGTGAAGCTGACAACCTGTTATATCGCAATATCATTGATACATTAGTAGACAACGTAGAGGTAGAACTTCCTAATGAGTTCTTCAAGCGTTGGCTGCAAGTGACTAACGAAGGCCGTCTGACTACGGAGCAAATCGAGGAGAACTTCGATAAGTACCTGAAGGAGCTGAAGTGGTCGATGATCAAGAACAAGGTAGTTGAAGAGAACGAGCTGAAAGTAACCAACGAAGAAGTGGTAAGCAGCACGAAAGAGAAGATGTTGGCTCAGTTCAACATGCCAGAAGTTCCAGAGGAACTGGTAGAGAGCATGAATAACTATGCGAACCAGTATCTGCAGCAGGACAATGGCCGTAACTACATTAATGAGTACGAGCAACTGCTGGCCGAGAAGGTGCTCGCTAAACTAAAAGAAAAGATGACTGTTGTAGAGAAGACAATCTCTACTGAGGACTTCAAGAACCTGTCGTAATAAGACGATTTATAATATTTAACCTAAAAAGTCCTTTATTATTTAAAGGACTTTTTTATTTTTGACCAAACCGTAAATCTAAACAAGATGATGTTTAACAAAGACGAGTTCCGGAAATTTGCCGTAAAGGGCCAGGGCATGAGCGGCCTGGGCGTAGATCAATATATTAACCATGTAGAAGGACGGGCTATGCATACCATTGAGAGTATGACGCGCTCTGTAATTGAAGAACGCCCGACGAACTTCCGTGAGATCGACGTGTTCTCGCGCCTGATCATGGACCGTATCATTTTCCTGGGCACACAGGTTGACGATTTTATCGCCAACATCATTACAGCACAGCTGTTGTTCCTGGAGTCAGCTGATGCCAAGAAAGACATCCTGCTGTACATTAACAGCCCGGGTGGCTCGGTATACGCTGGCCTTGGCATTTATGACACCATGCAATATGTAAACCCGGATGTAGCGACGATCTGTACAGGTCTGGCTGCTTCAATGGGTGCCGTATTGCTGGCAGGTGGTGCTAAGAACAAACGTTCTGCTTTGCCACACGCCCGCGTGATGATTCACCAGCCGATGGGTGGTGCGCAGGGTCAGGCTTCTGACATCGAGATCACGGCACGGGAGATCATGAAGCTTAAGAAAGAGCTTTACGAGATCCTGGCTGAGCACTCTGGCAAATCTTATCAGGAAGTGTACGATAACTCTGACCGTGACTACTGGATGAGAGCCGAGGAAGCTAAAGAGTACGGCCTGATCGATGAGGTATTGCACCGTAAGAAAGACTAAGCCTTTCAGAGTCAATATTTCATTCTGATTTTATAGCAAAACCCATACTTTACTCAGGTATGGGTTTTGCTATTTTATTTAGCAAGAAAGAATTGCACCATTATCATACGATCCTTGAAAGTTAAACTAATCGCAAATATTTATCAACAGGCATTTGTGGACAGTTTACGTATACAAATAATTGGTTTACAATACATTAGATCAAAATACAGTAATAGCAATTTTTGAATTTATGGTTACTTTTTATAACCATATCAACATTTTAGCGATTAATATACTAGCTTAGTAAGATTTCAATTTTGTACCTTTGCTTCTGTATTACACCCGCGAGGGCCAATAAAATCTTCTGAACAAACTTTTTTATGGCTGAAATTACCTGCTCATTTTGTGGCAAGAACAAAAAAGACGTATCTGTGATGATATCCGGCATCAACGCGCATATCTGCGACCGTTGTATCGGACAAGCACAGCAAATCCTGAACGAGGAGAATAAGATACGCGCCAACAGCCGCACGCCGAAGTTTAACCTGATGAAGCCAAGACAGATGAAGGAGTACCTTGATCAGTTTGTGGTAGGCCAGGACGAGGCGAAAAAGGTGATGTCAGTAGCGGTATACAACCACTACAAGCGTTTGATGCAGCGCACCAATGAAGATGATGTCGTGATCGAGAAGTCAAACATCATCATGGTAGGTGAAACAGGCACAGGTAAAACATACCTGGCCCGTATGATGGCTGGTATTCTGCAAGTGCCTTTCTGTATAGCTGATGCTACAGTATTAACAGAGGCTGGCTATGTGGGCGAAGACGTAGAGAGCATTCTGACACGCTTGCTGCAGGCAGCTGACTATAATGTGGAATCTGCAGAGCGTGGCATTGTATACATTGACGAGATCGACAAGATTGCCCGCAAGAGCGATAACCCATCTATTACGCGTGACGTGAGTGGCGAAGGTGTGCAGCAGGCTTTGCTGAAACTGCTTGAGGGTACAGTAGTAAACGTTCCACCGCAAGGAGGTCGTAAGCATCCAGAGCAGAAAATGATCACGGTGAACACGGAGAACATTCTGTTCATTTGCGGAGGTGCCTTTGTAGGTATAGACCGTCTGATCAAGAACCGTCTCAACACTCGTCCGATTGGCTTCTCTAAATCAAAGCAGGACGAATCAGAAGAAAAAGAGAACTTTCTAAGATACCTGACGGCGCAGGACCTGAAAAACTTCGGACTTATACCTGAGTTGATCGGTCGTCTGCCAGTGCTCACGCACCTGAACCCGCTTGATAAAGACACGCTTCGTCTGATTCTGCTTGAGCCTAAGAACTCCATCGTGAAGCAGTACAAGCGTTTGTTCGAGATGGAGAATATCAGCCTCAGTTTTGATGACGATGCACTAGACTACATTGTAGAGAAAGCAGCAGAATATAAGCTCGGCGCCCGTGGTTTGCGTTCTATTTGCGAAGGTATTATGACAGATGCCATGTTTGAGCTGCCGTCTGAAGAAGGCGCCAAAGAACTAGTGATTACGGGTGAGTATGCCCGCGACAAGTTTGACAAATCCCCCTTGAAGCAACTACGTGTTGCCTAAGGTATAGCAAGATAAAAAGAGAAGGCCTCAGCTGAATACAGCTGAGGCCTTCTCTTTTTTAGGTATAGCACAACTGAGTGTGCTGTTGTCTTTTATACTTTCTCTTTCATGTAACCCACCATCAGTTCAGCGGCACGCTCAGCGGTGCGGTGCTCCCCTATTTTCTGCTTAACAAGCGCATACCCATCTTTCTGTTTCTGGATCGCATACTTATCAAATAAAATGCTTTTCAGCTCGGCTACGATCTTTTTGGCCGTAAAGTCATCCTGAATAAGCTCTGTCACTATTGGTCTGTCAGCAATCAGGTTGACGAGTGAAATATAAGGCACTTTGATAACACGCTTGCCAATGGCATAGGAAATAGTGCTGGTCTTGTAGCAAACCACCTGTGGTACATCAAATAGGGCGGTTTCGAGGGTGGCTGTGCCAGACGTCACAAGCGCAGCCTTCGCATGTGCTAGCAGGTCATAGGTCTGATCGTAAATGATCTTGATATTCGGGTCTTTGTTGTACTGCTCGTAATACTCCTTGGAGAAATTGGAAACGCCGGCTACGATAAACTGATAGTCGCGGAAGGAAGGCAGCACACTGAGCATGACCTCCAACATGTTTTCGATCTCCTGCTTACGGCTACCAGGCAGTAATGCTATGATGGGCTTGTTATTCTGAATATGGTTCCGGACTCTGAAATCAGACGACACCACATGATCATTTACTGAGTCAGCTACCGGATTACCGATGTAGTCTACTTTATAATCAAAACGGCCGTAGAATTCCTCCTCAAACGGCATGATAACGAACATGCGGTCCACGAGGCGCTTGATCTTGTGTACACGTCCCTGGTTCCAGGCCCAGATCTTGGGGGAGATGTAATAGAAAACTTTAATGCCGTGCTCTTTCGCAAACTTGGCAATGCGCATGTTAAAGCCAGCATAGTCAACCAGGATAATCACATCCGGTTTAAAGGCCGTGATATCCTCTTTGCACTCGCGTAAAAAGCCTAGAATTTTAAAGAAATTAGTGGCAGCCTCTGCAAAGCCCATAAAGGCCATTTCCTGGTAGTGTTTGACCAGGTGCATGCCAGCTTCCTGCATCATATCGCCTCCCCACCCTCTTATGTCAGCCTCCGGGTCTTGTTTCCGTAGCTGCTTAATAAGGTTAGAAGCGTGCAGATCGCCTGAGCGTTCGCCGGCTATAATGTAATATTTCATCTAATGTGTATGCGTTTGGGGCTGCCTGACAAGGCAGAAACGAAGAAAGCAATCGAATAGGTATAGCCAAAAGGCTATGATTGCTTATTCGCCAAAATACTCTACGTAGTTGCGTGGAGTTTCATATAATTTGAGGCTATGTAGCTTGGCCTGAGAAATTTCGGCGATTTTGGGCTCCAGAATTTTCCAGAATTCCACTACCAGGTTCTCTGTGCTGGCCAGCTTGTCTTCCATGAAAGCCACATCGAGGTTCAGGTTCTTATGGTCTACCTTCTCGATAATATGCTTGCGGATAAGCGTGCTCAGCTTTTTAAGGTCAATCACGAAACCAGTGTCCGGGTCCGGCTTTCCTTTTACGGTCACGATCAGCTCATAATTGTGCCCATGCCAATTGGTATTCGCACACGGCCCGAAAACCTCCTTATTCTTTGCCAACGACCAGTTCGGGTTGTGCAGCTTGTGGGCTGCATTGAAATGCTCTAATCTGCTTACGTAAATCATTTAACTGCTAAACTTATAATTCTTTTGGGACAGCAAATATACGAAGAAAGGAACACCAAAGAACGATGTAATGATTCCAATTGGCAGGCCGGCCGGCGGATATAAAATACGGGACAAAAGATCGCAGAGGAGCATGAACAAACCACCCACAAAAGCACAGAAAAGCAGATTGCTTCTGCCGGTCGCGCCCATCAGTCCACGGGTAACGTGCGGAATGATCAGCCCTACAAATCCAATCGGCCCGGAAGTAGCCACAGCAAAGCCTGTTACTATTGAAACAGTACCTAGAATGGCCCAACGGGTTTGCGCTACGTTCACCCCCAAAGCCTGTGCCCGGTCAGCACCGAGCAACAGAATGTTGAGCTGCTTCTGCAGGAAAGCAAAGAGTAAAAGCGCTACAAGCAGTGCTGTAGCCGGGTATGGCAACAAAGACCAGCTGGCTCTCTCAAAGCTTCCCATCGACCAGAATATCACAGACTTGAGTTTGCCTTCGGAGTCAGACAGAAAAGTAAGCAGGCCTACTATAGCTGTCACCAGTGAGCTAATGGCTATACCTGCCAACAGCAACTGCGCAGGTATAAGCTGTCGCTTTCGGTATCCTAGTACCACTACCACCAGCGTCACAACGAAGGCTCCCATTAGGGCAAATACAGGCGGCATGTAAAAACCTCCGATGGATATTTCAATAAAGCCAAAGAACACGATCACCGCACCCAAAGAGGCACCCGAAGCTGTCCCCAAGAGGTATGGGTCAGCCAGCCCATTGTTGACCATGGCTTGCATGAGATAGCCGCAAAAAGCCAGTGAAGCCCCTACTACCAGCGCCAGCAAGAGCCTGGGCAGACGAAGATGCGTAATGGCAAAGTGGGTGGTATTATCAGGATCATACTGGAAGAAGGCAGACCAGATGGTAGCCAGGTCTACCTCAAATGTACCCACCTGCAGCCCGAGCACCAGCGCTACCAGAATCAGCAGAATAGCCCCTGCAAAGTATAAGACCCTGCTCATGGGTATAAGAAACTTTCAAGTTCACGGATCGACTCTACTACCCGGGGGCTCGGCCGCTCGATCAAATTACCTGTGGGCGCATAGATGCGTTTATTCTGGTAAGCGGCAATCTTGCGCAGCTCCGGGTATAGACTGAAGAACTCCCGCTCCAGTCGCTCTGTGCTTCCGCCCAATAACACATCCGGGTTCAGTTTGAGAATGTACTCTCGGGTCAGAGCCGGATAAGGCTGATCAAAAACCTGCTGCAACGCATTCTGGGCTCCAAGTATCCGCAACTGGTCTGTCAGGATCGTGTTCTGTCCATACACATAAATAGGGTCACTCCAGGTAATGGTCAGCACCCGTTGCTGGTTCTGCTGTCCGCTATACTTGCGCTCAATCTCCTGCACTTGTTGCCGAAGTGAGTCTGCCAGATGATTTGCCCGTTGCTCACGGCCCATGATGCGGCCGATATCCTCTATACCCTTCAGGATATCCTCTACGCTCCGGTATTTCTGGTAATACACTGGTATACCTAGTTCCTCCAGTCGGGCTGCCATATCCAGGGGAGTTATACCTTCTACTGTAAAGATCAGATCAGGCTTAAGGGCCAGCACCTGCTCTAAATCAACCGGATAATTGTTGACGACAGGCTTGCTGTATACCTCCGCCGGATAGTCGCACTGGGGTGTGCGTCCAACTATAGAAGCGGTATCGCAAATGGCAAAGAGCATCTCCGTCATGGAGGAAGCAAAGGCCATCACGCGTTCCGGTTGTCTCTCTAATTTTATCTCACGTCCCAGGTCATCCTGCAGCACCAGCTCCTCCCCTGCCTTTTCTTTTTTTTCGGCGCTGCAAGCACAGCAAAATAGGAGCAGGCATACTGCCAAAAACTTGTTCAGGTATGGATACAAGGTATAGATCGGTTTCTGATTGAAGGAGCAACAGGGCAGTGTGCGCTTCGGCTCCGTTTATTTTCGTAAATTTAACGCAATATAACTTTACAGCCTATAAATCTGAATTATGATCGTTGTAACTGGTGCTGCCGGCTTTATTGCGAGTTGCCTTGTGAGCAGGCTCAACGCAGCTAATTTTAATGATATCGTGGTGGTAGACAACTTCTCTGTCGCCAAAAAAGAAGGGAACCTAAAAGGTAAAAAAATAAAAGAGTTTGTAGACCGCGACGGTTTCATGGAGTGGCTCGAGAAAAACTACGAAGAGGTAGAGTTCATTTTCCACCTGGGAGCACGCACCGATACCACCGAGTTCAACAAGGATGTGTTTGACCTGCTCAACCTGAACTACTCCAAGCAGGTATGGAACGCCTGCTGCGAGTATCAGATTCCGTTGGTATACGCTTCCTCTGCGGCTACTTACGGCTCCGGCACTTTGGGTTATGACGATGAAGAAGCGACCATCCCACTGCTGCAGCCGCTTAACCCCTACGGTGACTCCAAAAATGACTTCGACAAATGGGCACTGGAGCAGACGGCAAAGCCTTTCTTCTGGGCAGGTCTGAAGTTCTTCAATGTTTACGGACCTAACGAGTACCACAAAGGCAAGATGGCTTCCGTTATTTTTCATGCCTACAACCAGATCAAGGAAAAAGGCAGTATGAAGCTTTTCCGCTCCCACCACCCGGACTTTGCCGATGGTGAGCAGATGCGTGACTTTGTATATGTGAAGGATGTAGTGGAGGTATGCATGTTCCTGATGCAGCATCGCAAAAACTCCGGCATTTATAATTTGGGGTCCGGTAAGGCCCGCACTTTTATGGCGCTAGCCCTCAACACATTCGACGCCATGGGTGTAGAACCTAACATCGACTTTATGGATACGCCGGAGAACTTGCGCGACAACTATCAGTATTTCACAGAAGCAAACATGAGTAAACTGCGCTCTATTGGTTACGATCGGGAGTTCTATACCTTGGAAGAAGGTGTGAGAGACTATGTGCAGAATTACCTGATGGAGGGGAGATACTATTAATAGCTACGCCATAAACTAGCAGGTATAGCAAGGCCCCGCTTATGATTTCATAGGCGGGGCCTTGCTTTTAAATGACTTCTTCTATTACTTCTTTTCCTCTTTATAAGTCAGTAA
The DNA here is from genome assembly GCF_058932845.1 of Pontibacter sp. LHS2. Taxonomy (NCBI): domain Bacteria; kingdom Pseudomonadati; phylum Bacteroidota; class Cytophagia; order Cytophagales; family Hymenobacteraceae; genus Pontibacter; species Pontibacter sp. LHS2. The sequence goes on from NZ_JBZYWG010000003.1 coordinate 13,826, forward strand.
ATGTTCTGTCGCTTTGCTGAACAAACCAGACTGCGTGCCGATGTATACCTTATTTCCTGCCTTAGCGATAGAGGTGATATAATGCCCTTCCAGACCAGTATTGTCTAGCTCTTTTATAATCAGTTTGTCTATACCTAACTCAATTGTGAAGATCTGGCTGTAATAACTGGCCAACAAGGTGTCATCGCTGATGGCATAGTATGAAAGCCTGCCCGGTGCATCAGTTAGCTGAGCATCCAACGACCAAGTCTGGTCAGATATCGATCGCATTAAACTGACTGTTCGCGTTTTCCAATTACTAACGATGCTATAGATACTGCCCTTGTGCTCAAATGTGGTGATCCCTACTTCTGCTGGCATTTGAAAGTCAAGCCCGCCTTCTTCCGTAATCTTATAAAAGCCCCAATCCGTCCCCACGTAAAAGTTATTGCCGTGCGATCGCATGTGCAGCACTTTCCCCCCTACTTCAGCTGGTGTCAGAATGAGCGTTTTTTCAAGCACAATTTCGTCGTCACCAAAATAGTTCTCCTCAACTGCTGATCTCACTAAAAGATACCGCAGGCTGTGTCTTCCAGTTTCCTCATTAAGGTAGGTATAAGGCACCAACGCTGCATGATTATCTGAAATGGCAAAACTTTCATTCAGATTCATCGCCGCCAAACTAAATCCCCTAAACTGCGGATCAATTTTGGCTACGTCTATAACAAGAATTCCTTCAGGTCTCAGCGGGTTATTTATACATTTGAGATACAGGTAATTCCCCTCAGTGCCGCCAAATATTCTGGAGCTTATTGGGTGCTTGTGGTGCGATACATTTTTGAAATAATGCGGATAATGAATTACTTGTTCCTGTGCCCCTACCAGTGACATAGTCGAGAGCATGTTCACTCCTAGTACATGAAGTTTGTCATTTGTACCATGAATGTTGGCGATGTACCGATTGTTGTACAGAAACTGATCGTGCACCTCCCAGGCAATAACGGGATCGACCTCTTCCAGCTCTTTTTTACAGGAAGAAAACAGAAAGGGTAAGCAGAGTAAAGGCAAGAGGTACTTGTTAGTGACAAGCTGTTTCATTGAAAGTAGAAGGTATTCTTAGGAACTGTAATTACTGTAGGTCAAAGGCAGGTGTAGGTAGGTCTACAGGTTATCCCATATAGACCTACACTATTCTAATTCAACCAACCTATACTAAAGATAGAAATAACTATATAATAAGCAAAGAATATTACACGAACAGACATTTGCTGTAGACGAATCGTGTTGCGTGTTAACAAAGTAATGCGTTGTTTTAAGGATGCTTAAAAGCTCCTCATATCGATTCCTATTATACCATTTGCTAGCTTGGGCTGTCTTCATTTTTTATGAAGTTTCACTCGTTACACTCATCAATCCCAACACAACTGCCTTGTGGGAGTGGGTGATCTGGTATTGCCTGAATATTGGTCTGTTTTATTTTTTCGCACATGTTGTATTGCGCAATACCCTTAGGTACAATAGGCTTCTGCTATTACTGGCTTTAGTTCCTGCTATTATAGGTGCCTATCTCCTCATGCAATTTGGCATAGAAAAGCTGGTCAATCCATTTCGTGATATTCCCCGGGAATTTAATCCTGACAAGATATGGTATCTTCGTGCTACCTGGCGTTGCTTTTATTTCCTGAGTTTCAGCACAGCTTACTGGTTTTTACGTCAGACTATCAAAAACCAGAAACGCATCAATCAGATGGAGTTTGAGCGTCTGCAAGCTGAGCGGGAAAAAGCTGAACTTGAAAAAGGGTTAATTCGGTCTCAAAACGCCCTACTGCAAGCTCAGATCAGCCCCCACCTGCTTTTTAACACGCTCAACTTTATTTACAATTCCGTGCAGGATGTGTCGCCGAAGGCTTCAGAAGGCGTACTGTTGCTTTCAGAAGTGATGCACTACGCTTTGCAACGGGTACACGAAGACGGAAAAACTGATCTACAACACGAGGTAGAGCACATCGAAAAATACATTGCCTTGAACCAGTTGCGCTTTAGCTACCCGCTCCATCTGCAAATGAAGTGCAGTGGCAGGCTGCAGGGCAAAATTCCGCCACTGCTTCTGCTCACTTTTGTAGAGAATACCTTTAAGCACGGGGACCTTACCGACCCAAGCCAGGCAGCCTGCATTTCGGTATCACATTATGAGGACCAGTTGCACTTCAGCACCAGCAACAAAAAGCGCAAGCACCATGGCGGTCGTGGGTATGGCATTGGCATACAGAATGCCAAGACCCGTCTGAGTGAGTATTATGATGAACATGAGTATAACCTGACCATAGACGAAGACGAACAACGTCACGCTGTGCACCTTAAAATAAAATTGACATGATCACATGCTATGTAGTAGACGATGAGCGCCATGCGCTTGAGGTGCTATCCAGGTATATACAGAACACACCCGGCCTTCAGTTGATAGGGGCTGAAGAAAACCCATTGCTAGCCCTTGATGCCATCGCTTCAGGACAGTTGATAGCTGACATCACTTTTCTGGATGTAGACATGCCGCAGCTCTCCGGTGTAGACCTGGCCGGGCTGATCAACAGTCACACCACCGTAGTTTTCACTACTGCCTATCCGGACTACGCTTACCAGGCATTTGAAAAGAATGCGATCGATTTTTTGCTCAAGCCTATTTCGTATGAGCGCTTTCTTAAGGCCGTTTCGAAAGTAAAGGAAAGCCTGCAACCAAAGCAAGCTATACCTGCTGTAGAGCAGCATGACGGCTACTTTTTCATCAAAACCGATGTAAAGGGAAAGTTTGTGCGCGTGAATTTTGAAGAGATAAGTTATGTGGAAGCCATGCAAAACTATGTGCGCATCCAGACTGCTACTGAGAAGCTGACTACTTATCTGAGCATGAAAGAAGTGGAAGAACACCTGCCCGCTGCCGATTTCGCCAGGGTACATAAGTCCTTCATCGTGCACCTGCCCAAAGTCAAGACAGTAGAAGGAAATCAGATCGTGCTGAATAATGGTAGCATAGTGCCTATGGGTTCAAGCTACCGTACTGTATTGCTAGATATGATCAATGCCAAGCTCCTGAAAAGCAAGCGGGTAAATTAGAATAGCACAGAAACCTGTGTGCGACCGGTATGCACTGCCCCCACGCTATTGGCTTTGCGACCATCATAGTTAAGCGAGATATTGAGACCATTGCTCAGGCGCTGCTGCACATTAAAGGACCAGGTGAGGTTATTGCCGGGACGCAGGGCGTTGAGTATTTCATACCCCACATAGGAATTCATATCACCGTCAAATTCGATATTCACCCAACGAACAAGGCCTGAAACGGTACGCTTACTTACTTGACTCAACTTTGTTTCCAAGCCCAGTTCGTGAAAAGTAGCCTGCTGCTCGGCATCGGCTGGAGATAGTTTGTCTTCACGAAGAGCCAATTGGTAAGTGCCCGTAAATCGCAGCTTGGCATTAGGCTGGTAAGCCAGTTCCGGCGTAAGTTCCTGCGACACAATACTGAAGTTCTTTGAGGTCAGGAAATTAGAGCGGTTATCACGCACGTTCTGGGCGAGGCTGACTTTTGAGCTCAGCACTTCGTTCAGGTTCAGACGGGCAATCAGTTGGTGATTACCCACACTGCGGGTTTCGGTACCGTTTGCCAGCAACGACTTCTGCTGATTTTGCTGCACGGTATACTCCAAGCCATACTTTGGGTTGCTGCGATTAAAGTATAGCGTGTTACGAAGCGACTTTATCAGTGAAATCAAAAACTCATCTTCAAAGTTTTCACTGAATGGATTGAATCGGTTCATCACCTCATCATCTGTCGTCTTCTTGTCGATGCTTACAAAGCTGAGGGCTGAGAACTTAGCCATAAAGCCTTTGAAGCCTTCGGCGCTGCGCCAACTACGGGGCACGTTGCTGTTCAGGCGATAAGTGAAGCGGTTGGTGTAGGCATTGATATACTCATCCGTTGGCAGAAATACTTTAATGAAACGACGCTGGTCCACTGTCTGGGCCTCCAGGTAATCGTTGAGGTCGTTGGGGTTTCCACCTTCCCGGAGGTAGTGTGTGCCCTGCCCCGGCATAGTCTCTCTGAACACGAAGATACGCTTCAACTCACGTCCTGTACCCACCGAATAGCTCATCTCAGAACGGAAACTGCCATCCAGAAAAGAAGTGTTCCAGTCGATGCGTGACTGTACAGTCTCTTCGTCCTGTCCCTGCTCAAGTTTCAGGTTGCGGTAAGTCGCTTGCAGGGCAATGTCGCTGTCGCGGCCATACCTGCGCTGGAGCATGGCATTGTAGGTCTGTCCTACTTCCGGCGCCCCCATCTCCCCTATTGCCGTCGGCCGTAGGTCGGTGCGGTAGCTATAATCTACCCGAAATCGGGTTTTGGCCGTGTCAGGGCACTCCACAAAAAACAGATGCTCATCGAAATACATGGCGGAGCCTGTCACTGAATCGCTGCCGATGGCCGTGAGTGTGTTTTTGTCGAAGCGGTATAGGTAGCCGGGCTCGATTTTACCCAGCCTATACCTGGCACCCACATCCCCCCTATACCATTCCGATTCCCGGGTAGCCTGGTCGCTATGCAGCATGAAGAAACTGTTGCGCAGTTCCAGTTTGCCAAACTCACGGTTTAGGTCCAGCTGGTGCTGCGTACCGTCAACCTGCTGCTGCCGGTAGCGACGGCTAATGCGGTAGTTCACCAGGTTTTGCGGATCCTGAACTGCCCCTACCGAAAAGTTGAAAATATGGTCTTCTGCTTTCTGATTCGGATTGTCAAGACTCCAGTCACGGTCAAACTCAATAGGTCTATACCTGTCAATTGGCTCAAAATTCACGTCAGTATACTCGTAGTTGAGCGTACTATTCAAACGGTATTTGCCCAGGAAAGAAAGCTGCCGGTCCTGTACAGCATAGCCCACCCGCATGGCGGCACCGTTGTCGTCCATGGCATCGAGGCGGGAGAAGCGGTTCAGGTCATTTTGTGAAGCAGCCCCTTCCAGAAAGAAGTTAACCCCCTTCTGCAACTCATAGTTACCACCCAGCGTGATCAGCTGTTTTTTGCGGGGCGTGGGCAGAATGCGCACAGGAGCATAATTTCCCTGCGGCACACCATTGACCGGCATCACCCAGCGGTATACCCTGCCGTTCACCGCATTGTTGGCAGCCACATAATTGCCCTGGTTAGCCCCGACGTCCGAAAACCGTACATTATACAGGGCAGAATCCGGGTTGCTGGAGAAAACATATACCTGCTGAGGCATACCATTCACCATGGTATCTCGCAAGGCATAAAGTACCTGTGCCGGGTCAAAAGGCACCTGTGTTGCGCCCGAAGTAACGGCCATATTCAAGCTATCGCCTATACCTGCTAGCAGGCGTTTTTCGTCGTCACGCAGGTCGAGGTGCAGCAGGTTGTTCGGATTGTCTGCTTCGTTGTAATAGTTCGCGTATACCTGCACTTTGCCCAGTTGCTGGTAGTGACTCGCATGGTAGATGCTACGGCTGTAGTTCAGATCGGAGTACTCGAAGTCTACCCGAATACGGGAATTCTTAGTGATCACATGGCGTGTTGTAAAGGTGATTTCCGCCTGGTTGTAGTCTATCACATAATCAAAGTCGAAGCCACGGGTCAGCAGCCGGCCGTCCAGGAACACGCGCTCTGAATTAGCGAGTACAATGATGAAGCGTTCGTTGTTCGGCCCGCGCAACCGGTAAGGTCCCTGCACCCCTTCGAGCGCCTCTACGGTCTGCGAAGCAAACTTGCCTTTCGACACAGAAGCTGCCACCGTGGTAGTACCCAGTTTATCAGGTGATTTGCCAAAGGTAGTTTCGAAAGCACCTCCCTGCACATTTTTATAAAACTGCATGAAGTAAGACGGCTTACTGCGCAGCACTACATCCCCAGCCGATAGCTGCCATTGCTTGTGCTTCAGGGTGATGTAAACCCGGTCAAACTCGTTTAGCTGTTGCGTATTCCCCTCCGGTTGAAAAGGTATATTCTGATCGGTGATGGCCGCTGTAATACTGATATCATCAGTCAGTTTGCCGTCAAGCTGCAGATTGAGTGCCGAGTTTACAAACACGTTCTGCGTGTTACCAAAGGAAATACCGCGTGAGATACTACCTGTTTTGTTAAGTCCGGGAGTTTTAAAGATTTCTTCCCGCTGGGCAAAGTCCTCTTTGTAGAAATCCCGTGGCGACTGACTACGGTCCAGCTTCATGATGTCGCGGCGAAAAGCGGGTTTGGCCAAACTCAATGGCAAAGTTCTGTAGCAAACCAGTACCGAATCAGGTATAGGCACCATGCTTCCCAGCGTATCTATGATCTGGTAAGTAGGCGCCGGAAACTCGGTTAACTTAAACTCGTGGGTATAGTAGTTATATTCGTATTTGATCTGGTCTTTGCGAGGCCCTACAAATGTGATGGTATTGACGTCGATTGTTAGTGTATCGAGTTGCTGGGGGTAGTCAGTCAGGTATAGCCACTTGCAGTGACGGTTGTTCACAGGTGCCTGGGCCAGCGCAGGCAGGCTCAGCAGCAATAGCAGAATACCGGTGATCAACCCTCGAATCATGCGGTGGCCAACGGTAAAGAAATGTAAAACGTCGTCCCCTCTCCCTCTTCTGTCACAAACCAAATGCGACCTCCTGCGTTTTCAATTCCTTTTTTGGCTACGGCTAAGCCTATACCTGAGCCCGTGTACTTTGTACTGAAGTTAGGTATAAATACTTTCTGCTGAATGTCGGCAGGTATTCCACTCCCGTTATCGGCTATGGCTATGAGTGCCGTGTTATCTGGCTCTACTTTCAGATCGATCCTGATCACTGGCTTTTTCTCGCCAGGCACTGCCTGTATCGCATTCAGCAGCAAATTGTTGAAAGTTCGCACCATCAGCGCCTCGTCGGCCATGACCATCACCGGCTCTTCAGGTATACGTAACTTTGTCTTCACCGAAGCCGGATTGGTGTGCAGGTCAGCGGCTTTGTGCAAGGCAGCTCCCAGGTCCATCAGTTCAGCCTTGGGCTCCGGCATCGAAGTGAAGTTAGAGAAGGAAGTGGCGATATCGCTGAGGATGTTAATCTGTGTGATCAAGGTATGCGAGATCTTGTTGATCATTTGCTCCGTATTCGGATTCTTGTCCGCAATCGCCTTCTGTAGGTATTGCAAAGAAAGCTTCATAGGAGTAAGCGGATTTTTGATCTCGTGCGCCACTTGCCTTGCCATCTCCCGCCAGGCTGCTTCTTTTTCGCGCATTGCCAACTCCACTTTGTTCTGCTCCAGTGTGAGTAGCATGCGGTTATATTCGTTCACCAGCATCCCGATCTCATCAGCCCCTTCGTAAGCCAGCATCTCGTTCTTACCTGTCAGGGAAGTGTGCTTCAGCTTGTCGGCCAGCATGCGCAGCGGCACTGTCAGGGCTCTGGAAGCAAAGAAGGTCAGAATGATAAACATGATGAACATCACAGTGAAAATGTTCATCGTAGTAGTGATCAGTTCGATTAGCTTCAGATCGAGTTGACGCTCAGAGTCGAAGAAAGGTATACCGATAAAACCCAACAGTTTATCTGGATCATTGTCAGGACGCAATGGCAGGTATAGCGCATTGAAACTCAGATTGCCTGCATGCTCATCAAGCAGGACACGCAGTGCCTGTCGCTCCGAAATGGCGGCAAATGCATGCGGGTTCATCAGCTTAGAAAGCAAACCAGATTCAAAAATGAGTGGTTGACTTGTCACGAGTAGTCGTCCATTCCGGTCATACAGACTGACATCAGCTTCTGATAGCGCTGCAATGGAAGCAACGCGTCGTAGCAACCGGTTCCGGTCAGGCAGCACTTCCAGTGTAGTCGGTCTGCTCAAATGGTCCTGTATGGCCTCCCCCTTTTTTTCATAAGAGGACAGCAAGTCCTTTTTGTAAGAAGCCGTTACCAAACTGGCTGTCACGATGCTTACCAGCATCAACGGGAGCAGAATACCGAAATTCAGGAAAAGCTGGATTTTGGTACTGAAGTTAGGCTTAAACTCACGTAATCTCTCCCTATTCAGCAGTATGTAAAGCAAAGCGAGTACAACCAGGCAACCGGTAAAGTATAGGAACAGAAAAGAGAAATTAGAAAGCACTTCCCGGGCGCCATACTTGCTTGTGGTGATAATCACACTAGGGCCTTCATCCGTCCTGACACCTAAATGGTGAAAGCCTTCTTCTGTAGCGCCTTGTTTATACAGTTCACTCTTTTTCAGCTGGCTCCTGTCAAAATTAGTAGCATAATCAAACTCGCCTTCGCTGTAAGTTAGCCGACCGTTTTCATAGATACCATAGCTTAATATGTCTGCTCTGAAAGGCTGCTGGTGCTGCTGTCCGGCCAGGAGTTCAGGCACCAGACTATTCGGCAGCAATTCTTTTAAACTCAGTTGAAGTACGATCGTGCCATACAACTGTGTGCCCAACGGCACTTCAATTAGCTTCAGATAAAAACGGGTATGCGGACGAGCCGGATCGTTCACCAGGTATAGGTTCTCATACTCTGTGCGGTTCTGAGCAGTCGCATATTTCTGTCTTAGTTCTTCCAGTGTAGCAGCTGTTGTATCAGCACTCTCCAGTGTCCGGCCTTCGCTGTCAAACAGCAGGATGTTGGCTTCATACTTATCGAAATAATCGGGCAGGAACTGGCGGGAAATCTTTCGCTTTATAAAAAAGGCATCCACATACGGCCCTTTCATTTTGGACTGTATCAACACATCTTCAGATACCCGTACGGCTACATCTTCTTCGAGCAGGTACTCAGCCAGCACATCATTGCCCTGCATCAGGTCAAATGCGAACTTCTGCTTATACGCCAGTAACTCACTTTGGAAATGTGTATAAAGAGAAGCCGCTCCTGTCAATCCGCTCATAGCTATAATCAGGAAGAAGAAGAGATAGGTACGGTAGGGCAAGCTGATTGCCTGTCGGTGTTGTGCGGCCAGCAGTACGATAATCCAGAAACCTACCCCAATTAAAATGACAGGGACCCAGCGCATGTCCAGCACGAGCGCCAGCAAAACGAGCAGTACCGCTATACCTAGCAAGATCTTATAAGGCCACCAACCTGTCGACTTACGAAGCAATACATTCGCAACAGAAGCCAGCATGTAGCTAAACAAACCAAGAGCCACCGTATGTAAGAACATCAGGCTAAACATGACGATCTTGTACCGCTCTAGCTTTATGGATTGGTTAATGTCGAGCGCTAATGGGGAATTGTGGTAAATACCGTAATAGAAACGGAATAGAATGGCTAAAAGCACAAAGAAGCCTAGCATGGCAATTCCAAGTACTAGTTTGCTCTTCTCTGGTGAATAAGCTTTGATTAAAGTAAGCGTTTCATTCTTATGAAACAGGTAGTAGGCGGCCCAGGCAACTGTCACCAAGAGCAACACATTTAGAGCCAAGTCACCTACCGACGGAGACCAAAAAGACGCCGCATAGAGTCGTGGGTCAAACAGTTCGGTTTCAACAATGAGAAACGGGAGGTTTAGAAACAAAAGTGCAAACCGGAAGCCAACCAGTAACATCAGTAGTACAACTATACCTTGCGTATAGCGCTGTCGCTTCAAAAAGAACCTGCTTAATGTTATGCTAAACCAGACAAACAGGACAGCTCCCAATGTGAGCAATATCAATTGCAAGTCATCATAGCCTGCATCAATACGCTCAGCTCCAAAATCTACTGCGAATAGAAACTCCCCGTATTTGGTCTTCACCTGCGGCAACTGTCCCGGGTTCTCGAGCACCAGTCGCACATCTGCTTTGCCGAAAATACTCTTCTGTAATCCGGATGACAGGAAGTCATTGGTTATTCCATAATCAATCTGCAGGGGGATATAGGTAAAAATCTGATAATCATCCACCTGATGTGGCATCACTACAAATGTGCCGTAACTATTGCGAATCGTGGAGGTTTGACGGGCCGTAGGTGGCAGATCCAAATCTGGTATGACTGTGTGATCAGACCAGAAAACCAGTCGGCCATATTTGTAAACAAAAGTGGGGTAATGCGTCTTGGAAAGCAGCTTAGAAAAACTCACCTGCTCTTTGTGAAGCTGATCGCTAAGCTGTTGTACCTCCTGATGTGCATCATCCAGTAAAGCTTGAACCCGCTCGGTGATATGCTGTTGAGTTTGTTCCCGATCAGCTTGCAGCCAAGAAGGAGGAACCTTATAATGCAAAAAAGCTGTCGCCATAAAGCACAGCACAGCAAGGGCAAATAAGATTATTGGCGCAATATTCCGGTTCAAAGCAGCATGGATTATCCACGAATTTAAGCAATTCGTGTTATAAGAGCATGACCTATAGGCAGCTAAAATGAAAGTAACAGCACCAGATCATGTTTAATTCCGGAATTATCAGCTATTCCGGTATTCACCCGGCTCAAATTTCACACCAAAATAAGGAAGTATCTAAAAAAATAAACCACATAAAGGATGGTTAATCCTACATGTGGTTTATTTTTTTAGAAATACATTTTCCGAATTGATCTATTCCTCAACAGAAGTAGACCCTTACGCTATCTTTGCTTTCTTCTTTTGATTGCTCTTGTACCATAGAACCCCTACTGTACCAACTAGTACATAAGGTATAAGCATCAGGTATAGGATTCCAGTATTTAAACCTGAACCCACCTGTGAGTCGGAATCCGTGCTGCCGGTGCCTACATTCGATTCAACAGTAGCACGACACATGGCACACTGGCTATAGGCATCTGTAGATACTAAACTCAGAGAGAGCATCATCAGGCCCGCGATAAATATTCTAAACAATTGACGCTTCATGACTATTTAACAAGCTTTTAGTGTTCCTGGTTCTAACTATAATACGGCGAAATCAAAATATAGACAAGCACTCCTGTAACGGCTACATACAACCAGATCGGGAAAGTCCATTTAGAAATGCGACGGTGGCGTACGAATTGCTCTGATAAAGCAAAGTACATCGAAAGTAGCACAAGCGGTACTATCACAACGGCCAGTACAATGTGTGTTAGGAGAATGAAGTAATAAAACAGTTTTAGAAAACCTTCTCCCCCATAGATAGTGCGTTCTCCCAGAAAATGATAAGTCACATAAGATACCAGGAAAATAGCTGAAAGGCCAAAAGCTGTTGCCATAGCGTTACGATGCACTCTGGTATTCCCTTTACGGATGTTATAATAACCGATAATCAATGCAATAGCAGTCATCGAGTTAAGTATGGCATGCAGCGTAGGCAGGAAAGATACATCCACTGTCTTAGAGCCTTCTTTCGGCATAAAGAATAGCATGGCCACTACCACAGGTATAGCCACTGATAAAATGGCAATCAGTATTAAAAACTTCTTGTCACTGCCGGTCGCAGGACTATTTTGATTTACTGTATTCATCTAAAAGAACTTTAATTTCCAGTATCAGACGATCCACATCTTCTCTGTCAGTACCGTCATATATACCTCGCACATACTGGTTTTTATCTACTAGCATAAACTTTTCGCTGTGAATAAAATCCTGTTGTCCCTCCACCTTCATTACTGGCAGGTAAAACCCTTTCTGGGCCAAGGTATAGATATCATCACGATCACCGGTAAGGAAATACCATTTATCAGGATTCGCCCCATACCGTTCACCATATTCACTAAGCACCTCAGGCGTATCATACTCCGGATTCACTGTGAAAGAGACAAGCTTAACCTGCGGTTCATCCTGAAAAGCTTCCTGCACACGCACCATTTGCGATGACATCGCTTTGCATATATCCGGACAGGTGGCAAAAAAGAAGTCAGCTACATAGATGTTTCCATCCAGATCTTTTTGAGAAATGGTCTGACCTTGCTGTGAGGTTAACTGAAAAGCAGGGACTTTGTTGAAGAGCGTATCCCCTTCGGCATCACGCAAGACTTCTCCTGTGGCGTTTACCTGAGGGAAATAGGTACGGAGCGTGTAATGATGCTCACCGAAACTACCTATAAATATAAAAATAAGAAGAGGCACTAATAATAGGATGCCTAATATTAGTGCCTTTGAGTTACTCATAATATGTGTACTTAATTGAAGTAGTTTCTAATAGAATCAAAGTAGTAGCTTCCTTCAGAAATAAGGGCTACCATCAGCCAGATGACAAGTGCCATTGGAATAAGAATAGACCAAATCAAAGCTTTTGCTTCATGCTTCAAGTGCATGAACTCTGCTACAATGTAGAAGGCTTTGAAAATAGTCAGAATAATAAAGATTGCGTTACGAAGCGTACCTGCATCCATTGTAAACGCAAAAAGGAACTCGACTGCAGTAAGCGCTACAAGAATGAAGAATGTCTTCCAGATAACTTTTGTCTGCGCTTTAGGTATTTCACCAGTCTGCTGATAATCGTTGGAGTGATCCGAATGAGCTGCCATAGTATGCTTTATTTTTTAGAAAGGCAGCCCCGCTTTGGGCGGGAGCTGCAGCTTTGATGGTTATAATTAATAAATTAGATCAGATAGAAGAAAGTAAATACGAATACCCATACAAGGTCTACAAAGTGCCAGTAAAGGCCTACTTTCTCTACCATTTCATAATGGCCTCGCTTGTGGTATACGCCGTTCACAGTGTTAATGAAGATCATAACCAGTAGTACAACACCTGAAAATACGTGGGTGCCGTGGAAACCTGTGATGAAGAAGAACAAGTCGGCAAACAAAGGAGGTCCATACTGGTTCATGGTCAGGTTAGCCCCAAATATGCGGGTACCGTCTGCCAGCAGCATACCTTCGTCAGTACCAGTGATAAAGTGAGCCCACTCCCACGCCTGGCAACCTAGGAAAATGCTACCAAACAGGATAGTCCACATCAGCCATTTCTGAACGTCGTTCTTATCCATGCGGTGACCGGCCTCTACAGCCAGTACCATAGTCACAGAACTAAGGATCAGGATCATCGTCATCAAGGCTACGAAAGCCAAAGGAAGATCTACTCCATGAAAACCTGGGAAGGCATTAAATACTTTCTCTGGTATTGGCCACCATTCTGTAGAGAACTGGAAATCTTCCGGCGCTCCGGTATAAGGAAGATGACTGTGACGTGACAGACCATAAACAATCAGGAGTGCACCAAAAGTAAAGGCATCTGACAGCAGGAAAAACCACATCATGAGTTTTCCATAGCTCGCTTTTAGTGGTTCATTTCCACCATCCCATGTACCTGTCTTAGGTGCTTCCAGCGTAGTTGATGTAGACATAGTTTAATATTGAAAAAAACGTGTTTAGTGATTTAATCTCAAAAATATATACAAGTATAGCCAAAGACCACCCAAAAAGTGCCAGTAAATGGTGCATAACTGTATGCGCAGCATGCTTTTGGAGTGAACCTTATAACGTAAACTTGACATTATTACCACGGCCACATAAATAAGGCCGGTTACCAGGTGAAAACCGTGTACACCTGTTAATACATACATGAATGAACCTGAAGGGTTACTAGTTTCTCCTCCGAAGTACACATTGTTACTTACCAATTCAGCCCAGCCATTCCACTGACCGATCAGGAATGCTATTCCGAGACCGAACGTCAGATAGAGCATAAGGCGTAATCTACTTATGTTATCATTTGCTGCAGCATTAGCAGCCAGCTGCATTGTGACACTGCTCAAGGCAATGATCACCGTATTAATCAGTAAGATGTTTGGCAGATCGAATTCTAGCCAGTTGCCTTCAGCACGACGCACTAAATAGGCGCTCGTAAAGGCTGCAAACATCATAATTATACTAATAATAAGCAACCACAGTGTAAATTTTAATGGATGTATTCCTCCTGTGTTGTTCTCCTCTCCCAATGATTTGGCAACCATATCCATATCCTAAATTTTATCTAAAACGAAAGCTATCTGCACGATAGGCAAATACAAAATAGACACAAACATAATATTCATTGCTGCTTTTTTAGTGCAAGTCCGCATCAAATGAAATGTCTGCGCCAGAAAACATACTCCACAAACCACAGCGATCAAAGCCGAAGTAGTACCGGTCATTCCGAATTGTAAAGGCAACAAGCTAAGCGGAATCAGCACCAGGGTATAGATCATGATCTGAAATGCCGTTTTCATGTTCTTGCCCCCTTCCATCGGAAGCATCTTGAAACCAGCCTTTTTATAATCATCATCAAGTACCCAAGCAATCGCCCAAAAATGTGGGAACTGCCAGATGAACTGTATTCCGAACAGAATCCAAGCCTCAACACTCATCACTCCTGTTGCAGCAACCCAACCAATCAGGGGAGGCAACGCACCAGGTATAGCTCCAACAAATACATTGATAGGGCTAATACGTTTTAGCGGGGTATAAATAAAACCGTAAAGAACAAGGGACAGCAAAGCAATAGCTGCTGTCAGGGTGTTGAAGAAGGAAGCTAATATGACCAGACCACCAACTCCAATCAGAACACCGAAGATCGCAGCTTCTTTTACACTCAGGGTATTAGTTGGAAGCGGCCTGTTGGCAGTGCGTTCCATTAACTTGTCAAGATCTTTCTCAAGAATCTGGTTAACGATATTGGCTGCGCCTGTTACCATTAAACCACCAAGCATCACTAATGCTATCTGAATCCAACTTCCACCCGGATGCCCAAGTATATAACCTATCGCACTTGAAAAAGCTACTGTTAAACTTAATCTAAACTTCAGAAGCTTAAAATAGGCTGATGATTTTTGTGCCATATTGGCTAGGGACAGTACCGATTCTGATCTATCTGTAATCATTAGTTAAGAACCACTACCGGTTTTTCAACCGCCTTCTTTGAGGCGTAGTAATAAACAATCAATATTAGAAACTGAACACCAAATAGCAAAGTAGCTATTGTTAAGTGCAATGGTTGCAAGACAGCCGGTATAGCGAAGTAAGCCATCACTATTCCAAACACGATCTCAGCGGCAAGCAGCGCTAGCATCCAGTTTGTCATCATATTCAACTGGCGATCTTTAAGCTTATATATCAGGTAAGCCATATAAAGATGTAGTACCAGTAACAGAATAGAAAAAGAGCGATGAATATAAAAGCTCAATCCGAGCTGATCTACCCACAAATCTCTGTTACTACCATTCATTTCAAATGCCACGATATCAACTTCCTCACGCACCTGTGTCCCGATCAAAATCTGAACGAAAGTAGCAAATGCCACGAGTCCAATAATGAAAAACACCTGTTTGGAGGGCTCAAATCGTTTAGCTATAAAAGCAGCCTGCGATCTTATAACAGCATACTGCAGTAAGGCAACAATCACAAGAGCCAGCGCCATATGCACTGTAATGGTCACAGGGAGTAAGTTGGTAGAAACTACTATAGAACCTAACCAACCCTGAAAACCTACCAGCACAAAACTGATCAGGGATAAAAAGAAAACAGACTTATCTGTTTTAAGATAAGGCACGGCATAAACTACTGTGAGGAAAATCAGAATCCCTATCACCACCCCTACCAGACGATTGATATATTCTATCCACGTCTTCGTCACATTAAAATCTGTTTCAATGTGTTGCAAAGGGTGTTCTCTCAATTCTGTAGCTACTTTATCAACTCCTATCTTATCCAGAAACCCGGCTAGTTTCTTATTCTTCTCTACACGCTGTTCCTTGTAGACTTCCAGATAATCATCTGGTAATTGGCTAACATCAGTTGGAGGAACCCAACTGCCAAAACACTTGGGCCAGTCCGGACATCCCATTCCTGAGCCCGTGCTCCGCACGATTCCTCCAACTAATATTAGAAAGTATACAGCTAATACTGTAAGTACTCCAATATTTCTAAACCTTTTGTATGGAAAAGATTTATCTATCATTTATGCTATTCTAAGTCTCTCTCGTACGGCAGGTTTGAAGACTGCGTCTGAGAGAATGGTACGTTCTGAGGAATGTAATCTTCAGTTGCACCTGGTTTACTGTAATCGTAAGGCCATCTGTAAACAGTTGGGATCTCACCTGGCCAGTTGCCGTGTCCTGGGTTAACTGGAGTGGTCCACTCAAGTGTGTTAGAGTGCCATGGGTTAGCTGTAGCACGACGACCTTTGAAAATACTGTAGATGAAGTTAAATAAGAAGATCAACTGTGCAGTAAATCCTAATATAGCTGCGATACTGATAAAGCTATTCAGGTCAGTAAATGTGTTGAATGCATCAAAACCTGTCCATGAGTAGTATCTTCTTGGGAAGCCAGCAATACCGATGTAGTGCATTGGCATGAACACCAGGTATGCAGACAAGAATGTAAGCCAGAAGTGAATGAAGCCTAGCTTCTCGTCCATCATGCGACCAAACATCTTAGGATACCAGTGGTAGATACCACAGAACATACCGAAGAAAGCAGCAGCACCCATTACAAGGTGGAAGTGAGCAATTACAAAGTAGGTATCGTGTAACTGAATATCAAGCGCCGAGTTACCCAGAATAATACCGGTCAAACCACCAGAGATGAAGAGCGATACGAATGCAATCGCAAACATCATAGCAGTCGTGAAACGAATATTACCTCTCCACAGTGTTGCCAACCAGTTGAACACTTTTACCGCAGATGGAACCGCAATGATCAGAGTTAAGAACATGAAGACTGATCCCAGGAAAGGGTTCATACCTGTCACGAACATATGGTGCGCCCATACTACGAAGGACAGTAGTGAAATACCTAGGAGTGAACCAATCATGGCTCTGTAACCGAAGATTGGCTTACGAGAGTTTGTCGCGATAACTTCTGATACAATACCGAAAGTTGGAAGGATTACGATGTATACTTCTGGGTGACCAAGGAACCAGAACAAGTGCTGGAACAGGATGGCACTACCGCCTGAGTGTGCAAGAGCTTCTCCAGCGATATAAATATCAGAAAGGTAGAAGCTGGTACCGAAGCTACGGTCAAAAATCAACAGCAAAGCAGCTGAGAAAAGTACTGGGAAAGAAAGAAGTCCCAGAATAGCTGTCAGGAAGAAGGCCCAGATTGTCAAAGGCAACTTCGTCATCGACATGCCTTTTGTTCTCAGGTTAATTACTGTAGTGATGTAGTTAACACCACCAAGCAACTGAGATACAATGAACAGTGCCATACTGATCAACCACATGGTCATACCACCTTTTGAACCTGATATCGCCTGTGGTAGTGCACTTAGTGGAGGATATACCGTCCAACCACCACCAGCAGGACCGGTTTCCAGGAACAGCGACCAGAACATAACCACGCTTGCCAGGAAGAAGATCCAGAAAGAAAGCATGTTCATGAATCCAGATGCCATATCACGTGCACCAATCTGCAATGGAATCAGGAAGTTACTGAAGGTACCACTTAAGCCAGCTGTTAGCACAAAGAATACCATGATAGTACCGTGCATCGTTACCAGCGCCAGATAAAACTCTGGATCGAGTTTACCATTTACGATCCATCCACCCAGGATAGGCTCTAGGAAAGTGAATGTAGCCTCTGGCCATCCAAGTTGTAGACGGAAGATAATCGAAAGGAAGCCACCAATAAAGCCCCAGAAAATACCTGCAAATAGAAACTGCTTTGCAATTACTTTGTGATCCTGGCTGAAGATGTACTTCTCAAAGAAGTTTTGATCATGATGATGATCATGCTCGTCATGAGCGTGATGTACATCTTTATTTAGAGAGATATCTGTACTCGACATTGTTGATTAAATTTATTACTACAACTCTGTTTTTACTTCTTCTGCACTCTTCTCAAGCACCACCTGATCTTTAGTATCTTGTGTGAACTTTGTAAGAAGCTGTGGATTCTGCTCAATGAATGGTGCCTGAGAAGGAGCTGCTAACCACTCCTCATATTCTTCAGGCTCGTCAACCACTAGGATAAAACGCATTGCAAAGTGACCACGGCCGCAAATTTCAGTACAGGCTAATTCATAATTGAAATCAGGATTACCAGTTTCAGAGCGCATTTCTGCTGTGGTTTTAGTAGGCACAAACCAGAACTTGGTTGGCATACCTGGTACAGCATCCATTTTAACACGGAAATGCGGTAGGAAAACACTGTGAATAACGTCTCTTGAACGAATCTTCAATAGCACCGGCTTACCTTTAGGCACGTGGATTTCACGTGGCATAAAGTCATCCATTGCATTCGGATCGCTGAAGTTTACACCCATTTCATTTGTAGCATCAATGAAATTCACACTAGCTTCTCCCAATTTACCATCAGCACCTGGGTAACGAACAAGCCAGCTAAACTGCTTACCCATAACCTCTACAATCACAGCATCTGCTGGTGCAGCACTTGTGATGTTTGCCCAAGTCTTCCAACCAGCAAATACTAATAGAGCCATTACTACAGCAGGGATCATTGTCCAAACGATCTCCAGTTTGTTATTGTGTGGGTAGTAGTATGCACGCTTGTCATCTTTATGCTGGTATTTATAAGAGTACCAGAAAAGAAGAATCTGCGTGATCACAAACACGATACCGATGACAATCATGGTTGTCCAGAACAGACTGTCTGTCCATTCGCCGTGCACTGAGGCAAGCGGCTGGTTCATTGTTTCCCATGAATCGGCAAATGACCAGGCAAAAGCCGCACCTCCACCGATCAGGAAGAGGAGCAGCAATACGCTGTTTACTTTATTACTTGTTTTGGTAGTTCCGACAGCACGCTGTGTCGATCCTCTAAAAATGGAGGCTAGTGTCCCGATCCTGAATAAAAGGAACAGGATAACTATTAACAGGACTATGGATAAACCTATGGCGAACGTAATCATTATATAACGCTTTTAGTATGATCTCTAAACATGATGGTGAACACTCTCCTCCAGGAAAGGGTGATTTACTGGCACGAGTGAGGCTTTTGTCAAACCTTTTGTGAAAGTAATCAGGAATACACCCAGGAAGATTAGTGTAGTGCCAATCTCAATAAATCCGATACCTGCATCTGTACGCATTGTGCCAGGCATCATCATCAAGTAGAAGTCCAGCCAGTGGCCAGCAAGGATCGCGATTGTCACGATTTTCAACATAATCATTTGACGTTTTGCATCTCTTGTCATCAAAACAAGGAAAGGGAATGCAAAGTTTATCAAAAGATTAGTAAAGAATATCCACTTGAAATGTCCACCGTTTCCACCAAGGCGCTCGATGAAATAAATTGATTCCTCTGGAATGTTTGCATACCAGATCAGCATGAACTGAGAGAACCAGATGTAAGTCCAGAAGATGGAGAATGCAAATACAAACTTTCCAAGATCGTGGATGTGGTTAGCATTTACCAGTTTCAGGTAGCCATTCTGCTTCAGTATAATTACTGTAAGAGTAATTACTGCCAGGCCAGATACCCACCAGCTGGCGAATACATACCAACCGAACATCGTAGAGAACCAATGTGTATCAATTGAAAGTACCCAGTCCCAAGCAGACAGAGATGAAGTTACACCGAAAACTACCAGGAACATCGCTGAAATTCTGATGCTCTTATGATAGAAATCCGTACCTCCATGCAGGTCCTCGCTGATTGAGTTTCTTCTCAGCCAATTGAAGAACAAGATCCAAAGCACGAAGTATACTACCATTCTGATCACAAA
Source organism: Pontibacter sp. LHS2 (assembly GCF_058932845.1). Lineage (NCBI taxonomy): Bacteria > Pseudomonadati > Bacteroidota > Cytophagia > Cytophagales > Hymenobacteraceae > Pontibacter > Pontibacter sp. LHS2. The sequence continues at coordinate 33,368 of NZ_JBZYWG010000003.1, forward strand.
GAACCAGAAGTTTAGGAATGGCTCTTTACCTGCGATGATTGGGTCATACTGTGGGTTAGGCGTTACACCGTCTTCCAGGAATTGGTTATAAAGATAATCATGTGTCCAATGGAAGATGTCATGACCACCCAATAGGAATGTGATCAACATAACGGCACCTCCGATTGGCAGGTAGTAGCCCATTGCTTCAGGTATACGCTTAATTAGCACAGACCATCCTGCATAAGCCACATACTGTACAGCTACGAAGAATACACCCACTAGCGCAATACCAGTAAAGTATACGTTATTTAACCAAAGGTTCATGTAGAGCCTTTTGGACCAATGAGCTGCCTCGTGGCCAGCTGCAGCTACTTCACCATGCCCTTCGGCGTGATGATCACCGCCACCAAGAGCAGCTATGATTATACCGGCTATAAGCAATACAACACCTATAGCTATCATTAAGAAAAACTTGTTATTCGTTTTTCTGGAAATGATGAGTCTTTCTTCTGTCATTATCCTTTTGATATTATGCCTTAGACTTAGTTAGTAGGTGTAGTACCTGTTTCTTCCGTATTCTCTGCCTCTTCAGTTGCTGGAGCAGGCGCTTCGCCTCCCTGTAACTGCTGCACGTACATCACGATTTTCCAACGCTCGGTTGGATTAACCTGCGAACCGTGTGGCATCATACGACCACGACCATTTGTAATTACATGGTAGATGTGACCTGCAGGCAGTTCTGCAACGCGACCTGCTGAATAAGAAGGTACACCTTTGAACTTCTGTCCTACAAGACCCTGTCCATCACCCTGATCGCCATGGCATGGTGCGCAAAAACGCGTATACAATACCTGACCTTCTGCAAGATGCTGTTCGTTGTACTCTAGCGGGTTCTTAAGCTCTACACCTGCTACTTCAGCTTCATCCTTCGATAGGTACATGTTATAACCCATTTTACCACGAGCTACGGAGCCCATTGCTGGTTCACGCATGTTCAAGCCACCAGGGTTATACAGGTTTTCCTTTACTTGTGAATAAGGATCAAGCGGAACGGAGTGATACATGTCTGGAGCGTACTCCAGGCCTGGATCCTTTTCATTGCTACAGGCCACCAGCATGGCTCCTGAGAATAATACGGCAGAGGCTTTAATGCCTAGATTTAGTAGACCTTTCATTATTTAATTACCTCCTTCTCATTAACTTCGATAGCACCATTAGAACGAAGCAGATCATTAAGGGCAGTCATGTCAGTCTTTCCTTCTTTTACTTCGATCGCCATTACGAATTTATCGTCTGTAGAGCGCTTGTCAAAAACGTTCACCTTAAAGGATGGCTTGAGCTTTGTTACAATAAAGAAAGTGATTACCATACCAAATGCGGCGCAAAGTACGGTAAGTTCGAACGTCACAGGAATGAACGCTGGTAATGATATGTGTGGCTTACCACCAATAATCATTGGCCAGTCAAAACCCAGCATCCAGATCTGCATCCAGAGGGCGAAAGAAGTACCGAACATACCGCAAAAGAATGCCACAATCGGAAGTCTTGAACGCTTGATACCCAATACATCATCTATACCGTGAACTGGATACGGTGAAAATACTTCGTAAATGTTAGTACCGGCAGCCCGTACGTTCTCGATGGCCTGAAGCAGGACATCCTCATCATCGTAGATACCTAGAACGAATTTTTTAGTCATTGCTATGATGTGTATTAGTGTGCGAATCCTTATCTGTACCGTGCATTGTCTTATGTGGATGGTGCTTCACTTCTGAGGATGATTTCAGAATAGATTTCACCTCCGCCATGTTCACTACAGGGAAAAACTTGGCAAACAATAGGAAGAGTGTAAAGAACAAACCAATTGTTCCTACATAGATACCAATATCGATGATAGTTGGTGAGAACATCGCCCAAGAAGATGGAAGGAAGTCTCTGTGCAACGAAGTTACGATAATCACGAAACGTTCGAACCACATACCGATGTTCACAAAGATGGTGATGATAAAAGTGGCTGTCAGGCTTCTTCTGATACTTCTGAACCAGAATAGCTGCGGTGTAATTACGTTACACGTCATCATAGCCCAGTATGCCCACCAGTAAGGACCAGTAGCACGGTTGATGAAGGCATATTGTTCGTATTCTACACCTGAGTACCAGGCAATGAAGAATTCAGTAATATAAGCAACACCTACGATAGAACCTGTCAGGATAATTACCTTGTTCATGGACTCCACGTGCTCCAAAGTAATGTAGTCTTCCAGTTTGAATACTTTACGCGTGATGATCATCAGCGTCAGTACCATGGCGAAACCAGAGAAGATCGCACCTGCTACGAAGTATGGAGGGAAGATTGTCGTGTGCCAGCCTGGAATCACTGAAGTTGCAAAGTCCATGGATACGATCGTGTGTACAGAAAGTACCAGTGGTGTTGCAAGGCCTGCCAAGATCAAGGACACTGTCTCGTAACGAGACCATGCTTTGGCTGAACCAGTCCAGCCAAATGAAAGGAAAGCATATGCTCTGCGTGCGATTGGACCGGTTGCTCTGTCGCGGATAGTAGCAAAGTCAGGAATAAGACCGATGTACCAGAAAACAAGCGAAACAGAGAAGTAAGTCGAGATTGCAAATACGTCCCAAAGGAGCGGTGAGTTAAAGTTAACCCAAAGTGAACCGAATGTGTTTGGCAAAGGAAGTACCCAGTAAGCCAACCAAGGACGGCCCATGTGCAGAACCGGGAACATCGCAGCGCAAATTACGGCGAAGATCGTCATCGCTTCCGCTGCGCGGTTAATGGAAGTTCTCCATTTCTGACGGAACAGGAGAAGGATCGCTGAGATCAGCGTACCGGCGTGACCGATACCTACCCACCATACGAAGTTGGTGATGTCCCATGCCCAACCTACAGTCTTATTAAGTCCCCACTCGCCGATACCGTACCAAAGGGTGCGGTAAGTAGAGTAGATAAAAATAGCAAGGCCTACGAGAGCTACAGCAAGGGCAGCGGCCCAACGTGCGTTGGGCTTGGCCTCCACCTGTCTGCAGACATCTTCGGTGATATCGTGGTATGTTTTACCCCCCGTTACCAGAGGCTCTCTTATCGGAGATACGTGCTGCATAGCGCTATCTAATTTATAAATTAAGCTAAGTTTCTAATTTTTGTCAGGTATGTCACGTTCGGCTGTACGTTCAGTTCTTCCAGTACGTGGAAGGCACGCTCACCCTTCTCACGGGCAAGAGTCTTAGAAATACGGCTTTCAGGATCCAGCATATCACCGAAGATGATGGCTTCAGTTGGGCATGACTGCGCGCAGGCACTCACGATCTCACCATCTACTGGTCTTCTGCTCTCACGCTTGGCTTCTAGTTTGCCTAACTGAATACGCTGTACGCAGAATGAGCATTTCTCCATTACACCACGTGAACGAACTGTAACATCTGGATTCAACACCATCTTACCCAGGTCGTTGTTCATGTTGAAGTCAAACTTATCGTTGTTAGCGTAAGCGAACCAGTTGAAGCGACGAACTTTGTAAGGGCAGTTGTTAGCGCAGTAACGAGTACCTACACAACGGTTATAAGCCATTTGGTTGATACCTTCAGAGCTGTGCATGGTAGCAGCCACCGGGCAAACAGTTTCGCATGGCGCATGGTTACAGTGCTGGCACATCATTGGCTGGAAGATTACACTTGGATTCTCAGCCGGATCTTCCATTGTCTTGTAATCCTTCGCCTCGTGCTCCACCGCGCTGTAGTAACGGTCGATACGCATCCAGTGCATTTCGCGACGGTTCAGAACTTCTTGCTTACCCACAACTGGGATGTTGTTCTCAGCCTGGCAGCTTACTGTACATGCACCACAACCAATACAAGAGTTCAGGTCAATGACCATACCCCAGTGGTGGTTTTTGTACTCGTAATCTTCCCAAAGTGAGATAGCGGCTGGCTTAGCAGGACCTTCGTGTGTTGCAATGCGCACATACGTGGTTACCTCTTTCGGATTGCTCTTATAATTAGCCAGTGTATTCTCCTGAACTACCAGACGATCCATGATCGTATGGTGCGTTTGCATTTGAGCGATCTCTATTGTTGAGCCAGTTTTCTCAAGCTGCACAGCACCTACAAACAGGATACCATTATCAACTACAGTCGCTACAGGGAAGGCATTGGCACCACGTCCTTTTGCAGTAGGCATTGCGTCTACTTCACGTCCGTAGCCCATTGCTATACCAATAGTACCTTGTGCTTGTCCTGGCTGAATAAGAGCTGGAAGCTCTAATGACTTACCATTAGCATAGGTTACTTTCACTACATTGCCTTGTATAACACCCATCTCCTCTGCCATCTTGCGTGGCATTGTGATGTAGTTATCCCAAGTCGCCTTTGTGATTGGATCGGCCATTTCCTGCAACCATGGGTTGTTGGACTCTGATCCTGTACCGATACCTACTTTTTCATACACGACAGCCTCTATTCTACCGCCGGCAACGGCTCTTGGAGCTCTTCCTGCAGCATCAGCAGCTGTCATAGTACTTGCGGCACCTGTATTAATGGCCAGCATGCTGGTACCATTTTCCAGTACGCCATCGTGTACGGCTTTCTCCCACTGGGCATCAGTGCCGGCAGCACCTTTACGCCAGTTGTTGCGGATATAGTCGTAGTAAGTCGTTTTATTGCCACTCCAGGCCAGTAAGCTATCCTGCATCTGACGAGTCATGAAGATTGGGCTGATTACTGGCTGTGCCAGACTCAGGAAGCCTTTCTTCGGCTCGAAGTCATTCCATGACTCCAGGTAGTGGTTGTCTGGCGTCACGAAATCAGCCAGCGCTGCTGTCTCCTCTACTCTATCAGCAAAAGAAACTTTCAGCCCTACTTTCGCTAAACCAGTCTTTACGCGGTCAGCAAGTGGGTGATCATATACTGGGTTTGCATTGTAGAAGAAAACTGCTCCTACACTGCCATTGTTCATTTCTTCAATCAGTCGAAGCATCTGCGCATCGTTACCCTGCTTCACAAAATATGGAGAAGCGGTATCGATCGTAGTGCCTTCTGCACCAATAGACTTGTTGATCGCTGTTACAAGTGTTTGTATAGCTGGATCGTTAGAGCCAGAAACTACCAAAGCACGACCATTATTAGCTCGCAGGTCTCTGATAGCATTCTCTAAGGCTTTCTTGTCAACGTTCGCTGGAGCACTTACTCCCTGACCTGAAAGGCCATTATAAAGAGCTGTTACGATAGCAAGTTCTTCAGAAGGCTTGATCGGAACACGCACGTCTGCATTAGCACCTGTCAAAGACATGATAGTCTCGAACTGGTAGTGGCGTGACATGTTCGAATTCTGAGCAGTGATCTTTCTGTTCTGGATGTACTGCTTTGCAAAAGGAATTGGTGCAACCCATGTTCCCAGGAAGTCAGCGCTAATGCTTACAATAATGTTGGCCTTGCTGAAATCATAACCAGGCACAACACCACCGTTAGCACCTATTAGGGCTGAAGCAGAGTTCGGGTCATACGTTACGTGTTCGAAGTTACCTAGACCAGCACCAAACTCGTTGATCAACTGCTTGGTAGATGGACTGATTACAGTAGATGACACCAACGCTACTTTGCCGTTTACATTAGAAAGGGCAGAACGGATTTGGCTATCTACCTGCTCCCATTTGGCTTCTTTGCCTTTGATAAGTGGAGTACGTAGTCTGTTATTGTCATACAAGCTCAACACAGAACCCTGTGCTTTAGGGCTTGTACCCAATGGTGTAAGCGATGAGCTAGGGTTTGGCTCTACTTTAATAGGACGACCTTCACGTGTTTTCACCAACACGCTGTTGTAGTCACCATTGTTAAAATAAGTAGAGGCATACCAGTTTGCCACTCCAGGCTCAACGTCAACTGGCTTGTTCAGGTATGGTATTGCCTTTCTTACAGGAGCTTCGCATGAAGCCAGTGTAGCGGCAGCCAGACCGAAACCTAACAGTTTCAGGAAGTCTCTGCGTGGTGCGGTCATTCCGGTTGACTCACCCTCGCCGTTGGCTTCGTTTATCGGCAGGAATTCTGGAAACTCATTATGAGCGTTTTTCGCGAATTCAGGAGTATTCTCAAGCTCCTCTATTCCTTTCCAGTATTTTATTCTGTCTTGCATATTATATCTAGAAAACTCGAATCCTTTAATTTAACTAATTAGTAGTGGCACTTAGAACACTCTGCACCACCGTTTGATGACACTGTGAAGGCACTCTTCGTGCTTGCTTCGTGTAACTTCACCAGGTTGTCATAATATGCATTTCCTTCTGTGTTAAGAGGAGTTTCGCGGTGACAGTCTATACACCAGCCCATAGTCAGCGGTGAGTACTGATACACTACTTCCATTTCCTGGATAGGACCGTGGCAAGTCTGGCACTCTACACCACCTACCTGCGTGTGCTGGGCGTGGTTGAAATAAGCCAGGTCAGGCAGGTTGTGGATACGCACCCATTCAATCGGCTTGTTACGCTCAATGGCTTTGTAAATCTTCTGAATTTCAGGCGACTCTGTTTTGATCTGGCTATGGCAGTTCATACAGATGTTAGCTGAAGGAATACTGGCACTCTTGCTTTCGTAAACTGTCGTATGGCAGTAGTTACAGTCAATTTGGTGCTCACCAGCGTGCAGTTTGTGAGAGAAGGCAATTGGCTGTGAAGGAGCGTAGCCCTGCTGTATACCAATACCCATTGCCTTTTCAAGCGCCAGATCAAGCAGCACGATCACGAAGATCAGCACTACCAGGGTGCGAACGGCTTTAGACTTGTATATTTTAGAAAAGTCAAAACGCTGGTTTACGATCTCAGCATCATACTCATCAAGCTGCTTATTCTTATTCAAGTAGTTTTTCAACACTGATGTGATCAATAGCAACGTCACAACCAGCACGATCAAAACAACAATCAGAACTACCAGTACGATATCCAGATAACCACCTATGGCACCAATCGCCTCTGTACCAACATTTTCACCTGGTGCAGCAGCTGCAGCATCGCCAGCAACAGGAGCCTCGGCAGCGGCAGTCTCCGCAGATTTGATGTAGGTCAGCATCGATACAATTTCTTCATCAGAGAAATTGAAGGAAGGCATCGCCTGCTTGTTGAACTGGTTGTAAATCGCAATAGCGTCTTTATCACCAGAGGCGATCAAAGCTTGCGAATTTTTAATCCAGCTGATCAACCAAGGCTGCGTTCTGCGCTCATTTACACCTTTCAAACCAGGACCAACGACTACATCGCTTCCCACAGAGTGGCAAACCACGCAGTTGTTCTTATACAGGGACTCGCCTGCACTTACAATACCTGCATCATCTACAGGCAGACTTGCGCCTTGCGCATACCCAGTGGTCGACACTCCAAAAGAGGCCGCCAAGGCAAACAAGAAGGCAATCAAGAATTTGGTTTTTGCTCTTTGTATACAGCTAATCATAGCCAGGACGCTTGTGTTTAGTATAATGGTGAATTTACTTTACGGGCACAAATCTACTACCTGAAACCCATTAATCAAATATTATATGTTTATTTTTACCCCTATACACAATCTCCTATTAAGTGCAATCATCCTCAGGGCATTTTCTGCATTATTTTAACAGAATCAGCTTTTTTATTTAAAATTATTCTAAATAACACAAGTTTTACATACTTCCACTTGTGCTAAATTATCCTGTTTTTTCTTGGTTTTAGCTCTCATAATAGAGCACCCACCCTTGAACTTATAAATACCTGATTTTGTTGCTGTTATCTTTTTGTTCGTCAAACTTCCACTTCTCTATCACTTTTGACGCTTTTTACACTCTATTATATATAGGAGTAGCCTAATCTGTCGGCTTCACCTTTTTGCCACAAGCATGGTTGTCCGATGTTATTGACAGGAAGTATACAGCCTCTCTCCTACTCTCTGTAATTTTGATTGCCTCTTCACAAGCATTTATTTTAGTGCAAGTTTTTGTAATACAGAATCATTGCCGTATATTTGCACCCTAAAACAAAAAAATTCTCATAACCAAATGGAATTAAAAAATTACGAAACGGTCTTCATTCTGACGCCTCTGTTGAACGAGACGCAGATGCAGGAAACGGTCGAGAAGTTCAGACAGGTGCTTAAGGAAAATAGCGCCGAAATTATCCACGAAGAGAACTGGGGTCTACGTAAGCTTGCTTACCCAATCCAGAAGAAATCTACTGGTTTCTACCACCTCATCGAGTTTAAGGCTCCATCTAATGTAATTGATGTGCTTGAGCTGGCTTATCGCCGCGACGAAAAAGTTGTTCGCTTCTTAACTACTGCCCTTGATAAGCATGCTATTGCTTACAACGAGCGCAGAAGAAAAGGCGAGTTTAAATCACAGGCTAAAAAAGAGGAGGTTAAAGCATAATGAGCCTAGTAAACGAAAGAGTACACAAACAAGAAAACCGTCAGAAATACTGCCGCTTCAAAAAAAGCGGTATCAAGTACATTGACTACAAAGACGGTAACTTCCTGCTTAAGTTCGTGAACGAGCAGGGCAAGATTCTTCCAAGAAGATTGACAGGTACTAGCCTGAAGTTCCAGCGTAAAGTGTCTCAGGCTGTTGCCCGTGCACGCCACCTGGCTATTTTACCTTATGTAACTGATTCTTTAAAATAAGGAGGTACGAACATGGAAGTAATACTTAAAGATGACGTTAAGCACCTTGGTTACAAAAACGATATCGTTTCAGTAAAGCCAGGATATGGCCGTAACTACCTGATCCCACAGGGTCTTGCAGTTTTGGCTGACAAAACGAATAAGAAAGTACTTGAAGAGAACATGCGTCAGGCTGCTCACAAAGTAGAGAAAATCCAGAACGACGCGCAGGAGCTTGCTAACAGCATCGGCGATATCACTTTGGAAATCCCTACTAAAGTTGGTGAGACTGGTAAAATCTTCGGTTCTATCACAACTACTCAGCTTGCTGATGCTCTTAAGACAAAGGGTTACGATGTAGATCGCAAGCGCATTTCTTTCGATCAGGATGTTAAAACAGCTGGTGAGTATACTGCTACACTGAACCTGCACAAAGAAGTGAAGCACCAGATTCGCTTTAACGTAGTAGCTGAGTAATCTTAGCCACTTGTAAGCATTGAAAGCGCCCTGCCCAACAGCAGGGCGCTTTTTTTATTTCCCACTTCCAGCTAATTTGCGCTATACCTATACCTATACCTATACCTATACCTATACCTATACCTATACCTATACCTATACCTATACCTATACCTATACCTATACCTATGTTCCGAACTGAAATACATGTGCCTGCCAGTGGTCTTGATATCAGCTTATCAAGTGGGATCGTAACGATGGGCTCTTGTTTTGCTGAAGTGATAGGCGGAAAGCTGCAGGAGAACAAGGCACAGGTGTTGGTCAATCCTTTCGGTACAATTTTCAACCCACTGTCTGTTAATAAGCTTTTAAGAGCTTCAGTGAGTGGTTCCCATTCGATTGCTGACAATCTTGTGCAGCAACATGGTATCTGGTACGCTTATGACCTGCATTCTTCCCTCTCTTCCAGTTCACGCGAAGACTTGCTAGAGCGTATTGAGGAGCAGCTGTTCCGAATGCGTCAGGCTTTGAAGCAAGCCAGCCTCTTGATCATTACCTTGGGGACAGCAGTTGGCTATCGCTTGCAGAGCTCCGGTGAAGTTGTGGCCAATTGTCATAAACTACCCGCTCGGCAGTTCAGTCGCGAGCTCCTGCCGCTTGGCTTACTTCTAAGTGATTTTGATCAAACCCTGGAAAACCTCCGCCAATTCAATCCCGAACTACAGGTATTGCTCACCGTCAGCCCCGTACGTCACATTAAAGAGACAATCGAAGTCAATAGCGTCAGCAAATCCATATTGAGGCTACTCTGCCACGAGGTCGTTTCCAAACACAAGCAGGTACGCTACTTCCCCGCTTACGAGATCATGTTGGACGACCTGCGCGATTACCGCTTTTATGGTCGCGATATGGTGCACCCCACTGAGATAGCTGAAGATTACATCTGGGAGAAATTTGTGGGCGCCTACTTAAACTCAGAATTCAGAGACTTTCTGAAGGAATGGGAGAAGATACGGCGTGCAATCGCTCACCGCCCCTTTCATCCTACTTCGGAGGCTCATCAGCATTTCCTGAAAGCGACAATCAGGCAGTTACATCAACTATCCACCAAGTATAAACTTGACACCATGGAGGAAGAAAAAGCATTGAAGGAACAGCTCATTAGTTAATTCCCCGGTATAAAAGCTGCGTCACCTTTCCAACTAGCTGCTAAACACCTTGTCATCAGCATACTTTTGACAGCCTTGCCCGTAGGTATAGAATGCCAAAAGCCTGCAAAACGATGACGATGGCCCAAAGAAAAGACAAACCCAACAGACTGATCAGTGAAAGCAGCCCTTACCTGCTGCAGCATGCCTACAACCCGGTGGATTGGTATCCATGGGGCACCGAGGCGTTGCAAAAAGCAAAACAAGAGGACAAGCCCATTCTGGTAAGCATTGGCTATGCGGCCTGCCATTGGTGCCATGTGATGGAGCACCAATCCTTTGAGGACGAGAAGATCGCAGATGTGATGAACAAGCACTTTGTGTGCATCAAAGTGGATCGGGAAGAACGCCCGGATGTGGATGCTGTGCACATGGATGCTTTACAGGCCATGGGTCTGCAGGGAGGCTGGCCGCTCAATGTCTTCCTGAACTCAGAGGCGAAGCCGTTTTATGGCGGCACCTACTTCACACCACAGCAGTGGGTCAACCTGTTGCTCAACATTTCCGAAGCTTATAAAAAAGACAGGGAGGGGCTAGATAAGACTGCTGAGCAGTTTGTGCAGCATCTTAACCTGAGCGAACTGAAAAGATTCGGTCTAACGCCAGCCAAGGATCAGCCGAGTGAGGCAGAGTTTGAGGAAATATACAGCAACCTGGCAAAGCAATTTGACAAGAAGCATGGTGGACTGGGCAGTGCGCCCAAGTTTCCGATGCCTGCTAATTATCTATTCCTGCTCCGTTATTATTATCATACTGAGAATACCGCAGCCATGATGCATCTGAACCTGACCTTGCGCGAAATGGCTTACGGCGGTATTTACGACCAGATCGGTGGTGGATTCGCACGCTATTCAGTCGATGAGAAATGGCTGGCGCCCCACTTCGAGAAAATGCTTTATGACAACGGACAGCTGATTAGCCTCTATTCGGAGGCCTTTCTCCTCACCAAAGAACCGCTGTACAAAGATGTCGTGTATGAAACAATAGCTTTTGCGGAGCGTGAACTGATGAGCGAAGAAGGCGGGTTTTATTCCTCACTCGATGCAGACAGCGAGGGCGTTGAGGGCAAGTTCTACGTTTTTACACGCAAAGAACTGCAGGACCTGTTGAAAGAAGAAGAGCCGATCTTTTCGAAATATTACCATGTGACCACCACTGGCAATTTTGAGCACGGACAGAACATCCTGCACCGGCGCATCAGTGACGAGCACTTTGCCAAAGAAAACGAACTGGAATTGGAGGTATTGGAGGAAATGGTGAAGACCTGGAAAGAGAAGCTGATGGAAGTCCGTTCCCAGCGTATCCGACCCGGTCTGGATGACAAAATCCTCTGCTCCTGGAATGCCATCATGTTGAAAGGCCTGGCCGACGCTTACTATACCTTCGGCAACAAGCACTTTCTCCATCTGGCTGTGCGCAATGCCGATTTCTTACTCCAGCATCTGAAGCAAGGCAATAAGCTGTATCATAACTACAAAAAAGGCACTGCATCCATTGATGGTTTCCTGGAAGACTATGCGCTGTTGATCCGCGCATTGATCCGGGTATACGAAATCACCTTCAATGAAAAATACCTGCAGGAGGCAAAGCAGCTGACGGACTATACCCTGACCAACTTCTTTGATGAGCAGGAGCAGTTGTTCTTCTTCACAGATCAGAACGCAGAAAAACTGGTGGCACGCAAGAAAGAGTTGCTCGACAATGTGATCCCGTCTTCAAACTCCGTCATGGCCACAAACCTATATCTGCTGGGGCTTTACTTTGACGAGGAGCACTATCAGGAGCTTTCTGATATGATGCTGTCTAAAGTTAAGGAGCTTGTGGTGAAAGAGCCGGGACATATGGGTAACTGGGCTAGTCTGTATTTCCATAAACTGCAGCCTACTGCGGAAATAGCCATTGTAGGGCACCTGGCACCAGAGATGCGGTCAGAGCTAAGTTCGTTTTACATACCTAACATGTTGCTGGCCGGCACTCAAAAGCAAAGCGAGCTTCCCTTGCTAAAAGATCGCTTTGCCATCGAAGGCAAAACAACGGTTTACGTGTGCTATAACAAAACATGCCAGCTACCGGTGTACACCGCCGCCGAGGCCCTGGAGCAGTTACAAAAGGGAAATGGAGTGAATCCGAAATTCCCATCGCTGTAGGTATAGCTTCTTCTCTTGCTGAAAGGAATGGAGCAGGTATAGCCATCCCTTGTTGAAAGCCTTCGGGAATTCCATGCTTTTTTGCGACATTTGCATGTATAACCTATACCTGCGCCCTTGTCAGAGTTACTCAATTTCAATTACCCGCCGGAACCGGCCGTGGACCGCGTCACCCTTTTTGCCGACGTGATTTTGCCACTGCCGTTGCCGAAACTTTATACCTACCGTATTCCCTTCGACATGAACGACGAAGTGCTGGTAGGCGCCCGGGTCATTGTACAGTTTGGTGGCAAGCGTGTGCTTAGCTGCATTGTAGCCGACATCCACGAAAACGCACCCACTGACTACCAGGCCAAGTACATCTTGGACGTGCTGGACGACAAACCGATCGTCACAACGCCTCAGCTCAAACTTTTCCGCTGGATTGCTGACTACTACATGTGCACCATCGGGGAAGTGATCAATGCGGCGTTGCCATCGGCGCTGAAGCTTAGCAGCGAGTCGCGCATACAGCTGCACCCGCATTTTAATCCTGAAGAAGACGATACACCGCTGGCTTCGCAAGAAGTCAAGATCATCTATGCCTTGCAGCAAAATCCTGCTCTTACTTTTACGGAAGTGGGTAATCTGCTGCAGATCAAGAACTACCACAAGTACATCAAGTCGCTGATCCAGAAAGAGGCGATCATCATATTTGAGCAGGTGAGTGACCGTTTCTCACCTAAAGTGGTTAAGAAGATCCGGTTGACAGAGCATTTTGTGCAGGAGGAAGGCATGCTGGAAGAGCTTTTCAACCAGCTGGCCACCAAACCCAAGCAACTCGACATTCTGCTCAACTACTTGCAAAAAGTGCCGGTGCACCAGAACATCCATCTCAATGCGGCAGGTATAGAGAAGAGTGCGCTGGCCAACAACCCGCACCTTTCAAAGTCATCCATCGACTCCCTGATCAAGAAAGGCGTGTTCGAGCAGTTTGACCAGATCATTTCCCGCTTCCCCATTGATAACACGGTGCCACTCCAGCCCATGAAGCTGTCAGAGCATCAGGAGCAGGCCAAAGACGAGATTCTGGGTCTTTTCAAAGAGAAAGACACGGTGCTCCTGCATGGTGTGACCGGCAGTGGTAAGACGGAGGTATACATCGATCTGATCAAGCATGCGCTGGAGGCCGGCGGACAAGTGCTCTACCTGCTCCCCGAAATCGCGCTGACCGCCCAGATCGTAACCCGCCTGATAAAGGTGTTCGGTGATAAACTGGGCATTTACCACTCTAAGTTTTCTGACAATGAGCGGGCTGAGGTATGGCAAGGCGTGTTATCTGGCCGTTTCCAGATGGTGGTGGGTGTGCGCTCGGCGGTTTTCCTGCCTTTCCATAACCTATCGCTGATCATAGTCGACGAAGAGCACGAGCCCAGCTACAAGCAGTATGACCCCGCTCCCCGGTATAACGCCCGTGAAACAGCCCTGATGATGGGACATTTGCAGGGCGCTAAAACCCTGCTTGGATCCGCCACGCCTTCCATCGAGACCTACTACAACTGCAAGACAGGCCGCTGGGGACTGGTGACGATGAGCAAACGCTTCGGCGAGGCGCAGCTGCCCACAATCGAATTGATCAACGTACGCGAAGAGCAGCAACGCAAAAACATGCACAGCCACTTCTCAGGCAAGCTGGTTACCGCCATTGAGGAGCGACTGGCAAAGCAGGAGCAGGTTATCCTGTTCCAGAACCGTCGGGGCTATGCGCCTTTCGTTAGCTGCGACGAATGCTCATGGATACCCAAGTGCCAGCACTGTGCTGTGAGCCTCTCCTACCACAAGTATAACAACGAGCTGCGTTGTCACTACTGTGGCTACCACGAACGCATGCCGCACGACTGTCCGGCTTGCGGAGCCACGACCCTCAAAGCGATGGGTTTCGGAACGGAGAAGGTTGAAGATGACTTGAAACTGATGCTGCCCAATGCCGAGGTGCAACGCATGGACCTGGACACGACCAAGAAGAAAAACAGCTACCAGCAGATCATCTCCGACTTCGAGAGTGGCAAAACCAATGTGCTGATTGGCACGCAGATGGTCACTAAAGGCCTGGATTTTGAAAATGTGAGTCTGGTAGGTATACTCAACGCCGACAGCATCATTCACTTCCCTGATTTCCGGGCGCACGAGCGGGCCTATCAGCTGTTTGTGCAGGTAAGCGGACGGGCAGGCCGCAAGGGCAAGCCGGGTACCGTATTGATCCAAACACGTGACCCGTTGCAGCCGATCTTCCGCAAGGTACACAGCAACGACTATACCTCGCTCTACGAGCACGAGATAGAGGAACGTATGCGTTTTGGCTATCCGCCATTCGCACGCATGATCCGCATCACCGTGAAGCATGTTGACGAGAAAGTATCGGAAAACGCTGCGATTGTGCTCGCCAAGGACCTGACGGATCAGCTGAGTAGCCAATTAGTTCTCGGGCCTGAAGTGCCTTACATTTTCAAGATCCGGAACCTGTTCTTGAATGAGATCCATGTGAAACTTCCACGTGAGAACGTCAACTTACGGGCAGCCAAGCAAGCTATTGCCAAAGTGATACAGCAGCTATACCTGCTACCAGACTTTAAAGGAGTGCGTGTCGTAGCCGATGTGGATCCGGCCTAATAACTGGACCTGAGACGCTGGGATAGAAGGAAAGGACGCTAACGAACCGCTCAAAAAAATATTTTATTTTTTAAAAGCAGCTGCAACCTTGGCAAAAACCGGGGCGTATAAAGAGTACCTTTGGCTAAAAGTTGAAAGCCTGAAAGTTGAGAATGCCTACCAAGACATTTTTTAACTTTCAGGTTTTTCTCTTTATATCCCCTCCTACTGCTGTGGTTTGTTTCTGTTCAGCAACACCACATACATGATCCCGAACCCGAGAAAAGCAATTAGGAAAAAGATATCCATCCATTCGTACTCTCCCTGCATGATCTGCCAGCCTTTAACCCCTGCAAACACAAAGCAGGCAATGGCGAGTAAAATTCTGAATAATCGTTGGTTAGGCATAAGCTTCTTTTGGGTGCAGGTACAAGGTATAAAATCAGAAGGACATATAGAATTTCACCCAGGCCGTGATCACGATCGTGCCTGCCAGATTTAGCAGCAAACCTGTGCGTGCCATCGTACTGATGGGTACTTGTTTACTTCCGTACACGATAGCATTGGGCGGTGTAGCCACGGGCAACATAAAGGCCATGCTACAAGCCACCACAACGCCAAGCACAGGGTATAGCTCCGGCAGTTGCAGTTGGTTGAGAATACCGATAATGATCGGCACAAAGGTAATGGCAATAGCGGTATTGGAACTCACCTCGGTCAGCATCAGCACACCACCCACCAGTACAAGAATCAGTATGATCAGCTGCTCCGGATTAACGAATGTGGTAATACTGGCTCCAATCACATCGGCCAGGCCGGAACTCACTACCAGTTGCCCCAGCGCCATACCGCCGCCGAATAGCAGGATTGTATCCCAGTCGATGCGCACCAGGTCAGCGGCTGTGAGCGTGCCCTCTCCCCCATTCTCCTGCCCGGGTGGAATCAAAAAGAGTAGCAGCGCAGCTAAAACTGCCACGGTGCTTTCAGCGAAATAGGTGCTCATAAAGGTGTAAGCGGCTTCCATTCCCAGCAGATTGAACACACCTGGACTTAACCAGAGAATTACAGCCAGTGTGAACACCCCCATCGTGATCTGCTCTCCTTTGGAAATAGGCGGTTGCGTTAGGCTCTGCGCTTCCACATATGCCCGTATACCTGCCGCGCTGAAGCGAAACTTCTTCAGAAACCAGCGAACATACAGCAACATAATCGCATACATGCTCAGTGAGATAGGCAGGGCCATCATCATCCACTGCAGGAAATCAATGCTGATGCCTTCTTTGGCCAGGTAGTTTACCCCGATCAGGTTAGGCGGCGAACCGATGATCGTGCTCACACCTCCAATCGAAGCACTGTAGGCTATACCCAGCAGGAAGAAAGGGGCAGGACTTTTACGCGATTCAGGTTCCTGGATGAGTTGCAGCACCCCGATGGTAAGCGGCAACAGCATAGCCACCGTCACAGAGTTGCTCACCCACATCGACAGCACGTAAGACACCAGCGAGAAACCCAGAAACATACTAAACAGGCTCTTCTGAAAGACTGGCCGTGACAAGATGAAAAGAGCCAGGCGCTTATCAAGACCGTGCCGGGTCATAGAGCGGGCCAGCAGAAAGCTACCAATAAAGAGCAGAATAATAGGATGCCCCAGGTTTTGGAAAGCAGTACTGATATCCGCTATACCTGTCAGGATGGCCATGATCACACCCAGGAAGGCCGTCATCGATAATGGGATCACCTCCGTCATCCAGAAGACCAGGCAAAAAATCATGATGGTCGCCACCTTGCGGGCCTGAGGTTCCAGTCCGTCGGTCAGCCACCACATCATGATAGCCAACAAGGGCGCCAGTAGCAAGCCTATGTTTCTTCTGGATAAAGTCATGGATATAAATATAGCTATAAATCCGATGCTGAGAACCGGAGTACAGGTATAATGTAAGACTTGTTTTTAGTGCTCTGCTACTGGTTTACAGCACTCGGAATTGACTCTATACCTAGATAAGGTAGCGTTGCTTGATGATGTTGAGGTGATGGATCTCGTGACCCAATATGGCAAAACCCAGCGCTCTGACAGATACGCTTCGTCCACTGGCTATACCTGTTTGGTTCAGCATTTCGTCGTCAAAGCCTTTAAACAGCTCAATAGTGGCCTGTCTAACAGCCGCATATTCCGCCAGAATAGACGTTATCTGTCTTGCATCCGCTTTGCTATGTTCCGCATAGGCATTTTCGTCGAAGCCTGGCAGCTCCGTTTTATCATGGCGGGCGAAGCAGAGGGCACGGTAGGCAAATATGCGCTCGGTATCAGCCATGTGCACCAGCATCTCTTTGATAGACCACTTACCGGGCTGGTAACGGTAGTTCAACTGTTGCTCTTTGAGTGAGAGCATGAAGTTAACGATATACTCTTCGCTTGCAGACAAAGCAGACAACAGGTCGTCGGTATTAGCATTGCCAATGTAGCTGTTGAAAAACTCGTCGTACTCAGCTGGATTGGGCGCACTGATCATTCTGTCCATAGTTTTGGGGTTTTGGTAGTAGGGTTATAGGTATACGTGAAGGTACAAATTATACGCGTATCCTTATATGCGTCAGCGATAAAAAGCATCGGCCTGACTTTAGTAAGCCAGGCCGATGCTTTTGTAAAATTATGACTACTTTGATACTGACTGTTTAACCAGTTAAATGATTATTGCCCTACCAGGAACACGGCATTGCCGAAGAGTAACTTGCCATTGTGCCAGAAACCGCGGAACAACGGGTTGTCGGCCAGGTATACCACCTGTCCCCTGCCCATCGGCTGCGTACCAAGGATCAGGGCATCTTTCAAACGCTCTTTTGCCTTAGCTCCCACAAATCCGGTGGCATAGTTGTCCTTTTTGAGCACACCTACGTTCCAGGCGTCTTTCATGAAGCTGAAGGTGTCGGAGGTACGCACCAGCGCATAGTAAGTGTCACCGTAGCCAAAAGCAAGCGGATGCGTTTTATCGAGATTTACGCGGAACACACTGCCTTGCACATCCTCTGAGATAGCATCGCGCTCACGGTCGCCGTAAGCACGTAGCAGACGGTATGGGTCCTCTTTCGTTTCTTTGGCTTTCTCTTTCTCAGCGGCTTCTCCTCCATTCTTCTTTTGCAGATTGAAGTCTTTTTTGCCCGCTAGGAATCCTGCGGCACTTTCCATAGCAATTAGCTTACCGCCGCCACGTATCCAGTTCTTCACCTGCTCCAATGTTTGCTCATTCAGCACGCGGCTATAGGAACCTGCAGGCAAAATCAGCACATCAAACTCGTGCAGCGGCACATTGCCAAAATAGCCTGTACCTAGTACCGTAACCGGGTAGCCTATCTGCTGCTCGAAGTAATGCCAGATCTCACCAAAAGCATAAGGCGACACGCCCTCACCGGACATAACGGCCACCTTCGGCATTTTGAGGAAGCGCACACTGCCTGATCCGAAGTCAGCTCCACTGCTCACGAAGCCCGTCGTAGCTGCCTGCAGCGTTACGCCATGCTTCTCTGCCGTAGTGCGTACCACGGCGTCCAGTTTATCGCCCATACCTTCGTTGCCCGTACGGGTGATGATCAGCGTACCTGCATCGTACTGGCGCTTTTCCATCTCAAACGGCTTCTCCGACATGCGTACCTTTACTTTCTGCGCCATCAGCTCGGTCAGGAACTTTACGTCCTGCAGACTGTTCCAGCGGGCCAGGTAAGCAAATGGCCGCTCTACTGCGATCGCATTGGTGGCTTTGGCTGGCTTTTGGTTGCTCGGCTCCAGGCGGCTCTTCAAAGCATAAGCCTGCAATCCAAAAGCGTAAGGCATAGCCCAGGAAGTGATATCATAGGTCAGTGAATCCTCAAGATTAGAACTTGGTTCGAACAGCACCTTTACCAAAGTTGATTTTGGCTGATACATGCTCACGACAAGATCGCTCTGATTCACCCGTACGCTTTCTTCTTTGCCTGTCGCGTAGTTGTATCCTTTAGCTGAGCTGCTCTTGCCAGCGTAGCCATATCTGATCTGCTGCTGATCGAGGTAGTCAGTCAGTGCCTTAAGGTTACCGGCGCTTCGATCATCGGCCCGGAACACGAAGGTCTTGTAATCGCCTCCTGGCTTCTTCAGGTTATTGTCGTAGTACTTGCGGAACTCCTGCGTCAGTTGGTCTGCTTTTTCGGCTGTTGCCTGCAAAGTGGCCAGGCTGGCGATGTGGTGATGGGCGATACGGTCGGTCAAGGTGAGGGTGTCGCCGTCCTGCTTTTTGTAAGCTAAACCCGCACGCCCGGATCCACCCTGCTCATACGTCATGCCAATGGCGCCATTAAAAGTTGGCCAGGTGTCACCGTAGCTTGGGTAAAACAGATCAAAGTTTTCGCGGGTGAAGTAGAGCCAGTTGTTCTTGTCGAAGTACTGACGGTTGTAGTCACCGATCGTGTACTGAAAGTCACGCTGCCATGGGGTGATGCTCTCGTGCAGCGGCTTGGCGGCTGGCGAGAAATAGTAAGGTGACTCCGGGCCCATTTCGTGGAAGTCGGCGTGCACCTGCGGTAGCCACTGGTTATATTGAGTCATGCGCTGCTTCGACTCGATCTGTGTCTGCCAGGCCCAGTCGCGGTTCAGGTCAAAGTAATAGTGGTTGGGTCTGCCGCCTGGCCATGGCTCGTAGTGCTCCCAGGCATAAGGCGAGGCATTGCCACCCTGGTTCTGGGTTTGCTTGTACCACTGCACGTAGCGCTCACGCCCGTCCGGGTTCACGCAAGGGTCCAGGATCACTACGGTGTTTTCCAGCCACTTCTTGGTTTGCTGATTGTTTGGGTCTACCAGATCGTACAGCACCTGCAGCACTGCCTCACTGCTTACCGACTCATTGCCGTGGATGTTGTAGCTCATCCAAAGGATAGCCGGCTGCTTGCCTTGTACCTGTCCGTTGGCTATACCTGCCTGCCGCAGGTTATTTTCACGAATCTGCTCCAGGCGTGGCAGGTTCTCGTCGCTGGCTACATAGGCTAGTAGCAGTGGTCTGCCTTCGTAGGTTTTGCCGTACTCCTGCACTCTGATGCGGTTTGGAGCCTGCTGTGCCAGGTATTGCACGTAGTCTGTTATGCGGGCATGCGTTGTAAACTCTTCGCCCAAGGTATAGCCCAGAAACTGCGCGGGTGTTTGCAAGGCTTGCTGCTGCGCCATAGCCGATTGCAAACTCAGCAACACGAGGGCAAAAGCGAATAGTCGCTTCATTGTGTTTTGCATGATGTATCTCTTTAAAGAAGGATATTTGTGGTATAGGAAATAAAGTCACAATCTGCGCAAAAAAGCTGAATTTGACAATTTTATACCTGCAAAGACTGTCTATACAATGATCTGAGAGCAGAGGGGCTCAGCATGGTGGAATTTTAGCAGGCGGGCTACGGTTTATTTTCTATACCTGACACCAAACTGCTTATGTGCGTACCTATAGCTATGTATCTGTTTTGGCGAAAAACCGGCAAAGGCCTATTGGCATTTTTGGCAGGACTGGCTTTGATGACCGTACTGTACGTACTGGCTGGGTTAACGCTGGGCAGTATACCTGTCAACAGCAGTTATGCCCAGACAACACAAGGTATAGAGGTCTTTGTGACTGACAATGGGGTGCATACGGACCTGGTGCTGCCTGTCAAGACCGACATCATCGACTGGCGTGACAGGTTGCATGTACGCGACTATGCAGGCGCCGACAGCTCATTTACGCACGTAGGCTTTGGCTGGGGTGACCGGCAATTTTATATGGAAACGCCCGAATGGAAAGACCTTACGATCACGACAGCCATCACCTCCCTCTTTTGGCCTACCCGCACCGCCATGCACGTGGAGTACATTGCCAAACCGCTCCGCCAAAACCAATACCAGCAACCTGTGATGATCACTCCGGCGCAGTACCAGGCTTTGGTACAGTATATTCTGGACAGCTTTCAACAGCAACCCAATGGCGAATTCCTATTGATCGAAGGAATGGGTTACCACAGTCGGGATAACTTCTATGAAGCACATGGCAAGTTTCATCTTTTCAAAACCTGCAACGGCTGGGTGAACGGTGGCCTCAAAGCCATGGACCACCGAGCTGCTTTCTGGGCACCTTTCTCTTTTTCAGTGATGCGACAGGTCCGAAATTAAGCGCTTTACCTCCTGTCAACTGCCAGTGGTTCTTCTGGATTATAGACCGCATACAAGGTTCCCAGTTTAGAGTTGAGCCCCATGATGGGCGTACTTACTTTAATGCTGGTTGAGTCAGAGGTGTCCAGTGTGACGTCTTCTGTTTTGAGCAGGTCCGGACTGAAATGGCTTTCAAATGCCTCTCCCTTGTATTTCTGATTCGTGGTGCTGATAATTTTCCCATTGGCATCGGCTACCAGCAGCAACTCAAAGTTAGGCTCCTGCACAAATTGGTAAAGATATTGGTCCACCTGCTCCACATTGCCAGATAGCAAGGCTGTGCGCACCGACCAGGCGAAAGGCATCATCAGCGTTCGCAGCAGGTAAGCCGTATTGTCGTTGATGCGTTGGTTAGCGGCTGCTACCACTGCCTCCCGATCCTGCGCCGCCTTTTCCTGAGCGTCTCTGATCTGGTTATTCTTCGACGTATTCAGAATTAACAGGGTAATCAGAAAAGCAGCAAGAAGCAGTAGCGGCACATAAAAGACAGGCTTGCGAATCATACCTTGTAAACTGTTTTCCCGGTATGGCCTCTTTGGAGGTCTGTCCTTTTCGTAGTCGGTTGGATGTAAATCATTTTCCATAGCAACGATAATTTAGTGTTTCTTCCCCGGTCCTGTTTCAATTGGCACAGGTTATACCTCAATATGAGTGGGATGTACTTAATTATACGCTGAGATTCCTATATTTAGGTGGCTAATTTGTTATTAATCCTAAACTTCTTTCAATGCGTAAGATACACCCTCTTATTCGTTCGGTTGTCGTACTGCTTGCCATCTGGCTTTATGCTGGTGAAGCGTTGGCACAAAAGATCAACCAGGACTCCCTCTTTATTCGCGAGCATTACATCAAACAGGAGTACCAGGTGCCGATGCGCGACGGCAAAAAGCTATTCACTGTGGTTTACTCTCCAAAGAACCAAAGTAAAAAGCATCCTATCATGCTGAACCGAACACCCTATTCGGTTGGCCCTTATGGTGAAGGATACAAAACGTCCCTAGGTCCCAGTCCTACGATGTTGCGGGAAGGCTACATTTTTGTATACCAGGATGTGCGCGGTGCCTATATGTCAGAAGGCACATTCGTGAACATGACGCCGCATGTGGCGGACAAAAAAGGCAAAAAGGATATTGATGAAAGCACCGACACTTACGACACCGTAGACTGGCTGGTGAAAAACCTAAAAAATAGCAACAAGCGTGTCGGACAGTGGGGCATCTCCTACCCCGGCTTTTACGCTGCTGCCGGCCTGATGAGCAACCACCCGGCCCTCAAAGCGGTTTCGCCACAGGCACCTATTGCCGACTGGTTCTGGGATGATTTTCACCACAACGGGGCTTTCTTCCTGCCGCACGCTTTCAACTTCCTGGCCAGTTTTGGACTTCCCCGTCCGGAGCCAACGCCGAACCGCAACCCACGCTTCGATCACGGCACCCCTGATGGCTATGAGTTCTTCATGCGCATGGGTCCGCTGAAAAATGCCAACGAGGTATACTACAAAGATCAGGTGGCTTTTTGGAACGAGATGGCTGCTCACCCGAACTACGACAAATTCTGGCAGGACCGTAATATTCTGCCGCATCTCAAAAACCTGAAAGGCACAGCTGTGATGACCGTGGGTGGCTGGTATGATGCCGAAGACCTGTACGGTCCGTTGAAGATCTACCAACACATCGAAAAGAACAACCCGAAACTCACCAACATGCTGGTGATGGGCCCATGGGTGCATGGCGGCTGGGCTCGTGGCGATGGCAGTAGCATTGGCAACGTGCATTTCGGACAAGCCAACTCCCCTTGGTATCAGCAAAACGTAGAAGCTAAATTCTTCGCCCACTACCTGAAAGACGATGCCAAAAACCCGGTCAAGCTACCAGAAGCCATCATGTTTGAAGGCGGTACTAACCAGTGGCGTGAGTTCGAGACATGGCCTCCAAAAGCAGTACAGGAGAAAACGCTATACCTGCACGCCAACGGTAAGATGAGCTTTGAAGCGCCAAAAGCAGGCTCAACAGAGGCCAGCGAATACATCAGCGACCCTGCTAAGCCCGTGCCTTTTACAGAGGCCATCGCCACCGGTATGACCCGCGAGTATATGACCGATGACCAGCGCTTTGCCAGCCGCAGACCTGACGTACTGACTTTCCAAACGGACGTGCTGACTGAAGACATGACACTGGCAGGTGAGATACTGGCACAACTGAAAGTAGCCACCACCGGTACTGATGCTGACTGGGTGGTGAAGCTGATCGATGTATACCCGGACACAGCTGCAGCGTATACTCACCAGCTAGGCAAGCCGATGGGCGGCTATCAGCAGATGGTGCGCAGTGAGGTATTCCGTGGTCGCTTCCGCAATAGCTTTGAAAAGCCAGAGCCTTTTGTGCCTAACCAAGTGGCGGCTGTGAATGTGGAATTGCAGGACGTGCTTTATACCTTCAGGAAAGGTCACCGCATTATGGTACAGATCCAAAGCTCTTGGTTCCCGCTGGTAGACCGCAACCCACAGAAGTATGTGGACAACATCTTTGAGGCCAATGAAGAAGACTTCATAAAAGCCACCCACAAAGTATACCACTCACCACAGCAGCCTACAAGTTTGAAAGTAAGAGTGCTCTAACAGGTATATCCTTCTCAGATAAATAGGTATCAAGCAAAAAGCCCCGGGTAAAATACCCGGGGCTTTATTATTAAACCCTAATAGTCTATTGTTTGAGTAATTTGAAATGATTGCTGAACTCACCCATGCGGGTTGAGATGATGTACACACCTCGCGGCAGATTCGGATCCAGTATGAGCTTCTCAATGTTGGTACCTTTCGCCACCTTCACAGAGCGCTGCAGCAGTTGCTGGCCTGTGGCAGTAGTGACCGTGATCAACAGTTCGCCATCCAGTTCCGCATCAATACTCAACTCCACTTCTGAATGGAATGGGTTAGGATAAGCCTTCACCTTGTTCATCGATACTTCATCGAAGTGTATTGCCTTGATATTGAAGATTTCAAACTTACCATCCATGTCCACTTGCTTCAGTCGGTAGTAGCGCACGCCCTGCTTGCCGTTTTCTTTATCCACGAAGGTATAAAGTTGCTTCAAGCTGGTCGTATTCACCTTCGACTCCACAAATCCCAGCGCTCTGAAGTTCTTGGCATCACTCGACACCTGTACTTCAAATCCTTTGTTGTCGAGTTCTGAAGCTGTGGCCCAGTCGAGCACTACATCGGTGCCGCGCTTGGTAGCGTTGAAGTAGAGGAGTTCTACTGGGAGAGGGATGATAGGCGTAGTGTCAATACTTAACAGTGCATTTATATCGTAGCAAGTCCCAGGATTAGTTGGTATATCACATCGAATGGATACTTGTAGAGCTCCCATTGGCTCTGTCATTGTAAACGTGATACCACCTTCTTGCATTAGAACCCACTTATCTTCATTTACACCATCTCCCATGTACCACTTAATGGAAGCTTCATCTGCATCTTTTGCTTCTAAGATGTTTGACTCTACTCTGAATGTGTATCTTTTACCCATCTCCATTTTTGAAGGATCAGCTAGTTCTATTCCGTTTTCGTCAAAAATCAGAATATTACCTAAGGCATAAAGCGTTGGATTCTCAACAATCCTAGGCACTGCAATTTCCCGACTACAAGATGTGCTAGTATTGGTCGCAATAATCTTATAATCACCAGCAAGTTGCTTTTCAAAACTAATGGCCTCTCCGTTTCCAATCTTTGCGTCTCCTACGTTTGTGTTAGGCAACTTCACTAATTGATAGCTCACACCCACTTGAGATGAAGGCAGTCTAATCTCAGCACCAGCAGTGCCTTCACAGTAATCTCCACTTAGTGCTTCAATCACTAACGGTAACTCATCAATAGTGATTGTGGCTGTACCGTTCATCGGTATCGGGCAAGGTGGCGTTGAATTGGATGTCGCGACTACACTATAGACCCCTGCCAACGTTTGAAGGCCGAAGTTAATGTTTCCACCTGTTCCACTTACCGGATTCCCTACATTTTGAGGAGTACCATTAACCGTTCTTATAAGCTGATAGCTTACACCCGTTTGAGAGCTTCCCAAGCCAATTGGTACACCCGCACCGTCTGCACAGAAGCGTCCGCCACCCGTCACATTAAACACACTTGGAAGCGGATTTTCTACTACTTGTATAGTACCAGACATAACCTGTGAACAAGAAGTAGCTGAGTTAACTGCTTCAACAGAATAAGTACCTGCTGGGTAGTTGCCAAATGAAACAGCGCTTCCAGTACCTGCAACGCTAGCTATATTGTTACCAGCACTGTTCCTTAGATTATAGGTTACACCTGACTGAGAGCTTTGTAAGCCAATAGGCATTCCACCACTACCTGCACAGTAGCTGCCACCACCTGTGAGGGTTTGAGCAACTGGCAGTGGATTAACAACTACTGTTACATTATTCATAGTCTGGCTACAAGCCGCTGTTGTACCAGGTGAAGCAACTGTCGTAGCTACCACCGTGTATGTACCGGCTATAGTTTGAGCTGGGAAAATAATCTGTTGGCCATCATTACCTAAGATTGGATTACCCACATTACCGGTTGTAGCCCCAGCAGTTCTTACTAGCTGGTAACTAATTCCACTCTGGGAGCTTCCTAAAGTGATTGGCACACCAGTTCCCCCGGCACAATATGATCCATTACCTGGCACTGTAAGTGTTTGTACCTGTGGGAGCGGCGTTACATTGATAACTGTTGCACCAAAGTTCACACACGCTGCAGTACCTGCAAAAGCTTGTACAGAGTAGGTACCTGCTTCATTGAAGTTCCCGAAGGTGATGGCATTGCCTGTTCCTGTAACCGGACTACCTACATTTGCACCATTGCGCCTTAATTGGTAGATCACTCCTGTCTGAGAACTTGCCAAACCAATTGGTATGCCAGCGCCGCTAACGCAACGAGCACCACCGCCTGTCATCGCCTGTGATGGAGCTACCACAGTGACACGTATCTGGTTCGTCATGAAGTCCTGAGAGCATTTGCTTCGTACCCCACTTTCCCTGTCAATGACAGAGCTGAAATCAATGTACAACAAGTCACCGTCCTGCAAACCACCAACCGCGGCACCACTAGTGTTGAAATTCACCGTGAAGCCGTCTGACGAGCTGTAAGGTCTGACTTCTAGTGGGGTTGCAACACCATTTCTACTATGCATCAAGGTTAATGTGAGCGATATATCATTCCAGAAACTAAACGAACGATCCAGGTTTGCGCTTACTGTTACAGAGCCGCCTTGGCAGATGATATTATTGTTGCTTGTGATGCCAACTTCGTAAGCTACTACTGCTGCGGTGTATACCCTGTTTGAAATCTTTGCACTTGAACCTATGGCACAATCACTTCCTCCACCAGTCACATAAACAGCATAGTAGTCAAGAGAGGACAAGCCCGCATTATTTATTGAAGAGCTGCCAGAGAACTGCGTACCCTCCATATTCTTGGTCCATGAATAAGAGAAATCTCCCGCTGGCATCAATGTTCCACTTATAATCTTTGGCTGGTAATACCTGTAAGCATTAATCCGAAGTATTTCTGGCATACTTGCAAAGTCATCAAAATAGGCAGGGTTAGGTATAGGGTATTCTCTGTTCCCAAGAGGAGTTACCATATCGCTTTTCACAGGTACACCTTGACTGTTAACTAAGTAAGGATAAACAACTTCTGCATCCCTGTATACCTTGGCAGTATAAGTTGTAATCTGCCCTTTACAAGTAGGGAAGGGATCAGCAGTCACGATGGTCGTATAAGTAGATCGCTTCACTGTTATCGGAACAGTTACAGAATTTTCGCAGCTCGTTGAATTACTACTCACTGTATATGTAATATTGATCTGCCTTTCATTTTGCCCTGCAAGTAAAGCATTACAAGGTGTAAATCTGTAGTTGTTCCCTTCCAGCGTAACCCCAGGCCCAGAGAAGACTCCCTTATTACCAGTACCAGGATTGCTTCCTGTCAGTATAAATGAAGCATCTCCTGAGTAGTAAGTTCTGTTTGCCGTAAGGTTCGTAATGGATGGCGCCGCAATAGGCGTGTTGCTTGTAACTTGTACGCCAACTCTCGTGCTACTTTCACAACCTGTTGTTGCATTAAAACTGGCAGCATAGAAAGTGGTGGTAGCGTTTACTTGCGTAGCATAGGTTGTTCCTGTTGCTAAAAGTGTACCGCCAGTAGATGCACTATACCATCGAACCGTAGTCCCATTTGTACCAGTTGTTGCACTTAGCGTTACCGAACCAGAACCACATACCGATGTTGGGTTTACTGCTACATTACTTGGCGCTGCAGGTATAGGATTGACTGTCACTGTCACCGGTACTCTAGTGCTGCTCTCACAGCCAGTTGTGCTGTTATAGCTGGCTGCATAGAAAGTTGTTGTGGCGCTAACGGTTCGTGCAACGGAAAGGCCGGTTTCCAGTAAGGTCCCTCCGGTGCTGGCACTATACCAACGTACCGAGTTGGCATTAGTACCTGCTGTTGCACTCAATGTTACAGAACCCGAACCACAAACTGCAGCGGCACTTGTTGCCACGTTAGTCGGTGCAGCAGGAACAGGGTTAACTGTGACATTCACTGTATTAGAGGCAACACTCGGACAGCCTCCATTCTGTGGATTAGTGATGATGACATAATAGCTACCGGAAGCTGTTGCTGTATAAGTACTGCTAGTTTGAGTTGGGATAGCCCCACTCTGGTCATACCATTGATAAGTATAAGTTCCGTTTGATGGAGTAGATGTAGCAGTGAGCGTTACATTTCCTCCACATACAGGAGTTGTGCTAGCCGGAGTAACTGTAGCTGTTGGCGTAGCATACACCACCAGACTAACATCATCGGTGGCAGCTGTACAAACTGGATTTGCAGTACTCGTTGTCGTTAGTCTTAAAACAATTGTACCAGGGCTTGTAACTGTTACAGTCGGAGTCAGGGAATTGGCATCTGAAATGGTAGCAATATTAGCTCCACTTACAAAGCTCCATGCACCTGTACCATTGGCAATTGTTCCCGCCAGAGTAAAGGTCGTGCTATTTCCTGTCGCACACTTAGCCTGGTCATTTCCTGCGTTTGCTGTGGGCAATGGATTGACTGTAAGTGTAACTTCGTC
Source organism: Pontibacter sp. LHS2 (assembly GCF_058932845.1). Classification (NCBI taxonomy): domain Bacteria; kingdom Pseudomonadati; phylum Bacteroidota; class Cytophagia; order Cytophagales; family Hymenobacteraceae; genus Pontibacter; species Pontibacter sp. LHS2. The sequence goes on from NZ_JBZYWG010000003.1 coordinate 61,737, forward strand.
TGTATCCTCACCACAGGTTGGATCTGTGTTGCTGGTCGCTGTGAGTCGCAGTACAGCCGAACCTGTACCAGTTACAGTAACAGTGGAGGTCATCGAACTTGTATTGGTAATACTTGCATTACCGCTTACGACACTCCACACGCCTGTTCCGTTAGTTACAGAGCCAGCCAGCGTGAAACTTGTACTGTTTCCAGTCGCGCACTTAGATTGGTCCGCCCCTGCAGTAGCTACTGGTAGCCGGTTTACAGTAAGCGTTACTTCATCGCTAACTGTTCCGCAGGCAGGGCTTGTATTGCTAGTAACTGTGTATCGCATTCGTAGAGAGCCTGTACCAGATACAGTCACTGTAGCATTTGGTGAATCAGCGTTCGTAATACTGGCAGTGGCGCCGCCGGTTTGGCTTCCATTTACGACCGTCCATACACCTGTGCCATTAGTTGCTGTGCCAGCTAGAGGAAATACAGTACCACCTGTTACAGCACAAAGAGTTTGGTCTGTCCCCGCGTTAGCCACAGGCAGGGGATTGAAGGTCAGGGTTAATGGGTTGGATAGCCTTACGCAATCATCTCCTATGCTAGTTTCTGTAATTTCAACTTGATAGACACCTGTGGATGTCGCAGTAAACACCCTGTCAGTAGAAACTACTTCTTCTGATGATGTTCCTCCATTTTTAATCCAGCGGTATTCATATGTCTGACCAGACGGAGGCGAGATTGCACTGAGCACTTTCGTAGCTCCTTGACATAAAGTGGTCGCACCAGAATAGCTAAATATAGCGAACTCAAGTGTTCCTCTTCTAAGTTCTGTCCCTACAGAAATAGCTTCGCAAAGAGTGACTTTATCTGTTAATTTAACCCTATAGATACCTGATTCACTAGCACTGTATGTTCTGGAGCTTCCTAGTAAATTATCTTCTTCATCGTACCAGGCATAGTCAAAATTTCCTGATGGAGCTATCAAATTTACAGCTGTGCCTGCACAAAACTCAGTTGGTCCTTCTACAGTAATTGTAGCTACTGGCAGCGGATTAACGGTAACCGTTACAGTTCTCGCTTCAGACTCACAACCATCTGTCGTACCATAGACAGTATAAGTAGTGGTTTGCGAAGGGGCCGCCGTTACAGTTGCTCCGGTTGTTGCGCTAAGGCCTGTTGCTGGCTCCCATCGATAGGTAGTTGCGCCGCTTGCAGTTAGTGTAGCGGAGCCTCCTGCACAAATTGCCAAGCTGTTGGTAACTGAAACAGTAGGAAGTGCCTTTACTCTGATGGTTCTTGTCGCAGTGGAAGTACAGTTATTTGCGTTCGTGTAGGTATACGTAATGGTATGCGTGCCTACTCCGGCAGTGGCCGGGCTAAATACGCCATTCGCTACGCCAGTGCCTGTATAAGTACCTCCCGCTGGTGAGCCTTCATCTAACGTAAACGGAGCTGCACTTACGCAAACATCAGGAATGCTTGCAAACGTCACGTTTGGCAATGCATGCACAACTATACTTTGCGTGGCTGAATTGGTACAGCCAGCTGGTGTTGTATAAGTATAGGTAATTTGATGTGTTCCAGCTCCAGCCGTAGCAGGGCTGAAAGTTCCTTCCGTAACACCGTTACCGCTGTAACTCCATATGCCTGTAGTCGGAACTGCCCCTCCTACTCTGCCTCCTGTAAGTTCAAACGCAGCTGCATCTATACATACTGCTGAAAGAGGCAACAGACTTACACTTGGCGCCGGATTAACAACAATGGTCTGGGTTGCTGTTACAGAGCAGCCATTCTGAGTAACTGTATAAGTTATGGTATGCTCACCATCACCTGCAGCAGCGGGGTTGAACTGAGTGGCAACCACACCATTTACTCTGTAAACTCCACCAATTGGTTCTCCTCCTGTTAAAGCAATTGATTCGCTATTTTCGCACAGTGGAGCAAATGTCTCCAATGTCACGACTGGAGCAGCTGTAACTGTGATGGTTTTAGAAATAGAATTTGTGCAAGTATTTCCGTCGGTGTAACTATAAGTGATAGTATGTGTACCAACTCCCGCAACGGCTGGGTCGAACACTCCATTCTCGACTCCTATACCTGAATATGTACCACCTGCAGGGGAGCCACCAGTTAGGCTTCTAGCAGATGCCTGAACGCATATAGGGGCAAAATCTGTATGTAAAACTGTTGGGTTTGCATTGACAGTGGCAATAACTGGTACCCGTGAGCTTTCACAAGTTGTGGCCTCGTTATAGCTGGAAACAAAGTAAGTAGTTGTTGAGCTAATTGAAGGGGTATCAAAAGTTGGACCTGTTCCAATTGGTGTACCGCCGCTTGTAGCTGTATACCAACGCACAATTGTGCCATTGTTCCCTACTGTTGCACCGAGCGTCACAGAGCCTGTTCCGCATCGTGCATTAGGACTAACACTTGGAGTATCAGGTATAGGATTGACGGTAGCAACAACTTCTGTCCTAGTCGCACTCTCACAGCCAGCTGGGCTAACAGAGCTTACCCAATAAGATCTAGTTGTTGATATGCTTGGCGTAGTATAAGTAGCTCCAGTTGCTCCGGTTATTGCTGTACCACCTGTTGCGACGGTATACCATCTGTAGCTACCATTACTTGGAGCCCCTGATGCTGATAGTTGGACTGTGCCTGTACCACAGCGGGGAGTTGTTGTGGTGGTAGGAGCGTTAGGTATAGCATCAACTGTAAGCAATATGTAATCACTAATGGATACTTGATTGCCACCATTATTTGCAGCCCTAAATCTATAATACTTGCCATTATCTGTGGCAGAAACAGTAAAAGTATAATTTAGATTTGTTGCTCCAGTTATGTCCGCAAATGGCCCGTTAATAGAGGAACTAGACTGCCAATTTTGTACGGTATTCTGATTTACATTAGTAGCTGTCAAAGTAACTACCTCACCAACACAAGCTGATCTTGGAATTACCGTCTGCCCCACCGCCACATGCGATGCCAGCATCATAAACAGCAAAAGCAACCCTACTATCTGAGGTTGCCATTTCATTGAATTTACTTTCGTAATCAATTGTGTAAAATTCTTTCTCATATACTCAAAGGTTAAGGTGAGTGAAGAGCACACTATTAGGGTTTCGGTGCTTGTTTTCTGTTTACAAAAGGCAATAGAGATCATGCGAAGGCTCAAATCGAGCTTCGGAGGGAGGCGCAGGACTCTTTTAGAAGAGTTACCTTATATAGGAGAGGCTTTTACTGACCCAGCAGGCACAGATAGCCAGGCATTGTCACTTTGGTGGGGAGATAAGATGTGTAGCTGAGCCAGGTAATGCTGACTCGCTAGGGCAGACCGTAACATACAGGTCCGGTCCTGGCAACTTTTCGGCTAAATTACTCACAGGCTATACTATTTAGGGTGACGTACTTAGCCTATGATACCTTGATTAAATATAAAAGTTTCATACTTAAGGTATAAATTCTAATATTTTAAATAAATATAATTTAATAAAATAAGATAATAGTTTAATAAATTGTACTGTTGTGCACCATGTGTTAAATCGTATTCTCCAATTGAGTTCGCGTAGATGTTTGTTAAATCACTTAATACCACTAAATATGAATACTTATATATAGATTGCGAGGCGCTTGGAATTGCACTGTTTTTAAGAACAAAAATTGCTGAATGTACATACTAGCATGTCTTTAGAGATAGATCTAATCTAAAAGGCAAATAACTGCATCTTGCATAAGATCCACTTGCAGGAAATACGATCACGCTGTATATTGAAAGCTGGCTTGACATGCTTTATGAAAAGAAAAACCCATCTCCGCATCCGCAAAGCACACCGTTACCTGGGCTTAATCACAGGTATACAGTTTGTGATGTGGACCATCGGCGGCATCTACTTCAGCTTTAGCGATATCGATGAGATTCACGGCGATCATCAGCGTAAACAGCATGCGACAACCTTTAGTCCTGGTATGGAGCTTGTATCGCCAGCGGAAGTGCTTCAGTACTTCTCCGCAGGTTCGACCATTACATCCGTTAAGCTAATTGACATTTTAGGCGAACCACATTACCAGATTGGCTACCATCCTGATTCGACACTACATGAAAGCGACCATGCGCATACCACTACTTTGACACAGTTGGCGATAGCCGCTACGGGAGAATTGCGCCCGCCGCTCACCGAGCAGGAAGCGGTACAGATTGCACACAACAGTTTCATTGATCCGGTGGATGTCACCAAAGTGGAGTATTTGACAGACGAGAACATGAGCGGGCATCATGAGTACCGCAGTGGCCCATTGCCAGCCTGGGCCCTTACCATGGAGCACCCTACCAATACCACAGTTTATGTAGCAGCTGATCAGGGCGTAGTCACGAAGTTCCGTAATAACAAATGGCGTGTATTCGATTTCCTTTGGATGCTCCACACTATGGATTATCAGGGGCGCGACAATTTTGGCAATGTCTTGTTGCGTGTGTTTTCTATCGCCGGCATCATCACGATACTGTCGGGCTTTGCGCTTTACTTTGTGAGCGGTGGTACTCGACCCAAAAAGTCTCCTAAACCGAAAGAGCACAGACGCCCTGTTGTCGGTTAAGTAGTGCTGACATTCAATAAGCTGCTATAAAAGCCCTGCCTCACCCGCAGGGCTTTTATTTTTGGAAAAGGCGAAGCAAAAGGGGAAATTGCATAACTAACCTTATTTCACGATCACCCTTAAAACAACCTACTAATGAAAAACATTTATGCGCTCGCCACGGCGGCACTGGTCTTCCTGAGCCAGTGGACTATGGCGCAGGCAGACCTCTCCTACTACCTCCCACAGGATGTGACTTATAACAAAGAATTCCCGACACCCAAAGACATACTGGGCTACAACGTGGGCGAATGGCATGTAAGCCATGACCAGCTCGCTATGTACATGCGACAAATGGCACAGCTGTCTGACCGTATCACGATTGAGGAGTATGCCCGTACGCACGAAAACCGTCCGCTATACCTGCTCACCATCACATCACCCGAAAATCATAAGAACATCCGACGCATCAAGGAGCAGCACCGACAGTTGACTGACCCCAATACATCCGGCAAACTTGACATCAAGAATATGCCGGGTGTAGTGTGGATGGGCTATAGCGTACACGGTAACGAACCGAGCGGCAGCAATGCCTCCTTGCTGGCCGTGTACCACCTGGCTGCAGCACAAGGTCCTGAAATTGACAAGCTGCTAAGCGAGACTGTGATCCTGATCGACCCTTCCATTAACCCAGACGGATTGAACCGCTTTGCCAGCTGGGTGAATACGCACCGCAGCAAAAACCTGGTGACTGACCCGAACAGCGAAGAGTTTGCTGAAGCCTGGCCACGTGGCCGTACCAATCACTACTGGTTTGACCTGAACCGCGACTGGCTGCCGTTGCAACATCCGGAGTCGAGAGGCAGACTGGCCAAGTTTCACGAGTGGAAACCGAACGTACTGACAGACCACCACGAGATGGGTACTAACTCTACTTTCTTCTTCCAGCCAGGTATACCGAGCCGCAATCACCCCCTTACGCCTGCCCGCAATTATGACCTGACCAAGAAAATTGCTGGCTTCCACGCCAAGGCACTCGATAAGATTGGTTCGTTCTACTATACTGAAGAGAGCTTCGATGACTTCTATTATGGCAAAGGCTCTACCTACCCGGATGTAAATGGTGCCATCGGTATCTTGTTTGAGCAGGCCAGTTCCAGAGGTCATGCACAGGAAAGCGTAAACGGCGTGCTGACCTTCCCTTTCACCATTCGCAACCAGTTTACGACTACCCTTTCTACGTTGCAAGCCGTGCAGAACATGCGCGAAGAGTTGCTGACACATCAGCGTGACTTTTACCGTGATGCGCTGAAGGAATCTGCTAAAGCACCGGTTGGTGCTTATGTGTTTAGTGCCGAAAAAGACCCTGCCCGTGCTTATCACCTGGCGGAGATCATCCACCAGCATCAGATCGACATTTACCGCCCGAAGGAAAATATCAAGGTAAACAATGTGACCTATACTCCTGAGAACAGCTACATCGTGCCGACAAATCAGCCGCAATACAAGCTGATCGAAGGTATGTTTGAGCGCCGCACCTCGTTTCAGGACAGTCTTTTTTATGACGTATCAGCCTGGACGCTGCCACTTGCCTTCAACCTGGAGCACGCTAACCTGACCTCCCGTCAATTCAAGAGCAACCAACTAGGTCAAAACCTTGCCACCGTTGACTTCCCGACAGGGCAGGTAGTAGGTGGTAACAGTGCCTATGCTTACGCCTTTGAATGGCACGGCTATTATGCTCCCAAAGCGCTCAATACACTTTTTAACTACGGCTTGCAGGCCAGAGTCGCAACGGATCGATTTACAGGTGCGAATGGAAAGCAGTTTGACTACGGCACCATCCTGATACCAGTGACAGGTCAGCCAGTCAGTGCAGAGCGCATCCACGAGTTGATGACGCAGATCGCTAAAGACAACGGGATCATGGTACATGCTATCAGCACCGGATTCACTGAGGGCATTAACTTGGGTAGCCCGGGCATCTATACCTTACAGCAGCCTAAGGTAGCTATGCTGATCGGCGACGGCGTGAACAGCAACGATGCCGGTGAGGCCTGGCATTTGCTTGACCACCGTTTTGATATCGTCACTAGTCTGATCAATGCCGAGTCAGTAAACCGCGCTGACCTGAGTCGCTACAATGTAATGATTATGGCAGATGGCTCTTACGGCACCATTTCGGATATCGGTAAAACGAGACTTCGCACCTGGGTACAGCAGGGCGGCACGCTGATAGGTATGGGCAATGCCACACGTTGGCTTGCAGACAACAAGATCGGCAACTTCACCTTCAAGCAGGGTGAGAACAACAACACCGAGCGACTGCCATACGCTACTATGAGCAATACAACCGGCGCACAGGTGATAGGCGGTGCCATATTTGAGACGAACCTCGATCTGACCCATCCGCTAGGATATGGCTATTATAACAGCAAACTGCCTGTGTTCCGTGACAACCGCTTGTTCATGGAACCAAGTAAGAGCCCTTACGCCAACCCAGCGGTATACACAGCTAATCCACTGCTGAGCGGTTATATCTCTAAACCGAATTTGAAGCAGCTCGGCAACAGTGCCGCTATTTCAGTATCGGCTTTGGGCGCCGGTAAAGTGATCGGGATGACGGACAATCCGAATTTCCGGGCTTTCTGGTTTGGTACCAATAAGCTGTTCCTCAACAGTATTTTCTTCGGCCAGATCATTAGCGGAAGCTCTGCCCGTGCCGAGGAAGCAGCGCATTAAAGCAACCCACCATAAAACAGAAAGGCCAGCGCAAATGCGCTGGCCTTTCTGTTTTATGAACAATGGACTTGTGTCTTATTTGAAGCGGTAGCCTAACACGATTTCGTGAGAGCCTGCACTTTGGTGGCGCATGCGCGATACAGTGATGTCGTAGGTATAACTCAACTGGAATTGCTCCTGAAACTGCACACCTACCAAGCCTACAATGGCATCCTGCGTACGGTACGATATGCCGCCCCATACCTGATCGTCGTACACTGATTTCTGGCGGCGCTTGCTCATGTGGTAAGCAGCTTTCAGGTTAAAGTCAGCTTGCACTGGAGCACCCTGCACGTACTTCAGCAACGCGGAGGGCATCAGCATGATCTTGTCGTGCACATCAAAATTATACCCACCCGATACAAATAAGTGGCGCGAAAGACGGCTTACTTCCTCTCCCCCATCTATTTCATGAATCTTGTTGCCAAGTACCTGAAACAGGGATACGCCGAAGTAGAAGTCTTTTGAGTGCATAAAGGTACCGAGTGTCAGGTCAGGCATAAAGGCGTCCACGCGGCCATGGTTGGTTACAGGGTCACGCTCGTTGGAGCCATCGGCCAGACGCACTTTGGCAGGGTCGAATCGGAACTGCTGGAAGCCGGCAGAGAAGCCAGATGACAGGTAGATGCTTCGGTTCAGCGGCACATGGTACGCATAGGAAGCTAAAGCACCTGTGCGGGTCGTTGGGCCTGTCTGGTCGGTGTACACCGTACCGCCTGCTCCATGGAAGCCCTGCGTCTTGCGGCTGCGCTTCAGGTACTTGTTGAACAAAGCACCTTCACCACTCAGGTAAAAGGTTTTAGGTGCGCCTTCAAAGCCAACCCACTGATTGCGGTAGCCCATCTTAACGCTTACATCCTTCTCAAACCCGGCCACTGCCGGGTTGAGAATGAAGTAATTGGTCATGTACTGTGAGTAAAGGGCTTTCTGCTGGGCCGATGCGGTTAAGGCAATCAACAAAAAGCAGAGTATTAATATCTTATTTTTCATAACGGTCTCTTTCTAAAATGGCGAAACTTAACGCATGATGGTCACTGATGTCTTAACTGCCGGCGTATCGTCACCGAACTCGATGATGGCGTAGTAAGTACCGTCAGGCAGTCGTTTGCCGTTGTGCGTACCATCCCACTCTTTGCCGTATCCTTTCGATTCAAATACCGGGCTACCCCAACGGTTGTAAACTGTTACTCTGCAGTTAGGGAAAGTCTCCGGCAGGTTACGAATCACCCAAGTGTCGTTGATGCCGTCACCGTTAGGTGTGAAACCATTCGGGATATCAAGTTCACCAAGGATTGTCACGTCAAACTCAACCTCTGTGATACAGCCGTTGGCATCGCGTACTTTCAGGAAGTGCTTACCACCGCGCAGGTTCTGGAACTCTGACTCGTTTACAAACACATCACCGTTGAGCGAGTAAACATAGGGTGCCGTGCCTCCGCTTACCACACTTACTTTGGCACTGCCTGAGTTAGGCTTACCTGGCATACCATCCGTCACGGCCATCTCTACTTGCAGGGCGGCTGGCTCCTTGATCTCTACTGCACCCAATGTGATGGTACATGTCGAAGAGAAGCGGGTGATCACCTGGTAAGTACCCTTCGCCAATCCTGTAAACTCTGGAGTTTTCTGGAAGGTCTTGCCATTGTCGATACTGTACTCGGTGTTAGCATCGCCCCCAGTGGCCTCGATCAGGATGGTGCCGTTCTTGTCGCCGTAGCAGCTGATGTGACTCACATTCGCCACCTTACTGGATAGCCCAGCCACTGTTACCGGAACAGAGAAGGTACAGCCTCTGGCATCTTTAACGATCAGAGTATAGCTACCCGCCGCTATGTTCGCCAGGGTAGTTGAAGCAGAGAAGTTGGTACCGTCGAGTGAGTAGGTATAAGGCGCTGTGCCGCCTACCACTTCCGTTATTTTCACTTCGCCGGCGGCATTGCCACATGCAGCAGCCGATACGCTGAACTTCACATCTTTCAGTACGGGGCTGTTCTGCAAGGTCACGGTTTGTACTTGTGTACAGCCGCTGGCATCCTTCACCGTTACTTGGTACTCACCTTCAGCTAAGCCGGTAAAGTTAGGCTCTGCCGCAAAGTTGGTTCCATCGATGCTGTAGGTATAAGGAGCCGAGCCGCCTACGATCTCGCTGATCGTGATGCGACCGTTGCGCTGACCGCAGCTGGCATTGGTGCCTGTTGCCGTGAAGCTTTCCACTCCACCGCTTGACGTTACTGCCTGCTCTGCTGTGATCGCACAGCCTTCTGCGTCTTTGATCGTGATGGTATAAGCACCAGCCGTCAGATTGCTGAATGTAGCCGAAGCCTGGAATGCACCACCGTTCAGGCTGTAGGTATAAGGGGCCGTGCCACCGTCTACTGCCGTTACTGTGATAGAGCCATTGGTCTCACCGCAAGAAGCTTTGCCTGCTGTAAGTGTCGCTACTTTCGGACCTTTCTCAGTAACTGTCACAGTCGTAACTGCGCTACAGCCGTTAGCATCTCTCACCGTCACTTCGTACTCACCCGGAGCCAGTGCTGCGAAGGCAGTAGCGGCCTGGAAAGTTGTGCCGTTGATGGAGTAGGTATAAGGAGCTACACCGCCTGTAACTTGGCTTACTGTGATAGCACCATCGTTCGCACCACAAGAGGCAGCCGTTGCGGTTGCGGTCAGAGCCGAAGGACCAGCTACGTTGACAACTTCTACCTTCTTCTCAATTGTACAGCCATTGGCATCGCGCACCGTGATGGTGTGCTCACCGGCCGCTACCTCCGCAAAAGCTGATTCGCTCTGGAAGGCACCACCATTCAGGCTGTAGGTATAAGGTGCTTTGCCACCTGCTACACCACTTGCTGTGATGCTGCCATTGGCTTCGCCGCAGGTGGCTGTTGTAGAGGCAAGCTCAAAGCCAGTCGGACCGGCAATGTTCTCGATCACTACCGCTTTGCTGAAGGTACAGCCGTTGGCGTCTTTGATGTACACCGTGTGGTTGCCTGCTGCCATACCTGTCAGTTCAGCTGAAGTCTGGAAGTTAGAACCGTCCTTGCTATAGGTATAAGGAGAGCGTCCTCCCGTTACTGCACCAATCGTTACGCTGCCATTGCTGGCACCGCAAGTAGAGGCTTTGGTTGTGGTGGCAAAACCTTCTGGTCCGTCGGTGTTGGTTACTGTCGCGGCTTTTGCGAAGGTACAGCCATTGGCATCCTTCACCGTCACCAGATACTCGCCAGCAGCCAAACCTGTGAAGCTTGAGGAAGTCTGGAAGTTTGTGCCGTTGATGCTATAAGTATAAGGAGATGTGCCACCTGTTATGGTACCGATATTGATCTGTCCGTTGCTGTTGCCGCAGGTTGTGTTCTGGGCTGAAGCAGTAAGGTCAGATGGGCCGGCTACATTATTGATGGTGATAATCTCAGTGTGCGTGCAGTCGTTGGCGTCTTTTACAGTAATGGTATGAACTCCTGCCACAAGTCCCGAGAAGCTGGCTGCGCTTTGGAAAGCACCGCCGTTCAGGCTGTAGGTATAAGGCGCCACACCACCGTCCACGGAAGTGATTCGGATGCTGCCGTTATCGTTGCCGCAAGTTGAGTTGCTGGTAGTTGCAACAAAGCTGCTCGGACCATCTTTCTCAACTTTCACTGTAGTAGTCGTTTCGCAACCGTTGGCGTCTCTCACTGTCAGGGTATACTCTCCGGAAGCCAATGCTGTGAAAGCTGTTCCGGACTGGAATGCACCACCGTTCAGGCTGTACTGGTATGGAGCCGTGCCACCTGTTACCGTGCCAGCCGTAATACGGCCGTCGTTGTCGGCGCAGGTTGCAGCCTGAGAACTCGTTGCTACCGCAGAAGGACCAGCGATATCAGTTACCGTGAAGGCTTTTTCAACTATACAACCGTTGGCGTCTTTTACTATGATGGTATGGCTTCCGGCAAGCAGTCCGGTGAAGGTCGCCGCGGCCTGGAAGTTCGTACCGTCAATGGAGTAAGAGTAAGGAGCTGTTCCACCTGAAACAGTCGCGATTGTCAGCTCACCATTCGCTGCGCCGCAAGTAGACGCTTGAGCAGAAGCTGTCAGGTCAGATGGACCGGCAATGTTAGCTACTACAATCTGCTTGCTGAAAGTACAACCATTGGCGTCTTTCACAATCACGGTATAAGTACCTGCCGGCACAGCCCCGAAAGTAGTGCCTTGCTGGAAATTATTGCCATCGATGGAGTAGGTATAGCCCCCTGCCACGCCGGTTACGCCTGTCACGTTGATCGTGCCGTTCGCGCTGCCGCAGGTAGAGGAAGTGCTGGCCAGGATCATATCACTTGGACCGGCCATATCTTCTATTGTCACTACTTTCGAAATTACACAGCCATTCGCGTCTTTTACCGTGATAGTATGCTCACCAGCCAACAGACCCGTCAGGGTAGCTGAAGTCTGGAAGTTAGTGCCGTCTTTGCTGTAGGTATAAGGCGCTGTGCCCATTTCCACTGAAGTCACGGTAATAGAACCGTTCGCACGACCGCAGCTTGAAGACTGGGCCGAAGCTACAAAGTCAGACGGGCCAGGGATGTTCTCAACAACTACCGTTACAAAGAAATAACACCCATTGGCATCTCTCACGGAAACGGTATACTCACCCGCCGCTACAGAAGTAAATGTATTGGACTCCTGGTAAGCTGTGCCGTCTATCTTATAGGTATAAGGAAGAGTGCCACCTGTTACTGCGCTGACTGTAATCTCACCATTCGGGCTACCGCAGGTAGAGGCTTTCACTACAGCAGTCATGTCAGATGGACCGGGTACATTGTTCAGTGTTATAGTTCTTGCCACTGTACATCCTTTCGCATCCTTTACTGTTATGGTATGGTTGCCTGGCAGCATAGTGATAAAGGTTGCTGAGGCCTGGAAGTTAACACCATCTTTGCTGTAGGTATAAGGAGCTGTACCACCTTCTACTGCACCCACTGTGATCGTACCATTAGCATTCCCACAGGTAGCTGCGATAGTGGTGCTAGCAAAATTGGTTGGGATGTTAGTGTTCACTCGCACGGCTCTGGTTACGGTACAGCCGTTGGCGTCACGCACCGTCAAGTTATAACTTCCGGAGGCGAGGCCTGAGAAAGTAGTGCCTGTCTGGAAAGTTGTGCCGTTGATGCTGTACTGGTAAGGGGCTGTTCCGCCTGTTACCGCACCTGCTGTGATCGAGCCGTCGTTGTCGGCGCAGCTTGCCGCACCTGACGTAGCCGCTACAGCGGTTGGACCAGCAATATCAGTTACCGTGAACGCCTTTTCGAAGGTACAGCCGTTGGCATCGCGAACTGTGATGGTGTGCGTGCCAGCCGTAAAACCAATGAGCGTTGTCTCGGACTGGAAGTTCACACCATCCTTGCTGTATTGATAAGGAGCTGTTCCACCAGTTGTACCTGTAATGGTCAGTTCGCCGTTGCTCGCGCCGCAAGTAGAGGCCTTGGCAGTGGCAGCCAAATCAGATGGACCGGCGATATCTGTCACCGTAATCTCTCTGCTCAAAGTACAGCCATTGGCGTCCTTCACGGTCACAGTATATCTACCAGCCAGCACGGACTCGAAGCGAGTCCCCGCCTGGAAGTTTGTACCGTTTATCGCGTAGGTATAAGGAGCTGTTCCGCCTGTCACGCCATTCACAATTACCACACCGTTGGCGCTGCCGCAGGTAGAGGCTGTGCTAGCCAGTGTGAGTTCGCTTGGTCCCGGGATGTCTGTTATGTCAATCGTCTTAGCGATCAGGCAACCGTTGGCGTCTTTTACTGTGATCGTATACTCCCCTGCGGCCAGCGAACCGAAGTTGGCTGAAGTCTGGAAGTTAGATCCGTCCTTGCTGTAGGTATAAGGGGCTGTGCCACCCACCACATCGCTGATGCTGATAGTCGCATTGCTGTTTCCGCAAGTGGAAGAAGCACCAGCTAGCGTGAAGTCAGACGGTCCGGCGATGTCTTGCACTTCTACCGTTACCGTACCGATACAACCATTGGCGTCCTTCACTGAAACCGCGTACTCTCCGGCCAGCACATTCGCGAATTGGGTAGTGGTCTGGTAGTTAGTGCCGTCGATGCTGTAGGTATATGGAGCTATGCCTCCGGTTACTGTTCCTACCGTGATGCTACCATTGTTAGCGCCGCAGGTAGTGGCTGTTGTCGAGGCGCTGAACTGAGGACCTTCCACATTCTCCAGCGTTACCGACTTGGTGAACTCACAGCCTTTTGCGTCGCGTACCGTGATGCGGTGCGATCCGGCTGCCAAGCCGGTGAAGGTAGTGCCTGACTGGAAGCTTCCATTGTTGACGCTATAGGTATAGGTTCCTGTGCCGCCTGTAACCGTGCCTACTGTAATGCTACCGTCGCTGCGACCGCAGGTAGATGGCACTGTGGTGTGGGCAAAGTTGGTAGGCACGTTGGTACCGACATTCACCGTTCTTGTTACAGTACAGCCACTGGCATCCTTTGCCGTCAGGGTATAGGTACCTGCCGCAAGACCTGTAAAGCTGGTACCAGACTGGAAAGTAGTACCGTCGATGCTGTAGGTATAAGGAGCTGTGCCACCTGTTACTGCACCGGCTGTGATCGTACCGTCGTTGTCGTTACAGCTTGCTGGTGTAGCCGAACCTGCTACTGCCGTAGGGCCTCCGATGTTGGTCACCGTAACTGACTTCGCAAAAGTACAGCCGTTGGCGTCTTTTACCGTGATGGTGTGCGTACCCGCCGCAAAGCCTGTCAGAGTCACTTCCGTCTGGAAGTTCACCCCGTCTTTGCTGTAGGTATAGCCTGATTCGCCGCCCGTAATGTTTGTCACGGTAATGGTTCCGTTGCTTGAACCGCAGGTAGCTGCTTCCACAGTGGCTGTCAGATTAGATGGTCCGGCAATATCTGTGACTACAATCTCCTTGGTAAACGTACAGTTGTTAGCGTCGCGTACGGTAATGCGGTGCGTACCTGCCAGCACATTGCTGAAAGTAACGCCTCTTTGGAAGGCGCCGCCGTTGAGGCTGTACTGAAAAGAAGCTGTACCGCCTGCCACATTGTTAACTGTAATGGTGCCATTGGCGCTACCGCAGGTAGAGGCTTTTGAGGCAAGCGTGAGGTCAGATGGTCCGGCGATATCCGTTACTTCGATCTCCTGGGTAGCTGTACAGCCGTTGTCGTCTTTCACCGCAATGGTGTAAGTGCCCGCTGCCAGTCCTGTAAAGCTGGTACCACTCTGGAAAGCGCCACCGTTTATGCTGTAGGAGAACGGAGCAGTTCCTCCGCTCACATCACTCACTGCTATGCTACCGTTGCTGGCGCCGCACTTAGATGACTGCGCAACTGCTGTGAATTCTGGCCCAGCCACATCCGTTACCGTAAATGAACTGGCAAAGGTACAGCCGTAGGCGTCTTTCACCGTGATGGTATGCGAACCTGCCATCAGTCCGGTGAAGGTAGCTTCGCTCTGGAAGTTTGTGCCGTCTATACTATAGGTATAGTCTTCTGTTCCGCCGGTCACACCGGTAACAGTGAGCATACCATTCGGATTACCGCAGCTTGATGAAGTAGCCGTAGCCGCTATGTCAGATGGCCCGGCTACATTGCTAACCGAAATCTGGCGCGACACTACACAGCCTTTGTTGTCACGTACCCAAACGGTATGCGTAGTTGCAGAGAAACCAGTCAGTGTAGCGTTGGTGCTGAAGTTCTGACCGTCTTTGCTGTACTGGTATGGGCCTGTGCCACCGGTCACCGCACCCACTGTGATCGTACCGTTGCTATTGCCGCAGGTAGATGGATTGGTTGTAAAGGCGAAAGTGGTTGGAACGTTGGTGCCTACCGTTACCGATCTGGTGATGGTACAGCCATTGGCATCTTTCGCTGTTACGGTATATGGACCTGCTGCAAGTCCTGTAAATACTTTTCCAGCCTGAAACGTAGTGCCGTTGATGGAGTAAGACATGGTGCCTGTACCACCTGTTACGGTTCCTACTGTAATAGTACCGTCGTTGTTCTGGCAACTGGCCGCTTGCGCTGTGGCTGTAACTGCCGTCGGGCCGGCTACATTCGTCAGCGTGAAAGTTCTGGAGAATCTACAGTCATTTTCATCTTTCACGGTGATGGTGTGGTTGCCCACTGCCAGGTTAGAGAAAACTGCTGAAGCCTGGAAGTTCACACCGTCGCGGCTGTAGGAATAAGTACCTGTACCGCCCGTCACACCGGTTACTGTGATCTGGCCATTTGTGGCACCGCAGGTAGTATTGTCTACAGTTGCAGCAAAATTGCTCGGACCAGCCACATCGCCCACTGTTACTTCTTTTGCGAACGTACAGCCGTTGGTGTCTTTTACCGATATGGTATATCTACCTGCCAACAGACCTGTGAAAACATTGGAGCCCTGGAAGCTACCGCCATTGATGGCATAGGTCATCGTACCAGTGCCGCCCGTTATCGTTCCAACAGTAATGCTGCCATTTCTGCCGCCGCAAGTGGAAGATGAGGTTGTGAATGCGAAATCAGATGGACCAGGCACATTGCTGATGCTCACTGATTTTGAGAAAGTACAACCACGGGCATCCTGCACAGTAATGGTGTAAGTCCCTTCCGCAAAACCGGTCAGTGTTGACTCGTCCTGGAAAGTGGTGCCGTTTCTGCTATACTTATATGGAGCCACGCCGCCTACAATGTTGCTCACTACGACAGTACCGTTCGGATTGCCACAGGTTGCTGCAGTTGGCGTTACAGTGAAGTCAGTAGGCATTACCTGCTCTACTCTCACAGAGGTAGTCACGGTACAGCCATTGGCATCTTTTGCTGTCAGGGTATAGTCACCGGAGGCCAGACCAGTAAAGGTAGTGCCCTCCTGGAAAGTGGTGCCGTTGATAGAGTACGTTTTAGTGCCTGTGCCACCTGTTACAGTTCCGGCCGTAATGGAGCCGTCGTTATTGCGGCAGCTCGCTGGTTGCGCAGTGGCTACTACAGCTGTAGGACCAGCTTCATTTGTAACCGTCACAGACTTAGAGAAGGTACAGCCATTGCCATCCCGCACTGCAATGGTATAACTGCCGGCAGCCAGGCCAGTAAAGGTAGCTGATGGCTGGTAAGCACCTCCATTGATGGAGTAGTTGAAGGTTCTGTTTCCGCTGGATACAACATTGCTCACCACGATCTGTCCGTTGCTGTTACCGCAGGTAGAAGAAGTTGGCGTAGCCGTGAAGTTGGTTGGTCCAGGTATGTTCTGTACCGTTACTGACTTACTGAATACACAGCCTTTCGAATCTTGTACCCAAACGGTATGTGTGCCGGCAGCTATGCCGGTCAGCGTAGCATCAGTCTGGTAGTTCTGGCCATCCTTGCTATAAGTTAGCGTTCCTACACCTCCTGCCACACCGGAAATCGTAACAGATCCGTTCGGGTTGCCGCAGGTAGATGAAGCCGGTGTCGCCGTAAAGTTGGTGATGGAAGCCTGCGCCACTGTCACCGAAGTTGTTATGATACAGCCATTGGCATCCTTCGCTGTCAACGTATAGTCGCCAGAGGCGAGCCCCGTGAAGGTAGTGCCTTCCTGGAAGTTTGTGCCGTTGATGGAGTAAGTTTTAGTACCTGTGCCGCCAGTCACCTCACCTGCTGTGATAGAGCCGTCGTTATTAAGGCAGCTGGCAGGAGTTGAAGAGGCTGTTACAGCTGTTGGCCCAGGCACATCAACAAGTGTAAAGGATCTAGCAACCGTACAGCCATTCGAATCTTTTACGGTAATGGTATGGGCACCCGGGGCAAGTCCGCTGAAAGTATTTGAAGGCTGGAAGTTTGTGCCGTCTTTGCTGTAAGTATACGTACCTGAACCTTCGGTTACCCCCGTTACGATGATGCTGCCATTGTTCGCACCACAAGTTGGGTTTGCAGGCGTTGCCGCAAAATCAGATGGACCGGTTACCTCGGTAATCGTGAGCGACTGTGAAACGGCGCAGCCTTTTTCATCAGTGACAGTAACTGTGTAGTTGCCGGCTGACAAGCCGTTGATCGAAGCAGTGGTAGCTCCGTTGCTCCACAGGTAGCGCATCGCACCTTGAGCGCCTGTTACATTAGCTGTTATGGTTCCCAGTGTGCCGTTACATATCACAGGTGTACCATCGAGGACCACTGCCATATTATAAAAAGTGATCAGCACCTCATCGCTTACCGGCGAACAGTTACCGTTGCCAGTTGAGGTAAGCGTGAGTCGAACAGAACCTCCGCGAATATCATCTGTTGAAGGAGTATAAACCGCGTTAAGGTTTGTGGGACTAGAGAAAGTACCTGATCCGCTTGTAGTCCAAGTACCACCTGATGCTGCAGTTATTGCACCTGACAACTGCACGGTACCGGATGCACAGGCCAGTTGATCTTCACCGGCATTGGCTGTCAGGTTTGTTACGACATTTACACTAGCTGAAAACTCTTTACAGTTAAATGACTTTTTCGGTACTGCCGCAAACTTATACGTGCCAACCGAAGTGGCTGTGTAAGATATGTCATTCCCAACTACGCTTCCACTTGGACCATACCAGAAGTAGTCGAAACCGGTAGCCTGGTCGCCACCGGTTACAGTTCCGGTAAGTTGCACACCGCTCCCACCAGGACAAATAATAGCTGGATCAGGACCGATAGAGACAACCGGCTCAGGGTGAAAGAATACCCTAACTTCATCAAAATAAGGAATATTAGTACACTCTGAAGCATTTGAATTACCGCTTATAATGTAATCCACATAAGCCGGGGCTGTTGCATCAGGCGTAACAGTTGGATTGTTAGCCGTACGGTCACTTAAAAATTTTTCATACCCTTGCCCGGATTTATCTCTCCAAGTAACGGTACCTGGTAGAAAAGAAGCTGGGGCGTTAAGCACGGCAGAGCAGCCTAAAGTTACTGAAGCATCATCTATGGGGATAAATGCGGCTGTCGATATCAACTTATACTGATGTCCCGCCTGACCCGGCATACATAGTGTAATGATATGTGGCCCGACTCCTTCAGCACATATAGGCTGTCCGATGGTAGCTGTACGCCCATTACAAGCATCACTCCCATTATTCAAGCGATACGTCATAGAACCGTCAGGTCTTGGCCCCTCTACAACAGCAAGTGCTAAGCCGCCTGAGTTAGGGTGCAACTTAACCCGAAACTGGATACAATTCTCCTGTTGTCTCGCTCCGCACAGCTGCCCAAACCTATCTACATTTTGTGTATCTTCTCTAGAATCCCAAGTGGCATTCGGATCCCCTGATAAGTCTACATCAATAATAGGAGTAGTTCTTTGCGCAAACACATCAGGGGATGTTACTAGCTGTAACATCCCTAAAAGTAAAATCGCAAGAAAATGGGTGATTTTTCGAGTAGAGTTTATTTCCATATAAGCGGGTTTAGATTCTCAATTGATACCAGGGGTTTTAATATTTTTAAAAAGGCAAACACTATAAAGTAACACATTGCTACAGACCAAATATCAAGCAATGAATATAACTTTACCATTATTGAATTTTACAAGAATGAAATTAATTAAAAACACAAAGTGACTAAGTCAAATATGGCGACAAAAAATAGCACAATGAGTTAATTTGTTTATTTTGGCTATAGTGTGCTCAATTTCACCTGATTTGATTAACTATGATCTATCTGCACCTGAGCCGGATTAAACTATAGATTAATATTAACTCAAAACTATGCAAATTTTAATTAACAGAAAGGAATAAACAAACAAAAGGTAACTTTACTTTATCGAAGTTTCTGCTGAAATATATGGCTATAGAGATACATGCATGAATTCTTTATATTTTCACAGTTCATGAATTGTTATAGATCAGTTCAAACAACTTAGTTTTTAGCAAAACCTATCACAAACCATTACCTTTGCACATCTCTCACCTAAGATAGATTACACTATGAGCGCCAAGAGCTTTGAGCTATTACTCGAAACCGCCTATGCCCCCGAAACTCCCCAAGTGTTTGAGGGGTCGGCTTCTGCCGTATACCAGCAGTTGGAGCAGGCGCTCAGGAACTCGCGTCTGAAAGGTGGTAATGCGACAGATGAAGTAGGCTTTCGGTTTGAGCGATTGCGACTCGGGGTGGCTATAGCCCTGATCAAGGCGTATGCCCGCATGGCCGACAACGAAGGAGCCAAAGAAGTACTTCAGCTTTTGCTTGAAGCCGTTAAGGCTAAAAGTACCCGCGAGATCGACAAGACTATACAGAAGAAGATCGGCCTGTTTGACAACCTGTATCACGAGATTTTTGTGAACGAGCAGCGGGAGCACTTACTTGCCTTGTTTGAGCAGACACTGGATGCTACTTCAAAAGAGGAAATCGATGATCTGATTATTGAAGGCCTGGAGGCATTGCAGGAAATTGATTTCGACAACATCAAACATGATGACGAGGATGAGGAGCCGCTCGACGACGATTTCCTGAAAAGCATCCAGTAACATTTTTGCTGCCCTGGGTCTATGGAGATCACCTTGACTACCCCTGCCCTGCTGTTTCCGGCCATTTCGCTTTTGTTGCTGGCATATACCAACCGTTTCATGGCGCTGGCCAACCTCATCCGGAGCCTAAAAAGCCGTTATGCTTCCACGCACAGCCACCTGGTATATGGACAAATTGAGAACCTGCGTATTCGTTTGGTACTCATCCGCAACATGCAGGCATTCGGTATCGCGAGTATGTTTGGCTGTATGTTCATTCTATTTGCAGGATATAGCACTGTAGGCAAGTATACTTTCGGCTTAAGCCTGCTGCTGCTCATGATCTCATTGGCACTGGCTCTTCGCGAAATTCAGATATCAGTAAAGGCACTGGAGCTAGAGCTGGATGATCTGGAGGAGAGCTCATCAAAGTAAGCCCTACCTGCTAAATTTTAGTTTCTAACAGCGGCTGATACATTTCAAAACCCGGATCTATACCTGCTGAACTACACTTACCTGAGCCATCCGGAAACTCCAAACGGACAAGCAGGTATAGTTTTACCCATCATTGCTTACCTTTGTGCTTATTTAGCTGACGTTTGTAGTTCAAAGTGAGGACAGTCCGCACAGTCAACTTGCAACGCATCACTATACACTCTTAATCATTCAAATGAACGCCAACCCGAAAAATCTGGCCATTAAGGATTTTGTGTACGAGCTGCCAGATGAACGCATCGCCAAGTTCCCACTGCCGGAGCGCGATCAATCCAAGCTCCTCTATTATAAGAACCATAGTATTGCTGACCATACGTTCACCGACCTGCCGTCGCTGTTGCCAACTGGCAGTTTGCTGGTGTTCAACAACACCAAGGTCGTGCAGGCCCGCTTGATCTTTCATAAGCCGACCGGCGGTGCGGTGGAGATATTTTGCCTGGAGCCGGTAAAACCACACCGCGAGGTACAGTTGGCCATGCAGCAAACCAGCAGTTGCACATGGAAATGCCTGGTCGGCAACAACAAGCGCTGGAAAGAAGGGCCGTTGCAGATCAGCTTTGAAGGAGGCGTAGTCACGGCCGAGCGCGAAGCACAACAGGAAGGCCACTTTTTGATACGTTTCACGTGGACACCGGCTGAATTGACTTTTGCGGAAGTACTTGAGCGTTGTGGCCGTTTGCCGCTCCCTCCCTACCTGAACCGCGAGCTCACACCTGAAGACCGCACCCGTTACCAAACCATCTATGCTCACCACGAAGGCGCTGTTGCTGCCCCCACTGCCGGTTTGCATTTCACAGATAAGGTGATGACGCAGCTACAGGCCAAAGGTATAGAGAGCACGTACCTGACGCTACATGTGGGCGCCGGCACTTTCAAACCTGTGAAGGCCGACACAATGGAAGCCCACGAAATGCATGCCGAGCAACTGATGGTGTCAAAGCAAGTGGTAGAGCAGTTACTGCACCATCTCGGACAGCCGCTTATACCTGTGGGTACCACTTCGATGCGGAGTCTGGAGAGTCTCTATTGGCTAGGCACTTTGCTAATGCAGCAACCGGCGCTTAAGCCAGAGGAACTGCACGTAACGCAATGGCTCCCTTACGAAACCAGCACACCTCCTGCCGCTTCTGATGCTATGCAGGCTCTGCTGGATTACATGGCTAGCCAGCAGACCGAGCACTTACATGCCACCACGCAGATCATCATCGCACCTGGCTATACCTTCCGGATCTGCAGCGGCTTGGTAACCAATTTCCACCAGCCTGAAAGCACACTCTTGCTGCTGGTAGCCGCCCTTATCGGCGAAGACTGGAAACAGGTATACCGCCATGCGCTGGACAATGATTACCGGTTTTTAAGCTACGGCGACAGCTCCTTGCTGCTGCCGTAATACCACCATGACCTCACAGCGTGCGCGGCACCTGTGAGTGTCTTGTCAGCTACGAAGCAAGGTATAGCTTTATTTACGACAGGTATAATACAGGTATAGAATTCAACAGGATATGCCGCTACTATCAGACCAGGTGTAGGCATTAATGGCGCCCCCGAGCTATATAAAAAAAGCCTGCCCCGATTAAATCGAGGCAGGCTTTTCAATTTCAAAGGGGCTACCTATTTGCCAGCTTTGGCAGTAGTTCCGGTCAAGCCGTGTTCTGAGATCAGGTATACAAGCGCTGCCATACCTGCCGCACCCAGCTGCATCTCGCGACGGTTCACGGTTTCGAAAGTATCGATGTGGGTATGGTGATAGTCAAAGTAGCGCTGTGAATCTGGACGAAGACCAATCAGTACCACATTATTCTGTCCTTTTAGAGGACCAATGTCAGCACCACCTCCGCCACGATTGAGTTCGTGCAGACCGTAAGGTGCCAGCAGTGGCTTCCAGGTCAAGATCTTGGCATATTGCTGGTCGTCGGCATCAAATCCAAAACCACGTGGGGTAAAACCACCTGAGTCAGACTCGAGGGCTGCTACGTGCTTCTCGCCTTTCGCTTTGGCCTCCTCGGCATACTTGCGACCGCCACGCAGCCCGTTCTCTTCGTTCATGAACATCACAGCACGGATCGTGCGCTTCGGGCGTATACCTTGCTCCTTGAACAGACGCAGCACCTCGATGGACTGTACACAGCCGGTGCCGTCATCATGAGCGCCTTCGCCTACATCCCAAGAATCCAGGTGACCGCCCACTACGATGATCTCGTCTGGCTTTTCAGAGCCTTTGATCTCCCCGATCACGTTGTAAGACAGTACATCCGGACGGGTTTCGCAGGTCATGCGCATGTAGAACTTCAGGTCAGCGTCGTTTTTCAGCATGGCGCTTAACTCATCAGCCCCTTTCGTGCTGATAGCAGCAGCCGGGATTTTCTCCACACCTTCTTCGTAACGCATGTTGCCGGTATGGGCCACCTCTTGGATATCATTAGTCATGGAGCGCACCAAAACGCCTACAGCACCA
The DNA here is from genome assembly GCF_058932845.1 of Pontibacter sp. LHS2. Taxonomy (NCBI): domain Bacteria; kingdom Pseudomonadati; phylum Bacteroidota; class Cytophagia; order Cytophagales; family Hymenobacteraceae; genus Pontibacter; species Pontibacter sp. LHS2. The sequence goes on from NZ_JBZYWG010000003.1 coordinate 84,439, forward strand.
AGTTTCGCAGCTGTCACTGCACCGCCTCCACGTTGATCTACAGCACCGCCATAAGCGCTGCCTGTTTGTATGTGCTTGTTGTCGAATGGACGGTTAAAGAAAACGATCTTTCCTTTCACCTTTTTCTTGCCCAGTTTCTCGAGTTCTTCGAAGTTTTGAACTTCCACAACTTGTGCACTCAAGCCTTGTGTGCCGGTGCCTACTGAGCTACCCAGCGCCAGAATGTTCACTTCCTGACTGCCATTTCTGCCACTCAGGATTCGGCCTATTTCTTTGTCGCCACGCACCCAATAAGGCACCATTACTTCCTGCAGGTATACGCGGTCAAGCCCCATCTTCTCCATTACTTGCCGGCTCCACTCCACGGCAGCGGCAGCTTGAGGTGATCCGCTCAGACGGGCACCAATGTTTTTAGTGAGGTAGCGCAGGTTCTCGTAGCTCTCGTAGCTGGTGAGGGCGTCGTCATAGAACTTGCGGATCGTAGTAGAGTCGGCCTTGTAGGTGTTTTGCTGCGCCATGGTCGGCACGGTAGCCAGCATAGCAGCTCCAGCCACAAAAGCGCGTAATTTGTGTTTAAGTAACATCATCAGGTGAATAATGCGTGATAGGTTTGTTTAGATTAGTTTGCGGCTTTAATATAAGCAATCTATTTGAAGTATAGACAACAATCGCCGTATTTCCCGCTATACCTACTTCACCTGCAGCACCTTCTGCAGATTCTGCGGGCTCAGGGTAAGCAGTCCTACTTCAGGCAGTCGCTCAGTCAGTTCTTTCCAGTTTTTGTCTTTTTTGTATACCTCTTTCAGGAGTTTGGTTGCCCCGTTGATGTCACCGTTGTTGGCCAGTGTGATGGCATGCCAGTACTTCATTTCGAGGTTGTTCGGGAACATGGTTTCGGCTTTGCCATACTCTTCCATGGCCTTGTCCATCTGTCCTTTTTCCACTGCGAGGTCGCCGTTATTCATGTGTTCGTAGGCACGGTATACCTTGAGCAGTCGCTCGAGTTCGTCCAGCGGCTTCTCGTGATCATCCACGCGCAGGTCGATGGTTTTGTCGTCCCAGGGCTGACCTGTGGCTTCGCCTCGTACCACCACCAGCGCTGCTGACTGTTTGCCGCGTATATCGCCTCCTTCCCGCTCAGCTGCCTGCATGGCCAGCAGCACCCGCTCAGCCAAGGGCTTGCCAGCGCTCGTCTCAAAGGCTTTCGCCATGGCCGGCCATACCTTGTCGGTTAGCATCATGTTGGCCTGCACCGAGAAGTTCGTACCCACCGTGTGCCCTGCATAGCGAATGCACTGTTTGCCGGTATGTGTTGCCACACGGCCCTGCGCATCAAGGATGGATACCTGTCGCACTTCACGGCCTTCATCATCAGCCAGTAGAATATCCAGCGCTTCCTGCGGCGACTTACCTTCTTTCAATAGCTGTAATCCGCGCAAGCCAAACGACTTGTTCACAAAAGATTGGGTAGCTACCACGCCCACACCGGCTTCAACCCAAGGCACGGCGGTACCCACTGAAAACCAGTGGCTTTGCACACCGACGGCCATCTCGCCGGTTTTCGCGTCGCGGGCTACAATCGAATAGGTATGGGCTAGGGGTTCTTCACTTTTAAACACCTGCGCCTGTGCTGAAAAATGTGTCACGGCAAGAAGGAGGGTTAGTATGGAGAATAGTTTTTTCATGGTGAGTACTGGGGTTTAGTGGGTTGGGTTATAGTGAAGATCATCTTTAGATTGACCTAAGTTTATCTTCCAATGACAATTCAGTCTCTTTAAACAGTCTGTCTTTATACGCTACATTCAGTTTATCGAGAAGCCTGGTGATGTTGAAACCAGTCACGTAAAAATACACGCCAGACTTTGGAGTCAGGTATAGCCATTCATCTTTCGCTAATTTGTAATCTTTGAAAGCAATGTAAGCATGATAGGCCGTATCTGATTTTTGTAATTCAGCATCAGGGAGCTTTTGGGAAAATTGTTCGTAAAGCTTTTGTTCTACATACCTTGCCGTACCCTCCATCGTCTCGTATGTTTTCTCCGGAGCCCTCATATCGAGGTTAAGCTTCCGGTAAGTATCATCTCTACGCTGTTTTCTCACTTCAAAAAAGGTGGAAACCAGCTTTTTGATTTCTTCACGGTCATCGGTTTCCAAAGCCTGCAGCAAGAGCCTGTTTTCGCTGTCGACTTTTTCTTTGAACCAAGCATGTTCTTTGTATAGCTCCTTTAATTTACCTTTCTGAAATGTGGCAATGCTATCAGCAAAATATTGAAGATAGTCTTTGTGCTGGAATTGAAACCCATGGAAATACTCATGCACTACCATCGTAACCCAAGTTTCAGTGGAAGTTACATCCTGTACTACTTTGCCTGTCTCTTCCAAACTGCTGCAATGCATGAAGGGCGCATAATTGTCATACGCACTGGAATCACCAAATGTAAAGTTCACGGCCATGTGAAAGGGCGTACTGTCAAGTCGGGATACTGTTTTGTACACCTTGATATTGCTGTTCTGGAAAACCAGTGCTGGATTATGAATGTTTAAAAATCTGCTGGTGGGATTGGCTATGAAAGAGGAGGAGTCAGTATAGTAGATCAATGGAACATCATACTGCTTTTCATCAAAGCCCGGCCAGATAGCCTTTGCGATATCTGGTTTGAGACTATAGACATACGCCATCCTATCAAACACTAATTGCTCTGGGTTAGCTAATTTTTTGTTGCAGGAAAAAGCTGTTAAACACAGTAATAGTAGGGTTAGTCTGTACATTGTGTTTAGGGCTTTGAGATCTGGAACCAATAATGGGATGCACCATTCAAATCAAAAGTCTCAATTAGTTTAAGCCCTACCTTTTCCAAAACCTGTCTGGATGCGGTATTATCCACATCGCAGATTGCATATACTTGTTCCAGTTCCAGTTGTTCAAAGCCATACTTTAAGGAGGCATTGGCAGCTTCTGTCGCATACCCTTTACCCCAATATTTCCTAATCAACCTATAACCCAAATCATAAAAATCAATGTGCTTGTTGGTTGTTTCACGTACTAGTTTCAATCCTGCCCAGCCAACGAAACTGTTCGTCTCTTTTTCAATAACAGCCCACCGACCAATTCCATTCTCCAGGTATTGCCGTTTTATAAAATCAATCATATGCCTGGCTTCCTGAATGTTTCCAATAGGTTTGTTTCCTAGATATCGCTGCACTTCCGGATCAGAATCAAGTTCAAACATACCTTGCTCATCAGAAGGCAAAATCTCCCTTAATAGAAGCCGTTCTGTCTCTATAATAATGTGCATGTCATAAAATCTTATTTCTTTTATGCGTAATTACACGCTAACCCAGTAATTAATAATATAAGTTACCCCAACCTAAATTAAAAGCAGATCTATATGCTATCCTTTTGATTTTAAAATCCTTAAATTACATCACAATATACTCATTCTCTTCTTATATAGGGAATTCCCTACCTTCTAACAACCCATCTTCATTTCAGAAGTATAACATACCAAATTCAGCGCGATGGGCTATTATACCCGGCGCAAATCAATATATGAGCAAACCCTTCAACGAGAAAAAACAACAACGCATGGCCATGCTAATAGATGGCGACAATGCGCAACCGACCCTGATCGTCAAAATACTGGCCGAGGCCGGCAAATACGGGCAAACCACCATTCGCCGCATTTACGGTGACTGGACTACCCCGCAGATGAACGGGTGGAAAGAATGCCTGAACAACCACGCCATACAACCCATTCAACAGTTCCGCTATACCGTCGGCAAAAACGCAACAGACAGTGCCATGATTATCGATGCGATGGACCTGTTGCACAGCCATCTGGTAGATGGTTTCTGTATTGTATCCTCGGACAGCGACTATACCCGACTGGCGACCCGCATCCGGGAGGCTGGCATTTTTGTGATGGGTATTGGGCAACGTAAGACGCCGAAGCCTTTTGTGAACGCCTGTAACATCTTTATCTATACCGAGAACCTGACCGACGACATTGACGACAAACAAATCGCCGCGGCAGACAAGACTACGCCAAACGGGCAGGACAATCCGCGACCAAATCCAGTTCCGATGCTGAAAGAGGCCTTTACAATGGCTGTAGGAGAAGATGGCTGGGCACATTTGGGCGGTATAGGCACAAGCCTTCGTACCCTGGACCCTGCTTTTGACCCACGTACGTTTGGGTATAGCCAGCTGATTATGCTGATCAAAGCGCACAAAGATTTATTCACGATTCGCAAAGAAGATGACAAAGGCTCATCAGCGGTATACGTGAAGCGCCGAAGCGCTGCCAGAAGACGCAAACCAAGTAAAGAAAAAGAGACGGCATCCGTTAGGGAAGAGCGAAACGAGCGTAACTAAGCAATCAGCTTCACTTAAACATACAAAAGCCTGAAAGAACTAACATTTGCTCTTTCAGGCTTTTTTTGTTTTTGGAAACTTATACTTCTTGTTCATCTCTGTGCAATAGAGAATATGATACTGCAACGTTGAATACTTTACCTATCGGCTAGCACTTGCTTTAGCTCCAGGGTTATACCTAGTTCCCCCCTTTTTTGTAAATATTCTTGCTCTGTGAACGGGCCATACCTACTATCCTTGATTTTGTCAACTATCCAGAAATGTCGCAATGTGCTCTGCTTAAAAATTTTCTCCTCTTCAAGGTAGGTCAAATTAGAATTAAGGTATACATCTTTTAAAATGACATGTCTCGGTTTTTGCTCAACGATAATAAAAACTGAGTCAAAATTAAAGGCTGTCACATGCCCCTCAACGGTATAGATATTTTCATCTGGCCCAAAAATAGCATCATCGCCACTTATGACTGGATCATAGTCAAACCTATAACCATTACCCAAATCCACAGCACTACCTTGCGAACACGAATTTGTAACTATGATAATCAACAATAGGAAGCTGTATAAAAATATTTTCACAGGTATGGATCCAAATCAAATCTCACAAATTGATAGCACTCCAAGATAGTAAATGATTGTCCAAAATACCTCACAATAAATAATCCGCGTAAGAAACCAGCCTTCCCTATTGAGGTGCCGATCTCTCACGCGGATCAGGTATTATTTGAGTGTAATTTTAAATACTAAAGCCCACGGTCAGTGAAAAATTCCTGAATTTACCATCGGCGCTATTGTCGTTGAACACACTAGTAAGTCCGTGATTATACATCAGGTCCAATTCGACGAAGCGGAGCAGCTTGATACCCACACCACCGTGCAGTGCAAACTGGGCATTGCGCACATTGCGACGGCGCACATCCAGGTTATTATCGCTTACGCCGATGTTGTAAGCAAAAGAAGGACCGGCCATTACCCGGAAAGTGGTAGAGCCCCCTCTCCTGCGGTTGGTATAGGCGCTTTCCAGACCAACCAGTACCGGAGCACGGAAATAACGGAAGCGCACTTCATCCCGCTCGCCGGAGCGTGGCTGTATTGTACGCTGTATGGTCACTTTGTTATTCACAAAATCAACGCCCGGCTGCACGAAAAAGCGGTCTCCAATTCTAGCAAAGGCTCCAAACTCCGTACCTACTCCAGCTGATTCTTCTACTAAAGTAGGATCATTGCTAATATTGGATACATTAAAACCAAACTTGGCACCCAGATCTATTTTAGAGTCTTGTGCTGAGGCAGTAAAAAAGATGCTTAAAAAAAACAGAAGTAGTAGCTTATTTTTCATAGTCTTGTGTAGAATATATGCGTTCAATAAAGTGTGGCAGTGCCAAACCCTACCTATTTAACTGATTTTTTGGTCTGCATGTTTAGAATACTATTACTTTGAACCCTACACTAGCATTTCCCAGCTCTATACTATGAGATCTGCTTCCACATTACAAACATTGACTGTAGCGCCTGACTTAGAGCTACGTGAGGCCCAGGTAAGTGACGCTTCTGCCCTCTATCAGCTAATTGACAGCGGCCGGCTATACCTGCGCGAATGGCTGCCTTTCATTGACAACAGTTTCTCTGCTAGTGATACTACGCTTTTCCTTCAAACAGTCACCGCACCCGGCAATATGCAAGACCAGGTTTATGTCATCCGGTTCCAGGGGAAGGCGGCGGGCATTATCGGCTACAAGACTATCGACAGAGTGAACAGTAAACTGGAGATCGGTTATTGGCTGGGAGAAGAATTTCAAAAGAAGGGCATCATGTTCCGCAGTTGCGCTGCATTGGTTGCAAATGCTTTTGAGAAGATGCGCATGAACCGGATACAGATCAAAGTGGGTGTTGGCAATAACAAGAGCAATCGCATTCCGAAGCGGCTGGGTTTTAAGCTGGAAGGGATAGAGCGCGATGGCGAATGGCTGCGGGGACAGTTCATCGACCTGGAAGTATACAGCTTGCTCAAACGCGAATGGGAGGGAAACACTTCTAGTGCTGATCTCGCCGGAAACGGTCAATCTTGATTTTGGGCTTTGATGCAGATTTTGCAGGCCTTATACCTGTTCCGAGCAGGAGCGAAACCGGACGCAATTCTTCATGCTTATCGGCAATCAGTTTTAGGATAGCTACAAAAGGCACAAACAGAATCATACCGGAAGCTCCCCATAGTATACCGCCCGCCACAATGGCCAGTAAAGTAAACAACATATTCACCTGCAGCCTAAAACTCACGGCCAGCGGAAAAATCAGATTCGCCTCCAGATACTGCACCACTGAAAACACAATAATTACCCCAATCGGGTACCATACCGAGTCATACGTAATCCAAGCCACCGCCATGGGCAGGATCGCCCCGATCGTGATGCCCACATAAGGTATAAAGGTGAGAATAGAAGCCACAATACCAAAGAAAACGGCATGCGGTATACCTAGCAGCAGGAGCCCAACACTATTCAGCAGTCCAACCACGGCATAGACGATAATCATGCCTTTGATAAAGTTATAGTAGGTTGTGATGGTCTCGTGGAGGATACTGCGAATCTTGCTGTGCTCCGTCCTGGAAAACATTGCATAGAGAGCAGCGGCCAATTGCTCGCGGTTATACAGAATAAGCGCAGCATAAAGCGGGATCAACAGAAAAAGTACCACTGTGGTTACCGAAGCATAAAGCACCCCTTGCACCATATTCAACACGGTGGAGGTCGCATCTTTTACGAGCCCTTCCATCCAACTGCTTCGCTGCACATCATCTACACCCAGCTGATGCTCCAGGTATAGGCCAAATTGCTGCCATGCCTGCAACAGCTTTTCCTGCAGCACTGGCCACTCCTGCCCGAAACTGACCATCTGCCGCACCAATAGCCAACTCAATGCTCCTACGAGTAAGAGCATGGTCAGGAGACAAAGCAAAATCGCGCTCCAACGCTTCCAGCCACGGTTTTCAAGCCACCTCACGATTGGATATAGAATAAAGCTGATCAGGAGGGAGAAGCTAAGCGGAATGAAAAGCGTACGCCCAAAGTAAAGCAAGGCAGCTACCAGCAAGATGTATTGCAGCAACTTTAGCCAGTTAACTTTGGAGCTCTTTTCCATATTTCGCTATATTGGGTTGCTGTTTGTGCTGATGCACTTTAGGGCAACGATTACCTCGACAATATTTCCAATTTTACATCAAATTCCTAATCGTATACACTGCTATACCTATGACACGCCAAAAGCTATTTGCTACTGCCTTTTCCCTCCTGTTCAGCGCATCCCTCTCAGCGCAGGACCTCTCGGTTATCAGCCAACAGGAGGCCACCCGTTTGCTTCAGACCTTGAGCCACGACGACATGCAGGGGCGCGCCTCCTTTTCGGCAGGTATAGAGAAAGCTGCTGATTTTATCGAAACAGAATTTCATGCGGCAGGACTTGTGCCACTCAATGGCAACAGCTCAAGTCAGGCGCCCTCCTATCGCCAGACTTTCTATGTGCATCGGCTCACTCCTAGCGTGACGGAAGTAAGCTTGGGTAAGAAGAAAATTGCGCCAGAGCACTTATTCGTTAACACCGCGCACGAGAAACTCGACTGGAAACAAAAAAATAAGATCAACATCATCACGATAGCTGAAGGGGAGAATTTCAGAAACGCTTTCATGAAAGCAAATTCGCAAGAGCAGGACGCGATCGTTCTGATTCACCCGAGCCATGCCGAAGCTTTTGGCTCTTACAGAGGTTATTTTTCGAGAGGTGGCGTGAAAAAAGAGATAGGTACCGGCGCCAGCAAGGTATACGTGCTCACCGATCAGGCTGCGCCAAAGAAATATGAAGTGAAGTTTGCCAATCAGGTTGAAAAGCTATCGCTGTCTAATGTAGTTGGCATGATCGAGGGTAAGCGTAAAGATGAATTTGTCGTATTCTCCGGTCACTACGACCACATCGGTTTCCACCACGCCATGGACGGTGACAGCATTGCTAACGGCGCCGACGACGATGCTTCCGGCACTACTGCCATGATGATGCTGGCCCGCTACTACAAAGAACAGCCACAGCCTGAGCGCACCCTGATCTTCGCCGCTTTCACAGCCGAAGAAATCGGTGGACACGGCTCCCGCTACTTCTCCGAACAACTAAACCCTGACCAGATTGTGGCTATGTTCAACATCGAGATGGTGGGCAAGCCGTCGAAGTTCGGCCCCAATAGCGCCTACCTAACGGGTTACGAGAAATCTGATTTAGGCAAAATGATGCAGAAGCGTCTGGAAGGCACTACCTATAGCATCCACCCTGACCCATACCCGGAGCAAAACCTCTTCTACCGCTCTGACAATGCGACCTTGGCTCGACTGGGAGTACCAGCACACACTATCTCGTCGGTGCAAATTGACAAGGACAAGACCTACCACACCGTTAAAGACGAGTTCGAGCTGTTGGATATGCCACATTTCACAAGCATGATCCGTGCGATCGCGCTTGCCGCGCAGGGAGTTGTGACAGGTGAGGATACCCCGATGCGTGTTGACAAGGCGTTGGTGAAGTAGACGAAGTAGCACAGAATGAAAACAGGTCCCGCCTATACCTAGAAGGGACCTGTTTTCATTTATACCTAAAGCTGCTATACCTTAATTTCTCACCGCAATCATCAAACCCAACTCCTTGTAGCGCATTCCAAATTTCTTGGCGATTTGCGAATTAGTCAGGCTGCCTTTGTATATGTAGACGCCGCTACGGTAGTGCTCATTCATGAACAACACCTCGTTGATGCCTCCAAACTTGGATATCTCTGTGAAAATCGGTGTAAAGATGTTACTGAGCGCCGTAGAAGCCGTGCGAGGTACACGTGAGGCAATGTTAGGCACACAGTAATGAATGATGTCATATTTGCGGTAAATCGGACGGCTGTGAGAGGTGAGTTCTGATGTCTCAAAACAACCTCCTTGGTCGATGCATACGTCGATGATGATGGAGCCCGGGTTCATCTGCCCTACTACCCCCTCCTCTACCATACAAGCCATGCGTCCTTCCTCCGCCACCAAAGCACCAATTACTACATCGGCATTTTTGAGCTCGTTGTACAGTATGGTTTTGTCTAGTGTAGAAGTGAAAATCTGCTGCCCAATGTTGTGTTTCAGACGGCGCAGTTTATAGATGTGATTATCGAAAACTTTTACTTCAGCACCAAGCCCTAAGGCGGCGCGGGCGGCGTATTCGGCCACAGTGCCAGCTCCCATAATCACCACTTTGGAGGGTGCCACGCCAGTTATACCACCCAGGATCACGCCTTTGCCATCATTGCTGCTGCTCAGGTACTCCGCTGCGATGAGCATCACCGAACTGCCGGCAATCTCGCTCATGGCTCGCACCACGGGTTTTGATTCCGACTTGTCCCGGATTAGCTCGAATGAAATGGCGTTTATCTTTTTGCGGAGAAGGGCGTTGACGTAGTCAGAGGTCAGGTTTCCAAAGTGCAGGGCGGAAATCAGTGTCTGGCCGGGGCGCAAGTACTCGATTTCGTCATAAGTGGGCGGTGCGATTTTAAGGATAATACCTGCATCGTATACCTCCTTGGTAGAATAGACAATACGAGCTCCTGCCTCAGAATAGTCATTGTCAGAGTACTTAGACGGACCGCCAGCGCCGGTTTCGACCCATATTTCATGGCCTTGGTCGGTTAGCTGTTTTACGGCATCCGGGGTGAGGCCAATGCGGTTTTCCTGAAACGATGACTCTTTGGGCAGCCCGATAAACAGGCTCTTGTATCGCTCTTCCACAGCCAGCATCGACTCCTTTGGATAAAGAGCCTGGCTGGCAGCCAGCTTTCCTAATTCAACGGCGAATCTCTCCGTCATGCTCATACACGGTTTATGGTCATAGTGCGTTCCTCGCCTTCGGCAGTGGGTTGCAGCTTTACCAACAGGTAATGCTCCGGCAACAGGTTCGGGATCATGGACGGCCACTCGATCAGGCAGGTACGGCCAGAGTCAAAATACTCCAGCGCCCCAATGCCGAGCGCCTCACGCTCCTCATTTATCCTATAAAAGTCAAAATGGTAAATTAGGTTCCCCTCAGCCCCTTCATACTCATTTACCAGCGCAAAAGTCGGGCTACTCACGTTCTCTTTCACGCCCATCTGGCGGCAGAGCTCTTTTATCAAGGTCGTTTTTCCGGCTCCCATGGGGCCTTCAAACAAAATAATGGGCTCCTCACGGGCCTCCTCCAAAAGCACAGAAGCCGCCGCCGGCAGGTCAGCCAACGACGACATCTTCATACTTGTCTTCTCAACTCCTGTGTTATACATTCTTAGGCGTCAGCGTGATAAACGGTATAATGCACTCTTCCAGCGACACCCCTCCGTGCTGGAAGGTGTCTTTGTAGTAGTTCACGTAGTAATTATAGTTGTTCGGATAGGCGAAGAAGTAATCTTCGATCGCGAATACAAACGTAGTGGAAACGTTGGCCTTTGGCAAGAAAAATCGTTCAGGCTTGCGCACCGTGAACACATCTTTGTCGGTGTAACCGAGGTTCTTACCGTGCTTATACCTCAAATTGGTGTTCGTTTGACGGTCGCCGATGATCTTGAATGGCCGCTTCACGCGTATGGTACCGTGGTCTGTTGTGATGATCAGACGCGCTTTGCGGTCAGCGATCAGTTTCAACATCTCGAACAATGGCGAGTGGATGAACCAGGAACGTGTGATAGAGCGATAAGCTGACTCGTCTGGTGCTAACTCGCGTACCATGTTACTGTCTGTGCGAGCATGCGAGAGCATATCCACAAAGTTGTACACGATCACGTTCAGTTTGTTGTTGTCCAGGTTGTTGAACTTGCCGTTCAGGTCTTTGCCCGCAGCCGGGTTAGTGATCTTGTGGTAGCTGTGTTTGTCAGTAATGCGGTTTTGCTGCAGTTGAATTTCCAGGAAATCCTGCTCATGCAGGTTCTTACCTTCTTCCTCATCGTCACTTACCCAAAGTTTCGGATATTTCTTGATGATATCCGTTGGCATCATACCTGAGAAGATCGCATTACGGGCATAGGCCGTGGTGGTAGGCAGAATAGAGTAAAACATCTCCTCTGTGTCTACCGTGAAGTATTCGGAAATGAGCGGCTCCAGTACCTTCCACTGGTCATAGCGCAGGTTGTCAATCAGCACGAAGTAGACCGGCTTATCTGACTCCTTCATCATCGGGATCACCCGCTCTCTGAACAAGCGGTGTGACATCAGCGGCGCATCGTCTGAGTCGCCATTGATCCAGTCTTCGTAATTGTCCATGATAAACTTGGCGAAGTTGGAGTTTGCCTCGTCCTTCTGCATGTTGATCACGTCGGCCATACTTTTATTCTCGGTCTCGTCGATCTCAAGCTCCCAGTACACCAGTTTTTTGTAAATGTCAGTCCACTCGCCTGGGCTCAGGCGTTCACCAAAGGCCATACCCAGCTGGCGGAAGTCGCGCTGGTAGCTCATGTTTGTTTTCTCTGACACGAGACGCTTGTTTTCCAGCGTCTTTTTTACAGAAAGCAATATTTGGTTGGGATTGAGCGGCTTGATCAGGTAATCGGATATTTTGGAGCCGATGGCCTCTTCCATGATATGTTCTTCCTCACTCTTGGTAATCATGATCACGGGCATGGCCGGACGGATGGTTTTAATCTCGTTCAGGGTCTCGAGTCCGCTGATGCCAGGCATGTTCTCATCGAGGAACACCACATCGTAAGTTTGCTCCTGCACCTTCTCGATGGCGTCTGTTCCACTGTTTACGGGAGTAATGTCGTAGCCTCTTTCCTCCAGGAAAAGAATGTGTGGCTTGAGTAGGTCGATTTCGTCATCGGCCCATAAAATCGTATATCTTTGCATAGTTTTATTTGTTGCGCGCTGTTCTAAATGGCTTAGTTGTTAGTTGGTTACTATACCTCAACGCAAACATTGGTTTGCAGATTGCGGTTACCTCTGCGGGCTTATCTGGCTGGTGGCAGAGCAACCATTTAACGATTAGCAATTTAACAATTAAAAAGCTCGGTTTTTGTGAATAAGAAAAAAATATTAAACGACCCAGTATACGGTTTTATCACGGTGCCGTCTGAATTGCTGTTCGACATCATTGATCATCCCTACTTTCAGCGACTGCGCCGGATCAAGCAGCTGGGACTGACCGAGATGGTATACCCGGGTGCCCTGCATACCCGCTTTCACCACGCATTGGGGGCCATGCACCTCATGAACCTGGCCCTGAACACGCTGCGCGGCAAGAACAACGAAATTTCCGACGCCGAGTTTGAGGCTTCCCTTATCGCCATTCTGCTGCATGATGTGGGCCATGGGCCTTTCTCTCATGCCCTGGAAACAGCTATTTTTCAGGAAGTGCATCATGAGCATCTTTCGCTGCACATCATGCACTTACTTAACGAAGAGTTTGGCGGCAGACTGAGCCTCGCCATCAGCATCTTCACAGATACTTACGAGCGTCGCTTCTTCCACCAGTTGGTTTCAAGCCAGCTGGACGTTGACCGCCTCGACTACCTCAACCGCGATAGCTTCTATACAGGTGTATACGAGGGAAAGATAGGCGCCGACCGATTGATCAAAATGCTGGACGTGGCCAACGACAAGCTGGTGGTAGAAGAGAAAGCGATATACAGCATCGAAAACTTTCTGGTGAGCCGCCGCCTGATGTACTGGCAGGTATACCTGCACAAAACCGTGATCAGCGCCGAGCATATGGTGTTGCGCACCGTACAGCGTGCCCGTGAACTTCTGCAGCAAGGTATAGACGTACCAACCAGCCCCTGCCTGAAGTATTTTCTATCCTCCAACCTGACGATGGAGGACTTTCAGAGAGATAACACCATTCTGGAGCGCTTCGTTGCATTGGACGACCATGACATATGGAGCGGTATAAAAGAATGGGCTTTGCACTCCGACCCTGTTATCTCCTATCTTTCCAAAAGTATACTGAACCGTAAGCTGTTCAAGGTATACATCTCCAGCAAACCGATTGACGAAGAGATGATGCTAGGTATAAGCGAATTGGTGCAGGAACGTTTTCAGGTACATCCTGATGAGGTGAAATATCTCATGATTTCGGGTCGCATCAGCAACAGTGCTTATATGGCCGAGGGGCAATCCATAGACGTGCTTACCAAAACCGGCTATGTGGTAAATGTGGCAGATGCCTCTGACCTGCCTAACATACAGGCACTGAGCAACAAAGTGGAGAAATACTTTGTTTGTTACCCCAAAGAGGTAGCGGCTCTTTAAAAATAGGATGTAGGATTTGCACAGGATTTGCTTGTCCTCTTTGTAATCTGCGGCAGAATATGGCGGTGCAGCGTAAAGTTTTTGTTAAGTTTGCGCCCCCAATGCTTAGCACAATTTATTTTTTGCTCTAATTTTACAAGATGGAATTCACTATTCAACAGATTGCAGACCTTTTGAAGGGAGAAGTTGAAGGAGACAATACAGTAAAGGTCAGCACATTAGCCAAAATTGAAGAGGCCAACACTGGCGCTCTCGCTTTTTTGTCTAATCTTAAATATGAACCATATCTTTATACAACCGGAGCAAGCGCAGTGATCGTGTCGGATAAATTGGAGCTGAAAAAGCCTGTATCCGCCTCTTTGATCCGTGTAGCTGATCCTTACTCTAGTTTTTCAACCCTATTGGCTTATTACCACCAGGCCGTGCTCGCCGCTAAGGTTGGCGTAGAGGAGCCCTGCTTTATAGGTGCTGGCAGTGAAATAGGCGATGGCCACTACCGCGGTGCCTTTTCCTATATTGGTAACAACTGCAAAATCGGCCAGAACGTGCGCATTTACCCGCAGGTTTACATCGGCGACAATGTGACCATTGGCGACAACACTACCATCTTTGCTGGTGTGAAACTGTATGCAAACACCATAGTAGGTGCAAATTGCACGCTGCATGCTGGTGTAGTGCTGGGCAGCGACGGCTTCGGCTTCGCCCCGCAGTCTGATGGCACTTACAAGAATGTGCCTCAGATCGGAAACGTGGTACTGGAGGACGATGTGAACATCGGCGCCAACACCACCATCGACTGCGCTACTATGGGCTCCACGATCATCCGTAAAGGCACTAAGATTGATAACCTCGTACAGATAGCACATAATGTGGAAGTGGGCCAGCATACTGTCATAGCCTCACAGACAGGCATTTCTGGTTCTACTAAAGTTGGCAACCAATGCGTTATTGCCGGTCAGGTAGGTATCGTAGGCCACATCAATATAGCCGATAAAACCACGATCGGTGCACAATCGGGTGTTTCCAAGTCCGTGAAAGAGTCCGGCACGATCATTCAAGGCTCCCCAGCATTTGACTACAAGCAAAACCTTAAAGCCATGACTGTTTTCCGCAAATTGCCGGAACTGCAGCGTGCGCTCGACGAGCTGAAAGATAAAAACTAAGTTTTTGGATTTCCACTGCCTCTCTCCGCAATTAAAATTGGCAGGCAGTATATAAAATCTTAAGTTTGCAGTCGCAATGCTCAACCATACCGTAAGTCCGCTCATACTCTGGGTGCTACAATAGGAAAAGCATCGCCAGAGGTAAATAACCATACATTAATGAATTATAAACAGCACACCATCAAGGCTCCGGTAACCGTATCAGGCATTGGATTGCATACGGGCGTTGTGTCTAACATGACCTTTAAGCCGGCTTCTGCAAACCATGGCTACAAGTTTCAGCGCATCGACCTGGAGGGTCAGCCGATCGTGAATGTGGACGTAGACAATGTGGTGGACCTTTCGCGCGGTACGACTATCGAACAGAATGGTGCCCGCGTGAACACGGTGGAGCATACGCTGGCAGCGCTGGTGGGCCTGCAGATTGATAACGTGCTGATTGAACTTGACGGCCCGGAACCTCCGATCATGGACGGTTCTTCGATCGAATTCGTAAAAGCGCTTCTGACAGTAGGTGTACAGGAGCAGAACGCCCTGCGTAACTACTTCGAGATCACAGAAGGCATCAGCTACAAAGATGATAGCCGTGGTGTTGAGATTGCTGCTTTACCGCTAGATGATTACCGCCTGACGGTGATGGTGGATTATAATTCGCCTGTACTGGGTAGCCAGCATGCTTCTATTACAGACATGAACCAGTTTGAAGAGGAGATCGCGCCTTGCCGCACGTTCTGTTTCCTGCACGAACTGGAGGCGCTTTACAAGCAAAACCTCATTAAAGGTGGTGACCTGGACAATGCCATCGTGATCGTAGACCGCGTGGTAGAAGACGGTGAACTGTCTTACCTAGCTGATTTGCTGGGCAAGAAAAAAGTAACCGTAGAGGAAGAGGGCATCCTGAACAACACAGCGCTCCGCTTCAAAAACGAGATGGCCCGTCACAAGCTACTGGACCTGATGGGTGACCTCGCCCTGATCGGCCGCCCTATTAAAGGACAAATCCTGGCGGCACGGCCGGGCCACGCAGCAAACATTGCTTTTGCCAAACGTGTTAAGAAACTGATACAGGAAGCTTCTATTAAGACCGTACCAACCTACGATCCAAAGAAGCCACCGGTAATGGACATCAATCAGATTGCAGCTACTTTGCCGCACCGTTACCCCTTCCTGCTCATCGATAAAATCATACACTTAGACGAAACCACGGTAACGGGCGTTAAGAACGTGACCATGAACGAGCCATTCTTCCAGGGTCACTTCCCGGGCAACCCAGTGCTGCCTGGCGTGATCCAGATCGAAGCGATGGCGCAGACCGGTGGTATCCTGGTGCTCAACACAGTAGAGAATCCAGAAGACTACTGGACTTATTTCCTGGGTATAGACCGTTGCCGCTTTAAGCGCAAGGTGATACCGGGCGATACTATAATATTTAAATGTGAATTGCTTGCCCCTGTAAAGCGGGGTATTGCCAAGATGTCTGGTCAGGCCTTCGTGGGCGGCCAACTGGTAATGGAGGCAGAGATGTCGGCAAGTATAGTAAAGAAAAACGCATGAATCAGCCGTTAGCATACATCCACCCAGAGGCTAAAATCGCCCAGAATGTGGTCGTAGAGCCCTTTTCGACCATCTACAAAAACGTGGAGATCGGAGAAGGCACTTGGATTGGCCCCAACGTGACCATCATGGAAGGCGCCCGCATTGGCAAAAACTGCAAAATATACCCAGGTGCCGTTATCTCTTCTGTGCCACAGGATTTGAAGTTTGCCGGCGAAGAGACAACAGCCATCATTGGTGACAATACCGTGATCAGAGAGTGTGTGACCATTAGCCGCGGCACCATCGACAAGATGAAGACTGTGGTTGGGAGCAACTGCCTGATCATGTCATACGCACACATCGCACACGATTGCGTGGTAGGCAACAACTGTATCGTTGTGAATGCGGTGCAGATGGCAGGCCACGTGGAAATGGGTGATTACGCTATCATCGGCGGATCCAGTGCCGTGCATCAGTTCGTGAAGATTGGGGCGCATGCCATGATCTCAGGCGGATCGCTGGTGCGCAAAGACGTGCCTCCTTACGTAAAGGCAGCACGTGAGCCGCTTACCTATGCTGGCATTAACTCTATTGGCCTGCGCCGCAGAGGCTTTAACAGTGAGCAGATCAACGAGGTACAGCAAATCTACCGTATTCTGTTCATGAGCGGCTATAACACGACCGAGGCCCTGGACAAGATCGAGCTGGAGCTTGCCCCAAGCCGTGAGCGTGACGAGATTGTGAATTTTGTGCGCAACTCCGGTCGCGGTATCATTAAGAGCTATTTCGCAAAAGATGCAAATTAACCTAAGCAACTTAGGTAAACGATACAATTACGAGTGGATTTTCCGGAACCTGACCTATACCTTGGAGTCAGGCACCTCATATGCCATATTGGGGCATAATGGGTCCGGCAAATCCACTCTTCTTACTGTTATAGCAGGTCATAACCTGCATTCTGAGGGAGAGATCACCTATCAGATAGATGCCAAAGCCGTTACTCCGGACAAAGCTTATCGCGAACTCTCGCTTACAGCACCCTATCTTGAGTTGGTAGAGGAGTTCACACTTCTCGAAATGATTACCTTCCATACCCGTTTTAAGCCGCTGCGCAACAACCTTTCGCATGAAGAACTGGTAGAGCGTATGGGCTTGCAGAAATCACGCAACAAGTATGTGAAGGATTTCTCGTCAGGTATGAAACAGCGCCTGAAACTGGGACTGGCCATTTACTCAGACACGAAACTGCTGGTGCTCGACGAACCGACCACCAACCTTGATCAGGAAGGCGTGAGCTGGTACCAGGAGCATGTAGCAGCCAATAAAGCAGGTCGTTTGATCATTGTCGGGTCGAACATTAAGCACGAGTACAGTTTTTGCGACCAGCACCTTTACATCACAGACTATCACGTACAGCCCAAGCAGCCAAAATCAGCAAAACAGTGATTCGGCGGCAGGTACAGGTATAGCCGGGCTGGCAATTAGTGCAAGGTTTTTCGGGCAGCTCTACCAATTTACAGGTAAGCTCCCTAAATTTGTAATAGATATACGTAACCAGATACTATGGGAAGAGCATTTGAATTTAGAAAAGCCCGTAAATTTAAGCGTTGGGACAAGATGTCGAAGGCCTTTACGCGCCTCGGCAAAGAGATTGTGATGGCAGTAAAGGAGGCTGGCCCTAACCCGGAAACCAACTCCCGCCTGCGTACGGCTATTAACAACGCCAAAGGCGTGAACATGCCGAAAGACCGTGTAGAAGCGGCCATCAAGCGTGCCTCTTCCAAAGAAGAGAAAGACTACGAAGAAGTAGTATACGAGGGCTACGGTCCGCACGGTATCGCCATTCTGGTAGAGACCGCGACAGACAACCTCAACCGTACCATTGCCAACATGCGTGTTTACTTTTCACGTGCAGGCGGTGCTGTCGGCAAAACCGGTTCCCTGGATTTTATCTTCACCCGCAAAGGTATTTTTAAGATTGCCGCTGAGGGCCTTGATATTGAGGAACTGGAACTGGAGCTAATTGATGCTGGTGCCGAAGACATCTACGAGCACGAAGGTGAGATCATCGTGGAGACTGCTTTCACGGACTTCGGTGCGATGCAGAAAGCCCTGGAAGAGAAAGGACTGAACGTGATCAGCGCCGAATTGCAGCGTGTGCCGAACACCCGCATGGAGCTGACAGACGAGCAAGCCGAGGAGATTGAAAACCTGGTAGAGAAGATCGAAGAGGACGACGACGTACAGGCCGTTTACCACAACATGGCATAACCCCTCGCCGCGCTTTAAAGTATAGTGGAAGGCTGTCTGTCGTTGTATAGACAGCCTTTCTTTTTTTGACATTCCCTTACCTGCCTATGCTACTATACATACTCTTTATACTTGGTTTTGTGTTTTTGATCAAAGGTGCCGATATGCTTGTTTCGGGAGCTTCTTCGGTTGCCAAGCGTTTTAATATTTCTGATATGGTGGTTGGTTTGACTGTCGTATCATTTGGTACGTCGCTTCCTGAGCTGATCATCAATATTATGTCGAGTATGCAGGGGCAGTCGGAACTGGCAATAGGCAATGTGTTTGGTAGCAACGTAGCCAACCTGTTGTTGATCATCGGTATAACAGCCATTATTTGTCCGCTCCCGATCAAGCGTAATACCATTCTCACCGAGATTCCCTTTTCCCTGATTGCAACCTTGTTGGTAGGCTTTTTGGCTAATGCAGTGCTCTTTGGGGATAAAACGTCACTTTTCATCAGCCGGGTAGATGGTGGCATCCTTCTTTTCTTCTTTGTACTGTTTATGGCCTACATCTACAACATCGCCAAGACCAACAAAGACGAAGTGATTGAAGAAGACGACGAACCGATGATGAGTATCCCGAAGTCCGTGATGTACATGGTACTAGGTGGCGTCGGTCTATTCTTGGGTGGCAAGTGGGTCGTGGACGGCGCTGTATCCATTGCACAGTCATTTGGTTTAAGCGAGTCTTTCATCGGTCTGACCATTGTGGCCATTGGCACCTCTCTTCCGGAGCTTGTCACTTCTGCCATGGCCGCTTTCCGCAAGAACATTGACATCGCCATTGGTAATGTGATCGGTTCTAACATCTTCAACCTGCTTTGGATCTTAGGTATAAGTGCCGTGATCAACCCCCTCCCCTTCAATGTGGTAAGTAACTCCGACATTATGGTGATGATCTTCGCCAGCACGCTGCTAGTGGTGGTGATCCCTATTGGCAAAAAGAACACGATTGACCGGTGGAACGGTATACTCTTTTTGGCCATTTATATTGCCTATATTGTGTTTTTGATACAGCGGGGATAGATACCCTTTTAGGGGTTGTGAGTATTCAGGAATCAGAAAATTTATATCTGAAGGCGGCCTGCTATTAGTAGCAGGCCGCCTTCAGTTTTGCAAAAAAATACAATTCCCGTGTTAATCTATCCCTATAACAGCACTTCGGTTGATTTTCAATTTCACAAAAAAACCTGCCGACTTCCTCAGATTTGACAAATCCCTCCTACGAAATCCCTCTTTTTTTACGAATTTAAAATCACCAGATCAGCTTCACTCCTAAGTCAACGCAAATTAGCAATAGTACACAAAGATAGTTTATTCGCTAAAAATCAATACTTTACAAACACATAATAATAGTGACGTAGTTTTGACGTAGTCAAAAAGTAACCATGTAGTGCCTACTTTTTATGGGTTAATCAATAACATAATTAAACTTATAACACAAAGTAACTGAAGTGGTAAAGCCTTCTGTTTCGGGAATTCCGACTATCTGTTCAAATTTCAAACTAGGTACGTCTTGCCTGTTCGTCCATGCTTTGCCATACCTTAATAATGTCATTACCGATTTCTCACCTATATAAATTGAGTTTAATTATTTAACCAAATAATTTATGAGAAAATATCTATACACATCTGTGGTTTGTCTTACCATGGCTACCTGCATCCCCTACTCTGCATTTGCTGAGAAGGCAGGTACGGTAAGGCTGAACAAAGAGAAGTTCTACGCCAAGACAATTACAGGCAAAGTGACTTCTGATACTGGTGAGCCACTGATCGGGGCCAGTGTTTCTCTAAAAGGGACAAGTACAGGCGCTGTCACGGACGCAAATGGCAACTTCTCTATCACGGTACCCGACGAGGGAGGTGTATTGGTTGTTTCTTACATTGGCTTTTTGCAGCAGCAAGTACCCATAAATGACCGCACTACCATCAACATAGTGCTGCAGACAGATGCGAAGGCGCTGGAGGAAGTCGTGGTGATTGGTTATGGTGTACAAAAGAAGAGCGTCGTAACAGGCGCTATATCGAGTGTTCGCTCCTCCGACCTCGAAAACCAGCAGATCACACGTGTAGAGCAAGCCTTGCAGGGCAGAACATCAGGTGTAACGATAGCATCCAACTCTGGAGCGCCAGGTGCAGCCTCCACGGTTCGAGTGAGGGGTATTACTACCCTGAACAGCAACGAGCCACTTTATGTAGTAGACGGCGTAGTAGTGAGCGGAGGCATAGACTACCTGAATCAGTCTGATATAGAGTCTATCGAACTGCTGAAAGATGCGGCCTCTGCTGCGATTTACGGTACACGTGGTGCGGCAGGCGTTATTCTGGTAACCACCAAGAAAGGTCGTCAGGGCAGCATGAGAGTTAATTATAACGCTTATGTGGGCACTCAGGCTCCTGTCAGAAAGCTGGACCTGCTGAACGCTACTGAGTACGCTACACTGCGCAACGAAGCTTACGCCAATGGCTGGCAGCCTGGTCAACCGTTCATGTTACCATATGCTGATCCGCAAGCATTAGGCGAAGGCACAGACTGGCAATCAACCGTTTTCAACGACAATGCCATTATTCAGAACCATGACTTTGCTTTGAGCGGTGGCAACGACAAGTCTACTTTCTATGCATCGTATGGCTATCTGGACCAGGAAGGTATAGTTACTTCAGCCATTTCGAACTATGAGCGCCATAACGTCCGCCTTAATTCTACTCACAAGGTGGCCAAATGGCTGACAATCGGGCAGACACTGGGTTACTCCCACATCAAAAGCAGAGGCGGCCTTAACACGAACTCTGAGTTTGGAGGTCCGTTGAGTTCGGCCATTAACCTCGATCCTACTACACCGGTGCTCATTACAGATCCTAACATCCTGAACAATCCGGAAAGTGTTTATAACAGACAACCTGTTGTGAGAAACGCACAGGGCTTCCCTTACGGCATCTCTACTACTGTGCAGCAGGAAATGACAAACCCGCTGGCCTATATACAGACGCAACTGGGCAACTACGGCTGGTCAGATAACATAGTAGGTAATGCTTTCGTGGAAGTGGAGCCGATCACGGGCTTGCGTGTGCGCTCTACACTAGGCGGAAAACTGGCCTATTGGGGTGGTGAGAGTTTCAGACCTATCTATTACCTCAATGCATCAACTGCCAGCCCTCAGACTGCCAGAAGTCGCGACCGGAACATGGTGCTGGACTACAATGTTGAGAATACCATCTCTTATGCAAGAGCTATCAGCGGCCATAACTTCTCGATCATGTTGGGCCAGGGTGCCTACAAAGACGGAGAGGTAGACGGCTTGGGTGTGTCATACAATGCTATACCTGCCACTAACTTTGGCGATGCATCCTTTAACCTGCAGGTACCCACTGCCAACATCACGGCTTATGGTTACGACAACATTGCGCATACTATCAGCTCGCTGTTCAGCCGTGTGACTTATGACTATAAGGAAAGATACCTCCTCACAGGTATTATCAGACGGGACGGCTCTTCCAGATTCGGTGATAACAACAAGTATGGGTACTTCCCATCTATTTCCCTGGGTTGGGTTGCCTCTAACGAGACCTTCTGGCCAACTAATCCGGTTGTGGACTTCTTCAAAGTACGCGGTTCATACGGTGTAGTAGGTAACGACAACACTGGCAATTTTGCCTTCGTGTCTACGGTAGGCGCCGGCAGAAACTATACCTTTGGGCCTGACGGCTATACCATCGGTTACAGCCCGAATGCTCCGGCTAACCCTGACCTGCGTTGGGAAGAAACCGCCCAGACAAACATCGGTTTTGAAACCACACTCTTCAACGCCATTAACCTCACATTCGACTGGTACAACAAGAAGACCTCTGGAATCTTGCGTCCTTTGGAAATACCAGGCTACGTTGGCTCAACAGGCTTCCCAGTGGCTAATATCGCCGACATGCAGAACCGAGGTATAGAACTGGAGTTGGGTTATAACCGTCAGGTAGGTGACTTCAATTTCGGCCTGACAGGTAATGCTTCTTATGTGCAGAATAAGATTCTTTCGCTGGAAGGCGGCAAAGAGTTCACTGAAGACGGCGCTGCTTCTATCCATACCTTCAATGGCCGTCTGAATCGCATGATTGTGGGTCAGCCTTACGGCACTTTCTACGGCTACAAGACAAACGGCATCTTCCAGAACGAAGAAGAGGTAGCCAGCTATGTAAACTCAGCCGGACAGGTGATACAGCCTAATGCCAGACCAGGCGACTTCCGTTGGGTCGATGCAAACGACGATGGCGTGATCAACGAAGCTGACCGCATGGTGCTGGGTAAGCCGCTGCCTGACTGGACATTTGGTTTAACGTTCAACGCTTCCTGGAAAAACTTCGACCTGATGGTGTTCGGACAAGGCGTGACAGGCAACAAGATCTTCCAGGGCTTGCGCAGACTGGATGTAGCGAACGCCAACTGGCAGACAAGAGCACTGGGCCGCTGGACAGGTGAAGGCACCTCAAACGATTACCCAAGACTGTCCACCAGCGATCCGAATAACAACTTCTCCAACCCATCGGACTTCTACCTGGAGGACGGCGATTACTTCCGAATCAAGACCTTCCAGATTGGCTATACCTTGCCAAGCAGCCTAACCGATAAAATATCGCTGCAGAAGGCCCGATTCTATGTGAGCGCCAACAACCTGCTCACCTTCACCAACTACACGGGTTACGATCCGGAAATTGGTGGCAACATCATGGGTGTTGACCGCGCCTTCTACCCACAGGCTCGCACCTTGATGGCTGGTATTAACATTGGTTTTTAATCTGACAGATTTTTAGAATCGTAGCGATATGAAAAAGAGATATCTTACCTACATGGCATGCATCGTTTTAGGCCTGCCACTAATAAGCTCTTGCAAAGACGAGTTCCTGGATGTAGATCCAAAAGGCACCATTCTGGAGTCTAACTACTACAAAAACCCTGAAGAGGCATATGCGGGTCTGGTGGCAGCTTACGATCCGCTGGGTTGGCAGGCAAGCAACACCTACCATAACTTTGGAGCAGTGAACGCCGCCTCAGACGACGCCCACGCCGGCGGCGGCGGCCCTTCTGACATGAACACCTGGCAGGTCTGGAACAGATTCAACCTGAATCCGGCAATAGGACCTCAGGAAGAGTATTGGAACAGAAACTTCAGAGGCGTATCACGCGCCAACACGATCCTCTCCAAAGTAGAGGCCGGCGTGCCAGGTATGTCGGAGGCCATGTCAGCAAGGTTTATCGCGGAGGCGAAGTTCCTGCGCGCTTACTACTACTTCGACCTGGTACGACTTTTCAAGAATGTGCCCCTGTTCACGGCTCCGCTCGAAACCGCAGAGCTCTTTAACCAGGTACAGGCCACGCCAGAGCAGGTATACGCTCAAATAGAGAAAGACCTGAGAGAGGCTATACCTAACCTGCCTACTACGGTGCCTGCCTCTACTGAAGGCGGACGCGTAACGCAGGGTGCAGGCAAAGCCCTGTTAGGCAAAGTATTCCTCTATCAGAAAAAATGGACAGATGCAGCAACACAACTGGCCGACGTAAATGGTACTCCGGGTGGCACGAGCATGTATGGCTACAGATTGCTGGAAGATTACGGCGCCATCTTCAGCCCGGGCAATAAATTCAACAGCGAGAATATTTTCGAGATCGTGCACACTTCGCTTGGCAATGCTGGATGGGGTAGCTGGCCAAATTTCGATGGCAATATCGCTGTGCTGATGTTTGGCCCAAGAGGCTACTCAGGACCAACGTACGAAGCTGGCTGGGGCTTTAACCCACTTACCAGAGACTTGGTAACTGCCCTGACCGGTGACCCACGCTACGAGCACACGGTACTTGATATCAAGAGCATACCGGATGCCACCTACGAGCCTGGCTTTGATGACACTGGTTACTTCGTGAAGAAATACGCTCCTACGAAAGAATGGCTAAGCACAGGCGGTGGCGATATCATCCTGAACTACCCGAACAACTACATCGAGATCCGTCTGGCGGACACTTACCTGATGGAGGCGGAAGCACTCGTACAGGGCGGTGGTAACAGCACCAGAGCCGGAGAACTGCTCAATGCCGTTCGTGCCCGTGTAGGTTTGGCTCCTGTCGCTCCTACCCTGGAAAACATCTACCGCGAGCGCAGACTAGAACTGGCAACAGAAGGTCACCGCTTCTATGACCTGGTGCGTACCGGCAGAGCTGCCGCTGTATTAGGCTCCATGGGCTTTGTGGAAGGCAAGCATGAGGTGCTCCCGATTCCGCAGAACGAATTGATCAATACCAAGCTGGTTCAGAACCCTGAGTATAGATAACAGGCAGATACTAAAACTGAAAAAGATCATGAGATATAATAAAATCATAAAAGGCCTTTGCTTTTACCTGGCAATAGCGCTGACGGCGGTGAGCCACACAGGCTGTACCCCGGATGAAATAGACGGTGGGCTGTCTCCAGCACCAAAATCAGAGATGGTACAGTTTACGGCTACTCCAACAGCCGACAACCCTAACATCATCACGTTCACAAACACCACACCTGGCACTTTCAAAGCTATCTGGGATTTCGGTAACGGGAACTCTGCGGAGGGAAATCAGGTGAGCGGTGCCTATCCTGTAGAAGGCAGTTACACTGTAAAGCTTACCGTGATCACCAACGGTGGCCACGCCTCCAACACGCAGACCGTCAACATCGCCCAAACGAATGTGACAATGCTGGACAGAGAGGACTATAACACGCTAACAGGCGGGGGCGCTTCCAACGCCACTGGCAAAACCTGGGTAATCGATCGTCATAAAGCAGGCCACATGGGCGTGGGACCTATTGCGGCGGCAACTCCAGAGTGGTGGTCAGCACCGCCTAACGACAAAGCCTCCGAAGGTCTGTATGACGACGAAATGACCTTTAACCTGAACGGCTTCGCCTATACCTACAAAAATAACGGAAACACCTTTGTGAACGGCGCAAACGCAGCAGGACTGGGTGGTGCTACGCAGGGTGCAGATTATACCTTGTCGTACACTCCGCCGACCAACATGACATGGAGCATTGCTGAAGAAGGTGCCAAAAAGTATCTGGTACTTTCCAACAATGGTTTCATTGGCTACTACACAGGTGTATCGCGTTACGAAATTCTTTCGCTTTCAGAAAACGAGCTATACCTGAAAGCAGCAGATAATGCAAACGCTGCCAATGCCTGGTGGCTGCGCCTGGTGCCGAAAGGATTTGAACACCCGGTAGAACCACGCGAGGTCAAAATGGAAAACATGTTCGACAGCTTTGACGGAAACGGCAACATGGTCTGGAAGAAGGACAATCTCATGTTCAATGAGAGCTACGACAACCCTGCCCCTCTCCCGATCAACACGTCGCCTAAGGTTGCCATGTACGTGAAGCAGGAAGGTGAAGCTTTCGCATTTGCTAACCTGTTTGCTGACTATGGCTACAACTTCGATCTGTCTACCCGCAATGTGTTCAAGCTGAAAGTGTTCATGCCGAGCTACAACGACTTCACAACCATGGCTGGCTATGACTGGGCGATCAAAACGATGCTGAAGCAGGTTTCAGTAAAACTGCAGGACGGCACTGCTGCTCAGCCATGGGAAAACCAGGTAGAGATTAAGAAAGAAGTAACACAGTTGGATAAGTGGGTGGAACTGACCTTTGACTTCTCGCCCTACACTAGCAGAAAAGACCTGAACAGAATCGTGATCCAGATCGGCGGCGAAGGCCACTTTATACCTGGCATATTCTTTATCGATGACTTTAAATTAGAATAGTAGTAGTAGTAGTAGTGATGCTTAAAAGCAGCCGGGTTCCGCTGTTGGCCTGGCTGCCTTTTTCACTGCTCTCCACTCACTCTGTAGACTATCTCACCCGCCACATCACTCCAATAGGGAACAAAGCACATGCTTTACACTTACACCATCAAACCAATGCATATAATATTTGCAGTCATAGCGTACTGCCTTTCTTTTACGATGTGCTCCTGCTCCTCTAGCAAGGAGGAGCCGCAGCCCTTCATTTCTAAGCCCAAAGCACCAGAAGATCTCAACTGGCAGTTTGAAAGCTCGCCTGTCTGGGCTGATGAATTTGACTACAATGGTAAGCCAAATACAGATAAATGGGGCTATGACATTGGCGGCACAGGCTGGGGCAACAACGAACTGCAGTATTATACCGACAACATCAGTAATGCGAATGTTTCAGATGGTACGCTGAAGATCACGGCCAGAAAAGAAACCACGGATAACAGGGAGTACTCCTCTGCGAGGCTGGTTACAAAAAACAAAGGTGACTTCTTGTATGGCCGATTCGAGTTCAGAGCCAAGTTACCGACCGGCCGAGGCACATGGCCAGCCATTTGGATGCTTCCAACCGACTGGGCTTACGGCGGATGGCCAAAGTCTGGGGAGATTGACGTGATGGAGCATGTGGGCTACGACCAAAACAATGTGCACATCACTGTGCATACCGAGGCATACAATCACAGCAAAAACACCCAAAAAGGAAAAAGCAAGATCATAGAAACTGCCAGCACGGCTTTCCACCTGTACCGCGTGGACTGGACACCTTATGCCATCAGAGGCTATATTGACAATATTCCTGTCTTTGAGTTCATCAACGAGGGCAAGGGTTCCGACTTCTGGCCTTTTGACAAGCGCTTTCACCTACTGTTGAACATTGCCGTGGGCGGTAACTGGGGTGGAGCACAGGGTGTGGATCCGAGTGTGTATCCGCAGACGATGGAAGTTGACTACGTGCGGGTATACAAGATGATACAGAAGTAAACTGCGAAGCAGCTATACCTACCAGTTGCCTTATGAAACCTCACCTATACCTGAGAAACTAAGAAAACCAGACTGCCCATGAAACACTTTGCCGCCATGAGATTTGGAAAGACCTGTCTGCTCTTACTGGTTTTGCCCCTGTTGCTCTCCTGCAAAAAGGAAGTGTCACAGGCCGATCAGGAAGGAGAGTTAGCAGAGAAAACCCGATCGGGCAAAGTGGACTTTTGGTTGACAGACCCTGCTAATGCAGTGCTCTTTAAGCAACAGACGGCAGCGCTTCGTTTTGGAACAGCCACTAGTCAGCACCCTACTATTGAGGTAGACACCACGGCGACTTTCCAGACCATGGATGGCTTTGGCTATACCTTGACAGGAGGTAGCGCCATGTTGCTGAACCGGATGTCCGCCACCGATAGGGCCAATTTGCTGCAAGAGCTTTTCTCGACAGAGGGCAATGGTATTGGGGTAAACTACCTGCGCCTCAGCATTGGAGCCTCTGACCTGAGTAGCTTTGTTTTTTCTTATAACGATCTGCCTGCCGGACAGACAGATCCTGCCATGGCAAAGTTTGACCTGGGTCCTGACCGTGCCGATCTTATACCTGTGCTGAAGGAAATATTAGCCATCAACCCGGATATCAAACTGATGGGCTCGCCCTGGTCCCCTCCTACCTGGATGAAAACCAATAACAGCTCCATTGGCGGCAGTTTGAAACCTGAGTTTTATGATGCCTATGCCAGGTATTTTGTGCGATATGTGCAGGATATGGCGGCTGAAGGTATTCGCATAGATGCGATCACGCTACAAAACGAGCCGCTTCATCCCGGCAATAATCCGAGTCTGTTGATGCAGGCTCCTGAACAGGCCCAGTTTATAAAGCAAAGCCTCGGTCCAGCTTTCAGGGCTGCTGGACTCGATACCAAGATCATCATCTACGATCACAATGCCGACCGTGTAGACTATCCGATCAGCATCCTCAACGACCCGGAAGCCAAACAGTACATTGACGGATCAGCCTTTCACCTATACGGAGGCACCATTGATGCGCTGAGCCAGGTACACGAAGCGCATCCTGACAAAAATCTGTACTTCACAGAACAATGGGTGGGTGCACCAGGCAACCTAGCTGGGGACTTGCATTGGCATACCAAAAATCTGATCATCGGTGCTACCCGCAACTGGTGCAAAACGGTGCTGGAGTGGAACCTGGCAGCCGATGCCAACCAGGACCCGCATACCAAAGGGGGCTGCACTGAATGTCTGGGCGCCATCACCATTGACAAAGGTATAACCCGCAATCCTGCCTACTACGTGGTAGCGCATGCCGCTAAGTTTGTGCGGGATGGCTCTGTGCGAGTAGGCTCTACAATGACGGACGGCTTGCCTAATGTGGCTTTCAGGACTCCAACCGGTGATAAAGTACTGATTGTGCTGAATGATGGCCAGACCACTGCAACTTTCAACATACAGTTTAATGGAAAATCTGTTACCACCAGCCTCGCAAAAGGGGCAGTAGGCACTTATGTATGGTAAAGCAACGAACCAAAACAGTCCGAAAATGGAAACCCGCCAGCACCGGGAAGACCAACCATTTTTGTTCATTCCCGCAAGGAGTCAAGAACCAATCCAGCTTTACCAGGCAGGTCGAATTACTGCTCAGGCTGAAGCCAGAAGAAACAAATCCAATTGACTAACAGCTACCTCGCCCTAAAGCAAGGTCTAACATTAAGTTTACAAAACTGATACAGCATGAAATTAAAGAATACAACCCTGACAGCTTTTGCGGCTTGCCTGCTGCTAGCTAACTGCCAGACTCCAAAACCAGTCGCTGAGCCTGCTGACACCACGGTGACAAGTGTGCAGGCAGCGCCACCACTCTCCGAGGTCGACCGCAAAATAGAGGACATGCTCAGCAAGATGACGCTCGAGGAGAAAGTCGGTCAGATGGCTCAAATTACGCTCGACGTGGTGGGTAAAGGGGAGAACAGGTATAGTAGTTTCGAGCCGTTTGAGCTTGATATGGTGGAGTTGCGCAAGGCGCTGGTTGATTACAAAATCGGCTCTATCCTGAATACAGCCAATAACCGCGCCCGCACCCCAGAGCAGTGGTATGCGGTCATCAGTCAGATACAGGACATGGCCATGAACCAGACCCGTATGAAGATACCTGTGATCTATGGTGTGGACCAGATTCATGGGGCAACTTACACGGCCGGTGGCACCATGTTCCCGCAACAGATTGGACAGGCAGCCAGCCGCAACCGTGACCTTGTGCGACGTGGCGCCGAGATCACGGCCTACGAAACCCGCGCCAGCTCCATTCCCTGGAACTTCTCCCCTGTGCTGGACATAGGCCCTGACCCGCGTTTCTCCCGTCAGTTTGAGACCTTCGGTGAAGATCCTTATCTGATTTCTGAACTTGGCCTTGAGATGATCAATGGCTACGAAGGAGAAGACAATAATATTGGTCATCCGGAGCACGTGGCTTCGTGCATGAAGCACTTCCTGGGTTATCAGGTACCGACATCCGGCAAAGACCGAACTCCTACTTATATACCGGAGGAAGCACTGCGTGAGTACCACTTACCTCCTTTTAAAGCGGCGATCGAGGCGGGTTCTCAAACCATCATGATCAATTCCGGCATCATCAATGGCGTGCCAGTGCACTCCAACCCTGACATCCTCACCAAACTATTAAAAGAGGAGCTCGGGTTTAAAGGCCTGGTAGTGACGGACTGGGGTGATATAGAATACCTGCATACCCGCGATAAGGTAGCCCCTACCATGAAGGATGCCATCG
Source organism: Pontibacter sp. LHS2 (assembly GCF_058932845.1). Lineage (NCBI taxonomy): Bacteria > Pseudomonadati > Bacteroidota > Cytophagia > Cytophagales > Hymenobacteraceae > Pontibacter > Pontibacter sp. LHS2. The sequence continues at coordinate 114,666 of NZ_JBZYWG010000003.1, forward strand.
CAATGGCCATCAACGCGGGTGTGGATATGTCGATGATCGCGTATCAGTATGAGCCGTTCTGCGAAGGTTTGGTAGAACTGGTAAAGGAAGGCAAAGTAAAGCAGGAACGTATAGACGATGCCATACGGCGCATTTTGCGCGTGAAGCATAACCTGAACCTGTTCGAGAAACCAACCACCAATCCGAAAGACTACCCGAAATTTGGCAGTAAAGAATTTGAGCAGGCTGCTTACCAAATGGCCGCCGAGTCGATCACCTTGCTCAAAAACGACAAAAACGTGTTGCCACTTCGCAAGAACATGAAAGTGCTGGTAACCGGGCCGAACGCCAACAGCATGCGCACCCTGAACGGTGCCTGGACCTATTCCTGGCAGGGCGAGAAAGTAGAGGAATTTGCGGGCAAGTATAATACCATTGTAGAGTCGCTGCAAAATGAGATTGGTGCTGCTAATGTCAACTTTGTGCCTGGTGTGAGCTACAAAATGGATGGCTTTTACTACGAGGAATACGCCGACAAAATGGAGCAGGCTGTGGCTGCCGCTAAAAAGGCTGATGTGATCATCCTTTGCCTCGGTGAAAACACATCTACCGAAACTCCAGGCAACATCAACGATATCTACATTTCCGATTTACAGACAGAATTGGCTAAGAAAATGGCTCAGACAGGCAAGCCGGTCATTCTGGTGCTGAACGAAGGTCGTCCGCGTGTGATCAGCAAATTTGAGCAGCAAATGCAGGCTATCGTACAGATTTACCAGCCTGGCAACTTCGGAGGCGATGCCCTGGCCGATGTGCTGTTTGGCGATGTGAACCCGTCGGGTAAGCTGCCTTACAACTACCCACGTTACCCGAATGCGCTTGTGCCATTCATACACAAGCCGTCTGCAGAGCAACGCAAAGCTGAAGGGGTATACAACTATGAAGCCGACTACAATCCGCAGTACGAGTTTGGCCATGGCCTGAGCTATACCACGTTTGCCTACGAAAACCTGACGGTGAAAGAAAGCATTAAGATGGACGAGCCAATTGTGGTGAGCATCAAAGTAACCAATACAGGCGCCAGAGAAGGAAAAGAGTCCGTGCACCTCTATACCTCCGACCTGTACGCTTCAGGTATAACTCCAGACGTGAAACGCCTGCGTCGCTTTGAGAAAATAAATTTGAAGCCGCAGGAAAGCAGAACCCTCACATTTACCCTGACTGCGGATGACCTGAGCTATACCAACCGCGAGGGCAAGAAGGTAACCGAAGCCGGCGAATTTGAAATACGCATTGGCAACCAGGTGAAGAAATTTACCCTGCTGGATGCTGATGCCAGAGTATCGAAGTAGTAGTGATAGTAGATTAACTATAGTGAGCATATTGATTAAAAAGCAAGCGCCCGGTGATGCCGGGCGCTTGCTTTTTACAGAATAGAGATTTATGCACTAAACGAGCTTAATCAGCCAAAACAGAACACTTATAATCTATGGCATTATGTGGCCTCAGTCCAAAATTTCTGCTAAACGTTCATTTAGCTCCTCACCTCTTAAGTTTCTGCCTACAATTATGCCATCCTTACCAATGAGGAAGTTATCAGGAATTCCATTTATGCCGTAAATCAGAGCTGCTGTGTTTTTGTCTCCGTTCAGTTCGCTTACATGTATCCATGGTAATTTGTCTTTCTCAATGGCCTTTTGCCAATGGGTTTTGTTTGCGTCCAACGAAACTGCCAGAATTTCGAATCCTTTGTCTTTATAACTATAATAGGTTTTAACAAGGTTTGGATTCTCAGCACGGCATGGCCCGCACCAAGATGCCCAGAACTCAAGCAAGACAAGCTTCCCCTTCAGGTCTGAGAGTTGAACGGTAGTACCATCAAGCGCCTGCTGCGAAAAGTCTGCAAACGGTTCTCCTATCTTCGGATTTTTGTTAAGCCGCAGGTAGTCTGCTATTGCTTTACCGTACTTAGAACGCTTGTTTACTTCCGAAAAGCCATTGAAAAGCTCATCGGTTTTCGCTTTTCCCCAAGTTGAACTGTATACACTTAGTATGTAAGCGCTGATGATACTATTTGGCTTACTCTGCACGTAACTAATGTAACGCTGTCTTTCCGCTTCATCCAGCTCTTGCAATACACGTCTCAAATCTGCTTTCTCTTCCTTTGTTGATGTTTTGTTTTCCAACAAAACCCTTACACTGTCCTGGCTTTTTCTTATAGGCAGAAGATTGGAGTAGAATATTTTGTCTTCAGACTCTGTTTCAGAACCTGTAATGACCGCTTGTTTGAACTTGCCCTTTTCTCCTTCGAAGATAATTTCTTTATTCTCTAACCAGAAAAAGGTATAATTACTTAAATCCTTAGTTTTTAGCAGCGTATGCAACACTGGCACTTCAATTTTACCAGCTAGCTCAAACTTTTCGTCCAGCACCATGGCAGAATCCAGCGACCTATTAAGGCTCGTATTATCAGCATCCTCTAGATAGAGCATGGTGCTGTCAGCAAGGCCTTTGGCAATGCCTTTAATTACAAATCCATCAGCAGGTATGGAGGAGGAATTTATTTTAATCTCGGTGCAGCTGACTCCCAGCAAAAAGACACTCAGGGTCAAAATGTAAATTTGTTTCATATAGGTCGTTTGGATTAGTTTTCAAATTCACATTGCAGGTATTACTTTTCTTGCCCTCCAGTTAATACCTCAATATCACATCCGCCAGGTTCTCCTCCTGCTCGAGGTTCATCTTCTTTCGGATTCTATACCTGCTCGTTTCTACTCCCCTTAACGAAAGCTTGAGCAACGCAGCGATATCCTTGCTGGATAGGTTGAGACGCAAATAGGCGCACATCTTCAAATCTTTGTGAGTCAGCTCCGGGTAGTCATGACTCAGGCGTTTGAGGAAGTCCTGGTGCACTTGATTAAAATGGGTTTCGAACTGCTCCCAGTTATTTTCGATCTTGATCTCCTCCTCCACAGCCCGCAGAATTTTGCGCAGTTGTAGGCGGGTCTCCTTTTCGCCTACCTCGTCCATTAGCCGTTGCAACTGCTCCTTCACTTTGTGCACCGCCTCTACATTGTGCATCACGTGCAGGGCTGATGAGGTCAGTTCCTGGGTCTTGTGGTTGAGCTCGCTTTCCAGCTTTTCATTGTTGAGTCGGATAATCTCTTTCTCAGCTTTCAGCACCTCTTCCATATGCTGCGCCTCTTTCAGTCTTAGCGCCTTCTCTTGTTCTTGTTGCAGCTTTATTTTTGCCTGGTGCACACGGCGGTCCATTATATTCCAGACCAGGTATGCCAGCAGTAGACCCAATAGCACATACAAAGCATAGGCCCAAACCGACCTGTACCACGGCGGAGATATCGTGAATTCGTAGCTTGCTTCCTCACTTTCCTGGTTGTACACGTTTCGGGCCTTTACCCGGAAGGTATAGGTCCCCTCCCGAAGATTGGTATACTCCTTTTGCAAAGTGCTGCCCCAGGGCGACCAGTCTTCATCAAAGCCCTCCAGGTAGTAACGGTATTGCACATCCTCAATACCGTCATAGAGTATCGCTCCGAAGGCGAACTTGAGGGAGTTCAGCGCATACGGCAAGGTGGGGATGCTGTGTCCGGGCTGCACGTTTTCAACCAGGCCATTATTCACAAACGAGCCACCGTAGATCAGCGAATCACTGGCCTGTTTCCGGACTTCCACCTGACGAATCAAGGTATAGAACTTCTCCTGCAAGCTGTTCTTCTGCAGAAAGTTTGGCTGGTACTGCACAAAGCCTTCGTCTATACCTATCAGCACATTCTGATTGTTGTAGTAGGCAATGTGCTCAAAGCCGCCTACCAGCTTTCCTTCCAGCTTATTAAACACGTTTTTGATTACCTCGTAACTTCCGTTGCTCAGCTTTCTGATCAGGCCCATCTCGTCCCCTGCCGAAAACCAGATATTGCCTTCTTTGTCTTCAACCAGCTTTCTAACCTGTACATTCCGGCTGAAGAGCTTATTCAATTCATCGTATACCTCAAAGCGATCGGTCCTGCTGTTGAATACATAAACCCCTTGCAGCCCTGTAAAGACCAGCTTGCCGTTAATCTTGTACACATTGATGCCTAAGTTGGAAGGCAAGCCGTTTTTCTCACCATAAAAAGCCACCTGCTCTACTTTTGCCAGGTCATTGGACAACTTGATTTTGAATAAACCGATGTAGCCGTGCGCCACCCAGATGTTGCCATCGCTGTCCTCCTCCATTACTCTGGAAGACTCCTCAAATCCGCTGATTTTATTCTGGAAAACGAGTTTGCCATCGATCATCCTGTACAGCATCAGCCCATGGTAAGTGCCACAGAGGTAGTAGCCTGGTCGCGACTTCAGGGGCAGGAACAGCCATGCTCCCCGGTGCTCCGACAGTCTGACCGCTTTGTTGTCGACGATCTCGAAAGGGCCGTTGTGGTGCGAGAGAATGATTTTTCCGCCGATCTGCTGCAGGTTATATACCTGCCCTTCTGTATTCTCCACCCGCTTCAAAGGCAAAGGGCTTAGCGGATTTTCGTCCTTAGCAATAGGTTTATAGAACAAGCCGTCACTGGTGCCCAGGTATAGCGTGGATTGATTCAACAGGGAGGCATAACCTGTACCCGGCAAACCTAACCTGTTATTGAAAACCTTAAAGGGCGAGTTGACCTCCACGTAGTCGATGCCGTAGTTCAGGGCCAGCCAGAGATTTTCTTTGTGATCCTGATAGATGCTGCGCACGGTGCTGTTTTGCAAGCCCTTGCTGCTGTTGAGGTGCTGGGTAGGCCGACCGTCCATGTCGATCACCACCAGTCCATCCAGGATGGTACCAATGGCATAGCCTTCCGTTAAGGCGGTGGCCGTGTTCACTTTGTTTTTGATCAGGAAATCCTCTACAGGCCAGTTGCTAGGACTGAAGCCATTATACCCATCATAAATAAAAATGCCCCGCTCCTCTGTTATAATCAAGGCCTTTCCGCCAGGGTATGGCAGGATAGAGGCGATGTTATGTTCAGAGATTTTTTCACTGCCCTGAATGCGCACTAGTCGCTCATCCTTGAGTTCATAAATCCCCTGCCCTATTACAGGCACCAACAGCCTGCCCTGTACAAAAAATGGAAAACCAGTTGGGTCGTACGGTGTTTTGTATACCTGTACACTGTCGCCGTCGAAGTGGTAAACGCCCGATACCGTACAGAAAAACACCTCACCGTCTTTGGTAAAAATATTCCAAACATCGGCAAAGGTCTTGTCATCGTCGTTTATGAGGGGCTTAAGCGATACATAGGCCATCATACCTGATTCGTCGGGTTGTAGGTAGCCGAACTCATCCTGACCACCCACATAGACACGTCCTTCCTTATTTACAGCCAGCGAATGCACGGTGGAGCGGTTAGGGAGACCGAGTTTACGCCAGTGGTTACCGTCAAACTCCAGCACGCCATAGTTATTGCCGAAGTACATGATCCCCCGATGGTCTTGCACGACGGCCCAGTTTTGAGGGGAAGCCTGGTATTCTTTAAGAGAATAATTTTTGATATAGGGCACGCCTTCCCCCTTTACCTGTGCAGATAAAGCAGGACATAGAAATAGAAAGAGAAGTAAGACGAAAGAAAAACTTTTCACAATCAGGCTGTGTCATTTGAGACTTTGAATATCAACAATTCAAAGCAAATTTCAAATCAAGCCACGGCAGAAGGCCAATCAAACACAAAAAGCTTATGTCTTCCTAACTTCTTTAACTTTCAAACTCCTAAGCTTTCAAACTTCTAATAGTTCCACGGATATAGCTCCGGCTCTTTGGCGCCTCTTACCTTCATGTGCAGCGGGTGTACGCCTTCTGTTTCGTCAAAGTACAGGAAAGCATCGTAGCGTTCAGGTATAAGAGTAGGCACATAGTTGCCCAGATGTTCCACTTTAGGGTCATAGACCACTCCGATGGCACGGTGCGGGATGCGGTGCTGCAGTTCAGGCACTTCCCGCAGATCTTTGGAAAGGATGATCTTATCGTCAGTGCTCATTTCGTGCAGCATATGTTCCCAACTACCTTCCTTGGCAGGCGGCACATCCATCTTTTGCATAGGCGCTCCCCATGACCGGCTGGCAATCACGTTACCCTGGTATGTTCCGAAGCCCACTAATTTTACCTGATCACGACCATACCTTTCGCGGGCCAGCTGTCCGATGTTAAACATGCCATCATCGGCCATATCGGTGTATTGGGCATCTCCAATGTGCGTGTTATGCTCCCAAACAATGGCTTTGGCATCCGGTCCGTTAAATTCCAGTAAACGGTCCAGCGTTTCCATCATATGTGAGTCACGCACGTTCCAGGAGCCAACTCCTCCCCGGATCATGGCGCGGTAGTACTTTTCGGCATTCACGGCCACCAGCGCATTTTGGGTTGTGTTGAACTCGTGCTCCGGGTCATCCGGGTATACGACGCGCTTTGCCACTTGCTCCAGCATCTGAATCACCTCGTTTTCGCAGTCCGTCGGCACAAAAGCTGTGGCCTGTGCATAGGTCTGCGGATCGCGGTGGAAGGGCTCGAAGCATTGCACAGCGGCTCGCGCAGCTTCTGCAGCTTTGCCATCGTGTTGCTCCATATATTTAAGCACCTGATCTAAGGACTCCCACAAACTGTAAACGTCCAGCCCATAAAAGCCTATCTTATGCTGCGCATCGCGCATGTGGTTGAAGTCGCGGATCCACTCCACCAGCGCGGCCACTTCCCAGTTCGCCCACATCCAGGTAGGCCAGCGACGGTATACGCCGAGTACATCGGCTATCTTGCGCCCTGAGTTCTGGTAGCCCTTTACAAAGCGATTCACGGTATAACATTCCGGCCAATCCCCTTCCACGGCTATGAAATTGAAGCCTTTGTCTTCGATGAGCCGCTTTGAAATAGCCGTACGCCAGGTATAGTATTCAGAAGTGCCGTGCGATGCCTCACCCAGCATCACCACCCGGGCGTCGCCAATTTCTTCTATTAGCTCATCAAGGTCCCTCTCTTTGGTGATAGGGCTGTATTTAAAGCGTTTGTTTTCCATACCTGTCAGGGGGATTATGCGCGTATCTAACTCACTCTTAAAATTTTGTGTATTGTACTTTCAATCCGGTTTTAATGTTTTGCAAAAAAGAAAGCCCGCTGTATCAAACGATACAGCGGGCTTTCTGAAGTACTATAACAGGTATAGCTTAGGACTGATTTTCTTTGGCAAATACCCTACGCAGCAACTCAGTTGTGCGTGCGATCGGGTTTTCGCGGATGTTCGCCTCTTCCTGTGCAATCAGTAGAAATAAACCGTCCATGGCTTTCTGTGTGGCATACTCGTCCAGGTTCGGGTTTACCTTCTGCACTAGTGGAATTTGGTTGTACTGGGTCACCAGGTCGGTATAGTAGCGGGTTGCATTTGTCTTCTCCAGTGATTGCTGGATAACCGGCATAAAGGCATTTTGCAACTGCGTGGAAGTTGTGCGCTTCAGGTACTGCGTGGCGGCGTCTTTGTCACCTTTCAGGATTCCCCATGCATCGGCAATGCTCATCTGCTTGATAGCATTCACAAAGATCGGCACAGCACTCTTTGCCGCGTCTTCAGCTCCACGGTTCAAGGTCATCACGAAGCGATCCACTTCTTTGCCCAGGCCTACCTGACGGAGCGTGTTTTCCACCTTTTGCACATCCGGTGGGAAAGGTATACGGATCAGGGAGTTCTTATAATAGCCGTCTGTCTGAGAGGCTTGGTTCGAGCCTTTGGTAATGCCCACTTCCAGCGCCTGTTTCAGACCGGAAGCTACTTCTTCGCGGGTAACGGCACCTCCGGTTCCGGCCATCACGCCATCTACGGTTCGTTGAATATCGGCCACCGTACAGGCTGAGGCACCCAGGGTGAGGGCTACGAGTGAGGTGTAGAGTAATTTTTTCATGGGTTGTTCTTTTTGTTTGTCAGGCTATACCTGCGCATTGGCTAAAATTACGGAAAATAATACTTGTCCTGCGTCAAATCGCCCGAACATCTTTAACTTGAATGAGTTTTACTTGGCAACGCACAAATCAGACCAAAATTAATTTTATGAAAGCGGTATATGCAGAAATCATTACGGTAGGCGACGAGATCCTGTATGGGCAGATAGTGGACACCAACTCTGCCTGGATGGGAACGGAGCTCACCAAAATAGGTATACGGGTAAAGCAGATCACCTCGATTTCGGATGAAACAAGCCACATCGTACAGGCGCTGGATGATGCCCGCAGCCGTGCCGACATCATTCTGATCACCGGTGGCCTTGGCCCTACCAAAGACGACCTCACCAAAAACGTGCTGGCTGACTACTTCCATACCGAGCTCAAACTGGATGAGCAATCGCTGGCCGATGTGACTGAGCTGTTCAAAAGCCGGGGCTATGCCCTGACAGAGTTGAACCGGCAACAAGCTTTTCTGCCAGCTTCCTGCACACCGGTGCGCAACGTGCTGGGCACCGCGCCGGGTATGTGGTTTGAGGATGAAGGGAAAGTGTTCGTGTCGATGCCGGGGGTGCCGTTTGAGATGAAGCGCATGATGGAAGACACAGTGCTCCCACAGTTAAAGGCTTACTTCAAAACCCCGCACATTATCCACAGAGTGATTCAGACGGTAGGTATACCCGAGTCGATGCTGGCCGAGAAGCTGGAAGATTGGGAAACGAGCCTGCCTGCGCACATCCGGCTGGCCTACCTGCCCCACCTCGGGGGCGTGCGCCTGCGCCTGACCGGCACCAGCGACAATGCCGAACAATTGGAAACAGAACTGGAAACAGAAGTCAGCAAGCTCTCGGCACTCGTACCCAAACACATCTTTGCCTATGGCGAAGTGCCGTTGGAAGAAGCCCTTGGAACTTTGCTGAAAGAAAGGGGCCTGACCATCGCAGCCGCCGAAAGTTGCACGGGTGGTTATCTGGCGCACCGCATCACGAGCGTGCCGGGCAGCTCGGCCTATTTCATGGGCGGTGTGGTGGCCTACGACAATAGCGTAAAAATGCAGGTGCTGAGCGTAAAGTCCGAAACCCTGCAACAACACGGCGCTGTGAGCGAAGCCACGGTGCTGGAGATGGCCCAGAACGTACGCAAGATGCTCAACACCGACATCGGCGTAGCTACCAGCGGCATTGCCGGCCCCGACGGTGGCACAGCCGAAAAGCCCGTTGGCACCATCTGGATTGCTTATGCCGACCAGCACGGCAGCCGCGCAAAACTTTTGCAGTACAACAAAAACCGACAGCTCAATATTGAGTATACTGCCTTGGCCGTGCTCAACCTCGTACGCCAAAGTTTGAATATAGCGGTTGAGGAATAGGCTAAAATCATTAACTTTGTTTGCAAATTCGGGTCGCCAGGTATAGCGTGGCTTTGCTTTTCTGTGTCTTGAGGCCCAAAAAACTGTCCCTTAATAGAACAACGAATAAACAAAATATGGCACTTGTAGAAATGGTTATGCCCAAAATGGGCGAGAGTATCATGGAAGGTACCGTTCTGAAATGGCTTAAAAACGTGGGTGACTCCATCGAGCAAGACGAATCGGTGCTGGAAGTAGCTACAGACAAAGTGGACACGGAAGTACCTGCCATCCAAGGCGGCGTACTGAAGGAGATACTGGTACAGGAAGGTGACGTGGTAGCCGTGGGCGCCCCGATCGCCATCATCTCTACCAACGGCGAAGACACTGCCGCTCCTGCTGCTCCGGCCGCTGCTGAAGTACCAGCTGCTGCACCAGCCGCTCAGGCAAATGCGCAGCCTGCAGCCGCTTCTTCTGACGCTGCCGTAGCCAAACTCGACCAGCCAGCTTCTGGCCGTTTCTACTCGCCGCTTGTGCTCAACATTGCCCGCGAAGAAGGCATCTCGATGCAGGAACTGGAGTACGTACCGGGTACTGGCAAAGAAGGTCGTGTGTCAAAGAAAGACATCCTGACTTACGTAGAGAGCCGCAAAAACGCACCACAGCAAGCCGCCGCTCCGCAAGCCCAGCCGCAGGCACAGGCTCCAGCCGCAGCACCGCAACCACAGGCCGCTCCAGCTGCTCAGCCACAGGCGCAAGCTGCACCAGCCGCTTCTAAACCAGCCGCCTCTTACAGCGGAAACGTGGAGATCATTGAGATGGACCGCATGCGCAAAATGATTGCCGACCGCATGGTGGATAGCAAGCGCGTATCGCCGCACGTGACTTCGTTTGTGGAAGCCGATGTGACTAACATCGTGAACTGGAGAAACAAGTGGAAAAACGACTATAAGAAACGTGAAGGTGAAAACCTGACGTTCACGCCAATCTTCATCGACGCGATTGCCAAAGCCATCAAGGATTTCCCGATGATCAACGTGTCCGTGGACGGTGGCAACATCATCCGTCATAAAGACATCAACATTGGTATGGCCGTGGCCCTGCCAAGCGGTAACCTGATCGTGCCGAACATCAAAAACGCCGACCAGCTGAACCTGAACGGCCTGACCAAGAAGGTGAACGACCTGGCCAACCGTGGCCGCATAAACAAGCTGACTCCGGACGACCTGTCTGGCGGTACTTATACCGTGTCGAACGTAGGTTCATTTGGCAACGTGATGGGTACACCGATCATCATGCAGCCGCAAGTAGCGATTATGGCCGTTGGCGCCATCAAAAAGAAGCCGGCCGTGATTGAGACACCTGAAGGCGACCTGATCGGCATCCGTCACTTCATGTTCCTGTCGCACTCCTACGACCACCGCGTAGTGGACGGCTCACTGGGTGGCATGTTCGTGCGGCGTGTGGCAGATTATCTGGAGAACTTCGACGTGAACCAGACGATCTAATTTTGAATTAGAGGTCTTTTGATAAAAGACTTCCCATATAAACAGAAAGCCTGCCTCCAGAAATTGGGGCAGGCTTTTTTGTAGGGATAAGGTTTAGCAGTTATAAGCTAAATAATAATATTAGTGATTACACCAGTTGAGTCATACTCAAAAAGAATTGCCTCATCTGTTGCTGTCCCATTGCTTGTTTTGAAATTTACAAATAGCTGGCCGTCTTCTTTCAGATGATAGGAGTTCGGGAAAATATCTTGCAGGCCACTGATATTATCCCCTACCCTTATATGATGTAGACCATTAAGACTCAGGATAAATGAGCTTGTCTTTATATGAATGCTTGTTAATTTGTCAGCATCAAAATAAAAGCTTGCATTATCGTATATATACTCTTTGTAAATCTTAGTGTCTTGCTCAGAGTTTACATTGTCAATACTTTTAGGTTTTCCTAAAACCGAAGTTAATATTGTAGGGCTATCAGTTAATTTAAATATGGGATTTGTTTCCTTATTAATCCTAATAGCCACTGCTGATGGTGCTATTAAATCTGGCAAAATCGAATTCGTCTGGCTTTGAGCATCGCAGCTATACAAACCTATACAAATGATTACTAGAATTGATAGAATTATTTTTTTCATTGGTACTTACTACTTTTAATAACTATTGTGGATCGGATAGCTTTATAACCCTATCGTCTGATTCATCAAATACAATTTCAATTTGGTCAGAGACATAAATCAGAGGGGGTTGATACAAGTAAATGTAAGTTTGATTTTGCTCGTTAATTACAATATGCCCTGGTTGGCCCATATGCTCTACTACATCTGATTTACTCATCCCAATCTCCACTTTTTTAAATAAACGATAATTTCTTGGGCCTTTCCCAAAAGTTACATATAACAACAAAGTCACTACTAATATTAACAAGGAAACTATTATTACTTTCTTCATCATCTTAAATATTAGGGACATCTTGATTTTACTCTGGATGGGTTATTTAAAGCTGAACGGTTCCCAGAATAAAGAAATGTGATTAAATAATCCAAGAAACCACTAGGATTATGTTTGATGTCAGTACCATATTGATTATAAAAATCGTAGCCTAACTGATTTGAGTAATAGTCTTGATGATCCATTCCGCTCTCATTCAAAGCTACCCACTGCAACATCTCTACACTATTCCCAACTACCGCTCCGTAATAACCAATAACTAGCATATGTCTCAAGTCAATTACGGCACCAGGCACTAGTGGATCAGTAATGTAGCGAATGTTAGGTCCTCCAGGCTGAGAATGCCACAAAGTTATACTTAAATCTCCTCTCTGAGATATTATTTGATCACGTGTAAGACCAAAGTTTTGATTCACGAAATCATTCAAGTCTCGTGTAGGATCATTATGAAAATTAGATAGTTGATTGCAATTTAAATCTTCTGGATCTAATTCTGGTACCTCTGCAGGTGTAAATGTTTCAGGGGCTGGAGTCATTTCACCATCTCCTGGGTTAGAAGGTCCGCCGGGATCTCCACCGCTAGATCCTCCAGGTCCTTCACCTCCACCTGAAGGAACACCTGGATTGTAAGTACCTGATGAACAGTCTGTATCAAAATAAGAGTATGACAAATACCATTCTGTATTATTGCCACATCCACTGACACCACTTGGATAAGAACATCCACCACCTTCTACATTTCCAGAAGTGTAGGTAATTGTTAAAGCACTATCACAACTCCCACCCCAACTACATACTTGCGATGTAGTACAAGCAGTTGCCATTATTTCACCATTCGCACCCTTATCGCCTTTTCTATAAATTTTACCACCTTTATACTTTAGAAGTGATACTTTATTATATTTTAAATTATTAACTAGAACAGTTCCAGTAAAACTATTGAAATTAAATTGTTTTTGACTATGTTCTGGGTTTTCAGAAATATAAGTAACTATAAAATATTCAGTACTCTTACTGCTTTCAACAAATACGATAAACTTTCTAAAACCTTGAACTTTTATCTCTTTTTTAATAATGTCTTTTTGATTTTCATCTAATTTTGGAGTTAGTGGTACATAAGTAGTTACTACTGAATCTATTCGATAAGAATAACCAGCCCAATGAGCTTCCCAATGCAAAATACTATCACCACTAAAAAATTTTTCGGTTAAAAAATCATTATAACCTTTTTCCTTAAATGCTTCTTTTAAAGCGTTCAGATGATCATTATCTACTGCTTGAGTCGAGTCTGTTTTAAGTTCGAGGGTATCAATATCATCTTTATGACATCCATATAATATAAATATCATTAAAAATGAAGTTGTTTCATACACTTCTCTTATTTAGATTAAATATAAAATTCAAAACACATTAATATATCCACTTAAATGAATGCCTATGCAATATATGTAACCTATTAAATATAGAATAAGAATATATTAACAGATAAGTAACTATAATTTTTTTAATTTTTATTATAATCTATCAAATAGATACTCGTTTTTTTTTAAATTTGATCTAAATTATATTAATATTTTAATCACAAAAAGTAACATATTAAAACTATGAGAATTGCCATTGCCTGGATTCTGGCTGCCGTATTCCTGTTTGCAGCCGTTTATTTCTACTGGAAGAAAAATGATGCCGAAAGCCGGTTGCGTATAGCTGATAATAAATTGGCTGAGACCGGTCAGCAACTGGAGCAGGAAGAAGCTGAAGCCGACTCGCTCGAAGACATGATGCTCCCGCCCGATACGATGAGCGTATTACCTCCAGGCGGTGTGGAGTTTGTGGATGAGATGGGTAGCCTGAGTGAAAGCGACATTCAAAAGCTCCGTAAAAAAGGTCTGCGCAACCCAGAGGTGGACCTGCTGAACGACCTGAGCCGTAAACAGCGCCAACTTATACCTACCGAGGGTGTGGTGGGCGGCACTATGACCATCCGTGACAGCCGCATCCTGAACGACCGCTACGCCATGGCCTATTATGAAGACGGCCATATCGGAGGTTATATGATATTGCGTTATGAAGTGAACAATGGGAACATCACATGGCGTGTGGTGGACAGCTCAAGTTTGTAGCCTTCTGCACGATATTTGAGTATAGGAAAACAGGTATAAACCCAAAGCACTATGACGCCACTTTCTTTCCTGTTTCCTGTACTCTTCGCTTTCATCCTCAGCCAGGGCAGTAACCTGCAGTTAGGCCAGGATCTAAACAAAGACGCCAGGATTCTTGCCAACACTTCTGTCTTCATCAGCGATAATGCTACGCTGAGCCCCTCCATGCGGACTGTCGAAAGCGATCTGGAGCTGTTTTATGTCATGGCCAGCATCAACCTATCGCAAAGCAAATACAGCGCAAGACAACAAGGCAAGCACCATATACAGACCTGGCGCTTCAGCGAGGGCAATATCAAGGCCATACACCAGATTGAAACCACCATGGCACTTGATACAGTCGTAACGCAACGCTACCTAGAAGACAGAGCCCCCACCCAGCAGCGCATCCAAAACAATTTCAAGTTTCGCACATACGCTGTTTCTACTACAGATGCGCTGATCAAACTCTACTACCTCACTGAGGATGAGCAAGGCTTACTCGAGTATAAAATCGATGACCGCCACGTGGAACTTATGTATCCGAAGAAAAAGCAAGGCCTGAGTGATATCATGCCGAAAGTGAAAGATGAGCTTGATCAGTTGGTGGTGCAGTTGAGTAAGGAGTAAAAACAGCAGCGGCCGTTCCCTCACAAGAACGGCCGCTGCCATTAATAAAGTTTATACCTTAAAGCGAAGCTAAACTCTGCTCTATCGCGTGAATCTTGGCTTCAGCATCTGCTTGCTTCTTGCGTTCGTTAGCAATCACCGTTTCAGGGGCACCGCTCACAAAGCGCTCATTGCTTAGCTTCTTCACCACTGAGTTCAAGAAGCCTCTGGTGTACTCCAGCTCCTTCTGCAAACGCTTCCGTTCAGCTTCCACGTCAATATTGCCCTCCATCGGGATGAAGAACTCGTCGCCGGCCTCTACGAAACTGATAGCGCCTTCTACATTCTCCTGCACTAGCGAGATTTCATTGATGTTCGCCAGCTTGCGGATGATACTGATGAAGTTGTCATATCCGTCCTGGTTCATCACCTTGATCGCCAGATCAAGCGACTTGTTCGGTGATATGTTTTTGGAGTTGCGGATGTTACGGATGGCGGCTACGATCTTAAGCACGCTTTCCATTTTCTCCGTCAGCTGCTTATCAAACTTGTCCTGCTTCGGCCAGGCCGCTATGATCAGGAACTCCTTGTCCTTACGCTCTTTCAGGTCCTGCCAGATCTCCTCCGTGATGAAAGGCATGAACGGATGCAGCACTTTCAGCACCTTCTCCAGGTATACGATCGTGGTATCCAGTGTCTGTTTGTCGATCGGCTGCTGGTAAGCAGGTTTGATCATTTCGAGGTAGCTCGAGCAGAAGTCGTCCCATACCAGTTTATACACTGTAAGCAACGCATCTGAAATACGGAACTTGCTGAAGTGATCCTCTAACTGTACAAAAGCCTCGTTGAAGCGGGAGTCAAACCACTGCATGGCCGTTTCGTTCGGGCATGGCAGGCTCTCGTCTACTTCCCATCCTTTGATCAGGCGGAAAGCATTCCAGATCTTATTGCTGAAGTTACGGCCTTGCTCTACCAGTTTCTCGTCGAACAGCAAGTCGTTACCAGCAGGTGAGCTGAACAACATACCGGCACGCACGCCGTCGGCACCGTACTGGTCGATCAGATCGAGCGGGTCTGGTGAGTTACCTAATTGCTTCGACATCTTACGTCCTTGCGTATCGCGCACAATACCGGTCAGGTATACGTTGCGGAACGGTGACTCATTGCGGAACTCGAAACCGGCCATGATCATACGCGCTACCCAGAAAAACAGGATCTCAGGGGCAGTCACCAGGTCATTGGTCGGATAATAGTACAGGATATCTTTATTATCCGGGTCTTTAAAACCGTCGAATACCGAGATCGGCCACAACCAGGAAGAGAACCACGTATCCAGTACATCTTCGTCTTGGCGCAGGTCGCTCAACTGCAGGTTATCATTACCGCTTTGCTTACGTGCCAGGTTCAAGGCTTCTTCAGCGCTGGTAGCTACTACAAAAGAGCCATCTGGCAGGTAATAAGCAGGTATCTGCTGTCCCCACCACAGCTGGCGCGAAATACACCAGTCGTGCACGTTCTCCATCCAGGAGCGGTACATGTTCTTGAACTTTGGCGGGTGCAGACGGATCTCGTCGTTCATCACGGCTTCGAGCGCCGGCTTTGCCATTTTATCCATTTTGCACCACCACTGCATCGACAAACGTGGCTCAATTACGGCACCGGTGCGTTCCGAAGTTTGCAGTACGCTCGCATACTCCTCGATCTTCACCAGCAAACCAACTTCCTGTAGGTCCTTTACGATGTTGCGACGAGCCGCGAAACGGTCCTGCCCTACATAAAGCTGCGCTTTCTCGTTCAGGGTACCGTCGTCGTTCAGGATGTCGATGGTCGGCAACTGGTGTTTCTGGCCCAGTTCGTAGTCGTTCAGGTCGTGCGCTGGTGTTACTTTCAGAGCACCAGTACCAAAATCAATCGACACGTACTCATCCAGAATTACCGGAATTTCCTTGCCCAGCAACGGGATGCGCACTGACTTGCCGTGCAGGTGAGTATAACGCTCGTCGTTCGGGTTCACAGCCACGGCCACGTCGGCCATGATGGTCTCCGGACGCGAAGTCGCTACCGTGATATAAGTCGGCTCTGCAGCACCTACAACTTCGTAGTTCAGGTGATACATTTTGGCCATGGTGTCTTTTGGAACAACTTCTTCGTCCGATAGAGCTGTCTTTCCCTGCGGATCCCAGTTTACCATGCGTACGCCGCGGTAGATCTGGCCTTTGCGGTACAGGTCCACAAACACTTCGATAACAGCTGCACTCAGGTCGTCTTCCATCGTGAAACGGGTACGGTCCCAGTCGCAGGAAGCGCCCAACTTCTTGAGCTGCTCCAGAATAATGCCGCCGTATTTCTCTTTCCACTCCCAGGCATACTCCAGGAACTCCTCGCGGGTTAGGTCTGCCTTATTGATGCCTTTTTCCTTGAGCATAGCCACTACTTTCGCTTCTGTAGCAATGGAAGCGTGGTCAGTACCCGGCACCCAGCAAGCCTCCTTGCCCTTCATGCGCGCACGGCGAATCAGCACATCCTGAATCGTGTTGTTGAGCATGTGGCCCATGTGCAGCACGCCCGTTACGTTTGGCGGCGGAATCACGATGGTGTAAGGTTCCTTTTTCGGGTTAGGGGTAGAACGGAAGAAACCGCGCTGCATCCAGCTGCTGTACCACTTCTCTTCTACTTCTCTGGGGTTATATTTTGTTGAAATCGACATCTTAGACTGTTTATTTCTGCTTTTTGCGCTAAAAGGCAAAATTAGGGATTTTACGTTAATTGTTGATTGCTAATTGCTGATAGTTGTGTACTGAAAAAGGAAATGACTGTTCAGACAAAAATCAGGTATAGGATTTCGCTACATGTCGGCCACTGCTACATCTTCAGTTTTTCGCTTTAGGCTGAATTGCTTCTTCTCTTCACAATAACATAATCTACTATTCAGCACTTTACATCTGATTATTCATTAGCTTGACTGAAATTCATCCGCCTTAAACCTTTCGTGTACTATGACTCGAAAAATGGTATTCCTGCTGCTTATACTTACTGGCATTATACCTTTTGCCTGCTGTCCTGAACCACCTACTGGACCTTATAAGACTGAATTAAACCGTATTACCTTGCTCAAAGGCGACTACATGCATGTTCCAAGCACAGGTTATACCGGTTCGCCTTATATAATGTCTGATGAGATGTACCAGGGCGATAGCCTTTTGCTCCAGATGGACTTTTACTATCTATTAGCGTATCAGCCTGCATCTGTCTCGCTACACGCCTCGGCCCTAGCCCTAAGTTGCGAGGGTCCTGTTTTCACCTCTTTGCAGGATAAAATTGCATCAGTTGAGATATACAGTGACCAACCTTTCCATGAAACTCCAGTTGGAGAATCTATCAAAGATTTAGTATCGGTTTACAATTACCCTAACCAGCAAATCATCTCTCTATCCCAAGCCATTACCAACATGAACACCCTGCAATTTCACGAGGGCATGGAGATGGGTTTGGGATACCTGGTGTTGCCAGGCAAGCCTGCCGAAGCAGCTAGACGCACTTTCACGGTGCGTATTGCCTACGAAAGTGGCCGAGAGGATACCGTAACGTCCAAACCTGTGCAGTGGTAGCTTTGCTATACCTTACTCGACCCGGATATCATACCTGGCCAGCAAGCCTGCTAAGCCGCTTTGCGAAAACCTGGCTTTCTTGATGATATTGACTTCCGGATCGATGATGTAATTGAATGCCGTGACCAGATCGGCTTCGCTTAGGTTAGTTCTTTCGAACACAGCTCCAGCCAGATCGGTATTGTCGAACTTTGCCTTCGTGAGGTTCGCCTGCTCAAATACAGCACTTTTAAGTGACGAGTTAATAAAGTGCGTCTTAGGCATTTTGCGCCTCAGGAAAGACGTATAGTCCATCAGGCAGCTTTCAAACTCCACCGTAAACAGAAAGTCCTCGCATTCGCTGAAGTTTATACCTGTGAGCTTGCACTCTTTGAACGTCACGTTGTTCAGCGTTGAGTTGTTCAGTTTCAGCATGGCCAGGTTACAGCTTATAAACTGGCAGTCAGTAAAGCGATTGTTGGAGAAATCACTGTTAGAGAAATCGCAGTTTTTGAACACGCAGTCCTCAAACTCACGCCCTTTGATGGCTTTGCCTGGGTAGGTGATTTTTTCGAATGTTTTATCCTGATGCAGTTGCTCTTCCATAGGTATAGCTTATAAAGATGAAATAAAAAAACCTGCCGTGAAAGACAGGTTTTTTGCGCTTTTGGTGTTGGCTATACCTAGCTGGCCTGGTGCAGCCAGTCTTTTTTCGCCAATAGCTCTTCCTCTGTCTCACGGTAGTCTGGGTCGTCGACGCAGCAGTCAACCGGGCAGACAGCGGCACACTGAGGTTCCTCGTGGAAGCCCATGCACTCAGTACACTTATCTGATACAATGTAATAGAACTCGTCCGAAATAGGAGGCTGTGACGCATCGCCAGGGATGATCTCGCCACCGTCGATCTCTACTTCTTTAAGCTCCGTGCCACCGCCCCAGGTCCATTCCGCTCCGCCTTCGTAAATGGCAGTGTTCGGACATTCTGGTTCGCAGGCGCCACAGTTTATACATTCATCAGTGATCATTATCGCCATAATCGTATCTCCTGTATATTTTTAGTACTTTTGTATCGCTTTATTTATCGAACAAAATTAGGAACATTAAGTATCCGTATCAAATAAATTTTAACACAGCGGTTTGCCATGACATTAGAGAACAGAATCGAAGCTTTCGTGAAGTTGGGGAAGCAACTGCAGGACATGACGCCCGATGAGCGCAAAGCCCTGTCTTTTGTTGCACAAGCTAAAAACCCCTGGTTCGACGAGGCCAGCGTTTCTGCCGCTCTTCAGGGTGTTATCACCCTGCTCAATGAGCAATACCTCCGTGAATGGCTTTACCCTTACCACCTCAAACAGGTTACACCTAAAAAGGTTGGCGTAGTCATGGCGGGTAATATCCCGATGGTTGGTTTCCATGATTTTATGTCGGTGCTGCTGAGCGGTCACTTTCTGCTGGCCAAGCTAAGCTCCGACGACGATGTGCTGATGCGCCGCCTCGCCAGCATGCTGGTAGGTATAGAACCTGCCTTTGCCAATCAGTTTGAGTTTGTGGACATGCTCAAGCAAGCCGATGCCATCATCGCTACCGGCTCAGACAATACAGCCCGCTATTTCGAGTACTACTTTGCCAAGCGTCCGCACATCATCCGGAAGAACCGCACCAGCATTGGCGTGCTGACTGGCCACGAAGAGGAAGAAGATCTGCGTGCCCTGGGCAACGATATTTTTCAGTATTACGGGTTGGGTTGCCGCAACGTCTCCAAGGTATACGTGCCCGAGGGCTATACCTTCGACAAGCTGTATGAGGCTAACGAGCACCACAAAACCATTCTGGACCACCACAAATACCAGAACAACTACGACTACAACAAGTCGATCCTGCTGGTGAACCGTGTACACCATTTTGACAATGGCTTTCTATTGGTGCAGCCAAGCGAACAACTGGTATCTCCTATTTCAGTACTCTTTTACGAGACCTTCACCTCCCTGCCCGACCTGCGCCACAAACTGGCTGCCGTAAAGGAAAAGACACAATGCGTGGTATCCGCGCATGGCTGGCTTGAGGGCAGCATTCCTTTCGGCGACGCCCAATGCCCAATGCCATGGGACTATGCCGATGGAGTGGATACGATGGCATTTTTGCAGAAGCTGTAGGTATACCAAGGCTTCAAAATCAGGCTCCTTCCTAGAACCAAAATATTGGTGTGGCATGTTTTGTGATTATACACCTGCCAACACTTAATTTTTACGACTATGAAGAGGACCGACAAAACAGCCAGTCTGATTGAAAAGGAGCGAATTCCGATGCTCCACTTTAGCACTGAAGATGTGCTGAAAGACCCTACTGCCCGCAGTATACGCAACTACGAGGCAAATCGCGCTACCATACTAGGCAACGCCTACCGCAACAAAGCGATTATCACTTTCTGCACGGAGGATGGCGATGTAAAGAAAGTGGAAACTACCGTTTGGTGCTACGACGACAAGTTTGTGCTATTGAAATCAGGAACGTTTCTGCCGCTGAAATCCATCCTTAAGATTGAGAACAGCTAATGGCACAAAAACTTACTCACCTGACTTACCGCTTTATCTGTAATCAAAATCAATTAAAAGCATAACAGCCCGCATACGAAGATAAGACTCCGTTGCGAGCTGTTTTGTTTCTATTGCTATACCTAGCTGGGCTA
The DNA here is from genome assembly GCF_058932845.1 of Pontibacter sp. LHS2. Classification (NCBI taxonomy): domain Bacteria; kingdom Pseudomonadati; phylum Bacteroidota; class Cytophagia; order Cytophagales; family Hymenobacteraceae; genus Pontibacter; species Pontibacter sp. LHS2. The sequence continues at coordinate 135,429 of NZ_JBZYWG010000003.1, forward strand.
AATCCTATCCAGCACTTTGACAATCAGGTTATCGATCACCTCTTCGGCATTAGCCGCAAACTCCTGCGATATACGGTTCGCAACAATAGCGTTGAGCGACAGCATTTCGTGGCCCAATAAGCGGCCCAGGGCATAATAGCCTGCCGTTTCCATTTCGAAGTTAGTAATACGGAAGTCGCATACGCGGAAGTCCTGGTATACCTTGAGTAAATCAGGATTGCGCAGGCCGCCACGTAGCACACGTCCTTGTGGCGCATAGAAACCTGGACAGGTCAGCGTGTTTCCTGGAATCATATCGTACGCAATCTTATCGATCAGGCTTTTGGAGCCGTTTACGCAGTATGGACGGAAACCCACACCCAATTGCTCCTGCAGCGCTTTGGTAATGCTTTGCTCGTTTTCGTTCTGCTCCAGTGGGTAAAACTCCATCAGCGAATCCAAACCTATAGCATGGTGTGAGGCCAGGTGGCTACCCAGGGGAATATCCGATTGCAGTGAACCAGAGGTGCCAATGCGTACGATCTTCAGGGAGATCTTCTCTTCGTTCGGCTCACGAGACTGAAAATCGATGTTCACCAAGGCATCCAGTTCATTCATCAGGATATCGATGTTGTCAGTGCCCATACCTGTTGAGATCACTGTCAGGCGCTTGCCTTTATAGTAGCCCGTGTGGGTCACAAACTCACGTTTAGTGATCTGCACCTCTATCTCATCAAAATACTTACTCACCATAGGCACGCGGTCCGGGTCACCAACTGTGATGATGGTATCTGAAATATGCTCCGGCTGGAGGTTGAGGTGGTAGATCGTGCCGTTCTTATTGATAATCAGTTCTGATTCTGGAATTGCCATAAATTAGGTCATGTTAGAAACAAAGAAAAGCGTGGCTATAGGGCGCACGCTTTTCTGAGCTTTAGAGAATACTTATTAAGATACGATAGAAGTCTTGCGACGGTTGAATCCTTTGAGCGGATTATAGCCATTCAGGTTCTTCTGGTAATAGCCTGTGCCGTCGTATGGACGCTTTTCAGGGTGTTCCTTGCACTCTGTTGAGCAGGCACCTTCCAGTTCCCAGCCACACTTCTCACAGATCGGCACATGCAGGTTGCATACCGGGTTGGCGCAATTCACCATGCGGTCTTCCACAGTACCACACACGTGGCACTTCGAAATTACTGTTGGATTCACAGAGTTCACATCCACAGCTACACGGTTATCGAAAACATAGCATTTGCCTTCGAAATCCTCTCCACCGGCTTCTTTGCCGTATTTGATGATACCGCCATGCAATTGGTACACGTCTTCAAAACCCTGCTCCAACAGGAAGGCACTGGCTTTTTCGCACTTGATACCGCCTGTGCAGTAGGTCAGTATTTTCTTGCCTTTCAACTCTTCTTTCAAGGCATCGATCCTCTCCGGAAACTCACGGAAGTTCTCGATGTCCAAAGTCACGGCGTTTTTGAAGCGACCTACACTGTACTCATAGTCTGAGCGCATGTCCATCACCACCACATCGTCGCGGTCTTTCATCTCCTTAAACTCCTTAGGCTCCAGGTGTATACCGGTGCGAACGTTCGGATCGATGTGTAGCAGGCCAGAGTGCACGATCTCAGCCTTGGTGCGCACATGCAGTTTTGCGAAGGCGTGCTTGTCTGATTCGTCTACTTTAAAGTCGACTTTAACGAAGCGAGGATCGGCTTTCACGATCTCCATGTACTTCTCGCAGTCTTCTTTCAGACCCGACACGGTGCCATTGAGGCCCTCTTTGGAAATGATGATACGGCCGAGCAGATTCAGCTCGAGGCAAAGTAAATGGTGCTCCTCCCGGAATGCCTCCGGATCTGCTATCGGTGTGTAGCAGTAGTACAGTAGTATGCTGTATGGCTTGTTCATAACTGCTTAGTTTCAGCTAAGTGTTAAAATTAATTATTGATTGTCTGAATCAGGATTTTCAGGATTTAAAGATTAACAGGATTATACTTCCTAATTACTCAATCACGAATTCACTCATTCAAAAATTTAAAAGCAAAGGTAAAACCTGCTGCTATACCTAAAAATGACCTATGTCAGTTTTGAAACAGCAAATGCAGGCAGAAAAGTTTACTTAACCGGAGCAGCCGGGTTGCCGAACACGGTGGCTTTGGCAGGTACGTTGGCTACCACTACAGAGCCTGCACCTACGCGGGCGTTCTTCCCGATTTTTACACCAGACACGATCACAGCGCCTGTACCAATGAAGGCACCGTCTTCTATTATCACTTCGGAATTGATGACAGCACCTGCACCGATCTGCACGTTGTCACCAATCTCAGCTTTGGTATCAACCAGCGCACGGGATTCGATCACGTTGTAGTTGCCGATCTTGGTATTGTTATTCACGATGGCACCCGCCCCGATCATGTTGCCGTGGCCCAACCAGGCAAATTCCGATACAGCGCTGAACTTATGAATCGCATTCACAGGTACCACTTTGTACTCGTCTTTCAGCATCTTGATGAGACCTTTGCGGGCGGCGGAATCCTCCACGGCTACAAATACGTCGCATTTTTTGCCGATCAGTTTCAGGAATTCACTGTCCTCCGTGCTGCTCATCACCGACACATTGTTCAGTTCCTGCTGCTGCAGGTCCTTGCTGTCATCGAGGAAGCAATACACCACCACGTTGTTGCTGTTGAATATATCGAGAGCTGCTGTACCCAGTTTCTGGGCACCAAGTATAATTACAGGATTTTGCATAGCCTATTTCAAATAAGGTGCAAAGGTACAAAGATTAGTGCTAATCTGCAGCGATTTGTGCAGGCTCGTCTTCTTCCTGCTCACGCTGACGAACAGGCAAAAGGTAGCGCAGCAAATTGCCGTTGGTTTTGCAAAGCAACAACAGGTATACCACAAAGGGCAGCACGACCACTCTATATCTGTTGAGCGTACCCAGGTTCGGCATACTGTATGCCAGCAGAACGCCCATCACAAATACATAAACGAGTACTGCCGTGAGCAGGTAGCCATAGCGCCATTTCACACGTCCCGACTCAAACAGGTCGCGGACAAAACCAAAGGCAAGCACCAGCAACAAAGTATTTTCCAGAGCCGCTGCAAACGTGCGCACGTTGTATACCTCCCAGATGAATGGCCGGAACAACATGCCGATAAATGCCAATTGTGAGTGCAGCGCAAAACTCAGGTAGGTAGGCTCCAAAAACGGAAAATCAATGCGGGGTTTGCCCTGCGAGGCCAGCAGGCTGACTTGGTAATTGCCATAAACCACATCCGGAAGGCCTTCCAGATTCAGATTCGGATTTAGCTGCGTACCGAGCCAGGCTATACCTGAGAACAGCACCAGCAAGGCTAGTCCCTTTATAAGCCAGTGGATGTGTGCCAGTTTCGGGTTATAGAAAATCAGCCTCAGGAGCAGCGCTAAAGCCACCATCAGCGCAAGGGCCACCGCCACAAAGTATTTCACGAGCCAGATCAGGTATAGCCCCAGCACTGCCAGCAACAGGTATAGCAATGGTTTGCGCTTCAGCTTTCCAAACATCAGGTATAAGCTACTACCCAGCAACAGCCCCATCCCTCCCATCAGCACACTTTCTTTAAGTACACCTGAGGACCAGTAAACCACTGAAGGGAATACCAGAAAGGCCACGACGGCAGGTATAGTCGTTGTTGGGAAATAGCGGGCCAGTGCATTCACAAAGAACCAAAGTCCGGCAAAGCTGAACAGCGACAGGTACAACGAACTGAGGTAGTAATTGTCATTCGTCAGCAGCATGGGCACACTCAGCAGACGGGGCATGTTCCAGGCACTTTCATAAAACGGCTTTTGTAACCCCTCCAGCGGTGTGCCACCTGGGTCGTTGGAAAAGAGATAATGCAAATAACTGCCTATACCTTGCTCGTGCGCCAGGTCGGTCATCAAGAGGGCACGCTTGTAATAGAGCTGCGTATCGCCTTTGTCGAACACATAAAAACTCAATACCCCGATCAGCAGCCCGCAGGCAAGCTTAAGCAGTAGCGTCGGGAAAAAGTAAGGACGCAGTCCGGTGTTCCAGTTCTGTTTCCAGAGCCACCAAATTAGCCCAGCCAGCACCAGCAGGTTCAGGCCGTAAATTAATATACTCACGTAGTTGGTAGATTTTGCTTCATAATCTTGTTGCCAATGGCGCAGCGCAGGCAGTTGACTGGCTGGCAGTAGCGTTTGTAGAGTCCGAGGGCGGCCTGGTTATCGGCGGCTGAAGCGGCTTTCCAGCCCAGCTCCTCATACTGCCGTGTGATACGGTTGCTGGCTTCTTTCACCTTTTCAAGCAAATCCACCGCTTTGTCGAGGTGCTCCAATTGATCGGTATGCACGGCATAGGCTGCCAACAGGGGTGCTGCCACATTGATTGTCAGATTCTGCGCACTCGATTTGCCCAGTTGCACCTGCACCGCCTTTGACTCCGCTCCAAAGGTATAATGTTTTTGCCAATAAGCCGATACCGGCGCTTGCCACAGCGCATCGTAGTTACTGACTCCCTCAGTTCGGATGATCGTGGAAAACAGACTTTTGTGCTTGTGAAGCAAGGCAGCCAGTTGTGCCAGTCGCACGGTCGGGAAATTAGCAGGTCGCATGCGCAGGAAGTTCCAGTGATGGCGGGGCATAGCCAGTTCCTGCAGGCTATATTTTCGGCTGAGATAGGTATATTCTTTAGCTAAAGTGTTGCTGTATTCGTCTTTAGGATCTTCCAAAAAACCAGCCTGCCCGAACAGCAACGCCTCCAATTGAAACAAATTATGCTGATGCTTGCGCACCACCTGAACCGGTAGCGCCCGTGCCAATCTTTCAAAAGGATCCTGATTGATCTTAAAACCAAAGGCCTTGCAAAGCACCTGAAAAGCAGTGGCTTCCCAGTCATTGCCGAGCTGCTGGTATACCTGCAATACCTCTTCCCCTTTTAGCTCCAGTCGCTCAGTAAGGGCACGGCCCAGCATCATGGTTTTTGTGATATCCGGCACCTGTGGCCAAAAGCCGGCGCAAGGTATAGCATAGGGTGCCCGTCGTAGCTGCTCATAAGTTTGCAGCAGGGCTGTGTTCACGCGGCTTTTCAGTTCGAGCGTAGGTATAAAAGTGCCATCGGTACGTTTCACTGCCTCGTCTGCCTCCCACACCACATGCAGCACCACCTGGTTGTACTTGAAGTCGAGCTGGTGCTGATGCCGTCGCCAGTCGGAGCCACGCAGGTGAATTTCTACGCTGCCTGACCACTCCACCTCCCCTACCCGGATGATCGCCTCCTTGAAATCAGGACCCGCATCAGTGTTATACATCCCTACCCGCAGCACTTGCACCGGCTCCCCCTCTACTGTTAACAGATCGGTCTTGTCGAAATACTGATGCTGCCAGATGTAGTGCAGGAACTCTTCCTTCATAGCTGGTGGTTGTGAGTTGGACAAGTTTACGAGTTTGAGAGTTTAGGAGTTTGATAGTTATGAATGAGGGTTTTAGAATGGAGAGTTTAGCGAGGGAAAGCAATTTTGCTTTTGGGGAAAACTTTAAAAAGCGGACAAAGGAATTTGCATTGCGATGTATACGTCTATTCAGGGCACTGCCTAAGCAGGCCGATGCCTACATTCTAGGTAAACAGTTGCTACGGTCAGCTACATCGGTTGCTGCTAACTACCGCGCAGCATGCCGTGCGCGTTCCAATGCCGAGTTTGTAGCTAAGATAGGTATAGCGCTTGAAGAAGCCGACGAATCACTTTTCTGGTTGGAACTGTTGGAAGAATCAGAAATTGTAACAGCAAGCCGTCTTGCGTCATTGAAGCAAGAGGCCAATGAACTGACCGCTATCCTAGTCACAATAAGAAAATCATCCTATAAACGCATCAACTCCTAAACTCTCAAACCCTTAAACTCCCAAACTTTACTATCTTTGCCCCCTTAAAATTAAACGATTATGATTTCAGTTGACGCGGTAAGCGTGGAGTTCAATGGCGCGGCCCTTTTCAGCAATGTTTCTTTCAACATCAACGAAAACGACCGCATCGCCCTCATGGGAAAAAACGGGGCAGGAAAATCTACCCTTCTCAAAATTATAGCGGGGGCCAGCAAGCCTACCCGTGGCAAGGTGTCGGCTCCCAAGGATGCCGTGATCGCCTACCTGCCGCAGCACCTGCTCACTGATGACAACTGCACCGTGTTCGAAGAAGCTTCCAAGGCATTTGCCAAGGTGCTTGACATGAAAAAGCAGATGGACGAGCTCAACGCCCAACTCGAAACCCGCACCGATTACGACTCCGATGACTATTACAAGATCATCGAGCAGGTATCAGAGCTGGGTGAAAAATATTACTCCATTGAAGAGATCAACTTTGACGCCGAGGTAGAGCAAACACTAAAAGGTCTCGGTTTTTCCCGTGAGGACTTTACGCGCTCTACCAACGAGTTCAGCGGTGGCTGGCGCATGCGCATCGAACTGGCCAAGATCCTGCTTCAGAAGCCGGACCTGATCCTTCTCGACGAACCGACCAACCACCTCGACATTGAGTCCATCCAGTGGCTCGAGGACTTCCTGGTGAACAATGCCAAGGCCGTGATCGTGATCTCGCACGATAAAACCTTTGTGGATAACATCACCAACCGCACCATCGAAGTGACGATGGGCCGCATCTACGACTACAAAGTTACTTATAGCCAATACCTGCAGCTGCGCAAAGAGCGCCGCGAGCAACAGCAGAAGCAGTTCGAGGATCAGCAGAAAGAGATCGCTGATATCCAGACTTTTATTGACCGCTTTAAAGGCACTTACTCGAAGACCCTGCAGGTGCAGTCGCGTGTGAAGATGCTCGAGAAGATGGAGATCGTGGAAGTGGACGAAGTGGATACCTCTGCTTTGAATGTGAAGTTCCCACCAGCGCCACGCTCAGGTAATTACCCTGTGATTGTGGAGGAGCTGACCAAAAAGTACGGTGACTACACCGTCTTCAGAGATGCTTCCATGACCATCAACCGTGGTGAGAAAGTAGCTTTTGTGGGCAAGAACGGTGAGGGTAAGTCTACGCTGGTGAAAGCCATTATGGGCGAGATCGACTTTGAAGGCAAGCTGCAACTCGGTCACAACTGCATGATCGGTTACTTTGCCCAGAACCAGGCCGCCCTGCTCGACGGCGAACTAACCGTTTTCCAGACTATCGACGAGATTGCCGTAGGCGATGCCCGCACCCGTGTGAAGGATCTCTTAGGTGCTTTCATGTTTAGCGGCGATACCATCGAGAAGAAAGTGAAAGTGCTGTCGGGCGGTGAGAAGACCCGATTGGCCATGATCAAGCTCTTATTGCAGCCGGTTAACCTGCTCATTCTCGACGAACCGACCAACCACCTTGACATCAAAACGAAGGATATCCTAAAAGACGCCCTCAAGGCATTCGACGGTACCATCATACTCGTATCACACGACCGCGACTTCCTTGATGGGCTAGCTGACAAAGTGTTTGAGTTTGGAAACAAGCGGGTACGTGAGCACTTCGAAGACATCAATGGCTTCCTCAGAAACAAGAAAATGGAGAACCTGCGGGAGATAGAACGCACCGTAGCAAAATAACAAAAGGCCCCATATCAGGGGCCTTTTTTATTGACATAGCTATACCTGAAACATATAGAGTTACAGCTCCAGGAGACATAGGTTGCAATCTTACAGCAGCAGCCTAGCTAAAAGGTCTAGTACAGGCGCTGCTCGTAGCTTTCTTTCAGTACTGTTTTGATGTGCTCTTCGCTATAGTCAGGCTTCCGGATATGATCGGCCAGGATAGCGGCAGGACGGGGCAGAGTCTCCTGCGCGGGCCATTGCTCGGGCTTCCAAAGACTTGATCGCTTAAACGCTTTCGCACAGTGGATGTAACACTCTTTTACTTCCACCCCTATACCTACAACCGGTACTTTGCCTTGTGCCGCAAGCTCCGCCATAATGGCTTCATCTTTGATCACGCAGGCCTTACCATTTATACGAAGCGTTTCCTCTAATCCTGGAATAATGAAGATCAGCCCGACCTTTGGGTTCTCCAGAATATTACGCAGCGTGTCGCATCGTTTATTGCCGGGTCGCTCAGGTATAACAAGCCGCTTTTCGTCCAGCGCCAGCACAAAGCCGGCCGCATCGCCCCGAGGGGACACATCGCAGTTACCGGCGGCGTCACTTGTGCTCACAAACAGCATAGAGGCCTTCGAGATAAAGTCACGGCAATGTGCATCCAGGTAGTCTATCGACTTGTTGTTAACCAACTCGCTCGGTGTACCCTGCAAAGCCTGCAAATCTTCTAACGTGCTGATAATCTCTGAAAACTGCTTGTTCATGCTATTGCTTTTTGTCTATACCTACCACAATATAAAACATAAACGCCATACCTGCATAGCTGAGGTATGGCGTTTATGTTATTTCATAAGAACCTGATTCTGTAATTCTACAAATGTGTTACATACTGCTCCAGGTACTGCTCCATTTCCTTCTGCACTTCCAGAGCAGCTTCTCTAGCACGGTCAGCAAAATCACGGCCGGAGGAGGCGTAGATGATGGCGCGGGAAGAATTGACTAACAAGCCGCACTGCTGGTTCATACCGAGGCGGGAAATTTCTTCGAGGCTACCACCTTGCGCGCCCACACCGGGTACCAGCAGGAAGTGGTTTGGTACGATTGCCCGCACTCGCTCAATGTACTCGCCTTGCGTAGCGCCCACGACATACATCATTTGGCCTACGCTGGCCCAGTTGGCACTCTCTCGCAATACCTGCTCAAAAAGATACTCTTCATTACCATCTGACAGTTTGAGCATCTGAAAGTCCTTACTGCCCGGGTTAGATGTTAGCGCCAGCAAAATCACCCAGCGGCCCGGCTGCACCAAAAATGGCTTCACCGAATCGGAGCCCATATAAGGCGCAACCGTCACGGCGTTGAAGTTCATGGTCTCAAAGAATGCTCTGGCGTACAGCTCCGAAGTGTTTCCGATATCGCCACGTTTGGCATCAGCTATTGTGAAGATCTCCTCTGGTATCACTTCCAGTGTTTTCTCCAGACTTACCCAACCCTTCGGACCCTGTGCTTCATAAAAGGCAATGTTCGGCTTATAGGCTACACACAGGTCAGCAGTGGCTTCCACGATCTGGCGGTTAAACTCAAACACCGGATCTTCATGGTCGAGCAGGTGCTCAGGCAGGCGTTTAGGATCGGTATCGAGGCCAATGCACAGGTATGATTTTTTCTGGAGGATCTGCTCAAACAGCTTTTCTCTGGTCATGATAGGTATAGGAGCTAAAGTTCAGGTATAGCAAAGCTAGTTTATTTAAGGGCAGCTACAAATTTTTTATACCTGCACAGGCCACTAATTGATCCTGTTACGCCAAATCTGCCAGGTCGTGCAACCCTATCAGCACAAATGGGATCGAGATAGTAAGCAGCACCTTAAAACTTAAAACCATGATCCGATACCTGTGCACCCTCGCATTAATTCTCCTGACTGCCACCGGCTGCTCCAAAGAGGACTCCGAACCTCCGGTACAGGAGCGCCCTGCTCCCATTGTCCGTGTAGAGGCCCCTGCAACCGCACAAGTAGGAGAAACCGTGACTGTTGATGTTCACTTTCAGGTTAGCGGTGGTTGTGGTCAGTTCGGTTCTTTTAATGTCAGTTCTTCTGGCAAAGAAACAGTCATAAGGGTGGTTGCGAAGTACAGAGGGAATGTCTGCACAAACGATCTGCCTATCCGCACGGCTCCTTATACCTTCCGACCGACCGAGGCAGGCATCTATACCTTGAGGTTCCGTTCCACCCCTCAAGTAGGGTATATAGTTGCAACGATAGACGTCGGGGACTCTTAAACCAATTACAAAAAAAGAGCTGCCCTAAACAGAGCAGCTCTTTCCTTTTATCATAAATTGGGCGGGTTATCTTAAGTCCACCACCTGCACACCTTTGTACTTGGCTTTGTTGAAGCTAAAGGCGTCGGAAGCCAAGGCAGGATTAGCCTGGAAATTCTTAATGGTATAGGTATAGCGGTTGCCGTTGTTACGGAACATCTGCCAGCTCTTCAGCGATTTGTCTTTTTGGTTGATGTACAAGCGCACTTTGAAGATCGGGTTGCTCCGGTCTTCCGGCGCCAGTTCGATCACGTCAAAAGTCTCAGCGCCTTGCTTTTCTGTACCGGCGTAGGCGTATTTGTAACCTTTCTTATACATGTCGAAAATCTTGCTTGGTGCCATGGCCTCTGCTTCGGCGTCAGTTTCCGTGATGGTCACTTCATTCACCTCTTTCAGGTAGGTCCACATCAGTTTACCATCACTGATGATCTCCTGTCCGCTCACAGCCAGTCTGTATTTCGGACCGCTTACTAAAATATCTCCTTCCATTGTTTCTTTTACTTTGGCAGAAGGATTCTCCAGTGTCTGTGCAAAAGTAGCTTTGAAAGCTTTCATACTTCTGTACTTCTGGCTCATTTGGTCCAGTATCTTGCCTGCTTTTGGGTCCTGCTGCGCATTCGCCAGGTTCACAAACATAAATACTGCCAGCAAAAGGGATAATACTCTTTTCATGATGTTATTTGAGTGTCGTGTTTTATTCTTTCCTACAGCGTATTCAATAACTGTTCCAAACTGTACTCGTCCGGAATTAAAACCTCGCGGGCCTTGCTTCCCTCAAACGGTCCTACTATACCTGCAGCTTCCAACTGGTCGATCAGGCGGCCGGCGCGGTTGTAGCCAAGCTTGAGACGACGCTGTAACAGAGAGGTACTGCCCTGCTGGTGCTGCACGATAATGCGGGCGGCTTCTTCGAACATCGGGTCTTTAGAACTTGAGTCGAAGTCCGCTTTTTCAGAGCCGCTTTCGTCACCCACAAACTCTGGCAACAGGTAGGCATCACTATACCCCTGCTGTCCGCCAATGAAGTCACAAATACGGTCCACTTCCGGCGTGTCCACAAAGGCGCACTGAATACGGATCATATCCGAACCGATCGAGAAGAGCATGTCACCCTGGCCGATTAGCTGGTCAGCTCCACCGGCATCCAGGATGGTGCGTGAGTCGATCTTGGAGGTTACTTTAAAGGAAATACGAGCCGGGAAGTTGGCCTTGATGATACCTGTGATGACGTTCACAGACGGTCGCTGCGTAGCTACGACCAAGTGTATACCAATGGCTCGGGCCAGCTGTGCGAGACGGGCAATCGGCGTTTCTACTTCCTTACCGGCCGTCATCATCAGGTCCGCCAACTCGTCAATCACCAGCACGATGTACGGCATAAACTTGTGTCCCTTTTTCGGGTTCAGCTTACGCTCCACAAACTTCTTATTGTATTCTTTCAGGTTACGGCAGCCAGCATCTTTCAACAGGTCATAGCGCATATCCATCTCCATACAGAGAGAATTTAGCGTGTTCACTACCTTTTTGGTATCGGTAATGATCGCCTCCTCTGTGTCCGGCAGCTTGGCCAGGAAGTGACGCTCTATCTTGTTAAACAGGGAGAGTTCCACCTTTTTCGGGTCAACGAGCACGAACTTGAGCTGCGATGGGTGGCGCTTATAAAGCAGCGAGGTCAGGATGGCGTTTAGACCAACCGACTTACCCTGACCTGTGGCACCCGCCATCAGCAAGTGCGGCATTTTGGCCAAGTCCGTGATGAATACTTCATTCGTGATGGTCTTACCGAAAGCGATCGGCAGGTCCATCTCACTTTTCATAAACTTCTCGGTCGACAGGATCGACTTGATCGACACCATCTCCTTCTTGGTGTTCGGCACTTCTATACCGATGGTGCCCTTACCAGGTATAGGCGCGATGATACGTATACCTAATGCCGCTAAGCTCAGGGCAATATCGTCTTCCAGGTTCTTGATTTTGGAGATACGCACCCCGGCATCCGGCACGATTTCATAGAGCGTAACAGTCGGCCCAATGGTCGCTTTGATGCTGGCGATGCCGATGTTGTAATGGCCCAGTGTGGCTACAATCTTGTCTTTGTTGGCTTCGAGCTCTTCTTTGGTTACCTGTATTTTGCTCGTACCGTAGTCGTTGAGCAGGTCGATGGTCGGGTACTGGTAACGGGCCAAGTCCAACGTTGGGTCGTAGTTTTCGGTCGCCAGTACATCGGCTGCTTCTTCTTCCGGCGTCTTTTCTATCTGCAGATCCAGTAGCTCTTCCTCTTCGCCCTCAGCCGTGTCAAACTCGTCATAAGCCAGTTCTTCTTCCAGTTCGGTTTCAATATCCAATTCCAGCGAAGGAGCTGGTGCGGGTGCAGCAGGTTTTGGTGGCTCTGGCTTGAGCGAGCTCAGTTCCATTTCGAGAGCACGGTTGATTGCTTCCTCCTCCTCTTCATCGAATTCTATCTCCTCTTCTTCCTCGGCATCCAAAGAAGCAGTCGGGTCGGCGTTGTGGTTGATGTTACGGGCAGAGCCATGCACCACATCACGCAGCGACGAAGCACTTCCTCTGTCGATCGCCACTTCACCCTCTTCGTCATCAGCAGCTGGTTTGCCCCAGTTGATGCTGGTGATGTTAAAGAAGAAAACAAGGAAAATCAGGAGTAGGAAGCCCAGCAGCAAACCACTACCCCAACCAATCAGGCTACTTAGCCAAATGGCCGTTTCTATACCTATACCTCCGCCCATGAAACCGTATTCACTTACCGTACCTGTTGTAAGCACTATATACCCCAAGGTCAGGCTCAGCCATAGCATACTAAATGTACACAGCCCGAGCACATACGACATGGAAATAGTTTTCCAGCGGAACACAATGCGGCTACCAGCAAAGAAAGCGATCGGTATCAGGAAAAAGGCACCAACGCCTAGTAATTCATAAATAAAGTAGTGGGACACCCAGGCACCGAACAGACCCAGCCAGTTCTCCGCTTCCTGTCCTGACTCCTTCAAGCCAGTGCCTTGCACAGACTCCACCACACTCTGGTCAGCTGCCCCTGTGAACAGGTAGGACACAAATGCGATGGTCATGAAGAAAGAGATCAGCAGCAATGAAAAGCCGATGAACAGCTTAAAGCGGCGATCCGACAAAAAAGCGGGCGCTTTCAGGTTTAGCCTGAAAGACGGCATCTTAAAAAATGGTTTTTTAGCTTTCTTCTGCTTGGGCTTTTCACTGGTGGAGGCGCTGCCGCGTGGTTCATTACGTCCACGCACCTCATTCCTCGCCCTTCCCGTGCTCACCGCATCGTTTCTGTAAGTGTTCTTTGCCATACCCTTCGACTAATTAAGATTTCAAATTTACATTTTTTCGGCACACGCCGCTCAGCAAATCCGAAGGCTTTTCAGGAAATGTGCTAAAAAGTTGAGTTGGGGAGATAAGGAGTTAAAATGTTAGAAAGTTTGGAAGATAGAAGGTGGGGGTCTTGCAGGGCTAGGTAGGCCTGTCAGAATTGTGTTAGGGTATTTGTCTGAATCAGGATTTGCAGGATTTAAGGATTTTCAGGATTCCTGTGCACGATTATCCTCCTGCCCCTCTCTTAGATAGAAGGCCGCTACCCCCAAAGTAAGATTATCAACAATTGTCATCCCTAGCACCCCTCAAAGGGGACCGGGTCAAACCACTCTTAGCTCATTTCTTGTTTAAGGCAGGGAATTTCGGAACTGATTAACCCACCTCTGCCCCTCTCAATAGTAGGGACGGTGCATTCTAAAAAACTTGTTCAAAAATCATTGTCATCCTGTTAAGAAACTTGGTAGTATGGGTGATAAGCCAATGCTATTTGCGACTAAGATCCCTACGGGATGACAAAAAAGCAAAATGGAAAGGCCTTACTCTCAAGAGGGGAACTAGGTACTGCTGCTTGATAGACAAAAGCCTTTTAGTGATTGTCACATACCGCTGGCAGATATAGCAAGACTAACTTGCCCCTTAAGCAATAAAACAGATCACTTGAGCCAAGTGCATAAAACGACGATTTTGTGTTTGAGCGGTCAGCGAGTTTAAAAGCGTCTTGATTTTTTTGCCTACGGGGGGTAGGGGCCCTCGATTTTTTCATCAAGGAAAAAAGTAGGTGCCCGCCGCACAGGCGAAGCTATGAAATAAGGCAAGTTGCAAAAAAACAGCCGTCACTTCACCAGTTACAAATCAGCCGAATGCGCTATAACCAACCCTTACTTACCCAACAACTTCTTATTAATCCCCGCAACCAGCGCAGGACCTTCATAGATAAACCCGGTATACAACTGCACCAGATCAGCACCGGCATCCAGTTTCTCCTGCGCATCCTCCGCCGTCATAATCCCGCCTACGCCAATGATCTTGATCTCCTGTGGCAGGTGCTGGCGTAGGTAGCGGATGATCTCAGTAGCGTGTTTGGTCAGCGGTTTGCCGCTCAGTCCGCCTGCTCCGATTTCTGAAACCTGGGCAGAAGAGGTATGCAGTCCCTCGCGGCTGATGGTTGTGTTCGTGGCAATAATACCACTTAGCTTAGCCGTTATGGCAATCTCGATTATATCATTTAACTGAGCCTCGTTGAGATCGGGGGCAATCTTCAAAAGGAGGGGTTTGGCCTTCGGCATGGAATTGTTAAGCTCCTGCAAGGCCATTAGCAGTTGCTGCAGCGGTTCTTTTTCTTGCAGCGCACGTAGGTCCGGGGTATTCGGCGAACTTACATTTACCACAAAGTAATCCACCACATCATACAACGCCTTGAAGCAGTAGAGGTAATCATTTAGCGCCTCCTCGTTTGGAGTAATCTTGTTCTTACCGATGTTGCCGCCAACGATGATGTTGCTCTTCCGCTCCCGCAGTCGCTCCACGGCCGCTTCCACGCCTTCGTTATTAAAACCCATGCGGTTGATGATGGCCTGATCTTCCGGCAGACGGAAAAGACGCGGCTTCGGGTTGCCCTCCTGTGGTTTTGGGGTGAGCGTACCGATCTCGATGAAACCGAAACCCAACTCAGCCAGCTCATCCACTAGTTTGGCATCTTTGTCAAAGCCTGCTGCCAAACCTACCGGGTTAGGGAATTTCAAACCGAAGAGTTCACGCTCCAGTCGCTTGTCCTCGATCCTGAACATTCCACGACTGATACTCTTGGTGAATGGCAGACTAAAGGCAGTTCTTAATGCGTCGGTGGTGAGGTAGTGTACTTTCTCGGGATCGAGTTTAAAAAGAAGCGGACGAAGGAGGCTCTTATACACGGCAGCGGGTTTGAGTGTGGTTTGCTGCCCGCAAAGATAATTATTCTCCTGAAAACAGCCTGTTTATCTTATTTTCAGCTGCTCCCAGTGCCGCTCCAGTTCCGGATGCTTCATGTAAGACTGACTACCCTCTCCTATCAGTTCTTTTAACACCTTCCTACGATCTTCAGTATTAGGGTGTGTGCTCAGGAAAGCCAGCATTTCAGATTCGCTGCCCATCTGCAGGCGCTCCATCAATAGCAAAACGCCGTGTGGGTTTAGCTCATTGCGGCGCAGTAGTTCCAATCCTTCACGGTCAGCTTCCAGCTCGAGGCTGCGGCTATACTCCAAATTGCGCAGTGCCGAGGCATTGTCCACCAGTACGGCTGCCACACCACTCACATCCCCGAACAGAATCGATGCCAGCATGTAGTAGGACAAGCTTCGCGTCAAGGCGCGTAACGAATGTCGGTTTTGGATATGCGCCAGTTCGTGCCCCATCAAAGCGGCCAACTCCTCATGGTGCTCCATTTTATCGAGTATACCTTCATACACCACCATATAGCCACCAGGTATGGCAAAGGCGTTCACATCGTCGCTCTTCACAACAGCAGCTGTGATCGGATAATCAAGGTCAGTCTCTAACTCGTCCAGGTACTTGTTCAGAGCAGCTGTCTTTTCGTCGTCTACCTCGTACCCCTGCAGCATCTTTGTATAGAGCTGTTGTCCGAGTTGACGTTCATAGCTTTGCGGAAAATGCGTGGCCGCACGGTCGGCAAGGGCTGGTACTCCCCAGATGATAAAAGCCACTAACAGCCCCAGCAGACTCAGGGCCATGATGGCTATACCTGACAAGCCAAGACTCAGCACGCTGTTATAGCTAGACTTAAGAAAGGTCGCCCCATGATAATGGTGCTGGAGCGCCTCCTTAAAATCTTTGTCTACAACGGAAATACTCTGCTGCGGAAATTTTCCATATCGCAGCAAGGTGGTTGCATCATTGAATTCTGACTGGTGTATACCTGCCAGTTCCCAGTGCACGGAACCGCATACTTCATCCGCACAATAGTCGATACGCAGCCCGTCCTCCAGCAGTGATATATGGGCGGGCATACCTTTAGAGCTTTGCCCGTTATAGTATTTCCCTTCAAATGCCATGCTAGATGACACCGATATCCATCATATCCGTCATGCTTTCGTAGGTGGCCGAATCGTAGGCTTCCTCGGTCTGCACCAGTGCGTCGGCATCGAAGTGACCGTACATTACGGTATTGTTCATGATAAGCGATAAGGTACGGGTGGTTGTAAGCGGTATACCTAGTCCGAGCGTAAACACCACGATCAGGATATTGCCAACTGTCAGTTTCAACACATCCCAACCCGAAACATCACACTGCAGGCGACTGTAAGTACCGTCTTCCTGCAGCACCACAATATTATTCACATAAAAGTGCAGGAGATTTCTGGTGTACCAGAAAAAGTAGATACCTAACGTGAAAATAGAAAAGAAGTATCCTTTGATGTTGATCAGGAACAGATCGGCACCGTCCCCTACGTAACGCAGGCTCACATTGCCAAAGCGCACATTGTCGATCATCTGCTTGCGCAGCTTCACCACAAACCATGCACCGTAGATGCCGAATGTGAATATTGTCAGGAAAAAGCCAACAAGATAAGTCGATATCATATCAGATAGCTCCCCACGGTAACCCATGTGGATGCCACGCCAGCTCGTGCGTGACGTGCGGTAACGTATCATACCGTGCAAGGCCACAGGTATTAGCACCAGGAAACCCATTAGAAATCCGAAAATAAATAACACTTTCAGGAAAGCCGGCTCTACTAATGAGGCCATGAACAGCAAAGTATACAGCGCTATAAATATGCCTACTCCCTTGATAAAGCCGATAAACATTTCTTTGCCAGTACCATGGAAAACGAATGGAGTGCCTGCCAATTCGGTTTTGCGGTATAGGTAATGCATCGACTTGGCCTTTGCCCAAGGGTAGTAAAGCCCGAGGGTCACAATAGTGAGTAAGATGTTTACGATTTCGATAGCGAAGTATTCAGAGCCTTTGCCGGCAAAGTAGAAATGGGTGGTTTGTTTTTCTTTTTCGAGTAAAGTTGTTGTCATAAAAGCTTGGAAATAGGTTGAAAAAAATAACACAGACCATGCACAAAACACAGCCTGTGTTATTACAGCTTTTAAATATAATAAATATCAATTACCTACTATACATCCTGCTGATATTCAATCGAAAATTTTAAAGCTTATTTATCAGCCGTCCACTTCTCAAAGTTGGGGAAGTATTTCGCCTTCCAGAAGGTATAGCGCGGGATAATGGCTGTTTTAAGTCTTCGCTTGAAATCAGTAAAATCTTTTTTCTCTTGCGGTGACCAAAGCACTTCGCTCAGTGCTGTCATGCGTGGGAAAACCATGTATTCTACTTTGGCCGGACTACCGATGTACTCCGTCCACACATTACCCTGTGCCCCAATGATGAAATGGTCCAGCTTCTGTTCACGTAACGCATTCGGTACCGGCTCAAAAGCGTACACGGCATCTACTGGATTGTAGCCATGTATGGCCAGGCTGTCGTTCGGGTCTTTGGACTGGTAGTGGTCAAAGTATAATGGCTTGCCCGGCGACATAATAACCTGGTGTCCGCGAGTAGCGGCAGTTATACCTTCCTTCTCCCCTCCCCAGTTCATGATCAGGGTTGATGTATCCAGGTCGCCTTCCAATATTTCGTGCCAGCCAATCACCTTCTTGCCTTTAGCTGCCAGGTAGCTGGCCACCTGCTCTACAAAATAAGTTTGCAGGCCTTTCTCGTCTTTCAGGTTATGGTCTTTGATGAATTGCTGCGACACCGGGTCGGCTTTCCACCATTTCTTGCTGGTTTCGTCGCCGCCCAGGTGGAAGTACTCATAAGGGAATAGGTCGGCCACTTCCTGAAATACTGTCTCCAGAAACTGGAACGTTGCTGGGTTTGGTTGCAGCACATTGTTCTGACGGTTATACATACCCCAGGTGGTGGCTACATTCCAGGTAGTATCAGGCCGGGTACTCAGTTCCGGGTAAGCGGCAATCGTAGCACGACTGTGACCGGGTATGTCGATCTCAGGTATAATATTGATTCCCCTAACGGATGCATAGTTGATCACCTCCAGTACTTCGTCTTTGGTATAGTAGCCCCCGTAACGGGTGCCGTCATACCTGGCCGGTTCATCCTTGAAGTGCCCGATCAGGGTTTCCTTACGCCATGATCCTACCGAGTTCAGTTTCGGGTAAGACTCGATCTCGATGCGCCAGCCCTGATCGTCGGTCAAGTGCCAGTGAAAGGTGTTGAATTTATGAAAAGAGAGGTAGTCGATGTACTTCTTGATGAACTCCAGCGGGAACATGTGCCGCACCACGTCCAGGTGCATGCCCCGATACGCAAAGCGCGGATAGTCTTTTATTTGCACATTCGGTATTCTCACTTCCTTCACATTTTTGAGCGGAAATAACTGCAGCAAGGTCTGGATACCATACACCATACCGCCTGTGTCCTTGGCACGTATGGTCACATCTTTGCCAGACACCTTCAAGGTATACATCTCAGCTTTGTCGATTGATTTGTTATCGAAAACCAGTCGGATGTGGTGACTGGCCTTGGGCTTGGCCGGTGTGTTTGGGTATACCGGTAGGTTCAGTCCGGTTTGGGCAGCCAGCATTTCTTTCAGAAAATCAGCCTGTGCTCCGAACTGCTTGTCAAACACGATCTGGGCTTTCCTGTCGATGGTCACATGCCCTCTAGCCTCCTTGATTACCTCTACAGGTATAGGCGTAATGTCGTCAACGGACTGGGCGGCGGTGAGGAAAGGTATAGCTAGGGAAAGCAGTAAAAGGGTGAAAATTCGGATGAAAATGGCTAGCATGCGGGTGTTGTAAAATTGTGTTGCTTATTGACTTCTAGAGAAACGATTGGTTTAATGGGTTTGATAGGATCTCCCCAACCATAACATGGGGCTATTAAATTCTATATTCCTTAGCGGAAGCGTCCTGCAGGTATAAACTCATAGGCAGACTCCGTTCGGTTATTCGAGCTAAACTGCACCGCCCGTCGAGTATTGATGTCTGGCACATGATTCCAGTGCACGATTCGGATAGTCCGCGACCTTCCCTGACATGCCAAAACCTCCTCAACTCTTTAACTGCCTAGCTCCTCGGGTGGTAGTCCTTGATCACCTGCTTGAGGTAGTCGCGATCAAGGTGAGTGTAGATCTCGGTAGTGGTGATGGACTCGTGGCCCAGCATTTCCTGCACGGCACGCAGGTCGGCACCACCCTCAATCAGGTGTGTGGCAAAGGAATGTCGGAAGGTATGGGGACTCACCGTCTTCTGTATACCTGCTTTGGCAGCGAGGTCTTTTATGATTGTAAACACCATCACACGCGTCAGTTTGGCGCCACGTCGGTTCAGGAATACAAAGTCTTCATGCCCTTTCTTAATGTTGAGGTGGCAGCGCACACCTTCCCGGTAGAGTTGGATGTGCTTGAGTGCATCACGTCCAATTGGAACCAGTCGCTCTTTATCGCCTTTACCAGCTACTTTTAGGAAGCCCATGTCTTCATAGAGATTGCTCAATTTCAGTTCCAGCAACTCTGACACACGCAGTCCGGAGCTATAAAGGGTCTCCAGCATGGCGCGGTTGCGTGTTCCCTCTGGTGTAGACAGGTCGATGGCGGCCAGCAATTGTTCGATCTCGTGGAAGTGCAGCGTGTCGGGCAGCTTTCGGCTCAGTTTAGGTGCCTCGATGGTTTCGGTTGGGTCGGCGGTGAGCATGTCTTCCATGATCAGGAACTTGTAGAAGGCCCGTATACCTGACAACGTGCGTGCTTGGGAGTGTGGCGTCATGCCCAGACCTGCCACCCACTCCAGAAATTCCCGTAATATAGGCGGTGTCATCTGCTCGGGCTGTACCTGCAAACCTTTGATTTCCAGAAAATCCGTTAGTTTCCGGATGTCACGCTGGTATGCTTCCACGGAGTGACCGGAAAGCGACTTTTCGAGGCGTAGGTACTGTTCAAACTGGGTAATGCAGATGGACCACTTCATAAGTTAGTATTAAGGCAAAAGAGGAGCTGACAAAACTTTCTTTTGTCAAAAAAAACAAAGCAAAGATAGTTAATCCTTAAATTGCAACCGCTTAATTGATATGAAATCACAACGAGACCCTAAAACTATGAAAATTCTGATCCTGAACGGCCCCAACCTCAATCTTTTAGGCGTCCGCGAGAAGTCTGTCTACGGCACGGAGTCCTTCGAATCCTATTTTGAAGAACTAAAAACCGCTTTCCCGGACATGGAGTTATCCTATTTCCAGTCTAACACAGAGGGGGTGCTGATCGACAAGCTGCACGAAGTAGGTTTCAGCTACAAAGGCATTGTGTTCAACGGTGGCGCCTATACCCATACTTCGGTGGCCCTTTCTGATGCCATCAAGGCGATCGAAACCCCAGTAATAGAAGTGCATATCTCCAATGTATACGCCCGCGACGCCTTCCGTCATAAAAGTATGTTTGCGGCATTTTGCAAAGGTGTGATCACGGGTTTTGGTTTGGAGAGCTATCGCATGGCACTACAGTATTTTGAGCGTATGAAGCCAAAGCAAATCGGGTTTGGCGCCAAAAAATAGCGTCACAACACTGGAATCCCGTTCACTAAATATTTGCTTTTTGCTATAGTAGCCATACTATAATTCTTTATATTACCCTCTATGTTGAATTTCTATCCAGGACCGTCTAAGATTTATCCGGAAGTGCGCAGCTACCTGACAGATGCGTATGACGAGGGTATTTTGGGGGCTCCGCATCGCGGAGAACAGTTTGTACAACTATCGCGCACGGTGGTCGGCTCGCTCAAGCGGCGCCTGAACATTCCGCAGGATTACTCTATATTTTTTACCTCTTCGGCTACTGAGTGCTGGGAAATCCTGATTCAGAGCCTTACGAAAAAGAAGAGCTTTCATATCTACAACGGCTCCTTTGGGGAAAAGTGGTATGAGTATGCCAAAAAGCTTCGTCCCGATGCCGAAGGTGTTCGCTTCGACATTAACGAAGCCATGCCAGTGGAAGAGCTCGACATCAGTACTGATACCGAACTGATCTGCTTTACGCAAAACGAAACTTCTAACGGCACTCAAGTCACCCCTGCTTCTATCCTGAACCTGCACAACCGCTTCCGGGACACGCTTACGGCTGTGGATGCCACCTCGTCTATGGCGGGCCTTAACCTGAAGTATATCAAAGCTGACATCTGGTTTGCGTCCGTGCAGAAGTGCTTTGGACTGCCGCCAGGATTAGGTTTGCTGGTTTGCTCGCCACGAGCCATCTTCCGGGCCAAGCAAATGAACGAGCGCAATCATTATAACAGCCTGGTGTCGCTCTACGAAAAGATGCTGAACTACCAGACTGTGCATACGCCGAACACGCTTAACATCTACCTGCTTAAGCGTATGCTCGAGGACAGGCCTTTTATCAAGCAAATCGACATCGACCTGATTGACCGCGCTAACGAGCTGTATGAGTTCTTCGGGCAATTTACCGACTTCAAGTTGCTGATCGAAAATGAGGAGGTGCGTTCCAAAACGGTATTGGTGCTGGAGGCAAACGAACGGCTGGTAGAGGACGTCAAGAAACGTGCTTTGCATCACAATATCCGGTTAGGCAACGGCTACGGGCCATGGCAGCGCAACACGTTCCGGGTAGCTAACTTCCCTGCCATTGGCAACGAAGAGTACGAAGAGCTAAAGCGCTTTTTCCTGCATTATTACGCCTAAGAATCCTACCTTTGCGGCTTGTTAACGGATTGCGCTTATAAGTGCAGGTATACCTATACCCGCAAGTTATTGGCCCTAACATTTTAACAACCAACTATACCATGCTTAATGAGCTGTTCAGTTTCAAGGAAATCGCATCTGTAACACTAATCCTGTTCGCAGTAATCGACATCCTCGGTTCTATCCCTATCATCATAGACCTGCGCAAGCGGGAAGGCAAGATCGAGTCAGAGAAGGCCACTATCATCTCTGGCATACTGATGATCGTGTTCCTGTTTGTGGGCGATGGTATCCTGAAACTGTTCGGCATCGATTTCGAATCCTTTGCGATGGCGGGCGCCATCATTATCTTCCTGATTGGCTTGGAGATGATCTTGGGCAAAGACCTGTTCCATTCTGATCCTGAAGTAAAAAGCGGTTCAATTGTACCATTGGCTTTCCCTCTGATTGTGGGAGCCGGCACCATGACGACACTGCTTTCTTTGCGGGCTGCCTACTCCCTGCCAAACGTGCTGGTGGGCATTGTGCTAAACCTGATGTTTGTCTACATCGTTCTGAAAGCCTCAGCATGGCTGGAGCGCAAACTCGGCAAAGCTGGCGCTAATGTGCTCCGTAAGGTTTTTGGCGTAATCCTACTGGCTATCGCTATCAAGCTGTTCAAAACGAATCTACCTATATAAATGGTTGATGGAGTGCATGATTGACTGACTGAATAAAAATTCATACTTAATCAATCATTCACTCATCACTAACTCAAAAATCAAAACATGATCGAGCTTTTTACAGACGGTGCATCACGAGGGAATCCGGGTCCGGGAGGGTATGGCACTATCTTGCGCTGGAAAAACCACGAGAAAGAACTGACTGCCGGTTTCCGCAAAACCACCAACAACCGCATGGAGTTGCTGGCCGTGATTGTGGGGCTTGAGGCGATTACTAAGCCCGGTATACCTGTCACGGTCTACTCTGACTCCAAGTACGTGGTGGACGCTGTGGAAAAACGCTGGGTCTTTGGCTGGCAGAAGAAAGGCTTCGCCGGCAAAGCCAACGGTGACCTTTGGGCTCGTTTCCTGCGAGTATACGCCAAGCATAATGTGCGTTTCGTTTGGATCAGAGGACACGCCGGCCACCCTGAAAATGAGCGTTGCGACGAATTGGCGGTTGCCAGTGCGCTGTCGCCAAAATTGTTGATCGACGAAGGGTTTGAGTCAGGGCAGTTTAATTCGAAGTAATTGTTTATTTGCGTTCGCTGGTTCTAAGTGTTGTAGCTATAGCTTTTGCTCTTGCCATCCTTTATTGTTTTATAGCTTCGCCTGTGCAGCGGGCACTCACTTTTTTCCTTGATGAAAAAATAGAGGGCCCCTACCCCCAGTAAGCAAAAAAATCAAGACTCTCCAAACTCGCTGACCGCTCTCGACAGGGGGACCCCTTCACCCCCAACAGTGGAGCGCCACAAAGTGCACCTGGCAAGTGTGATCTGTTTCATCGTTCAGGTGCAAGTTAGTCTTGCTATACTTGCCAGTGGTAATTTCCCTTAATGCTTATAACTTGCATTAGTAATTACAGAGATTCCACCTCTTGGGAAGGGTAGAGGTGGGTGAATCCTGATTCAGACAAAGAAGAAACTCTATACCTTTGCCACCATTCCTAATTCCTAATTCTCTTGCCTAACACCTACTTTCAATTCAAGCAATTCCGCATAAACCAGGACCAGTGTGCGATGAAGGTATGCACGGATTCTTGTGTGTTTGGGGCTTCTGTAGAAGTAAGTCAGGCGAAGCGGTTGCTGGATATCGGGACTGGTACGGGTTTGCTGGCACTGATGGTGGCGCAGCGCTCGGAGGCGGTGGTGGAAGCGGTAGAGATCAATCCAGAGGCGCAGGTACAGGCCTTGCAGAACTTTCAGGAAAGTGCTTGGCGGGAGCGACTGAAACTGCATGCAATGCCTCTACAGGATTTTGCGACAACCTGTACGCAGCAATATGATGTTATTCTGTCGAACCCGCCGTTTTTTCTGGCTTCCCTTAAATCTGACAATGCCGCTAAAAACACCGCCAAACATACCGGTGATCTGCTTTTTGAAGACATCCTGACTTTTGCTCAAAAACACCTCACTGAACACGGCAAGCTATACCTGCTCTTGCCGCCAGCTGAGGCCAGTCACTTTGCAGCAATTGCCAAAGCGCACAAGCTATACCTAACCGACACACTGGAGGTATATACCCGCACCAAGGGCAAGTGCATTCGGCATATCCAGACCTATACCTTCCAGCCGACAGAACGGGCAACCACGAAGGCACTCGATATCCGCGAGGAAGACGGCACCACTTATACCGCTGACTTCACAGCGCTACTGCGGGACTATTACCTGATCTTCTAAGATTGCCGGAGGCTATACCTGTTAATGGACTGCCTTTACCTTCTCTTCCTCTACAAAGTCAATCCCATACCCTTTGAGTTCTTCAAGTACGGGTTCGTACACATCCGGGTAGATCGGTATAAGTACACCGCTTCGGTTGATCTTGCCATGTAGCAGGAGCTTTGCCAGTATACCTACTGGCAGGCCTACGGTCTTCGCCATAGCAGTTTGCACGGCATCATCGCCCAGTACCACCAGCGAGGAAGTAAGTTCGTGCTGCTCGCCGTTCAGTTCGTACTCAAACAAATGCTGCATCACGATCATGTCTTTGTCACCGGGCTCCAGCTTCCATTTGCCAACCAGTATCTTTTCGAGTACCTGCGCAGGTGTGGCAACTTGCATGTCGAGTGGTGTATCTTCAAACAGACCGAGCCACTCCAGCTTCTCCATAATCTCGCCTTCGGCAGCTATACCCAGGTAGCGGCACAGGCGCTGCTGCAGCGTTTCGTCGGTGGAGGCAGCTGGCGGTAGGAAGGCTCCCAAATAGCTGCAGTGCGTCATGCTGTCCACTCCTTCCAGATCATAGCTGTCGTCGGTGAGGCCCAGTTGCACAAACACATCCCAGGCGGCGCAATAGCCAATGCGGCGCAGCGTGCCACGCAGCATGGTCGGGATATCCTGCAGGCCGTAATGCTCCCGATAACTGAGCGAGTCGCGGTTGGCATAGCCGTCAAAGTGGCCGTAGCCTTCCACGTACAGTTCGTCGGTGCGCCTGAAAAGCTGGTGGTAGGGTATGTACTTATATTCTCCGTTCTTGATGTATTTGGCCGTCCCCTGTCCTGCCAGCACCACGTTGCGTGGGTTCCAGCTAAACTTGTAGTTCCAGGGGTTATTGTCCGACTCCGGTGCCACCAGTCCGCCTGTGTAGGACTTAAACGACGTGATACGGCCGCCCATACCCTGCACACGCTGAATGACTGCCATGGCTGACATGTGGTCTATGCCCGGATCGAGGCCCGACTCCATTATGATGGTCAGGTTCTTCTGTTTGGCTTCTTCATGCAGCTCCCTGAACTCGGGCGAAACGTACGAAGCGGTGATCAGGTGCTTCTCCTGCTTCATACACTCCCGCGCCACCTCTATGTGAAAGATCGCCGGCAAAAGCGAGATCACCAGATCGGCCTTGCTTACTTCAGTGGCCCGTTGCTTATCGTCGTGCACATTAAAAACGATCGCTTCAGCACAGTCCAGTTGTGCGATTTTGCTCTGCAAATGGTCCACATTGATGTCGCCGATGGTAATGTGCCAATTCTCGGAAGGTGCGTTTTGTAACAGGTATTGGATGAGCGAAGATGCGGAGCGACCTGCCCCCAGCAGGAGTATTTTTTTCATAGCGTTCGTATCGATAAGTTTGAATTTAGCAATAACCACCTGCAAGGCCAACCTTTTGCATTGTTTTATCAGAATAATGCGTTAAATTTATAGCCCTTTTCTAATTTTTATACCTAGAAGGTCTTAAATGGCAAGTGAGCTGAATATACATATCTGCATCGACGTACTGGACTCGGCAGAAGAACTAACCCAACAGGAGCGCGACGCAATGGAGCTGGCCCAACAAGCCGCTAACGATGCTTACGCCCCTTATTCTAATTTTCTCGTAGGCGCCGCTTTGGTACTCGAGGATGGCACCATGTTCAAGGGCAGCAATCAGGAGAACGCCGCCTACCCTTCCGGCCTGTGTGCTGAGCGTACCGCTCTGTTCGCTATGAGCGCCCATCACCCGAACACCAAGATCAAGATGATCGCTGTGACGGCCCGCAGACGAAGCGAACAACATTTTCTGCCGGCTATGCCTTGTGGTGCCTGTCGTCAGGTAATGGCCGAGTACGAACACAAGCAAGGCGAAGCTATACCTGTGCTCCTCCAAGGACCGGACAGTAAATTCTACCGCCTCCGCAGTGTATCCGACCTCCTGCCCTTCCAATTCAACAAGGAACATTTATAAGTTATGCACGCGCACCAGCTGACAGTACCGCGCACAGCACGTTACTATACCTTGGGAACGCCTTCAGAACAGACGCGCGACCTGTGGGTGGTGTGTCATGGCTATGGTCAGCTGGCCCGTTACTTTCTGCGGCATTTCACTGTGCTGGATGATGGCGCTACAGTAGTAGTGGCACCAGAAGGACTTTCCCGCTTTTACCTGGATGGCTTCTCGGGCAGAGTGGGCGCCACGTGGATGACCAAAGAAGATCGCCTTTCTGAAATAGAAGACCAGGCAGCCTATCTGGATTTACTTCTCCAGAAGCTTCTACAGCAAGTACCAACCGATGTGCGGGTGCATGTGCTGGGCTTTTCGCAGGGAGGGGCAACTGTTTGTCGCTGGTTAGCAACCGGGCAAGTACCTTGTCAGCATCTCGTGCTTTGGGCCGCTTCCTTTCCGGAGGATATTGACTTTGAGTCAGGCAAAGCGGCTTTCCAAGGTATACCAGTGGATGTGGTATATGGCACGCAGGACGAGTTTATCACTCCTGACAAGCTACAGCATCAACAGGAAATCATGAATCGGCTGGGTATCGCACCGCAAGTCCATACCTTCGAAGGCGGTCATACCATTGCACCCGATCTGCTTTCTAAACTCAGAACATAAGACACACTTCCCTGAAATCACAACTTAACAGTGCAATAATCACTTCTTATTTGTGCTGAATTGCCTTTGCGACAACATCGCGTGTATACTTTTTAATAGCAATAATCTAGTACCCACTTTTGGGTATTTTTATTGATGCACAAATTGTTATATATAAATTTAAATAAATTTGATTTAAATTTGTGGTGATATTGTCGTAATCAACCAACCTATTTTATATTTTTTACTCACTTTATTTTAGTCCTATGAGGAGAAATCTCTACTTATCCTTCATCCTATGCTTGCTGACGCTTTCTACTTTTGCGCAGAGCAAGATCAACGTTGCCTCAAACTTTCCGGATGCCAAATTCTATTTGCTAAACGATGCGGACAATACCCGTGTAACTGAGCTGGGTGTCGGAAGCATCGAGTTGAAGCTAAACAAAGACTCCCGTAACCGTATTGCCATCGTGAAAGAGGGTTATGAACCTGTGATTCGTGAGTTTCCCCGCACCATGAAGTGGGACAAAGAGCAAAAAGTTGAGCTGGCAAATCGCCTGATCGACATTAGCGTGGAGCCTTACGATGCGGAGATCTACGTTGACGGCCGCCTGGCTGGCTCAAAGCGTATCAACCTAATCGTGGAGAAAGACAAGTTCCTGAACGTAGAAGTTAGAAAACCTGGTTTTGCCCCACAGACCAAGGTATACTACAACCAGAAAGACCGCGAAGCTCCTCCTGTAAAAGACTTTTTTGAGCTGAAAGACCGTCAGGTTCGCCTGGAAGTGATACCGGCTGATGCCTCTGTAGCATTAAACGGTGTAGTAAGCGGCCGTGGCAACACAGACGTAAGCGTACCATTTGGCACATGCGTTACCGTAACTGTGACGAAAGATGGTTTCGCTGAAGTGGTACAGGTATTCTGCAACAAGCCAGCAACTGATCCACTCCCTCCGCTTCGCACTCGTGCGCTGCTTGAGGATCGTCTTGTAAAAATAACGTCTTCTCCTGCTGATGCCAACATCGAAGTGGCCGGCAAAGTAGTAGGCGTAGGTAAATATGACCTGAAAGTGCCTAAAAACGGTTGCGTTGAAGTTCGTGTGACAAAAGACGGCTTCCTGCGCTACATCAAAAACTACTGCAACCAGGAAAACATGCAGGCACCAGAGGCAACTGAGTTTGTAGAACTGGCTGTTGACGAAGCGTATACCTCGTCTATTTCATCGGACATGGCCAACGTGCGCATTACTATACCTGTAAGCAAAAATGTAGACCCGGCAGATGCCTGGAGAATCCTGAGCTCGATCATTACCAAGCGCTTTGATGTACTGGAGACTGTAGACTACAACACAGGCTATCTGACCAGTGCCTGGCAGGTACAGAACTTCAACGGTGCCAACATGATCCGCACCCGCGTGATCGTAAGCAGCGGCGGTAACTCTAATGACCTTACTTATGTGGTGAAGATTGTTAGCCAGCGGCACGAGCGTGAGAACAACACATCGCGCAACATCAGTGTGAAAGACGATGAAGACTTCAAAGACTGGGGTCGTCTGCTGAAGCGCTACGATGGCTTGATCGAAGAGATACAGGCACGTCTTCAGTAATCCGAATTACTAAGCATTGCAAAAGCCCCTGCCTACAGCAGGGGCTTTTCTTTTTTTAGCACTCCTCTTAAAATACCGCCATAGAATTTTAAGGTATACCTCACCTTAAGTTGAAATTTAGTTTTAGCTTTAGTTTATGAATTTTCAATAGATAGCCCTTACTATCGATGCCACAAACAGAGCTATTCTTCCGATTCGACTGGTTTGCAGCCATCCTACTGGTGGGTGTGGTTCAGGGCTTTTTCATGGGTCTGCTGTTTTTGGCCAGACGCCCGCACCGGCAACCTTATCACCACCTGCTGCTGGCAGCGCTGGTCTTTACGTTTGCCTGCATGGTGCTGGAGGTGTTCCTGTGCTATAGTGGCCTTATGTTCCGGGTGCTCCCGCTCGTCGATTTCTCAGAGCCCGCAAATTTTGCCGTCGGCCCCCTCACCTACCTGCTTTTCCGGAGCCTGAACGGTAATAACTGGACGCGGAAGCAGTGGCTGCACTTCATTCCGTTTTTGGTATACTTTCTTTACCACATCCTTTTTTACATACAGCCGGAAGAGGTCAAATACAACGCCTACATAGGAGCCTATTTCCCATCGTTGGAGCGTCTGCCGGTTACTATTAAGCTCTTCTGGGATCCATTGCATTGGACAAGGTATGTAAATGAGCTCACCATGCTTCACATCCTCATCTACATCATTCTTTGCTTTTTGCTTTTGCGTAAACAACGTACCGCTGAGTCTTCGAGCCCATACTTCTATACCTGGGCAAAGTTCCTCCTCTTCTTCTTTGTTGCGACGCTGGTGCTGGTCGTGCTTATTAAGCTAAGTTTCGAGCGTGACTTAGGCGATCACTTCCTGGCTTCCTTCCTGGTACTGCAACTCTTCTTTGCCAGCTACAAGATCATTACCGATTCGGCTTTCTTCCAGCCAGTGGTACAGGTCAAATATGAAAAGTCTGCCCTTAGTGAGGAGGCCAAGCAGGACCTAATCCGGAAACTTAGAACGGCTGAACAGGAAAAATTCTATACCCAACCCTCGGCCTCACTCCCGACTCTGGCCAAGCATCTGCATACCTCTCCCCATTACCTTTCGCAAAGCCTGAACGAGCGCCTGGGCAAGAGCTTCTTTGAATACCTGGCTGAGCTGCGCATACAGGAGGCGAAAGCTATTTTGAGCGACCCGGCCCAGCAACACCTCAAAGTGGAGGAAGTGGCCGAGCAGGTAGGCTATTTATCAAAGTCTGCTTTTAGCAGTGTCTTTAAGAAGTATACTGGCCAGACACCCGGCCAATACCGAAAAAACGCCGTTTCCGGTTCAGTTTAAGTACTTCCCTATAAGTTAGCACCTCGTACTTATCGGCAGATTCTTCGGGTTCAGTCCTCTTTGGCGATGTTTGCATCAAAACAAAACGCTATGGAAAACCAGATTAAAATCAGACGTTACGAATTCGACTGGCTACGGGTACTGGCCTTCTCGCTACTCATCTTTTATCATACCGGTATGTACTTTGTCAGTTGGGACTGGCACGTCAAAAACCCGGTGCTCAGCGAAACGCTCGAAGTGCCCATGATCTTTATGAGTCAGTGGCGCATGTCGCTTATTTTCCTCGTGTCGGGTGTGGGTGTATACTTTGCGCTGGGGTTCCGCAGTGCCGGCACTTTTGCCAAGGACAGGCTGAAACGCATTCTGCTTCCTTTGGTCGTAGGAATGCTCTTAGTTGTGCCGCCCCAGGTATATTTCGAACGTTTGGTACAGGGCTCGGCTACCGATTACCTTCGTTTTTATCCTTCTATATTCGAGTTTGAGCCCTATCCGGAGGGCAATTTCAGCTGGCACCACCTCTGGTACCTGACCTACATCTTCTGCTACAGTCTGCTGTTCTTACCGCTATTTGTATACCTGCGTGGTGCTAGTATGCGTGCTGCAGGTATAAAAGGCTGGATGTTGCTGGTGCTCCCTGCGCTTTGGTTAGGTATAGGTGGTGTCCTGTTAAACGAGCGCTTTCCTGCCACGAATGCCCTTATAGATGACTGGGCTAATCACTTTCTCTACATCACTGTTTTCCTGATCGGTTTTCTGCTGATGAAGCTTCCCCTATTGCAGGAGAAAGTGAGAGAAGTGCGCTGGTACAGTTTAATGCTCGCCATTGCAACCCTTACCCTGCTGTATACTTTCTACTGGTTCAAAGATGTTGACTTAAATGGAGTGGAACTGGGGATTTATTATGTGCTGAAGCAAAGCAACCGATGGTTCTGGTTGATGGTGCTACTGGGCTTTGCGATGCAGCATCTCAACATTAGAAATAAGTACCTGGCGCAGGCCAATGAGATGGTATACCCCTTCTATATTCTGCACCAGACTGTGATCGTGGCATTGGGATATTACCTACTGCAAGCAGACTGGAGCATCAGCCTTAAATTTTCCGTAATCAGCCTGGGTACATTTGGTATCTGCTTCCTGCTGATCAAATACCTGATCATGCCGGTCAATTGGCTCCGTGTCCCCTTTGGGATGAAGCCAATCCAGAAGCAGAAAACTAAAAATTACGCAAGCATGCAGGCCATTGAAGTAAAAGAGAAGCAGCCCCTTGTTAGCAATTAAAATTTAAGAAGCGGGATTCACAGGTTGTATTAATGACATGCTGAAAAGTGTGAGGTTAGTCCTTCTCCCACATTCCTTCCATGACAACTTCCAACAGGTGCTGGTCGGGGTCACGGAAATAGAAAGAGAGGTAGCCACGTCCCCAGTCATACTCCTGCTCAATGGGTATACCTGCAGCTTTAACTTTTTCTTTCCAGCTTTCATAGTCATTCTGGCTTACCTCAAAGGCCAGGTGCAGCTGTCCAGAGCCGAAGTGCGGTGGCAGATTGCCTCCTTTTTTGGAAGCCCCCGGCAGAAAGCATAGTAAGACCGACGCCCCGGCTCTGAAAAATATATGCCGGTCTTTCACTTCTCCGATCACAGCCAGCCCCAGCTTTCCATTATAAAACTGGCGGCTGCGCTCCAGATCAGCTACATAAAGGCAGGTTTCTTTTATCTTTTTTATTTCCATCACGTTCATTGATCAGCATGAATCCATCTTAAAAGCAGGTATTTCCAATTTGTACGCAACCACAAGACTTTTGCTTTCCGTTATACCAAAGCGCTCCTCAACTTTTAAAAACCCTATGAAGCTCATTTTGAAAATACTTGCCTTTTTTATACCTGTTATGGTCGCTCTGTTTTACTTCTTAGGTCGATCAGACAATACAGCCACAAATGTGACAGCCACTACCGGTAAACTGGATAGACTGGCCAAACTTCCATCTCCTGTAAGTGAAAGCTCCGGTGTTGAATTTATACCTGAGCGAAATGCCTATATCACCCACAATGACGCGGGCAACAAGCCGCATCTCTATGTGGTTGATCAGAAAGGCCAGCTCGTCGAGACCATTAAGTTGAATTTGCCTAATGTGGACTGGGAGGATTTGGCTCGTGACGATGAAGGCAATATCTACATTGCAGATACAGGCAACAACAATAATAAGCGGAAGGAACTGGCCATATACAAGCTACAGCTCGACCGACCTGATCAGGTGGAGGCGATTCGTTTCACTTACGAGGATCAGAAAGATTTTCCTCCATCCAAAAAGGACATGAACTATGACGTGGAAGCTCTATTCTGGCATGGTGGGAAACTATACCTGGTATCAAAGGACAGAGGCAGAAAAGAAACAGCCAAGGTATACGAACTCCCCGACAGCGGTGGCCAGTATACAGCTAAACTCCTGGGCAGCCATAAGCTTGGTGTGCCTGTGACAGGTGCAGCCAGCAGTGCTGATGGCAGGACAGTGGCGCTCGTTAGTGAAGGTGGTTTGCACATCTTCCGGAACGTGAGCGATCCGGCTGCTTTTTACAAAGGCGACTACCAGAAAGTGAGCATCAAAGAAGCCAGACAAACCGAGGCAGTAGCTTTTGAAAATGAAGATACTCTAGTCATCACCAGTGAAGATGGTGGCTTGTTCAGGTATAGCTTAAACTAAACCTATACCTGTATAAAAACAGCGAGGCCCGTAGTGTGTGCTACGGGCCTCGCTGTTTTTATACAGGTGTTATTTTCTGGTAGGTGCTGTTGCAGGTCTGCCGCCAGGCAAGGCCGGCTTCGGGTTTTGCCACACCCTGAACAGGATAAACAGACCTATGATGATCAACGGAATACTTAATATCTGTCCGATGTTGAGAGTCATCGCTGCTTCTTTGGCGACCTGATCCTCTTTTATGAACTCTACCAGGAAGCGGGTCAGGAACAGGAAGGTCACGAAAATGCCAAACAGCAAACCTTTCGGTAATGCCTCTTTATACTTTTTCCAGAGCCAATACAACAGTACAAACAGCAAAAATACACCAAGCGATTCGTATATCTGTGTAGGATGGCGTGGAACATGCGAGTATTCTGACTGGCGCACGAATATAAAGCCCCATGGTAAGTCGGTTGGGCGGCCGAATATCTCGGAATTCATCAAATTACCCAGACGGATCAATGCACCGCCTAGCGCGACAACGATCACAATCCGGTCCAGCACCCACATGTAATCAAACTGATGTTTGCGGCTGAATAACCACAGAGCAAATAAAATACCGATGGTAGCGCCGTGACTGGCAAGGCCGCCTTCCCAAATCTTCAAGATCTCGATCGGGTTGCTCAGGTAATATTCCGGCTGGTAAAAAAGGGTATGCCCCAGACGTGCACCTATCACAGTGCCAACGATCATGTACAGGGTGATCACATCCACATCGCCTTCTGTGCGGCCTTCAGCTACATAAATCTTGGTCAGAATACGTTGCCCGAACACAAAACCAAGTGCGAACAGGAGTCCGTACCAGCGTACTTCAAAAGAACCGATTGAGAAGATGGAAGGACTTACATCCCATGTGATATAGTTCAGAATGCTCATATACAGAGGTATGGTTCTGCCAAAGTTACGATATTTAGCTTTGCTAAAAAACCAGCGCCAGGCAGGCTACGGGTATATTTATCCACAGATAAGGAGTAATAGGAAAAGGCATCACCTTGCCTGCTTCCACAGGTATAGGTTGATGCCTTTCCATAATTCAGCTTACTGCTTCTATTTCAGATTGTTGAGCTCTTCACGAAATCCGCCACTCAGGATCGGGTAACGCAACCAGCTGCGGGGATCCAGGTTGTAGTCGTCAAGGTGGAAGCCCGGGGCGTAGCGCTCCCGTTTCCACTGATTGCGAGACCACAAAGTATAGAACTTGTGCACATACTCCTTCAGCGACTTCACAGGCGCCACGTTCTCCTTCTCCAACTGATCAATCACCTGCTGCGGTGACAAACGGTCATACCACGCCAGGCGCTCGATCATGTTCAGGATCTCGTAGGGCATCAGGTCCTTCTCGTCCGTCTGGTTTTCAGATGATGGGCGAAGTTCGGCCGTCGGCTGCAGGTTGTTCACATAGTCCAG
Organism: Pontibacter sp. LHS2; assembly: GCF_058932845.1. Taxonomy (NCBI): domain Bacteria; kingdom Pseudomonadati; phylum Bacteroidota; class Cytophagia; order Cytophagales; family Hymenobacteraceae; genus Pontibacter; species Pontibacter sp. LHS2. The sequence goes on from NZ_JBZYWG010000003.1 coordinate 169,424, forward strand.
TCCGAGGTAACCGAGTTCCTCCTGCATCCAGATCAGGAACTGACGGATAAAGGCTTTGTCTATACCTGCAATCGGAGAGATACTGCCTGCTGTGTCGCCATCCATAGTCGCATATCCTACTGCGGCTTCGCTTCTGTTAGAAGTAGCCAGAAGCAGGGCATTCTTAATATTGGCCAGCATCCAGATGGCAGGAGCACGTACCCGCGCCTGTATGTTCTGCAAGGTGACATCGTCCTGCTCCCAGGTCAGCTCCCGCTTCAGGGCACCTTCAATCTTAGAGGTATAGCCCCTCACCTCCTCATCAATGGTCCAGTCATGGAACACCGCCCCGATAGACTCAGCCAGCTCTTTGGCAGAGGTATAGGTAGCGTCAGAGGAATTGACGGTGCCCTGGTAAGCACAAGTCAGTATGCGGCCTACCAGTTCTCTTACCACCTGATCCTGCGGCAAAGCTTCGAAGTGCTCGGCATCCTTGAGTGAGAACATGCGGGCTTTGGTCACAAAACCGGTCACGCCCAAGCTGTCTACACCCCGGCGTACCATTTCAGCTACAGCCACAGCGCAGCAGGAAGAGTCAGCCCCGCCGCTCAGCGACAACACAAAGCCACGGCTGCGACTCTTACGCATATAGTCGAACAGTGCCAGGCTCAAGGCGGCGATCAGTTCGGCATTTTCGTCGATGGGTGGCAGATATTCAATCGTTTCAGTTATCTCAGGGTTAGGCCCAAAGCATACCTCTGCGCACTCCAGGTCAACGTCTTTGAAACACAACAGCTCGTTACGGCGAATCAGTTTACCATTTTGTGCTATCAGCACCTCACCATCAAAGATCACACGGCCTGATTCGTTTCCAAGCAGGTTGGCGTACAGGTAAGCGCATTGATATTTTTTGGAGGCTTCCACCACAAGCCGGTGGCGGAGGTCCGTTTTGCTCAGGGCAAAGTGGCTGGCGCTTGGGTTAAGAATCAGCTGCACGCCCTTCTGCATGTGACGCTCGGCAGGGCGGTTGGGTCTCCACGCATCCTCGCATATTTCGAAGGCATATTTCACGCCTTTCTCTTCGTACACAATGTCGCCAATCGGGTAGCGCTTTCCCTTTATTTCAAACTCTTCTACTACATTGGCTGGCCACGGTGTGAACCAACGTGGTTCGTAGTGTATACCGTCACGGGCAAGAAACTGCTTGGCTGTGAAACCGACAATCTCTTTGTTTTTGATGACACAGGCCGTATTGAATACATCCTGCCCGATAATCACATGCACGCCCAAGCATACGGTGATATTATCGCACCACTCTTTTACTTGCAACAGCCTTTCGAAGGTCTCATCAGCAAACCAGGGGTGCAGGAACATATCCTCACAGCCGTAGCCGGTGATACAAAGCTCAGGCAGCAACAGGATATCAACATTCCGGGTGCTGGCTTCAATGATTGCAGATCGGATATTCAGTAGGTTGGCTTCCCAGTCGAGAGGGGTCTGATTTAGGGCAGCCCCTGCCAGTATCAGTCTTGTTTCTTCCATAGTGTGTTCTCTAACGCAACAATATGGAAGCAAGTTAAGCTTTGGTAGCCAAATAAAGAACGCTTATACCCTGAACAGGTATAGCCTGATGCTTTTAAAAGCAAATGAGTGAAAAGAAGAGTAGAATCAGGGGGAGTGTCCGCTAATAGCCTAGCTGATGTTGAGTACATCCAGTGCCTTTTCGGCAGCAGCCTGGTCAGCCTTTTTCTTGGAGAGACCTACGCCAACGGCCACAGGTTTGTCATCCAGGTAGATCTCGCAGGTAAACTCCGTTGTATTGCCTTGGTTCTTGCGATTTACGATCTCAAACCGGACATCAGCGTTTTGGCTTTGCGCCCACTCAATGAGTTTGCTCTTGAAGTTGGAGGTGGTATTCACCAGCTTGTGCAGGTCCACATGCGGCTTGATGAGTTTACCCAGTATAAACTGGCGGGTAGTGCTGTATCCTTTATCCAGGTAAATCGCACCTACTAGTGCTTCCAGGGCATTGCCGTGTACTGACTTATGTCGGGAGGTTTGTCCGCTGGAGGTATCGACCTTCACCAGCAGGTTCAGGCCGATCTTAATGGCAATATGATTGAGTGACTCACGGTTTACGATCCGTGAGCGCATCTCTGTCATAAAGCCTTCATCTTCGTAGGGAAATTTCTTAAAAAGCAGTTCCGCTACTACGGTGCCAAGTACCGCATCACCCAAAAACTCCAGACGCTCATTGGTGTCATGCTTGCTTGCCAGGTTCTGACGTGCAAAGGACGTGTGTGTGAGCGCCAGTTTGTACAGGCGTATGTTATCGGGTGTAGTGCCAATAATCCCGGAGATGGCGCGCACTAACTCTTTATCCTTTGTAAATAGGCTATGATAGAAGCGCCGTACCGGTTTTATAGGACCAAACACCTAGTCGATAAATTGACGGAATAAAACGGAAGTATTGTGTCCACCGAAGCCGAACGTATTGCTCAAGGCTACTTTCACTTCGCGCTCCTGCGCTTTGTTGAAGGTAAAGTTAAGACCGGAGTCAAAGCTTTCATCATCAGTGAAGTGATTGATGGTTGGCGGCACCAGGCTGTTTTTGATCGCCATGATAGCGGCAATAGCCTCTATCGCACCGGCCGCACCCAGCAGGTGACCTGTCATGGACTTGGTAGAACTGATGTTGAGTTTGTAGGCATGGTCACCAAACACCGTCTGGATCGCTTTTACTTCGCTCACATCGCCAAGCGGTGTAGAAGTACCGTGTACGTTGATATAATCTACCTCTTCTGGTTTGATGTTGGCATCACGCAGCACGTTCTTCATTACATTGAGTGCACCCAATCCATCCGGATGCGGCGCTGTAATGTGATAAGCGTCTGCGGACATACCGCCACCAATTACCTCGGCGTAGATCTTTGCACCACGGGCTTTAGCATGTTCATACTCTTCCAGTATAAGAGCGCCTGCACCTTCACCTAACACAAAACCGTCGCGGTCTTGGTCAAATGGACGGGAGGCAGTCTCTGGAGAGTCATTGCGCTCTGAAAGGGCTTTCAGGGCGTTAAAGCCTCCTATACCTGCTTCGGTTACAGCAGCTTCTGAACCACCGGTCACCACTACATCAGCCATACCCAGACGGATATAGTTGAAAGAGTCGATGATCGCATTGGTAGCAGACGCGCAGGCAGAAACCGTTACGAAGTTAGGTCCACGGAAGCCGTACTTAATAGAAATGTGGCCGGCACTGATGTCAGCGATCATCTTCGGGATGAAGAATGGGTTGAATCGCGGCGTACCGTCACCGTTGGCAAAGTTCACGCACTCCTCCTGGAAAGTGCGCAGACCGCCGATACCAGAACCCCAGATCACACCTACGCGATCAGGGTCAAAGTTTCCTTCCACCAGGTTCGCGTCCTGAACCGCCTCGTCAGCCACCACCATGGCGAACTGAGAGAACAGGTCCATCTTACGCGCTTCCTTACGGTCGAAGTAATTCTCAGGAACATATCCTTTTACTTCACAGGCAAACTGGGTCTTAAACTTACTCGCATCAAAGCGTGTAATAGGCGCAGCTCCACTCACACCATTGGCTAGCCCGTTCCAGTACTCTGTAACGTTGTTTCCAAGTGGGGTGAGTGCGCCAAGCCCTGTAACTACAACTCTCTTAAGCTCCATAAGCTGTTAGTAGAGGATAGATAGTAAAAATTACTTAATACAATAAGGTAATGGGGTATATTACTTTGCGTGCTCTTCCAGGTAGCTGATAGCCTGACCTACAGTAGCGATGTTTTCCGCCTGGTCATCTGGAATAGATACGTTGAATTCTTTCTCGAACTCCATAATAAGCTCTACTGTATCCAGTGAGTCGGCGCCAAGGTCGTTAGTGAAGCTAGCCTCTGGAGTAACCTCTGACTCTTCTACACCAAGCTTATCGATGATGATAGCCTTTACTTTTTCTGCGATTTCTGACATTTTTTCTTATAGTTTATTAAAACACTGTGCAAAGAAATGTAATTAGGCAGACAATGTCAAAAAAAATTGTGGTATTCATAATGTGATAAAAGTTTTTGCCTTAAAGGTCGTTTTACACTTCCATGTTTCTAAATTTGCAATTACGCTGTTTGTTATCCCATGAAAACACTGCACCTGGACATCGAGTATGATTTCAGCTTCGCCCTTTTCGGCGTAGTTGCCTCATGCCGCGACTACAAGATGGCCTGGTCACTAAACGGTCTTCTGGGACTCAATCTCACCCGCCAGCGGGATTTGTGCTACGAAATGCCTGACCGGCAGAAGCTGTATATCTCTCACTTTGAGCACAATGACACGCATAGTACCGTACGCCTGTTCCGCAACAAAGCGTTGGGAACACTTTCGATCAAAAAGCCTTTTATGCTGCCTGATGTGAAAGAGTATGATTACATCTTGCAGATATCAGGCGCACTGCAGCAGTACCTTCACCCGCAGGAACTGCTCAGGAGGCTTCACAACCTCCCTGTTATCCAATACACGAAACAATTTGACCCGCTTACACTTAAGTACAAGGAACATTTATTATTCTGATTTATGAAGATACTCTTCAACAAGACAAAAGTACTGGCCACTGTTGGCCCTGCCAGCAATACCTTTGAACGCCTGTTGTCGCTCGTGCAGGAAGGCGTAGATGCATTCCGACTTAACTTTTCGCACGGTGAGCATGAAGAACATTTACAGGTAATAGAGCATATCCGCGAAATTAACCGCCGCTTCAACACCAATATCTGCATCGTGCAGGACTTGCAGGGCCCTAAGATCCGCATAGGCGAGGTTGAGAACGGTGGCGTAGAGATAAAAGAAGGACAACGCGTCGTGCTTCGCTGCGATGGCTCAGTAAGTAATCACGATCACTTGGGTACCAGTTACACAGAACTAGCGAAAGACGTGAATCCAGGCGATACCATCCTGTTGGATGACGGTAAGCTAGAGCTTAAAGTGGTTACCACGGATAAGAATTGTGTAGTGGAGGCCGATGTAAAATACGGCGGTGTGGTAAAACCCCGCAAAGGCATCAACCTACCGGACTCTTCTGTATCGGCTCCTTCCCTGACGGAGAAAGATTTGCGTGACTTACATTTCGGACTTGACCATGACCTGGAATGGGTGGCTTTGTCTTTTGTGCGCCGCGTGGAGGATATACTGGAGATCAAGCGTATCATCAAGGAACGCGGAAAAGACACCCGCGTGATCGCTAAAATTGAAAAGCCTGAGGCGATCAAAAACATCGACGAGATCATTGCTGAATCTGACGCTCTCATGGTAGCCCGTGGTGACCTGGGCGTGGAAACAGGCATGGAGCGTGTACCAATGCTTCAGAAGATGATCGTGGAGAAGTGTAACAAGTCGGCCAAGCCGGTGATCATCGCAACCCAGATGATGGAAAGCATGATCGTGAACCCGAAGCCTACCCGCGCTGAAACAAACGACGTAGCGAATGCTGTAATTGACGGTGCCGATACGCTGATGTTAAGTGCTGAAACTGCCGTAGGTGCTTACCCGGTGGAAACGATTCGCTCCATGAACTTAACTATCAGCGAGGTGGAGCGCCAGGCCGAGATCTTCAACAAGACCTACATTCTGAATCCGCACTCTGGTACATTCTTCAACGATAGCCTGGTAGCCAACGCCTGTAACCTGGCCCGTGACACGAACGCCCGCGCCGTGATCGGTATGACCAAGTCAGGTTACACAGCTTTCCAGCTGGCTAAGTACCGCACAAGAGCCGACATCTTTATTTTCACAGAGAACGAGCGCTTGCTGACTACCCTCAACCTGGTTTGGGGCGTACGCGGCTTCTACTACGATAAGTTCGAGTCTACTGACGCCACTATCGAGGATATCAAGCAGATGCTCTTGAAGGCCGGTTACCTCAACAAGGGCGATGTGTTCATCAACACAGCGAGTATGCCGATATATGAGCAGAAGCGTACCAACATGATTAAGTTGAGTATTGCTTAGAAGCAAGAATATTTAATAGTTAGAATCCTGGGGTTGATCATCATCGACTTCAGGATTTTTTGTTTTTAGGGAATGGGGGTTGTTTATCTAGAATAGTTCTCGCCTGACCAGCGGGGCTATGTGACGCGATGCCACTATCAAGATATGGCGCGAGCGTCCTCGCTCGTGTCTACTATGGTGGGGCCTCTGGCCCAGTGTCAGGTATAACCTAAGCAGTTGCAGGTATAGCAACTTGTTTTGTTCTATAGCTTGCCCTGGCCGGGCGGGCCTTACTTTTTGTCTTGACACAAAAATCGAGGGCCCCTACCCCCAGTAAGCAAAAAAATCAAGACGCTCCAAATCGAGGGCCCCTACCCCCACTCGCTGAACGCTCTTGATAGGGGGACCCCTTCACCCCCAACAGTGGAGCGCCGCAAAGTGCACTTGGCTGAGGTGATCTGTTTCATTGCTCAAGGGGCAAGTAACCTTTTCAGTGCTTGCCAGTGTTACAAAACCTCACTACATGACATATCCCTGTCAAACAGCAGTATCAGGCTCCCCGCCTGGGGTAAGGGCCCTCGACAAAGAAAGAGATAGAAGATCATAATAATGCAGCTCCCCCCCGAACGGAGCTAAGTCAGAACTAGCGCCTTTTACTTCTTACAGGTAAAGCCATATGGGATAACAAACAGTAACCAGTCATTTCTATCCATTCAGTGAAGCAGTATCCTAACGAGAGCAGCAGGTATACCCTATCCCCCCTTCTTTTCAAAAGACGAAAACACACTCACTAAAAAACGCTAAATGCAGGCAAGAACTAACCTTCAAACAGCGTTCTTAGAAAACACAAAAAGCCTTACACGGAGGTGTAAGGCTTAGAGACTGGTATTCCAGCAAAAACTTAGGCTGCAGCCAGGCCGTTAACGAACTTAGCCAGTTTTGACTTGTTGTTAGCCGCTTTGTTTTTGTGGATGATGTTTTTCTTTGCCAGACGGTCAAGCATAGAAGAAACTGTCTTGTACAGTTCTTGCGCCTCGGCCTGGTCAGTAGTGCCTTTCAGCCTTTTGATGAAAGTACGAGTAGTTTTCGCCTGATATCTGTTACGAAGACGTTTCGCGTCGTTAGATCTGATTCTCTTTAATGCCGACTTGTGATTAGCCATGTTATTTTATACTAATTAAAATTTCGTTGCGTATCCTAAATGAGTTTGCAAAGATATAATCTTAGAAATTAAATTCCAAAACCTCCTTGCTATAAAAAAAGTCTGGTAAGGTATTTATTGCAGTACCGGGAATATTTCGGCACAAATACTTAATTTAAGATGTCTCAAAATTACACTTTATTCGCCTGAAAACCATGGCACCCCTGCGTTTCTTTCTGTTGGCTGCTTTTTTACCTCTTTTTTTCTCCTGCTCCCGAGACAAAGAAGACGGGCAGACTACGCCAACACCAGGCAAACCCAGCCCCTACGAATTGGCTATACCTGCTACGTTACCCAAAAACTTTGTCATCCCACCTGACAACCCGATGACTGTGGAGGGCGTGGAGCTCGGACGGCACCTCTTCTACGAAGCGAAGCTGTCACGCAACAACACGATCTCCTGTGGGAGCTGTCACCAGCAGCAACTGTCTTTTACTGACGGCAAGGCTTTCAGTGCCGGCGTGAATGGGGCGCAGGCAAAACGCAGCTCCATGTCGCTGGCCAATATGCTCTGGTTTAGTCAATTCAACTGGGATGGTAGCGCCACTACCTTGGAGCAGCAGGCCATCAAGCCACTCGAAGATCCTTTGGAGATGCATCAGCCTTTGCCAGAGGCAGTCTCCAAGCTGCAGCAGACGGACCTATACCCACCGTTGTTCGAAAAAGCTTTCGGCTCCTCTACGATTACAAAGGAGAATATTCTCAAAGCCCTGGCTCAGTTCCAGCGCACGCTTATTTCTGGCAATTCCCGCTACGACCGATACCTTCAGAACAAAGAAGTGTTTACACCTGATGAAGTGGAAGGCATGGTACTGTTTATGACGCACCCCGACCCTAGCACCAATACACGGGGTGGTAACTGTGGTGACTGCCATGGAGGTGTACTGCTGACGACACGAACTTTTCACAACAATGGACTCGATGCTGATCCGCAGGACATTGGACTGGGTGATATCACGGGTAGAGCAAGTGATAAGGGCAGGTTTAAGTCACCTTCGCTGCGTAACATTGCACTCACTGCGCCTTATATGCATGATGGTCGTTTCAAGTCCCTGGAGGAAGTGATGGACCATTACAACGAACACGTTAGTTTCGATACCCCAAACCTTGACCCACTGATCCTGGAGGCATCCAATACTCCTAACGGCACCAGCTTGGGCCTGACAGCCGAAGAGAAACGAAAGATCATCCTTTTTCTTCATACACTCACCGATACCACGTTTATCAAGGACAAGAGATTCTCAAACCCTTTCAAATAAGTGCCATGACCTTACGCCTAAGATCCGCTTTCCTCTTTTCCATCGCACTTCCGATCACACTGGCCTTCAGCGCCTGCTCCGATGACAAAGAGAAAGATCCCGCTACAGCCACAGTGGAAGTATTTGTAAAGCCTTTGGTGGGCGGGCGGGCCTTGCAGCGCGACCAGGCTTACCAAAGCCCTACTGGCGATACCTACATCGTCCAAAAGCTGCGTTTCTACCTGAGCAATGTAAAGCTCATCAGTCAGGATGGCAGCACAGTATACATAGAGCCTGACAGCTACCACCTGATTACGCTCGACGGAAAGCTAAGCTTTGCGCTCGATAAGGTACCAGCAGCTAGGTATACCAAACTTGAGTTTGCGATTGGAGTAGATGAGGCTCGTAATCATTCCATTGACCAGTTTGGCGACCTGGACCCGAGTAACGACATGGTGTGGGACTGGAACACCGGCTATAAATTTCTGTCGCTGGAGGGCTTGTACACCGGGGATACGAAAGCAGGCGGATTAGTCTTTCATATCGGGGAGGACAGTAATTATATAATCTTTAACATGGACTTACCCCAAACCTTGGATCTGCGTCAGAAAACTGAAGGCAGCATTGTATTGCAGGCGGATGTGAACGAGCTGTTCCAAAACCCTAATCTCATAGATTTTGACGAGCTCAACACAGCGATGGGGGGCGAGAATGCCCGCAAGATTGTGGAGAACTACAGAAATGGTTTTATAAAAGTCGCCATCAGTGAATAGATGAAAAAATTGGGATGGCTGTTTCTGGTTTGCTTTACCTCGGCACTGACAATGACGGGCTGCGAGCCCCGTGCCGTTGACCAAGCCGTCCCTCACTCGCTTATACCTGAAGTGCCCGCCAATCTGGCTACAGCTATACCTGCGCCCTCCCACAACCCACTCACTTCAGAAGGTATAGCGCTGGGTCGTATGCTTTTTTATGATCCCGGTTTGTCAGCCAACGGACAGGTTTCGTGCGCCAGTTGTCACCAGCAGGAGAAAGCCTTTACAGATGGACTGGCGCTATCGAGTGCTGGTGTGACAGGGAAACCGCTACTCCGGCATGCCCCGTCGTTGGTTAACCTGGCCTGGATGGAAGGGCTGTTCTGGGATGGTGGCGCTAAAAACCTGGAAGCGGTCAGTATTGGGCCACTTACCCACACCGATGAAATGGGGCAGGACCTGAAATCGCTTTTGCTATACCTGCAACAGCACAAGCAGTATCCTTTACAATTCGACAAGGCTTTTGGGACCGATTCTATTACCAGTCCGCTGGTGTTGCGGGCACTGGCTCAGTTTCAGCGCATACTTATATCCGCAAACTCCCGCTATGACAGGTATGTGCGCAAAGAACCTGGCGGTAAGCTTAATTCACTGGAGATGCAGGGGATGGTCTTGTTTCGGGAGCACTGCGGCAGCTGCCATGCTACTGATTTCTTCACTGACAACCGCTACCACAACAACGGCCTGGACAGTGATTTCCCGGAAGATCATGAGCAACTGGCTTTTGGCAGAGGGCGCATAACAGGTGCAGCGCAGGATATCGGCAGGTATAAGACACCGACACTCCGCAATGTGGCGCTCACAGCTCCTTACATGCACGATGGGCGCTTTAACACACTGCAGGAAGTATTGCAGCACTACGGCTCAGGTATGAAGTTATCCCCTACCCTGGCTCCTCTACTGATGCAGAACGGTACACCAGGTATAGCCCTTAGCTCTGAAGAGCAGCAACAGATCATTGCCTTTCTGCACACGCTTACCGACTCCACACTGATTAGCAACAAGGTGCTGGGCAACCCGTGGAGCTCCCTATGAATGGGAAAAGCCTGAGTCCACAGCTCACGCTGCAGCCTCAGGCTTGCTCTTTAACCAAAAATCCGTTTAGTTATTTCTTCTTTCTACGTCTACATCAACATCCACGTCACCAAGGCGCTTCTGTACTTTGTCTTCGGTACGCTTCCAGCTGTCTTTTACTTCCTGCCATTCTCTCTTGGCTTCATCATCCCAAGTTTCACTTCTGGCGTCAAGCTCAGCTTCACGTCTGTTATACTCGGTTCTCATCTCACGCCATTCCTCCTCAGAAGCTGTTTCAGCACGAGAAGACTGATCATTCACCCACAAGGCGAATTCATCATACTCACGTTCAGCTTCTACACCGGTTTCGTTCATTTCCACCTGTGCCTCGTCAATCTCGTTATTCGTTTCAGTACGAGTTTCAGAGTTACAAGCAAAGGTAAATGCACTAACTGTTAGCGCTATACCTAGTGTTTTGAGATTTGATTTTATATTCATTTGATAATTATCGTTGTTTATAGTGGTTTATACGCATTAAACAAACTGCAGAATATGAATATTCAAAGCAATGCATATAACTGTATAGCATTTCTATATATAGTAACCTATTGTACGGCTTCTTTACGCTCGGTATCAAACTCTGGTTCAACCTCTGAGGCTCTGAAGCGTGTCTCGGATCGGCCTACGGTTTCCTGCCATTGGGTTTGCACCTTTTCCCATTCCGCTTTGGTTTGATCGTCCCAGTCGGCGCTTCGCTTTTCTATTTCAGTGGCCCTGCGATTATACTCCGCTTCCATTTCATTCCACTCTTCCTCAGTAGCAGTTTCAGCGCGTGTACTGTTTTCATCCACCCAGGCCGAAAACTCCTCTACATCCCGATTGGCACTGTGCCGCGTATCGGAAGAACAAGCCATTACAAAGCCCGCCATCAGGCAGACCAGTAGCCATGATTTTATATTTTTATTAAACTTCATCATCTTATGTTCTGTTGGTCTTATAGTAAAGAATACGTAAAAGTGTGCCACTTATATGGCGCTACATATAGAAAGACTGTAATTTTAGCGTTTTCGTACAGATTACAAAATACCCTTATACCCAATGCCAATTTTACCGTCACAGCATAAACCCCCATTCTACCTCTTCAACGGACACATCCAGACAATTGTGCCCAGTTTGTTCAGGCAAGTGGAAGGAGTGACATACCACCGCGAACGGCTTATCACCCCTGATGATGATTTTATAGACGCGGACTGGTCACAGGTTAAGTCCCGGTCGCTGGCTGTGCTCTCGCATGGATTGGAAGGCGACTCGCACCGACCTTACATCATGGGCATGGTAAAAGCGCTGAACGAACGCGGAGTGGATGCGCTGGCCTGGAACTACCGCAGCTGCAGTGGCGAGCCGAATAAGCTCCTTCGCTCCTACCACCTGGGTGCTTCCGATGACCTCGACTTTGTGGTGCGCCACGCCTTAAATGTGGGCAATTATGAAACCGTATACCTGATCGGTTTTAGCGCTGGCGGTAATATCAGTCTAAAGTACCTGGGCGAAGATCCGGCACAGGTGCCTTCTGAGGTAAAGCGGGCATCGGTTTTTTCAGTGCCCATCGACCTCAAAAGCTCAGCAAAGCGTATCTCCAAGATCTATACCCAGCGTTTTCTAAAATCCTTGGGCCAGAAGTTGGAACAGAAAAAGGAAATGTACCCGGATGCTTTGGACCTAAGCAATTACAGTCTGTTCTGGTCCTTTCCGGAGTTTGATGACAAGTACACGGCTCCGCTCCATGGCTTCAAAAATGCAGAGGATTACTACAAGCGCTCCAGCAGCAAGCAGTTTCTGAAAAGCATACAGGTGCCAACGTTACTGGTAAATGCCCAAAACGATCCGTTCTTAACCAAATCCTGTTTCCCTTTCGAAGAGGCAGATGAAAACCCATACCTATACCTGGAGACACCTGAAGGAGGCGGCCATGTAGGTTTTGCGGAAGATTTCAGGAATGATATTTACTACTCAGAGGCCAGAGCAGTGAAGTTCTTACTGGATGGAGAATAGGCTTACGGCATGGGCACTACAACAACCTTTTTGGTCTCAAAGAACTCCTCTGTGAAATAATCCCTCAGGTCGTATACCTGCGTAATCAAACCTGATTCGGCTATCTCTTCCTGCAGGTCGCCACCTTTGAGGTAATAGATGCCTTTGTTAGGTATAGACTCTTTCTTGAAGCTGTTCATTACCCAAGGATAGAAATTAGCCAAACGAGTGACGGCACGGCTTACCACGAAGTCGAACTTCTCACGCACCTGCTCGGCGCGGGTATGGGAAGCCGTCACGTTATGAAGATGCAACTCACGGGCAATCTCCTGCACCACATGTATCTTTTTCCCGATCGAGTCTACCAGGTGAAACTTCACCTCCGGAAACATCACCGCCAATGGCAGCCCCGGTAGTCCGCCACCCGTACCTACGTCCAGCACATGGGCCTGCGCCGGAAACTGGATCACCTTGGCTATACCGAGTGAGTGCAGAATGTGGTGCTCCCCGATGTGCTCCATGTCTTTGCGTGAGATCACATTGATCTTCTCGTTCCACTCACGATACAGCTCGGCCATGCGCTCATATTTTTCGAGCTGGTCCTCGGTAAGCTCCGGAAAATAACCTGACAAAAGTGTGCGGATGGAAATGGACATGGTTGAGTTTAAGAGTTTAGGAATTTGAGATTTTAAGAGTTTGAAAGCACAGAGTTAATTATACGTCTCATTCTCTTTCTAACTTGTCAGTAGGTATACTATACCTGCCAATACGGCTACTACTACCACTACGGCCAAGGCCATGAAGAGATCAAAGAGCAACACAAGCCCGGCGTTGCGGTACTGGCCTTCGTACTTGCGATGTAGCTCTTGCTCACCCCTTCCCCTGTATCGCAGGTATAGATGAAGGCGGCCCATTCGTTCCAGCATGGCTTCGCTTAGGTTTCGCATCGTCTGTTATGGCAAGGTATAGCTGATCTTCTGGTAGTGCCCTGCTGTAGCCAGAGGCACTGCAAAAGTATGAAATAAGTCCGGAAATCAGCCCAAAAATAGAGCCCCCGCCGCACAAAGCAACAGGGGCTCTAAAAACGTAATCAATATTTTTATCTTTAATTATTCATTGCTGATTGCCGGATCACAAAATGATTGTCTAAAAAGCAATTAGCGATAAACGATTAAATCAAGTGCTTCTTGTTCTTCACCATGTCATAGAGCAACTCGCGGGCGCGGTGCAGTTGGGCTTTTACAGTGCCAAGTGGGGCGTTCAGTTCGGTAGCGATCTCTTCGTATGACAGTTCGTTGAAGTAGCGCAGTGTTACGAGGCGCTGGTACTTTTCGGGCAGCTTGGCTACCACGTACTGCATGATCTCGATTTTCTGGTTTTTGATCGCCTCTTCCTGCGGGTTGAGGTTTTTGTCTTTGAAGTCGATCGTGATCTCATCGCCATTGTCGATCTTGATCGCTGAGTCGATGCTCATCGTCTTGATGCGGTTCTTACGGATAAAGTCGATGCAGTTGTTGGTGGCGATACGGAACAGCCAGGTACTGAAGGCATACTCCGGGTTAAACTTATGCAGGTTGCGAAAAGCTTTGGCAAAAGCCTCTATGGTCAGGTCCTCCGCATCGTCGGCGTTGCGAACCATTTTGAGTACCACGTGATATACCGGCTTTTTATAGATGCTCATCAACTCAGCATAAGCTTTCTCATCGTTTTCTTCAACAGCCGCCTGTATCAGTTTGAAATCGTGTTTCGCTTTTGCGGAGAATTGTTTGTTTACTTCCATCTGATTCGTTTGTTCAATACTACGGATACCCCAAGGAGCAGGTAACTAAAAAAATAGGCAATATCGAGCAGCGGCAACAACGGCAAAGATACCTCTTCGTCAAGTCTGCGAGCTACGCTTACATAGATCGGGAACACTATCAGATAGCGAATCCCGATGAGCGCAGCCAATATAGTCAAATGGCTATTTAGAACAAGAAGAATAATTACTAGCGTGTAAAAAAGAATATTGGATGAAATAAAAGCCCCTATCCTTCCTCTGTCTGCCGCATTGTACTGCCTGCCGGCGGCCATGTGCCTTCTCTTTTGTATCAGCCATTCCCGAAACGTCTTTTTGGGAATACTGATTGTTTGCCCTTCCTTGCTGATAACAATGCTTGCTTTACTATTGTTGACGGCATCTCTGACAAAAAGATCATCGTCGCCGCCAGTAGTCTTGATATGAGATGCAAACCCCTTGTTTCTAAAGAAACATGACTTAGTATACGATAAGTTTCGGCCGACGCCCATGTAAGCGTGTCCTTTGTTTGCATGAGACAGATACTGAATTGCGGTCAGTAAGGTTTCATATCGGATAAGATGATTCAAAAAACCACTTAACTTTTTGTAAGGAGAATAACCTATAACCAAATCAGCACCAGCCTGATAGCCACTTTGCATTTTCTCTATCCAGTGTTCGCTGCAAGGGCGGCAGTCGGCGTCTGTGAACAGCATGTGTTCGTACCTAGCGGCGCGTATACCCAATGCTAAGGCGTATTTCTTCGGATTTAAATACTCCGGTGTTTTTTTGATCGTTACTACCCTGAAATTATCGAACTGTCTCTCCAGTTCATACACATAAAACTCGGTGTCGTCGTCAGAGCGGTCGTTCACCAGAATAACCTCAAACTCAGGGTACTGCTGGTCGAGCAGCATGGGCAGGAGCTCAAACAGATTGTCCTGCTCATTATGAGCCGCCACGATCACCGACACAGGCCGCTGGATGTCCGGCTCCGGGTCGGTATACCTGCTCAGGGGCAGGAAGTAGAACAAAGCATAGTATAGCTGCACCAGCACGCAAAAAGCCAGCACTGCCAGGAGTATAAGTGGAATCAAATCTTGCTAATCGTTGAATTGTTAATGGTTAAATTGTTGATAGCCCAACACACCAGACCGCACATACCGCTACCACCGGTTTAACCAATCAAAAATAGGTATAATTAAGCCATTTAGGAACATTTGCGCGATTTAATAATTGTTTATGTTTGTGCTCTCACGCTTTGTATCTTTGCAGATTATTTCGATAACCCTTTAGCAATAACGAGCGGCATCCGTGCCGCTGAACTAGTTGGCGTGCTTCTTGTAGCATACAGCGCTGACAATCAAAGACCATGGAGTTTTCATTAGTAGCGAAAGATATACAGTCAAAAGCCCGTGCCGGCGTAGTGCAAACAGCCCATGGTGCCATCGAAACCCCGATTTTCATGCCCGTAGGTACGGCAGGCACCGTGAAAGCGGTTCACCAGCGCGAACTCAAAGAGGACATCAAGGCCGAGATTATTCTGGGTAATACCTACCATCTATACCTGCGACCTGGCCTGAACATACTCGAGCAGGCCGGTGGCTTGCACAAGTTCAATGGCTGGGACCGTCCTATCCTGACCGACAGCGGCGGCTACCAGGTGTTTTCGCTGGCCGGTACGCGCAAGATCAAAGAGGAAGGTGTAAAGTTCAAGTCCCATATCGATGGCTCGGCACTGGATTTCACTCCCGAGAACGTAATGGACACGCAGCGCACCATTGGCGCCGATATCATCATGGCCTTTGACGAGTGTACGCCCTACCCTTGCGACTATACCTACGCCAAGAACTCAATGGAGCGTACACACCGCTGGTTGCAGCGCTGCGTCGACCGTTTTGACAGCACCGAGCCGAAGTACGGCTATGACCAGACGCTCTTCCCGATCGTGCAGGGCAGCACCTACAAGGACTTGCGTGTGCAGTCCGCTGAGACCATCGCCAGCTTTGGCCGCGAAGGTAATGCCATTGGCGGTCTGTCAGTAGGCGAACCTGCCGAGATGATGTACGAGATGACTGAGATCGTGTGTGACATCCTGCCGGCCGACAAGCCCCGCTACCTGATGGGTGTAGGCACACCGGCCAACATACTTGAAAATATTGCCTTGGGTGTGGATATGTTTGACTGCGTACTGCCAACCCGCAATGCCCGAAACGGCATGCTGTTCACCACGCAGGGCATCATCAACATACGCAACCAGAAGTGGGCCACCGACCACAGCCCGATTGATGCGGAACTAGGCGGCTATGTCAGCACGTTCTACAGCAAGGCTTACCTGCGCCACCTGGTTCACAGTGGTGAATACCTGGCCGGGCAGATCGCCAGCGTGCACAACCTGACGTTCTACCTCTGGTTGGTGAAGCAGGCACGCCAGCACATCATCGCCGGCACTTTCCGTGACTGGAAAGACGTGATGGTGAAGAAACTAATGGTAAGGCTTTAAATTAGAAGATTGGGAAGTTAGAAAGTTAAAAAGTTGATTACAGCAAAAAGGCTTTTACATTCTAACGTCGATTCCACCACCTTCTAACTTTTTAACTTTTTAATTTTCTAACTTAAGACAACGTCTTGAAGCTAATTGACAAATACATCCTGAAGAAGTTCCTGACCACGTATGTGTTCACGGTGCTGATTATGGTCTCGGTGATTCTGGTGATTGACTTCACGGAGAAGAACGACGACTTCATCAAGCACAATGTGCCCATTTCAGAGATCATCTTCGATTATTACATCCACCTGATTCCGTTCTATGCGAACATGCTGAGCCCGATCACGGTGTTCATCGCGACGGTGTTTGTAACCTCTAAGATGGCCTCGCACACAGAGATCGTGGCTATCCTGAGCGGTGGTGTGAGCTTCAAGCGTTTCCTGGTGCCTTACCTGATAGGGGCTACTATTATTGGTGCTGTTATCTTTGGTCTGATTGGCTGGGTGATCCCGAACTCAAATAAAGAGAGTGTGGCCTTTCAGGTGAAGTACGTGAAGAGCCCCTTTACCTACGACAGTCGCAACATTCACCTCAAAATAGCGCCTGACACTTACGTGTACATGGAGAGCTACAACAACACAGCGCACGTGGGGTACAACTTTGCCATTGAGGAGATAAAAGGCACTAACCTGAGCAAAAAGCTAACGGCCAGCAGCGTACAGTGGAATCCGGAGATCCAGAAGTGGCGAGTGGACCGCTATACCTTGCGCACCTTCGACGGTGAGAACGAGAGCATCTACCACGGCGGCGCCCTGGACACGACACTCAACATGCTGCCCAAAGACTTCGAGAGCACCTACAAGCTGGAGCAGACCATGACCTTACCGGAACTGAACCGTTTTATCGATGAAAAGATCAACCGTGGTGCTGATGATATTGAAACCTACCTGATCGAGAAATACGAGCGCTACAGCTATCCTTTTGCCATCATTATCCTGACTGTGATCGGGGTGATCGTGAGTGCCCGCAAGGCACGCGGTGGCGTCGGTATGCAGATTGCGCTGGGCTTCTTCCTGGCCTTCGTGTTCATTATTTTTGTGATCACAAGCCGCAGCCTGGCGCAGGTCGGTGACCTGGAACCTATGTATGCGGCCTGGGTGCCGAGTGTTATTTTTACAGGTATAGGCTTTCTACTCTATCGTTATATTCCACGCTAATGCCGCGTCTTAAGGATTTTATTGAGCTCCATTTCATTGTATTGTTATGGGGCTTCACAGCCATACTTGGCAAACTGATCACCATTCCGGCAGTAGAGCTGGTGTTTCTCCGCACGCTGATTGCCGCACTGGCACTGGGCGCTATCATTTACCGTCGCAAGACGCAGTTCTGGCTGGGGCGCAAGAACCTATTCATTATCATGGGAGTTGGGCTGATGATCTCCGCGCATTGGATCCTGTTTTTTGCCTCTGCACGTATCTCCTCCGTTTCACTTTGCCTGGTAGGTATGGCCACCTGTAGCTTGTGGACAGCCCTACTGGAACCTGCCTTCACGAGCAAAAAACTCAAAATTCACGAAATCCTGCTGGGACTTATCATCCTGATGGGCCTCTACATTATTTTTCAGGCCGAAACAGAATTTGACAACATGCTGGGCATTGGTATGGCGGTGGGTTCTGCACTGCTGGGGGCGATCTTCACAATCATCAACGCTCGCCTGGCCAAGAAGCATCCATCCACGACCATCACCGCTTACGAAATGACAGGGGCCTGTATCGGTACGGCGCTGTTCTTCCCGATATATGCTGACTTGTTTACGGAGACAGGTACGCTAAACTTTACCATGAACGGTATGGACTGGGTATACCTGTTACTATTGGCAGTGGTATGTACAGTATATGCCTATACCGCCTCAGTGAGATTGATGCAAAAGATATCGGCTTATACCGTGAACCTGACTGTGAACATGGAGCCGATTTATGGCATCCTGCTGGCGTGGCTTATTTTCAACGAGAATGAGCAGATGACTTCCAATTTCTATATTGGAGCTACCATCATCCTGCTCAGTGTGTTCATTCACCCGGTACTGGATACCTACACCGAGCGCCGCAAAAAGTTAAAGCAAGCCTTTCCAGAGAAGGTAGTGGCCGGGAAAGACTAGCTCGGCTGGTTCCTTTTTAAAAAGGCCGTATACCGTCGATCCTGAGCCCGTCATAGAAGCATAGTCGGCACCTGCGTTATAGAGTTGTGACTTTATACCTGCCAGCTCCGGATAGCTTGGGAAAAGCGCTTCTTCAAAATCATTTTTGAGCACTTCTTTCCATACCTCCACATCCTGCTTCAGGTACATCTCTATACCGCAGCTCGGCTTTTGGGGGACGATATTGCCATAAGCTTCGGCAGTAGTAATGTGTAGCCCAGGGTATACCAGCACACAGGTATAGCCACTTAGGTTTACGGATGTCGGCTTAAACATATCCCCTTTCTCCACTGCCACTACAGGCTCGTTCCGGATAAAAAAGGCACAGTCACTCCCAAGCTGGCGAGCGTAATCCTCCAGGTTTTCAGGAGTCAGGTTAAGTTCGAAAAGTGTGTTGAGTTGCTTTAGCGTGAAAGCAGCATCTGAAGAACCGCCTCCAAGACCCGCTCCCATCGGAATGACCTTGTGCAAGTGCATGTGCACCGGTGGTAGCTGAAAGTCCTGCTGCAGCAGTTTATAGGCCTTTAGGCATAGGTTACTGTCAGGGTTACCAGGCACTGGCAGTCCGCTCATGGTGAACGCCAGTTCGTCTGCCTGCACAATCTCCAGGGCATCGCACCATTGCACCGGGTAGAAACACGACTCCAGATTATGAAATCCGTCCGGTCGCTTCTCCGTCACCAGCAAGCCCAGGTTTATTTTAGCATTCGGAAAATCCAGCATAGGTATGAAATTGATCTTGTGAGGCGGTCCAGCCAATGCCTATACCTGTCACTCCAGGTTTAGGTATACTTCCTCCCAAATTTTCTTATTCTTAAACTCCCAAACTTATTTTGTTTTCTCCAGTGCCTGCGCCAGGTCAGCCAGCAATTCTACGGTTTCCTCTATACCTACCGACAGACGAATAACCCCAAGCGTGATGCCCAGCTTCTGCTGTTGCTCTGGGTTAAGGCTGCGGTGTGAAGTACGGAGCGGGTGGGATATGGAGCTGCTCACACCTGCCAGCGATGGGGCAAACGGAATATGCTGCAGCGCCTTCATGAAGCTGTTAACTGTTTCCAAATCATCTTCGAGACGGAAAGAAAGCATCCCTCCAAACATACCGCACCCCTGAGCTTTAGACAGATTATGTTGTGGGTGTTGCGGCAGCCCCGGGTACCATACCTGCTTCACTTTGGGGTGGCGGCACAAAAACTCAGCTACTGCCATCGCATTGAAGCAGTGCTGCTTCATGCGCACCTGTAGCGTTTTCAGACCACGGGCAGCCAGCCAGCTTTCAAATGGGCTCAGGTTAAGGCCGTATACCCGCATGATTTGCCTGCTGCGCTCCATATCCTCTGCTTTGGCTGCTACCACAGTACCCGCCGTCACGTCGCTGTGTCCCGACAGGTACTTGGTCACGCTATGAATCACCATGTCAGCACCGAGGTGTAGCGGCTTGGTGATGACCGGTGTGGCGAAAGTATTGTCTACAAGCAGTTTTATACCTACACGCTTGGTTTCGGCTGAGAGTCGCTGGAGATCCACCACCTGTAGCAGCGGATTGCTCATGGTCTCTGCCAATAACAGCTTTGTATTTTCCTTTACATGCCCATCCAGGGTATAGAGCTCCTGGCTCGGTACGTAGCTAACTGCTATCCCCATGCGGGTTAGTTCCTGCGACAGCAAGGCTGCCGAACCGCCGTAGATTTCCTCAGCGCACAGCAGGTGGTCGCCTGACTGGCAATAGGTAAGCACAGCCGTCAGGATAGCCGACATACCTGACGAGGTGGCCACAGCCCCTGCCCCTTCTTCCAGTTTGTTTACCTCCTCGGCCAACTCATCAGAGTTGGGATTGCCGTAGCGGGTATACATGTACTTTTGGTCCGGCTGCTCAAAGTATAGTTCCAGGTCATTCAGGTCTTCGAAGGTGAAGACCGAAGTCTGGTAGATGGGCGTAGTTTTCGGATGGATTTGTGCCATGGTCAGGTATAGCGTATTTCTTCGTTAAAGATAGGCATGATTTGGAAATAGACCGGCAAACCTGTTTATTTTTGAGGCAAGACAAAGCTTTTACTTTCACCCAAGGCTGTTGGACCCGTATAGCCAATAAGTTTCGAAAACAAAAAATGACACACCCTATACCTGACGATAACAGACACTACCGCAGCCTGATCATCCGCCACATACAGGAGGAGGCACCCAGCGTGAAGACATTTGTGCTGGAGCCTGAGAATGGTAAGCCCCTCAACTACAAAGCCGGCCAATACATCACTCTGGTGCACCACAGCTCACACGGTGAAGTCCGTCGTTCCTACTCCATCACCTCCTCCCCAGTGCTGCAGGAGCCGCTTACCATTGGTGTAAAGCGCATTGAGAACGGCCTGTTCTCTCGTATGCTCATCGACAATGCCCGTGTCGGCGATAAGTTGATTTCGACCGGGGCGGCTGGTCTCTTTACCTTGCCGGATGAAGGCACAACTTATAA
Organism: Pontibacter sp. LHS2; assembly: GCF_058932845.1. Taxonomy (NCBI): domain Bacteria; kingdom Pseudomonadati; phylum Bacteroidota; class Cytophagia; order Cytophagales; family Hymenobacteraceae; genus Pontibacter; species Pontibacter sp. LHS2. Next base: position 190,619 of record NZ_JBZYWG010000003.1, read on the forward strand.
ACAGCTATTCTTTCTGGCAGCTGGTAGTGGCATCACACCCATTTATTCACTACTCAAGACGCTGCTGCATGCCCGCCCGGAATTATCGGCTGTGCTGCTTTACAGCAATAGTTTTCCGGAGAAAGCCATGTTCTTAGAACCCCTGCAGCAATTGGCAGCTAATTTTCCGGACAGGTTTCATGCTGAGTTTCTGTTCAGCAACTCCCCCGACCTAAGCCGGGCACGACTGCACAAAGACCTGCTCCAGCGTTTTATAAGCTCACTCTCCAGAGCACCGCATTCAGAGCAACTATTTTATATCTGCGGCCCGGATAATTACATGCGCCTGATGTCGTTTGCGTTGCGCCAGTTCGGTGTACCGGAGAGCAACATCCGCAAAGAGATATTCAACACGGATATCCGCAAGCCCGCCAAACTCATGCCACCTGACACGGCTGCCCATAACGTCACTTTGCATATTGGCGGCAACACACACCAACTTACTTCTCGCTACCCCAACAACATACTACAAAGTGCCCGCCAGGCAGGCATCCCCATGCCTTATAGCTGCGAAACGGGCAAGTGTGGCAGTTGCCTGGCGAAGGTGCTTCAAGGCAAGGTATGGATGTCATACAACGAGGTACTCACGGAGCGTGATATAGATAAAGGGTTAACGCTCACCTGCGTAGGTTTCCCGGTTGGCGGCGATGTGGAGTTGGAAATTTTGTAAATCAACTTTGCGATGCTCTACAATATCTTATAAAAAGTGCAGTTTATTTTATAATAGAATTAAGATTTGGCTATATTTAGAGAGGCTTAGTCCTCTAAGCTTCTTCTCAACGATTAATAGTAAAGTACCGACTTTTATAGATCTATAATACGAAGTTACTCAGGTTGGTATTTTCAAAAGCCTTATTCAACTGCTCAAATGATGAAAACAATTTTTACCATTGCTGGACTGACATTACTGTCTTTTTCAGTCCAAGCACAGGACCTTGATCGACCCCAACTGCGATTAAAGCCACTCAAGAACACGTTGAAGTTAGACTACCTGGGGAAGAACTCTTCTTCTGATAAATTAAATTCACTTGGGAAACCAGGCAGCAGGTATAGCCTGTTTCCGAAGATGCCTGCAACAAGCGCTAACGGGAAAGTGGCCGCTGAGCGAATATCCCAAATGCCTATTATGGAACCTGACTCTAACTTACGGTTTCCCATACTGGCCCTAAAACCAGACTCTACGATTGTCTTTCCGATGCCAATCATGAAGCCTTAGCCTTAAGCTAATAATCGCTCTCTCCATGACCAGGAACAGGATATTAATAGCTCTTACAGCGCTTTGCCTCTTTTGCTCACATACCTACGCTCAGGAACAAGGCACTACAGCTGACAACGCAAAATTCAGAAAGAACGCCCTACTTGCGACAGTCGGAACTGTCGGGCTGATGGGAGCCTACAACCTGAGCTACGAACGGATGCTGTTAACCAGCAAGGAAGGCTCTATTCTTGGTTTATGGGCTAAGGCTGGTTTTGGAGGTTGGGGCGTCTGGTCGTCTGGAGGCCCATACCAGTCGTTGCTGCTTGGTACACTGACAGGTAAAAAGAACAGCCACCTCGAACTAAACTTCGGATTCGCCCGCATGGTCGACAGAAGTGCCTATGATAATGCTAAAGCCATAAGCGACTACCTTGCAGAGCCTCGGCCCTCGAAGTCAGACTATGTTGACATCCGGCCCACCGGGGCAGTGGGATATCGCTTCCAGAAGCCTACCGGCAGATTTCTGTTCCGGGCTGGAATAGGCTATCCTGAAACTTTATACCTGGGTATAGGCACTGCATTTTAAATCGACTAACTCCCGAAAACTTTGCTTAAGGGCAATGCAACGGTTATCAGCTTTTGAGGGTCATATGTTTGAACCGCTAAGCCCCGTATATCATGAAAAACTTCCTGCTCATCACATTTATAGCTTGTATCTTCTTTTCTTGTGCAAAAGAAGACGAACTGATGACAAAGTCGGATCAATTTGGTCTTGATCAATATCCCCAGAAGTGGCAGCTCGTTAGCATGTCAGGTAGTATTGCAAATGTTAAACCATTGACTGGCGCTAGTATGTCGTGGCAGGAGTATTACTTGCTCTACGCTGACGGAGCTTTCAAGAATACCGTCAACAGGATGGCACTACAACAGAGGCCTCCGGTACATTTAAAACCGAGAAATTTGATTCAGATGACAGGACCTATTTAGTTCTTACATACGCGACACCAAACTCTATCATCGGCACATGTAGCAATGACCTCAAGGAGACATTAGCCATAGTGTCTGATAAAGAACTGCACAACTCCTGGAATATATGCGACGGACCTGGCCTGACATACAAACGCGTCAAAACTGAAGCTCCAACCAATATCAGCAATTAGCCCAATATCTATTCACTTCACATTCCGGTATAGCCCCTTGTGAAATCGTATACCTGTACCCGGGATCAACCTTCTTTTAACCACACCGGGTAAAACAAAAATCCCCTTCTGCTCTTTCCGAACAGAAGGGGATTTTTTATGTTTTAGCTAATGCTGTACTATGCAGTGGCTGACTCAGCCAGTACGATGATTTTGTTGTTCAGCACTTCTACCACACCACCATCCACAGTATAGAACGTTTGTCCTTGTGCGGTAGTGATACGGATTCTGCCATTTTCGAGGGTGCTGATAAGGGGAGCGTGCGAGTCCAGCACTTCAAACGAACCGTTTGCGCCCGGAAACTGCGCGGACTCAACTTCACCGGCAAAAACCTTCTTATCTGGTGTGATTATCTCTAAATACATCTTTTCTAGTTAAGAGTTTAGAGTTAAGAGTTCAAAGTCATTGCTGGAAAACCAACTCTTACCTTTCAACTCTTAACTTTTAACTAAGAAATCTATTTTGCTTCAGCCATCATTTTCTCACCTTTGGCTACGGCGTCTTCAATGGAACCAACCAGGTTGAAGGCAGCCTCAGGAAGGTGATCGTACTTACCGTCCATGATCTCGTTGAAGCCACGGATGGTGTCTTTAATGTCTACAAGAACACCGGCTAGGCCAGTGAACTGCTCGGCAACGTGGAACGGCTGAGACAGGAAACGCTGCACACGGCGCGCTCTGTGTACAACCTGCTTATCTTCTTCAGAAAGTTCGTCCATACCAAGGATGGCGATGATATCCTGAAGTTCTTTGTAACGCTGCAGGATCTCTTTCACGCGCTGTGCTGTACCGTAATGGTCTTCACCAAGTACGTCAGCAGAAAGGATACGTGAAGTAGAGTCCAGTGGATCCACCGCAGGGTAGATACCAAGCTCGGCAATCTTACGGGAAAGTACTGTAGTGGCGTCCAAGTGAGCGAACGTTGTCGCTGGAGCAGGGTCAGTCAAGTCATCCGCAGGTACGTAAACGGCCTGTACAGATGTAATGGAACCACGCTTAGTTGACGTGATACGCTCCTGCATGGCACCCATCTCTGTTGCCAGCGTTGGCTGGTAACCTACCGCTGATGGCATACGACCAAGAAGGGCTGATACTTCAGAACCTGCCTGCGTAAAGCGGAAGATGTTGTCAATAAAGAACAGGATGTCACGACCAGCACCAGTACCGTCACCATCACGGAAGTTTTCAGCGATTGTAAGACCTGACAGGGCCACACGTGCACGTGCCCCAGGAGGCTCGTTCATCTGACCGAACACGAGCGTTGCCTGAGATTTCTCCAGCTCAGCCATGTCCACTTTAGACAGGTCCCATCCGCCAGCTTCCATGGAGTGCTTGAACTCTGCACCGTAACGGATAATGTCTGACTCCAGGAATTCGCGAAGCAAGTCATTTCCTTCACGTGTACGCTCACCAACACCAGCAAACACAGAAAGACCAGAGTAAGCCTTTGCAATGTTGTTTACCAGCTCCATGATAAGTACTGTCTTGCCTACACCGGCACCACCGAACAAACCAATTTTACCACCTTTTACATAAGGGGCCAACAGGTCAATTACCTTGATACCAGTATAAAGAATTTCGGAAGATGTTGCCAGTTCTTCAAAACGAGGCGCAGCGCGGTGAATTGGCAGACGCGTAGTAGAAACAGGCTGTGGAATACCATCGATCGCTTCGCCGATTACGTTGAACAGACGACCGTTAATAGAATCGCCAGTAGGCATTGTAATCGGGCCGCCCAGGTCATTTACCTGTGCACCGCGCGTAAGGCCTTCAGTAGAGTCCATCGCAATGGTACGTACACGATCTTCACCCAGGTGCTGCTGCACTTCCAGCACAATGCGCTGGCCGTTTTCCTTGATTACCTCAAGCGCATCGAGGATGTTAGGTAATTTTGCGTTTTCACCCGCAAAGTTAACGTCCACAACCGGACCGATAACCTGGGTAATTCTGCCAATATTCGCCATTTGACTTTTTATATTGATTAACTGTATAACGGAGTTATTTCAAGGCGCAAAACTAAGGTATAAAAGGGACAATTCCACATAAGACTCCAAAAAGTTTTAACTTGCTCAATATCAAAGTATAGACCTTATTCCCAGTATCTCTGGAATTGAGGCGGGTGTAGGTATAACAAAAGGCACATTGCTGCCCCCGCTCGCAACAATGTGCCTTAAAGAAAGTGATGACTTGTTTGTCTCGCCAGTCCCAAGCCTCCCTTAAAATAAATAACCTACCTCCGCTCTAACACCAGCTGTACTTCCTTATTTTCATTGGAACTGTCCCTCAGACTGGGCAGCGGACTCACGTTAAGAAGCCTTATTTTATAAGGCATGGCCCCTACCATCACTTCCGCTGCATCTTCAGACCGGCTTCCACCGGCACAATCCCCCAGGCACATCGTTACGGTTTGTCCTATGCCGTTACCTGTTCCCAGTATTAGCCTCACATCCACTTTACCATAGGTAACACAAACTACATCGCTCGGGCAGCGGCTATCGCTCACATCTTCGACTTTCAAACGCACAGTGGGGGCAGCCTCTGTCCCACTATTGTTATAAAGTGCCGCTTGCCCCTCTTTAAGCCTTATCTCCTTTCCCAGATGTGCATTAACAGTGCTTAGATCCTCTTTTGAACAGGACACCAGAAGGCAAACTATTGTTATTACAAACAAAATCTTTTTCATAAGTTATGGCTGTGCTTTAAGTAGTTGACCCTGAATGACAGCCGATGGTTGCATCCTGAAACCTGACAAACCATACGTCTAATTTAATTTCCCTTTATCTTGTAGCCAGTATATAGATATTCTTCTTAATTTCTGGCTAAGCCGTTTAAACTATCATTCCTTTTGAGAGTCTATACCTACCGAGCGGCTTATACCTGTTCATCTGATCTATTCAACCAAACTAACCTTTTCATGAAGAAAATTTACCTTCTCGCTATGCTGCTGATAGCGAGCATCAGTGTACAGGCACAACAGCCCGGCACGCCGACCAAGGGGAATTACCAGCTGGCTTCCCGATTCTCACCCAAAAAGCTGGAAAAACTTATCTTCACCACCAACCTCGACCCGCACTGGCTCAAGAACTCCGATCGCTTCTGGTATGAGTACGAAACCAGCAATGGCAAGAACTGGTACATCGTAGACCCTGCCACTAAGTCTAAAAAGCAGCTCTTTGACAACGCCAAAGTAGCCTCCGCTGTGACCATGATCGTGCAGGACCCCTTTGATGCGCAGCACCTGCCTATCCAGAACCTGAAGTTCACAGAAGACGAGAAGAGCGTACAATTTGAGATCAAGAGCTCGATCGACCAGGTAAAGAAAGACCGCCTGGACAAAAAAGCTGCTGACTCACTCGAGAAAAAGACATTTTACTTCCGCTATAATCTGGCAACCGGCCAAGTAGTAGAGCTGAAAGACTTTGAAAAACCAAAGGCTAAGGCTCGTTGGGCTTCTATCTCCCCTGACCAACAGGTAGTGGTATACGCCAAAGAGCACAACCTCTACTGGATGGACAGAGCCAACTATGAAAAGGCGCTGAAGAACGAAAAAGACTCCACTATTGTAGAGCATCAGCTTACTAAAGATGGGGTAGAGTATTATACCTACGGTGACTCCCGTGGCGAGACTAATGTGGAGCGCGAGAAGAACAAAAAGAACCGCAAGCCGGCCTTCATCCTGTGGTCACCAGACTCTAAGCAGTTTGCCATGGTGCGTACAGATGAGCGCAAGGTGAAAGACCTGTGGGTACTACACCATACCGCTCAGGGACGTCCTGCACTGGAAACCTACAAGTACCAGATGCCAGGCGAGAAAGAAGCTCCCAAAAGAGAGCTGATGCTTTTTGACTTCGCCAACAAAACGCAACGCAGAATCAACACGGCAGCTTTCAAAGACCAGGAGGTTTCGCTTTGGTCGGCACCAGCCCTGCAAAAGCAGCGTGACGACGAGCACCGCCCGACTATGTGGCACGGCACCAAAGACAAGCTGTACTTTACCCGTACCAGCCGTGACCTCAAAAAAATCGATGTGTGCGAATTGGACATCGCTTCAGGCAAAGTTACCCCTGTGATCGAGGAGCGCTTCAATACTTACATCGACATGAACCGCATTGGCCTGGTAAAGGGTGGCAGCGAGATCATCCACTGGTCTGAGCGCGATGGCTGGGGACACTTCTATCTTTATGATGGCAAAGGCAATCTGAAAAACCGCATTACAAGTGGTTCTTTCCATGCGGAAGACCTGGTAGGTATAGACGAGAAAAACCGCGTACTCTACTTCACTGCCAATGGACGTGAAAACGGGGAAGACCCATACCTGGTGCACCTCTACCGCGTTAACTTCGACGGCAGCGGCTTGACGCTACTTAACAAAGGCAATTTTGACAATAACATCAGCCTGAACGATAATAACACCTACTTCGTAAATACGGCATCCCGTGTGAACACGGTACCGGTATCGGTGCTCTACGACACGAAAGGCCGTAAGGTAATGGATCTGGAGAAAGCTGACCTGAGCCGCCTGATGACGACCGGCTATAAATTTCCGGAGCCGTTCATGGTAAAGGCAGATGATGGCATTACCGATATCTATGGCGTAATGTACAAGCCGTTTGACTTTGACTCGACCAAGACCTACCCGATCATCGCCTACGTATATCCGGGGCCGCAGACAGAGGCAGTGAACAAGTCGTTCGGCCGCAGCATGGACCGCATCGACCGTCTGGCGCAGCTTGGTTTTGTAGTAGTTACAGTAGGTAACCGAGGTGGTCACCCTGCCCGCTCGAAGTGGTACCATACCTTCGGCTACGGTAATCTGCGTGACTACGGTCTGGCCGATAAGAAAGCCGCTATTGAGCAGTTAGGAGACCGCCACCGCTTCATCGACATCGACCGCGTAGGTATAACCGGTCACTCAGGTGGCGGCTTTATGTCAACAGCGGCCATGCTCGTGTACCCTGACTTCTTCAAGGTGGCTGTATCGGGAGCCGGTAACCACGAAAACAACATCTACAACCGTTGGTGGAGCGAGAAGCACCATGGCGTGAAAGAAGTGGTTACGCCTAAAGGTGATACCACCTTCGTGTATGCCATCGAGAAAAACCCAGACCTGGCAGCTAACCTGAAAGGGCATCTGATGTTGGCGACGGGCGACGTAGACAACAACGTGCACCCAGCCGGTACCATCCGCATGGCCAATGCTCTGATCAAAGCGAACAAGCGTTTTGACTTTGTACTACTACCAGGCCAGCGCCACGGCTTCGGCGATATGACCGAGTATTTCTTCTGGATGATGGGTGACTACTTCACTAAGCACCTGTTAGGCGACTTCTCTCAGCCGGTAGATATTAAGGAAATCAACCGTGAGGTTGAAAACGTGGGAAATAAGCGCCGGAACGGCTCTGTCGCTGCCCCTGTCGAAGAATAAGGTATAGCTTTAGTAAAACCGAAACAGCCGCAGCGAGAGAAATCTCACTGCGGCTGTTTCGGTTTTATGAGTTTCAGAAAGTGTAGCTGGCAATGCTATTTGCCTCTGTCACAATCAGTCATTGAAATATCACCCATTTCAGTATTCGGGCATTAGCGCTGCTAAAGATCAATCCTCAGCACCCAACGCCCCTCTTCCATCACTGTAAAGCGTACTTCCCGGTCATAAGTCGCCGTCCCCATTTGGTTGGAGGCTTTAAATCGCACTGTCCCCTCAAAAGGCAGGACCATGTTCTCGAATCCGACAAAATTCTGTGTGGCCAGATGGTTGCCGCTGCTGCCAAACAACTGAAGGTCCTCCAAATTACGCACGACACGGCCTGACTGCATCACAATTACATCGATCATATTCCCCTCGGTGCTTTGCTTTGACAGAGACGCTCGTTGCACATCCCGCTTAAAGGAGACTCTCGACTTTTTCACAGCGGGGGCCTTCTTCTTCATTTTCGGATCATCTTCCCGGACATAAGCCACCTTCGTGGAGTCCTGCCCCTTCACAATGGTATCCTGGGGGGTAACCAAAAGCTCCGAAGCAAGAAACGAGGACAGATTTGACTGCTCATGAGTGGGCGTAGCGCCATGCATGGGCTCCGCACCAATGGCAGCACATAATAAGATGGGTAAAAGATAGACCTGTTTCATAGCGATGTCTAAAGATATATGACATTATTCAACTGTGAACATAGCACTTAAACGTGTCATTACCAATAAGAAAGGCTATTATTTAGTAGAAAATTTTATAAATTTTACAGGTAGCATACAAAAAGAAATCTCCGCTGGGTGCAGTTCAAATGAAGCTGCAACTAGCGGAGACTTTTATATCTTATTATAGGGTTTGTAAATCTTACAGAATCTGAGCCCAGATGGCTCGGAACAAACGGAAGGCTAAAAATTTAAACATAATTGTAAGCGTAATCTAGTATTTAAATTAAAATCACTTCCTCGTATTCGAGAGAAGTCCTACAAATGTTTCAACATTTCAATCTGCTCGTCATTCAGCAAGATGTAGCGGTTGTTAAAAGGGTTTGCATAAAACTTCTCAGCTATCACATACTCACCGGTGTCCATTTTGTGGATGTTGTAGCTAAAAAGGCTGTTGGAGCGCTCAATTACTAGTTCCGTACGGCTTAAGTCAAGCTCACGTCCGCAGGTAGTGGTGATGATGTCAGTGTTGACGGTCATGTTAGAAGAATACATAATTGGAAGATTTAGCAAGGTTCTTTACGCAGGACTTGTCTGTAGGTGACATTTGCAGGGTATAAAAACAGGTAAATTTATCCACATCATCATCTGGAGCCTTTAAAGCAAACTTCACCCTACTCCAATGAGGATAATTAAAACTATTCGACAGATTTTGCGGAAAAGTATCCAATAGTGTTCTTTCTTACCGCAACTGTTCAAAAAGACCCATCAAAACGATAATTGATCACAAGAGCGATAAAAATTTTATCAGAGGACAAATATTTTTTCACCGGGTTCGAACTGGGTTTCACAATCTATAATTTGAAGATAACACGAGCTAATTCTATAAAACAGCAGCATATTAAGACCGTGAATTTCACTCTATTAAGTAGCGGAATTGGCCTTTTTATTTCCTTTACGCACAAGCTTCGGTGCGGCATTGACACTGCTAAAAAGCACGATGAAACGGCGCTAGTGCAGATTTTGGGCGATAGTTTTCAAAAAAATTTGAGCCAAATGTTTGCAGTTTAAAATAGCCTGCCTATCTTTGCATCACTGAACGACGAAGGGGCTTCCACTCTGTAATCTAGTAGGTAGCTTGTCCGATGGTGTAACTGGCAACACGTCTGATTTTGGTTCAGAAGAGTCCAGGTTCGAAACCTGGTCGGACAACTTAAAAAGCCCTTAGAGATCTTCTAAGGGCTTTTTTGTTTTTGCATAAAACAGCCTTCGCAACTTTTCTCCTTCCTATATCAGGTATAAACATCTGCTTACCCGAAATTACTCTCTGTTGGCAAGGCAGTCTCGTAGATTGCATCATTGTGCTCCAAACAGTATCCGCCCGAAGCACTGTCAGTAGCACTTCAAAATGCCAAATCATTCTTCTTATCCGGTTAAGTTTATTACTGACACAGCAAAAATTGTGCAAGCCCTCGAAACTCAAGGCTCTTCAGATTGTTAGATCACAGAGCATACAGGTTTAAGGAAAATCTGTGATTTAACATGACGTTCACTGATCCAAGTGTCACCAAGCTTTCATAATCACAGTATATAGATGATCTGATCAATAGATGTATAACTCAGTTTAAGAACTGCTTAGCCACATAAATGAAAGACGACGACAAGCCTGATATTTCCTTTATAGAACATGTTGCCCACTGTTTTGAGAAGGTATATTTCCTGTATGATACTGAGGGCAATTCCTTCAACTATGTAGGCCCCGGCTGTGAGCAGCTTTTCGGGAAATCAGAATCAGACTTACTAGCTAACCCATCGGCCTTCCTCTCCATTATTTACCCAGACGATAGAGAGTATGCACATAAGGAGTATGAGAAACTACTGCAGGGACAGGCAAAAGTAAAAGCAGAATGCAGGCTTGTCACGCCAGATGAAAGTGTCAGGTGGGTATGCATATCCGCCTGTATGGTGCAGTACAAAACAGGCAGCAACCTGATAGGCGGGTTTGCCGAAGACATCACGAAGATAAAGGAGTACATGCACAATCTCCTGAAGTACAACAACAAAAAGAACTCCACCTTAGAGATCCTCTCCCATGATCTGGCCGCTCCTTTCGCTAATATTCAGGCAGCCATTACGGCCATAGAAGAGCAGGTAGACCAGCAAAACTCAGAGACACTTCAGCTGATTGAGTTTATCAAGGCAGATTCTATGCGGGGTTCTGACATGATCCGTGACTTTGTAGATAATGAGTTTCTGGAGTCTTCTCAGGTCGTGCTGCACAAGGAGCGGGTGGACATCTGCGAGAAGATGAAAATCATGATGGACAACTACAAAGAGCAGTCCAAGCTGATTGACAAAGAGTTCAGACTCAGCTCACCCGACAAACCGACTTTCATCGTTGTGGACAACATGAAGTTCTTACAGGTGATGAATAATCTGGTATCGAATGCCATCAAGTTCACGGAAGACAATGGCATCATTACGGTGTCTGTAGAAGAAAAAGAGGACAAGGTGCTTATCTCGGTAAGCGACAACGGCATCGGTATACCTGAGCAAATGCGTCCTTTTCTGTTTGACAGGTTTACCAAGGCCAGAAGAACAGGAATCAGAGGTGAGAGAAGTGTTGGCTTGGGCATGTCCATTATCAAAACGATCATTGAATTGCATGGTGGCATGATCACCTATGAAAGCCAGGAAAATGTCGGCACCACCTTTATCATTCAAATCCCAAAAGAATAGCACGCAAGCAGTACAGCCTTAACCAGTTCAATCAAATCCGCATTCTCTTTATGACTTCTACAAGAAGTCAACATGTGAGGGCTTAGGCTGATCTTCTTCTTGTCAGGAAGCGTATTCCATCGATCTGAAATAAACACTAAAGGTTGTTCCTTCACTCTCTTTACTTTCCACCTCAATCCTGCCACCCATATCCTCAACCATTCGCTTGACGATAAACAGGCCCACACCCGTGCCCTCCACTGTATCGTGCAGTCGGGTGTAGCGGTCAAAAATAGACTGTTGCTTGTCTGCTGCTATACCTAGACCATTGTCGCTTACCTTCAACACGATGTATTCCCCGTCATCAGACCTATCCGTTTTAATCGTGATCTTCGGTTCGCTGACTGGTTTCTTATACTTGATGGCATTTGAGAGCAGGTTATAGACAATGCTTCGCACGTTTTTTCGGGAGAAATTGACCTCTGCTTCCTTTACCTTGATAATAATCTTCGCATTAGTTTCTGCAATCTTATCCCGAAGGGCAAGCTTGGCGTCCTCGATCACATTCCCAAAGTTTACCCGCTCAGGCTGTTTCGCAAAATTCGTATCGTTGTCGATATTCGCAAGGTCTTCCACTGTTCTGCGTAAGTTGCCCACAGATTCGTCCAGCATTTGAATGATCAGCCTGTGCTCGGCTGCACTCTCCGGTGTTTCCTTCAGTACTCTGATCAAACCCTCTATATTGGATAAGGGCCCCTTGATGTCGTGGGAGATAGAGTGGATGATATTCTCGTAGTTCCTGTTCAGTTTCTCGTAACCGTTCAGGATCTGGATGCGGTCGTTGATATCGATAAAGGTGATGATGACACCATTTGTCCTGTTCTCCTTCCTGATAATGTAGGGAAGAATATTCATCTGATACCACCTTTTATCAGTTGTCTGGATTTCCTTTTCTAGATCCTCACTACTCTCGATCACCTCAGTGATATTTTCAATAATAGTTGGGAATCGGATATTATTTGACACATCATCTATGTGCTTGCCAAGATCATCAACTGAGAGCTTAAAATGTGTCATGGCAGCAGGAGTGAACTTGCGCAGGATCATACCGGCATCGACAAACAGCTGTGGAATGATCGTGTTATTGAAGTAGTTCTCCAATTCATCGTTTAACTCGATAAGCTTTTCCAGTTCATCTGTCTTTTTAGATGATTCTCCCATTAGTTAAGACTCCTTTTAAGATTGTATTTCTTAAAGGTAGTTAAATAGTTGAGGCATTTCGCAATCTGCATAAGTAGTTATACCTGCTATGTACCTTTGTAAATAGTAAAATCCTGCCGCGATAAACAGAAACGGCGATTATTCCCAACAAACAGAAAACAGATTTTTGTTATCATATCTTAATATAAAGACGCTGAAAAGATACATATAAGGCAATCTTGCGTACATTGCGGAGTTAGAGATAAATAACAAATTAAATTTCTGTCAATGCAGGGATTACTCACGGATACCATGCATGGTTCCATCTTCATCTTTCTCAAACGCTACATTGAGAACAGACACGATTACAGTACTTGGATCAGGATTATACAAAGCCAGGGATTAAACCGGCTGGAAACCCCATATCAGATCAATGAGGTTTATCCTATTTCAGAAATAGTCTCTATTATGATTGAGGGTGCACGCCTGGAGGATGTGCCCTATCCTGAATTTCAGGAGAAATTCGGGAAGTTCCTTGTTCCTGACCTGTTACTCGTATTCAAGCGGTTTGTCAACCCCGCCTGGAAGACTTATGACATGCTGCAGCACATTGGTTCTCACATGCACGGGGGCATTAGGAAGGAAAACGGCCAAACTAACCCACCGCCACTTCATGTCACCAAGGTGGGCAGGAACATCCTGATTTTAGATTACTACTCCAGGCGTAAAATGGCCGGCTTCGCAATCGGCATTATCAAAGGGCTGGCGAAATACTTTCAGGAAGAAGAAAGCATAAATGTAGTGCCTACCACAGATCTGCTGGCAGAGAGAGTTCAGATTAGGGTGGAGTTCATTTAGGCCATAATTTCTGTGCTTAAGACATGCCCTAACTATTTGCTTCTTTCCCGCCTTGCCTTACATTTGCATCTGCATTGAGCATAGGCCAGGTATACGGTTGGTCAGTCGCAAAACATTTAGTATAACCCCACTGCATTAAATGAAATGAATCAACTGCGAGTAATGCGCGGTTGAGGAAACGTTAAGAACATATCGCAAACTGATGCAACCTCTTCTGGGTGAGTTGCTTTTGAAGTGAGTTGTCCTCAGGCAGCTACAGAAAGGCAACCCGCTGCCATGTGGGCTGCCCTCCTTGCGCTATTACCTCCCCCTAACTAATTAAAAATCAGAAATATCAAGTAGCATATTTGCGGAATTTTGTAGCTTTGCAGGCATAATAACCTAAACCAAACCCTTCAAACACTTAGCATTATTATGCCACAGGTAAAAATTTTCGCTGGTTCCGCTTCCAAGTACTTAGCCGAAAAGATCGCAGCTGCTTACGGCACTACGCTCGGCGACTTAACCATTTCACGCTTCAGCGATGGTGAAATAGGTGTACACTTCAATGAATCAGTTCGCGGAGCAGAGGTATTCATCGTGCAGTCCACGTTTCCGCCGGCAGACAACCTGATGGAGCTAATGCTGCTCGTAGATGCTGCCAAGCGTGCCTCAGCCCACAAAGTAATCGTGGTGATGCCATACTACGGCTACGCCCGCCAAGACAGAAAAGACAAGCCGCGCGTTTCTATTGGCTCAAAAGTACTGGCCAATGCGATCCAGTCGGTAGGCGCTGACCGCCTCATGACGTGCGACCTGCACGCCGGCCAGATCCAGGGCTTCTTCGACATTCCGGTAGATCACCTCGACGGTTCTGCTATCTTCGTGCCTTACCTGCGCAGCCTGAACCTCGGCAACGACCTGATCTTTGCGTCTCCTGACGTTGGGGGTGTGGTTAGAACCAGAGCTTTTGCCAAGAACTTCGGCGCTGAAATGGTTGTCTGCGACAAACACCGCAAACGTGCTAATGAGATCGCCTCTATGCAGGTGATCGGTGACGTAGAAGGTATGGACGTGGTACTGGTGGATGACATGGTAGACACGGCAGGCACGATCACAAAAGCAGCTGAGCTTTTGAGAGAAAAGGGCGCCAAGTCTGTGCGAGCTATCGCCACGCACCCTGTTCTATCAGGCCCTGCTTATGAGCGTATTGAAAACTCTGTACTAGAGGAACTGGTTGTTTCGGACACCATTCCACTAAAGCAGGACTGCTCTAAAATTAAAGTGCTTACCTTCTCCGAGATGTTTGCAAGAGCTATCAACAACGTGGTAACGCACGAGTCAATCAGCTCACTGTTTATATAAGGCAAATTGTTAAATGGCTGAACGGTTAATCTGTTGATTCTCTTGAAGAAATAAATTTCAACAATTACACAATTTAGCCTTCAACAATTCAAATAAAAGGTCTACCTTTGTGGCCTGAAATTTTAACAAATTCATTTTTATGAAAACTTTAGAGATTATAGGGTTTAAAAGAGCAAATCTCGGCAAAGCGCAGATAAAAGAACTGCGTAATGAGTCTTATGTACCAGGTGTATTATATGGCGGCGCTGAGCAAGTACATTTCTATGCACCGGCTATCCTGTTCAGAGACTTGGTTTATTCTCCAGAAGTATACGAAGTAGACCTGAATATCGAAGGTACACACTACAGAGCTATCCTTCAGGACGTACAGTTTCACCCAGTGAATGAAATGCTGCTGCACGTTGACTTCCTGCAGCTAGACGAAAATAAAGAAGTGAAGATTGAGGTTCCAGTTAAGTTTGTTGGTGTTTCACCAGGCGTATTGGCCGGTGGTAAGCTTGTAACTAAACTGCGCAAGCTGAAAATCAAAGCACTTCCTGCTAACCTGCCAGACTATGTAGAGGTAAACATCTCTGATCTGGAGCTTGGCAAGTCTATCAAAGTAAGCAAGATCAAGAAAGGTGATTACGAGATCCTGACTAACTCGCTTGCTCCAGTAGCTACTGTTACAATTCCACGTGCTCTTAAGAGCGCACAGGCTGAAGAAGCTCGCGGCGGTAAGAAATAATTACTGTTGCTTCAAAAGCATTCAAGATCCTGTCCCGCTCCGAGCGGGGCAGGATTTTTTGTTTCAGCTGGAAATTAAATGGCTGAATGGTTTATTGTTTAAATTGTTGGTCAAATAGGAAAGCCCATTTTGTGACGCAGCCATCTAACAATCCAGCCATCTAACTATCCAACCTTGAGCAATTCCACTATACTAAAGCTAAAACAATGGCTGGGCCTTGAGCAACAGGCAGCAGCCAGTACGGAAGACACAAGTATGAAATACCTGATCGTAGGCCTTGGCAACATTGGCGCAGAGTACGCAGAGACGCGTCACAACATTGGTTTTATGGTGCTGGACTACCTGGCACAGAAATTTGACGCGAAGTTCGATACTGGTCGCCACTCCTTTGTGACCGAGATCAAAAGCAAGGGCCGCACCTATGTGCTGGTGAAACCCACTACCTACATGAACCTGAGCGGCAAGGCTGTAAGTCACTGGCTGAGCAGCCTGAAGCTGACACCAGTCCAAATGATGGTTATTACTGATGACATTGCCCTGCCCTTCGGGAAATTGCGCATACGCGCCAAAGGCAGCGCCGGCGGGCACAATGGACTGAAGCACATTGAGCAGACGCTTGGCCATAACAACTACCCACGCCTGCGCTTTGGCGTAGGTGATACCTTCCACAAAGGCAAGCAGGTAGACTATGTGCTGAGCACCTTTAGTGATGACGAGAAAATCGACTTGCCTGGAATTATTGAGAAAGCAGCGGAGTCTGTGATCGCTTTTGGCAGCATTGGCCTGGAGCGCACCATGAACCAGTACAATACCAAGTAAGCCAGCTACATGGTTAACTTCCTGCTCAGCCGTAAAACAGATTTCTACTTCTGGACAGGTATACCAGTAGGTATGCTCAACATTGCAAACTTTGGGTTAGCCTATACAGAAGTAGAGTATGTGCAACGCTTGTTCCCGGTAGTATCTGCTCTCTTAATTTTTCTTTCCGGAATATTGGCGTTGTTTTATTTCCGGAGCCAGAAAAAAGAGGATGGCAAACTGGAGAGCGGTTGCTTTGGAGGAGTAGTCACCTTGATTGTGTTGTTTAACCTCGGCTATAACTTGTTACTGATCATTGCGATGCTTTAGTGTAGTACTGCAAATAAATTGAATCATACCATCTGAAACCAAAGATGAAACGCCTCTTCCTCTTATACCGCAATGCCTTCGGCGGACTCTCCCGCCCGGCCTGGATGTTGTCGCTGGTGATGTTCATCAACCGCAGCGGCGCCATGGTAACGCCTTTCCTGGCGGTATACCTGACGGAGGTGTTAGATTACTCCCTTAAAGAGGCAGGTATGATCCTGAGTATTTATGGGCTTGGTTCAGTATGTGGTTCTTTTCTGGGTGGCTGGCTAACGGACCGGGTAGGGCATTTTAAGGTGCAGTTCCTGAGCCTGACCGTTGGGGGGAGTTTATACTTCCTGTTGCTGAATCTGCGACAGTTTGAGTACATGGCGGCCGGGGTCTTCATCCTCAGCCTCGTGAACGATACGCTGCGCCCCGCAAATTCAGTGTCTATCTCCTATTATGCCCGACCCGAGAATGTGACCCGTGCCTTCTCGCTTAACCGAATGGCACTTAATCTGGGCTTTTCTATTGGTCCGGCATTAGGCGGTTTCCTGGCGGCTGTCTCTTACCGCTGGTTGTTCATCGCGGATGGCATTACCTGTATTTCAGCTGGTATCTTTTTCTTCTTCTATTTTAGAAATCAGCAGGGCCAACGCCCACAGCCAAAGCAGAAAAAAGCAGCCCAGAGAGAACTGTCTATACCTGCCGACCGCTCTCCCTATCGGGATGTGCCATTCCTGCTATTTACAGTGCTCTGCTGTAGTTTTGCGGCCATCTTTTTTCAGTTCATAACGACCCTGCCGCTTTACTACCGCCAGGTATACCAACTTTCTGAAACAGGTATAGGAAGCTTACTGGCCTTCAATGGGTTGATCGTGTTTCTGCTGGAAATGATCGCGGTATACCTGATCGGTGACAAAGTGCGCAAGTCTGTGCTGATTGTGACAGGTATGCTGATGCTCGGATTCTCATTTATTCTCCTGAACCTGAACATGGAGGTGAGCACACTGTACCTGGCCATGCTGCTGCTGAGTTTGTCCGAGATTCTGGCCATGCCTTTTATGGCGACTATCACCGTGGAGCGCTCCACAGAGAGCAACCGGGGCGCTTACATGGGCTTGTATACCATCTCTTATGCAGCAGCGCATGTGGTAGCACCTTATATGGGAACCACCATTGCCTCAAAATACGGTTTCGACATGCTCTGGTGGAGTGTAGGCGGACTGGCCGTTGTAACAGCCGTTGGCTTTTATTTTGTGGTGCAATACATGGAGCAGGAGCGGCTTCGCAAAAAACCAATTGTGGCTTCGGGTGAGGCGGGTGTGATGGTTGGCTAAACCTTTTCTGCTTAGTTTCGGAGCCTTCATGCTCCAACTTCATTTAGATTGGTCTATCTTTACTCCAGGCTAGACTTCTATCGGTTTAGAACACATCATGAAAAAAGAGATCAGCAACGCTTTTGGCAAAGTTTTCCTTACCGTTGAGTATGTGGAAAAGGCTAATTACGTTCACAATAACTGGTTAGGCTATCAGACACTCGACAGTATTGTGCTAGGAGCCAATCGCTGCCTTGATGAGATCTCTGGCAGTAACTGCGCTTATCTACTGAACGATAACCGGCTCGTGGTAGGCCCCTGGGACCACGCCACCGACTGGATAGCCAATGACTGGACACCCCGCGCTATGCAGGCCGGACTCACACATTTTGCCCACGTGGTCAGCCCGGAATCCTTTGCTGCTTTATCAGCTGAAATGATGAGCGCCAAGATCGGCGATGCTTTTCATATGCGCATTTTTGGTGATTTTGAAGAGGCCAAAAACTGGTTGGCGGCGGCACAGCAAAAGTTAATAAAAAATGAAGATTTATCGGATAACTAATCGCCACGAATAATCTTACACAAGAGCGCGATTACAAAAAAGCCCTTGCCTATCGAAACAGGCAAGGGCTTTTAATTTGGTTGGCAGGTATAGCTTAGCTTACTGTACCGCCGTTTTTCACTTCTTTGCTCGGTTGCACAAAGGCAAGCGAACCATCAGCATTCTCCGCCATCAGGATCATACCCTGGCTGGTAATCCCTTTGATCTCGCGAGGGGCCAAATTCACCAGGATGCTTATCTGTTGCCCGATGATATCCTCTGGATTAAAGAACTCTGCGATGCCGCTCACTACGGTGCGCTGGTCTATACCTGTATCGATCTTCAACTTCAGCAGCTTTTTGGTTTTGGCTACTTTTTCGGCTTCGATGATGGTACCGATGCGGATGTCGATCTTGGTGAAGTCCTCAAAGGTAATGTTCTCCTTGGCTGGCTCCACCACCGCATTAGCAGCTTCATTGGCTTTCTTTGTGTCAAGTAGCTTCTGAACCTGCGCCTCTACTGCGGAATCTTCAATCTTCTCGAACATCAGTTCAGGCATACCTATTATATGACCAGTAGGCAGCAAGTCAGCGGCTCCTGCCTCTGCCCAGGTACCCACCGGCTTGTTGAGCATAGTCGCCAGTTTCTGAGCTGAAGTCGGAAGGAATGGCTCCATCAAAATGCTCAGGCTGGCCGAGATCTGCAGCGCAATATTCATGATGGTCTTCACACGCTCCTCGTCCGTTTTGATCAGCTTCCAGGGCTCCGTGTCAGCCAGGTATTTGTTACCCAAACGGGCCAGGTTCATGAGTTCGCTCAAGGCATCGCGGAAGCGGTAACGCTCAATGTAAGTGGCGATCACCATCGGCATACCTTCCAGCACACCGAGTACTTCTTTGTCATAATCCTGCAGCTCGCCACGGGCCGGTACTTCGCCGTTGTAGTACTTTTGGGTCAGCACCACAGCGCGGTTGATAAAGTTGCCCAGAATGGCTAACAGTTCGTTGTTGTTGCGGGCCTGGTAGTCTTTCCACGTGAAATCGTTATCCTTGCTCTCCGGTGCGTTGGCGCACAAGGTATAGCGCAACACGTCGCCTTTGCCCGGAAACTCCTCCAGGTACTCGTGCAGCCACACCGCCCAGTTGCGGGAGGTGGAGATCTTATCACCCTCCAGGTTCAGGAACTCGTTGGCCGGCACATTGTCTGGCAGCACGTAGTCGCCGTGCGCTTTGAGCATGCTCGGGAAGATGATGCAGTGGAATACAATGTTGTCTTTGCCGATAAAGTGCACCAGCTTCGACTCCGGATCTTTCCAGTAGGTTTCCCAGTCCGGTGTGAGGTCTTTGGTAGCGGAGATGTAACCGATCGGCGCATCAAACCACACATAGAGTACTTTACCTTCTGCGCCTGCTACCGGCACCGGCACACCCCAGTCGAGGTCGCGGGTAACGGCACGCGGTTGCAGCCCCTGGTCGATCCAGCTTTTGCACTGGCCGTACACGTTCGGCTTCCAGTCGCCTTTGTGGCCTTCGACGATCCACTCGCGCAGCCAGGGCTCGTACTCGTTCAGCGGCAGGTACCAGTGCTTGGTCTCACGCATTACCGGTACAGCACCGCTCAGCGTGCTTTTCGGATTGATCAGGTCAGTGGCATTCAGGGAAGTGCCGCAGGCTTCACACTGGTCGCCGTAGGCATTCTCATTGCCGCATTTCGGACAGGTTCCCACGATGTAGCGGTCAGCCAGAAATTGCTGTGCTTTTTCGTCGTAGTACTGCTGCGTGGTCTGCTCAATGAACTTACCATCGTTGTAGAGCTTCTCAAAAAAGCCGGAAGCCGTCTCGTGATGCGTCTGGGAAGAGGTACGGGAGTAGATGTCGAAGGACACGTTGAAGTCCTCGAAAGACTTCTTGATCAATTCATGGTACTTGTCTACCGCCTGCTGTGGTGTGATCCCTTCCTTCTTGGCACGAATCGTGATCGGCACGCCATGCTCATCAGATCCGCAAATGAATTTCACGTCTCTGCCCTGCGAGCGCAGATAGCGCACATAAATATCGGCAGGCAGGTATACGCCAGCCAGGTGACCAATGTGCACCGGACCGTTGGCGTAAGGCAGCGCTGCCGTTACTGTATATCGTTTGTAGTTTTCAGCCATAGTCTTTGTAAAAACGCAAATATACAAATACCCGTTGGATTGATTAGCCAACCCAAGCCCATTCCAAAAAAAATGACAGGTATAAACTGACCAGGAGCCGGCTTTTCCGTAAATGGTAAACCAACGATCAGGAACCCAATCATGCAACGTATATGAAGAACAAAGATAATTTTCACGAGAAGAAGAGCGACAGCGGACAGTTAGGCGAGGACAAGGATCGAAATAAGGTTAGCGACAAACCATCACCCAAAGGAGCCGACCGCGAATCAGAGACGACTCCGCCCGACCACGAAGTGTATGTAGACCTGGAACCCGACGAACTGCATCTGGCAGACGAAGAAGATGAAGTGGAAGATGTGAGCGACCTGCGCAACAAGGACAAGGATAAAAATAAGGACAAAAAGAAAAAATAAACAAGAAGCGCTGCCTGAATGGGCAGCGCTTCTTGTTTATGCTTTAGTTATTGCCAACCGGAGGTCTGGTGGGAAGAATTCGTAGGATACGGTGACGTGTAGAATCCACAGGAGCATGGGGCAATTGCTGCGGGCGCACTTCCGGAGGCAAGTTGACTGGTGCATTCCGGTCATACTCTTCAATGTTCCGCTTGCGGTTAATATCACTCGCCTGCTCATACATCTGTCTGCGCACCGTATCGCCCTCGCTTACCCTTACACGCTGTGTGTGATTAGGGTCAGGCGGTAAAGTACCACCCCCTCCTTCCGAGAGCGAAGTGCAGCCCGTTGCTCCCAGCAGCACGATCCCCCCTATCCAACTTACATACCTTTTCATCTCGTTTCATTCTTAATATAGTAAAATAAGACCGTCCGTTCAAACGGCTTATACTATGTATACGGGTGAAAAAGTATAAAAGAACGTCTGCTTACTTATTATCCTGCAGGTTTTCCTGTCCAACCTGTGTGAGCATCAGACCTTCAGGTGCAGGTGTTACCCAAGCCAGTTTGGCTAGGTGGTGCTCCGCTTCTTTCTGCACATCTTTGTACTTGGGATAGCGTTCCTGCAGGTATGGGTATAGCTCCTGATAAGACAGTACGCTGCCTGCTTCAATATTATACTCTCTAAAGGCGCCCATAATGCATTGCGCCACATTTTCTATATTATCCGCTTCGGAGTGTAGTTCGTTCATCTCTGTTTTCTCGTTAGTGTTGGATAGAAAATACGGCGGTAGGAGTGCAGAAGTTAAAAAGTTTACAAGTTTAGAACGCTACAGATGTACAAGCCACTTTCTAATAAACTCCTGGGCTTCTAACTTATTCCGCTGTTGCCGGAAGAAGCTGTCGGATGCCGTCCCAGAGACGGATGCGGCTTTGGATGCAGTCAATCGACACTTCCAGAGCCTCCTGCCACTTCTCGTCGTCATCGCCACAGAGTTCGCTTACCATTTGCAAGGCCAGCGGCGTGTGTACTTCCTCATCCAGCTGCACGTGGCGGTCGAGGTAGTAAATAAAAGTATCCAGCTTGCCTGGGAAGCGCTCGTTCAGATCAGCAATCAGGTTACGGAACATATCCGGAATTAGGTCTTCCCGGCCAAAGGTAAAGGCGGCGGCAATAGCATGCGTTTTACCTGAACCGATGATATGGAAGGTGTTACGCACAAAGTCCTTCACCGAACTGTGCACACCGGACTGATCTAATGCCAGGTTCACGCTCTTGCCTTCAAGTACGCTCTTCAGCATCTCATCGATGCGGGTCTGGTCCGCACCAACCTCTGCCATGGCACGTAAGTATAGCTCAAAGTGACTGACAGGTTTGCCCTCCTGGTCTACGTCTGTTTCCTCCTCCAGCACAATTTCGTTGATCAACCGGCGAGTTGTGGGGCTCCCCTTAGGCATCCAAGGCAGTGTGACAGAGGTCAGATCGGCCTGAAGCGCCTTAAGCAGGCTCATAAAATCCCAGACAGCAAATACATGATGCTCCATAAACAGCTTCAGGTCCTCCAGCGTCTCCAGCGACTGGTAAACATTATGCTTGAGCAGGGTTTTCCGATGTTTTGTCAGTGCCTGTTGTAAGGCTTCGATTCGGTGATTCATGTTAAAAACAATGCCAATAAACAGAAGTCGCATTGCTATTCTGTTCAGGCGGTTAAGAAGATTTAAAATAAAAGAATTTTACCGCCTCCACGACCTGATCGGGAAACGATGCCAAAGATATAACTGAAATGGCACACCCACCATCGGCTATTCCACACTTATTTAGCTGCTTTAAACCCGAGTGCCGCCGAGTTGAGGCAGTAACGCAGGCCAGTAGGCTTTGGGCCATCATCAAACACGTGACCCAAGTGCCCGCCGCAACGACCGCATACCACTTCAGTGCGCACCATGCCCATGCTGCGGTCAGCTACTTCACGCACGTTCTTAGACGAGATCGGCCTGAAGAAACTCGGCCAGCCGGTGCCGGAGTCGAACTTGGTATCAGAGGTGAAAACCTCATTGCCGCAAGCGGCGCAGGTATAGACACCCTTTTCCTTATGGTCATTATACTTGCCGCTGAAGGCCCGTTCAGTCCCTTTCTGACGAAGCACATAATACTGTTGCGGGCTAAGCTGCTTTTTCCACTCCGCCTCGGTTTTATTTATCTCGTAGGTTTGTTTTGACTTTTTAGTACTGCCATTTTGGGTGGCATTTACATTCTCTGATGCTGCGATGACGCCTTCAGCATGCGTGACAGGCTCATCCTGCTGGCCGCAAGCGGGAAGGCTCAGGAGCAGCAGTAAGGTATAGATATAAAACATTTTCATACAGTTGTTTACGAAGTTATGAAGCAAAAAACAGGCCTCTTTTGATTATTTTATACCTGATTGAACAAAGCCAGCACACATAATGTTTGCTCCATAACCTTAGTCATCGTGCTGAGAGAGAAGATTTAATAATTCCCTAACCTGTTTATTTCGAGCGGAATACTAAATATGCGAAGGCTTTTTTATACCTTTGCACCTCGAAAAATCAATTCAATGCAAAATATTCGAAATATCGCGATCATCGCACACGTAGACCACGGCAAGACAACGCTCGTGGACAAAATTATCCACGCTTCAAAGCTATTCGCTGACCACCAGCACTTTGACGACCTCATTCTGGACAACAATGACCTGGAGCGCGAGCGCGGTATCACGATCGTTTCCAAGAACGTGTCGGTTCGTTACAAAGACGTTAAGATCAATATCATTGACACGCCTGGTCACGCCGACTTCGGTGGCGAGGTAGAGCGTGTACTGAAAATGGCTGACGGTGTGCTTCTGCTGGTAGATGCCTTTGAAGGTGCCATGCCACAGACACGTTTCGTACTGAGCAAAGCTATCCAGCTTGGCTTGAAGCCGATTGTGGTAGTAAACAAAGTAGACAAAGAAAACTGCCGTCCTGATGAAGTGCACGAGCAAGTATTCGACCTGATGTTCAACCTGGAGGCAACTGAAGACCAGCTGGACTTCACGACGCTTTACGGTTCTTCTAAAAACGGTTGGATGAGCACTGACTGGACACAGCCAACTGATAACATCACGCCACTGCTGGATGCCATCATCGAGGTGATCCCTCCTGCTCCTTTCCGTGAAGGTACGCCGCAGATGCAGATCACCTCACTTGACTACTCTTCTTTCGTAGGTCGTATCGCTATCGGTCGTGTGCACCGTGGTACGCTTAAAGAAGGTATGCCAATCAGCCTCATGAAAGCTGATGGTTCTGCGAAGAAAGGCCGTATCAAAGAACTTCAGATTTTTGAAGGTCTTGGCAGAAAGTCTGTGCAGGAAGTATCTGCCGGCGAAATCTGCGCTGTGACAGGTATAGAAGGATTCGACATCGGTGACACTATCGCTGATGCTGAGAACCCGGAAGCACTGGCCCGCATCTCTATCGACGAGCCAACCATGAACATGCTGTTCACGATCAACAACTCTCCTTTCTTCGGTAAGGAAGGTAAGTTCGTGACATCGCGCCACCTGCGTGACCGCCTGTTCAAAGAAACTGAGAAAAACCTGGCACTGCGTGTAAAGGAAACTGATCGTGAAGATACTTTCCTGGTATTTGGTCGCGGTATCCTTCACTTGTCAGTTCTGATCGAAACGATGCGTCGTGAAGGTTACGAACTGCAGGTAGGCCAGCCACAGGTAATCTATAAAGAAATTGACGGCGTACGCCACGAGCCAATTGAGCTTTTGGTAGTAGATGTTCCGGAAGAGACTGCTGGTAAAGTAATCGAACTGGTGTCGATGCGTAAAGGCGAACTGACGATCATGGAGCCAAAAGGCGATCTGCAGCACTTGGAGTTCATCATACCTGCCCGTGGTCTGATTGGTCTGCGTAACAACGTACTGACTGCGACTGCTGGTGAGGCGATCATGAACCACCGCTTCCAGAGCTACGAGCCTTACAAAGGCGCTATACCTGGCCGTAACAACGGTTCTATCATTTCGATGGAAACAGGCCCGGGCACAGCTTACTCTATCGACAAGCTGCAGGACCGTGGTGTGTTCTTCGTTGATCCGGGTGTAGATGTATACATGGGTCAAGTAATTGGTGAGCACAACCGCCAGAACGATATCACGGTGAACATCCAGAAGGGCAAGAAGCTGACGAACATGCGTGCTTCCGGTTCTGACGACAACACCAAGATCGCTCCGGCTAAGAACTTCTCATTGGAAGAAGCCATGGAATACATCCAGAAGGATGAATACCTGGAGGTGACGCCAAAGAGCCTGCGTATGCGTAAGATCTACCTCGACGAGAACGAGCGTAACCGCATGAGCAAGAAAGAAGAAGTAGCGTAGGTATAGCCTGCCCTAACTAATAAAAGCCCCGACCGGTATACCTGGTCGGGGCTTTTTGTTTGCGGGATTTGTAAAGTGCTAGGGATAAGCTATCTTGATCAAAGTTAGATTATTAACTTCACTCCAAGTGAGCGGTATATAATCAAGCCTCTAGTGAATGCATGCACACCTTACCTGAATCTATATTGATGAAAACACTACTGCTTCTGTTCCTACTGGCAAGCTGCCCATTTGTGACAAATGCCCAGGTAAAAGAATCCGAAAGCCATAAGCGGACTATTTATATAGAGGGCTTCGGGCAGGGGCTGCACGCCTCTCTCAACTACGACATGCGGTTCAAAAGAGGAGTGCAGGATGGACTAGGTTTTCGCTTAGGTGTGGGAGGTATCTTTACGGGCACCTCTGATGGGGATGCCGGAAGTGAAGCAAATGGTGTCATTGCATTTCCTTTGGGGCTTAATTATCTGGTCGGCAAAAACAAAAACGCACTTGAAGCAGGTATAGGTCTCACGCCACATTATGCAAGAACCGATCTTTACAGCCCCACAAAACCAAAGATCATTAACGAAAATGGCTGGGGAACGAATGGGTATTTGAATCTTGGTTATCGGTATCAACCGTTGAATACAGGTGTTATGTTCCGGCTGAACTGGACGCCTGTGATCAGTAGCACAGGTTTCTTGGCACAAAACTTCGGAGTTTCGGCAGGGTATAGCTTTTGATGCAAAGCCGCTCCCCCATTATCAACACATCTCCGGATACTAATTGAATCAAAGAACATTACTGTCTTTTTGCTACTCGCTTTGTTGATGGTGGCCTGGCGATGACATAAGGACTTCCCGTTGGAAGAGTCCAAATACGACTCTGAAAACAAGGAAAATCACCTACCTACTGGATAGTTCTCTGATCTGTCAGAAAGGCTTACAAATCAGCTGATACCATCTGGATATAGTATTAAAATAATGAAAAGTGGGCCTTTGTCTTCACCAGCATCTTAGTTACACACATTTGCTACCCTGGCAGAGGCTAGTCTCAGTAAACTAGAGATTAGTATAGCAGTGAACTATACACTTGATAATTTCTAAGCAGTAAAAAACACAAGATTGGAGCTGGCAACAAAGCTTGCAGAAAGGGAGTCTAAAGACTGATATTCCACAAAAGCATGCTATTAGGATAGCATGCTTTTGTGCTAAAATCTGGTTTGTACCATATATCATTCGTTTGCCTGTAAACATTAGCGCTGATTTACGTTAGATAGGCAGACAAATTTGATAACATACTCTGCATGAAAAGCTACTACCTGCACGTTTTGTCACTCGCGTGCATTATTATATTTTCTTCGGGATGCGCCCGCAAGAATTTCTTTGCCAAAACTCCAGTCGTTGATCAAGACCGCTATCAACAATTGAAAACCGCTTCGCCTGCTGACGTAGACAGTGTGACCGTAATGGCTGGTCAGCATTACAAGCGTACCGGATTTCATAATTTCTTCTGGGGGAAGCACTACCGGGAATTATGGGCAACACCTATTACAGTCAGCGTTTTCGACATGAAAAAAACGAAGGGCGGACTCTCTGTTGAGAAACTCGGAGGCGGTATGCAAACTACAAGCCTTACCCTGGCCGACGATAATGGTTTTACCTATGCGCTCCGCTCTCTTGATAAGGACCCGGCCGGCATTTTGCCCAAGTTTTGGCGCAACACCTTTGTTGCTGACGTACTCCGTGATCAAACATCGGCCATAAACCCTTTCGCTGCCATCGTCCTGCCTACTATGGCAGAGGCGGCAGGTATACCGCATTCTAAACCAGAACTGGTCTACGTCCTTCCCTCCGACACAACCTTTGGCGAATACAGTGATGAGTTTAAGGATCGTGTGTTCATGATCGAGGAGAAATACAATGATGACCGCAGCATTACGCCCATGCTTGGCGATGCCACTGACATTGCAGGCTCCAAAAAGATGCTTAAAAAGCGATTCGGTGACGATGACCACTTCATTGACCAGCGTGCCTTTGCGCGTGCCCGCCTCTTCGACCTGTTCATCAATGACTGGGACCGGCATGAAGGACAATGGGAGTGGGCCGTGCACGATGATGGCAACAACAAGCACTACCGCGCCATACCTAAAGACCGCGACAATGCCTTCTTCAAGTTCGACGATGGGGTGATCACCTGGCTATTTAGTCGCAAATGGGCCATTCGGAAGTTTGAAACCTTCGGACCTAAGTATAAGGACGTGTATGCGCTGATGATGAACGCCAGCTTCATTGACAGCCGTGCCTTGACAGAACTAACTGCCCAGGATTACCAGGAGATAGCAACTGAACTGCAGGCAGCCCTGACAGATGACGTGATTGAGCGAGCCATCCAAAAGTTTCCGCCTAAGGTATACGCCCGGGCAGGCGAGGAAACTATTCGTATCTTAAAAAGCCGTCGCGACTTGCTACCTCAAGCTGCACAGGAATTTTACTTGCACCTGGCTAAAAACCCTTTGGTAATTGGCACTGACAAAGAAGAACGATTTGAAGTAAAACGCCTGAACGATGAAGAAACAGCTGTCACAGTGACCCGACTGTCTGACGACAAACAGGTATACCACCGTGTGTTCAAGCGTAGCGAAACCAAGCAGATCACTTTGCACGGACTTGCCGAAGACGATGAGTTTGAAGTAAGCGGAGAAGTAAACAAAGGTATACGCGTCGTGATTGTGGGTGGCCGCGGTGAGGACGAGATTAAAGATAGCTCACGTGTGAAAAGCTGGCGTCGCAAAACCATTGTGTATGACACCAAGCGGGGCAACGAAATCGAGTTTGGTCCCGAAACTGTCGACAAGACCACTAATGACGTAAAAGTACACGCTTTTGACAGGGAGGGCCACTAACCAGTCCACCACCTGAAGTACCAACCGACACCCTTTACCATGCACCTCAACCGCCACTACCTCACTACTACCCTTGCCTGCCTGTTAGGCCTGTTGACCACAGGCTGTATCGGCACCAAATACACACACAGTTTGCAACAGGTACCTGCTCCTGCTCAACCTGCCACCGCTGTACCTGCTGACCGGGATAGTACCATCACAGTGGCGGTAGGTGAGCACTATGGTCGTGGTCGCCTGCATACGTTCTTCTATGGCAAGCACTATCGCACGGCATGGACTACGCCAGTCGAGTTTAGGGTGCTGGACCTGGGTACTGAGAAGGGCGGCCTGAAACCCAAGCAGAAGGGCGGCAGCCGGCAAACCATGAACCTGCGCCTGGAAGATGCCGACGGCAAAGAATACGTGCTGCGCTCTGTTGACAAAGACCCCGCAACAGCTCTACCCAAGAAGTGGCAGCAAAGCTATGCTGCTAACATCATACGCGACGCTACTTCTGCCACGCACCCCTATGCCGCCCTGGTGTTGCCTCCTATGGCCGAAGCCATCGGGATACATCATACCAAACCAGAGCTCGTCTACGTACCACACGATCCACGCTTGGGTGAGCACCTTCAGGACTTCGGCGGCATGGTCGCGCTACTTGAGATCAGGCCAAACGATGACTTATCAGACGAGCCAGGTATGGGAAGCTCTGAAAAGATTCGAAGCACGCGGGCTATGCTGAAAGACCGTTTTTTTGAAAACAACAGCGATATTGATGCCCGCTACTATCTGCGTGCCCGCCTCTTCGACATGCTCATAGGGGACTGGAGCCGCCATGAAGACAACTGGCGTTGGGCCCAGTACAAAAATGACAAAGTGAAGGTATACCAAGCTGTACCCCGCGACCGTGATAATGTATTCTATAAGCTGAATGACGCTATCATCCCCTGGATTTTCATGCGCACGGGCCTTAAGAAACACTTCCAGACCTATAGCGACAACTTATCGAATCTGGATGACCTGAACAAAAGCGGACGCAACCTGGACGAAACCATACTTGCCGGGCTCACCTATCAGGACTGGGTAGAAGTAGCCGACAGTGTAAGCACTGCGCTTACCGATGAGGTAATTGAACAGTCATTCCGACAAATGCCGGACAATATTTACCAACTCACGGCTTCCCCAATTATGACACAGCTAAAGTCACGCCGTGACAAGCTGGGTAAGTCTGTCCAAAAGTATTACAAGAGTTTAATGCGCGAAGCGATTGTAGTAGGGTCTGATAAGCACGAGCGATTTGAGGTAGAAGTACTATCAGTAAACGAAGTGCGGGTACAGGTATACAAGATCAATAAGGATGCTGAAGAAAGAAGGCAGCTTTTTGATCGGGTGTTTCATGCTTCCGACACAAAAGAGATACACTTATATGGACTCAACGGCAATGACGAATTTATAGTAAAAGGAGAAAGTCGACCGAAAATCAAGATCAAGGTATGGGGCGGCGCAGGCGAAGACAGCTATACCGTAACAGGTCCTAAATCGATGGCCCGCCGTATTTGGATAGAGGACACTGAATACCGCAACTCCTACGACCTAAGCAAGGGCACCCGCCAAAAGACAGAGCAGAACCCCCAGGCTAACCAGTTTGACGCAGAGGGATGGCTGTTGCGTTACTACCTGGATTAGAAGATATCAACAGGTACAAAAAGAGGGAGCCGGCTTTATCAGCCGGCTCCCTCTTTTTTATTTTATTCCAGACTATTTGCTTTTGCCTTGATCGTTCGAGTCTTTTGCATTCCAGGAGCCTTGTCCCTGCTGTTGGCTGGCGGTGGCTTTTGTACCATCCGTGCCTAAGTCTGTAGCACCTTTATGATTCGCCTCGTTCGAATAGTTTTCAGGCATTGGCTGTGAGCTTGCGCCTTTTTCTGGTTTCTGTCTGTTCTTGTTCTCTTCTGAATTATTCTTGTTAGTAGCCATATTATTAATTTTTTGGATCATCTCAAGTCCGCAATTATTACGGACGATACCCTTGTAAGTACGGCCAGCTTAAAGGGTGGGTTGTGAGTATGATCAGCCTACAGCTGTTTATTCAGCACAGTGGATGATGCTTGGGCAGTCGGCAGAATCATTACTTCGGCTATGTTAACATGGGCAGGACGCGTTACCACAAAGGTAATTAAGTCGGCTACATCGTCCGCACGCAGTGGCTCATAGCCCTGGTACACACTGGCTGCGCGATCTTTGTCCCCTTTGAAGCGCACTTCCGAGAATTCTGTCTCAACCAAGCCCGGATTCACCTCTGATACCTTTATACCTTCCTGCACCAGATCAATACGCATCCCCTTGGAGATCGCATCCACGGCAAACTTAGAAGCACAGTATACATTGCCATTGGCATATACCTCCTTGCCCGCAATAGAACCAATGTTAATGATGTGGCCTTTCTTGCGGTTGAGCATAAGTGGCAGCACGGCATGGGTCACGTAAAGAAGCCCCTTGACATTAATATCCAGCATGGCATCCCAGTCAGCGATGTTGCCGCTCTGCACTGGTGCCAGCCCATGTGCGTTGCCGGCGTTGTTCACCAACACGTCTATACCTTTCCATTCGTCAGGCAAGCTGCTAATGGCGGCTTGCACGGCCTCACGGTCACGCACATCAAATTGCAGCGTATGCACCGGTACATCCGTAATCTGCTGCTGCAGCTCTTGCAGACGCTCCGTTCTGCGACCAGCCGCAATGATCCGATAACCTGCTTTGGCCAGCGCAAATGCTGTCGCGCGACCTATACCTGATGTAGCTCCTGTTACAAGTGCAATGCCTGCCATACTATTCGAAGTGGAAGATTAACGATACGTTACGGGTAGTCATTCTGTCGATCAGAGGACTATACTCGCCGGCGTTGCTTTTCTGGTTCATCAGACCGTGGGAGAAGCGTACCTCAGGCGCAAACTTAAAGTAAGGATAGAAAATATCCAGCCCTACGCCATACTCCACTGACAGGTCGTTGCGGTTAATTTGCAGCAGGTTGCCGTTTTGTGTATGGGTAGTATTGCCCAGCACACGGCTTGCCTTCATTCCGCCTACCATGTACATCCTGAAGTTGCCACGACGCTTTGCTCTATACTTAAGCAACAGCGGCAGCTCGATCACCGGTGAGGCAAAAGTGGTGTTGTCGAAGTTTCCGCCCTCTTCACCTGCCTGACTGCCTCTTTCAAAATCAATGCTGCGACCATAGAAGCCTACCCCAGGAACAAAGCGGGCATCCAGGTATTCGAACAGGCGCACGTTCAGCACCAGTCCAGGATAGAAGCCCAGGCTGTTCATGGTGTTCACCTGAGTGCCAGTAGTTACCTGATCCACATAGGCCTGTGAGTGCTCAATGTAGTACTTCGAATAAGTCATGCCCAGGTAGAACCCGTAGTGAATGCGCTTTTCGTCGTAGCCAGGTTTATTTTCGCCTTTTACTTTCTGGTTTTGGGCTTGTACCTGCGTGGCACTTGCCAGGAAGATCAAGAAAAATACCGCAAAGCTTATTTTTTGCCGGTGTAGATGGAGCTGATTCCAAATGTGAGTGAATGCCATTTTGTTTGTTTAAAGCCAACTTCTTCAAAGATGTTCAGGAAGTCCTTGCCGTCTGGGAACGCCTGCACTGACTCGGGCAGGTAGGTATAGGCGGCACGGTCCTTAGAAACGAATTTACCTACCGTTGGTAGTATGTTCTTAAAATAAAATTGATACATCTGCTTCATCGGGAAGCTTTGCGGTTTGGAGAATTCCAGCACCACAGCTGTGCCACCCGGCTTGAGCACACGTCTCATTTCCGATAAACCCTGTTTTAGGTTTTCGAAGTTACGCACCCCAAAAGCCACTGTGATCGCATCAAAGCTGTTATCCTCAAACGGCAGGTTTTCGGAGTCACCGTACTGCAGCTCGATCTTATTGGTTAGGCCTTTGCGTTTTAGTTTTTCACGCCCTACAGCCAGCATGCCTTCCGATATATCAACCCCCATGATCTTATCAGGGTTGAGACTCAGTGCTTCGATCGCAAAATCGGCTGTGCCAGTGGCAATGTCCAGCATCTGCTTTGGCTTTTCGGCTTTGAGCAGGCTTACCGCCTTTTTACGCCATATAATATCGATGCCTGCACTCAGGAAGTGATTCAGAAAATCATATTTGCCCGCAATGTTGTCAAACATCTGAGCAACCTGCGACTTCTTATCGTTATTCTGGTCTTTGTAGGGTACTACCGCCATGGGTTATGCTTATGTAATAAAAGGACAAAAATACTGTACCTGTAACTATTATGCACAGTATATGTTCCATTATTATAAAAAAACAGGCTGAGCGTGAGCCCAGCCTGTTTTTTTATTTATTCAGCATGATCGCTCAGCTTAGTTCACAGGCACTTCTTGCTGTGTGTCCTTGCGCTGGATGATCTTGAACTCTGTTCTTCTGTTCAGCTGCATGTTAGATGCAGAGTTGTTAGTAGCAACCGGACGACGCTCGCCGTAGCTTACTGTAACCAGTCTGCGTGGAGAGATGCCTTGCTGTACCAGGTAATCGTATGCAGCATTAGCACGGTTCTCACCAAGTGTCATGTTGTACTGCTCGCTGGCGCGTGAATCAGTGTGACCTTCGATGCTTACGTTCACGTTCGGGTTAGCTTTCATGTAAGCTGCCACAGCATCCAGTTCACGGATAGACTCAGCACGTAGTTCATACTTGTCAGTATCGTAATAGATGTTTTTGAACTCCATTGTCGCAGTCTTATCTGAAGTACCTCTGTCAGCCAGCGCTGGTGCAGTGGATACGCGAGTTGGATCATCACCGAAGTCAATGTAGAAGTTCTGCTCGACTGTAGTCGTATCGTTCAGCACCATCGGCATTTCAAAAGACTCTGTTGTCAACACCTGACCGTCTTTTGTGATCTCTACCTGGTACGTACGGCCAGACAGAACACGCAGGTCATACAGGCCGTCTTCCTGCTTGGTTACGTCACGGTAAGAGATTGGACGCTTGTCAGCCTGCTGACCGTTGAATACCAGCTCCAGACCAGGTATAGCCAGGCTGTCGTTAGAGGCATACACACGGCCAGTCACACGAGCGGCACGGATGTAGTTGATCGTGTAGATATCTTTTTCACCGTAACCACCGATGCGGTAAGAAGACAGGTAAGCATAGCTACCATCTGGGCTCAGGCGGTAGTACGTGTCATCATCTGGTGTGTTAACCGGGTAACCCAGGTTCTCAGGACGAGCGAAACGCTTGGCCACTGAGTCGTACTTAGCTACAAAGATGTCATAACCACCCATGGTGTTGTGACCGCGTGAAGCAAAGTAAAGCGAGCCGTCAGCGGCCATGTACGGGCTGTCGTCGTCAAACTTCGTGTTGATGGCAGCACCTACGCTGCGTGGCTTGCCCCACTCACCGTTCTTCTGGCGCTGTGATACGTAAATGTCCAGGTCACCATCTTCAGAGTAGTGGCTGGTAGAGAAGTACAGGCGCTGGTTATCTGGTGTGATGAAAGCATCAGACTCGAAGTCGGCTGTGTTGATGTTAGAACCAATGCTCTTGGCTTCGCCCCATGTTCCGTCCGCCTTACGCTCAGCGTACATAATGTCACCGTTGTTTACAGAACGGTAAAGCAGCATCTTAGTGTCGTTGTCGAACAGCTGGATAGAAGCATCATGGCCTGAGCTCTTCAGGTTACCAGCGATAGAGCGTGGTTGCTCCCACTCGTCACCCTGAATACGGCGCGACTCATAAATATCCTCGAAATACTCACCGTCAGCGGCTTTAGAACCACTCTGGTTGTTACCAGCACTGCGGGATGTGAACAGCAGATAGTTGTCGTCAGAAGAGATAACCGGGCTATGCTCTGAGTACTCAGAGTTCACTACGCCACCCAGGTTCTTCACAAAGATGTCCTTCGGATTTGCTACTTCCTTCTGAGCATTGCGGCTCTGCTGGATCAGCATAGCTACCTCCTCGCGGCGCCAGTCGTCACGCTTGCGTACATTCGGGATGTAAGCCTGGTAGTGCTTGATGGCATCGTCAAAACGGTAGTTGATGTGGTTGATACGGCCCAGCCAGTACTCAATGTCACGGTCTACATTAGGTTTAATAGACTGTGCTTTGTTGATATACTCAGCGGCCTTCTCCTTATCGAAAGTCATATAGCTGATACCCGCAAAATAAAGGGCTTCAGCATTGTTGGGATCATTGGCCAGCACTTGCTCATAATAAGGCAAGGCAGCTCGGTAGTTTTCACGGTCAAAAAATTTGTTTCCAGTCCGTACCAGCTTTCTGTTGCTCTGTGCGTCTACTGTGTAAGCACTCACACAGGTAACCGCCAGCGCTAATGAAAGCCGTGAAAATAATTTGGCTAAATTATTCATGCTGTAAAGGGTTTGTTATACTTATTGTTTGTATGGAAAAATGTGTTCATTTTTTCTTGAAGAACGCGATAAAGCTTTGTCTGCCTGCCCATTGAGGTATACCGGCGGCTTATTACCTTTATCTTATGGTGTTTTACTATTCCCTTTCTCCACTTCCCAACAACTTCCCCCTTACGCTACTACCGTCATAATAGATACACTAATATCTATTTTTATATACTGACACAGTACCCCAATTCAAGAACAGACAGCAAATATATTAAAATATACATATAAACTATATACGTTTCTGGATTATTTAGTAAAACGATTTCAGGATTTGATTGCCATTAGCCCATGTTACTTGCTCTTTCTCCATTTGCTATGTGCTCTGTCCTCACAGCATGTTAACTAAAATAATAGTAATTTTGACAAATCCGCAAAGCGCCTCTTATCCCAGGCACTGCGCGCATCGTAAATTATAATTGCCAAATCAGCAGGCCGACTACAGGCCCGCCGAGTTAAGTTAGCAACAGCATGGTTATCAAAGAAGCAAAATTCTTAATTAGTAATACACGGGTTGACCTCTGTCCGGAGCCCACAAAACCAGAGTACGCTTTCATCGGCCGCTCCAATGTGGGCAAGTCCTCACTTATCAATATGCTAACGGAGCAAAAGGGATTGGCCAAAACATCCCAGTCCCCGGGCAAAACACAGCTCATCAACCATTTCCTGATCAACGACCAGTGGTACCTGGTCGACTTACCGGGTTACGGCTACGCCAAAGTGAGCAGAGAGTCGCGGGAGCAGTGGCGCAAGATGATCAACTATTACCTGCAGAAGCGTGAAAACCTGACTTGCGTGTTCGTACTCATTGACTCGCGCCACGACCCCATGCAGGTGGATCTGGACTTTATAGACTATTTAGGCAAACTTGGCGTTCCTTTTGTAATAGTGTTCACCAAAACTGACAAGCAGTCAGCCACTAAGACAGACTCAACCATAGCCGCCTACGCCCGTAAGATGCAGGAAACCTGGGACGAGCTTCCCCGCATGTTCAAGACCTCTGCAGAAAAGAGAACAGGCCGTGACGAACTCCTCAACTTTATAGAAGAGGTAAACGCACAAGTGCAGAACTAAAAGGCACAGGGTATGCGGTTTAGGAAGAAAGTCTGCCAGGTGCGCACCAACTCTAAATAAATTGTTACCCTTATGAAAAGTAAAATCTCAATTTTGTTTCTTTTATTTGCCTTCATGACCTTTGCCGCTGCTGCGCAATCAGCTGACACGGCGACAGAGAAGGAGGTTTGGATTCCGTCCAAGTCTATACCTGTGGCGGAGTACTATAAAGGTGGTCAGGAGGCCATGTATCAGTTCATCGATAAGCAGATACAGTATCCTGCTCTTGCCCGTCGCAACCGGGTACAGGGTGAGTGCATCGTCAGCTTCACGCTGAATGAAGACGGCTCCACCACAGGCTTCAGAGTCCTGAAAAATGCAGGCGCAGGCACTGGCGAGGAAGCCATGCGCATTGCAAAAATGCTGAAATTCAACGCACCTGGGCCAGGCTTCGGCATGGTGGCCAGCGTGCCTATAATGTTTAAACTATAACCAACAGTTTTATACCTGATTATGCCTATTGATTTAAGACAAGTTGCAGCCATTGCCGGCATGAGCGG
Source organism: Pontibacter sp. LHS2 (assembly GCF_058932845.1). Lineage (NCBI taxonomy): Bacteria > Pseudomonadati > Bacteroidota > Cytophagia > Cytophagales > Hymenobacteraceae > Pontibacter > Pontibacter sp. LHS2. Next base: position 226,854 of record NZ_JBZYWG010000003.1, read on the forward strand.
CCTATACCGCATAGTAAAGCCTACGCGCAATGGCGTAATCGTTGAGAGCCTTTCTGAAAACCCTACCCGCATGGTAGCCCAGGCCCGTCACCGCATGTCGCTGCTGGACGAGATTTCGATCTATACCAACGACGAGGAAGCAACCGTTCCACTTGCTGACGTGATGGACCGCATCAACCAGAAATACAATGGTGAGCTGCCTTTTGGCGAAAAGCCATCTGACGAGGAGCTGAAAAGCTTTATGGCCGACGTACTACCTGACTACGACGAAGACCGCGTGTACGTGTCTGACATGCGAAAGCTGGCCACCTGGTACAGCATCGTAAACAAGCACCTTGGCTTCACAGCAGACGAAGAAACTGCCTCAGAAGAAAAAGCAGAGGAAGGTACTGAAGAAAAGGCCGAATCAAAGGCAAAGAAAGCTAAGAAGTAATATCCTACCCTATAGAAAAGCCCTCCGGATAGGAGGGCTTTTTTTATCGCTATACCTGACAGATTACAGTTATGACTTACTCTCCTGCCCTTCTTGAGAGCGCTGCCCGCCAGTTACAGCGGGTTTTCGAATCAGAACAATCTCTTCCTTTCGAGAAGAGAGAACTGCTTAAGGAGGTGGCACGCATGGTGCTATACCTGCTTCGCCATAACCTGAACCAGCTCCTGCACATCCTTTACCGCATCGATGTGGAGGAGCGCAAAGTAAAACAGGCTATGCTCGCGGCCTCCGAAGAAGAGGTGTCCGAGAACATAGCCTGTTTAATTGTGGAGCGCGAACTGCTTAAAGCGCAGATCCGCTTCCGATATAGTCAGAATTAATTTGCCTGAACAGTTTCTGCTGATTTTACAGAAGCCTTCATAAACTCCTCTACTTTGTCTACCATTTCAGCAGATCCGATGATCAGTGGAGAGCGCTCGTGCAATTCTGTTGGTTCTATTTCCATGATGCGGCGTGTACCGTCCGAAGCCTTGCCTCCTGCCTGCTCTGCAATGAAAGCCAAGGAGTTGCACTCGTATAAAAGGCGCAGTTTGCCATTTGGAGCTTTTGCTGTCGCTGGGTAGATGTATACGCCGCCCTTGATCAGGTTACGGTGGAAATCAGACACCAGCGAACCGATGTAGCGTCCAGAATATCCATTCTCTTTACAATAGCTCAGATAGTTTTTAACACCCTCCGGGAAGCTGTTATAGCCGCCCTCGTTGCAGGAGTATATAGTACCGGTCTTCGGTGTAGTCATGTTCGGGTGCGATAAGAAGAACTCACCCAGCGACGGCTCATAAGTAAAACCATTCACACCGTGGCCAGTCGTATAAACCAGCATCGTGGAGGAGCCATAGACCACATAGCCGGCAGCTACCTGGTGCGTACCATTCTGCATACAGTCTTCCAGGGTTCCCTCCTGTCCTACTTCAGATAAGCGACGATAAATAGAGAAGATCGTACCGATCGAAACGTTTACGTCGATGTTGGATGAGCCGTCGAGCGGGTCAATGGCGACAATATATTTGCCTTTGTTATTACCTGTATGAATGATCTCGTCTTCCTCTTCTGAGATGATCGTACATACCTCACCGCCGTTACGAAGGGCACGTATAAAGCGGATGTTGGCGATCACATCAAGTTTCTGTTGATCTTCCCCCTGCACGTTTTGCTGACCGTAGGCTCCGGTCACGTCAATCAGCCCGGCACGGTTGATTTCTCGGTTTACGATTTTGGCGGCTAAGGCTATATCGCGCAGCAATTGCGATAACTCTCCAGTAGCAAAATGGAAATCTTCCTGTTTCCGCATGATAAACCTGTCAAGGGTGGTACCGACAGGAAGCGCTAGTTTGTCGTTCATTATGGTGAAATTTAAATATATAGCTACAAAAATATGATATTTTGAAACATAACCGAAGGATACTTACATTTACGCAGTAATAGTCTCAATTGATGAAAGTATTTAAGTTTGGTGGCGCTTCTGTAAAAGATGCCAGCGCACTGCAAAATCTGGCTCAAATCGTGTCCGCCCAGGGCGGCGAAAAAGAACTGCTCCTGGTCGTATCTGCCATGGGCAAAACGACTAATGCCCTGGAACAGGTATACAACCTGGCCACTACAGGGCATGACTTCAGGGAGGCTCTACATCAGAGCCGGCAGTACCATCTATCTATTGTTCATGAGCTTTTTCCGAACGGGGAACACCCTGTATACGAGCGCCTCGAACATCTGTTTACGCAATTGCAGCAACTACTGCAGGATAGTAAAACCCAATCATCTGCCAGTTACGACAAAGGTTATGACCAGGTCGTAAGCTTTGGGGAGCTAATATCTTCTGTTATAGTGCATTATTTTATTCAGCAGCAAGGTATGACCAACACCTGGGTGGACAGCCGAAAATATATACAAACAGACAATACCTGGCGCGAAGCCCGCGTAGACTGGGCCTGGACAGAAAGAGTGATCAAACGTGACTTGCCAAGTATACTGGCACAGCAACTCATTGTGACGCAAGGCTTTCTGGGTGGTACCAACAACGGCCTCACGACAACCCTGGGCCGGGAGGGCTCTGACTTCAGCGGTGCTATTTTTGCCTACTGCCTTGATGCCGATGGCCTCTACATCTGGAAGGATGTAGCAGGTCTGCTCAACGCCGATCCTAAGCGCTTTGCCAATACCGTACGCTACCGTGAGTTGGACTATCAGGAGACAGTGGAGATGGCTTACTACGGTGCCTCCGTTATCCACCCTAAAACCATCAAGCCGCTGGCGAACAAATCGATTCCGCTTTATGTGAAGTCGTTTCTGGACCCAACGGCTGAAGGTACCAAGATCTGCGACTGCCGTTATGAGAAGTTGGGTCCGGCTTTTATTGTAAAAGATAACCAATGTCTTGTGTCGTTCAGCGCCAAGGACTTTACATTTATCAGTGAAAAAAACCTGGGCACTATCTTCAATGCACTATCGGAGTTGCGGCTTAAGATCAACCTGATGCAGAACTCGGCCATCTCGTTTTCGATCTGTACTGATTATAATGAAGAGCGTCTCCAGAAGCTACTGGACACTTTAAGAGATCAGTTCACGATCCATTACAATACCGGGCTTCAGCTTTTCACGATCAAGAACTACGACAACGCCAGTATACAGGAGATCACCAAAGATAAAGAATTGCTACTGGAGCAAAGAACCCGCACGACGTTTCAGGTGGTGTGCAGATGACCTCCACCTAACCCCCTTCTATCCCACGCCAGTTATCGCCCGATATCACAAAGTCCCTTTTCCTGATTTCTTCAAAAGCCGTAACTTAGTCCGAAACTAAAACGACTAAACTATGGAATTTATATTGGTTACTCCACAGGCCCGTCCGCACGTGGCCCTTATCCAGCTTAACCGCCCCAAAGAACTCAATGCCCTGAACCTGCAGCTGATGGGTGAAATGCGGGACGCCTTGAAGGAACTGGACGACAACGACGACGTGCGTGCCATCATCATCACGGGCAACGAGCGTGCCTTCGCCGCGGGTGCTGACATCAAGCAAATGGCTGGTAAGTCGGCTATCGACATGCTGAACATCGACCAGTTCTCTACCTGGGATCAGATTCGTAAAACCAAGAAACCCATCATAGCGGCCGTATCGGGTTTCGCGCTGGGCGGCGGCTGCGAACTAGCCATGACCTGCGACATGATCGTGGCTTCTGAAACAGCACAGTTTGGTCAGCCGGAGATCAAGATCGGTGTGATGCCGGGTGCTGGCGGTACGCAGCGCCTGACCAAAGCCATTGGCAAGGCCAAAGCCATGGAAATGGTGCTGACCGGCAAGTTCATGAGCGCCGACGAAGCTGAGAAACATGGCCTGATCAACCGCGTGGTACCCGTGGAGCTATACCTGGAGGAAGCCTTTAAACTGGCTGGCGAAGTAGCCCAGATGTCGCCAGTAGCGGCCAAACTTGCCAAAGAATCCGTTAATCGCTCTTTCGAGACTAACCTTGATGAAGGCCTGCACTTCGAGCGCAAGAACTTCTACCTCTGCTTCGCCTCCGAAGACCAAACCGAAGGCATGAATGCATTTGTGGAGAAGCGCAAGCCGGATTTTAAGGGAAGATAGTTGGAGTTTGGGAGTTTAAGCGTTTGAGAGTTAAACTCTTCTTGTCATTTCGAATGCAATGAGAAATCTGGATAGAGTGTTACATTATTTCAGATTTCTCATTGCATTCGAAACGACAAGTATTATTAGCACCCTCGATCGCGTCCCGTGAGTGTGAATAATTCGGCGTCGTCCCGCCACCTGTGCCAGAGGTACAAATGCAAACGACCAGAGTCCGCCTTGTAGCTCACACTCACGGCACGCGAGCGAGGGCATAGTCAGGTATGGCAAGTGTACACTTCTGGCAGGTCGCCCTTTTCCCCATAGGCAAACGGTAATACTTCGTAGCGCCAACGTTACTGAGTTATGTCACTGCTGTTTCAACTTTCCAATTCCTCAACTCTCTATCTCCTAAACTCCCTTCACTTTCAAAGTTCCCCTATTCACGAACAACTTTTAGCGCTTCACTTTTAATTCTTAGAGAGAAGCTATACCTTTGCGGAACTATTCCTAGTTAAGAATCATTCTTATCTGCAGTATGCAACACCTGACCCGAGACGAAATACGACAAAGCCTGACAACGTGCGGCCTGAAGGCCACGCACCAGCGTATTGTTGTGCTCGAAGCGGTGGCGGAGTTGCACGGGTCACACCCAACGGCAGAGGATATTTTTCAGCGGCTACGACCGGCTAATCCGACCATTTCACTCGGTACGGTCTACAAAACGCTGGACACTTTTTCGGAGACTGGCTTGCTTCGGCGGGTTGTGTCAGAGGGTGGCAGTAAGCGTTACGATTCAAACACGATGACGCATAGCCACATCTACTGCAGCAAGACCAAAGAGATCGTTGACTTCGAGGACGAAGAGTTGGAGCAATTGCTGCTCAAATTCTTCAGCGAGCGCAAGCTGGAGAACTTCGAGATCAAAGGTTTCTCGGTGCAGCTGACAGGCTGTAAGGTGGAGCCCGACAAAAAGATTAGCATAACACGAGTACCTAAATAGATTTTTTCAAAACCCAATAAAAACACACAAAATGGCAGTATTAGTAGGTAAAAAAGCACCTTCTTTCAAAGCTACAGCAGTAGTTAATGGCGAATTCGTAGAAGACTTCTCTCTTGACCAGTACGTTGGCAAGAAGCACGTAATCTTCTATTTCTACCCTATGGACTTCACTTTCGTTTGCCCGACCGAGATCATCGCGTTCCAGGACAGAATGGAAGAGTTTGACCGTAAGAACGTAGCCGTAGTAGGTTGCTCTACCGACACGCATTTTTCTCACTTCGCATGGTTGAACACACCACGTAACCAAGGTGGTATCGAGGGTGTTGAGTACCCGCTGGTAGCTGACGCTGCCAAGACGATCGCTCAGAACTTTGACGTACTGGCTGGTCACTACGACTACAACGAAGAGGGCGAAGCTATCTTTGTTGGTGAGCCTGTTGCTTACCGTGGTCTGTTCCTGATCGACAAAGAAGGTGTAGTTCGTCACCAGGTTGTAAACGACCTTCCGCTTGGCCGTTCTATCGACGAGGCCCTGCGTATGGTAGACGCCTTGCAGTATTTCGAGCAGAAAGGTGAAGTTTGCCCAGCCAACTGGTCTGAAGGCAAAGAAGCCATGAGCGCTACAAAAGAAGGCGTATCTAACTACCTTGCAAAGCACTAAGCTTAATTAAGCTTGATAATAGAAAAGCCCCGGCAGTAGCCGGGGCTTTTTGTTTTATCTTCATCTATTTATCTGGCTACCAGATTGTGGTTGGTGAATCCTTTGCTAGCGTCTTGGCAGCACGCCACTAACCGTTAGGCCAATGGCATTGGCCGAGTATACATTGTTAAGCTCGTCTTTATACTCCATAATAGTATATGACAATCCTACGCCTCTATAAGCAAACTCTACAATAGGACCAGTTGCCGCATTAAACTTTACGTCATCGCCGATACCATCGGCGTTCAGGTTAATGGCCCGGTGTGTAACAAGGCCGGCTCCTAGTCTGATTTTGTCAGTCGCCATCCAATTGGCGGTTAAATGCAGGGGAACACGCGTCATCCTGATATGTGCGTTATCAGCCTGTGTGGTTACATACTTGTAGCCCACTGTAGCACGAACACGGAACTGCTCCAATGCTTTAAACCCAAATTCAGCGCCAACAGCCAGTGAGCCGCCCTGCCCGGCATTCATCGTCTGTGATTGTCCATTTGTAAAATAAACTGTAGCTACATCATCTCCACCTAACTCCAGCGCACCGCCTAGCAGAAAGCGCACAGGTTTGAAAGTGGATTCCGGTGAAAGTGCCGCAGGTGCAACCGCGACTAGCGGCAGATCCTGCGCATGAACCTGATACAGGCAACCCATGCCCAAACAGGTTAGAAGGAAGATTTTTTTCATGAAATGAAAAGGTGAGTTTGAATAATAGCGGAATTTATATTTAAATTAAATCCCTGATACTAAGCGGGCTAAATATTTTTTTTCATAATAAAACCAAGGTTATAACATCCTTTTAAGACACAAAAAAAACACCTGCTTACTGCAGGTGCTTTATAAATCGGGTGATTGTTGGCTCACTTCTTATAGGGTTCCAACTTTCCATCATCTTTCACAAGCCAAGCTTTCTCAGCGTGATCCAGGATATCTTCCTTACTATCTGAAAAGGCCTCAATGATCCTATAAGGATTTCCATTGAAGTGTTTGTCCAGGCGCTTGATCTTTTCTTCGTCTTTGCAGGCTTTACCCTCCACTATATAGGTTTCACCGTCATACCTGGTTTGTGTCCCAAAAAACAGATCCACTGGGTATAGCTCGAATAATGGCTTCACGTATACCTCCAATGCTCCGGTGGCGCAGATGATTTGTACCCCCTCCTGCTTATACCTGTCCAGTTTGGCTTTTATCTCTTCATTGAACTCGCCGGGAAACTCTTCTTGCCAGAACTCACGGGCGTATTGTTCTACCTGGTTGGGAGGGATGTTGTCGAGGTAATTGAAGAAGTTCTCTTTGAACTCAGTCATGCGAATCTGATGCAGTTTGAGCAGCACCTTATAATAAATCATCTGGAAATAATAGGCCAGTTTGTGCGGCTTCTTCTTGCTGATGAACTTAAAGAACTCTTCTTTGGAGCTTTTGTTATAGAAAGTGCCGTTCAGGTCGAATACCACGACTTTTATTTCGTTTTGCTTGTTTTCCGTCATAGTAAGATGAGTCTATACCTGCTGAGGCAGGTATGGAGTTTACGGAAAACATAAGGTTTGGGCTAAAGAAGTGAAGGGGTGTCGTCATGCACTCGAGCCTAACCAATGAGCACGGGCTATACCTTCTGTAAAAGCAGGGTCAGAATCCGGGGGATACCCGTTTTGTCGTTGTCATCGAAAAATTCATTAAGGTCCATCAACTTCAGACCGTGCTGCCTGGCAGCCTGCACAAACTCTGATATGTGATGGGTATAGCACTCGACCTCCTGCCTTCCTGCTTCAGTATCAAACCGAGCCTTAGTGCCACTGTATTGCTTAAAAGGATGCAACTCGCCAATGTATACATACCCTCCGTGGTGCAAGGCTGCTGCCGTTTGTTCAAAAATAAAATCCAGCTGCTGTATATGCTCCAACACCAAACTGAAGATAGCAAGGTCGTATACCTGCGAGGCAAAATGCCACGGTTTGGTGATGTCTGCTTGCACGAACGCTACTTTGTTTGAGTTTACTTTCTTTCGGGCACGCCCCAGCATAGCTGCAGACAAATCCACCGCCGTGACGTGCATTGCCCTGCGCACTAGCCATTCTGTGTTTTTGCCAGTGCCACAACCTATCTCCAGGCAAGACTCAAAGGGTACATTAGCCAGGGTAGACCGTAAGGCACCGGCTTCCAGGTCGCGGGTTCTGTTTTTGTTCGTGTCGTATTGTGCGGCCCAACTGTTATAGGCTTGTTCAACTGTCATAGATCTTTCAGCATCCAAATATTGCAGGCGTAATGGCCCGAGTTACCCATCGCATGTGGCAAGGGCTTAAAGCCTGCTCTCTCATACATTGATACGGCTTTAGCCAGTTCGGGGAACGACTCCAGGTATAGTTGTTTGTAACCAAGCGCCCGGGCAGCCTCAATGCTTTGTTGCATCAATTGGTTGCCGACGCCCTTTCCCCTCGCCTCTGCAGCCAGGTAAAATTTAACCAGTTCCGCACATCCTTCTGGCAGGCCTTCAGTTGGGTATACGCCGCACCCTCCTATAATGACGCCATTCTCCTCGGCCACAAAGTAGGCGCTGGCAGGCTGCTGAAACAGCTCGTACAGTGCGTCGGTAGTCGGGTCGGTATATACCGTGCCGGGCTTGTCAATTTTGAACTCGCGGAAGACCTTTCGGATTAAGGTCGCCAGTGGTTCGTTGTCGGAGGGTTGGATGGGGCGGATGGTAAGCGGCATAAAATTAGATTAAGTAAAGCAGAAGCTTAATTAGTTATTAATTCTTTCCTGAACTTCTTTAAATGTCAACCCATCCTTATTAACCCACTCTGTAAATCCGTTAGAGTTTCTCCCTAAGATCATATTCGAGGCGGCACTGGGACTGCTAAAAACTGCATCCTCAGCAAAAATTAATCTATCGCCGCTTTCTACCATTATGTTAGTTTCTAAAAGCTTTCTTCTCATATTTCTGTATGTTTCTGTATATGAGTTGGACAGTGACTTTTTAGCTTCGCTTCCCTTGGCAATAATATAACCTTGGTCGGTTTCTGTCATTGTCGCATTAAAAGTCCTCGTTTTTATAAAATAAGCCTGATGAACTCTGCTATTTGTATCTGACTCAGTAAATGCATTTTGGTTAACTGTAGAAGAAATTAAGAAATTAAACCCCATTACAGGAAGTATAAGCTTAATCTGTTCAAGAAAATACTCCATGTCAGAAATGTCTGCTTCATGAAGAGTTGGTAAGCTTGGAGAATTCCCGTTATCGATTTGAGCTGTTTTTGCTCCTATGGCAAGTTGGATAAGCCGTGATTCTAAGTATCTAATTTGAGTTTTGGTAAGAAGTTCGTCTTTACTCACGAAAAATATCAGCTCTTTAAAATCTTTGTTAGGATCACTTAAGTGTTGTTTTAGTCTCGCTCTAATATTTTCTGCTTCTCCAATATAGATTTTCTCTCCAAAAGCTTCATCTGTTGGATCACCTTTTAGACAATATATTCCTGGATTATCAAACTCGAAACGATTCATGATTTTATTGATGGAAGCCCTCGGACTGTAAACAGCTTTTCCAACCCAGTTTCCAATTTCACCAAGCCTCGGACCATAAGCGGTTCCATCAATCATGTAAACTGTTAATTTCTTACCCATTCAACTTTATAGTTAATGCAAAATTGAAGCTAATCATAATTATATACATTCAGCCTACCAAATATAATACATCCCAATAAGCATTCTACCTCCTCATTCACAAACTAAAGCTCCTTTACCACTATCGCTTTAGAATACCCTATATTTGCACCTTGAAGGCAATTCCCCGACCTCACAGCGTTTATAAAACCTGTGAGTGTCTGGAGAGGGCCTTTGCTTTGAAACACCAAGACACTCACAGGTCTTTGAGACACTGTGAGGTCATAGCCAGAAATTATACTTGAAACTACTCTACGACATCGGACTGGAAGCTTACAAAGCGGCTATCTCGCTGGCAGCGCCTTTTCACCAGAAGGCGAAGCTGATGCAGGAGGGGCGTGCGGGGCAGTTTGAGCGGATGGCGCAGCAACTGCAGGGCAACACAGCGCCGGTGGTCTGGTTTCATTGCGCGTCGCTGGGGGAGTTTGAGCAAGGGCGGCCGGTGATCGAGGCTTTCAAAGAGGCGTTTCCAAGGTATAAAGTAGTGCTCACCTTCTTCTCCCCTTCGGGTTACGAGGTCCGCAAAAACTACGCGGTTGCCGACTACATCTTTTACCTGCCGCTCGACAGTCACAGCAACGCTAAACGCTTTCTGGATATTGTGCAGCCAAAGCTAGCGGTCTTTGTGAAGTACGAGTTCTGGCACTATTACCTGCAGGCCATGCAGGAACGGGCTATACCTATGCTTTCCATTTCGGCCATCTTCCGCAATGATCAGATTTTCTTTAAATCCTATGGTGGCTTCAACCGCAGGATGCTGCAGCGCTTCACGCACATCTATACTCAAAACGAAGCATCGCTGAAACTCCTGCAAGGCATCGATATAGCCAAAGCCAGCATTGCCGGCGACACCCGCTTCGACCGCGTGCTGCAGACCGCTGCCAGCGTGAAGACTATACCTGTGGTGGAGGCTTTCGCGCAGGGCAAGGAAGTGTTTATGGTGGGCAGTAGCTGGCCTGCCGATATCGATGTGCTGTTGCCACTGATTCAGAAATACCGCCACGATATACAGTTCATCATTGCCCCGCACGAGATTCATGAAAGCAGCATCAGTCAGCTGATGCAACAACTCGGAGAGGGCACTGTGCGCTTTTCGCAGGCTACAGAAGCGGACGCAGGCAGCTATAACGTGCTGGTGATTGACAACATCGGCATGCTTTCGTCGCTCTATAGCTATGGCACTTATGCTTACATTGGCGGGGCTTTTGGCAAAGGGCTGCACAACACCCTGGAGGCTGCCGTATTTGGACTGCCACTGTTCTTCGGGCCCAAGTTCGACAAGTTTCAGGAGGCAAAGGATTTGGTGGCTTTGGGCTGTGCCTTTCCGGTAAACAATGCTGAGGAGTTACTACAAGCGTTTGAGCGGGTGCATACTACACCGGGCATGCGCCAAGGTATAACCGACAAAGAAAAAACTTACGTACACGAACAGGCGGGTGCCACGGCTAAAATCATAGCTGATGTGCGCCAGCTGTTGAAATAAAACGAATGAAAGGAGTTGTAGTAAAATCGACGGGGTCGTGGTATTTGGTGCGTGATGCGGAGGGCAAGCTGCACAGGGCGCGTCTACGCGGCAAGTTCAAGCTCAAAGGCATGAAGGTAAGCAATCCGCTAGCCGTAGGCGACCGCGTGGAGTTCGATGTGGAGACCACAGGTGAAGACACCGCCGTGATCCACAAGATCGAAGACCGCGAAAACTACATTATCCGGAAATCAACGCACAAGGCTGAGCATGCCCACATCATCGCGGCCAACCTCGACCAGGCCTTGCTCATCGCCACGCTGGTGTCACCGCGCACTTCCTTTGGATTCATTGACCGCTTTCTGGTAACAGCTGAAGCCTACGGCATACCTACCGTGATCGTGTATAACAAAACCGACCTCTACGACGAGGATATGCAGGAATACCAACGGCAGATCGATTATCTTTATGAACGTGTTGGCTACAAGGTCATAGCCGTTTCAGCGCATACCAACGAGGGTATAGACGAACTTAAGGAGCTGCTGCATGGCAAAACTTCACTTTTCTCAGGCCACTCCGGTGTCGGTAAGTCCACGCTTATCAACCTGATCGTGCCTGACCTTGACCTGAAAACCTCCGAAATCTCCGGCTTCTCCGACAAAGGTGTGCACACAACCACTTTCGCTGAGATGTTCGAAATCGACCCTGAAACCTTCATCATCGACACGCCAGGCATCAAAGAGCTCGGCATCGTCGACATTCCTAAGCAAGAGCTTGGTCACTTTTTCCCAGAAATGCGCGAGCGCCTCAACCAATGCCGCTTCAACAACTGCACCCATTTCAACGAACCAGGCTGCGCGGTAGTAGAAGCCGTCCGCAAAAACGAGATCGCCCTGACCAGATACGAGAGCTACCTCAGCATGCTGCAAGGCGACGACAACAGGAAATAATTCACACCGAACTTATTTAACCATCCACCCGCCATAACGTTACAGAAAGCCTAACCTTACCTGTACTGTTATGAAAATCGAAAACGCGAATATCCTCATTACAGGCGGAACACTCGGCATCGGTTACGCCACCGCCAAACTACTTATCGAGCATGGCGCAAACGTAGCCATCACCGGTCGTGACGAGAAACGGACTCACAAAGCAGCACGGGAATTAGGCGCTATGCCAATCACAGCTGATGCGGCTAATCCGGAGGATGTGAAAAGAACCTTTAAAACCTTCCTGACTGAGTATGGGAGATTGGATGCATTGATCAACAATGCTGGTATTGGTGTTTCCAAGAAGCTCGAGGACGTGCAGCTGGAGGACTTTCAGCAGATTTACAGCGTGAATGTGTTTGGGGCAGCGATGATGGGCAAGCGGGCTGCTGAGATCTTTAAGAAACAAAACTACGGCAACATCATCAACATCGGCTCCACGGCCGCTACCAAAGGCTATGAAGGCGGCACGGTATACGCCTCTTCCAAGTTTGCTTTGCGTGGCATGACCCAATGCTGGCAAATGGAACTGCGCAAGCATAATGTGCGCGTCATGCTACTGAATCCAAGCGAGGTCACTACTGCTTTTGGACGGGAGGATCGGGAAGAGCGTGAAAGCCAATCAAACAAACTGCGCGGCCGTGAGATTGCGCGGGCGATTAAAGGAGCGCTGGAACTCGATGACCGGGGCTTTATACCTGAGATGGCAGTATGGGCGACAAACCCCTTCTAGGTTAGAGCGCTTTTTCTTCCACGGGCACCAGCACTTTGTCTATCGTATGCAGCACGCCGTTGCTGCTCATGCCGTCGGACTCTTCAATCAGCGCATCTCCGATGCGCACATTCCCTTTTTGTTTTTTCACTTTTAGCTGGCGCCCTTCTGCAGTTTTCAGAATGGCACCATCCTGCAGATCGTTGGTGGTTAGCTTGCCTGCTATAATGTGATTGTTGAGCAACTGTTGCAGTAATTCGCGGTGCTCTGTGCTATTCAGGTTATTACGTAAGCTGTCAGGCAGCGCAAGAAAGGCTGCTTCGGTAGGTGCAAAAACGGTATAGGGACCAGTGCCGCTCAGGCTTTTTGCAACACCAGCCTTACGCAGCAGCGTGTTAAAAGTATCCAGGTCGCTGTTGGCTGCTACATTGTCCAACAGGCTGCGCTCAGATACACGGGCTGCCTCCGCACTACCTGGAATCTGGCGAGCCGTACTGGCTTGTGGTTCAACGGGTCCGTTTGTTTGCAGGGCATCTGGCCCTTCCTGCAGGGCAGCTTCGTTTCCGGTTTGGGTATCCTTAGGCTGATCACAGCCGGTGAGCAGCAGTAAGGCCAGCCCAAACAGGGATAGTAGGTAGGGAATTGCTTTCATAGTAGCCTCAGGTTTTAATCAAAATCAGGTGTCGCGCTATAGTACAATTACTGTTTTAGAGCGCTACAAGTTTTGGCAAATACCGGGCCAGTAGCCTGTTCAGCCAAATCGGAGAGTCGGTGCCTGGCTGTCAATTAATATTTTCCGTACTTTTGTACTTATTAGTATTACATTATTTCAAACAAATAGAATTATGAGAACCGCAGAAATCCATACCGCTAAAGGCGTCATGAAAGTAGAGTTTTATGAAAAAGATGCTCCTAAGACGGTAGAAAACTTTATAAAGCTTGCCAAAGATGGCTTCTACGATGGTCTGACTTTTCACCGCGTTATTCCTGACTTCGTGATACAGGGCGGCTGCCCGAACTCACGCGAAGGTGCTAAAGGCGTACCGGGCACAGGTGGCCCTGGCTATAAGATCGATTGCGAACTGACCGGCGAGAACCAGTACCACGACCGCGGCGTGCTGAGCATGGCGCATGCTGGCCGCAACACTGGTGGCTCACAGTTCTTTATTGTGCACAGCCGCAAAAACACGGCGCACCTTGACCGCAACCATACCTGCTTCGGCAAGGTGGTAGAAGGCGTGGACGTGATCGACCAGATCAGAGCCAATGACAGAATTGAGAAGATCGTAGTGAACGAGGAAGCATAAGCTCACCCACACATCTTCATTCCTCAAAAGACCGCACACGTTGCGGTCTTTTGTTTTATAAACAGCTGTACCGGCACTGTGCAGCCATTAAATTTCGGAATTGAGATATTCCGGCCGTTTCTGAAGGATTTTGTTTAATTTTACCTGACGCGGGCATACTTAGCGGGCTCTCCGGCAGCGCTATACCTGAAACTTTGCCCACATTCTTTAATCTGAACCTTACACCAAACACGGGCGGGCTCCTTCAAAGTGCCGGCCACCAACCTGTTTATGAAGAAGTTAGCCCTGCATTGGCAGATTCTTATTGGTATGGCCCTCGGGGTAGCATGGGGAGTCTCTGCCAGTTCCTTCGGCCTAATCGAGTTTACTGCCGACTTTATCAAACCATTTGGTACCATCTTTATCAACCTGCTTAAGCTGATCGCGGTGCCATTGGTACTCGTGTCGCTGATAACGGGGGTGGCCAGTTTGAGTGATGTAAGCAAGCTCTCGCGCATTGGCACCAAGACCATCGGCATGTACATCATGACCACCATCGTGGCGGTAGTGCTGGGTTTGGTCATTGTAAACCTGGTGGAGCCAGGAAAGGCTTTCTCACCTGAAAAGCGGGAAGAGTTTAAATCGCAGTTTGCCGCTACCACCGAGCAGCGCTCCTCCGACGCAGCCGCTGTAGAGCAACAGGGCCCTTTGCAGGCGCTGGTCGATATTGTGCCGGACAATATTTTCGGGGCGATGACCAACAACAGCAGCATGCTGCAGGTGATCTTCTTTGCACTGCTCTTCGGCATCGCGCTTATCATGATCCCCAAAGATAAGTCAGCTCCTATCAACGCCTTCTTCGACGGTGTCAACCTGGTTATACTCAAGATGGTAGACATCATCATGATGGCGGCTCCATATGGCGTTTTTGCCCTCCTGGCGGGACTGGTAGTGGATTTTGCCGGAGATGATCCGGGCGCGGCTGTGGAACTCCTGCTGGTACTGGGGTATTATGGCCTGGTGGTGATTGTAGGCCTTGCCATCATGATGCTCGTAGTATACCCAATACTTGTCGTGACCATCGGCAAAACAAAATACACAGACTTCTTTAAAGGCATTTTTCCAGCGCAGATGCTGGCGCTTTCTACATCTTCCAGTGCGGCCACGCTGCCTGTTACCATGGAGCGTTGTGAAGAGCGACTGGGCATCAACCGTGAGATCACCAGCTTTGTATTACCACTGGGTGCTACCATCAACATGGACGGTACCAGTCTTTACCAGTCGGTGGCTGCTGTGTTCATAGCGCAGGCCTACGGTATGGATCTGGACCTGATGACGCAGCTGGGCATCGTGATGACAGCGACGCTGGCCTCCATTGGTGCTGCCGCTGTGCCTGGTGCCGGTGTGGTGATGCTCGTGATCGTGCTGCAGCAGGCAGGCATCCCAATTGAGGGTATCGCCCTGATCCTGGCCCCTGACCGTATTCTGGATATGCTCCGTACCACCGTGAACGTAACCGGCGATGCAACAGTAGCCATGGTGATCGCCCAAACAGAAGGTCAGTTGCACCCTCCTTCACTGGAAGACGTCGGCTTGCACGACTAACAAATTCAGAACATCTGCTTTAAACACAAGACTGCTACCCTGCGGTCTTGTGTTTTTTTATGTACCTTGGTTAACTATACCTTACTCCAACAGGTATACAAAGGCACACTAATCAGCACAGGTATGAAGCAAAAAGACATGCAGCTATTCCGGCTATACCCGCTTGGCGACAGTGCCATCACGGTACAGTTTGGCGACAGCATCGACGAAGCGACGCATACCAAAGTGCGCACCTTCAGCAGCTACCTGGAGCGCCATCCCTTCACTGGGTTTGTAGAGCAGGTGCCCGCTTTCAATACCGTCACCGTTTACTATGACCCCTGGCAGGCAAGTAAGCAGGGCTTTCACAACCCTTATACCCACGTAACCGAGCAACTGCAGCATATGCTTAAAGTGGCCCGCGAAAGCGATAAAGCTGCGGCGCCTCGGGTGGTGGAAATCCCGGTGTGCTACAATGGCTCCTTCGGGCCTGACCTGGAGTATGTGGCCCGCCATACCAAGCTTACGCCGCAGGAAGTGATTGCCAGCCATACACGCGGTAAGTACCAGGTATACATGATCGGTTTTGCGCCCGGCTTCCCATACTTGGGCGGCATGGCGAAAAAGCTGGCCACACCCCGCAAGCAAAACCCCAGACCCCGCATCCCTGCCGGATCGGTAGGTATAGCAGGTGGTCAGACGGGCATCTACCCCATCGAGACACCAGGCGGCTGGCAACTGATCGGCCGCACACCACTACGCCTTTTTGACCCAAACCGGGAGCAGCCGAGCTTGCTGCAAGCTGGCGACCAGGTGAGGTTTGTGGCTATTTCAGAAGAAGATTACTGGCAGCGAAACGAACAGGCGCATGGGTCTTGAGATCATGAAACCAGGTATGCTCACCACCTTGCAGGACAAAGGCAGGTATGGGCATCAGAAAGAAGGCATCATCACAAGTGGCGCCATGGATACCTTTGCCTACCGGGTAGCGAACATGCTGGCAGGAAACTCCGCGGAAGAGGCTGTGCTGGAAATAACCCTAACCGGACCCACGATCCTTTTCACAGAAGATCAACTGATCGCCCTGACCGGTGCTGACCTATCTGCTCAGCTCAATGGAGAGACGG
Source organism: Pontibacter sp. LHS2 (assembly GCF_058932845.1). Lineage (NCBI taxonomy): Bacteria > Pseudomonadati > Bacteroidota > Cytophagia > Cytophagales > Hymenobacteraceae > Pontibacter > Pontibacter sp. LHS2. Next base: position 243,426 of record NZ_JBZYWG010000003.1, read on the forward strand.
TGCGCATGTGGCGTCCATTTTTTGTGAAGAGCGGCAGCATACTATCTTTCGGAGCACCCTTGGCTGGCTGCAGGGCTTACCTGGCCGTGTCAGGCGGGTTTGATATGCCGCAGGTGATGCGTAGCTATGCCACTTACCTGCAGGCAGGTATAGGCGGCTACCAGGGCCGTGCGCTGCAGGCAGGAGACTTTATCCCTTGCCACCCTCCCACTTCAGCAGGTATAGCTCTGTTCTCGCAAGCAACCGGCACTACGGGCGGCCACGATTACACAGCCGCCAGCTGGACACCCGATCCTCAGTTCTATCCTGCTTACAAACCGAACCCGACCATCCGTGCCATCAAGGGTCCTGAATTTGAGCTCTTTTCTGATACCAGCCAGGAGCAGATCTGGGTGGAGCGTTTCCAGGTCTCAAGTCAATCGGATCGGATGGGCTACCGATTGCAGGGTGTATCGCTATACCTGAACGAAGCGACGGAGCTCATCTCCAGCGCCGTTACTTTTGGCACTGTGCAGGTGCCTCCGGACGGCAAGCCGATCGTGCTGATGGCAGATCATCAGACCACAGGAGGTTACCCGCGCATCCTGCAGGTGGTTAGCGTTGATTTGCCTATATTAGCACAGGTCATGCCGGGTCAGACCATCTCGTTTGAGGAAGTATCGCTGGAAGAAGCCCAGCAGCTTTACATGCGGCAGGAACAGAACCTGGTACAGTTGGCACACGCCATCCACCTTAAGCACAACAAATGAACACACCCCTTACCGTTGACCTGAACTGCGACCTGGGCGAAAGCTTTGGCGCCTACCAGATGGGCAACGACGAACAGATCCTCCCGTATGTCACGTCCGCTAACATTGCCTGTGGTTTCCATGCCGGTGACCCTGGCGTGATGCGCAAGACGGTGCAGCTATGCCTGCAGCACAATGTAGCCATCGGCGCTCACCCCGGCCTACCCGACCTGGTGGGCTTTGGAAGGCGCAACCTGGCCGTTTCAGCAGAGGAGGTATACGACATGGTGATCTATCAGATAGGAGCGCTCCAGGCTTTTGTGCAGGCTGAAGGCGGTACCCTGCACCACGTGAAACCGCACGGTGCCCTTTATAACATGGCTGCTACCGACACCCAACTGGCTGAGGCCATTGCTGAAGCCGTGTACAAAGTGAAACCCGAGGCGTTGCTTTACGGCCTGGCCGGAAGTGAATTGATCAGAGCTGCCAACTGGCTGCACCTGGGCGCTGCCAACGAGGTATTTGCTGACCGCACCTACCAGCAGGATGGCACCCTCACCTCCCGCCGCCAGCCGGACGCGCTGATCACTGACTCAGACAAAGCTATCAGCCAGGTGCTGCGCATGGTTCGGGAAGGAAAAGTACAGTCGCAGCAAGGGGCTGATATAGGTATACAGGCTGATTCAGTTTGCATACACGGCGACGGTCCACATGCGCTGGAGTTTGCCCGCCATATACACGAAGCCTTGCAGCGCGAAGGTATAGCGCTTGCTAGTCCAACCGTGCAGCGCCCATGAAGCAGAAACGTAACTGGAGCGTCCTGCTCGGTGCTGCCTTCCTGATGGCGACTTCCGCCGTCGGCCCCGGATTCCTCACCCAGACCACCGTTTTCACGCAGTCGCTAGCAGCAAGTTTTGGCTTTGTGATTCTGGCCTCCATCATCCTCGATATCGGAGTGCAGCTCAATGTGTGGCGTGTAATAGCCGTGTCGGAAAAGCGGGCGCAGGATATTGCCAATATGCTGTTACCGGGCCTTGGTCTGTTTATAGCGGTGCTCATTGTGCTTGGTGGCTTCGCTTTCAACATCGGCAATGTGGGCGGTGCCGGGCTGGGCTTCAACGTGCTCTTCGGAATTTCTCCGGAACTGGGAGCCATTATTGCCGCAGCAATTGCCATCGGCATCTTCCTGGTACGAGAAGCCAAAAAGGTGATGGACCGCTTTGCCCAGATCATGGGCCTGCTTATGATTCTGCTGATCGTATACGTGGCCATCACTTCCTCTCCTCCCCTTGCTGAGGCTGCTGTCAAAACCTTTATACCTGACGAGATCGACTTGATCGCGATCATCACGTTGGTAGGCGGTACGGTCGGTGGCTACATTACCTTTGCGGGCGGCCATCGCTTGCTCGATGCCGGCGTGAAGGGAGAGGCTGCCCTTTCAGAAGTAAATACCAGTGCCGTGTCAGGTATAACAGTCGCTTCCATTATCCGCATTTTTCTGTTCCTGGCAGCGCTCGGTGTGGTGAGCAAAGGGCTGACGCTGGACGAAAGCAATCCACCAGCCTCTGTGTTTCAATTGGCTGCCGGTAACGTTGGGTATAAGCTTTTTGGTATTGTGATGGTGTCAGCGGCGATCACCTCCGTTATCGGATCGGCCTATACCTCCGTTTCCTTTATCAAGTCCTTTCACAAGAGCATTGAGCGTTACGAGAACTGGTTCATCATCGGCTTTATCGTTGTCTCCACTGCTATATTTGTCACTATTGGTCGCCCGGTGCACCTGCTCATTCTGGCCGGCGCTCTCAATGGACTGATCCTCCCCATCACCCTCGGCACCATTTTGATTGCCGCCCATAAAACCAAAATCATCGGCAGGTATAAGCACCCACTGTGGCTGACCATTTTTGGTATTTTGGTGGTGCTGGTGATGGCCTGGATGGGTGGCTATACCTTGGTGAAGCAGCTGCCGGCTTTGTTTGGCTAAGGACTATAGTTCGATAAGAACGAACACTTGAGCCATCAAAAAGTATTTACAATTCGCTATATTGTAGTAAGTTTTCTCACCTTAAACTTCTACCATGGATAGTCTTTCCTCACCAAAACCTGCCATTGCCGGTATCTGGGGCTTTTTTGCTTTGAGTTTTATCTTTTCCTGGTTAATCTGGGGTTCTATCCTGGCATTACCGGTTCCTGGCAATCTGCTGCTGCCTATCATCATCCTCGGTGCCTTCGGACCCTCTTTTGCAGCGATTTACCTGGTGCAGCGCTACGGTAATGCAGCAGAGAAACAAGATTTCTGGAACCGCGTCTTCAATTTTAAGCGGATTGGATGGGCCTGGTACTTCATCATCCTGCTAATTTTTCCGGCTATCTATCTCTTGGGCTACTATATTTATTCCTTTTTTGGTGGTGTACAGCCGCCGTTAGTGAGTTTATTCAGCGGCCTTGATACACCATCTGCTATACTCACTTTCATGCTGATCATCGTATTTGCCGGTCCTGTTTCAGAAGAACTGGGCTGGCGCGGCTACGTACTGGACCCGCTGCAGGAAAAGTATGGCGCTATAGTAGGCAGTCTGATATTAGGTATCTTTTGGATACTCTGGCACTTGCCGTTATTTTTCATCGAAGGCACTTCACAGCACGCCAAAGGCTTTGGCTATCAGTTCTGGTCCTGGTCTTTCCAGCTAATCATGCTTTCTTTTGTATTCACCTGGGTATATAACCACACCAACCGCAGTATACTTGGGGCTATTTTGCTCCATCTGATGGCGAATATGGCGTATCCAACTAACCTGGATATGACCGGGGAATTGATCTTTACTTTAATAAGGCTGTTGATCGTGTTGGTAATTGTAATGGCTTGGAAGCGAAAGGATGTGGCTGGAAAGGAGTTGATAGTAGTATAGGAGTAAGCCCAATAATAGATACTAACATTTTGATACCAGGACCTACTATGTTAATCAGAAAAGCTAAACCTGAAGATTACAATGCCATTGCTTCTTACATTATGTTAGCAATGAACGACATTGTTTATGTTCTCATAGGAGAAAACTCCTCTGCAAAAGCTCTGCAATTTTTGAATTACTTAATTCAGGAAAAAGGCAACCAATACTCTTATGAAAACTGCTGGGTAGTGGAATCTGAAAGCGAAATTGTCGCCGCCGCTATTGTTTATGATGGCGCAAGATTACCGGAGCTCAGAAAACCTGTAGCACTTACATTAAAAGAAATGTTTAACAGGGATTATCATCTTGAAGAAGAAACACAGGCTGGTGAATATTATATCGATTGTGTAGGCGTCGATCCAAATCAACAAGGAAAAGGGATCGGCTCTAAAGTGTTCCAGTTTTTGATCGATGAATATGTCAACCAAAGAGAAGAAACACTGGGATTGCTTGTAGACAAAAAGAATCTGAAGGCCAGACAACTGTACTTGAAATTAGGATTTGAAATCGTTGCTGAAAAAATTCTTGCTGGAAATGAAATGGAGCACCTTCAATTTAGAAAGTAATCTAACTATTAACAGCTTCAATAATTAAGTGGGCTTTAATGCTGTTTATACCTTATCAGCTTAGTGATTCCAGAAAGAAACCACCCCCATCCTCAGCTTATCATACGGATAAACCGTCACCTAGAACCAATACCCTAAATATGAAACACTTTTTACTCACCTTTTTTATTCTAGTATCTGTAAAGACTATCAGTTTCGGTCAGGAACTCACCATTATTCAGGATACCGTTCAAAATTATCGGATTGGAATTCCGATTGGCTGGAAGTACGGTGTACCCGCTGACCAATCCCTGGCCTTAATGGCATTCAGGCAGAAACAGAGCGAAGAAGATGTGCCAAGGGAGAATTTCAACATCAATATCTTACACCGCAATGAAACGGGCCTGGATAATACCTACACTGAATTCCTAAAAAGCATCGGGACTGTCGAAGGATTTAGGATTCTTGAGCAAGGTGATACAGTGATTAATGAAAGAAAGTATAAATTCCTGATAGAAACACATCAGAATAAATACAGCAGAGAGGATATGCACAACTATGTACTCCTTACAAATAAGGATGGCATGATACTGATTTTAACGATGGTGACCATTTCTCCTAATTTTGAAGCATTCAAACCGCTATTTGACCAGATTGCATCTAGCTTACATTTCTAAAGTTGTTGGCTCTTCATACAGCGAAACTATCATATGAACCTCGCCGCCTTCAAAGACAGCCTCTCTGTTCCCACGCCTCCCCCGGAGGCCTCGGTATACCTGCAGGCGATGTGGCATGAGGCAAAGGGTGACTGGGACAAAGCGCACATCCTGATCCAAGACCTGCCTGATAAAACTGCTGCCTGGATTCACGCTTACCTGCACCGCAAAGAAGGCGACACCTGGAATGCGGATTACTGGTACAGTCGCGCTGGCAGAAAACGCCCTGATACCTCGCTTCAGCAAGAATGGGACAGCATCGTCACTGCCTTACTTCAGGTATAGGTCCTTCTCCTCTGAAAGTTTAGATTATTGCCTTCAATACCAGCAATGAAAAAGCCAGAAGCAGCACTTGCACCGCTTCTGGCTTTCACTTTATTAACTTCCGAACTGTATACCTATCTAACTCTTAAAAGTCATCCTCGTCTTCTTCTTCACCAAAGCTCGGCATGGTGAACATACCGCTGAGCAGGTCCTTAAACTGCAGGCCGGTGCTGAGTCGGTTTTTGCTGAGCTGGCTGTGCTCTGCCAGGCCGTGCAAGGCAAATTCCATCATGAACAGCTTCTCTTCGCCTTTTGCTTCTGAGCGGTGCTTTTCTACCAGTTCGCTTAGGCCAGGTATAGCTTGAAGGGCTTTCTTGTATTCCGTGGCAGGCGCGTCATTCAGTATATCAACCGTATTGCCGTCGCCAAACCAATCAGTAATTTTCTTGTACGGATTTCCTTCTTTTGATTTTTTGGCCTTGTCAGGGTCAGGGAAGTAATGGAGGAATTGCGTACGGATGGCTTTACCCATCAGCACCTGCGCCACATGTCCTGCGCCTTCCTGCTCTCCTTCGTACACGAGCTCCACTTTACCCGTCACGGCAGGTATGGTGTTCAGAAAATCCGACAAGCGCACATAGGTTTTGCTTTCGCCGTTCAATAAAGCCCGTCGCTCGGCAGCACTCAGTAAGCTCTCAAAAGCTGAGATAGTCAGACGTGCCGACACGCCGCTCTTGGCATCGACATACTCACTCTCACGGGCTTCAAAGGCTACCTGCTCTATCAGGTCACTGATGATGTCGTTGGTAGTCACCAGTTGCTCTTGCTCATCTTTAATATGCGCTTCCTGCTTTGTGATCTTCTTGCCGATCTCGATGGATTTCGGATAATGCGTGATGATCTGCGAGTCAATACGGTCTTTCAGTGGGGTTACAATCGAGCCTCGGTTAGTATAGTCCTCGGGGTTGGCTGTGAACACAAACTGGATATCGAGCGGCAGGCGCACCTTAAAACCCCGGATCTGGATGTCGCCTTCCTGCAAAATATTGAACAGGGATACCTGAATACGGGCCTGCAAATCGGGTAACTCATTGATCACGAAAATGCACCGGTGCGAACGCGGAATCAGGCCGAAATGGATCACCCGTTCATCAGAGTAAGGCAGTTTCAACGTAGCCGCTTTGATGGGGTCCGCATCGCCGATCAGGTCAGCTACTGACACGTCAGGGGTTGCCAGCTTCTCGGTATACCTGTCGGAGCGGTGCAGCCAGCTGATGGGCGTATCATCGCCATGCTCGTGCACCAGGTCTTTGGCAAAGCGCGAAAGCGGCTGCAAGGGGTCGTCATTCAGCTCGGAGCCCTGCACAACAGGTATGTACTCGTCTAGCAAATCCACCATCAGGCGGGCAATGCGTGTTTTGGCCTGTCCGCGTAAACCGAGTAAGTTGATGTGGTGCATCGACAGGATAGCCCGCTGCAGGTCCGGCACCACGGTTTCTTCATAGCCCCAAATGCCCGGGAACACTTCTTCTTTGCGCTGCAGCTTGCTGATCAGGTTACGACGCAGCTCCTGCTTTACAGTCTGTGGCTCGTACCCTGCACCACGAAGCTGGCCTAGGGTTTTGATCTTAAGTAAGTTCTCTGCTGGTATGTCTTTGTATTGCATTCTTTTTTGGTTGAATGACTGTTGAAATGTTTACTTTTTAAGGACTCTAACCCGATAAATCGTATCTTGTTTTTATGAGAAAGATTCCTCTTTATAAAATGCTGGAAATGATTGGGCTTTTGCTTGTTCTAATCGCCATCATATCCAGACTGTATTTTGAGTTAAGCACTGCTGTTTATTACACTGTATTGGGTGCCTTGATTCTTCTGTTTTTGTATGCCTATTCACTGAAGAAAAAGCAATCGTAACAGTCTTGTAGCTGAAGTCGCTTCGTAGCTAATAGACACTCACAGGTCTGGAAGACGCTGTGAGGTCTGTATCAAATCTTAAAAGCTCTTCTTGCGGTTACGCCCGTAGTCACGGAACACCAGGTGTCCTAAACCTTTCAGCGAGCTGTAGTAGGCCTGGCCGTTGTTCACTTTGGTAAACTCGTCTACGAATTGTTGCAGGTATGGGTCCGAAGCGATCATAAAAGTGGTGATCGGAATCTTGATGCGTCGGCAAGCCGCTGCCAGGTTCAAGGTTTTATTGACCACCTTGCGGTCCAGCCCAAAGCTGTTTTTGTAATAGTGCACCCCCTCTTTCAAGCAGGTCGGTTTACCGTCCGTAATCATAAAGATCTGCTTATTGGGCGTCTTGCGCTTCCGCAGGATATCCATCGCCAGTTCAAGCCCCGCCACCGTGTTGGTGTGGTAGGGACCCACTTCCAGATATGGCAGGTCTTTTATTTCGATCTGCCAGGCGTCGTTGCCAAACACGATCACATCCAGGGTGTCTTTCGGGTACTTCTGCTTTACCAGTTCAGCAAGTGCCATAGCTACTTTTTTGGCTGGTGTGATGCGGTCTTCACCGTACAGGATCATGGAGTGCGAGATGTCAATCATCAGCACCGTGGCCGATTGCGTTTTGTGCTCTGTCTCCATTATCTCGAGGTCCTGCTCTGTGAGCCGGAAGTCTGAGAGGCCGTGGTTGATCTGGGCATTGCGGATCGAGTCAGTCATGGAGATCTGCTCGATCGCATCCCCGAACCGGTACTCGCGGCGGTCCGTGCTGGCCTCATCGCCTATACCTGTCTGCGGAGTCGCATGGCTGCCTTTGCCGCCTTTCTTTAGTTTCCCAAAGATTTCCTCCAGCGCACTTTTCCGGATGTTTTGTTCGCTCTTGGCGGTCAGTTTCAGCACCCCCTCTTCCTGCGGATTCTCGTCGATGTACCCGTTCTTCTTCAGGTCTTCAATGAAATCGCCTATACCATACTCATCGCCGGTGAGGCCATACTGCTTGTCCAGCGAGCTAAGCCATGACAGCGCTTCGGCCACATCGCCGGAGGTAATCATCACCAGCTGCAGAAAGATCTTCAGCAGCGACTCGAAACCCTGCTTATCGTCCTGCGGCGGAATGTACTCTGCAAATCTATATCCTATACTCATATGCTCTCTCCTGATTTATAACCTAACAACGCTGCACAGGCGAATGTTCTTGCGCACCGGTTCTTATACGTACAATATCGCACAAGCACAGGTATGGTAACAATAAGCCGCATGCGGGAGTACCATATATACAGATACTAACCAAACCAAATTACTATGAAAGCAATATTCAACAATATCGTAATAGCAGATAGCGACCGTACCGTCAAGGTGGGCGGCAAGCATTATTTTCCACCAAACAAAGTAAACCCCCAATACCTGGAAGAAAGCAGGACGCACACCACACAGGAAGGTATGGGCGAGGCTTCTTTCTATCATGTAAAAGTAAACGGGGAAGTCGAGCTGGATGCAGCCTGGTACTACCCGGATCCCGATAAAAAGGCGGAAGAGATCCGAAGCTACATTGCCTTTACAGATGCTATTGAACTTAAAGATTAACGATTACTCATAAAAAGAGCGGGGCCTGTCAGATTAATGACAGGCCCCGCTCTTTTTATGGGTTGATAACACCGGATTAGTCGATCCAGCGGAATTTATAGTCTAGTTGTGGTGCTCGCATGCGCTCCGCTACTCTTCTGAGGCGGTCTGGCAGAGCTGTCAAATAATCGCGGGCACGTTCGCCGGCATCATTCAAGCCAGTCACTGATTCCAGTTTCCACTCTTTCACAAGGTCTTTCAGAATGTCTGTGTAGTCGAGGGCCGTGTATACGTTAATGCGCTGCGCAGCATCGGTAAAGTGACCGAATGTCTTGCCCATGTCCACACCAAGCTCACGCATGTAGTGGGCTGGCATTACGATCTTTTTGCGCATCATATCTTCAAAAGCCAGCATCATTTCATTCGGATCGGCCTCAAATATTTTGCCTACAAAAGCCTTATATGCTTTGGCGTGACGTGCTTCGTCAGAAGCCACATAACCGCAAAGTTTTGCCAACATACCGTCGCCCTGCTTCTTGGCGATCTGGGCCACGCGGCGGTGCGACAGGTTGGTAGCTGTTTCCTGGAATGAGGTATACACGAAGGCGCGATACGGGTCATTGTCAGTCTGCAGGTCGAAGCCATCGGCAATCAGGTACTGCGTAGAAGCCTCCATTTCACGCATGTTGATACGACCGGTCAGGTATAGGTATTTGTTCAGCAGATCACCGTGACGGTTCTCCTCGGCTGTCCAGGCACGGTTCCACTTCATCCATGGGCTGTCCTCGTTGCTTGGCACATCCTTAATCGACATCAACCAACTTTCGTAAGTCGGGAGTGCTTCTTCTGTGATCGTATCACCTACCAGAACAGCAAGCAGGTCATAACTCAGGTCACGGGCACGCTCCTGTAGGTTTTTAATCTCTTCAAAGAAATTCTCCATACGGGCGTCAGGCAGCAAGTCAGCAGGCTGCCAACTGTCTTCAACAGATTTGAGAAACTCTGTCATCTTTTCCTGGACAAAGCTTTCCATCCATTTCATGACTTCTACACGGGAGGCAATGGCTGTAATCATGGTGTTGTTTTAGGCGATTGAATTTCAAATATAGGCATTTATGCTAAAATAGTCATCCGCAGGTTAATATTAAGTTAACTCACTGCTAAAAAAGGAGTTCGGATTTAGAAGCGTGTTTAAACTTCATCCTGTCATTTCTCAAATGCGCAACTCATCAAACACGCCTGGGATAACTAATACTTACGCAGAAATAGAAAACAGTTTACATGTTTACCTTCAATGTGTAGTAAGTCCCTGACAGAGTGCAATTTCAGCGATTTAAAATCTTCTGGTACAGCACTCTAAGGAAGCGTAGATCTACTTTAAGTTTATTCAGGAAGTGCAAGGTATGGTATACCGGCCCGAGGCCAGCGTGCTGTCGGAGCAGGCTCAGGAACTCCTCGGCCTGCTGGTAGTGGCCGGTCAGGAAGGCATGTCGGGCTTCATATTGCAGGCGGCGGGTCAGGGCGCTGCTGTCTTCAGGACTTTGCACCAGTTTCATGGCTTTCTGGCAAACGATCACGGTGGAGGCCAGCTGTCTGTCGCCCGGTTTGTACCACTGCTGCGAAAGGGAGTTGGCATGCAGACGGCGCCTGGTCGTAACGGCATCGAGAAAGAAGTATTTATACCTGCGGGAGGAGCGCACCCAGAAGTCAAAGTCCTCATAAGCCAGTGACTCGTCGTAGCCCTGCAGGTCCTCAAAAACTTGACGTTTCATCATCATAGTAGGCGGACAAACGAAGTAGCGACCCAGCAGATGGTGAAAGATGTCGCCGGAAGGTGCAAAGGAAACAACCTCCCCCGCCTGGTTACGCTGGCAGTGATACCGAACATGCTGGCCATTATCATCGATGTATGCTGCATCCGAGTAGATGACACCATAAGTATGATCCAGTTTTTCGAACGCCTCGACTTGCTGTGCCACCCGATCAGGCAGGAGCACGTCATCAGTAGCGAAGTCAATGATATAAGCACCTTTAGAAGCCTGCCAGGCCAAGTTGAAGGCCCTGGTATTGCCTTGGTTAGTGCCCGTACTCATGAAGGTGAGCTGCGGGTATTGCCGGATGTACTTCTGAATGATGCTCACACTATTATCCGTGCTGCAGTCATCCATGATGATGATCTCCAGATTCGGATAAGTCTGTGCCAGTACCGAGTCCAGCGCCTCAGCAAGAAAATGCTCGTGGTTGTAGCAAAGGCAGATAACCGACACCAGCGGAAGTGAAGCAGGATCAGCCATGGCGCTCAAAAAAAGTGTGTATCCAAGAGATCACTGCTTCCTGTTCAGCCGCTGTCATCCCCGGAAAAAGCGGCAGACTCAGACTTGTTTCGGCCAACTCTTCTGCTACCGGAAAGCTTCCCTCTTGATATCCTAAATAGGTATAGGCTTCCTGCAAATGAACGGGCACCGGATAGTGGATAGCGGTCTGTATACCTTGCGCTAACAGGTATAGCTGCAAGGCGTCGCGGTGCTTTGTGCGGATGTTGAAGATGTGGTATACGTGGGTGCAGTCCGGTGCTGTGACAGGCAACACCAGGTCGCCCATACCTTGCAGCCTGGTCAGGTACACCTGCGCCAGTCGCTGACGCTCGCTGTTCAGCGCATCGAGGTGCTGCAGCTTGATGCGGAGCGCCGCTGCCTGCAGTGTATCAAGGCGGGAATTGATGCCGACGATCTGGTTATGGTATTTCTGCTGCTGTCCATAGTTGCGGTACATGCGGGCGTAGTTCGCCAATTTAGAATCTGAGGTAACGACAGCGCCCCCATCACCCAACGCACCCAGGTTTTTGGTCGGGTAAAAACTGGTGGCGCTGATATGGCCAAAACTACCTACCGAACGGCCTTTGTAGCTGGCTCCTTGTGCCTGGGCAAAGTCTTCTATGATACTCAGGTTATGCTGCTCCGCCAGTTCCAGGAAACCTGCCATCTCGCAAGCCTGCCCATACAGGTGCACAGGTATAATGGCTTTAGTACGGGGAGTCATGTGCGCAGCTGCCTCTGTAGCAGTCAGGTTGTAGGTATAGCGGTCCGGCTCGGCTAGCACAGGTATAGCACCTACCTGTACCACGGCATTCACGGTCGCGATAAACGTATTGGCCGGCACGATCACTTCGTCGCCTGCTCCTATACCTGTGGCTTTCAAAGCTACTACCAGCGCATCGTAGCCATTGCCCAGCCCAATGGCCATCCCAGCCTGCACATAATCGGCAAATTCGCATTCGAAAGCACTCACTTCCTCTCCCAAGATATACTGTTGACCACGGACAGCACCAAGCAGCGCTTCTTCCACCAGCCGGTTTATACCTGCAGGGAAATCACGGAAAGCAAAATACGGGATCTGGATGGTGGGCATGGGCATAGACTTGTTACAGGGCCAGGTGTGCTACCAGGCGCTGAAAAGTGGCATAGTCACGAATATAGTCAGACTCTTCGAAATCAGTAGAGGTCATGCAGACAGCAATGGTGCTTGGCGCAAAGTGCAGATCGGTCCAACACATGGCTGGTATGTATAGCCCCACGGCAGGATTGTCCAGTACGAAAGTTTGCTTGCTTTTCCCATTGTCTGTTTCCACAGTGATGCTTCCATTAGCGGCAACCAGCACTTCCTCGGTGGCTTTGTTGGCATGCTGTCCGCGCAGCACACCCGCTGGAGTACCGTATGTCCAAAACACCCGCTTGATCGCAAAGGGGATGTTTTGGGTCAGCTGTGTAGAGGCGATAAAGCCAATGGCTTGACTACCGGTTTCGGTAAAGTGGATCAGGTATGGCGTGGCAGACAAAAGGAAAAATTTAGTGCTGCCACAAATTAAAACAATTTCGGTTAATGTGCCTATAAAAGGGGCATGGCTTGGCGCTTGCTCACGCTTCTGTTACTTTTGCAAATCAGGTCCTGTTACAGGACCTTGCTGCTATACCTATGCTATACCTGATCCTGAGTGTGCTGTCGGGCGTTTCGCTCGTGTTTATCTTCAAGCTTTACCAACGCTTCAATGTGCATACGTTTCAGGCTATTGTGGTCAATTACATAGTCTGCATCGTGGTAGGGCTGGCCTTTCCGGGAGGGGCCGATGTGCTGCAGACGGGCGTGTTTCAGAAGTCTTGGGCGCCGCATGCTCTGGTGCTGGGCGCTGTCTTTATAATCGCTTTCTACCTGATCGCACTTACCACCCATAAAGTAGGCGTGACGGCAGCCTCCGTGGCCACCAAGATCTCGCTGGTTATACCTGTGCTATTTAGTCTGCTGGTATTGCAGACCAGCCTGAAAGAATATACAGCCGTGAATTACCTGGGTATGGCGCTGGCCTTAGTCGCCATTGTGCTTTCCTCGGTACGCCCTGGCTCCGAGGGCGACAAACCCGGGGCTCGTTCGCTCACCTTTGTGCTCCCGTTCATTATTTTCCTGTGCGGTGGTTTTGCCGACTCGCTTATCAATTACGTGAACGAGTATCACCTTCAGGCCCATGAAGCTAGTCAGTTTACGATGCTGACCTTTACCGCATCCGCAGTGCTCGGTTTTGTGGTACTGCTGTACATGCTCATGAGTGGCCGCACTTTTTTTCGGTTGAAAAGCATCTGGGCAGGTATAGTGCTGGGCATTCCCAATTATTTCTCTATCTTTTTCCTGATCAAAGCGCTATCCGCTTTTGGCAACGACGGAGCCTTTCTCTATCCGGTCAATAACATAGGCATTATCATGGCGGGTGCTCTGGGCGCAGTGGTCTTGTTTCGTGAGAAGCTAAGCAAAATAAATCTTGCTGGCCTCGGGCTGGCTGTGTTGGCCCTCGTACTGCTTTCGTATCAGGAAATCGCCTCGAATTTGTTTTAAGTATATGGAAGACACCTACCGCACCATCGAAGCCCCTTCTGAAGGCCTTTACAAAGAAAAAGGGAGTAAGTTCATCGCCCTGGCCTACCCGGTCTATACTGAGGAAGAGGTAAAAGAAGTGCTCGCTGATCTGCGCAAGCAGTACTACGATGCCCGCCATCACTGCTACGCTTACAGCCTGGGCGCCGATAAGAGTCGCTACCGTGCCAACGATGACGGCGAGCCCAACCATTCCGCCGGCGACCCCATCCTGGGCCAGATCCGCTCCTTCGACCTGAGCAATGTGCTGGTAGTAGTGGTACGTTACTTCGGCGGCACCAAACTCGGCGTCAGCGGCCTGATCACCGCTTACAAGACCGCCACTGCCGAAGCCCTCACTAACGCTACGATCATCGAAAAACATGAAACTGCTTTCCTGCAAGTGCACTTCGCCTACCCACAGATGAACGACGTGATGAGCCTGGTAAAAGAATACGAACTTGGCGTCAAAGACCAGCAATTCGAACTCGACTGCCGCATGACTTTGGAAGTCCGAAAGAAACTGGAGGAAGAAGTGAAAGGAAAATTTGAGGGGATTGAGGGAGTTACGGTCGAGGCAGAATTGCTCTAATTTTTACTAACTTGTACAGTTGCATTACACCCTGGCACACCATGGCTAAAAAGAAACGACACCGCTCGCGACATAAAATCCTTGATCGCAAACTCGGCATCAGCCCGGGTTCCCTCTTTATATCTGCTGAGGCGCATGCCCCACGCTACTTCCTGATGTCATTCAACGAACAACTATTCAAAGAACAGGAATTCTTCTCTTATGCCGAACTGGTGCAGCAGGTAAAGTCGCAGCCCGAGGCGACCCACTGGATTGACATACGGGGCTACGCTGACCTGACCATGCTGGAGCTACTCAAGCAGGACTTCAGTATACACTCGCTACAGATGGAGGACGTGATCAACGATTACCAGCGCCCCAAAGTAGATGAACTGGATGACCGTCTTTTTATCATCACCCGCATGCTTCGCTGGAAGGAAGAGCACCATACCCTGGACGATGTGCAGCTGTCTGTCTTCTCGGGTCCCAACTATGTCCTCACCCTGCAGAGTGACTACGAGGACTGCCTGGACCCGCTCCGTGAGCGCATCCGGGTAGGCAAAGGCATCATCCGGCAGCGCCCACCCATGTATGTGGTGTATGCCATCCTGGACGTGGTACTCGATTACTACTTCCCGGTAATGGGGGCCATCGGCACTTACATTGAAGAACTGGAGCAAAAGATTCTCGACAAGCCATCGAAGCAGACCTTGCGCGAGATTCTGGACCTCAAGAATGAACTGATCAAGCTGCGTCGCATTGCCTGGCCGGAGCGTGACAAGATGAACGAACTGCTGCGCATGGACGAGGATATTATACCTGATAACCTGAAGGTATACTTCCGCGATGCCTACGACCACACCATCCAGTTGATCGACCTGATTGACAGCCACAAGGAGATGTCGACCAGTTTAGTGGAGCTCTATATGTCTACTGTGAGCAACCGCATGAACGAGATCATGAAAGTGCTCACTATCATCTCGAGTATCTTTATCCCGCTGAGCTTTATTGCCGGGGTGTACGGTATGAACTTCTCGCGTGAAGACCCCGACACAGGTGAGGTATTCCGACTGAGTATGCCGGAACTCTACCAGCCCTATAGCTACCCGATCCTGATGATACTGATGACGACACTGGTCTTGGTGCAGCTATACATGTTTTATAAGAAAGGCTGGTTTAAGAGTTTCTAGAGTTTTTGTTACATCATGTTCTTAAACTAGTTACGTTCTGCGTTATTTATACCTTAGGCAGGAGAGACACATTTTTAAAATGAACCCAAAGTATTTTGTCATTCTGAAAGAAACTTGGTAGAAAAAAAGGGACCTACCCCTGGGAGGTTAAGCCTTAGTTATGAAAAGCCACAATTACTTTGTCTACATCACAACCAACCTGAGCAAAACGGTGCTTTATGTGAGTATGACAAATGATCTGGACAAATGATCTGGTGTATCGCCTTGAACTGCATAGGAAAACAGAGGCAAGGCTGAGGCTTTTGCTGGCCGCTACTTCTGTTACAAGTTACTCTACTATGAACGCTATACCTATGTACAACATGCAATAGGAGTTGAAGAGCTGGAGTCGCGAAAAGAAGATAGAACTTATCAAAAGTGAGAATCCATACATGCGATTTCTAAAAGCTGATCCTTGAGTAACAGCCCTATCCCCTTGGCTACCAAGACCCTTACAGGATGACAGAAAAAAGTAGAATGAAACTACTTAGTAGAACAGTAGGGAGGATTGAGCAGTTCTAATTAGGCAGTTTGAATTTCAGCTTTTGCAATTCGTTGCGATGCACCTTATACACAGTATAGTTGTTACCTACCTCATTGTAATGAATGCTCACGGCTTGATTGCTCTCTAATGATCTGCCCCCGATCAGCCCGGCATCCGGACCATACAGGTAAGTCTTCTGCGGGCCGGTTTCGGTGATGGCGTATACCTGGTTGCCACCTCCAAAGTTGAAGTACTGCACGATCTTGGGAGCTGAGGTCACGTAGCGCTTCTCAAACAGTTCCTTCAGGTCCTGGTCGAAAGCGGCTACTTTGCCCTGGTCCTGGCGCACAATAATGAAGGAACGACCGCTCACATCGGGCACCAAGTCAAACATGGCACTTTTGCTCGGGCGTGGCAGCTGTTCCCGCTTCACGATCTGCCCCTGCAGGTTAAACTCCACTACCTCGCCATAGCGGGTCACGACGGTAACAACTGAGCGACGTAAGTCGGCGCCCGCCCGTATCACACCTTCCGAAGTAATGGGCACCCGCAAGCTGAATGGGAAACCTGGATAAGTTTCGCCTTTGGTATTGAGCGCGTATACGTAGCCGTTTTCGAGCAGCACCAGTATGACATCGCGTCCGCCGACCCGTACATGCTGAGGGGTAGCGGCCAGGCGGTAGTCCATGCGGCGTGGTTGCCAGCCTGGTATCATGTTGCCGCGTGTGTCGAACATATAGAGGTTGCCCAGGGCATCATCCACCAAAAAGCGATAGTCACGGTTTTTCTCGAAGTCAAACACAGCCAGACGCTGCAGGCGCATGGTGTCGCTTACGTTGAACGGAAAATGCTCCAGATCGCGACCCAGGTTGTCGATGGCCTGTATGCGGGTAGCCGTTGCGAACACGTAGCGCAGTCGTTTGTCGTTGCCGAGCTCCACTTGCTGCAAAGTGCCCCGCACCGGAGTTTGCAGGGAGTCGGTCCAGCCACGGGCTCCTGTGGCGGTAATATTGTGCAGCACCTGCATGGAGTCCTGCACGACCACTTCACGGCTGCGGTCTATGGCGTTCTGAATCGGGTAAGGCGGCGATATGATTCTGCTGGCGAAAGGAATGGTCAGCTCTTCTTCAAAGCCTTCCTGGCCACCATCATTGCTGCGCTCCTGTCTCCTGAAAAGGACACTGGTATAGTACTGATTTTCGGCGCGGGCAAACTGTACGCTCACCTGGTTAAAGCGCCTGATCAGACTCGAGTTCTGCAACAGGTCCTCCCGGTTTTCTTCCTGCACATAGCGATTCAGAATATACCAGGCATTCACAGTGTTCAGGTATAGGCTGAAGTTTCCCTCTTGCAGCGTTTCCTCCAGAAAGGACTTTTGGGCCACCGAGCGTCCCCATACCTCTCCTGCATTGATGTCGTCGATGAGAGCACGCAGGCTGGCAATATCCGGCGAGAAGATCATGTAATTGTCAAGCTGCAGTATGTAGCTCTGCTCAAATCCGGTGAACAAACTGCCAAACAGACGAGCCGGCAACTCTTCCAGATCGAGCAGCTGCAAGGTATAGTTGCCGTACTTTTCCGTGTAGATTCTCTCGTTTTGCGTTTTGCTTAGCTGTTCTGCCAGGGCCTGTAGCCGAGCCCCGGTTTTGCCACTGCTTTCCATGCGGGCAAATACCATTTTATCGGGACTTGTGTTCATGTTGTAGGACTCCATGTAAGCGAGTGCTACTTCCTGGCTGTATGAGCGGGCCAGGCTATCAATGGCGGGACTGTACGCGTCCTGAGGCGCTTTACTATCCCGCAGACGCGCCACCTCTCCTACACCGAAGTGCATCAGCATAGCCGTGCGGGTCGGCAACAGCAATTTAATATCGAGTGGGCGGGGTTTGGATGGGTGCAGTTGCGCTTGAAAAGAGCCTTTGAGTGTTTCTGGGTTAGAGAAGCCGTTCAGGAAAAGCTTGTTCCGGTCAAGCTTGAGCTCAAGCATGGCATTCCGGCAAAAACTACTCAGGTAGCGTACCTGCGGCATCAGGTCTTCCTGCACAAAAAGCCCCAACAGGTCAGGCAGGGCGCGGTAGTTTACAAATACATTGGCATACACATCGTCCTGGCTCAGGTAGTTCACCTTTTTGTAGTCAGCTGCTATGGAAGTCAGCTTTCCACGATTGATGCGCCGTACGATCTCCTCAACCAATACCGGCGAGGCACTCAGGATGATGTTGTTGTGATAAGAGAAATAGGTAAAACCGGTTCCCAGTTGCGTGTTCGTAACATCGGTGATGAGCATGCCCTGGTATTCGCGACTCTGCTCTGTAAAGGTCGGGCTTTTGACAATGTTCTCGGTGAGGGTACGCAGAAAGCGGTGCTCCCCCACTGACACCACCGGTATGTAATACACAAACTCCACATCGGTTTTGCCCAGTACATGGATCGAGGTGATTATGCTCTTCTTGTCCAGAAAGCGGTCGAGGCGTTGGTTGCCAGGGGCCACACTGTCGAGCATGGCCATGTTCTCGTGGAAGCGCTGTGCCACCGGAAGCATGGAGAAAGTTTCCCAGAGAGCGGTCTCCTCCAGATGCGCTTTCAGGTCGCTGTGGTTGTTGGTCTCTACTACAAAAGCAGCTGTTTCAGGCACCAGTGTCCAAAGGTCCACCTTCAGTCGGGAGTCTTGCCACCTGCTAAAGCCATAATAGACCAGAGAGGCCAGCACTACAAATGCGATGAAGTATAAGACAATGCGTTGCGGCATAGTGAAGGTGTATGAGGTTACAAATTAACCGAAAAAATTAGAAAACACCCGACCCTCTCTGCTCCTGTCCCATTTCATACCCAAAATATCCTGGTTTACCGGCTATTTGCCCCTGCTGTCTATACTTGTCAGAGCATTGCTCGTATATATGGGCCAACCCATACCTCCAAAACATGTTTCGGATACTCACCCCTGTTGATTTTTCGGAAGGTTCGGCCAAGGCCAGCCACTATGCGCTACAGCTTGCAGCCGGCATACCCGGAGCCAAGCTCCTGCTACTCCACTGCTTTCAGGACTACCTGGCTGATGCTGATCCTATACCTGCCAGTGCGGCCAAACTGACTCCCTCGGAGCAAATAGCCGAGCGTGTACTGCACCGTAACGAGACTGACGCACTGGAGCAGCTTGAAGAACTGTATGAAGAGCTAAAGCAGAAGGCCAGCCACATGGGTAGCAGCCTGCATATCGAACGGAGTCTGGTTCATGGTCTCCCTGAAGAGGAAATACCGGAGCATACGGAGCGTTTTCGCCCTGCCCTGGTCATCATGAGCACCAAAGGGGAATCAAGCATCGGGCGGGCTGTGTTTGGTACCGTATCGACGAAGGTGATTGAGGAAACCCGTGTACCTGTACTGACAGTACCAAACCAATTTGACGGTGCTATACCTAGCCGTATTCTGTACGCTACTGATTTTGGCAAAACGGATGCAGCCGATATGGATCGCATCCGGCAGTTGTTTGGTCACTTAAATCCCATGATCTACTGCGTGCACATTTCGGATGATCCCGAAGAGGACCGTGAAAAGTTGCTGGAGCTTCAGCTAAAACTTCAGCAGGGCGCCTCCGAACACAACATCCGTTATGCCTTGCTCGAAGGCGAAGATGTGGCGCAGGCCCTGCAGGACTTTGCCCGCAGCGAAAATGTAGACCTATTGGCCCTGACCACCCGCGAACGCGGCACATTCGACTCGCTCTTTAACCCTAGCCTGGCGAAGAAGATGGTCTTGCACGCGCCGCTCCCTGTATTGGTTTTCCACAGCTAGGTATAGGCTATACCCTAGTAGTGGTCTGCTCCATCAAAGTCATAAAAGACTGGTAGTAGCGCTCCATGGCTCCTTCACTTGTGCTTAGGAACAGGAAAGGCTCAATCAGCTCCAGCTCCATCAGTACCAGTTCACCATCAAGCTCCACACCATCAACGCGGGCGTATAAGCAGTCCTGTGCGAACTGTTCCACAATGTCTGTGGCGGTTTGCAGCATAGTAGCAGGAGGCGTTGGGGTATGCACGCTTCCTCCGAAGAAGTGCTGCACCCGGAAGTCGCCCGACTTGGCTGTCTTGAGCACAGTATGGCTACACCTGCCGTTGAAGAAAAGAAAGGACCACTCCCCCTGTGTCTTGATCTCCTCCAGGAAAGGCTGTGCCAGGAACGGCTCCTCCTGCAGCAGGTCGTTGATGCGGGCTGTATACTCGCCTGCCTCTGCCCTGCTGATGGCCATGGTATTCTTGGCAGCCCCGCTTACCCGCGGCTTCACAATGATCTTGTCGCGTCCGATCACCTGAAACACTGCCTCGGCGTCAAAGCGACTGCCCTGCTCCAGCCACACAGTAGGCACAATCTTAACACCGTGTGCCTGCATTTCTTTAAAGTACTGTTTGTCAGCGTTCCACCGCAGCGTTTTTACAGGATTGAGCACGCGACAACCCAGCGCTTCCAGCTTGTCAAGCCAGGTATAGAAGGCGCTTATTTTATCGAAGTAGTCCCAGGGCGATTTGATGATAATGGCGTCAAAAGCGGTCCAGTCTACCTGCTCATCATCCCATACCTGAAAAGAAATTTTATGGCCTTTTTCGGCTAAAAAACGGCTTACACGCTCATCTTCGCTATCGGCATTGGTAGTATAGCTACCTAGGCTCCGGCAAGTGACCAAAGCTATTTGTAGTAATGACATAAATAGTGATATTTGCGCAAAATTATACTTTCTAGCCTGCAGAAGCTACAGAATAAATTTCATTTTAGTGAAAACTTTAAGAACGTAAGTTCTCGTATGTAAAGTATAATTTTCTTGCCCGCTTTTTAATCGACACCATGTTACATCTTTTCAGCTTCAGCCTACAACACAGGTACAGTTTCTCTGTACGCCTGATGGTCCTGCTGTTGCTGATCAGTACCACAGCCGCTGCCTGCAACCCGGAGGGTACGCAGGAAGAGCATGCCGAAGAACCGCAGGAGCGTAACCGGCAGCACATAGAGCCTGATACCATGCTGGCCCACCGTCAGCCAAGCGGTCCGCCGTCTACCATTGATTTCCTGGGCAACCCTTTTCTGGCTGATTACCGCCAGAGCAAAAAGCTGGACGCCTACTTTGCCCGCATCAGCACTGACTTCACACTCGATGCTGACCCAATAGAGAATATCCACCGCCCGGCCATCACGGACACGATCTACACCATTCGCTTCGGTGAATCGGTAATAGAGCTCTATGCCCCTACCCAAACCGGTGAGCTGCTGCTGCAAGTGGCCGATATCCGCAATGCGGGTATTGCCCTGCGCAATAATATGAAGGTGGGGATGGGCCAACCGGAGCTGATGACCAAGCTCAAGAACTTTGACGTGCGCATTCTGCAAACCAATTCTGAGATCGTGGCAACTTCTGTGGAGGGTGCTCCCATCTCGCTGCGCTTTTTCCTGAAAAACGGTAAAGTCAACCGGATCAGGTATGAAGGCTACGTTGATTAAGCAGAAACCTCCCAAGGTATAAGTAAACCAGAAATCCTACCTTTGCAGTTGAACCAAAGGTATAGCCCATGCGCATCGTCATCCAACGCGTCACCCAAGCTTCTGTCACCATCGACCATCAGGTAAAAGGCGAGATCGGTCTCGGCCTGTTGCTGTTGGCAGGCTTTACCGGCGACGATACAGAGGAAGACCTGAAATGGACCGCCAATAAGGTGGCGCAGCTCCGCATTTTCAGTGATGCTGATGATAAGATGAACCTGAGCGTACAGGATGTACAGGGCGACCTGCTCGTGATCAGCCAATTTACACTCTTCGCCCTCACCAAAAAAGGCAATCGCCCTTCCTACATCAATGCAGCCCCTCCTGCCGTCGCTATACCTCTGTATGAGCGTTTTGTCACGCTTCTGGAAGAAACGCTGGGTAAAAAAGTACAGACCGGTGAGTTTGGGGCCGACATGAAGGTTGCCCTGCTCAACGATGGCCCGGTTACTATAACCATCGACTCCAAAAACCGGGAATAGACCGCTCCAAAGAATTGTGAGCTAAGCTGATAAAGCAAAAGGAATAATCGATATATTTCTACCTAAATCAGCTATACCTTACCGGACGGTTCATATGAAAGCCACACTTCAACCGGCAGCCTGGCTGCCCCAACTCATTGGCCGGCTTCTGCTGTGCACCTTCCTGATCACAGGATCCGCAATCAGCACACAGGCCCAGACCGATACGACGACACTCACTCAAAGTCCGATAGGTAAGCGCTGGATAGTGGAAACCCGCGACGGCTCTGTCATTCAGGGTATCTTTCTGGGGCAGACGGAAGGAGGTATACGCTTGCAAACTGATAGCGCCGGCGAGGTAGTGATCCCGCACACTCAGATCAAAAGCACCAAGATCATAGACGACAGCCGTATGCGTAACGGCGAGTACTGGTTCGAAAACCCCAATGCGACCCGCTACCTGTTCTCCCCATCTGCCTTTAGCCTTAAAAAAGGCGAAGCCTACTATCAAAACACTTACCTGGTCCTTAACTCGTTCAATGTCGGCATCACCGATAACATTACCATGGGTGGTGGCTTTGAGCTGATCTCTACTTTCTCGGGCACACCGGCTTTCTATCTCACGCCTAAGGCCACTTTTGAGATCAACAGTAAATGGCGGGCTGGGGGCGGCTTGCTTTATGCCAATGTGATCGGTGTAGAAGAAGATTTCTCAGGCTTGGGTATAGGCTACGGCATCGTAACCTATGGCAATACCGACGACAACGCTACACTGGGTTTGGGCTATGGATTTGTGGACGGAGAACTTTCCAGTAAACCAGTTATCACACTCAGTGGCATGAAACGGTTGAGCCGACGCATAGGCTTAGTGACCGAAAACTGGTTAGTGCCAACCAATGGGTATTACGGCGTGCTTTCCTATGGTCTCAGGTTTATGGGTGAGCGCCTTACCGTAGACCTAGCCTTCCTTAACAACAGCGACATTGCCAGTGCTATCCCCATTGGTGTGCCTTATGTGGATTTTGTGATTAAATTTGGCAAATAACCAAAGCTACATACCCATGACCATTGCCGAAGCACAGACCATCGTTGATAACTGGATCAAAGAAAACGGTGTTCGCTATTTCAATGAACTGACCAATATGGCTATCCTGACAGAGGAGGTAGGCGAAGTAGCCCGCATCATGTCCCGGCAGTATGGTGAGCAGTCGTTTAAGAAAAGTGACGAAGGCAAGCAACTCTCCGATGAACTGGCCGACGTGCTCTTTGTGCTCATCTGCATCGCCAACCAAACAGGTATAGACTTAACCGAAGCCCTCCGCAAAAACCTCGAGAAGAAAACCTCACGCGACGGCGACCGGCATAAGCAGAACGAGAAACTGAAGTAAGTTTAGGAGTTTAAGAAGGAAGAATTAAGAGTGATGTTTAAAATAGAACAGGGCCAGTCTTTAAAGACTGGCCCTGTTCTATTCAGTGGTTATCGTTGCTATTGCTTTAAAAGCGAAAGAATAAGCCCTCTGATTCCCCCAATTCTCTAAATCTCTAACTCCTAAACTCCCAAACTCTTAAACTCCTTCAGGTTTACCAGCCTATCCCCTTTCCATACCGGCAGCACGTTGTAGGTGTCGTGCTGGAGGCAGAACTCAATGTCTTTGTGGATCTCGAGATTTTCGAGGCGGCGCACATGGGAGGACTGACGCAGAAAGGTAACCATATCGTCCTTAGCGGCATGGTACAGGTATAGCGAGGCCAGAGTAGCGTCATTCTCAAACTCAAACTCCCCCTGCAGGCGCTCAGCCAGTGCTCCGGCGTACAATGTGTCTTCCAGGTTAAACTTACCTTTCCAGCCGGCGCACACCACGATCACATCCAGTTGCAGTTCGCGCAAGTGCTGCGCCACAGCCTCCAGGTTCAGGAAAGCCCCTACTATAATCTCCTGTGCCGCTTCGGACATGCGAATAGCGCGGGTACCATTCGTAGTTGTAATGGCCACCGTGCGGTCCTTTACCTGACCGTTCATGTAGGCAAAAGGTGAATTACCCAAATCAAAGCCCTCGGCTTTAATGCCGTTCCGCTCTGCAGCCGTCAGGCAACCCTGCTTGGCATATTCACGGCACTCTTCGAGTTGCATCACAGGTATAATATCGGTGGCACCATGCGCAAAGGCCGTCACCATCGTAGAGGTAGCACGCAGAATATCCACAGCCACCACTGTCTTCCCTTCCAGTTCATACAAGTGCAACAGCTCCGGGCTGTAACACACATCTATACTCGGCATTGTTGAGTTGTTATTTCTTTACAAACGGCAGCTTTACTACCTGACCTTTCATGTCCTTGTTGCGTACACGCACAAATACTTCTGTGCCTGGCTTGCTAAA
Source organism: Pontibacter sp. LHS2 (assembly GCF_058932845.1). NCBI lineage: Bacteria > Pseudomonadati > Bacteroidota > Cytophagia > Cytophagales > Hymenobacteraceae > Pontibacter > Pontibacter sp. LHS2. The sequence goes on from NZ_JBZYWG010000003.1 coordinate 267,685, forward strand.
CTCGGTCTGAACATAGCCCATGCCGATGCCTTTGCCCAATGATGGCGACATCGTACCTGAAGTTACTTCACCGATCTGCTCGCCTTCGGCATTCACTATTTCGTAGTGTGCTCTAGGTATAGCTTTCTCCAGCATCTCAAAACCAACCAGCTTTTTGCTTACGCCGGCTGCTTTCTGCTCTTTCAGATTCTCGGAGTTTGTGAACTCCTTGTCGAACTTGGTGATCCAGCCCAGACCAGCCTCTAATGGCGAAGTGCTGTCGTTGATATCATTGCCGTAAAGGCAGAAGCCCATCTCCAGGCGCAGCGTGTCACGGGCACCCAAACCGATCGGCTTTATACCTTGGTCTTTGCCGGCTTCCATGATTGCATGGAACACCTTCTCGGCATCCTCATTCTTTACATAAATCTCAAATCCACCAGAACCGGTATAGCCTGTAGCAGAGAGTATAACATCAGGCACACCGGCGAATTCACCTTTCTCGAAGGTATAGTATACCATGCTACCCAGGTCCACTGAAGTAAGCGACTGTAAGGCCTCTACCGTCTTTGGCCCCTGCACAGCGAACAGTGACATTTCATCGGAAATGTTCTGCAGTTCAGCACCCTTGGTGTTGTATTTATTTACCCAGGCCCAGTCCTTCTCAATGTTAGAGGCGTTCACCACCAGCATGTATTCGTTTTCGGCCAGGCAGTATACCAGCAGGTCGTCCACAATGCCGCCGTCCTCGTTCGGGAAGCAGGAATACTGGATTTTACCTGGCGTCAGTTTAGAAGCATCGTTTGAGGTAACACGCTGTATCAGGTCGAGCGCCTCTGGGCCTTTCACCATAAATTCGCCCATGTGCGACACATCGAATATACCTACCGCATTGCGCACTGTGTTGTGCTCATCCAGATCAGACGAGTAGCGCACCGGCATGTTATACCCTGCAAAAGGCACCATTTTCGCACCTAGCGACTCGTGCACATCATTCAAAGCTATTTTCTTCAGTTCCATATCAGATTTGATTGCTAATAAAGTGGATGCTCAAAATTAAGTAAAATAAAACCGCTTCCGAAATTTTATATAGGAACTGGGTTTATATAGCCTAAACACTATTTTTGATCAATCAGGAGCCTCTGTATCTGTCCCTGTGCATAACTTGACGCCTTTTGTTGATAACCTTGGCCAGGTCAGCACGTAAATCAATTCGTCACTTTTTTAGCCAAAAGGATCATGCCATTTACTATTCATTTCAGCTTAGCACACAGGATAAGTGCGCCCGGCTGTCATCTGCCCAATTCGCTGTTCAGTCTGCGTTTTGTCAGGCACCTTATTTTGCTTAGTCCCATTTTTACTAATTTAGCAGGACACCATTTGTCCAACCTAAAGCTCAGCCCGGCGCTAATCAGATAATACTACATGAAGCTATCCATCAAGCTGTTTATCGGGTTTGTCCTGATATCCCTGCTTTTCACGACTGTTGCCATCGTAAACTTCAGACTATCAGAGGATGTGATCGATAACATGCGCTGGGTAACACGCTCCCAGATAGTGGTTCGTAACTCTGCTTCATTGCAGCGTAACATCATTGACATGGAGGCAGGTTTGCGCGGCTATCTGCTCAATGGAAACGAAGTGTTCCTGGAGCCATACCACGAGGCTAAAAGCATTCTCCCCAGGTTGCGGGAAGACGTAAGGAACTATACTGCCTCTGAGAGCCAGCAGCAAAAACTAGACAAGATCATCAGCACCCATGATAGCTGGATCAGTGATTACGCGGAACCGCTGATTGAAATGAAAAGAAGTGACACACTGGAAATGTCCTCGCGGGCCTTCGATAAGAAACTGGATACCCTGGTACTAGGCGAAAAGGTACTAATGGATACCATCCGAAGTGACTTCCGCATATTCAACTCCCACGAGTATACGCTTCGGGGAGAAAGAAATAACCGACTGAACACAAGTATCAATACTACAAGGCAAGTATCCACCGTTCTAACGATACTCTCTGTGCTCTTAGGCCTTGGCTGGGCGTGGTACATTACCCGCATCATCTCCAACCGCATCATGAAAATGGTGACACTGGCCGAGAAAATATCGAAAGGGGAATACCAGACCCAGATCGTAGACGATTCAAAGGATGAACTCAGCCAGCTGTCACACTCCCTCAATAGGATGTCAGCCACGATTGACGAAACGTTCACAGAGCTGGATCGGAAGAACAAAGAGCTGGACCAGTTTGCCTATGTGGTGTCACACGACTTAAAAGCCCCACTGAGAGGAATAGAAGTAGCATCGCGGTGGGTGGAAGAAGACATGGGGCAGAACCTGCCCGATAACATCAAAGAGTACCTGCTGATGATGCGTGTACGCGTGCATCGTATGGAAAACCTGATCAATGGTATACTGGCCCTTGCCCGCGTTGACCGAAACAGCTACGTGCAGGAAATGGTGGACGTGGAGCAGCTACTGGTCGAGGTAACCGATATGGCCTCACCGCCTAAAGGCTTCACGATCAACATAGGTTCTCAGATGCCACAGGTTTATGCGGAGCGGGTGCATTTGCACCAGGTTTTCCTTAACCTGATATCCAATGCCATTAAGTACCATAACCGCGAAGACGGCCGTATAGACATCTCTTGCCAGGAGTCGGAGAACTTTTATACCTTCTCAGTTTCTGATGACGGGCCAGGTATAGATCCCGAGTATCATGAGCGCATATTTGTGATTTTCCAGACCCTGCAGGAGCGCGATGCAGTAGAAAGTACAGGTGTTGGCCTGGCTATTGTAAAAAAGATCGTAGAGCGCCATGGAGGCAACATTTGGGTCGCTTCCAGCCCCGGACAAGGGGCAACCTTCAATTTTACCTGGCCTAAAAATCAGGCATAATTGAAATAATTATACTAATTTTGATCATTGAATTTTGACAAGCCCTATGATAAATAAAGACGTTAATATCCTTTTAGTTGAAGATGACTACCTGGATATTATGAATGTGGAACGCGAACTTAAGAAAATTGGCATTACTTACCCGATCCATGTAGCCCGCAATGGCCGAGAGGCGCTTGATATGCTACGCGGAAGCGGTGTACCTAAGATTTCACCTGCTCCCAGCGTCATTCTACTTGACATTAATATGCCGCGCATGAATGGCTTAGAGTTTTTGGCCGAGTTGCGTCGCGAACCGGAGTTCAGTCACATTCCGGTTTTCATCATGACCACATCAAACGAAGAAACGGATCGTATGGCAGCCCAGAAGCTGAATGTTTCAGGCTATATCGTGAAACCTATGAGCTTCGAGAACTTTGAGGCCAGCCCGTCTTCACTCGACAACTTCACCCTCTTCCTCGACCTCATTAAGCTGAAATAGGCATCACTTATCTGTTGGGGGGAATAGCAGCAGCTGTTCTTCCGAAAGTAACCTGAAAGACTGCCGATGGTGCTGCGTGGCTCCAAACTGCGCAATGCTGCTTCGGTGCTCTTTCGTGGGATAGCCTGCATTACGCTCCCAGCCATAAGTATTGTATTCCCTTGCCAGCTCGCACATAAGTTCGTCTCGATGTGTTTTGGCTAGCACAGAGGCCGCCGCAATAGACAAATATTTACCGTCTCCCTTCACTACGGAGGTATGAGGCACTGTGCCGTATACCTTAAATCTGTTGCCATCTACTATAAGATACGCAGGCTCTACATTCAGTCCTGCTACAGCCCGGTGCATGGCCAGGTAGGTAGCTTGCAGTATGTTGACCCGGTCTATCTCCTCAGGGCTTGCCTCTCCTATGGCCCATGCTACCGCATCACGCACGATATCAACCCGTAACTGCACCCGCTGTTTATGACTGAGTTGCTTTGAGTCATTCAGCAAGGCATGGCTATAGTCCGGAGGTAAAATAACGGCAGCTGCCACCACAGGTCCCGCCAGGCAGCCACGGCCGGCTTCGTCTATACCTGCTTCCAGGGTATGGCCACTGTAGTTGGGTAGAAGTGTCATGGATTAAGGAATGGTTTTGAGAAACAAAAATAAAACAAAAAGCCCTGCCAGCTTACGCTGACAGGGCTTTTTAAATCTATACTATCCGTAAGGCTTAGTATCCAGGGTTTTGCTGAGCAGCTAACACAGGGTTAGATGCAACTTCAGACACTGGGAAAGGCCAGATAAAACGGAAGTCATCGTAAGGGATGAACGGTATAGTGGTTGCTGGGAATGTACCGCTTCCTGCACTATATTGTGCTGTGTGGTTAGATGAAGAAGCCACCTTCGCAGGTATACCAGCAGGACCGAATACACCTTCTTTTGCCAGACGGTGGATGTCTTTCCAACGCATGCCTTCTGCCAGGAACTCTATACGACGCTCGTTCACGATCGCCTGTGTCAGGGCATTGCCAGTCAGACCAGAGTAAGTCTGATCAGTAGAACGACCACGAACGGCATTCAGAAGCGCAAGTGCTCTGTCGTTGTTACCTAATCTTGACTCCGCTTCAGCTACGTTTAACAGTACCTCAGCATAGCGAATGATTGGTGACCAGTCAGACTGTGTAGCGGCATCTCTATACTTTCTGGTGAAGATAGCACGCGTGGTAGTAGTGGTAATAGCGCGACGGGCATCATTTGCTGGCCAGAAAGAAGCGTTCCAGATAAGTGGGCTGATCGCAACAAGTGCACGGGCGCCAGGAAGGGCGTTGTACATCTGACCCAATGAACCGTTCACACTGGCGTTGTCATTTGCCGTGTTCATGAATGAGAAAATTGACTCAGTGTTGCTTGAGTTGTTAGCCCAAGGAGCGTCAGGAGAAGCTGTCAAAGCATAACCACCGATAGGACTTGTGAAAGTCGTAGTACCAGTAATCAACTTGTTGCCTTCTGTTACTACGCCTTGCCAATCGCGCATGTGCAGTTTAACACGAGTTTTCATCGCGATAGCAGCACCTTTTGTAGCTCTTGAGATTTTAGCACCGGCTGCACGTGTTTCAGGCAGGCTGGTCTCAGCATAGTCGAGGTCAGCCAGTATAGCAGCATAACCATCTCTTACAGAGTCACGACCTTGCTGTCTTGCTTCCTCTACACGGGCTGGCGTATTCACCGGAATTGTTCTGATCGGAACACCTGGGTGAGAAGCATCAGCCGTATGATTGTAAGGACGAGCGAAGTGTACTAATAACTCGTGGTTTGAAAGTGCACGCAGGTAACGGGCCTCACCGATGTAAGCATTACCTACTTCCGCTGTGATCAAACCATCTGCTACTGCTTTCTCAACACCTTCGATTACAATATTAGCCTTGTTAATAACAGCATACAGGGTCTCGAAGTGGTACACGTTATTCGCAGAAGCTGCATTGTAAGTAGAGCCATACGTGATGGCGTAAAACGCCTCCAGGTTCAGCATGTCCTCACCACGGTTATCGCCTTGCTCTACGTGCGCAGCACCAAACGGATAACCACGCACAGCACCACCAGCATAGAAACCACTTTGAGCGGCGTCATATACACCATTTACAGCAAGTTCTACACGCTCAGGAGTTGTAAATGCACTTGCTTCGGTAAGTCTGTCGAAAGGTTCGAGGTCAACAACATCCTTTTCGCATGAAGTCAGCATCAGGGAGAAGCACACCGCAGGGGCAAGCAACGCTAACTTCAGTTTATTTTTGATAAATGATCTATTTTTCATTTTAAGGGAATTAAAAAATTAGAAGCCAAGGTTTAAGCCAACTGTGAACACACGCTGCTGTGGCTGACCGTTCCAGTCAACACCAAGGTTGTTGTTGTTCAGGTTAGTATAAGTTTCTGGGTCAAGACCTGAGTAGTCAGTGATCACGAAAGCGTTTTGTACCTGAGCATAAACTCTCAGACGATCCACGCTGATACGATCAGACAAAGTCTTAGGCAGTGTGTAGCCAAGTGACAGGTTGCTTACTTTCAGGAAGTCGCCGCTCTCAACAAAACGAGAAGAAGACTCACCGTTTGTGTTGATAAAGTTACCATAGTTTGCACCAGCAGCCAGTTTTGGAGTCTGTCCATCACCTGGGTTCTCTGGAGACTGCCATCTGCCAAGGATCTCACGACCGTTGTTCTCAAACGCCATTGTCAAAAGGTCCTGACGTGTACGGTTCATGATCTTGTTACCACCTGAGAAACGAACAAATACGTTTGCATCGAAGTTTCCAAGTTTGAAGTTGTTATCAAAACCACCGAACCACTTAGGAAGCGTGTTGCCCAAAATTACTTTGTCAGCATTAGAAAGCGAAGATTGTGCTCCTAGTGTGCTTGGGTTAGCTGGGTCGTATCCGTAATACACACCGGCAGAACCACCGTTGCCACCAATGTTACCTTGTACCAGTGAGCCATCGCCTTTGCGGTAGATTGGGTTACCGTTCGCACTGTTCACACCTTCGTACTGGTAGCCATAGATAGAGTTGATAGACTCGCCTTCACGGTGGATGGTGTACTCATACACGATATCCTGACCGTCAACCAATCCTTTCACTTCGTTGTTCTGAGTAGAGAAGTTGAAGTTAGAGTTCCAGCTGAAGTTAGATTTGTCAATCACTGTACCAGAGATCGAGAATTCGATACCATTGTTGTCAACGCGACCGATGTTACGGGTGATATAGTTGTTAGGCACACCCAGTGATGGAGGTGTTGGAGCCTGAAGAACAATATCGGAGTTATTTTTCATCCAGTAAGCCAGTTCCAGGTTCAGACGGCCATCGAATAAGCCCAGATCAATGCCGAAGTCAGTGATTTTCTGTGCTTCCCAACGCAAGTCAGGGTTACCCGTGTTGCTGAAAGAGATACCGTTGAAAGTACCGTACTGAGCAGCTCCGAATGAACCTAGGTAAGGGTAGTTACCTGGGATACCGATGTTACCAACTTCTGCAAAGCTACCACGCAGTCTCAGGTCAGAGATTACGCTAAGTGCTGAAGAGTTCTTGAAGAAATCTTCTTCAGAGATTCTCCATGCAGCAGATACGCCAGGGAAGTAACCCCAACGGTTGTCTTCTGATAACTTAGAAAGACCGTCAGCACGCATAGAAGCACCAATATAGTACTTGCTCGCATAGTTGTAGTTGAAACGACCTAAGTAAGAAGCAAGACCGTTTTCGCCGATACCACCAAAGGCAAACTGGTTAGCAAACGCACCACTTACAAGGTTCTCGCTGAAGAAACGGTCAGAAAGGCCAGTACCCTGAGCCTGGAAGAAGCTAGTTCTTGTCTTGTTGTATTCCTGAACTGCAGTAATATCCAAGTTGTGAACTTCGTTGAACGACTTATTGTAGCTCAGGATGTTCTGCCAGTTCCATGCTTTGATCGGAGAGTAAGCCTGAGAAACCAGACCGCTAGAACCGATACCATCACCATGACGTGGGTCATTGTACAGGAAGTCGTCAACCAGGGTCAAGTCAGCACCCAATTGCGTTCTGAAACGCAGGTTGTCAATTAGTTTAAAATCCAGGAATACGTTACCCAGACCACGGTAAGTAGTTGCTCTACGCTTATTGTTATCCAGTACGAAACGGATGTTTGGAATACCGTTCGCAATGATACCAGCGTTCGGTCCACGACCAAGGGCTCTAGGCTCCTGGAAGTCGATATTGTATCCAGTTGGGTGAGCAGGGTTAAACACTGGCACGTTAGGGTGCATACGGATCACACTGAAGATGTTACCAGACAAGCTGTTAGAACCTGTTAATGGACCAGAGTTGATCTGATTGGTCAAACCAGCCTGCAAACCGAAGTCAAGGAAACTAGTTACTTTAGTCTGCAAGTTAGTACGGATTGAATAACGCTCCAGGCTGTTAGCAACGCCAATACCTTCCTGGTTAGAGTAACCCAAAGAGAAATAGTAAGTTGTTTTGTCAGTACCGCCGCTGGCAGAGAATGCATGGCTGTGCTGGAAAGCAGTACGGAATACTTCGTCATTCCAGTCAGTATCAGCATCACCTAATGCAGCTGGGGAAGTCTGACCTAGGTTTGCATATTTTTCGTTTGTGATTTCAACGAACTCACGTGCGTTCAGCAGGTCGTGCAGTTCGATTGCCTTAGCAGAACCTGCCCAGCCATCATAAGAGAACTTGGCCTGACCAGACTTACCACGCTTAGTAGTAATAAGGATTACACCGTTAGAGGCACGCGAACCGTAAACCGCTGTCGCAGCACCATCCTTCAGGATTTCGAATGACTCGATATCGTTCGGGTTGATGTCAGCAAGTGCGTTAGATGGTGTAAATCCACCCAGGTTACCAGACGTAGCAGGCACACCGTCAATTACGATAAGTGGCTGTGTGTTGGAAGAGATAGAGTTTACACCACGGATGTTGATCTTTGGAGGAGCACCCAGGATACCAGATGGCTGCGTGATCTGTACACCAGAAGCACGACCGGCCAGCTGCTGGTCAAAAGATGGCGTTGCCAGGTTGGCAATCGTCTCACCTTTAACCTGCGCAATAGAGCTGGTTACGTCTTTTTTCTGCTGTGTACCATAACCAACAACTACAACTTCATCCAGTTGTCTCTGGTCAATTTCAAGTGTTACGTTAATAGATGCGGATGTTCCGATTGGACGCTCTACAGTTCTGTAACCGAGGAATCGGAATACAAGCGTGTTGCCGTCAGCCGGCACATTAATAGAATAAGTACCGTCAGCACCGGTAGCCGTACCGGAGCTAGTGCCCTTAACAAGCACTGCAACACCGGGAAGGCCTTCGCCTGTCGCCTGGTCTGTCACAGTACCCGTAACAGTTCTGCCCTGCGCCAGTGCCTGTTGAAGCACGACGAATACCAGCGCAAAACTCAATAGTAGTAGTTTTTTCATTGGTCTGTTAATTGAGGTGAAAGATAAATAGTAGTTAAGGTTTAAGAATTAAAAGAAGCATAACCAAAATGCTAGTGTACATAAGTGCTTCACTTAAGTGGTTAAAATAGCTGAATAATGGTATTAATGCCCAGCAGCTAAACAGAAATTAAACAAGCTTGTTTATCACTCAAGCAAAATTTTTACACTATTTGATTGCTCCAAACTAAGAATAATTTTCCAATATATACAAAACTGCTATTCAAAAATCTGCGCACTTATCTTCGTCTTTTTCAGCGCTTTAACCCTTCATCTTGTGTTATTACAAAATCGCACAGAGATAAGCGCTATATAAACATCACTCAATATACTGTATTTCAGAATACTACTCTCTTACACCTGTAATTACCACCTTGACATAACACCAAACCAATTTATATATAGCCACCAACCATTCTCGTAAGTTATTCTTATTCAATGTTATAACACATACCCTTATAAAAGCCATTTACCTAAGAATCGAGTTGAAATACGCCATTACCAGCTAGTCTCAAACATGAAGGCTTAATCACGCTCCAATCCAAATCGCACAGTACTCCATTTGATCCACTGCAGTACCAATAAATTGATTGATGAAATAACTGGTCCGGTACTGCAAAATTGAGGACTCTCACGCTTAACGGGTTTGACCCGATCGATCACCTTTTCCCATTTTTATATCCCTATCAGTAGTGCTTATATCTAAAGTCAGCAAACTTATTTATATAAATATATACATATCATAAATATTATTCTTTAAAATCAATTTTAGTTAAAATACTATAAATCAAGTGCTAATTAAGATTTGACACGTATAATGTTAAGATCACTAAATTGAACTATAACATTAAATAATAGATACATCATTATATTTAATGTTCAAACTTTTAGTGTAATCATTTAGGGTCAAATTATATAAGACTCTTCTAAGACTACCTCTCTAGTAAGTGCCCAAACTCGTGGCACTTTTGCCAACCTGATGCTACACATCTAAGTGAAACCAAAACTCTTTGGGACATGAACAAACTACTACTAGTAAGTTTTATTCTGGTGCTCACGCTTTTTCAACAAGCCATGGCACAGACTAGAACGGTCACGGGTACCGTGACAGACCAGGAAACAGGGCAAGGACTGCCCGGTGTCGCTGTGCTGGTACAAGGTACCAGCGTCGGCACCGCTACCGGAGCCAACGGCGAATACACCATCAACGTGCCTGAGGGCTCAAACACACTCGCATTCCGCTTCATTGGTTACGCCACCGTTACACGCAATATCGATAATCAAAGTACAATCAATGTAGCCTTGAGCGTGGATACCCGCCAATTGGGTGAGGTTGTGGTCACAGCATTCGGTATAGAAAGAGAGGAAAGAGCACTCAGCTACTCCGTGCAACAGGTAGATGGGGAAGCCGTCACGCGCGCTAACCACCCCAATGTCACGAACGCACTGCAGGGTAAAGTAGCTGGCGTAGTGGTGCGCCAATCCAGTGGTATGCCAGGCTCGTCTTCACAAATCACCATCCGGGGAGCCCGCTCTCTTGTAGGCAACAACCAGCCCCTGTATGTGGTGGACGGTATGCCAATTGAAAGCGATGCCATACAACAGGCCGGGGGCACAGGTATAGGTGTTGGGGGTGTAAGCGGAACAGACGCATCGGCACGTGCACTTGACATTAACCCGAACGACATCGAGTCGATCTCTGTGCTTAAAGGGGGTGCCGCCGCAGCACTCTATGGTGTTCGCGCCGCGAACGGGGTTGTACTCATCACTACCAAAAAAGGAAGGGGCCTTGATGCACAAGATAGAGCCACAATCACTTTCTCAACTGATTACCAGATCGACCGGGTGTCTCGACTACCTGACCTGCAAAGCACTTACTCCCAAGGCTCAGGTGGTGCGTATGATCGCACAACCTCCCTCTCGTGGGGACCGAGAATTAGCACACTGGGCGATGTGGTTGACGCCAGAGGTGAGACCGTATCGGGCAATAGAGTATTTGACAACATGGATCCGTTCTTCCAGACAGGTCATACGGCCACTAACAGCATTTCATTGGCCAACAGCGGGCAGATCGGTAACTATGCCGTGACCTTGGGCTATACCGACCAGGAAGGCATTATCCCGACCACGGGCATGGAGCGCTTCACTGGCAAAATAGCCGGCGAGTTCAAGGTGCACCCCAAAGTGACACTTGGCGCATCTGCTAACTATTCTGACGTGCATATCGACAAGGTGCCAGGCGGCTCCAACTTGTCCAACCCGCTTTTCACACTGTACGCCGCACCTCGGAACTTCGACCTGTGGGGACTGCCTTTTGCAGACCCACTCAACCCCTACAGACAAATTAACTATCGCGGACAGATAGATAATCCCCGCTGGTCTCTTGCCAACAACCAGTTCTACGAAGATACTCGCCGGGTTATCAGCACGGCCAATATTAATTACCAGGCACTCGAATGGCTGCAAGTAAACTACAGACTGGGCGGCGACTTCTTCATCACTGACGGGAAAGAGGTATATGAGCTTGGCTCAGGTTTTACAGGCGGTAGAGGCGCCACACCATCAGGGGGGCAGATCAACGACTATGCCTTCAACCAGAACCAGATCAACTCCAACCTGTCAGTGATCCTTAATAGAGAGTTCGGAGAAGATCTAACCGCCAATTTGCTATTGGGAAATGAAATCTACGATATCCGTAACCGACTTATCTCCACAGTAGGCCGGGGTATCGCCCAGGGTGGTTTCCGCAACATAAGCAACACAGTGGTACAGAACGCTGCAGAGACCATCACCCGACGAAGAGTGGCCGGCTTTTACGCCAATGCGGAGGTGGGCTTCCGGGATTACCTCTTCCTGAACGCCTCTGCCCGACAGGACTACGTTTCTAACCTGGCCCGAGGCAACCGTACGTTCTTCTACCCATCGGTGGGTGTAGGCTTTGCCTTTACAGATGCCTTCGGTATAGACAATAACATCCTGAATTTCGGTAAACTGAGAGCATCCTATGCAGAGGCTGGCCAGGCGCCAGACCAAGCATATATCACCCGAAACATTTTCATTCCGGGTGGTGCGCTAAACGTTGGTGGCTTCCTGAACGAAGGTATTCAGTTCCCTTTCAACAACACCATCGGCTATACCCGTAGCGCCGTGTTCAGAACAGAAGACTTGAGACCTCAAAACACCAGAACAATTGAGTTTGGCGGTGACTTCAGGTTATTTGACAACCGCTTCACACTGGACTATACCTATTATGTGCAAACAACAGAAGACCAGATTTTCAGTGTGCCGGTTGCGGCCTCTTCGGGCTTTACATCTGAGTTCAGGAATGCCGGTCGCTTGGAAACGAAAGGCCATGAATTGATTGCCACGGTAATCCCTTTCCGAACCGACAACTTTGAATGGACCTTCACTACCAACTATACCCGCTACAGAAACCGGGTGGTTGAATTGGCAGAGGGTGTGGAGAGTATCTTCCTTGGGGGCTTTGTGACACCAAACGTTCGGGCTGAGGCCGGAGCACTATACCCCATTATATTCGGATCCTCTTTTATAAGGGATGATAACGGCAATGTGGTGGTGGACAGCCGCCAAACCATAGCTGGCAATCCTAACCCTAGGTATGGCATGCCACTGCTTGGAGGCGAGGCCAAGAATATCGGCAACGTACAGCCTGACTTCGAGATGTCGTTCACCAACGGTTTCACGTTCAGAGGCATCAGCCTGACGGCGCAGGTAGACTGGCGAAAAGGCGGCAACATGTACGCCGGTAACACCAGACTCCTGAAGCTGTACGGCATGGCTGAACTGACTGAAGACCGCGAAAGTGACTTCGTATACCCTGGCGTAAAAGGCTTCCAGGATGAAAACGGCAACCTGGTTGTAGAGGGGCCGAATGACATTAACATCGTCCGGGGTCAAACTTACTGGCAGAGCACACTGGATGCCATTGACGAGTCCAACGTATACTCCACCTCATTTGTCAGGCTGCGGGAGGTAGCGCTGAGTTTCTCACTCCCTGAAACGCTTACCGAACGGACCTTCATTAAAAACGCTTCTGTAGTACTGACCGGTCGTAACCTCTTCCTGATTACCGACTACCCTAACTTTGACCCTGAGACGAGTGTGGGCGGGGGCAGCAACTTCCAGGGATTGGAGTATGTGACGCTACCGCAGGCTAGAAGTTTTGGCGCCGGTTTGAGACTAACATTTTAACAGACAGAAATCATACGATCATGAAAAAGCATAGATATATAAGTTATCTTATCGCTGTCGGGTTAGTCCTTGTAGGCGGCTCTTGCAGTGATGACACACTGGATGAGATCGACACGAACCCCAACAGCCCAGAGGAGGTTTCGGTAAACCTACTCATGCCACAGGTTACAGTAAACGTCCCAACAGCGGTGACAGGCGCTGACTTGGCTTGGTACTCCTCTGTCTTTGTGCAGCACACTGCGGGCGTGCACGCTCAGCTGCAAGAGGCTGATCGCCGCTCCGGCCTGGAGAACAACACGCTGGTCAACAACATGTGGAATAACATTTACGCCGGGGTGCTACCAGACCTGAACATTATTATTGAGCGAGGCTCACCGGGTGGTGCAGAGGAGGGCAACCTGGTGCACGTAGGTATAGCCAAAGTACTCAAGGCATACACCATGTCCGTAGCCACAGACATATGGGGCAGCGTACCTTATTCTGAAGCAGGCCAGGGTGTGGAGAACCGCACTCCCACTTATGATTCGCAGCAGCAAATCTACACCGAGATTCAGAACCTGCTTGATGAAGCGATTGTTGATCTGGCAAGCGGGGCTCCCACCCCAGCAGGACAGGACCTGATCTACTCTGGTAACGTGACCAACTGGACTCGGGCGGCCTACTCCTTGAAAGCAAGGTTCCATAACAGATTGAGTAACATCGATCCAACTGGTTCTGCGCAAGCCGCGCTTGCGGCTGCGGCTCAGGGTTTCGAAAACGCTAGCCAGAATTTCACTTTCAGCAGGTATACAGCTGCGGCTATTGGGGAACACCCGTGGTGGCAGGAGGCCAATGACAGAAGTCACCACGCCGTGAGCGAATCATTTGTGCAAACGTTGATGAGTTTGAATGACCCTCGCTTGCAAGCCATGGTCGCTCCTGCTCCTAATACGGGTGAGATCACAGGCGCGCCAAACGGCACGCAGACAAACGATCAGGCAAACCGCAACTTCTCGGATGTAAAAAACCCGAATAACACTCCTTCTCCCGGCCCTTACGTGTTGAGTGCGACTTCCACAATGCCTATCATGACTTATGATGAGCTGAAGTTTATTGAGGCAGAGGCACACTTAAGATTGGGAAATACGGCAGAGGCACTGGTAGCTTTCCAGGAGGGAATCCGTGCCGCTATGGTTAGGCAGATTAATGCCCCGGCCCCTGCTATAGAGGCTTACATCGCGGCAAATGCTTCGACTGTTTCACTGGAAAGCATCATCCGCCAGAAATGGATCGCTTTTTTCTACTTCCAATCCATCGAGGCTTACAACGACTGGAGAAGAACGGACTTGCCTGCCTTTATAGCCCAGCACCCGATCTCACCTCCGCCATTGCGCTTCCCTTATGCACAGAACGAACTGGACACGAACGAGGCTAACGTACCAAACGTAAGGGGCTCTCAGATATTCAACGAAGGTGTGTGGTGGGATGATGGAACAGAGGATTAACATAAAGCACTATTTCAGTATTAACAAAAGAGGCTCCAACATAGGAGCCTCTTTTGTATACTATCAGGTATAATCTAATCTTAAGCTTGCATCAAGTACGCCTTGATGTACTCGTCCAAGTCACCGTCCAGTACATTCTGCACATCTGACCGCTCTACACCCGTGCGGATGTCCTTCACGAGTTTGTACGGATGCAGTACGTAGTTACGTATCTGGGAACCAAAGTCAATGCGCTTTTTGGTACTCTCAATCCTGTCACGCTCTTCGTTGCGCTTCTCGATCTCGATCTGGTAGAGCCTAGAGCGGAGCATACGCAGGGCATGCTCTTTGTTCATCAATTGCGAACGCTCAATCTGGCACTCGATCACAATGCCAGTTGGCTTGTGCTTCAAACGCACTGCCGTCTCCACCTTGTTCACATTCTGGCCTCCAGCCCCACCTGAGCGGAAAGTATCCCACTCAATATCACTCGGATTCACTTCGATGTTGATGGTGTCATCCACTACCGGATAAGCAAATATGGAAGCAAATGAGGTATGGCGACGACCACCCGAATCAAATGGGGAAATGCGTACCAGGCGGTGCACGCCGATCTCGGATTTGAGGTATCCATAGGCGAAGTCTCCGGTAATCTCCAGCGTGGCTGATTTTATACCTGCCCCTTCTCCCGGGTTATAGTTGACCTGCTTCACGCTAAAGTTGTGCGACTCGGCCCACATGATGTACATGCGCATCAACATCTCGGCCCAGTCCTGGCTCTCCGTACCGCCTGCGCCCGGGTTGATCTCCAAGATGGCGCTTAGCTGGTCTTCCTCGCCACTGAGCATTCGCTTGAACTCCAGCCCTTCGATATCGCCTTCTGTCTTCTTTGCCTCCGCTTTTATATCTTCGTCGGATACATCGCCTTCTTTGTAGAAATCGAAGAGTACTTCCAGGTCGGAGACTGACTTCTCCACTTCCTCGTAGTGGTCCGTCCATACCTTCAGCGATTTAACTTCTTTGAGTACTTTTTCGGCTGCTTTCGGGTCATCCCAAAAGTCAGGTGCCAGTGTTTGCCTTTCTGTCTCGGCTATCTGTTGTTTCTTGTTATCGTAGTCAAAGATACCTCCTCAAGGCTTCGACACGAGCCTTTAATTCCTTCAATTGTTCTGAAGTCATGTTTCCTATTTTTATTTAAAACGCTAAAATGCTGGACCAAAAGCCGATGCAGCTTCCAGTCCAGCATTTACTTTTGTCTGATGATTATAAGCTAATCTTGTAGATCCAGTTATGCGTGTCAGGAGCCTGGCCGGTTTTGATGCGATCCAGCTCTGCCGCAATGCCATTGGATATCTCGCGACCTTCGATTGCAGGCAGGTCCATGTCCTCCCCGTTGTAATGTATAGTGGCGATCTGGGCAATCGTAGCGGCTGTTCCCGTACCGAATGCTTCCTGTAGCTTGCCGGCTTTGTGGGCTTCTACAATCTCGCTGACAGCCACTTTGCGCTCCTCTATAGGTATACCTTTGTCGCGTGCGATCTGCAGTACGCTGTCGCGGGTGATGCCTGACAGGATGGTCGTGCTGACAGCTGGGGTTACGATCTTGCCGTCAATCACAAACATCACGTTCATGGTGCCGGACTCCTCGATATACTTGTGTTCGCGTGAGTCAGTCCAGATGAGCTGGTGATAGCCTTGCTCCTGCATTTTGCGGGCCGGGTACAGAGCAGCGCCGTAGTTACCGGCAGCTTTGGCATAACCCGCACCACCTTCTGCTGAGCGCACATAGTTTGGTTCAATGGCAACGCGTAGCGGCTGACCATAGTAGGCGCCCACCGGGCAGCTGAACACCATAAAGCGGTAACTTGAAGATGGACGCACGCCAATGAACTCGTCGGTGGCGAAGATGAACGGACGGATGTAAAGCGCGCAACCAGCAGTTGGCGGCACCCAGGCAGCATCCAGGCGAAGCAACTGCTCCAGCCCCTGCATGAAGATCTCCTCAGGCAGCTCAGGTATGCACATGCGGTCTCCGGAAATGTTCAGTCGCTTGAAGTTATCGAGCGGTCTGAACAGCAGGATATCACCGTCAGCGTTCTTATAGGCCTTCATCCCTTCAAAGATCGCCTGTCCGTAGTGGAGTGCTGAGGTTGCCGGGCTGAGCGCCATATTGCCGTAAGGCTTGATTTCAGGGGTTTGCCAGGCACCGTCTTTGTAGTCGGCTACCAGCATATGGTCGGCAAATATCTTCCCGAATTCAATATTATTGAAGTCCAGCTCAGCAATGCGGCTCTGCGGGACGCACTGAGTGGCTATAGTTAGGGTATCAACTGACATAAATAAAGGGGGATTATTAGTTGAACAATGAATCAGACGCGTGGCTTCCAGGCGATTTCCTCAGCCTGTAACTCATACGTCATTTTTCGGCAAAGAGCGAACAGATAATCGGACAAACGGTTCAGGTACATGATCACCAAATCGTCTACCGGCGACTCTTCCTGCAGGCGGATGGCCAGACGCTCGGCGCGGCGGCATACGCATCGGGCCAGGTGGCCAAATGAAACGGACTGATGACCGCCCGGCAGCACAAAGGCACGCAGCGGTGGCACTTCAGCTGTCATCTCGTCGATTTGCTGTTCCAGTAGGGTTACGTCTTCGGCATGAAGGTCGGGGGTCACCATTTTGGTGTTCTTGTCAGGATCGGTGGCCAGCGTGGAGCCAATCGTGAAGAGGCGGTCCTGTATTTCTTTCAGGATGTCAGCCCTGCCTTTGTTTACCTCCTGGTCGCGCACCAGACCGATATAGGAGTTAAGTTCGTCTACGGTGCCGTACGCTTCTATGCGTAGGTGCGACTTAGCTACGCGGGTTCCTCCTATAAGGGAAGTGGTACCTTTGTCGCCTGTCTTTGTGTATATTTTCATGAGCTATTGCGCTGCGTTTAAATCTGCATGCGTCGTCACATCGTGGTTGATCTCGTCTGATTCGATAAGTCCGTCGCGAAGGCGCACTATCCGGTGAGCATATTTGGCAATATCCTCTTCGTGTGTCACCATGATGATGGTGTTGCCTTTGGCATGCAGGTTCTCGAACAGCTCCATGATCTCGTAAGAGGTCTTGGTATCGAGGTTACCGGTCGGTTCGTCAGCCAGGATGATACTCGGGTCGTTGATGAGTGCTCGGGCAATGGCCACACGTTGGCGCTGACCACCTGACAGTTCGTTAGGTTTGTGTTTACCACGGTTGCCAAGGCCTACACTCTCCAGCGCTTTCTGCGCTTTTTCCTCGCGTGATGTCTTGTTATACCCAGCGTAAATCAGCGGCAGGGCTACGTTTTCAAGAGAACTCTGTCGTGGCAGCAGGTTGAAGGTCTGGAATACGAAACCGATCTCCTTGTTACGCACTTCCGCTAACTCATTATCGGTCATGTTACTCACATCATTCCCGTTCAGCACATACTGCCCTCCGGTAGGGGTATCCAGACAGCCGATGATGTTCATGAGCGTGGACTTTCCGGAACCGGACGGCCCCATAAACGCCACATATTCTCCTCGCTCTATCTTGATAGACACAGACTTGAGTGCATGAATGGTCTCACTACCCATGCGGTATACCTTCGAAATATCGTGAGTCTCGATGATGGTGCTCATAGAACCTGTTTTAGAGTTGCCACTGATCTGCCTCTGCTGCTTTAGCTTGGCGCTGTTTATCAAATTTCTCTTTAAAAGTACTATATTCTGAAGCAGGAAGCAAGCTGCGTAACGAAACAAGCGCCTGGTCTGCATAGCTGACAAGCCCCCTGTTTACACTCTCCAGCGCATAGGCTTTGTAGAGCCTGGCCGAGTATGGATTGTAGGTGATACCGTCCAGCAGGATGTCATAGGCCTGCATTTCGGTCGGGCTATACCTGGCAAAGAACACGGCGGCATCTTCTACTACCTGCTCATCGAAAAGCAGCATCTTGATCGCCTGGCTGTATCGCTCGGCCGCTTCGCGATCGCGTCCCTTGATCTCTGCTATTTTAGCCCGGAAATACAGTTTGTGTCGTTTGTCTTTCGGAGTCAGGTATAGGTTATCCATCCGCTTTACCAGCACATCGTGATTTTTGGTGTTGAGCCATACCTGCATTTGCTGCAGGTTGAGCTTGGAGCGGAGCTCCCCTTCTGGCCGAAGTTCGGAGGCGGCCTCTTTTATAGCTTCATTGGCCAGTTTCCAAGCTCTTCTCTCCATGTAGTAATCCACCTTGGCTACCAGGGCCTCGCGGCGCAGGTCTTTTTCCTGCACACTCTTCACGATACGCTCTACATCCTCAGGCAACAGATCAGGCAGGTAAGCGATTAGGTACTGTACCTTGTCATGGTCCGGCGCCTGGGAAATGATCGTAGATGGCGACTGTTCAAGCGTCTCTTCCAGCGACTGTGCTACTGCAACCGCCGACTCAATTTCTGTAAACCCTACTTCACGAAGCGCCTCTACAGCCTGTTCGGTCTGATGGTTGAGAGCCAGGGCATACGCATGTGACAGAAACGCCTGCGCAAAACCCCTGTCCTTTGCTTCTTTAAAATAGTAAGCGGCGGCGCCATAGTTCTCTTCTTCCATCATCCAATACCCCAGGGCATTGTAATAATACCCGCTCCGCTCTCCTGCAGCCAGTGCCAGGTTCTCTACCACGCTGCGAGCCTCTTTTGGCCTGCCATCATAGTGGTGCACCAGGCCTTTCAGGTATAGCAGGTCTTCCATGAAGAGCCTGTTCTCCTGTGAGGCCAGGTAGCGGTTGATAGGCTTCAACAGGGAAGTATCACCTTTGTTAACGCTGGTGATGGTTTTGTTATAGAAAAGTGTCAGGTCTTCTACTCGTTCCAGCGAGTCTGGCACAAAATCATCGTCCTTGATGTCAGAAGTATTGCCCAGCAATTGGTTGAGGGCGGCCATATTGCTCCGCAGTGGCTTGTACTTGGTAGAACGGATCTCGGCTACCAGTTCCTTTGCCTCCTCGGGCATTGCTTGACGGGTATAGTAAGCAAGACGGTTGCTGCGTACCAGGTCTCCGTTTGAAGCATATTTCTGGGCCAGATCGAAGTAGTAGGTCACACTGTCATGCACACTGGTCTGAGCGTAAAGCAGGGCCAGGTTATTATAGATCTCTCCACTCTTTGGAAAAGCCACAGCTCCCTGCTGCAGCACATACAGTTTTTCGAAGAAATACTGCTTGCGGTCATACAGGTTGGCCAGTCGGATGTAGAGCTTCGGGTTAGGGCGTCGTTCCAGTGCCTCCTGCAGGCTCAGAATTTCCTTGTTGCGCTCGTTCTGGACGCGGTACATGGCTGACAAGCTGAAGTTAGCCTTCACGTTATTCACATCGAACAGATCACTCTCCTTGTAAAAGCGCTCCGCCAGAATGGTGTTGTCAGAACTCTGGTACAAATCGCCTAGGTAACTATAGTAACCGGCATAGGCATTGAAATACACTCTGAACTGGGTTCGCATCACCAGTATGGCCAGCAGAATAGCTCCCATAGTATAGATAGTATAGATAGGCAGCCTCTTAGGCTGGTATACTACCTTGTAAACGGCCAGTCGCTGTTTGATTAGTCCCCCGAAGTTTACCATCACATACAGGAAGAAGAATGCACCGAAAGCCAGGTGTGTGTAAACGATCAGGTTATGAAAAACCAATACGGCGGAGTCGTTGGCAGTGGCATGTGCATAACCGATGCTCAGGAAGGTAATGATCGCAAACACCAGGTAAATAATGGCACCTGTTGGTTTGAAGGGGAATAGCCTGCCATAGAGTGCTTCGCGCTGACGCATGCCCCAAAAACCGGCTATCGCCGAGAAAAGCAGGATAACGAATGCATTGATATAAAAGAAGTCACCTTTTACATAACCAACATGGCGCAGGTATAGCAGAACCAGATTCACCAGGTATAGCACGCTGACCAGCGCAAACTGCCAGATGCTGAAACGACGCTCAGGCTTATCGGCCTGTGTATTGATCCAGAGCAGGGCATTGATGTTCTCGTAACCGACCCAGATCATAAAAATCAGGGAGGCCACCATGAGCGCCAAAGAGCTATAGTTAGCAAGGTGCAGTGTGGTCAGCAGGGGTGGGAAATCGGACTCCATGTAGATAAAAGAGCCCAGAACACTCACCAGTGCGATCATTACCATGACCCTAACGGTGAAAGATACCTGTTGGTAAAAAGCCTGAAAGGCATAGCTTGCCAAGGCAAAAAGTACGATAGAGATCAGCAACGTGCCCTGACCGGTATTGCTGCCAATCACACCCAACAGGTCTAAGTTGAACGAGGCCAGCAACATCATGAGCAACAGCATACCTGCAAAGTAAGGGATGCGCTTCATGGTGGTGATAGCCGCTGTATAGAAAGCCAGGCAGAGGGCTAGTAGTAGTACGAGGGCTACCGCAGCAAACGTATTGATGACAGGCATTCCCACATCGTACTGCTCGGTGAGCAGGTAGCCATCGACATACAGCGTGAAAGGCTCCAGCAGACGCGAAAACTCGTGCACCGGCACCTTGACCACCTGCAACTCGGGCAGCTTATCCCAGGCCATGATGTTGCTCTCGCCAGTGAAGTAATGGTATACCCCCAGCATGAGCGCCAGCACAGCTACAATCAGCAAAAACAGGTAGGGAAACCTTGTGTCGGCGTCCCAGCTGTTCCAAAACTTGATTTTATTCATAGACAAACCGTCAGACTATTCGAGCACTTTCGGCACTCTGAAATAATCGGAGTCTTTCTTAGGAGCGTTTTTCAATGCTTGATCATGCGACACAGTATTCTCGGCCAGGTCTTCGCGCATCACATTTACTTCTTCTGACATGTGAATGAGCGGCTCCACACTGTCCGTGTCAAGTTCGCGAAGCTGATCCACCCAGTTCAGGATCTTGTTCAGGTCCTGCAGCATTTCCTGCTCCTTCTCTTCATTGAACTCCAGTCGGGCCAGGTGCGCGATCTTTCTAATGGTTTGTATATCGGTTGACATCTATCTTGTTATGTTTCTTAAGTTCTTCTTGAATGATATTAAATGCTTGCTCCTTCAGGGCAGGCAGGTCCTGCAAGGTCATACCTTTGGTTTCAATCGGCTCATGGATCACGATCTTGAGCGGGTGCCAACGCACTTTCAGCTTTCCGTCCAGGTCAGGCAGAAACTTGTGGTTGTAAGGCATGGTAACCGGCACAACAGGCAATTGCTTCTCAATGGCCAGGCGAAAAGGACCGTCTTTGAATGCCAGCAACTCCTCTCCTGCCGTAGGTGGTATGGTGCCCTCCGGAAAGATCACCAGATTGCGGCCCTGCTCCAGCGTGCGCACCGACTGTATATAGCTTTTGGCACTACTGATCGCACTCTTGCGGTCTACGGCAATATATAGCTTTTCGTATACCTTTCCCCAAAGCGGCACCTTGGTAAGCGAGCTCTTCCCCACAAAGTTAATAAAACCCGGAATGGCATGCAGTAAAAGCGGAATATCGAGGTATGAACTGTGGTTCGGCGTAAAAATATACTGTTTGTTGCGCTCAAAGCGCATTCGCCACTCTACCCGCAACGGTGCCAGAAACATGCGCAGTGCCGATGAGGACCAAAAGCGGTTAATGCCATGCACGTGCGGATACCAGCGCTGCTTGCGAATCAGCACAGCCTGAAACGGATACGTGACCACAAAAGGCATCACAAACCAGGTGACACACCAGGTTGTATAGAGGCGATGGGACAGGTATTTAAGCGCTTTCATGCCTTCAAATGTAAGAATATTCCACCAGTTAACAATCGGAGCGCTTCACCTAGTTAGCCACAAAAATGCCTACTTCTCCTGCTGCAGAAGTATAGCTGCTTTGAGTATACCTGCCACACTGATGGCATCAGTAATTTCGTTGTCCATGACCATGCGTACGGCCTCCTCGAAAGCCACCTTCCGGATATGAAGCTCCTCCGTCTCTTCAAAAGAAGTTTCGCCGGCCTTTAGTTCCTGCGCCAGGAAAACAAAGCCCTCTTCGTCCGTTACAGAATTGGAGGTATGCAGGCGGGCAATGTTCGTCCATTTCTCAGCCGTGAAGCCGGTTTCCTCCTGCAGTTCGCGCTTGGCAGACTCGAGTATGTCGTTTTCGATCAAGCCGCCTCCCATCGGAATTTCCCAACTGTACTCGTTGAGCGCATAGCGGTACTGACCCACCAGGTAGGTATAGCCTTCGTCGTCAACGGGTATGATGCCGATTGCTTTGTTCTTGAAGCTAACCACACCGTAAATGCCCTGACCACCTTTGGGGTTGAGCACCTGGTCCTCACGCACTTTTATCCAGGGGTTCTGGTAAATATCTTTGCTGGACAGGGTGGTCCAGGGATTGTGTTGTTCGTCTACCAACATGTTATTTTCTTTTGGCGATCATTCCTATTCCTACTTATGCTCCCAACAGGAGCGGCCCCACTCCGATCGTGGTGCGGCTTTCAGCCACTGCCCCCTCGGCATTAAGAGCTTTTCTAGAAATATGTTAAGGTTGTCTACATTCGAATTCCGGGCAAAGATAAGGTATAGAATGCATTCCTCTTAGGGGCGATAACCCTCTACTTCATCTACCCTGGTATTGTCCTTTTCCACGCCAGCTGTATCAGCGGGTGCCGTGTCTGGTTCAGGTTTGGTTATAGTGGTTTCCTCGGTATCAGGTGTGGTGTTGCAGCTGGCTAACAGGAAAAAGCCCAATGCAAAGGTTAAAAGGTATCTTTTCATAGTATCAGGGTTATTTTAGTATTGGTTAAATCGATATCCATGTTGCTCCGGTCAAACAATAAACGCTACCGACGCACTGACATTGGGGAACGCCGCCGCTTTAGTGCATCCATACCTGCCTGGCCGGGAAGTTGATGGTCATTTTGGTTTGACGAATCACGTCGTAGTTCAGCGCCCCATCGTAAATGATGTTCTCGGCGGCCGCCTTGCTCACCAGCTTTCGCCTACCCAACTGGATTGCAATCGGATTCAGGGCTGTGCGCTGGACAGTTGTATCGCTTTGGAGACCCCATCCGGAGGCAGTCGGGTGCGAAAGCAGTACCTCACTAATATTGCCGGTATCTAGAAGAAACCAGTAGGAGCGCCCTTGGTGGGGTATACCCAGAAATACATTCAGTTCGCCGCCGTCTAACCCATTGGCGAAACGGCTCGGCAACAGCGTTAGTCTGCCTTGTTGCTTTCTAAGAGCTGCCGGCGTCTCAACAAGGAGCCTGTTGGCCCTCAGGTCTAAGGTTACTATCTTATCCTGAAATGATTTTAATGAGATAACTCCGTCTACTTTCGGAAGACCTTCTGGCAGGATGCTCATCAGATCCCACACGCCAACGGTCGCATGAAAAAGAGGAACATTATCAATTCTGATCTCAATAGAATCAAGGTTCTGGTACCGAAACATCTCCCCATTCATGCGGAAGGCAGTTGCACTACCGTAAGGCTTCTTTCCGATTTTCTCAGCCACTTCAGGGGATATAAAAGTCTGGCCACCTCCTGTATCAAACAAAAAATTATAAGGTTGTCCCGCTATGGTAACCTCTACCTGTTTCAGATCTCTGAAATAGTCTTTCAGCTGAATGGTGTTCTGTGCTAAAGACTCACCGACAAAGGCTGCGCACAGGGCCAAAGTCAGGAAAAGTGTTTTCATTTTGAAAGTATGATTGACCATCTAAGCATGTACGTCAGTAATGGATTTTAGCTGAACAAACAAGGAACAGTATGAAAGGAATAGCTCTGCGATACCAGAAAAATCACATCCCAATTATTTCCTCTAGCTCTTTACTAGCTCTCCCAAAGTCGCTATACCCCGCTTTTTAGCCATTGAGAGCAGTTTGAGTAGCAGCAGAGCCGTAGCAAAAGCGTCGCCGGAGGCGGTGTGGCGGTCGTCAGTGGGCAGGTTATACCTTTCGCAGAGGGCGTCGAGACTGTATTCGGCGTTTTTTAAGGTATGGCTGTCGGCATGGCCGCGCTCCAGCCGGATAGCCAGATGAGCCGTATCGACGGAGCGGTTACGGAGCTTGCCTTTTATACCCTGCCGTTTCAGCATCTGGTTGACCATGCCGATGTCAAAGGCCACATGCTGCCCAACGAGGATGGCGTTTCCGATAAAGTCGACAAAGCCCTCTACGGCTTCCTGCTCCGTTATACCTGTGTCGAGCTCTTTGGAAAGCAACCCATGCACTTCAGCGCTTTTGGTAGACGGCGCTCCCTCCTGCTGCACCAAACACTCAAAGGTATCTGACACGAGCACCTGCAAACCACGCACCTTTATAGCCCCAATGGAAAGTACTTTGTCGGTGCGGCGGTCAAGCCCGGTTGTTTCGGTATCGAACACCACAAACTCGGCTTCGGTAAGCGGGGTGCCCCCCGGTGCTTGCTCTTTTAGGGCAGCGCTATACCTGTGCCAGAAAGCCGGGGCGTTCTTATCGACTGGTTGAAGTTGGTGTATAAGCTCTTTCAGCCACTCCATTAGCCGAGGTAGTTTAATTGGAAGCGTACCTGCAGAAGTTCCTGTATGTCGCTGATCGGTTTGAAGGTGCTGCGCAACGTCTGACGCTCCAGTTTGTTGAGTTGGTTGGGGTTGAGGTAGCGTCCGGTGTTTTTGTTGCGCAGTCCGTTGAGTGCCCGAAACCGCATCATGATCTCATAAGCCATAGCCGCCTCCCGGTACAGCTCTGCATTTTGGGGTTCCAGTTCGGCCAGTTTTTCGAAACGCTTAAACGTGTTATTTTCCCCAGCAATGCGATTGTCTAAAGTGAGTACCCGGGCAGCATCCACAAGTGGTGTCATGGCCCGCAGTTTGATATCGAACTGGTCTTTGTGCTCCCCTCCCCGCTCCACTATAAAGTTGCGGAAAAAGCTTAACGGCGGCGGACTCTGCAAAGCGTGCTTGGCCAGAAAAGGCAGAAAAATCCGCTCCTGCTGTATGTTGTCGTAGATGTAATCTGTCAGTTGATGACTTAAACTGAAGTCACCGTACACGGGGCGGTAATCGTAGAAAATAGAGGTATGCATCAGCGCCTCCTCGGTTGGCTCGTGTATCCAGTTGTAGAAATACTGCTTCCAGGTATGCAGCGGTTGGCACCACTTCGGATTGCTGGCCATCATGTCAGCAGGACACTTCTCGAAACCGCACTCCTCCAGAATATCCCGCACGATAGCACCCAATTTCAGGAAGTAAGCCTGGTGCTCCTTCTCAAGTGCCGCATTTTTGTCTTCAAACACCAGGGCATTGTCCTGATCAGTGCGCAGGAGTTGCTCTTCACGGCCTTCGCTACCCAGCGAAAGCCAGCAATAATGCAGCGGCGGCTCGCCCAATTCTTTCTCGGCATGTTGCAGCGCCCGCACAATAATGGCGTCGTTTATTTCGGTGATGATGTTGGCGATGAAGGAAATGCTCACCTCCTGTTCCAGATACTTCAACAGCAGTTCTTCGGCCCTGTCGCGGATGCCAGGCAGAGAAGCAATGTCGTGGGTCTGGCGAATCTCAGATATCAGCACTGCCGGATTATTTCCCTGCGCCAGCAACAAATCATGCTCGGTGAGCACTCCCAAGGCTTTGGAATGCACGGTACCATCGGTGGTCACACAGAGGTGCTTTACCTTGTTGCGAATCATGTTGATCAGCGCATCCGCCATGGGCGGATTAGGTACGGTGGTGATCACGGGGGCTGACATGATGACCTCCACCGGATCATCAATGGCCACGTGCCCGGCTACTACCTGACGGCGCAGGTCGGTGTCTGTTAAGATACCCAAAGGACGGGATTCGGCGTCGATTACCATCATAAAGCTGGAGTCCTTATCACTCATCATCTGGGCAGCTAACCGAATAGAGGTGTCAGGCGGACAAGCCACAATGTTTTTGCTGGTGTCAATTTTGAGTGCGTCCTCCAGGTGCAACGGCAACGAGGAAGGGGCGATAATGCTCAAGCCAAGTCGTGCTTTCTGGGCATCGCGCAAGGTGGGGTTCCGCACAGGTTGCCCCGCCGCGAAGCCCGCCGCAAAATAGAGCGCCACCTGCGGGTTTTCGGTGAGGATGGGCTCGAAAGCCATGATAGGTATAGCGTATACCAATGATTCTTCGGCAGAGGTAGCGGTAGAGGAATAATTCTTCTTCGCGATCAGTGCCCGTACCCCAAATACATCCCCTTCGTCGCACACATCTAGCAGCTTCGGGTTGCCACCCTCCGTTTTTTGCTCCAGCCTGACAGAACCTTGCCGCACAACATAAAAATGCTCGTGCGCGGGATCGTCCTGTGTGAACAAAACCTGTTCCGGCTCCAGGTATAGCACCCGCACCTGCCTGGCTAGTTGCCGTAGTTTTTCCGGCTCAATCAGGTTGAAGGGTGGGTAAGTATTCAGAAACTCGTGGACGCGTTCCTGTATGACGTTGGAGGGCTTCATAGCTTCGGGTTATACCTCTTGAAGGTACGGTTTTGGGAAGTGGATTGCAATACTTCATAACGCAAAAGTCCTGCAGCAAATGCCGCAGGACTTTACGCAATCAACTAAACTTATCAATCTAAAATCTTATAAGGCACCTGCCTTAATTTCCTCCACTACATCCGGATCGAGCAGGGTTGAAGTATCGCCTAGGTTGGACGTGTCGCCTTCAGCGACCTTGCGCAGGATGCGGCGCATGATCTTCCCAGAACGGGTCTTTGGAAGACCACTCACAATCTGAATCTTGTCCGGCTTGGCGATTTTACCAATCTTCTCCACCACTGTCTCAATGATTTCGGCACGCAGGTAATCCTCACGCTCCGGCACGTCTTTGCAGATAACGAAAGCATAGATGCCCTGCCCTTTCACATCGTGCGGATAACCTACTACGGCTGATTCCACCACATGCGAATTGTGGTTGATGGCTTCTTCGATTTCGGCGGTTCCGAAACGGTGACCGGATACGTTTATCACGTCATCCACGCGACCGATGATACGGTACAGGCCGTCTTTGTCGCGCTTGGCACCATCGCCTGTAAAGTACAGGCCTTTGTAAGTGGAGAAGTAGCTCAGACGGGCACGCTCGTGGTCGCCGTAGGTGGTACGAATGATGCTTGGCCACGGGAACTTCATGCACAGGTAGCCTTCCACTTCGTTGTCAGTAATCTCCTTGCCTTCGGCATCGACCAGTATGGGCTGTATACCTGGCAGCGGCAAGCCTGCATGGCTTGGCTTCATTGGGGTAATGTTGGCGATGGTCGAAATCATGATACCGCCTGTTTCGGTTTGCCACCACGTATCCACCAGCGGACAGCGTTCCTTACCCACGTGTGTGTGGTACCAGTGCCAGGCCTCTTCGTTAATCGGTTCGCCTACCGAGCCCAATACTTTGAGCGAGTCAAGGCTGTAGGACAGCACATCGTCAATATCGCCGCCCATCAGGGAACGAATGGCAGTAGGGGCCGTGTAGAAAATGTTCACACCAAACTTATCGACTACCTGCCAGAAACGGCCCATGTCCGGGTAGGTCGGTACGCCTTCGAACATCAATGAAGTGGAGCCCGACAGAAGCGGACCATAAAGCAAATAGGTATGGCCTGTAATCCAGCCGATGTCGGCCGTACACCAGTAAATGTCGTTTTCCTGTACCTGGAACACGTTACTGAAACTGTACTGGGCATACACCATGTAGCCGCCGCAGGTATGCACCACGCCTTTGGGTTTGCCCGTTGAGCCGGAAGTATACAGGATGAAAAGCATATCTTCCGCGTCCATTTCTTCGGCAGGGCAATCTTTGCTCACGCCTTTCACTTCGTCGTGGAACCACACATCGCGGCCTTCGACCATGTTCACGGCCCAACCCAGTCGCTCGACCACAATCACTTTCTGCACCGAGTCGCAACGCTCCAAAGCCTCGTCTACCACACGTTTCACCGGAATCTGTTTGGCACCGCGGTTCAGACCGTCAGAGGTGAGCACCATGCTACATTGCGCATCGTTGATGCGGTCGGCCATAGCCACAGCGGAGAATCCAGCAAACACGACCGAGTGCACTGCACCAATACGGGCACAGGCCAGCACGGCAAAGGCCAACTCCGGAATCATCGGCATGTAGATACAGATGCGGTCGCCTTTTTTGGCTCCATTCTTTTTGAGCACGTTGGCAAACTGGCATACCTTCTCGTGGAGTTCGCGGTAGGTATAGCGGATGTATCTTTCCTTCGGGTCGTTCGGCTCCCAAATCAGGGCGAGCTTGTTGCCGCGCGTTTTCAGGTGACGGTCGAGACAGTTTTCGGTGATGTTCAGCCTGCCGCCCTTGAACCACTTTACATCGGGTTCATCAAAGTTCCACTCCAGTGTGGTGTTCCACTTTTTGCGCCACGTAAACGTGCTTGCTATATCGGACCAGAACCCTTCCGGGTCTTCCACACTGCGCTTATAGGCCTCTTCGTATTCCTGATAAGTTTTGATTTGAATGTTAGGCATGATATCGGTTTGTTATGGTGTTTACGGTTTATTTCGGTTGTTACTCGTGCACGATTCGGACAGGTCGCGACCTGTCCCTACTGGTATAAATTGGGAATGATCGTCATCCCCCTGCCCCCTTCAAAGGGGGACTTTTGGATAGTGCTATTTGGCAGGTATAGGCTTTGTCGCACTTTACATTGTTATCCAATTCTCTATCCATCAATTTCTTGAATTTAGTTACTCTTGCACGAAAGTCCCCCTTTGAAGGGGGCAGGGGGATGACCACTGTCTGCTAACTAATCCCCTTCCTGTTTTGGGAGAACTTGGTAACGATGTTCACCCCATATTTTAAAACTCACTCCAAAAAAGCATTCCCAATTTTCCGCTCCTTCAAATCCTCGTGAATCTCGGTCAGTATTGCCGGGTCGTCGATGGTGGAAGGTATAGCGTAGTGTACGCCGTCGGCGATGTTGCGCAGAATTTTGCGAAGAATCTTGCCTGAGCGAGTCTTGGGAAGGCGTTTCACAATCAAGGCGTTTCGGAAGTAAGCTACGGCTCCGATTTTCTCCCGAATCAGGGCGATTAGCTCTTGCTCGATTTGCTGTTCATTTATCGTCTGTCCATCTTTCAGCACGACCAAACCGATGGGGCGTTGGCCGCGCAGGTCGTCGGCTATACCTACCACGGCGCATTCAGCCACGGCGGGGTGCGAAGCGACCATCTCTTCCATCTCTCCGGTTGAGAGACGGTGACCCGACACGTTAATCACATCGTCAATGCGGCCCATGATATAAATATAGCCTTCTTCATCCATATAGCCCCCATCGCCGGTCATGTAATAGCCCGGGAATCGTTCAAGATAGGACTTATAGAAGCGCTCGTTGTCTTCCCAAAGCGTTGGCAGACAGCCCGGCGGCAAAGGCAGCTTTACGGCCACGTAGCCCTCCTGTGCAGGTATAAGCTCCTGCCCTTCTTCGCCCAGAATTTCTACTTTATACCCGCAAACCGGCAAACCCGCAGAGCCCGGTTTGGCTGGCTTAATGCCATAGCCCACCATGTTGGCGACCATCGGCCAACCGGACTCCGTTTGCCACCAGTGGTCAATCACCGGCACGCGCAGTAAATCCTTGGCCCAGTAGTAGGTGGCAGGGTCGCAGCGTTCACCGGCAAGGAACAAATATTTGAGCGACGGTAGGTCGTACTTGATTTTCTCTATCCCGTCAGGGTCTTCTTTTTTGATAGCACGGATGGCGGTCGGGGCTGTGAAAAGCACCTTCACGTCGTGTTGCATGATGATGCGCCAGAATGTTCCGGCATCCGGGGTGCGAACTGGTTTGCCTTCGAAGAGCACCGTGGTGCAGCCATGAATCAGCGGAGCATATACCAGATACGAGTGCCCCACAGCCCAACCCACGTCGGAAGCGGCCCAGAACACATCGCCCGGGTCCACGCCATAAACTGCTTTCATGCTAAACTTGAGCGCTACGGCATGGCCACCGTTGTCACGCACAATGCCTTTGGGTTTGCCGGTGGTGCCGGAGGTATAGAGAATGTAGAGCGGGTCGTGGGCGTCAACGGGCACGCAATCGGCTGGCTGGGCTTTTTGTAGCACATCCATATAATCTAGGTCGCGGCCCGGCTGCATGTCGGCCTCCACATAGGGGCGCTGCAAAATAATGGTATGCTCGGGCTTGTGCTTGCTGTCGTTCAGGGCTTTGTCGAGTAGCGGCTTGTACGGGATGTGCTTGTCGAACTCAATACCGCAGGAAGCGGAAATGACCACCTTCGGACGGGCATCGTCGATGCGCACCGTGAGCTCGTGCGGCGCAAAGCCCCCGAACACCACCGAATGGATGGCTCCCAGTCGGGCGCAGGCCAGCATGGCGACCACGGCCTCCGGTATAACGGGCATGTAAATGACCACAGTATCGCCTTTACTCACCCCCAAACTACGCAGCGCTCCGGCAAATCGGGCCACCAGGTCACGGAACTCGCGGTAGGTATATTTGCGGATGGTATTGGTCACGGGCGAGTCGTAAATCAGGGCAGTCTGGTCGGCGCGACCATGCTCTACGTGGTAGTCCAGCGCGAGATAAGCCGTGTTGAGCTTGCCGCCCGCGAACCAGCGGTAGAAACCGTTCTCGTCAGTAGTCAGGATTTGCTTGGGTTCTTCGAACCACGCAATCTGACGCGCCTGCTCACCCCAGAAACTTTCCGGGTCCTGTATGCTTTTTTCGTAGGCCTCGGCGTACGAGTGGTAAGTTTGGGTTGCTGTTTCCATATCTCCAATTCTTTTGTTGCAATTAACCTTGCGTCAGCTCCTTGATTTTTTCCATCAGGAAGCGCGTCGAAAAGGGCTTTGGAATGTACAGGTCCGCCCCTACGTCATAGCCTTTTTTAATGTCAGCATCCTTGGTCTTGGCGCTCATAAAAATCACCTTGGCCCCGCTCATATTTTCCTGACCGCGAATGTGCCGGCATACCTCGTAGCCGTCCACATCGGGCATCATGATGTCGAGCAGTATCACGTCGGGCTGCTCTTTGTCCACGCTTTCCATGGCCTCGGTACCGTTGCGGGCAATGTATACCTGATAGCCGCTCTTGCGCATCAGGAACTCCAGCGGCATCAGGATGCTCGGCTCATCATCCACGACCAACACCTTCAATTTCACTTTGGTACTCATAGTTTTATACGTTTGCAGGCACATTTACTTTCACCGGTAGCACAAACGAAAATTTGGCTCCTTTCCCTAATTCACTTTCTACCCAAATGCGCCCCTGGTGCGATTCAATTATCTTTTTGCTGATGGCCAGTCCCAGACCGCTTCCTTCTGGCTTGCGGATGTTCTGGTTCTGTGCCTGGTAGAATTTGTCAAATATCTGTTTGTGAAACTCAGGGTCAATACCCTTGCCGTTGTCCACCACATTTACTTTAATGTCGCCGTCGATGTAATAGCCCGACACGATAATGCGGCCGTTCTCCGGATTGCAAAACTTGATGGCATTGGAAATCAGGTTGACCAGCACCTGTATCAGGCGGTCTTTGTCGCCGCTGATAGCCGGCAGGTTGTGCTGCACATCCACCACCAGGTCGATGTGCCTTTCCTGCACCAGTTGCCCAAGCGCGTCCACAGATTCGCGCACAACTTCCTCTACCTGCACAGACCCCAGGTTGAGCTTTTGCTTGCCCGACTCGAAGCGCTCCAAATCCAGCACCTGCGTAATCAGCCTTGTCAGTCTTTCCGATTCCTTCACAATGGTCTGCAGGAAATGCTCCTGGTCGTCGCGGTCCATTTCGGGGTTGTCGTACAGTATTTCGGAGAGCGCCCGAATGGAAGTCAGCGGCGTGCGCAGCTCGTGCGTGACAGTCGACAGGAATTCGTCTTTGAGTTCATCCAGTTGCTTCAGTCGTTCATTGGCGCTGCGAAGTTGCTCGGTGGCCCGGCGCAGCTCCATCGACTTGCGGCGGAGTTCGTTGTTAATGGAAATCAGTTGCTGCGACTCTTTTAGAATGTTGAGTACTTCGTCAATGCTGATTTCCTCTTCCTTCACCACCGACGACACCATAATGCGGGCCGAAGAAGACCCGATGACACCCGATAAGAGTTTCTCGGCATAGGTCACCAGTTTGGGGTCGGCCTTGCCGGACTCGTCTTCGGGCTCGGGGTATTTTCGCTTGTAGGCTTTCATGGCGACTTCCGCTTTTTTCTGTCCCAAGAAGTTTACCAGCAAAGATTTGATATCCGGAATGTAGGCCGTGCCTTTCCAGACAATGGAGCTTTCAAACACGGTGGAGTATTTGAAGATGTCCAAGAACACTTCGGCCTGGTTGCGCTCCTGCGACGTTTGTTTGCTTAAAAGCGACACGCCGATGTACAAGCCTACATTCAGGAACATGCTCCAGAACATGGCGTGCGAAATGTAGTCCATTCCCTGCAGGCCAAACAGCTCGAACGGTTTGAGCCACGCTATACCTAGCGGCCCTTCCGTCAGGATAGAAGTTGGCAGTATACCTGCACCTATCATCGAAGGCACTACCAAGGTATAGAACCAGAGCACCGACCCGACCACTATACCTGCCAGCGCTCCGTTTTTGGTGCCCTCCTTCCAGAAAATACCGCCAATGATAGCCGGCGCAAACTGGGCCACTGCTGCAAAGGAAACTAGCCCTACTTCCACTAAAGAGTAGTATTCAGCCACACCCTTATAGTACAGGTAGGCCAGCAAGAGAATCACCAGAATGCCCAACCGCCGACTAAAAAGCAAGATTTTCGTGAGCTGGTTCTGGTAGTTGTTTTTGATGGCAGGTATACCGACCAATAGCGGCATGACCAGGTTATTGCTTACCATCACGCTCAAGGCAATAGTGGCTACAATGACCATACTCGTCGCCGCTGAAAAGCCGCCCAGGTATACAAACAAGGCGAGTAGCGATTTGCCTTCGCTCAAAGGGATAGCCAGCACAAACATATCGGCATCTACTTTGGCACCGTTGAATAGCAGGTCGCCGCCAAAAGCAATGGGCAGCACGAAGATGTTAATGGCGAACAGGTATAGCGGGAAGAGCCACATCGCCTTGTTCAGGTGCTGTTCGTTCACGTTCTCCACCACGGCCACCTGAAACTGGCGTGGCAAAAACAGAATTGCGAGCATCGACAGCACCACCATCCAGAACCACTGCGAAAAACCAGTCTCGTTATCAAAGGTCATCAGTCGCCCGAAGTCGGGAAGTTGTGCAGCCTGTTGCAGAATATCGCCGAAGCCATTGAACACCCCGTAGGTCACGAAAACACCCGCCACGATAAAAATGACTAGCTTGAACAGCGACTCAAAGGCAATGGCCGTCACCATCCCTTCGTGGCGCTCCGTAGCTTCCACATGCCGTGTGCCATACACGATAGTAAACAAACCCAAGCCCAGCGCAATGAAGAAAGATGTGTCGCCAAACAGCGGACTGCGACCCACTTCATTGGCTCCGGTGAGCATATCCAAACTACTGGCAATGGCTTTAAGCTGAATGGAAATGTACGGGATAATACCAAGCACACAGATGATGGTCACAATGCTACCCAGCGTGATATTCTTGCCGTAGCGCGATGAAATAAAATCGGCGATGGTTGTGATGCGCTGCACCTTGCAGATGCGGATAATCTTGCGCAGCACCACCCACCAGAGCGGCGCCATCAGCGTCGGACCGATGTAAATGGCCAAGTAGCCCAAGCCCGTTGTGGCGGCTCTTCCCACCGAACCATAATAGGTCCAGGCGGTGCAGTACACGGCCATGGAGAGCGCATAGATGTAGGGATTGCCCACGAAACTCCTGCCCGCAGCCGAACGCCTTTCCGCCCACGAAGCCAGCCCGAAGAGCAAAGCCAGGTAGCAAAACGACACACCGATGACGAGCCAGTAGTTCATGGGTTATTTTCGCTCCTTTCTGGGATTCTGGCGATTAATGAAAAACGCAATCGCAACTATGCATAGCAACCACACCACCGTCAGGTATAGGTATAGCACCGGCACACCGCTTACCGTCGCTCCCGAATTGAAAATGGAAAGCAACGGAAAATTCAACAGCACCATGAACAGGGCACTGATGAAAAAGAGTCGTCTGCCTTTAGAGCGGTCACGCATGGGAGTTTGGGAGTTTAGGAGTTTGAGAGTTGTTTTAAGTTAGAAAGTTAAAAGGTTAGAAAGTTGCTAATGCCTTCGCTCGCCTCTGGCGAGTGTGCGTTATTTGGCGGACTCTGGCCGCTTGTGCACGATTGTCATCCCCCTGCCCCCTTCAAAGGGGGACTATTAAGCTACTACTTTTCTTTCTGTCATCCTGAAAGGATCTTGGTAACAAGGAGGTTAAGCTTTTGCTATAATATATCCCTACCCCTCTCAAGAGGGGAATTATGCTTGAGGAGAAAGTCCCCCTTTGACGGGGTAGGGGGATGACCACTCGCTGCGAACCAATTCCCCACCTCGCTTGCAAACTGCCGAATGGCTGATTGGCGAAATTCACCTAATCAACCATTCAACAATTTAACATTCTACAATCAACAATTCAACCTTAATGCCCGGCCACCGCCTCGCCGGCACCGCGTGGGATGCGGATATCCTCAATCAGTTCCTGAATGTGGGCTGGTGGGGCTGGCGTGAAGCGGGACACGATGAACGAAACAAGGAAGTTAATCATCATACCTACCGTGCCGATGCCTTCCGGAGAGATTTCCATAAACCAGTTTTCTGGCAGGTTTGCAGCCGGGTTGATAAACTTGAAGTAGGAGATGTAGCTGATGGTAAACAACAGACCGGAAATCATACCCCAGATGGCGCCTTGCTTGTTCATGCGTTTCGAGAAGATACCCATGATGATGACCGGGAAGAACGACGCTGCTGCCAGACCGAAGGCAAAGGCCACTACCTCGGCCACAAAGCCCGGCGGGTTGATACCGAAATAACCTGCGATTACAACTGCAAATGTTGCCGCGATACGGGCTGCAATCAGCTCCTGCTTCTCAGATATACCTGTCATTACGGACTTCTTAAGCAAGTCGTGGGCGATGGATGTAGAAATCACGAGCAACAGACCGGCTGCTGTGGAAAGCGCCGCTGCCAGACCACCCGCTGCTACCAGCGCAATCACCCAGTTCGGAAGCTGAGCAATCTCCGGGTTGGCGAGTACCATAATGTCTTTGTCTATTTTGAGTTCGTTTACGGCTGGGTCTTTCACATACTGGATGCGACCGTCGCCATTCTTATCGTCCACACCAATCAGGCCTGTTTTCTCCCAGTTGTTCACCCACTGTGGCATGCTCGCAATTGGCTGGTTGCTGGTCGTTTGCAGCATGTTGTACATACCGAATGCGCCTACTGCAGGAGCAGCTGTGTAAAGGATAGCAATGAACACCAGCGCATAACCCGCTGACTTACGGGCATCTTTTACTTTAGGCACCGTGAAGAAACGCACAATCACGTGTGGCAGACCAGCTGTACCCACCATCAGGGCCGCTGTGATAAAGAACACGTCAATCGTCGCTTTGCTGCCGTCGGTATAAGCTGTGAAACCAAGTTCCGGAAGCAACCCATCGAGTTTATCCAGCAGGTAAGTACCATCGGCCAGCGTACCGCCCAAACCAAGCTGCGGAATTGGATTACCGGTCAGCATCATCGAGATGAAAATAGCCGGTACCATGTATGCGAAAATCAGCACGCAGTACTGGGCCACCTGGGTATAGGTAATACCTTTCATGCCGCCCAACACAGCGTAGAACAACACGATAATCATACCGATGATAACGCCAGTTTCAATCTGCACTTCCAGGAAGCGGGAAAACACGATACCCACGCCGCGCATCTGGCCGGCCACGTAGGTAAACGACACGAAAATAGCACAAACTACGGCCACCAGGCGGGCCGTTTTGGAGTAGTAGCGGTCGCCCACAAAGTCAGGCACCGTGAACTTGCCGAACTTGCGCAGGTAGGGAGCCAGCAAGAGTGCCAGCAACACGTAGCCGCCGGTCCAGCCCATCAGGTATACCGAGCCATCGTAGCCCATGAACGAGATAAGGCCGGCCATGGAGATGAACGAGGCAGCCGACATCCAGTCAGCAGCGGTCGCCATGCCGTTAGCCAAAGGCGAAACGCCACCGCCCGCCACGTAAAATTCTTTGGTAGAACCGGCTCGTGACCAAATCGCGATACCAATGTACAGGGCGAAGGTCAGGCCCACTATAATGTATGTCCAGGTTAAGATATCCATTGTCTTAAGGTGTTTTAGTTGGGAGATTAATCTTCGTGCACATCAAATTCGCGGTCGAGCTTGTTCATCAGCCACACATAGATGAAGATGATGATCACAAACACATAAATGGAGCCCTGTTGCGCAAACCAGAAGCCCAGCTTAAAGCCGCCCAGTCGGAACTGGTTGAGCTCATCGACGAGCAAAATGCCGAAGACATAGGACACAGTAAACCAAAGGCCCAATAGTGTCAGGAGGATGCGCACGTTGCGCTGCCAGTACTCCTGCATTCTGTTCTTGTTATTTTCCATGGGTATAGCGATTAGTTTTTTAAGGTTCTGTTACAAATAGATCATAGCCTGCAGCGTGATTTCGGGGCGGTAACGCAGGTTGCTTGGGTTCGTGAAATCCGGGCGTCTGCGGTAGTTGAGTGTCAGTTTGGAGTGATGCCCTTCGAGCAATAGGTTAGTGCCCAGGTCAAGCACTTTCACTGGCACTTTGCTGTTTCCAGCATCAACCACACCATCCAGGCTACCATAGCTATAAGCAGTATAAGGTTGCAGCCTTACTTTCTCGGTGATCAGGTCCTTTGGCAAGAGGTAGCCTACCTGGCCGTACAGGATGTCGCCCGTTCCGATGGTCGGGAAGGCATTGCCACGCAGGGCACCACCACCCTGAGCCGGGTTCATGATGCCGATACTGCGCACGTTGTTCCGGCCGAAGTCGTAGTTGTAATACACCCCATAAGCAGTAAGCGCCGTGTTCTGCTCCGTGTTGAGCGGCAGATCCAGGAAGGCATCCACACCAAACAGGCTGATGTCTTCTTTCACGACATTAGCGGTGCCCAGAGGAGTAGTCTCTTCTCGCCACATACCGTCTTTGTTATGCATGAAGCCGGCACCGATGTTGAACACACGCTTAGTGCCCAGGTAAGTGCCTACCATGAACGGCAATAGGTTAGACTCCTGGTCCAGAAACTGCCAATTGAAATAGCCCTGGTATACCTTGTTGTTGTTCTGCGGATTGTAATTGGCATTCGGTCCGATCGCCTCTGCTGTATTGGTCAGGAAGGGATCGTTTACAGCCATACGGTAATCAAGTTTACCCAGCTTACCTTTGGCGTAAACGCCGAGCATACGGGCAAACTGATCAGCTGCGTCGATGGTAGCCCAGTTGAAAATAGGCGCATCAATAGCCATGAAGTTGAGCGTACTTGCGTTCGAGCTGCGTGATACGCCATTCCAGTAGTGCAGGCCCGCTCCGATGGAGAGTTGATTGCCAAACACTTTATATTCCGTCCAGGCGTCGTGAATGAATATCTGTGGTTTTTTACCGTCCAGCACCGGGTTGACACCGCCACTTACAGCATTTTGGTTGTTAATACCAAAGTGTAGGAGTACCAGGAAGCGCGGCGAGATTTGAGAGTAGGTCAGGAAACGGGAACGGCGCAAGCCGAAGTCCAACGTATTATCCACTGGCTCGCCATTGCGGATGGTACCGGAGTTGTGCTCGTTGTAGCGCACCCATACCTGGTGCCACGTAATAAAGCGGATATACTTGGTGCCGTCTTCATTGATCGGCAGTTTGATACCCGCGCCATACTCTGTGGAGCCTTGTGCAGACGCACTCCTCCCGGCGCAGCAAAGCACTAGCCCTGCCGCTACATATAGTAACAGTTTTTTCATTGGAATACTAAATGTTAAGGTGAAGAGAGGTCAGCTGTTTCCCCGAATTCTTTCATCTATTTTAAGTAAGATTTATGAAAAAGGGTAAAGGGATGTATATTTTTGGTAAGTTGCTATACATCAATCCTTAAATCGCTTCCATTTGATCATCATGTACTTGTCTCCAAGCTCGGTGATCATCATGCCTGCGCCTTTTATGTTGGCGCTGTTCTTCATGTGCTCCACCAGTTCGGCGTGGTTCAGTATCTTATAGGTGGGATGGTATTCGGTTTGCTCCGGGGCTTTGACCTTATACTTACGCACCCAGTTCATGATGGAAACGTGGCTTATACCTAAGATGCGCTCGATCTCGCGGTAGCTGATGCCTTCGATGTAAAGCTGGAGCGCTTTGGTCACATAATAGTTGTCAATCCCATTGCCTAGCTTGTTTACCGTGAAGTAGTACCCGCACTTTTTGCAACGATAACGCTGCCTTTCGTTGACAATACCACTCTTTACAACTTCCAAAGAACTGCAGCGCGGACAGATGGGATTCTTCATAACAGACTCAGGTATAGTGACTCGTCAATCAAGTATACTAATTTAGCATAACTATATCAAATTAGCAAAATTCAACATAAAGTATATATTTTTAATTATCAGCATGTTACCCGCTACGGAATCTCTGACTTATCATTATACCTAGCTATACCTGTTTCTTTCTAAGTATAGGAAGCTATACCTATCTATAACCTTAAAAGAAGAGCTCTACCTTGGAGGTAGAGCTCTTCTTGATTTTATTTTTCCAGTCTATTACTTCACTTGCTTATCAAATATTGGAGATGGTATACTTACATATCTCGCACTGATACCAGTACATCTTTAAACTGATCGGTATTATTCAGGAACCAAACAATCTTGCGGCCCACTTCTTCCGGCGAGGCCAGCTCACCTTGCTCTTTGTAATCTCTAAACCGCTGCACATTGCTGAATTTCTCTACATTGCTTTCTCGTATGTGCTCCTGCATGGCGGTATCTACGACACCTGGCGAAAGGGAATATACGCGCACGTCAGAAGCCCGCACGTTTTGCTCCTGCTGTATCGTTTGTGAGAGCATATCAATTGCCGCTTTGGAAGCGCAGTAACTGGCCCATCCATCTATTGGATACTTCCCAGCACCTGAGCTCACATTCACGATCACTTTGGGCACCCGCACCGGTTGGTATACCTGCAGAAAACTGTTCATGAGCATGGCAGGCACGATCACGTTAATATCAAACACGAACTCAAAACGCTCATTCGGCATCCCTTCCCCCACATATCCTATATCACCCAGCACACCCGCATTATTGATCAGCACAAGTCGCTCCGCATCTTTATAAGGTATAAATACCTTGTGCAGGTTATGCTCTACGGCAGGTATATCTGAGAAATCCAGCGGCTGATGGCGGTAGTTCTTATGCTGTATCGTGCTGTTGCGACAAACGCC
Source organism: Pontibacter sp. LHS2 (assembly GCF_058932845.1). Lineage (NCBI taxonomy): Bacteria > Pseudomonadati > Bacteroidota > Cytophagia > Cytophagales > Hymenobacteraceae > Pontibacter > Pontibacter sp. LHS2. The sequence goes on from NZ_JBZYWG010000003.1 coordinate 307,484, forward strand.
AACCACAAAGTTGTTTTCGTCCTTTAACAATTCCTCAGCAATGGCCTTGCCTATACCTTTGCTCGTTCCGGTGATGAAGTAGTAGTTCATGGGAGTTTAGGAGTTTGAGAATTTAGGAGTTAAGAGTGACTCTTCAAATTACGGAAAGGGTGTGGATGGGGATACTTTAATTCGGATACTGCTCCCTGTGCATTTTCCTGTAAAGGTTTTCTATTGTCTTTTGGCCGATTTTCTCGGATAACAGGCTGTCCATTTTGAGATTGTAACACTTAAAATAAGGGTATCCCAAATCACCTGTATAGATCACCTCAATGTTGTAGTCCTCCTCAAGCCGCTTATAAAATGTGTAAGGAAATTTATCTGTTTGTGTTTCGAGTCCACTATTAAAATACATCATGAATTCTCCCCTCTTATGATCTACTTCTGCTTTTAAAGCAGCCGATTCACAGCTTTGCACAGTTCCTCTAAATTGCCTTGACTCCTTTTCATGCTTCGGAGTGGACATGTCTAACAAGAGAAAATATGACAATACGGCCCCTAACACCAAAAATAGTGTCAATGCAGCCATTAACTGAGAAAGCTGCGCTCTATTCATATAAAAAGTGCTTTATTGAAAATAGCAAATTCACTTTAAACTAAAAAGCTGGTGCCTCTGCCTTCACAGAAACACCAGCTTTTATTTACACGAGCGTTAAGCCAGCTTTAATTTAAGAGTCAAAGGAAAAGCTCTTGTGCACGATTCGGACAGGTCGCGACCTATCCCTACATAACAAACCCTGCTAACTTCTTACTTTTCTGACTTTATACCTTTCTAACTTAAAGTATATACTGACTCAAGTCACGGTTTTTCACCATATCAGACAGTCTTTCCAGCACCATCTCCCGGTTGATCATGATGTGGGCGTTCGGGCCAATCTTATCTGGCACATCGAAGAGGATGTCGTTGAGCAGGCGGCTCATCACCGTGTGCAGACGACGGGCACCTATATTTTCCACTTCAGAGTTTACCTCAAAAGCAATGTTGGCGATTTCATCCAAGGCTTCGTCTGCAAAGCTTAGTTCTACGTCTTCTGCTTTCAGAAGCGCTTCGTACTGCTTGGTCAGGGCATTCTTCGGGAATTTCAGTATCTGATAGAAGTCATCCTTGGTAAGGCTCTGCAGCTCCACTCTGATCGGGAAGCGGCCTTGCAACTCAGGTATAAGGTCAGATGGCTTGGCTACATGGAAAGCACCTGCTGCAATGAACAGGATGTGGTCAGTGTTGATGATGCCGTACTTCGTACTCACCGACGAACCTTCTACTATCGGCAGGAGGTCGCGCTGCACGCCTTCGCGGCTCACATCCGGTCCACTGCCTTTGCTGCTCGAGCTGGCCACTTTGTCAATTTCATCGATGAAGATGACCCCGGCGTTTTCCGCTTTAAAAATAGCCTCTTCTTTCACCTCATCCATATCGATGAGTTTAGAAGCTTCTTCTTCCAGCAAAATCTTGCGGGCTTCGGCGATCGTTACTTTGCGCTTTTTTGTCTTCTTTGGCATCATGCCGCTGATCATCTCCTGGATGTTCATCATTGATGCTTCATCCATACCGGGTGCCATTCCACCTATACCTGGCATGGCGCTCTGCTGAATGCGGATCTCGATCTTGCGGTCTTCTAGCTCACCATTGCGGATCTTCTCTCTGAATTTCTCGCGGGTGCGCTCGTTCAGTTCGTAGTCGTTCTCAGGCATGGCATTCGGCTCGGTTGTGCTAGAAAAACTTGGTGTAGCACGGCCTCCTTGAATCGGCGGAATCAGGGCGTCCAGAATGATATCTTCTACTGCCTCGGCAGCTTTCTGCTTCACTTCTTCCTTCTTCTTGGTCTTCACCATGTTCACGGACTGCTCCACGAGGTCACGCACCATGCTCTCCACGTCGCGGCCTACGTAGCCAACTTCCGTGAATTTAGAAGCCTCCACTTTTGTAAAGGGCGCATCGGCGATCTTGGCCAGGCGGCGGGCAATTTCGGTTTTACCCACGCCTGTCGCGCCAATCATCAGGATGTTGTTGGGCACAATCTCGCGGCGAATGCTCTCGTCGGCGTTCATGCGGCGCCAGCGGTTGCGCAGCGCGATGGCTACGTTGCGTTTGGCGTCTTTCTGCCCGATGATATATTTATCCAGCTCCTCTACAATCTGGGCTGGTGTCAAATGCTCAATTGAATCTAACATTTCTTATTCTTAAAAATTTATAAACCCGACAGCTACACAAAAAGTATAGACTGCCTTATTCTTTTCGTTTCCGTTTCAGGAACGTGCCTGTGTCGGTGCTGAGCGTGACATAATGCGTGCCGCCCGACGGATGAAAAAAGGCACTCCCATAATTCAGTTCAAAAGCCCGTACCCGCAGCATGGCTCCCACCGAGAACCCAGCGCCACCGGCGCTGCTGTCGAGCCGAAGCTCTTTGCGCCGCAAATGGTTATACCCGGCCCGCACCTGAAAGTTGTTGCTGAAGATAAACTCCGTGCCTACCACAAAATGCCTGGCTATCTGGTCACCTAGCTTTTTATCTTCTTCCACTTCATTGCCATTGGCATCAAGCCGCGTTGAAGTGTTGGGGTCCAGGTATACAACGTCAAACTTGTACAGGTGGTGTGCGGTCAGCGACAAACGCACCGGCATGTGCTCTGGTTTGTAACTCGCACCCAGTTGTGCATCAAAAGGCATCGATTGGCGGTCTGCCCCAGTAAAGGTGCGTACCTGGTAGCCAATGTTCTTAAAAGCCATGCCAATACTCAAGTCGTGTTCAGGATGCTGAAAAGCACCTCCAATATCAGCCAGCAAACCCACCGCTTTATCACCCGACATACTGGAAACAGCCAGCTTTGCAGTAGCACCTACTGTGAAAGCCTCCGCCTGCCGCGCATGGCTTAGGCTCAAGGTATAATCGTTCACAGAGAAACTACCCTCTTCCATACCTGTCGGGTCGCGCTGCACGAAGTCACCATAGTTCAGGTAATTTAAACTCGCAGCCCAACGCCCATACTTTTCAGTGTTGAAAGCATAAGCCAGGTTGCTCTGCCTGATATCAGCTAAGTAACCAACATAGGTCAGGGAAAGTTGTCGGTCCATCGCCTCGTTCAGCAAAGCGGGGTTGGAAGCTACCATGTTCACATCATGCCCCGGCGCACTCACATTCACGCCTCCTAATGCCGCCACCCGGGCATTGCCTGGCAGCTGCAAAAAAAGAAACCCGCGCTGCCCACCCACCTGCGCCCACCCCATCAGCGGCATGCTCAGAAAGAGGGTTAGGAAGATGACGGTGCTTAATTTCACTTAGTTATTGACTGTTTTGTAGAGTGGTTCGTCTGAATCTCAAAATGGGGCACTACTTCCAGTGTTTAGCAAGATTTTCGCAGGCACAGGCTCCAACCACCCCTTGCCCTTAGAGCTGCCCATGCAACCTTCGTACTCCCGTTTTCACTTGTCCGAGGAGGGGGCCAGGAGTTGCTAGTCTAAGGTGTATGCGTTGGAGTTATAGTGTTATGTGCACGATTAACCCACCCCTGCCCCTCCCAAGAGGGGATCATGATACTACCAATTGACAGGTGTAGCTGCGTTGTTTATGTGCACGCTTGTCATCCCCCTGCCCCCTTCGAAGGGGGACTCTTATGCCATTGTCAATTCACAAGTTTAAGCCTTGTAATTAAACTACTTACCACTGGCAGGTATAGCAAGACTAACTTGCACATTAGCTACGAAGTAGATCACTTGAGCCAGGTGCACTTTGCGGCGCTCCACTGTTCGAGCGTTCAGCGAGTTTGGAGCGTCTTGACTTTTTTGCCTACTGGGGGTAGGGGCCCTCGATTTTTGTGTCAAGACAAAAAGTAGGGCCCGCCCGGCCAGGGCAAGCTATAAAACAGTATCATTTGCTATATCTGCAACAGCTGCAGCTACGCCAGTTACAAAATGGCTTAATGAGTGCGCTCGCGCCAAACTTACTCCTCACTCTTCCCATTCTCCGTCACCACCAATTTCAATGGATGCTTCACCTTCTGCTTCAGCAAAGCAATCTGCACGACCTCATCTACACGGTCCACATAGTGGATATGCAATCCCTTGATATACTGATCCGGTATCTCTGTGATGTCTTTGCGGTTTTTCTGGCAAAGGATAATATCCGTTATACCTGCACGCTTGGCAGCCAATATCTTCTCTTTGATACCTCCTACCGGTAGCACCTTGCCACGGAGCGTGATCTCCCCCGTCATGGCTAGACGTGACTTCACTTTGCGCTGCGTAAACACGGAGGCAATAGAAGTGAAGATGGCTATACCTGCTGACGGACCGTCTTTCGGCACAGCACCTTCCGGGAAGTGAATGTGCAGGTCGTATTGGTCGAACAGGCGGTAGTCGATGTCCAGCAACTCGGCATGGGCTTTCAGGTAAGAGATCGCCGTCATCGCTGACTCCTTCATCACATCACCCAGCTGACCCGATAGCGTGAGCTTGCCCTTACCTTTGCTCAGGATACTTTCAATGAACAGAATATCACCACCCACTGAAGTCCAGGCCAGACCTGTTACTACACCCGCTGTGTCGATGTCCTGGTAAATTTCTTTATCAAAAGTTTCCGGACCCAGAATTTTCACCACGTCTTCCGGCTTGATAGACGGTACAAACTCCTCTTCCATCGCCTTCTGCTTGGCCGTATTACGGATCACCTGCCCGATTTTGCGCTCTAGGCTTCTTACTCCCGATTCACGGGTATAGTCTTCGATCACCTTCTGGATCGTAGCTTTCGACATTTTCACGTCTACTTCCTCCAGACCGTGATCTTTTACCTGCTTCGGCACCAGGTGGCGCTTCGCGATCTCGGTCTTCTCTTCCATGGTATAGCCCGTCAGCTCAATGATCTCCATACGGTCGCGCAGGGCAGGCTGAATGGTATCCAGTGAGTTGGCCGTGGCAATAAACAGCACCTTGGACAGGTCATATTCTACGTCCAGGTAGTTGTCCATGAAGGTATGGTTCTGCTCTGGATCCAGCACCTCCAGCAAAGCCGAAGAGGGGTCACCACGGAAGTCAGAGGCCAACTTGTCGATCTCGTCGAGGATGATCACCGGGTTGGAAGAACCTACTTTTTTGATCTGGCTGATAATTTTGCCCGGCATAGCGCCCACGTAGGTACGGCGGTGCCCGCGGATCTCTGCTTCGTCACGTACGCCTCCCAGTGACATTCTGACATATTTACGACCCAAGGCTGTGGCAATCGAACGGCCCAACGAGGTTTTACCCACGCCCGGAGGTCCGTACAAGCACAGAATAGGAGCTTTCATGTCTTTCTTCAGTTTGAGCACAGCGAGGTACTCAATGATGCGCTCCTTTACTTTCTCCAGACCGTAATGGTCGGCATCGAGTATTTTCTTGGTACGCTTCAGGTTGAAGTTATCTTTGGTGGTTTCGTCCCAAGGCAGATCCAACAGGAACTCCAGGTAGTTAACCGCTACCGGATACTCCGCTGCCTGGGGGTTGAGGCGGGCAAGGCGCTCCATCTCCTTCTGGAAATGCTTGGCAACCGGCTCTGGCCATTTCTTTTTAGTAGCGCGCTCCCTGAATCGCTCGATTTCTTGATCAGGTCCCTCCTGACCCAGTTCATCCTGCAACACTTTGATCTGCTGACGCAAAAAGTAATCGCGTTGCTGTTGGTCAATGTCGGTGTGTACTTTGGTGTGGATCTCTTGCTTCAGCTCCAGCAACTGGATTTCGCGCAGCATGATCTCGAGGAGTTGCGTACCGCGCTCCACGCCGTCGTTCACCTCCAGAAGTTTCTGTTTCTGAGCCACATCCACGTTCAGGTTGCTTGATAGGAAGTGCGTCAGAAAACTCGGGCTGTCAATGTTATCAAGAGCTACTTGCGCCTCCTGCGGAATCTCTGGATTGAGTTTAAGCATCTTGGCGGCCGCATCTTTCAGCGAGTGCACCAGGGCTTTTACCTCTTTGCTCTTTTTGTTCGGGAAGGTGTCTTTGCAGTAGCTCACCTTAGCCGACAGGTAAGGATCTTCTTGCGTAACCTCTTCTATTTTAAAACGGCTCTGACCCTGTATGATAATCGTAGTATTGCCATCGGGCAACACCAGCATTTTCAGGATCTTGGCCATGGTACCGATGTCGTACAGGTCTTCTGCAGAGGGATCGTCGCTGTTGGTGTTGCGCTGCGCTACCACCCCGATGATCTTGTCGCCTTTGTGGGCCTTACGCACTAATCGTACTGATTTCTTGCGGCTAACGGTAATAGGCAATACCACACCCGGAAACAATACTGTGTTGCGCACGGCCAGCAAAGGCAGTTCACCCGGCATATCTTCCGGCAGCATTTCTTCGTCAGGGTCAGTGGTGATTACCGGAATCAGATCGTCGCTATCATCTATCGACATGTTTCCAATTAAAAGATGGTTGAGAAAGTTCTTCAGTGTATAATTCATAGGTTGTATCAGTGCCATATTGACATAAAGATAGTGGAAATTCCGCTTTATGCCTGTGGAGAGTATATTTGTCAAGAGCTGTGCCAAGTGCGCCTGGTTGTTCAAATTGTCGCATTGGCGGCGGTGCTGGCACTTCTTCTCAAAATATAAGGGAATATTAATAATTCGTTTCAGAACATAGGACAAAAAATAATATCTTTGGTTTCAGGTATCACGCTCTGTGCCGATGAAACGACTTATTGCCCCTGCTTTTTTTCTGTTGCTGCTTCTGACCCCGCTCCTCAGCCTGGGCCAGTTAAAGCATACCCCATTGCAGGACGGGCCTGATGTAAAGGTCAAGAAGAAGGCCCCGAACCAGGAAATGCACCTGGACTTCCCCAACCTGAATAGAATCGCCTATTATAAAGACTCCAAGAAGCTATCAGAGATACAGCGACTGGAGAGACGCAAGCAGTATGGGCAGGCCCTTCCACTGCTTGAGCGCTACGTGCGCAGCTTTGGCATACAGAACTTTTACAAAGACACAAACCTGCTCTGGAGGCTCGGCCAGCTGTATGAGCGACAGGGTATGGCGGCCCAGGCCATGGAGGTATACCGTCTCGTACTCAAGCACCACCGCAGTGACATACGCCAGGTACAATCCTACTACGACTCGCTGGAACAGAACACCAAGGACTATTATGTGCCATTGAGCTACTACTATGAGCTTGTAGAGTACCGCAAGTCCATCTCAACCTACCAGCCGCCACGCGGGGTATACCTGAACATGGGCAATAGCATCAATTCGCCTTACGAAGACTACGGTCCTACTCTTAGTGCTGATAACAACAAGCTCATCTTCACCTCAAAGCGTACCTTTCAGGGTATAGTGAGTAAGCCGAACGAAGACCTGTACTATGCCGATAACAGCAACGGCTTCTGGACCGAGGCGCAGTCTTTCGGGAAGCCCATCAACAGCATTTACAATGAAGGCTCTGCTACGCTGAGTCGGGATGGCAAGACGCTGTATTTTGCCCGTTGCGAATCGCCGGACGGCTACGGCAACTGTGACCTGTACATGGCTAAACTTCAGCCCGATGGCAGCTGGCACGAAATTGAGAACCTTGGGCCTAACGTAAACAGCCCTGCCTGGGACTCACAGCCTACCCTGTCGCCTAACGAGGATACGCTTTACTTCGCCTCTGACCGCCTGGGTGGCTTTGGACTATCTGACATCTACTTCACACACAAACTCAAGAACGGACAGTGGGCACCTGCTCAGAATATGGGCCCTATCATCAACACCCGCCAGAGTGAGGTGAGTCCCTTCTATCATCCGAAGTACAAGGTGCTCTACTTCAGCTCGCGCGGGCAGCTATTCAACTTCGGTGATTTCGATATTTACAAAACGTACCTGGTGGGCGGCAAGTGGCAGGAGCCGCGCAACATTGGCCCACTCGTGAATGGGCGTGGCAGTGAGTACTACTTTACCATCGATTCGCAGTCGCAGAACCTGTACTATGCCCGCTCCGAAGAGAGCGATATTAAGAACCTGGACCTCTACTCCTTTCCGCTGCCCATGGAAGCACACCCACTGGCTGTGACTAAAGTGGAAGGCGTCCTGCGTGATTCAGTTTCTAATAAACCGCTTTCAGGCATCATCTCCATTATCGACCTGGACAACGGCATTGAGATCTCCTCGAAGTACATCCGTCCGGATGGAAGCTTCGCCTTTAACCTGATTGACAACTCGCGCTACATGATGATCATCCAGAGTCCGGATTTCTTCACGATTGAGCGTGAACTGGCCCTGCAGCAGGATACATCCTTACAGATCATGACCAAGGTGATCGACCATAATATTCCGATCGTGTTCAAGAACATCGAGTTTGAGCCGAATGAAGCGATAATTACGACGGAGATGCACCCCATTCTGGACGAAGTCGCTTACTTTCTGGTGGAGAACCCAGGTTTCCGTCTGGAGATTGCTGGCCACACAGACGGCGCCGGTGATCCTGAGTTTAACCAGATCCTGTCGAAAGACCGTGCAGATGCTATCCTGCAGTACATACAGCAGAAGGTACGCATTGAGGAAGGCCGTATTGAGTCCTATGGTTATGGCAGCAGCAAACCCCTGCGCGAAGAAAAGAATGAAGAAGACCGCCGCATCAACCGCCGTGTAGAATTTCGTTTGATAAAACCAGTACTGCAAGGGCGAGGTATAGGAAAGTAGTTTACCTTGTTTCTTATACCTTATGCCATTCACCGCCGCGCATCCCGCTGCCGTATTGCCTCTTCTCAAACATAGCCGCTGGTTCTCAGCCACTGGCCTGATCACAGGCAGTATAGCGCCGGACTTTGAGTACTTCCTGCTACTCCCGCTTTTCAAGCACGGTGGCCATACCCTGGAAAGCTTGCTGTATTTTAACCTGCCAGTTGCGCTGATTATTGCTACTCTCTTTCATTTAATCGTGCGCCAGCCTGCAGTAGCGCATCTCCCCGACTGGTTAAAGAGCCGTGCGCTTGCAGTGCCAACACTCGACTGGCTCTCTTACCTGCAGAAACGTTGGTTTATTTTTGCGCTATCAGTTATCATCGGCGCAGCTACGCATATTTTCTGGGACAGCTTTACACACGAGACAGGGTATTTTGCCGGCAAGTGGCCTGTGCTGACAAGTATGGTGGATGTGATGGGCTTTGAGATTATGCTTTGCCGCATCATACAGCATAGTAGCACTTTGGTAGGCTCCCTGCTGATCCTGCTGTATACCTGGCGCCAACCGACGGTGGCTATACCTGACAGAGTAAGTCTGCAGCAAAAGTTTTGGTTCTGGACAGGTATAGCCGTGGCAGGCTTCGCTTTTATGGGCTATGCACTTTATGCCAGCACGTTTATGCGTTCGATGATGGGTGTGGTGGTCTCTTTCTTGACTGGCTGCATGATGGCAACAATCGTCATGAGTATGATGGCGCATCTGAGCTGGCGCCGGCAGCGGTCTTAGAACGACATCTTGCGGGTGCCGTCGTTCTTCTGAAAAAGTGTGCTATTCACCTTTCCTTTGTAGTCCAGGTTCACAATGTTCATCTGGTCGTTGAAAAGTTCCTGCAGCACGACGTTGCGTACATAGAGGTGGGTCAGGTTTTGCGTCTTCACGGGCACTTCCAGGTATACCCATACCACATCTGCCTCCTGCTCTGCACCTACAAAGGTATGGCGCAGCGGTTTTCCTTTCTCCAGTTCGAAAGAGAGCATTGCGCCAATGTACTCCTGCACCAGTTGCTGCACCTGCGGGGCCTGACTATAGGTTATAGTTGATTTGTTTCTACGGGAGAGTGCATTTTCCAGGTCATCCATAAACACCTTCACGGCCACCTCCAGACTTTGCGTACGCGGATTGTACCGGGCATCGGTGATGCTGGCATGGTAGTCATGAGCGTGGGCAGTGAGGCTCGTAAAGCTGAGCACGAGTGCCACCAGGATGATTCGGAACATACTTATTTCTGGGCTTGCGGAAGGTCGGCTAGCACACGCTTGGCCATGTTCGGCATGTTGTCGCTCACAATGCGCTGCACGTCGTTCATGTTAGACTGATAAGGCACTTTCACCTTGTTGCCTGATACGAGCTCTCCCTTGCTGTCATAGATTGAGTAATGAACCAGGAAATCACGCTCGTAGTTCCAACTGGCGCGGTCCAGGCAGTTCTCGTAATTGGTTTTCACTTCAAACTGGTTGATGAACACATAATAGTCGATGCCATACTGACCATTAAAATGGGAGAAGAATTTCGGATCCTTCACTTTTACACCGAAGTGTTTGCTCTCGTCTTGCGCCACTGGTACGGTAGCTGGCTGTCCTCCTTTGATGTTTACTTTCTCTTTCTGACGCTTCACCCAATCCAGTGCATTTTCACGCTCCTTGGCCTTTACAGCAGGCTGGTGGTTATAGCGCGATTGCTTGTTGTCCTGGTAGCCATAGCTCAGTGACTTATACAGTGTGCTCAGTTCGCTCACACTGTCGCGGTACACACCGCCCAGCAAGTTGATGGTTTCATAACCTTCCGGCGCAAGCATAGCATTGAGTCTGCCTCTGAATACATGGCGCACGTTCTGGCGTGGTATTTTGGAGTGTCGGGCGATCTCGTCGTCAGCATCAGAGAAGTACAGGTATGGATCGAATGGCACTACCAGGATGCGCTGCTTCTCCTTGCTCTCCAGTGTAGGCAGCTTGGAAGCAGAAGCTGAAGTACTCGCCTGCGTACGGGCTGGGCCTGTTGCATTAGCTGTATTTGTTGGTCTTGCTGACTGTGCAGGTGCGCTGGTAGCTGGCTTAGAAGTCTGTGCTGTAGAAGCAGGTTGTTTGGCCGGTGTAGCACTTGGCTGCTTAGCTACGGCTGTTGATGCTTTGGCTGTGCTGTTTGGTTGGCTCGCGGCAGCAGCCGGTTTACCAGCCACTGCTCTGCCTTTGGCATCCCGACGCGTTAGGTATAGCGTCTGCCCCATGTTCAGCTGCGTACCGTTCCACTTCTGTAAAGAGTCAAGCGGGATGCTGAACCGACGAGAAAGGCTGTAATAGGTATCGCCTTGCTGCACCAGGTATACGGTGTCAGCGGCAGTGGCCTGTTGAGGTATAGAAAAAGCCGATGCTACTGGTGTAGCACCGGCTTGATTAAATGCAAATAAAACAAAAAGAATGGCTACAAGTAGGGCGTACTTCACGATGGCTTTCATAAAGGAATCTTTGGTTAGAAGATTATCTTGAATACATCGTTAAATATAGCAAAAGCCATTAAGCCCAACAAAATTACCATGCCCACTTTTTGAGCGTTCTCTAAAAAATTATCAGACGGCTTGCGACCGCTCACCATTTCGTATGTTAAAAATACAACATGGCCGCCGTCCAGCGCCGGAATCGGCAGGAAGTTCATAAAGGCCAGTACCATCGACAGCATACCTGTGATTGACCAGAACTTGTACCAGTTGAACGTATCGCCAAAGATCTGAGCGATGCCAATCGGACCGCTTAATGACTTGGAAGCCGATACTTCTCCTCTGAATATTTTACCGAAACCCTTCAGGTTCGCCGTGATCACACCGAAAGCCTGATTAGTACCGCGTGGGATGGATTCACCGAGGCTGAAGTCGCGGGTTGCATACTCGAGCAGTGGCTTCTGGTAAAAGCCCAGTGTGCCGTCTTCGTTTACTGTGGCTTTTAGGGTCACGATCTCGTTGCCGCGCTCTACGTTGATACTCACAGGCTTGCCTGCGTACTTCTGCATTGCCGCCTGGAAATCGCTAAAGAATAGCGTGCTCTCGCCGTTCACAGATTTGATATAGTCTCCTGCTTTCAGGCCAGCCTTGTCAGCGTTGCTGTTCGGCTCTACCTGCCCTACCATAAAAGGCTCTCGCGGCTGAATGAACACCATGCGCTCCTTGTTGTCAGCCATGCGGTCCATAAAATCGGAAGGGATAGGAATATCCACCTGGTTGCCATTGCGCTCTACGGTATAGTAAGAGCCACGGTCCAGCAGCATATCCATGGAGTACACATCATTGAAATTCTCCAACGGACGGCCATTCAACGCCACAATCTTATCGCCAGGTTCGAATCCAAGTTCCTGTCCCAGCTGATTTGGCTGCACACCGTACTTCACTTCGCTGGCTGGCAGGTATGTTTCGCCATAGTAGAAAGTCAAAGCGATGAAGATGACGATACCCGTGATCACGTTCACGATAATACCACCCATCATCACGATCAGGCGCTGCCAGGCTGGCTTAGCACGAAACTCCCAGGGCTCAGGATCTTTTTGAAGCGCCTCCGTATCGAGTGACTCGTCTACCATGCCTGATATCTTCACGAAACCACCCAGCGGGATCAGACCCAGCATGTACTCTGTCTCACCTACCTTCTTACTAAATATCTTAGGGGGAAATCCGATTGCATACTTCTCTACACGCATGCCAAACCATTTGGCAGCCAACATGTGTCCCAGCTCGTGCAATCCAACTAGTATTGTCAGGCCCAAAATGAGCTGGCCCACCATTATTAAAATATCCATTTAATAGAAATAAATTTAGAATCGATGATCATGACAAAAAGATTCACGCCTAATAGCGACTCCTAAAGGCTTAGCTTGCCAACCAATTCAGCCGCGTAAGCACGTGTCTCTCTGTCTGTTGTAACATAGTCCTCGTAAGAAGGATTCGCAATATACGCAACTTTTGCCATACTACTCTCGATGATATCGGACATCTCGAGGAAGCCCACCTCCTCACGCAGGAAGGCTTCCACGGCGATTTCGTTGGCTGCATTGAGAATGCAAGGCATATTACCGCCGCGCTCCATGGCATCAAAAGCCAGCTGCAGGTTGCGGAATGTCTCCAGGTCCGGCTTCTCAAAAGTCAGTTGTGGGTAGTCCATAAAGTTGAAGCGTGGAAAGTCGTTCTTAAGTCGGTTCGGATAGCCCAGCGCATACTGTATAGGCAGTTTCATGTCGGGCAGGCCGAGCTGCGCCTTGATAGAGCCGTCCTCAAACTGTACCAGGGAGTGAATGATGGACTGCGGATGTACTACTACCTCGATCTGGTCATTCTTCAGTCCAAACAGCCATTTGGCCTCGATCACCTCTAAACCTTTATTCATCAGCGAAGCCGAGTCGATGGTGATTTTGGCACCCATCTCCCAGTTTGGGTGCTTGAGTGCCTGTGCCCGGGTCACCTGGCGCAGTTCGTCAGCTTTGCGTCCACGGAACGGCCCTCCCGAAGCGGTCAGGATGATCTTCTCGATCGGATTATGAAACTCGCCGGCCAGGCACTGGAAAATGGCACTGTGCTCAGAGTCTACCGGGTAAATGTTCACGCCTTGCTGACGGGCGAGGTCGGTAACCAATTGTCCGGCCACTACCAGGGTTTCTTTGTTAGCAAGGGCGATCTCTTTGCCGGCCTTGATGGCACGGATAGTTGGTTGCAGGCCGGCATACCCTACCATAGCAGTCAGCACCATATCCACGGTGCCCATTTCCACTACCGAGCAAAGGGCATTGGCTCCGGCGTATACCTTAATGTCCTCGTGTTGCAGGGCATCACGCACTTGTTCGTAAAGTGCTTCATTGGCGATCACAACGGCATTAGGCTTAAAGGCCAGCGCCTGGGCAATCAGTAAATCGGCGTTGTTGTTGGCGGTAATAACCTCCAATTCAAAACTATCAGGATTGGCTCCGATCACCTCCAGGGCCTGTGTGCCGATGGAACCTGTGGAGCCAAGGATGGCAATTCGTTTCATTCGCTTTTGTTAATAGTAAGCGCGTCTGCCGACTCGATCAGGCCTTCAGCCAATTTACGGTCGTTGCTCAGACGCGGCACTTTGTTCTGTCCTCCCAGCTTGCCCTGCGACTTCATGTAGTGGCGGAAAGTGCCTTGCGGAAGCGCTTTAATTTTCAAATCAGCCAGAATGTGACCTGTGATCAGATCATCGTAATAGGAGTTCAGCTGCTGCAGTTGCGCATTCAGCTCTTTCTCGAACGCCTCCTGGTTGGCAGGAGCGATAGAGAACTCCACCAGCCACTCGTGGTAAGACTGTCCTTTATCCTGGCTCACGTAAGGGGCCACCGTAAACTCCACCAACTCTACCATTGGGTAGTTCTGCATGGTGCGCTGCATGGCCTTCTCCACCTCCTCGCCTATCACGTGCTCACCAAAAGCCGAAATGTAGTGCTTGATGCGACCACTCACAATCAGTTTGTAAGGCTTCACAGAAGTGAACTTCACCGTATCACCAATGGAATACGCCCAAAGGCCCGCATTGCTGCTGATCACCAGGGCATAGTTCACGCCCGGTTCTACTTCTCCTATTGTCAGGCGGGTTGGCTTTTCGTTGAAGTACTCCTCTGTAGGTATAAACTCAAAGAAGATACCGGCATTGAGCAACAACAGAAGGCCTTTGTCGTGCTGCTCGTTCTGGTAAGCGAAAAACCCCTCTGATGCCGGAAATGTTTCGACGGAATCTACTTCGCGCCCAATCGATTCAAACAGCTTCTTGCGGTAAGGCTCAAAATTCACGCCACCGTATACAAATAGTGAGAAATTCGGGAAAATATCCTTGATCGGTTTCCCGGTCTGCCGTATCAGTTTGTCAAAATACATCTGTACCCAGGGCGGTATACCTGAGATGAGGGTCATATCCTGATCGATCGTTTCCTCTATCACCTGGTCGAGCTTGGTTTCCCAATCTTCAATGCAGTTGGTTTCGTAGCTCGGCAGTTGGTTAGTGCGCAGGTAGCCGGGTATGTGATGATTCACTATGCCCGACAAACGGCCGGTATGGATCCCGCCTACTTCGTCCAGCACCGGGCTCCCTGAAAGAAAGATCATCTTCCCGTCCAAAAATTTCGAGTTACCTGTTTCATGGATGTAAGACAGCAGCGCGTCTTTCGCTCCGTTGATGTGGTTAGGTATAGAGTCTTTGGTGATCGGGATATACTTGGTACCCGAGGTAGTGCCGGAAGTTTTGGCCAGGTAGATCGGCTTGCCGGGCCACAGAATGTCGCGCTCCCCTTCCTTTACGCGGTTGAAATAGGATGCAAGTCCTTCGTAGTCGCGCACAGGTACGGCCTCTACAAAGTCAGCGTGAGTCTTTATCTCTGAGAAATGGTGCTCGCGGCCGAAAGCGGTATGCTGTGCGCTCTTGATGATCTTCTCAAAAACAGCTTGCTGCGCTTCGACCGGATTCTGTATCCAGGACTGGTGTTTTTTGTGCACGTATGCCGCCAGCGGCTTACTGAGCCATGCTTTCACACCCATATGGTTTTCTTTTTTTGGAAGGGGTAAATATAGCCAGATAAACGGGCTTTGCCATAGCCGTTCACCATGTTTTAGTGACATCCGTTTTTTTAGGGTCAACAAAAAACGCCATCCTGTAGTTTATAGGTATTGTATTTATCTAAAAACAACACTAACAGTAAGACTTATGAAAAAGAGCACAGCAAAAGCCCAATGGAACAAAGGCCTTAAAAACGGCAGCGGAGAAGTATCATCTGGCAGAGGACATTTTAAAGCAAGCTATACCTTCGCCTCCCGCTTTGGTGACGACACCTCGGCTACTAACCCGGAGGAATTGATTGGCGCTGCCCATGCGGGATGCTTCTCCATGTTCCTGAGCTCACTGCTCGAGAAGGCCAACCACGAACCAGAGTCAGTGCAGACGACCGCTACGGTGCACCTCGGCGAGAAAGACGGTGGACCACAGATCATGAAAATCGAGCTGGACACGGAGGTGAGTGTCGCAGGTATAGAGGAAGACGAGTTCCAGAAACTGGCGCAGGAAGCCAAAGAAAAATGCCCGATATCGAAAGCATTGGGAGCCGTACCGGAGATGATAATGACTGCCAGACTAAAAAAATAAAATTACTATATTGCAGCTTGCACATGAACTGTGCTCGTTTGTTTCACTATAACATCCTTATATGCCTACTGCCGGTAATGCAAGATCGTCGCTTTTAGTACAGTTAAGCCCTTCGCGCAATGCTAAGCTTTCGTTCACGGTGCAACTCGTGCTCACCCTTTTCTGGTTGGCCTGGGCCACTATGCTGCTTTTAAGCGAAAACCCTACCAACGACCAGAACTACCTGTACTACATCTTTTTTGGGTTGGCAGTAATTTTTCTGGGCTACGTGATCCTGCAGAATACTTCTGTATTTGGCATCCAGTCCTACATTGAGGTTACCCCGGAGTACATCGTACAGAAAAATGGTGTGTTTCGTACCAAGATGATTACGGCTATACCTGATATTGAAGCGGTACACATGTCACCAATGGCCCTGCGTATTACGCAGCGCGACGGTAACAAGGTATACCTGGACCTGAAGCAGATCCGCAAAAGACGTGACATCGAGAAAATAAAATCCCGGATTCGCGAATTGGCAGCAGTGCATAACTTCGAAGTAAGCGAAGCGGCTATATCTAACAACTAAGTTTCAGATGCCTACGAGAAACAGATCGACAGCAACTCGGTTTCATCGCAACATAGCGTTGCTGTTTGTTGGAGCTTTCTGCCTGGTGCTTACAAGGCAGGTAGATTTAGCTGCTTGGGATTGTGCCGGTACTTGGTGCTGGTTATAAAATTTGGATGAGCGGTAAAACCAATAAGGGTTAATCAAGTCATTTAAAACTAAAACAAAGAAGGCCATACCTGCAGGTATAGCCTTCTTTGTTTTATGCTGCAGGTATAGCTTAGCCTGCCTTCGATTTGAATTTCTTCTGAAGCTCCTGAATGCTCACCTTGAATTTCTTGTCGGTATCGATCAAGTCTGAAACGGTCTGTACTGAGTGGATAACCGTACTGTGGTCACGGCCACCGAAGTGGTACCCAATTGACTTGAGTGAATGGCTGGTGAACTCCTTGGCGAAGTACATGGCCACCTGACGCGCCGTCACAATCTCTTTTTTACGGGTCTTGGCCTTCAGGGAGTCCAGACTTACCTGGAAGTACTCCGCCACTGTTTTCTGGATGAAGTCGAGGTTTACCTCGGTCTCTACATCCTCAATGATATGCTTCAGGGCCTGCTTGGCAAGCTCCAGGTCAATTTCTTTTCTATTCAGCGACGACTGCGCGATCAACGAGATCAACACGCCTTCGAGTTCACGCACGTTGGTATCTACGCTGTAAGCCAGGTACTCTACCACGTTATCTGGAATGTCAATTCCGTCGCCCTGCATCTTTTTCTGGATGATGGCCATACGCGTTTCGAAGTCCGGGCTCTGCAGGTCGGCGGTGAGGCCCCACTTGAAGCGGGACAACAGACGCTCTTCAAGCCCTTTGAGGTCGCGCGGCGGACAGTCAGAGGTCATCACGATTTGCTTGCCGGACTGGTGCAGGTGGTTGAAGATGTGGAAGAACATTTCCTGCGTCTTCTCCTTGCCGCTCAGGAACTGCACGTCGTCAATGATCAGGATATCCACCAGCAGGTAGAAGTTGGCGAAGTCCTGCACGTTGTTGGTCTTGAGCGACTCGATGAACTGGTTCACGAATTTCTCGGAAGACACATATAGCACAAACTTATCCGGGTTGCTGTTTTTGATGTGGTTGCCGATGGCCTGTACCAAGTGCGTTTTGCCAAGTCCCACACCACCGTATACCATTAGCGGGTTGAACGATGTCGTACCCGGCTTGTTGGCCACCGCATAACCAGCCGAACGCGCCAGGCGGTTACAGTCACCCTCAATGTAATTCTCAAAGGTATAAGCTGAGTTCAGCTGCGAGTTCAGGAAGTTGCGGTCGATCGTCTTCGACTCGAACGGGCTCTTGATGAAGTTCTGCTCCGGCCGGTAAGAGTTAACGACAGCCTGCGGAATTTTCTTGGTTGGGATGTTGACCGTCTGAGGTTTGTTAGACTCGTTGCCACGGTCCACTATTATAGAATACTCCAGGCGCCCCTCGCTACCCAGTTCTTGGTAGATAACTTTCTTAAGAAGCCCCACATAGTGCTCCTCCAGCCACTCATAAAAGAATTGGCTAGGCACTTGTATGGTCAGTACATTGTCGCGCAGGGACAAAGGCTTGATCGGTTCGAACCAAGTTTTAAAGCTTTGCTCGCCAATATTTTCCTTAATTACCTGTAGACAGTTACTCCATACTGTTGAACAGTCTTTTATCATCCAATTTTCCAAAACACACTAAGATTCGTTTGGTGAAACAAACCTCTCCTTTACGGCGGGGGGGGTTACAAATTTGACTAAATTATTCTAAACAAAAAATTATTTATTCACGAAGTTAATACAGGGTTATCCACAGCCAGAACAGCCGTGTTAATAAGTTTTTTTCTCTTTGATTTTCTGCTGAATGTGAAGTCTATCCGGCCCAAAAACAGTCCGGACCAGCCCACTTGGTTTATCATCGTTTCATGGCCGTTTTCGTGGCGCAGCACCTCTGGTTTTTCCATGAAGGTATGGGTATGCCCACCCAATATGAGGTCGATGCCGCTGACCTGCGTGGCCAGCTTGCGGTCGTCTATCATGTCGGTGTCATAGCTGTAGCCGAGGTGTGAAAGACAGATCACCAAATCGCACTTTTCTCTTTCGCGCAGGGCCTGCACCATTTCGCGGGCTATCTCCACGGGGTCCAGGTATACGGTCTCACCGTACATGTTCTTGCTCACCAAACCATCGAGCTCTATACCCAGCCCAAAGATACCTACCCGTATACCTTGCTTTTCGAACACCTTGTAAGGCTGAAAACGGCCTTTCAGGATAGTATTAGAGAAGTCGTAGTTGGCCGTTAGAAAAGGGAAACCAGCCAGCGGCAGTTGTTTCTGCAGTCCTTCCAGCCCAAGGTCGAAGTCGTGATTGCCGAGGGTGGCCGCATCGTAGCCCATCTTAGTCATCAGCTTATACTCCAGCTCTCCCTCAAAAAAATTGAAGTAAGGCGTGCCTTGCCAGATGTCGCCCGAGTCAAGCAACAGCACATTCGACTCCTGCTGACGGATACGCTCGATCAGGGTGGCACGGCGAGCCATACCGCCCATGCCGCCATACTTGCGTCCATCGTCCGGAAAAGGGTCGATGCGGGAGTGCTGGTCGTTGGTATGCAGGATGGTCAGCCTGATGCCATCGCGGGCCGCTTCTGCTGAAAACGGTAATCCTAGCATGCCTATACCTGCCGCGCCAAGGGCCGTGTGCTTCAAAAAGTCTCTTCTCTTCATGGTCAGGTATAGCTTATGGGATAACGGTCACGCGTTTTTCGGCTGGGGCCGTTACCTGCTTGCCCGCAGCCGTGAGCTGCTGTATTTGCTGATGGATTGCGTCGCGCAGCAAGAGTCCCAGCCTTTCGTACTTGATCGGGTTCTTGAGCATATCAAGTTTATCACCGCCGCCAGCCAGGTAGTCCGATGTAAGCAAAGTATAACTCTTGTTCGGATCGAAGGGCTGTCCTTTGATTTTGATGTCTTGCGCTTTGCCGTTGGCTACGGTATAGGTCGCATTGCCAATGTAAATGATCTTGCGGGCAGCGGCATCGTTGAATAGCTGCTGTACGGCTTCGCCGCTTAGTGTGAGCACGACCATCTCATTCTCGAAAGGCATCAGCTCAAAAATATGGCCGGTGGTGATGTTACCTTGTGGCAGCGGCACTCGCAGGCCACCCTCTGTCGTGATGGACAGATCGATCGGCTTGCCATAGATCGGTTCGCTTTGGTTTAGTTGCAGGTCCACCACGAAGTTGCCGAGCGGCGATTCGTAGTCGCCTTTGCCCAAAGCTACGGGCGCCGTCCCCACCACCTCTGACATCTTCACGGTCACTTCTTCGCGGTACGGGGCAACCAGCGCCTCTACAGCCGGATCAACTGCGATGGTCTTGTCAACGGCTAGGTCTGTCTCGTCCAGATTGGCTGAAGGCTGTAAGGGCCGCTGGCAGGCAACCAAACTCAGGGCCAGAGCCAATCCAGAGATGTAATTTAAATAGGGGCGCTTCATGGGGTACTGCTGTAATTATCCCCAAAGTTATCAACATTGCGGTGCTCCGGCAAAATGCCGGACTAGAATATTTCTTCTTTTGTGTTTACTAAAAACTTACACGCTGTCACCCAGTTATATAAATTTTTGGCTATATTTTTGTTGCCTAATTTTCTTAGCTATACCAGCGTAATGACCGGCATTTATCTATTTATCTTCTGAAAAATGGTATATGAATAGAGCAAAAGATAAATAGTCAAATAATTAAAAGAATAATACTAAATCAAGACAGTAATTCGTATTATAATAAACCTCCACCTCTAATCACTTGGCTATGAAGAAAATACATGTACTCCTTTGCTTTACCTTGCTACTTTGTGTGCCTAAGCTGGCTCAAGCGACCCATAATTATAGCGGTTATATCAGCTATAAAGCTGATCCGCAAAATCCACTCAAATTTAATTTTGAGATGACGACTACTAATTATAGAGCGTCACCGGCTGATGACCCCTATGTAATGATGAACATGGGGGATGGAAAGACTGTAAGAGTTGAAAGGACGGAATACAAAATGTATGGCAAAATCTTTTATACAGCTGTTTTTAGCTGGACACATACCTTTGATGCAGCAGGAGATTATACTGTTAGCTGGGTTGGAGAAAACAGAAATGGAGGCATCCTCAACCTGGCTCCTCCAACTGATCAGCTTACTTTTTACATCTATACCAATGTGAAAGCAGGCAGGCCTCTGACGAACCTAAACAGCGTAAAACTGGCCGGAACGGGCGTGGCACAGGCATTCCCGGGAGAGCCTTGGACACACAACCTCCTGGCATATGATGCCGATGGCGATTACCTGATGTACGACTTGGTGATTCCTAAATATAGGCTGCTTACAAATGGTGTAGCCGCTGCACCCGGTTACCAGCAACCTGAAGGCTTAACAATAAACGAATTTGGGGAACTACATTGGCCGAATCCAGAATCAAAAGGACAATACGTCCTTAATGTCCGTGTTACAGAGTTCAGAGACGGGGCACAAATGGGGTCTACGATCGTAGAGCTAACGCTGTTCGTATGGGAAAGACAAGATCAACCTCAACTTAGTCTGATTAATAAGGATCGCTTAACAGTGAATGAAGACGGGTCTATACAGGCGTGGCCCGGACAGCCAGTCAAGTTGGAGTTTTATCTACAAAACCTTACAGACAGTGGTAGCCCTCTGTTACTGGCGAGACGGGTCGGAGAAATTGACACCCTCAAGCTAGTAGATACAGCCTTACAATTCAGAGACACAACAAATGGCTATGCGGTTACTTATACTTTTACCCCAACTGCTGAACTAGAGCGAACAGAGCCATACTTGATTGGCTTGCGAGGCTCAACAGAACTCAAATTACCAGGATACCATTACGGAAGAAATATAGAATTTGCCTGGGCCTTTGCCTACCTCTACGTGGGCGAGCAGCGGCGTCCCCTCTCTTCCGGCGACAAATTCCCTCCCGAAAGGCCGAAGCTATACCCGAACCCGGCACGGGGCGAGTTTACTTTCGAGGCACCGGACTTGCCAGGCCTCCACTTGTTGGTGCGTGACGTGACGGGTAAGGTGGTTGCCAGCTATAGCTTGAGGCCAGGCAGAAACGACTTTAGCCGACCAGCCAAATTAGCTTCAGGACTCTATACCTATACCTTAACCAGCCAGCTCTCCCCTATTGAAACAGGTAAGCTGGTGCTGCAATAGGTATAGGTATAAAAAAAGCCTCCCTCATCAGTTGATAAGGGAGGCTTTTTTATACCTGTCAAAACTTACTTCTTGCCCTTTCCTTCCATATAGTTCAAGGTCAGGCTGGTCAGGATCTTTACGCCTAGCTTCATGCCGCTTTCATCAATAAAGAAATCAGGTGTGTGGTGCGGTGCTACTTCCTCTGGCTTCTTGCCTCTTGACATTCCGCCTACGAACAAAAACAGACCCGGAATCTTCTCCTGATAGAAAGCAAAATCCTCAGCGCCAGTCACGGCTTTGGCCAGCACCACTTTGTCACGGCCGGCCACAGTATGCAGCGTGGGCAGCATGCGTTCCGTTAAAGCCAGGTCGTTATAGGTAACGGGGGTTTGTGGGATGATCTCTACCTCGGCAGTAGCGCCGCTGCTTTCGGCAATTTTGGTGGCAGTGAGCTTCAGTTTCTCGTGCAGCTTCTTTTGCATTTCCACATCCAGCGCCCGGATAGTGCCTTCCATCAACACTTCCTCCGGTATAATGTTGTTACGCACACCACCATGTATACTTCCCACCGTGATCACAGCTGCCCCTTCCGGCAATTGCGTCTGGCGGCTGATGATAGTCTGCAATCCGTTGATGATTTGAGCGGACACTACGATCGGGTCTATACCTGACCAAGGGTAAGCCCCATGCGATTGCTTGCCCTTTACCTTGATGCGGAAGATGTCGGCGCTCGCCATGGTACCTCCCGGGGTATACTTGATGGTACCCACCTCGGTCTGGGAGTTGATATGCAGGCCAAAGATTACTTCAGGTTTCGGCCCTTTGTCGAGCACTCCTTCTTTGACCATCAGCGCAGCGCCACCCTCCTCGCCGATTGGAGATCCTTCCTCCGCTGGCTGAAAGATAAACTTCACCGTGCCTTTCAGGTCGTTCTTCATACCTGCCAGTATCTCGGCGGCTCCCATCAGCATCGCGATGTGCGTGTCGTGCCCGCAGGCGTGCATCACGCCTACTTCCTGGCCATTGTAGGTGCTGCGTTCTTTAGAGGCAAAGGGCAGATCTACCCGTTCGGTTACCGGTAGGCCGTCGATGTCGGCTCGCAAGGCCACTACCGGACCGGGTTTGCCGCCTTTCAGGATGCCCACCACACCGGTATGGGCCACACCTGTCTGCACTTCCATACCTAGTTTGCGCAGGTGCGCGGCAATTTTCTCAGCAGTTTTGGTTTCTCGGTTGCCCAACTCCGGATACTGATGGAAGTCGCGTCGCCACTCAATTACTTTAGGTTCGATTTTATCAGCCATTGTGTTGGCTTTTGCCAGCAGTTTGGTGTCCTGCGCAAGAGTAGGTACAGTTACCAGCAGCCCCAGGCAGAGGGGCAGCATTTTTTGAATGAAGGTATAAGGATGTATCATTTTTAAGATCAAAGGTTTGCTTCCTATAAAGCTACTGATTTTTTGGAATAGCCGTACAACATTCCATGCTGAAGCGCTGGAAATCTACAGTCCGAAAACTCAAAGAGGATATCTATACCTTATACCTGGCCTACCGCGACCCGCGAGTTTCTCTGTATGCTAAGGTAGTGCTGATCATCACAGTGGCTTATGCCTTCAGCCCCATCGACCTGATACCGGACTTTATACCTGTACTCGGCTACCTCGATGACTTGCTGCTGCTCCCGCTTGGCATTTGGCTTTCCATTAAACTGATACCGGCCGAGGTGGTACAGGAGTATCGCCAAAAGGCAAAAGACCAGCTGCTGGAGCGTAAACCCAACTACCTGATTGCCGCCTTTATCGTAGCGGTCTGGTTGCTTTTGAGCATTTGGCTATACCGGTGGCTGGCGCCATACGTACTTAAAGTCATAGGAATTAACACCCATACTACTGTCCCTTTTTCATAAGCTGATAGAGAAAGTATATATTTACAGGAAATAACACCCCTACACGATGACTGACGAGCAGAAGCTATTCTCAGAATTCAAGCCGGTCACGGCAACCGATTGGGCGGAACGCGCACAGAAAGACCTGCGCGAAACACCCCTCGAAAGCCTCACCTGGCAGACCTATGAAGGCATCACCATTAAGCCCTACTATACCCACGAAGACATCAAGGATGTGCCTTTTGCACAGCAGAAACCAGGCGATTTCCCTTTTCTGCGTGGCAATGCCGGCAGCGACAACAACTGGCAAAACATCCAGAAAATAAAGGCATCAGGCAATGGCAAAGCTGCTATAGACAAAGCGGCTGACGCCCTGGGCAGAGGTGCCGATGGCGTTCACTTTATCATTAATGATCCCCATGCTTTTGACATCGCGTACCTGGCCGAATGCATCGACCTGACCACACAGTCTGTCAGCTATACCCTGAGCGGCGATCCGGCAGCTTTCCTGAAAGAACTCTATACCTTGCTTGCAGCACAAAATATCTCGCACCGCAACCTGAAGGGCTTCCTGAACTACGACCCGATGACAGGGAAGGGAGCACTGACTGAAGCGGAAAGCAAGGCCATCACCCAGGTGCTTGAGCTGACCAAAGACAGCAGTGACTTCTATGGCGTGACAGTCTGCGGCACCAATTTCAGTGGCATTGGCGCTTCGCTTATACAAGAGGTCGCTTATACCCTGAGCGCAGCAGTTGCCTATACCGACCGTCTCACCACAGCCGGTGAGTCGCTTGAGTCAGTGTTGCGCAACATGCAGTTCTGCATGGGAGCCGGTACCAATTACTTTTTCGAGATAGCCAAGCTGCGTGCCCTGCGTCTGTTATGGGCAACTGTAGTAGAAGCCTATCAGGCAGAGCCGGCACTGGCAGCCAAGCTACGGGTGCACAGTACGACTTCAAGCTGGTACCAAACCACGCTCGACCCTTACGTAAACATGCTCCGTGTGACTACGGAGGCCATGTCAGCAGTGCTTTCGGGCGCTGATTCTCTCACAGTACTGCCTTTCGACAGCACATTCAAGGATTCAGATGAATTCTCGGAGCGCATTGCCCGCAACGTATCGATCATCCTGAAAGAGGAGTCCTACCTGGACAAGGCTGTAGACCCCGCTGCCGGCTCTTACTACCTTGAGTCACTGACCAACGAACTGGCTACCAAAGCATGGGAGCTTTTTAAAGAAGTAGAAGCACAGGGTGGTTTTGAGGCTGCTTATAAGAACGGTTTCATCCTGGGCTCCATCACGGAAGTAAATCGCCGGAAGTTCCGCGATATTGCTACGGGCCGCATGGTGCTGGTAGGCACCAACAAATATCCGAACCCGAAAGAAAAGATCGACTTTGATCCGGAGGAGCTGATCCAGCATGCTGATTTTGACACGACTCGCGCCGCTTACCCAACTGAGGTCATGCGTATGGCCACGGAGCTTCACATGCGCAAGCGCAAGCGTCGCCCGAAAGCTGTAATTGCTGTGATCGGTCAGACCGCCAAGCGCCATATCAACGCCTCATTTGCGCAGGAGTTCTTCAGCTGCGCTGGCTTTGAAACGGATATTCAACAGTACGACGACGTGGAAACTGCCGCAAACCGACTGTTACACGCAGCCGCTGAGGTTGTAGTCGTTTCCACCTCAGAGGCGACTTATGCACGTGAGTTTGGCCCCAAGATTAGCCAGCATGCAGCCAAGCCGACCATCATCATGGCCGACGATCCGCAGCACATGAAAGACGAGCTGGTAGCCAATGGTTATGAAGAGTTCATCTTTGAAGATTGTGACATGTCCACCATCCTGGAACTGGTGCAGAAGCGTCTGGAAAGAGAAGAGCACAATGGCGGCAAGCAGTAGAAGCAGCATGCTATACCTGATAACGGGTATCCTGATACTGATGACAACAGCATTCACACACAATAACAACAAAACAGCAACCATGAACGACGCGACCACTGAAGTAAAAAAGGCCCTTGACGGACAAGTAGCCGCCTGGAACAAGGGCGAACTGGAAAAGGCCATGGACTTTTACTGGGAGTCGCCGGACATGCTTTGGATAAGCCGCAACGGCACCGAGAAAGGCTGGAAGGAAGTGCTGGAGATGTTTCAGAATGACTTCACCGACCGCAGCAAAATGGGCGAGTATACCTACGAACCTTTGCACATCGAGCAGGTTGGCCCGGATGCCGTTTATTATGTGTATCGTTGGAAAATCGACCTGCAGGGCAAAAAGCTGATGGGCGGTGTCTCGTCACAGCTCTGGAAGAAACTCAACGGCCGCTGGGTTATCACCTCCGAGCACGCGAGTTAGGAGCTGGACCGCATTAGTGAATGAGTGATTGAGTGAATTCATTTTGAAAATACCTCACTAACGATCTCATTCTGGACTATAAATTAAAAAATGGATTTTGATGAGCGAATGAATTGACGGAAAACCTATTCACTCATTTGCAAAATCACTAAATCACTCATTCTAAAAAATGAAACCTGACTTTTCGAACATAGATATCAACAAGGTCGCCAAGGCGGAGCATGGTCCGAAGGACCCGTTGCAGCCGAAGGACTGGAAAACAGCGGAGCAGATTCCACTCAAGAGTTACTATACCGCCGAGGACGTGCAACGATTCGAGCACCTGGATTTTGCCGCCGGCCTGCCGCCATACCTGCGCGGACCCTACAGCACCATGTATGTACAGAAACCGTGGACGATCCGCCAGTACGCTGGTTTTTCCACCGCTGAAGAATCCAACGCCTTTTACCGCCGCAACCTGGCAGGTGGGCAAAAAGGCCTTTCTGTAGCCTTTGACCTGGCCACGCACCGTGGCTATGACTCCGACCATCCTAGAGTGGTAGGCGATGTGGGTAAGGCCGGTGTGGCCATCGACTCTGTGGAGGATATGAAGATCCTTTTCGACCAGATTCCACTGGACCAGATGTCGGTATCGATGACCATGAACGGGGCCGTGCTACCGATCATGGCCTTTTACATTGTGGCGGCCGAAGAGCAGGGTGTAACGCCGGAACAGCTGAGCGGCACGATCCAAAACGATATTCTGAAGGAGTTCATGGTGCGCAACACCTACATCTACCCGCCGGAGCCGAGTATGAAGATCATCGCGGACATCTTCGAGTATACCTCGCAGAACATGCCGCGCTTCAACTCGATCTCCATTTCGGGTTACCACATGCAGGAAGCCGGCGCCACCGCTGACATTGAACTGGCCTATACCCTGGCCGACGGCCTGGAGTATGTGCGAACTGGTCTGAAGGCAGGTATGGACATCGATGTGTTTGCACCACGCCTCTCCTTCTTTTGGGCCATTGGCATGAACCACTTCATGGAGATCGCCAAAATGCGCGCTGCCCGCATGCTGTGGGCCAAGCTGATCCAGCAGTTCAATCCGAAAAACCCGAAATCACTGGCGCTGCGCACGCACTGCCAGACTTCTGGCTGGAGCTTAACCGAGCAGGACCCTTTCAACAACGTGACCCGTACCTGCGTGGAAGCGCTGGCCGCTGCCTTGGGTGGCACCCAGAGTTTGCACACCAACGCACTCGACGAGGCCATCGCGCTGCCAACTGACTTCTCGGCCCGCATCGCCCGCAACACCCAGATCTACTTGCAGCAGGAAACCAACATCACGAAAGTGGTGGATCCGTGGGGAGGTTCTTATTACGTTGAAGCACTCACACACGAGATCGCGCACAAAGCATGGGAACTGATTCAGGAAGTGGAAGAGCTCGGCGGTATGGCAAAAGCCATTGAAACCGGCTTGCCGAAAATGCGCATTGAGGAAGCCGCTGCCCGCAAGCAGGCCCGCATTGACTCCGGAAAGGATGTGATCGTGGGTGTGAACAAGTTTCGCCCGGACCAGATTCAGGAAATAGATATCCTGGACATCGACAACACGGCTGTGCGTGAATCCCAGCTTCGTCGATTGGCACAGGTGAAAGAGAGCCGCGACAATCAGGCTGTGGAAGAAGCCCTTCAAGCCCTAACTTTGGCTGCTGAGTCCGGTGAAGGTAACTTGCTGGAGCTAGCTGTGAACGCTGCCCGCCACCGCGCTACACTGGGTGAGATATCTGACGCACTCGAAAAAATTTACGGAAGACACAAAGCAGTGATACGATCCATTTCAGGCATATACTCCGCTGAACTTTCCGACGACGAGAACTTTGAGCGAGCTAAGGTACTAGCCGATCAGTTCGAAGAAATGGAAGGTCGCCGACCGCGCATCATGGTCGCTAAAATGGGACAGGACGGTCACGACCGCGGCTCCAAGGTAATCGCCACTTCCTTCGCTGACCTCGGCTTCGACGTGGACATCGGTCCACTGTTCCAGACCCCGGCGGAAGTAGCCATGCAGGCCGCCGAAAACGACGTGCATGTGGTAGGCGTATCCTCGCTGGCCGCTGGTCACAAAACGCTGGTACCGCAACTGATCGAGGAGCTTCGCAAACTCGACCGTGAAGACATCATGGTGATCGTGGGAGGTGTTATACCTGCCCAGGACTACGACTTCCTATTCAAAGCCGGCGCTGCCGGTGTGTTTGGCCCTGGCACCATCATCTCGGTAGCCGCTCAAAACATTCTGGAGCAGCTGATCAGAAGAGTAGTGGAATAGGGAATTTAATGAAGAGTTGAAAGCTGCAGTTGACTTCGGTTGGCTGCAGCTTTTTCATTTCTGAGATCAGGTTCTGTCAGACACACTCCCTGTTCTGATAGGTATACGGCACACTGGCACTTTGCCATAGCCCATATTAAGCCGTACCTTTGTATCACTCAATTGATCCCACCATGTCTTCAAAATCAACCAAATACCTTTTAATCGCTATTACCGCTGTTCTGGTCATTTACTTCATCTACGACTCCTTTTCTCAGCCCAGCGTTGATGACTTGCAAGGAGATTTTAAAGAAGTAGCTTTTTACCGCAACGAGAACAATACCGGGCCGATTGTCAGGATCTATGCAGTTACAGTAGCCGACACGCTATGGCAGGAGATGGAGCAATACGGTAATTACATGCCGCATACCAAGTATGGTACCACGCGGGTATACTTTTTCCTGAACAACCAGCCAGCACCGAATCAGATGCAGCCCGGGCAGCAGAACTTCGACACCCAATTTGAGTCCTATACCTTGGCCCGCTATGAAAAGGACGCAATGGGCCAGGTTTCCTTCGTGCGCCACCCTTTCCGAAGATAAATTATTCCCTGACAACATTTTCCTGCCATTCCATTCAGTGCATGCAATAAAAATTGCATCGTGATTCTGCTTTCGTTACACAGCACATTTTTGATTTAGCCGTAGAAGATAGGATGTGTAACTTAAAATAGAATAGGCTATGAAATCAATTTGGAAAACGACCGCTGCCTCTTTTTTTGTGTGCTCAGCCCTGATGCTTACCTCTTGTGGAGGAGAATCTGGGGAAAACTCTGAAATGCCACCTGAAACCATGGAAGGCAACACACAGGAAACAGGTATACAGGGCAACGGATACGTCATGCCTGAAGATACTGCCGGCATGGCCACCACAACCGGGACGACTACTGGCACCACCACTGGCACTACAACAACCGGGACAACTACCGGCACAACCACAGGTACTACAGCTGGTACGACAGCCGGAACCACCACAGGTACAACTACTGGAACAACTACAGGTACGACCACTGGTACTACTGCCGGTACTACTGCAGGTTCAACTACTGGCTATTAACTTTGAGGGCGGTACTTCTTGCGGCATTTATTACAGTTTGCTAGTAGTACCTTTCTTACATACCATACCTTATTATAGATTATGAAAAAGTGTTGGAAATCGATTACCGCTACCATTTGTTTCTGCGGAGCTTCCTTACTGTTTACTTCCTGCGGAAGCGAGAACCAGCAGTCTGTCCCCGATAACCAGTCCATAGAGACCCGGGATATCGACAGCGACTCGCTAGAAGATAACCGAGTGGAGAACGCGAGCGGGGGCACAGGTACGGATGCCGCTGGCACTACTACCACCGGAACGACGAGTGGCAGCACGACAGGGGGCACCACCATGTAAATAATTGTATTTCAATCAAGTATAATAATCCTACAAAAACCGGGAGGCTGTTCAGGCAGTCTCCCGGTTTTTTTATATTATAATAGTAATACTTTCAACCTGATCAGAATCCTCAAACAATTTCAAGATTTTCATGCAGGTATTCAGGAAATAAAAAATCTTACGTGTTTATCGCTTGTGTAATAGATTGCATAATAGTATACTTGATCCCTCGCTTCCTTAATTCGTATGAATACACATTCATACAAAACGCGCTGACCATGAAGCAAGGCAAATCAAAAAAATCATACCTATTACTTAACCTGATTCTTTTGCTTTTATCCTATATTTTCGCCCCTTTATCAGTACAGGCCCAGTACCGACCGGAAACCGACTTGCAAGAGCTTTTCCGTGACGTGCAGTTACAGCCTGTTTTTCCGGACTCCAAAACCTTTGCTGATTGTGTGCCTCTGCAGGAGCCAGCGCATATTTTGCAGGCATATCGGGAGCAGCGTAAGCAGTCCGGCTTCAATCTGAAGGAGTTTGTGCTGGAGCATTTTCTCTTGCCTACACAGCCTTCCTCGAATTTTACGACAGACACCAGTCTCTCTGTAACAGCGCATATACGGCAGCTTTGGCCTGTACTTACCCGCATGCCCGACGAAGGTGGAGGATCCCTATTGCCACTCCCTCACGCTTATGTGGTGCCAGGCGGTCGCTTTCAGGAAATCTACTACTGGGATAGTTTCTTCACCATGCTGGGGCTGCAGGTAAGCGGCGAAAAAGCATTGATCCAGCATATGGTCGATAACTTCACACACCTGATCGAGACGACCGGTCACATACCGAACGGCAATCGAAGTTACTATCTCAGCCGCTCCCAGCCTCCCTTTTATGCGCTCATGCTTCATTTGCTCACACAGGAGTTGGGCCGCGATGTATTGGTGAAGTATGCCTCAGCACTTCGCAAGGAATATGCATTTTGGATGGACGGTGCAGAGCAGCTGACTCCTGCCAACCCAGCACATCGCAGGGTCGTGCTGTTGCCGGATGGCAGCATGCTCAACCGCTACTGGGACGATCAGCCCGCCCCACGTCCGGAGGCTTACAAAGAAGACCTGCACATTGCCCAGGCGTCTGGCCGAAACCACGAAGAGGTATACCGCCATATAAGAGCTGCCGCCGAGTCAGGCTGGGACTTTAGCAGCCGCTGGTTCGCTGATGCCCGAAACCTCAGCACCATTCATACCACCGACATTCTGCCCGTAGATCTTAACTCGTTGCTCTTCCACATGGAACTGACACTGGCTGAGATGGCCGAACTGGAGCGAGACCCTGCCGGCGCCCGCCTATACCGTCAGAAAGCTAAGGCCCGCCGCAAAGCGGTGCTGCAGCACATGTGGCACGAGGCAGACGGTTTCTTCTATGATTATGATTTTGTGCAGGGCACTACTACCAACGTTCCGACATTGGCCGCTGTGTTCCCGTTATACTTCTGTATGGCCAAGCGCCGTCAGGCAGCTGCCGTGGCTGAGCGTCTGCAAAGCGACTTTCTGAAACCTGGTGGACTGGCCACCACACTCGTTCACACGGATCAGCAGTGGGATGCGCCAAACGGTTGGGCACCGCTGCAATGGATGAGTATACAGGCGCTGCGCAACTATAACCACGAAGACTTAGCCCGCACCATTGCTACCCGTTGGATTACTCTCGGCACCGAAGTACACGAAAATACTGGCAAGATGGTAGAGAAGTATAACGTCGAGAACCTGGACCTGGAAGCAGGTGGTGGCGAGTACCCTAATCAGGATGGCTTTGGATGGACGAACGGCGTGTTCCTTAAACTGTTATCGCTATACCCTGAGCTGCGTCCTATTGCGGAACACGAGCCTGCTTTGATGAAAAGCCGCTAAGCTATACCTGCTCTATAAATAGAATCTGAAACTGGCACTCAGTTTGCAACAGGAGCGTTATATCTATAAAATCGCTTATGATGCAGTTTAGACATATCCTTGTAGCCACCACTCTGTTGCTGAGCACCTTCACGGCTTTTGCGCAGGGCGAAACTTCTAACTGGTACTTTGGCAAAGGGGCCGGACTGGTGTTTAGAGGTGACAGCGTAACGGCTGTCGCTAACAGCAGACTGCATACCGAAGAAGGCAGCGCCACCATCTCCGATAAGGAGGGCAACCTGCTATTTTACACCAACGGCATTACGGTCTGGAACAAGCACCACCGCGTGATGCCAAACGGCAACGGCCTGATGGGTATGAAGTCCTCTACACAATCTGCTTTGATCATACCAAAGCCCGCTAGCGACAGTCTCTTTTACATTTTCACGACCGATATACAGGCGCAGTCCAATGGCTTGCGCTACAGCGTCGTGAACATGAACAAAGACGAGGGCAATGGTGCCATTACCGCCCGCAATGTATTTATGATCGCCCCAGCTACCGAGAAGCTTACCGCCATACGCCACAGCAACAACCGCGACTGGTGGGTGATCGCGCACCGCTGGAACAGCAACGCTTACATGGCCTACTTAGTGACTGCTGATGGCGTGAATATGGAACCCGTGATGACAAATGTCGGCACTGTGCATGGTGGTGCTCACCGAAAAGCAATCGGTTACCTGGTTCCTTCACCCGATGGCACCCGCCTGGCTGCAGCCCTGTGGGACAGCGACAGCAACTTCGAAGTACTCCGCTTTGACCGCAGTACCGGTGAAGTATCCGACCCTGTTTTGCTAAAGGGCTATGAAGAAGCCTATGGCGTGTGTTTCTCTCCGGATGGCACCAAGCTGTATGGTACCGCAAATGGCAAAGGTGGCGGTAAGGCGCAGATCATCCAATTCGACTTGCAGGCGGGTGACGAAGCAGCCATCGCTAAATCAGCTTTGGTGATAGGTAGCTCTGGCAGTCCGCGCATTGGCGCTATACAACTCGGCCCAGATGGTAAGATGTACGTAGCGCGTCAGGACAACATTCACTTAGGAGTTATCAACAAACCCAATGCTCCCGGCAAAGAAAGCGGCTACGTGGACATGGGTCTCCACTTAGGGGGACGCAAGAGCGACCTCGGCCTTCCGAATTTCCCACAAGGTATACGGTCTGGCACTGGCAGGTCTGCTAACGTGAGGTAAAAGCGAGCACTTATCTGCACGAGAAAGTCTTTAGCTTACCGAAAGGCTGTTTGATGTCGGACAGCGTGTTTTATAACGATGGTTAAAGTTTCCGGGCTATGCTTCATCAGGTATAGCTAGTGCATAAACAAAGCCGGGCAGCAATGTCCGGCTTTGTTGTTTCCGATAATTAAACTGGCTCGGTAACGCATAAATTCTAAATTTGTAGTACAATCGATTTTAGACCTAAAGCTTAAGCGCCTTGGCAAAACGTTTCAGTGCTGATAAGTATGTAGCAGGCATTTTGGCCGGTGACAGGGTGATGTTGAGCCGTGCCATCACGCTGGTGGAAAGTCGGCTGGCCTCGGACCTGGAGTTGGCACAGGACGTGATTAACCAGGTGCTGCCGCATGCCGGCCAATCGGTACGCATAGGCATAACAGGCGTACCAGGTGTGGGCAAAAGCACCTTCATTGAGTCGTTTGGAAACTACCTGATCCAGGAGCAAGGCAAAAAGCTGGCGGTGCTGGCCATCGACCCAACCAGCCAGCGCACAGGCGGCAGTATACTGGGTGACAAAACACGCATGGAATCGCTCTCCATCAATCCGCAGGCTTACATCCGTCCTTCTCCTGCCGGTAAGTCACTGGGAGGTGTTACCCGCAGCACCCGCGAATCGATTATTCTCTGTGAAGCCGCTGGTTTTGACGCCATCATTGTGGAAACCGTAGGTGTAGGTCAATCTGAGACAGCCGTGCATGCCATGGTCGACTTCTTCCTGCTGCTGATGCTGGCCGGCGCCGGCGACGAACTGCAAGGTATAAAGCGTGGTATTATGGAAATGGCCGATGCCATTGCCATTACAAAAGCTGACGGCGAAAACGCCATGAAAGCCAAGGCTGCCCGTGCCGAGTATCAGAATGCATTGCACCTCTACCCGATGGCTGCTTCTGGTTGGCTGCCAAAAGTATCGGTATGTTCCGCCATGGAGCAAACCGGTCTCGATACTATTTACCAAACCATTACCGAGTATATAGCGCTAACCGTCAGGAATGGCTTCTTCGAAAGAAAGCGCCACGACCAGAACCTGCAGTGGATGTACGAGGCTATCCGACAAGGGCTCGAAGACAATTTCTACGCGCACCAACAGGTAAAAGATCAATTGCCAGGTATAGCTGAGCAAGTCAAGGAAGGCAAGAAGTCTGCTTTCGCTGCGGCGTCTGAGTTGTTGAGACTGGTGTAAATCGTCTGCAAAAAAACTGACAAATTATAAACGAAAACAGCCGGCACATGACTGCACCGGCTGCTCTTCTATCAATAAGTAAACTCTTTAGCGCGCTTCTTCCAAAGTGACTTTCGCCCATTTGCATATACCACCCAGCGGGGGGTTAAACTTGTAGACGTTCACTTTGACGGACTGCACAAACGGGAAGCGCTCGTATATCTTGTCGATGATGCGGTGGCCTAAGTGCTCCAGCAGGCGGGCGGGAACTTTCATTTCCTCCAGCGCCAGTGCGTACAGCACCTCGTAATTTACCGTTTCATGCAGATCGTCGCTTTCGGCAGCACGGCGCAGGTCTGTCTCAATGATCAGGTCTATGCCGTACTTGTTGCCGATCTTCTGCTCTTCGTCGTAGTACCCGTGGAAAGCAAAAAACTCCATGCCTTCCAGTGCAATCTGTCCCATTCGATCTATTTGCCTATCTCGTCGAAGAAAGAACCAGCTGTTTTCTGCTGACGGGTTTGTGCCCAGTCAGCCAGGCTATTACGTGACGGCTCGGTCATCGGTGGCTGAATCTCTGGCTGGTCAGGTTTTACTGGCTGAATTTCAGGTATAGGACGCTCGATCTCTGGCGCAGGCACGGTACCAGGGTAGTCAGGCTTTGGCTGCTCGATCTCTGGAGCAGGCACGTCTGGCACTGGTGTTACCGGGTTTGGAATTTCCGGGTGCGGCTGTGTCACGTCCGGAGCGGGATCACCCAGCGGGTCATAATTGTTGCTGCTTGCCAGTACTGGCGAAGCGGTTACTGCGGTGGCCGTAGCCTCTGGCAGTTGTATTGTTCGGTTTGTCGTAGTTTCCATATCTTTCAAGTTTTGCAGCAGCTCGGGCTGTTCTACCCGCAGTTCGGCTGCTCTTGAAAGAATACTGTTAGTATTGGTTTTAGGTTTAGCCTTTGTCTTCTCGGCTTTCTCCAATGCTTCGTTGGCCAGATTGCGCAGGTCACGCACCATCGTATCTAGGTAGCTCTCCATGCGCTGGTAGTCCTGCTCTAGGGCTTTTACCTCCTGCTGCATTTCGCTCACCATCTGCTCCGCCTGCTTTTTGCTCTCCTCCAGCACCATGCGGGCTTGGTTACGGGCTGTGTTCATGAGCTGATCAGCCTGTAGCTGCGCCTCACGGATCTTGAGCTCCGAAGACTTGTTGGCCTGCTCCAGGATGGAGTTGCCCGTATCTTCAGCGGTTTTCAGTGTTTTGTACAAAGAAGACTCTACCTCACGCAGCTTCTGCGTCTCACGGTGAGCCGCCTCCAGCTTATTGCGCAGATCTTTGTTCTCATCCAGCAGTTTTTCCCACTGCTGCGATAAGGTCAGCAAAAAAGCATTTACTTCGTCCTTGTCAAGCCCTCTGAATGCCTTCTCAAATGTTTTTTGTCTGATTTCTAACGGTGTAATCTTCATGATCCAAACTGAATTTTATATCCCATACCGAAATGGTGCGGTCATCACTACACGAAACTAACTGATTCTGATGAGCCGACCAAAATAATTTGTTGACCGATGTGCCGTGGCTGGCATTCCGGACTTTATCAATAACCTTGAGTAGTTTAAAGGTTTGGGCGTCCCACACTTTTATGGATTTATCCATGCTGCAGGTCGCAAAATAGCGTCCGTCGGGACTGTAGGTTATATGATTGACGGTATACATGTGCGCGATCACGTAGCCACGCTCCTTGTATTTTTCCTGCACTTGCCATACCCGCAGGTGCGCATCACGCCCGGCCGTGAGCAGCAGCTTGCCGTCTGGTGAGTAAACGACCGTAAACACAGAGTTGGTATGCGAGGCCAATTCGTGCTTCAGTTCCATGCTGGCTGCATCGAATATTCGTACCATGTTGTCACTGTAGCCAGCTGCCAGTTCATTGGTAGCTTTGTTGTAAGCAAGGCTGCGCACACTCTGGTCCGACTTGCGCACCATACTACGCAGTTCAAAGTCTTCGGCTCCCACA
Source organism: Pontibacter sp. LHS2 (assembly GCF_058932845.1). Classification (NCBI taxonomy): domain Bacteria; kingdom Pseudomonadati; phylum Bacteroidota; class Cytophagia; order Cytophagales; family Hymenobacteraceae; genus Pontibacter; species Pontibacter sp. LHS2. Next base: position 343,402 of record NZ_JBZYWG010000003.1, read on the forward strand.
ATGGCTATACCTCCATTGCCAAGCGCCACGTATACCTGCCCTGTTTCCGGCACATAAGCTATATCAAAGATGGGTACCTTGGGCAAGGCCACCGATTTATGAATGGCTTTACTTTTCAAATCGATCACTTGCAGCCCCTCCATATTCTGCCCGATCAGCAGTAGGTCACGCTCAGGTATAAGGCGCAGTGCATATACCGAGGTGGTGACCTTTGCTACCAGTTCGCCGTTTTCGGGCTGGTTGAGATCCCAGGAAGCCACCATACCGTCGCTTCCCGCTGAGTATACCGTAGCCGGGTTAGTTCCGCTTTCCAAGGTATACACGCAGTCCCGGTGGCCGGTCAGGGTGGCAACTTTTTCAACTTGTATTTTGCTGGCCATCTATACTTGGTTTGTTAATCTTAATTTTAGCTAAATTTACAACAATTGCAGCGAACACCTTCCCTGCCGACTAAAAATTACCGTTATGCCCCTGCTTCAAACCCGCAAACTTGACCCCCATACCCTGTTGGGTGTATGGTCTCTGGAAGAGCGCCCGGAAGAGCTCCTGCATACCTTACCAGCCCACCTGAGTCCGGAAGAGGGTCTGGTTCAGGCGCATCCACGCCGCCTGCGGGAGTGGCTGGCCAGCCGCACTTTGGCATACCAACTTTTGCAGCGCTTTACTGATGAACCCCTGCCCCTACTGCGCGATGCGACGGGCAAGCCGATGTTTGAAAGTACCAATTATCACCTATCCATCACGCACTCCCCCCGACTTGCCGCTGTTATACTTTCCGAAAGGTATGATGTTGGCATAGATATTGAACTAGTAAGTGCAAAGGCGTTGCGTGTAGCCGACAAGTTTTTGACCGAGCAGGAAAAGGTCTTTACAGCAGCTGATGAGCAGCAGACTTGTTTGTACTGGAGCGCCAAGGAAACCTTGTACAAGATGTACAGTCAGAAGCAGCTTATTTTCAAAGAAAACTTATTAGTGGAACCAGCCCAAGGCCATGAAAACAACTTATTGCAGGGTCATGTTATTACCGATAATTTTTCTAAATTGTATCAGATCCATCACGAAGTGCTGCACGATCACGTATTAACTTACAGTATTGACCGTTCATAACAGCCATACTCACCTTAAACAAACAATCATGAAATATCTAGCTTCTTTTGTGGTAGCTTTCCTGGTCACAGCCAGTGTATTTGCGCAGGGTAGCTACCAGTTAGGCAGTAAAGTAGCCAACTTCTCGCTTAAAGACGGGCAGGGTAATGCTGTTTCACTCAACGATTTTACCAATAGCAAAACCGTGGTCGTTGTGTTTACTGATAACCAGTGCCCTTACGCCAAGCTTTACGAAAACCGTTTAGTAACGCTCTCAAGTGCTTATGCAGCTCGTGGCGTGCAGTTCATATTCATTAACCCAGGCGTAGGTGTAGGCGAGGGCAGCGATACCATGCAAGACCTGAGCGCTAAGAATTACAGCTTCCCATACCTGGCCGATGAAGGTCAGCGTATCAGTCAGAAGTTTGGAGCCACCAAAACGCCAGAGGTGTTTGTACTGCATAACACGGGCGTTGAATTTGTGCTTAAGTACAAAGGCGCCATAGATGACAGCCCGCAGGTGGAGAGCGGCGCTCGCAACCATTACCTCAAATCCGTTATTGATGATGTGCTGGCTAACAAAAGCGTGAGCACAGCCGATAAACGTGCGACAGGTTGTATGATCAAACGCTACTAATTGGATAGCTAGCAGAAGCTATACCTGATTTCGATAAAAGGCAAAGGCCGGCTTCTTACAGGAGCCGGCCTTTTATATTATACCTGAAAGTAACTTTATATCGCTGGATCGTCGTCAGTAATAGCGGTCAACAGTTTCGTGACTTCGGTCGCTTTCTCCAGATCGTTGGTCTTCTCAAATGAAAATGCCAGGTTGCGAAGTGCTCTCTTCACGATCTCAATGTTGGAGCACGGCTCATAGAAAATGTCTACCGGATTCAGGTTGAGCTGCACAATGTAATTGTCGATGTCCGCCTTAGAGAGCATCAGGCCCTTGTTATACACGTTGATATAGAACTGTACATCACCCTGCTTGTAAGTCAGAATAAACAGATTTGGCAGGTTCACGCCATATACCGGCATACCCAGGCGCTGCGCAATGGTCATATAGATCACACAAAGCGTCAGCGGATTTCCCCGTCTTGTCTCCAATGCCAGGTGCATCATGGAGTTCGATGGGGAATGAAAATTCTTGGTGTTAGCCGAGAACTTCTTATCCCGGAAAAGCGAATTGTTCAGTGACTTCACCTGGTCATAAGGATGCATGTTCTCCTTCATGTTTGTCCAGGCATCGAAGTATAACTGGTCCAGCGCTTTGGATAAAGTAGCGAGTTCCACATCCGGGTATAGGTAAGTATTCACCAACCACATTCCCTCAATCAGGTCGAGTCCTCCGTGTTCCTTCCAAACCTTGATTCGCTCCAAAAGGCCATCAAACTGCAAACTGTGGATCAGATCTTCAATCCTTTTTTGCAGATCCGAATTAAGAGTCTCCTCCCATTCCTCCTCCAAAAACGGAATGATACTCTCCCCCAGCGACACGATCTTCTGCTCTACATGCGACGCGACCTCATAATCAATATCATCCAACAGCGAGATCAGCGCCTTTATCTCCTTCTTCGTCAAAATAATGCGTAATGAATAATGATCAATAATTGAACAGTGCCGGGGCCACTCTTAAACATGGCTTAAGGGCACTTACACCTTTGTTTTTCGTCAAAATCACACTCTGATTTTTGGAAAAGCCTCGGTCCGAAACGTTATGGTTAACTTATTTCTACGTAAGCCTGCAGTACACCGTCGATGCTTTTTTACTCAAAAAGACTAACAGCAAAGAGAAACCGGCGTCAAAAGCTGTTTGGGGCTTCCAATTAAATATGAAAGAACCTCAAACGGTAGAGTCCGCTAGCGGAATGTTTTACCTTTCCGCCAGCGTTCAAATCAGGTCTGGATTACACCTACATTGTATGGCTTTTCGATCGGAGCGTGGTTCGCGGCTTCTATACCCATCGAGATCACTTTGCGGGTCTCCAGTGGGTCAATGATACCGTCTATCCACAGCCGGGCCGCCGCATAGTATGGCGAAAGTTCCTCGTTATACTTGGCTGTGATGCGCTCTAGTAGCTCCTTCTCTGCCTCTGGAGTTATCTCCTCTCCTTTTGCTTTCAAAGCTGATACTTGAATCTGCAGCAGGGTATTGGCAGCCGCTGCGCCACTCATTACGGCAAGTTGAGCAGATGGCCAGGCATAGATCAGGCGCGGGTCGTAGGCTTTGCCACACATGGCATAGTTGCCGGCACCGTAGCTGTTGCCCAGTATGATCGTAAACTTCGGTACAACCGAGTTGGCCATAGCGCTGACCATTTTGGCACCGTCTTTTATAATGCCACCATGCTCCGACTTGCTACCCACCATAAAACCGGATACATCGTGTAGGAACACTAAAGGAATTTTTTTCTGGTTGCAATTCATGATAAAACGAGCTGCTTTGTCAGCTGAGTCGGAGTAGATCACGCCGCCCATCTGCATTTCGCCTTTCTTGCTCTTCACGATCTTGCGCTGGTTGGCTACAATGCCCACTGCCCAGCCATCGATCCGGCCCAGTCCGCAGATCAGCGTCTGGCCGTATAGGTCTTTGTAAGGTTCAAACTCAGAATTATCGACCAAACGGTTGATGATGTCCATCATGTCGTAAGGCTTAGTGCGGTCGGCTGGCAACTGACCGTAAATCTCGTTCTGGTCCAGCTTTGGAGCAGCTGGTTCTACACGGCTGAAGCCAGCTTTCGGGTTCTCGCCCAATTTATCAAATATGGTGCGGATATGGTCCAGCGCCTCTTTGTCGTCCTTGCACTTATAGTCCGTCACGCCGGATATTTCGCTATGCGTAGTAGCACCACCCAGCGTCTCGTTGTCGATGGCCTCACCGATGGCAGATTTCACCAGGTAAGAGCCTGCCAGGAATACAGAACCGGTGCCCTCCACGATCAGGGCTTCGTCGCTCATGATCGGCAGGTAAGCACCACCGGCCACACAACTGCCCATGATCGCGGCAATCTGCACGATGCCCATAGAGCTCATCACGGCGTTGTTACGGAACATGCGGCCAAAGTGCTCTTTATCCGGGAAGATCTCGTCTTGCATCGGCAGAAACACACCGGCACTATCTACCAGGTATACGATCGGGAGTTTGTTCTCAATAGAGATCTCCTGCGCACGCAGGTTCTTCTTGGCTGTGATCGGGAACCAGGCTCCGGCTTTCACGGTCGCGTCATTGGCTACTACCACACATTGGCGCCCTTTGATGTAGCCTATACCTGTCACTACGCCACCGCTCGGGCAACCGCCTACCTCCTGGTACATACCTTCGCCTGCAAAAGCGGCTACTTCCAGAAACTCGGTGCCTTCGTCGAGCAGGTACTCGATACGCTCACGGGCTGTCATTTTACCTTTGGCATGCTCTTTTGCGATGCGCTTTTCGCCGCCGCCCAGGTGTACTTTTTTCAGTTTACTTTTCAGCTGGAAACTCAGCTGTTTGAGAGAGTCTTCGTTCTTATTGAATTCGATATCCATGAAGGGGTTATTATAAATAAGGGGACTACTTACAATGAAAAATCCGCTTTAGGGGCGGATTTTACAAATATACAATTTTTATAAGATGCATTATTGCCTTTTTGTGGTATCGGCAGGCGCTACTTTTACAGAGTCAGGCGCAGGGCGACGGAACTCGTCCGGATTCTCATCCTGCAGCTCTTTTACCTCTTCCAATGTAATCACACGACCAGTCGCATCGACTTTATACCTGTCTTTGCGGCCTATGAGCGAGAACTGCACATAGCGCTTCGGGTATGCCTGAATGTCGCGCAGCAGCAGATTGAGCGCCTCCGTTGAGCGGTTCATATTACGGTACAGCTCTTCGTCGTTCATCAGGCGGCCCAGTGAGCCCTCATTGGAGTTGAGCTTGGCAATTGTCGCTTCCAGCTCGTTCACAGTTGAGTTGGCATCACGCACCAGTCTATTGATTTCCACCCGCTTGAGCGTATCTGTAATCTCAGCCATGTTCAGGGTAAGGCGGTCAATATTTTGCTGTGTCTGCTTCAGGGCAGAAGTCAGTTGGCTCAGATTACCGGTTATCTGGTTGATATTACGCTGATTTTCGCGCAATATCTCGTTCACCATCTCCGTTGTTTTATTGGAATTAGCCAGTATGGACTGCAGGTTGCCTTTCGCCTCGCTATCAAGAAGCCTGTTTACACGGGCTAGTGTGGTATCTACCTTATCGATGACCGGCACCGATTTAGAAGAAAGCATATCAGTGATACTGGTTTCTTTGAATGCGATGAGCTGCTCTCCTCCTTTATAAGCTTTGTTATTATTGCGCAGATACAAGGTTATGGCCTTGCTTCCCAGTAAGTCCGAATTTCCCAGGCTGGCAACAGTGGAGTCTCCGATCTGAAGATCTTTCCGCACCTCAATGTCCACGCGCACCATGTTAGCTTGATCAGTCAGCAGGGTCATTTCCTTTACATGTCCTACCTGTATACCATTCAGGAATACAGGATTGGAGGTGGTCAGGCCGTCCACGCTGTCATATACGACATGGTAGATGTTGGATTTAGAGAAGATAGTGGATCCTTTCAGGAAGTCATACCCGAAGTACAGTATCACGATTGCCGCTATACCTAGCAGGGCAACTTTAATTTCTTTCGACAGTTTCACGCAGGTGAGTTTGCTTTATGCATTAGTTCATGGCCTCCAGCTCTTGCTTGTATTCTTTGAAGGCTCGGTATATGCCTGATGCCATATACGTCTGGCCTGTTTTATCGTTAAGAAATTTTTCTTCGGCTGGGTTGGTGAGGAAGCCTGCCTCGATCAGCACGCTTGGCATGTAGGATTTCCAGAGCACCAGAAAGCCCGCTTGTTTCACTCCGCGGCTGCTACGACCAACCCGGTGTTTGAATTCATTTTCGATCTTTTGGGCAAATCGCAGACTGTTATCGATGTAGGCGCTTTGGTGCAGGGCAAACATGATGTGGCTTTGCGGTGAGTTCGGATCAAAGCCGCCGTACTTCTCTTTATAGTCATCTTCTTGCAGAATTACGGCGTTCTCCCGCTTGGCCACCGCCAGGTTACCGCTTGTTGTGTGAAGCCCCATTGTATAGGTCTCCGTACCGAAAGCAGCAGGAGGCCCTGCATTCAGGTGGATGGAGATAAACAGGTCCGCATTGTTCTTGTTGGCGATACCGGCCCGGTCGATCAACTCTACAAACGTATCGTCCTTGCGGGTGTAAACAACTTTCACATCAGGCACGTTCTTCTCAATTAGCGCACCGACTTGCAGCGCCAATTTCAAGGCTACATCAGCCTCGTGCGAAACTTTGCCGTTACAGCCTATGTCTTTGCCGCCATGACCCGCATCGATTACCACCGTACGCAGCTTATACGCCTTACGGTATTCGAGCTTGCTGGAAGATAATAGAAGTAAACTTAGGGCCAGAATTGAAATAGTAACAATATTTCTCACAACGCTCGTTAGTTAAAAGTTAAAAACAATAACTTTGTACAAAATAAATAAAACTTTAGGGAAGTCTGAAGAAGTTGCGCTACATTTTGATTTTTTTACTGCTGGTGCAGCTCGCCGTGCTTTCTGCCCAGCCTGTGTTGGGTCAGCGGGTGCGCCGGCCTACCAGTACAGCTACGCCAAAAGACACTGTCAATATTTCGCCGCCTCAGGATTCGCTTGTGGTTCCCGCACCACAGGGCGACATCGAGACCACAATCAATTACTCTGCCAGAGATTCCATCCTCTTTGAGGTAGACCGAAAGGTGGTGCACCTGTATGGCGATGCCAAAATTGACTACGGCACTATGGAGCTTTCGGCGGCTTACATCCAGATCGACTACGACCTGAACACCCTCACGGCAACTACACTCGTTGACTCAACAGGTCAGGAAACTGGTACTCCGGTGTTTAAGGATGGAGCCGAGAGTTACGCGGCCAAGCGCATCGCTTACAACTACAAAACCCGACGAGGCCGGATCTCTGAAGTAGTAACGCAACAAGGCGAAGGGTATATACATTCCGAGGTCGTGAAAAAAAATGAAGCAAACGAGATTTTCGGTTTGCACAACAAGTATACCACCTGTAACCTGGAGCACCCTCACTTCTACATCAGCGCCGGCAAGATTAAGGCTATCCCTAACGACAAGATCATGTCGGGGCCGTTTAACCTCGTAATTGCTGACATACCTACACCGCTCGGCTTTCTGTTCGGCCTTTTCCCGACGCCAAAGAACAAACGCTCTTCGGGTGTGATCATGCCAACTTTCGGTGAGTCGCGGGCCCGTGGCTTTTATTTGAGCAACGGTGGCTACTACCTGGCCCTGAATGATTACATTGGTACCCGCATCACCGGCGACATCTACTCGCTCGGTGGTTATAAGGTGACAGTCGATAACACTTATATTAAGCGTTACTCTTATCGCGGCAACTTCAATATCAGCTATGATTATTTTAAAAATGACGAGGCTGATGTAGCTGATGCTAACCGCTCTACCAACAGTCTGGCCGGTCTGCCACCCAGCCAGCGTACAGCTTTCGTTACCTGGTCACACAGCCCGGTGCAGAAGCCAGGCCGCGGTCGCTTTACGGCCAACGTACGGGCTGGTAGCAGCCAGCACAACCGGGTAAACTTCAATAGTCCGAACCAGTACCTGGCGCCGACCTTTAACTCAACGGTCACCTATCAGAAAAACATCCAGAATACACCTTTCAGCTACACGGCTACGCTGAGCCAAGGACAGAATAACGGGGGCTTTATAGGAGAAGGCGAAAACCGGAGACCAGCGCCTACTATCATGCGCTTTACGTTGCCTGACCTTAACTTTGCGATGACCCAGACGAGTTTGTATGAACTTTTCTCGAATAATGTGCCAACTGGCAAGTGGTATGAAAACTTTACCTTCGGCTACAACTTACGAGCCCGTAACGAGGTGTCTAACCAGGTGGCTGCCCGCAGACTGGGTACGTTGCCTGTAGTAGATGGTACAGCCAGAGACACTACCTTTGCGCTCAACTTCGAAAACCTGGATCGTCTGTGGCAGAACGGCCGTAAGAGCGCCGATCACAACTTCAACATTGGCTTAGGTAACTACAAGGTATTTCGCTTTTTCAACCTGACGCCTAATGTAAGTTACCGTGAATCATGGTTCGACAATAAACTAACTTATACCTATGACGAAGAGCGGCAGGCAGTGCGCATCGACACGGCAAGCTTCGGCAGAGTGTATGAGTATGGCGCCGGTGCTTCCCTTAACACGACTGTATATGGTACTGTGCAGTTCCCGAAGAGCAAGCGTGTAGAGGCCATCCGCCATACCATGATCCCGAGCATCAGCTATGGCTATCGTCCTAACTTTGGCGACGAGAGACGCTTTGGTTTCTCGCAGACTACACAGGTAGGCGTAGACTCTTTGACGAATCAGCCGATCTTCCAGACGCTTCCTCGCTTTAACGGCAACGTTCCTTCCGGAGGACTTGCCAGCAGCCTGAGTATGCAGATCAATAACCGGGTGGAGATGAAAGTACGCTCCCGTAACGATTCTACGGCGACGAAGACAGAGAAAGTGAGTTTGATCGACAACCTGAACATAGGCGGTTCCTATAACCTGGCTGCCGACTCATTACGCTTGTCCAACATTAACATAAGCATGAACACACGCCTGTTCCAGGTATTTGATGTCAACTTTACCTCTACCCTGAATCCTTATCAGGCCAGTCCGGATGGTAACCGCTCTATAAACCGTTATATGTTGGAGGGACCTGGTTTCAAACTTGCCAGACTGACCAATGCCAACCTGAGTGTGCGGGCCAACTTCAACCCTGCTGCACGGTCTACAAACACGCCGCCACCAACCAACCTGCCCGGCATGCTGAATCCGAATGATCAGTTCTTGCCGGACTATGTGGACTTCAACATTCCTTGGACATTGAACCTGGACTACACAATCTTCTATACCGGAGGCACACCACTGACGCCAGGCACCTTTACGCAAAACATCGGTATGCAAGGTACCCTGAACCTGACCGACAAGTGGAAGTTTGGCTACATGGCAGGGTATGACTTTACGAACAAGAACATCTCCAATGCCAGTGTCGACATATACCGCGACCTGCATTGCTGGGAGATGAGCATCGGTTGGCGGCCGTTCGGCCTGATGCGCGGCTATAACGTGACCATCAATGCCCGATCTGCCTTGCTGCGTGACCTGCGCCTGACCAGAAACAGATCAGGCATGAACTTCAGATAAACCTCGAACAGCCACTCCAGAAAATTGGGTGGCTGTTTTTGTTTTGATTTTTATAATTTTGAATCAAACTCAAATCAGCATCCTATGTCTGTTCATAAAAGCGACGTAAAAAAAGTTACCACCCACCAGCTGCAGAATATGAAAGAGCGCGGCGAGAAAATCTCCATGCTCACAGCCTACGATTACTCGATGGCCACCATCCTGGACGCTGCCGGTGTGGATGTGCTACTGGTTGGCGACTCCGCCTCTAATGTTATGGCAGGGCACGAGACAACGCTCCCGATCACGCTGGACCAGATGATCTACCATGCCTCTTCGGTAATCCGGGGTGTGAATCGCGCTTTTGTGGTAGTAGACCTCCCGTTCGGCTCTTACCAGGGCAACTCATCGGAGGCACTGCGATCTACTATCCGCATTATGAAGGAGTCGGGTGCACACGGCATCAAGCTGGAAGGCGGCGCTGAGATAAAAGAATCAATTATTCGCATTCTGAGCGCTGGCGTACCGGTAATGGGGCATTTGGGCCTCACACCACAGTCTATCTATAAGTTTGGCACCTACACCGTGCGGGCCAAGGAAGAGGCAGAAGCTCAAAAACTCATTGATGACGCACTGCTGCTGCAGGAATTGGGCTGCTTCTCAATAGTTCTGGAGAAAATTCCATCGGAGCTGGCCAAACGTGTGGCAGAGAAACTGGAGATTCCAATTATAGGTATAGGCGCCGGCCCGCATGTGGACGGTCAGGTACTGGTAGTGCACGACATGCTCGGCATCAACAAAGAGTTCAAGCCACGTTTCCTGCGTCGCTATGCCGACCTGCACACGATCATGACCGACGCTGTGCAGAACTACGTGAAAGACGTGAAGAGCAAAGATTTCCCTAACGAGAAAGAAGCTTATTAATATAGGTAAGCGTTGAAAGTTAAGAGTAAAAAGTGAGCTAATGCACCTTGCTGAGCTTGGCTTATGGTCTTCGGCCCGATTCACTCGCTTCTTTAGTCGGCTACAACTCTTAACTTTCAACTCCCAACTTTTAACTAAAGCCCATGGCTTCTTTAGACGTTCTTTTTGAGGATAACCATGTGTTGGTGGTCAACAAGCCGGCAGGCTTGCTGGTACACGGCGATGAGACCGGCGATGAATGTCTCGCTGACCTGGCGAAGGCTTATATCAAAGAGAAGTACAACAAGCCGGGCAACGTCTACATTGGCGTGGTGCACCGCCTTGACCGACCAGTGAGTGGTGTGGTGCTGCTTGCCAAAACCTCTAAAGCCCTTACCCGCCTGAACGAACTTTTCCGGAGCAAAAAAACCGTAAAAACCTACTGGGCCGTGGTCCTCAACCGGCCTGTTATACTTGAGCAGACCCTCGTGCATTGGCTCATTAAGGATAGCAGCCGCAACGTAACCAAAGCCTACGCCCGCGAAAACAAAAGTGGCCTACGCTCTGAACTTAGCTACCGGCTGGTGGGGCAACACGACAAGAACTATCTCCTGGAAGTAAAACCTGTTACCGGTCGGCCGCACCAGATCAGGGTGCAGTTAGCTTCCATGAACTGCCCTATTGTCGGTGACCTGAGGTATGGCGCCAGCAAACCATTGCCGGACAAAAGCATCGCGCTGCACGCCCGCAGTCTCCAATTTGAGCATCCTACGCTCAAAACCATGGTTAGCGTCACAGCTCCTCTCCCCCCTGCTACTGTATGGGCACCATTTAGACCGGAAGAATAAATGATGAGCCATCTGAGCGCACTTTGGACATTCAGTAACCGGGCACTTTATACCTTTCATCACTTTGTAGGAATGTTGATTTGCTGTACTCACAAACTCACCTCTATCATTCGGCCTTTCTAGTTCAGAAAAGCTGATATTTATCATCTTTCTGAACTTTTATACCGGTTTTTATTATTTCTATAGAATCACATCGTAATTTTGCGAAGGCTTGGTGGCTGTTTCAGTCTCCGCTATACCTGAACCAGTTAATAATCACTTTAACATACTAATTGCTTAATGGCCATACTTATTTTCTTCGTATTGCACTGGTACCTCTCTCTGTTTGTGCAAACATTCTTCTTGCACCGCTATGCAGCACATAAGATGTTCACCATGAACCCCTTCTGGGAGAAGGCCTTTTACCTTCTGACTTACATCGCACAGGGCTCTTCTTTCCTGTCGCCACGTGCCTACGCTATTTTGCACCGCATGCACCACGCCTTCTCTGACACGGAGCGTGACCCGCATTCACCGCATTATTCTAACAATGCTTTCACGATGATGTGGAAGACCAAAAATATTTACAACGACGTGCTTAACCACCGTGTGGAGCCGGAGCGTCGTTTTGATGGCGACTATCCGCTGTGGCCAGCATTAGAGAAACTAGGCGATAGCTATTTCTCACGAATTGGCTGGGGTGTGTTTTATGTGATGTTCTACATTGCCTTCGCTACGCAGTGGTGGATGTTTCTGCTATTGCCGATCCACTTCCTGATGGGTCCGGTGCACGGCGCCATCGTAAACTGGAGCGGTCACAAGTATGGCTACCAGAACTTCGATAACAACGACAAATCACGCAACTCGCTTTTCTTCGACTTCCTGACAGGCGGCGAACTGTTCCAGAACAATCACCACAAATTGCCTAATCGCGTGAACTTCGGTGTGAAGTGGTGGGAGGTTGACCCAACCTGGCCTGTGATCTGGACGCTGGATAAGCTGAGCATCATCAAACTGAAACCGGTAAAAGTAAAGGCGGCCCGCACGAAAGTAGGCGCCTAAAACTTCAACATAACTAGAGAAGCCCTCCCGAATCGGAGGGCTTTTTGTTTTGCTGGCAATTCAGGTATAGAGACACGGAGCAACCTGACATATACAATTAGCGATCGGTGTAAACGCACGCTTGGGCTATACCTGAAGGTAGTCACGAATGTCATACCTATAGTCAAGCATTTAATGACTGGAAATCAATTCCTAAATATCTTGCATTAATCGGCACAAAATCATTACCTTTGCGGTTCTAAAAACTGGCGGACGGGTTTCGCCGACTTTAAATTTTATATAAAAAATGGCTGTTAAAATCAGACTGGCCCGCAGAGGCCGCAAAAAAGCCGCTATCTACGATATCGTAGTAGCTGATGCTCGCTCACCACGTGATGGTAAGTTCATCGAGAAACTGGGTACTTACAACCCAAACACTAACCCTGCATCTATCGACTTTAGCGAGGAGAAAGCATTCCAGTGGTTAATGAATGGTGCTCAGCCAACTGACACTGTAAAGGCGATGCTTTCTTACAGAGGTATTCTGTACAAGAAGCACCTGCAGATCGGTGTTGTAAAAGGCGCTATCACGCAAGAAACAGCTGATGCTCGTTTCGAAGAGTGGAAGAAAGAGAAAGATGCTAAAATCGAAAGCAAGCGTACTACCCTTGGATCTGAGAAAGATGCGAAGCGTAAGGCTGCTCTTGATGCTGAAACGAAAGTGAAAGAGGCTCGTGCAGAGGCTATCCGTCAGCGTGAAGCTGCTAAACTTGCTGCTGATGCTCCTGCTGCTGAAACTGAAGAAGCTCCTGAGGCACCAGCTGCTGAAGGCGAGTCTACTGAAGAGCAAGCATAAATTATAGCCGCCATGCATATTGATGACTGCTTCCTGTTAGGTCACATCGTCAAGACCCATGGCATCAAGGGACAAGTCGTTGCGTTTTTTGACGTGGACTACCCCGAGGATTATGATGAATTGGAATCAGTCTTTCTTGAACAACAAGGAAGGCTGATTCCTTTTTTTATTGACAAGATGGAGCCCGTGCAGAAAGGCCGTTTTATTATCACTTTTGAGGATATCAAAACGATCGAACAGGCCGAGAAGCTTCGCAATGTCAGCCTATACCTGCCACTCGACGAGCTCCCGGAGTTGGAAGAGGGACAGTTCTATTTCCATGAAGTGATCGGCTACCAGGTGGTGGACCAGAACCACGGTCCGCTTGGCACCGTGAAAGACTTCTACGACATGCCGCAGCAACAGCTGATGGCCATGGAGTACAACGGGCAGGAAATGCTTGTACCTGTGCTGGATGACGTGTTTGTACGCGCTGATCACGAAGCTAAGGTCCTGCACGTAAATCTGCCTGAAGGCCTGCTGGAGGTATACACCCAGCCCGGCACCCCTGACGACGCCGACGACCGCGACGAGTAACCCCCTGTTATCATGCGATTTGACATCATCAGTTGCCAGCCCGACCTGCTGGACAGTCCTTTTAGCCATTCTATTGTTAAAAGAGCTCAGCAAAAAGGTCTGGTAGAAATCCACATCCATGACCTCCGTAAGTACGCCATCAACAAACATGGTCAGATAGACGACTATGCCTTTGGTGGTGGAGCAGGCATGGTGATGATGATTGAGCCGATTGATAAAATCCTGTCAGACTTAAAAGCAGAGCGGGAGTATGACGCTGTCATCTACATGACCCCTGATGGACAAACGCTCAACCAGCAAGTAGTAAATCAGTTTTCGCTTTTGCGTAATTTGATCATCCTGTGCGGACACTACAAAGGCGTGGATGAGCGAGTACGGCAGCATTACGTGACACATGAGATCAGTATTGGTGACTATGTGCTGTCAGGTGGAGAGTTAGGAGCGGCTGTACTGGCTGATGCTATTATCCGCATTATACCGGGTGTACTCAACGACGAGTCCTCTGCCCTCACTGATTCGTTTCAGGACGGATTGCTGGCGCCGCCGGTCTATACCCGCCCGGCAGATTACAAAGGCCTGACAGTGCCGGACATTCTGCTTTCAGGCGATGGACCAAAAATAGAGCAGTGGCGTTTTGAGCAGGCAATTGAGCGTACCCGTCAGCGTAGGCCAGACCTGCTGAACGACTAGAGTAACAGAGGTTAAAAAGGCGCAAAAAGCGCTTCAATTAGGCTTTTGAGTGGTAAGTTTCAAAAACTTACATTTTTTTTCTGCAAAAATTCTTATGTAATAAATAATTACATATCTTTGCAGTCCGAATTTTGAAGAAGATATTTAGCTTTAACAACATAGCCATGAGCGAATTACTAAAATTTATCGAGCAGGAATCTACAGACAAGCGCGCCTCTTTCCCGACTTTCCAGTCTGGCGATACCATCAACATCCACGTGAAAATCCGTGAGGGTAACAAGGAGCGTATTCAGCAGTTCCAGGGCGTTGTGATTCAGCGCAAAAACGTGAACACAAACGGTGAGACTTTCACAGTAAGAAAAGTATCTAACCAGATTGGCCTGGAGCGTATTTTCCCTCTGTTGTCACCTGCTATCGAGAAGATCGAGCTTGTAAGAAAAGGCCGTGTTAGAAGAGCTAGACTGTACTACCTGAGAGGTCTGCAGGGTAAGGCTGCAAGAATCAAGGAAAGAAGATAATAAGAACCTGTTTTCATAAGTTTTCCATAGTTTTAGTAAAAGGAGCCGTTTCTAAGCAAACGGCTCCTTTTTTTTATACCTGATGTAAGCTGGGCCATACCTACTTTACTCATGCTTACTATATTTGCAGCTATACCTTTGCTGTCTTCTACGCCCATGCAAACACTCCTTCGCTATACCTTCCTACTGCTATCACTGGTGATGCTGGCTTCCTGTCAGACAGACTACATCGCACTCCCCACATACAATGGAAAAAAACAACTGCAGGCCGTGATCGAGGTGCCAGCCGGAAGCGCCACCAAACTGCATTACAATCGACAGACAAAAGCTTTTGAAGCAGAGCAGCAAGCCGGCCAGGATCGTATCATTCCTTTCCTACCCTATCCTGCTAATTTCGGCTTTATACCTTCCACCGAGATCAACGCACAGAAAAAGCCCCTGGAAGTGGTTGTACTGACAGGCAGCGTTGCAACAGGCACTGTGATGGAAGTAATACCGGTGGGTGTACTGCAATTGGAAACAGCCGGAGAGCTAGACCATAAGATCATCGCGGTACCCGCGAGGCCAAGCGAACGCACGATCAACACATCTGACTACAATGGCCTCACGGCTGACTATCCTGCCGTCAAGGCCATCCTGCAGCAATGGTTTGTATACCACAACCCAACCGCCAAAAGCAAGTTTGTGGGCTGGCGCAACGAGCAGTTTGCAGAACAGGAAATCCAGCGGTGGATGAAATTGTAATACACTACTTATAAAAACAGAAAAGCCTCCGCAATAGGAGGCTTTTCTGTTTTAGGGACATAGATGCTTACATATTGTCGTTTAGCACCCAATTGTTACTAAAGATCCTGAACATTGACGTACTACCATTTATTCTCAGCACTCCCAAAAAATGCTGTTTAACTTTTATGCCATTGGCTGTCGCGGGCTGCCAGAGTCCGGCATACTGAAGCGAATGTTTCAAGATACCATATAAGCTTTTTTCTGCTTCTGATGACTGTAGCATGCCTTCAAATGTACTATCATCAAAGTCAATATTGCCAGTCTCATCTATAGAGAAAGATACTGTGACAGCTACATCATTGTAGTTCTCAGTAGTTTTTATATCGCTTTTGACTAGCTTAAGAACTAGATCTGAGACATCTGTCTGCTCTTCCGTTAGCAATACTGCACCGGTTTCTACAGGATAGTAATCGTTTCTGGTATCATTTAGGATCCTGTAGGCATTGCCCGAAAAAGAGAAAGCATAAATATCACTTGTTTCAATTGGTCTCCCATTTACCATCGCAGGAAGCCACTGCTTACCGGATGACAGAACCCTTACCAACTTTTCTTCAACATCAGAATTATTGATGGTTGAATGCAGTTTTATATCTGCAACATCCCCTCCTTTGTCTATTTTGAAGCTAACTAGTATATAGCCCTCAACTCCACTTACAGGATCGAAGTTTTCATAGATGTGATTGAGGAAAGGAAGATCGGTATACTTGCTATTATATCTTTTAAGATGGTATGTATAGTCCTTGCCATAATTTCTGCAATTGGTGTAACGACTATAGCTTGTCATTTTGTCTTTTGTATAATCGACAGTGACCTTTGGTGCATCATAATATTTCCTACTAAAGGACGCTATCTTTGCGATGCTTTCCCCTCCGATAAAACGTCCATTATCAAAAACTTCTTCTCCAACCAGAGTTTTACCATAATTGCTTAATACCTTCCACTTACCATCTTGTTTACCATTAACAATATTGCCCTTAACTGTTGCTCTGATTATAGGGTTATCTTCCTCATACTTCCCATTGCCGTCAACTATTAATGCTTTGCCTTTTGCGGTATACATTTTTAAGACAAGCGGAGTGGTACCCTGAAACTCCAGCACTTTCTTTAGCTGACCATCCACGTACCAATATTCCCATATACCTGTCTTTACGCCGTGCACAAAGTTTCCACGTTCTTTTAGCTGTCCGTTTTGATAATACTCACTGTATACTCCATGAAAAGCGTTGGCACTATAAGTACCGTCAACCGCTAGTTCACCAGATGCATAGTAATCTTTAAAAGGCCCATGGAAAACATAATATGTTGGATGCATTTTAGCAACACGATAAAACGCAGCACATTGGATGTTAGTTAAGATACCAGTCGAGCTAAAGTGTAGTTTTAAACTATCTCTAGCTATTACCTGTACAAATCCTGCTAAATCCTGGGAATAAGAAAGAGTCCAGATAAGTGAAAATAAAATTGTCAGGAAGAATTTCATCAGAGGCTCAATTATTACTTGATATCTCTCAATTTGGCTCTCACTTCTTCTACAGCTTTTTCCATAGCCTGCACCTGCTGGCGGCTGGCTTCCTGCTGTTTCACGTTCAGTTCTACGTTCTGCTCTAGCTGACGCAGTTCGTCGGCATTGCGTACCAGTTCAGCCTCCAGGTCTTGCTTGCGTTTCTTGTTTTTCTCTATACTCAATTGCAGGTCATTGGCCTGTTTCACCACACGATCCTGTTCTTTCTTAGTGCTGCGCAGTACATTTTCGGCTTCGTTGATTTGCAGTAGCACATCTTCCTGATAGAGCTTTTTGCCGAAGTTTTCCATGAACTGCTCCGCAGCGGCGTAAACCTCAGGGGTAGCGGCTTTGTCTAGATGGGTTGTGCCCATATCGAGTGACCACCACACGTAGCTGCCAGTGGCATGTGTGCCAACTGTGGAGATCACGCGTACAGGCTCCTTTGTAACACTCATTAGCTTCGCCTCTTCTACCGTATAGACACCCTTAGAGTGCTTTACCTTTCCGGCTTCCTGTGACAGGTGGTCTTTCCACACCTTCTCCACAAACTTAGGATCCAACTGCACACTCAGTTGCTGGCCGCTGCGCTTGATACCGCTTACTACCTGTTCGTTTTCCTCTACACGCAACACCTGCGCACTTGCCATACATGATACCAGCAGCATGGCTGCTACCAACAATCCTTTTACTCGCATACTCTACTTAGAAATAATGATTTGACAGGAACAATCGTATACCTACGAAAATAGCTAATCCATAGCATATTTCAGATATAAGAAGCCGGATTAATTTAGACGCTGTTCTGTTTGGGTTTAGGAGCCACGAAGCTTACCTTTGTAAGTTTACAGCCCGGGTAGCTCCCATATGAATTATTCACGTACGCGAACAATAACATAGGCCCACCTGTTGGAACCGCAATGAAAATAACGATCTGCAGAAAAGAACATTTTAATGCCGCTCACCGCCTGCATAACCCAGCCTGGAGCGCCGAGCAGAACGCGGAGGTTTTTGGGCTGTGCAATAACCCCAACTTCCACGGTCACAACTACGAACTTATTGTTAAGCTGACGGGCTCAGTAAACGAAGAAACGGGCTATGTGTACGATATGAAAAAGCTTAGTACGCTGGTGAAGGAGGAAGTGATCGACAAGTTTGACCATAAGAATCTCAATCTCGACACAGAGGAGTTCAGACAGCTGAACCCAACCGCCGAGAACATTGCCATGGTCATATGGGAGCGATTGCGGGAAAAAATAAGCCGGGAATATGAATTGGCGGTAACGCTTTATGAAACTGAACGAAACTTTGTTGAATATAATGGATAACCAGGACCTGGGCCACGATGCGGAAGAGATGGATGATCACATGATGAGCTCTCTGGAAACGCCGTTGCGCCCTGACGCATTTGACCTTTCTGACGCCGAAAAGATCGTGATCATTGAAAGGCACTTCCGTGAAATTATGCATACCATGGGCCTCGACCTGACAGACGATAGCCTGAAAGGCACGCCACTGCGTGTTGCCAAAATGTATGTGCAGGAAATTTTCAGTGGCCTACACCCTGAGAACAAACCGGTTATCCGCCGATTTGAGAACAAGTACAAGTACAACCAGATGCTGGTGGAGCGCGATATTACTGTCTACTCTTCCTGCGAGCATCACTTTGTGCCGATCATTGGAAGAGCCCACGTAGCATACATGCCCAACGAGCACGTGATCGGACTTTCTAAGCTGAACCGTATCGTGCAGTACTATGCCCGTCGTCCGCAGGTACAGGAGCGTATGACCATGCAGATCGCTGACGAACTGAAGCAGGCACTGCAGACCGAAAACGTAGCGGTGCTGATCGAGGCAGACCACCTTTGTGTGATGAGCCGCGGCGTAAACGATGTGAGCAGCAGTACGATCACAGCGGAGTACTCTGGTTTGTTTGAGCAGGACCAGTATCGCAATGAGTTCCTGAGTCACATCCGCAAGAAATAAGGTTTAGCACCTAGTCGGCCTTTTCGCCACCAACCGGTTTTGATCGGTGAAAGCAACTTTCAATTAGTCCTTACACGTATAGATATATTTCTATATAATTTATAACGACGATCATAACGTATGGCGGGGAAAATACTCATTTCAGGTGGTTCAGGGCTAATCGGGTCGCGTCTTTCCGAGATGCTGATCGATCAGGGTTATGAAGTAGCGCACCTTTCCCGAGATCCCGACAAGTTCTCTCACTATAAGACTTTCCGCTGGGACATTAAGAGCTCCTCTATTGATGAGAATGCCATTACCTATGCCGACTATATCATCCACCTGGCTGGTGCTGGTTTGGCTGATGAGAAATGGACAAAGGAGCGCAAGCGTGAAATCCTGCGTAGCCGGGTAGATAGCACACAGCTGCTGCTTGATGGCCTGCGCCAATACGAGCATCATGTCAAAGGTTTTATTTCAGCTTCCGCTATCGGCATATACGGAAACTCAGGTGATCAACTGATGTCAGAGGAAAGCAGCTATGGCGAGGATTTTATGGCTGAAGTGTGCAAAGCCTGGGAAGCAGCCGTTTGGCAGATCAAAGATATAGGCATCCGCACAGTCATCTTCCGTACAGGTATAGCGTTAAGCGAAAAGGGCGGTGCTCTTCCCCAAATGGCCCGCCCAATAAAGCTGATGGCAGGCGCACCGCTCGGCAGCGGCAAGCAGTACATGTCCTGGATCCACATGGATGACTTGTGCCGCTTGTACATCCGGGCAATTGAAGACACGCAGTTTACTGGCGTGTACAATGCTGTGGCTCCTCATCCGGTCACTAATCAGGAGTTTACTGAAGCGCTGGCAGAGGCTATGCACAAACCATTGGTATTGCCCAAGGTGCCTTCTTTCGCGCTTAATTTAATGCTTGGTGAGATGAGCGATGTAGTGCTGAGTGGTCAGCGTGTGAGCGCCAACAAAGTGCTCCAGACCGGCTTTACTTTCGAGTACAATTACCTGGACGAAGCACTGGATTCGTTTTATAAGAAGCATCAGAGTTAATTATAAAAAGCACTATGTTCTAAAGCAGAAGCGCCCGCTAATCGGATTAGCGGGCGCTTCTGCTTTTAACAACACGCTACTGCAGGAATTCTGACAAATCCAGAATATCCAGATCAAGATCAAGCTGCGTAGAATCCGGCTCAGCTCTTGGCAGCACGGTGGTACAGTTATACTTTTTGCTGATCTTGACGGTCGGCCCCGGGAAGCGTCCCATGGTAAAGCCCAGGTCTTTGTCTTTGTAGAGACGCTCCATGAAGAGACCATATACTGGCAAAGCGGTTTTAGACCCTTCACCCAGGTTAGAAGTACGGAAGTGAATACTGCGGTCTTCGCCACCTACCCACACACCGGTTACCAGGTCTTTGGTTACACCCATAAACCAACCGTCGGAGTGGTTGGAAGTCGTTCCGGTTTTGCCTCCAATTTCATTCCCTTTCCAGAGGTCGTATTCCCACAGTGCCTGTGAGGTACCGCCGGGCTCCTCTATACCTCCCTTAAGCATGTGCATCATCAGGAAGGCTGTTTCCTCGCTCAGCACTTTTTTCTGCTCCGGTACAAACTGCTCGATCAGGTTGCCTTCGCGGTCTTCGATGCGGGTAATGAAGCGTGGTGCGGTATGGAAGCCATGATTCGGGAAAGTGCTGTAAGCTCCCACCATATCGTATATGGACACATCACTTGGGCCTAAGCCGATGGAAGGCACCTTGTCAAGCGGACTGCTGATTCCTAGCTTGTGCGCATAGTCTACCACTGTTTCCCAGCCTACCAGTTCGGTGAGTTGCGCCGTTACCGAGTTAACCGATTTGCCCATGGCGCGGCGTAAGGTCATCGGAGCACCGGTATAGGCCCAGTCTGCATTGGTAGGCGACCAGCTCTTCTTCTCTCCTTTTTCTACATAATTGATGGTGACACGCGTATCCACGATCTTATCGCAGGGCGAATAACCATTATCGATAGCAGCCACGTACACGAACGGCTTAAAGGTAGAGCCCGGCTGACGCCGCGCCTGCTTTACGTGGTCGTACTTAAAATACTTAAAGTTGATACCCCCTACCCAAGCCTTGATCTCACCGGAGAAAGGGTCCATGGTCATCATACCGCCATGCAGGAAACGCTTGTAGTAACGCAGCGAGTCAAGCGGTGACATGGTCATTTTCTTTTCGCGCGCATCATTATCCCACGTAAACACCATCATCTCGCGTGGCGTGTTCAGCTCTTTGTTGATCGCTGCCTGATTGTCGCCGTGTTTCTTCTTGAGGCGGCGGTAGTAATCGGTGCGCTTGATCGTTTCTTCAATAAAGTTCGGTATCTCGCGGTTTTTCTCATCCACCCACGGGTTCTGGCCCTTCCAGTGATTATCAAAGCGACGCTGCAGGGTACGCATCTGCTGCTCCATGGCTGCTTCGGCGTGCTGTTGTATTCGCGAATCAATGGTGGTGTATACTTTCAGGCCGTCCCGGTACAGGTCGTAGCCATTCTGCTTGCACCACTCCTTCATAAAATCAGCCACTGCACCGCGGAAGTAAGTTGCCGGCCCGTCGTAGTGGTTCTCTACTTTATACTCCAGCACAAGCGGCAGTTGACTCAGCGAGTCGGCCTCAGCAGTTGTCAGGTAATTATACTTGGCCATCTGGCCCAGCACCGTGTTGCGGCGGCGGGTAGCGTTTTCAGGGTTGAAGCGCGGACTATAGTAGGTTGGTGCTTTGAGCAAACCTACCAGCACGGCCGCCTGCTCTGTTTTCAGACTGTCCGGTGAGGCGTTGAAGAAGGTTTTAGAGGCTACCTGTATACCAAATGAATTGCTGCCGAAGTCCACCGTATTCAGGTACATCGCCAGAATCTCTTCCTTAGTATAGCGCTGCTCGAGCTTAATGGCTGTGAGCCACTCCTTCGTTTTTGAGATGACAATGTTAAGGCCAGGAATATGCCCCAGCACCCCTTTGGAGTCGTCGGTACGGGTCTTGTACAGGTTTTTGGCCAGCTGTTGCGTAATGGTACTGCCACCACGGCTTTCGCCACGCAGGTTGTCGTATACCGCACCAAAGATCGCAGTCGGGTCTATACCCGCATGCTCATAGAAGCGGACATCTTCTGTGGCGATGAGCGCATTGATGAGCGTTGGCGACATCTGTTTGTAACTCACCGGGCTGCGGTTTTCACGGAAATACTTCCCGATCAGGTTGCCGTCGGCGGTATAGAGTTCGGAGGCCTGGTCGCTGCGTGGGTTTTCCAGCCTGTCCAGACTTGGGGACGAGCCAAAGAGGTAGAAGAAGTTATACTCCACACTCACCAGGTATCCAACCACCACCATCAACCCCAGCAGAAACACTTTCCAGGTATAGCCAATCACACTGCCATACACGGATCCTCTCTTCTTGACCGGTCGTTTTTCTTGTTCTCTTTCTTGCTCTTGCAGCATGTTATATCATCAGGGCAGATCGCCTGTATTTTCCGGAACGCTTCTTTCTAATCTACTGCAAATATACCTTTTGTGTACAAATACTTTCTTAGAAACGCATAAAACTTAGTCAGCGATATAGAGAAGCTGTTACAACTTTGGCTGGCCCTACTTATCTTTGCCACATAGCATTACCTATCCACCCATGCAAGAGCACTTACAGGAAGCCTTCGACAGAATCAAGGGCCTGCCGCTAACCAAGACCACCCGCAACGAACTGGTACAGTACTTTCACTTCGGCAAAACCAGCTATACCACACCACAGGGATTGATTCTGGATGTTGGCCTCTATACCTTGGCCGTGAACTGCCCCTGGACTTTCGAGCTGTCCAACGGCGAAACGATCAAGCACAACGAAGTGTTCATGCGCAAGCGTGAACCCGGCCTGCCCTCACCCAAGTTCGACTGGAAAGTGCCCGGCGCCAACCTGCGCGACCAGCGCCTGCAGGGACTTGTCATCAGCAGTCAGGCATTGGCAGTAGAGAGTATAGAAATAAGAAACGCATACGGTGTAGCCCTGACCTTTGTGAACGGTGACCGCCTGGTACTTACTCCTGACCTGGACAAACCGCAGGAAGAATACTGGCAGTTATTCGGCAATGCTGGAGACAATTTCAGTATCGGGGCCGGCGCAGCGGGAATAACAAAAAAGTAATTGAGTTTGCATACCTTTACTTCTATGAAGAAACTGCTACAAACCACAGGTATAGCCCTGGCGCTTTGCCTTGGCTGCACACTGGCTACTCAGGCACAATCAAAAGCGAAGCCTGCTCCAAAAAAAGCTGCTGCGACAACCCAGGAGGCCCCTAAAAAGTCCGGTGAGATGGATATGAGCCAGATGAAGACCTACTACATGGCGCTGCTCAAAAAAGGTCCTTACCAGCCGACCGATACGGCCGAGGTGAACAGCATTCAACGAGGGCACATGGCGCATATCCGTAAGATGGCTGCTGATGGCAAACTGGTGATGGCTGGCCCGTTTCTGGACAATGGGGAGCTGCGTGGCATTTTCATTTTTGATGTGGCTACCCTGGAAGAGGCAAAGGCATTGACTGAAGCAGACCCTGCGGTAAAAGCCGGAAAGCTGATCATGGAACTCCACCCCTGGATGAGTCAGCGCGGCACGACGCTCCCATAGCAACTTTTATAGGCATCGGGCAGTATGCGGACTTAAATAATCGCTGCTGCCCTTGAACTTCCGTCTGCAACTATTTGAGCTAGAAGACCAGCCCTGGTTTCCGCACATCTTCCGCCAGGGCATGCTCGACTTCCTTCGCTTCATGATCTCAAAGCTCGGCGCTTACGGCCCGGCTATACCCTTGCTGGAGGACCTGCTCCGTCGCAGCGGCCAAACACACTTCACTGATATTTGCTCCGGTGCCGGGGGCGGCATAGAAGGTATACGCGAAGCCTTAAGCCAACGCATGGGTGAGCCTGTACGCGTCACCTTATCTGACCTGTACCCCAACCTGGGTGCTTACGAGTACCTACACCGTCAATCGGACGGCCTTATCGACTTTATCGCTTCTCCGATAGATGCCACACAGGTACCACCACAGATAAAAGGCGTACGCACTATCTTCTCTTCTTTTCATCACTTTAAACCACAGCAGGCAGTGGCTATTTTGCAGAACGCGGCAGATCAGCAGGCTCCCATTGGCATCTTTGAAGGGGGCAGTAAGACATGGGCCGAGCTCATTATTTTTCTACTGACCTTCCCGATCATCATCCTGGTGGTAACACCTTTTATCAGGCCTTTTAAACTTAGTAGACTACTATTCACGTACCTCATACCAATTATTCCGCTGGGTATACTCTGGGATGGCTTGGTATCGCTCTTCAGACTTTATAACCCACGGATGCTGGATAAATTACTGGCCCGTGTTAATACCCCGCCGGGCTATACCTGGCGCAGGGGCATAGTAGGAACCGGACCCGGCAAGCAGGTTATATACCTGTTAGGCTATCCAGAGAATTAATTAAACTATGAAACCTATCGCTATACCTGTCATCGGAAAATACAGTAGTGCCCTGACCCTCATGCGGATTCCGTTTTCGGTATACCTGATGCCGGTGTACTGGTTTGCGCTTAGCGTAAT
The DNA here is from genome assembly GCF_058932845.1 of Pontibacter sp. LHS2. Classification (NCBI taxonomy): domain Bacteria; kingdom Pseudomonadati; phylum Bacteroidota; class Cytophagia; order Cytophagales; family Hymenobacteraceae; genus Pontibacter; species Pontibacter sp. LHS2. The sequence goes on from NZ_JBZYWG010000003.1 coordinate 368,008, forward strand.
GGATGGCTATACCTTGTGGCGGGCGGCTGCTGTGTTCTTCATTTTGCATGTATTGGTATACCCGGCCAGCAACGGCTATAACTCCTACCACGATCGGGATGAAGGCAGTATTGGCGGACTCCGGCAACCGCCCAAAGTCACCCAAGAGCTATTTCACCTTGTTGTTCTTTTTGATGTACTGGCCTTGTTGCTCAGCTTTATCGTATCACCCTTTTTTGCCTTGCTGGTTGCCTTATACCTGCTCGTCTCTAAAGCTTACAGCGACCGTGACATCCGACTGAAGAAATACCCGATCATCAGCACGTTGGTTGTTACGGTCTTTCAGGGCGCATTTACTTTTTTGATGGTGCAGGTGGGAGCTGATCTGGATACCCAGCAAATTTTACAAAAGCAGAACATTCTGTTTGCCCTGGTCAGCACGCTCTTTCTCTGCGGCTCCTATCCGCTTACTCAGATTTACCAGCACCAGGAAGACAGTGAGCGAGGTGACAAAACCTTGAGTTTACTGCTAGGTATACGGGGCACCTTCGTATTTGCAGGTATAGCGCTGGGCCTGGGAGCTGCACTTCTGGTCGGGCTATACCTGTCTATAGGTCAACTGCTCAGCGTGTTGGCGTTTCTGCTATGCACTGCTCCTATTACCTACTTTTTCCTGAGCTGGGTGCGCAGGTCCTGGCGAAACCCAGAAGAGGTGAACTTTGAAAATACGATGCGCATGAATAAGATCTCCTCCCTATGCATCAGCCTGGCTTTCTTTCTGATACTCCTGTTGCGTTCAGTTTATATCTTATAAGTCTATGCAGGCCGCCGTCTTATAACTAGCTAGCCTGATTTCGTATAAGAGCAAAAACCGTCTCTCCATGAAACTACTTTACGCTGTAATAGGTGGAATCGCCGCCACCGCCGCCATGACTGCCTTCCTATACCTGCTCTCCTACGTGACGCACCGTGTTATGAAGGTCATCCGGATACTAGGCACCATGCTTATGAATCGCACGCAACCTGATGGTTCGCTCTCGGATGCTACCAATACCAAGGTATACGGCACGGTAGCTCATTACCTGGTTGGGATTATTTTTGCGCTGTTCTACATTGCGTTGTGGCACTCCGAAGTAGGACTTATCAATGTTTCCTGGGGATTACTCTTTGGATTAGCTCATGGCCTGATGGCGATGTTCATGTGGTATCTGTTTTTTCTGGTGCATCCCCGACCTCCTCTTATCTCACTCCGTACCTACCTGATCACACTCATTTTTGCACACATCGTCTATGGTGTGGTGCTTACCTACACTGTATATCTATTCGCCAGACCAGATTATCCTTTCTGGAGTTAAGGGCAGAAAGGAATTGGTGATGATTAATTCTATGCAAATTATAGCGTCTGTTTTTCTCCTGGCTTAAACTAATAGAACAAGCTGCCATCTCTTCAGCAGCCACTGTGCGGAGATCTGAAAAAGGAATTTATTAAGGTTTCTTCCATTATGGCCAAGGCACGTGGACCCATTAAAAAAATAAAACATTCGCCCAATTGCTAACTCACCAAAAATAAACCGGCCCCACCGCTGCAAAGCGGTGGGGCCGGTTTATTTTTATTGGGAAGGTATACCTTAACCGTTCATTGAGATCAGGAACTCTTCGTTGCTCTTCGTGCCTACCATTCTGTCTTTCAGGAACTCCATGGCTTCTACGGAATTCATATCGGACATAAACTTGCGCAGGATCCAGATACGGTTCAGTTCGTCGCGGTCCATAAGCAGGTCTTCGCGGCGTGTACCTGAAGCTGGCACGTCGATAGCAGGGTAAATTCTGCGGTTGGCCAGTTTGCGGTCCAGCTGCAGTTCCATGTTACCGGTGCCTTTAAATTCTTCGAAGATCACTTCGTCCATCTTAGAACCCGTGTCAATCAAGGCAGTAGCGATGATGGTCAGGGAACCGCCGTTTTCCACGTTACGGGCAGCACCGAAGAAACGCTTCGGCTTGTGCAGTGCGTTTGCATCCACACCACCTGACAAGATCTTACCTGATGAAGGCACGACTGTGTTATAAGCTCGGGCAAGACGCGTAATAGAATCAAGCAGGATCACCACATCGTGGCCGCACTCTACCATACGCTTGGCCTTGTCCAATACAATGCTCGACACCTTTACATGGCGCTCAGCTGTTTCGTCAAAAGTAGAGGCAATAACCTCCGCTTTTACATTGCGGGCCATATCAGTTACTTCTTCCGGACGTTCGTCGATCAACAGGATCATCAGATACACTTCCGGGTGATTTTCAGAGATGGCGTTGGCAATTTCCTGCAAAAGTACAGTCTTACCGGTTTTAGGCTGGGCCACGATCATACCACGCTGGCCTTTACCGATCGGTGCAAACAGATCGAGGATACGGGTAGAAAGCTGGCTTGGCTTGGTAGTCAGTTTTAAACGCTCCTCCGGGAAGAGTGGCGTCAGGTGCTGGAAAGGTATACGGTCACGGATTTCCTCTGTCGTACGTCCGTTTACAGAGTCTACCTTCAGCAGGGCAAAGTACTTCTCTCCTTCTTTCGGCGGACGGATCTGACCTTTTACAGTATCTCCTGTTTTCAGACCGAACAATTTGATCTGAGAAGGTGATACATAAATATCATCTGGCGAGGCCAGGTAGTTGTAGTGTGTGGAGCGAAGGAAGCCGTAGCCATCCTGCATCAATTCCAGCACACCTTCATTTAGGATTATTCCGTCAAACTCACGGAAGTTATTGCTGCTGGCGGCCGCATTCTGCTGGCGGCGCGGGAAGTTATCACCGCCGCGGTTCTGGTCATTGCGCGTATCGCTGCGATTTCCTACTTCAGGACGCTGCTCACGCTGCTCAGAGCGGTTATCATTTCTTTCATTCCGGTTATCATTGCGATCAGAACGTTCGGCTCTCTCAGGACGCTGCTCTGTTCGCTCGGCACGCTCGGTTCTTTCCTGACGCTCTGGGCGGGCATCTGTGCGTTCTACACGCTGCTCCTGGCGCTGCTCACGCGGGTTGCCACCTTCGTTACGGTTGTCGCGGCGGGTTGTCACGCGCTCACGCTGCGGACCATGGTCTTTGGCGGGTGCCGGCTGTTGTACTAAAGTCGGACTGGTTTGTTCGCGGCGGGCTGCTTCGCGGGCAGGTCTTGCTTCGGTTGTCGCTTCGGCTGCAGGTGCCTGCTGCTCTTCACTGATAGTAATTGTGTTTTCAGTAGCTTCGGGTTCGCCGGCGGCGGCTGTGCTAGGAGAGGATTTTACTTTTTTCGGCAATTTGTCGGGAGGGGTTATGGCTTGCTGATCAAGGATTTTGTAGACCAGATCCTGCTTGCTGAGTTTCTTGAAATTCTTGACACCCAGGTCTTCTGCAATTTCCTTGAGTTCTGAAAGAAGCCTATCTTTCAATTCTTCAATTTTGTACATAAATGTGGTATGGTAGTTAAATTAACCTGCTTGGCACGCCTGGGCGAACGCAGCGAGAGCTTTACTTATTAATTCGGAAAATGGATGAATGCGATAGAGTTTTGTGCGGCTCAGGAAAGGGCCTGCTATAAATTGCACTGCAATGTTATTGCAATGCTTATTAATTAACAAATATTAGCGGAGTTTTTGTTGAAAATGTTTCAGTTTTTCCTTAAAAGATTTCGTAAATGCCGCTTACAACCTAAAAAAGTATATTTTTGCAGCTATACAAAGACCCAAACTATGCTACAGCTAAACGTTTTAAGAGAGCAGACAGAGCTGGTGATAGCTGGACTGACCAAGAAAAACTACAAAAATGCCGCTCAGGAAGTGGAAGCTATTGTAGCCCTGGACCAGCAGCGCCGACAGGTACAAAGCCAGCACGATGAACTGCAGGCCCGTGCCAATACGATCTCTAAAGAGATCGGTATACTAATGAAAAGCGGCGACCGCGAAAAAGCAGAAGCCCTTAAAACAGAGACATCAGAATTAAAGCAGCAGACCAAATCACTGGCTGAGCAGCTATCTGCCATCGAAGAGCAAATACAGCAAGCACTATACAAGCTGCCGAACCTTCCGCACGAAAGTGTTCCTGAAGGTAGAACAGCAGAAGACAACGAAGTAGTTCTGCAGCACGGCGAAATTCCAAAATTACACGAAGGCGCCCTGCCTCATTGGGAGCTTATTCAGCAATACGACATCATCGACTTCGAGCTTGGCAACAAGATTTCAGGCGCTGGTTTTCCGGTGTACAAAAAGCAAGGTGCCCGCTTACAGCGTGCACTCATCAACTTCTTTTTGGACGAGGCTATGAATGCCGGCTACATGGAAGTGCAGCCACCGATTTTGGTAAATGAAGCTTCTGGTTACGGTACTGGTCAGTTGCCTGACAAAGACGGCCAGATGTACCATGCCACGGAAGATAACCTATACCTGATCCCGACGGCTGAAGTGCCGATCACGAACCTGTACCGCGATGTAATTGTACCAGTTGAGCAGTTGCCGATCAAGAATGCAGGCCATACGCCGTGCTTCAGAAGAGAGGCCGGATCGTGGGGCGCTGATGTGCGCGGCCTGAACCGACTGCACCAGTTTGACAAGGTGGAAATTGTACAGATTACGCTCCCTGAAAATTCGTATGAAGCGCTGGAGGAAATGAGTAGCTACATCCAGGGTTTGTTACAGAAACTAGAGCTTCCATACCGTGTGCTGCGTCTGTGTGGCGGTGACATGGGCTTTACCTCTGCCCTCACTTACGACATGGAAGTATACTCCACTGCCCAGAACCGCTGGCTCGAAGTAAGCTCTGCCTCTAACTTTGAAACGTATCAGTCCAACCGTCTGAAGCTGCGCTCTAAAACCGAGTCGGGCAAAACACAGCTACTGCACACGCTCAACGGTAGTGCCCTGGCCCTGCCACGCATCGTAGCCGCCATTCTGGAAAACAACCAGACACCTGATGGCATCAACATGCCGAAGGTATTGCACCCATACCTGGGATTTGAGAAAATCAGCTAAAGGGCTGGTGAAATGATAACATAAACAGAAAAGCCGCTGAAAACTCAGCGGCTTTTCTGTTTATGCTAAAGCTTACATAAGCCTTTGCACCATTGACAACACGGCAAATCTTTTCGGCTTTGCACATTAACCCCCATACTGCTCCAGGTACTGCTGATAGTAGTTTTTGATCTTATATTTCTTCAGCACATTAGCTCGCACCTGCTCTATTGCCTCAGTTGTAATCTCTTTCTGATGAAGTAACTTTTCCAGAGGCCTGGCAGACTCCTCCTCCAGCCCATCGTCCAGTGTTGCCTGTTCGTACTCTTCCAGAAACTCAGGGGACAGGTATAGCTTGTTTTTTTGCACCGCAATACAACCAACAGCAGTCAGTTTTTCCAATCCCTCCGTCACTTCTACTAATGAGTAAACAGTGCCATCGACAGCGTCTCCCATCAGCAGAACATCCTGTAGCGTAGCACCTCCCTCACCTCCTGTTGCCAGTAACAAAGCCTCTAGTAACTGCGCATCAGATGCCTGCCATGTTAAATTATATTTCGCCATCTCTCAATTAATTGATCTGTTCAACTAAAAAACTATATAATATTATACCTATTTTTAGTCTCGCAAATTTATCTCAAAATCGCCTCGATTTCCTATTTCATATTTCATGAACGGCAAAATTAGTTGCTTTACCTTCTCCCTGCTTTTTACGCTTCTTCTGGGCTGGTCCTCTTCCAAAGCGCAGTCACGAGGCTATATCGTACAGGGTGACTCTGTTTATACAGATGGTTACATACGGTTTGATTCGAGAAAGCCCTTTCAGGTTGAGTATCAAAAATCAAAAAAGAACCCGCTCCAGACTTATGATGCAGGGACTTTGACAGAATTCGGGTATAATGACAGCACGAAGTTTGTAGCCCGAAAGGTGACCTACTTTGGAGAGACGCGTCATGTATTCCTGAAGACCGTCGCAGATGGTGGCCTAAATCTATACACGATACGCGGGGAGAACGGGAAGCAGTACTACTTTGAGAAGAACAGCCTTACCCAGCTCACAAAGGAGAACCTGCAGCCTAATTTGAAGGAGCATGCCGCCAATTCACCTTTTTGGCAGAGGCAATTGCCACGTGTTAGGCTATCTGAACAGTCGCTTCGCTACTATACCCGCAATATCAACAGAGGCCGGGACGCGAGAATGTCTATGTTCAGTTATGGTGGCATAGCCAGTTTCAACCGCTCTACCATACAGATTAAAACGGATGCCTTTCCTGAAAATGGTTTTGGTGAGTATAGCATGACGTCAGAAAATGCAGAAGCAGGGGCATTTGTTGAGACGCCTATTTGGGATGTTAAAAATCTCAGTGTTATCAGTAATCTGAGCTACGGCAAAATGGATTTTGCGGCAACACTGACCAATGCCTCTATGGACCAGCACATGAAACTGACTCTAGACTTCTTAAAGCTATCCATTGTACCGCGCTATTACTTAAATGGCAACAAAGTTTCTTTATATGCTGAGGCGGGAGCTGAACTGTTATATGCGGCAGAGCAGTCCAACAGACTTTTGGAGGCAAAGCACAAAAGCAATACAACCAGCCTGCATGAATTCGAAGATATATTCCGGTTGCAAAAAGCAAACTTTGGCGTAATGGCCGGTGTGGGATTGCAGTACTTCTATTTACCCAAAAACTATGTCAGTTTTGGACTAAGTACCGGCCATATATTTGCCGAAAACTACTCAATCAACAATCTCTCTACCACAATCCGACTTAACCTATGAGGCAGCTGAAATTATTGTCTTTTATACTCCTGCTGGCGCTGCTGCATGGTTGCGCCAAAGAAAAGGAGTTTCCGGAGGTAAAAAGTTATCCTATTTTGAGGACACTCGAGGCTACACCTGATAGCACCGGGGTATTTGTGAAGGGCGAAATCGTAAGCCTTGGCAATGAGCCGGTGACCGAGTATGGGTTTGAGTATACTGCTATAAACAATGACAAGAGCGTAATAAAGAATGTAGTGGGTACTACTGCTGTCACAGGCGAGTATGAGGCTAAACTGACGCATGGACTTGTAAAGGGGTATAACTACAGGATACAAGCCTATGCCAAACATGGCCTGAACACGACTTATGGAACTGCCTTAGCATTCAAAAGTCTGAACACCGCTGCACCAGTTATCCATAGCTTCAGCCCAAAAGCAGCGGAGGATAACAGTACTGTCACTATTTATGGTCAAAACTTTAGCAATAATAGAAGTTTAGTGAAAGTGAGTATCGGGGATACACAGGCATATGTCGTCTCTGCTCACCCCGACAGCATTACGATCATCACCCCAAAGGTGACTTATTCAGGTAATTTTCCAATCACTGTGACCGCGCATGGTGAGCACACGACAGCTGCAGAGGAGTTTGAGATTATAGGCCCTCAAATCACCCATATCTCGCCTGATAAGGGAATGCCTGGCGATGAGTTGAGTATTTATGGCAAAAACTTAAGTTACTCTGGCTGGGGACCTTATGTATATATCGGAGGTAAATCTGCGACTATAGTCTCAGTAGCTGACACAGAGATCAAAGTGAAAGCACCAATAGGCACATCTAGCCTATATGGCCAAGCACTGACTGTATCTGTTAACCGGGGCAATAAGACTGCTGTTTTGCCACACTCATACACGCTGGAGTCAGGGTTCAGGGAAGCTTCAGTTAAGCCCTCTTCGGTTCCAGCTACCATATTTCACATGCCTTCTTTCATTTCGGGAGGAAAAGCTTACTTCTTTGCCTATGATCGCCTGATAAGTTACGAAGAAGGAACCGCTGTATGGCGCAATGAAGGCGCTTTTCCTGGACAGGCTCGTAATGGCTCTGCGATGCATAAGGTTGGTGACAAAGTGTACCTTATCGGGGGAAATCATCAGTATTATACCTTATTCATGTCGGTATGGGAGTATAACATCAGCAGCAAGAGCTGGTTGCAAAAGAAAGGCCTGACCTTCGGCGTTTCCGACGCCAGCAGCTTTACTCACGATGGCTATATCTACTTCTTCGGAGGCCGCAACACCAACAGTAACACAACACTCTGGCGGTATGATCCGGCAACAGAAGAGGTAAAGGCACTCAGCCCTTTCCGGAATAACAATAATGGCTCCGGCTTTGTAATCAACGGTAAAGCCTATACAGTAGTAGGTAACGCCACCTGGTTATACAATGCACAGCAGGATAGCTGGTCACAGGTAGCAATTATGCCAGAGGAAAGCACTTTAAACGGACCTTTTAGAGTTTTCACTCACCAGGGAACTGGCTTTGCAATCAGCGCGAAGGGTGATAAAGCTTTGCTTCGCTTTAGTGAGGAACAGAAAAAATGGGAAAAAGTAGCCGTATACCCTGGCTGCGTGAGCAACGAGCAGTACTCCGGTTTTTCCTATGGTGATAAGTTATATTTGGGGTCATTTGGCAGCTGCTCTTCTACTTTATATTCCTATGAAAACAGGTAGATTATACCTCTGTAACTGATACTACTTTTATATTAAATCAATAAGAATGAACCGTAAAAACAAAATTGCCAGTCTATACCTGGTGCTGATTGCCCTACTTCTTTTTCCCGCACTCAGCGAGGCCCAAAAAGTAAAATCAAAACCAGCCAAAGCAACTACGCAGGCACAACCTATAACCTCTGCCAAATCACTGCTTTGGGAGATCAGCGGCAATGGGTTGAAGCAGCCCTCATACCTGTATGGCACTTACCACCTGCTAAACGCCAGCTACCTGAACACAGTGCCGGAAGTATTGGAGCGCTTCATGGAAAGCCGGGGTGCAGTGGTGGAAACAGAGGTGGACTCAGCTAAGATGATGCAGCTTGGCGCCAAAATGGTGATGCCGGACAACAAACTCTCGAACCTATTGAGCAAAGAGGATTACGCATTGGTTAACGAGGAAATTAAGGCCCAGTTCGGGTTTGAGTTGAGTATGGCCGACCAGATGAAGCCGATGACTCTGCTTCTGATGCTTTCTTTGAAAGACTACCAGCGCATGGAAGTGCTAAAAGAATACACAGGCCAACCGCTGGATATGTACTTTGCCAGCTACAACAAGAAAAGCAAAAAGAAGGTGAGCACGCTCGAGACCATGGAGCAGCAGTTTGACCTGCTTTACAACCACCATCCGTTAGATAAGCAGGCAGAGCAACTTGTGGCTTATGTAAAAAACAAAGAAACAGCCATGGAGATGTCTGATAAACTTGTGCAGCTGTACTTCAACAAAGACCTGGCAGGTATGTGGGCACTTTCGCATGAATACAACGAACTGACTGGTGGCGGCGACATGGCCTACATGACAGATGACCGAAACAAGGCATGGATGACCAAACTGCCCGCTATCATGAAAGAGCAATCCACTTTTATAGCAGTGGGCGCCTTGCACCTTCCGGGAGAAAACGGTTTGCTTCAGTTGCTGCAGAGAGCTGGCTATACTGTAAAACCACTGCAGTAAGCTCTCCGGCAGGTATAGCTATACCTGAAAAACGGCATCGCCCGCGCAAGTTTATACCTGCGCGGGCGATGCCGTTTTATACCTTATTGACTTATACTTGAGAAGCTACATTTTATAAGGCTGCCGCTCAATGGCGCTGAAATCAATATCGTACATACACTTGAAATGACCTTTGGGGCACTTGCTATACCCTATTTTGGAGCAGGGCCGGCAGGGCAGTCCGTTTACCTCAAGCACCTTATACCTGGTCCGGAAAGGGTACATGCCAAACTCAGGTATGGTGTTGCCCCACACGCTGATGATATCCTTCTTAAAAGCTGCCGCAATGTGCATCAGGCCTGTGTCGTGACTGACCACCTGCTTTGCCTGTCGCACAAGTGAGGCCGAACCCGCCAGACTATACTTCCCGCAGGCGTTGTAAATGCTCTTGGGAATGCTGTGTATCCTAAAATAAGCCTCAATTACTTCACCATCAGGACTATCTTCCTTACCGCCCAAAAGTATAATCGGCTGCTCAATAAGCTGGCAAAGCTCGATGATGCGCTTCACTGGCAAACGCTTGGTATTGTGCTGCGCCCCAATGGCAAAGGCTACATACCCGTTCTGGAAACCAACTGGTAAAGTATTGACATCTACTTCATCGGCAGCAGGTATAAAGTAGTCGAGCCCCTTGCCGTCATCCTGTATACCGAGTGGCGCGGCGGCGGCCAGGTAGCGGTTTACAATATGCACGTCAGGCAGGCGGTTTACTTTCAGGTTCACCATCAGCCACTTCTCATAATTGAGTTTATTGAAGCTTTTGGAGGGCCTGCCCAGTCGGGTTTTGATGATGCGTGTGCGCAGGTTGTTGTGCAAGTCCACCACAAAGTCGAAGTTCTCTGCTTTGAGTTGCTGCACCAATTCGTTCAGGCTACCGCCCAGCGTATGTACCTTGTCAATGTAAGGGTTAGGCTCCAGTATACCTCTAAAGGCTGGTTTGGTGCAATAGTGCACTTCTGCATCCGGCACTTGCTGCTTAATGCAGCGCACTACCGGCGTTGTCAGCACGATATCACCAATAGAGGAAAAACGGAGGATAAGGATCTTTGGCATTCGCTACTTTATCTTCTCCTTCCGGGCTTTAAAATAAGCTTCTACTTCCTCCGCTGACTTCGCATTGAAGGTCATTTCCTTAGTCAGTCCGCCTTTGCGGCCTACCAGCACACCGTAACGCATGTCGTCATAGCCACTGGTGTGGTGCGCATCCGGGTTAATGCTTAGCATCACGCCCTTCTCCAGGGCATATTGTACCCACCGCCAGTCTATGTCGAGGCGCCATGGGTTGGAGTTGATCTCGATGATCACGTTGTTGGCGGCGCAGGCGTCGATCACCATTTTGTGATTGATCGGGTAACCTTCGCGACGCAGCAGCAGACGGCCGGTTGGGTGACCGAGCATGGTGGTATAAGGGTTCTCGATGGCTGTGATCAGACGGGAGGTCGCCTTCTGCTCGTCCATGTTGAGGTTGCTGTGAATGCTGGCCACGATGAAGTCAAATGACTTCAGAATGTCTTCTTCGTAGTCCAGGGAGCCATCGCCCAGAATATCCGACTCTATACCTTTGAATATCTTGAAAGGAGCCAGTTTCTTGTTCAGCTCGTCAATTTCCTTTTGCTGGCGCAGTACATCGCCTTCGCGCAAGCCACCGGCGTAGGCGGCTGTCTTGCTGTGGTCAGATATACCTAAATACTGGTAACCCATGTCGCGGCAGTAGGTGGCCATTTGCTCCAGGGTATGGGCGCCGTCGGAGTAGGTACTATGGTTATGCAGGATACCTTTCAGGTCGCCTAACTCCAGCAACGCAGGCAACTTGTTTTCCATCGCCAGTTGTAGCTCATTGGTACCTTCGCGGAGCTCCGGCACAATGTAGGCCATACCTGCAGAGGCATAAATATCCTCCTCTGAACTGTGGTTGCTTTCGCGGGCTACGGTCAGCATGTTTTTGTTGGCGGCAAACACCTGGGTCAAGTGCTCCTGAGAAGCAGAGCGAATGAAAAGCTCACCCTGGAAATTGGCCGGATTGGCAAGTCGAATCTCTGTATTCAATCCGCTTACACTGTGCTTGCCGCGCCATACCAGCGGACCGGATATCAGTTCATCCTGCTGCAGTACATCCAGTCTGTTGAGAACCGCCTCTGCTTCCGTTGGGTTATCTGTCCCTATGATGAGCTCCAGCTTCTCCACAATCTCCAGGCAGCGGCGTACGTCGCCAGCTAGGGCTACCTCAGCATCTGGCAAAGCTTGTTGTACCTGCTCCAGCAAAGTCTGAGCAGCCGGCTCAGCCTCTGCATACAGTAATTTGCCCCGGTTCTGCTGCGTAAACAGCAGTGCCTGCTTGATGTTTTCCTGCGTCTTGGCGCCGAAGCCTTTGAGTTTGCTCACTTTATCCTGCTCGCAGGCATCCAGCAATTCCTCTACGGTCTCTGCTCCCAGTTCTTTCCAGAGGTTACGCACCTTTTTCGGGCCGATGCCTTTGATGCGCAGCATTTCCACCACACCCGGAGGCGTTACGGATAGCAGCTGATCCAGCTCGGTGAAAGAACCGGTTTCGGCTATCTCGATTACGCGGGCGGCAATGCTTTTGCCCACCCCTGTTATACCTTCCAGCTCGGCCTGGCTTTTGAGCGCCAGCGGCTCTTCCACCAATTCCAGCGCGGCCACACCGTTCACATACGAGCGTACCTTAAAGGGATTTTCGTCGTGCAGCTCCATGAGCTCGGCGGCCAGCTTAAACAGCTTTATGATTTTCTTATTTTCCAAGGCAATGTTGTGTATAAGTACAAAGATAGAAAAAGCCGCCATACCTTTGCCACCCCCATCCCGGCCCCTTTTATATTACAGGGCTTCTATATAAAGCAGGAAATCCCTATCTTAGCTATATATTTAGCTGTTTCTGATAGAAGCACATAAAACAAAAAATATGAAATACGCTTCGCTGTTATGCGTTTTGTGCCTTATGCTGCTGGCCAATACCTGCCGTAAAAAGGCAGAGGCCGAACTTTTGGGCCAAACCTGGTTGCACTCTTACGAAGAAGATCAGGACGATGTGCTCGTGTACCGCCCCAATACTTATGACTTTCCCCCGTCCAGAGGCCGAACTGGTTTTGCTCTGGAGCGTGAAGGTGTAGCCAAGCAGTATGTAATAGCCCCTGCCGATGGACTTGAGGAGCATATCGGTATCTGGGAATACAAAGACAAGAACACGGTACTCGTGCACATACAAGGCAACGGCCACCCGGAGCAGCGCTATACGATGGAAGTAGTCTCGTTGAAGGACAATATACTGAAAGTGAGAGTAACACCTGACGTGCAGGACTAGCACTCGAACAGTAACGTACCATGGGAAAACCTATAGAAAAACTTTCGCTTAAAGCTCGCCTGATCGCTTATACCTTGTTACTGCTGCTAGCCGCTTCAATGAGCTATTCTGATACTTTTGCAGGATACCCAAAAGGGCTGGCAAACTTTTCTAAAGGTTTTGCGGGAGGGCTCCTGCTTGCTGTCGTATTAGGGGAAGTGACTCTATACTTCAGAAGACGCAATTATCGTAAGAACCAAGCTCAAGTTAACTCATGAAATATACCTTAGCCAGCCTGCCCGCCAGAACAAGAATAATGATCATGGTATTTCTACTGGTCATTATACCGGTTATCGTCTATACCGATTATGTACCCCGCATTTTTGCCAGCTTCACTGGTGGCTTTCTGATCGGACTGCTTATCGGTGAACTGACTATCTACCTGAAGCGCACTGACCGAAAGGGACAGCAAGCTGTTTAAACTGATTATCAATTTAGCATACCTATACCTTAACACATGCAATACTGGTTAGTAAAATCAGAACCTGAGGCCTACTCCTGGGCCAGATTTGTAAAAGAAGGCCGTGCCTGCTGGGATGGCGTTCGCAATTACCAGGCACGCAATAACCTACAGCAGATGCAGCCCGGCGACCTGGTACTGTTTTACCACAGTGTGTCTGAAAAAGCGATTGTGGGCATGGCCAAAGTGGATAAACCCGCTTATCCTGATCCTTCTGCTGACGACCCGAAGTGGATGGCGGTTGACCTGGTGCCAGTGCGTGATTTCAAAGATGCGGTAACACTGGATCAGATCAAAAAAGACCCTCGACTCGAGAACATTGCCCTGCTGCGTCAATCGCGCCTGTCGGTGATGCCGCTCAAAGCAGAGGAGTTTGACGTGCTGCTCGCCCTGGGCAATTAGGCAGGAGCAGTTCACAGGCACAACGTTACTTTACAAAACTGAGTACAAAGCAATTAACTGCCTTATACCTACTACCAGCCGGTAGCACAAGATTGTAACATGCCATACCTACGCCCTTTGCTGTTCTGCTTTGCTATGCTGGCACCTGTGCTGCTTTGGGCTCAGGAGCCTCAGCAAACCGTACGTCTCGAGCTGCCCTACCAGCTTGAGACGAGCCGCGTAGAGGTGCTGGCCCTCCCAGACAGTAGCCTGCTGGTGTATAGCCGCAAATCCGATTCCTGGGCGAAGGAGCCTGACTTTGCGCTTGAAAAATACAACGCTCAACTGGAGCCCGTCTGGAAAAGCAAGCTGGACCTGAAGCCTGAGTTTGAGTTTGTACGCCACTATACCGAAGCTCCCTATACCTACCTGATCTTTCAGGCCGCAAAGCCCACGCTCTATACCTTCGTTCGCCTCCACTTGGAGAGTGGTGCCGTTACCCAAAGCGAGCTAGAACTCGAAAAAGCTGAGTATATCTACGAACTCAACGTACTGCGCGGCAATCACTTCCTGATCACGGGCAACAGTTACGACACAAAGCCTAACCTCCTATTCCTGAACCCCGAGAAACCACAGCCTGTGATGCTACCGGCCTTGTATGGTGATGAGTCTTCCTTCTCCGACCTGCACACTGACCATGTCTACGGGCGAGTGGATGTGGTGCTGGCTGAAACCAACCGGCGGGTGTCTCGCTTACAGGTAAAGAGCTTTGACCACAGCGGTAAGCTGCAGCAGAATTATTTTATTTTACAGCCACAGGACAAAAGCCTGCTCAATGCTGAAGTCACCCCTGGCGACACGCTCTCCCGCATGCTCATTGGCACGTACGGCACACGCGATCTGCGCTTTGTACAGGGCTTCTTCACTTCTCCCGTTGTTTCCAAAATTGCTGAAGGTGAGTTTTACGCTTTGCCTGAGCTTCAGAACTTCTTCAAGTATATGAAACCCCGCCGCGAAGAGCGCACCCGAAAGCGTGAGTTTGCCCGCATCGCCGAAGGCAAAGAACCGCAGCAGCGCTACCGTATGCTATTGCATGATCTGATCAAAACCTCAAACGGGTATGTACTGGCTGCAGAGATTTATTTTCCACAGTATCGCAATAGTGGAGGTTATTTTGAAAATCGTATCAGAGGATTGGAGCGGGTAGCCCAGGCCTACAAGCGCACGCACGCTATTGCGCTTGGTTTTGATCGGGACGGTGTGCTGCTATGGGACAACGCCTTTCCGCTGCGCGACGTGCTTACCCCCGATCTGACACATGCTGTAGAGGTCACCAGCCTGCCGGATGGCAGTGTTGTGATGGCCTATCCTGATCGGGATAAGATTATCTATCGCCAGATGAGGCAGAACAAGTATACAGACAAGGAAACCTCTATTGAACTCCTGCCTTACGAAAAAGAAGAAAAGATCGTCAGCACAGATATGCCAGGGCTGATCCGCTGGTATGGGTCACATTTTGCCGCATTTGGCTTTCAGCGCATACGTGTTCCGAATGGCCCCAACCGCACCGTGTTTTATATCAACAAGATCAGTTTTTGATGTTATTGAGGGCTAAATTGTCAGATGCCTAAATTACTGAACAGTTCAGTTATCTAACTATTCAACAATTTAACCATTTAACCCCTTACCAATTTAACAATTCAACCGAACATCCTATATTTGCAACCAAGACCTCCAGCCATGCAGAAAAGACTCATCGTAAACCACCAATTGCTCGAGATTATGGTGATGCGCCTTTGCCACCAACTCATAGAGAACCACGGCGACTTTTCTGATTCTGTGATCATCGGTTTGCAGCCCCGCGGACGCCAGGTAGCGCAGCGCATTCAAAGCACGCTAAAGGCTATACTTGGCACTACTGTTCCAACTGGTTACCTCGACACTACTTTCCATCGCGACGACTTCAGAAGAAGAGAAACGCCCCTGGCTGCCAATGCCACGCACATTGACTTCCTGATCGAAGGCAAGAAAGTGATTTTAGTAGATGACGTTCTTTATACCGGTCGTTCTGTGAGAGCCGCCATGGATGCCATGATCTCTTTCGGGCGTCCGGCTAATGTAGAGCTACTGGTGCTGATCGACCGCCTTTACAGTCGGCATCTGCCCATTGAGTCAACCTATGTGGGCCGACGCGTCAACTCCCTACAATCGCAGCGTGTACTGGTGGAGTGGCAAGGGGCCGATACCCAAGAAGACAATATCTGGTTAGTGACCAAAAACGAAGAATAAAGCACCCATGCAAGAGCTCAGCGTCCGGCATCTACTCGGCATCAAAGACATCACAGCAGAAGACATTCAACTCATTTTCGAGACTGCTGACAACTTTAAAGATGTTTTGAACCGCCCCATCAAGAAAGTGCCCTCGCTGCGTGACATCACTATTGCCAACGTATTCTTCGAGAACTCCACCCGCACCCGACTTTCCTTTGAACTGGCCGAAAAAAGGCTCTCTGCTGATGTAATCAACTTCTCGTCAAGCGGAAGCTCTGTAAAGAAAGGCGAAACCTTGCTGGACACAGTGAACAACATCTTGGCCATGAAAGTGGACATGATCGTGATGCGCCACTCCAGCCCGGGAGCACCGCATTTCCTAAGCCGTCACATTGATGCCAACATCGTAAATGCAGGCGACGGTACCCACGAGCACCCTACCCAAGCCCTGCTCGACTCTTTTTCCATTCGTGAAAAGCTGGGTGATGTAGCGGGCAAAAAAGTAGTGATCATTGGCGATATTCTCCACTCGCGTGTAGCCCTCTCCAACATCTTTGCGCTGCAAAAACTGGGTGCTGAAGTGATGGTGTGCGGCCCTGTTACGCTGCTGCCTAAGTATATCAAAGAGCTCGGTGTGCTGGTAGAACTGGATGTGCGCAAAGCCCTCGCCTGGTGCGATGTAGCGAATGTGCTACGCATCCAGCTAGAGCGCCAGCAGATGAAGTACTTCCCATCCCTGCGCGAGTATACCTTGTACTATGGCATCGATAAGAAGATGCTCGACAGCCTCGACAAAGAGATCGTGCTCATGCACCCTGGTCCCATCAACCGTGGTGTCGAACTAAGCTCCGATGCTGCTGACTCGCATCATTCCATCATTCTCAACCAGGTAGAGAATGGTGTTGCTATTCGTATGGCGGTGCTATACCTGTTGGCTTCGAAGAAGTAAACTTTCTCGTTGTCGGTTTTAGCAAGTGCTCTACAAGTAGAGAGGGCTCGGCTAATGCATAACTTTCTTTTCCTCCTAACTATCATGGCGCGAGCGTCCTTGCTCGTGTCTACTATCGTGGGGCCTCTGGCCCAATGTACCCATACCTAGCTTAATTGCTGTGTTAGTTTAACTAACTAAACTGTTCCATAGCTTCGCCTGTGCGGCCGGCACTCACTTTTTTCCTTGATGAAAAATAGAGGACTCCTACCCCCACTCGCTTACCGCTCTCGACAGGGGGACCCCTTCACCCCCAACAGTGGAGCGTCACAAAGTGCACCTGGCACTAGTGTCTGTTTTATAGCTTGCGTGCAAGTTAGTCTTTCAATGCGCGCCAGCGGTGTGTGGCAGAAACGACGAAGCTAATATATTAAAACTGGTAATAGCCAGCTCCCCTTCTGGGGGTAGGAGCCCTCTAAAAGGATAAGGAGGGGCTAGAATATAGCAGATGCCTCATCTCGCTTCAACCAAGATCCTTTCAGGATGACAGAATGAAAAGCAGAAGCTCTAAGTTCCCCTCCGAAGGGGGCAAGAGGATGATAATCATTCACGAAAATCCTGTTCATCCTTTATAATCATCTAAATCCTGATCCAGACAAACGAAAAAGGCCCCGCAGATTGCTCTGCGGGGCCTTTTAATGTTTAACCTTAACGGTTAGTTATGTTACTCCAGATTCAGTTGCATATCCGGCGTGTTCATCTCGAAACCGACACGTCGGTTCTGAGCACGGGCAGCAGCAGTTCTGGCTTTAGAAAGTCTGGTATTTACTTTCACGAGTGGCTGTGTTTCACCGTAACCTCTTGTTACCAAACGGTCAGGGTTTTGAACACCACGCTGGATCAGGTAATCCTTCACAGCTTGTGCTCTTTGCTCTGACAGAGCCTGGTTGTACTCTTCTGAACCGATGTGGTCAGCGTGACCTTTGATCAGCAGTACGTGGTCAGGGTATTTCTCAAGTGCTACTACGATGCTGTCAAGCAGCTGACGGTAACCGTCCTGTACGCGAGCCTGGTCAAACTCAAAGCGAACTTTCTCTTCGATCAGCTTCTTAGTACGGGCATCCAGCTCAGGGCAACCTTTCGTTTCAGCAGTACCTGGAGAGTTAGGGCAAAGGTCTTCGTTATCCGGAACACCGTCACCATCAGAGTCAACTGGGCAACCATCGGCACCTACCTGTACACCACGTGGCGTATCTGGGCATTTGTCATCGATATCCGGAACACCATCACCATCGCTGTCTGGGCAACCTTGCGTTGCAGCAGTACCTGGCTCATCTGGGCAACGGTCATTTTTGTCAGCTACACCATCACCATCACGGTCAGGGCAACCACCAAGGTTAGCTACACCAGCTTCAGTAGGACACTCATCCTGGTAATCCGGAACACCGTCGCCATCAGTATCGATAGGGCAACCGTCTTTGTCAACCTGTACGCCAGTTGGAGTATCTGGGCACTTGTCTCTTCTGTCAGGCACACCGTCGCCGTCAGTATCTTTCGCTTTACCTAGGTTAATACCTAGGCCGATATTATGCTGCAGGAAGCGGTCGTTGATGTTTGACTCGATATTGTCGTAGCCGTCGTTGCTAGTGAAGTGAGCTCTTGTTTCCAGGAACAGGCTGATGTTTTCAGAGAATCTGAAACGAAGACCTGCACCACCAAAAGCAGCAGCTGCAGTGAAGTTACTGTCATAGTTGCCAGTTGGAGAAACACCTTCTGGTCTTACGAAGTGAGCACCACCACCAACTGACAAGTATGGACCGATGAAAGCATCCTCTTTCAGGATGTTGCCATACATTTTCAGTCTCAGGCCGAGCATCGCCATGCCGATTTTGGTATCCATGGTGGATCCGAATCTGCTGAACTCAGTGTTACCGTAGCTCAGGTGCAGACCGGCGTCAAAAGAAGGGCTCAGGTATTGGTTCAGCGATACGCCGCCTCCCCAGCCCATTTTACTTTTCCACCAGTTGTTTCCTAAATCACCTTTATATTGGAGCGCACTTCCGTAAAGCTGGAGGTTTGTCCGTTGATCAGCGTTTTGCGCAAGCACAGCTGTGTTGGCAGACAGCAGGAATACAAGCGCAAATGCAGTTGTAAATAGTTTCGTTAGAGTTTTTCGCATAATTTTAAAAAGTATATTTTGATATGACAATACGTACATATTTTCAGGTAAGTTTTTTTATATTTCTATAAAAAAACAGACAGAACGTATATTATGATACGTCAGGCGGGTAGTCGTTGCATTGATGTAGTTTTTATCCATAAGCAAAAGCATTTTGTTAATGTATAAAAAAATGGCCTTAACAGCTTAAATCCTAAATCTACTCAGATGCGCTGTTTGCACTGCTTTCGCAGTATTTTGTAACTACACATCTCTGTAATTCAACCCACTTTATAAGTTAAGGGTTGTGTGCTCAACATTAATAAATGCAAAGCATCTGTTTTTTAACGTAAATACAATAAAAAAGGCTGCAAGTAGTTATATGTAGACCCCTACCATGCGCTTAGCGCTTTTGCATCAGCCTTTCAATATCATCAGCTTCCAGCGGTATGTTCTTCATCAGGTCCACTGGCCCGCTTCGGGTTACCAGAATATCGTTCTCCAGCCTCACGCCTATACCTTCTTCTCTTATATAAATACCTGGTTCGCAAGTGAACACCATTCCTTCCTCAAAAGGCCGGTACTTGCTGCCCACATCGTGCACGTCGAGTCCTAAATGGTGCGAAGTGCCGTGCATGAAATATTTCTTGTATAGCGGATTAGCTGGGTCCTGGTTACGCACATCGCTTTCTTTGAGCAAACCGAGTCCAATCAGTTCGTTTTCCATGACAGTACCTACAAAGGCATGATACTGATCAAGCGAGTTGCCAGGCACCAACATCTGCGTAGCGGCTTTCATCACACGCAGTACCGCCTCGTATACCTCACGCTGACGCTCAGTAAACTTGCCGTTGACAGGCACGGTACGCGTCATATCAGCAGCGTAGTTGCCATATTCCGCCCCAAAATCCATCAGCAGCAGATCACCGTCTTTGCACTCCCGGCTATTGTCGGTGTAATGCAGGATGCAGGCATTCTCACCCGATGCGATGATGGGGCTATAGGCCGGACCACGTGAGCGGTTACGCAGGAACTCGTGGTAGATCTCTGCCTCCACTTCGTATTCCATCACGCCCGGCTTAACAAACTCCAGTAGTCTACGGAAACCCAGTTCCGTGATATCGCATGCTTTGCGGAGGAGCGCTACTTCTGTCTCAGATTTGATCGCACGCAGCTGGTGCATGATCGGCGCGCTGCGCTCGTAGCGGTGCAACGGGTATACCTGCTGGCACCACTTGATGAAGCGGGCATCGCGCGTTTCCACCTCCACTACGGCACGCAGGTGCTCGTTGGTGTTCAGGTATACGTGCTCGGCTTCAGTCATCAGACTGTTGAAAATCTGCTTAAAATCCTTCAGCCACAGCACAGTGGCTATACCTGAGGTTGCGCGGGCCTGCTCTTTGGTAAGCTTATACCCTTCCCAAACCATGATGTGTTCGTTTGACTCACGCACAAACAGCACTTCCTTCATGCGCTCGTCACGAGCGTCCGGAAAAAGCAAAAGGATGCTTTCCTCCTGGTCTACTCCCGAAAGATAGAAGAGGTCGCTGTTTTGGCGGAACGCCATGGTGCCATCCGCATTGGTCGGCATCACATCATTAGCATGAAAAACAGCAAGAGAAGAAGGCTTGAGCTGCCGCACAAAATTGCGCCTGTTGTGGCAGAACAGCTCCTTGTCGATGGGCTGGTATTTCATAGTTTTGTAGGTATAGTAGCTTGGCACTGTTGTTCGCCGGGTTTATAGGTCCGACTGAACTTGCACTGCAAATGTAGCACTTTTATCGCAAGTCCAAACACCTTTATAGAAAAAACCTAATATAACAGGTGTCGTAGGACCCGGCTCATTGTTTCGATAATCATACTGAAATCGCTGTTCTAACACCTTTATGCGGTGCATGATGCAAGCACTTCCAGCAGCTGCCCTGTTCGGATATCTTTTGCACATTTAAAATGTCCCTCCGGGCAGGATTTATACCCATGCAAACCACAGGGGCGACAGTAAAGCGGCTCCTCTTTCTCTACAACGGCAGAGAAACTGGCTAACGGTCCAAAGCCGAAGCTTGGCACTGTGGAGCAGAAGATGGCACAGGTGGGCGCATCCAGCGCTGAAGCCAGGTGCATGGGCCCGGAGTCATTCACATAGTTAAGCACGGCATCGCGCATGAGCGCCGCCGACTGCAACAGGTTGAGCTGCCCGCACAGATTTTCTACCCGCCGGTTACTTGTCTTGCTGATGATCTCCTCACAATGCATTTTGTCAGCCGGCGCTCCGAGCAGGTATACCTTATACCTGTCACCCAACTGGTCGATTAGTTCTACCCACTGCTCCTGCGGGTACTGCTTCGTAAACCAGACTGAGGTGGGCGCCATACAAATAAAGGGCTCTTGCTTGAGCGGCTGTACCTTGGCAAAATCATCAGGAGATGGGTATAGCCTGGGTTTGGCTGGCTGCCCGTCGGTGAGGCTGGCTATGAGCAGGTGGTTACGCTCTACCTCGTGCGTACCGGAATTCACGTCGTGGGTATAGCGACGCGAGAAAAAGCGTGAGAAAGGATTCTTATCAAAGCCTACTGTCTCGCCAGCACCAGAGAGCGCGGTGAGTATACCTGTGGCACCGAAGCGCTGCAGGTTCACGACCAGGTCGTAGCGCTCCTGCCGGATCTGTTTGAGCAGTTGCAGCAGGCTCTTATACTTGCCTTCCTGTTTGTTCCAGATCAGGACTTGTCGCAGCAGCGGGTGCCCTTTCAGCAAAGACTCATTGCCTTTACGCAGCAAAAAATCGAGCTGCGCTTCCGGATAGTGGGCATGCAGCTTCTCAACCAGTCCGGTTGCCAGCACCACATCGCCCAGAAAGGCAGTCTGTATGATCAGGATCTTTTTCATCAGGTTTAAGCTGCCGCAAAGCTACGGCAATGCGGCTAGACTTGAAAGCTTCAAAGCAGCAGGTATAGGTTCACGTCCTCTTTCACGGAAAAGAACAAAAATATTTTTCTTCTTAGCCGCAGGAACGTTAGTTTAGCAGTTCTTTTAGCCACGCTTACCTGTATGAAAGCACTATTACAACCTACTACACTTTTAGCATCTGCCCTCCTTATCCTGACCACAAGCTGTGTGTCCACTTACATGCCCAACGTGCCCAACGTGCCCATGTTCACGGAGAAAGGCGAACTGAGTGCCGCAGGACACATCACACCGAAGGGCAATATCACGTTCAACACGGCTTACGCTGTCACGGACAACATCGGGGTCATGCTAAATGGCTCTATGCTGAACCAGGAGCGCAAAAAACGTGACTTCCGCCACAACCTGGTAGAGGCGGGTGCCGGCTATTTTACCACATTCGGACCGAACCAGAACAGAATACTGGAGGTATACGGCGGCATCGGAGGCGGCAGCAGTGACCGTACGGAGAAAGAGGAGAAAGAAGGTGTGATGACGTATACCCGTCGCGAAGCCGGTTTCAGCAAGTATTTCACACAGGTAAACTTTACCTCTAAAAAGAAGAAGTCACTCCGCATTCTGGGGAACGAATATCCACTCAACTACGGTACAGCCCTGCGTGTGAGTTATGTCAACATGAACAAACACCTGCTCAACGGTGTGGAACAGCCTAACGAAGACAACATCTTTTTGGAACCCATCTTTTATACCCGCATGACCTTGAATCCCAATGTGCAGCTTCAGTACACCAGCGGCAGTAACTTTGGTGTGCGCAACCGCAAGGCGCTTACGGCTGGCTATTCTGTATTTTCGCTGGGCTTCGTGATCAACGTAGGCGGCCGCAGCCTCGACCGCTAACATTCGCAGGTCAATCGGCCGATTTTGGTACTTTTTACGTATCTTTGCAGGCTAATTGCGAACTGAATGCTTGATTATCATATTCATACATTGCCGAACGGTATTCGTATCGTTCACAAACAAGTACTACACACCAAAATTGCGCACAGCGGCTTTATACTGGACATAGGCAGCCGCGATGAGCAGGACGACCAGTTGGGCCTGGCCCACTTCTGGGAGCATATGGCCTTCAAAGGCACTGCCAAGCGCAAGTCTTTTCATATCCTGAACAGGCTGGAGTCAGTAGGCGGCGAACTCAACGCCTATACCACCAAAGAGAAGCTCTGCTTTTACAGCTCCGTGCTCGATAAGCACTTCGAAAAGTCTTTTGAACTGCTCACCGATATCACTTTTCATTCTGTATTTCCGGAAAAGGAAATCGAAAAAGAACGCGGCGTGATACTCGAGGAGATGGCCATGTACCTGGACACACCGGAAGAAGCCATTGTCGACGAGTTTGACAATGTGGTGTTTGACCGCCATCCGCTCGGCAACAACATACTGGGCACCAAAGAAAGTGTGGCTGGTTTTAAGAAAGACGATTTCCAGCGCTTCATCAAGGACAACCTAAGCACCGAGGCCCTTGTATTCTGCTCGGTGAGCAACCTGCCGTTTGAGAAAGTGCTGAAGCTGGCTGAGAAGTACCTGGCCGATATACCGAGTATCAGCAGGCCACGCCAGCGGGTAACTTTTGGGCAGTACATACCTAAGACCGTGACTTACGAGAAACCGATCTCGCAGGCACATTGCGTGATCGGCTGTCCGGCTTATGCCCTTAACGACGAGCGCCGTATCCCTTTCTTTATGCTGGTGAACCTGCTGGGTGGTCCGGGCATGAACTCGCGCCTGAACCTGGCCGTGCGCGAAAAGCACGGGCTGGTGTATACCATCGACGCCAACTACGCTACTTACATCGACACGGGCCTGCTGTCGATCTACTTCGGAACGGAAAAGAAACAGCTGAAGCGCACAACTTCCCTTGTTTTGAAAGAGCTTAAGAAGCTGCGCGAAAAACAGCTGGGCTCGCTGCAGTTGCACACCGCAAAAGAGCAGCTAATGGGGCAGTTGGCCATGGCTGAAGAAAGCAATATGGGCTTGATGATGATGATGGGCAAGAGCATACTCGATCAGGGGCATATCGACACTTTGAATGAGATCTTCGACCAGATCAAAAACACCACCGCCCAGGACCTGATCGATATTGCCAACGATGTGCTCCGCGAAGAGAAGCTGAGTTTCCTGAATTATGTGCCTAGCAAAGACTAAAGGCTAAATTGCTATAGGGCTACATTGTTAAAAAAGCGACTTCCACAGAGGCTGACTGTCATCAATTCACTAATTGAGAAAACAACAATTTAACCATCAACCATTTAACAATTAAACAGATGGAATTCCTGGACGAAGAGTTGCAACAATACGCAGAAGAGCATACCTCACCTGAGTCGGAGCTGCTGCGCAAGATAAACCGCCAGACGCACCTGAATGTGATGAAACCCCGCATGCTGTCTGGTCACCTGCAAGGGCGTCTTCTTTCAATGTTTTCCCACATGATTCGGCCTAAGCAAATCCTGGAAGTGGGCACCTATACCGGCTATTCTGCCCTTTGCCTCGCTGAAGGGTTGCAGGAGGACGGCACATTGCATACCATCGACATCAACGAAGAGCTTGAAGACATGGTGCGTGGATATATCAAAGAAGCTGGTCTGAGCGAGAGCGTGAAATACTACATCGGCAATGCGCTGGAGATCATTCCGACCATTAATGCGACTTATGACCTGGTTTTTATAGATGCAGACAAGTATAACTATGCCACTTATTATGATCTGGTGATTGACCGTGTGCGCTCGGGCGGCTACATCATCGCCGACAATGTGCTCTGGAGCGGCAAAGTGCTGGCCAAGCATCGCAAAAAGCTGGATGAGGACACAGCAGCACTGCTAGATTTCAACAAAATGGTGCAGGACGATCCTCGTGTTGAGAATATACTCCTGCCTGTGCGGGATGGGCTTATGGTTGCCCGCAAAAAATAATAGAGAAGGTGGTAGCAATATCACCTTTTTTATTTGCCCTCGGGTATAGCATCCCGCATGAGGTATAGCACAGAAAAGATTACCAGACCTGCCAGCTTCCATCCCTTCCCGGTTCTCTTCTATTTGTAAAGCCTGACTACTTATCCACAATAAAAAATTTCTCCAAAATAACTTCGTTCTAAGCTTTAGAATGCGAGGTAAAATGCGTTAATTTTGCGAGTGTATCTCTATATAGCGAACACGCTATACCTTAACGAGTTATCAACACCTGTTTCAACATATACTGTAGCTATTTTGTGGATAGCTTCGCTTTTTTTTACCCTATTACGCTTATGAGAAGATTACTACCCTTGCTTCTGATGCTGCTTGTGCCATTGCTGACTATGGCACAAACTGTCACCGTGCCTCACAATTTATATTTTGGTGACATACACCTGCGCATTTCGCCCAAAGCGCAGGAGGAGATTCAGAAAAAAGTGAATGCCCTGCACAGCAGCCCTAAGTACTTTCAGATGAAGGTGGAGTTGGCGGACGCCTACTTCCCGCTGATTGAGCGCACTTTTCAGGAAGAGGGCGTTCCGGATGACTTCAAATACCTGGCCCTGCAGGAAAGCGGGTTACGTGGCGATGCCGTGTCTACCTCAAATGCAGTAGGCTACTGGCAGTTCAAAAAGGAAGCTGCGCTGGACTTCAACCTGCGCATGGACAACCTGATAGACGAACGTCGCCACATAGTGGAAGCCAGTCGCGGCGCCGCCCGCTATTTTAAGCGCAGCAACAACTATTACAACAACTGGTTCAACGCCCTGCTCTCTTACTACCATGGTTACTCTGGCGCCAAAGCCTATACCAAGGAGTCGGATAAGGGAAGCAAGAAGATGGACATAACAGAGAAGTCCGATCCCTACCTGCTTACTTTTCTGGCGCACAAAGTTGCCTATGACAGTTTTGTGGGCAAGAGTGCACCCCCGGTGATCTCGCTGCGCGAGCTGCGTGCCACCCCCGGACAGAGCCTGGCCGATATTGCGCTTGCCTATAAGACGGACCCATCTGAACTGGAGAGGTATAACAAGTGGCTGCTGGGTGGCACTATACCTGCCGACAAGGACTATTACGTGATGCTTCCGGTTCGCCATACTACCGAACCAGGTATAGTGGCGTCAACAGAGCCAGTTCGTACGGCACCTATCCGCCAGACAGCTGCCGTACCTGTTGCCGGTAGCATCATCAAGCGAAACAACCTGAGCGCCATTGTAGCCGGCAAAGGAGACACAAAAGACAAGCTGGCCCTGAAGGCCGGTATTACAACCCGTAAGCTCTTGCGCTTTAATGACATGCGCGACTTCGACAAGTTTGAAGAAGGCGAAACGTATTATATTGAGCCGAAACGCCTGAACGCGGAAAAAGAGTACCATGTGGTGCAGCACGGTGAGACCATGCAGGAGATTGCCCAGCTTTACGGCATCCGCATGGATTACCTGCAGTTCAAAAACCGCATGAAACGCGCCGAGGTGCCAGTACCAGGGCGTGTGCTTTGGTTACAGAAGCGTCGCCCGGCCAAAGTAGCCATTGAGGTGCATGACGTGAAACCTGTTTCGGGAGCTGAGAAGCAAAAGATGACTGTTCAGGAAAAAGCACCACAAACAGTGACGGCATCAACAAAGACAAGCACTTCTGAACCAGCGGCTCAGCAAGATGATTTTCTGACACGCTTCAAAAGAAGCTGGAACAAGTTGAAAGGCCAGGCCATAGAACAACCTGAGCAAAAAGAAGCTCAAACTACTGCTACTACCAAACAGGCAGAAGAAAAAACGGCTGCTATACCTGCTAAAGAAGTAAATCAAGGTATAGCCAAAGAAGAAGAGACAACTGAGGTAGCAGCTACCACTAACAGTGAGTCGGTGCCTGTACCTGTCATGAAAGCGCCTGTGCAGGAAGCAAAAGCTGCTGGGCCAAAATCAGAGCAAAAGGCAACAACACCAGCACCTGTGCAGATGTCAGGCAATGCGGCCCTATACCCTGGCAAAAAAACGCAGGAAACGAAGGAGCAGGAAGTGATTGTGCAGGAAGAGCAAGCTGTAGAAACGGAGGAAGAAAATAACGAATGGGCTGCAGGCCTTAGCGAAGAGGTATTTGTTGGTTTCTCTGGAGCTGAAGAAGAGGTAACAGCTGAGGAAGTTGTGAAAACAGTTGAAGCTGCCACCACAGAGCAAGCAGTAACTGAAACTGTCGTTACTAAAACGCAGCCGGTTAAAACAAAACCAGCACCTGCTCAGTCTGAGTCCGCTCAAGCTGCTCCAGCCAATGCTGTGGCCAAACAAAACCCTACACCGCATGCAAAGCCAGCTCGCCATGTGGTTAAACAAGGCGAAACGCTATATGGCATCTCAAGACTTTACGCGGTTACCGTAAACGATATTACAACCTGGAACAGCCTGGGCGATACACCGATCAAGATTGGGCAGGAATTGGTCATCGCAGAGCCACTGACAGTGCCTGCTGAAGCGACAACTGAACCAAGCTCAACAGCTGAAGCTGCTGCTACTAATGAGATTCACACTGTTGCTGCCGGCGAGTCACTGTATGTGCTCTCCCGCAAATACAACGTGACTATCAATGAACTGAAAGCCTGGAACAATCTGCGTAGCACGGCCCTTTCCATTGGACAGGAGCTACGCGTGACAGCACCTGCGGGTCAGGAAGTAACGAACGAAGACCTGGAGGAAGAACCTGCTGCTACCTTTAGCGGACAAACTACCCAGCACACGGTGGTGTCGGGCGAGAGCCTTTACCAGATCTCACGCAAGTATGGCGTCACCATCAAAGACATCATGGAGTGGAATGGCAAATCAGACTTTAACGTGAAGCCCGGCGATAAGCTGACAATCAGAAAAAAGTAATATTCAGAAGAGAACATTCAACCAAAAGAGCCAGCTGCAATAGCTGGCTCTTTTGGTTATAAGGTATAGGTATAGCTATCGCTTCCCCGGAGGTGCGGTGAGCTTCGAGGCGGTGCGCAGGCCTGTCGCAATTTCGGGCGCTATACCTAGACGTTCGTAGATGGGCTGCACCATCAGGCGAAGGCGTTTCAGGTTCCATGCGAAAGGTATAACACTGATGGCGCACAGAAAGCCGCAACCCAGCAAGGTATAGGCCACCCCAATCTGCTCTGCTACTGAACCGGCCAACATACTTCCCAAAGGAGCCATACCCATAAAGGCTGTCGCGTAAAGGCTCATCACACGTCCCCGCTTGTCATCATCGACCAAGGTTTGCAAGAGAGTATTACAGGAGGCCATGGTAACGATCATACCAAAACCCGAGAACAACATTAATATAAGCGAGAGCCAGAGGATCGTGGAGAAAGAAAAAGCCATCAGTGCCGTTCCAAAAAGGGTCATGGTAAACACGATCACCTTACCTAAGCCCAGCACTGACTTGCGCTGCGCCAGAAAAAGCGCCCCACACAGAGCCCCTAAACCGGAAGCTCCCATCAGATAACCCAATGTATTGGCCCCGCCTTGCAGGATATCACGGGCAAAAACCGGCAGCATCACACTGAATGGCATCCCAAACAAGCTGATCAACCCCACAATCAGGATCAGGGCACGTATAGGCGGGAAGCCGAAGGCATAAGAAAAGCCATCCCGCAGCGACTCCCATACATTGCCCTGCCGCACTTCTTTCACAAAAGGCTCCAGCCGCAGCATCAGCAAAGAGGCCAGCACGGCAATATAACTCACCGCATTGATCAGGATACAAATCCCCTCTCCCACCCAGGCAATCAGCAAACCGGCTATCGACGGGCCAACCAAGCGGGCCATGTTGAACATAGAGGAATTGAGCGCAATGGCGTTGCTGATGTCTTCACGTTTTTCGACTAGCTGTATCACAAAAGCCTGCCGTGTGGCAATGTCAAAGGCGTTGATCGTGCCGAGCATCGCCATCAAAACCAGCACATGCCATACCTGCACCGTATCGGTTAGCACCAAAGTGGCCAAGGTACCGGCCTGTAGCATCGAAAGGAACTGGGTGACCAGCAACACATGGTGACGGTTGAACTTGTCGGCCAGCACACCGGCAAAGGGCCCGAGCAAAAAGGCGGGTATCTGGTTGGCAAAGGTGACAGCGCCCAGGAGGAAAACCGAGTCGGTGAGGCGGTAAACCAGCCAGCTGATGGCAATCTGCTGCATCCAGGTACCGATCAGCGAAATGCCCTGCCCCGTAAAGAACAGTCGGTAGTTGCGTGAGCGCAGCGCCCGAAACATGCCTCCTAGTCTACCTGAATCTATCGCCTCCGCCATACCTGTTTTTACGCATTTACCTGTTCGTGCATTCCTACCTGCTTACGGCTAGCCCCGTGCCCAAAGTTTAACATATTCTGTCAATGGCAGGTTATATACCCAATAAAGTCTAAAACTTTCGTTATCTGTTTATTCACAACCATCTGTTCAGGCTGTTCGAACCCTAACGCAGCCGACATGTTTTATTTATATTTTGTAACTTTAAGCTTCATCAAAAATTACCCGAGTACATGAATGACCTTTTAGAGAGAGTCTATTTCCACAACACCGTCCAAGCTTACCTGATAGCCTTTGCCATCATCCTGCTGGGCTCGCTGCTTATCACCATCTTCAGGCGCTCCGTTTTGATCCGCATCAGAAAGTGGACCGAGAACACCAACAACAACTTCGATGATTATGCCGTGCAGAGCTTCGCCCGTTTCGGCGTCCCGATCGTGCATTTCATTGTTGTCTATTTAGGTATAACCTCACTGAACCTGACTCCGAGAATAGCCGGTATTCTCCAGATTGCGATCACGGTGGCCGTAACTTTTATGGTGATCCGTTTCATTACCACCACACTCGTGCTCTTAGTCAGGTCTTACTTCAACAGAAAGCACCATGACCGCAGCAATGCCAACGAGATCGGGGCCATCAGTCTGATCATCAACATGGTGGTGTGGTTCATCGGTATTGGCTTCCTGTTCGACAACATGGGCTATGACCTCACGGCCATTATCGCCGGCCTGGGTATAGGCGGTATCGCTGTGGCTCTGGCGGCACAGAACATCCTGGGTGACCTTTTCAACTACTTCGTGATCTTTCTGGACAGGCCCTTCGAAGTGGGTGATTTTGTTGCGCTCGGCGATAAGAGCGGCACCATTGAGCATATCGGCGTGAAGACTACACGCATCAAAAGCCTGACCGGAGAGCAGTTGATCATCGCCAACTCCGACCTGACCAGTTCGCGCATTCACAATTACAAGCGCATGGAGCGCCGCCGCATCCAGTTTGGCATTGGCGTGACCTACGAAACGCCCGCCGATAAAGTGGAGGCTATACCTGAGATCATCAAAGAGATCATCTCATCACAGGAACTGGCCGAATTTGATCGGGCGCATTTTTCCTCCTACGGCGACTCATCTCTTGATTTTGTGATCGTCTACCACGTGCTCTCTTCCGATTTCAACAAATACATGGACACGCAACAGGCCATCAACATGCAGCTGTTCAGGGAATTTGAAAAGCGCGGTATTGAGTTCGCCTACCCTACTCAGAAACTGTATGTCGTGAACGAGAAGCAAACGGTTGAAAACGAAGCGCAGCGGATGTTTTAGTACTTGAACAATTCGATTTTCAGAAATAACAGTTGTTAGCAGACTGTCACCTTGAGGGTAGGACCGTTTCATTTTCGGAAAACAAGCTCAAAATCTACTGTCATTCTGTTAAGAAACTTGGTTGAATGGAGTTAAGCCTATGCTACTTGCTACCAAGATCCTTACAGCATGACAAAAAGAGAGAATGAAACAGTCTTACTCTCAAGCAGTGAGTTTCCTCCAAAGCCTAATTTGGAAAAGCACTATGCTAACATTTTGAGGTACAGACAATGGGAATATAATAGAGCGCGGCGGGACTTTTTCTGCCGCGTTTTTGTTTTGCTGCAGAGCTGTTTTTGGTTTGGGCAGCCGACCAATTTTCCGTAATTTTAACATCCCGAAAATGGATCACGGCACAGGCTAAACCTTGCACAGATTCATTCCTTATTCTTAATTACTAATTCTTAATTCCCAGAGTCTTGCCTGTTTTTTCGCACTTACACACCCATACCCAATACTCCCTGCTCGACGGTCAGGCCAGCATCAGCGCGCTCATGAAAAAGGCGCAGGCCGATGGCATGCCCGCCGTTGCCATGACGGATCACGGAAACATGTTTGCCGCCTTCAACTTTGTGAACGAGGCGAACAAGTATAATGTGAAGCCGATCGTGGGCTGCGAGTTTTACCTGGTAAACGATCGTCACCTGAAGACCTTCACCAAGGAACAGAAAGACGTGCGCCATCACCAGCTCTTGCTCGCCAAGGATCAGGAGGGCTACCAGAATCTGGCAAAGCTTTGCTCGCTTTCCTACATAGAGGGGGTATACAGCAAGTGGCCGCGCATTGACAAGGAACTGTTGCTCAAGTATAGCAAAGGCCTGATCGCAACCAGCTGTTGCATTGGTGCCGAGGTGCCGCAGGCTATTTTGTGGAAAAGCGAAGAAGAGGCAGAAGAGATATTCAAATGGTGGCTCGATGTGTTCGGTGAAGACTACTACATCGAAATACAGCGCCATGGCCTGATGAACATCGACGGCACGGGTAAGAGTCAGGAGGACATCAACCAGGTGCTACTGAAGTGGGCAAAGAAGTATAATTGCAAAGTGATTTGCACCAACGACTCCCACTACGTGGATCAGGAGGACTGGAATGCGCACGACATCCTGCTTTGTGTGAACACAGGCGAAGATCAGAGTACGCCGGTGGGCGACTTTACCACCAAGTATTATCGTTTTCTGAGCGACGATCAGAAGGTGATTTATGATACTGTGGAGAATGTGCGCAACAAGTATAGTAACCAAATGAGCGTGCGCCAGATGTTGCAGCGCATTGACGAGGCCGGTCCAAAGACCCGTTTTGGTTTCCCGAACGATCAGTTCTACTTTAAGACGCAGGCTGAAATGAACCAGCTCTTCCAGGATGTACCGGAGGCTGTAGACAATACCAACGAGATCGTTGACAAGATTACGCCGCCCGTTCTGAAGCGTGACATCCTGTTGCCGAACTTCCCTATACCGCCGCAGCACGCCGACGCCGACGATTTCCTGCGCCACCTGACTTACGAGGGGGCTGCCAAACGCTATTCTGAGATCACGACGGAAGTGACCGAGCGCCTCGACTTCGAGCTGCACGTGATCAAGACAATGGGTTTTGCCGGTTACTTCCTCATCGTGCAGGACTTCATCAACCGTGGCCGTGACATGGGCGTATTCGTGGGGCCAGGTCGTGGATCGGCTGCCGGTTCGGCGGTGGCCTACTGTATTGGTATCACCAACATCGACCCGATCAAGTATAACCTCCTCTTCGAACGATTCCTGAATCCGGAGCGTGTGTCCATGCCCGATATTGATATTGACTTTGATGACGTGAACCGCCAGCGCGTGATCGACTACGTGGTGGACAAGTACGGCAAAACGCAGGTAGCCCAGATCATCACCTTCGGTACGATGGCCGCTAAGTCGTCCATCAAAGACGTGGCCCGCTCGACCTCCCTGCCGCTAGCCGAGGCAAACGAACTGGCCAAGATGGTGCCCGACACTCCGGGCACGACATTGGCCAAGGCTTTTATGGAGAACCTAGAGCTAGCCGCCATCCGCGAAGGCGACGATGCACGTGCTGCCGTGCTAAGGCTGGCTGAAAAGCTGGAAGGCTCGGTGCGCAACACTGGTATACACGCCGCGGGTGTGATCATCGCCCCGGACGACATTACCAATTACATACCGGTTTCGACCTCCAAAGACTCCGACCTGCTCGTGACGCAGTTCGATGGTAAGGTGATCGAGAGTGCGGGTATGCTGAAGATGGACTTCCTGGGTCTGAAAACCCTGACCATCATCAAAGACGCCATGGAGCTGATCAAGAAGAACCATGGTGTAGAAATCGACATCGACAACATTCCGATAGACGACGAGAAGACCTACGAACTGTACCAGCGCGGCGACACAATCGGTACGTTCCAGTTCGAGTCGGAAGGTATGCGTATGTACCTCAAGGACTTGCAGCCGACCAACATTGAAGATTTGATTGCCATGAACGCCCTTTACCGTCCGGGCCCAATGCAGTTCATCCCGAACTTCATTAACCGCAAGCACGGCAAAGAGGAAGTGGAATACCCGCACGAGCTGCTCGAGCCGATCCTGAATTACTCTTACGGGATCATGGTATACCAGGAGCAGATCATGCAGACGGCCCAGATTCTGGCCGGTTACTCACTCGGTGGAGCCGACTTGCTGCGCCGCGCGATGGGTAAGAAGGACATGAAGAAGATGGCTGAGGAGCGTGAGAAGTTTATTGCCGGTGCTATGGAAATGCACAAGATTCCGGCGAAGAAAGCTTCAGAGGTGTTCGACGTGATGGAGAAGTTCGCCCAGTACGGCTTCAACCGCTCTCACTCTGCCGCTTACTCAGTGGTAGCTTACCAGACTGGTTACCTCAAGGCCCACTACCCTGCCGAGTACATGGCGGCGGTGCTCACCAACAACATGAACGACATCAAGAAGGTGACGTTCTTTATCGAGGAGGCCCGCAAGCAAGGTGTAGCCGTGTTGGGTCCGGACGTGAACGAATCTTTGCTCAAGTTCAACGTGAACGAACAGGGGCAGATCCGTTTCGGTCTGGCTGCCATCAAAGGCACCGGTGAAGCTGCGGTTGACGCCATCATTTCTGAAAGAGAGAAGAACGGTCCGTATCAGGATATTTTTGACTTTGCAAAGCGCATTAACCTGCGTGCCGTGAACAAGAAGACCTTTGAAAGTATGGCCTTGGCGGGAGCGTTCGACTCGTGGGGACTCTACCACCGCGCCCAGCTGATGGAAGTGCCGGAAGGCGAGAACATCAGCTTGCTGGAGAAGGCGGTTCGCTACGGCAACAACTACCAGGCAGAGCAACAGGCAGCGCAACAGTCACTATTTGGGGGCAGTGCCGCCGTGGCTTCGCCGCTACCGAAGATCCCAGAGGTACAGGTATGGACGCAGGCCGAAATGCTGCGCCGCGAGAAAGAAGTGGTAGGTTTCTACATTTCGGGCCACCCACTCGACCAGTTCAAAATGGAAATTGACTCCTACTGCACCTCTTCGCTGGCTGACATTGCCAACTACAAAAACAAAGATATCAACGTGGCCGGTATGGTGTCGGAAGTGGTGATCAGGACAGCCAAGAACGGTAATCCTTTTGCCTTGTTCTCGATCGAAGACTACGACACCACGCTGCAAATGGCGCTGTTCGGGGAAGACTACGTGAAGTTCTCCCCATATCTGAAGACGGGACTATACCTGTTCATCCGGGGCAAGGTACAATTGCGCTACCGCACCGAGGATCAGTGGGAGCTCAAGCCGACCAACATTCAACTCTTGGGCGACGTGATGGATAAGATGGCGCAGGGCGTGCAAGTGAATGTGAACCTGCAACTCCTGACTCCGAATCTGGCCGAGGCTTTGGAAGAAGCCATCGCGACCAGCCCGGGCCAGAAGCGACTGGAGATCACGCTGCACGTACCGGACGAAAAGCTGGTGCTGCCGACTTACTCCCGTAAGTATCGTATTGACCCGAAGGTGTTTCTGGGTCAGGTGAAAGACTTGGGATTGGGTGAGTGTAAATTGTTGTAAAGTAAATATACCTTAAAACAGAACGGGCTACCCAATCAGGTAGCCCGTTCTGTTTTAAAATAAATCAATAGCTTACTCAGCATGAATGTATATAGAGGAAGCTCCTGCCACATTGGCTCTATAAACCGGGGCAGGGTTTCCATTAGATGTTGGCATGTTGTATACCAATACCTGTCCACCTCCGTTCGCACGTTCCGCGACAAAGATCCTTTTAGAGGTTTCGTCATAAGCTACATCCACAGGATTACCCAAAAGCGTGCTTGACCCGGCAATGCGCACCTGGTTAGATAATGGAATAGTGCCGCCATCGCTGGTGCTGTTGAAAACCGAACTGAAGTTATTGATCACGTGTATAGCTCCATCTGTATCAGAGGCTGCATCAGCCACATCGGTCAGCACCATCACATTATCGCGCATGGAATACCATAAGCCGTGTGTTCTAACTATACCTTCTACAGTTACGCGTTTAGTTGGCATGATCATACCATCGGCATTGGAGAAGAAATTGTTGAATACAACCAGATCGCTGGAGTTATCTACAATAGCCCACAGGTTTTCACCATCGGCACGGATACCCCAAAGGTTAAAATCCACATCATAGGTATTCATCAAATTAAAGCCTGAACTTGTGCGCTCGTATACCAGCAGGCGGTTCTTGCTCATAGGGTCATTATCCATGGCATCCTGCGCTACTACAACTCGATTGCCGCTCACGGTAAGGCCGCGGGCATTCATAAAGTCAGACGAGCTGCTCGCCCATAGGTTCATGGATTGTCCCTCCCCCATAACATTATTATAGGCTTCAATTCTATTATTCGTTCTGGAAGCCTGCATAAGCTCATCCCGGTCTCCTGAATAATAAATGCCATCAGCATCAGCAGAGTTAACAGGCAATTCAGTCACAGTTATACCTGCCATATCTGAGATATCCATCATCGTGACCAGACCACTTGTATTACTCGATACAAAAGCCTGGGCCATGGTGGGATCATCAATAGTTACATCATCGTCGTCGTCACAGGATGTCAAGGTTAGGAATGCCGCAGCCAAAAGGCTTAGTGAAAAAATCTTCTTCATAGCGATAAATATTTAAGTACATGAAATTCAGCACACTTACGAAATCCAGAATACCTTCAGATTGCCTATACCCACATTTTTAATCCTATTTTCATGCTATAGATTGCTGCTTAATACTTGGATATACCATTCTGAAGGTTGTAACATCCATTTTTCGCATGATGCAGCAGCCTGCCGACTAGCTAAAAAATTTTACGGCACTTAATTCCTTTTTCAAAAAATCAACGATATAGTCCTAAGTAATCTTTCGCTTAGTGACTTACTGTTTAGATTGTAATAACCCTACTGCTATCAGCTGCCCCAACCCTGCTGAAACTAAATCCTGAAACATTTGTTTATACAAATAAATATACCCTCGACTTGCAAAAGACGTATGTATAAGTTCTAAATTTGCAGCGGGGATAACCCGGAAACAGGACAGCTTGTCAGACCAGCCAAGTTTGGGCTCAAATTTGAGAAGCTAGTAAATGTTACTATATTTAAAACACAGAATTTAACCAACAAAACGTTAAAGTTATGGCTAACAAAGCATTAGAAATTACTGACGCTAATTTTGATGAGATCATCAATTCAGATAAACCAGTATTGGTAGACTTTTGGGCAGAGTGGTGCGGTCCGTGCCGCATGGTAGGCCCGATTGTAGAAGAGCTGGCTGGTGAGTACGAAGGCAAAGCCGTGATCGGTAAAGTAGACGTAGACGCCAACCCACAGACTTCTGCTAAGTTTGGTATCCGCAGCATCCCTACACTCTTGATCTTCAAGAATGGTCAGGTAGTTGACAAGCAAGTAGGTGCTGTTCCAAAGGGCGCACTGGCTCAGAAGCTAGACGCACAGATGGCCTAAGCATCAACTTACATTATGTAAACACGAAAGCCTTTCCACGACTGGAAAGGCTTTCGTGTTTATGAGTCTTTTTTAACTATGCTGATATCTCCACTTCGCTCCAAGCAGCCGTATGCCACATCCTTTGCATCTGTTACACCTCCTACCCGCAAGGCTTCCTCCAAGTCGTTTTCGGTCAGGTTATGCTTCTTAAGTTCGTCTTCCTTTACTTGCCCATCTTTGATCAAACACACTGGACTCCCTTTTATCAAGGGGCCAAAGAAACCAGAAGTGTTAAAAGCTAGAAACGCGAAAAACCGGTGTAGCAGAACAAGCGTAAGGGCAGCGACCAATGTAGGCCAAAAGGGAGAGTTCCCTGTAATGGCACGACTCAGAACAGAGCCATAGATGATACCCAGCACTATATCGAACGCTGTATGCTTACCAAAAATGCGTTTATTGCCAATTCGCATGATCAGCAGAGCGGCTATGAAAACCACAACTGCCCGAATGGACATCTGCCACCATGTGAGTGAGTCAGGATCTGTACCCAGAAGCGTATCCAGAAAATCAACCATACACTCCCAACGCGTAATATCGCGGGAATGTTATCAGTTGGTTACTGACACTCGCAGAGCTTTTTGTCTAACTCACAGAGCATAGCATAGTGCTGCTCCACCTCCTTCATCAGGGTGGTTAGTTGCTTGTTATAAGCCTGTACCTGCTGCAGACGAGGATTTGCAGGTTCGTTCTTGGCGAGGGTGTCCAATTCTTTGATCGTAGCGGCAAATGAACCGCTCTTTTCGCTCAGCTTATTGTAATACTGATCCAAGCCTTTGTCAGAGCTCGCTACGGCTACAGCTTCCAGGTTATTGTCGAAGCACAACTGCCAGCGCAGGTGACGCAGTACCTGCTGCTCGGCGGCGCTCTGCAACTTACCCATCTCTTTGGTCTCTTCTTTCAGCCTGGAGTTTTCGTAGCGTTTGTTATAGTCGTTCACTGCTTCGCGCACTTTATCACGGCAGCTCAGGCAATTGCTCGTGTTAGCTTTGTCCTGCAGCGTGTTCCGTATCGTGAGCGTCTCGTCAGATGCTTGCGCTTCAGCCAGCTTCTTCACTTCCTTCTCAAATACCTCGCGGTACTGCATGTCCTCCAGCCTCTTGGTCAGACGCACGATGGCCTCCCCTTCCACTGAAGCTGACAGGTAATCGGCACGCGGCAGCTCCACAGACGATAGTCTGGCCAATGCGGCTTCCCGCTTGGCTGGTGTATCCCATGCCTTCGGGCTGTTCTCCAGTTCCTGTAGCGTGTTCACCAACACTTTCGCATTTTTCAGATTGTGGTCGGCATCCAGGTATAAGTCAGCGTTGGCCAGAATAGACTCGTATTCCGAACGAAAGATGTTTTTATAGGTAGAATTCTTGTCAAACTCCTTTTCACGTGCCTCAAAAGCAGTTTTCATGCGCTTATACTCCTGCATGATGCCGAACAGGTTTTTGGCATTGATCTCCGGAGAGTTATTGCGGTAGTTAAGACGATAGGCATTCAGGTTCTGCTTCATCTCCGCGAAAATGCGTAGAAACTCTACATACAGCTTCTCCTGACGATAGGTCTCGTCATTCATCAGCTTGGTATCGTAGGCCGTCTGAATCTTCTGCTTGCGCTTCTCGATCAGATCCATGGTCACTTCATCTCCTGTTAGCACATCCACTTTGTAGAGCGACTTGTAGTTGGCTACCACAATGTAGGGATACTCCTTATACCCAATGGCGTCTTCGAGCTGCTTGCGATCAAGCTTCGTGGAGTTTTTGCTGAGGTAATCGCCGAGTTTGGCCGGCTTCAAGGTCACTGTTTTCACACTGCCAGGCACGAACACATATACCTTTACCGAGTGCAGGCGTGTATCAAAGTCCTGCCCTTCATACAGGCGTATCGTAGAGCTGAATTTATACTCTTTCTTCTTGGCGCGAGCGTTCAGCAGGTTACCGAACTCGCCTACCAGGGACATCACCGCCATGGATGGGTTGGTCAGGTTCGAGAGGCTCACCAGTTGGCTGGCTACCAGGTTAAACACCTGATCACCATCCTGATTCGTTACCGCTTTGGCGTTAATAGCAGCGTCAATGCTGTTTTGAGTCGAGGTGAGTGGCATTTTATCAATGATGCGCACTACCTCCAGGTGGTCGCTTACCTGGGTATGGTAATCTTTCTTATCGGTGTTAATATGAAAATTGAAGAGCGGGTATATGATCTGGTCATTCCCGAAGAGCTTCAGGTTTTTGAGCTGTGCTGTAATGAAAAGGTACTCCAACTCATAAGCATAGTTCTTCTTGCTCTTTTTCTTCACACCTGACTCCAGCTCGTTGAGCACACGGTTAAATTGACCGCCATTGTACAGGTAAATATCGGTTGAGAGGTATTGCCACTCGTCCGAAAATTCAAATTTATCGTTGTAACTATAGCCCAGCCTGGTTTCGATATTTTGTTGGGCGAACGCTTGCTGACCAATTAAAAGAGCCAGCGCAAAGAGTGAGAAAATTTTCTTCATAAAATACGTATAGCCGTTACAGCGGCAGATGCGGTATAACTTTTGCTTCTGAACCTAACGTTAAGTCTTGAAATTAAGTGCATTATCGGAGAGCAAATATCCGCATCATTTCCGATTTTTTTTTAAAATAAAGGAGTACAAAAACCATGCTCAGAATACTATTCATGGCAGTTGCCATCACATTATCTCAAAGTGCGTTGCAACCAGCTGCAGCGCAAGATGCATACGAATATAGCAAGGCCTCAGACGCCATGTCAGAGGACCAGAAAGTCCAGAAGTTAATCGACTACATCCGAACCCTCGAGGGGGCCACTTTTATACGCGACAACAGTGAATTTTCACCTGAAAAGGCCGCTGGGCATCTTTCCTCAAAGTGGAAGAAACACGCCGCGAGAGTGAAAACGGCCGAAGGATTTATAACGGAACTGGCTTCGCAATCATCATCGGGCACACCATATAGCATCCGTTTTGCTGACGGCAGCACAAGCACAACCCGCGATGTATTGCTCCGACAGCTCCGTACACTGGCTGTTCAGTAGGTCAGATACAGTACAATAACAGGTATAAGTATAGCAAAAAGTGAATGCTATACTGGAACGCCGGCACTGTCGTTACGTATTTATGACGACAAACCTGATTCCAATGCTACAGTTACTTGAAGAGTCGCGAGATGAGTTAGTTGCGATCCGCCTGGCAGGAAGCATAGACCGCTATGACTACGAGGTGATGCTCCCCATATTGGAGGAGAAGATCAAGCAATACGGCAAGATACGGGTGTATGCAGAGCTTCAGGATGCTGAGGATATTTCGTTGCAGGCGTTGTGGGAGGACCTGAAGTTTGACTTCCGGCATGCAGCCGATTTCAAAAAAGTGGCGCTGATCGGAAATCGAAAGTGGTTGGATTGGCTCACCGTGATGGCTAATCCCTTCACTACGGCCAAAGTAAAATACTTCGAACCCACTGACCGCGACAAAGCACTGGAATGGGTAAGAAGAGACGAAGAATAAGAAATTCAATCTATAAAAAAGAGAGGCAGTTAGAATTCTAACTGCCTCTCTTTTTGTATCATTCTCTTTCAATACATCAACCAACTCACCGACTCATCCCATTTTT
This sequence comes from Pontibacter sp. LHS2, assembly GCF_058932845.1. Taxonomy (NCBI): domain Bacteria; kingdom Pseudomonadati; phylum Bacteroidota; class Cytophagia; order Cytophagales; family Hymenobacteraceae; genus Pontibacter; species Pontibacter sp. LHS2. The sequence goes on from NZ_JBZYWG010000003.1 coordinate 408,171, forward strand.
GAGACCGACCACAGTCCCTTATATGATCCATAGTATTCTACCCTCTAAAATATTTTTTTTACTCAAACGGCATACAATATATAGTTTTAGCATAATATTTGCTCTGGAATTGAAGCTGTCGAGCACGGAAATGAAATCGAATTATACTTAGAAGCATCATTGTTCGTTTTGTTCCATAGTTGCCAGTAAAAACCAATCACAAACAACACAATCAATTAACAATCACACACACATGAAATCTAATTTCACAAAAGCAACTTTATCACTGCTGCTATGCGGCGCCCTGATGTCTTCCTGCGTTTCCTCTAAAAAGTATGATGAGCTGAAAGCCAGCAAAGAGGCACTCGAGCGCGAACAAGCCGCTAGCCGCGACAAGGAAAAAGAGTTGAGCAGCACCCTGCGAGAGCGTGAGCAGAAACTGGCTGAACTGGAGCGTGCCATGAACGACCAGAAGAAAGTGCTGGATGATTTGCGCAATGAAGTGAACGGTGCACTTTCTGGTTTCAACCAGGGTGACCTGAGCGTAAACATCCGCGACGGCAAGGTATACGTGTCTATGTCTGACAAACTGCTTTTTGCGACAGGCAGCACTAAAGTGAACAACACCGGTAAGCAGGCCCTCGATCAATTGGTAGATGTGCTGAAGAAAAACCAGAGTGTAGGTGTGATGGTAGAAGGCCACACCGATGACGTGGAGGTACGACCAGGTACAAAGGACATCGCTGACAACTGGGACTTGAGCGTACTGCGTGCCACCGAGATCACCCGTTTAATGGCTCAGCGTGGCTTGTCACCAGACCGCATCACACCAGCCGGACGTGCTTACTTCCAGCCAGTTGACACAGGCCGTTCCGCTACTGCCAAAGCAAAGAATCGTCGTACAGAGATCATTCTGACACCTGACTTCACTGAGATATACAAGATACTGGGCATCCAGTCGATGAAGTAATCACTATAACTCATAAATAGAAAAGGCCGCTGCTCCTATCGAACAGCGGCCTTTTCTTTACCTGCTGATTTAGTCCGCTATACCTTTGCCCAGTGCTTTGGCTTGCTCTATGGCATGGAACAACTCTTTGGCCCGCTGAGAGCCGATCAGAAGCGGCTGCTTATTATAGAAACGCAGTAGCACTCCTTCCCTGCCTGATGTGCTGTAGGCCTTTCCTTTAACTCCCCAGCGTATTCCCCAACCACCGTACTCACTGATTGGATTATATATTACCTTCTCGAAATCACGCACGGTATGCAAAGGTATAAGCACTGGTTTGAGGTGAAAAGGCCGAAAGCGCACCTGCAGCATTCCTGGCTTTACCTCCGTAGTCAAGCTCATCCAATAGAAAAAGAAAGGAAGGCCGAAGCCGATGAGTGCCAGCATCAAACTTAATTGAATATCCGTAACCGGTCTGTTACCGAAAGCGCCGCCCAGCACTACCTGGTAAATAAAACCAGCCCAAAACACGGCGGCTATACCTAAGATGAGTGACCATAGCCAGAACTGCTTAAACCGCTGTTTCTCACGGAACAAGATGTTATGCTCTTCCATCTATACCTATGCTTTATAGGTATAGCCGCCCCACTTATGAGCGGACCGGCTATACCTATCAATTGTTAGATCGTTACCCGATGGCCTGCTCCAGATCAGCCAGCAGGTCTTCGATGTCTTCTATACCTACACTCAGGCGAATCAATGAATCGCTCAGACCAACTTTCAACCGTTCGGCGGCAGGTATACTGGCGTGCGTCATAGAGGCCGGGTGACCGCAAAGTGACTCTACACCACCCAGTGATTCGGCTAGCGAGAAGTACTTAAATCGCTCCATGGTTGCGATCGCATCTTCCATTCGGTCACCTTTCAGCGCAAATGAAACCATACCGCCGTAGGATCTCATTTGCTCTTTGGCGACATGATGACCCGGATGATCCGGCAGGCCTGGCCACAAGACTTTTTCTACCTTCGGATGATTTTTCAGGTACTGTGCTACGGCACGGCCGTTTTCGCAATGACGCTCCATGCGCACATGCAGTGTTTTGAGACCACGCAATACCAGGAAACAGTCCTGCGGGCCAGGTATGCCTCCGCAGGCATTCTGAATAAAGGCTAGCTTTTCGCGCAGCTCATCATCTTTCACGATCACGGCACCCATTACGACGTCAGAGTGACCCGCCATATACTTGGTAAGCGAGTGCATGACTATGTCAGCCCCCAAGTCAAGGGGCGTCTGAAGAAACGGCGTAGCGAATGTGTTATCAGCTACCAGCAGCAGGTTGTGCTTTTTGGCAATGGCAGCGCAGCCTGTGATATCGATGATGTTAAGCAGCGGATTGGTGGGCGTCTCTATCCAGATCATGCGGGTATTCTCGTTCACCAGCGCCTCTACCTTACCCAGATCACTCATGTCAGTGAAGTGGAACCTGATGCCGTAGTTTGCGAAAATCTTCGTGAAGATCCGGTAGCTGCCGCCGTACAGGTCATTGGTAGAGATCACCTCGTCACCCGGCTTCAGCATTTTGATAATAGCATCGATCGCTGCCATACCTGAAGCGAAGCAAAGGCCGTGCTTACCGTTCTCCAACTCTGCCAGAGCATTTTGCAGGGCAGTGCGCGTTGGGTTGTGCGTGCGTGCGTATTCATAGCCCTTGTGGTCGCCCGGTGACTTCTGCACATAGGTAGAGGTCTGGTAGATGGGCGTCATGATAGCGCCTGTCGTGGGGTCCGGCTCCACACCGGCATGTATAGCTTTTGTTCCGAATTTCATAGATTCAATTTTAATAATAAATGACTGGATGCAAGATAATAAGATTACCCATCAAGAGTTGAATGCCCCGAACAGCTACGTGCTTCTGCTCCGGTACAATAAAAATTAATTGGCTATTCCACAATCTGCGTATACCTTCAGCAAATTCTTGCCTATAAGGCTCTATCTTTGACTAAAACCCCTGTTATGATGAAACTGTCCATGTTGCGGACTTTTATACGGGAAAACGCGCCTTCGTTTATTTCCATGCTATTGCTGGTAATTGTACCCTTGGTTGTAAGCTCATCGGCTGCAGTATACCTGTACCAGAACGAGACGCTGTTGCAGGACCTGAGTTGGCCGCAGATGCTGCTTTACTTTGTCGTGATCTCCATTACCATGTCGCTGGCCCTCACTCCGACTACTTTTGTGGCGCTGGTGAGCGGCTTCTATCTGGGTTGGCCTGGCTTTGCTGGCGTGGTCGTGTCGTATGGTATTGCTTCGCTCATCGGCTATACCTTGGCCCGTCTCATCGATCATGGCAAAATGATGTCCTTTCTGAATCGCTTTGAGAAGACGATGTACCTGATGCAGGAATTGCGCGACCAAAGCTGGAGCCTGATCTTCCTGACCCGTATATCGCCGGTGCTACCCTTTGCGCTCATGAACTTTGTACTCTCATTGCTGCAGGTTGACAAGCTAAAATTCTTCCTGGCTAGTATGATCGGCATGCTGCCACGCACACTTTTTTTCTTTTGGGTAGGTACACAAGCCAGCGATGTTATAAAATTATTGCAGGACCCCGGCAGCAACAAAGGCAGCCAACTGCTCATGATATCCCTGATTATCATTTCGATAGGTGGACTCTACTTCATTTTCGATCACGCCTTGAAGCGGGCGCTGCGTAAAGCGACGGCAAAAAGTTGAGAAAAATTCGCTTTAGGGCTTGCATTGCAAGAAAAAAGGCCTTTACTTTGCATCACAATAACGGAATGGTCACGTAGCTCAACTGGATAGAGCATCTGACTACGAATCAGAAGGTTAGGGGTTCGACTCCCTTCGCGACCACTTGAAAATCAGCCACTTACGAATAAAATCGTTAAGTGGCTTTTTTTATTTGCACACAATTTGCACACAAATCTCCTGTTTGAGAGCTAATTATTCCACCCTTTATATCTCTTCCTATTTAGCTTAAAAAAATTAGAAATTATTCCTCACAAACTTCATTAACATAAAATGTGATTTGATTTACCAACACTAAGCAAGCATGTTGCCTTACACATGATAAAATGCCCATGTAGTTATAAGTGCTTGCTATTGGGTGACATCACCTGAAGATATCACTACCATAAAGGAAAAAGCCGACCCGTGCCTGCAGCGGGTGCAGATAAGGCGTGCGGCCCTGCTCGTGCAGAAGGTTGTACTGCAGGAGGGCGTAGCCCCTGAGCTTTCTGTAGAGTGTGTAGTCCTTGCCCAGCCCCGCCGACAGCCCAGGCACCCATTCCCTGCCAAGCGTCTCCTCCTGCGTGAAGGGATCCGTGTGCGTCACCGGCGCATTTAAGCTTTCGTACTGCAGCCGGGCAAAAAAGCCGCCTTTGATCTGGAAGTCCGAAAAGAGGCTGTAGCCCCCCACCCGATCCGCGCCGCCCACATAGGGCTTCTCCTGCACGCTCAGGTGCAGGCGGTACTGTCCGCCCGCACCCGCCGAGAGCCTCTCCGAGAAGCGCCAGGCCACCGTCGGTCCCAGGTCTAGGAAGAAGCGCTCCTGCTTGCCCGCCTGCCAGAGGCTGCCCAGCACCAGCCGCTCCGTCCAAGGCTTTCCTTTAAGCGGGTTGGTTCCTAGAACTCCTTTTGGCATGTCCTTCATGCTCTCCACCTTGCTTACCCGTCCCTTGTACCTATCAAAGTCTGCTTTAGCCTGCCCCAGCTTATCGAAGGACTCGGTAAAGGGCTCCCCCGCCGCCTTCAGCGCCGCCTGACTGGCTTTTGCTTTCAGCTCGTCTGCTGAGGTGGGCAGTTGCCCCATTGCGGTAAGCTGTGGCAACCGGGCGGCGGCGCTCTTCTGCCCGGCCTCTTCAAGCTGGCGCAGGGCCTGTTTGAGCTCCTCCGGCATAAGCTGGGCGGCCAGTGCCTCTTTTCCCTCCTGCAGCTGGCGCTCCAGTCTCGCACGCACCTCCTTCAGCTCTTCAGGCAGTACCGGTTGCCCTGTCACGGCCTGCGAAAGGCTGTCAACTCTTCGTGCCAGCGCCTCCCCCTCCTCACCCAGCTGCCGCAGGCTGTCAAGCGAAGCATGCAGGCGAGAGGAGTCCTGCAGTGCGTAGTCGATTGCCTGCAGGCTGTCCTGCCAGGCAATCATCTCGCGCAGCAGCTCCCCAGCATCCGGCACACCAGTCGGTAGGCTCTGCTTGGTTTGCTGGGCAAACGAAGCGAAAGTGAGCAACAGGAAGGGCAGTAAGAAAAGACAGGCTCTGGAAAAGGGCGAAAGGAGGTTGTGCATAGAATGGCTTTGTTTTCTTTAATAAAATGCCTGTAAGTAAGTGCTGATCTCTTAAGACTGTAAAGATAAAGCACCCACAAGATAGGATATTACGTCTAATTTTATCAATAAATCATGCTACACTACAAGTTGCAACAGCGAGAGAGGGCTGCAGATGCTGTTGTCTTTCACACGGCAAGGCTTCTAGAGTCGAAGGGACGGGAAAAGCTCCTGGGCCTTTTGTGCGGATGGCTATCTGCTGGCCCTCAGGTATAGCACAAGCTATAAGGTATAGGTATAGGTATAGCCATAAAGCAAAAAGCCCCCGGCTGATGCCGGGGGTTGGGGGTAAGATTCTAAGCGCGAAGCCGCTGCGAGCGGAAGCCAAAGCCATCCAGGAGGAGAACACCCGTGAGGGTGGGCGGCTGGCTGCGCGGCGGCTGACCCGCAGGCGAGCATAACGTGGGCTGTGGGTTTTGTTTTTGGCCTTAGCCCCGCAGGGATCTAATCAACTCTAACAACAAAAAAGGAACAGCCGTGAGGAGTACCGCAACGAGCCAACCGAAAGGCAAAGCCATGGTGGAACGCAGCGTAGCGAGTAGACCATGGCGTGCCGAAGGAAGCGTGAGAGAGGACACGGACGAACACCGCTCCCCTGCAAATGTCTTTGTGATCTAAAATCAATGTAAATAACTCGTAATTTAATTTTATAAGTCTCTGCTAGTCACTCATACGCTGTTAAATGCTTAAGTATTGAGCTTGTCAAAAATTCGCTGTGCTTATTGTTTTTAGCAAAAACAGAAGATAAAGCTTTGTATGACAAGTCATAAAATATATATGTTTCTCCATTTTTAAGCCTAATCTGATAGTATGGTGGTGAAAAGAATGGGTAGATTACTGGTATAAAAAGCTTTATATTTATTACTGCCTCAAAATCGGAAGCCTCAACTATTTTCGTACTATGATATAAGTTACCAATATATAATCTATTATTTCTGACATGAACATCATTCACTCTTGACAGTATCCAATTGATTACAATAGCAATCAAACCAGATATAAGACACATGTATAAGTAATATACATTCATTGTTAAAATATATAAGAGTAAAAGCACTACTATGAAGAGGATAGATATTGCTAAAAAAAACATTTGTTTACCTCTATTATTTTTACTTAGGATGTACATTCTAATCATCGATATTTTTTGTTCTTGTAATTTTTACACCAAACCCTATATTATATTCTAACCCTGCTCCAAACGCAGCAGTTGCACCATGACCAACACCTACCTTTAGAGTATTTTTTTGTGTTGAAGAAGTAGTCTCTCTTGAAATCTTTGCTTCAACAGCAACCCCTGGTATTGGAGCTACTGCAGCTCCAAACTCGTTGGCGTTACTTTTCACTTGTCCAGATTTATTATCTGTAATTTGTTCGTTTTTGTATGATCCCTCAACTCCTAAGCCAGAAATCGGGACACCCAATTTGCCACCAGAGGTAGTTCTTGAAGTAGGGGTTTCCTCTTTATGAAAGCTTTCTACACTTGCACCATTTTTATCGAATTCGAGAGTCAATGACGAGTGATCTCTACTTTTTACATTTATATCAGCTCCGTAACCCTTTACTTCTCCTGCTACTCTAGCACCGTAAGTAACCTTTCCTTCTGCTTCTACATATGGAGAAACTTCCAAGCCACTGATGAACTCTCTCGTATTTTCAACCGTTGCTGTGGCTATTGAAGTCGCAACTTCTGTCGCCTTATTATATACATAGCTTTTGGTTGCGCTTACAAGCCTCCCTAATAGTTCGCCCCCTGGACCTGGCCACATTCCATCCGGGTCGATAAAGCGTATTGGGTTATTGAAGGTATAGTTATATGGGCTCCACCTTCTTCCCTGCTCCGCCAGCGGGTCCACCACGTGCCACCTGCCGATCTGGGCATCGTACATCCTGGCCCCGTAGTCCATCCAGTTGAGCCCCAGCTCGGTCTGACGCTCCTTTCCGTTGTACTGGAAGAACTGTGCACCTGCGCCAGTTTTTCCCTATGGTGCAATTTCCCTTATGGCACACTTTTGTAAAAGAACATCAGGCCCTTATAGCCATACTATAAATATAGTGAATTCTGTATCCATTCCTATACCTACTGAACAAGGTATACCTATGCCCTATACCTTGACTGGTATTCCGAACACCAGTTTACATTTAGCTCTATGACAAGGTATAGAAGGGGGGTATCATGATTATTGGGAACACGGAACACCAGCGGCAAAAACCTGCCTAACTGGCTTCATTCGCACTTTCACCCCCGTTCTGGCGTTCCAACTGGTGTTCCCTGGCGTTCCGTACTTTCCTTTTCGGGTCGTAGCTATACCTGCCGTTTCTGGTTTTTGCTCAGGTATACAGGTGATTTTTCACAATGCTATACCTAATTATACCTGCCTGCTACAGGTATACTTGGCTGCTTTGTCCTAAGATGGTGTTTTACCCGCGCGTACCGTACCCAAAGTAGTGGTATTTTACTTGCCCGCTGTTTTTCTTACTCCGCTGAAAACGCTATATTTGGTACTATGGAAGCAACTACCAGACCCAGCAATCACATCGGCCGCAAGATCAGCCGCATTCGCGAACTGCGCGGCATTAAACAGGAAGCTTTAGCCCATGAATTGGGCGTAAGCCAGCAAACCGTGTCTAGAATAGAATCTAGCGAATCTGTAGAGGAGGATATACTTCAGAAAGTGGCGAAGATACTGGGCGTTCCTGCTGAAGCTATCAAAAACTTCAGCGATGAAGCTGTTATCAACATTATCTCAAGCACGCTGCATAACACAAGCGGTCTAGTGAATTACAACCCTGTATTCACATTTAATCCCATAGAGAAATTTATGGAGGTGATGGATGAAAACAAAAAGCTGTATGAGCGCCTGTTGGAAAGCGAGCGTGAAAAAGTGGAGCTTCTGAAAAAGATGATCAAAGAGTAATAGCACCAAAGTATAAGGTATAGAGCCCGGCCCAAAAGGTCGGGCTTCTTTGTGTTTATACCTTAGCTGAACGGGAAGGTATAGGTATAACCTTGCCGCGTTCAGTCGGGCCAGCGGCACGGCTGGACGTGGCAAGGCTCCTAGGGTCGAAGGGGCCGGAAAAGCCCCTTGGCCTTTGTGCGGCTGGTCAGTCGGTCACCCTCAGGTATAGCACCAACTATAAGGTATAGGTATAACTTTACCCATAAGGTATAGCATCGGCTATAAGCAAAAAGCCCCCGGTTGATGCCGGGGGTTGGGGGTAAGATTCCAGGCGCGAAGCCGCTGCGAGCGGAAGCCTCAGCCAGCCAGTAAGAGCCCGAGGAACGAGGGCGGCTGGCTGTGCGGCGGCTGACCCGCAGGCGAGCAAAACGTGGGCTGTGGGTTTTGTTTTTGGCCTTAGCCCCGCAGGGATCTAAACAACTCTAACAACAAAAAGGGAACAGCCGTGAGGAGTACCGCAGCGAGCCGACCGAGAGGCAAAGCCATGGTGGAACGCAGCGCAGCGAGTAGACCATGGCGTGCCGAAGGGAGCGCGAGTGAGGACACGGACGAACCCCGCTTCTCCAAGCATAGGCCTGTCAAGTGGCAGATTAATTCACCCTTTTGATGAATAATGGGAAAGTAAAAAAACATACAAAATAGTTATTCTACTATAGCTCCCCTACTATGAACGATTTTACCACTTCTAAATCCAAGGTCAAAACTGTTGTTATCTGTATATCCTTTCAGGGTTGGAATACCATCACTAGTTACTGGAAACTTGGTCCGGAACTTGTATTTAGTTGTATCTAACGTATTTTCTATTAAAACTGCATTATCGTTCATTACATACCAATCAAAGCCTTCTTCTTTCCATCGCCCAACGATTTCATCTCCAACCTCCATATCAATGCCCTTAAGGTCAATTTTAACATAATTTTGATCAGGTACTGCTGTATGACATCCATTGATGATATACCTCACGTGTTTTTCAGTTATTATAGTAATACACTGAGCTTTATCTGGCGAGTAAACATTATAAGTTTTACTCTTACAACTCACAACCATAAGGGATAGGAATAAGATTGATAATCTAAGAATCATATTAATCATCATTTTTTAAACAAGTAAACTATCTTCTGTATTTTTGCCAACCATATAGGTATCCAAGCAGTTCTGCCTTGATTGTTGTTGTCGCTTCTCTCTCTGGTTTGATATAAATAATTGGTACACCAAAGTTTAACTTCATAACTGAGATACCATTAGATTTATAACCTTGATATAAATCAAAGCCTCCTCTAGCATTCCTCCAAGAAAGACCGCTTCTTGCTGCAACTAGTCCTGCTCCCATATTACCAAAGTCCCTAGCCGATCCAAAATCGCCATTACTATCAACACTACCTCGATATCTATATTGTAAATCAGTCTGCTCTCCTTTGTCTTTTATACCTTCATCTTTGAAATCATATTTTTCTCCATTAGTAGCATTGAACATATAACTCAACAATGAAGGATCATCTTCTTCAAGTTTATTCAAGAATTCTTGACCAGCTGTAGAGTTAGGATCAAGGACAGCACCAACCACGGGCCTATCTTTTTCATCGAAGAAAGAATGTGTAGTTTTCGATTGTCCTATTCTTTCGCCCTTACCTCCATTACCGTCATCTAGATAAATTCCTCTATCATTATCATTTGCGTCTCCACCAACCACAGTATATTTACCATCTTCATTTTTCTTTACAATAGTTGATATTGGCGCCATCCCATCTGGGTCGATAAAGCGAATTGGGTTGTTGAAAGCGAAGTTATAAGGCGAGTGCCTGCGCATCTGGTCTGCCAGCGGATCTACCACATGCCACCTGCCGATCTGGGCGTCATACATCCGGGCCCCGTAGTCCATCCAGTTCAGCCCCAGCTCCGTTTGCCTCTCCTTGCCGTTGTACTGGAAGAGATGGTCAGGACTTCCCTGCTTCTCTATCCCCACCAAGTTGAGTCCCCAGGGGTCGTAGTGGTTCTCCTGCACGAGCATCGGACTCGTCTGGCTCACGGACATATCGTCGAACCAAGTGGCCTCGTAGCTCTCGTTGGCCAGGAACACCTCCACGAAGCCGTCCTGCTGGGCTGTGTATTCCAGCTCCAGCCTCTCCCAGCCCCCGTTGGCCTGCCGCGTGAGCAGCTGGTAGCCCGAGTCTACGTAAGAAGAGTCTTTGGCATAAGCAATATAGCGAAGATAGGCCACTGGCGCTCCCTTCTCCTTCTGTAGCACAAGGGGTGCCAACGCGATGCCTGCCCCGATGTAGGGCAGCGCCTTGCCTGGGCCTGTGCCCAGCTCGCTCACCGTACCCACGCCGGCCGTGGCCGCCCCCAGCAGCCAGGAGGCCAGGCTCAGGCCCTTGTTGCCCTTTACCTCCTCCTCGTACATACCGAAGGCCTCGGCCTTCACCTTGTCGCCCGCCCTAACGCTCAGGCGCCTGCTCGGGCCCAGCGGCCTGTTGCGCCCAGCACCCAGGAGCGCCGCGTGCGAGCCCGAGCGCGAGCGGCCCCGGTCCAGGTGCCGCGTCTCGGCGATGTGCCCGAACTGCTCCTCCTCCTGCGGGGCGGCCATCATCTCCATGGTGGCCTGCGAGGTGGTCGTGGTCTCCTCGGCGAAGCTCACGCGCAGGTTGCCCAGATGGTCCTTCAAATGGTACTCGTAGCGCCACACCTGGTCGGTGGCCGGCTCGTACAGCGCCCGCCCCTCCGAAGTGTGGGCGAAGAGCGTGTCGCCCTGGTGGACGAACAATCCTGAGTAGTCGGTCGCCACCACGGCCTTGCCCGCCGCGTGCACCTCCTTGCGCAGCTTCTGCCCCGCGGCAGAATAGATGTAGCGGATGTAGCCCTTCGTGCCGAGCGCCACGCTGTCGGGCAGGTTGAGGTGATTGTAGCGTACGGCCGTGATGCCCTTGTTCCCGTCGCGCGTCATATTGCCATTAACGTCGTAGACGTACTCAGGGGCCGCGGTAGCGTAGAGGCTGCCGTTGTCGCGGAAGTCCCCGGCAGGGCCCGTGGCCGTGGCCTCATCGTCCACACCCACCAAGCGGTTGCCCGCGTAGTGGTAGCGCAGCCGGTCCACCTCCCCCCAGGCCCTTGCAGGGTCCTCCCGCTCGTAAGGGTTCCCCGCCGTCAGTCCGCGGCGCACCAAGCGCTGGATGTTGCCGTTGGCGTCATAGGAAAGCTCGTCGACCGAGTAGTGATCCTGCTCTTCATCCCAGCCTGTCGTCCCCCGGGCACGGAAGGCCCCGGCTGTTAACCGCCCGGCGCGGTCGTAGGCGTAGGCGTATCCCCGCAGCTTCCCGTCCGATGCCGTGGCCCAGCGCATCTCGGCGATGTTGCCGTTGTGCTGCCCCTGCGCCCCCAGCTCCATGCCCGTGTTGTAGCTGAGCGCAAAGCCGAACAGGTCCCCCTGCTGGCTCACCTGCCCCGGGTCATTGATAGAAGTAAGCCAGCCGCGGATGCTGTAGCGCGTGTCCACCTCCTGCAAAAAGGAAGCGTCGGCGTTTTGGTGCAGCCTTTTCGCCGTCTCCTGGCCCAGCTCGTTGTAGGCCCGCTCGGCCAGCAGCACCGGGTCCCGGCCGTCGATCGACTGCCACTGGCCTGCCAGGCGCCCCGCGTGGTCGTAGGCCATGGTGTCCCGCACCATGTGGGTACCCGACTGGTGGGAGGCCAGCGTCACCAGGGGCCTGCCCGCGAAGTCGTAGCGGGTGGTCACGCGCTCGGAGGCCTGCTGCCTCGTCCCGCCCAGAAAGCCGTCCGAGACCGCCTGCACCAGCCGGTACTTGTCATCATAGTAGTTCACGCTCGTGAGCCAGAGCGGCGTGCCCAGCACGCGGGTGCGGGTGCCCGTCACCTGCCCCAGTACCCGCTTGTTATGCGCCGTCACGTCAGACAGGGCGGCATCATCGAATGAATAGTCCTGGGTAAAGGCCGCATGGGCATAGTCGTCGTAATAGGTGACCGTCAGCAGGTCGTCTGCCGTGACAAGCACACCAGACGGGGAGGATTCGTTGAGCGAGTATCCCTCGATAGAGCTGCCCCGCGTCTCAAACTGCTGCCCTACGTTGTCTACCGCATCCTGCAGCGCCTGCCGGTTGATCTGCTTTTCCAGCACGCCCGTCAAGACCGGGCGACCCAGCGCGTCGTACTTGGTGAAAGACCACTTTCCGGCCGCCGCCTGCACGGAGTCCCGGGAGAAGACCGCCTCGTCGCGCTTGTTGTAGACCAGCTCCACCGGCCCGGCACCCGGCACCTGCTTTTCGATCATTCTCCTGCGCCCGTCATAGGCGTAGCGGAAGCACCAGTCTTTTATAAAGTTTTCATTAAGGGCAATGGTACCATCGCCTTCCGGCTGGGGCAGGTGGCTGCGCATCCCCTCGGGCTGGATCACCAGCCGCAGGTTGCCCAGCGCGTCATAGACGTAGTGCGTGTCGGCCAGCCCCGGTTCCGGCTCGACCGAAAGGCAGGCGGGCTCCGAGCTGCCCGAGGCGTGGCGGGCGGCCACCTCCCGGGCGCTGAGGGCGCGGCCGTAGAAGGAGAGCTCGTCCAGCCCGCCCTGGAAGCGGTACCCGTGGCTTCTATTGAGCCAGCCGATGTTAAGCGCCGCCTGGCTGGCGAAGCCCTCGGGCGAGGAGACGGTTTCCTCCTCTACCAGCACCCCGTCCACATAGAGCTTTGTCCTGAGCCAGAGGGCGTCGCGCACGGCCACCACGTGGTGCCAGGCCCCGTCAGTGATGACCGGGTTCTGGGCCGCCTCCCCTAGGAAGGCGCCCGCCCCGAGGTTGTCGCGCAGCTGCAGCCGCGCCCGGCCTGCCGGGTCCAGCCCGATCCACCAGTGCAGCGTGCCGCCCGACTCCATATCGTCGCGCCCCAGCACCACCTCGTTGTCTGTGGGCGCCCCCTGCCGGCGCACCCACAGCTCAACCGTAAAGCTCGCGTCGGCTGCCCAGTCGTAGGCAAAGCCGTCAGCCGACAGGCCGCCCGTGCCGTCAAAGCCCAGCCCCCCGGCCAGCCTGCCCGGCACCGCCGCGCTGCCGGAGCCCGTGGCCAAATGTCCCGTCTGCGTCTCCGCCAGCGAGCCCTGGTCAAAGGACCAGTGGCGCCCCGGGCCCTCCCCGCAGACCACCGAGTCCAGGTCCGCACCGGCAGCCGCCACCTCCGTCTCCATGCGCTTGAGCACCACGCGCCCCTGCAGGTCCCTGTACTCCACCGCCAGGGCGTCCTCCTCGTCCCGGGTCTCGGTCACGTAGAGAGTACCGGCATGATAGAATCCCGGGCTTGCGAAACTGCCCGTCGCCGGGATGTAGTCCCAGCGGCGCACCTCCCCCGCCAGGTTGGCGCGCTGCGCCTGTTTCATGGTATGGCCCGTGCCCGGCTGCCAGGCCGCCCCCGGCGCCCCCTGCTCGGTCACCCGGTTCAGGGGCGAGGCCTCGTACACGGGCACGGCAAATGGCGCAGCGTCTTTGGCCACGTCCGGGTACATGGAGTTGGAGGGGTCGTAGAAGGCCGCCTGCTCATCGGCCGCCGCAGGGCGGTAGGAGCCCGCCGCACCGCCCGTCGCGTAGGGCAGGAACGTCTTCTCCACCCTCCCCAGCGCGTCATAGCGGACCGGTGTGATGATGTCCTGCCCGGTCGGGCTGGCCCTGGTGAGCACTGTCTGCAGCTCCCGCCCCAACCCGTCGAAGTAGACGATCTGCTGGCTCACCTCGCGCACGGTGCCCTGCGCCAGCGCCTCCGGCGTCAGCATCCCCCCGACCTGGGCCGAGTTGGTGAGCACGTAGTTCATGTTCTCGCTTGGGGCGGAGGCAAGCGGCTCCCCGGCGGCAGCCACCGTCACCGTCATATCGGCGGTGTGGAGGGTGAGGGCCGTGGCCCAGGCATTGGTGACGCGGCAGCGGTACACGCCGCCGTCCGAAGCAGAGGATGCCGGAACCGAGTAGGTGCTTGCCGTCGCACCGGCAATATCCTGCCAGGCCTCCCCCTCCAATCGCTGCCACTGGTAGAAGTTGCGCGTGCCGCCGGTTTCCACCAATAGCTCCAGGGGCTGCCCCGCTGTCAGTTCGCGGGTCTCATGCTGCCCCAGCGGCGCCTGCGCACTGTATCCGAAGAAAGCCAGCGGGCTCGTGTTCACCCCCGACAGGTTGGGCTCAACCGAGCCGAAGTCCAGCCGGTTGCCGTAGGCATCCACATAGAGCGAGGGGGCGTTCGGGCCGTTACTGAAATTGGGGACCCCGGTCAGCGCGTTGCCCGTCAGGCTCAGGAAATAAAGGTTCGGCATCGATGCCAGCGAGGCCGGCAGCTCCCCGGCCAGTTGGTTGTTGTCCAGCCCCAGCTCCCAGAGAGATCCCAGGTTCCCCAATTCCTGGGGTACAGCACCGCTCAAAGCATTGTTGTGCAGGTAGAGTTGGCGAAGTGCGGAGAGGTTACCCAGTGCAGAAGGGATAGCCCCGGAAAGGCTGTTGTCATTTAGGTAAAGGTATTGCAGAGAGGTCAGGTCCCCCAGAGAGGCGGGAATGCCCCCACTCAGGGCACAGCCTTCAAGCCCCAGCTGCTGGAGCAGGCCTAGGTTCCCCAGCTCGGCCGGGATAACGCCTGTCAGGGGATTGCCGCCCATGAAGAGCTGCCGCAGGGAGGAAAGCCCTCCCAGCGATGCGGGAATGCTCCCGCTCAGGGCATTGCTGTTAAGGAAGAGGAACTGCAGGTTTGCAAGACCGCTCAGCGAGGCAGGAATGTTCCCGCCCAGCAAGTTGCCGTTGAGCCCCAGGTCCGTCAGGTTGGGAAGCCCCCCCAGCTCGGACGGTATAGGGCCCGTCAGGCTGTTGTTGCTCAGGTAGAGGTGGTAGAGCGTAGCCAGGTTGCCAACAGACGCCGGAATCGTTCCGGACAGGGAATTGTCGTGCAGGTACACGTACTGCAGCCCCGCCAGGTTGCCCAGCGAGACGGGCAGCGCACCGCTCAGCCCGTTGCCGTTGAGCATCAGGCCCACCACGTCCCCGCCCTGCACCATCACCCCGTGCCAGGTGGCCATGTCGGCGCTCGTCGCGCCAGCCAGCCAGTTGGCGTTGGCGTTCCAGTTCGCTCCGTTGGTGCTATTGAAAAGGTCCTCCAGCGCCTGACGCTCCACCGCGTCCGGCACCGCCCCCTCGCCCGTTGAGGCAACGTTCATCGTCTGCAGCGCCAGGGGTTCGGCCTGCTGGGCCAGGTCCTGGCGCTCGGCCGTCAGGCGTGCCACATGCCGGTTAACAGCCTGGTGATGGAGCGAGTCCCGCCCCTGCCCGTAGGCCCTAAGCGCCTGCTCCCAGGCAAGGGTGGTCGTCTGCGCATACGCACCGAAATTCCGTGATTCTACCGGCACCAGGTGTCGCTTCCGCAGCTGTTTTAGCTCCGACTGCAGTCTTGTCCCGGGACTCTCTCCGTTCTGGGCCAAGGCCTCCCCTGTAAATTTGAAAAATGGCAGAAGTATCAGCATGGCAATTATCAGCCGCCCGGGCAATTGTGGTCGTTTGCCCTCAGCTGACAGGTGCTGGCTCAGAGGGGTTGTCAGCTGAAACTGAAATGAAGATGCAGTATGAAATATTTTCTGTAGAGATGTTTTCATCTGGTCATTTAAGAAGTGTGGCCTGGACTCTAGTCGCCATACTGTAGGGATTGAAGAGCTGCCTTTATTTAATAAAATGATTGAACTACTTTTTGTGTTGGAATGGCGGCCGCGGACCACACACGGTGGCGCCAGGCTGTCTTCAAAGCGTATCGTCAGATCTTCCTTATTGAAAAGGATGTCTTCTAACTCCTCACCAAAGGCAGAATGGGCCTACTGTCCAACATAGTGGTACTCGTGGCTTCTGAGTACGTTCCCTTCATGGTCTTTCACCGCCCGGAGCCGGCCCATCCCGTCGTACTCGTAGAAGGTTGTTCGCCCATTGGGATCTGTCATACTGGATATGCCAAATAATAGGTCATAAGTGTAGGAAATCATCTGCGAGCCTGAAGGATACAGACGCAACTCGTCAATGTAGCCAACTCCGCTTACACTCACCTCCTGCACCCCAGAAATATGATGCTCAAAATAAGTCCATCCATTGACAGTCTTTCCTGCAACTGGTGCAGTTCCACCCGCAACATTTGCCGGAGATGTACCTTTCACCCAGTAAGAGAGCTGATATGTAAGGTTTGGATTAAGGGAGCCTTTAGTTAAGGGACGGTCATTGAGCACGTAGTGTTTCTCCCCTATCAGACTGGAGGAATCATTTACTATTGTTCCTTCGTAATCCCAATTCCCCTGACTAGAGGTCTCAAAACTAGTATAGGCGATATCAGAGAATTTAGCGTGCTGCACATTTGCCATCACTTTGTTATACCCCTCATCCCAGAGCAAAGCAGTAGGCATCTCCCTCCTGATAATTTCAAGAGGGTTCAGATTTTCTGAATAGGAGCGAATGAACCACTCTTGGTCATACTTCTGATCATAAGCCAGATTACCATCTCCATCTACCTTCACACTAGTGAATTCAGCAATAGAAAGCGGTTTATCTGTCACCAAAGTTTTTATCTGTTCCTGGACCACGCCCTGAGATTTTAACTTATAGAATGCCAAATTTGATGATAGCAACAGGGAATCCTCCCCCTGAACAAGCCACTGCTGCTCCTCAACAAACTTATTCAGGATATGTTTGTCTATCATGGCCTTTAACCCCTCAACTGCCTCGCTGGATGGAACAGCGATTTCGAAATCACTCGGATAGGACAGAGAAGTGGATATTTGACGACCTCTGCTGTCATTACGCTTAATACGCGTGAGCTGGCTGTGCCCCGGCCTATCATAGTAATAACGGGTAAGAACTGATATCTGCTGCGTCGAATCAGCCGCATCGTAAAAAATCTCCTCTGTTTCAGATTTGTACTGCCAAACAGAAACATGCTTGAAGCTCTCAATGGTAAAAACTGCACCGCGCACCGTAAGCCCATGCTCCCGTACATCCTCACGCTCAGGGCGCACTACCATTATTTGCAGGCCCAACGCATGCGACTCGTTCACTCCTTCCGGCAGGGTGTAGTTACCACTCTCACCTCCTAAAGCACTTGGTGGCGTGTAATATCGCTGATATCGATGCTTGATTTTTTTCACCGGCCAGAATGCATTTAAATCTTTCTTATGGATGTAGTCTGTCTCTTCCAGAAGCAGACCCCGCATCCATTCCATGCTGGTGCCGGGCGTGAATGGGGGGGCTCCCCCATGGGGGTTATGGTCCGAAGCAAAAGAGTATTTATAGCTCGATAGGGAGATTTCATCTTCGTTTCTGCTTTCCACCCTAGCACTTGTGTAGGCTACACTGCTTCCCGCCATCGTCGAAAGGGGATGGATACTCTTAGACGTCTGGGCCAGATACATGCAATCTTGCTTGTACCCGTCAGAACCAATCGGCGAGCTGTCGCTGACGAAATACTGATAGAGGTAACTAGGAGCAAGCAAGGTTTTACCACTCGACCTAGTGGTATCTGACAGCTCCCTGTAATGGAACATCCTTTCAAGGGGTGTGCTTTCCGGACTTAGGTATTTTATTTTACGTATCCGAAGTCCACCTGCTATTCTGTTGACTGCAGGCTTGTTAATATAAGTCAGTTCCTTCCAGAAAATCATTACATGTCCTGCCCCCTCCTCGTCAAGCCCCATTGCCTCAATTATGAGCTTATATGCTCCTGGTGCAAGCATGAACTGCTTTTCCCCGATCCCATTCTCATCGCCCAACAGGGGCTGGCTGAACCCGTTGTCTACCCCGGTAATTGTTGCCCTGAAATAGTAGTTGATTCCGGTTAGAGAATTGATCTCCTGAAAGCGCACATTAACACTGTCATGAACCACGCTGCCCAATAACCCCACCTCAAAGCTGATTTCCTTATAAAAAGCACTATCCTGCCCAGGCCCTCTACGTGATCCGTTTTCAAAACTCACTCCTAACAGAGTGTCCCGGCGCTCAATTCCCGCCACCTCAAAGTAGTCGTGAGGCTCAAAAGTAAATTCTGTTCTACCTCCCGTCGGATTAGTGAGATCCTTGATCAGAAATGCACCCATCAGCTCTTTATCAGGCTCCTTCGTTCCTCCGTCCATAAATCCAGCCTGTTCATTTTTAGGCAGGAGATGTTGCGAACCGTTATAAAATCCCCAATGATCCTGTGCAGGAGAAAGCCGGTTGGGGAGACGCACACTCTCATTGTATGTCACCCGGTATGCTGGTTTGCCTTCCTCAACAACCGAGACCAGCTTGAGCCTAAGATCATCTGGATCTACCTCCCCTTTATTGCAGTTGTTGGTAATCAGAGCAATACCCGGATCGGAATAGAAATACTCATAACCTAATCGAAACTTTTTCACACCTTTAGCTCCCATCACACGGATCGAAACTTCTGTCAGCGCACCTGGTTTCGCAAGAGATGCCAGACCGGCCAAATCCGCGCGTCCGCATGAATCATAGCTAAACTCCACAACATGCCCTATGCTGCTAGTAATACGCTTGATACGCTGTCCGCCAAACACATTAGTCAAACTCTCTGTACCGGACTCTGGAATCTCAGGGCAGGTACTACTTGGGTTTCTGAGGTGGCGGGTACGCGAACCTATATTACGATATTCGTAGCCATAGCCTTCATACTCAAGCTTCAGAGAGTCTCCTTGCGGGGTAACTACAGAGCTTAGTAAAAAAGTCACGGTTGTCGGCGTGTAATCTCCCGCTGTGGATGTACCTGGCACACCTCCAAAAGCAATGAAAGTTGTCTGAGCAACTTCCTTTGCAGCAAACGTAAATATGTTGCCATTCTCATCCGTAATACGGAATATTTGATCCCCTCCCTCTATTTTGAGGGGCTCGAATGGTACAGTATGTGCGTTACCATCACGACTGAAAAAGAACTTTCCACTCCTTCCACCCATACTGTAGAAAAACAAATCCGGCTGTGTATCATGTGCCAGATTTGGGTTTTGTGATAGCGTAGCCATTCCTAGAAGCTCCTTACAGAGATTATAATCTTGCTCCCCGTTCTCAAACTCCTCATAAGGTTGTAGTTCCCGATCTACAGGAAACTCAGTGGCACCCGTCACATACCCTCTATAACCAAAGTCTGGTTTACCCAACACGGAACTAGAGATAGTGCCACCTGCAGACAGTGCCCAGCCTAAACCTGCACTGCTAGCAATCTCGTCGACTCGGATACCACCGGCATGATAGTTAAGCGAGATTGGCAAGGAAAAACCTCTTAATTGAATTTCATAGAGCGGTATAGAAATATGGGGTAGGCCCGTGCTGTGCGAAACAGGTACTTGGGAGAATTTAGCCAATGATGCCGCCTCTGGAGTAGGAGGAATTGGCAGCTCAAAGCTATGCTGGCTATTTGCAGGCTTAGAAAACAAAAGTAAACAGAAGGATACTATTAAAAGGGCGACAATAGATTTCATAGGCTTGAACGTTCTTTTTAGGCGTCAAATTGACTTGCAGAGTCCCTAACTATAATTGCATAGGGGAGCAAAGTCAAACTCATCTTCTTTTTATACAGCGGGCTTACGAGTAGTATTATATATAGTTATATTTACCTTTAACTATACAGTGTAATTCAATACAATTCGTGCGCACAGAAAGTGAAATTTTAGCTGTGTAATAGTATTGCTAAACAGCTGCACAGTAAGAAAATGTTTAAAAAACTAGCTATTGCAGAAAGAACCCAACATATTATACCAAATAGAGATGTTATAATTTTTTTAGCCAAAGAACTTCTTTGAATATCCTATATTTTGGGTTAAATTTCTTTTACTCAATAGCAGGCTTGTGCTAGTATTTAACTGACGTGCTCCAATCTCTACAGATGGAGTAGGAATGATTCTTGATCATCGAAAAAGAGAATGGCACATATAATTATAGCCCTTATTTAAATATGAATCATCCCAGAGTTTAGAGATGAGATGAAAAAGGAAAACCTCCTGTTTTAGGGATATAGATAATGTATCACCTAAAGACAGGAGGTTTTTATGTGCTCTACTTCTAAAAACGCCGGACCGGCGGCCGAAGTTCTCCCGCTGGCCCGTTTTTCGCCATCGCCTGGAGCAATTCCTTTACCCTTTCCTTCTGTTGCTCGGCCGGCTGCTGGACCGCCGGCTGGTGGCCACTTTCCTGGGGCTGTGCCAGGCGCTGGTACGACACCGCAGCCGCCCCTCGGGCCTGCTGCTCTCGCTGCTTGACAAAGAGCTCGAAAAGCAAAAGGAGCAGCGCCTGGGCTGCCACAGAACAGGAAAGCGGTGCAGGAAACTCCCACACTGCTTTACCGCATCCGCCTGGCTTTGGCCAACCTCTGAAGTCTGCTCTATCTATCCCTCAATCAAAGTTCGGGATGATTCATGTTAGACCAATACTCGTATGTAAGTTATGTTTGCTTATAATTTAGTGCTGTAAGCCACCCTGTGACATAACCTCATGCCAGAAGGTAACACCTTGGCTCATTACCTTACATTTTGCCCTATGACAATTCTGTTTACCACAGTCCTCGTACCAGAGTTAAGCTGCAGGTAGTATGTTCCACTCTTGAGCTTCTGAACAGGGATAACTAATTGTTTGTCCTTCGTCTTTTTATTATACACTTCCTTTTGCTGCGCATTCAAAAGGCGAACTTCATAAGTGCTATCTGTATTATCCTCTTCTTCCGGGAAAGCGCTGCTCAGCGACACATTCAATTCATCCGAGGTAGGGTTAGGATAGGCGTAAGCATACATGCCATACCCCTGACTAAAGTAGAAGTATCTTGTGTCTTTAACACTCCATCCGCAACCTGGTGTATATTGCTGCAATTCAAAAGTGTATTCGCCGGGATAATAGGCGTCGAAGTAAATTGAACTGCCCGAAAACTCCATCGGATACGGCTCCGGAGAGTCAAAAGGAGGTGTAATGGTCCATCGATAATTACTAGGATCAACGCCATATTGGTTTGTATCCACAAAGAATTGATATGTCTTACCTGTCTGAGGCCCGTATATTTGGCAGTAACAACTTAAATCATATGGGTTGCTAATAAAGGCTGACCCTGAACCTATAGTTATGTTTGTTGAAGCGGAAAGGGTGCCGCATTTGGTATTGACATTAACTGACACCGTGGCAGAGCTATAATTGCCTGCAGCTGAAGTAACTCCTATCTGACGGGTTCCGTTGCCAGAGACTATGGACAGGCCTGGCCCCACTGACCAGCTATAGGCCACACCATTGCCATAATCTGGGACGGAAAAGTAAGCAGTACCCCCACATACAGAATTACTGCTTGAGCTTATAGTCACGGTCGGCCCGCATTCATTCGAACAGTTCAGGGTGTTGTTCGTACTGCTTTGCATTTCGTTAAAAATCCACTCGGCATTCCTGTTGGTGAATGTTGTATGGTAAATATTATAAGGAGCGGAAGCAAAAGGCCTATCTTGTGCAATAAAATCATCAGCTGCCGACTGTGCCGTTACACTAATCCCGCCGCTGTATTTGGCCGTAAGTACAGCCGGAGAAGTCGGCTCTACATCCAGTGCGCTTGCAGTAGGGACAAAGGTAAATTCGCCTGCTATGTTGCCGTTTACCTTTAGTTTAAAGAAAATGCCAAATTTTATGTTTGGGCCTGATACACTGTAAGGATTATCATCCTCATCGTCCAAGGTAAACGTACCGCCCGGTGCGCCATCCCAAGGCAGGGCATAGGATGGTGCGTTTTTACTAATATTTAATAGGTTCTTTTCCCACTTTATGAACCAAAATCGTCGATACTCATACCCAATTTTTAGATAGGTAATCCTTTTGGAAGTTCCTTGCTCTGGCAAAGCATTGATCACGGCCTCTGCCTTTAAGGCCTTCCTACTAAGCCACGGTAGTGGTGACAGGAAAAATTCAGAATCAAGCCTCCCTAACTCTGTATAGGGAGTAAAGAGTTGCTGGCCACACTCCGATCCCTGGCTTGTCGCTAAGAAGCGATAAGATGGCTGTAGATCTGCTGAACTGAAAGTAACCATTGGTCTATATATGTTATCTAAGAATGTATTAGCTATTGTATTGCCATTTTCAGATCTAAGGATCAACATCTGCTGGGACGCGGGAGCTGATAGCAGGTCAAAACCTGCTTTTACGGCTGGGGAAAGATCTTGAATATTTGCATCGGCCAAGACTTTTAAATCAGGGATGGAAGTAATCAAGTGCTGGAAACCTAGGGGCACATTGGCTCCTCTGTGCGGACTATCATGCGTTATCAGTAATCTGGTGCGGGTAGCTCCTCCTTGCTTCGTCATTTTAGCCAGGCCGTAGCGTGCAACGAGGCCTCCCATGCTTATGCCTAAAACAACATTATCTTCTCCTCCACTGCCTTTTTGCATATTAACCCAATTAACAACCTCTTCGAACAGCGCGGCATTTCGAGTAATATCATCTAGGCTGTTATTGAAGTTCAGGAAAATTAAATCATAACCCGCCAAGTCAAGTTGGTTATTAAAACTTTCATGATAAAGCTGATTGTTAACTCTAAAGATTGGTGTGTTAATTGAAGAAATAAAATCATTGTATTCTTTAGTAGGTATCAAATCTGGTGCTATGTCAGAAGCATCATAGCCTTCCACAACTATTAGAGGTTTAGAGATGGTAGTATGATTTTGCCCTAATGATATGAAGAGCTGCCCGCCGTCGTGGATGCCAGGTCGTGCGTTTATAGTGTGGGGTGGGAGTTGCGGCTCACCTGGGTAGCGGAAAGCCAATGCACCGGTGTTTGAAACTGCAATCTGCGAATAGCACTCATAGAAAGTATTATCGGTGAATAAGACTTTAATCTTAATTAGCCTCGTACCATCTGAGGTATAGGTTGCGGATACAGGTGTATTCCAGGCCGTATTTACGTATCCCCTCCCATCGGCGAAATCAATATAGAATGTTTGTGGGGTTTTTCCCGTGGTATTGTAGAAAATCTCCGGCTTGAACACCAGAGAAACAGTCCCACTGCTAACAGAGTTGCGGACGGGACTAGCTGCGAAATAGGATCTTTCCGCATATGGGCTCTGCGTTCTTCCCATCACGTCCCTGAGCTGATTATTTTCCACTTTAAGCAGGTTGTTGCTAAAGGCATCTGGTTTGATATATGCATAGTTGGCATGCGCCATTACGACAGGTATAGCCCCAGAGCTACTTTGCACATTCTTAATGGCGTTATTTACAGTGGCAAGCGTAGGAAGTGAATTGGCACCGTAGATTCGGGAGCTATACAACGATGCATAACTCCACCTCCAGGCATCTATATTAACCCTGTTGCTATCTGTCAGTATACCATTGAATACATCCAGAGGAAGAAACTCTCTGCCATAGTCCGACAAGAAGCCTGTGGGCACCTGTGTCTTATCCAGAAGGGCAAAAATATTATTTATTTCATCGGCAACCGGATCACTGGAAGAGGTTGAATAGGTGATAATCAGCTTAGGTCGGATAGCTGTATTGGTGTGGTCTTCACTTGCATAGGCCCTGCCACGGAAGTACTGCTCATGCTCCAGAGCCATCCTCATGCCGTAGTTTGTAGAGGGGCTACTAACCCAGTCCTGCACAAAAGAGGTAAGGTTTACCTGTATATTCTCGGTTGTGAAGGTGGAAGGCTGCTGCCAGATACGCCCGCTTGTAGTGGTGGCAGGCTGATTATTCCAAGTAACACTGGTCTCGCCCCAGTTAGAATTGACCTTTTCAAAATACACTGCATTTGAGCCGCTCAACTGGTTATTAGTTGTTCCAGAACTGCCGGTTGCCGTGGGATCACTGTACAAATAAAGCGTCGCATTCTGAATTACTGCTCCCGGAGGAATACTATTCAAGTTGAACCTAAAAAGCGTGCGCCAATAGGTTGGGAAGCCATTGCTGGTCCAAGCACTGGCTAGGTTCCTGGCCTGGTTATGGTAGTTGGTGTTTGCAATGCTTGTGTTCTGATCATTCCGGTAGAGCATCACATCAGTCCAGTCGGTACCTGCCCCTATAGTTACAGTGTTTTGTGCCTGCAGACTATGGGACATAAGGGTCAGCAAAAGGCAAAGCGATGCCAGCCCTCTAAAGAAGGGTAGTTGTGTTTTCATGAAATCAAGGATTTAGTACCTGGTTTTAGAAGATTTTTTTATCGAACCGGCCCTCAGTAACTCTGACGGTATCACAATCTGTTTTTATAAGCGTGAACTCAAACTTACCTGCAATAATGCCGTTCTGCAGATCGAGCTTAGTTATTTCCAGCACACCTTCTACTTCCCCTTCATCTCCTTCATAAATGCACTTATTTGATTCATAAAGAACCCTCCCTTCCTGCCGGTTTCCAAGATTGTAGAGGCCTGTACGATCCACCTGAGAAATATTCATTGCTATTAGTTCGTGGGTATTTGAGTTCTCATTAACTCGGTAAGCTCTAATATCAAAAGATCCTCCATTATAGTTAGGATCATAAATCAGTTGTAGATTGGGCTGAAATGTACTCGGTCGTCCCTTCGGCACCCATAGCTGACCATTCACAAATGCAGCAAAGGTATTAGAACCAGTCATACTATAGTCTGGCATTACTTCTTCTTTATCTTTTTTGCAGGCAAGAAGCGAGATGCACAGCACTAGTAAGGACAATTTTATAATTAATGTCTTCATATTATTGCTGTTTAAAAATCCAACTCAATGTCTTGTACAGACTTATATATGTCTTCCTCCCGGAGAGCTTTTCTTTGCAGCTGCGTCTCATCTCGTAACCGCTTAAGCTTCTCAAGTTGATCAGATGTCAGCACCTGCTTAAACTTGCTATGAGCTTGCTCGTTTACTTGTCGAAAGTTAGATTTGGAGTATTTATTTGACTTGCTGCTTTGCTTGATTTGACTGAACTTCTCTGAACGCTCCAGCAGAATGGCATATACTTTTTTCTCCTGTGCTTCGTTCAAATCAACTTCATGGTCCAGTTTCGCTAAAATGGTTTGTGCAATATTCTTGGGCACGGCAACAGTAAGCGTATCCTGCGCCACAGCCTTGATACAAGACAAGCTACATATAAGGCCAAATGCTAAAAGAATTCTTTTCATAAGACAAAGTTTGTTTAAGTAGATACGAATAGGGGTTAATCATTAAAAACAATGCATATCTCTATTGTTTATTCAAGTCATTGCTTCGTGTTGATGGAATAAGCAATTAATGGAAGTATGTTTCTTTTCAGTTAAGAGATTAACAGTTACTCCACAATCGTTCAAAGCGTTAGTCTATTTCCACTGCTTCAGTATAAATTCAACAAAATAATAAGTGTTCCCTCTTCTGCACATTAAAGTAGCAAAACGTTGTTATGACTGCGAAAATATTACACCAACAATGCTTTTGACTTGACCAAAACCTAAAATTACTAGCTTTCTGCTCCCTTTGAATATCAGCACTTAGGATAGCGCAAGAACTCATGTAATTAACTCTCAATTGAAGGCTTTCTGGAATTCAAACCAATACAGCGCATTCTTTTAGAAGTTAACCCTACTGATTACCTGGTGGAAGTATTCATAATTTTAAGAGCTGTGAAGGCGATCTTACCAAGTCACTCTTTTACAAACACATCCCTCGAACTCTCATTCTTCCCCTTTACCAATCTGGGCGCTTTCCGTTTCCCAGTATAAAACCCTAATGCATCTGCAACAAATGCAGGCCTCAAAGGAGCTCCGAATTTTTCCTGACACAGCTTGAAAACCTCCAGCCTTGTTCGGGGCTTATCAAAATAGTTATTAGCAAACAGTGCATTTACAAACTGCTGCACTTCCTCTTGTGTGGCCGCACTTTTCAACGGCAATTCAAAATTGGCAGGTTCCTCCTCAAAGGTTAGAAAATGTTCCTTGCCTCCTTCTTTCAGAAAAGATATAGTATAGCTCTTGTTATTTGACTCGGGATTAAGGTCATGCTCTACCTGGATATGGAAGAACGGCTCCTCGATTTTACCCGGCATCAGGTCAGACAGCGGGCACTCAAAAATCTGCCGCAGGTAGTTGGTCTCAGCGGCGTTATACTTTTTTGTGGAAGTTGGGTCTTCCACGTTCCTAACATATAGGGGGTGATAGCCCAACAGAAACGAAAGCTCCCGGGCGGTGTAGCCCATTTCAAGCCGCTTCTGCCTCACGCGGTAGGTTTTATCGAACTCAATCGATGATACAGGCATTGTTAGGATTCCTGTCGGCTTTTCTTTTTTCACATCTCTAATTACGACATTTCAAGATGTTTTTGAAAAGGCAAATTTAAATAGTTATACCTGCTGATACCGCACGTTACCACTTTCGAGCTCCACCTTCTTCAAGCTTCCTTTTTCAACTGCTCTCTCTAAGATAGCAGTGTAGTCCGTCACAGGCCTGCTTTCTTTGAAGTATTCATTACAGTAATCGGTAGTCTTCCTGATTGTCTGCGGCACACTGAAAAACTTTCCCTCCTCAAGCAAAGCATTAATAATACCCGTTGGCCCCAGCCCTTTAGGGATTGGCACTCTGGTCTTCACCTGGGGCGTGTCATCCAGTATCTCAGCCGGGTAGAAGTCATAGACTGTACAGCCAAAGTAGTTAGCGATTATATTGAGCTGATGATCGGTATATTTATGGGTTGTAGAGACACTTTCAATTTTCCCAATAGCTGAATTGTCACCAGATGGACTTATAATTTCTGAAAGCTTTTTTTGAGATACTTCTTTCTCAAGTCGAAGTACTCTAACCTTATCAATAATATACTGGTCAGTAGGAGTGATTTTGATTTCTTTTCCCATCCAGACAATAAAGAGGATGGTATTTTTATACTATGGTTCCAAAATATTTTGATATATGAAATCTATATACTATCTTAGCTTTTAGAACAACATCTAGGATTAGAAATCCAGGCAATTGGGTTCTGAGTCTTGCGCGGAAAATGTAGGAAACTTTCTGTTGGTGCAAGATGCAGGAGTAGTTGCCCATTTACTATCTTTGCGATAGTGATGGGCCCGCTCTTGTATGTGCCAACAACCCTCCTACAGGTTTCCGCATCATACGGAGTGGGTTCCATTGCTATCGCTTATTTCTGTTAGCGATTCCCCTCTTCCAGGATTCATTATTCAACTGCACTTTATAGCCAGAGTAATGAATCAGAAAGTCAACAGCACCATACAGCGCGTATGTGCACACCGGAGTCCTTCCTCCGGCTGGGTGCTCCTCATTTCACCACCTGAGTGAGCTGATTCCTTCCCGTTGCTGCCTCTCTAACACCAGCTAGCACGTGTTGTAGGCAGACCTTCCCTTTCCCTCCCCGGCATGACCAGCGCTGCTAAGCGGCTGGCAGGAACTCTATTTTCCAATTTTTCCCATTCCCATCATGAACTCTATACCCTACACCTTACCTGAATTCAAACTCTCCGAGCCCGACCAGGCCCTGCTGGACTTCTGCGCCCGCTACCCGCAGCACGAAGCGCAGCAACGCCTCTGGAAGTGGTTTATCCTGGCCCTGAAGGACAGCAAGTCCTCCTGTATTCATAACACCGAACTGATTACCTTTTATGAAGATCTTAAAACGCTTGTTTCAGCTCTATATCAACTGCATGACATGCCCGAGAAAACCGGCTCCACGCCGCAGTTAAGCAACAAAACGACCTGTCCAGAAAAAGCCTCGTTGGCCGAGGCTCTGGAATCCCTGCACACCAACGTGTCTGCCAACTGGATGCTGCTTGTCTGTCCGCCTGATTAGAAAGTTTCCTACAGATCCACCCGCACTAGCGGCTAAATAATTGTTACATCCTGATTTACACTTATATGAAACCACAAAAATGGCTTCCGGGGCTTCCTATGCCTATACTTTTCCTGCAGGCTGCCCTCCGATCAGTTGCTGGCGGTCCGCAGACACACCGCCCGGACCAGCTTACAGAATCAATTGTTGCCTCGGCAGCGGTCATACTCTGCCGCTGCCGCCGCGATCCAATGCTACACTAGGGGAGGCCGGGGCGCCCGGCACTGTCCGGCTGTGCAGGGGGCGGCTGCTCTATAGGTTATAGAATAGTTTTAAGGTGAGTAACCGCAGTCGCCCGTGAGCGAAGTCTACCGTCCCTCGCTCGCGCCGGTCGCCCCCGCCTCTCCTCTTCCTGCTCCCTGTCAGCTACCTTCTCTCAGGCCACTAGGCGGAGAAAAGCCCAGTGGCCACCTGTGGCCTTACACATCAATTAAACCTTTAAACACTAATACATGCCGTTAATAAAACAGTTTTTAAATAGAATAACTATCCATCATGCGTGTTGCCTGGCTTTCGCCCTGATGGCGCTGCTGCTTTCCCAAACCGTTCGGGGACAGGCACAGGAGCACGCTGCCGCCGAACTGGAGACAGGGGAGCAGGTACCCGACGTGACCCTCAGCACCCTGCTTCACAACCCATCCGGCACAGCCAGCCTTTCCGACTTCCGCGGCAGGGTCGTGCTGCTGCAGTTCTGGGCCACCACATGCGGTTCCAGCCTGCTGGCGCTCCCCAGGCTGGAGGCTCTGCAACAGACCTTTGGCGATAGCCTGCAGGTGATCACCGTCACCTCCCAGAAACGGGAAGAGGTGGAGGCCTTCCTCGCCAACAACCCTATCGGGCGGCGCATGAAGCTGCCGATCGTGCTAAACAACCAGCAACTGGAGGAGCTCTTCCCTTACAATGCTGTGCCCCATCTCGTGTGGATCAGCCCGGAGGGCAGGCTGCTTGCCCAGACCGGTCCGTACGACGCAACACCCGCAACGGTACGCCGCCTCCTGCGCGGGCAGGAAGGCCACTTCAAGGACCATAAGAAAGATGTCATGGATCATGACCACAGCAAACCGCTCTTCCACGAGGGAAATGGTGGCTCCCCTTTCCCCCGCTACCGCTCCATTCTCACTCCATATGTGCCCGGGCTAGGCGGCGGCTCCGGCAAGGTGAAGACAGACTCCACCCTACGCCTGCAGATCGTGAATGCCTCCGTAGCGCAACTCCTCCGGGCTTCCTGTGGCCTGCCCTCCTACTTCTCGGAGAAGCAGATTTTCCTGGCCAGCGACAAGGCCCGCGCCCACCAGGTGCACAATCTGGTGGAAGAGCGCCAGCACAAGAACTACTGCTACGAAATGTTGCTGCCCGCCGCCCTCTCCGACAAGCTCTACACCTTTATGCAGCAGGACCTGGAGCGGCTCTTCGGCCTACAGGCCAGCGTCCGCAAAAAGCGCATCGACTGCTGGGAGCTGACCCTACTGGGCCGAGCGGCAGTGCCGCGGTCTTCGGGGGGTGAGTCCGGCCACAACTTCACCGACGTCAGCGACCCGGACAAGTACATGCGCAACGAGTCGGTCAACAGGCTGGTGGTTTTTCTCAACAAGCATATTCCGGACCTTCCGGTGCTCGACAGAACAGGCATCACCTACCCTATCGATCTCCAGCTGTCGGAAGGGGACCTGCAGGACATCAGCCGGCTGAACACCCGGCTGGCGGCTTATGGCCTCCAGCTGCAGAAGAAAAAGCGTCCGTTCCAGGTGCTCATCATCCAATAAGTATTTCCAAACCTAAAAATCAATCCTGTATGCAACCAAAACTACTAATCGCTTTCCTGCTGTTTTGCATTACGCTCCCCGCTCTGGGGCAGGAGCGGCTGCAGGGGCGTGTGGTCGCCTCTCCCGGCAACCACCCGCTCCCCGGTGCCACGGTGCGCCTGCTGGGCACTAACACCGCCACCGCCACTGACCCCGAGGGGCACTTTACACTAGCCCCTCCCCCGGCTGCCGACACCCTGGAGATTTCGTTTCTGGGTTATATCACACAGCAGGTGCCGCTAAAACCGCCTATACATGGGGAAATGACCATTGCCCTGCGTGAAAACTCCCAGTCCCTCGGGGAAGTGCTCGTCTCCACGGGCTATGAGCGCCTGGCTCCCGAGCGGGTGACGGGCTCCTTTACGCAGGTGGAGCGGGAGCTGCTCGACCGCTCCGTCAGCCCAGGCATCCTGGACCGGCTCAAGGGCGTCACCTCCGGGCTTAACTTCGACGAGCGCGTTCGCAACAACCCCAAAGTCAACATCCGGGGCATTAGCACAATCTACGGCAATGCCGAACCGCTCATTATCCTGGACAACTTCCCCTACGAAGGCAGCCTGATCGCCATCAATCCCAACGACGTGGAGAGTATTACGGTGCTCAAGGACGCGGCAGCTGCTTCCATCTGGGGCGCCCGCGCCGGCAACGGCGTGATCGTAATCACCACCAAAAAAGGACGGCTCCAGCAGCCCATGCGTGTGAACGTCAATGCTAACGTCAGCGTATTGCAGAAGCCGGACTTCAGCCAGGTGCCCATGATGGCCCCGGCTGACTTCATCGGGGTGGAACGCTTTCTTTTCGGCAGAGGCTTCTACAACAGCCAGGAGAACAGTCCCGCCCGCACTTTGCTCTCGCCTGCCGTAGAGCTGATGATCCTGCACCGAAAGGGCCAGCTCACAGACGCTCAGTTGGAGGAAGCCCTGCAGGGCCTGGCCACCCACGACGTACGGGACGATTTCCAGCGCCATCTCTACGATACCGGGGTAAACCAGCAGTACGCCCTTAACCTGAGCGGCGGCGGTGAGCGCATGTCCTATTACCTGGCAGGCGGTTACGATGCCGCCACCGGCCAACTGGGTGATCCCAACCACCGCATCAGCCTGCGCGCCGACAACAGCTACACCCCCACCAAACGACTGACGCTGCACACAGGCATCAACCTGGCGCAGGGGACCAGGCGCTTCGGGCGTCCCGCCTTCAGTGACATCAGCCTGGACCAGTCCAAAAGGCTCTACCCCTATGCCCGCCTGGCGGACGAACAGGGCAACCCGGTGGTCCTGCCCAGGGACTACCGGCAGGACTATGCCGCCTCTGCCGCATCCAGCGGTCTGCTCAATTGGGAATATGTGCCGCTGCGGGATGCTGACGGAATTGACCACACGATCGAGCAGCAGCAGGCCATCGTGACGGTTGGGGTGGACGTGGATCTGTTCAAAGGCCTGACTTTTATCGGGAAGTACCAGTATGCCCATAACCAGGACCTGAACACCAACCTGCAGACATCCGAGGCATACGGGACGCGCAACCTGATCAACCGCTTCACCCAGGTGAACCCGGACGGAACGCTGAGCTTCCCTGTTCCCCGGGGCAGCATTATTGACACCTGGCACGGCCAGTTCCGGTCCCACAACGGCCGGGGACAGCTCCGGTACGACCTATCAGCCGGCAAGCATGAATTGTCGGCAATGGCCGGTGCCGAAGGGCAGACACAGCGCAGCACCGGTCAGCAGTTCCGGGCCTATGGCTATGATGAGCGCGTGGGCACCTCCGTGCCTGTTGACAATATGACACAGTTTCCCCTCTCTTTCAACCCGGCCGCCAGGGGCCGCATTCAAAACAACACCGGTTTTTCAGAGCGAAACCAGCGGTTTACCTCCTACTACGCCAATGCCACGTACACCTATGACAGCCGCTATGTCGCAACCGCGAGTGCCCGCAAGGACGCCTCTAACCTCTTTGGGGTGAACAGCAACCAACGCGGCGTTCCCCTCTGGTCAGCCGGACTGGCCTGGAACGCACACCGGGAGGACTTCTTTTCCCTTCCCTGGCTAGAATACCTAAAGGCCAGAACTTCCTTTGGCTACAACGGCAACCTGGACAACAACCTGACCGCCCTGGCCACCATCAGCTCCGTTTCGGGCAACCTGAACGGCGGCCCTTACGCGGTTGTGCGCACCTACCCGAACCCGGACCTGCGTTGGGAGAAAGCAGCCACCTGGAACATGGGCCTGGATTTCCGCCTGAAAAACGAGCGCCTGCACGGCACGCTTGACTATTACATCAAGAAGGGTACGGACCTGATCGGTGATGCTCTCGTGGACCCGACGGCCGGTGTGATAAGCAGCAGGATCCGCCGCAACGTCGCCTCCATGAAAGGCAACGGCGTGGACCTCTCACTGACCGGAAAAGTGCTGGATAGGGGCCTGAATTGGAGCAGTACCCTGCTCTTCAACTACAACAGAAGCGAGGTCACCCGCTATGAGCACACCACGGCTAGCGGCAGCACTTTCATCAATTCCGGCCTCTCCGTCACGCCGGTTGAGGGGCGCCCCCCGCACAGCATCTACAGCTACGCCTGGCAGGGGCTGGACCCGCAGACAGGAGATCCGCAGGGCCTCGTTGAGGGGGAACTAAGCAAAGACTACACGGCCATCACCCGGCATACGCAGCTGGAGGAACTGGTCTACCATGGCCCAGCCCTGCCTCCTGTTTTCGGCTCCTTCCTGAACACCTTCCGCTACAAGGGCGTCACGCTGTCCGGAAATATCAGCTACCGCTTCGGGTATTACTTCAGGCGCCCCTCCATCCACTACAACAACCTATTCCAGGGCTGGGTAAGCCACCCGGACTTTGCCCACCGCTGGCAGCAGCCGGGAGACGAGCAGCGCACTTCGGTTCCATCCATGGTCTACCCTAATAATGTGAACCGCGACACCTTTTACGCCAACTCCGCCGCCCTGGTGGAGAAAGGGGACCATATACGGCTGCAGGACATCAACCTCACGGTAGACGTGCTGCAGCCGTCTGATTCTTGGCGCATGGTGCAGCACGTCCAGCTCTACGCCGTAGCGCGGGACCTGGGAATCCTGTGGCGCGCCAACAAGCACGGCCTTGACCCAGACCATGCCCACTACATGACACCGCCACCGACCCTATCCATGGGCTTCCGGGTTGGCTTCTAATCCTAAAAGATCGATACCATGAAAAAGATAAAATGCATTTTCACCCTACTCTTGGCGATTTCGCTTTCGTCCTGCGAGCATTTCCTGGACGTAAAGCCTGACAAGTCGCTGGCGATCCCGACTGATAGGCTTGAGAACCTCCTGCGCCTGCTCGACAACAACTACGTACTGAACCAGGAGACTCCTTTTACAGGCGAAGTCGCCGCCGACAACTTATATATCAGGCCTGCGGACTGGAACGCCCTCTCCAGTCTGACGGTCAAGAACGTCTACGCCTGGGAGCGGGATGTCTACAATGACAGTGACCGCAATGACTGGTCTCTGTCTTACAACGCGGTACTGTACGCCAACCTGGTGCTGGAGGGCACGGAAAAACTGGAGCCCGCCCCTCACCAAAAAAGCGAGTGGAACATGATCAGGGGGAGCGCGCTTTTCTACCGGGCAAATGCCTTCTACAACCTGCTGCAGGTCTATGCGAAGCCCTACAATGAGGCTACGGCAGCTCAAGACCCGGGCATTGTGCTCAAACTGACCCCTGACATCAACGAGCGTGCTGGTAGGGCATCCGTGCAGGAAAGTTACGACCAGGTGCTGGCAGACCTGCAAACAGCCGCAGAACTGCTGCCGAAAGTGCCAGCTTACAAGACACGGCCCTCCAAGCCGTCCGCCTTCGCGCTGCTCGCCCGCACCCTTTTGCAGATGGAGCGTTACCCCGAGGCCCTCTCCTATGCGGACAGAGCCCTCAGTTTGCATGACAAACTGCTGGACTACAACCTGCTGGACCTGAACGCAGCGAACCCGATCCCAGGTATGAACGAGGAGGTGATTTTCCACAGCACCATGTTTATGCTCTCCGGCACTTACTACCCGGCGGGGAAAGTGAACCCGGACCTGTACGCGCTCTATGGGGAGAATGACCTGCGCCGGGAAGTCTTCTACCACGAGTATGAACCCGGCAACATCGGTTTCCGGGGAAGTTACGCCGGGTCCATTCTCCTCTTCACCGGGCTCGCCACCGACGAGCTGTACCTGATCCGCGCCGAGTGCCATGCCCGGCTGGGTCAGGCGGGGCCAGCCATGGCCACGCTTAATGTCCTGCTGGAAAAACGCTGGAAGGCCGGTACCTTCACGCCCCTGGAAGCTACTGACGGCACCCAGGCATTGGACATCATCTTGGAGGAACGCAGAAAAGAGCTGGCCTTCCGAAGCATGCGCTGGGCTGACCTGCGCCGCCTCAACAAGGATAGCCGCTACGCCGTTTCGCTGACCCGAGAACTGCCAGAAGGCACACACACGCTCCCCCCGGGGGATACTCGCTACGTTTTTCCGCTTCCCCAGAGGGTAATCGAAATAAGCGGCATTCAGCAGAACTGAGCACACACCAAAAAGCCTGGTGCGTATTCGCATCAGGCTTTTTTTAAATCAGAAAAGCGCTTCCTTGCCTACTGTTGGCTGCGGAACACTTCCCTTGCAGGGTCATCTACACCATCCTGCGTCGGCTTACCTGGATTGGTTGCATCCTCCTCCGCTAGAATAGCGCAGCGGTGGTCGCCCACCACGCAGTTGGACGGTGATCCACCTGTTATAGTGTAGTCATTCGGATCAGAGGGATCACCTCCCATCTGCAGCAGGAACCACTGCTCCTGTTGCGCTTCCGGCTGCGAGTTCCCCTCGACTCCCGCAACCGCCAACGCTGTCCCCAGCAAAATGGCGAGCATACTCAAATTCATCTTTTTCATGGTATTAAAAATTTAAAGTTGCCTGAGATTGGCAGGTTCAGGCGATCACCTGCTCCAACTGGCTCCCGAGCCCTTGCCCAGTCGGAAAATTTATACTGTCGTTTCCCATGCAGCGGGGCTCCCCTGCTGCGCTGTTTCCATGCTTACTCTTTACCGCTTCCCTCCTTTCCGTTAGATAGCCCAGCCGCAGCCCGCACAGCAGGCTCCTGCCGTTCTGATCGTTTATGAAGTATTGTCGCTGTGATCGCCAAAGCCAGAAAAACTATATTAAAGACCAGGTGTGTCTCCCAGTCCATCCGCTCCAGCACACCCCCGCAGCTGCAGGGAATGTAGCCGAAAGCGCGAGTAAGAACCAGGGCAACGTACAGAGTGAAAACCAACATCAGAAGCGTTGCCAGGTAGAGGCCCTGCAGTCGTGTCCGCTGAAAGAAAAGCAAAACACAAACCAGTAGCTCTGTCAAGGGCAGTGCCCACAGCAGCAAGGTGTCCCATCCTGCAGGGAAGGGCTGCAGCATCAGCTGCCCCCGGAAAGCATGCAGATTCAGCAGTTTGCTCAGCGCAGTATAAAGAAATAGCAGGATCAGCAGTGCTGTAATCCCCTCTATGGCCAGCTTTTTATTCATGTCCCTTTCCCTTTTGGTGTAGTATAAAGGTAAAGGAAGACTTCTTGGAAAATTCTGTTCCAGAACAGAAGAATAGGCTATTTTCAGGAAACCAAATGCGCTTACATTCGTAACTGGGTGGCCTGAAAGGAGAAGGTAGAGTAGATAAGAGAGTTAATGATGACGGATTCGCATGGCGGCTCTTTCTTGGTGCCAGCACCCGCCCATAACTATCTGGATTGGAGTTAGAGGAGGGCTGATCAGTATTTACCTTGCTATGGAGGTCAAGGAGAAACTTGGCAAACTACAGTTAGGAGTTGTTGAGCGACTTAAACACTCAACAAGTTCACTAATTTGTTTTTAAAACAAGACATGAGTTTTCAGAACCTGCAAATAGAAGCAATTGCCTTAGTAGGAAGTCCAAATAAAAGACAATCCTGTAAGAACACTACTTAGGACACTTCAAAGCAAAAGTCCACTGTCATTCATTTCGGCGCAAAGGTAGCCTTGCGGCCCGGACACGGGACAAGGTAGTCCTGAAAAAATGGGTATCCCTGAAAGGAGCCCTCCGCATTTTTACAGGCTCCACCTATGCCCTCAGTCCGATCCCGGAGGCAGTGAGGGCACCATAATCAATTCCTCATACTTAAAAGAACAAGATTATGGAAAAGCTGACTAAAAAATCCGGATTAAACAGAGTAGCAGAAATCAAGCTGACTTACCGCTCCAAAGTAAAACCATCCGAGCGTCCACAGGTAACCAGTTCCACTGACAGCGCAGCGGTGCTCCGCCAAAGCTGGGATACAGGAAAGATAGAGTTTGTGGAGCAGTTCAAGGTAATGCTTCTCAACAGGGCCAACAGGGTGCTGGGCATTTACGAGCTTTCAACCGGAGGCGTGGCAGGCACGGTGGCTGACCCGAAGCTTATCTTCGCTGCAGCGCTTAAAGCTTGCGCCAGCTCCATCATCCTCTGCCACAACCACCCCTCCGGCAACACCAAGCCGAGTGCGGCAGACTTACAATTGACAAAGAAAATGAAGCAAGGCGGAGAACTGCTCGACATTGTTGTACTGGATCACATTATCCTCACCAGCGAGACCTATTATTCCATGGCAGATGAAGGGCTCTTGTAGGGTCCATTTATCACATTAAGAAAATTCATCACTTCAGACAAGCATTAGTTGATACCTAGATTATGTGATTAAGGGTGGTTATAATTAATACTACTAAATCCTAAAATGAGTAGTCTCTAATAAAGTTGAAGACAACTCTTTAAGTTATCGATTACTTTTTGCTTCAAAACTGCAGGTTCAATAACCTTAACAGCCATTCCAAAACTTAGAATAGTAGAAATAAGCTCATAGTTAATCACCACCTTTAGCCTTACTCTTAGCTCTGTTTTGTCATCAATTAGAATTTCCTGAGAGCTATGAAGATACTGTGTCTTTATGTAATTCCCGTCATGTGGAGTAAAAGATAGAGTTACGTCCTCTACTGTTTCTTCTTCCAAAGAAATACCAATGGCATTTTTAAAATGAAGTTGAGGGTTGAACCCATAGTTATCCATAAACACAGTATCCCGAGTAGGCTCAAGACTACAGATTCTGTCTAATGCAAATTTTCTCAGGCTGCCTGTCTCATGTTGTAATCCTACTAAATACCACCTGTTGCGGTACTCCTTGAGCAAATATGGACTAACTGTACGTGGTTTGGGTCTGGCAGCATCAAATTTCTTATATATCAGTCTAACTGGGTATTTATGCCTGGTTGCATCAATAAGTATGTCTAAATGCTCATTGCCTACAGAATACGGAGCTTCCTCAAAGTCCATGAACTTCAAACCGGTTTCCGACCTTTGATATTCTATGTGCTGTACAAGGTTGATTACCTTATCTACTGTTGAGGCAAATTCCCGAAAGACAGATATGTGCTTAAACTGGTTTAGTGTTGCAGCAGCCGTTGCAAGTGCGTTAAACTCAATTTCGTTTAAGGGCAGATTGGCTATGGAGAAGTTAGAATCTGAGTAAAAGTAGCCGTTTTCTTTCTTCGAGTACCCTATTGGAGCATTGTAGTTGAGCTGAGAACAGTTACGCATCAAGTAGATATCATAATCGAGGGTTCTTTCGCTTATCTTAATGTCTTTTGTGTTACTAATTTTTTCAATTAAGTCAGTCTTTGACCAATACTTCCTGATCTTGCTTCTCAAGCAATCATCAATTACCCTCATTCGCACATATGCTTGCTTATTCTGCGGCATACCAAATTATTTTTCAACAATTTACATTTTTTTACTTGAACGCAAATAGGTTGCGTTCAAGAGCTATAGCTTTGTATAGAACAAAAGAGAATAAAGTAAATTAAATAGGCGTCTGAAAATTAATGATAAAAAGAGTCTATCATCAGCTTTTAACATTCCATATTTTATAACATTTAACTCAACACATGAAAGGATTCAATTTTTATCAAGACAAAAGTCTTGAATGGCGCTGGCGCCTAAAGGATGACAACGGCGCAATTGTGGCTGACTCAGGAGAAGGTTACAACGACCGTAAGGACTGCGAGAAAGGAGCGGCCCTGTTCACAACATTGGGGCCAAATGCCCCAGAGCGAAAAGTGTCCCGAGATGAAGAGTCCGGTCACGGGCCGGAATGGGAGTATTTCGAAGACAAAGCAGGTGAGTGGCGCTGGCGCTTCCAGGCTAAGAACAACAAAGTTCTGGCCGACGGCTCGGAAGGCTATGCCAGTGAGTACAATGTAACGCGGGCTATTCAAAACGTTAAGGCCTTGCTTCGCGAGATCGGTAAACAGAACAGCAGCGGCAACAGTGGAGGCGGTTATATTCCTCCAAGCCAAGGCGGGTCTACCGGTGGAGGGCGATTCGCATAATCTTCTGCCTTATGAATGAGCTTGACCAATTGGCTTTGGGCCAAAGCAGTGTCTTGATGTCAGGAATGAGAGGTATTGAGCTCCTGGGAGACTGGGAGCCAATCCCCTCAAGCAATGCTTGGATACTGCGTATCCGCTTAGAGATGCTCGGTACAAAGCCGACGAAGGACGTTTACCGTTTCACAGAGTGGGGAATCATCGTTGACTTCAGCGTTGACCCCTGGGGAAAAGTACAAGTGCATCCTTCCAACGGGCAGGAAGGAGTAACCGCGACTTTTGAGCATCAGCAGTACAATGGAGGAGTACACCCTCTGTGGCCGGTACGCAACGGACATATCTGTAGCCTAAGCGAAACCCATGGGTTTGCCGCTTCACGTAATGCGATGGAGACTGAGCCCACCTCAACCGTGCACCGTGTGGTTTGGCATGCGGCGAGGGCGCTGGAATGGCTGCAATGCGCTGCTACAGACACCTTAGCAGTCGCGGGGGATCACTTTGAGCTACCTGACTTTGACACAGGCTTTAGGTATACAGCAACTGAGTCTAAGAACAAGGTATTTACATTGGCTTATTATGAAGATGAGGTTTCTTTTTCTCACTGGAAGCAGAGTCCTTTTTACGCTGGCACTGCGGCTGTATCCTATTTGAACCATGTTGCCATAGTGCAGGAGTTCAAGGACCATAGAGGTGACAAAACAGTATATGAACCTTCTTGGGGAACAGCTATTGATCAATTGCCTAGCCATCAAGATGCTTTGTGGGTTCGCCTGGATGAGGTCCCAGTAATTAACCGCTGGCAAGTGCCTGCGACCATGAAGGAACTTACTGACGCTGTGGCCAGTCAAGGAAAATCGCTTATCGATTTACTTAGACCTTCCTTGGCTAAGCTCAGGACCCACAACGAGCTTCTTCTTTTTGTAGGCATGCCGATTCCAAGCAAAGTAAAAGAAGAACCCTACAGGTATCACTGGCAAGCCCTTGTTTTGTCGCCAAAAACCAATGCTTCTGCCAAGGCTCGCATTTCTTTGGTAGAAAATACGCTTCGAAGCTCCTCGCCTGTCCGATGGGTGAGCAGAGCAGAAAACTGGCATCCAAATGATTTGCAAAGCAGAGGTAGGATTTCACTCCCTTTACGTAAGGCGAATGTGCTTTTGATAGGGGCAGGGGCTCTGGGCGCTCATTTGGCTGAGCAGTTGGTCCGTATGGGGGTTACTGACATGACCATAGTGGATCCAGACTTACTGGAGGCTGGCAATCTGGTCCGGCACCCGTTGAACCTGCCACAGCTAAACAGGAACAAGGCTATTTCCGTCGCCTACGGTTTGAACCATGCTAACCCCTCGGCCAGCGTGGTGGGGCTTGCGGTTTCAGCTACTTCAAAAGATAAGGCCTTGGAAGAAGCAGTGAATGCTGCCACACTTGTCATTGATGCTACAGCCTCAGACACGGTGTTGCGGGAGCTGCCGTTTCTTGGCATTGCGGGCCAGGTGCCGATTATCAGCCTCTCGCTGGGTCTTCATGCGCAGCGCTTGTTTTTCTATTCGGATTCTGCTTCCAGTTTCGACGCCGATGCTTTTCATGAGTGGTTTGAACCTTTCAGGGTTGAAGAGCACTTGGCTGCTTTAAAAGAAGATATGCCCCGTGGTGTAGGGTGCTGGCATCCATTGACTCCTGCCCGCCTTAATAGAATTACTGGACTTGCTGGTATAGCTGTGGAACTTATCGAGCAGGTGTATGAAAGACAAGTCTCATTGCCTGTCGGACATTGTCACTCATGGCAAGTTCCAAAGCTTGAAAGAGTGATCAGGGGATCTTTGGCATGAACCCTTTATTCTGCTCCTCCGACGGGAAATACTGTGCCCACTTCCTAGATGAGGCACTCGCTGTTATCAAGGATGATATTTCCCGATATCATCCCTTAGAAACGGGTGGTATCCTGATAGGTCGTTACGATGGTAACCTTCGCATGGCAACAATTTCCATCGCGACCGCTGCTCCAGTCGACTCAAAGCACGGTCGCACCTCTTTTTTGAGAGGAACCGAGGGTATATTCAAAGCCTTGGCAGCCGCCAAAAAGAAAGACCCTCTATTGCACTATGTAGGCGAGTGGCACAGTCACCCTGCATCCTCTCCTCAGGCGAGTGCTGTCGATTTAAAGCAAATGCAGGATTTTGCTTTAGGACGCCTACATGGTGCTTGTACGCCTTTGCTTCTGATTATTGGTGGTTCTCCTTTAGAAGGTTTACATGGAGAAGTATATCTTCATCGTGCAAAAAAAGCTCATACTGTTCTGTCGGCATTCTAGAATTTGCAGGGTAATGCTGTCGTTACTGTATGCTTTCAAGCCGCTGCGTAATGTGTTCTACCACTTCCTCGCACCATCTGTCTGACAGATTCTGAAGATCTTCGTCCGTCCAATCCTGATGATATAGCTTTTCCAGCCATGCATGATGCCTGTCGGCCCCTACCTCATACTTATAAGCCTCTAGTGTGAATACCAAGTCTTTTGATAATCCGAATACTTTTGTACCAGCCTTTTTGAAGCCCTCTAGGCGTATTGCTAACCCGATTTGATGAACGTTTTCACGCTGTAGGATCTCTTCCAGCTCCTCTTTGGTATAGTTGACTTTGGAGGTATGATTTATAGACTTCATCAACCAAAAGTCACTGAACAGAGGCGTTACTTCTTTCAGTCCTTTAGTTATTCTGGTAGCTAATTCCGGCAGCACCTTTTCAAACAGCGAAACGACAGACTCCCTGTCCTTGCCTTTCTTTACCTCCTCTCTATCTACTGATTTGAGCAAATCCTTTAGCTTCTTGAGCTTTTGATCCAATGGCCTTTCAGGAGTTTGTATCTCCTTCTCCAGCTCCTGCTCTAGGGCCTCTATGGTTGGCAGCTCTCCCTTC
The DNA here is from genome assembly GCF_058932845.1 of Pontibacter sp. LHS2. Classification (NCBI taxonomy): domain Bacteria; kingdom Pseudomonadati; phylum Bacteroidota; class Cytophagia; order Cytophagales; family Hymenobacteraceae; genus Pontibacter; species Pontibacter sp. LHS2. The sequence goes on from NZ_JBZYWG010000003.1 coordinate 449,289, forward strand.
AGGCCCTCCGGAACTGCTTGCAGCACCTGGTATTCGGCCACTCCTAGGGGGGCAGACATATTCTTAAGAGAGTATTCTACCACCACCTTGTTGGGGGTTTTGCAAAGCAAGATGCCGATGCTTGGGTTGTCGGCCGGCTGCCGCAGTTGCGCATCTACCGCATTGAGGTAGAAGTTCAGCTTTCCTGCAAACTCCGGCTGGAACTCCGTCACCTTCAGTTCCACTACAACGTGGCAGCGCAGCTTAGTGTGGTAGAGCAGTATGTCCAGATAGAAATCATCTCCATCGATGTTTAAGCGGTATTGCCTGCCCATGTAGGCAAACCCTTGCCCTAGCTCCAGCAGAAACTTGGTTATCTGGTTGGCCAGCGCATTCTCCAAATCCCTTTCACGTGCTTCCGGCCCCAGGGTTAGGAAATCGAAGTTATAGGGGTTCTTGAGCGTTTCGATGGCTAAATCGGCTTGTGGCTTGGGAAGCGTTAATGCGAAATTGTTCAGGGTCTGGCCCTGCCTCTGATACAGCCTGCTCGCCAACTGGTGCAGCAACATCGCGCGTGACCAGCCATGGCGGATTGTCTCGCTGACGTAAAAGAGCGCTTCCTTGACGCTAGAGCACTTAGTGACGATTTCACGATTATGCCCCCAAGGAATTAGTCCCACAAGTTGTGGGACTAATTCCTGTGTAGCGTCTAGATGAGGAATGTCGCGAAATTGGCCGACAAGTTGGGACACTAAGCCTCGCTCACGGCTGTAGAACAGGTACCACTTCTTGATGTAGAAGAGATTGGTTCGGGAAAATCCTTTCATCTCTGGAAACGCACTGCTAAGATCGCTGGATAGCTGCTCAATCAGGGTGTCTCCCCAGCTGGCCTCCTGCTGCTTCTGCACAATAGCCTCTCCAAGCTGCCAGTATACTAGAATAAGCTCCGTGTTAACTCTTACCGCCGCCTTAAGCTGCGCAGTCTGTATCTTACTCTTCAGCTCAGCAAACCAGGATCGGTAAGTACCGCTAAGTTCAATGTCCTTCATGCTTAATATTACACCGATGCATAGATAGCTGCAAGAAATATTATCAAAATTTCTTGCAGCTACAGAGGGCCCGGCTCCAGTTTCTTTAGGAGTAGAAGGAATCTACTGCCTTTGTTGATGCTTCAGCATCTTTCACCTCTCTGTTATAATATATTGCTGTAAAGGACCGCTGGGTCGATTCTTAATAGTTCGTTCCAACAAACCCTCGGCTATCAAAGGGTCGATATAGCGCCGTACGTTGTCCGTATGAGTTGCCAAGCCTAATACGTCCTCTCTAAAATGTCTTTCCGTTTAGCTGGTTTCAAAGCATACTGTAGGAACTTTATATGCTCTGGTGCCAGTCCCTTCGCAAGTTCTTCTTCAGCTTGGTCGTTAGCCTGGTCGCTGTCGACTAAGCTAGCCTCCAGAAAGGGAGGGAGCCAGAGGCGGCAATACCTTGTGTATATATTTCTAAATGCTTATATTAAATTTCAAAATTCGTGGTGCCCATTTCTTATTATTCGATACTTGCAGGGAGAGCCTTTACTTGTAAGAATGAGGTTAAGCTGAGTCTCCCATAAGTTAATTGTTGAAACAGCAGTCCTCTTAGGAGGCTGAATAATGCCGTACCAAATTACCTAAAAAACTCACGTCATGAAGCACCTGAAGCAATTCCTGACCCGCCTGCAGACCTTTGAGCTTAGGCTTATCCATAGGAAAGAGGCTGTAGGCCCTCTGGGCCTCCGAGAGGTGAGCACCTACGACATCAGGCACGAGACGCCCTACGACGAGGCGGCCGTTTTCGAGAGCGAGCTCAGGCTCCTTGCCCAGATGGCGGCATTGGATCTGCTCCCCCTTCGCCACCCGCAGCTGCAGCTCGTCCTGGAGCAGATCACCGGGATAGAAGACCGCTTCAGGGCCTTCTGGGTCAGCTTCCACAACCATGCCCCGGACTACGGGCGAGCCTACCCGGCCGGCCACCTCCACCAGCTCAGCCTGCCGGAGCTGTTTGTCCTGCGCAACCTGCAGCCCATCGAGGCCGGCATCGCGGTCCGGGAGGAGCTGGTGGATGACCTGGGCGAGTCGGTCAAGCTGCGGGAATCTTTGCTGGCCCATCTCATCCGGCACGTGCAGGCGCTGCTTCCCACCCCGCAGGAGGCAGCCACGGAAAATACCGTTCCTGCCAGGCCTGTCACAGGCCATCCCCGGTTTGTGGACGGGGTGCGGGAGAGGCTCTTTGAAGTCCTAAAGGGCTACTTCACCCCGGGGGATCAGCAGCAGCTGCTGGCCCTCCTCGAGGGAAACCATTCCCCGGCCTCTCCCCTGCTCTTCCACGGGAATGGCAACCAGCTGGCCGACGCCTTCAAGCAGCTCTATGAGGCCAACCTGATCGTGGGCTGCCTGAAAGGCGAACTGGAGTCGTGGATAGCGGCCCACTTTGCCTATGTCTACCGCAAACAGCAAAGAACCCTGCCGCCCAACTACCTAGCCGCCATCATCTCCTCCAACGCCAAGCCCTGCCAGTCCCCTATCCTAGACGTGCGGAAACAACCGGACGGAACTTATGCTGTTTACCCGGTGCTCCGCACACAGAAAAACTATAACTAACGGTAGGAAACAGGCAGGATGCAGGACTACCCACTTGCAGCCTTGCAAACATAGTCATTACCATTGTAGCACAAACCAAACAGAACGCTGCCATGGAAAACCTCACCTTCGACCAACTCCCCCGCGCCGTCAGCCTGCTGCACGAGAAGATGGGCCGCATCGAGCGGCTGCTACTCGAACAACGCCCCCACCAGGAGGCAGCGGCCATCCTCAACGTCCAGGAGGCCGCCACCCTCCTCCACCTCTCCGTGGCCACGCTCTACACTAAGGTCAGCTGCCGGGAGGTGCCCTTCAGCAAGCGGGGCAAGCGCCTGTATTTTCACCGAAGTGAGCTGGAGGAATGGGTCCGACAGGGCCGCAGGAAGACTGTCTCCGAGATCCGCGAGGAGGCGGTCCAGCTTGCAGCCGGCAGAAAAAGAAAATAGCGCCTTCCAGGAAAAAGAATGCCTGCCACGGGAAAAAGCGCTTCCCGCCCCGATCATTTCCACTCTCGCCTCTGAAGGGAAAACCGATGAACATCCAGCAGATCAACAGCGAAATCTCCATCACGGATTACCTGGCCAGCCAGGGCATCCAGCCTGCCTACAGGAGGGGCTGTGACTGGTGGTACATCTCCCCGGTGCGGATGGCCGAGCGCACGCCCTCCTTCAAGGTCAACACGCGCCTGAACCGCTGGTACGACCACGGCACAGGGGAGGGCGGCAAGGTCATCGACCTGGCGCTGCGCCTCCACCGCACCGCCTCGATCCGGGAGGTCATCCGGCTCCTCTCCGGGCAGACTATTGCTTCAGCAGCAACATCTAGCCACGGTATACAATCAACCGGGAAACAAGCAGAGGGAGAAGTTCCCCCTCTCTCGCCAGCGCCCTTCAATAGTATCAAAGTGCTGGCGGCAAAGCCGCTGGAGGAGAACAGTCCGCTGGCAAACTACCTGCTACAGCGGGGCATCAGCCTTCATACGGCAGGCCCCTTTTGCCAAGAGGTCAGCTTCTCTATCGGCTCCAGGCGCTATGAAGCCATCGGCTTTCAAAATCGCTCGGGCGGCTACGAGCTGCGCAACGCCTGGTTCAAGGGCTCCTCCTCCCCCAAGGACATCACATTCGTGGACAACGGCGCGGGCACCGTCTGCCTGGTGGAGGGCTTCATGGATTTCCTCTCCCTCCTCGAGCTTCGCCCCCGCCTCACAACCAGCTCCAGCTTTCTGGTCCTCAACTCCCTTGCACTGGTTAATAGAAGTCTGGACGTGCTTGGCCGGCACCGGCAAGTGCTGCTTTTCCTGGATCATGATCAGGCGGGCAGGAAGGTGACGGAGCGGCTCCTCAGGTCGGGGCTGAACTGCCGGGACCGCTCCTCCCTTTACCAGAACTACAAGGATGTGAACGAGCTGCTGGTGGCCAGGCGGGGGAAGCCCAAGAAGCTTCGGCCAGGCTTCGGACACCGGAAGGGGGCCAGGGGAAGGAGCCTCTGAAAGTGGGGAGCAAGTTTGTGTTTTTGTCATACAAAAACTCCTGCCGGCACCGCTGCTCCCGGTGGTCGCAGCAGGGGATTCTTCTTACAACGTGAAGCAACAAGAGCATGGAAAAAGAGACAGCACAGCGGCAGCAGAGCCACGAGGGAAAGAAGGGCGGCCGCCCGCTCAAGCGGGTGAAGCGCAGCCATACCCTGGTGGTGCGGGTGACCGACACGGAGCGGCTCCTGATCTCAGGTAAGGCGCGGGAGGCGGGCCTGAGCGTCTCGGCCTGGTTTCGGGCGGCGGCCAAGAAGGCAATAGTCGTGGCGCGCCTCCGGCCCGAGGAGGCGGCCTCGCTGCGCATGCTCTCGGGTATGGCCAACAACCTCAACCAGCTGGTCCGGCTGGCCCACCGCCAGGGGCTGCTGACCCTGCAGGGCAGGTGCCGCCAGCTCCTTAATGACATTCATAACAAACTTCAGCAAATAGGCAGAGATGATCGGAAAGGTGATGACCGGTAAGAGCTTCTCGGGCTGCGTGCGCTACGTGGTCCAGAAAGCAGGAGCGGAGGTGCTGGACTGGGAGGGCGTCCGCACGGACACTGTCGCCTCGATGGCGGCCGACTTCAACCTGCAGCGCAAGCTCAACCCCGGGCTGGAGAAGGCCGTGGGGCACATCGCCCTGAACTGGAGCGTGCATGACAGGTCAAAACTGAGTCCTCAGGTGATGGCAGAGCGGGCAAAAGAGTACATGGCCCAGATGCAGATCCAGAACACGCAGTACCTCATTGTCCTGCACCGGGACCGGGAGCACCCCCACCTGCACATCGTCTACAACCGGGTCAACTATGAAGGGAAAACGATTTCGGACAGGTTCCAGCACCGGCGCAACGCCAGGGTGTGCCGGGAAATCACCCAAAGGCACGGCTACTACCTGGCCCCGGACAAGGGGCAGGTGAACCGCCAGCGATTGAAAGGGGCCGACAAGGCCAAATACGAGCTGCATGACGCGGTCCGACAGGCGCTGCCAAAGGCCAGGACCTGGCAGGAGCTGGAACACTTGCTCCTGGGCAAGGGCATCTTGATCGACTATAAATACAAGAGGGGAACGGAACAGGTGCAGGGAATCAGCTTCCGTATGGGGGAGCTCAGTTTCAAGGGTTCCAGCATCGACAGAAGCCTGAGCTACCGGGCCATCAACAAACAGCTGGAACAGCACAGTAGACTGGCGCAGCTGACGCCACAGGTCTCCGGGCAACACAGCGCACTTGGTCATACAGGGGCATCCTTCCCTGGCATTACCACGGGCAGGGATGCGGCACCCCATCCTGCTACTACCCCGATTGAGGGCCTGCTGGCTCCCACCACCGGGCAGGCAGCGGACACGAATGACTATTCCTTCAGGAAAAGGAAACGCAAAAAGAAAAAGAGAATCCGCTTATGAAAACAGAAGAACTGGAGGAGCGCCTCCTGGACGTGGAGCGCGTGCTGGCCCTGCAGGACAAGCGGCTGGAGAAGCTCGAGGAAGGGACTGCGCCGCATCCCCCGCAGGATGCCCAGGCACCTGACTGCAGCAGCCAGTTTGAGGAGCTGAAGGCGCTCCTCAAGCGGCATGACCTGAGCGTGCAGGCCCTGCAGATCTATGCCCTGATCGCTTCACTTCAGGAAAAGATCACCAAGCTGCCCAAGTTGTTGCCTGTGCGGCATTACCACCATTTCGAGGACAGGTCCAGGGGCTTTTTGATCGGGGGCATGGTGTGTTTGTTGACAACTGCCATCTTCGTAGGGCTGTGCTTCAGCCTGTACCAGGAGAACGGCAGACTGCAGGAGAATAACATGAAGTACAGGATAATCCGGCAGGCTTACCCCGATGCGGCGCACTGGGCAGATTCAACTTATTTGCATGATCCGAATTTACAGTTATGAGCTTGCGCAAAGGCAATAGCCAAGGGTGCCGTTTTGCCGAAGGGGTGTTTGCCGATCCTCCAATTTATTCAGAGACAGTTTCGATCTGAAGAAGATCGAAACTGTCTTTTGCTTCCATTTTGCTGCGCTAAAGGTAATACTCAATTTCCTTTGACACATTTATTTTACAGCCTCAAGCGGGATCCCCGGTTCAGTCAAAATGCATCCGCTGAATGCGCACGGCATTCAGAATAGCTAGCAACGCCACCCCCACATCGGCAAAGACCGCCTCCCACATGGTCGCCAACCCTCCGGCACCGAGAATCAGCACGATGGCTTTGACCCCGAAAGCCAGCGCGATGTTCTGCCACACAATCTGCTTGGTCTTCTCGCCGATGTTGATGGCGGTGGCGATTTTGGAGGGGTGGTCTGTCTGAATCACCACGTCCGCCGTCTCTATGGCCGCGTCTGAACCCAGGCCACCCATGGCCATGCCCACGTCGGCCAGCGTAATCACGGGCGCATCGTTGATACCGTCGCCCACGAATGCAACGGTCCTGCCCTCAGCCTTCAGTTTCTCCACATGGGTCACCTTGTCCTGCGGGAGCAGTCCACCGTAGGCCGCGTCCAACTTCAGTTCAGCTGCCACTTTCTGAACGATGGAGTCTTTGTCGCCGGAGAGCATCACCAGCTGTTTCACCCCCAGCTCCCGCATTTTCCTTACGGCAAGCGGAGCATCCTCCTTCGTCTTGTCAGCGATGGTGATGTAGCCTGCGTAGGTTCCGTCCACGGCCACTATGACAATCGTTTCCACGATTTCCTTGAGGCTAGAGTCATACTGCACATTGTACTTATCCAGCAGCCTGGCATTACCAACCAGTAGAAGCCTGCCGTCGACACTCCCTTTTAGCCCGTGGCCTGAGATTTCCTCCACCTCACTGACCACGTGCTGCTGGTGCGCCTGCCCCGCCTCCGAGACGATGGCCTGTGCGATAGGATGTGTGGACTTGCTCTCCAGCGCAGCCACAGCCGACAGGAACCACTCATTGTCAGGTAGCACCGTCTCCACGCGCTGCACCTGGAACACACCCTCGGTCAACGTGCCCGTCTTATCCATCACCACCGTGTCTACCTGTGTCATCAGGTCCAGGAAATTAGCCCCCTTGAACAGGAGCCCGTTGCGCGAGGCAGCCCCGATGCCGCCGAAGTAGCCGAGCGGGATGGAGATAACCAGGGCGCAGGGACAGGAGATTACCAGAAAAATCAGCGCCCGGTAGAGCCACTGGTTGAAGTCATAGCTCTCTACAAAGAAGTAGGGAATAAAGACAAGGCCAATGGCGAGGAAGAAGACAATCGGCGTATATACTTTGGCAAACTTCGTGATGAACTGCTGCGTCTTGGCCTTGCGGCTGCCTGCTTCCTCTACCAGCTGGAGTATTTTGGAAAGGGCGCTGTTCTCATACGCAGAGGTTACCCTCAGTTCAATGACGCGGTCCAGGTTAATCATGCCTGCCAGTACCGTCTCTCCCTTCTTTTTCGTGTCAGGTTTTGACTCGCCTGTCAGTGCTGCTGTATTGAAGGAGGACTTCTCGGTGAGCAGCTCTCCGTCCAGCGCCACTTTCTCACCCGCCTTCACCTGCACCACATCGCCCATCCGCACCTCTTTCGCCCTCACGGTGACGATGCCGCTCTCGGTTACCAGCCCCACTTCGTCGGGCCTGTTGTCGATGAGCGCCTTGATGGAACGGCGGGAGCGCAGCACGGCCGCCTCCTGAAAATGCTCCCCAACCACATAGAACAGCATCACGGCAACGCCCTCGGCATACTCCCCGATGTAGAAGGCCCCCAGCGTGGCCATGCTCATCAGGAAGAACTCGTTGAAGAAACTGCTCCTAAGGCTCCTAACCGCATGCCATACCACGCGCCAGCCAACCAACACGTAGGCTATGCCATAGGTTATAAGCCGCACATACCCGGAGAACCAGGATGTGTCGAGATTATCCAGCAGAATGCCTCCCAGCAGCAGCACAAGGCTGATGGCCGTAGGAACGTAGGAGGACTTTGCCTCCTCTTCAGCGTGCTCGTGCTCCATAGCACCAGCTTGCCTGGCCTTACCGTCCGCACCGATATTTGGACCGGGAGCCTCCGCAGTTCTAGGCGAGGTAATCTCCAGTGGTTTGAAATCCTCTTCTATGTTTTTGGGTGTAGTCTTGCTCTTATTCATTCTCTTATGTCTTAATGGTTTTCAGCAGGTGCTATGATTCGCTTTAAGTCATCCGGGATTGGCATTGGCCGGAGCGGCGGAACATTGGACCCGCCTGTGTTGCCCACTGGTATCTTTCCGGCCCAGGACTTAACCCCACCTACCAACAGGCGGGGAAGCTGTCCAATCACCTCTTTCGTATTCTTCGTTTTGAACCCGAATCTGAGCATCTTCCAGTGTACGGCCGTATGCTCCAGCGGGTATGGCTGCCCCAGGATATGCGCTCTCTCTAAATGCCTCCAGGCAGCGAGACGGTTGCCCTCTCTCCAGCAGGTATGGTAAGCGGTCAGTTCCTGTTGGTAAAAGGGCCTGAGCTTGGCGGGCATGTTCCAGTTGAGTTTCATATTGTGCTCCTTTGTTCATTTATGTAAAGCTACGCCTCATCCCCCTGCAATCGCATTGCATTTTTGGCGGCGCAACTGCCGCAGAGGCCCTTCACCACCAGGCTAGCCTCCTCCATGGTAAAGTTGTCAGGCAGCGGAATCTTCGGGATGCGGGACATCGGGAGGCAAAACGTTTCCTGGCATTTGCTGCAGGAAAAATGAACATGCAGGTCCTCAGGTGCACATGCACAGCCTTCTTCGCAAAGCGCATACTTCGTAGAACCTGTTCCGTCCTCTATACTATGTACAATCCCCTTATCCTCAAAAGTTTTAAGAGTACGATACAAGGTAATCCGGTCCGAGCGAAGGAAATGGGCCTCCAGGTCATTCAGGCTCACTGCCGAAGACTGGCCTTGCAGGAAGTCAAGCACCAACAGACGCATGGCCGTCGGGCGGACGCCCTTCTCTTGCAGGATACGTTCTAAGTTTTGCAGCATAGGGAATTGTTTAATGATGGCCTTCTTCTTCCGCATTTCGCATCTTGGAAAGCAAAGAGTAAGCACCTTTGGTTACAAAATTGGCGGCAGCGGTATCAATCCCGGCAGGAAGCGCCACCTGCACGTAGCCTCCTTCCTCGGTCCCTCGCTCCACGGGCACCATGCGGAAACGCTTCAGCACCGTCTCGCCCTCTTTTTCATCGCCTGTGTAAAGGAAGATATAGTTGTTGCCATTCTCATGCACCACAGCCGCCTGGGGCAGAGCCAGTACTTCCTGGCCGTTCAGTGCCACCCGCGCCTGCACGTACATGCCCGGCACGAGGTCTTTGTCTTCCTCCTCCATGTGGGCGTGCACCTGCACCGTCCGCTCCGGGCTTATCTCTTTTCCAATCAGGTAGACGGTGGCCTCGTGCCTTGCCTCCGTCTCATTGGGCAGGGAGTACAATACCTTTTGCCCCTTTTTCAGTGTCGGCACGTCCTTCTCAAACACCGTCAGCTCCACGTGCAGGTGGTCGGTATCAGCGATGCGGAACAGTACGTCCGTCGGGTTCACAAACTGCCCAACGCTGGCGTTGATGTAAGTCACGAAGCCCTCAATCGGGGCATGGATGGGGAGGATGCGGCTGATGTTGCCTTCCCGCAAAGAAGCGGGGTTGACGCCAATGATGCGCAGCCGCTCCCCCAGCCCCTCGACCTGTGCCCTTACAGACTTGTACTCGGAAGCAGTCCGCTGATACGTCTTGGCAGAGGTGACCTGCTCAGCGGACAGCTCTTTCTGCCTTTCATACTCCAGCTCCAAAAACCCAAGGCGGCTTCTGGCATCCAGGTAATCCTGCTGCAGTGTCACAAACTCTGGGTTCTCAATCTTTGCAATCAACTGCCCTCTCTTTACACGCATACCTTCCAACAACACCGTGCTCTTCACATAGCCGCCCAGGGGAGCGCTCACAGCGGCCATGTTCTGGGGCGGCAGGTCCAGCTTGCCTGTCAGCGTCAGGGTATTGCTCAGGTTGCGCATCTCAGGCTTGCCCAAGGCTATGCCCGCCACCTGGTACTGCTGCTCGGTCAGCTCTGCCTCGTTGGGGTTCTCTTCGCCATGCTCCTCCGTAGCCACTTTCGTCGGTTCAGACTCACTGCCGCAGGATAAAAAGAGCAATGCACCTGTTAGGTAAAATATATGGATAATCCTTTTCATATGGGATAGATTCTGCTTTTGTTGGTTACTGTTGGTTTTCTGTCATGTAGTGGAGTTCTATGACAGCCCTGTCATAGGCGTAGAGTGTTTCCAGATAGTTCGCCTGGATGCTCAATGCCCTGCTTAGGCTCAGGATATAGTCCTGGTAGTTGATTTCCCCTACCCGGTAGGCTTTGGTGGCGTGGTCTATGATGAGCCGCGCCTGCGGCAGTGCCGTGCGTTCATAGTAATCCAGGCTGCCCTGCAGCTTGAGCGCCTGCTGAAGCGCGGCCGCTGCATCAGCCCGCAGCTCGTTGCGAGTACCCTCTAGGTCCTTCTGAGCTACGTCCGCCTGTAACTTAGCCGCCTCCATACGGCTCCTCTGTGGCTTTGCCCACAGTGGGATGGCCACGCCGAAAGACACCTCCTGCGGCGGCTCGAACTCCGCTATCCCCCTTTTCCCATGGCCCCCGGCAATGGTTCGGTTCGTGTAGCCTAACTGCAGGTCCGGCAGTAGCCTGGCCCGCTCAAGCCTGGTCTCCGCCTGCCGCACCTCGACCTGCTGCCGGGCCAGGAGGAGCCTCGGATTCTGTTCCAGCATTTCCTCGGTTATGCTTGGCAGAGGCAAGCGGTTGAGTGTTGTGTCTGCGGTGGCTATCAGCGTGTCGGTTGCCAGCAATGCCTGCAGGCGCTGCTGAAAGACCTCTCTGTCAGCCTCTGCCTGAAAGCCGCTGTTGCGCACCTCAGACAGCTGCGTCTCGGCCGTCACCTGCTCCAGCAGGTTGGTTTCCCCGGTCCGGAGCCTCACCTGGGCGGCCCTGAGGAAAGCCGTGTACAGACTATCCTGATAGGTGAGCAAGCTGAGGCGGGAGCGTGCGTAGACTATTCCGTAGTAGTTGAGCCTCACCTCGCGGACGATTTCCCGCTGCCGCTGCGTCAGTCCGATGCTGCTTGCCTGGGTGAGTTCCCCGGCAAGCTTTGCCTGTCTGGCATAAAGAGTCGGAAAGGCAAACGTCTGCAACACAGAAACCTCCGTGTCATACTCTCCAGACTGTAGCTTACCGGTGGAGTACTGCAGCTGCGTCTTATTGATGTCCCAGGCCGCCCCTTCAAGCGACTGGCTCCTTTTTATGCCAATCCTGGCGGCCTCTACAGAAGGGTTCTGGCTGATTGCCTTGGCAACGGCCTTTTCCAGCGTGTACACTTCTACCGGATGCTGCTGCGCCTGTGCCTGCTGCGCCATGCCCATAAGCAGGGCAACCGAGGCAACAATGGTTACTATAGTGGTTGCCGGTAATCCGGTGCCGCGCGCGTTGCGCTTCTTTCTGTTGGAGACATACCCTTCGATAAGTATGTAGAGCACGGGCAGCACCACCAGCGTCAGCATCGTGGAGGTGATTAGTCCGCCTATCACCACGGTAGCCAGTGGTTTCTGCACCTCCGCCCCGGCTGTGTTGGAGAGCGCCATCGGCAGAAAGCCCAGAGAGGCCACAGAAGCCGTCATCAGCACGGGCCGAAGACGTACGGAGGTGCCGTTGAGCACCACCTCTCGCAGGCTTTGTACGCCTTCTTCCCTACGCTGCCTGTTGAACTCGGCAATGAGTACAATGCCGTTGAGCACCGCAACACCGAACAGGGCGATGAAGCCTACACCGGCCGATATGCTAAAGGGCATACCCCGCAACCACAGGGCCAGTACGCCCCCGATGGCCGACAGCGGAATGGCCGTGAAGATGAGCAACGAGTGGCGCACGGAGCCGAAGGTGAAGTACAGCAGCAGGAATATCAGCGCCAATGCGGCCGGAACAGCCACAGAGAGACGCCGGTTTGCCTCCTGGAGATTCTCAAACTGCCCCCCGTAGGTCACAAAGTAACCGGTGGGTAGAGTTACCTGCCGGTCTATCTTCTGCTGCACTTCCTCCACCACGCTGGCGATGTCCCGCCCACGCACGTTGAAACCCACGATGATGCGGCGCTTGGCATCCTCGCGCTGTATCTGGTTCGGCCCCTGCCGGTACTGCACATCGGCCACCTGCTCCAGTGGCACCTGCAGCCCGCCCGGTGTGGTGACGTAGAGTCGGCGCACATCGGCGATATCCTGTCTGTCATCCTGTTTGAGCCGGACGACCAGGTCAAAGCGGCGGTCCCCTTCGTACACCATCCCGGCACTCTGCCCGGCGAAGGCAGCGTTAATAACCTGGTTGACCGCCTCGACGTCAAGACCGAACTTGGCTATCTGACTCCGGTTGATGTCCACCACAATCTGTCGCAGTCCGGAAACTTGCTCCAGGTACAGGTCCTCAGCCCCTTCCACGGTAGAAACCACCCGGCCGACCTCTTGGGAGAGCCTGGTCAGTTCCTGCAAATCCTCCCCGAAGATTTTGATGCCCACATCCTGGCGCACTCCTGAAATCAGTTCGTTGGAGCGCAGCTGGATAGGCTGAGAGACGCCGAACGTAACGCCGGGAATGTCCTCCAGTGCCTCCGTCATCTGGCTGGCCAGTTCCTCTCGGGTGCTGGCGCTGGTCCACTCGTCCTTGTCCTTGAGGATGATGGTGACGTCAGCGGATTCCATGGGCATCGGGTCTGTCGGAATCTCAGCGGCGCCGATTTTGCTGATTACCTCCTTCACTTCCGGGAATCGCTCCTTTAGAATCCGGGAGGCCAGCGACACCTTTTCAATCGTTTCGGAAAGTGAACTGCCGGTCAATAGCCTTGTCTCCAAGGCGAAGTCGCCCTCCTCCAGGGTAGGAATGAACTCACTGCCCATGCGGTTAAAGAGCACCAGGCTCAGGGCAAACAAGGCGAACGCAGCAATAAGCACCAGTGCCTTGAACCTAAGGGCACCCCTAATTACAGGGTTGTACATGCGCTGGAAAAAGTCGATCATCCTGTCTGAAATGTTGCGCTTGTGGGTGGTGTTCTTGCTCAGCAGCAGCGCCGACATCATGGGCACGTAGGTGAGCGAGAGGAGGAAGGCACCAAATATGGCAAAGGAGACGGTGAGCGCCATGGGGCGGAACATCTTCCCCTCAATGCCCACCAGCACCAGAATCGGCAGGTATACAATCAGGATAATGATTTCACCGAAGGCAGCGGCGGTGCGGATTTTCCGGGCGGATTCATACACCTCCTCGTCCATCTGTGCCTGCGTCAGCCTTCCCTCTTTGCGCAGGCCCAGGTGGTGCATGGTCGCCTCCACGATGATAACGGCCCCGTCCACGATGAGGCCAAAGTCGATGGCCCCGAGGCTCATCAGGTTACCCGACACACCGAAAAGGTTCATCATGATGATGGCAAACAACATGGCCAGCGGAATGACAGAGGCCACTACTAAGCCCGCCCGCAGATTGCCCAGGAAGAGCACCAGCACGAAAATCACAACCAGAGCGCCCTCAATCAGGTTCCGCTTCACGGTGCCCATGGCCCGGCCAATCAACTCGCTCCGGTCCAGAAAGGCCTCTACCGCGACGCCTTCCGGAAGGGACTTTGCAATCTGCTCCATGCGCTCTTTCACGCGCCCCACCACCTGGTTGGTGTTCTCCCCCTTGAGGAGCATCACAATGCCCCCCACCGCCTCTCCGTTGGCATCTGTCAGGGCACCGTAGCGGTTGGCGCTGCCGAACTGTACCTGTGCAATATCAGCGATAAGCAAGGGGGTGCCATTGGTGGTATTGCTGACCACGACCTTCTTAACCTCGTCCAGACTCTCAATGAGCCCCTCGCTGCGTACAAAGTAGGCATTTGGCTTTTTGTCAATGTAGGCTCCTCCGGTGTTACCGTTGTTGCGTTCCAGCGCCTCCAGCACATCGCTGATGCTCAGGTTGTGGGCCTTCAGCCTGCCGGGGTCAACAGCAACCTCGTACTGTTTCAGGAAGCCACCGAAGCTGTTGACTTCGGCCACACCGGGTGTGCCGAGCAGCTGCCGCCGCACAATCCAATCCTGAATGGTGCGCAGGTCCATGGCTGAGTACTGCTCCTCATACCCTGGCTTGGCGTGTACCACATATTGGTATATCTCCCCAAGGCCGGTGGAGATAGGGGACATCTCCGGGCTACCTAACCCCGGTGGAATCTTACCTGTGGCCTCCACGAGCCGCTCACTGACCTGCTGCCGCGCCCAGTAAATGTCCACGTTCTCTTTAAAGACAATGGTCACCACAGAGAGGCCGAAGCGGGAGATGGAACGCACTTCCTCAATATCTGCGATGGTAGACATGGTCTGCTCCACCGGGAAGCTGATGAGCCGCTCCACTTCCTGCGCGGCAAGCGAGGGGCTGGTGGTAATGACCTGTACCTGATTGTTCGTGATGTCAGGCACGGCATCGATGGGCAGCTGCGTGGCGGAATAGCCGCCCCAGATAACAAGCGCCAGGGTGAAAATGCCAATGATGAGCTTGTTATGGATAGAAAAATGAATGATTTTATCTAACACCTTAAAATTCTTTATTCCCAAAAACCACATACAAAAGTATGCGCACGCATTTTGAGGCCGCACAGGGGTGCGGCAACGCGTGTTTAATTACCTAAAACAGAGATAGGTTAAGCTTTGGGCGGGTGCCAGAAAGCGAAAGAGGGGGAAACGGCACCACCAGGAAGGTAGGTGTTCAGAGTAGAACCTGACGGATTATGAGGTGGCTCCTGTGTTTGCGGAAAACTGATAGTTAGAGAAATGCCCCCGCAGCAGTTGCACTCGCAGAGGGGGGAGCAGAGATCATTCTCCTGCCCCGCGTCAGCATGGCCGTAATCAGCCTGCACTACTGTTGTGTCATCCTGGGCAAAGGCCGTCCCGCTGTCCGCGCACGGCAGGCACGCCAGCAGAAAGATAACCATTCCCCATATGACAGACAGGTACTTCATTTGTGCAAAGGTATAAAAACTATTTTACGGGTAGATACTTGCCTGCGTTGTTTACGATTTCTTACAGGTTTGCACGGATACCACTTAACTACAGAAATACACCGTGGTGGATTTTCAGCTTGCCTTTTTATATTACGCTGCTACTGCTTAGCATTTACTGTTTTCTTTGCTTTAACAGCAGCTTCTGCTTTGCTGAATAGGCGGGCAAGGGACTGTGCCGTAGGAGCAGTACACGCAACAGTCCCCTGGCCTCGGTTTCAGAAGCCTCTTGCACTTTTCACACGCATAAAAGTACTGGCAGGCATCTGTGGGCATCTGCTCTTCCTTTCGATGCCCGCACTCCGGACAGGTAATAACTGAGCTTAGACTAGTCTCTCCCATGCTTACTTCTTCTTAGCTACCTCCACTGTATAGCCCGTCTTTTTAGCCGCCTGTAGGATATCCAAGGGCTTCACCCTTGTGCTGTCGTAGGAGATGGTGGTGCTTCCAGCCTTGTAGGAAGTACTCACATGAAAGACTCCCGGCACCTCGCCTATCACCTGGCTCACAAGCGCCTCACAGCCCGCGCAGGTCATTCCCTCCACTTTCAGTTCTATTGTCTGCTTATTGTCGCCTTCGGCACTATTAGCTATCGGAATTGTTTTCCCATAGAAAACACCTGCATAATTTGGAAAGGTAAGCAGAAGCAACGCAAGGCAACTAACCAATAGCAACACCCTGTTCGACTTCCAGAATGAGAACTTATCATTTTGCTCACAGTCGCAGCTAGAGGCTGACCTGCCCGGTTTCAGACGTTGATACCACGCCAAGCCCAGGACTGCGATGGTAATGCCTATCAGATACGGCCTGAGTGGTTCAACCCAGTCAAAAGAAGAAGCAACCCCTGTGGCACCTACCATTACGGCCAGCAGCGGTGTGATGCAGCAAAGAGAGGCCGTAAATGCAGCCACTATGCTGCTACCCGCAAGCTTAGATGAAGTATTTCTCATATCACTTAGTTTGTTTTTATTTCTATTTCCCTACTGATAAGCTCCAACAGGGGCTTTATTACTTCCTGGTGCTCCTGCTTTAGGGAATAGAACACGGTCTGCCCTACCTTCTTACTTTGGATGATGTTAGCATCCTTAAGCTTGCGCAGGTGCTGCGAGACAGCGGGCATGGTCATTTGCAGCACGTCGCTTAGATCACAGACGCACAGCGATTCCTCCTGCTCCAACAGGTATAGAAGCTTAAGCCTTGTCTCACTCCCTGCCAGGCTAAAGACCTGGCTCAGGGTCTGTATCATACCGGCTGCAGTCTCCAGCCGATCAGAGCATAGTTGCAGTCTTTCTTTATTGGTGTAAACCCGAATACATAACTTCTCTTCTTCCATAGCAATTTCTGTCAAGCAAATTTAATAAATGATAAGTATTTAAGCAAGTACTTAAATACTTGCAAATGTTACTCAATGGTACAACCGCAGATGGTAACAGTATTGCCACTATTTTCAGCACTAGAGGATTTAACACAACTTCATAAATTTTATGTTATATTCCCTCATCAACTGAGGCTTATGAAACAAGTAGGAAAACTGACCATTGAAGATGTCCTGAATTATGAAACAGGAGAGCAAGTGAACGCTTACACGTTTTTCAAAAAGCCTTTAGATGAAATCACAGAGTACCGCTCAGAGTTACAGAAAGCCATTCAAGGTTACCGGGAACCGATGTTTGTCTGCTATTACTGCAAGCAGCTGATCAGGATCAGAGGCGGCAATTTCAATAGCGGAAAACGCAAAAAGGATAGCTTTCACTTCGCCCACCTGAAAGACAGCGCAGCCTGCCATATAAAAACCAACAATGCATACACACGGGAGGAGGTTGACCGCATCAAATACAATGGTGCTAAGGAGAGCGCGCTGCACATTCACCTCAAGGAACAGATCGCTGCCTACCTGAACAAAAATAGACTCTCTAATAAGGGGGTATCCTCTGTTGAGATAGAAAAGGTTGTTAAAAGTAAGCTCATTGAAAAGGAGTGGCGTAAGCCTGACATCAATGCCTCTTTCAGGGACAAGCGTGTGGCTATTGAGTTGCAGCTTTCCACCACCTGGCTGAGTGTGATTACCGGCAGGCAGCATTTCTATCAGGAAGAGGGCAGCTATATTCTCTGGGTGTTTCATAAGTTCAGCCTCGATGATGATATCAGAAAGCTAACCTATAATGATGTAATCTTTACCAACCATCATAATGCATATGTTTTCGACGAGGAATGCAGCTGGAAATCAGATCTTGAGAACGATCTGGTGCTGAAGTGCTACTACAAGAAGTATTACCGGCAGGAGCTTGAGATAAAGGATACCTGGGAAATGGCCTATGTTACCCTTTCTGATTTAACCTTTGATGTCGATCGCTATAAAGTATACTTCCACGATGCGAAGAAGCAAAAGAGGGAGGTGGAGCAGGCCGTTGCACAGGAAAGAAACAGAAGAGATCTCCTTGAAAGGGAGCACAAGATTGAAGCCGAAAAACGCCGGGCTGCAGAGGCCAGGATCCTGGAGCAAAGAAAGGCTGAAGAGAAAAGAAAATTAGCGGCTTTTACCGAGTTAAAAGAAAACCTGTCAGAATTAACCCATAAGCTCTATGGGCTACAACAGGACAAAGATAGTGCGGAGAGGAAAGGACAACGTTTACAGGAAAGCATAGAGAACAGGATGCAGATCCTAGAGGATCTTGTGGCTTTTGCCGATAAAGCCTATGACTTCATAGCTGGTAAAAGCCGCACAAATCCTTTCCACGGGAACTTTGAATACGGCCATTATGAAATGGTGCACACACTGCGTGCAGAGTTTCTGGAGGATAGCAAAGAGTTAGAGGCAAGCTTTGCGCGGGCAGGCATTGAGAAAAGTTACTGGCTCAAGAAGCAAGCTGACCTTCCTGCACTGGAATTGACAACAATTGCTGGAGTAAATTACCATATTCTCCCTGGTGCAGATGAATACTTTCAGCTGATAAGGCCCCATTATGCTAAAGTCAGGCACATTCCAAAATCAGCTGTAGGAACTCTTTTCGAGGGCGCTGAGCTTCGGCTTGTGCTTTCTGAAACAAACCTGCTGGAAGTCTTTACCAGGAGTAGCTTATATCTCTTGGTAGAGCAAAATCAGGATGTACTGACCTATACTGATCAGGTAGAAGCTAGCCAAAAGAGCATTTTGCTGGTCAATCACAAAATCCTGAACCTTAAAGCTCAGTTACAAGAGAGAGCAAGGCAAATACTTGAAGCGGAGATAGCTAATTTTGAACTTGAAAAATCAGAGAATAGAAGGATTAGCGAAGGGTCAGACGTTGAGATAGCCATTTTACAGGCGGAGGTGACACGGCTAAAAAGTGCTATGGATGACTTCAGAGAGACCTTTTAATTTCGATTATCTGCTTTCTGAGACCTTGTTTGAGTAGTATTCCAGGAACCAGTTTGGAACTGTATCAGGATTGAGTTCGTCCCAGTCCTTTTCTCCCTTTGCATTCTTCTTAAAGTGCGCAAAGAGCTGAAAGCCCTCTCCGTCCCTGGAGTTATCGAAAAAATAAACCTGGTAGGCTAACTGGGCAGCCTCGAACAAAAGGCCAAGCGAGCGGTAATATCTTTGCTCTATCTTATCTTCAGGAACATCATGCCCTCCCTGCTGGGTTCTCACATGCACCCTAAATTTATTAATTTCGGGTGATTCGGTGGATACAAAGTACAGATAAACCTTGTAGCCTGCCGCCGCCGCCTCTCGCATAATGTCAAGCTTGGAAGGGTGAGAGAACACGGTTTCGAAGGAGAACTTTTTCCTCTCCAGCAACAGCTTTTTCCTCAGGAAATCAGCGATGATCTGTGCCAGCTGCTCGTTGGTTTCGGGTGCAACAAGCTCAATTCTATTATCAGTAAGCCTGTAACAGGCTGCAAATTGGGATTGATCGAACAGCTCGTGAATAAGGCCAGATGATACCGCTATCTGGGAGAACTCCTCATCAGCGACCTCGATGCGGTATGGGTCAAAAGAGAAGCGGTCCTCCTGTAGTGCTTTGGCAATGTCATCGGCATTTATATAAATGCCAAAGTCAACCGGAATCTGGCTGACTTTATAGGCTCTTACAGCGTTAATGATCGTGCTTTTGCCAGAGCCGTTAGGGCCGGCAAAGACTCTCAACCTAAGTTTTGAGTTAGTCGAGGACAATTTGTTTAGGGCGTGTTATATTTCTGATCTTGCTGATTCTTTTTTTAGTACCATCCTGGTCTACGCGCACTACCCACCCGTTTTCTGCTTTCACCACGTAGCCTGCAACTTCCATAGCCTTTCTGGACGCTTTCTTCACTGCAGGACTGGCAGCCCGCACCAAAACACGTTTCGTAACGTAGGCTGTTTCCTTCCCGGCTGCACTTCTTTTATCTGCTTTTAATCTGCTTTTCATAACTTAAAGATACAAGTTTAAAGTGTAGTTTAACACTTCTCTCAGTATATATCAACGTTCATGCCTAACTTGGGGTTAGGCAATAAGCTGGAAGTAGTGCGGTCTACATTATGAGGCTTTAATATGATTGCAGTGATAACACCTGCCTAGGTATAGCTTATCCTTCTAAGCGAATTACATGAAAGGCTGTCAGTGCAAAGTCCATTCTTAGGTGGCTTCTCATGATACACTTTATCTTCCAAATCATCGCTATAAAAATTCGGACTTAACTCTAGGTAAGTACTACCTATGCCTCCTGTATACTTGGTAAGCTACTTTTTATATCATATCTGAAGGATTAAAACATTGACAGCGGTAGTAAATGGTAGGCACCTTTTCTCATAAGGCGCATGTTGAATACTCTTACCGATCGCATACTAGTTATATTCCACTAATTTAACAACGTCTTGCGTAGCAACCGTTAGACACTTCTGGTCTTGACTACCAAGTGCATGCCTATGAGGCTAACCCTCCTTATTTGTCTACTTCACTGATTGATGGAATCAGCTTTTGAGGTTTGTTCACTCCATAACCTTATGCCTCCATTATTAGGATGTCAACACAGAGAAGGCGTAAAACGTTAAAACTGAAATTCAGAAGCTGTATCTGTGCACCGTGAAAGTCTCAACTATCATGACGCTTCAACCTATACGCGAATGATGCCCATATTTGAATTTAGAGTAATTGTATTTCGAGGCGTGATTCAGATGTGAGAGAAAATACCTCAACAAAACAACAGGGGCTGCTCAAACACCTGAACAGCCCCTGTATAAACGATTTCATGCAGTATCTATGAAGTGACAGGTTCCTTCTCCTTGCTGTACCATCTCCGTTTGAACCAGAAGGCAACGTTCACCAGCAGTATCAGCGCAGGCACTTCCACCAGCGGTCCAATCACGCCAGCAAACGCCTGACCTGAATTGATGCCGAACACACCGATGGCAACAGCGATGGCTAATTCAAAGTTATTGCCCGTGGCGGTGAAGGAGATGGCCGTGTTCTTGGAGTAGTCAGCGCCCATCACCTTGCCGAGGATGAAGCTGACCACGAACATGATGGTGAAGTAGAGCACCAGCGGAATAGCGATTTTCACCACGTCAAACGGTATTTGCACGATTAGCTCCCCTTTCAGGCTAAACATCAGCACGATGGTGAACAGCAGCGCAATGAGCGTGATGGGCGAGATGAAAGGGATATACCTGTTGTTGAACCAGTCCAGTCCTTTCCACCTTATCAGCCCGTAGCGGCTCACTACACCAGCAAAGAACGGGATGCCCAGGTATAGCAGCACGCTCTCGGCTATCTGGCCGATGGTGATGTTAATCTCGGAACTGGCCACGCCAAAATAAGGCGGCAGCACCGAGATGAACAGGTAGGCATACACGCTGTAGAAGAAAATCTGGAAGACGCTGTTAAGCGCCACCAGCCCTGCGGCATACTCCCTATTGCCCTCCGCCAGCTCGTTCCAGACCATCACCATCGCAATACAGCGGGCAATGCCTATCAGTATCAGCCCTATCATGTACTCGGGTTGGTCATGAAAGAAGAGTATCGCCAGAAAGAACATCAGCAGCGGCCCGATGACCCAGTTGAGCAGCAGCGAGATGCTCAGAATCCTCACGTTACGGAACACCTCCCCCATCTTCTCGTAGCGCACCTTCGCCAGCGGGGGGTACATCATCAGGATAAGGCCGATGGCCAGCGGCACATTGGTCGTCCCGCTTGAAAAGGAATTAATGAACCCGGAGGACTCGGGCAGGAAGTAGCCGATGCCCACACCCAGAAACATGGCAAGGAATATCCACAGGGTCAGGTAGCGGTCAAGAAAACTCAGTTTCTTTCGATTGTGGGCAGGTGTACAGTTGTTAGCACTCATAACTTTTACTTTTAGCAGCCTTTTCTCAGGTTCTCAGCATAGGCATTGGGCAGGATGCAGTCCTCAATAGCCCGGGCTGCCTTCTCGTAGTCATATTTGAAGCGGATGAACTCCACCTCGATACTGTCCTTATCCAGCAGGGAAGAGTTTTCGTCAATGGTGAGCATCACGTAGCCCCCACGGTTGTCGCCATCCTTGGGCTTGCCCACAGAGCCGATGTTGATGGCGTGTCGGTAATGGTTGTTGCCATCCTCATCTGAGTTCAGTATGCGATGATACGGCTTATGGGTATGCCCGAAGCACAGGATGTCGGCATCAGCGTCCTTCATGATGCGCAGCAGGCTCTTTTCGTCTCGGTCTTCGAAGAGGTACTCGTTTATCTTCCTGGGGCTGCCATGCACCAGCAATAGGTTCAGTTTGTCGTTGTTCAACTGGTACTCCACTTTCAGATGTGCAGGAAGCGTCCGCAGGTACTGGCGTTGCTCGGGCTTGATGATGTCGTTTGTAAAGGAGATGGAAACGGAGCCATTGGTTTTTTCCTCGTCCGTTTTGTAGGCGCAGCCGCAGTCGTTGCTCATCCTGCCGATGCCGAAGTCGTAGTTGCCTGCAATGGTCGGGATATTGCGCCTGCGGATTTCGTCCACCACCTCGTTTGCCCAGATGTTGTAGCCCACCAAATCCCCGAGGCAGTAGATGAAGTCGGGCTTCCTGCTGTCTACATCTGCAAAGAACGCCTCCAAGGCAGGCAGGTTGGCGTGGATGTCACTGAAGAGTGCTATCTTACTCATTGTCTATAGTGGTTTGGGTAGATGGTATAAGGGCGTGGTGACTACTTAGCAGCAGCCACCTCCTGGGGTGCAGGCGTTGCCAGACTGCATCTCTCTGAGGTTGATTCTGAGTTTCTCTTTCGGGATGCCGCACTTGTCTGGGGCAAGACAGTTGGTCGTCTTGGAAAGCAGCACGAAGTTATTCCCGTTATAGCCAAGGTCGTACTTGCCAATAGTTTCCCCTTGGTATTCCACTTCGATGTCCAGGTCCTCCATGCCCAAGGCTTTCTCCGAGAGGGCGATGATGTTGAGCAGTTTCTGTGGCTTCAATCGGTGGTCAAAGTCGTTGGCATCCCATAGCTGGAAGTTCGCCACCTTCTCGGTGCGCACCGTTCCACCGCAATCAATGAAATGCGTGGTCACCATGCCCACCTCGGTTACGTGGAAATGCGCTGGGACTTTCGTGCCGTTTTCCAACTCGAAGTCCACCGCTTCGGCTGTTTGCAGGATGTGCTTTACTTCTGACAGTTTCATGCTATTGTAAGCTTAACTATTACTCTCGTTCAACAACAGGCAGTGTTCTGACTTCTGACGCCATCCAGCAGGGCAGCGAAGTAGCCGTTCAGGTATGCGAAAGCGTTTTCGTCCAGGCAGTAGCAGATAGCGTTGCCCTCCACCGTGCCTTTGATGATGCCAGCGTTCCTCAGCTCTTTCAGGTGCTGCGAGACCGTTGCCTGCGCCAGGGGTAGTTCGCTCACGATGTCACCGCACACGCAGGCTTTGGCTTTGAGCAGGTGTTCGATGATGGCGACTCTCGCTGGATGCCCCAACGCCTTGAGCAGGAGGGCAGTCTTGTTCTGCGCCTCCGTGTAGTTTTCAGTTTTCGTCAATCCCATAATTTCTAATCGTTTGATTGCAATATTACGATTAACATAAAGAAGATACAAATAGTTTATGCTATGCTTTAATTATGTCTTCTTTTTAGGTAATAAAGAAAGGCAGATGAATCGAACAAAAGCATTTAAATAAGACTTGCCTACTTCCTTACCCGTCCAATACTGACAGAAATATGAGGATTGTAAACCCGGATGAAGCTGACAGCCGTCTTATGTACATGTGGTCGCTTTTAGCAGGCTGCAAGCATGTTAATTTTAAGATCTCCTCAGATACATCAAGAAAAGGAGAAGGCACTCTAGCCTAATAAAAACTCCTGCCCAAGGATGGCAGAGTTTATGGCACCTAAAGATTCACACTTTACGCCTTCTGTCCCTGTCCTATACCAGCTTCCATTAGATTTTCTCTGGTAATACCACTTTCACAACGGTTTAATAGTTTCCCATTTACAACTACTGCCGGAATGCGTACCACTCCATATGCTTAGGCTTTGTTTAAGCAGGTATTATCATCACAAAGCTTTATCATATCATAAAGGGTGACTTCGCAGCTGTCACAGGTCAGCCCCTGAACCATCTTTACTACTGGGTCGCACAAAGGCCAACCGGCGGTGAAAATCTCTATTTTACGATTCATATTTTAGCAGTTTTATAGTATGGCTTTTGAAATACTTTCCGTCTTGTAAAATGTATCTCAGAAGTGTGCGCGGGTGGTGCACAAGATAAACCAAACTGATGACCTGCACTCCTGAAATCATCAGTTGGCTTTATGGCAGCAGGTCTATAAAAACCCTGGTGTAGTATATACTAACAATAAGAAGTGCGCAACCGCTGACAACTTGAATGCTACGCCGGAGCCAGGTCAACCGGGCCAGGCGGGAAACGGCTCCAGCAAAAACCCCAACCACTAAAAAAGGGAGCCCTCTGCCCAGCCCAAAGGCTAAAGCCAGCAGCAACCCATAAAGAGGACTAGCTTGGGCTGCAGCGACGGACAGCAACAGCAACAGAGGAGCAGCGGATGTGCCCAGGCTAAATATAAACCCGTATACAAAGGAGCCGCTGATACCAGGTTTCCGAAGGGCTGCTAATTGGGTTACCTGTAGCCTCGGCCCATAAAAAGCCAAAATGGCAGCTATCAAAGAAACGACAGCCATCCCCAGCGCCCAGTAACGACCAAAAGATTCTGTAAGAATAGCGCCTAGTCTACCGGCTAATGCTCCCAATAAAGTCAAATTAATGACGATGCCAGCAAAAAAGGCAGTCGCAATCCACAGTCCGCTACGCCCTTCTTGATTTTGTGAATTACTGCTGACCAAACCAGCCATTCCTAACCCAACGGGAAGGGTGCAGGGACAGACTGCGCTAGCTACTATCCCCGCTATTAGAGCTACTCCCATGGCCAGAATAGAACCTTCTGACAGGCTAGAGCCAAAACTTTGAAAAAAACCTTCGAGCGTCATTGTGGTGTCTTTACTTCTACTGCTTCTCCTGTTTTATACCCTTTGTCCGAAATGGCTTTACCAATCTGCTGCGGAGTGATCTTATCATCACTGTAGGTAATGGTGGCCTCCCGCTTCTCGAGGCTTACCTCTACTCCTTGTACACCGTCGAGTGCTCTCACCGTTTTTTTCACGGTTGACACACAGGAGCCACAGGACATTCCCTCCACTGGCATCGTTACTGTCTTCACAGATAAATTATTAACTGCTTTTTGAGCAGTATGATCGACAGCCTCTTGTCCACACGATTGCGTAGCCAAGCAGATGAATGCTCCAGAAAATAGGATCAATGATTTTTTCATAATCTTTGCGACCAACAAATAGAGGGTTGTTTCCATGATAATTACTCCGAATATTTTTTAAACTTCTATTACTAACTCAATTTTTAAGACTCTCTTCTCGTATTTAAAGAGATTGAGAGAGGCGATAGTCAGGGCTGCCTGAAAAAGCGCATTCCCAAATAGGAAGCCATAGGTGCGAAGTCCCCAGACTTGCGAAAGAAGGCCATAGTAACCCCTTAATACCATTGGTAATGAAATAGAGCCGCCCTTTCCCGGTAAAGTGGTTCGCTGAAATGCGAGCCAGAGAGGACCCGATAAAACAAATCCAACGGTGGTTATTACTAAAAACAAGACCTTCCAGCCCATAATTGGCTCCAACGTTACACCTAAGATTGAGCCAAAGGCACTGCCTCCGGCCATGGCACCGAACAGCCAGCCCCAGGGCCGGCCTCTTTCTTCATAGCTAAAGAGCTGTCCTGTCAAAGCCAGGGCGATGGGTATTACCCCGCTAGCCACCAGCCCGGTCAATAAACGCCACACGATTAGTCCGGAGACGGAGCTTGCGCCCGCTGTCAGGCCGGTTAGCACAGCAAAGGCCAACAGGGAAAGGAAAATAATCCGCATTGGACCGATGCGGTCGGATAACAGACCATAGAAAAGGGTAGCAATACCATAGGGAATCAGGTAAGCGGGCACTATCAACCCTATTCGCTGCTGGGGAGCGTTAAAGAGAAGCGCTAATTTAGGAATCAGCTGGGCAACCATATAAGCCTGAAAAAAAATAATGAAGGTAGCGGCTGAGAGCACCCACAACAAGTACTCTCGTCTGCTTTTCTCAATGCTGCGGCTGCCATTCCATATTTGCTTCATTTGTTAAACTTCTATGGCAGTGAACCCCGAATTGCCTATCGCTTCTTTGAGTTGCTGCTGCTGCACCTTTGCTGGCTCATAGCTGACATGCACCTGCTTCCGGGCGACCTTCGGCTTTACCTCCTGTACGCCAGGCACCCCTTTCAGGGTAGCCGTGATGGCACCGGCGCATCCTTCACAGACCATGTCTGGTACTTTAAATTCAACTTCTGCCAATGAGCCTGTCGTTATCTCTTCTGTCCTCTCCAGCTTTATGCTGCGAATGCGAAGCGTGTTGAGCAGGATTGCGAAAATACTGACAATCATCACCGTGATGGCCAGGAGTGGTGTGATGAACCCAAGGGCTGCCAATAGCATGCCCGCCACATTAAAGAGCACGGCCACCACCACGTTCCCTGTCATGGTGCGGTAACTGGCCTTACCTAAAATCAAAGCATTTACCACGTCCATCAGCTTATCTCCGATCAAAATAACCCCGGCAGATTCAATGGCCACGTCTGTTCCAGCCGCAATGGCAATGCCTACGTCAGCCTGCGCCAAGGCAGGGGCATCGTTGATGCCATCCCCCACCATCGCTACCTTTTTGCCTCTCTGCTGGAGGTTCTCAATAGCGGTTACTTTATCGGTCGGCAGCAGCTCTGCTTTCACCTCCTGTATTCCTATTCCCTGGGCTATAGCATGAGCCACAGGGAGCCCATCTCCTGTAAGCATGACCGTGTGGATGCCTTTCTGGTTTAGCTTGGCAACTGCCTGAGCAGCCCCTTGCCGCGGCGTGTCCTGAAGCGCCACAATGCCGGCTACGCTCCCCCCAAGGGTGATACCTATCACAGTTTTACCTTCGGCACTCAGGCTGACGATACGGCCCATGGCGAGGTCCGTAAGTTTTGCTCCACTCTCCTGGAGAAACGAGGGCTTCCCTGCCAGCACTTCATCTCCCTGGTAAGTCGCTTTGACTCCTTTACCGGCTATAGATCTGAAGTTTTCTACGTCCCGCAGTGCAGCTCCTTCCCGCTGGGCGAAGAAAGTAATGGCCTGCCCTATGGGGTGCTCAGATTTGCTTTCTACAGCTGCCAGTAAAGAAAGTACCTCCCCTCGCTCAATACCGAATGTCTCCACATCGGTCACAGTGGGCTTGCCATAGGTTAATGTGCCTGTTTTGTCAAAGACGACCGTATCTACAATGGAGAGTCCATGGAACACCTCACTAGCTTTTACCAGCAGGCCTATAGAGATACCCTTGCCACCTGCGATGGCGGCAAGCATTGGTGTTGTAACACCTAAGGCACAAGGGTAGCCCATGATAATGGTCGTGATCAGCGCCAGCGTTGCCTGCGTGAAGTCGCCTGTAAAAACAGCCCATGCCGCGAAAGCAAGGCCAGCCACAATGAAAACAACAGGGCCGTAATAGTTCATCAGGCGATCCGCAAGCAGCTCGATAGGAGGTTTGCGCTCCGCTATCGTGCTCATCAGCCTGACAATCTGACTCAGGAAGCTATCTTCCCCAGTTTTAACCACCCTTATCTGTAGGGCACCGTCTAGATTCAGCGTACCCCCGATTACCGTGCTTCCTTTTTCTTTAGTTACAGGAACAGACTCCCCGGTGAAGCTGGACTCATCTACGCTGGCAGTACCTGAGACTATTTCTCCGTCCAAAGGTATTCGCTCGCCGGGACGCACTTCTACCACTTCATCAACGGTGACATCTTTGGTGAGTACTTCCACAAACTGGTTTCCGCGCAGCACCCTTGCCTTTGGAGGCTGCAGCGACAACAGCTTTCGGACTGCCTCGGATGCTTTTTTGCGGGTGTTCAGCTTAAAGTAGGCAAAGAACAAATGCAGGGACATGAGCCATGCTGCCACTGGCAGGAAGTTAGGCCAGTTGGGACTAAACAGGGATAGCGTACCGATGATAAAGGAACCCCATGCCCCGGCGCTCAGTAGCACATTGGCATTGATTACCCGCTGGCTGATAGCCATGAGTGTCTTGCGCAGGATAGGATAACCTACCCACAGTAGCACAACAACTGCTACTCCAAAACTGAACCAGGCCCTGTATTGGGCAGGCAGATTAAATAAATTGATCGGGTCTACCAGCAGATCCACGATGGAAAGCGCCATTCCGATGCTTCCCCGTTGTTTGATCACCTGAAACAGGTCCTCGTCGGCCTTATACTGCTGTACCTCTGTGGCAGAAACACTATAACCAAGTTTCTCCACGGCTTCTGCCAGCTGCTCTCGGTTCATTTGTGCTGTATCGGCTTCCACCAGCACGATGCCATGCACTAGGTTCACCATCACGCTCTTTATGCCTGGATAACGCTTCAAGGCTGTCTCTACACTCATGGTGCAGAACGAGCACATAAGTCCGGAGACTTTCATCTGAACTGTTTCCGTTGCCATATTCTTTGATTTAAACGTCTAAAGTAATGTCCATTAAGATCCTTTGCCTTAAAGAAGGCAGGTCATTGCAGCACTGTGTGAAGCATTTTGTTTGCCAGGTTCCCTGTTCCCATGATGGGCTCTACGCTTAGTCTTTCTTCGTGCTGAAGCCCCTTGCCTCAATGAGACGGACGATCTGTTCTGCTGAGATTTTCCTTTTATCAAACACGATGTCAGAAGTGCTCACATTGAAGGTGGTCTTACTTTTCACGATTCCCTCCTGCTGCTTTAGCATCCTGTCAATGCCATCGGCGCATCCTGCCTGGCAGCTCATTCCCTCCACTCTCAGGTGAAGGCTTGTCATATTTTCCTCTGTCTTCTCCATTTTGTCTGTTTTTTTCTTTTCATGTGATTGCGCGTTTGCCTCAGTTTTCAGAAACAGGATGCTCCAACATATCAGGAAGAGGAACCCTCCATTTCTTATAGTCGCCCTCATGGTTAAATCGATAAAATATAATTCTTGCTTTCTCTAGTGTAGGAAAGGTACAACCGTGGAGAGGGGGGTAGACAAAAAGAATTTTAAAATTTTCTTGGGAAGGAAGAAGAATAAAAAGAAAGGAGAAACCAAACCTACTTTGTAGAAGCAACTAGAGTACGCAGACGGGCTTCACTTTCTTTACCTGTTCTGGAAGAGAGAAATTTATAGGAAAGCAACCAGGGGAAACAGACTTACCTACAGAAACGGGGCAAGGCCAGTTTTGAACTCTGGGAAAAACAGGCATATAGATGGCTGTAGCCCCACCAGCTCAAGTATAGAGGAGCTATACCGGGACTATTGTAGTTAGGCACTTATCGAAAGGGCAAGAAGCATCCTCCGCCAGCTCAATCTTCTCGCAGGTCCTGCTGGCATAGTTGCAGGTTGTCAGCATTATAGATGAACAGCGTGATCAGGCCATCGGCGAGGGCGCAAAGCAAGCGTATGGAGCTTTGCATGCTCTGACTAAATTTCACCTTCAATAATGCGCGGAGGTTTTCACAGAGCAGATTTAGGTTTAGGCAACAAGAATAAAGAACAAAAGCCACCTTCCCTGCGCCCAATTAGTTAACCTTTGTTGCCTGCCTTGAGGTATTCCTGGAGCCATTGGGTGAGCTTTTCTATTTCCTCTATCTTACTTACCAGCTCCTCCAGTTCAAGCCCCGGGAACTCCTTCCGGAGTGCCTCAATCTTCTCTTCATTGCCGCAATCGCCCGGGCAGGAATTCCGTGCATTCACGATTTGGATCGCCAATGTCTTCCGGTATACCTCATCCAGCAACAAATGGTGCGCCTTCTGTAGTCCACTCTCCACCGACTTCATCTGCAGGAGTATGTCTTTGGGTGATCTATCCTCATCCATCATCCTAACAATTCCATCAATGTGGCCACTCAAGCCCTTCAATCTGTTCTTAATATCTCTGGTCAAATCTTTAGGTATCATTACGTTCTTTATTCTGAGGATCAAATCTTCACTACGCCATTACCATTATTACCCCACTTGGTGAGCAATCTCTGCATATTCTTAAATTGAAGTACGTATCGCATACAGAAGCAGCGCGTCTTAATATAGAGACTCAGCTATCCATACTTGTCAATGCAAACAACCTGCAAGCATGTGCCAAACCTTCAGCATCTACTGTGTATCCCTATTATTGGTATACATCTAAAGCAGCCACCGCCTCGTAATTACGGTACACGTGCAGGCTTTGGCCATGACAATAGTGTCCAAACACAGCCTGGGGCACATTTTCATAACCGGTTCGCTCATGTGCCCATCAAAGCAAACCCGGCTCGCCCTGACGGCACTGTAACACGATTTGATACTTGGCGGCATCTATTAACTGACTTTCTTCACAACTTTTCAATTGTACAATAACAGGCTCTACTGGCAGGGCTGCAAGACCAGATTTCGACTATCATTGCCTTGTTTACTCACCTGAGCAAGTTAACAGGCTTAGAGGGGGGTACACAAACAAAGGATTATTCTACACTGTCCTTTTTGAAGTCAGCACAAATTATCTGTTTTAAACAGTAATTACAAAAGAGTTAGTATTTAGGCTTTTGGCCCCAAAATGAAAGGTGAGACGGTTTTGGCAGGCAGGCAACAGCAAGCTGCTCCGGAAGTTCAACATCGCCTATGACCAAAGCCTGGAGGGTATCGTGGAAACGATCGTGCTGACAGCCGTTGACGCCCAGTACGCAGGCTATATTACCATTGCCGACCAAATCAAATGAAAAAATGGGTACGTCCTGTGTGATTTCACAGGATTGTCAGTCTTCCTTACAAAAAATGCTGGTTACCTGGTCTACATAAAGCCTTTAAAGTTGCTGAGGGAAACTTTTTAGTAAAAGACCACAAGTAATAAATCTCGCTCAAGTGCTGTTTAGCTGTGCTTTTCCCTGAACTCCTCAGGCGTAATCCCTCCATACTTTTTAAAGAACTTCGTAAAGTATGAATTGTCATTAAACCCGAGTTGGAAGGCTACCTCAGAGATGGTAAGATCAAAATCGATCAGCCGCCGCTTTGCCTCCAGCAGCACCCTCTCCCTTATCACTTCACCTGCGGGTTTACCCAGAATGTCTTTACTTAAGGCGTTCAAGTGGTTAGGAGTAATGTAAAGCAAAGTCGCATAGTCTCTGGGAAGCCTGAGGCGGTGAAAATGTTGCTCCACCAGGTTCTGAAAATTCCGAATAAGGATTACTTTGGAGCCGGTCACCTTCTGTTCTGGCCTACTGCCCAGATGCTTGTTTATAGTAAGGAAAATCTGCAGCAGCAGAACCCGTATCATGTCCCTGTTGACACGGTGCTTTAGCTGTGCTTCCTCTATAATTGACTCAAACACAGCGGTGATTTCCTGCCGGAGATTTTCAGGCAGAGTAATAATGGACCCATCCACTATACCTGATAGGAAAGAAAACTGTTTGAGGTACTCCGGCGAGAGTAAAAAAGAGTGGAAAAAACTACTGGAGAAGTTTATGATATAGCCATCAGTATCTCCCGTAAGGTCCCAGGAATGCACCTGCCCCGGCACCATAAAATACATTTGCGAGGGCGAAACTGTGCATTTTACAAAGTCTATCTCGTAGGTTCCCTCTCCCTTGGTAAAGAGCACCAGGTGATAGAAGGAATGGCGATGAGGAAATTTTAAATTTGGATGGGTTACAAGGTAATGGCTTAGCCTGCTTACCAAAATATCATGCTGCTCTGGTTTATTCGAAGAGAGTGAGCAAATATCATATACCGGTATGGATGTAGACATAAGAAAGACGCGTAGTAAGTATATCACAGAGGGTTAGGTGGACAGAGTTTCCATGCATAACTTGATCATGTAATTCGTGTTGGGTGTTACCGTGGGAAGAGACTACACCCCCTGTTATGGACCTTGTTCACTCACTATGAACAAGGTCCATTATAGTTTAAAATCGTGAATATTTGAATAAGCAAATCCTATGAGTATGTCTTCCTAGAGATCTCGCTGCAAGGGCCCTCATACCTGATAAATATATTGATCCACACCACCCGGGACAGACGGAAAATAACTGGCAGTAATGCCACCACCGTCACCAGCACAATCCCGATCATCATCGCCATGGTCACCTCTTCTACAAACTGATAGAGCAAAAACAAGGATACTAAAAATATTGCTACGTTGAAGGCAAAGCTTACATACATCGTCCCGTAGTAATAGCCTACTTCCGGTTCAAAAACCTGTCCGCAACAAGGGCATGTTTTGTGCATCTCTGCAAACTTAGTAGTGTACAAGGTTCCCTTCGGAAACACACTGTCTTCCCGGCACCTGGGGCATTTCACAGTTAAAATGCTATACAGGAGGGAATTTCGCTGACCCATGATCGCTGTTTCATTAATTATATCGCTCTACAAAGATACGAACACGTTCTACCTACCTTACGGCACAAAAAGTCCAATTGACTGGACTTCTGTGCTCTTCGACCACAAATTCTACCATCCGAGAGATGGTAACACCTGACAAAGGAAAAAATCACAGGCATTGCCCACTTGACACTATAGCCTGATAATCTTCTTTGAATGAGAAAACGAGGATAGGATAAAACCAGTGTCATGCAAACCCGGAATCAGTAACAACTACCATTACCATCCTCTGGCTTGATTGAGTACCTTAATAGGTTACACAAGAGCTTTAAGAAATTGTCCGTACTCGAGGATCAAAAATATAGGGCTCCCAAAAGGAGCCCCATATCAACACAAACTAAACATTAACCAATTTTTTGAAGCGCCAGGGCACAGCAAAAACAAGATAGTCAGACGCTATACCTTGACTTCTCAATTCATCACAACAGCACCTTCCTCTATTTGCGGGGTTGCTTTGCTGATCAGACTGTCTCCAGTTTTCAATTCGCCGAATACTTCAACTTTCCCATCGAATTTCCGGCCTCTTCGCACAGGCAATCTTGTCACTTTGTTTGACACCACCTTCAGCACGTAAATGCCTTCATCAGAGTCAACGAGTGCCATTTCAGGAACAACAAATGTGCTATCCTTGAGTGAAAGTAGAATCTTTACATCGGCTACCATTCTCGGCAACAGCGTTCTGTCAGGGTTTGGGATATCCAACTCTATACGCTCTGAGCGCAGCTTGGCATCTAGGGCTCCCGCCTGCCGTTTGATTACGCCGCTATAGGAGGCTTGTGGTTGCGACCTAACAGTAAAGCTTACCGGATTTGTAGTATTTAGGTATGGCAGATGGGCTTCGGGAACTGATACGATCAGGCGTAGTTTTTTTTGCTCCTGCAGCGTAACCAAGGGCAGTGCTGACCCCTTGCCGGATGGCCCCACATAAGCGCCCACATCCACATGGCGGGCAGTGATGACGCCACTGAACGGCGCACGCAGTTCCAAATATCCCGCCATCACCTTCACCTCCTCCAGCGAAGCTTTGGCAGCTTCCAGCTGTGCCAGGTCCGAATTTTTCCGGGCCGTGATCTGGTCGAGTGCGTCCTGGGCAACGGCGCCTTCTGTTTTACTTGCCTCCACTATCCGGTCATAGCTTGCCCTGGTGGCAATATAGTTGGCCTCTAAAGATTTTATTTTGGATCTGGCAGCGGCTAGCTGGGAGCTGATCTCGGGTGCTTCCAGTATCATCAGTACTTCTCCCGCTTTCACTTCAGAGCCTATGTCTACCTTCAAAACTTTTACAAAACTGTTCACCTTCGCATAGATATCTACCTCCTGGTTGGCAACAAGTTCTCCCGGCACCGACAGGGTAGTTGTCAATTTATCTTTTGTCACCGCGAAGGTTTCCATCTTGGGAGCCATCATGGGCTCCTCTGACTTTTTCTCTGCTACCTCTGTGGGCGTACAGCTGCTGATCAACAGCACCAAGGAAGTGCTGTAGAACGCAAGGGATGAAATAAACCGAATATTTTTCATTTTCTTAAAATCTGTGAGTTAGAAACTAAACCGTTTGAAGCACATACTGCTTGCTCTCTTCATCCTCCGGATCCAGCGACACGGAATCTGTTGAAGAGTTCCCCTGTACCCAGGCAAAAACCAATGGAAGGAAAATCAGCACCGCAAAAGTGGAAGCGACAAGCCCTCCGATAACTGCTCTGCCCAGTGGAGCTATCAGGTCACCGCCTTCTCCATACCCGATGGCTATCGGCAGCATACCGGCCACCATGGCCAGGCTGGTCATGATGATGGGCCTTAAGCGTAGGAAAGCGGCTTCTTTCGCTGCTGCCAGGGCATCTCCGCCGTTAGACTTGCGAAGCTCTTCCGCATTACTCACCAGCAGCAGGGCATTCGCCAGGGAAACCCCAATGGACATGATGATCCCCATGTAGGACTGCAGGTTAAGCGTAGAGCCTGTCAGCAGCAGAAGCCCCAGCGCCCCGAATAGCACGGTAGGCACACTCGTCAGGATAACCAAAGGCACTTTGAGGGACTGGAAGTTGGCCGCCAGTAGCAGGAACACGACCACAATCGCGACGAGCAAGCCGTTCTGCAGGCTGTTGGTCGTTTCCGTCAGGACGTTGGATGTCCCGATCAGGCTTACCGTCAGACCCCTCGGCAGTTCTCCCAGCGCTGCGATGGCCGCCTGCACGTCTTTGGTAGCCGTGCCCAGGTCCATTTTGTGCAGGTTGGCCGTCACCGTAATAAAACCCATCGTGCCCAGGTTGGCGCTTTCGCCATAGGTTGTGTCAGGCGTAATGGTAGCCACATCACTCAGAACAGGTCGCGAGGAATTTTTCAGCACCGGAATGTTCTCCAGGTCCTCCTTGCTGTTCATCTTGTTGAGCGGCGTCTGTACCTGCACGTCATAGGCGATACCCATCATGCCGTTATCGATCCACATGTTTTTGCTGGTATACCGCGACGATGCCGTTGAGGCGATGAGCGACCTGGAAATATCACGCACATCCACGCCAAGCTGCGCTGCCCGCTGGCGGTCAATCTCAATATTGAGCGTCGGGTACTTTTGAGACTGTGCGATTTGCTGGTCACGCAGGTAATCGATTTCGTTGAGCTTAGCGAGCAGCTTCTTCGCATACATGGCGTTCTGCATCTTATTCATCCCCGAAAAGCGAACCTCTATCGGTGTGGGCGATCCCTGGCTCAGCACTTTGTCAATCAGCTCAATGGGTTCAAAGGAGAGTCTTACATCCGGCATCACCTCCTTGATACGGCCGCGTATCTGATCCTTCACATCTGCTATGTTGCCATTAAAGTCATTCAACGCCACTTGCATCAGGGCTTCGTGCGGGCCGGAGTTATAGAGGTAAATCGGGCTCACGGCAAAGGTAGAGGGGTGCTGCCCGATGAACACGGACGATATGGCAACCTTCTCTTTTCCTACGATTCCCTCAATCTCACTTAACACTGTTTTTACCCTGTCTTCTGTCCGGTCAATGCGCGTGCCATCCGGAGCGCGAAGCCGGATCTGGAACTGGCTCGAATTAACGGCTGGCAGTACATCGCTCCCTATATTGGCGAAAAACAGCACGACCAAGCCGGAGGCAATTACCAGGTAAGCTGCGACGATAGGTTTGCGGTGCGGCAGGATTCGGTTCAGGAAGTTCGTAAAGCCATCGCGGAACCTCTCAAACCTGCCTTCTTTTTTAGCTTCTGCATCATGGTTATGTCCTTTCATCAGCCAGTTAGCCATGACAGGCACAAAGGTCTGGGAGAGCAGGAACGAGATGATCATGGAGAAACCAATTGCCAGGGCCAAAGGCTTAAACAGCGCACCCGGTATACCGGCCATCATGAACGCAGGCGCGAACACAGCCAATATAACCAATAGAATCATCAGCTTCGGGAAAGCGATCTCCTTACAGGCTTCCCAGATGGCCTGGGCCTTGGTTTTGCGCATGGCCAGGTGCCGGTGAATGTTTTCAATCGTTACCGTACTCTCGTCCACCAGAATACCAACAGCCAGCGCCAATCCGCTCAACGACATGATGTTGATGGTCTGCCCGAAGAGCTTCAGAAACAGCACCCCTGAGATAATGGAAATCGGAATGGTCAGGACTACGATAAGGGCTGCCCGACGGTCTCCCAGGAACAGCAGCACCATCAGGCCCGTGAGTACGGCTCCCAGCACCCCTTCCGTTATCAGGCTCTTCACGGCGTTGATCACATAAACCGACTGGTCAAACTCATAGGATATCTTTACATCCTCGGGCAGGTTCCTCTGAATCTCAGGAAGCTTTTGCTTTAGGTTCTTCACCACCTCCCAGGTGGAGGCATCCCCGGATTTGGCGATGTTGATGTACACGGACCGCTCCCCATTGATAAGGGCGTAGCTCGTCGTGATATCGGCGCCGTCCTTGATGGTAGCCACATCCCGCAAGTATAGGTTCTCCACGCTGCCCTTAAACAACGGGATCTCGCCAAACTCCTCCAGTGTCTTGATGACATTGTTAGTCGGGGTCAGGTAGTTGATGTCGCCGATGGTGGCGTTGCCTGAAGGAGCCGTGATGTTGTTGTTGCTGATCGCCTCCACAATCTGGTCAGGCGTCAGGTTATGGGCGCGGATCAGCTCCGGGTCGATGTTGATCTCTATCGTGCGCGGGCTTCCTCCGAATGGCGGTGCCGTTTGGATACCCGGGATAGAAATTAGAAATGGCCGGGCCGCAAAGTTGGCCACATCCTGCAACTGGTTGTTGTTCTTGACCGGACTGGTGAAGACCAGCTGCCCCACCGGCTGCGAAGAGGCATCGAAACGGATGATGAAGGGCGGCGGCGCACCCGGCGGCAGGAACACCTGCGACCTGTTGGAGAGGGCATTTATCTCGGCAACGGCAGAGGCCATGTTCGTATTCTCATGAAAGGTAACCTTCATCAGGGTCAGGCCCTGCGAGTTCTTTGATTGGATGTCCTTGATGCCGTTGGTGAACAGGAGCATGTTCACGTACATTTTTGTGAAGTAGGACTCCATCTGTTTGGGCGTATACCCATAAAAGGAATGGGCGATGTAAACCACAGGCATCTTCATTTCCGGCAGCAGGTCCACTTTCACATCGCGGGTAGCCTGTACCCCGAAGAAAAGCAGGCCCACCACCATCACCAGCACGGAGATGGGTTTACGTAAGGCGCTTCGTATTAAATTCATTTCTTATTCAGCTTTAACTTCGTCCATGAAAAGATTAAAATCACCGGTAGCGGCAGCTTTCAGCAAAAGAGACTGCCAGACATTGGCATAGGCAATCTCGTTTTCTGCCTCTGCCCGGCTAAGCGTGTAGAGGGATTGTGTCACGTCTACAATAGTTGTCAGGCCATTCTTATAGAGGGCAGTGTGCTGTCGGTAAGCGTCAGAAGCGGCTTTTACCTGCACCGGTGCCTCCCGGTAACTTTCCAGGGCATTGGCTATCTTGGCATCAGCCAGCCTGGCCTGTGCCTCCAGTTCCTGGTAAGCCACCTCATATTCGTCCTTCAGGGCCTGGGACCGCAGCTCCTGTGACTTGATTCTGGAGTTGAGGCGGGAGATGGAGGTCAGGTTCCAGTGCAAACCGACACCGGCCAGGTAATTGCCACGACCAATGCCAACTCCGTCGAAATAGTTGCTTGAGAAGGCGGACTGATCTTGCGGATAAATGGATTGGAACCCGGTGCCTCTGCCCTGCACAATACCGAACAAGGAAAAGGTCGGGTAGGCCATTTTGCGGTACAGCTTTGCTTCGGCATCGCTCCTGGCGATGCGGCTTAACTGGAACTGTAGCGCCGGATGCGTTTCCTCAACTGGAGAAGGTTCTGTGAGTAGTGCGACAGGAATGCTAGTAACGAACGTCGAATCCAGCGTAAACTCGGCATAAGGCACGCCCATCAGCACAGCCAGGGTTTTGGACTTTTCCAGTTCCATATCCCGTGCTTTCAGCTGCTCAATCCGGGCATTGGAGACTTCCGCGTTGGCCAGGGAAGAATCGACGCCTGCGATCAATCCGCTCCTGGCTAATACAGCCGCAGTGGATTTAAATACCTGCGCCCGCTTGAGGTTCTCCGCTTTGGTATAGGCTATCCTTTGGGCCGTGAGCAGGTTGAGGTAAGCAGCAGCTACTTTCACTTGATGCTCAAACTGCTCCTGTTCCAACGCCTGCTGGCTTACAGCCGCTTCAGACTGCGCTACTTTGATTGAGCTTTTTACCCGCCCGAAACTGAAGAAATCCCAGTTGACGTTTGCCAGGTATAGCGCGCCGAAGGCGGCGTTCCAATCCTGCTCGGGGAGCGGCAGCGCGGTGGAAGCAACGCCTAGTCCACCAAACCCATATAAGGGACCATGCTGGCCATTTATTGTTCCGTAGCTTTGCTGGCCCGAGAGCCTGACATCGGGCAGGTAATCCTTTTTCCGCTCCTGGACGGTTGCCTCTGATGCTTGCTGGTATTTTTCTTTGGCTTTTATCGAGCCATAGTTATTCAATGCCCTATCGACTGCATCCTGCAGCGTCAGCGTCTGGGAAAACGCCGGAACGGACAGCAGGAGGCAGAGTAAGAGCGTCATACGTTCTACTCGCATTGGTTAAAAAAATAAGGTTGGATTTACTGCTTCACCCTGGCACACATGGGCATGAGAAGAGCAGCCGGTTAATGGCCATTAACGATAGTCCTAGTGCACAAACTAGAGCAAGTATGGGCACAGGTTTTTAAGCTATGGTAGCTTTCAAAGTGTATCGGTAATGGCTAAGCCTGCAGAATCGAGGCTTTGGTTTAAGAAGGGGAATGATCTAAATTCTGAAAACGCAGTTTTTGATGTAGAGTGCAACCTTACCTGCCAGAGGTGGTCCGTTGCTTTTGGGGTACTCTACTACTATCGATGATACGGAAGAGGGAACATCCTGTGTTGGATACGAGAGAATAGCAGCCAGATAAACAGGCTTTGAAATACTTGTAACTAAGTCGTCGTGCTGGCTGTCGGCCTTCAGCTGCTGCTGGGAATACTTACAGCATTCTTTCTCAGGCTTGCCAGTAGGGCACTCTGTGGCACAGCTTTCTTTCTCCGACCATACGTTGACATCTACCACTTGCCCCTTGCAGAACTGCAATTGGAAGGCCGCCCCGCTGGAAGCCGTGACGTAGAGGATACTAAACAATATGGTTAAAAAGCTATTCACAATTTATAGGGAAAGAACTCGACAATAGACTCCAATCAACCGTTCACAACTGTCATAAATCTCCAGGCTGAGCCTGGCATTGCCCATTCTTGGGACAAAGATAAGGCATATACCTGCAGCCACCATGGTGTAGTTTACTGTTTGTGTTGTAGTCTTTACCGGTGAGCTTTAAAACTTAAACCGTAGTGTTGTCTTTATAACATTCAAGAAGAAGCTACTGCATAAGTAGCTTCTTCTTGAATGTTAGCGTTACTTACAATCTCATGTTCATTACAAGAGTTGTCTCTAATACTTACGATCGCTGGCATTGTTTTTCTTTGGTCCACTTCTGGACTACAACACTAAAGAGCTTGTGCCTTAAAACCGGCCTCCTCTACCGTAACAATGATTTGACTGGCAGAGAGAATCCGTTTTCACGGTTAACACTTTATTATCCACGCTCCACTCGTTGTCTTTGAGCACAGGGGTTATTTTTGAAACACAGCCTCCGCAATTGATATTGGATTTAAACTGTAGCTGCTTCATCCTTTTGTATAGCTAGCTTTCTTACTTTATTTTTATCACTACAAAAACAGCACCTGCCTGAGGGTGGTCTGTTACACAATCCTTCTTATTTTTAACATATTTATCTTGCACCTCTATATTTTCTGCGCCTTTAGCTGCAAACTGTTGGTCATCACTGACGCAGACCTCAATATCATGGCTACTCCTACTACCATCGGATTTAGCAGGAAGCCTTGTAGCGGGTGAGTACCCCAGCCCTGATGGAAATGCCTATTAGATTGTGGATGAAGGCCCGGAACAGGTTCTGCCTGATCATCCGCACTGTATGCCTCCAAGAAAGATTCTGCACTCCGGGAAATTGTATCTTCGTCCTTCCCAGGCTGTTATGCAATTTAAGCTGAGTGCTGCAAGTTTTACAGGATGGTTGTTAAAGGTTTGGTTTCAGTCGGAATGAGTTTTCCCACAATAAGCCAGAAGGATTCCATCTACCAACGTATCATAGAGATACAACACACAGTAGAGTACATAATCTTCAAGCAGTATTAAACAAAAGGGAGAAGCTAAGCATTTTTCTGTTTTTTGAAACCTCACACTGGTTCTTATTTAAATTGTGATCCGTTGGCACCATCATACGCCTGATGGGTTGTTTCGCAAAGAATTTATAAAACATTCCGCTATTTATGTAACAAACTCTGTTACATATGCTTTATCTTTGCAAAAGTTTAAGTCACACTATGAAGCTGATCCGTCACCTGATCCTACTTGTCCTGACCTTCGTGGTGCTTGTCTCTTCGACCGGCATCTCGGTGGGCATGCATTTGTGTGAGGGTGAGTTAGAGGATCTTTCCTTTTTCGGAGCCAAGGCAGATTGCCCGATGGAACAGCAGCAACAAAAACTGCCATCCTGCCATAACGTGCCTGGCTCAGACGATTCTGCATCCGCCTGCTGCGATGACCACACGCTCCACCTGGAGCAAGCTGATGCCGCCTCAGATTCCAACGCACAGCTGCTTACCAAAGCCTTAGACCTGAAATTTGTAGCCGCTTTTAAAGTGGTTATACTTCAGCTATTTGCTCCTGAAGCAGAACAAGCGTCTACCTACGCGCTGTATAAATCCCCCCCGATTGCCCGCGACATCCCGGTGCTGGTGCAATCTTTCCTGCTATAACCTTTCAGGCTCCTGTGATGCCACGCTTTGGCTGGCGCAGCCGTGTCTTCTCATGAAGGACCGGACTGGTCTTCCTATGTGCTTTGGCCTCACCTCCTACTTGCCACAACCCGGTGGCTGCTCAAATTCCTGTTAAGGTTTATTTTCTACTTACATGATTGCGAAATTAATATCTCTTTCGCTCCGTAACCG
This sequence comes from Pontibacter sp. LHS2, assembly GCF_058932845.1. Classification (NCBI taxonomy): domain Bacteria; kingdom Pseudomonadati; phylum Bacteroidota; class Cytophagia; order Cytophagales; family Hymenobacteraceae; genus Pontibacter; species Pontibacter sp. LHS2. Next base: position 489,897 of record NZ_JBZYWG010000003.1, read on the forward strand.
CTATATCGTCCTGCTCATTTCAGCGGTACTATTCGGATGGGGCTTGTATTCCGTGCAGACAAACAAGGTGGATGCCATCCCCGATTTGTCTGAAAACCAGGTGATCGTTTTTACCGAATGGATGGGCCGTAGCCCACAGATCATCGAAGACCAGATCACCTACCCGCTTGTTACCAACCTGCAGGGTTTGCCCCAGGTAAAGTATGTACGGGGCAGCTCCATGTTCGGCATGAGCTTTATTTACGTCATCTTTGAAGACGAAACAGATGTGTACTGGGCAAGGACCCGCGTGCTGGAACGCCTTAACTCTGTTGGCAACATGCTGCCGGAAGACGTCACCCCTACTCTGGGCCCGGACGGTACCGGCGTGGGCCATATCCTGTGGTACACCCTGGACGCCCCGGGCATGGACCTGGGGGAGCAACGCGCCGTACAGGATTGGTATGTGAAGTTTGCGCTGCAGAATGTGAAAGGCGTCAGCGAGGTGGCCTCCTTTGGTGGTTTCCAGAGGCAATACCAGATCACGCTGGATCCTAATAAACTTACCTACTATAAACTCTCGGTGCCGCAGGTTATCCAGGCCATCCGCGCCAATAATAACGAAGCCGGTGGCCGTAAGTTCGAACTATCCGACATCGGCTATATCATCAAAACCACAGGCTATTTACAATCTACAGAAGAGATCCAGAACCTTGCCATCGCCACCAACAACTCTATACCGGTGCGGGTGCGTGATGTGGCCTCGGTGCAGATGACGGGGGAAAGCCGCCTGGGCATTTTCGACGTGAACGGCGAGGGCGAAGCGGTGGGCGGCATTGTGGTGATGCGCTACGGCGAAAATGCCGAAGAAGTGATCGACCTCGTGAAAGTGAAGATGGAAGAGGTCGCCAAAGGCCTCCCCGAGGGCGTGAAGTTCAACATCGTTTACGACCGCAGCGGCCTGATCAACGAATCGGTGGACTCTATCAAAAAGACCCTGATCGAAGAGATGCTGGTAGCCTCCGTGATTGTGTTTCTGTTCCTCTTCCACTGGCGCAGTGCACTGGTCATCATGATTCAGCTGCCCCTGTCAGTCGCCATTGGCTTTATACTGCTCAACGCCTTCGGTATCTCTTCCAATATCATGTCGCTTACCGGCATTGCCCTTTCCATCGGTGTGATCGTGGACGATGCGATTGTGATGGTAGAAAACTCCTACCGCCATCTGGCTGACGCGAGCAAGGGCAAACCATGGGAGGATTAACTGTAGTCTTTCAAGAAGAAACTCAACATGAAATTATCAAAAGAAGATAGAATCCGGATCATCGAGAAGGCTGCCAAGCAGGTGGGGCCCAGCGTGTTCTGGAGTACCGTAATCGTCATCACCTCTTTCCTGCCGGTATTCCTGCTCACCGGCCAGGAAGGCAAGCTGTTCGGCCCGCTGGCCTGGACAAAAACATTTATCCTCATCGTGGACGCCATCATAGCCATCACGCTGACACCAGTGCTCATCTCCTTTTTCCTGAAAGGGAAGTTTAAAGAAGAAAGCGCCAACCCGATCAACAGGGCGTTGGAATGGGTGTACGGACCGGTGCTGAAGTGGTGCCTGAAGTGGCGTAAAACCACCATCGGGGTCAACATCCTGGCCTTGTTGGTTTCCATCCCCATGCTCATGAGCCTGGGCACCGAGTTTATGCCGCCGCTGGACGAAGGCTCTATCCTGTTCATGCCGGTAACACTGCCTGACATTTCCAACGCTGAGGCCAAGCGCATCCTGCAGGTGCAGGACAAGATCATCAAATCGGTGCCTGAAGTGGAGAGTGTGTTGGGCAAAGCGGGCCGCGCCAGTACGGCCACCGACAACTCCCCGATCAGCATGATTGAAACGATCATTATGCTCAAACCACGGTCGGAATGGCGCGAAGGCATCACCAAACAGGATATCATACGGGAACTCGACAGCAAGCTACAGATCCCGGGTGTGGTGAATGGGTGGACCATGCCCATTATTAACCGCATCAACATGCTGGCTACCGGCATCCGTACCGACGTGGGCGTGAAAGTGTATGGCCAGAACCTGGACTCCATCGCTTCGGTTTCGGAAAAAGTGCGGGCTGCCTTGCGTGATGTCGAAGGCGTAAGTGACCTGTTCGTAGAGCCGATCACAGGCGGCAAATACCTGGAAATAGACATCAATCGGGAAGCCCTCAGCCGCTATGGCCTGACCGTAGACGATGTGAACATGATCGTGGAGTCTGCCTTGGGTGGCGCACCAATAGATAATACCATTGAAGGGCGCAAGCGCTTCTCCATTAACGTGCGCCTGGCACAGGAGTACCGCAACAGCGTGGAGCGGATTGAGCGCATCCCCATCCAGACGGCTTCGGCAGGTTCCATTCCGCTTTCTTCGGTTGCCACGGTGCGTTTCACCGAAGGGCCTCCTATGATCAATTCCGAGAATGCGCAGCTGCGCGGGGCCGTGCTCTTCAACGTGCGCGACCGCGACCTGGGCAGCACTGTGAAGGAAGCCATTGAGAAGTTAAATACAGAAGTGACCGGTCTGCCCAACGGCTATTACCTGGAGTGGAGCGGGCAGTGGGAAAACCAGGTGCGCGCCAACCAGACCCTGCAAATCATACTTCCGCTGGTGGTTCTTATCATCTTCTTTATTTTATACTTCTCTTTCAACTCCTTGAAAGAAGCCTTTTTCAGCCTGATCACCATCCCGTTTGCCCTGATCGGCGGGGTATTCATTGTCTACTTCTACGGTGTGAACTTATCGGTAGCAGTGGCAGTAGGCTTTATCGCCTTGTTTGGTATGGCCATTGAAACGGGTATGCTGATGGTGGTGTACCTGAACGAGGCGATGCATGAGCTGGTGGCACTGAAAGGCAACAGCAGCGAGACGATTACCAAGCAGGACATCCGGGACTACGTGTTCAAAGGAGCGGTAAAGCGCCTTCGTCCCAAGATCATGACCGTGTCGGTATCACTGTTTGGCCTGATACCGGTACTTTGGGCAACTGGTGTGGGCACTGACGTCATGCTCCCGATCGTGCTGCCGCTGATCGGAGGGGTTCTTACCTCTTCTATCCACATCCTGCTGGTAACCCCGGTGGTGTTTGAAATGACGAAAGAGTATGAGTTAAAGAAACACGGCAAATTAGAGATATACGATGTTAAGCATTAATAAAATAAATTGGTTGTTTGTGTTTGTGTTGCTGGCTGGCACCCCGGTGCTGGCCCAGCAGCAACACACCATCAACTTAGACAGCGTACTGCAGCGCATCAGCAACAATAATCCGATGCTGCAACAGTACAACTATAAGGCAAAAGCGATGGATGCCTACGCTGAAGGCGCAAAGAGCTGGATGGCGCCCATGGTAGGCGGTGGTGTGTTCATGGCCCCCTACCCAGGGGCCGAGATCATGGATGAGCGTGATAAAGGCGCCTGGATGATATCGGCAGAGCAGGACATACCCAACCCGGTAAAGCTTCGCGCCAAGGAGAAATACATGAAGTCAAGAGCAGGCGTCGAGCAGGCGGCGAAGGATGTGACCTTCAACGAGCTCCGGGCGCAGGCCAAAACGGCTTACTACAACTGGGTGGTGCTGGAAAAACAGCTGGATGTTCTCAAAGACAACGAGCGGATCATGGAATACATGCTGAAGCTGGCCCGTATCCGCTACCCCTACAGCCAGGGCAAGCTGGGTGGTGTTTACAAAGCCGAAGCCAGGCTGCACGAGGTAAAGAACATGCAGGTAATGACGGCTTCGCAGATCGAGCAGCAGAACGTGCAGCTCAACATCCTGATGAACTTGCCCAAAGACCAGAAGTATAAAATCGATACCACCGTAGCCGTACCTGCACCGGCTGTCCCCGCCATTGATACGAGCTACCTGAGCGGCGCCCGCAGCGACATCCGCCAGCTCGACCGAACCATCCAGTCGATGCAACTGAACGTGGAGATGGAAAAGAAAGAACGCCTGCCGGATTTCAGCCTGCGCTTCGACCACATGTACCCGCGCGACAACATGATGCCGCAGCAGTACACGGCCATGGGCATGGTCTCGATCCCGATCGCCCCCTGGTCGTCGAAGATGTACAAGGCCAACACCAAGGCCATGAACCTGGAAATACAGGCCATGCAGCGTGAGCGGGAAGCCATGCTCAACGAGGCGCAAGGGATGGCGCGAACCATGGCCCTGGAGCTGAATACGATGCGGGAGCAGGTTGAAAATTACAACAGCAGGATCCTCCCGGCGCTGAAGAAGAACTACGATGTGACCCTGCTGGCCTATGAGCAGAACAGTGAGGAGCTGCCCTTGGTGATCGATGCCTGGGAAGCCCTCAACATGGCGCAGATGGAGTCTCTCAAGCTGCTGCAGTCGCTCTACCAGATGTCGGTAAGCTATGAAAAAGAAATAGAGAAATAAATTGCGGTCGAGTGACTGGGCAAAGGATTTGATTCAAACCTTGACACACAGCCACTCGATCACTCACTCAAAATCAAACATGAGACGATATTTGAACATACTCTTCCTGTTGACAGCGCTGCTGGTAGCTGCCTGCTCGGTGGAGGAAAAAACACATGCACAGGGCGAAACGGAGTATACCTGCCCGATGCACCCGCAGATTGTGCAGAACAAGCCCGGCACCTGCCCTGTCTGCGGTATGGATTTAGTCCCCAAAACCGTACATGGCGAAGGCGTTGAAATTACCGAAGACCTGGCGTTTCTGCTGAAACCGACGACTGGCACGGTGGTAGCCAGTATCACCACGACAAAGCCCGCGCAAAAGGCGACACAGACCACCGTGCAGCTGGACGGCATCATCACCTATGATCCGCGGCGCGTTTACACAGTCCCTGCCCGCGTGGCCGGCCGCATCGAAAAGCTGTTTGTCAAATACAATTTCCAGCCGATCCGCAAGGGGCAGAAGCTGATGGAGGTGTACAGCCCGGACCTGATCACGGCGCAGCGCGAACTGCTCTACCTGGTGAAGGCTTCACCTGAAGATCAGCAGTTGATTTCATCCGCCCGGCAAAAACTGCAGTACCTCGGGGCCACCGACGAGCAGATAAACCGCCTTATCCGCAACGGCGAAGAGAGCTATACCTTCACGCTCTACAGCCCCTATGACGGTTACGTAATTGATCTCAATACCGCTTCTCCGGCCGCTTCTACCGGTATGGCCGCAGCTACTCCTGCAGCCGGCTCCGGTGGCGGCATGGACGCCATGGGCGGAGGCGGCGCTGCAACCCCAACACCTCCTTCCGGGGCTTCAACTAATCCAGCCGGACAGGCTATCCAGTTGCGCGAAGGTATGTATGTGAGCGTAGGGCAGCCGCTGGTGCAGGTGGTGAATGCCGAGCAACTGTGGGCCGAGTTTAATGTGCCTGCCGGCGAGCTACAAGCCCTGTCAAAAGGTACGCCGGTGAAGATCTCTTTCCCACAAATCCCAGGTGAGCAGCTTGATGGCAAGGTGGATTTCTTTCAGCCGTTCTTCGACGAGGGGGAAAGCTTTGCCAAAGTGCGGGTATACCTGCCCGGTAATGCAAAACTGGCAATGGCAGGGCAACTGGTGACCGCAACAGCCCGTGTCGACACGGCCCCTGCTCTCTGGGTACCTCAGGCGGCGGTGCTGGACATCGGCACCAAAACGGTGGCCTTCCGGAAAATGAACGGTGTCTTCGAACCGGTTACAGTGACCACCGGCGCTCGCGCAGGCCATGAGATCCAGATCACGGCTGGCTTGGAGCAAACCGATGTGATCGCCACCAACGCCCAGTTCCTGGTCGACAGTGAAAGCTTTATCAAGGTTAATAATTAAAGAGACCCATGAGACGATATTTGAACATACTCTTCCTGCTGACAGCTATACTTGTAGCTGCCTGTTCGGTGGAGGAAAAAACGCATGCTGATGGCGAATCAGCAACCTATACCTGCCCGATGCACCCGCAGATCGTTCAGAACGAGCCCGGTACCTGCCCTATCTGCTTCATGGACCTGGTGCCGGTGTCACAGACGGGTAAGGAAAACGGGGAACTGATGCTGAGCCAAAGCCAGATTGCCCTGGGCAACATCAAAACCAAACGCATCAAGTTTGGCTCCGTGGGGAGCAACGCGATCCTTACCGGCAAACTGGTGCTCGACGAAACGCAGACCGATGTGGTGAGCAGCCGCGCCGCCGGCCGCATCGAGAAGCTATACCTGAAAGAAAGCGGCCAGCCTATAAAAAAAGGACAGCCGCTTTACGAGCTGTACTCGGAAGAGCTGCTGACGCTGCAACGCGAATACCTGCTGGCGCTCCGGCAAAACCAGGAGCTGGGGCAAGAAAACCCGCGTTTCACTTCCTTTCTGGAAGCTGCCAAAAAGAAGCTCCTGCTATACGGACTGACAGAGGCGCAAATTCAACGTCTGGCTAGTTCCGGGCAGGTGAGCCCGCGTATCACGTTTGTCGCCCCCGTTAGCGGTGTGGTGACCGAAGTCGCAGCAGCCGAAGGCCAGTACGTGGCTGAGGGAGGGATTCTGTACCGCCTGGGCAGGCTCGACAAAATCTGGGTAGAAGCCGAAGTGTATCCCCAGGAGCTTGCCCGTGTAAATGAAGGCGATGCATTGAAAGTCGCGGTCGAAGGCTTCAGTCAAACGCCCGTCTCCGCAACAGTGACCTTCATCAGTCCGGAGTTCAAGGCAGGTAGCCAGGTGGCCACCCTTCGCGCCGAACTCCCTAACCCCAACCAGCAATACCTGCCGGGCATGCAGGCAAGCGTTATCCTGCGCAACCCGAACGGCAAGTCCCTTACCCTGCCAACCGATGCGGTGCTCCGGGACAGCAAAGGCAGCCATGTGTGGGTGCAGTCGGGCAAGGATACCTTCAAAGCTCAAATGGTAAAACTGGGAGCAGCGAGCGCCGACAGCGTGGCCATTCTTTCCGGCTTAAAGGAAAACGACAGGGTCGTGGTGAGCGGGGCCTACCTTCTGTACAGCGAGTTTGTTTTGAAGCAAGGGGCTGACCCGATGGCCGGCCATCAGCACTAAGTATACGATGAAGGAATGTTGCAGAACCGGCGATGAGCAAGCGCCTGAAAAAAAGAACAGCTGGCCGAAGCGGCTGCTCTACCTGGCTCTACTGCTGGCCCTCGGGCTGGTGTTATTTGAACAGTTTACAACTTAATTTATTTCCTTGTCCATGAAAAAGAACCTGCTGTATACCGCAGCCTTGTCAGCAATCCTACTGGCATCGTGCACTTCAGAAAAGACCGCCGAGACCCAGGCTGCCGCCGCGGCCCAAACAACTGCAGCGGCACCCGTCCCCCACGCAAACCACATGGCGATTGCCACTCCCCAAACACAGGCTGATCCTTCCGCGGAAGACCTGATGACCAGGGAGGGCCTGCCTAAAGACCTGGTTTGTATGGTCAACAACGCCTATATGGGTAAAAAGCAGTTCCCTGTACCATTCGAAAACAAAATGTACTACGGCTGTTGCGAAATGTGCGTAAACACCATCCAGCAGCAGCGGAAAGTACGCCATGCCGTTGATCCGGTAACCGGGGAGGAGGTGGACAAGTCGCTGGCCTTCATCGCCCTGAAACCCGGCGGTGCCAACGGCGATGTGCTCTACTTTGCCTCTGAAGAAAATTACCGGAAGTACATGCAGTAACATGGAAGTAAAAGGAGAATACCGGAACAGGTTGTAACGTTCTGCTCACTGTTTGTCTCACTGCTTTCTTTAAGTCCAGTTGAATTTAAATTAAATCCTTACATAAACAATTAACCAAACCAACGATGAAACAACCCCTAATCGCCGCCGCCCTGGCAGCATTTCTGTTTACCTCCTGTTCAGAGGCTAAACAAGAAACCTCTGCAACCGAAACAGAAAGCCACGAACACCATGAAGGCATGGCACATGGTGATGAAATGCCTGCCAGTAACTCACTAGTAGTAGAGGCTCCGGACTACACAGCTGTAGCAGCACCTGTAAAAGAGCAAATTGCTGCAGTGTTGGACAGCTTCCTGAAGCTGAAAGACAACCTGGTTGCTTCTGATGCTCAGCAAGCGCAGGATGAAGCCAAAACGCTGCTGGCTGCAGCTGAAAAAGTAGATGCGGCAGGACTGGCAGGAGAACAAAAAGCCTTTGTGGAAGAAAGAATAGCAGAGGTCAAACAAAGCGCTTCCAAAATGGCAGAGGCAGCTGATCTGGCGGTGCAGCGTGGCCAGTTAGAGTTGCTTTCTGAAGCTAGTTTTGCCCTGACCAAAGCCTTTGGTGCTTCCACCGCTACTTTATTCTACCAGCACTGCCCCATGGCCAACAACAACCAAGGCGCCTACTGGCTGAGCGCTGATGGGGAAATCCGTAACCCATACTTTGGCGAGAGCATGCTAGAATGCGGTAGCATCGAGGAAGTGTTCAACTAAAACCATTCATGCGTGGGTCAAACTGTGGCTCACGCATGACTTAACTTATTATACCTGTGCGCCTGCCAAGGTCGGTACGAAGTATTTGGCGAGTGAGTCCGAACGGAGGCGATGCAGCAAGTAGCCAGTCGTGCCCTGCCTAAGAGTAGGTTTAGGTAATACTTTTTCTTTATATTTATCATGCGCATCGGGCAGTACCCTGTCCGATTGCAGCTTTGCTTCATGAAAAGAACCAGGCATAACAAGAATATAAGTTTTACGGGACTGTTTCTCCTAACGGTCTTCGTACACTTGTACCTTGTTCAGCTGGCTTGCAACCTGCCGCACCTGGTACAGCGGCTTCAACCTGTCGCTTCTACAGCACACCACCATAGCACGGGGCATGGAGAACACAGTCACTCTCCTGGACATGGAACCCCTACATCCGCGCATCACGGTGACAGGAGTGCACACCAAAGCGGTGAGCATCCTGCTTCGTCAACGGAAGACACTGGCTGTTGCGTAGAACAAGAGTACGCTCCTTTTCTCAAAGCCTCCCCATCCGTGGAGCTTTCCCAGCTTGTAAAAGCACCTATTGCCTTCATGGACACCTTCTATCAGGCAGTGCTGGGTTTCCTGTACAAGAGCCATATTACAGATGTAACGTATACTCCCCCCGATGCCCCTGTACCTAAAATACCCGATATCAGGGTATTCCTGCACTCTCTTATTATTTGATGCACAAACTGTACTTGTTCTGCATCGGTGCTTGAAAGCCTATGCTTTCAAGCACCGATGCAGACGACCTTCTGTCCCCTGCCCTATACCAAATTCCTGGTATGCAGAAAGGCTTTCAGCGTCGTGTTAAATTAGTTTGTCCAACAAGTGAAGCAAGGATTTCGCTTCATATTCAATTCGTGAAAATGAGTGAAGAGAGTCGGCACCTCAAGGTGCTACACATTAAAAACATGGTGTGTCCCCGCTGCATCATGGTAGTGCGCCAGGAACTTGAAAACCTCGGCCTGCATGTACTGGAAGTAAAGCTTGGCACGGCCCTAATCGAGCAGAGTGACCGGTTGGATGAAACCGCTATAGAAGCGGCACTGGTTAGCAAAGGGTTTGAACTGCTTCACAGCAAGCGAGAAAAGCTTGTGGAAAGCATCAAGGTAATTGTTATTGACCTGATCTCTGCAGACAGGCTTGCCACCCTATCTACAAATCTGTCCACGCACCTGGCCATGGAGCTTGGGAAGGATTACGCTACAATCAGTACGGCCTTTAAAGCATCTGAGGGAATTGCCCTGAACAGATACATCATACTGCAGAAGGTGGAACGCATTAAAGAACTGCTAACCTATGGAGAGCTCCCTCTTGGTACCATTGCGGCCAAGTTAGGCTATAGAAGCCTGCAACACCTGTCTGGGCAGTTCAAAGAGGTAACCGGCATAAGCCCCAGTATATACAAGAAGCAGGGCGGAGCGGATCGTCAACCCATTGATAACCTGTATTGACATATGCGTACCCATGGACAAAGAGATTACAGCTTTATAAATTAAAAAGCTGCCCGAGGGCCGGCATAGTACTGGAAGTGTAGCCTAATGTGCTGCCTTGCTTCTAATGCCTGGCTGACAGCAGCGCTTTGCTAGCATATTACGAGCTGGTGTGTTGCCAGCTCTCATGGACAGGTACTTTCCAGAGTTTACATCCTGTTTAATCACACCCCAATAAATGCTAAATTTTTACAAATCATGAAAAATACCCTTTTATCAATGCTATTCATCCTGCTTTTGTGTCTGATGCATACAGCCCCGCTTTACGCACATGGAGGCGAGAAACATGGCAGCACCGCCCGGACAGAGGCTATTTCGCAGGTGCCAGATACCCTCACGCCGCAGCAGATAGCACCCGAAGAGCACGCAGCCCACGTGCAGGACCCCGCTTCCGCCCACGCCAGGCCGGATGATTTTCCAAATAAGCACCCTTTGATCGTGCATTTCCCCATCGTGCTGCTTTTAGTGGCTGCTGCCGTCCAGCTGTGCAACATCCTGTTTCTGCGCAAGGAGCTCGATTGGATCACCACCGTAGCCACTCTGATCAGCTTTAGTACGGCCTACTATGTAACTGAAATCGACCACCCGCATACAACTGGCCTTACAGCGCATGCCAAGCTGGTGCTTGAACAGCATGACTTCTACGCTGACTGGACCATCTACCTAGGAGGAATAGGCCTGATAGCCCAATTGTTAAATCAGTTCTTGTTTAAAGGGAAGCGTTGGAGCGTGCTGGTTGTTGCCCTTGTTCTTACCAGTGCTGCCTACTGTGTGGCCATGGCCGGACATTATGGCGCTCAGCTCGTACATATAGAGGGTGTCGGCCCACAAGGCAAATACCTGGAGACTGGTCACCACCATTAAGTCCGAAGGCGCAGTCACCCTAGCTGCGCCTTTTCCATTTACTAATTTTCAAGAAAGAATCAAACAAAATCATTATATTTACTAAAGCTAAATAGATGAAACAGTACAAGTATGATACGATGGTCGAGACGCTGAACAACTTACGGGAGCGCGGCTACGCAGTAGACTTTAATTTGCAGCCCACCTGTCTGGAATGCCCGCAGCTACACCTGGAGTTAAAACCTGAAGAATTTGAGATTGATGAAGTTTACCGGTTTGAAGGTGCCAGCAATCCGGATGATAATTCTGTCGTGTATGCTGTTTCCTCTGATAAAGGAGTGAAGGGAGTTTTGGTGGATGCATATGGCGTATATGCTGATGCTGTTACGCCTGATTTGGCCCGCAAATTAAGGCGAGAGTACTAAACATCAGATCAGATAGTTATGAAGAACAATCCTGAGCATCACCATCATCACCATGGGCCCAAAAAACAAGCTGAAAATCACGTAGAAGCAGCCAAAGAACACTTGGGGAAAAAAATGCTGCACGGCCACGAGCACGCCATGCACGAAGACACCGGCGGCCACCCGCCGCACGACGGGCATGACCACAGCGGCCACGGCGAGCACGGCCACGACCATCACCGCATGATGATCGTGGACTTCAAAAAGCGCTTCTGGTTTTCGCTCGCGCTGTCTGTACCTGTCATCATCCTGAGCCCCATGGTGCAGCACATTCTGGGCTTTACGCTGGATGTGCCCTACGGCATGTACATTGCTTTTGTGCTTTCCTCCATCATCTACTTTTATGGTGGCTGGCCTTTCCTGACGGGTCTGGTTGAGGAAGTGAAGAAAGGCGCACCGGGTATGATGACGTTGATCGGGGTGGCCATCACCGTAGCCTACCTCTACAGCACTGCCATCGTGTTCGGGCTAGAAGGAATGGACTTTTTCTGGGAGCTGGCCACCCTGATTGTGATCATGCTGCTCGGGCACTGGATCGAAATGAAGTCGGTGCTGGGCGCTTCCAAGGCATTGGAACTGCTAGTAAGCATGATGCCCGCCGAGGCGATGCTGATCAAGGATGGGGAAACGGTGCGCGTGCGAATCGAGGACCTGCAGAAGGGCGACTTAATTCTGGTGAAGCCTGGCGAGAAAGTGCCCGCCGATGGCGTGGTGGAAGAGGGTGAGAGTCACCTGAACGAAAGCATGCTCACCGGCGAGAGCAAACCGGTTAAAAAGACGATAGATGACAAAGTGATCGGAGGCTCTATCAACGGAAACGGGGCCCTGCGGGTGCGGGTGGAGTTTACCGGCAAAGAGAGTTACCTGAACAAGGTGATCAAGCTGGTGCAGGATGCCCAGAAGACGAAATCGGATACGCAGCGCCTGGCCGACCGTGCCGCCAAGTGGCTCACCTACATTGCCCTTTTCGCCGGCTTTGGCACGCTTGCCGTCTGGCTCCTACTGGGGCAGGAATTTGCCTTTGCCCTAGAGCGCATGGTGACGGTTATGGTGATTTCCTGCCCGCACGCATTGGGACTGGCCGTGCCGCTGGTGGTGGCGATCTCCACCGCTGTTTCCGCCAATAACGGCCTGCTTATCCGCAACCGCACCGCTTTCGAAAACTCCCGCCTCATCACCACTGTCATCTTCGACAAGACCGGCACCCTCACCCAGGGCTCACACGAAATCGCCGCTGTCGTGACCTTTGACAAGTCCGTGGACGAGCGGGAAATGCTGCGTCTGGCAGCCGGTGTGGAGCAGAACTCCGAGCACTTTATTGCGCAGGGCATCCTCCGAAGAGTGAAAGAAGAAGGTATAGCCGTGCCTCCCTCCCAGTCTTTCAACTACCTGCCCGGCAAAGGGCTGGAAGGTATGGTGGAGGGCCGGGATGTGAAGGTGGTGGGCCCCAACTACCTGAAGGAATTCAACATACAGGTACCGGCCAGCGAGGCCGAAGAAGGTGTGGAAACGGTGGTGTATGTGTTAATAGACGAGCGGCCTGTCGGGTACATCACCATGCGCGACCAGATACGGGAGGAATCGGCAGAGGCCATCCGCGTGCTAAAAGCGAACGGCATCAGGAACCTGCTGCTCACCGGTGATAACGAACGGGTAGCCAAAAGCGTGAGCGACAAACTGCAAATGGATGGTTACCTGGCCAATGTGCTGCCGCACCAGAAACAGGAGAAAGTGAAAGAACTGCAAAACCAGGGCGAGTTTGTGGCCATGACCGGCGACGGTGTGAACGACGCCCCTGCGCTGGCCCAGGCCGATGTAGGTATAGCCGTGGGCTCCGGCACTGACGTAGCCGCCGAAACAGCCGACATTATTCTGGTCAACAGCAACCCGCAGGACATCGCCTCGCTTATCCTGTTTGGCAAAGCCACTTACCGCAAAATGATCCAGAACCTGATCTGGGCCACAGGTTATAACGTCATCGCACTACCCCTGGCGGCTGGTGTACTTTATAACCAAGGCATCATGATATCGCCTGCCGTGGGCGCCGCCCTGATGAGCCTGAGTACGGTAATCGTGGCGATCAATGCGCAGTTGCTGCGCCGGCAATTAAAATACTGATTATTTTGTAGGATAAGAATAAGATAGAACTGATAGGCCTTCTGCATCAGCACATGCAGTATGTGAGCCCACCCCTTTCAAGGAGCAGTCCGGATGGCCGATGAATAACTAGCCAATAGCGTAGACAAGAAAATGAAAGAGATGGCTCACAAAACCAGCAGAAAAAGTGAGCAAAGTACCTACTCCATTCTCTTCAGGATCGCCTTCATTTCAGCAATTTCCTTTTCCTGCGACTCGATGATTTGCTCCGTTAGTTTCTTCACTTCCGGGTCTTTTATATTGGATTCCTGACTGACCAGAATGGCAGAGGAATGATGCGGGATCATAGACTTCAGGAACTGCTTGTCACCTACCAGCGATTGACTTCTGAGCAGTAGAAAGGTTCCTGCCATTACGGCCAGGCTTACCCCTACTATGATGCCATTCAGCTTTTTATCTTTGTACATAGAGGACATAAACCCCAGCATGACAAGCGCCATGGGAGCTATCATGAGCAAGGCCATATAAAGGCGGTTCAGGTTCAGGTATACATGGTCGAACTTGTCTGCATTCAGAAACATTACCCCGTACATGATGACAAATGAGACACCCAGCATGAGGAAGAATTTCTTATAATTTCCTTTTTCCATTTTATTGGTTTTTAGTTTAGTACTCGAAGCTAATGCTCGCTGAAAGGGCGGCTTTTAGTAGTATAGAAATACAGGTATTTATGTATTTTGGTTATTATTAAAAGTCAAAAAGCCGCTCTGACAGTCGTCAGAGCGGCTTTTTGAGATGACTTTCTTTTTTGTTTATACAGCAACCGGAATGCTTACTTTTAGCTTATCCCAGGTGATGACGATGGCCCCTTCTTCGTCAGTCTCCGATACAATCTGGTAGCGCAGACGCTCCTGTGGCTGTGCTGTTGCTTCCGGCTTTACTTTGATCCGCAGCACATCCTCTGCTTCGGAATAGTCATCGGCCAAGTGCTGTTCCCAGTTTTTGTTGATGATCACCGTCCACTCGTCCTTACCCGGAATGGTGAACAGGGCATACTTTCCTGCCGGTAATGTCTTCCCTCCTATGGTAATGTCTTTATCCGTGGTCAGGCTGGTGGCAGAGTGCGCACCTGTCACCCATACCTGATCATACGCTACCAGACCACCCCAGATAGTACGTCCGCGCACAGCAGGAGAATGGTAGTTGATCATAATGTGTGCGTTCCCGATCTGCCCGTGCACCTCTGCTTTCAGGCTGCCTTTCAGCGTGTCCGCCGCTGGCTGGTCCTGTATCACGACTGCTCCCTCGCTCACTTTCGGCGTATGTTCGGCATGTACTGCCTCCTGTTCCTGCTCGGCAGGAGCTTCCTGCTCCTGCGCTGGCTGGTTGCAGTAAGTAAGTGCGCCACAAAGTATAAGGGCATAAAGGGTTTTTGTAAGATTTCTGTTCATGCTGTTTAGCGGTATAGGTGGCTTTAAGGTATAGAGCGATTTTAATTCTTGTTCTGAATGAATCTTTAAAGCTACAAATTTTATGCACCTGATGATACTAGCATTCAGGTAAAAAAGCCTGGCTGTGATAGTACAAAGGTTAGTACTGTTGAAATGATTAAGATCCAGGAGCAGTGGTCCACAGAGCGTTTTAATTATACCTTAGATGTCGAACCAGAATAGAAACGCACATTTGTTTCCTGTGCTAACACAGCCTAATAAATAAATGTAAGCCCAGCGCCATACTTCATGTCGCTGTCGTAATGCGTTGATAGGGATATATACTTGGTTACAATGTATCGCAGGCCGGCCATGTATTCTTTATCGGTGTTCCCCATCAGGTTCAGGCGCAGGCGGCTTGTTAGTGGGACATCTTCGCGCCGCAACTGGAACCGCAGCTTACCCTTGGAGTCTATCCTCGCTTCTGACACGATCAGCATAGGCAAGGTATACTGCACCCCGGCCACGGCCACCTTCCGGTTATCTTGGTTGCTTAGCTGCCCGAACATGTTTTCCTCGGGCTCATTCTCTATACTATTGTAGTGATAGTCAAAGCCGACGAAGGGAAAGAGCCATTGCATTTTTCCAAAATAACGGCCAAAGTAGGTCTCGCTTTCAATACCATACTCCTTCTTAAAACCAATCCTCCATTCAGTGGAGATCTGGTACCGGGAGCTACCAAGTACAAACTCTCCGTCGCTGCCATTGCTCTCCAGCCCTACCATCGCTGAAGGCAGAAAAATCTTGTCTTCGCGGTTAAACATCTTTTGGGCCCGCTCAGGATCCGGAATCTCAGGATTGGGTGGTGAGTTTTGGTAGGTGAATACACGGCCCATGCCGGCAATCATGTGGTAGAGTATGTGGCAGTGGAAAAACCAGTCACCACTCTCCGAAGCTGCAAACTCAATCGTGTCTGTCTCCATCGGAAGTATGTCCAGTACATTTTTTAGAGGTGCATGTTTTCCGTGTTTGTTCAGTACCCGGAAATCGTGCCCGTGCAGGTGCATGGGGTGGCGCATCATGGAGTTGTTGAACATGATGATCTTCACATTCTCCCCTTTTTTGATCAGGATCCTGTCCGACTCTGACACCGTCTTGTTGTCCATCGTCCATACATAGCGGTTCATGTTGCCGGTAAGCTCAAAGCGCAATACTTTCTCCGGGCCGGGCTTCAGGGTTGTTTCTTCAGGAGCGCGCAACATGCCATAGTTCAGGGTGACCATCTCGTCCTTGCTGCCACTCATGTTCATGTTCTGCATATCGTATCCTTTCATATCATGGCCCTGGTGTGCGGTGGTGTCAACCTGCTGCTTCATCTGCATGCTTGTATCAGCAGCAGGTTTTGTCGCCCCTTCTCCGTGCATGCTGTGGTCCTGGGCTGCTGATTCCGGGTACATCACGCGGTTCATATCCATCTGCTGGTTGCTCATTTCCATGCCCATCGGCTCCATGTCCCCGTTCATCTTCATCATGTCGTTCATCATCTTCATGCCTTCAAAGTAGTTCAGCTTGCCTAGACGCTGTGCCTTCATTTTCATGCCCCTGCCCAGCCACAGCGAAGTGGTATTGGAGCGGTCTTCGGCAGTAGCCAGGAATTCGTACTGCATGCTCTCGGGTATGGTGACCAGCAAATCGTAGGTTTCGGCAGGCGCAATGATCAGGCGATCCACCTCCACTGGCTCCACATCGTTGCCATCGTTGCCCACCACCGTAATCTTACTACCAGAGTAGGTCAGCCAGAAGTAGGTGGAAGCACCGCCATTCACTACTCTGAGTTTGACTACATCCCCTGCCGTGAAATGGGTTTGCTCTGCAATATCCTGCCCATTGGTTAAAAACTTCTCATAGGCCACATCGCTCACATCCATTGCCGTCATCCGCTTCCACTCATTTTTAAGTTTGGTGCCAAAGTAGCCTTTCTTTATAGCCTCTGCATAGCCTTGGGTAGCACCTTTCCGGATCGCAAACCAGTCGTTGGCGCTCCGCAAGGAACGGTATACCTCTTTGGGGTTCATATCGGTCCAGTCGCTAAGCACGATCGGTATAGCCGGCATATCCGGTTCATTCACCTTGTTAAAGATCAGGGCACCGTACATGCCGCTTTGTTCCTGAAAGGCGCTGTGGCTGTGATACCAGTAAGTACCACTCTGGATGATCGGGAATTTGTAGAGGTAAGTGGAATGGGGCTTGATCGGCTGCTGGGTAAGCCAGGGAACACCATCGAACCGGTTGGGCAAAAACACGCCGTGCCAATGGATAGAAGTTTCCACATCCATCTCATTATGCACATAGATCTCGGCTGTATCACCCTGGGTAAAGGTTAAGGCAGGTGCCGGAATGCTCCCGTTTATAGCCACGGCTCTTCTGGTTTTTCCTGTGAAGTTGACCAAGGTATCCCGTACATACAGGTCATACCGAACGGTGCGAGGAGTATAGGTCTGTCCCGGGCTTTCTGGCTTGTGTCCTGCTTTGTGGATGGGCTTCTCTTTTTCCTCCGGGTTCTGTACAGGTGTGACTGGCTTTTGCTGTGTCGGCTGTGCATGTTGATGAGCAGGTTGAGCTTGTTTCTGAGCAGGCTGTGCTTGTTTCTGCTGTACACGTTGCTTTGCTGGGGCAGCAGGCTTGGCTTTAACAGCTTTTTTTTGTGGAGCCTGTTGCTGCTGTTGTTTTGCAGGGGCTTGTGGCTTTTTCTTTACCAGCGTCATACCGCACTTGGGGCATGTACCGGGTTTTGAGGTTTGCACTTCGGGGTGCATCGGGCAGGTGTAGATCTCAGTCTGCTGTTGCTGGGTTGGCTTATGCTGTTCGTGCTGTGCGAAAGTATACTGCCCAGTCCCGAGCAATAATACTAGTATCAAAAGTTTATACATTTTAAGCTGGTAAGGTAATTAAAGCGTTCTATACTATACCTGCGACACGCAATGCTTAAAGGTCTTTTATCCACTTCTAAGCTAGTGCTGCTAATTTATATCTCTGTTTACATGAAACAGCTTCATAGGTTGGATTAGCCTCTTTTAGTACCTGGATAATTGGTGGTGGCTGACCAACAGATTTAGCTGAGTTTCTTCTTGCTAACATATCCCGGTGGCATTGTCATTTAGTACATATTTAGTAATTGTTAACGCAGTCAGACATGGTCTCTTTAATGGACTGCGGGTGACATTGTGACTCCACCTCTGCTTCCTTTTCCAGATTCATCCATGTACCCTTAGCAAACTTATAGGCCAAGACCCCTGCACGGGTCACAATGTCAATACCAATGGCGATCCAGACACCAATAAGGCCCCAGCCCAGGGTGATTCCAAGATAGTAGACCAGAACGGTGCGGATGGCCCACATACCAGCCGCCGTCAGGTACATGGGGAACTTCGTATTATTAGCGGCTTGGTACGCGCCTGTAAGCGTTAAAAGGGCTGCCAGGAAAGGCTGAAACGCACCCGAAACCTTCAGGGCGTCCCCTATCTTAGAGATTACCTCCGGGTCTTCGGAGAACAGACTGCCAGCCCACTCTCCCAGGAAAAAGAGCAGTAAGCCCAGCACACCCATGATGCCTACAGCCATCCAGGCCCCTATTTTTGTGAAGGAAATCGCCTCCTCTATTCTTCCTGCACCTATCTGCTGTCCTGCCAGTATAGTAACTGCTGTGGCAAAGCCATAACCTGCCATATAGGAGATTACCTCCACATTACCGGCAATCTGATGGGCGGCGAAGACGTTGGTTCCCAGCGAAACGATGAACCCGAAGTAGACGATCTGCCCTGCCCGCATGATGAGCACCTCCCCGGCCGCAGGGCTGCCTAATGTAGCAAGCTCCTTCTGATGGCCCCAGTCTACCGACCAGAAGTCCTTCCGGAAGGCCAGCACCTCCGACCGCTGGATGTAGTAGACCAGCAGTAAGGTCCCAAGTACACGGGAAGCAACTGTAGCCAAAGCAGCACCTGTCACTCCCATTTCAGGAAAAATCCAGAAACCAAAAATAAGAGCATACCCCAAGAGCGCATGGAAGATGTTGATGAGAATGCTGACTTTCATGGGTGCCCGTGTGTTACCCGAGCCCCGTAAATTGGCACTAAGCGCAAACATGAGCGACATGAACACGGAAGGAATACCCACAACCCGGAAATAGTTCTCTCCAATATCCAGCACCTGCTCTTCCAGCCCCATGAGCGTGAGCAGGGGGCGTGCAAAAAACAATGTTACGATACCTGTCAGAATGCCGAAAAGGATGGAGAGTATGATGGCCTGCTGCGCTATATGCCGAGCCCTTTCTACCTGTTTCGCTCCCAGGGCATTTGCCACCCTTACGTTTGCTGCCACCCCGATAGCCATAAAGACGGCAAAATAGATAGCCAGTATGGCGTTGGTGGCCCCTATGGCAGAAACTTCGGCTAAGCCTATCTTTGAGACAAAATAGACATCCACAAAGCCAATAAATGTCTGAAAGAAGTTCTCTACTACTGCTGGAAAAGCAAGGAGCAGGACAATCTTCATTTTATCACGAAGAGTGACAGCAATTGGTATATCTACACGCTCTTTATTAACTTCCATTGGTAATATTGCGGTGTGCTGCTTTTAGTGATGGTGCCCATGATGTCCTTGGCTCGGAAGCTCAGCTACTTGCACGACATAGTCCAGGGTATATAGTAGCCCGTTCAGCAGGAATTGAATCCACACCCGGTATAGCCCACTGGCTGTAAAAGCGGAGTGCAGCACCAGCACATCCTCGTGCACCATGGGATGGACATGCAGGTATTCTTTTGTATCCACATTGATCATGACCACATGTGCCTTAGCACCCAGAAAATCACCTAATGAAGAGGCTGCTATGGCAGCCTCCCCCTGTTTCATAGTAACGCGTATGGCATTTAGCTCCCGCACATCCAGTTGAACGCTCACATTGTCAACCGTTTTACTGAGCACATCCTGCTGGTAGCGCTGCACGTTCCTGCTGTCACCGGCAACCTCCACCGATTTTCGGATAACAGCCGGTGCCGTATTCAGGGGCTTTACATCGCAGTAAAGCAGGAATTTGCCCCCAAAGGGAAATATGAAGTCAACAGAGTATTCCTTGCCTGCCTTTTCCGGGTGCTCGTGGGCAAAGAAAGAAAGGTCTTCTGATACTATGATGAGGTGAATGTCTTTGGTATGTACTTCTTCCAGTACAAGGGGAACACCGGCGGCCTCCTGGTTAACAGGTGTGAGAAGTAGTTTAACCTTTTCCTGTGCGCTTATAGCGGAAGGCTGAGAGCTTATTAAAACGTCAAACATCAATTAAGTTATTTAATTGTTATGCCTTGTGCCCTAGAGGAATTCATAGATCCACTACAGCCTCAGAGCTATACGCTACATAAGTGACCACATACCTCTCCAATATGGAAGGATATACCGTGTGCAGGCCGGCTTGATGCAGCCTACTAGTTACAAGCTGCTGCACATACTGCTTAAGCCTTTATCAAGGCACTGTGTCCATACTTAATGCTTCCATAAGTCTTATGAAAGCGTGCTTGGTTATACCTTTCCGTAAACCCATCTGTTTTATATATTCATGAGTTGTTTTTACATAATGTGGCTTTTATCAAAAGCTCAAGGACTTCTAAAACAGGCAACATCTGCCCTGACAGTGATTCCAAGCCTAAACTTACCGGGCTTCATGAATCTGCCACCCCTATGTTTTTAACTCCCTATTTGTTATTGCGTTTAGAAGAACGTGCTAACAATTCTATGTACTTTATGAACATTCTGTATCCCTTCCTGGGAGCTCTTTTTTATACTTTAATCGCACTGGACATCATCAAGACCACCTTTTCTTCAAGCGGAGGCGGCCGGATTACGGAATTGGTATCCAGAGCGGTATGGAAGATTTTCTTCTTAGTTTCGGGTAAGAATGGGAAATCCAAATTACTTGAGTATGCGGGGCCGTCTATACTTACCTGCACGCTTATGACTTGGGTTCTTGGTCTTTGGGCAGGTCTGTTCCTGCTGTTACTTTCTGATCCAGACTCTGTTGTAAACAGCACTACTTTATCCAGTGCCAGCCCCTTAGAGAAGCTCTACTATGCCGGTTTTACACTTTCCACTTTGGGAGTAGGAGATTATAAGGCATCAAATGATGTGTGGCGGATCATTACGAGTGTCACAGCTTTCTCTGGCTTAGCTTTCATAACTGCTTCCCTCACCTATTTTGTACAGGTGTTATCTGCCGTAGGCTTGCAGAGCAAGCTCAGTCTTTACATTAACAGCATGGGTAAAACGCCACAGCAGATACTGGCAAACAGTTGGAATGGGAAAGACTTTTCCTCCTTTTTCGATAATGTGTCAGACATATGCCAGATGCTAATGCAGCATACGGTGAACCACCACTCCTTTCCTGTAATTCATTACTTTCATAACAGCCAAGCACAGTTGTCTGTTGCGCCCGCCGTTGTGCTGCTGGATGAGGCATATCAGCTCCTGGAGCAAGCCGTTTCGCAGGATGTTAAAAGGAGTGAAGTGAAAATGGTGATGCTCCAAACGGCTCTGGATTCTTATCTGGAAATGGTAAAAGAAGGTTTCCTCAAGAACACTTCACCCCAGGAAGATGCCCCTACACCTGATCTTTGGCAACTGGAGGAGAAAGGAGTTCCGCTTAAAAAGAGGGAAGAAGTTGAACTAACTTTCAAACAGACCCTGAAGGACCGCCGGAGACTGCTATCTTCCCTTTTGGAAATGGACGGCTGGCCCTGGAAGGAAGTGTATCAATCGTAAGTCGAGCACTTTCACAACCTTGTGTAAGATTTTAGATTTTAGATGGAGGTGCACTATTATTTATCTCTGCTTGGCTGAATTTAGGTTCCCGGATTAATTTAACACTAGTATCTCTTTCTATCAGCTGGGGTTTTACTAAAATCATTTTAGTGTATGCCTGGTTTTAAATGGTAAGCACTCCTAACAGTTTCTGCTATCGGCTTTACAAGTCCTTGCCACCGATGCCTATAACCCGGATGATTTCAGCTTTGAATCCTGCTTCCTGCTCCACATTTTCAATCCTTTGGGGATCAAGATCTGTACCGGAGACACTTAAAATATTTTCTGTGCTTCCAGTTTCCAGCTTCCACCTGCTGATACTTTCTTCTTTGTCCGGGTAAGGCGCTACCCTGGATATAGCTTCCTCATTCTCCACATTGGTTTTGAACTTGATTACTTCCATAGCAACATGTGTTTTTGCTTAAAATGAACGCGACAGTTTACACCAGGTTGTGCAACGGCTACGCTTTACGGCCTGTATGTATTCATCAGGCATGTTCGCTTACCTGCCTTCAAGCGGAATCTTTCCAAAAATTCTCTTATCTTACAGTATACTTTGTCTTAAACTTGTAAAGAATGAGGGCACCATTACAGCTTCTAACGTTTGTCTTGTTTCTGATTTTAAATACCTCCTGTAGCAAAACAGAACAAGAAACGACAAACACCCTGCTCCTGGCAGGTCGTCAGCCACAGATCGCAGTAGATACAAAAGGGAATACCAGGGTAGTGTATGGCTTGGAAGACAGAATTTATTGCGTCACGTCCAAAGATAACGGACAAACCTTCTCAGAACC
The DNA here is from genome assembly GCF_058932845.1 of Pontibacter sp. LHS2. Lineage (NCBI taxonomy): Bacteria > Pseudomonadati > Bacteroidota > Cytophagia > Cytophagales > Hymenobacteraceae > Pontibacter > Pontibacter sp. LHS2. The sequence goes on from NZ_JBZYWG010000003.1 coordinate 512,296, forward strand.
TCTACTGGTGGGGCAGCTGAAGGGCTTGTACCTGGGCATGTCCATGGGGCCTCAGATTGCCAGCTCCATGAATTACTCGGTGGTAACCGCCATAGATAAGCAGGGTAATATCCATACCTACAGTCTGGACCATGATACAAATAAGTGGATAAAGGCAGCTGGTGTGAATGACATACCGGGCTCAGTGCCAGAAGGCCTGATGAGTATCGCCTCCGATGAACAAGACACCTTCTATGCTGTGTGGCTGGATGTAAGAAACACCAAACAAAACAAGATCGTGTTTGCCTCCACTACAGGAAACGCCGCCGCATGGTCAGAAAACAAGATAGTATACGTATCGCCAGACAGCACCGTGTGCGAATGCTGTAAGCCAAGTATAGATGTGGAAGGCAAACAGGTAATCCTGATGTTCAGAAACTGGGTAGATGGCTCCAGAGATTTTTACCTGACCAAATCAACTGACAACGGACAACACTTTTCTCAGCCACAGAAACTAGGGAATGGCACCTGGGAACTGGAAGGATGTCCCATGGACGGCGGGGGCATTCTACTGGATAGTAAGAATACGATTCACACTTCCTGGCAACGGGAAGGGAATATCTTCTATGCAAAGCCTGGCCAACAGGAAGTGCAAATTGGCAGAGGCCGGAACTGCCGCATCAGCGGAAAAACAAATCCGGTTATTGCCTGGAAAGATGGTTCAGATCTAAAACTAAAATTCCTGAATGCAGATACGGAAACTGTGGTAGGGAAAGGCAGCTATATTGAAACTGCTGAAATGCCGGATAAAAAAACGCTTTGTGTCTGGGAAGATGAAAACAAGATCCATTTCAGGAAAATATAACAGTAAAAACTTAACAGGTCTAAACTATTCTTTGGTTGTAAAATAGTCCACCTTATTATCAAACGAAGCCGCCCCTCGGTAAAGAGGCGGCTTCGTTTTTATACATGCATCACCAAGAATAAGATCCGGCCATGGATACAGTATAAGATTTACCTCATTCTGGTTAGGATTGCCTTCATTTCTGCTATTTCTTTTTCCTGAGATTCTATGATCTGCTCCGTTAGCCTCTTCACTTCGGGATCTTTTATGTTTGCTTCCTGGCTTACCAGAATGGCTGAAGAGTGATGCGGAATCATGGATTTTAGAAACTGTTTATCATCCACTAAGGCCTGTTTCCTTAGCATGAACAGTGAGCCGGCAAAAGCTACTACACCAACAGCTACAATGATACTTCAGCTTCTTATTTGTATACATTCCCGACATAAACCCTAACATAACAAGCGCCATAGGCGCCACCATCAATAGGGCCATGTACAGCCTGTTCAGGTTCAGGTACACATGATCAAACTTATCGGCATTCAAATACATCACCCCGTACATGATCACAAACGATACGGCTAGCATCAACAAAAACTTCATATAATTTCCCTTTTCCATTTTTTTTAACTGTTAAAGTATAATTGTTTGCCTATAAGTCTTTTCAAGTAAGCAACGTTGCTTCTTGTTCAGGTATATCCATATGGCTATACTCAGGTTCATCTATAAATTCATAAAGCCACTCCAACAGCTGTCGGAGTGGCTTTATGAATAAAAATATGCTTCTTGGCTACACCTAAATAGCAACGGGTACTGTTACTTTCAACTTGTCCCAGCTTATGTTAATGGCTCCTTTGCTATCAGCCTCTGACACGATCTGGTAACGAAGTCGCTCCTGTGGCTGCGCTGCTGCTTCAGGTTTTACGGTAACGCGCAATACGTCTTCCTTCTCCGTGTAATCGTCGGTCAGGTGCTGCTCCCAGTTTTTGTTGATGATGATAGTCCACTCCTCCTTTCCAGGAATGGTGAACAAGGCATACTTGCCTGCTGGCAGTAGCTTTTCTTCTATGGTGATATCTTTATCCGTTGTCAGGCTGGTGGCTGAGTGCGCTCCTGTCACCCATACCTGGTCGTAAGCTACCAGGCCGCCCCAGATGTTGCGTCCGCGCACGGCTGGTGAATGGTAATTGATGGTCAGGTGCGCATTGCCTACCATACCATGGGCTTCTGCTTTCAGACTGCCTCTTAATGTATCAGGTTCCGGTTGATCCTGTATAATGACAGCGCCTTCGCTCATTTTAGGGGTATGATTGGCGTGCTGTGTTTCTTCTGCTGGTACTTCCAGTTCTTTAGCGGTTTGATTGCAATAGGACAGGGAGGCGCAAAATATAAGAGCAAAAAAGCTGTTTGTAATTTTGGGGTTCATGGTGTAAGGGTTGTAGTATGGGTATTAAACCGGCTTTGACAAGGTAAGCAATACCTATTGTTTGATGTAAATGAAGGCTAAAACTACAAATTTTATACTCCGGATGAAACGGCATTTAACTAAAGAGCCCGGCTGACGTTTCCAGTAGCCGGGCTTGTAAATCTTAAGTCAGATCATGCTGACTTACTACATGTTATGGTGCTTGGTCGGTATACCGTGCTCATTTAAGAATGCGGCTAGCTCCATTATTTCCTGCGCTTGCTCTTCAATGATCATTTCAGCCTCCTCCAAGGCCATTTCATCATCCCCCCACTTCAATTCTGTGTTTGACATGGCAAGGGCTCCTTCGTGATGACAGATCATCAGCTGGGCAAAATCAACATCCGGATCAGGTGTGTCCATTACAGAACGCATGCAGTGCATCATAGCCATCATGTCCTCTCGCATCTCCATCATAAACATCTTGCACTCCTCCTTCGAGAGTGGTTCCGCCCCTGGATGCGATGCCAGCAATGCTTCAAGACGTACTTTACTTTCCATGTTGCCTATCTTCGTTTTCTCGGCCAGTTCCAGTGCCTCGGGCTCATGCCCATACTGGAGTTCCAGGTCGGCCATTTTAATACCCATTTCGTGGTGCATGATCATCATGTTGGCAAAATCAATGTCGGGGTCGCAGGTCATCTCCATCTGGTTCATCATCTTCATCATGGAGTTGATGATCTGCTGCATTTCCTTGTCAAATGCTTTGTCGCCCCCCAGTAAGGACCTTTCGTCGCTTTCTCTGCGCTGGTACTTAACGGGCTAACAACATCTTGGTCATTTTCGCAGCTGCTGAACACAAAGACGGCAATTAGCATAAGAGCAAAGCTTCTGATACTGATAAAATTTTTTTCATAGATTATGTGGTTAAAAAATGTGACCAAAATTCACTTACTAAGCCTCTTAATTTTATGGGGACTTCTATCGGTGCACTGTAATTCACGTCCACGCCAAAAAACACCCTGACCGCTCTAGCAGGTATAGAACAATCAGGGTGTTTCTTAGGTCTTGCATTTGACCAACTTGTAATAACAACTACGCCTGCTGGCAAGCCTGCTCGCAACGACGGCAAGCCTCAGCGCACATACGGCAGTGCTCCATGTGCGAATGCTTTTCACATTCCGCACCGCACTCGCGACACACTCTGGCGCACAGGTCCAGCACGTCTCGCTTCATAGTCGAATCACGGGATACATAATCCAGCGCCATTTTACAGATAGCGGCACAGTCCAGATCGAGGCGGATACAGCGCTCCATCATTTTCACATCGTCTTCCTGCAGACAGGAGACAGCACAGTAGTTACAGGCTGCGGCACATTCTGCCAACACTGAAACTAGTTCTCTATTCATCGTTATGTTCATAGTTTGTTTTGTTTGGTTATAAGTCCTTAGTTATACCCATCCCTTACCGTGATAGTTTTATACATTCCCAGCTGATTTTTATATAATTATGAATACCCCTTGTTGGTTGCCTGAGCAATACAGTGTTTTAATAATTATATTTATAGGGTATATTTGCAGGAATATACTAATGCTTGGGCTGCAGGGCGCCATTGTTAGGAAGAGTCTAATGCTCAAGGCTTCTACTCCATTACTGGAACTGCTTCACAAAAACTTTTAATGCGGGGCTCTTAAGTTAGAATGCGCAAAATATTGGCCTTGCCAATATGGGTATATACCTCACATGCCTCTCCGGTATATTCAGTTGTCGCGACAATCATAGAAAATTTTCCAGGACTATGGACCTACACTACAAGTTAAAGGCATAAACACCTCGTGACGATAATAGAGGATTAAAGGCCAATCTCAATTACGCTGTATGTAAATTGGGCTGCTACCATGAAGATGATCTCTTCCTTACATAAAAATGTAAGGAAATAAAAAAAGTCACCTGACGACCTTACTCAAAAGAAGCTGATCCTAAAGCTAGATTACCTGAAATTGAACTAGACTCCTACTCATTATGAGACTTAATGTACCTAAATTTAGAGTATTTGAACCGCCTTTGCCCTGTACTCTACAATAGTAGTCAGCTTATTGTCAAGGCCAGTCAAATACATGACAACCTTCCCTCCAATATTCATCGCTATCTATTATTATAGGCGCATAGTGTATTATGGTCCCTTGTTTATTTCCACAGCAGAATCGTATTAACTATTAATTAAACCTCACTCGCTAATCATATTAAATGCTGTTAACCGTGCAGCGTACTGCTTCTTCACGTCGTTTTCAAAGCTATCCAAGTAGCTTTCGGTCGTCTTCAGGTTAGAGTGCCCAAGGGATTCAGATATAAGCTCTATCGGTGCCCCTGCTCGCTTGAGGACTGTAGAGAAGGAATGCCGGGCCGTGTACGTGCTTATATTCTTTTCAATGCCAACCGCGGAGGCAACACGCTTGATGTACTTGTTTATAGTCTTGGTGGCATGCTGAATCTTTGCCCGTTCTCTTTCCGCAGACAACCCTGGTTCAAGCAAGGGGAACACATAATCTTCACTGTAAGCGGGTTTATTACCCCATCTCTCGATGATCTCATCAATTTCCTGCGTCCGCATGGCCGTAATGACCTTGATATTCTGGCGGCTGGTCCGCTCCGTCTTGGCCCTGACAAAGGTGATCCTCTCCTGGTCAAGCTGCTTGTACTTCAGACGGGCGATGTCCTTCACGTTTATCCCGTTGCACAGGTAGGAGAAGATCCACAGGTCCCGCGCACGCCCTTCGTTCTCGGTGGCAGGCTTATAGGAGAATATCTTTTCAATGTCTGCCAGCGTCAGGGCTTTCTTCACATTCCGGCCGGAGGGTATCTGGTACTTTCTCTTGCCGAACGGGTAGAGGTCGGCGTTCACCTCCCCTGCCGCGATGGCGTTGTTGTAGATGGCGCGAAGCGCCCGCAGGTAGATGCCTATGGTGGTGATCGAGTGGCCGTGCTGAAGCATCCATTTCTCGTACCCCATCAGGAAATCAACAGTTATAGCGGCATAAGCCAGAGGCTTGCGTTTCTTCAGCAGGTTTTCCCTCTTCTCGGTTGCTTTAGCTCTAGATAAGCCCTTATTTCTGGTAAGGGGTTCTTTCTGAATAAAGGATAGCAAGGAGAGGCTGGCGCTCTCGTAGCTGCTGGCCGTGCCTACCCTGCCTTCCTCAACCAGTCTTGTGACTTGCTGCTCAAATGCTGTAAAGACATCGTTCTTAACTGCAGTGTTCAGGTACTTCTTCTCGAACTGCTCAAAAGTGAAGGTTTCAAGGTTACGGATGATGCCTATAGCCTTCTGCTCTATTGCCTGAAAAGCTATCTGAAGCTCTTTGTACTTTCCTTTCGGCTTTTCCGCTTGAACCTTAAAGAATTCTGCCTCGCTCAAAGAGTAGCTCGTATTATAGTATTTGCGCTGTCTTTGGAAGGTGAGCCTCAACCTTACCGGGAATGAGCCATCTTTCAGAGCCCTTCTGGTATCCAGCATGACGGAAGTAAGTACGGGTATCATGTGTGTGCAAATTATTTCCTGTACACACAATTTGCACACAAACCGTCAAAAAGTCAAGTAATATTACTAAACAAGGAGAAACAAAAATTGCTTAATTTGGCTAAAAAGACGGTTTTTACTAATATATAATACTAGCAATAAAGGCTATCGTCATGACTACGAATCAGAAGGTTAGGGGTTCGACTCCCTTCGCGACCACCGAAAAGGCTCTCAGTACGATACTGAGGGCCTTTTTTCATTTTAACGAACATATTACGAACAAATTTAGATCTCTTTAGTACGATTGAGACATTTTGTTCTTATCTTCATCAGAGCGTGAGTTGCGCACCTACTACCTCTAATCAAACCCCTAACCTAGAACCTCTTATGGCGCTTAACCCTGAAAGAATAAAGTTTCTATTCCAGAATATTGCTGGTTCTAATTATCGTACATTCACTAGTGTTGTTTCTCAACTTTTCAACTACTTAGATGAAGAAGTAAAGGACAACCCTGTATTTGATAAATATCAACAGAGTAGAGAAAGATGGACGAATTGGCCTAATGGAGAAAGCGAAAGTAGCTTTGGTCGCAACTGGACCCTTCCTACGAGTTTAGAAGATGCTCAGTCTCTTGCTTTTGACTTATATCGAACTGTTCAAGAGTCGGGGGACAACATTTGCATATCTCTTTTTATGCAAAGGAGTTTGACTGACAATGTTGCTTCTTTCAACCAAACCTTCTTAGGATATTTGGGTGAGGCATTAGAGGAAATCATTAATGCAAATCCAGAAGTAGATATTGAATCGCCTAAAAAGATCAAAGGAGACTTAGTTTTCATTGTTCACGGCCACGATAATGAGCTCAAGCGGGAAGTACAACTCCTGTTAAATAGAGCAGGTGTTAATTGCATAGTGTTGCATGAGCAGCCAGATAGAGGCAGAACTATCATTGACAAGCTTTTAGAAGAAACTCAAAGCGCCGGTTATGCAATAGCTTTACTTACACCAGATGATTTAACTGAGAGAGGGGATAGTAGAGCCCGACAAAATGTTATTCTAGAGTTAGGCTACTTCTTGGGTAAAATCGGTAAAGAAAGAGTTCGCATGCTGACAAGAGGTACTATCGAAATCCCAAGTGATTTACAGGGCATACTATACGAAAAATTTGATGATGCAGGTGCCTGGAAGATCAAACTTTTGAAAGAAATGCAAGCTGTAGGGATCTATGTAGATATCAACGGAGCCATTCTCAACTTTTAAAGATTATATATGATTCTATAATTCTCGTTTGTTAGAAGCATTAACTCCTATCGCCAAAGCATTATATACCTGATAATCCCCCGTTAATACACAGGGGATTATTATAATAGCTATTCCCTAAAATGTCTCTCTCATCCCATGTACCAAAAACTCTTCTAGCACTTGTGGAGTAACTTCTTCTGGAGTAAAATTTTTGGATTTACTGCTGCTGTTACTCCCCTTAGATGAGATGTAAGCAACATGAATTTTCTCATCACGGACATTGGGGTAAATATGTAACCTCAGTTCTTTCTTTGGTCCTGATGATGTTGCTATATTAAATCGCACATCGGTCCCATTTCCCATCTTGGAATCAGAGTATCCTACATTGAACCCGTTCGATTCTATAGAGATTTTAGCCTCCTCTAAATATGGCTTTATAACCTTCCCATATTTATCATCAAATATAGCATTGAACCTCAAGTCCTTATCAGCTGCTTCCTGTAATTTCTTTTCGTATTCTTCTTGCTTTCTTTTTAACTCTTGGTTTCTGTGATTTAAAAACCCTTCTAAGTGTTCACCCATTATTTAGATTGTTTTATTTATTGAACTATAAAGTAACGATTATACTGTATACCAGACAAACAAGAATAAATTTAAATATTCAAATATTCGAATTCAAAAATCCGCTAGGCCTATTACGATCTGCTTTACTAGCAATAATTTTGATGATATAAAAAATTAAAGAATACCTGTTTATTAGGCATAACAGCTCATTCCGATAACATGGCCACTTTCCTTTTCACCTCCTGTTTTCCCTTTTGATGAGGGAGCTCTTCCCAGCCCCAACAATTATAAAGCCTACCCCAAAGCTCAAGGCAGTAGCAATCAGAGCTGCTTGCAGGTTAAAAGCATTATCTATATTTACCCGATCTCGATTGCTCCCCTTCAAATAGTTTATATACATCGCCTCCGTTATCTCTTGCCTACTGGCTTTCGGGTGGTGCAGAAAATACTTTTCCTCACTTACAGCAAATCCTGTAGCTGTTGACATAATAATAGCCACACCTGCAATACATAAAAGTTTTTCAGTTATTTTCATAAGGCCAATATTTTATATAAATATGTAAATAAAACATTAAACAGAGCAAATCTTATGAAGGATCTAATTTTCATATATGGTCTGTTAGCCACCATTGTGACTGCAGCCATGTGCTCCACTCCCACCACCCAACAGATCAATAAGGGCATGGACGCTTGGATAGGCAAACACCAATCTAGCCTGTATCAGGCTTGGGGATATCCCACTCAAATTACTGAAGACGTTAACGGCGGAAGCATTCTTATTTATAGAGACAAAGTGAGCCATGGGCAACTGGCAGGGCAAATTGCCATCGCTTCCAATGGTGTCACTCACTATGCCGGACCGAAATATTCGGGCTACACTCCTGTACGCATGTTTTATGTCAACAGCAATGGCACGATCTACGGACACAAGTGGCAGGGGAAGTATTAAATTATTCTGCCTTTGTCACTTGCACCAGTACATAGTCAGTGTAAAACGCTACTTCATTTAAGCTTGCCACATTATTCCAGCGCATGACTGTATTGGGATTCGCGAAGGTAGCCTTCGAACTTGGAAGGCCTAATGAAGTAATGGCATTTTCCGAATCGGATAGATTCGGCGTGTTGTTGATTGTAATCCGATTGGCAGCGCCCTCTCTAAAGATTATCTCGTACTTGCCATTCTGGAAGTACTCCCGGGTGCAGTCAGTATTTTTGCAAGGGTAGCCAGTTACTTTTTCCTGCGCTTCTGATTTACCTAAAACTTGTTCCACTTCCGCCAGCGTTTTACCTGCAATCTCCTGGATGCTGATTATCAAGGCTACTTCCGTTGCAGCTTCCGATGAGCAACCAGATAGCGCCAGTTGCTCCACAACGAAACATAAAAGTAGAATAATGGTCTTTCTTTTCATTATGATTAATTTATCTCTGTTTCACTTACATTTATGGTTGTAGAAAACCTGTTGAAATAGTTCTCTACTAGTGACATTTCTAAATAAGGGTCTTTAAGGATTGCTTTGCAATATTATTACAGTAGTAACTACACTACTCTACTCTCTTGGCAGTTGCGAACTTTCCATTACTGCTATACAAGCCCAGGCTACCGTCAGTTTCAACCTTTAAATACTCACCAAAGTCATTCTCATAAATATATTTGTCGCCCTTCTTCTTAACGTCCTCGTCACCGAAGGATCCGTCTTTGAAAGTCTGCCTGAGCTTAAGCGCTCCGTTGTGTTCATAGATGATCATAGTGCTTTCTGCGAATGGACGATTGTCAAACCATTTCCCAATCACCTTACCTTCCGGTAGGGCAGCATTTTGCATTAGATTTTCTTCTTCGTCAGAGGCACCTAATATTCTCACATTCAGTTCAGGGTCGTAATGACTAGTGGCCCAAGCCCCGGCTCCTCTGGTCATATCGGGTAGGTAGTACATGATATAATACCGCTCAAAGCCTGGGTCGTTCTCTTTAATGTGCCTGGCAATTCGTTCAATTTCCTGTTCGGACGCCCGCTTATCCAGCCTAATCTCGAATGAGGCTTTTTTAAGGTTGGTGTTGAACTCTTGGTTTTCAACAGTGAAGGTCGGTAAGGCATTTTCTTGATCTTCTTGCCCTCCAGTACATGAACTAATGAGCAGCATTAAAAACATCAATTGGTAAAATAGACCTTTCATACTTATAAGTTTAGGGAGCTGACGTTGTAGCACACATATGGCGACAACACACTACATCAGCAAAAAACAATATATTTTTACAATATTACAATTATTTATATATTGCTACTATAAAATATTAAGTTAATATAAATCCCTAATGAAACAGCTCTATATTGTGATCCTCGCCTTACTGTCTATGACTAGCACTGCTTATTCACAGACCTCTATTGAAAGCCAAGAACTACAGAGTGCCAAAGCATCAAAAGCTCGCCTAGAAGCCGAAATAAGGGCTAAGACGGACTCTCTTTCGGCTGTTAACACATTGATCAGAAAAATGGAAGGAGAGGCCTTTATGACCTCCTTACAAGATAGTGAAGGGAGAACGGCAATGCCGGCAACTATAAGCCTGAAAGGTAGCATTAGAGAGGAACCATCGCCAACTGCAGCAACCTTAGCTTCAGTTTCGCCTGGAGATGCCATAATCCTTCTGGACTACAGCAACGATTACTGGTTAGTAAAAGCGGGGGAGCACATTGGATATATAAATGACCTTTTTATCAAGCATAACGAGCAGTCAAAAGCCTTTAAAGCCATCACTACTCAGAAGGATAATCAGGCAACAAGTACAGGCTACAAATCTTCAAGTAGCAGCTATAAGCCTTCAACTTCATCATCTACCAAGTCATCAGCCTCAAAAACCATTCACACTGGACCAAGGGGAGGCCAATACTACATCAATAGCAAGGGGAACAAAACCTATATAAAACGAAAATAACAATACCCACAACATTATGAAACAACTTTACAGAATCATCCTTGCTGCTGTATTCAGCTGCGGGTTGTTATTTTCTTGTGGCGATGGAGGAACAGACCCTACTTGCGGAAGCTACAATGGGAAGACCCTTTACAAAGGCCCTAATGGCGGCTGCTACTACATGAATAGTAATGGCAATAAGTCTTACGTGGATCGAGTGAACTGTAAGTGCTAATGGGATTCAGGTTTAGAAGGAGTGTTAAGATTGCTCCAGGCGTGCGAATTAACATTAGCAAATCTGGTATGAGTACCTCTATTGGAGGCCGTGGCGCAACTGTTAACATGAGCAAGCGTGGCACCCGCACGACAGTCGGTATACAAGGAACAGGGATTTCTTACTCCAGTTACAGCAGTAATAAGCACTCCTCCGCCGCTCCCCGTAACATGGCACCAACGGCCGACCCAAATCCTCCAATTGCTACCCCTGGCTTTAGTTTCTGGACTGTAGTACTCATTCTGTTGGCCATCATTGTAGCTATATCATCTTTAACCAATTTTGACAGTGAGCATAACGCAGTATGGTTCCTGGCTAGCCTAGCCCTTGTCGCCTTATTGATCGTCCGTGCTGTACGAAAGACCTCAAAGCACAATAGAGTTGTATCAGAACAGCTCGCTAAAGCTGAGGAAGCCACAAGGCTTCAGTATGAAATGCGACTGGAGCTAGTAAAAGAGCGCTACTCTCAGAGATTGCTGAGCGATGAAAACCAGGAGCTGCTTATTCAGCACATCAGTGCCCGTTCTTGGTCATTGGAGCACATTGACGCGGAAATGGAAAAGGCACGCCAGTTCTACGCACGCATTAACTACCTCAATGACAAATATGGGGACTTGACAGATAAGATCTACAACGAGGACTTTTGGATAGGCATGACTCGTGAACAGGTCATTGATTCTAAAGGAAGAGATCCCGATAAAATTGAAATTGAGGTCCTAAAGACCAAAACCAAGGAGATACTCATATATGGCAATAAGAGCAGCGGCGATGTGTTCGTGATCGAAAACGGGCTGTTAGCAAGATTTAAGGATCGATAAGCAAATACTAATTATTAATTACACATGAGGCTACCTTTACTCATCCTGTTACTGTTGACTGGCTTGATGGCAGCTAAGCCTGCCGAGCAGCTGACTCCATCCACCTTCTTCTTTAAAGACTCTTTCCAGCCTGAACGGTTAATGTAGGTGAACGCCACAAGGCTTAACATATGGGAGGAGCCTTCCTCCTCCTCACAGGCACTTCTTATTCTAAAGGCGCCCTTTTCTGTATCCTAGTTACTTGATCTTCATAATCCCTTTACATGGGTCGACTAGATTTCCCGGCTAGGCAAGCCGTTTCATGGAGTAAGTATACGAAGAATGGAATATAGGGTGCAAGGGATAAAGGAAAAGTGTCATATTCACATTATCCACTATTTAGGACATTTATCCTATACTATTGTATGAAGAAGGTAAATCAATACGACGCATTAATAGAAAAATTAACTGTTGAATTCTCGAAGATTCCTAATTTTCACTTAGGTCAAGAAGATGAAAAAGGTAGAAAGATATTTCATTTCGTGGTCAGGCGATACTCGGAGCTGCATACTTACAAAGCCCTGTTTTTGAATTATTATATACCTGCCGCATCTAAATCAGCAGTGGATGGAGTAAATGAAATAAACAAATCAAAATACAAACACCTGCTCCACCTATCTCGAGAAGAGCTAAAAGAAAACTACTACGAGACCGTTCGTTTAGGATATGTTGGCATGTTCCATAAGTTCGAAAATTACGTCGATGACTTAATCAGACATGCCGAGCTGCTTATCTCAGACGATGAAGAGGAAGACATGGCTCCTATGTCCTTAGCTAAATATTCCGAGACTGTATTTAACTATCGTATTAAGGATTGGAAGAACTCCAGAATTATCAATCGTCTGAACTGGATAAACAACTGCATCAAACATTATGACGGGTATCCTATGAAAACTCCCAAGCCTAGCGAGTTTGAAGCTTATCCCGAAACCATGCGCTTAACATTCTCCAAGGAAAATTTACAACATGATCTAGAACGCCTGCTAGATCAGTACATGGACCAATTGAAACTTGTATTTCACATAGCTCTTCATAAAATGTCAAACACGTCTGATTCTTGGATTACTGATGATGAGGCCAGAGAGAAGATGACACTACTTAAAACTAAGTATACTGACTCAATCAAAGGATATATTGATGCGATAAAAGCCTATAAGTAAGCAAACAAAAAAGCCACTTTAATAGGTGGCTTTTTTGTTTGCTTACTTCTTTTGGTCTAGACTTTCCTTTTGAGCTTGTTTTCCAGTTATAAAAACATAAGCCAAGCCTACTAAAGTCGAGGTAATAATCGTTCCTCCAGCCCAGTCATGCCCTTCGTATACAAGGAAGCTGCCGCTGATCACAAGCACTAATGACAAAAAGCCTGCCATCCACTGCCCCGTGCTGCTTTGGTTTAACTGCCTCCTTATAGCAGTCTTTTCCAAGTCAATTCGATGATCCTGTTGTTTCTCGGCCATTGATAGTATTCTGTCCGCAGCCCCTGGCAATATTCCTTCGTACCTTTCTAGAGTTTCAGGGTGAGGTATAGGGCCACTATGCGAAGAGGTTATGGAGATGCGTGTGAACACCTGCATCGCCTCAGTGCGCTTATCAGCGGGTAACGCCTGAACAATACTCCTTACATCGGGCGGGAGCTGCTCTAAACGAATAGGGGCAGCGCCATTACTAGCCTGCCCCCTCTTTTGCGGTTGTCCGTGCGGTTTAGCCGACATGCTTCTCTTGATTCTTATCGGAGTTTTTAGAATTATATTCCTCAAAGGCAGAATTCAGGTCCTCTCCTACCATCCCCCAATCACTCTCTAGTGCGCGCATATCTGCGACTTCTCCATTTGGCGATGTGTTATAGTCAAAGTAATTACCTGCCATGTTTATTACACTGCCCGCCCCCATCAGGAAGCCAGTAGTGGCGAACAGAAAGTCTGTTCTGTATTTAGCGTCTTTGCCCATTTCTATGTAAAATTAATGTCAGACCTTCATAAACATCTACAAGATCCATTCCATTAACATCCACAAATATAAAGTATTATATTGGGTATGCAATGGGTATAAAATAAGTATGCATTAGCTATGCATGAAGTATACATCCAGTAAACACTAGTATGAGGTACGATAATTCCATTAGCTGGTTATCTAGTAGGTTATCTAGTAGGTTCCCTATCAGGACCCTCTACATTCTCCACAGCTGGCACTCAGTCGGCTCGTTACCTATGAACTAATTGATGCTGTTAAGATAAAAGTAACTCTGGTACTGATCCTAGCGGCGTGAGTTTTCTTATTCATACATTCCCAGTATTTTTATAGCTTAGTATTAGAAACAATACATTGAATGTAATAGGGCTAGAATAAAAATTTTGCCTGCATAAAGAATACTGCTATAGCAATTGCTTATATACAAACTTCTTCTTTTCTTGTGTGCTCCTAAAAGTATTACACCGTGAATTTGAAGTTTGAATTAAACTATAAGCGCCTGCTATATATGTTGCTGGGCTCCCGAAAGGGCCAGGCCGCCGTAATACGCGGTAGGACAACTACGTATAGCAGGTTTTCACATTTTACAAAAATCCTAAAAGTATTACATCATGATGGTAAAACCTACTCCCACTACAGGAGGACTCCCCTCTGTATCACAGCCTAATAAATTCATTAACTCAGCAGCTCGGCGCCTCCCTTGGATAGGCAGCTATTTTGGGATTGAAGAGCCGCAAAATGAAAAGCCTTTTCTCGAGAAAAAAGTAGTACAGATTGAGATGCATGTGTTGCATCGAGACATGAGTGTGAAAACCTTCCAGCTCAGGCATTCTCCAGAGGAATCCGGGTGCACTCCTGAAGAAATAGAAGGTAACCTTAGGGGAATGGCTTATCTTGACCCTAAGGCGGTAGCACATATGACCTATGTGCACGAAATCAATCCCATAACAGGAGAGAGATTACAGGAGTCAAACCGGAGCAGGTTTCCATCTGTTCGCATCGGCGAGCATGAGTGGAAGTGGCACGACCATTTAGGGCACGCTGAAGAGATAAAAGCAGTTATTGAACAAGAGTATAGACCGGCAGTTTATAAGGCGTTCTCGGCCTGCTATTAGCCCGCTGCAGGCCCTGTAATAACTCCTAAACACAGAGAGCGGCACAACTTACCTGGTTGTGCCGCTATTCCTTAAAACAATTCCTGCAATACAGCCTCGTAATGATCACCATAGACGGGCTTAACTGGTCGATCAATTGCTTCTTATCCCTTGCCTCAGAAGAGGTGCCCAGCCTCCTGTAATAGCTTTACAGCAAAGGTTAAGGGATGTGCTTGGCAGGCAGTTCAATGAAGTAGTTACTAGTAAGGCGCTTGCAATTTGTTTAGTCACAGAATGCCTAGTGCTTTCGCCCCGGCCGCCGGGCCTGGCTTTTGGTTTTGGTTTACCTTTCTGCTTAGCCCATGCTCTGAGCTTAGCCATATACACAGGATTTTCATGTAGCAGGCCGTTAATGATCCTGCTAACAGCGCTATAGCCAGTCTCAGATACTGTTAGTTTTGTTTCTACAGGGAAAGAGATTCTGCCATATTCATACTGCGCGTATGCATAGTAATTACTTATAGGGCACAGCTCAGGGTCTGCTTCCATCAGCGCGAAATGCACCATAGCCGGTGAAACATGTTTACGGCTGTAAGCTGTCCCCCAGTACCTTTCTCCCATCTCTTCGATCACACAATTTGTAAGTAGTTCGAGATTATTCTGTTCCAGCTCCTTTACATACTGTATGTAAGTGATGCCGGTAATTGATTTTGCGTCTTGTTGGTTTAAAGTTTCCATGGTTCTAGATTTATTTGTTGTCTGATTTATTTACGAATTACAATGTTGTATATACCCAACATTTATGATTTTAAAAAAGGCACCTGCTGCGCCCCTTGAGTGATTGTACGCCAAAGGTAAATAAATGTTTTATATACCCAACATTTTTGCTAAAAAATTATTCGACCTTCTTTTTGCGTCCCTTAAATTCTATTGGATATGCATTCAGCTTTACAGGAGGGAATAAATCTGTATCAATATAACGCTTAACAGTGCCATCAATTGCTTTCTCCTCAATCACTTCTAATGCTCCTCTTTCAATACGGCCATAAATAGCAGAATCAGACACTCCGCAAAGCTGCGCATACTTATAAGGGGTAACGAATCGTGAGTGTTGTGACTTTGCCATAGTAGGTAGCTCTACGCAAACATAAATGATATGTTTTGCATATCCAACATTTATCAACAAAAAAGGCCCCAGCTAATTAGGGTGCATAGCTGGGGCATTGTATACTCAGTTTATCTTAGAGCACTCAACGGGGTGTAGTGTAGCGTTACCCCTTCATAAATTTTGCTAACTCAGCGGAAAGCCGTTGTAAGTGCCGTAGGGATTAGGAGTTGGTATCGCTCCGCGCTGAAGGTCCATACCCGGGATATAATGCTTCCCAAGACCTGGTATAGTCGGTTTCTTCATCTGCATTGCCATCATGCCAACACTTGCAAGGCCTCCTAAAGCGTTGTTTTGATTCTGCATACCTGACTCTTTAAGCGCTGCCTTAGCTGCCGCCTCTTCGTCATACTTCTGGCGCTGGTTGTAGTCCCAGGCCTTGTCCTGAAAACCTGCCTGATTAAGCAACACGTTCTGCAGGTTTTGTCGCTGTCCAAAGAGATAGTTAGAGTTACTCGTTGCCAGGTTGTTCAGAGCGTTTGCTTCATTACCCTGAGCCGCTGCAATAGTAGCTAGTACATTATTACCGGAGCCAGCTTGCTGCGCGGATCTGACCGCGTTAGAGGTTGCGCCTTGAATGTTGTTCTGCGCCGTGCCGAAACCAGGCATCATGCCATTGGCGCCCATGCGGGCTATTTCCGTCATTTCACCCACTGCGCCTGGTATAGTATAGGTAGGGCGAACAGGATTCATTTTATTAGCCTGTCTGGCTTGTTTGATGCCAGTGATGCCCTGATAAATGGCAGGGAGTGCGGCCGCTGCTGCTAAGAATGGAAATGCCATGGTTGCTTGGTTTAGATTAAAGGCTAGCTATTATTCTACTATAAAGTTACTGCTTGTTAGCTTACTTTTTAGCGTAATTTTCCCTAGTAGCTAAAGCAGGTATAACTCCATAATCACTAACCAATCAGGTCATTACATTTTCCCACCACCATAATAACGTCACTGTCTTAGTCATCGTGCATCGACACGCTAGGCTGTCCAAATGAATGGCATCTGGTGCTGATGGCTGCCACTATCAAAACGTTTAGGTATACCATATAAAAAAATGAAACGCCAGCCCGGAAATCGCACCCCACCCGGTCAGGAAAAGGCGTTTCCATTTGCAGCACCCCTCCCCCTCCTTCTATGCAGTTATCTCTTATATTCAAGCATCTTCACAAAATATTTTGTAGCTGTAGGCAGCTGATAATAAATTAAATATATTCACCATCATTTGCATAAAAACCACAATAAAGACTTTAGAATCAGTTTCCCATTATGTGTTCCCCATTTAATTCTTTCTTCTCTTCCAAACCAGCACTTTTAAGAAGTATTGAAGAACTCGAGCTAAAGCATAAAATAAGATTGTTAGACAAAATCAGAAAAGAGCATAACGAGAGTAATTTTTTGTCAACAATTACAGAGATCAATTTTGGTTTATTCTTTGACTCTATAGGAGCTTCTTTGTTCTTTGAAGAGAAATACGATACAAAAAGGCCTGACTGGACTATTATACTAAATGGACAAAAAATAATGGTCGAAGTATTAAGATTAAACCCAATACAACAACGAACTATCATAACTAAATTCTTAAATTCATTAGTTAATGAAATTGAGCAGATACCTGTTGGGTGTTTACTTCATATTTCTATCGACGAGGAGGAGCTAGATGTAAATAAGCTTGATATCAATAATTGCGCTAGAACTATAAAAGAATGGCTACAATCTGAGAGATCGAAAATAGATACAATCACTTTCGACAACATGTTAACAATCGGTTTTGAATCCTATTCTGAAAAATATGAGCATGCTCTTTCGATGTCTGGATTTAATGCTGCGGTCCCAGATTTCAGGAGGGTCAGCTCAAAATCTAGTTCACTATTGAAAAAGGCAAACAAGTATTCAGGGTTAATCTCAGAGTATAGACTGCCATATATTATCTGCATTTATGTCGATTTCGAAACTTGGATTGATGAAAGCGATATTTACAGGATGCTATATGGGTCAAGTGTTGAAGACCTAATAACTGGCTCTGATTATCATTCTCTTGAAGATGCGCTTTTTTATTCTCCTGAGAACTTTATGAAAGATGTAAGCGGAATATTACTAAGGCAGAGGGATACTCATTACTACTTCCACAACTACTCAAGTAACAACTTATTGAGCGCTAAGAATAAAAATAATTTGCTCAAATGGGAACTACAGTATCAATGAAAGATAATGAAAAGCTGATGAAAGTATATCTGAGCTCTCTTTAAGAACAATTGGTTAGGGAAGCCGATAGGGTCCCCATCAGCTTTCTAACCCGTGCTAACGCTTCTTTGGCATCTTCTTAACTTTCTTATCCTCTTTCACTAGACCTGCAACGTTAATGCTTTCCCAATAAGCTCTTAGGCGGGTAGCGTATTCCCTTGCTACTGCACCTCTTTGGGCTCTATCGTCCGCGTTAGAAGCGTTATAGTAATCTTGCAATAAGCGACTCAGTTCTTTGTAGTCTTTCCCACTCTTCAGCCCTAACTCTTTCGCCTGATCGATAACCCACTGGACATCCAGGGCATTATATACCGGGTCGCTTTTCACAAAACCAGTATCAGAGGCATTGAAGCCTATGGAAGGGTCATCTGAAGCGATCTCATCGCTGAGCTTCATAGCCCAGTTACCAAAGTAAGTAGCGTTAGAGCCTATTGCGTGATCAATGTAGCGGGCGTCTATCCCCACTGCCTTTTGCACCCATTGTCCGAGCTGTGATGCTTTGTCCGTATTGCGTTTCTCCAGCGTCAGTTCGTTATCATAAGCAATCGCCCTTTGACGGAAGAAGTCGTAATTCGCCCCGATCTCAACCAATGAACGCGCAGGGCCAGCCAAAGCAGCCTCGTCAACAGGCAGCATGGTTCTAGCCACAGAGCCAGCATATCCCTCGAACGCTTTGTCATTGCCGTAGAAAGCCATGTCCAACAGGCGTTCTAGGCCTGAACCCAACACTCCATTTTCGAACGGCTTGGGAATAGCCAACCATTTGTCTGTACCGATAGGGATGTTGTAAAATAAATCACGTTGGAAAGCTGGCAGCTGCTGGTATTCTTTTTCTTTCTCTTCCCCCATTGAGCCAATGAGCATACGGTTTGCCAGTGACGGAAGAGCTACAAACAGAAACCATCGAGCCATGAAGCCCATAGGATCCTCTTTGGCTGTGCGCACCGTCTTCCGGAGCCCTTGAATAGCGGCGTTAAAGAAGGGAATAAACTTTGTGACCTCCCTAGCATAGTTGCCTGCAACCGCGAAATCCATCAAATCTCGGGCTTCGTAAGCGGCTTTAATATTGGCGCTGTACTCATCCATCCCCTCGGCTTTAGCTTTCCTGTAGGCGGCCGTAAATTCGTTTAGCCTGGTTGAGGTTTCAGACTCAGTGAGTATGTGTTTGTACCAGTTGCCAGCACGGGCTGCAAGCTTCTTTGGATCAGTGAGAATGAAGCGCTTGTCTTTCGCCAGATCTTCCATGATCATCTCCATCTGGGTGTAATAGAAGGCCTCGTCCTTTAGGTAGTGCCCTGCCTGACCGCCACCGAACAGCTCGTAATTCTCACGCATCTTCTTGCGGGTTTCCTTATTAAAAGTGAATCCGCGCTGCGGCCCGCTCTTTGACACCACCAGCCAGTTCTGAATGTCCCTCACTTTGTTTCTGGCAGCAAATACCGGTGAATTGGTAACGGTCCATCGTGTTAGCTTAGGCAGTATTGTAAGTGCTTTCACCAAACCTGAATCCCCAACATTGGCACTCTCCAGGTTCATCAGCGCCTTGTATACATCATCCTGCAGTTGCCAATGCTCCGCTTTGCCATCCACGAAAATCCGGATCGTGTTCTTGTCTCCTTCGACGGCAGGCCTTGCTACTTCTGATAAAGACTCTACATCCCCATGGTACATGCTGCGTGTCCCTGTGAATAGCTCCCGCATTGCCAGCTTAAACTCGTTTTTGTCAGACTCGTGTATAGCCTTGTTGGTAAAGTCGAGGAGAGAGGCGTAGGGGTTCTTGATTGTCGCAGACGAACCTTTCACGTTATGCATCACCGCTCCGGCACTGGCCAGTGTGCTGCCTTTGCCTCTGTGAACAATAATTTCATCACCAGGTGCAGCTTCCAGGGCTCTGTTCAACGCTACGTACTGGGTGTTGTTTGCCTTCACAGCTTCAT
The DNA here is from genome assembly GCF_058932845.1 of Pontibacter sp. LHS2. Lineage (NCBI taxonomy): Bacteria > Pseudomonadati > Bacteroidota > Cytophagia > Cytophagales > Hymenobacteraceae > Pontibacter > Pontibacter sp. LHS2. The sequence goes on from NZ_JBZYWG010000003.1 coordinate 532,280, forward strand.
ACTGTTCCTGTGACATGCGACCTTTGCTGACCATATACTGCAGCACCTGATCTGAAAAAGCCTGATATCTCCTTACCGCTTCTTTGATTCGGTCGTATTTGGTAATATCAGCCCCTTTCAGAGCTTCCATCTCATCAAGTCTTCTTCTGGCCTGATCCGTATCTTTAAAGAGTCCGCCACCAATACCTGTGACGATATCGTCATCTGACAGATTGATTTTAGCGATATACCTACTGGACTGCAACGGTGCCACCTTCAACTCAAACTCTTTGTCCAGGTTGCGTAGCTTTACATTCTTCACCCGCTCCAAGCCAGTTATGCGCTCGTCAATGGTATCAGTAATGCGTTTTACTTCTGAAGCTGCAAGTGCCCTGTTTGCTTTCTTTTCAGCCTTAGAAGAACCCTCGTTTGCTGCCAGGAGTAGCGCCCTCACCTTATTGATGACGCGCTTGCTCTCAGTAGACAGGCCTTTTGCGGCTTCGTAGGAGTCGAGCGAACGCAAAGCCGCTTCATTGGCAAGCATAACCTGCCTACCTGCCTTGGCCTGCTGTATTGCCAAAACCTTCTCTTCCAAAAAGCTTTTCCAGTTAGCGATTTGATCGTCATAGGACTGCGTGACAGCACGTTTTTTGTCGTTGCGCATATCCAACAACTGCTGAACTTTGCTTGAAAGTCTCTCTTTATTTTCAGCATTTTGCTGAGCAAACCGCTGAAAGCGTGGGGTTGAGTTTATTATACTCACATCCACGTACTTGCCTTCAGACAGCGCTTCTTCAATCTCTGTCTGAATGCGCTTGTCAACCAGTTCCAGCGAACGCTCCGCAATCATGTAGGAGATGACCTCCTGCTGCTCCTGCTTAACAGTAGCTGCATCAGTAGCGTCAAGAGGTGACAACAGCCAGCGCAGGCTCATGTGCTCGCCCGTGGCATCGTCTACTACACGGTTCATCGATCCATCTATAAGCCCGTTCTCAAGGATGTTGCTAACCTTATCGTTTCTGCCTGCTAACAGCTTTGCAAGAATTATTGGATCTTTACTTGGGCTTAATTCCTTGCTTGAGTTTACGTCTTTGGCATACTCTACAGCTCTATTAAATGGATGAAGCGAGTCAAACCATGCTGTAGAGAGTTTGTCCCACCAGTTTAGCCTGAAACTTCCGTCCTGCTTATTGAACAGCGATGCCATGACGCCTTCCGCCTTTTGAGGCTCCATCTGTACATTAGACATGATGGCATCGTGCGCTGAGGCACCCATGAAAGTGCGTATATCATTTGAAAATCCCCCAATCTGCTGCAGTGTTTTAGCCGGCACCACCTGCTCAAACCACTCAGAGAAACCAGGTGCGCGCATTCGGGCCGCCTCAGGGTTGATCAGGTAGGACCGCACCCATTCCGCCACACCCTCTCCCAGCTCGTACTGCCGTGGTTCAGGATGTCCTTTGGGAGGTTTAGAGCCGTAAGGCGCCAATTGCATAAGCTCCTCTTCAACACCTGAACGGAGCCCATCAGGTATACCCTGTAAGATGCCGTACTGATCATCCAGGGAGTGACCTAATTCGTGGGCTGTTGTACTCAGATCATTCCTATACTTAATCGCTACAGCTGCATTGCGTGGATTGTATGACCCGAGTGCATTTACTCTTCCTGGCCTCCTCGTATAATGCAGCTTGCCTTTTACAACCTTGCCCATGTCGAGCATGATCTGGTTTAATTGCTTTGGCTTACCGCCATAGATAGGATCTGGCGCTATTGCTCCAGGCACTGAAGGATCGGGTAGGGGGGCGCCGATTGGTGCGATTGAACGGCTAGTTTGCAGTGCAGCAGCTTGCTCGCTTCCCGCTCTGTTAACCAACCTGTCCGACTTCTTCATATTAGCCCCATCGATCAGTGCTGGAGTGTTCGATGGAGACTTATCGCCTGCCTGATCTACTAGTGGTGAATCAGTTGATAATACTTTGTCTGTCAGTGGTGCTTTCGCCTCGGTTGTGGCTGGTACGACATCCTGATGCTTTGCTTCAAACGCTTTAACCGCTGCCAGATAATTGACGGCATTGGGGTTCGACAATACTTTACCAGTAATAGCATTGGTAACTTTATAATCTTCATCCTGTATCTCTACAGTATAGGAAGTGTTACCAACAGTGAAGGATTCTTTGACAGTTGCAGACTGTTCATTTTTAGGCATCTGTTCATTCTCTGTGAACTCAATTGACTCTCGAACATCACTATTATTACGTACTCCTTGGCTCTTCTGGACTAGTTCAGGTTGAACAGAAGATACAACCTGACTGATACTTGTTGCCTCGGGTTTGCTTTCTGAGGCTGCAATTGCCTCTGTCGCGTCAACAGGAATAACCTCTGTAACTTCAGGCTTGCTGAGCTTCTCCACCACTTTCCACCCCTTACCGTTTTTCTCCAGCCTACCGGACATCTGCAGCACCGCCTGTTTGGCGTCGGCGCCGGTGATGTTCGCCCCCACATAGTCGTTAGTGTCCACGCTACTCAGGAACAGGTCCACTTTCTCCGGATTCACTTTGAAAGCTCCTGTTGCTTCATTGACTATAAACATCTTTTCAGATTCAGTCTGCGGCGCCTCCATCATGCCGTCTACATAAGGGCTGACATAAGTTACATCTTCTCTATCTGCTGAATCATTTAACTTAGTACTAGGCACTTCTGATTTAACTCCAGTAGCTTCTGGTTGCGCTGCCTGGGTTGCAGGTTTGCTATCGGCCCCATTTCTAACCGCTGCCACTTCTCCTGCTCTGCTCACTGGCTCAGGGTCAGCGGCTTTGGTTTTTGATTGGTCAATGCCTGGCTCTTCATCTGTTACAGTATAGGTGCGTTTGTGATAATCTCCGTAAGCGTCCTTCACCATGCGCTTCACCTGCCTGGTTTTAGGGGCGTTGTATACCTGATTGCCATAGCGTGGCGACTCTGAGGTGATGTCCAGCAGCTTTTCTTCCAGTACTTCGCGGATCTCTGGTTTCAATTCCGGGTTTTGCAGTTCCTCTTCCAGGGCGATGATGCGCTGCTCTGGTGTTGATACTTTGCCTTTGCCGATTGCTGCACCCATGCCACCGCCGACGATGCCGCCGACGACACCAGCCGCAAGGGATTGCTTGCCCACTTCCCCCATGGCCTCACCAAGGTCTTCCGGCGTACCGTAGTTGCCTTGCCCTTTCTCCTTGCCTTCGCCGAGGGTACGGTCATAGGCTACTTCCGCACTCTCCTGCAGCCCGGTCTGAGCGGCTTCGGTTAAGCCTTCCACCGCAGCTCCTTTGGCAATCTGAGGAGCGTTGCGCTTCACCAGCTCAGGAATTATTTCAGATGTTGCTTTAGCGACAGACTCCGTAGTGAGTTTGCCCCCAGTACGCTTGATCACCTCGCGTGAGATTACCTTCATCACGCCAGGAGACGCCACTACTTTCTCAAGGCCCATGCGTTCCAGTACGGCCATGGCAGGTGCTAGCACGATACCGAGTGCTACCTTGTCGTTATCCGACACGCCAGCTTCATCGGCTGCCTCGTACACGGAATTAAGCCCGAGAGCCCCACCGGCAACCAGTGCGCCTGTGCCACCTGTTGCAGCGCCTGCCACAACTATCTGCGAGAGCGTCGCACCAGCCTCCGCCAGCGTACCAAACCATGCACGCGGTGAGTAAGGATCATCCACAATGGACTTCATGCCCTCCGGCGACACATAGGCGGACATGTCCTTGGCAGTGCCGCGCATTTTATCGGCCCACTCATCAGACCATTTGCTGTCGGTCGCATTACCGCCTCCCATCATTTCATGGGTATCACCAGCAAACTCCAGCACCGAGGCGCCAGTATTCACCAGCCCAGGTATAAGCGCGTTGTATCCTCTGGCGCCCACATCCTGCACTGCACCCACAAAACCGCTTCTGTCCGGTGCCATGGAAGCTTCCAGCTCCGCCAGCCTTTCAGGGCTCGGCTTTATCTGATCGTAGGGATTCTCCATCTCCAACGGATTCTGCGGCTGCTCAGGTCGAATCACCGTGGTAGCAGGCACATAGCCCAGTCCTTCCACGAAGCCTCCCTCCGGCTTAATCTGACTGTAGGGATCTGCCATGTTTTGCTCAGCCTTCTGACGGGCAGCGTCGGCTATGGCAGGATCAACCTGGTCGCTTTCTGCGCCCGTTGCGGAAGACTCCGGCTTGGGCTTCTGTGCCGGTGCCTGCTGCGCAAAGGGGTTGCCGTACTTGTTGTAGTACTTGCCGGTGAAGTCCTCCGGCTTTACATCCTTAAAGTACTCCTGCCGGAATTCGTCCAGCGCAGTGCCGAACATCTTCTCGTCAGCCAGCAGCTTTGAGGCGATCTTGTCGTGGTGCTTGCCGCCGTAGTGCTTGTCGGCGATGTATTTAATCAACCCCTCGTGCGATGACTGCTCACTTTGATTCTGCTGAATATTGCTGCCATATTTGCCATCTATATAAGTTCTAAACTTGATAGGATCTGCATCGGGTTTATACTTTTGACGCAGCATGTCTATGGCAATATCATATTTTTCAGGGTTGGAAAAATATTGCTTAGTCTTCTCTGTGTCTTTAAACTTGTCCGGATTTAACCCTTGGATGAGTTTGAGGAGTTCTTCGTTCATGAACCTTAAGTGGGTGGGTAAAAAACGTGTGGAGGTAAATAGCAGGAACGAGGCCAGCTCTGTATTTTTATCACAGGGATACCCTCGCTTCTCAACAATAAATTTACAATTCTAATCGATCAATTCTTACCACAATTTATAATCGCCAATGCATTGATATACAAGGAATAACAAAGAGAAAACACATTCTAATCGAATACCCCAACCTAAGGCATATTTATTACTCAGGTAATTCGCGTATAAAGTGCATCTGTATCCTCACATCCTCCTTGTGTATATTCGCTAATTCCAGATACCGTCTTACTACCTTTAGCCCATGGTACATCATGCTATAGCATATCGGTGACCCCTCGTGCTTTTCCAGCATATTCATCTCATTACCTGCCAGCCTCTTTACACAGTCATACACTCTTCCACTGTTACTCTCGCTATATCCCAGGAAGAAAACCAAATAGGGAACGGAGATAAGCTCTACACGATGGTAGGAAGAGCAGGTGCCGATGATGAGCAGGATATCCAGTTCCAGTTGAGAGAGCCCATACTGCCGTTTCACGTCCCGGTCCGTCCGGGCCTTTACTGCTAGGTCGTCCAGTATGTGACGGTCCTCCCTTAATTTGATTGATCTAACGTCCATCTTTTTTACATACATTGTTCATGCTGTAAAACTATAAAACAGATGTATTCAAATTTTTCAGAGTTTTTGCCGCTTAGTCACCGCTGAAACAACAGCAGAGCATCAAATTATTAGATGGGAATGTAATATTGATTTCATTAGTGCAGGTAAAAGACTATATCACAACATCTTGCGTGAACCATCCCGAAAAATACTTGCGTTTACATCCAGCATATTCCCCCTTATTCCTGTAGAATGCTAAATCAGTAACAACGCAGTTTTACAAAGATTTTAGATTGCATTACCCTTGACTGTTAGCTAGTTGTGGTATGGGGTTGCTTCATGTACACAAGTGTCTCTAAGAAAATAATTTCAGAAATTCCGCCGTAATTGTCACTTTCCAATATGCTAAATACCAGCCACTTGTAATTCCCTTCTTATTCAAAAACCTTCAAAGCGATCTCTAAATAGATAATTCGTAACTTTTTACTGTCTTTTTATCAGACAGATTTAGCACCCAGATTTGCAGAGCAAAGTGCTGGAAACAGGAATTTACCTGGTTTCGCTTTTGAGCAAAATCAATTATCAATTTAAACCATGAATAATATGGAAGCTGAAATGGGAATGTTAATCCTAGGAATCCTTGCGATGACTGCCTTTGTGCGGGTGCTCAAGGAAAAGTAGAAGAGATGGGGAGGGGTTGCAACTGTGCGGCCTCTTCCATTTCGTTACAATGATTTTAGAAGGCTTGGCCAAGCAGGCACCCGGTATAGACCTGTGGTACTTGCAAAAGTGCTTAGTGTAAGATTAGAAGCGCGGGGTGGCGTAAAGTGTTAATGAGGGCGAATCCGGCGCTCCCTTTCAACACGCTGTAATTCTTCAATGGTATACATACTTGGTCTCGACTTCTCGTACTCCATTTTGTACTTGCTGTGAAAACTGTACAGGGTAGCTTTGGTGACTCTCAAATATTCCGCTGCCTCATCCGTAGTGAGTTTATGTTTGCCTGCCCATTTGTCAGGAACTGGGGGCGCTTCCTTAGACTGCCGCTTATTCCAAGCTAGCTCGACGGCAAAGTTGATGATCCCCAATAAATCGGCCCCGCTGATTTGGTATGTGCCCTGCGGGGTAATGTGATGTAGTTTCATTCTTGTAGCTGTTATATGGTTAATAATTTATTTACCTAAATCTAAATAAGTCGTGGTTTATACACAAATACAGAGGTTTGTATAACTAGTCTGTTTGAGAATCGCTGAGAGCCGGACTTTATTATAACAGCCGCCGCAAAACCCTGCTAATACGCACAGAAAAAATATCGCATTGCACTATCTCGCTCCAGCCATATAAGAGCATATCTGGAGGAAATGACACGTTAGATCGCCTTAAAATGCGTTGTCAATCCGATCTCTTTATTATGTCTGTTGTCAAAATTTAAAGTCTAGCTTCTGACACTAAACTCACTCTCGGGCAGCGCTCCAAAAACAGGAGCAGCTGTATATACTTCGTCCACATCTGAAATCCTGTTATGCCCCAGGTCGCACTTAGTCGTGATGGTATCCAGCGGCCCATTTCTATGCTTCGCGAAAATATGCTGCAGGGTGCCTGTTGTGGGATTGCCTAGCTCATCCTCCATGATACCGTAGTACTCTGGCCGGTATAGGAAGCATACCGTGTCAGCGTCCTGCTCAATGGAGCCCGATTCACGAAGGTCAGACAACTGCGGCTTCTTATCCCCTCCACGCGACTCTACGGATCGGCTCAGCTGCGATAGGGCAATCACCGGTATACCCAGTTCCTTGGCGATCAGCTTGAGTCCGCGTGAAATGGAGCCAATCTCCTGCTCCCGATTGCCTTTCTGATCACCGCGCATCAGCTGTAGGTAGTCCACGATGATCATGTCAATGTCTTCGTCCGCCTTTAGCTTCAGGGCTTTGGTGCGCAGCTCCATGACGGAGAGCCCCGGCGTATCGTCCATGATTAGGTTGTTGTTCTGCAGTATCCTGCTCATCAGGATCACCTCTTCCAGGTCGTCAAGCGTCAGCTGCGACTTGCTCAGCTCGTTGTTGGTAAACTCCGACTCGGAGGCGATCAGGCGGTACATCAACTGCATATAGCTCATCTCCAGCGAGAAGAGGGCGACTTTCTTTCCGAACTTCAATACGGCGCTCTTCGCATACTGAATAGCGACCGCCGTTTTGCCCATGGCTGGACGGGCAGCGATGATGATCAGGTCACCAGGCCTCCAGCCGCCTGTCAGTCGGTCAATGTTGGCGATACCAGTCGGTACTCCTACTAAACCAGACCTGCCTATACCTGCTTGTATCTGAGCAATCGTTTCAGCGAATGCCTGCGATGCCGTCACCGGTTTTTTTGTAATCAGGTTGTCGAGCGTGGAATTCAGCCCTCGGTTCAGGTCGTTGAGCAGATCAAAGGAATCCTGTGTGCTGTCCAGCGCACCGGAGCGCAATGTCTCTGCCATTACAAGTAGATTCCGTTTCGTGTATAGTTGCAGCAGGTAGTGGATGTGCGTCTCCAGATTGGCCGACGAGTTGATTTTCGAGGTTAGTAGGGCAACTCCATGTGCGCCTCCCGCCTGGTCCAGCTGATTCTGGTTGCGCAACTCTGCGATGACAGTCAGCATGTCGATGGGAGTACCTGTCTTGAAAAGCGCCTCGATAGCTTGGTAGATAATCTGGTGAGCTTTTTTGTAGAAGAACTCCTCACTCTTGATAATCCCAAGTGCCACACGCACGGCGCTCGTTTCCAAAATAACAGCCCCTAATACGGCCTGTTCCAACTCTTCATCGAATGGAGGCACGTAACCAGCTAAGAACTCTGTTGATAATTCGTTATTCGGCTGCTTCTGCCAGCCTCTTGTGTAGTTGTTGTTTCTCATTTGTAGACTCTTGTAGCTTGCTCTTCGATCATTTTCTTGAGGTTGAAGTTGCCTCTGATCCCGCTAGAGGTTGTGCTAGTAGATGTAAATGAACTGTGTTGGGTATTTCTATCTTTGCTGAGCCATGTGTTGATTGTCAGATAAACAGAATTATACTTTTTGCAGTCTTTATAGTTCTCAAGCCTTAGTAATACATCTTTTATATCCTGCGGCTTAAAGACTTGCATGAGCGTATGCAGCTGCGTAGGCATAAGTTGCTTACTGATTTTCAGAACCATCTCGAATTTTTGCTGTTCAAACCAGTCGCGGAAGGCCTGCCATGTGCTGGCAAATTCAGGCGGCAGGGCAGCTAATTCTTCCTCAACTGTTAATTCCGGTTTCCCTTTCTTAGCTTTCCCCCTGGGTTTGCCATCATTCTTGTCTGATCCATTAGTTTCAACTTCATTAGGTTCTCTTTCAGAGCCGGAAGGCTCGCTAAGTACAGAAAGAGTTTCTTTTACTTTACTTTCCTCTTCTCTTCTTTCCTTTGTTGAGTTGTGTTCAGCACCTGTTAACACTTGTTCAACATTTGTTGAATCTTGCAAGTGACTATCTGAACCAACAGGGTCTGCGGCATCATTTTGATCTGCCGGATCATCTTTACTCACTCTAGCCCTTTTTTCTGCGGAAGCTTTCCCTGCCTTGCTTCTGCTTTCTGCTACTTTTTTGCGATCTTCTATATTCCTCAATACTCGTTCAGAGTAGAAGAATTCACCGTCAGACACTAGGAGTTCATATTCTGTACAGCAGTCGTGGACGACCTTCTTGAGCTGCTCAGTATCTGCAGACATTTGCTTGGCAGCCCCTTTAAAAAACCTATCTTTCATTGGAAGCCTGTGTTCCTCTTCTTCATGCAACAATTCAACTAGGCACCAATAAATTCCATAGCCTGCCGGCCCATGATCGGACATGAGAGCACTTATCTTGTGATCATTCCTGGAGTTGTAATCATGTTTGAAGTAAAAAGTATCTTTTGACATCCTGATGCTTAAAAAACATTGAAATGCCGTATCCCGATAACAATAATAATTGTATCTTTACTTGGTAAACGACAGTAAAACACACTGAAACTTAAGCCGTGCTTTGTGGAGATTGCACGGCTTTTTCTTTTATTTCAACCTAGAGCTTCGCTGCTCAGGTTTACGGCTATTTGTGATAGCCTTGGCAACATGCGCCGAAACAGATTTGCATTCCTGCATGCACTCGTAGTTGCCATATAGGCTCTTAAGCTTGATGTTCTCAGCTGCCATCGCCTCTGACAAGATTACGGCCGCCAATTCTACAGAGCCAAAACTGTCTCGTATTTTAGCTTTTTTAGGGAGCTGCTTCTTTTGCCTTATAGTTGCTGTATCACCGCCGAATAAAGGGTCATAGATAGCATTGGTGCATACCCTATATCCGTTGTTATTGCCTCCTCCGTTTGTAACCCCATGCTGCTTGAGAATAGATGTAAATTCAATCCTTTGTGCTTTACTCTTCAGCCGTGTACTGATCCAACTCTCGTCTTTCCCCTGCTTTTCCCAGTCCCGAACAGCTCTATCTACAGCCAGATCAGGATTTTTCGTCTCCTCCAGCCGTTGGAAGAATACTTCATTTACTGCGACGTGTAGTTTGGGAGAGAGATATTTAGCATAAGCCAATGCAATCTGCTTGTGTGCAAATGTACCTCCATATCTGCCTGCTTTAGATTGCACGAGTTTTAAATCCCCCATTAATGGGGTAATTAGATCTCGGAGGGCTTCGATAAAGCTTGTGGTGGACTCCCTATTTTGCCATGTTGAAGGGTCTTTCTTGTTAGGAGAACCAGCAGCTCTCCAAAGGTCGGTCAGACTGATTTTCCCTTCTCGGTCGGTTCTGACTTCAACAGCACCAAATTGAAGCTTGGCTTGTTTACTCATTCTTACCCCCTCCTCTCATTAGAAGGTCGAAGGTTTTGTAGCCTGAGTCTGGGATCCTCCAGTGCTGCCATGATCTGGGCTTCCTTGTAATATACTCTTCTCCCAATACGATAGAAAGGTATTTTCCCCTGATTTCTCCAGTTGTAAAGGGTCGCTGGTGAAATTTTCAGCTTTTCAATTACCTCACTGGTTTCTAAGATGACATCAGCGTCTTTGCCCGCTTGTGGTGCTGTTAGAGAAGGGGCTGGGGCGTGGCTGTAATGTTCTGCTATTGCCTCGGCGATTATTGCCTTCAGAGAGTCTTTGTCTAAAGACGTAAAAAGAATTTGGGTCATGTAGAATACCTGTTAGTTGATATTCCAAAGGTATTCAAAGGGGGTTTTTAAAAATGAGAAGCATTTCCGTTTTTTCTGACCAATTGTTATTGATCGAGTATACTTAAGATGTTAGCCCTCACTTTATTTCTGTATCTATAATTTTTAGAGTAGCCATCCCTGTACACTCTTTCCTCAAATTTCAGCTTGTAAAACATATTGAAAAGCCTTCCTATGTGGCTTCTGTTCTTGGTTTTCAATAAGCTGCGCTCAATGAGTATAGTAATCAGAATATTCAAGTGGTGTCCGGCACCAGGCGTATTCCAAAATGATCCAGAGGCGTAGCCACCATTCCACCATGTATCATGCACTTTCATAGTTTCGGTAACCCGGCCTATAAGTAGAGGATCCGGAAATAGCTCCTCTAATGTATCGATCCTTGGGAAAACTTTTTGATCAGCATATTTTAGCTTTGCATTTAGAGCCTTTCTTTTCTTCAACAGCTCTTTAACCAAAAGCTTGGTAGCATCAATTTCAAGTTCTGGTCTGGTAAAGCCAGCATCAACCTTCTTCAGTTTCTTTATATATGCTCTACACTCAGCAATCTTGTTTTCCAGGAGTGTTACCTGCCCATCTATTGCATTACTGCTATCTTGTATACCCTTGATGAATACAGCATATCTTTCAGCCGCTATGTGCTTTGCGCCCTTCTCTTCAATTAGCATGGAATCAACTAGGCAATCTTCAGTTTAGGCTCATATTTAAAGATGCTGTCCATCTCTACACGCTTCACCTTAGAAGTGATTTTAATATACTTCTTAAAGGTCTTATAATCTTTATGCCCTGTAATCTCCATACATGTCTCCGGCCTTCCCCCCTTCTCAAGCCAGAGCGTCACGAAGGTGCGTCTTGCCGTATGGGTCCCAATAACCTCATACTTCTTTTTATGTTCCTGAATCTTCTCGGCGCCTCTATACTTCGTGAATGTCACTGGGTCGTCAATCTCTGCCAGTTCGCATAAATCTTTAAGGTGTGCATTCGTCTTTTGATTTGAAATTACTGGCAGCGGTCTGGCATTATCTTTATATTTTGACAGTATTTCTAATGCATAGTTATTAAGAGGAACCTCAAGTACATCTTTTGTCTTCTGCGTCACGATGTACCAGGTATTCCCCCGTATCTGATCATGGGATATCTTCAGTATATCAGAGAACCTCTGGCCGGTATAGCAACCAAAGCAGAATACATCCCTTACTTTTTGCAAAGCCTCTTTGCCTGCCAGATCAAGGAAATACAATCGGTGTAATTCCTCCTCAGTTAAGTACACGATGTCTACTTTCTCTTTTGAGTACCCGAACTTTTTAAAGGTAAGTTTACTGTTGTGCTCCTGCTCCGTCGCCCAGTTTAGGAAAGTTTTTAATATCCGGATATTCTTTTCAATCGTGTTGTTGGTATGTTTCTTTTCTTTTATCAGGTAAGTGATAAACTGCTCCAAAAATCTATGGTCCAAGCTCTCGAAGCTTACCCGAAACTTATAAGCATTGGCAAAGTCTTGCAGGTGGTTAAGCGTTGTCTGGTATTTCTTCAGGGTACTTTCGCTCTTTTGGGTACTTCGAATCTTAATGAAGTTCGCATAGACTTCCCATAATGACAATGTTTCCTCGACTAAGATGGGCTGCTCCACAAACAAAGGACGTATTAATTCCTTTACTTTTTCAGTGGTCAGCGCTTCCTGGTGTGATGAGGCATTGAGTAAGGCTTTGGAAGCTGCAGCATGCTTGCTCGTAAGCCAGGAATTAAGTTCAGACGCCCCGGTATAGCTGCCCTTTACTCGCTGCTTCTCTGAATCCCAGTATTTAGCTAGTACTTTCTGACCGGTGGAGAGTTTTACAGTTTGGGTCTTTGTCCCGCCTCCTGCATTTATTCTGAACCTTACAAACAAGGTAATCGGCGTAGGCTTCTTGCTTTCTCTGTCGCTGCGGGTTTCAAGGTAATAGCTTAGGTTCATCTTGTCTCGAATTTAGACACAAGATACGAACACGAACATATTACGAACAAATTTCTTATAGATTATTAGATATTATTATTCTTCAATAGCTACAAGACACCGTTACAACTGTAGCAAGGCGGTTTTAAAGCAATAATCTGATACATTATCTTTTAATGACCTATAAGGTTTCGACTCCCTTCGCGACCACCGAAAAGGCCTCTCAGAGAAATCTGAGAGGCCTTTTTCTTTTATACTTTACCTTGACAGGTATAGGATGATTATTTACTGTTCGTAAGCTTATTTATTGGATAACCCTCTAAGCCGCCATACTCTCAGGTAACGGAAACTGCTGCTTAAACTCCTCTAGCTCGCCCATTACTTTACGACTTACATTATAACGTACGTGGTCTTCATGGAGCTCGTCCCAATGCACGAATATTTGCCATACCTGGTTTCCACTGAAATTCTGTATTTCGGACTCCGTCATATCGCGCACAAAAAAAGCATCCAGCGTTACGTCTTCCTCACGCATGGGCACGTGAATATAAGTGCGGTCACAATTCAGGATTTGAATGAGCTCAGCTGGTCGCTCGTCGTTGGCGGGCATGTAAAAGTAGGCTACCTGATGAAGTTTTTTAAAGCCAAAAGGATGCGGGTAAGGGTATGATTGCATAGGCAGGTTTTGTTCAGGGGTCGCGCATAATCCCAGCAAGCCATGCACACAGAACTAGGCTAATAACATAGCACACTGGAATAACAGTGTATACCCTACTTCCTATGCTTCAGTTTAGCTAAATCGCATATTCTCAAAACTATACAAAAAGTTATATCTTAAGTTCCCTATTAATGAGTATGGTATTGGTCTATAGCCTTTCTGCAGAATTATGATTAATTTTGCAGTATTAAATATCTTTCAATTTAAAGCTGATAATCATGGGAATGTATCCTGAATATATGGTCGCTCCGATCCGTGAAGACCTGACATCTGCAGGCTTCGAACAACTAATGACTGCTGAAGAAGTAGAGCAGGCGCTTTCTTCAAAAGAAGGTACTGTGCTGGTTGCGGTGAACTCAGTGTGCGGATGTGCTGCCTCTAAGGCTCGCCCTGCCCTTAAAATGGCTGTTGCCTCTTCTGAGAAGCGCCCAACTAAAATGATCACTGTATTTGCAGGTATGGAGCAGGACGCTGTGGCCAAGGCGCGTGAGTTCATGCTGCCATACCCTCCGTCGTCTCCTTCTATCGCCCTGTTCAAAGACGGCGAACTGGTGCATATGATCGAGCGTTACCACATCGAGGGCAACGAACTGAACCGTATTGTAGACAACCTGCAAGGTGCTTTCGAAGCGTATTGCTAAGCAATAGCCCACTATAAAAACAAAGGCCGGTGTTTCTCGAAACACCGGCCTTTGTTTTTATCAGGTATAGCCTGCCTAATGCATAGGCTGTTTCGCTAAATCAAAGCCTATGTCGCGACGGAAATAGCGGTCTGTCCAGTTAATGGCTTCTGCCGCCTTGTTCGCTTTCGCCAGTGCTTCCTCCATCGTATTGCCTAAGCCGGTTACTGCAATCACGCGGCCACCGTTGTTCACAATCTTGTCATCAACACGCTTCGTGCCTGCATGGAACACCAGGGTATCGGCATTCACCTGCTCCAGTCCACTTATCTCTTTTCCTTTATCGAATCCCTCTGGATAACCACCAGATACCAGGAACACGGTTGCAGCTGTGCGAGGGTCTATCTCTAGTTTGAAATCGCCGAGCTTGTGATCGTGCAGTGCCAGGAATAGCTCAAACAGATCGGACTTGATGCGTGGCAGGATAGCTTCTGTTTCCGGATCACCCAGACGTACGTTATACTCAATCACGTAAGGGTCACCGTTCACATTCATCAGGCCGATGAACAGGAAACCGGTATAGTCCAGGTTGTCGGCCTGCATGCCGCGTATGGTTGGGTCTATGACACGCTCGCGTACCTTCTGCATGAAGGCTTCGTCGGCAAACGGAACTGGCGAAACAGCGCCCATACCGCCTGTGTTCAGACCAGCGTCACCTTCGCCAATGCGCTTGTAGTCCTTCGCTTCAGGAAGCAGCACATACTCTTTGCCATCTGTTAATATGAACACTGATACTTCTATACCTTGCAGGTACTCCTCGATCACTACTTTGCTGCCGGCCTTGCCAAACTTATGCCTGCGCAGCATCGCCTCCAAGCTGTCAATGGCTTCTTCAAAGGTCTGTGCAATGATCACGCCCTTGCCTGCTGCCAATCCGTCGGCTTTCAGTACTACAGGGTAGCTGTGCGTCCGCAGATACTCCACGGCTTCGCGGTAGTTGCTTTCAGTGAACGTCTCGTAACGTGCCGTCGGGATATTATTCTTTTGTAAGAAGGCCTTGCAGAAATCCTTGCTGCCCTCCAGCATAGCACCCAGCTTCTTAGGACCTACGACCAGCACATCACGCAGAAAATCCTTCTCCTGGAAGTAGTCATGTATACCTTCCACCAAAGTGTTTTCCGGACCAACCACTACCATCATGATATTGAAGTCGGTTACGAACTTGGCAACCTCATCGAAGTTGTGGATATCGATGGCGCAACTGGTGTGGAATTCATCTGTGCCTGCGTTTCCTGGTGCTACAAATATCTGCTCGGCGTATGGGCTCTGACTCAGTTTCCATGCCAGTGCATGCTCTCTAGCTCCAGATCCTATTATCAATACGTTCATAGTCTAATTGCTTGTTGCTGATTATTAAATGCTGCTCTCAGCCTTACCAAAAGCGTTGTTGCGAAGTTATAAATTTATAATGCTCAGTGCAGCACAAATCATGGTTTTTACTTTTTGATACGATGATTTGCTCTAAAACAGGAAGAGACCGCTGCACTTTTACAACGGTCTCTTCACCTTTATTCTTGCTCTTATTTATGATCAAACGATCAACATTTAGTTAGCGTACTCTGACAGGAACTTGATGCGCATCAGGCGTACATCCTCTTCGCTGTAATCGTCTGTGCCAAGCTCCTTAAGCGCCACCGCAATATTGTCGGTGCTGGCACTCATGAAGTAGTCGTATATCTCATCCTGGCGCTCATCATCCAGAATATTGTCGATGTAGTAATTCAGGTTGAGCTTTGTACCTGAGTAGCAAATGTGCTCAATCTCTTCGATCAGTTCCTGCATCGTCAGGTCTTTGGAAGAGGCGATCTCCTCCAGATCCACCTTCTTGTCTATCTGCTGGATGATGTAGATCTTGATCTTGGACTTGTTCACAGTGGTTTTCACCACCACGTCAGCAGCCGTTACAATGTCGTTATCCTCTACATACTTGGTGATCATGTCCAGGAACGGCTTACCGAATTTCTGCACCTTGCCCATACCCACTCCGGCAATGTGCGCCAGGTCTTCTTTGGTGGTTGGGTACACGGTCGCCATCTCTTTGATGGATGGGTCCTGGAACAGCACGTAAGGAGGCAGACCTTTCTCTTTTGCCAGCTTCTTGCGCAGGTTCTTCAGCATGTCGAACAACACCTCGTCATGCCCGGCTGATGCCTGCGTTTCTTCCTTCTCCTCGTCCGCCTTTACCTCTTGCTCATAATCGTGGTCCTTGCTCAGCTGGATCGGATGCGGGTTCTGGATGAAGTCAAGCCCTTTCTGCGTCAGCTTCACGATACCAAAATTTTCAATGTCCTTCTCCAGATACTCCGACAGTAAAACCTGACGCAGCACAGAACTCCAGAACTGCGAGTCGTGCTCTTTACCGGCGCCAAACACTTCTAGTTGATCGTGCTCGTAACTAGTTACATGTTGGTTGCGCAATCCCGTGAGTACGGCTGTATTATGATCGATGCTGAAGCGCTGACCTGTTTGCTGTACTGTTTTTAAAGCCAGCTGTACTTCATCCTGTGCCTCAAAGCGCTCTTTAGGGTGCAGACAGTTGTCGCAGAAGCCACAGTCTTTCTCGTAGGCTTCGCCAAAGTAATGCAGTAGCTGCTTACGGCGACACACTGCTGAGTCCGCGTAAGAGGCCATTTCCTGTAGCAAGAGCTTGGAGTTATCGCGCTCTGTTACCGGCTTGTCTTTATTAAATTTCTCCAGCTTGATGATGTCATCGTAGCTGTAGAACATGATGCAGTTTCCTTCGAGACCATCACGACCTGCGCGACCCGTCTCTTGGTAATAGCCCTCAATCGACTTAGGTGTATCGTAGTGAATCACGAAGCGTACATCCGGCTTGTCAATGCCCATGCCAAAGGCAATGGTGGCCACAATCACATCCGCATCTTCATTCAGGAAGGCATCCTGGTTCGCCATGCGTACGCTGGAATCCAGACCGGCATGGTATGGAAGCGCTTTCACGTCATTCACACGCAGCAGTTCGGCTACTTCCTCTACTTTCTTGCGGCTCAGGCAGTAAATCACACCGCTCTTGCCTTTGTGCTTCTTTACATATTGGATGACCTGCTTCTTGGTGTTGTGCTTGGGGCGCACCTCGTAGTACAGGTTCGTACGGTTAAATGACGACTTAAACACAGAAGCCTCGTCCATCTGCAGGTTGCGCTGGATGTCGAGCTGTACCTTAGGCGTAGCGGTTGCCGTAAGGGCGATGATAGGCAGGTTGCCGATCTGATCAATGATGCCACGGATACGACGGTACTCCGGACGGAAGTCATGTCCCCACTCCGAGATACAGTGCGCTTCGTCGATGGCCACAAACGAAATGTTGGAAGCGCGCATAAACTCGACCGTTTCTTCTTTGGTCAGCGATTCCGGCGCCACATACAGCAACTTCACTTCTCCAGCCAGTGTTTCCTTCTTTACCTTGTTGATCTCCGACTTAGAAAGCGTGGAGTTCAGGAAATGGGCGTTCACCCCGAAAGCGTTCAGTTGGTCGACCTGATTTTTCATCAGGGCAATAAGCGGCGAAATAACGATGGCAGTTCCCGGCAGCGACAGGGCAGGTAGTTGGTAGCACAACGACTTGCCAGCTCCGGTAGGCATAATCACAAAGGTGTTCTTTCCGTTGATAATATTGTTTATTATCAACTCCTGATTCCCCCTAAATTGATTATACCCGAAAACTTCCTTTAATTTGTTTTTGAGATTGATCTCCTGTTTGGTAGACATGTAATAAATCAGAAATTTAACTGTACAGCAACGTATCCCCTTGGGAATACCTTTAACACAAATTTAAATTGAATCTTCTTAATAATATAGCTCTTACAGCAAAAAAAGTATTGACCGATGAGGCCGATGCTATCGCCAGACTGGCAGATTTTATCGACGAAGGCTTTGAAAATTGCGTCAAAGCCATCCTGAACATCAAAGGCCGTGTTGTGGTGACAGGTATAGGCAAGAGTGCCAACATTGCTGGCAAGATCGTCGCTACCCTCAATTCAACGGGTACGCCTGCTCTCTTTATGCACGCTGCCGATGCCATTCACGGTGACCTGGGCATGATCCAGCCCGACGATTTTGTGATCTGCATCTCCAAGAGTGGAAACACGCCTGAGATAAAGGTACTTGTTCCTTTGCTTAAACGCAAAGGTTCACAACTGGCGGCGCTCGTGTCGAGCATCGACTCATACCTGGCTCAAAGTGCTGATTTTGTGCTGAATGCCTCCGTAGAGCGCGAAGCCTGTCCGCACAACCTGGCTCCTACTACCAGTACCACGGCTGCACTTGCGCTGGGCGATGCCCTGGCTGTTAGTCTCCTGGAAGCCCGCGGCTTCAGCAGCTCCGACTTTGCCACGCTGCATCCGGGTGGCTCGCTGGGCAAGCGCCTATACCTGAAGGTAGATGATATCTTCCGTCAGAACATGGCACCGCAGGTTTCAGAAAACGCAGCCCTCAAGGATATTATTATCGAAATCTCCTCCAAAAGGCTGGGCGCGACCGCCGTGGTAAAAGAAGGAACAGAAGAATTAGTCGGAATTATAACTGATGGCGATTTACGCCGTATGCTGAACAAATATGACTCAATAGACGGCATACGCGCTTCAGATATCATGACGGCATCTCCCCTCTCCATAGAGCCCGAAACCTATGCTGCTGAAGCGCTGGCTATCATGCAGCAAAAAAACATCACGCAACTCATTGTCACTAAATCGGGCAGGTTTGAGGGCTTCGTGCACCTCCACGACCTGCTGAAAGAAGGACTCATATAGACATGAACAAAAACACTTATGTGGTAATCATGGCAGGCGGTATCGGAAGCCGCTTCTGGCCATTTAGCCGTACCGATTTCCCGAAGCAGTTTCATGATGTACTGGGCGTAGGCGAAAGCATGCTCCAGATGACCATGAATCGTTTTAAAGACATCTGCCCACCCGAGAACGTGTACGTTGTCACCAACCGCGACTACGAAAACCTGGTAAAAGAGCAGTTGCCTCAATTGAGCGACAACCAGATTCTGCTTGAGCCGATCGGGCGCAACACAGCTCCCTGCATCGCTTATGCTTCCTATAAGATAGCGCAGATCAACCCGAATGCAAACCTGATCGTGACGCCTTCGGACCACGTGGTGCTAAAGCAGGACGCCTTTACCCAAGTCATTAAAAAAGCAGTGGAGGCCGCCGACAGTCAGGATGTGCTCATCACGCTCGGCATCACCCCAAGCCGCCCTGACACAGGGTATGGCTACATCCAGTACATCGACGACGAATCGCAGACCACCAAGAAGGTAAAAACCTTTACAGAGAAGCCGAACCTGGAACTGGCTCAAATGTTCCTCAACAGCGGCGACTTCGTGTGGAACTCAGGCATTTTCATCTGGAATGTACAGAGCATCATGAAAGCTTTCAAACAGTACCTCCCTGAAATTAGCGAGGTGTTTGAAGAGGGCGCTGCCTGCATGCATACGCCGGAAGAAAATAACTTCATCGTGAAAGCCTACTCCCATTGCCGCAACATCTCGATCGACTACGGCATTATGGAGAAGGTAGACAATGTGTATGTCGTACTGGCTGATATCGGCTGGTCAGATCTGGGCACCTGGAACTCGCTTTACACCATTAACCAGAAAGACGAGGCAGGCAACGTGGTAGACGGTGATGTGATGCTGTACGACACGAAGAACTGTATCATCAAAACACCTAAAAAACGACTGGTAGTGCTGCAGGGACTCGAAGGCTACATTGTGGCTGAGCACGACAATGTGCTGATGATCTGCCGCCTGGACGAAGAGCAGAAAGTAAAAGAATTTATGTCGGACGCCAAGTCAAAAAAAGGCGCTGAGTATATCTAACATACCTACCCCTATACCTGTCGAGGTATAGAGAGAAAAACAAAAAAGGGGAATGCTGACAGCAGCATTCCCCTTTTCTTTAGCTCCTGATGAGCTATACCTTATCTTGGCTCGAAAGTATTCAGGCTGGAATAACCGCTCTCGCGCAGACGGTGACTCATGGCTTCGTACAGGATGATACCCGTGGCAACGGATACGTTGAGCGAACCGATCTGACCTATCAGCGGAATGCGCAGCTTGGCATCGGCACGCTTGAGGTACTCCGGTGAAATACCGTCTTCCTCACTACCCATGATAATGGCGGTTGGTCCTACAAAGTCCACCGTATTATCAGTCAGGTTGTGCTCTGTCTTTTCGGTACAGGCAACGATCTGCACACCGTAGTCTTTCAGGTAATCAATCGTGTGTTTTAAATTCTGCTCACGGCAAACAGGTACCAGATGCAATGCTCCTGCTGAAGTTTTGATCGCATCAGCGTTGATCTGTGCTCCTCCTCTGCTAGGTATAACGATCGCATCCACGCCCATACACTCTGCGTTACGGGCAATCGATCCGAAGTTACGTACGTCCGTGATACGATCAAGTATCAGCAGCAGCGGGCTCTTTCCTTTTTCAAACAGCGACGTCACAATCTCATCCAGCGGCATGTAGGTGATTGCGGAAATCAAGGCAACCGCTCCCTGATGATTTTTGCGGGTCAGGTTATTGAGTTTCTCGATCGGTACGCTGGCAACAGGTATGTCGTGCTTTTTGGCCAGGTCAAGCAGTTCATCCACGTTGGTGTTGCGGGCGCCCTTTTGTACAAAGATCTTCTCCAGCACCTTTCCGGCCAACATGGCCTCTATGATCGGTCTGAGACCAAAGATCATTTCCATTTTATCCTCCTTCGGAGTTCTGGGGCCGCTATAGCGGTTGCCACCTACAAATTTGTTATTCCTGCTCTCCATCTTGCTACAGTGCTGTACCAGTTCTCCTCGTATTCACGATTCCGTACCAGCTCAAAGTGATTTTCGGTAAAGTTATTCTCTTTTTTCGTAAATACGAACTTGACATAGGGCGTTGCCTCTGATTCGCGGTAGATCCAGGTCTCTGCTTCAGGGCTGACGCTCACATTGTGGGGCTTGCCATAGATGATGTAAATCATGCCGCGGTCAGTCGCCCAGCCTGGCTTAAACGAGGTATAGAGCTTGTTCGCCGTCTCTACACGGGTATAGTAGGCCCGGATCAGCTCACGCGCCAGTTTCTTGTCTTTGGCAATTTTCAACCAGAAGCTGTCGACGGCAGCCTTTTGATCGCTGGTGTTATAAAGTGCCTCCCGTTCAGCTGAGGTAGTCAGATAGATCAAGGGGGTGATCATGTCCTGTACTCGTGTGACAAGCGGATAGGCGCCTCCCTGTACAACCAGGCCCTGCGTGGCGCCAGATGCAGCACGTAGCAGGTATAAGCCTTCCTCCTTTAGCTGCAAAGTATCCAAACCGACTAGCTGTTGGGTGTTTTCTTTCGATTGGGGTACTTCAGGTAAACTTTCCTGACGCGTGGACATGGGTGGCAAGGCAGGCTGCAAGGTATAATTCGTTTGCTGCACCGTAAAAGCGGCTGTACCGCTGGTATCGCTATGCTGCCACAGGTATAGGCTGTCTGTGGTAGCAGCAAAGCCGCGCAGTACCGGAGCGTTGCTGCGTACATGCAGCAGCATAAAGTCTTTCTTCAACATGCTGGGGGACAAGGCCAATCGGTGAGACACGCCAAGGCGCTCCTGTCCGGCCAGCTTCATCCAGAGTCGTACCTGCATGGTATTGCCCGCCGCCACATATTTTGCGGGTACTGTTACAGGCACCTCCAATATGCCGCTTGAGGCGATCCTATACTGAGGTAATACCTGCACGGTATCACGCAGCAGGAGCATATCCCGATCAGTACTGCCTGACCGGATGGTGAAATCCACGCGATCAGCGGCCTGCGTCAGATCTACCAACTGGCGCAACTCTTCGAATCGGAGAATCATATGCAGACTGTCAGGCGTACTGTAATAGCCATGCTGCAGCACAACTTGTGGTTGCTCTGGTTTGGAGGCAACTGGCGCCGTGTCACGATACATCGGCGCATAGGCAATGTCTGAGCTGCCGCACGACGATAGAAGTAGCAATACTGACAGGCAGGTAAGAAGGCTTATCTGTTTCATTAGCTTGAAGATATAGCAGGCACCCGAAAATAGCAAAAGCCGAACACAAACGGGTTCGGCTTTTGTACTGTTTAACTCTCTATTTTGTTTAACGGCGCATGCGCTGCAGATATTGCACAAACACATCCTGCAGTTCTTTTGCCTTCTGCTCTTCACCGATGGCCTGCGCTTCGCCTATGAGCTGCTGCATGATAAACAGGTTGGTTTGTATCTCCATATCAAACAGGGCGCCTTTCTCCAGGTAATAATCAACAGCCTCACGTGAATTTCTGGCCATGTCCTCCCAAAGGGTTTTTGCTCGCTCCTCTTCGCCCAGATCAGCCATAATAGAAATAAACTGCGGCGTATAGTAGTCATAAGGGATGGTGCTCGGCGGCAGCTGCTCAAAGGTGTAGTCCACGATTTCCTTGGCACGTGCGTTGTCGCCGCTCATCAGATAGGCAGCGGCCAGTTTACCGAACTTATCACGGGCATTGGCAGCGAAACGGAAGTAATTTTCGTCGTAGAAGATGCTCGGATCGTTGAAGTTGCGGAACTGGAACTTCTTCATCATGTTCTCATACATCAGCTCCTTGTTCAGGAAGCCCGGCGCCTCTTCACTACTAACTCTTACTGGCACTACGCGATAAGCCAGTCCCTCCAGTTGGAAGTACTCTGACAAGCCCATGAAATCGGCGCTGTTCACAGTGGTAGAGAAATAAATAGGCCGGTCCCATTCGTTCGTGGCCAACAGATCAAGAATGATCATATGCTTCTTCTCGAGCAATGACTTATTGATAGTCCACTGCATACGATCCGTGATCTGGTCCTGGTAGTCATCAGCTACAATACCGGACTGCGCTACCTTGGACTGGTTAATGTCCAGGAAGAAGTTCTTGGTAGGGAAACTCATCAGCGTGCTGCCACTGCCAGCCTGCACTTGCAGCGCCGGGTGATTCTGACGGATCAGACTCACGAACTGCTTCAGGTCTATACCTGCCGCCACCTGCTGTCGCTCTACGTAAGGCAGGTAGTCATTTGTACCTTGGCGGTAGTTTTCGTTCTCAAGTGTCAGCGGCCATGGTTCCGACTTGTAAGCCTGGCGCTTCATCTGGTCAATGTACCAATCCGTGTTCAGGTAGCTCAACACGGCTACGCGCACATCGGTACGGTATCCTTCTACTTCCTGCGCATACCACAGCGGGAAGGTATCGTTATCACCGTTGGTGAACAGAATACCATTCGGTGCCACAGAGTCCAACAGGTTTTTAGCGGAGTCTACTGAGTGGTAACGGTTAGAGCGGTCGTGGTCGTCCCAACCTTCAGCGGC
Organism: Pontibacter sp. LHS2; assembly: GCF_058932845.1. Lineage (NCBI taxonomy): Bacteria > Pseudomonadati > Bacteroidota > Cytophagia > Cytophagales > Hymenobacteraceae > Pontibacter > Pontibacter sp. LHS2. The sequence continues at coordinate 555,385 of NZ_JBZYWG010000003.1, forward strand.
CAGTATGCCTGGCACCGCCAAGCCAATAACAGTGGCAATAGCGCCACTGGTCGTCACGTTGCGCAGGCCACGGTTGAGCAGCTCAGCTATACCTAGCACACCCAAACCGATCCAGATTGAGAAGGCGTAGAATGAACCTGCAAAGGTATAGTCACGCTCACGCGGCTCTATTGGCGGCTGGTTCAGGTATAAGGCAATGGCTATACCTGTAAAGAAGAAGAGCAGGCCTACGATAAAGGCATCGCGCTCATTCTTGCGTATCTGGAAGATCAGACCGATAATACCGAAAATAAGTGGAAGCAAATAGAAGGTGTTGCGCGCCTTGCTGTTGGCTACACGGTCAGGCACGCCATCAGTTGGCTTGCCGAACCATAGTACGCCAGCCTGCTGTACATCGCTTTCACGTCCTACGAAGTTCCATAGGAAATAGCGCCAGTACATGTGCCCCAGTTGGTAGCGCAGCAGGAAGCTTAGGTTTTGCCCGAACGTTGGCGCCTGTCCCTCATTCAGGTCTATCCACTTCTTATACTCCTGCAGGTGCTGCGGATTGTCGCTGTAAACACGCGGCAGGATGGTTTTGTCTTTACTGTCGTATACCGTTTCCAGCTTGCGGCCTGTCACCACATATTTATCCTTGCCTTTCACGTAACGCGGCGCACCTTCTTCCTGAGCGGTAGGCTGCGCATTGTACTGAGGCCCGTAAAGCAGTGGACGGTCACCGTACTGCTCGCGCTTCAGGTATGACACAAAGCTCAGGATATCCTGCGGATCGTTTTCGTCAATGGTTGGGTTGTAAGAAGAGCGGATCGGAATGATCATGTAAGAAGAATACCCGATCAGGATGAAGATGAAGCACAGGATGGCCGTATTCAGTACCCGTATATTTTGCTTGATAGAGTAGCGTATACCATAGATAATGGCTGCCACCAAAAGAATCACAAAGAAGATGATACCCGAGCCGAAAGGCAAGCCCAGTGAATTTACGAAGAACACCTCCACGTTACCCGCCAAAGATGGCAGGCCGGGTATGATACCCCACAGAATGGCGATCACGATCACGGCACTGATCAGGAACGCGATCACGCCACCTTTCCAGGTTGGTTTGTATAGTCGGAAATAATAGATGAAAGCCAGTGCAGGTATAGCTACCAGGTTCAGCAAGTGAGCACCTATCGATAGGCCTACCAGGTAGGCGATCAGGATCAACCATTTGTCTGACAGCGACTCTCCTACCTTAGACTCCCAACGCAGCATGGCCCAAAACACTATGGCTGTGAAGAAAGAAGACATCGCGTATACCTCCGCCTCTACTGCTGAGAACCAGGCTGAGTCAGTAAAGGTATAAGCCAAGGCGCCAACGGCACCAGCACCCATGATCAGGATTGTCTGCCCTTTGGCTGGGGCTATTCCCTCCTGCTTCACCAGCAGTCTGCGCGACAGGATGGTAATTGACCAGAACAGGAACAGAACCGTAAATGAGCTGCAGAGGGCTGACAGTAAGTTAACCCACCAGGCCACCTGGGTCGGATCGCTGGCAAACATGGAGAAGATGCGGCCTACCAGCAGGTAGAATGGCGCCCCGGGAGGGTGCGGTACTAAGAGCTTATAAGAACAGGCGATGAATTCGCCCGCATCCCAAAAACTGGCAGTAGGTTCCAGTGTCAATACATACACGGCGGTCGCGATCAAAAACACGAGCCAGCCTACGAGGTTGTTTATCTTTCGATAATCCGTCATAGCAATTTCAAATATTCAGCGTCGAAAATACTAAATAAATTGGTGCCTGCGCACCTTTGGTGATTTGGCAATAAAAAAAAGCCAGTCTCTCAACTGGCTTTCGCTATTGTAACGGGTATAGCTCCCTTTTATTTCTGAAGGATCAAACGCTTCGTTTCCACTGTCTTATCGTTCACGAGCAGGCTGTAAAAATAAACACCCGCTGGGTAACCTGTCATATCCAGTATAAAAACATTTGAGTGCGTCACTGGTAGTTCATGCGTTTCCATCACCTTACCGATCGTGTTCGATATCTTCAACTTGTAGTTCTCAGCCATCCCTACCTGTGACAGCGACACACGGGTGATACCACGTGAAGGGTTCGGATAAGCATTGATCGATGGCGTCTGACGCTCCGGAGATGGCATAAAAGCCATGTAAGAGTTGATCACAAACTTAGACGAACCAGCATAAGCCGTTTCTGTCAGGTATAAGCTTCTGTTTTTGGATGTCGTGTAGTTCTTAACCCAGGAAGCCGTTTTGGCATTCTCGGCACGCACATTCGCCTCTGCTTTTTTGTCACCAGCGACTTTCCAGGCAGAAGAGCCACCTGTATTCACTGGAAGCACGCCGTCATCTTTCAAGCGGCCATCGGCCATTACACTGTAAGCTGCTAAATGCGTTACCGCAAAAACAGCCATTATTATCATTTTTGTAAAAGTTCTCATATATCACACCTCGCTTTTCTAAAGGTCCTTGCCACTTGCTGGCAGGATGTCAAAGATAGACCAAAATATAGTAAATAGAAAAAATCTAATTAAAAATACCGCTTACCACAGAAATCACCTTGACTTAAATTTCTCTGTTTTTGCTACTCACAAGCAATATCAAGAACCATGCCTTTCAATGCCATTTGCAAATCAATGACCCCATACCTACACAATGGGTTGCACGACATCTCGCCACTTTCACCAAAATAAGCCTTGTGTTACGATCATCAGAATTGAACTCAAGCTGTCTACCTGCAATAAAAGCGCAACACAGTTGTATACACATTATACTATATCCAATATCTTAATTTAAAATCATAACTCTGATTAGAATTTGGGATAAACGTACCGCACAAAACTAAAATCAGCGAAAAACAGATTTATAAGGATTAAAAGAATCTAATTGAACTATATGGCTATATATAGAAAATGTGCAACTCCTCAAAAAGCACCGCGTTACATTACAAACAAGCGATTCATTGGATTAATCCTCCTTGAAAGCATGGCGATCAGTAGCCAAATATTTTTATTTAAAATTCAGGCTAAGCCAAAAAGAACTATGCATCCAAGGAGGTTATTTCCTGTAAATGGAGAGATTAATACTAGAGCAAAAATCGATTGAGCACAGGAAAGGCTAAACACCGATAAAATTACTCAGCGAACTGCAATATTTAGTGAACAAGCTCAACTATCTCTACCCAGATTAGTTAAATAAATATAAGGAAGCTCAACTGAAGAGAAGACGAGGCATGTATGAAGAAGCTACTCCTATTTGTATGCAGCCTATATTGGCTACTCCCACCCGCACAGGCCCAAACAGGAACCTTTAAGGGAATGGGCACGATTGTGTTTGAGGCCGGTGCACCACTGAGTCTTATCAAAGGCACCTCCGAGGCTGCTAATGGCCTAATTGACCTTGAGACAGGAAAATTCAGGTTTGACGTCCCTATCACCTCGTTCCAATTTCTTAACTCCCTCATGTATGAGCGCTTCAATGACAAGTACATGCAAAGCAGCCGGTTTCAGAAAGCCACATTTGTAGGCAAGATCACCGAGAAAGGCCCGGTATCAGATAAGGGGGAAGCCAAAGTAACCGCTACCGGTACCCTGACCATACACGGTGTGGCTAAAAAGCGAACGATTACAGGAACACTGACACGACAGGGGAATGCCTGGCAGTTGTTGACTGACTTTCCGGTTAAACTGGCTGATCACCACATCCAGGCACCTAAGCTAAGCTCTGGTTACGGTGCGAGCACCATGAATGTCTCCGTTAAGATGCCCCTCTCTCCTACTAATCCGGATCAGCAGCAAATCGCAGCGGCCAAGAAGCTTAGCATCAAATAATATAAGCTACTTCTTTGAATGCAAAATACCGCAGTTCGTTCTCGATCTGCAGGGCCAGCCTCCCATCTTCATCCACTCCCATGATGCGTCCCCGCACCTGTTCAGCCCCGATCTGAAAATCATGCTCCTCCTGATAGCGGTATAGCGCCTGAAGGTACTCGTACTTCAACTTGTCTATTTTACCGCTTCGCAGCTCCAGGTAGCGTTTTTCGAGAAATTCAAGCAGCCTGTTCACCAATCTTTTCACGTCGAGTTGCGTACCTACCTCGGCTGCCAGCGAAGTGGCTGTGCTGATTCCGAAATGAAGCTGATTTACGTTTAAACCAATCCCGACAATACTGTGTTGTATGGATTGACTAGTTACTGTGTTCTCTATCAGAATCCCGCCCAGCTTTCTGTCCTCGAAGTAAAGGTCATTAGGCCACTTGACACGGGCCTGCTCCAGCCCCTGCTCGCGCAGTAGGTCATGCACAGCCAGCGATACCGCCATGTTGAGGTAGAACTGGTGCCTGACAGCCAAAAAAGTTGGTGACAGAATTACAGAAAGTGTGATATTTTTACCAGGTGCTGCTTCCCAGGTATTGCCCCGCTGGCCCCGGCCGTGGGTTTGTTCGTCAGTGAGCACCACACAACCTTCTGTGGCTTTATTTTTGATGAGTAGCTGCTGAGCCTCTGAGTTAGTGGATTCACATACCGGCAGAAAAAACAGCTGCTGGCCCATAAACAGCGTATTAGGCAGCATACATTTAACAGAATTTAGTACTTTTGTAAATCAAATTTAAACAGTACCGATGAAAGAAACCAAGGCTGAGGCCAATTCAGACATATTGGCAGAGCTTGTAGTAAAAGGCATGCAGGAAAGGAAAGCCAGCAATATCGTCGTTCTTAACCTAAAATCCCTTAAAAATGCCGTCTCTGATTACTTTGTAATCGCATCTGCATCATCTGACACACAGCTTGACGCGATCGCGTCGTCTATCGAAGAAGAAATCTACAAAGCCACACACCAGAACCCGTGGCAAAGTGAGGGCCGCATGAACAAAGAGTGGGTCCTGCTTGACTACGTGGATGTTGTAGCGCATGTATTCTTGAAAGACAAGCGTGAGTTCTACGCTTTAGAAGAGCTGTGGGGCGACGCAGGCATCCGCCGTATTGAAGATGCCTAAGCTTAGCAGAGACTCCCTGAACAAAACAGGGCTACTCTCTGTATTTCATGTATTCTGAAACAACATATTCATGGCAGAAAAGAATAATAAAGGAAATAATAACAAAAAGAAGAAGCCGATGATACCGGCTACGCCTCCGCGGCCTACGATGCAGCTGTGGATGCTGGCGGTGCTTATTCTGCTGATTTTCGGACTCACCTGGCTCAACAAGAGCAATGCCTCTGTAGAAACCACCCAGCAGAACTTTGAGGAGATGCTGCTCAGCAACGATGTGAAAAAACTGACCATCGTGAACGGGAAAGTGGTAGAGGTATACCTGAAAGATGATGCCTTGCAGAACGAGAAGTATACCCGTGAGCTTTCGAGTCGGGGTACGTTAGGTGGCATGGACCAGGGTCCGCATTATCACTTCACGATCATCACGGCTGAGTCTTTTAAAGAAGATTACGAAAAGCTGCAGGCTAACATCCCGCGTGAGAACCGTGTGCCTTATACCATTGAGACACGCACTGGTTTCGCTGATTTCTTCTTCCAATGGGGCTTCCTGATCCTGTTGCTGTTTGGTTTCTGGTTCCTGATGCGCCGCGTAACATCAGGTGGCGCAGGTGGTCAGATCTTCAACATTGGCAAGTCAAAAGCTGCCCTGTTTGATGCAGAGAACAAGGTAAAGATCACGTTTAAGGACGTGGCCGGCCTGGAAGAAGCAAAAGAAGAAATCCAGGAGATTGTAGAGTTCCTCAAGAACCCTAACAAGTTCACGATCCTGGGTGGTAAAATCCCGAAAGGTGCCCTACTCGTAGGCCCTCCAGGTACAGGTAAGACCTTGCTTGCGAAAGCTGTTGCCGGTGAAGCCGATGTACCTTTCTTCTCGCTGTCAGGTTCTGACTTTGTGGAGATGTTCGTAGGTGTGGGTGCAGCCCGTGTGCGTGACTTGTTCAAGCAGGCTAAAGCGAAAGCACCTTGTATCATCTTCATTGACGAAATTGACGCCATTGGTCGTCACCGTAGCCGTGGCTCTACGCCAGGCGGTAACGATGAACGCGAAAACACACTGAACTCCCTGTTAGTGGAAATGGACGGTTTTGCAACTGATTCGGGTGTGATCATCCTGGCAGCGACTAACCGCCCTGACACCTTGGATTCAGCCCTGCTTCGTCCAGGTCGTTTTGACCGTCAGATCAGCATTGACAAGCCAGACATCAACGGTCGTACCGAGATTTTCGACGTGCATTTGAAGCCGCTGACATTAGCAGCTGATGTGGATGCCCGCAAACTGGCTGCGCAGACACCTGGTTTTGCCGGCGCTGAGATCGCCAACGTATGTAACGAAGCCGCTCTGATTGCAGCCCGTCGCAACAAGAAGGCAGTAGACCAGCAGGACTTCAACGATGCCATTGACCGTGTGATAGGTGGTTTGGAAAAGAAGAACAAGATCATCTCTCCAGAAGAGAAGAAGATTGTTGCCTACCACGAAGCCGGTCACGCGATTGCAGGCTGGTTCCTGGAGCACGCTGATCCGTTGGTAAAAGTAAGTATTGTTCCACGTGGTGTTGCCGCGCTGGGATATGCACAGTACCTACCAAAAGAGCAGTTCCTGTACACGACTGAGCAGTTGATCGACGAGATGTGCATGGCCCTTGGTGGTCGTGCCGCTGAAGAGCTGGTGTTTGGCAAGATCTCAACAGGCGCTTTAAGTGACCTGGAGCGAATCACCAAAATGGCTTACAGCATCGTGACAATGTATGGCATGAACTCAAAGATCGGCAATGTATCGTTCTACGATTCAAAGCAGACAGATATGGCCTTTAACAAACCATACTCTGAAGCTACTGCCGAGACCATTGACAACGAAGTACGCAACATCATCGAGACGGCTTACATCCGTACCAAGCAACTGCTGACGGACAAAGCGAGAGAGTTGGAAATAGTAGCGCAGGAGCTGTTGCAGAAAGAGATCCTGTTCCAAAGCGATTTGGAGCGTCTGGTGGGCAAACGTCCTTTTGATGCGCTGACCACTTACCAGGCACACACTGCCGGTACGGACCGCAGCAAAACGAAGAGCGAAGTAAACCAGGAGCAGCATCCGATCGAGGTTGGCCAGACAGAACACCCTGAGCAAAATGGTCAGGGCGGCGTACCTGGCACCCCGATCCAGAAAGATACTTCTGCTGATTCGAACGATACTATTAACTCCAGAACAGCTTGATAAACCCAGGCATGTACGAAGCAAAATCGAAAGAAATTGTATTAAGAAGAGTAAGAGAGGCGCTGGCTAAGTCAGCGCCTTTTCTGCCTCCCACCCCTGACTTCAGCTCTCCGCTGCATCAGCCTCTATCTGAGGACCAGTCTATTGCGTTTGCACAGGCTTTTATTGCTAACAGCGGCCTTTTTGTGTACTGCGAAGATGAAGAGGATTTTTTCGATCAGCTTTTCAATTTGAAAAGAGAACAGCAGATCGAGTACATGCATGTGTGGGAACCTATCCTTCAGAATATTCTATACCAGGCAGGTATAGATTTCACTTCTGCTGAGGATGATTTTATTCAAAAAGCACAGGCCAGCCTGACCACTTGCGAGGCATTGGTAACACGCACCGGCAGCATCCTGGTGAGCTCTGGCAACGCCGGTGGCAGACGCCTAAGCATCTACCCGGAAACACACATGGTGGTGGCCAAGGCCAGCCAACTGGTGCCTGACATCAAAGACGGCCTGCAACGTGTGCGTGACAAGTATAAAGAGAATTTCCCTTCTATGGTATCGCTGGTGAGTGGCCCGAGCCGCACGGCCGATATCGAAAAAACATTAGTAATGGGTGCCCACGGCCCGAAACAGTTAGTACTTTTCCTGATAGATGACCTTCCGCATTGACGAACTGGCTCCCGGCCAGAAAGTATACTTCGCCTCTGATTTTCACCTGGGTGTGCCTGACGCCGAGCGAAGCCGTGCCCGCGAAAAAAAGATCGTGCGTTGGCTCGACTCCGTGAAGCACGACGCTGCAGCCATTCTACTGCTAGGCGATATCTTTGACTTCTGGTTTGAATACCGACACGCTATACCGAAAGGTTTTATCAGGCTACAAGGCAAACTTGCCGAACTGACTGATGCAGGTATACCGGTGCTTTTTTTCACGGGAAACCATGACATGTGGATGTTCGACTACTTCCCGGAAGAGCTCAATATCCCGATCATCCGGGAGCCTATTTCCACTAAGCTCGGAGGCCACAGATTTTATATCGGACACGGCGACGGCTTAGGCCCCGGTGACCATACCTATAAGGTGCTCAAGAAGGTGTTCAATAACAAGGCCTGTCAATGGATGTTTGCCCGCCTGCACCCCAACGCAGGTATAGGCCTTGCCAACATGTGGTCGCGACGCAGCCGCATCAGCAACACCAAGGACGACGAGAAGTTTTTTGGCGAAGAAGAATGGCTGGTGCAGTACTGTAAAGAAGTGGAAAGCGAGCAGCATCACGACTTTTACGTGTTCGGTCACCGTCACCTGCCTCTCGACATGCCTATCAACAGCGACAGTCGCTATGTGAACCTGGGAGAATGGGTCAATTTTTGCTCTTACGGCGTATATGACGGCAAGGACCTTAAACTGGAGTATTTTGAAAAATAGGCTATACCTGAGCGCTATGCTATACCTGCTGTTAGCAGTGATGGCTATACCTGCATTTTCGCAACAGCCTGACTCGTCAGTTGTGCTCTCCTTTAGCCACAGTTTTCCTATTTCCTCTCCTGCGACAGTTTCAACTGACCGTAATGGCAGCGTATACCTGATGGACGCGGGACGCAGCCTGTTCGTGCTTGACACAACTGGTAAACCTGTCAACACTTTCTCACCACCGACCCGTGGCCGGATTACAGCTGTAGAGGCCTGGAACCCGATGAAGATCTTCCTCTTTTACGAAGACCGTCAGGAGCTGATGCTACTCGACCGCTTTCTACGTCCCATTGCCAGCACCCGCCTCACGGACCTGGGTTATATGGGCAACGTGCAGGCGGCCACCCTTACCTCAGATGATAGCTTCTGGCTTTTTAACGAGTCGGACTTTACGCTCAGTAAACTGGATTTACGCTATCAGAAGCCCATCGTTGAAACTTCTCTCGATCTGATTCTCGACAAGGCACGTTTTGATGTGCGTTTCATCCGTGAGTACCAGAACATGGTGTACCTCCTCGACTACAACGGTGGAGTTTATGTATTTGACAACCTGGGTAACTACAAGAAGAAGTTACCTTTTACAGGTGTGTCTTACATTGCTTTCAAGGGAAATGAGTTATACTTTGTGAAAGACAATGCCCTGCATTTTTTCGATCTGTACAAAATGCAGGAGCGTACCCTACCCCTTCCATCTGACAAAAACTACCTCTCTGCCCTGATCAGCAAAAACATACTCTACCTGTTTACCAAAGAGCAGGCAGATGTATATCGCATGGATCGCTAATTGCTTTCAGCAAAGAATTTCAAGCCGACCACCCCTGCCACGATCATCAGCAGACAAAGTATCCGCATCAGGTCTTTCGGCTCGTCCAGGAAAAACATACCTAGGATGGCTGTCCCGGCAGCACCTATACCTGTCCAGATAGCATAGGCTGTGCCAAGCGGCAATGTCTTCATAGCCTGGGCCAGGAGCACAAAGCTTAAAATCATAACGATAACAGTCACGACACTTACCATCGGTTTTGTAAAGCCCTCACTGTACTTCAAGCCGAACGCCCATCCAATTTCACATATGCCTGCCAGTATCAGGTAAAACCACGCTGTATTCATAAGACCAAGTTTTGGAGGGCTCATAAGCCCCGGTTTGCAAAAGAATCAGCCGCAAATTTAGGCAGTTTAAAGGGGACAGCCATAGCTATTGTAAGCGCATTAGCATTTCATACTGCGTCAGGAAACACTTGAAATGAACACGTTTCAGAAATTCGTCCAGAGAAGAGCAGTGTTGGTCCACATTAAGCAGCAACAGAGCTGAAGCTTCATTTACTTTTGTCACTTCCTTGAGTAAGGTCCGGGCTATACCTTGGTCGCGGTATTGGTGCCGCACAGCCAGTTGCGCTATAGCCCCCGTCCTCGGAAAGAAAGCAACGTAACCAACGACCTGGTCTTCAGCATATGCCTCCAGTACCAGTTTATGATCCGGGCTTTTGCGGAAAGCCTCTTTCGTATTTTGCCAGCTCGGCATGATATCACAGAAAGATGAATAAACTTGCCAATTTGGTCTAACAGTTGGCCTGACTGTTACTGCCAGTCCGGGTTCTTCGCTCGAAAGCAATAATTCCCCAACAGGGCTTCTGTAACAATCCAGTTTGCGGGTAATCTCAAAGCCAACGGAGCGGTATACCTTTAGCGCAGTGTCATTTCTATCGATCACCTCCAGCAGACATTGCTCTATTCCACTCTCCCTTAACTTGGGAAGTAGAAATTCATAAAGCCGTTTTGTGAGTTGATGCCCACGATGTGCAGGTATTACGCCTGTACCCGCATTGTAAGCAGTAGGCTTCCCCTGCCACTCTCCCAGGCCTGTCAGAATAAAGCCCACTAATTGAGGACCCTGAAAAGCCCCTACACAGAAAGTCGGTTCTATACCTTCCCGCTTAAACTTCATGGCGAACTCCTTTAGCGTTATTTTGATAGGTACTAGGTAGTCCGCAAAAGCAGCCACAAAGGTATCGTACAGGATTGGCACATCGCGTTCTCGCAGAAAGGAGAAAGTATAAGGAGCTTGCATCAGGTAAGTATTTGAAACATAACCACTAAAACGACTAGCACGGGCATCAACAACAAGCCCTCCTGAATAACCCACCTTCTATGCTTGCCGTTAAACTGAAGTACTGAAAAATACAAAAGCTTTTCGAAGCTGATACCAAAACTAAAAAATAAACTATGAAAGCAGCAGTATTCCACAAAATGAAGGACATTCAGGTTGAGACCATCGATGATCCCAGATTAGAAGATGCTCGTGACTGTATCCTTCGTGTTACCTCCACCGCTATTTGCGGTTCTGACCTGCACATCTACAACGGCATGATCCCACAGGTCCGAGACATGGTCATGGGCCACGAGTTTATGGGCATTGTAGAGGAAGTAGGCTCTGGTGTGAAGAACCTCAAAAAAGGCGACCGGGTCGTAGTGCCATTCCCGATATCGTGCGGTACCTGCCACTTCTGCAACATGCAGTTGCCTACCCACTGCGAAAACTCCAACCCTGACCACTATGGACCAGAGGGCGAGATCGTGATGGCCAAAGGTGCCGGTGCGGGTATATTCGGGTATACCGACATCTACGGTGGCTATAACGGCGGGCAAGCCGAGTACGTGCGGGTACCTTACGCCGACTACGGCCCACGCAAAATAGATGACAACCTAACGGATGAGCAGGCGCTCTTCCTCACCGATATTTTCCCGACCGGCTGGGCCGCCATAGACTGGGCACAACTGAAAGGCGGCGAGACTGTGGCCGTATGGGGTTGCGGGCCAGTAGGCATTATGGCCATGAAATCGGCCTGGCTGCAGGGTGCCAAACGTGTGATTGGCATTGACATACAACCTTACCGCCTGGAGATGGCCCGCAAGTCGGCTAATGCAGAGGTGATCAATGCCTCTGAAGTAGATGCTGTACAGGTGATTCGTGATATGACCGGTGGCTATGGTGCAGATGTATGCGTCGATGCCGTAGGTATGGAAGCTGACCGTACTGTGCTTGAAAAAGCCATGAACGTGGTGCAGATGGAAAAGGGATCGATGAAGGTGCTGGAGAAATGCATGGATTCTGTCCGAAGAGCCGGTACTGTGACAGTAGTCGGTGTTTACGGTTCTCCTTACAACAACTTCCCGCTTTACAAGTGGTTCGACAAAGGCCTTACGCTCCGTGGAGGTCAGGCCTGGGTACACCGCTATATCGATAACCTTATCTCGCTGGTGCAGGAAGGCAAAGTGAAGTTGGACGATATCATTACGCACACTGTACCGCTGGCCGAAGCATCTCGCATGTACGACATCTTCAACAAAAAAGAAGACAACTGTGTAAAGGTAGTGTTGAAGCCATAACCGGAACAAGAACAAAAATAACAGGAAGTTGGTATAGAACCGGCTTCCTGTTTTTGTTTACAGTATAAGCTATACCTGTGCTAGCTTTTTATACCTGAAAGCAGCTGCTATACCTGCCACTAGTATGATAGTAGACATTGTTACCTTTATGATGAAGTCTGCTTCACGCAACTGATAAGCCAAAACCAACAGCAGGATGGTAGCCATAAGCCACCAGAACGGGTAAAACTTCACCAACGTCAGCTCTCTGTATGCCTTCAGAAAGTAACCGGAGTAGCCCATGTACATCAGCGCGGCAAATGTCGTATAGGCTGCCATCTGAAAACCATAGAGCGGCACCAGAATCAGGTTCAGCAAGATATTGCCTATACCTGCGACGGTGGAAATGCGCCAGAGCTTATTAGTTTTTTCATGGAACGTGAGCAGACTAATAGCCCCCATATACATTGGCCTGAAGTTGTATCCCATCACGATCACGATAGCCAATGGATAAGCCTGTTGTAGGTCTTCGTTGCGAATCAGAAAGCCGAAAATTTCTTTCATCCAGAGACTCCCGAGAAAGGTTGCGGCAAAAAAGAGGAGCTGCAAGGTATAGGTCATGCGACGGGCCTGTAGTGCGGCCTCCATGCTCTTGGTCTGCGCATAAAGCTTCATATACAAGGGCGTTGCCGCATTCACGACCGCATGACTGGCGGATGCGAAATAAATGCCAAAATTCGATGCCACGTTGTAAAGACCGATCCGCCCGACAGGTATACCTACTATATCCAGCACCAGACGGTCAGATGTGTCGAGCATGAAAAAGGAGAAACTATGCGGCACAGCTGGCAGTGAAATCCTGAGACTGTGTTTGATCCTATACCATTTAAAATTGAAAATAGGCCAGAGTCTCTCCTTCGCTATAATGTAAAAGCTCACCATAAAGCCGACGACAGAAGATATAAGACTGGCGTAGAACCACCCCATATACCCCATTCTCAGGACTGAGATGAAGTAAATGGTCAGAACAACATTCACCCCGCCCATAAGGAATGAGCGCAACGCAATGGGAAGCGGCCGCTGCGCGTGCAGGCAGTACATACCGCCAAACAAATCGGTGACAACAAAAAAGAGCATTGGCGTGCCCACAAGCAAGGCGATGTTTAACCGGTTCTCCTGCGCGTCTGCAGGCACTACCCAGTACAATAGACCGATAGCGACCAAACCAAAAAGCAATGACCAGCTTGTCAGAAAGCCGTAGAGCTGGCGCCAAATCCATTGAAAACGGCTGGGATGCCGCGCATAGCTACTGTCCATCACGACCGTAAACCCCAGTGACTGCAGCATGATAAGCGCGCTGTAGTAGGCCGTCACCACCCCCGCTACTCCATAGTCGGTTGGGGTCAGGTACTGTGTGATCAGCGGCAGGGCCAGCACACCCGCCAGGCGGGGGATCTGGGCAGACAAGCCGTAGATAGCAGCATTTGACAGGAGTTTCCGAAGCATCCTCTAAAATTAGGGTATAATCATTATACAGCCGCACTCGCTCCCCGCCATTTTCAGAAATAGCAGCACACGCTTAACTAAAGTTCTCGTAAAAGCACTAATTTAGGTGCAGTGCTGTTACTGTGCGCAGGCACAAAAGCCGGCAAGTTGAGCATAAGCTCAAAAAATTAGTATATTTGTTAATTCAGACAACAAGAAAACAAGAAGCCTCACGGCTATATAGGAGATATAAATAGTGGGATGTAGTTCATGTTCTAGTGGCGGATGTGGCACCAGTGAGAAACCTGGTGGCTGCAAAAGCAACGGCGGATGTAGCACAGGAGGCTGCAACCGTTTAAACGTGTTCGACTGGCTCAGCGATATGGAGATTCCAACCGCGTTTGAGGAGTTCGACATCGTAGAAGTAAGATTCAAGGGAGGACGCAAAGATTTCTTCCGCAACATAAACAGACTTGACCTGACGACCGGCGACCCGGTAGTAGTAGACGTGCCCAATGGGCATCACATTGGCTTCGTTTCGCTTAAGGGCGAACTCGTGCGCTTGCAGATGCTCAAAAAGAAGGTAGACAACAACGAAGAGATCCGTACCATCTACCGTATTGCCAATGAGCGCGACATGGAGAAACTGCACGAGGTGCAGGAGCAGGAAGCGACCACGATGTACCGCTCACGCGAGATCATCCAGCAGACTGGCCTTAAAATGAAACTCTCGGATGTGGAGTTTCAGGCAGACCGCTCTAAAGCCACGTTCTACTACTCTGCCGACGATCGCGTTGACTTCCGTGATCTGATCAAGAAGCTGGCCGAGGAGTTTAAGGTCCGCATCGAGATGCGCCAGATCAGTCTGCGCCATGAGGCCGGCCGCTTGGGCGGCATCGGTTCCTGCGGACGCGAACTGTGTTGCTCTACCTGGCTCACTGATTTTAAGAGTGTGTCCACTACAGCCGCGCGTTACCAAAACCTGTCGCTTAATCCAAGCAAGCTGTCCGGCCAGTGCGGTCGCCTGAAGTGCTGCCTCAATTACGAGCTGGAAACCTACATGGAGGCGCTCAAGGATATACCTACCGTATCGCGTCCACTGCAAACCAAGCAGGGCGATGCCATGCTGCAAAAGACAGACATCTTCAAAAAGATGATGTGGTTCGGCTACAGAGGTGACAACAACTGGTACCCGGTGCCGGTAGAGCGTGTGCATGAAATCCTCAAAATGAATAGCCAGGGTGTTGTACCTGAAATGCTGGTAGAGGAGCCGGTAAACGAGCCGAAGCAGAATGAATTTGTAGCGCAGGTAGAAGGCAGCCTGGAACGCCTTGACGATAAGTTCAAGAACAAGAAAAAGAAGAAAAAGAAGAAGAAGTCTGCTACTGAGGGTGCAGAGGTCAAGCAAGGTCAGCAGGTACGTAATCAAGGGGAAGCACGCGAAACCAGAGAAAACCGCCCACCACGTGAGGACAAAGGACCTCGTGACGGCAGAGGTCCGCGTGAGAACCGAGGCCGTGACAGAGGTCCACGTGAAACGAAGGATGCTGATCAGCAAAACCAGGCCAAAGCAGTAGCACCTGCAACCGGCACGGATACGCCACCATCTGAGCAGGGTCAGCGCCCTAAAAAGCAGCGCCCACCGCGCAACCGTGGCAACCGGGAAGGACGTGAAAACAGGGAGGACAAACAGCCAAGAGGAGAAGACAGGCAGCCACGTGAGCCAAGGCCCGCACGAGAAGGTGGAGCGCCCCGACAGCCGCGTGGTGAAGGTAAACCTGACACCCAGCAACCGCAGGGAGATGGCGCACCGCAGCAGCCGAGGCGACAGAAGTCACGCAGACCAAACCGTGGCCCAAAACCGAACCAACCTAAAACACCTTCGTCAGATGCGTAACATGATGCTGATGCTATCAGTGGCAGCCACCCTGCTTCTGACAGCTTGCGACCCATCGCGGGTATATGAGCAGAACATAGAGCTGCCCGAGAAAAACTGGACTGTAGATAATGCGCCGGTATTTGAGTTTGCCATCGAGGATACCACGAAGCTGTATAATGTGTACTACAATGTGCGCTACTCCCTGGCCTATGACTATTATAACCTGTACCTGCAGCACCGCATCACGGCGCCGGATAGCAGCCAGGTATCATCGTCTCTGCACGAGCTGCATTTAATGGATGCCAAGACAGGCAAACCTGCAGGTAAAGGCTCCAGCGATATTTATGATCTGCAGTCGCTCGCTTTGAAAGAAGTGGCCTTCCCACAGGTTGGCACTTATCGCCTGCAGCTCACGCAGTACATGCGCCGCGACCCACTTCCCAATATACTGGCAGTAGGTGTGCGTGTGGAAGAGGCGTCACCACAATAGCGTAAATAACAGACCTTAAAAAGGGCCGAAGCTATACCTCAGCTTCGGCCCTTTTTGCTTTATACCTGTTTGCCCTCTATACTTTATAGCGAACGCTTTACACCCTGGCAAGAAACAGCTGACTCTTACAACAAAAAATTCCTGTTGAAAGTATGCAGTATATCTTACTGTTCTATATCTAGTTGCTTGCACTCATATGAAGCTCACCCTCCAAATAGCCGGATTCGTTCTATCGCTATTTTCTTTCCTCCCGCTCATCAAATCCCCGCAATGGTGGATCAGAGTGCTTGACTTTCCACGCTTCCATGTGGCCTTACTGCTAACGGGTGTGTTAGTCGCATACCTGGCCCTGTATGGTCTGCCAACGGGCACCGGTGAAATAGTCATGCTTGTAGTGTGGGCTTTGGCAATTATCAATGAAATGCGCTTCGTGTATTTTTTCACCCCGATTGCTCCGAAAGAGGCGCTCCGCACAGAAGTAAAAAAACCGGCCAATGCCTTCAGCCTGATGATCTCTAATGTGCGGATGACCAACAAAAAGTATGAGAAGTTCCTGCAACTTATCCTGAATACTGACCCGGACATTGTGCTGATCAACGAGCCTAACCAGGCATGGCATGAGCACTTACAACCCGAACTGGATAAGCGCTATCCTTATGCTATTAAAAAGCCGCTCGAGAATACATATGGCATGCTGCTTTACAGCAAGCTTAAGCTGCTTGACAGTGAGATCCGCTTTATGGTGGAAGACGATATTCCGTCGTTCTACACTGTAGTGGAATTACCGAGTGGTTTGCTGTTTGACCTCTACACGGTACACCCACAGCCACCCCGGCTTATGCAAAATACGGAGCCCCGTGAAGCTGAGCTTTTAATTGCTGCCAAACATGTAAAAGAATCACCTCATCCTTCGATTGTAGCCGGAGACCTCAATGATGTGGCCTGGTCAAACACAACAAAATTATTTAAGCAAATAAGTGGCATGCTGGACCCACGGGTTGGCCGCGGTTTTTACAACACGTACAACGCCTTTGTGCCGCTCTTCCGCTACCCCCTGGATCATGTGTTCTATGATCCGCTTTTTCGGTTGGTGCACATGCGTCGACTGCCCAAGTTTGGGTCTGATCACTTCCCCTTCCTGATCACGTTGAACTATGAGCCAATAACTGAAGAAGAACAGCAGCCTCCTAAAGCCGATGCTGAAGACCATGAAGAGGCAAATGAACTGATACAGGAAGGACTGGAAAAAGGCGAGGAAAGAAACGAAGAAAAAGAGGCCGAAAACGGTGTTAAATAAAAAACCCGCTCAGCAAGCTGAGCGGGTCAAAATAGATGAATGCCCTGCCTAAAGGGCTATATGATCTTTAACTTAGATACGCTCTACGTTAATTGCATTCAATCCTTTTTTGCCATCTTTCACTTCGAAAGAAACGCGATCGTTTTCACGGATTTCGTGAACAAGACCTGTCTGGTGAACGAAGATGTCTTGGTTTGTATCGTCAGCTACGATGAAGCCGAAGCCCTTAGATACGTTGTAGAATTTTACTTTACCTGTTTGCATGATAAATAATTGTTAATAATGGAAGCAAAGGTAAAAAATTAGTTCTTATAAATAACCAAATTCATAAAAATATAATAAGCCTATCTGAATCAGAAACATAGCCTCTGTTTCTCATCCTCTCTCAACCCAGTCATGCCAGTCCTTTAAGCTTCTGAAATGCAGCTTTTTCACGGTGCCAAGTCAATAACCCTCCTACGTAAGGTCCGTATAGCTAAAACGTTCAGTTACACTAATAAAATAGGTCTAATTACCATCTTTTGAAGTGTATTGAACATGGCATTGCTTCTGTTCAGGCGCTTTGTGCTGGCAGTGGCGATTTGCCATTTTATCGTGCCTTTACTATTCCAAATTAATCTATAACTATAAACTGAGGAGATCAGAACTATGAAAGAAAACGAAAAAAATCAGTCATCCAGCCAGTCTGGGAGCATGTCGAGCGGCCAGTCATCTGGTAGCTCAAACCAGGGAGACTCATCTATGGGGTCATCAAATCAGGGAAGCATCGGCTCTAGCGCATCATCATCCAGCTCTAGCCCTTCATCGTCCAGCTCTAGCCCTTCATCGAAGAGCAGCGGCAAGTCAGCTTCTTCTGAAAGCAAGACTTCATCAGGCACAAAAGCCAAATCAGGCTCTAAAACAACTGCCAAGTCTTCCGATTCAAAATCAGCAAAATCTTCATCTTCCAAGAGCGGCAAAAGCAGCGACTCAGGCAGCAGCTCGATGGGTGGCAGCAGTTCATCTAAGAGTGGCAGCTCACTAATGGGTAGCAGTGACCAGAACTATGGCAGCATGAGCGGCTCACAGCAGGGCAACCAGAACTATGGCGAAAGTCAGCAGGGCTATGGCTCGCAAGGTGGCTATGGCTATGGTTCACAGAACAGCAACTACGGCGGCCAGAGCGGCTATGGTTATCAAGGCGATTACGGCTCTTCACAGCAGGGCGGTGGCATGCAGCGTGGCTACGGCGACAGCAGCGGTTACAGCTCACAAGGCCAAGGTAATTACGGCGGCTCTTCGCAGTCTAATCAGGGCTCGCAAGGTGGCTTTAACTATGGCAACCAGGGCGGCATGGAAGGCAATCGCACCCGCTACCAGGATCAGGACTACGGTGCCTCTCGTGGTGGCATGCAGGGTGGTATGCAAGACAGAGAAGGTGATAATATAGGCGGCCAGAGCTTTGGCGGCTCACAGGGCTCATTTGGTATGCAGGGCAGCGGCTCTAACCAAGGTGGCTACGGCAGCTATGACAGCGGTCGTGGTGGCTATGAGCAAGGCGGTGGTTATCGCAGCAGTAACCAGGGCAGCAGCTATGGTGGCTCTTCGCAGGGCAACTATGGTTCGCAGGGTAACTTTGGCAGCGGCAACAGCGGCCAGCAAGGTTATGGTTCCAGCATGACAGGTTCCGGATCATCCAGAACTAACATGCATGGTGGCTATGGCAGTCAGGGCAGTTACCAGCAAGGTTACGGTCAGGGCGATTATGGCCAGCGCGGGTCACAAGGTAGTGGCATGCAGCGTGGCTATGGCGACAGCAGTGGCTATAGCTCATCTTCGCAAGGTGACTACGGCTCAATGAGCAGCCGCGGTGGCCAGGGCGGTTACGGTTCTTCATCGCAAGGCGGTTACGGCTCAGGCTCAGGTATGAGCGGTGGCTACGGCGGCTCTGAAAGAAGCGGCATGAGTGGCGGCGGTTATGGCAGCTCGTCCGGCAGTGGTATGAGCGGTAGCTCTTCCAGAGGCGGCGGTATGAGCGGCAGCGGTCATGGTGATCGCGACCGTTACGGTTCCATGGGTTATGGTTCATCCAGAGGCATGAGCGAGTATGACCAGGATGACTACGGCTCACAGAGAGGCTATGACTCTCAAAGCTCCATGCAGGGTGGCTATGGTTCGCAAGGCGGATACGGTTCACGTGGCGGTTCTTACAATGATGAGTACCGTTCGTCTCAGGACCGCAACCGTGGCGGACGTTCTTATGATGATAACTATGGCTCACAAAGCAGCTATGGCGGATCTTCCCGTCAAGGTTCACAAGGCGGCTACGGTTCATCTTCGCAAGGTGACTACGGCTCAATGAGCAGCCGCGGTGGCCAGGGCGGTTACGGTTCTTCATCGCAAGGCGGTTACGGCTCAGGCTCAGGTATGAGCGGTGGATACGGCGGTTCTGAAAGAAGCGGTGGATACGGTAGCTCTTCCAGCGGAAGTGGCTATGGTTCTATGGGCGGTTCGTCAAGAGGCGGCGGCATGAGCGGCTATGGCCAGAGCGGTTACCGTGAAGGTGGCTATGGCCAAGGCGGACGAGGCGGCGACCAGAGCCGTTACGGTTCTATGGACAGCGGCACGTCGTACTACAGCGACAACCAAGGTTCATCTTCCCGCGAAAACTATCGCAGCGGCATGGGTGACCAGAGTTCTTCGCAGCGCGGACGTTCCAGCTTCGACGATGACAGCAGCGGCTTCGAGACAAGAAGAAGCGACCGTTACCGTGACCTGGACTAATCTGAATTAATTTAAAGCAAGAGGGCCTTTCCTGAATCAGGAAAGGCCCTCTTTTTTGTAGCTTGATTTTGCTTTCTTTATACCTGGTGCTCTAAAAACACTCCTGATAATCCTGCGCAAATTGCCGAAAGCTATGAGGCGCGCGACCTGTCAATTCCTGCACTGAGTTTGTGACTTTGGCAGACTTCTCCGCTTTGTAGGATGCATATAATTCCAGTAGTGCATCTGCAATAGGAGCAGGTGTATGATGCGCTAGCATGGCTTCCCGGGCTGCTGCTTCAGGCACGTCCACAAAGTCTACTTTCTTGCCTGTAGCCTCCCCTAGCATAGTCGCTATTTCGTGGTGGGAAAGCGCCTCCGGTCCAGTCAGGTCGTAGACCTTTCCTTCATGCGTATCAGACAGCAGCACTTCTACTGCAACCGCTGCTATATCACGGGCATCGATGTAGCTGACCTTCCCATCGCCTACCGGCATATAAAACTTACCATCGTGCTTGATAGAATCTGAGCTGTAGCTTACCAGGTTCTGCATGAAGCCAGCCGGCCGAAGAATGGTGTAAGGGATGCCACTTGCTTCCACATACTTTTCCATTTCGCGATGCCAACGCCCGAGCTGTATACCTGGCTCCGCTCCTGCTCCCAAAGCGGAGAGTTTTACAATGTACTTTACTCCTTGTTTCTTCGCCTCTTCTAGTAAGTTGCGCGCCATCTCCAGCTGGTCTTCCGAAAGCGGCGTGATCAGCATCAGTCGGTCGGTGTGGGTAAATGCGGCATGCAGGGATTCGGGGTTTCTGAAGTCAATCTCCACAATTTCCACACCCGGCAGCCGCTTCAGGTTCTCACCTTTGATGACAGAATGCACACCCGCCCGCACATTGACATCCTGCATGGCAAGCTGTTTTATAATCTCCCGGCCTACTGTACCTGTAGCGCCCGTTACCAATATCGTTTGTCGCATAGTTTTATCGCTTATGAAGTATGTTAGCTATACGTGCACAGGCCATTCTACGTGGCACTACGCAGCTATACTTATAAACTGATAAGGTCCGTAATTGGTTAAGTAATACCTGAAGCGTTATCGTTTTGGCTCAAAGCTAACCAGGTATAACTTACCTCTTTCATTGCTGATAAGCAGTTCTGTGGGAGACAGGTACAGCACGCCTTCAGCCTGACCAGTGCGGCCGACTCTAAGGCAGTAGCGCTTACCGGTAAACTGCACTTGCTCGTTTTCAGGTTCAAACAGGTATAGCCTTCCATATCCGAGCAAGGCAAAATCTATTCCATTGGGTGCGCTATCAGCGGCGGTGATTGCTGAGCTGAGGCGCAGCTCTTCCTGTGGCTCCAAGGTATAAGTGCCGGCCACGGTAGGTAAGGCATAACGGCGGGTTATGCTTTTGCGGGCACGGCTCTTTGTAAACAGGTGAAGGCTATCAGCCCGGTATAAAAAGGCCTCCAGATCAAAATGCCTGTTAGCTAAAGAGGGTGGAAATTCCTGCTGATCTGCAAAGTTGAAGTACAGGGTATCCTGCACATTCATGCTTTCTTCCTGCACTTTGAACACCCGTAAGTCGCGTCGGGTATTGGCGTTGTTTCCAAAGTCACCAATGTAAAGGTTGCCTTTATCATCCTGCGCCAGATCCTCCCAGTCACGGTTGGGTAACGGTAGGGGTACTGTGCGCAGCAGTTCCCCTTTCAAGTTAAACAGGTATAGCTCTGCCGGAAAGCTGCTGTCAGGATGGGTCCAAAAGGTGCTTTCAGAGGCACGCGCTAATCCAGAACTTTCCCTGATACGATCTTCCAGATACGCTATGCGTTGCACCTTCACCTTATAGTCTTTTCGCAGCCGTTCAAAGTCGCTGTTGCGCCTGTCAGGTCCGCAGCCACACAAAGTTGCTTGCAGGTATACATACAGGGTGAAGAGTTTGATCAGCATTTGCTTTGTCTGGAGCTTGGTATTGTGTCTCGCTTTAAGGGCTTACTGAATGGTTAGACTTGTCAACAATTTAATGGATTATTGTAAATAGCTTCCTGACCTGGCTATGATTCGGTCAGTTCAGGATCCGATTACTTTTACTTAAGTATGTTTTGTCAATTCAACTGGTATAGGTACTCTCCTCAAAGGGAGAAACCTGAAACATGACAGACACCCCCAAATAACTCAGATCTCTTCATTCTGTCGAGATGACAGAGATATCTATTATTTTTAAGTTGGTAGCATTGAACAAAGTGCTAATCTTACTATCGATTCAAATTCAATGCTTCACTGTCTTTCTGACTTCTCAACTTTCTAACCTCCTAACTTTTCTAGCTCCCAAACTCTTCAACTTATTTAGCAGAGCTTCGCGGTTGGCCCAGAGCTGCCGGCTGTATACCCGCTGAAAGGGCCAGTGCCGTTGGTGGAGCAGCTGAGGAATGTCGGCGTGGGCATGTCGCACGGATAAGTTGTTGAAATACAGATCATCGTCCGTAAGCACGACGCTGCTGTAGTTGCCTTCTTCCACTACAGTCAGATCTGCAAAAGGCACAGCAGGTTGCAAGGCAGGCACCGCTTGGGCCAGCTGCTCTTTCAGCATAGGTACCTGCAATGGCATAGGCCGTGTGTGAGGCTCGTACTTGAAATAACGTCGGCTTACCTGCTGAGCGTAATGCAGGTAATCGCGCAGCAGTTTAGGGCCTGTATGCTGCGCATTATCCACCAGTAACTGTTCACTGCGAATACTACTTACGACCATGACTAGCTGCCTGGCACGAGTGATCGCGACATTCAAGCGGTTTTCACCACCTGCCTGATTCAGACTGCCGAACTGCATCACCATTCTGCCTTTCGCATCCGGAGCATAGCCTACCGATAAGATCACCACCTCCTTTTCGTCTCCCTGCATGTTCTCGATGTTCTTGACCGTTACGGTTGCCGGCAACGCTATACCTTGCAGTTGGGCTTTTTCTTCCAGCAGGTCCTGAACCAGCATTTGCTGGTTGTAATTGAACGTGATCACACCTACGTCTTCTACCCCGCTTTGCAAAAGTTGCAGTACCTGCTCCACTACTTTCTCGGCTTCGGGCTGGTTACTGTTTTGCTGCCACAGGCCTTGCACTTTTACAAATTGAATGGCAGGCTGACGGGCATTCACGTCCTGCAATTCAGGTATAAGCTCAAGGCGGTTACGGTAGAAGCGGCGGTTTGAGAAGTCGATCAGCTCTGGGAAGCGGCTGCGGTAGTGCTGCGTGAGCATGGTCTGCGGCAGGTATAGCCCACAGAGTTGTAGCAGCGATTCAGCCGACAACTCCTCTGGCTCTTCATCACCGTTTCCGCTCCAGCGTGCGCGGTATAGATCCGAAGGTCGTAACTGCTGCTCATCACCAGCCACCACGACCTGCTGACCGCGCAGCATAGCCGGTATACCTGTTTCGGCGAAACATTGGCTAGCCTCATCAAAGATCACCAGATCAAAACAACGCTCCAGCGGGAACACCGCCGACACTGTTTCCGGGGATGCCAACCAGCAAGGTGCCAGATTCAGGATTTCTTCGCTGAAAAGGCTGAAGAGCTTCCGGATGGGATATAAGCTACGCTTCTTGCTGACCTGCGCGTGCAAGCGGCGGTACGTCACGGCATTACCCAGGCGGTTATACTCCATGTGCTGATAGGTCTGCTCGCGCAGTCGGGACAGCACAATTTCCTGGCTCAGTTCCTGCTTTTGCTGCAGTAGAGTTTGCAGTTCGCTTTCTATACGGTCAAGTTCGCCACTGTCGGGCATGCGCAGTTCAGGCCAAAGGGATTCGAGCTCGTACAGCCAGGACAGGTATAGGCTATTCAGAAACAGTGCCTCTCCTGCCTGGGCAGTGGCTATACCTTCCTGCAGTACCTGGCGACAGACTTCCTGCTCGGCAATCGTAAGTGTGCTGCGCAATTCGTCATAAGCCACCATCTGCTCAAAATACTGCCGCAGGCTTTCGAGCATTCTCGTGCTGTAGCCGCTCTCTTCCGCTAGTTTTACGATCTGTGCTTTAGGGAGCCATTGCTCCCACTCGCCATAGCGCTGCTCAAACACCTGCAGGGCCTGTGCCAAGGCTTGTAAGTGACCAGAAAGATTGGTTTCCTGCCACATCCTGTCGTGCAGTATTCGCTCCCGGTGGAGTTGCTTCAGAAGCTTATACGTTTCCAAAGCCTGCTCCACAACCTCCAGCTTCTGTAGCATCGGTGTCGGGTTGTCTTCCAGGCGCAAGGTATAGCGTATGCTCTTATTGATGGCTTTGATCAGGCCCTGTGCCTGCTCCCGCAACTCGATGCGCCGTTGCAATTCGCCTACTCCCTTCGGGGTCAGTTCGAGTTTATACTTGGCCAGCGCCTGTTGCAGGACTTTCTTGTCCTGTGAGAAAAACCAGCTTATACCTTTCAGGAAATCTTTTTGCTGCGCCTCAAAAGCCATGATAGCAGATTTCACTAACGTTAGTTGCTCGACAGGTATAGCCGCATCCGGCGCAGGGCACACCAGGTATAGCCCTTTGAGCTGCCGCACCATGTTCTTCAGTTCTGATGCTTTGGCCTCTTTTCGCAGCAAGGGTTGTAGCAGCTCAGCCACTCCTTCCCGCTCGAGCATGTGCTGTAGCTCCTCCAACTCATCGTAAGCGGTGCGGTAGCGCTCCAGACTGCTCAGCTCAAAGTCAGAACCGCTCAACTGGCTTATACCTTGCCGTAGTGAACCATACTGCTCAGGTATGGCTTCGATGGTACGCTCCAGTTCCTGCTGTTGCGGCCATCCGAAACCCTGCATGCTATGGCGTTCTTTCCAGGCAAAATCGTTTTGCTCCAGCACAATTCCTTGCTGCAAACAAGCCCGCAACCGAGGCAAAAAATCATTTACCCTATCCGCTGTGAACTGCTTGAATACCTCCGATAGTCGCACGTGCGGCTGTTGCAGGCTGCTGCGCAGGTATAGCTCTTTGGGTGACCAGCCACAACGACTGCTGTCAAACAAAGCGGCTCTGAAACTCTCCAGTTTTTGCAGACATTGGTTGATGCCACGGCTTACTTCCAGGAAAGTACGGTCCGTGTAAATGCTGTTGAGGGCGTGATTTTGCTTTTTGTATTCTTCCAGCAGGTCTATCTGCAGGAGCAATTGCTGGTAGATACTTTTGCGATCGGCGTTAATATCATGCACTAAAGCAGCAAATGGCCCCAGACCGGCGGACGATAATCGTTGGTGCACCACATCCAGGGCAGCGCGTTTCTGGCTGACTACCAGCACCCGTTTTCCCCGAGCCGTGAAGTCCGACACCAGGTTACAGATGAGCTGTGACTTGCCCGTTCCCGGAGGGCCCTGCACTACCAGCGAATGGCCCTTTTTAACCTGTTGCAAAGCTGCTTCCTGCGAAGCGTCCATGGCGAAGGCTGTAAAGGTATGCTGTGCCTGTGTGACTGCCTGGTTTATACCTGTATCAGGTGTCGCAAACAGGTCTTCCATCTCCTGCAATCCATTGCGCTGCAGCAGCTCATCGTAGTCGCTTAGCAGATAAGAAGCCGCCTGCGGATATAGGCCCAGCACTGCTTCCTGCTCCAGGTATAGCTGACCGGGTTTCAGATCAGCTTCGTAGTCGGCCTTCCGGAAATCATGGTATGGCTTAAGCTTATCGGTGAAGAATTCACGGCCTGCGTGCACGGTCAGCTGGTTCTCTTTCAATAGCTCGTATACCTGCGTGCGAAACTCCAGGGGGTGTGTGGGCAGTGTACCCAGGTCAAGCTCCAGCAAGGGCTCGGCCAGCGGAGTGCCCATATAGTGCGCATAAGCCAGCACAAAACTCTGGTTGAACTGCGCCGGTTGCGAGGGGTCAGGTATAAGCTCCCATTCCTGCTTGCTGTTTAACTGCAACTGCACCGGAAAAAACAGCAGCGGACAGCGCACGGTGGGGCCATCGGCAAACTTGCCGTGCACAAAAGGCCAGCCCAGGTATAGCTCCCGGCTTCCTCGCTCCTCTTCGATCAGGTCAGCCTTGCGGTGGATGTAGCGCAGTCGCTGGCTCACTGGCGTCACTGGAGCATACCGACTATCAGCAAAAGGCGCCAGAAAGGCAGCTTTTCCACTAATCACCTTCTCCAGAATATTGAAAGCAGGCTTGTTGTTGATGAAATCCAGCTCGTTTACATCCAGATGTAGCTCACGCGAAAGCCGCAGCAGCAACAGGGCCCTGTTCCCGGCGCTCAGGTTGAGCAGACGATGGCGATAGCTTTTGAGGATGGATTTCATACAGTGTATTGCTCCGAAAACGGATGGAATTGCAGAATAGTCTGTAGCTATACGGCAAGTCGGCAGCATTACGGCAAGTTAGCATGAATTTAGTGTACTTGGAAACGGGAAGTTGACCATCATTCTGGTCGGGATGTCGTAAAAATAATCATAAGACACTGTTTCTTAATAACGTGCAGCATCAGACGGGCTTATGCCGCTGTGCACACCTTTACTGATGAATCCGATCAGAAAATTCAGATCGCTCCACCTGTTTCTTCCTTCCTCTGAAGTAAGCTTAAGACCTGTTGCCTTTCCTAAGACCACCCTGTTGAGCAGTCTTCTCTATACCCTTGCCCTGTTTCATGCTTTGATCGGAATCGTGTTCTATTTTCAGGACAGGAGCCTCTTTTACAGCTATACCACCGAGGACGGCTATATCGAGTATTTTACCTCTTTCTTTTTGCTGGCCACCTCGCTTTACTGCTTCTATAAAGCACCCAAACTGGATGACAGGTGGTCGATGGCTTTTTATTATGTGGCAGCCGTGGTGTTTTTCTTTGGCTTTGGGGAGGAGATCTCCTGGGGACAGCGGCTCTTGGGGTTTGAAGTGCCCGATAAGCTGGAGAAAATAAATCCGCAGGGCGAGGCTACTCTCCACAACATCCACCTTTTTGGTGTGAATCTGAACAAGCTTGTCTTCGGAAAGCTGATGTACGTAGGTGTGTTCGTTTACTTTCTGGCATTCCCGCTGCTATACCTGCGCAAACGTTGGTTCAGGCTGCTGATAGACAAGTTCAGATTTCCGCTGCCAACTCCGCTGCAATCGCTGCTGTATACCTTAGTTTTTCTCAGCTTACTGCTGATTGGCGATGGCAAAAAGTGGGAAATTCAGGAATTTGCACTTGTCAGCTTCATTTTTTACGCTTTCCTGATGCCTTTCAATGCTAAAGCTCAATTACAGAGATAAGTTGGCTGGACTCGATGTTCTATTAATTTCATCAGTCAAATCAGCCATCTAACCTCTGGGGCTTATTTAACCGTATGGAATAAAAATTTCCTGCTAAGCTATTTTGTGAGCCGTTTTCTTAACAACATTTGAGCCGCACAGCAGTTGTAGTATCACGCACATGCTGTAGCTTGCAGCCGATTTGCACCGACAATTACTATGAAAAAATCAATTCATCTGCTCTTCTTTCTTGGGCTGGCCATCTCACTACTGTCCGCCTGCCGCAAAGAGCGCCAGGAGAAGGCAGTAACTCGCATGGATGAGTATACGACATCTAAGCAATACCCTTCGAAGTTTGCGGATGAGAGCATTCAAAAATGGAAAGAACAGGTGCCCGAAATAAAGGAAGTCAAAATCAAGTCTACGCTTGATGGCAATGAACAGCCTGCTCTGTTTTATTCCTCCAACACGACCGGGCCGCGACCATTGCTGGTGATGCTGCACAGCTGGAGCAGCGAGTACCTGCAGGAAGTCAGCATTCCCTTTGCACTTTGGTCCAAAGAGTACGACTGGGCTTTTATCCACCCTAACTACCGTGGCAAGTTCAACAAACCGGAAGCGATGGCCTCCGACCTGGCCATTCAGGACCTGGTAGATGCAGTTAACTACGCCAAAGCAAACGCTGAAATAGACGAGTCGCGCATTTATATCCTGGGTTCATCGGGCGGCGCCATGACAGCTTTGGTGGCAGCCGGCCGACACCCTGAGATCTGGGCAGGTGTTGTGGCCTGGGTACCCGTGTTCGACCTCGTGGACTGGTATGCCTTTAGCCAGAACTACCCGCACCGCGACTACAATCGACATGTGGAAATAGCTTGCGGCGGACCACCTATACCTGGCACGCCAGCTGCCGAAGAATGCCTGCGCCGAAGCCCAAGCACCTACATCCATAATGCCAAAGACGTCCCGATTTTTCTGGCGCATGGCACGGTAGATGTTCTGGTACCACCTGATCATTCTATCAGAGCATTCAACATACTGGCTAACCCAGAGGACACCATTTCACAGAAAGAGATCGACTACATACTCGAAAAGCAGGAGCTTCCGGAAGGGATGAAAGGCGCGACAAACCGTGACAAATACTTTGGCGCCAAAGATCCGAATATTGTGTTTGTGCGGGAATCAGCTAATGTTCGGCTGATGCTGTTTGTGGGTGTGCACGACATGGCCTACAACCCCGGCCTGCTCTGGCTGAATGAGCAACAAAAGAAGATGCCCGCTCCTGCTGAAGAGCCTGTAGCCGGTCAGAAACCATCATCCTGATAGCTTGCCAATATGTCTGAAACGCCCAGGAAAGACACATCTGCTAAACCCGCAATACCTACTTTGGAGCAGGTTTCTTCGGGCGGTGTTGTCTTTCAGCACGGCGCTTCAGGTATAGAGGTGGCACTGATCTCTGTCGGAAAGCCCGCCCGCTGGCAGTTACCCAAAGGCATCGTAGACCCCGGCGAAACACCCGAGGCAACTGCTGTGCGTGAGGTGCAGGAGGAAACGGACGTAATAGCTACCCTGGTTGAGAAAATCGATACGATTGAGTACTGGTATGTGGGAAACAAAGCTGGGCAGCGGGTTCGATTTCACAAGTTTGTGCACTTCTTCCTGCTCGTTTACCAGTCAGGCAACATCGGTCAACACGACTGGGAAGTGAACGAAGCCCGCTGGGTAGACCTGCAGGCAGCCAAAGAACTGTTGTCTTTCAAGAGCGAAAGACAGGCGCTGGAAAAGGCGGAGCGGATGTTGGAGAATTTTAAAGACTGACCTACGCTATACCTACAGCACCAGGTATGGACTTACTTTTTCAAACAGTTCCTGCGTCACGATCTTGATCTGCCTAATATCTTCCACTTGCCTGAATGCACCGTGCTGTTCCCGGTAAGCCACAATTGCCCGGGCCACGTTGGAGCTGATATAAGGATGTGCTTTCAGTTGGTCCGCACTAACCTGATTGAGCGACAACTGCTGCAGGGTGTTGGCCTTCGGCACAAAGGTGTATTTCTGTAGACTGTCTACTGCTGTTGGAGGCAGTCCGTATACCTCCTGTACCTGCGCCATGCTGTGGAAACCTCCCAAGCCATCTCTATACTTCACGATCCTTGCTGATAGTTTGCTGCCAATTCCTCTGATCTGCTTCAAAGCTGTGGTATCAGCGGTATTGATGTTGAAAGGCGCCAGGATAAACCCCTCGCGAGGACTTGGGTTGCTGGCCCAATTTGGATTTGGCGCCGTCCGTGGACTGCCGGCCATACCTTGATTGAGGCTATACCTATCAGGCTTGGTTTCGGGAAGTTGAATGTAAGGGTATAGCTTTTGGAAAACCGAATCGGGCAGGCCGTAAATGGTACCGAGCTGTGCCTTGTAAGTGAAGTCGCCTACTTTGTTGCGGAAGTTGAGGATGCGTTTCGCCATGTACTTCGGCATACCCAGCTCCTGCCACTGCTCCTCATTTAAGTGATTGGGATTAAAAGGCTGCAGCGCCACTGGCACTTGGTAGATTTCCCTCCCACCCTTCATTGCCGGTTGCTTGTACTCGAGTTGCGCTACCAGACTGTCAAGCATCTGTGTGTCGGATAGGCTACTTTCAGAAGTGCTGGTTTCGGGCTTTGTAACCCACTTAAATAGCAATGGTGCTGCCGTTAGCAGCACCATTGCCCCTATCAGTACCAGAAACCCGTTTACCTCACCTTGCGAAAAGCCAAAGTTGCGTCGAATCCAGTACTTTATTTTTCTCATTCCTAATTTATGCCCGCGGAGCCTGCCGCTCTATCTCGTCATCGTTGTCGAGATAAGAATCCGGTTCCGGTTTTGGGGGTGCACTCAACACCCGGTAAAAGAAGTATAACGTTAAGCCAGTTACCAGCAATATGGTACTGAGCATGACAACAAGTGCAGATGTATTCATAGTTTCCTAAATTCTTCCTTCTCTAACTCTTTTTTTGTAAGCAATGTAAACCAACAGCGCGATGCTCAGGAATACAGCCACTAGCAGCGTACGTGACGCATTTACAAAGAACAGTGTATCCTGCAATTGTTGAATCACTTCCGGATCAGTTGCCTCGGCCAATTGACGCTTCAGGCTGGTGTTCTTGATCTTATTGATGATCGAACTATCGTCCAGTTCCCAGCCATTAGCTAAGGCCCCGGCCCAGTCACCACCTTTTGGCGTAATAAGCGACCCGATAAACACCCAAAGCAGCAACAGAGGCGTTACAAACTTAATGATGTATTTATAGAAGTTCGGCACTTGAATGTCGGCACCGGAGGTAATCTCCCGCCAGCCCTTGTTCATACCAAACACCCACGCAAACAGAATAGATTCAAACAAAG
Organism: Pontibacter sp. LHS2; assembly: GCF_058932845.1. Classification (NCBI taxonomy): domain Bacteria; kingdom Pseudomonadati; phylum Bacteroidota; class Cytophagia; order Cytophagales; family Hymenobacteraceae; genus Pontibacter; species Pontibacter sp. LHS2. The sequence goes on from NZ_JBZYWG010000003.1 coordinate 585,888, forward strand.
CGAATACTACCAGCGATACAGTGCCTGCCCAATAGTCGTATTCGTCGAATACGCCATATTTAAAGAACAGCACCGTTGGCATACCCAGCAGCAACACGATCAGGCCAAACGACCAGGCCGCAGGCTTGCGTCTCCAGTTAAACTCATCCTGCAGGAAACCGATCCAAGGTGTACCCATGGCAAGCGAGGAAGTAATACCAGCAAAGAACAGAAGGCCGAACCACATGACACCAGCTACTGCGCCCAGCACATCGCCCCACTGGTAGAACAGGTATGGCAGCGTTCTGAAACCAAGCCCAAGACCACCCTGGCTGTTCACCAACTCTGTAACACCGTCAACACCCAGATAACCGATTGAGATCGGAATCAGGATAGCAGCACCCAGCACTACCTCCACAAACTCGTTCATCCAACCGGCTGACATTGCGTTAAGGGCGATGTCGTCTTTGGAGCGCACATAAGAAGCATAGCAATGGATGGTACCCATACCTACCGACAAGGTAAAGAAGATCTGACCGGCAGCTGCCAACCACACGCTTGGCGACCACAGTTCATCAAAGTTCGGCGTCCATAAGAAGTTAAGTCCTACAGAGCTATCGTTGATTGCGCCATTCTCACCTGCCGTGATGGTGAAGCCTTTGTAAGCCAGGAAAACACCAAATAGAATCAGCAAGGGCATACCGATCTTGGCAACACGCTCCACACCTTTGGCAAGGCCTTGAGAAAGGATCCAGGTGTTAAGCAGCAAGCAGATCACAAAGAAAACGATCGGCTCGTAAGGTATACCGAAAGTAGACTCTCCCAGGCTCACATACTCGTTGAAGAAAGCAGATACTCCATTCTGGTCTAGTCCTGCGAAGGTACCGCCGATGGAGTGGAACACGTAAGAGAGCGTCCAGGACTCCAGGTAGCAGTAGTATGAGGCTACCGCGATGTTCGTCCAGATGCCAAATACCCCGATGTACTTCCAGAGGCGGTTGCGGTGCATGGTGTCCACAATAAACGGTGTGGAGTGGTGACCGAACTTACCGCCGAAACGGCCCATTGACCATTCAATCCAGAGGAGCGGAATACCCATTACCAGAAAGCAGATCAGGTAGGGTATAATGAAAGCTCCACCGCCGTTCTGCACCGCCTGCACTGGGAAACGGAGGAAGTTTCCCAGACCCACCGCGTTGCCGGCCATGGCCAGAATGAGACCCACCCGGGAGCCCCATGATTCTTTGTTAGCACTCATAAAAAGGGTAAAAGTTGGTTAGTTTAGATTAGTTGTTTAGTGTAAAGGCAAGAATAATCAGGAATTAAAGCTTACAATTTAAACAATGGTTCTGATTGCACCATATTAAATTCAATATTTTTAATACATATCAGCTTGCTCTGCCACCATGGCTATACCCTCTTCAAATGTGTGCGGCTTGTACCCTAGTTCTCGCTCTGCTTTTGTGATGATAAAACCAGTGCGTGGCGGACGCTTGGCGGGTTGAGAAAAGGTGCTGCCATCTGCTTTATCGATCAGTGATTTGTCTAGCTCAAAGTAGTCAGCCACGAGCAAGGCCATGTCGTAAGGTGTGTACATTTCCTTGCCTGAGATGTTGTAAATACCTTCAGCGTTGCGCTCTACAGCTAACCAGCAGCCCATCGCCAGATCCTCGGCCAGCGTAGGCGTACGGAATTGGTCAGTCACCACTTTGATCACTTTGCCGGACCGGAGACTGTCACGCACCCACAGCACAATGTTCGTGCGGCCGTAGTCGTGCACCACACCATACACCAGCACGGTGCGGAGTATCGCCCATTTGCAAGTTGCCTTCTTCACAATCTCTTCGGCCATCAGCTTCGTTTCGCCATAAAAACTGATCGGGTTGCCCTCTGCTTCCTCATCATAAGGGCCGTCCTCGCCATCGAAAATGAAGTCGGTGGAAAGGTGGACCAGGTGTACGTTGTGCTTTTCGCAGGCTTCTACGATAAAGGCCACGGCGTCACGGTTGAGCCTGAGAGCACCTTCGCGGTCAGACTCGCACTGGTCCACGTTCGTCATGGCAGCGGTGTGAATCAGGTGTGTCGGTTTAAAGTCAGCTACTACCCGCTCCACTTCTAGCGGGTTGGTCACATCCATCGAAGCAAAGGCCAAAGTCGGGAAGATCTCAGCCAGTTTGTTCTCACCGCGGCTGGTTGCCAGCAGTTCTACATCCGTACGGGGCAATAGTAAAGCAGCCAGTTTCTGGCCCAGCAGGCCGTTAGATCCTGTAATCAGTATTTTTTTCATATTCTTGGGTTTGTAGGCAGTTAGTCTACCTGTGGGTAGGTATAGTTGTACTTGCGGGCGATCTTCTTCTTTTTCACGTCCTCTACTTTCATTGTCATCTTCACATCCGAAAGCGGGCGATTACGGCCGTCAACCGGTTGTTCGGCTATCTTATCAATTACATCCAGACCGTCGATTACCTGCCCAAACACAGTATAAGCTTCATCCAGCTGTGGTGTGCCCTGGTGGTTTTCCACGATGTAAAACTGTGAACCACTCGACTCTTTTCTGGGGTTCACCTGATCACCCATACGGGCAGCGGCGAGAGCACCGCGCACATGCTTGTATTTCGGCTTGATCTCGGCAGGAACTGTATAGCCCGGATTGCCCATGCCGTCGTTGCGCGGATCATCGTCTTTGGTGTTAGGGTCACCACCCTGAATCATAAAACCGTCAATCACACGATGAAACGTGGTGCCATCGTAGTAACCCTCTCGGGCCAACTTAAGGAAGTTTTCTTTGTGAAGCGGTGTGTCACTGTAAAGCAACAGTTTCATCTCACCATGCGGGGTAGAGATCGTTATCAGTTGGTCTTTGCCTTTCGGGGCTTTCTGAGCTAATACGGCCATCGGCAATAAGGCCAGCACTACAACAAATGCAGCAATCTTACGAAGCAGATTCATGTTTAAAGTATAGGTTTGATAGTCTAAAATGGATGTCTGGATTTCAAATTTAAGCCTTTTTAGCACCTTTTCACGCTTCGAGCTCTTTTTCTGCCTGCATACCCGAATACTTCTATTTCAAAACAAAGTCCAGAGGTATAGCACCATGCAAAGAAGTGCCTTCCGCTCGCAGGACAATGCTTGCATTATAAGAACTTTATGCTGTACCCGCTGAAGCAATTTAAAGGCAAATTTTATACTTCCGTCAAATAAAGTTATATTCATGCATGCTGACTAAACTTACCTATCCTTATTTAATGAAAAGAATCCTACTTCCCACCTCTCTTGGCCTAGCTGGTTCAGGCAGTGTACTGGCACAGGCGCCCCCTACCACCATCGACGAAAAAATTGAAGCGGCCGTAGCTCCTACCGCAGAGCTTATATCTGATATCATCTTTTATGAAGTACAGGTGGCTGGCACAGGTATCCCCCTTATACTGGTGTGGCTGCTGGCAGGCGCTCTGTTCTTTACTGTATACCTGGGCTTTGTCAACATCAGAGGCTTTAAGTATGCGCTGGACATTGTGCGCGGAAAGTACAACCAGCCCGATGCCCCCGGGGAGGTTTCCCACTTCCAGGCACTGACAGCTGCCGTATCGGGCACAGTAGGTTTGGGTAATATTGCAGGTGTAGCCATTGCTATCTCACTTGGAGGGCCAGGCGCAACTTTCTGGATGATCATGGCCGGTATTTTTGGTATGTCCACCAAGTTTGTGTCGTGTACGCTCGGAGTGAAATACCGCGATGTGCACGCTGACGGCACTGTATCGGGCGGACCGATGCATTACCTGAAGAAAGGCCTGCAGGAACGCGGTATGACAGGCCTGGGCAAATTTCTGGCGGCTTTCTTTGCAGTTATGTGTATAGGTGGAGCTTTGGGAGCGGGTAACATGTTCCAGATCAATCAGGCGACGCAACAGTTTATATCGGTAACGGGCGGTGCCGAAGCTTCTTTCTTTGGAGGTGGCAATGCCTGGATGTTCGGACTGATCATGGCAGTATTGGTAGGCCTCGTTATTCTGGGCGGCATGAAGAGCATCGCCCAGGTTACGGAAAAAGTAGTGCCCCTTATGTGCGGCATTTACATCCTGGCCGCCATTATTGTGTTGGTGGTTAACATCACCCAAATCCCGGCGGCTTTTGTAGCCATTTTTGAAGGCGCCTTCACCACGACAGCCATAGGCGGTGGTGTGGTAGGTGTCATGATTCAGGGCTTGCGTCGTGGTATTTTCTCGAACGAGGCAGGTATAGGCTCAGCCTCCATCGCCCACTCCGCTGTGAAAACCAATATGCCGGTAACTGAAGGCTTTGTTGCTTCACTGGAGCCTTTCATTGACACAGTAGTTGTCTGCACCATGACAGCCCTCGTCATTGTGGTAACCGGTGCCTATACCCAGGACACAGGCGACGGTATAGCGCTCACCTCTTCGGCTTTCGCCACTGTTATTGAGTGGTTCCCGCTTATTCTGGCAGCTGCCGTTATCCTTTTCGCTTTTTCTACCATGATCACCTGGTCCTACTATGGCCTGAAGTCTTGGACCTACTTGTTTGGCCACACCAGGTCAGCTGATATCTCATTCAAGGTGCTGTTCTGTGCCTTTGTGGTGCTGGGTGCACCGATCCAGCTCAACAGTGTGGTGGCCTTCTCTGATGCGATGCTGTTTGCCATGAGCATCCCGAACCTGGTAGGTCTGTTCATACTGGCTCCTGTCGTGAAAAACGAGATGAAGGCTTTCCTGGCCTATGCCCGCTCCAACCAGAAACAACCATTCACGCCGGAGGCGGTGGAAGCAGCGCATCTAAAGGCTGAAGCATAGGGATAGACAGTGGGTATAACTTATACCTTTAACATGAACGGGCCGCTTGCTTTGCGCAGGCGGCCCGTTCATGTTAAATACCCCAGGTATCCTACTTGTTTACCCCATCCTATAATACATAAAAGTCATCTTGCCGTACGCGGTCCGAAGGTATGGTTTCATTGAGCATCTGTTTCAGATTCACCTCGATGGTTTTGGCAATTGTAGTAACAGGGGTATCAGTCGGCTTGTTCTCAAAAGGGTCTTGCAAGTGAATAGCCATTTTCTCAATCAAAAAGAAGACTGCGGCAATGGCTATGACCATTGGAATCTGCAGCACGCCCAGTATTTCTAACAAGCCGAAAGGAAGCAGCAGGATAAAAAAGAAAAGTGAGAAATGGATGTAGAGGCTGTAGGTTGTTGGGAAAACCGTGTTTTTAATCCGCTCGCATTTCCCCATGGAGTCGCAAAGCTTGGTGATCGTTTCATCTATTTCGATCTGCTGATACCGGTTGATCAGCCCTTCCTCCATGGCGTAGCGCAAATCACGTGCATGCAGCTGTAAAAGGGCATTGTTCACATTGTTGTGTTTGCGCACAAAGTCAAACTCCTCTTCCGTCAGGTATTTCTTAATAGCATCAAAGGGCTTCTGGTTGCGCAGCGTGAGCCCCAGGCTGTAGCACCAGGCAATCTGCCGATTTGTAAACCTGTCCTGAAAAGCCTTGACGTGTTCCGAATCGTAAGGGTCGCTTATAAAGCACAGCATCTGACGAATAAGTGAACGAGAATCGTTCACGATGGCTCCCCATACAATGCGCGCCTCCCACCAACGGTCGTAGGCCTGGTTTGACTTAAAAGCCAGCAGAAGCGAGATAACCGTTCCCATTACCATAGGCAGGCTCAACGGAATCGCAATGTCAATCATATGGTAATACTTGTCCCAAACACCGATAAAAGTGGCGTACATGGTTACAAATATCAATTCATACTTGATCTTCCCGAAGACATACTTCAGCGGGATTCTATTTTTTAATAGCATAGTTTCTAAAAGAAAAGGTGTACCTCACTGACAAACCATCACGTTTCTGCAGCAATTCACTTGTTAGGAAATGGCGAGAAAAGGTATCTTTTTGGTTTTGGCCGTATCTGGTGCGATGCAGGCATTGGTGAACAGATTTCCGAAAAATGACTTCTTCTTGCCATACACGAGCATATCGGCCTGGTACGCGTCCACGAAATTAGAAATACCGTCGTAAGGATCGCTTTCCTGCACAAAGTGCACTGAACAGTTCAAGTTTTTAAGTTTCTCGTTGCCATAGATGTGCTGGAGCACAAAACGCAGCTTATCTAGATCGGCACCTGGTTTAAACACGATTAGAAATGTGAGTTGAAAATCGTTGGCGCTGGCTAGCTTCAGAAGCATGTCGTGCATGAGTAGTGAGCGCTTCTCGTCCAAATCTACTACGTAGGCGATTTTGCGCAGGCGGCTTTGCTCCGAGGTGTCGGGCACGTAAAGAACGGGACATGCGGCGTTTTGAGCCAGTTGCTGGAACGTGGGTGTCTCTGTTTTTTTGCTCACTGGCTGCAAGGCTACCGGACACAACACCAAGTCCATGTTATTGTCTTTGATAAAGCTGTTGAATTTGGCGCTGCTGTCGCCATACCAGTGTAAGACCGAGAGTGAGCTGATCTCGACAGGGTAGGCTTTTTTCATGCGCTCTACAGCTTTGTTGAAGGCAGTCGACGTATTTTCAAGGCGTCCCTCGTCACGGGGCAGTAAAAGCAACTCCGGAATGGAGTTTGGCAGGGGGATTATATTCAGGAGGAAAATTTCACAGGCCTCTTCCTTAAAAACTTGCAGACCATACTTAATCAGGTTCAAGGAAGTAATTTCCAAGTTGGTCGGTATCAACACTCTCTTCACAGGTTATCTATCTTTTGTTTTAACGTATATACAACTTCGCTACAAAAGTCAGGCACAGAAATTAAGCCCTGATTAACCTTATATTAAAATACCCTTAATTGATCAAAAACAACACAACAACCAGCTAAAGTACAAAGCATACCTCTTGGTCATCTCAAAACAGTTTTCCTTATAAAATCACCCTTGATTACTGTGTTATGCCTAAAAACAGAGAAGCCCTTCAAGCTTAACGCTAAAGGGCTTCAGTATTAGAATTTTAAAAAACTTGCTTTTTTAAGCGTTATCCCTGTTTTCGCGAATGCTTCTCAGGATGTCAACTCCACCTTGGGAAAGTATAACTTCTGCCAGTTTCACACCCAATGACTCGGCCTCTTCTTGGCTGCCCTCAAACTTTTCGTACAGATGCTGTTGCCCATCCAGACTTACGAGTCCGCCCTGAATACTCACGTTCCCGTCGGCAGTCAAGGTGGCCAGCGCAAACGAAGGTATACTGCAACCGCCCTCCATGGTGCGCAGAAAAGCACGTTCTGCCAGTAGACATACATGCGTATCGGCGTGATCAAGCGCATCTTTCAGTTGCTGCTTCAGTTCCGGCTCTAAGTTACGGGCACACTCTACGGCAACACTTCCCTGACCAGCAGCAGGTATAAACTCATCTTCCGGGAAGGTATGCACGATCAGGTCGTCGTATCCCATCCGGAACACACCGGCATAGGCCAGCATGAGCGCATCAAACTGTCCGTCCTTGAGTTTCTGCAGGCGGGTCTGCAGGTTGCCGCGTGACTCAGCGGTGGTCACGTTCGGATAGTACTTCCTGAGCAAAGCCCTGCGGCGTGTCGACGAAGTACCGATCATCACCTTGCTGTCGCGCTCCAGTTTAAAGTCGGGGTTGAAGGACAGAATCACATCGTTCACCTGCTCGCGCTCCATAAAAGCTACCAACTCCAAATCGTCAGGTATAGACGACTGCACGTCTTTGGCGCTGTGCACCGCAATATCGATGCTGCCGTCGCGTAGGCCTACCTCCAGCTCTTCGGTAAACACGCCCTTTGAACCTATCTTGTCGAGGGAACGGTCAAGTATCTGGTCGCCTTTTGTGCTGATGATCACAATCTCGGTATCAAGGCCGGCGGCCTGTAGCTTATCAGCCACGGCGTGGGCCTGCCAAAGAGCCAGCTTGCTGCCGCGTGTTCCGATGTTAATGGTTTTGACTGCTGTATTATTTTCCATGATATCTTCTTAATTAGCATTGCGCAGGTACTGGGCAATCTGGATAGAGCTGTCCACGAACACCATTTTGGGGTTGGCGTTGCGCTCTATGTGATAGTGTGCCTCGTTCAGTTCCTGCGCTAGTTTATCGGCATTGTTTTCTGTGATCAGCTTCGAGAATTTCTGTACGAAATCGAGCTCGTTTGGGGGCAAGTAGGCAATCAGCGACTCGTCAACACCGTAGAGCATGACCTTGCGGAATAAATTGAGGGCGTACAGCAAGAAGTTCTTCTGGTTCTCCCGTCCCAGCTTCTGAAACTCCTCGCTGCTGTCTACTACCTTGTCGAATTTGTAGCTGTAGCAATTGCGCATCCAGTCGGTAAAGAATGAAAAGTAGTCGCTGCTGACCTCGCTGGTGAGTTTGGTCGCGGCATTCAGGTTCCCCTCCGAGAGTTGTGCGATTTGGTAAGCGGCTGTATCGTCAACGCCATGCTTTTCCTGTAAGTAGCTCACTACTTCGGCTTCGGTGAACGCCCGTACCTGCACGATCTGGGTACGTGAAGTAATGGTTGCCAGCAGTTTCTCAGCTGATTGCGACACCAGCAGGAAAAGTGTTTTGGCGGGTGGTTCCTCCAATAGTTTGAGCAGGGCATTGGCAGCGAAAGGGTGCATCAATTCCGGCAACCAGATCAGCACGATCTTGTAATCGCCTTCAAAGGCTTTCAGCGACACCAATTTCACCAACTGGCGGCTTTCCTCTTTGGAGATGTTGCCCTGCTTGTTCTCGGCACCGATGTGCTGCATCCACTCGTTCAGCCCCTGATACGGATTGGCCAGCACAAACTCGCGCCACTCCGTCAGGAACTTCTGGCTCAGCACATCTTTCGTAATAGACTTGGTGCTCGTCACCGGCATCACAAAGTTAAAATCCGGATGCACCAGTTTGTTCATTTTCACGCAACTGTTGCACGTTCCACATGAATCATCGGGTTGCCGGTCCTCGCAATTGATATAGGTGGCATAAGCAAGCGCCAACGCCAGATTGGCACTCCCCTCCTGCCCCAGAAACAGCTGCGCATGCGCCACATGGTTCTGTCGCACCGAGTTAACCAGTAAGGTTTTCGTTTCCTGATGTCCTTTTATTTGAGAGAAATGCACTTGAGTTTGGGAGTTATAGTGTTTGAGCGTTTAGGAGTTACTTGAGTTAAAAAAGTTGGGAAGTTTGGAGGTATTATCCGCAGGGAAAGGTCGTAACCTGTCCAATCGTGCATCGGCTATACCTTCTCAATCAGAAATTAGTCATTGTGCAATGACAACAATCAGTAATTAACAATCAACTTTTCTACCATACTCCTTCAACATTATCAGTCCTGAAAATCTTTCTTAATCCTCAGAACCCATGGGGCAAGAGAGCTATATAAAGATTCAGCCATTAGGCCTTCCTATCCCACACCCGATATTCGCGGGTTTGTTCGAATATGTCCGCCATGATATCCTGCTCTATTTTGTCGTAGGCCAGGTTGCGGCGTTCCATTACTTTTTCGGCTACTTCATTGGCTTTGCGGAGTTGGAAGGTCTCGAAGCCAGCCGCACCTCCCCAGGCAAAGGAAGGGATGAAGTTGCGTGGATAGCCTGACCCAAATATGTTGGCACTCACGCCTACCACCGTGCCTGTATTGAACATGGTGTTGATGCCACACTTACTGTGGTCACCCATGATCAGGCCGCAAAACTGCTGCCCGGTGTTCTTGAAGCCGCCTTTGGCATAGCTCCAGATCTTCACCTCGGCGTAGTTGTTCTTCAGGTTCGAGGTGTTGGTATCAGCTCCCAGGTTGCACCATTCGCCCAGCACCGAGTTGCCGAGGTAGCCTTCATGGCCTTTGTTGGTATAGCCAAAGATAACCGAAGCCGCTACTTCACCACCCACTTTGGAGAAAGGACCAATAGTCACGTCGCCGCGCATTTTACCGCCCACGTTCACGTTACTGCCTTCACAAATAGCAAACGGACCTTTCACCACAGCACCTTCGTGTATCTGGGCGTCCTTTCCGATGTAAATCGGACCGTTTTCAGCATTCAGGATGGCTGCCCGTATCTTGGCGCCCTCTTCAATGAAGATATTCTCTTCGCCATATACCATCGTGTATTTATCACCGATGGGTTGGCTCTCGCGTCCTGCTGTCAGGATTTTAAAATCACTCCGGATCTGGTTGCCGTTCTGCACAAATATCTCCCATACCTCCCGAATGATGTTCTTAGGCAAACACTCTATCTTTTTAGAAGAAGAATGCATAACCAGGTCTGCCGCATCGTGCAGATCCAGGTTATCGGCGTTGAGCGCAACCAACAGGCCTTCGCAGTACAGCCCCTCTCCTACCTTCAGGCTTTTCACCTGCTCGACCAGTTCTTCATCCGGGCACACAGCACCGTTCACAAAAACATTATGCGTTTCGTAAATCGCCGGAAACTTGTGTTGCAGGTATGGCTGCGTCAGGTATGAGATAGTAGCGCCCGCATAGGTCTGCCATTTCTCGGCGATGGTCATGATGCCAACGCGAATCTCGGCCACTGGCCTTGTAAAAGTCAACGGCAACAGCGACTGCCGGATAACAGGATCATCGAAGAGAATGATATTCATAGCTACAAAAATAGAAAAGTCTTCCTGAAATAGTTCAGGAAGACTTGGTTAATTAGGTATAATCTTTTCACTAATAGACTGTCAGCTCTACCGTCTTTTCCTGCTGCTCGGCCGGAAAGGTCTGGTTCTTGCCAAAAGAGTTCTGCCTGTAGGTATAACCCGCTCCGATAAACACGCTTTCTTTAGCATCCAGCACAGCGGGCACTGTTTTCCGGATGTACATTCTATTTGCCCGCACAGGTATATCTTTCAGAGCCATGGTAAAGGTGCTGTCAAAAACCACCGTTTCAATCGCATCTGCTACATCTTTATTCGTTCGGGTAATCAAGAGCTTAATATTTATCTCTTCCTCGCCATACCGACTGTAAGAAAAATCCTGGTTTCCAAACACCTGGAATACCACTGTTTTATCAACGGGCTCCGACTCAGGCATAACTTCTTCGGATTTGTCGCAGGATGTGAAGGCAAAAAATGACAGGAAGGCAAAAGGCAGGTAAATGGCTCTTAATTTCATAGTTCAGAAATATAGTAAGCGTTTATATATGCTTTTTGCTATAACAGAAACCGGGCCAGTTGGCTCGTCGCGAGCTAAAAATAAAAAAGTCTTCCCGATTTCTCAGGAAGACTTTTTCGAAACGTTTTAACCAGGGGATATGCCTGCTTATTTTTTCTTGTAACGTGAGTTGAAACGCTCCACACGACCCGCAGTATCCACAAAGATGTTTTTACCAGTGTAGAAAGGGTGTGATGCAGAAGAAACTTCCACTTTGATCACTGGATATTCTTTGCCGTCCTCCATGGTGATTTTCTCGTCAGAGTTCATCGTAGAACGTGTGATGAATTTGAAATCACTCGTCATATCCTGAAATACCACATCTCTGTATTCTGGGTGAATGCCTTTTTTCATTATTATAAACGTTTATTAACCTTAATTTCTGAATCGGACTGCAAATTTAATAAGTATTTTCGAATTTAAAACGCTACTAACCAAATTATTTTATCATTCATGGTAGTATGCTGTAACTATCGATAATTATTTAAATTTGTCTCAGGCACAGCGCTATACCTTACACCCATACCTTCATGACACACCCACAGCAAAACCAGATACTCGACCAGGGCCAGATACAGCAAAAGATTACCCGCATGGCCTATGAGGTATACGAGCAGAACTTTGAGGAACAGTCACTTGTGCTGGCAGGTATACACCGCAATGGCTATACCCTGGCCGGCATGCTGGCCGCCGAACTGGAGGCTATTTCGCCTATTAAAGTGACGCTTCTGCAAGTTACTTTGGACAAAACCGCCCCACTGCAATCGCCGGTCGCTATCACACCCGAAAATGCCGCCCTCGAAAATGCCGTGGTCATTATAGTGGATGATGTGCTGAACACAGGCAAAACGCTAGCCTATACCTTAAATGCTCTGCTGCCGCAAAACCCAAAGAAAGTTGAGATTGCCACGCTGGTCAACCGCCACCATACCTTGTTTCCGGTAGCTGCCACCTATACGGGCTATTCCCTGGCCACTACCCTCCGGGAGCGGGTGGATGTGGTGCTTCAGGAAAATGAAGTAGCGGCTTATCTGCACTAAGACTTAAACCCCAGCTATGAAATATCTCTACCTTCCCTTCTTAGCACTGCTCGCATTTGCCAGTTGCCAATCAGGTCAGCAGGAAACAGCTACCGCTCAGGTTGCAACCTCACCTGCCATACTTTACGACTCCCTTCAGTTAGTATTAAAAGAGGTATTGGAAACAGATCAGGGTATCCGTGAAAAACTATCGGAATCCACGTCGCAGGAAGAGCAAATGGCGCTGATGCCCGAAATGCAGCGCATCGATTCCATCAACCAGATTATCGTTTTCAACCTGATTGACAAGTATGGCTGGCTTCCTCAGAGCAAAGTAGGTGAAGACGCTGCCTCCAGTATTTTCTATGTGGTACAGCACAGTAGCCTGAGCGCGATGGAAAAGTATTTCCCGCTTTTGCAGCAAAGAGCCCAGGAAGGTGAGGCCAGCAAAGTACACGCCGCCATGATGGAAGACCGCATGTTGATGTGGCAGGGCAAAAAGCAAATCTATGGCACGCAGGCCAGCAATATGTCCAGCGGAGACGGCACTATGACTATCTGGCCTATTGAAGAGCCGGAACATGTAAACAAACGCAGGTCAGCAGTAGGTATGCCGCTTACAGTAGAGGAAAATGCCGCACGTATTGGTGCAACCTACGACCCGCAGGCGCAACTTCCTAAAAAGGAGTAACCAGATTATATAGAGGCAATGATGCAACTAAACAAGGAAGAAACGAACTTCCTGGGTAAATGGGCCAGAACAAAAGAAGCCGGCCAATGGCGTTACATTTTAACTCGTGGCCTGCTATGGGGGCTGTTGGTAAGTTTCTTCTCTAATCTCTTCCAGTCATGGGATGAACTGAAAGCCTGGGATACCGCTGCACTTGCTGACAGCTTCACCTCCTCAGACTTCTTGGTCCGATTGTTCATTTACAGCGCGATCGGTGTAGGCATACACGCTTACCATTGGAATTTCAACACCAAACGATACAATCAGCTAAAGACACTCGAAAGGCGTTCGCAAGCCGTCGCAACGCCCGCAAACGACTAATGGGGGCCGCCAATTAATCCTAAAACAACCCTGTACCGTACTTAGCTCATTAAAACAGGCCCCTGCCTATCTGTAAATTCTTTAGGAAGGCACCTTATACTAAATCTGCTCTATGAAAGAACTCTGCTTCGCCACCAACAACAAAAACAAAGTAGCCGAGGTAAGCCGCATGCTAGAAGGCAAGTACAAACTGCTCACGCTAGAGGACATTGGCTGCCACGAAGAACTGGCCGAGGACCAGGACACGCTGGAAGGCAATTCCCGCCAGAAGGCGCAATACGTGTGGGAGAAGTACAAAGTCAACTGCTTTGCCGACGACACCGGATTAGAAGTAGACGCCATCTGCGGCGAACCAGGTGTTTACTCAGCCCGTTATGCCGGACCGCAGCGCAACGACGCCGACAACATCCGCCACTTGCTCAAGAATCTGGAAGGCCATGAAGTACGCCGCGCCCGCTTCCGCACTTCGATCACGCTATACCTGGATGGGCAGGAGCACCAGTTCGAAGGCACTGTAAACGGGCAGATTACCTCCGAATGGAAAGGCGACAAAGGCTTCGGCTATGACCCGGTGTTCATACCGGAGGGCTATGACCGCACTTTTGCCGAGATGACGCCGGAGGAAAAAAACGCCATCAGTCATCGCGGCGAGGCCATCAGGAAGCTTGTGGAATTTTTGAAGTCAGCTTAGCGTTGGGGAGGTAAAATAATTAGCGCAGGCTGTAGCCACATTGGCCGTAAAAGACTAATTTTGTAGCCTGAAACTATAATCTCCAATGCAAAAGCCATTTATCGTCGGAATTACAGGAGGTAGTGCTTCAGGGAAAACCACTTTTTTGAATAGACTACTTGCGTCCTTCTCACCTGAGAACATTTGCCTGATCTCTCAGGATAACTATTACAAAGACCGCGAGCACCAGACACGCGACCTCAACGGGGTTGTCAATTTTGACCTCCCTTCCTGCATCGACGACGACGCTTATGCACAGGATATCCTGAAGCTGAGCCAGGGGGAGACCGTTTACCGCAAAGAGTATACCTTCAATAACCCGAACGTAGTACCAAAGCAGCTGGAATTTAAGCCAGCCCCTATCGTAGTGGTAGAGGGTATTTTCGTTTTCTACTTCGAGGAGATTGCCAAATTGCTCGACCTGAAGGTATACATCGATGCAAAAGAGTACATCAAGCTCCAGCGCCGCATCGTGCGCGACAAAGTGGAACGTGGCTACGACCTGGACGATGTGCTGTACCGCTACACGCATCATGTGGCACCTACTTACGAGAAGTACATTAAGCCTTACAAAAACGACGCAGATATCATCATCCCGAACAACGAGAATTTCGACCGTGGATTGGATGTACTGACCACATACCTTAACTCCAGGATAAAATAATGCGACACAAGTTCGTAGTAATCGGCCTCGGTATCTTTGGAAACTCCATTGCCCGCACACTTGCTGAACGAGGCGCTGAGGTGCTCGCCATCGACAACGACGAAGACCACGTGGAAGCCATCAAGGACGAAGTGGCCTATGCCGTTGCCCTTGATGCCACCGACATCCGCGCCCTTGAAGCACAGAACGTGCAGGACATGGACGCGGCTATCGTGGCCATCGGCGAGGACTTTGAGGCCCTGCTGATCACTACGGCCAACTTGCAGGAGCTCAACATCAAGCGTGTGATCACACGTGCTTCCAACAAGCAGCAGCGTCGTATTCTGGAGAAAATGGGTGTGCAGGAAATCCTGTCGCCGGAGGGGGAAGTTGGCAAAACAGTAGCCGAGCGACTGTTGCAGCCAAACATCCGCACCTTCCTGCCGCTGCCCGACAACTACGAGATCGTGGAGATCAATACCCCACGTGGCATTGCGAACAAGAGCCTGGCAAAGATATCGCTGCGTGAGAAGTACAACCTCAACATGATCACGATTAAACGCTTCTTTGAGGAGATCCAGGATGGCAAACCAACGCAAGTGGAGCACATCATTGGTGTTCCAAAGGCCGACACCATCATCTATCCTTCTGACATTCTGATTCTTATCGGGAAAAAACACGATATCAAACGATTTATTGATATAAACCGCTAACAGGTTTTATTTTTCAGCGAAAGCTTTTACATTTGCTTTCTATATGCCAAACACAAACGCTATACTTCCTCACTTCCGTCATCTTTTGATGACTGTAACCCTGCTTTGGGCGCTTATGCTCAATGGACAGGAAGTGGTGGCGTATACCTACACAGCGCAAGGCACTCCTGTGAAGTCAGCCTCCAAGCTGGCCACGGCCCCGCAGGAAAAAACAGTAATCAAGCAAAAGGTCATGCTGGAGGCTACGACCTCCTTCGTGGTGCTCAACCTGGAGCAGGACGCGCTGGAGCCTACGCCTATACCTGGCTTTGCTATACCTACTGACGAAGCGCTGCCTGCCTATGCGGCCAGAGCGCCCGGAGTTGGCTTCGTTGCCCGCTTCTTCCCTATTTCCATTCAACCCAACGCTCCCTAAGCGAACCCTTTCCCCACAGGTCCTCTCATGGTCCTGACCCGTTGCGCATACCTTTTTATCAGGTATAGCGGAACAGCTTCACAGTATTTCTTGGTTTATAGAAGATAGCATCGCTGTGATTACCAAAGCATTATCATTATTTCAACTATACTTTATTTATCAACCAACCCATGCGGAATAAGAATTTTATTATCGTTATGACTTTGATAGTATCGGCGCTTTGCCTGTACTACCTGTCATTCTCGTTCGTTGCCCGCAGTGTGCAGAAAGACGCTGAGGCCTATGCCACAGACGCACAAGGCAACGTAGACCACGCCAAGCAGCAGTCGTACCTTGACTCAGTGTGGAGAGAGCCAGTTTACAACTTCCTTGGTGCTGAGTATACCTACCAGGAAGTAAAAGAAAACGAATTGGGCCTTGGCCTTGACCTTCGTGGCGGTATGCACGTGGTTTTGGAAGTATCTCCTATCGAGATCATCAAGTCGATGTCTGGCAACAGCAAAGACCCTAACTTCCTCAAAGCCCTTGCCCGTGCGCAGGAAATGCAGCGCAACAGCCAGGAGAAGTTCACTTCCCTGTTTGCTGAAGCCTTTAGAGAAGTGGAGCCAAACGGTCGTTTGAGCCGCATTTTCTCTAATACAGCCAACCGTGGCAAGATCAGCTACGAGTCTAGCAACGCTGAGGTAATCAATGCAATCGACGTGGAAGTGGAAGACGCGATTGAGCGTTCATTTAACATCCTGCGTACACGTGTTGACAAATTCGGTGTAAACCAGCCTAACATCCAGCGCCTTGGCAACAGCGGTCGTATCCAGATCGAATTGCCAGGTATCGACAACCCTGACCGTGTGCGTAAGCTCCTGCAGGGTATGGCTAACCTGGAGTTCTGGGAAGTGTGGACACCTGAAGAAGTATCTCCTTACTTCACTCAGTTGAGCGAATACCTGAACGCAGAAGAGAAAGCGGGTCGCCTGAACCTTGGCCGTATTGCAACGCAGTCTACTGCTGCCAACGCTACTACTCCTGCTACTGTACAGGATGCCGCTGCTGACGATGTACTGGCACAAGCTGCCGCTACTTCTAACGACACAACTACTGGAGCTGCTACCGATACAACAGCTCTTGCTTCTGCCGCACAAACTGACTCTGCTGATGCGCTTAAGTCGCTTCAGGAAGAGCAAATGGGTGTTATGAGCCGTTTGTTCACGATGATGCCAGGTGGCATCGGTGCTAACACCCGTGACACTGCCAGAATCAACGAAATCTTTAGCAGACCTGGTGTTCGCTCTATCTTCCCTCCAAACATGAAGTTCCTGTGGGGTGTGAAGCCACTTGTAGGCGACAACCGTCAGGAGTTTGTGGAGTTCTACGCTGTAAAGAAAGGCCGTGACGGAAAAGCGCCAATGACTGGTGACGCCGTAAACGATGCCCGTCAGGACTTTGACCAGAACGGTCGTCCGGAGATCAACATGACGATGACACCAGCAGGTGGCAAGCGTTGGGCTAAACTGACAGGCGACAACGTTGGCCGTCAGGTAGCGATCGTACTTGATAACTATGTATACTCTGCTCCAGTGGTGCAGGGCGAGATTACAGGTGGTAACTCTTCTATCACAGGTAACTTTACTATTGAAGAAGCAAAAGACCTTGCCAACATTCTGAAGGCAGGTAAGATGCCAGCCCCTACCCGTATCGTAGAAGAAGCCATCGTAGGTCCATCATTGGGTCAGGAAGCCATCAACCAGGGTCTGATCTCTACGATCGCTGGTCTGATCATGGTGGTTATCTTCATGATCGCTTACTACAGCCGTGGCGGTTTCATTGCTGACCTTGCCCTGTTGTTCAACGTGTTCTTCATCCTGGGCGTACTTGCTCAGTTTGGTGCAGCACTTACATTGCCTGGTATCGCCGGTATCGTATTGACACTGGGTATGGCCGTGGATGCGAACGTACTGATATTTGAGCGTATGCGTGAAGAGTCTCTCAAAGGACTCAGTATGCGTGAAGTGATCAACAAAGGTTACGACAAAGCTTTCTCGACTATCTTGGATGCGAACGTAACAACCTTCATCGTAGGCTTCATCCTGTACTTCTTCGGTTCAGGTCCTGTGAAGGGCTTTGCGATTACCCTGATGATCGGTATCGTGACTTCATTCTTTACTTCTGTATTCATTTCAAGAATTCTGGTAGAGCGTGTGTTCAAGAAGAGCGGCAAACTGTCATTCGGTACTGCACTTTCAGCTAACATGTTCCGCAACATCAAGTTTGACGTGATGAAATTCAGAAAGCCGGCTTACGCTTTCTCCCTTGCTGTGATCGTATTTGGTTTTGTGGCCATGTACATCAACGGTGGCCCTAACCTGGGTGTTGACTTTAAAGGTGGTCGCTCTTATGTAGTAAACTTCGATCAGGCTATTGCAGCTCCGGACGTTCGTTCAGCACTGTTGGACGACTTTGAGTCTGCTGGTACAGAAGTAAAGACATTCGGTGCTTCAAACCGTGTGAAGATCACTACCAGCTGGTTGGCTGATGACGAGAGCATTCAGGCTGACGAAAAAGTAAAAGCAGCTCTGATGCAGGGTCTGGAGCAGTATAGCAACCAGAATCCGGAAATCTTGAGCTCTTCTAAAGTTGGTGCTACCATGGCTGACGACATTCAGAAAACAGCTCTGGTGGCCGTATTACTGGCATTGGTAGGTATCTTTATCTACGTAATGGTTCGCTTCAGCAAGTGGCAGTTCTCACTTGGTGGTGTGGTTGCCTTGCTGCACGACGCCCTGATGATCATCGCTGTGTTCTCTATCTTCGATTTGTTTGGCATCTCTTACGAAATGGACCAGGTGTTCATTGCAGCGGTACTGACGATCATCGGTTTCTCCATCAACGATACCGTGGTAATCTTTGACCGTGTGCGTGAGTACATGCAGGACAATCCGAGCAAGCCGCTGCGTGACATCGTGAACCCAGCCCTGATCAGCACATTCAGCCGTACGATCATCACATCACTCACCCTGTTTGTAGTGGTGGTGATCCTGTTCATCTTCGGTGGTGAAGTACTGAGAGGTTTCTCGTTCGCCATGATCATCGGTGTACTGGCCGGTACTTACTCTTCCCTGTTCATCGCGACGCCAATCGTGGTGGATACTGTAAAAGAGAAAGTAACGCCAGCTGTATCTGCTAAAGTAGCTTAAGTTAAGCTTAGCTTATAATTTAAAACTCCCGCCTCTTAGCAGAGGCGGGAGTTTTTTTATGCCTGCAGGTATAGATAGACCTAAAACTGTGTCAGCCTGGCCTCTACTATACCTGCTTGTCAATGGAGAGCAACAAGACCAAGAGAGGGACCGCTGCTATACCTGAAAACAAAAGGCTATACTGAAACCGAACTCAGTTATACCTTACCATGTGCATCAGCCATTAAGTTGGGCCCTAAAACAATAAGGCCGGTTCCCTTTGCAGAGAACCGGCCTTTATACCTTGTAGCAATAGATGTGCTTAGATCGTTACACCGTCAGCCACTACTTCTTGTACTTCAGGAACCATGCGCTTAAGCAGGTTCTCGATACCAGCTTTTAGTGTCACGGTGGCCGATGGGCAGCCGCTGCAAGAGCCTTGCAGGTGCACCGTAACCACACCGTCTTTGTAAGACTTGAATGTGATGTTACCGCCATCCTGCTCTACAGCAGGGCGCACATAGTTCTCAAGCAGATCACTTACTTTTTTACCAATAGCTACGTCCTCATCTGAAGCTTCGCCTTGGACTGCATCACTGGCAGATGCCTTATTCGCTTGGAAACCTTCTACGAAGATTGGGCCATTCGCTTCAACATAAGACTTCAGGAACGTGCGCAGCTCCGGTATAAGTTTTACCCACTCGATGTCGGTACCTTTGGTTACCGTCACAAAGTTGCTGGCGATGAACACACGTGACACGTAATCGAAGTTGAAAAGCTCTTGTGCCAATGGTGAATCAGCAGCGCTCTCTAAGTTCGGGTAATCAACGCTTTGACCATCTGGCAGAAGGCCTACGTTCATCACAAACTTCATGGACTCGGGGTTCGGGTTGGCTTCGGCGTATACCGAAACCGTTTTTTCTTTATTATCTAACATGGATATCAGCGTTTTAAATTAAAACTTAGGCCTCCGCCTTAAAGTTTCCAAAATTACTCAATTATTCTGACAAGTGATAGTATCCCGGTTATAGGCTTATCTCACAATAGAACATCACACTTGCACATTTGATCTCATTAGAGCAGGGATCGTGCCGCATTAGTGATGTGTATACAACAATTTGGTTAGCTATTTAGCCCAGAAAATGTAACTTTGTGACGCAGTTAAATTTTTGTTCCGACTAAACTTACAGCACGTTTAACATGCTTTATAACTACATCCTGCTGGCGCAAGCGCAGCATGCCGTTCCTGGTTTTCTCATTATTCCTTTCCTGCTTCTGATCGGACTTATTGCAAGCGGTCCTATCTTTTTCGGACACTTTTGGGAACACAACTATAAAAAAATAGCTGTTACGCTCGGTCTGACCGTGTTGGCTTATTACCTGTTTGTGCTAGGTGATGTGCACATGCCTGCCCATACCCTGGCCGAGTACTTTACATTCGCTGTACTGCTAAGCTCCCTCTACATTGCGGCTGGCGGTATATACCTGAATGTGAACGCAAAAGCCACACCACTCATCAATGTGGCGCTGGTAGCCGTAGGGGCAGTGTTGGCCAACTTTATCGGTACGACGGGTGCTTCCCTGCTTTTGATTCGTCCGTTTATGCGCCTCAATGCACACCGACTCAAGCCATACCAGATCGTATTCTTTATCTTTATTGTAAGTAATGCAGGCGGTTTGCTGACGCCGCTTGGTGATCCGCCGTTGTTCATTGGCTTCATCAAAGGCGTGCCGTTCTTCTGGACGCTTCAGCACCTATTCATTCCTTGGGTAATCTCTATTATCCTGCTTTGCGCCCTGTTCTTCTTTGTGGATAGCCGCAACAAGGGCGATGAAATCGTAGCTCACCTCGATACAGCCGAACCAAGTACTGGCAAGACGGAGTTCAGCTTCACCGGTCGTCGTAACCTGTTCTGGCTAGCTATCATCATCGGCGCTGTATTCCTTGACCCGAACGTGATCGAAACCCTGCCACACATCTATTATGATGGCAATAAGTTCTCTTACATCCGTGAGATCATTCAGTTGACAGCTGCTTTCATGTGCTTCCGCTTCTCAAGCAAAGAAGCCCTGGCAGGTAACCAGTTCAACTTCCACCCTATTCTGGAAGTGGTATTCCTGTTCTTCGGAATCTTCTTCACCATGATGCCAGCCCTGCAACTTTCCGCTGAGATCGCCTCTTCGCCTGCTTACGCTAACTATATTACACCAAACTTCCTGTACTGGGCTACTGGCTCACTCTCAGGCTTCCTGGATAACGCCCCGACTTACGCCAACTTCCTATCATTGGCAATGGCCAAGTTTGACCTTGCCCAGAACAATGTGGAAGAGGTTAGACAGTTCGCTGCCGGTACTTCAGCTGCCGGTATGGAGACTCTCATTCAGTTGGAGGCAATTTCGCTGGCAGCCGTACTTTTCGGTGCCTTCACTTACATTGGTAACGGACCAAACTTCATGGTAAAAGCGATCGCGGAAAGTGCCGGTGTCAAAATGCCTTCTTTCTTTGCTTACATCCTGCGTTATTCAATTCCATTCCTGCTGCCAATCTTCCTGCTGGTTTGGTTCCTGGTAGTGCATCTGAGATTGTTCTAAACCTTTTAGGTATAGTCTATAACAAAAGAGCCGCTCCTTTATGAAAGGAGCGGCTCTTTTCATTTACTATGAATATAAATCACCTCTAGGGCTTACCGCTGATACTAACACTTCGCAACTGCTCTGACAATTTCCTTAGATTTTCTGCCTCCAATGCCAGACTTTTGTCTGCTTTGAGCCTTACCAAGCTGATTGCCACATTTAGTACATAGATATTAAGGTTAGCGGCTAGTTGATTCGTGTCAATATGATCTGCTGCTAAAATAGCACTAAGATTGATTCTGGATTGATCTTGGTGCCAGACAGGAGTGAAAACTTTAGGAGCTTTTAGGCGGCTAAGCCAAGCATAAACGGATCCTCCCTTGCGATTCTCTATATAGACTTTTAATTCAGTAACAGTTTTATAATGTAGCTCTTCTTCGAGTACATCAATGGCTTTATTCAGTTTTTCAACCTTACTTGACGTGAGCTGAATGATCTTTGAGAATGCATCCATCTTTTAGTGCTAAACTATACCTACAACTTATTCGCCCGCTGCCTCAGCAGGAAATCAGCCAGCACCAATGCAGCCATCGCGTCTACGATGGGTACAGCCCGTGGCAATACGCAGGGGTCGTGGCGTCCCTTGCCTTGTAGCGTGATCTCCTCACCGGCATCGTTGATGGTTTGCTGTGGTTGCAGGATAGTTGCCACCGGCTTAAAGGCAACATTGAAGTAGATGTCCTGCCCGTTGCTGATGCCACCCTGTATACCGCCGGAGTGGTTGGTGCGGGTGCGTACATTCCCCTGCTCGTCTGTGTAGAACTGGTCGTTGTGCTCGGAGCCGCGCAGCTTCACTCCTTCAAAACCACTGCCATACTCAAAGCCTTTCACGGCATTGATACTCAGCATAGCCTTGCCCAGTTCCGCATGCAACTTGTCGAACACAGGCTCTCCCAAGCCAGCAGGCACGCCCTGCACCACACAGCTGACCACACCACCAATCGTGTCCAGACTATCGCGGGCATCTTCGATCAGGCCGATCATGCGGGCCGCTGTTTTGCCATCAGGGCAGCGCACTTTGTTTGAGTCTATCTGTGACAGATCGAGCTTGGAGTAATGCTTGCGCACTTTGATACTTCCCACTTGCGACACATAAGACTGCACCGAAATGCCATAGTGCTGCAACAGCTTGGCAGCCAATGCACCAGACGCGACACGGGCTACTGTTTCACGGGCCGAACTGCGGCCTCCGCCACGGTGGTCGCGCAAGCCGTACTTGGCCGTATAGGTATAGTCGGCATGCGACGGGCGGAAAGCCTGTGCCACATGTGAGTAGTCATGACTTGCCTGGTCCTTATTACCGACCACCAGCGCGATAGGTGTGCCGGTAGTCTTACCCTCGGATACACCGGAGAGTATCGTTACCTTGTCCTCTTCTTTGCGGGGTGTTGTGATGTCTGACTGACCCGGACGGCGGCGGTCAAGTGCCGTTTGAATTTCCTCTGCTGTAATTTCCAACCCGGCCGGACAGCCGTCTATGATCACGCCTACAGCAGCGCCGTGCGACTCGCCAAAAGTGGTTATCCGGAATAGTTTTCCGTATGTGTTGCTCATTTGATGTTTCGATATTTTAGGAAGATAAACCCTGAGACAGCCAACAGTACCAGCAAAATAATATTGGTATAGCGCTTTATGGCTTTTTCTTGGTACATGCTCACCAAGGTATGGTCTTCGTTTTCGATGATCTTGTAAAAAGGACCCAGATCGCGGGCCAATACCATGGTCCCTGCATCGGCTATACCTGTTACCGTGATGCTCAGTGATGAACGCAGTGTGTCATAAGTGGCAGTCACCGGATTGAAGTAAACCCACTGGAAATCATCGCCCAGGTTATAGGTACCAGGTACACGGCCCAGCACAGAATAGTTAAAGCGCTTCATCCCCCGTACATGGCCGGCACGCAAGGTGATATCCTGCTGCAGATCCGGTGGGTAAAAGTCGAGTGTACCGGTCGTACTCGGGCTTGGTGGCATGATGGCAGCGAGATTACCCTCGCCTTCCAACTCAAACATGTACCGAAAGCTTTTGTTCAGTGGCACAGATTTGCTCGACAATCCCTCTCGCAAGGTATACTCACCTACCGGCACTACATCACGCAGTGGGTGTGGCGGCAGCTCTTTGACAGGAATGATGCGCTCACGGGCAAAAAAAGTTTTGTAGCCTTCCAGTCTGTCTTCCAGCAAGGTCGGGTTCACGGCCATTTTGTACTTGAGCATGCGCAACGAAAGCTTCGGAAAGTGTAACGGCTCCGTTGTAAGCGGGTATAGTACAGCTTCGTATAGCCTGAAACGCAGGTATGGCTTGCCTTGCACCAGCACCTGTTCAGGAGTCACTTCATCTATTTCAAACACTTCCTCCCATGCATTGGGTTGTTTCAACTGCCGCAGTATACCTGTTATCTGGTTGCCAAAATCATGAAAGTCCAGCAATCGTTGATCTTCTTCGGCCAGGTAGAAGTAGAGCACAATGTTCAGTCCCTCGCCTACGTATACCTCTTTCTTATCGGTATAAAGGGTGAGAAAGGCATTGTCATCCTGGTCCATGTACTCCTGAGGCTGCTCTTCACCCTGTTCCGGCTGCTGTGGGATAACAAGATCAGGCGCCTGAGGACTTACAGCAGCCATAGGCCCTACTTTAATCTTCATCCCCGATGACTGCAGGGGCTGTCCGTTCACCGTCATGCTGAAAGGCTTGAGCTCGTACTCTCCCTCGGCCAAAGCAGCATAGTTCTGGGTAATGGTTAGCACAGTGGTCGTTTTGCCACCGGCTATAACCGTTTTGGTGGACGAGAAGCGAGTACTTTTTTTAAAGCCTTCTATCTCTGGGAAAGGGGAGTAGTCTTTCAGTTGCTGATCCTGCAGTCTGATGGAAACCGTGAAGTAAGTATTGATCGGTAGCGGGCTTTTACCCAACTCAATACGGGCCTGCTGCGCAAAAGCGGGAACTAATACCGACAGGTATAACAGCACAAGTAGGAAAGTCAGGCGCATGATTCAGGTATAATAGCAAATTTACAAATTCTTGTCGCTATACACTGGAATATTATTATCCAATTCTTAGTAGCCCTCTAAATTTTGCACCTTTCCCTGATTCCCCATTTCTGTGAAATACGAGCCCTTTGCGAGCGTTCTACTACTAGCAAAGCAATAGAAACAGACTTTGCATTATCATTCAGTTTCAGTCAATTAACTAAAAATTCTACAAATTAATCAAAACTGAATCAACTTTTTAGACTAGTTTCGTATATCAGATTAGAATACCGAAATACCATAAACAAAAATGCTGGAGTACGTTAAAACGATCTTGTTGAAGGTAAGCTTTGACAGAAAGCTGTTTGAGAAAGAATTGAGAAAAGCATTTAAAGTGCTGATTCCCGAAGAACTTAAGCAGCTGAAACAATGGTGCTATGAAAAATTCTCAGAGATATACCTTTTTGTTTTGAATAAGGTATTCTCCAGAGCTCAGGTTTGAGAATCGGGGCTTTGCTCAGCGAAGCGGATGTTGCGCAATAGGCCATTGTAACCTGTTCGTTTCACAGCTGATTTCTTGAACAGCTGCGCAAAGACCTCCTGCGTAATTTCCTCCCAGTCCGGCTTTTTCATCTCCTTGAGCTGCGGGTGCGGCTCAAAGGCAGGCTCTTTGTGCGGCTTGCTAAACCGGTTCCAGGGACACACATCCTGGCAGATGTCGCATCCGAATATCCAGTTTCCAAACTTTCCGTTCATCTCCTGCGGCAACTGGTCTTTCAGCTCAATGGTAAAGTAAGAGATGCATTTGCTGCCGTCTACCACATAAGGCGCTACGATCGCATCGGTCGGACAGGCGTCCAAACAGCGGGTGCAAGAGCCGCAGTAGTCTTTGATGGGCCCGTCATATTCAAGCTCCAGATCGATGATCAGCTCGGCAATGAAATAGAAACTACCCACCTGCGGTGTGATCAGGTTTGAGTTTTTGCCTACCCAACCCAGTCCGCTTTTCTTTGCCCAGGCCTTGTCGAGCACCGGAGCCGAGTCCACGAAGCAGCGACCGCCTACCTCTCCTACTTCCTCGTTAATGTAATTAAGCAGCGTCTTCAGCTTGTCTTTGATCACAAAGTGGTAATCCGTGCCATAAGCATACTTCGACACCTTATAGGTGTCCTCCCCTGATTGCTGGTTCTCTTGCTCGGGATAGTAGTTGAGCAGCAGCGACACCACTGATTTGGCTCCCTCTACCAACAAGCGCGGGTCCAGTCGCTTATCGAAGTGGTTCTCCATGTAGTGCATCTGCCCGTGCATGTTCCGTTTCAGCCAGTTCTCTAGCCGAGGGGCCTCCTCTTCCAGAAAATCGGCTTTGGAAACACCGCAGTACATGAAGCCCAGTTCCTGCGCTTTTTGCTTGATAAGGTATGTGTATTGTGCTTTATTCAAAATATGCTTGTCGCTCAGGTATAGCTATACCTGGAGGAGAACAAATTTAAGGAGAAATAAATCCGATTGATAGCGAAGAATGCCTGTGACATTACTATAAATCGTTCCCCAGACCCTCTCCTGCTGTGCACTCCTGGACATCCCACTGTCCATTTTCATACGGTTTTACACCTACCCCTCTTATAAAAACCTTCCAAATCCTTCCATAGGCCTTTTATTAAACCTGGCATGCCGTTGGACATACAGATGAACGTGTACCTGCAACTTTAAAGGCTTGGACACCTAATCATCAATTAACCCACTATCATAAAATTATGAAAAAGCTTAATCTACTAATCTTAGCATTGTGCTTCGGCGCTATTTGTCATGCGCAAACGCAGGGGCAGTTTCGGGAAAACGGGAAAATCCTGCACATGAACCCAGAGGGTGAGCAGGCATGGAACTACGCCCAAGCATACCGGAGCGGAAACCTCCTCTTTATCTCTGGCACGGTAGGCAACGGCAACATGGACAAAGCAATGGAACATGTGTATAAAGTACTACAGCTTACACTGAAGAAGTACGATTTAGACTTCACACATGTAGTGAAAGAGAACGTTTACACGAAAGACATTGATGCCGTTATCAAGAATCGAGACATTCGAAAGAAATTTTACGGTACCCATACCCCTGCTTCTACTATGGTAGAGATTACCAGGCTTTTTGACCCAGAGTCTGTGCTGGAGGTAGCATTGATAGCAGAAATCAAGAAAACTGAATAAGGCAAGGTGTAGTGAAAACAAAAGAGCAGGCCTAAGGCCTGCTCTTTTCCATATATCACAAACAGTTTTTATTCAGATTGATCAAACAGGCCACCAGCTACTACCTGAGTTGGCGGTACTTTGCCTAAGTGGCGGTATGCGGCTTCTGTAGCCTCGCGACCACGTGAAGTACGCTTGATGTAGCCCTCCTGGATCAGGAACGGCTCGTAAACCTCTTCAATCGTTTCGGACTCCTCGCCGCAAGCCGTCGCGATGGTCGACAGTCCTACCGGACCTCCTTTGAACTTCTCGATGATGGTCGTTAAAATACGTTTGTCCATATCATCCAGACCGTTGTGGTCCACGTCGAGGGCATTCAAGGCAAACTTCGCTATCTCTACCGTGATCGTACCATCGCCTTTCACCTGGGCGAAGTCGCGGGTACGGCGCAACAGGTTGTTGGCGATACGTGGTGTACCACGGCTACGACGAGCAATTTCAAAAGCCGCATCTTCATGAATAGGCGCTCCAAGCAGTGCTGAAGAACGCTTCACAATGGAGGTCAGCAGTTCCGCATCATAATACTCCAGGCGGGAGTTGATACTAAAACGTGCTCGTAGCGGTGAAGTAAGCAAACCGGAACGGGTCGTGGCGCCTATCAGCGTAAAAGGGTTCAGACTGATTTGTACAGAGCGGGCGTTCGGACCAGAGTCGAGCATGATGTCGATCTTGTAGTCCTCCATCGCTGAGTACAGATACTCCTCCACAATCGGGTTAAGGCGGTGTATCTCGTCGATAAACAATACATCGTTGGCATCGAGGTTGGTCAGCAAACCAGCCAGATCGCTCGGCTTATCCAGTACCGGGCCGGAGGTCATTTTTATACCTGCATCCAGTTCAGAGGCGATGATGTGCGAAAGGGTAGTTTTACCCAGGCCGGGAGGTCCGTGCAAAAGTACATGGTCCAAAGCCTCGCCACGGCGCTTGGCCGCCAGCACAAATATTTTGAGGTTCTCCACCACCTTGGCCTGCCCTGTAAAGTCAGCAAAGCTCAGCGGACGAAGTGCCTTGTCTATGTCTTTTTCAACCGGTGACATGTAGTCGCTTTCCCCGGTCAGGTAATCTTCTCTCATAAAAAATGCTATCTAATTTAGCGCTTTTTGCTATACCTAAAGGTAACAGTTTAAGCAGTGCTTTCGCTCCATTTCTGCCTACGAATTTAATGATTTTTGCTAATTATTTTATAGTATATCATCAAATATCTAACCATATTAGCAAAAGTAAAGGCAGCCACTTTCGCAGCTGCCTTTACTTTTGCTAGTAATCTTCTTCGTTTTGAAGACGAAGAACAGGCTTACTTAAATGCCGGTATACCCGTAATATCGGCCCCAGTGATAAGCAAGTGAATGTCATGCGTACCTTCATAAGTGATTACCGACTCCAGGTTCATCATGTGGCGCATGATCGGGTACTCGCCCGTAATGCCCATACCACCGTGGATCTGGCGCGCCTCGCGGGCGATGTGCAAGGCCATGTCCACGTTGTTGCGCTTCGCCATAGATATCTGCTGTGTGGTCGCTTTTCCTTCGTTCTTCAAAGTACCGAGTCTCCAGGCCAGTAGCTGCGCCTTCGTGATTTCCGTCAGCATCTCGGCTAGTTTCTTCTGTATAAGCTGGAAAGCACCGATTGGTTTGTCGAACTGGATACGCTCCATGGCATACTTGCGGGCTGACTCATAACAGTCGATCGCCACACCAATCGCACCCCAAGCGATGCCGTAACGGGCAGAATCCAGGCAGCCCAACGGACCACGCAGGCCTTCCACATTTGGCAAGAGGTTCTCTTTCGGCACTTTCACGTTGTCAAACACCAGTTCGCCGGTGCAGCTGGCACGCAGGCTCCACTTGTTGTGAATCTCTGGTGTAGAGAAGCCTTCCATACCGCGCTCCACGATCAGGCCCTTAATGCGGCCTTCTTCGTTTTTTGCCCAAACCACTGCTACCTGGCTCTCCGGTGAGTTGGATATCCACATCTTGGCACCGTTCAGCAGGTAATGGTCGCCCATGTCTTTGATGTTGGTGGTCATACCGCCTGGGTTGGAACCGTGGTCAGGCTCGGTCAGGCCGAAGCAGCCCAGCCATTCGCCACTTGCCAGTTTAGGCAGGTACTTTTTGCGCTGCTCTTCCGAGCCATAGGCATAGATCGGGTACATTACCAGCGAACCCTGCACCGAAGCGGTAGAGCGCATACCGGAGTCGCCACGCTCGATCTCCTGCATGATGATACCGTAGCTGATGTAATCCAGTCCACCGCCGCCGTACTCCGTAGGTATAGTCGGGCCAAAAGCACCCACGTCACCAAACTTCTTCACGATCTTAGATGGGAAGTGCGCGTCCTGCGCCCACTGTTCGATGTTCGGAGAAATTTCTTTCTTCACAAAGTCGCGCAGGGTTTGGCGGATGAGGAGATGCTCCTCGGTCAGTAAATCGTCAATGTTATAGTAGTCAGGGGCTCCTGATGATTCGTAGGCCATAGCTTATTTCGTTGTTTTAAGGAAAGGGTAATACGCAAATATAACAAGTTTTCTGAATCAGGGTTTGCTGAATGGTTAAATTGCTAACTGGCTGAATAGTTAGATGGTTAAATGGGTTGATGCATGCCCTCATCATAAAAAAAGCCCCACCAATTGGCGGGGCCTTTCCAAAAAAATCTCAATCTATGTTAAAATCTTAAGCCAACAGAAGCCAGGAAGTTTCGAGTGGCCTGCGGGTAGTAGAAGTTCTCGGTTGTCAGCTCCCCTCCTGCTTTGTAGCTGTAGGTATAGCCATTGGCGGCATAGCGTTCGTTGAAGATGTTGTTCACCAGCAGACCAAGCTCCAGGCCTTTCAGCACACCTGTAAAACCAGTCGTGTAACGCAGGCGCAGGTCACCTACCTGGTAGGCAGGTATAATACGATCTTCATTCTGGGTGTTGTCCAGATACTGCTTGCTTACTGTTTTGTAGATGAAGGCAGTTTTCAATCCTTTTAGCACTTCCACTTCCAGCTGCGTAGCCGATACAAAATCCGGAGAGAAGGCAATAGTGGCATCACGATAAGTGTTCATCACCTGGCCACCATCATCATAATCATCAATATACTCTTCAAAGTCGCGCAGCTTGTTCTGGCTGTAGCTCAGGTTGCTGCTCAGGCTTGCAAAACCACTCAAACGTAATGCTCCGGCCAACTCTATACCTTGGCGGTAGCTGCGGTCAATGTTCGTACGGGTATAGGCTCCCACATCGTTGATCTCACCGGTAAGCACCAGCTGGTTTTTATAATCCATCAAGAAGTAGTTTGCCTCCACATTGGCGCTGAGTGTACGCCCTGCCAGTTCGCCCAAGCCAAGCTGACCACGGTAGCCTGCTTCCAGGTTGCGCAATGTCTCGTGCTTCGGACGGCTGTCGGCGGTAGACTCCGTGAAGTCTTTGCGAACCGGCTCCCGGTTGCCGATGGCATAAGAAGCATACAGCTGATGTCCGGGCTTTAGTTCATAGCTTATACCTGCTTTCGGGTTGTAAAAGGTATAATCCACCTCCTGCTCAAGGTTCTCAAAATTATTATCGATGCCCTCGAAGGTATATCGGATGGTGCGCACCTGCATGTCACCAAACAGACTCAGCTGATCCGTTAGGCTATAAGTGAGTTTTCCGAAGATGTTGAAATCATCCTTAACGGCATTGTTGTCGTAGTAGCGGTCACGGATGTTGGATGTCGAGGCAAAACGAGCCCAGATCACTTCCCCAAAGTGGTCGCCATCGTATCTGTTGATGGCACCGCCTAGTGTAGCGCTCAACCTGGAGGACGGATCATACTGGAACGCATAAGTGGCACCAAAGAAGTGGTTGTCGAGCCAGCGACGGCGAATCAGGTCAGTACGGCTAATGGTCTGATCACCGATCTGTACATTGGGCAAGCCATAATTGGAAAGTCGGTCGTTGTTTCGGAATTGCTCGTAATAGCCACGTCCATAGGTATAGTGCAGGGCTCCGGAAAAAGTCAACTCCGGCGAGAAGTCATGCGACAGGTGCAGTTGGTAGTGGTCCTGCTGGTAGTTGTCGGTTTCGTTGTCGTAGGTATAGTAGTTATACCGGCGGCCAGCAGTGCGCAGGTTTTCCAGATCGCTGCCCGTGATGCCATTGCGGTCGATATAGGCCTGCAGGTCGGCTGCATTGCCATACACCAGCGCCTCTGGTGTGCCATACCAGGCCTGGTAGGTCTGCTCCTGACCCGAGAAGGTCACAAACTTCACTGTCGTCTTATCGCCATAGTAGCCACCTGAGAAGTACATGGATTTCAGATCAGAAAAGGCACGGTCGATGTAGCCGTCCGACTTGATGCGCGAAAGTCGACCGTCGAAGGCGAATTTACCGTTGATCAGGCCTGTTCCGAAGCGCACATTGTTCTTCCAGGTATTAAAGGAGCCGTAGCTGTTGTCAGTTTCGGCGTAGGCCTCGCGACGCACTTTCTGGGTCTGGATGTTGATGCTCGCTCCAAAGGCGCCCGCGCCGTTAGTGGACGTGCCCACACCGCGCTGCACCTGCATGTCTTCCACTGAGGAGGCAAAATCGGGCATGTTCACAAAGAAGGTACCGTGGCTTTCAGAGTCGTTGATAGGTATACCGTTCACAGTCACGTTGATGCGCGTGATATCGGAGCCACGGATGCGGATGCCGGTATAGCCTACACCTGCGCCTGCATCAGAGTTCACGACCACAGAGGGCGTTTGCTCCAGCAGGTATGGGAGGTCCTGCCCGAAGTTGCGCTCGGCTATCTCTTCGCGCGTCACGTTGGTAAAAGTGGTGCCGGTACGCTCATTGGCCCGGGTGGACGACACAAGCACCTCGCCTGTGCTCACACTGGCTGGTTGTAGCGCCATGTTCACGCTTGTGTCAACAATCAGCCTGATTTGTCTGCTGGCTTTGTTGTAGCCCAGATAAGAAACCTGCAGGGTATACTCGCCTTCCGGCAGATTTTGGAATTGGAAACGGCCATCCTGGCCAGATACGGTGACTTGGTTGCTGCCAGCCAGTACGACGGTGGCTCCCGCCAGCGCCTCGTTTTTGGCAGCATCAGTTACGTAGCCACTCAGTTGGAACTGAGCAAGCAGCTGCAATGGCAACAGTACAACTGCCATCACAATCAGTAATTTTTTCATTAGTGTGTAAAAAAAGAATAAGTTGAAACATACAGACCTGCCTGGGGCCGGCAGCCTGCTACATTGTTTCCCCGCGTTTTTCCCTTCGCCGGCATTACCCGGATCAGGTTCAATGGGTATGATCTCAGCCCGTTGTTATAAGGCACCCCTAAACTGCTGTAAAGGTATGGCTGATTTTCTGTGAAAACAAAACGGACCAGGGCAATTTATGGCTAACCCACTGTATCAAGTAGTTAAGTACAATTTTATTTTAACAAAAGCCGATAACCACATGCGGGTAAACTACGTTGAAAACAATACAAGGCACATTTTCAAGCACCCGCTCATACCAAGTAGGAATTGCCAGGAAAATAGGCCGGCTGAACCAATTTTAGAGTTTAAGAAGAAATGTGATGATGATCAGCTTACTGTATACTTTAGCACTGCTAACGATACTGGCATATTACGCTTTCGCTCCACGCAAAAAATTCAGAGGGTCTTCCTCTACTGATAATGATGACGATGGAGGCGAGCCACTAGGCGACGATCTGCCAGATCTGGACCTGCCACCCGGCATATCATTGCCCATCAATGATTATGAACCGCAATATGACCTGAGACGCATCAAGGTTCCCAAGTTTCCGGAACCTTCCCTGCAATGAAAACAAAAAGTCCCCTGCTCAACTAATTTGGCAAGGGACTTTTTGATTGAAGCTCTTTCAATTTGATTATAAGACTTCCAGAGTAAAGGTGCGCTCAAACACATGCTTGGGACTAAGCAGATTGATGCCCTCCTTTTTTTCGATTTCACCAGATTCCCCATCTCGTCCCGCTATACCGCACCAGGGCTCGATGCACACATACGGCGATGGCCCTGGCTTTGCCCAAATGCCCAGGTATGGAAAACCTTCGAACGTCATCTCGATACGCCGCTGGTTGGTGCGGCTTCCCAATGAAAGCTTATCAGAATTCAGGTTCTTGAACACCAGGGCATCTTTGTCAAAATAGCTGTGCTTCAGAGGCAGTACCCGATCATGCTCCAGTACTTTTTCTGTGTCGCCACTCTGCAGGCCATCATCTGTCAGCAGGTAACGATGCAACGTTTCCTCTTTCTCAAATTCTATAAAGTAGTCTTCGTAGCGTTCTCCACCATAAAGCGGCACATTGAAACCCGGATGACCGCCAATGGAAAAATACATGCCTTTGCTGTCACGGTTGAGCACCTGGTAGGTT
Source organism: Pontibacter sp. LHS2 (assembly GCF_058932845.1). Lineage (NCBI taxonomy): Bacteria > Pseudomonadati > Bacteroidota > Cytophagia > Cytophagales > Hymenobacteraceae > Pontibacter > Pontibacter sp. LHS2. Next base: position 618,907 of record NZ_JBZYWG010000003.1, read on the forward strand.
ACCGACAACTTGTTATTCTCTAGCTTATAAGCGATCAGGAGCCTGAACTTGCAGGGGTATACCTGATAAGTCTCTTCGTCGTCATCAAGTTCAAAAACCAACTTATCTTCCTCCTGCTCTATCAGTTTGAACTCTTTGTGCCGTGCAAAACCATGGCGCTTCAGTGCGAAAATCTCGTCTTCGTAGGTATAGGTACCTTCAGGCAGCTCTCCCACAATTGGGAATAAGTTGGGAGCATGACTGCCCCAGATCGCCGGATCGGCCTGCCAGATAAGTTCCAGCTGCTCATCCAACTTGATGAAATGCTGCAACTCGGCGCCTTTGCTTTCGACACCCACTTTAAAATTATAATTCTGCAAATAGTATAGCATGGCAAGGTATTGTTTTAGGTATGTTACCGGAGCACGGCATCGATGTACTCGATCGCCTTCTCGAAGCGGTCTTCGTGCTGTCCGCTTATCTCCAGAAAGGGTACCTGCAGCGCTTCCAGTTCCCGTTTGTACCACTCATAAAAATATTGGCGCAAGTGCGGATGCTCCCGCTGCGGATCAGGCTCCCACGGCAAATCAACGCCCATCAGGAGGTAAAGGTTATAATCCTGCTCCCTTAGTTTTTGCAGCACCCAATTAGGGCACTGCCCAAAGGCATGCTCGCTCCATATTTTGATCACCAATAGGTCGGTATCTGCGAAGAGGATGCAATTGGCTTGTGCCTGCACCTGCGCCTCCAAAGCCAACTGGCCTTTTGCAATTTCCTCGAGGTCTTGCAAGGTATAAGGTCTGTCCAGGTCTTCGATGTAAGTGCGCGCATACTCTGGCACCCACACGGTGTTATAATGCGCGGCCAACTGCTGCGACAGCGTAGATTTACCCGTAGACTCAGGCCCTGTGATGGCGACTTTCAGCATACCGCAAAGGTAGGGCAATTATGCTGAAAGTCGCCATCACAGGGCCTGCCATAAAAAAACTGCCGCCAGCAGGATTGATCCCACCGGCGGCAGCCTTATTTAACAGCCTCCTACTGTTATTCTTTCTTAAGTAGTTTAACCGTTTTTGAACCAGAGTCACTCACCATACGGGCGATGTACAGACCTTCTGGCAGTCCGCTACCATCCACTACCACGGTGTTCACCATACCAGCTTTCGCCTCACCAGACTTGAGCTCTCTTACCAGCGCACCGCGCATGTCATAGAGTCGCATGCTGAAGTTCTCGTCGCGGGCCACTGTGAACTCGATCACCGCTTTGTCAAAGAACGGAGTTGGGTAAGCGCGGAGTTGGTTACGCTCTGCAAGATCGAGGCCTTGGAGGGTATTGGTTGTTATTGTTTCAAGGTTTGTCGCCCGTGAGCCTCCGAGTGGACAGCCTGCGTTGTTCAGGTCATCTAACCTATCAGCTTCTTCTCCTTCAGTGGCATTGGTAAAAGCTGCATTTACCCGTGCAATAACATCATCATCAGTTAAAACATCATCATTTTCATCTTGGTAATTTACAGCTGAACTGCATGCATTCAATAGAGCAGCTACTCCTTGGCGGGCAAGGTTAAACTCTCCTCCACCTCCAAGATTCAGTGCTTGTAACAGAGTTAGGTTATCAGGCAATTCGGAATCTTCAGGCACATCAAATACATCTCTAAATAGAGTTTGTGTAGTATATTCACTACACCATCTATCCGTATGATTTTTCCAGTAGCCAAGGGTACAACCTTGAGCAACACCACAAGTTGGAGCGATTGAAACCATAACCGATTCTACATCATAGCATTTAGTTTCAGGATCATAAATTTTAATCCAATATGTCCCACTTATCATAACGAGAGGATTTATCCCTTCTCCTTCTTCGTTTCCATCTCCTACTCCAGGTGCAGAAGCCCAGAAAGTAACAATTAAACCTGTGCGATCTTCTGGACTGATAATCGCATCTCTAAGATCTATCGAAACATTAGGACCACAAGCAGCTCCAGGATCATCAACCACTAGGACTGGACTAACAAAGATTTTAACCTCAATTTCTTCCTCGCCCTCACAGCCATTTACATCCCTTACCACCACTCTATAGGTCCCCGCTATCGTTACTTCGATATTGTCAGAGTTTAAAGGATCATCATTTTCGTCGGTTATCACATTGTTTGCAGGATCATACCAGGTATAGCTATACGCTCCACTACCGCCTGATGGAGTAGCAGTTAATGTAGTAGGGCCATCGCACTCTGGATCTGCTTCTAAACTGACGGTAGGGTTTTCCCATACTTCAACGGTAATTTCGTTCTCCCCTTTGCAGCCATATTTATCCGTCACAACCACTTTATAAGTGCCTGCCACTGATACTTCGATGTAATCTTGGTCAGTGGGCACATCTATCACATTACCATTAACATCATACCAGGTATAGCTAAATGGAGCGCTCCCCCCTTCGGTCACTGAAGCAGTAATTTTGGTGTCCTGATCGCACTCCGGATCTGCATCTAAACTAACTATTGGTACATTATCAGATGGACACAGCAATATATCACCTTTACGATTCCCATCTACATAGCTTTCATTAATTCGCGAGAGAACTTCATTAATTTCAGATGGTGTATAGTCTGTTGAACAACCTCCTAGCACATCATTTGCTATAGCGAGTACCTCTGCAACTGTTAACAAGTTATCGCCAAACAAACTCACATTAACATAAGCATTAGCGAGGTTAGCTGTCTCATACATTGCATCTTCCATTGCAATAGATATCGTTAATGCCACAGCCTGCCCTGCTAAAACGTTTTCATATACAAGACACCCATTTTTTTTCTCACTTGCGTTGGTAGGATTAGTATAGCTTTTATCTAATACTATAGGTGTGCTGCCTGAAGGAAGAAATCTATTTACAGCTTCTGCTGAGTTTAATGTTATTGTTTTGTTACCACAGCCTACAACTATAGAGCCTATTTCGCTAAAATAAGTTTTAAGATCCTGCGCTGGATTATTTCCCTTTGGAGTTGCTCCCCAACCACCCATTGTTTGGGTTCTTAAGCCTTCGCAAGGAGCTTTACATTCTGGCTCGGTACTTCCATTAGCATAAGAGTAAATACTTACTGACAAGAACATTGTAACGAGCACCATAACATACCGCCATAGCCCTAGTAGCTTGTTCTTCGAGCGAACATCCGTTGCTCTACCCGTGTAATTGTTGAAATTTTCCATAAGTGTAAAATTTTTGGTTGTTAGAATGTATTTTGACTTGTAATTGAAAGCTTAAGAAATGGCAAAGCAGTGCCTATCCGGTGATTGTGCGCTCATCGGGAAAAAGCCTCTGAATACAGCAGAGGCTTATGTAGCAGAGTGGCTACTTAGAAAAATAAATAGATTACTAAGGGCCAGGCCGTGAGAGACAAGGCAATTGAAAGTATGCGTTTTGCATAGTTGGATAGTTTTAATGACGCATGATCTTAACTCTGGAATCAGATTTTGGTGAGATGGGTGCGATCACCAATGGCTTACGAACAAGCAAAGAAGCTGGGAGACAGTCTATTATATAGCATATACATACATTGAATATATCCGTTATAAACTTTAACTTTAAACTAATATACTATGAATACTTAAAAAAATAGATGGATTTTTCTAATTTAAAGTTTAAGAAGCTTAGCGATGGGTAAACAGATATAATTGATGTGTGAGTAATAAAGCATAGAAAAAAACGTAACAATACGCCATATAAATATTTAGTGTATACTATATAGTTATTATCAATTTATAGAGATATATACTCACATTTAAGTGTCATCATTAACTCTGGGCAGCCACAGCTACCCACTTTGGAAAAGTGAAACAGGTAGTATGTAAAATCAGCATTAAGAATGTTCCTGAATCTTAATGAATGAATCATTAAAATAGACTGAAAGAAACAACAAAAGGGGCTGCATTATTTAAAATGCAGCCCCTTTTTAATACTTTTGTCAAGAAAATTTTCTCTAATTCTCAGTGAAGCTATAATCATAAAAATTATAGACCTCCACTTCTTTTGGGTGCCTATCACCATGCTGACAGAGCAGCAGGCGCTTGGGGCTTTCGTCAGGAGACTCATACCCCCACTTCATACGGTTCTCGTATTTAAGCTCATCCGGCAATTCAATCTTGTGGTTCTTCATACATAGTGTCATTGTAGCGTGGAACATAGGTACTCGCATACTTTGGCGCACTAAAATTCAACGATTGCCTCAGTTACACTCATGTACGGCACATACCATGCCATGACTGCATAAGATAGAAACATAAAACAGGACATTTCTAATAATCATTTTGTAACATGGGCTATAGTCTTCTTTTCCATGTCGCGCTTCCAGTCCAGATACCCTATAGTGGCCAGAATCAGGAAGACAAAATACAGGAAAGCTGTCAGGTATAGCTCCTTATAGGTATAGACTCCCACATACACTATGTCCACTGCCAGCCATACCAGCCAGTTTTCGAGGCGCTTTTTAGCCATCATCCAGTAGGCCATCAAACTCACAGCTGTGGTGGCCGAGTCGGTATAGGAAAGATCCGCATCAGTGTAATTGTCCAGGAAATAACCCAGCCCCCCTGTAAAGGCCACCACCAGCGCAATCAGCACCCATAATTCCCGCTGCCCTACGTTGGTAACTTTTCGCTCAGTATGCCCCTTGCCACCATAGAGCCATTCATACCAACCGTAGAAACTCGTGATGATATAAAAGGCGTTCAGTCCCATATCGGCATAGAGGCGGGCATCGTAAAACACAAATACGTAAGCCGTCACGCTGACAACGCTGATAGGCCAGGTCCAGATATGCTGACGGGCCGCCAGCCATACCCCGGCTATACCTGTGATCACGCCTATTACTTCAACCAGGCTCATGGCCTGCAAAGCCTCTATTATGTTAGTGTAAAAATCTGTCATCTATACCTGTGCAAGCCCATGCTTTAGGCTAATTTGTTGCTAAGTTTGTAAAACGAAATCAAAACGCCAAAGCTTAAGGTATAGCACAGACAGCAGCTCTATTATGATGGATGAGATCACAGCGCAGGAACTGAAAGAGAGACTTGGACGCAGCGCCGACCTACAGATCGTAGATGTGCGTGAACCAGAGGAGTTTGAAATCTGCAACCTCGGAGGCGAGCTTATACCTTTGGGCGAATTACCGAAGCAAGTGAACCGTATCCGGCGGGATATCCCTGTCGTTATGGTTTGCCACCATGGCTTCCGAAGCGCACAGGCCATTCATTACCTCATGCAGCGCCTTGGCTATGACAACCTCCTTAACCTCAAAGGCGGCATCCATGCCTGGGCAACGCAGGTCGACCCAAGTATGCGGACATACTAGGTATACAGCACCTTGCCCAGTCTTTGGTAAAAGTTCGCTCCATGCATTATTTCTTATCCTTTAATCCTGAGCCTACCTTTATCATAAGAACCTCCTGGTAGCCTGCCTGCGAACAGGTCAGAATAATTTTCTCACTCCCCTTGCTATATTATCCGGATTAATTTATGTAATTTTACGCGGCAAATAAGGACCCTTAATTTATTTGCCATGATCTCCGATCAATCCAAGATAGTTTTCGAAGCACTCACCTACGATGACGTGCTTCTGCTCCCGGCCTACTCCGAGGTGCTCCCCCACAACACTGACACTTCCACACAGCTTACACGCAATATTCGCATCAACATACCGCTGCTTTCCGCCGCTATGGACACCGTAACCGAGGCTGAACTCGCGATCGCCATGGCACAGGAAGGAGGCATCGGCATTATCCATAAGAACATGTCGATCAAGGCGCAGGCTGAGCAGGTTCGCAAAGTGAAACGTTCTGAAAGCGGTATGATCCTCGACCCGATCACACTAGAGGAAGATGCTACGCTAGGCGATGCGGTGCGCATCATGTCAGAAAATAAAATTGGCGGTATACCGATCACCAATGGCCACGGCAAGCTCACCGGTATCCTGACCAACCGCGACCTGCGTTTCGAGAAGGACCTTACTCAGGCTGTGAGAGCCGTGATGACAACCGAAAACCTAATTACGGCTGCCAAAGGAACTGACCTGGCAAAAGCCGAAGACATCCTGCAGCAGTATAAGATTGAGAAATTGCCTGTCGTGGATGACGAGGGCAACCTCGTGGGTCTGATCACTTACAAAGACATCCTTAAGAAAAAAGACCGCCCGTTCGCCTGCAAAGATGAGTTCGGCCGTCTGCGTGTAGGTGCCGCTGTAGGCGTGACACCAGACGTGATGGATCGCATTAAGGCACTGGTAGAAGCGGGTGTAGACGTAATAAGCGTGGACACTGCTCACGGTCACTCCAAAGGCGTGCTTGATGTGGTACGCAAGATCAAAGAAAACTTCCCTAAACTAGATGTAATAGCTGGTAACGTAGCTACTGCTGATGGCGCTAAAGCCCTGGCTGATGCGGGTGCCGATGCTGTGAAAGTAGGCGTAGGTCCGGGCAGTATCTGCACCACTCGCGTGATCGCAGGTATAGGTGTACCGCAGCTAACGGCTGTCATGGAAGCGGCTCGCGGCCTGCAAGGCACTGGCGTACCTGTTATTGCCGATGGTGGTATCAAGTTCTCAGGTGACGTGGTGAAAGCTTTGGCTGGAGGTGCAAGCACAGTCATGATTGGTTCCCTGCTGGCTGGTACAGAAGAGGCGCCGGGTGAGATGATCATCTATGAGGGCCGCAAGTTCAAGACGTACCGTGGCATGGGCTCTATCGAGGCGATGGAAGAAGGTTCTAAGGATCGCTACTTCCAGGGCAACGAAAAAGATAGCAAGAAACTAGTACCGGAAGGTATAGTGGGCCGTGTGGCTTACAAAGGCATGGTATCGGAAGTAATCTATCAGTTGGTAGGCGGCATCCGCGCAGGTATGGGCTACTGCGGCACACCTTCTATACCTGACCTACAGGAAGCCAAGATGGTAAAAATAACAGGGGCTGGCCTGCGTGAGAGCCATCCGCACGATGTACACATTATGCGTGAGGCACCAAACTATAGCCGCTAACAATTTCATATTACTGCTCTGAAAGAAGTAGGTTGGCCTTTTGCTAACCTACTTCTTCTTTTTTACGTTATGCAAGTTGTTCTTAAAAAAACTCACCCAGACAACTTGGCCAAAGAGCAAAAATTTTTCTTACCTTACAAACTGATAAAGTCTCGGGCAAGCCATTTTCTGTCGCCAATAAATCTAAGCACGGTTTTCCGTTTTATGCTTTATAGAACCAACGCAAAATCTCTATTTATTACTTCGGCACTTGTCAGCTGGTCACTCCTGCTGGCCAATGTGCTGTTGGCGGCAGAGAGCATGCGGCAGGCAGATACCAATGGACTGGATTTGCCTTTTGTCAACAACTTTCTGATTGTCGTATTCATCGTATCCGTTTTTGGCTACCAGCGCATGAGCGCTGAAAATCTAAAAGGGATCGACTTCATTGGCTACCTTTGGGACATATTTGCCAAAGGAGGTATAGCCGCCTACCTCAGCATTGCGCTGTATATGGTATATCGTGTGGTGACCAACTATTCTAACGTACAGTCGCCGCTGCTGCTGCACATGGTCTACCAGGTTAACTTTGGCTTGCTGGTGCTGTTTCTGGCGAAGGCCTTTTATGTGTGGCGCCAGCTGATACTCTACCATAAGAACAAGTTCATCCAGATCGCCTGGGACTGGTATGAGATCCTGCTCTTTGCCACACTGCTACTCACGCTACTCAACTTTAATTACAGCAGTCTGATCTTCATGCCTTTGCTGGCGCTTATCGGGCTTTATACCTTGTTTCTGAGCACCAACCTGAAGTGGGTCGCCTACCTGACTTTCAACAAAAAAGGCCGCTCTCTTATTTTGCTGGCAGCCATTCTGCTGGCCTGCTATATTTTTGCTGATTTCTTTTACGACTTTGCTGACAGCCCGCTGCTGGTGATCGACTACTCTGATGTAGGTTTCCTGCTGTTGACGATGTTCTTTGTAGCGCTGTATACCTTGGCTGCTTTTCTGGTAGCGCTGTTCAGCCTGCCCACCTCCAGCGTGTTTGAGCAGAAAAGTGAAGACCTGCTCAACTTTCAGCGCCTGAGCCAGTCCATACAACAGGGACAAAGTGAGAAGCAGGTATACGATATGCTTTTCGAAAGCACCGTGAAGGCAGCCGATGCCAGCGCCGCCTGGCTCGAGATATTTAAGGGTGAAAAGAGAGATGAAGTAGAGCTGTGCCATCAGCTCACCATAGAGGAAGAGCAGATCAAGCGGATACGCCACTTGTTGCTGGCCTACAACATCCAGCACATTGACTATATTAACAACAACCTAGACCGTAACCCCGGCTTCCGGGACCTCACGCTGCCCTGGAAGTCATTGATTATTCTGCCCATCAAGTCCAAGAAGCACCTCTTTGGGGTGCTATACCTGCTGAAGGACATTGAGCAGGGTTTTGACAGGGAAACGGTAAACGTACTGCGTACCTTTACCAACCAGACCATCCTCACCATCGAGAACCTGCGCCTTGTAAGCGAGTCGTTGCAAAACGAACGATATAAAGAGGAGCTCAAGATTGCTTCGGTAGTACAGGAAAGCCTCATACCTAAAAACTTTCCGAGCGATAGCTGGTTTGAAATAGCGACGCACTCCAAGGCTGCCAAAGAAGTTGGCGGCGACTTTTATGATTTCCTCCAGCTGAGCGAGTCCCGTATTGCCATTATTATAGGCGACGTGTCAGGCAAAGGTATTTCGGCGGCTTTCCATATGGCGCAGATGAAAGGGATTTTCCATGGCTTGATGCAGCAGGATATGCCCCCGAGCGAATTTATGAAACAGGCAAATAATGCCCTGAGCCGCTGCCTCGAGAAAACTTCTTTTATTACTTCTGCGCTATATATCATTGATTATCGCATGAAGGGCTTTATGTTTGCCAGAGCGGGACACTGCCATACCCTGTATTACAACTCCATGATGGATGATACCTTCTATTTTCAGACGGATGGACTGGGACTTGGCATCATTCGTGATAAGAGTTACAACAACCATGTGCGGGAGATGTACTACGACTACAACCCTACTGACGTGATGGTTATTTACACGGATGGCATAGTGGAGGCCCGCAGCCCCACCAACGATGAGTACGGAGAGGACAGGTTGCGCTACATGCTCACCCAAACCTACCATCTGGAGGCCGAGGATATCAAATGCGCTATTATTAACGACCTGGAGGATTTTACCGGTCCAACAGAAAATCTATACGATGACCAGACCTTGCTTGTCATCAAGTTTAAGCCGACTCAACCTAGTGAATAGTTATACGTAAAGGATGCCGATGAAAATTACTAACCAAATCAAAGACACGACAATCATCATCACCCTGGATGGTGAACTGGACGCAAGCTCATCAGTAATGCTCGATGAAGCGCTTTCAGACCCCGAGATCATGACATACAGCAAGATCCTGGTAGACTGCAAAGACCTGAACTATATCTCGTCTGCAGGCCTCGGGGTATTCATTTCGCACCTGCAGCGTTTTGAAGATGCACAGATCAAACTCATATTTTACAACATGCAGGACAAAGTGCGCAACGTATTCGAAATTCTGGGCCTTGACCTGCTCATGACCATCGTTTCGGATTACGAAGAAGCCATGACCATTGCTGATGAATAATAAGATTACAGTTAGCTGTACTAAAAAAAATCTTAAGCAAATACGGGACTTCGTCACGGAGTATCTGGCAGGCTATAAACTGACGGATATACTGATGAACCAGATCGTATTGGCTGTGGATGAGATATGCGCCAACCTCATCATCCATGCCAATCAGGAGGACCCGTCCAAAAACATTTCCCTCTCCATCGCGGAGAAGGCAGGCATGCTCAAGTTCGAGATCATCGACAATGGGGTGGCTTTCCGCCGCTCTGAGTACAAAGAGCCTAATATTGAGGAGCACATCCGTGTCGGTAAGAAAGGGGGCGTCGGCATCGCACTCGTTAACCGCATCATGGATCGTGTGGAGTTCGAGTCGAATGCGAGACAGAACACCTGCTTGCTCTACAAAAAAATTAAATAGGGCTGAGCTGCACACTTTTAGCGTCCCTTGTCCGTTATCCGGAACGAAATCGCATGCAATAGGATTATAGTGGTACTTTTTGACTAATCTGTCAGAAAAATTAACTAAAATTGCATGATCTGACCTCGTCAGGACAAAACCAAGCGTTAGTTTATCATCTATTTATGCGCAGCAATCAACTACTTGTTGCGGCAGCGGCCCTGCTAATGGCTGGCTGTACCGCAACCAAGAAGAATGACAAGCAGGAACCTATCATTGCGACCATTGGCTCCCAACCTGTTTACACATCGGAATTTAAGTATGTGTATGAGAAGAACAACGGGGGCAATGAAGACGCCTATACTCGCCAGAGTGTAAGCGAATACCTCGACCTTTATACCCGTTTCAAGCTTAAAGTAATGGAAGGTGAAAGCCGTGGGCTGGATACCACCGCTGCTTTTAAGCGTGAGTTGGAGGGCTATAAAGAGCAATTAGCCCAACCTTACCTCACTGAAAAAAGTGTAACCGACCAGCTGGTGCAGGAGGCTTATGAGCGCCTGAAACAGGAGGTAAACGCGTCGCACATCCTGCTGGGGCTTCCTAACGACCCTAGCCCACAGGATACACTTGCTGCCTACAACCAGGCGCTGGAGTTGCGTAAGCGACTAGAGGCTGGTGAGGCTTTCGAAAAGTTGGCCCGTGAATTTTCACAGGACCCATCAGCTACCGAAAACGGCGGCAACCTGGGTTATTTTACAGCCATGCAGATGGTTTACCGCTTCGAGGACGCTGCCTACAAAACACCGGTTGGCCAGATCTCGATGCCGGTTCGTTCCCGTTTCGGTTATCACCTGATCAAAGTACACGACAAGCGCACTGCACAGGGCGAAGTGAAGGTAGCCCACATCATGGTGCGTGCCACGCCGGGCATGCCGAAGGCAGACTCGCTGGCAGCCAAGCAGCGCATTGACGCCATTTACAAGCGTGTACAGCGCAACGAGAACTGGGACCGCCTGGCCGCTGAGTTTTCAGAGGATGCCAATTCTGCCGCTAACGGTGGCGAGCTGCCATGGTTCGGCACAGGCCGCATGATTCCTTCTTTCGAGGAAGTGGCCTTTGGTCTGAAGAAAGAAGGCGAAGTAGCCTCTCCTGTGCTGACACCTTACGGCTGGCACATCATCAAGCTGATTGGCAAGCAATCGCTTCCTTCGTTTGAAGAAATGGAGCAGAACCTGCGCAACAAGATCGCCAAAGACTCCCGTTCTGAATTAAACAAAGCAGCTTTCCTAAAGCGCATCAAGACGGAAAACAACTTCACGGAAGACGCTACTGTAAAAGCTACTGCCCTGAACAAAGCGACCGATGCCCTGATGCAAGGCAAGTGGGAGTATGATGCCGCTGACAAAACCTTAAAAAGCACACTGTTCACGATACAGGGCAAGCCTTATACCGTGGCTGACTTCTATACCTATGTGAAGGCTGAGCAGCGCCCACGTATGGCTGGCACTCCGCAGCACCACATGAGCTCAATGTACGACAACTTTGTACAGAAGAGCCTGCTGGCCTATGAGCGTGCTAACCTGGAAAATAAATACCCGGACTATCGCATGCTGGTGCGCGAGTACCACGACGGCATCCTGTTGTTCCAGTTGATGGACGAGAAGGTTTGGTCAAAAGCAGTGGAGGATAGTGTTGGTTTGAAAGCCTACTTTGATCAGAACCGCGATAAGTACCAGTGGAAAGAACGCGCGCAAGCGACTGTGATCAGCGCTGCCAATGCGGAGCTACTCACAAAGGCACAGCAGCAGCTGAGCGTACGCCGCTATGAGGTACGCAATGGCAAACCAGCCGATGTTTCCTTTGAAACCAACAGTGCTACGCCGGACCAGGCAAATATAGCCCGCCTAAATGAACTGGCAGACCGCTTGAGCAATAACCCGAATCTGAAGCTGGAAGTGAATGGTCACGCTGATGCTCGTGAGGCAACCGGTAAACGCGACCTTTCTGCAGAGCGTGCTCAGGCAGTAGCAGCATACCTGACAGCCCGTGGTGTGGCAGCAGATCAGCTTAGTATCAAAGCGCTGGGCAAAACCAAGCAGGCCGCCGCTGACAATACTGAAACCGGTCGCCGTCGTAACAGACGCGTATCGTTCACACTTTACTCTCCTGAGCTGAGCGTGCTGGCTGAAAACCTAAATGCCGGCAATCCGCTGGGCGTGCAGATCACAGAGAAGCGATTCCAGAAAGGAGAGAACAAAGCCGTTGACGCTGTGACATGGGAAAAAGGCACTTACAACACCGAGCTGAACGGCCGCCAGTACCTGGTGATCGTGCACGATGTGCTGGCCCCTGCGCCAAAGCAACTCGCTGAGGTAAGAGGTCAGGTAACAGCCGACTACCAGAACTACCTCGACGAACAGTGGGTAAAGCAACTGCAAGAAAAGAACCCGGTTAGCGTTAACCAGACAGAGGTCGATAAAATCATCAGAAAATAAAGCGGGTCCGCAACGAGAGAACCGATAGAAGCCAACATGCATAACACAATCCCTAAAACGAAAACCCTGGCCCTGCTACTGCTTTGCCTGATCACGGCCTTCACAGCGACGGCACAAGCACCTACCCAGAAGAAACTGGACGGCATCATAGCCAAGGTAGACAACCACGTGATCCTGCGCTCGGAGCTCGAGTTCAGCTACCTGCAGTACCTGGCACAGAACAAGCAGCAGCCCAGCGCGCAAACAGAGCCATTGAAGTGTGAGATACTCAAGTCTATGGTACAGGAAAAGCTCTTGCTAGCCCGTGCTGAGATTGACTCTGTCGTAGTGGAAGAAGCTGCTGTAACTGGTGAACTGAACCGCAGAATTGATTACCTGGCCTCGCAAGTAGGTGGCACGGAGCGTCTGGAGCAGTACTACAACAAGAGCGTGAAGCAACTGCGCGACGAACTGCGCCGCTCTGTACGCAACCAGATGGTATCCGAAAAGATGCAGCGTGAGATCACTGAGAAAGTGACTGTCACTCCAAAAGAAGTGCGCCGCTACTTTAACCAGATTCCTGCAGACAGCTTGCCTTACTTCTCCAGCGAAGTACAGTTGAGCCACATCGTGAAATATGCAGAGGTAAGCCGCCAGCAGAAGCAGGCTGCCCGTCAGAAACTGGAAGCACTGCGCGCACGTATTGTGGCCGGTGAAGATTTTGCAACACTTGCCCGTGAATTCTCTGAAGACCCGGGTTCAGCTGCAGCAGGCGGAGAGCTTGGTTTCTTCAAGAAAAAAGAACTCGTACCAGAGTATGAAGCTGCAGCGATGCGCCTGGAGCCAGGCCAGATGTCTAATGTAGTGGAGTCGATGTTCGGTTTTCACCTGATCCAATTGATCGAGCGCAAGGGTCAGGAGTTTAACTCCCGTCACATCCTCATCAAGCCTGCGACTGCCCGCGTAGATGTGCAGGACGCCATTGCCGCCCTGGACAGCGTACGTACTCTGATCGTGAACGACAGCATCAGTTTTGCAAAGGCTGCCAAAGATTTTTCGGACGACAAGAATACCAAGGACAACGGTGGTACCCTGATGAGCCGTATGACAGGAAGCTCTTACATCCCGATGGATGAAGTGGAACCGAGCATATTCTTCGTGATCGACACTATGAAAGTTGGTGACGTTTCTAAGCCGGTGACGTTTACCACTCCTGACGGTAGAGAAGCAGCCCGTATCATCCAGCTTCGTTACAAATCGTCTCCTCACATGGCCAACCTGCGCGATGACTATCAGAAAATAGCCGCCGCTGCTTTGGCCCAGAAAAGAGACAAAGCGGTGGATGAGTGGTTCCGAAAAAACATTGACACCGTATTCATTGAGATCGATCCGGATTACGAACAATGCAAAGTGCTTGAACTAACGCAATAGCCCTATACATGAAGCAGTATACCTCTGACAAAGAAGCAGCCGACGCGCTGTACCGTGCCTACCAGGACCTCACTTCCGAAATATCAAAAGTTATTGTAGGACAGGAGGAGGTCGTGCGCCTGGTGCTCACCGCCGTTTTTTGTCAGGGGCACTGCCTCTTAGTAGGTGTTCCCGGCCTAGCCAAAACACTTCTCATCCAAACCATCGCCTCATCGCTCGACATGTCCTTCAGCCGGGTGCAGTTCACGCCCGACCTGATGCCGAGTGATATTGTAGGAGCCGAGACGCTGGACAAAGACCGTAACTTTAATTTCGTAACGGGACCTATCTTCGCCAACATCATTCTGGCCGACGAGATAAACCGCACGCCTCCCAAAACCCAGGCAGCTTTGTTGGAGGCTATGCAGGAGTATGCTGTGACCGTAGCCGGTAAGCGCTACGAGCTGCCGCGCCCTTTCTTTGTGCTGGCCACCCAAAATCCAATTGAGCAGGAAGGTACCTATCCCCTGCCAGAAGCACAGCTTGACCGCTTCATGTTCAATATCACCCTGGGTTACCCGAGCTACGAGTCGGAGCTGCAGATCGTGAAGAATACAACCGGCGCCGCTCGTGTAGCACTCGACAAGATCCTGCATGCCGATGACATCATGGCGTTCCAACAGTTGGTGCGCCGCGTACCAGTGGTGGACAATGTGGTAGAGTATGCCGTGAAGCTGGTACACAAAACCCGCCCTCATACAGCGATGGGATCTGAAAAGGCCAGCCAATACCTGGAGTGGGGTGCAGGACCGAGAGCCTCACAGCACTTGATTATCGGGGCGAAATGCAACGCCTTGCTCAATGGCAAATACTCTCCTGATATAGAAGATGTTCAAGCTGTTGCACTACCCATTCTGCGTCACCGTATTGTGCGCAACTTCAAGGCAGAGGCTGAGGGCATCACGGTAGAGCAACTGATCAAGGAGCTGTTGTAACTGGTTATTGTTGACAAGTACTCAGGTATAGCTTCAGCTAGCTGAGGCTAAAACCAGAGAAATGCCCTGTTCATTTTTCAGACACACAGGAGCTTCAACAAATTAGCTATCGAACAGCTTATCCAACTAACAATTAACAACCAGCAATCAACAATTCACCAAACAATTTAGCAATCTAAGCTTATTGGTGTAATTTTGCGCCTGTACTGATTTTTGACACATTACCCTGAAACTTATGGAAGCGGCAGCGCTATACGTTCGCTTTAAAGAAAACCTGGCCACAATCATTGGAGCCCTGAACAGCAAACTGGAGGTTCGCTCCATGCCTTATAATGTATCTATTCCATTGGAGGTAGACCTGCTGGCTGATATTCTACACTTGCATGGCCTCGAATTCAAGTCAGAAACAGCAGGTGTTGCTCGTCTGGAGGACTTCACCCGTTGGTTTGAGCAGAACGAGAACGCAGTGATGGACACCCTGCAGCGTGTCATGGAAGAGAAGCGAGCTTACATGAAAACGGCTGGTGGCGTGGTACTGCAGAAAGAAATGCTGATCCGCAGACTGGAGTATTTCAACGAAACGGCTCATACCCTGCAGGTGATGATGCGCCAGCAGCAACTCAATAGCCCGAAGCACTTCAAGTACCCTTTCCTGCTGAATCAATAGTCAACGGCTATACCTGATAAACAAGAAGCGCCCGCAGTCTTATACCTGCGGGCGCTTCTTGTTTATACCTGGGAGAGTCTATTTATTCCGGATAGAGGTATGCCCCTCCTTAGAGTGTTCCAGGTCAAGCTCGCCTTTCGGCTCTTTTTTCATACTGGAATCCGCCTCCTCTCCTACTGGCCCTTTTGCAACCGTGATGCCGCCATCCACCATGTAGAGCGCCCCCGTTACATACGAAGCTTCGTCTGAGGCCAGGAAGCAGTAAACGTTGGCCACCTCTTCCGGGCTGCCTCGTCGTCCCATGGGCGTCGCCGCCTTCATGGTCTTCACCATTTTGCCATCCATGGGGCCGGTACTCTTATGGGTCCAGGCTGTATCGATTGGTCCCGGCCCCACAATGTTGACCCGCACACCGAACTGCGCTTGCTCTACAGCCAGTCCTTTCATAAAGGCATGAATAAAACCTTTGGTGCCACCGTAAGGCGTGTTCTGTGCTATACCTATCACACCGGCCTCTGATCCCGCCGACACAATGTTACCTTTCGTCTTGTGCAGTTCTGGCAGAGCGGCCTTGCTCATGGCAAACGCCGACTTGATATTATTTTTGATCATGTAGTCCAGTGCTTCCTCAGAGTAGTCCTGCAGCAGATTCACCTCCGGAAACACACCTGCATTGTTGACCAGGATGTCGAGCTGCCCATACTCTTTCTTGGCTAGCTCAACGCACTCTTTCGCATTGGCTGCGGTCGAGATATCGCCTGTATAGGCAATTGCTTCTCCGCCCTCCTTTGTAATTTCCTTTACGACATTTTCCACGGGATCTTCCGGGAAGCCCGCCACTACAATGCGAGCCCCTTCCTGCGCAAATTTCTTGCAAATTGCCTCTCCTATACCTGTACTGCCGCCTGTTACAATAGCGACTTTGCCTTCTAATCTGTTTTTCATAGATAATGATTTAATTATGTGCACATACTTTGTATAAGCTTGTAACGGTCATCACCACTGATCGGTTAAGACTCGGCAGCGCAATGAAGATTATACTCACATTTTCAGCTGAATAGCGTATGACAGACAAAGCAGGAGAACCAATGCCGCATCTATTCCATTAAAACAAAACTATACCTATGAACTTTTTATACAATATCCTTCCAGATGCTTTTGATGAACAACTAGAGACAGATCACCTGGTGCTTAGACCTTATGCCGAAGGCGATGAGCAGGAGTTTATGCGCCTCATTCAGGAAGACACCGCAGCACTCAGTCCGGCCTTCACTGGCAGGGTAGCCCGTGTGCGTGCCCTGGAGGACGCCCGTATTCAGCTGGCCCAGCTACGCACCGACTGGGACAATCGCAAACAGTTTGACTTCGGTGTATGGTTGCGGGAAAGTAAGGCCTACATTGGCGATATCACCCTTAAGAACATAGACAGGTCCGTGCCGAAGGCAGAGGCCGCTTTATATTTCACAAACTGGCCGGATATGCTAGAGTTGGGGCAGGAGGCATTCAGGGCCGTTCTGCACTTCGCCTTTGAGGAGATAAAGCTGAACAAGGTATACCTGCGGTGTACACAGTATAATAATGTATGCGCACAGATTGCCGAAAGCTGCGGAATGATGAAGGAAGGTGTCCTGCGCAGCGACTTCAGAGGCGCTGACTCCGAAGAATTGCTGGACCTCAGCTACTACGGCATGACCCGTGACGATTACGAGCAGGCCACGCAACTGCAGGAGCGTGACTCCCAGGAAGCGATGTAATCAGCGCTACTTACGGGGCTTAGCCACAAAAAAATCAGTGTCGAATGTCAGGTATAGGGCATTTGAAAACTCCAGCTTCGGGTTGTCCAGGTCAAGCACCGGCTCCAGTCGGAGCGTCAGGTATAGATCCTCCATTACTTCAATATCCTTCATCAAGCGGAGTATCAGCAGTTGACGATCTTCCTGCACATAATCAGGGTCTTTGTAAGTCGTGGAAGCCGACTGAAACAGTTTCCCTCCTAGCTCCGTGATATACCCATCACCTTGCCAATAGCTAAGCATGACGTCCTGATACTTTGTATCTATACCTGCGTTGAGATAGATGGCAGCGCCTTTGGTGAAAGGTAACTGAAACGTGTTAGAATAGTCATTAAAGCCAAGCAGATAGTTTTTGGTATACACACGGTGAAATATTCGATGCGGTAGTTGACGCTCCAACTCTACACCTACTGCGGCATTCACGACGGTTAGCAGCGGCAACGGTGAGTTGTCGATCTGTCCGCCTTTGTGCTGCGCCGTAAACTGGATAGGTATAGCCAGTCGCAACGTATCGCCCTCCACCCTGCCGGGTCTGTTGAGCAGGCGTACGGCAGAGCTGATACCCCCAGCCACTTCTTCCCGCACCGGATCTGCCCGGTAGATCATCTTGCTCCAGTCCACCCAGGCATCCAGTTTCACGCGATGCGTATTTAGCAAAAACTGCAGTCCATTTTCCAGCCGGTCGTTGATCACACGTTCAAAATCATAGAGTGGCTCTACATAATTGTGACTGACATTGCCCTCTAACGTACCGAACACAAAGGCCCAGTTTTCCTGCTGCCATTTGACAGTGAAGGTAGGCTGAAAGTCCTGATAACCGGAGCTGCCAAAGTCCTTCCATAGAAAAGCGCCGGCATCAATACGGACCGAAGCGGACGGATAATAACTCACCCGTGGCATAAGATGGTAGCCAAACAAGGTATAGCCATCGGCTATCTTATTGAAGTACTCATTGTTTTTAGAAAAGCCAAAAGCATGCAACCCAATTCTAATCTGGTTAGCATTTTCAGGTTTTACAGGTATGGTCAGTTTAAGGGCATCGTTGTTAAGCTGGCTATAGGCTAAAGGGCTGTAAAGCACAGCAAACAGACATAATAAAAGCCTAAAATATCTCATAAAAAAGGGAGTAATATGGCACAAAAGCCTGACCGTTTATGTTGTAACAAGACGGCCATAATCAACTAAAATAATTAGCAAAATACCTGTTACTTTTTTTGCAAATTGATTTTGAACGTCGTAATTTCACATCAATATAAAGCTATTTAATTAAACACACATGAGCGTAAGCAACGAAAAACTAAAAGCCCTGCAGCTGACGATAGACAAGCTTGACAAGACTTACGGTAAAGGCACCGTAATGAAGCTAAGCGATAACAAAGTGGAAGACATTCCGGCTATCTCAACCGGCTCGCTAGGACTTGACATTGCTTTAGGAATTGGCGGTTTACCGCGCGGCCGTGTCATCGAGATCTACGGTCCTGAATCGTCTGGTAAAACCACGCTTACCATGCATGCTATCGCAGAGGCGCAGCGCGCCGGTGGTCTGGCTGCCTTTATTGACGCAGAGCACGCATTCGACAAGATATACGCCGAAAAACTTGGCATAGACACTGAAAACCTGCTGATCTCTCAGCCTGACAACGGTGAGCAGGCCTTGGAGATCGCTGATCACCTGATCCGCTCCGGCGCGATCGATATTATCGTAATTGACTCCGTAGCCGCCCTGGTACCGAAAGGTGAACTGGAAGGCGACATGGGTGACAGCAAAATGGGTCTTCAGGCTCGTTTGATGTCGCAGGCACTGCGTAAGCTAACCGGTACGATCAACAAAACCGGTTGCTGCTGTATCTTCATCAACCAGCTTCGTGAGAAGATCGGTGTGATGTTCGGTAACCCAGAAACCACTACGGGTGGTAATGCCCTTAAGTTCTACGCCTCTGTGCGTCTGGATATCCGTCGTGTTGGCCAGATCAAAGAGTCTGCTGACAACATTACTGGTAACCGCACACGTGTGAAGGTGGTGAAGAATAAAGTAGCGCCTCCATTCAAAGTAGTAGAGTTCGACATCATGTATGGCGAAGGTATCTCCAAAGTAGGTGAGATCCTTGACCTGGGCGTTGAGCTTGGTGTCGTGCAGAAGTCAGGTTCGTGGTTCTCTTACAACGGCGACAAGCTGGGTCAGGGCCGCGATGGCGTGAAGCAGATCCTGCTTGACAACCCAGAGCTACAGGAAGAGATCGAGACTAAGATCAGAGCAATCGTGAAAGGCGAGCCTGAGAAAGTGGCCGCTGCGTTGGAAGATCCGAGTGGTGCGGAATGAACACTGTTCCCAGTAACTAAATAATCAAAAAGGTGCTATGCTACATAGCACCTTTTTGCGTTTTATGTTGTTGGTAGTGTGAATATAAGATGTTACCTTAGTGCAAAGGCCTGTTTTGGTATAATAGTTGAATACAACCTGTAAAACGACACATGCCTTACCCTATAGCGTATGAAAAGGATATTACCAGTTATAATCTTACTGCTCGTGGTACTCTCTGGATTTGCCGCCAAAGAGTCATTGCGCACTGTGCCTAACGAAAGCTTTAGCACAGGCGAACTGCTCAAATACAAAGTACACTACGGCCCTATAACGGCGGCCGAAGCCGTGATTGATATTGCGCCCAATCTGCACCGCATCAATGACAGACCAGCGTACAAAGCGACCGTGTATGGCAAAACCACCAGCTCTTTTGACCTCTTCATCAGAATACGTGATACTTGGCAGTCTTATATCGACACAGCTGCTATTTTGCCGCATCGCTCTTTCCGCAACATAGAGGAAGGCAGCTACCGTAAGCGTGAAACCGTGGACTTTAACCACTTTGCCAATGTTGCACAGGTAGAGATGAAGAAAAAGAACAAGGATAAGAAACAAAGCACCCATAAGATACCTTCCGGTGCTCAGGATATTGTGAGTGGATTTTACTACCTGCGCACCCTCAATTATGATCGTTTCAAGCCTGGAGACAAGTTTGCCATTAAAGGATTTTTCGATGAAGAGTCGTTTGACATGGTCGTAACTTATCAGGGCCGCGAGACGGTGAGCACCAAAGCGGGCTCTTTTAAAGCCATCAAGCTGGTGCCACGCATGCCTAAAAACAAACTGTTTAAGGGAGAAGACGCTATTACCGTGTACCTCTCCGATGACAGAAACAAAATACCCGTGTTGATATCAGCAGAAATGTTTGTAGGAGCTGTGAAAGTAGATCTATACGAACATAAGAACCTGAAGCATAGACCTGCCCTAGTGGCTCAGAATTAAAAGAGAAAGCCAGCCT
The DNA here is from genome assembly GCF_058932845.1 of Pontibacter sp. LHS2. Classification (NCBI taxonomy): domain Bacteria; kingdom Pseudomonadati; phylum Bacteroidota; class Cytophagia; order Cytophagales; family Hymenobacteraceae; genus Pontibacter; species Pontibacter sp. LHS2. The sequence continues at coordinate 639,584 of NZ_JBZYWG010000003.1, forward strand.
GTACAGGCTGGCTTTCTCTTTTAATGATACGCGAATGTTAACAAAATATTATGATTTGATTATCCGCACTTCTATACCTTGTGAAATAATATCTTTGTCTTGAAATGAAAGCCACCGAATGGTTTTTAACAATAGTTACACCTGCCTGTTTAGTAGGCGGGAAACTCTAATCATAAAGACGTGCAGACACCAACTCAAGCCCATTACAAAATACTGGTAGTTGACGATGATCCGGATATCGTAGAACTGCTGCAGTATAATCTGGCCCGTGAAGGCTATGATGTAGCCCAGGCCGAGAACGGCAAGAAAGCAATCGAGGTAGCTCAAACTTTCAAGCCCAATGTGATCCTGATGGACGTAATGATGCCAATATTGGACGGTATAGCCGCTTGTCGTCAACTACGCGAAGAGCAGGACTTCCGCCATACGCACATCATCTTTCTGACTGCCCGTTCAGAGGAGTTCTCTGAAGTAGCCGCATTTGACGCCGGCGCAGACGACTTCATCACAAAACCGATTAAGCCACGGGCATTGCTTAGTCGCCTGGCCGCTTACGCCCGTCGTGATGCACAGCAGGAAGAACAGGAGCAGGTGATCGAGATCGGTGGACTGCGTATAGACCGCACCAGCTTTGCCGTGTACAAAGGCACTACCAAAATCACATTACCCAAGAAAGAATTTGAACTACTGGCCTTTCTGGCGGCTACTCCTAACAAAGTATTTACCCGCGAAGAACTGCTCAACAATGTTTGGGGCAACGATGTATATGTGATCGCCCGAACAGTGGACGTACACATCCGTAAAGTGCGTGAGAAAATAGGTGAAGATCAAATCAGAACAATCAAAGGTGTAGGCTATAAGTTTAACACCGACTAATACATGAACTTAAACTCCCGTACGCTTGCCCTTATAGTATCCCTGGCAGTGGCCCTTGTGCTCACTGCCTTTTTGGCTTTAGCTACCTACTTTTCTTCCAGAGGATTTATAGCGGCACTTGTCATCGTATTTGTTTGCTGCTTTCTGCTGATATATTTCTCGTACGAAGCTCTTGTGTTCCGCGAGATCAAGAATGTATACTCTAGCTTTGAAAAAATCAAGAAGCAGGAGTATCGCAAAGTGGAAGGCCGCTCTCTCTTTACAGCAGACCCACTCAGAAAGATAAAAGACGACATCTACCAGATCGCGGAACGCAAACAGCAGGAGATCGACGAGCTCAAGCACTTGCAGGTTATGCGCCGGGAGTTTCTGGCTGATGTGTCACACGAACTCAAAACGCCCATTTTCGCCGCACAGGGCTTTATCCATACCCTGCTCGACGGCGCGATGGACGACCCCAATGTGCGCGACAAGTTTCTGCAGAAAGCTGCGAACAGCCTTGACGGCCTCGACACCCTGGTGCAGGACCTGATCAGTATCTCACAGTTTGAGAAGGGTGTCGTGAAGATGGAAAAGCTGGACTTTGACGCAGCACAATTAGTGCAGGAAGTCTTTGAGCAGTTGGAACAGAAGGCCGACAGCCGCCAGATCAAACTCCACTTGTTGGATCTGGCGCCTGGCCAGAAAGTATTGCTTCACGCCGACCCGAATAGGATACGGCAGGTGTTTATCAACCTCGTGGACAATGCCATTAAGTATGGCCGTACAGGCGGCAACATTTGGGTTTCGTTTACAGAAGGTCGCAAACGCTATACGATCACAGTAAAAGACGATGGCACAGGTATAGCCCAGGAGCACATCAACCGCATATTCGAGCGTTTCTACCGCATTGACAAAAGCCGTTCCCGAGACAGTGGTGGCTCTGGACTCGGCCTCGCTATCTCCAAGCACATCATCGAAGCACACCGTTCCTTTATCGCTGTGAAGAGCGAACTTGGCAAGGGAACCACCCTGCGATTCAAGCTGCTTAAGGCGAAAGGAAATTAGTGGTGAATGATCGTTTTGAAGTAAATCAGGTATACCCTCTTCAGCTAACTCAATATTATGGTGATTGATTCAAGAGTCGTATTTCCCAGAGTTCCCAGATACCTAGGCTCAATAGTTTAACTATTCAGCCATTACCATTCAGGCCTTTTGACAAATGGCAATCAACCGTTTAACAATTAAAAATCACCACATCAAAAATTCGTATCTTTGCAGGCTGTGTGGCTAAGGTATAGCCGCACTTGTTAATGATACAGTTTAGCATGAAATACCCGGTTTTTAAAGACCTGATCATATTTGAGAACGAGGACTTCCTGGTGGTGAACAAGCCACCATATCTTTCTACGCTCGAAGACCGCACACCCAATACAACCAACCTCCTTAAACTCGCCAAGCAGCATAACCCAGACCTGCAAGCCTGCCACCGTCTCGACAAAGACACATCGGGCTGCCTGGTGTTTGCCAAAAACCCGGAGGCTTACCGCCATATGTCCATGCAGTTTGAGCACCGCGAGGTTTACAAGGTATACCATGCCGTGGCCTGGGGCGTGCACAAGTTCGAAGACCAACTAGTGAACCGCTCTATATTGGCTGGCGCTAAAGGCGTTGCCAAACTTACGCCACAGGGCAAGCCAGCCGAAACGTACTTCACGACGCTGGAAAGTTACAGTCGCCATACCTTGCTGGAGTGCATGCCGGTAACGGGTCGCCTGCACCAGATACGGGTGCACCTGGCTTTTTTGGGAGCTCCTATCGTGAGTGACGAGCTGTATGGTGGGGAGCCGCTGTACCTGAGCAGCCTGAAGCGCAAATTCAACCTGAAGCAGCAAACTGAAGAGCAGCCGCTTATCAAGCGTTTTGCGCTGCATTCACATACCATTGGCTTTAAACTGATGAACGAGGAGCCGATCAAAATAGAGGCGCCGTATCCGAAGGACATGGCTGTACTGATTAAGCAACTTCGGCAGTACAACTAGAGTATAAAACAAAGGGGCCTGATGTGATATCAGTCCCCTTTTTCATTTCTTCCCCAGGTATAGCCTTAACTTACCCGCAACACAATTTTCCCGATGTTTTTGTTGGCCTCCATGTAACGGTGCGCCTCGGCTACATCAGACCAGTCAAATACAGAGTCAATAACTGGCTTGATGGTGCCATTTTGGAAAAGAGGCATAGCGAAATCTGCCATATCCTTTGTGAGACGGATCTGGTAGTCACGCGTGCGGGACCGCAAGGTAGAACCGATTACCTGTAGACGTTTCATCAGAATCTGCCGCAAGTCAAACTCCTCTACTTTACCGCCGCCCAGGCTTGCCAGTAAGACCATTCTCCCATCCAGGCGCAGACACTCGATGTTCTGTTTGAAGTAGGGGCCGGCAATAAAGTCCACGATCACGTCCACTCCTTCGGAATTGGTATAGGCCAGCACTTCGTCCTCAAAGGGCACCTCCTTGTAATCGATCGCTTTGTGAGCGCCTAAGTCCAGACAGGCTTTTATTTTCTTTTCAGAAGCAGTCACCAGCACCTGAGCCTGGAGGGCGCGGGCCAACTGTATACCTGCGGTACCTACCCCACTGGCTCCTGCGTGTATCAACACACGCTCACCTGCCTGCAGTTTTCCGAGCCAGGAAATCGCCTGCCAGGCTGTGAGGAAAACCTCAGGTATAGCGGCGGCTTCTTCCATGCTCAGCTTTTCAGGTATAGCCATGGCCATCTCTTCGTGTATTACGGCATATTCAGCATACCCCCCTCCTGGCAACAAGCCCATGATTTTATCTCCTTTCTTGAAACGGGTACAGTTTATACCTGCCTCCACCACCTCTCCGGCTATTTCGAGGCCCAGCAACGGACTTTCTCCCTTTGGGGGCGGGTACTTACCCTGTCGCTGCAAGGTGTCGGCACGGTTGAGCGCAGTGGCTTGCACGCGCACCAGCAGTTCGTTAGGTTTAGGCAGTGGCTGTTCGTATTCTCCCAGCACCAGTTGCTCTGGTCCGCCGGGCTGCTTCACAAGTATGGCTTTCATGTCAGTCAATTTAGATTAGTGGATGGCTATACCTGCAACAGGTAGACCGCTACAAATTAAGACGCCTCTTAAAATTAGATGTTTCCGTATTATTCCCAAAACCGCTTCTACTGGCAGCATTAGCAGGAATCTGGAACATTCAGAAAAATATCCAAAGAATTATAGAACAAACACTTGACCTTTCTACGAAACTTTCGTAACTATACGAAAACATCGTAGAACTATGGAAAAGCTGACACAACAAGAAGAGGAAGCCATGCAGGCCATCTGGTCGCTGGATGGTGGCTTTATAAAGGAGTTTCTGGAAAAGCTGGAAGAGCCGAAACCACCTTACACCACCTTGGCATCTACGGTGAAGAATCTGGAGAAGAAAGGCTTTCTACAAAGCGAAAAGTTTGGCAATACCTACCGCTACACCCCGAGCATCAAAGAAGAAGACTACAAGAAGCGCTTTATGAAAGGCTTTGTGGGTGACTACTTCAAAAATTCCTACAAAGAACTGGTCGCTTTTTTTGCGAAAGAGAAGCAGATCAGCGCGGAGGAGCTGAAGGAGATTATTCATATGATCGAAAACAAAAAATCAGAATGATATGCCAGCTCTGCTCCTATACCTGCTGAAAGCGAACGTAGCCCTGGCGCTGTTCTACCTGGCTTACCACCTGGTGCTGCGCAAGCTTACCTTCTACCACCTCAACCGGTTGTTCCTGGTGTTCGGCATTGTGTTCTCAGCGGTATACCCGCTGATAGACCTCTCTGAGCTATTTAGCCGGCACGAAGAACTGGCCGTGGTGCAAAGCTATGCCGTCGTTATACCTGCCTGGTCATCAACGGCTATACCTGAACAGACCGCATTCGACTACTGGCTTATACCGGTTGTGCTGTTCTGGCTGGGTTGCGGGCTTATGCTGCTCAGGCTAGTCCTGCAATTTGCTTCGCTTTACAGAATACATCGCGCCTCGGTGCCTGCCTCCTTCCAAGGGGTGGATTTCCGCAAGGTGGCAGGTATAAGCGAGGCCTTCTCTTTTTGGAGAACCATCTACCTGAACCCGGCCCAGCACCAGTCGCCTGAGCTGGAGTCTATACTCAGGCATGAGCAGATCCATGTAAGCGGCTGGCATACCCTGGATGTGCTGCTGGCCGAGTTGAGCACCGTGTTTTACTGGTTCAACCCGGGTGTGTGGCTCATGAAAAAGGCCATGAAAGAAAACTTAGAGTTTATAGCTGACCAGCATGTTGTAGGTGCTGGAGTTGATAAAAAAGAGTACCAATACCTCTTACTGAAAGTTGTAGGCGCCACACAACCTCAGATTGCCAATCAGTTTAATTTCCCATCACTTAAACGACGAATTGCCATGATGAATAAAATGCCCACAAGCAGGGCAAACCGGCTCAGACTGCTGGTTGTGCTGCCCCTTGTATCAGTGCTGCTGGTTGCCTTCCGGAGCGCCTCAACAGACGATATTTCCACTGTGACGGAAACTATATTTCCGGAAAAAACAACGCAGTCCCCCGCTGGCCCGACTGACGAATATGCTGCCTTTTATGCGCGAAACCCCGTGGTAACCCGAATCTCCTGGAGATCCAACGGGAGAATTGTCGTGGCCCTTAAGTCCGGTGATGAGGAGGTTTATACCTTCGGTGACAAGCAAAGTATGGCTTCGGCCGAGCTCAAGTATGGTGAAGTGCCCAGTGCACCGCCCGTTGCCAAAAGGGACAATCCGGAGCAAGGCACCCCAAAAAATGACATCGAAAAGCTTATAAACCAGCTAAAGCAGAACCGTGCGATAAAGAGTGTGCAGAGTAAAAAAATTGACGGCAGGGATGCCATTGTGATCGCATTAAAAGGCGGTGGCACTGAGGTATACTTTGCATCAGACGCGGCAAGCCTGGCTGAATTAGAGCGTAAGTACGTGCTACCAGAACTACCACCTCCACCGCCGCCTGCACCAGCTGCCCCTGATGCACTGCCAGCGCCACCAGTTCCACCAGCTCCGGGAACACCACCTGCGCCTCCTGCGCCCGGCAAAGAAGCCATACCACCTGTGCCACCAGCTCCTACGGGAGAGCAGCTGCCTCCCCCACCGCCTCCGGGCAAATATGAAGGCCCTGCTATACCTAAAGCTGGCGGAGCTCGCTTAGTAGAAAATGAGGATTACATAGTGTATTCCTTGTGGCCGGAAGAGATTACCAAGCGAGAGTTGGAAGTAGCACAACAGGCATTTAAGGACAACGGTTTTGACCTGCGCTTTGATCAAAAGCATCAGGGCGGTAAAATAACCGGCATAAAGATTGAGCTAACTTCAAAAAGGAAGGGTTCACATGCAAATGCCATTTACAACACCACCTCTTTGCAGAGCCTGATAGACGCTGATAACATTGTGCTGGTGCAAGGAAACAAAAAGACCGGCGAGGTTAAAATCGGCACTACGCTTGCGCCCCGATAACGGATAGGTATAGATCGAATAAGAATAGATAGTAGATTAGCATACAGGCAGCGGCGCGTTTTTGTGCCGCTGCTTTATTTTTCACTATTCCCCTGTGTTCCAGTATATTTCTAAAGCAAGTATTGCATATCAAATAAAGAGTTCCTATCTTTGTGACCATTTTTCAAGAACCCTCGAGAAAAAATTAATTGTTAAATAAATCGCTTACAACCACCAAAAATGGATCATTTAAGTTATAAGACCCTTACTGTCAATAAGAAGACAGCCAACAAAGGCTGGGTGATTATTGATGCAGGGCAAGGAAGCTTGGGTCGCGTGGCGTCTGAAATCGCCAAGATCCTGAAAGGCAAGAACAAGCCTTCGTACACGCCAAACGCTGACTGCGGTGACAACGTGATCGTTATCAACTCTGATAATGTTCGTTTCACAGGTCGCAAGTGGGATCAGAAGTATTACCTGTCGCATACTGGTTACCCAGGCGGTCAGCGCAAGACTTCTCCACGTGAGCTAAAGGCTAAGTCATCAACGCTGCTAGTAGAGCGCGCGGTTCGTGGCATGTTGCCTAAAGGCCCACTAGGTCGCGAGCTTTTCAGAAATCTTCATGTTTTTACAGGAAGCGAGCACCCGTTTGCGGCGCAGCAGCCTAAAGAATTAACCCTCAACATCTAATTATTAATGGAAGTTATCAATACATCTGGTAGAAGAAAAACCTCGGTGGCTCGTATCTACATGACGGCCGGGCAAGGGAATATCACTATTAACGGTAAAGATATCAAGGCGTACTTCCCTAACGAAGTACTGCAAACTATTGTGAATCAGCCGTTTCAAACCTTAGAGCTTATTGGCAAGTACGATGTTACTGCTAATCTAAAAGGTGGTGGTGTAAGCGGCCAGGCTGAAGCACTTAGACTTGCTATCGCGAAAGCACTGGTAGTAGAAAACGCCGAGACTAAATCTGCACTCCGCAAAGAAGGATTCGTAACCAGAGATCCTCGTATGGTGGAGCGTAAGAAGTTCGGTAAGCGCAAAGCGCGTCGTTCATTCCAGTTCAGTAAACGTTAATATTAAAGGTGTATCAACAACATGGCAAGTACTAATTATAAAGAATTACTTGAGGCAGGTGTTCACTTCGGTCACCTTACCCGCAAGTGGGATCCGAAAATGGCTCCGTACATCTTCATGGAGAAGAACGGTATCCACATCATTGACCTGAACAAAACTTTGGTTGCCCTTGAGGAAGCTACTTCAGCTATCAAGAACATCGCCAAGTCTGGTCGCAAAATCCTTTTCGTAGCTACCAAGAAGCAGGCACAAGACATCGTAGCTGAAGAAGCTCGTCGTCTTAAAATGCCTTATGTGACTGACCGTTGGTTAGGTGGTATGCTTACCAACTTCGCTACTGTGCGTAAGTCACTTAAGAAAATGTCTACTATCGACAAGATGGTGAAAGACAACACAGCTTATGCAGCTATCGCAAAGCGTGAGCGTCTGATGCTTTCTCGTGAGCGTGAGAAACTGGACCGTGTACTAGGTGGTATCGCTGATCTGTCTAGACTTCCAGCTGCTCTGTTCATCGTGGATGTAAAGCGTGAGCACATCGCAGTAAAAGAAGCACAGAAGTTGAACCTTCCAGTATTCGCAGTTTGCGATACGAACTCAAACCCTGAGCTGGTTGACTTCCCAATCCCTGCAAACGATGACGCTTCTAAGTCTATTGCCCTGATCGTTTCTATCATGGGTAAGGCAATCGAAGAAGGTCTGTCTGAGCGTAAAGTGGACAAAGAAGAGACTGAGCGTAAGCGTTCTGAAGAAGAAGGCATCAAAGCCAAGCAGGAAGCTGACGAGCAATAATCTCGAATGCATATAGCATAGTAAACAAACTGAACATTGGGCCTTCAAGCTTCAATGTTCAGTTTGTTTTAGGGGAATCAGGAAGGAGAAAAGGAAATTCTGACAAGGAATTAAAGATTGGGAGCGCAATGACCCTGCTCTAATTCTTCCTCCGGAAAACCTCGCAGTAGATAATTCTTAATTATTAATTCATAATTCTTAATTATAAAATCATGGCTATTACAGCACAAGACGTTAACAGACTTCGCCAGGAAACTGGTGCAGGTATGATGGATTGCAAAAAAGCACTTACAGAAGCCAACGGTGACTTCGAAGCTGCTAAAGATATTCTGCGTAAGCAAGGCCAGAAGATTGCCAGCAAGCGTGCTGACAACGTTACTTCTGAAGGTCTGGTACTGACGCAGGTTAGCGAAGACGGTTCTAATGGTAAAGTAGTAGCTGTAGCTTGCGAAACTGAGCCAGTATCTAAAGTTGAAGATTTCAAGAACCTGGCGAAAACCATCCTGGATACTGCTGTTTCTACAAACGCTTCTTCTAAAGAAGAACTGTTGGCAGCAACTCAGGCTGACGGTCGTTCACTGCAGGACCACATCACTGACCTGATGGGTAAAATCGGTGAGAAAATCGACGTGGTATCTTACGAGTCTGTAACTGCTGAGAAAGTAATCGCCTACAACCACTCTAACGGTAAACTGGGTGTACTGGTAGGCATGAACAACACCAGCGGTACTGATGTAACTGAAGTTGGTAAGGACATCGCGATGCAAATCGCTGCGATGAAGCCAATCGCTCTTGACAAAGACGGTGTTGATGCTGCTACGATCGAGCGTGAAATCGAGATCGGCAAAGAGCAGGCACGTGCTGAAGGCAAGCCAGAGCAAATGCTGGAGAAAATCGCTCAAGGTAAACTGAACAAGTTCTACAAAGAGAGCACACTGTTGAACCAGGAGTTCGTGAAAGACTCTTCGCTTACAATCTCTCAGCTGCTTGAGAAAACGAGCAAAGGTTTGACTGTAACGGAGTTCAAGCGTGTAGCTATCGGCTAATCCACGTTAGAAACTATAATAAAAAAGGCTCTGAGAAATCAGAGCCTTTTTTATTTATCTATACCTACAAATCACTAGAATTTATATGTAGGCTTCATCATTTTACTTCTGAATTAGGCTATTCCAACTAATTATACTTTAATCGTTCCTCCTCACTGTGCTTACAAAGGCATCACGCATGTCCTGGAAACGATTAACAACGGCTTCGATGAACTCCTCATCCAGTAAAGCTTTTGCTCCTTCATCTCCTGCTACTTCGGTTTCCTCTATCTTATAAATCTGCTCCAGGTTGGCTTTCTCTAGCTTCAGAATATATTTACCGTTGTAGGAGTGCAGCGTGATTTTCACGTGCGGGTTAGGTATGTCGGCTACTACTCTCATAGGTCTATTTACTGATGGTTAATGTGTGTTGATATGCTAACGTAAAATCAGGCCTTGGGTACACGCTTCTACCCCGCCGCATCCGTGCGCTCCATCTCAATTCCCATCAGCTGCATGAGCTTACTGGCATTGAAACTGCGGCAAATACCCCGGTGCAAGGTATAGTCGAACAGTATCTTGTCACCTTCAATGGTACTATTGAAACTGAAGTTTTCAACACTGCCCGGCAATTCCTGTTCCATAGCGCCCAGCTCCAGATCGTGTGTGGAAATCAGGCCGGAGGCAGTGCGCCGGTGCAGCTGGCGGATCAGGGCCATAGCACCCGCATGACGGTCGCGGGAATTTGTGCCTTTGAGTATCTCGTCGAGCAGGTAGAAAACCGGCTCCTCCCTTTCTGTCATGTTCAGCAGGATGCGCAGGCGCTTTAGCTCAGCGTAGAATGAAGAAGTATTCTCAGCCAGGTTATCGGCGGTGCGCATGGCGGTGTATACCTGTGCAGGAGCCACTGTCAGACGGCGTGCACATACAGGTGCTCCCATAAAGGCGAGCACCATGTTGATGCCTACCGTACGCAGAAAAGTCGTTTTCCCCGACATATTGGAGCCCGTTACCACAATGGTCTTGCCTGCTCCCTGCATCTGGAAGTCGTTCGAAATGCGTTCCACTGAGAAGATAAGCGGGTGCGCTAACTGCTCGGCATCAAACTCGAAAGGTATAGCGCTCAGCTTAGGTATAGCAAAATGTGGCTGGGCATACTGAAAGGCTGCCATACTGGACAGGGCTTCAAATTCCGCCAACAAATCAAGTGAATTTTCAACCTGGTCCAGATGATCTGCTTTCCAGGACTCAATCCGATAGATCCACACAAAATCCCACATCAGAATGGTGTTCAGGAAAAAGCTCATCAGCGTGCTCAGTCGCCACGAGAAGTAATCAATGATGGTGGCTACCTTTCCGATGGCGGTGGAAGCTGGTGTATTGTCTTTGTAAAGCCGTGTCCTGATCTCTTCCAGAAGCGGAGCCTGAAAAGTATGAGGCTCTATGTGCCGTAGCTGATCGGTATAGCTTTGCATTGCCTCGTACATGCCGATGCTCTTATCGTAGTAATCGTCGCGTGCCTTCTGGAACTTAAGCCCCAACAGATACTGGATGGCCAGAAAGCCCACCGCGATGTACCCGGAGTAGCCATAGAACCAAGCTGCAATTGACGCTAAAGTGAGTACTGGCAGCACGAATACAAGCGCCTTCAGCCATGGATGCGCCTTATACAGGTCTTGCGCTCTTAGCCAATCAAAGAACTCCTGAGTATTTGACTCGGTGTGCTTATAGTGCATTGGATTTACAATAGCCTGCTGCAGCCATTCCTGCTGCTCAGGCTGGGCCAGTTCAGCCACTGCCTCCTGCCTGCGCGACACCTCCGCAGCGGGTGACGCCTGTCGAAACCATTGCGCCAGCCGAAGTTTTCCAATCGTAGTTACAGAGCGGTTTATCAGTTGGAAGAGTGAGTCCGGACCGAAAATATCCAGATCGGAGGTATAAGGATGCTGGTCGTTTTTGAAAGCGATCCCTCCATCAAAGTCATGAAGCCTGCCGTGCAGCCGGTCGATCTCCTGCAAGTTGAGTTTGTGAAGCAATTGCAGTTGCTTGTACCTGTAATCGAGCCGGCTGTGCCAGCGCATCACCAGTATGAAGAGGATGTAAAACCCAACAATGCTGAGCACTCCAGCGCTGGTATTGCCATCTCTGAAAAAGAGCCAGGCCGCAATAGCGCCTGCCACAAATACCACCACTCTTAACCAGGATACTGACCGTGATTTGCCGGCTGCTCTATGTTCTTGCTCAGCATAGGCCGCAGCCCGCTGCTTAAATTCGTTTTCTCTGTTGTTCACGTATAGTGTTCTGTTTGCAGGTGTAGCTTAGTCGATCGTGGCGATGCACTTCAGCTCGATAGCGATGGGCGTTGGCAGTTTGTTTATTTCCACTGTAGTGCGGCAAGGCTGGTTGTCCTTGAAATACTCGGCGTAGATGCGGTTGTAAGTGGCAAAGTCGTCTTTCATGTTTGTCAGGAAGACCGTCACGTCCACGAGGTTTGCCCAGCTCGAACCGGCGTCCTCCAGGATGTAGCGCACATTTTGGAAGACTGAGTGACACTGCGCCTCAATGTCGTAAGCGGTGATGTTACCTGCCTCGTCCAGCTCCACCCCCGGGATTTTTTTGGTGCCACGTTCTCTTGGCCCAACGCCGGACAGGAACAAAAGATTGCCCACGCGACGGGCATGCGGGTATAATCCCACCGGCTCCGGGGCTTTCGATGAATTGAGAAGCTCTTTGTCGTTTGTCATACTCAAATATAAAACATTCTGGCCAGCATTGCGCTTCAGGCCCTTGCTTCTATCTTTAAACAATAAAGAAGCCGACCTGTAAACAGGCCGGCTTCTCTTACCTTAAACAAACTCTATTATTCAACCCGATCCGGGATAACATGTTTCAAACCAAGGAGTTATTTTGTAAACTTCACGTCGTTATACTTGGACGTGATGTTGATTGAGCCTTTGGAAGTTGAGTTGCCGTATTTGCCCTTATACTCTGCTGAGGTATGGCCTTTTTCCAGTGTAGTAAACTTCACTAAGTTGCGGTCTACTTTAAATTCGGCAAACTGCACGTTTACGTTAAAGTCGAAAGCCGAATCATCTTCAAAATGCAGCTGGATTGGGGTAAAACCTCCACTCACTGAAATGGTTTTGAAGTTTTTATTCACTTTGTCCACTCTAAATGTACCGTACTTCAGGTCCATGTTCAAGGCCTCCGACAGATTTCCTATCTTCAGGTCACTGAACTTAGAGGAACCATTCACACCGTTGGTATTGGTTAAATTTACCGTGGAATAAGCCAGGTCCACATTTCCTTTGTTCAGGTAGCCAATCGTATTTGGCGAGCTATTGCAAAATGAGGCTTTGATGGAATTAGATGTATTCGACAGATTGCCCACTTTAAAAGCACCGTAACGTACAGTCAGGTCCACTTTTCCTTTCATGTCGGGCAGGTATACATTGCCGAAGCTATTCTTCACCACCAGCTGGTTATCTTCGGGCATGTTGATAGTATAATTAATCTCGAAGCTTTGATGTCCGCTCTTAGAGTTGATAGACCCCATTTCGGTTTTAACAGCGATTGTACTGCCGCTACGGGTATCTGTCACGTTGATTTTGTTGAGCATCTCCTGCGCGGTTTGCTCTGAGTTGGCACGGCTTATAATGTCAACCTTAACCTGTATCTCATTGCGATTCCAGGTGCTCACGTGCACGTTACCGAACTTATTGTCGATGTTCAGCACATCCGACTTACTCACTTTGTAAGTCTTATCGAATGTTTTTCGCTTCTCTGAGCTGTAGGTATACGCTTCTGCTTCCTGCCAATCCTGCTGGTGCGGCATTACTATGACAGGTGGCTGTGGAGGCAAAGGAGGAGTGGGTGGCAGTGTCTGCTGCGCAGCAAGGGCTGGTGGCGCAGGTGGCGTTTGGCTTGGGCAAGGCTCTGGCGCATAAGGCTGTGCCATGGCCAGGGCAGGTAGTATCACCAAAAGCGTGGCTAGGTGGTAGCGCAATGATTTAAATAGTTGTCGTTCCATTGTTCTGTGGTTCAGTAGTATCTTGTTCTTTTATCGCTTCTATTTTTTTGAGCACTTCCAGTTGACGGTTCAGCACTTCGATCCGGATCTGCAGGTTCTGGATCATGGCCGCCATCACCTGGTCGGTGTTCGGCGTGGTATATAATTGATTCTTGAGTCGGGTATAGCTGCTGTCAAGGCGAGCCAGTTCGCGATCAATCTCGCGTGTCTCATCCAGACCGAGCACTTTTAGGTCGTATTCGCTCAGTTCTTCACGTTTGCTGTTGATCTGGCTGGTGTAGTACACTTCTACTTCAGCAAGTTCTGGCGCCATTTGGTACACTGAGGGCTGCTCCCCTGTTGTACTGGTAGCAGCTATAGTGTTAGTGGTCGCTGGCGTATTCTGCTTCACCGTCCAGAGGGTGATGCCACAGGCGAGCAAGAGCACAATGGTAGCAGCAACCCGCATGAACATGAAGTCGGCGCTGAAGTTGAGTCGCTCCCCGAAGTTGATACTGATCACCTTCGCTTCTTTGCGAGTCTTCTTATCCTGTGCCTTCTGTGTGTTCAGATCGGTACAGATTTCCTGCCACAGCTCCGGTCTGGGTTCGAATACATCGAATTCCTCCCGGTTTTCATTCACAAATTCCTTTAATCTATTTTTCATCTTTCTCCTCTTTATCATTACCCACGGCTAGGCCATGGAATGTGTGTCTTTCATAATCTCCAACAGCTTCTTGCGGGCCCGGCTGTACTGCGATTTCGATGTAGATTCGCTTACACCCAATATTTCGCCAATCTCACTGTGGTCGTAACCTTCTAACAGGTATAAGCTCAGCACCACTCTGTAGCCGTCTGGCAGACGCTGAATGGCCCGGCGCACCTGTTCTACCTGCCACTCGGTATCGTCTTGATACTCCTCGTCAGGTATGTCTCCGGCGATGCGGTCTTCGAGCGGCACCAGTTCTGAACGGCGCTTGCGCACCGCGTTGACTGATGCATTGATTACTATCCGTTTGAGCCAGCTCCCGAATGAAGCTTCTGCTTTGTAAGAATGCAGGTTCTTAAAGGCACTAATGAAGGCTTCCTGAAGCACGTCCTCCGACTCGGCATAGTCATTGGTAATGCGCATGCTCACGTTAAACATGGCCTTGGAGTACAGTTTGTATAGCTCGTACTGGGCACGGTTATCCCCTTCCCTGCAGCGCTGCACTACCTGTGCGTTAACATCCTGAAAAGTGCCTTTTTCCAAAATCGCCTTGTTTATCGTTCTTTTTGCCTTATTAGTCGATTAATTCTCTTATTTCATCTTGTTTCTTTGCCTCCCTTCATTCTATCTGCACTAAAGACACAAGTAAATCCGTTGGGTTGCATCAAGTTGCAAAATATTTTTAAAAATTATCCGTTGCTCACCTCCACATTACACGGCTTGACTTATTTGTCAGGTATAGCCACAAAAAAAGCCAGCTCCCGAGGGAGCTGGCTTTTGAATTTACTGACCTCACAGTGTCTTTCTGACCTGTGAGCTTTTTGGGAGATTTCAACCATTACGATCTCTCGTAGGCTTGAAATTCAAATTATATTTATCCTATACTCGTTGCAAAGTAGCGGTATACTTCGCTTCGTAGCTAACAAGACGCTCACAGGTCTGAAAGACGCTGTGAGGTCAGGGGTTTAATCCATTATATCAAACTTGATACCTTGCGCCAGTGGCAGTTCGCGGCTGTAGTTGATCGTGTTGGTTTGACGACGCATGTAGATTCTCCAGGCATCTGATCCGGACTCACGGCCACCTCCGGTGTCTTTCTCACCACCAAAGGCGCCACCGATCTCAGCACCGGACGTACCAATGTTCACGTTGGCTATACCGCAATCAGAGCCCCAATGGCTCAGGAAAGCCTCTGTCTCCAGCATGTTAGTCGAGAAAATAGAAGAAGAAAGACCCTGTTTCACACCGTTCTGGATGTCGATGGCATTCTCTACGCTGCCACTGTAGCGGATCAGGTATAGGATCGGGGCAAAGGTCTCTTCCTGCACCATATGGTAGTGGTTCTCGGCCTCTACAATGGCTGGCGTCACATAAGTACCTGTCGTGTACTGGTCGCCTTCCAGCACTTCGCCACCGATCAATAGCTTGCCACCTTCTTTCTGCACTTCTTCCAATGCATTCTGGAAAGCCTTCACCGCGTCTTTGTCGATCAGCGGACCTACCAGTGTGGTATCGCTCAGCGGATGACCGATCGGCAGGTTCGGATAGATCTTGAGCAAGCGGTCGCGAACCTGATCAAATATATTTTCGTGGATGATCAAACGACGGGTAGATGTACAGCGCTGTCCGCAGGTACCCACAGCGCCGAACACCACGGCACGAAGCGCCATCTCGATATCGGCATTCTCTGTCATGATGATAGCATTGTTACCACCCAGCTCTAAGAGGGACTTGCCCAGTCGAGCACCAACTGCTTCACCTACTTTCTTACCCATGCGGGTAGAGCCTGTAGCCGACACAAGCGGCACGCGGGTGTCATGCGCCATCAGGCTGCCAATCTCCGCATCACCGATGATCACGTTGAAGATTCCCTCCGGCAGTTCGTTATCAGCCAGTACATCGCGGATGATGTGCTGACAGGCGATGGCCGTGAGCGGTGTTTTTTCAGATGGCTTCCAGATGGTCACGTCACCGCAAACGGCTGCGAGCATGGCGTTCCAGCTCCAAACCGCTACCGGGAAGTTGAAGGCGGAGATAACGCCCACAATGCCCAGCGGATGGTACTGCTCGTACATGCGGTGCTGCGGACGCTCTGAGTGCATGGTATAGCCATGCAGCTGACGTGATAAGCCTACTGCAAAGTCGCAGATGTCGATCATTTCCTGCACTTCGCCAAGGCCTTCCTGTAAGATTTTACCCATTTCGTAGCTCACCAGTTTGCCGAGCGCTTCCTTGTGCTCACGCAGCTTATTACCGATCTGGCGCACGACCTCACCACGCTTCGGTGATGGTATGGTACGCCATACCTTAAACGCTTCCTGAGCAGTCTTCACTACTTGCTCGTAGTCCTCGGCAGTGGCCATGTTTACGCTGGCGATCAGACTGCCATCGGCTGGTGAGAAAATCTCGCGAGTGGTTTTGTTGTTTTCGCCACCCCAGTTCAGTCCTGTGCTATAGGCGGGGTTCAGTTCTTTTATACCTAGCTGTTGCAATACATCGGCAATGGCTTTTGTCATTGGCATTTCATCTATGGCTTGTTTCATAATTTTACTGCGTATTTTCGGGTTATAGGTGTTTTAACATCATTCGGACAGTATACCTGAGCGCAGGATACACTGCAGCATGAAGATAGGCCTTTTTTCTGGGCTAAGAAAACAAAAAAAGCTCCTGCCGTGCGGCAGGAGCTTTCTATTATATCGTTAAGCCTTAACGTTTCCCGATTGGGTAGTAGGCCTTTAATCCGTCAGGGTATACACCTTCTATGTAAACGATGCCGGTGTCAAAGTTTTTCAGGTGACGCTCTACATCAGCTGGCACGTTTACCGCATACTTATCAATACGGGTGATGATAAAACCATCTTTCATACCAGTGTCACGGAACTTGCTCTTGGCTACATTCGAGATCTTAGCACCGCCGTCTATACCTAGCTTGTTCATTTCCTGCTTGCTCACTGCCTCAAAGGAAGCACCGTCAAAGGTCACGGAGTTGGCATTGCTACGCTTCGATATCTCCGTACTGTTATTCAGGTTCTTGAGAGTAACATTCGCATTGCGGGTCTTGCCATCACGAAGGTATTCTACTTTCACTTTATCGCCAGGGCGATAACGGGCCACCTGCTCCAGCAACTGGGAAGAGCGTGCCACTTTCACGTCATTGATCGCTGTGATCACGTCGCCGTTACGAAGGCCGGCCTCTTTTGCACCACCTTCTTCTACTTCAGCCAGGTACACACCATTCAGCGTGTTCAGGTTTTTCTCTTTAGCCAGCGCTGCATCAATCTCCTGGATACGGGCACCCAAAAGGGCACGCTGTACTTCTCCATACTTCAGCAAATCGTCTACCACCTTGCTCACAATAGCAGAAGGCACGGCAAATGAATAGCCGGCAAAAGAACCTGTCTGCGAAGCGATCGCTGTGTTGATACCTACCAGGTCACCATTCAGGTTTACCAGGGCACCACCGCTGTTACCCGGGTTCACAGCTGCATCCGTTTGGATAAACGACTCAATGCTCAGGTCACGGCTCTGGCTCGTACGCAGAATGTTGATGTTACGACCTTTGGCACTCACAATACCAGCTGTCACAGTGGAGGTCAGGTTCATGGGATTACCCACGGCCAATACCCACTCACCTACCTGAAGGTCATCAGAGTTACCGTAACGGATGGTCGGTAGTTTATCGGCATTGATTTTTAGCAAGGCAAGGTCCGTAGTCGGGTCAGTGCCTACCAGTGTCGCTTCAAACTTGCGCTTATCGTCAAGAGTTACTTCGATTTTGTCGGCACGGTCGATCACGTGGTTGTTGGTCACGATGTAACCATTAGAGGCGATGATCACGCCAGAGCCAGAGCCCATCTGCGGACCACGCGGCACGCGCTCTCCAAAGCCGTCCCCAAAGAACTCACGCAGGAACGGGTCCATGGGTGTGTTGCTGCGCTGTGCAGAACGCACACTGTACTCCGTCATCACGTGCACTACACCCGGTGTGGATACCTGAGCTGCTTTAATAAAATTAAGCCCTTCCGGCACGATCACATCAGTACTGCGCATGTCGCTCGTGTAACGTACGGTCGGGTACTGCTGTTGAGTCTCTACTCCCTGCGGACTATCATTCTCCAGCAACTTATAGCTGCCTACTGCCACGCCGCCGCCCATTAGCGCCGAAAGTGTGAGGCCAACAATAAACTGTTTCGTCTTCATGTATTGAACTCCTTCTTATTGGTGAATATCTTATATTAAGAATTGTATATATAACAAAGCTATAACGCTAATATACTATACGGCAGTATACAAGGTCAAGTCAAATAGCGTTCTTTAACATTTCTATAACAAAAAAGAGGCCAGTTTAGATGGCCTCTTTTTTTGGGGTTTTCTAGTTATTTATCGTTGCCATTCTCAGAGGCGGCTACCCGCTTTTGTTTTGTGGGTTGTTTCGTTTCGTCACTGCCTGAGATGGTGATCTGGCGCTTCATCGTTTTGTGCTCGTCTTTCGGCACGTTCACCACTAGCACACCGTCCTGCAACTGTGCTGAGATCTTGTCCGGGTTCACATTGTCTGGCAGGTAGAAAGAGCGGGAGAAGGTACCGTATTGTGTTTCGAGCATCTGGTAACGACGTCCCTCCTCTTTCTTCTCGAAGCGGCGCTCACCTGAAATGGTCAGCTTGCCCTCCTGGAAATCGATGGCAATGTCCTCTTTGCGAATACCAGGCAGGGCTACTTCAATTTCGTAACCGCTCTCGGTTTCGCAGGCGTCTACATGTGGCGTAAAACCGGTGAAGCCTCTTGAGTTTACAGACTCGTTGAAGAATCTGTCTAGCATTGAACTGAAAGTCTGCGGCATGTCATCTTGCATGCCGTTGTATTTTCTAAGTACCATAACTACCTCCTGTTTTTAAGTTCTTGATTTAACTTACATACAGGCTATAGCTAAAATTTTGCCAGTCGTATTATTTTATCTGATCATGAAATAATGTCATTTCGTAATCCAGTTTATACCTGACAATTCTGTCAATTTTTCAGGAATCTAGTAGGTATAACTGCCTGTGGAAGTCGCTCTATTAAAGGTATACTTCAGTTCAAGGCCAAAAACAGGCGAAATGCGGTTACGTTTGGTGGTATAGCCTGGCTCGACCAGTATCCCGTCTTCATCATATTTTGGGCTTACTTCCACGAAGTAGTAATCGGTCTGTCGCAGGAAGTAGGGCGTTATGCGAAATCGGTCACTGAACTCGTAAGTGGCATCCAATCTTAGACGGGTGCGATCGATGGTGCGTACCAGCAATTCATTGGTTTCTTCACCGAATTCTTTTATAACAAACATCTCGTAGGAGAGGGAAGGTGTGATAAACCGCTCCCCAAGCGGAAGGCGCTTGCCTAGCTCTGCCATCAGCCTGAATCGCACGAAAGGGTCACGGCGCTCCTGATTAACGTAATCGAGCATGAGCTGTTTGTTGAAGTACAAACCTTTGATGCTGCCAGTATGCCGTAAAAAAGCTGATGTAAAGTTACTGGAGGGCATGTCTTCTTTCGCGTAGCGGAACATGGCGCCTGCCCGCCAGTAGTCAGTGAAGGCATGCTCGTAGCCTAGCGTGAACTCGATGCGCTCAAAGCTGCCCACCCCATTGTAGCGTTCATCGGTGTTGATGCGATACTGGTTCTGCAGAAACAGCAGGCCGCTTTCCCCCAGCCCGTAGCTTAGTTGCAGTTCAGGCCAGATGGCGGCAGGGGCTTTCACTTTGCTTTGCGCCTGGGCAAGCACTGGCCACGTGGCTACCAGCAATAGAAGGTATAGCTTTTTCATCATTCTTAATTTATACAATTTCAGCGCTCAACTCCTGCACGGCAATCCAGGCCATCAGGCCGCTGCCCGTTTCCAGTGCTGCTTCGTCAATGTCAAACGTTGGCGTGTGAACACCTGAGGTTATACCTCGTTCCTCGTTGCGGGTACCTAAGCGGTAAAAGCAAGCAGCTACTTCCTGGGAGTAATAAGCAAAGTCCTCGGCGCCCATCCACAGATCCAGGTCCACTACGTTTTCCGCTCCCAGGTATAGCGCAGCCGACTCACGGGCACGGCCTGTCAGGTCAGGGTCATTTTTCAGAAAAGGGTAGCCAAACTTAATGTCGATGTCGCAGCTGCCGCCCATACTTTCGCACAGGCCCTCAGCCAGTTTGCGTATACGGCGGTGCGCCTCTTTGCGCCATACCTCATCCATGGTCCGGAAAGTGCCTTCCACCTTCACCTCATTCGGAATCACATTAGTAGCGCCCAAGGCTTCCACTTTTCCAAAAGATAGTACCGTCGGCACTTTCGGACTGGCATGCCGGCTCACAATCTGCTGTAGTGCTACAATCAGGTGCGACGTGATCAGCACAGGGTCTATATTAAGTTCCGGCAGGGCTGCGTGCCCCCCTTTGCCTTTTACCGTAATATAGATCTCGTCGGCGCTGGCCATGTACATACCTGACCGGAAGCCAACTTTGCCGGCCGGCAGCATCGGGAATACGTGCTGCCCGATTATACCAGTAGGTGCCGGTTGCTGCAGTACGCCCTCTTTGATCATAACAGAGGCCCCACCCGGAAACTTCTCTTCTCCCGGTTGGAACACGAGTTTTACCGTTCCTTCAAACTCTTCACGCACCTCCTGCAGGATACGGGCCGCACCCAACAAAGAAGCCGTGTGCACATCGTGTCCGCAGGCATGCATCACACCTTCGTTCTTCGACTTGTAGTCTACAGCATTTTGCTCTGTGATCGGTAGTGCATCCAAGTCAGCACGTAAAGCGATGGTTTTGCTCTCTGGGTTGCGTCCCTTGATCAAGGCCACTACCCCAGTGTTGGCCATTCGCACCGTCTCCAGCCCGTAGCTCTGCAGCACTTGCTCCACATAAGCGGCTGTGTTGTGTTCTTCAAAGGAAAGCTCCGGGTTGGCGTGGATGTGCCGACGTATACCTGTTGTGTCCTGGGTATAGGCTGAGGCCAGCTCTTTTATTTTCTGCGCTAATTTGTTCATGAAAGCAAGGATGCAATAGGCCACTGTCGGCCCTGTTATCTTCTGTCAAATATAAAAAGAAAAACGTTGCAGCCGCCTGAGCAACTGCAACGCTGTATACCTGTAGCGGGTCGCTATACCTTAGTTTTTCGGAATATTGATCTGCTCCTGCACTATATGCGCATTAGGTATGAGATCACTGATCTGGTTGAGCACCTGCTGCGCCTCTATACGCGTAAAATAGTCCCCTATCTTAAGTCTGAAGTTAGGCTGCTGATAAGTCAAATAATCTTTTTCATCCGGTACCCGGGCAATGATGGCTTTGCGCAGATCCATTACGATCTGACGCTCCGATCCATTATACGCCAGTATGCGGTAACCCTGAGCATAGCGTATGTTCTTATTGACGCTGGCCACAGAGTCCATCAGCACAGCCACTTTGGCATTTGCATGGTTCGTCGGTTCTACCCTGGCTACTGTGGTACTTGCCTCTACTGCCGGATAGGTAGGGCGGTACACGCTGATATCATCTACTACACGGGCACTGGGGGTGGTCCTGTCAGGTGAACTCGTGCGAGCCTCTGCTGAAGGTTTGCAGGCCGATGACACCAGCAGGGCAATTATAAAAAGAAAACTAAGCGCTCTGTTCATGCTTTACAATTTGGATACTGGCAGAGCAACCCAACCGGTCGGCTCCCGCCTCAATTAACGCGATGGCATCGGCGTATGTTTTAATGCCGCCTGATGCTTTTATTTTGATATGACTTGGCAATACGCGGCGCATCAGCTGCACATCCTCTACCCGGGCGCCTCCCGATGCAAAGCCTGTCGATGTCTTCACAAAGTCAACGCCAGCAGCAGCGCAGATCTCGCATGCCTTTGTGATTTCATCCGGCGACAGAAATGCCGTCTCAATGATCACTTTTAGTTCCGCTTCTTTCAAGTGACAGAAGTTCGCCAGATCGCTCAGCTCGTTTTGTATCTCGCTATACCTGCCAGACTTGAAAAATGACACGTTCATCACAACATCAATCTCATTAGCTCCGTCGGCTATTGCCTGGTGGGTTTCGAGAAACTTTACCTTAGGGTGCTGGTAACCGAGCGGGAAGCCAACCACCGTGGCCACCTTCACCCTTGCCCCCGGCCCCAGTCGCTCGGTGGCGGCGTGTACATAGCAAGGCGGCACACATACCGCCGCGAAACCGTAATTGCGGGCTTCATCACACAATTGCATCACCTGGTCTGCTGTTGCATCAGGACGCAGGATCGTGTGGTCTATATAAGTAGCAAGTTCTTCTCCTGACATATTTTTTGGCAAAAGATGTTTTTGACAAAAGACAAAGGATATAAAGACTGGGCCTTATACCCGCTTTTATATCCTTTGCTTTTAGATAATCATATAAATAGTATAGCCGCCATACTTTTCAGAAGGCGGCTATCTTGTACTAATCTTCAATCAGTACGCAGCGGTTGTGGAGCAAGTCCTCCTCTACCGTTTTGAACTTCACGTCTTTGAGCACTCGGCCATCGTTGTACTGCACGCTCACGCGATCATTGCGACCGGCTACTTTCTGGGAGTGAGCAGGCATCACCTTTTCTGGCTCCGGCGCATGCATTGGACTGCTGTTATGCTCAAGCGACGAGTGCACTTCCTCTTTTTGCTCGTGCAGTACCGGCGGTTTTGGCATTTGTGGCGGACGTGGTGGTTGCACGTCTTCTGGCGCCTGTACCGGTATAAAGGCATGGAACAGGAAGGATACTGTTTCTTCGTTCACCTTGCCAATCATACGCTTGAACAGTTCAAATGACTCAAACTTGTAAATCAAGAGCGGGTCTTTCTGCTCGTACACGGCATTCTGTACCACTTGCTTCAGGTCGTCCATTTGGCGCAGGTGGTCAGTCCATGCCTGGTCGATCGTACCCAGCGTGATGATTTTCTCCATGGCACGGATCAGCTCCATAGCATGTGATTCATACGTCTTGGTCAGGTTCGCCACGGCGGCCAATTGGCGCTTGCCGTCTGTGAATGGCACAGCTACGTTCTCGATCATCGGTCCACGGTTCAGGTGGATGTTCTCGATGATTGGGAATGCCTGCTCCGCAATTTGCTTATTCTTGGTCAGGTAATGATTCAGCGCTTCGTTATACAGACGCTCAGCCAGCTGATTCGCCTGCACTGACTTGAACTCATCTTCTGAGATCGAAGTGTTGATACCGAATACACGGATGATGTTCAACTGGAAGTTGTCATAGTCTCCGGTATTCTTATAATTCACCACCATGTCTTCGCTGATATCATAGATCATGTTCCAGATATCGAGCTCCAGACGCTCACCGTACAGGGCGTTGCGGCGGCGCTTGTACACTACTTCACGCTGGGCGTTCATCACGTCATCGTACTCGAGTAGGCGCTTACGCTGTCCGAAGTTGTTTTCCTCTACTTTCTTCTGCGCACGCTCAATTGAGTTGGTGATCATCGAGTGCTGAATCACTTCGCCTTCTTCCAGACCCATGCGGTCCATCAGACGGGCGATACGATCCGAGCCGAACAGACGCATTAGGTTATCCTCAAGCGATACAAAGAACTGCGAAGAACCCGGGTCACCCTGACGACCGGCACGACCACGCAACTGGCGGTCAACGCGACGGGACTCGTGGCGCTCTGTACCGATGATGGCCAAACCACCTGAAGCCTTAGACTCCGGTGTCAGCTTAATGTCGGTACCACGACCGGCCATGTTCGTAGCGATGGTCACTGTACCTGGTTTACCAGCTTCCGCCACAATTTCGGCTTCTTTCTGGTGCATCTTGGCGTTCAGTACCTGGTGCTTGATCTTGCGCAGCGTGAGCATACGGCTCAGGAGCTCCGAGATCTCTACTGAAGTAGTACCTACCAGCACCGGACGGCCTTTCTCTGTCAGCTGCACGATCTCATCGGCTACAGCGTTGTATTTCTCACGCGTGGTCTTGTATACTTTGTCGTGTTCGTCCTGTCTGGAGATTGGACGGTTCGTAGGAATCACGACCACATCCAGTTTGTAGATGTCCCAGAATTCACCCGCTTCTGTTTCGGCTGTACCCGTCATACCTGACAGCTTGTGGTACATACGGAAGTAGTTCTGCAGCGTAACGGTGGCGTAAGTCTGCGTGGCATCCTCCACTTTCACGTTCTCTTTCGCCTCGATGGCCTGGTGCAAACCGTCAGAATAGCGACGACCTTCCATTACACGACCTGTCTGCTCATCTACGATCTTTACCTTATTGTCTGGCGTCACGATATATTCCGTGTCCTTCTCAAACAAGGTATAGGCCTTAAGCAACTGGTTGATGGTATGCACACGCTTGGTCTTCTCCTGGAAGTCAGCGATCAATTGCTCTTTGGCGTGCAGTACCTCTTCTTCGCTAAGAGATTTGTTATTTTCGATGTTGGCAATCTCCGTACCAATATCTGGCAAGATAAACAGTTGCGGATCTTCACCCTGTCCTGTGATCAGGTCAAGGCCTTTTTCAGTCAACTCGATCTGGTTATGCTTCTCGTCGATGGTGAAGTAAAGCGGCTCATCAGCTTCCGGCATCATGCGGGAGTTGTCCTGCAGGTAGTAGTTCTCCACCTTCTGCATGATGGCACGGTTACCTGTTTCACTCAGGAACTTGATCAATGGCTTGCTCTTTGGCAGACCACGATAGGCTCTGAACAGTGATAGACCGCCTTCCTGTGTATTTCCTTCTTTGATCAGACGCTTGGCTTCAGTCAGGTAGTTCATCACTACTTTGCGCTGTGCTTCTACCAGCGTGGCAATGCGTGGCTTCAGTTGGTAGAACTCGTGCTCGTCGCCACGCGGCACCGGACCTGAGATGATCAGTGGTGTACGGGCGTCGTCAATCAACACGGAGTCAACTTCATCGACCATGGCGTAGTGGTGCTTGCGCTGTACTAGATCTTTGGTCTCACGTGACATGTTGTCGCGCAGGTAGTCGAAGCCGAATTCGTTGTTAGTACCGTAAGTAATATCGGCGCGGTAGGCGTTGCGGCGGGCCTCTGAGTTAGGCTGGTGCTTGTCGATGCAGTCGATGGTAATGCCATGGAACTCAAACAACGGTGCCATCCACTCCGAGTCACGGCGGGCGAGGTAATCGTTCACGGTTACTACGTGTACGCCGCGCTTCGAAAGGGCGTTCAGGAAGGCAGGCAGCGTCGCTACCAATGTTTTACCCTCACCTGTGGCCATCTCCGCGATCTTACCCTGGTGTAGCACGATACCACCGATCAGCTGCACATCGTAGTGCAGCATTTCCCATGTGATCTCATTTCCGGCAGCCATCCACTTGTTTGCCCAAATGGCTTTGTCACCGTCTATCTGCACGTTTGGTTTGCGTGTGGAAATCTCACGGTCCATGTCGTTGGCAGTCACTACCAGCTGACCGTTCTCTTTCCAGCGGCGGGCTGTTTCTTTTACAATGGCAAAACCAACCGGGAGCACTTGCATCAGCACTACCTCCAGTTCTTTGTTGCGCTCCTTTTCCAGCTCGTCAATTTCCGAGAAGATATTCTCTTTCTGCACAATGTTCAGCTCCGGCTCGTCGGCCACACGCTTGTGAAGAGCGGCGATCTTTTCGTCAGTAGGCTTCAGGTGCTCATCGATGATGCCTTTTATCTCTACTGTTTTCTGACGAAGCTGGTCATCAGTCAGGCCAGAAAGCTTTGCGTATTCTTCGTTTATTTTGGATACGTAAGGTAGTACCTCCTTTATATCTCTGTCGGACTTGGTTCCGAATAGTTTCGCAACGGTTTTACCGAAAAAATCAAACATCTGTATTGTTGTTCTTAAATGAAATCCTGCGTTTGCAATATCGTCAAAAATAGCTGTTTTTCTGATATATCTAAAGTTCTACACCAAAACAATACCAGAATGACAGCTGTATAGACAATCTGCCATATTTGCCGATAGGCTTTACTTTCTCTTCCAACAAAGCCTGGGCCATGTAAATTCCTGTGTCAGAAAGGGAAAGGTTGTGGCAATGTGACAGGGAGTGGAGTAATGCTTTGCTAGTTAAGCGATAGTTGTTGCGGGTATAGCAACGTGTATTGTTTTATAGCTTCGCCTGTGCGGCGGGCACCTACTTTTTTTCTTGACAAAAAAAGTAGGCAAAAAAGTCAAGACGCTCCAAACTCGCTGAACGCTCAAACAGTGGAGCGTCATTTAGGTGCACTTGGCTGAGGTGATTTGTTTCATTGCCAATGTGCAAGTCACTTCTTCAATGCGTGCTAGTGGTTTGTAATAGTAACTATAGGATTTATACCTGTAAAATGGCAAAACAGGTTCCCCGCCTTGGATAAGGAGGGGTTAGGGGTGGTTTGACCCGGTTCAGAAGGTAGAGTCCCCCTTTGAAGGGGGCAGGGGGATGACAATCGTGCATGAAAACCCTGTCAATCCTTAAATCCTGAAAACCCTGATTCAGACAAACACCCGCTGCATTTCCACCACATCATCCCAACTGCCATCAGACTTGCGCAGCCATTCCCGGCGTATACCTACCTCCTCAAAGCCGGCATTTTTGAAAAGCTTGATACTGGTGTGGTTGGTGGCCGTAACACTGCAGTATACCTGATGCAGCTGCAAGGTATGTTGGCAGTAGCCGAGTAATAGATGTAATGCTTCGGCGGCATGGCCTTTGCCGCGGTATGGGGCTGATACGACGACGCCTATACCTGCGCGGCGGTGAAGCGGGTCGAAGTCAAAGAGATCGATAGCGCCTATTGCTTCGTGCTCGTGATTGCAGATGACTAGTCGGAGTTGCTTGATGGTATAGATGTCGAGAGCGGCGTTCTCGAGGTATTGCTCCAGCACAAATTTTGAGTAGGGCGTGAGCGTGTTGCCTACATGCCATACCGACGTGTCATTCTCTAAGGTATACAGAAAGTCCAGATCAGTGGGTTCGAGGGCCCGCAGGTAGGTATATTCGCCTCTCAGGAACATGCGCTATACCTTCTCTGGAACAGGTACCGTACCTGTGAAGACTAATTTGGCTGGCCCTGTCAGGTATATGTAGCGGAAACCAAGGCCTTGCTGCTCGAAGCTCACCTGTAGTGTTCCTCCCGGAGTTTTCACGCGTACCGGACTTTCCATGCCGCGCATACCTGCCACCAAGGCACAGGCTGTCACACCGGTTCCGCATGACAGGGTTTCGTCTTCTACGCCGCGCTCATAGGTACGCACATGTATCGTGTCTTCGGACAGACGCTCCACAAAATTCACATTGGTGCCCACTGCTTCAAAGCGATCATTGTACCGCACGGCACGGCCTTCAGCGTATACATCCAGGTCCCGCACATTGTCCACGAAGCGTACATAGTGTGGTGAACCGGTATTGAGGTAGAAGTCCTCTCCTATTCTTTCCACGCCGGTCACATCACTCATCTTCAGCTGTATTTCCTCACGTTCGATGTTGGCCTGGTGCTCACCATCGGCCGCCAGAAAGTAAGCCACATCTTCGATTACGCCGAGTTGTTTGGCGAAACGCACTGTACAGCGGGCCCCGTTTCCGCACATGGAGCCCAAGCGGCCGTCTGCGTTAAAGTATACCATCTCGAAATCGTAATCGTCGTGGTCCTGCAACAGGATCAGGCCATCGGCACCGATGCCGGTCCGGCGGTCGCACAGGTGTTTGATCATCTGCTCGTCCTCTGCCGGGAAGGTCAACTTCCGGTTGTCGATCATGACAAAGTCGTTGCCTGTACCCTGGTATTTATAAAAGCTTAGTGGCATACTTTAGAAACATTTAAATCAGCTGATACGTGCAATTTTCAGGCACGGCATATAATTCGTAATTTGCCGCTATTACACAAGCCGGATATAAACAGCAAATATATGTATTCCTTTTTAACAACAGAAAACTGGGCTGACTACGAACTCGTTGACTCGGGTAATTTCGAAAAACTGGAGCGCTTTGGCCAGTACTACGTGGCCCGCCCCGAGCCACAGGCCATCTGGGACAAGCATCTACCCGAATCAGAGTGGCAGCGCATGGCCAATGCCGTGTTCACCCGCGACAAAGGCAGCCAGGAGAAAGGCCAGTGGAAACTTCAAAAAGGAATGCCCGAGCAGTGGTACATCGACTATAAGTACAGCGACCTGAAACTACGTTTCCGTCTGGGTTTGTCTTCGTTTAAGCACGTAGGCCTGTTTCCTGAGCAGGACAGCAACTGGAAATTCATTTATAACAAAACCCGCTCGCTGAAGACTAAAACGCCGAAGGTGCTCAACATGTTCGCTTATACCGGTGCTGCTACTCTGGCCGCTAAAGCCGCTGGTGCCGACGTAACGCACCTTGACTCAGTAAAGCAGGTTAACTTCTGGGCCCGCGACAACATGGAGGCCAGTGGCCTCGACAATGTGCGCTGGATCGTGGAAGACGCCATGAAGTACGCCCGACGTGAGGTGAAGCGTGGCAACACCTACAACGGCATTATTCTGGACCCGCCCGCTTATGGCCGTGGCCCGAACGGTGAGAAGTGGCAGCTGGAAAACGAGTTGAACGAGCTCATCAAACTCTGCCACCAGATGCTCGACAAAACCGACTTTTTCCTGGTGATCAACCTCTACTCCTTGGGCTTCTCAGCTTTGATTCTGGATAACCTGATGCGTTTGACATTCGGGGAGCAAATAAAGAATGAAGAACTAGGTGAGATATATCTGCACGACCGTGGAGAGCGGAAGCTGCCATTGGGGACTTTCTTCAGGTTTAGCTCGGAGAGGTAGTAGGTAAAGGTTATATTTCCATAACAGAGAAATTACAAATAACTTAATTAGAAGAATTCTCTTCTAAAAGAACTTCATGAGCAAGATCACAATCCTATTCTGGGCTTTATTCACCTTGAGTGCCACAACAGCCATAGCGCAAGACGGCAGTATAACTATAGGTATAGAAGGTGGCCCAAACCGTAGCAAACTCTGGGGAAATGATTTCGTTGAGAAAAGCAGGTATTTAAAACCAGCCGATAACTTCTCAACTGGTATCTCACTTGTGTACAGTTTTACTGATTTCTTGTCCTTGCGGTCAGGTATTGCTTTTGAGAGAAAGGGACTAACGTACCAAGTTCAACACATGGATGAATCGGGTAATCAATCTGAGTTAATACCCGGGCGCTCAAATTACGATTATCTCATACTACCTTTGATGGCCAGAGCCACTTTAGGAAGTAAGCCCTTTTTCTTTGTAAACGCTGGCCCCTACTTGGGCTTTTTGCTCAAGCAGAAGGATGTAATTGAGAGCTCTGAGCTGCAGAGTGGCTCAACCATGGATAATACTGAGAACTTTAAGAGACTTGACATGGGCATCTCCGCTGGTCTTGGTGCCGGGATGCCAATTACTGAAAGAGCAAAGCTGACACTGGAGCTGCGCCACAACTTGGGTCTTATTAATATTAGCGATGTACCCGTTAACAATGGCGGAACTATCAAAACAAGATCAACTAACCTTCTGCTAGGTATATCTTACAAGCTCAAAGGTTGATGTCCCCCTCTTCAGCAATTATCATTCAAGAAATAACATGATTCTACTAAGTGGCGGATTATCAATCGGCATGCTGTCCAGTCTTCTAGGGGCTTTTGTGGGTGCATTTGCTGTTTTTATTTGGTCGCACATCTATGCTACTAAAACTCCCTTTTATAATTTGAGTTATATCAACTACCCGGCAATACAGAAAGTTTTCGTATACCTGTTCTTCATGCTATTTGCTCTTATATCTGCAATAGTGGCTTTTTATATTCTCTTGTTCTCGATTGGGGCAATTTTCGCTTCTTTTGATAATGTTTAATAAGAAATTAACCCCTCCCCTATGACTAAACGCCTCGCACTCATCGATATGGGCACCAACACGTTTCACCTCCTCATCACTGAGGTAGATGCCACCGGTAACCGCACGGATTTTGTGAAAACTAAATTGCCGGTACGGTTGGGCCAGGGTGGCATCAGCAAGGGGACTATTGCGCCAGAGGCTTATGAACGGGCGCTGAAAACACTGAAGGATTTCCGGAAGCAGATCGACGAGTACGGAGTGGAAACGGTACGAGCCATGGCGACCAGTATGGTGCGCAACGCCAGTAATGGCGAAGACTTTATCAAGGACATTTACAAACAGACAGACATAGCAGTAGAGATAATCGACGGTGCCCGTGAAGCAGAATTAATCTACTACGGTGTGCGTTCAGCCGGCGTGTTGGATGAGCAGACCTCCCTGATCATGGACATTGGCGGGGGTAGCGTGGAATTTATCCTCTGCAACAATCAGGAGATCTTCTGGAAGCAAAGCTTTGAAGTGGGTGCCCAGCGCCTAATGGACAGGTTCCTCACCTCCGACCCTATACCTACCGAACAGGTAGCTGCCGAAAAAAGCTTTTTGGCAGAGCGATTGCAACCGCTTACAGACGCCGTAAACAAGTATAAACCCGCTCGACTGGTAGGTGCTTCTGGTACCTTTGACACCCTTTGTGATATTGATGCCCTCAGCCGTGGTGATAATACCCGACAGCTTTCGCAACCTGCTACTTCTACCTTGCAGATCTCGGACTACTACAAAATACACCAGGAACTGCTGCACAAAACACACGACGAACGACTGGCTATACCTGGCATGCTGGAAATGCGGGTCGACATGATCGTGCTGGCCAGTATATTGGTCGATTTCGTACTCGAAACCTACAGCTTGAAAGAGATACGGGTGTCAGCTTATGCATTGAAAGAAGGTGTCCTGGCACAGGCACTCGAATCGATGTAGTCGAAACATACCTATACCTTAAAACAAAACGAGCCTGCTAATCAAAGCAGGCTCGTTTTGTTTTAAGGTATACCTGTACTTATCCTTTCGCCAGTTTCTTGCGCTCCTTTTCGTAGGCTTTGCCCAGATGCTTCAGCTTCTTATCACCTTGGGTATAAGTGGCTGCCATTACTTTGGCCGTTTCGGTTTGGCCGCTGGTTACGTCTTTTATAGCTAACTGTATACCTAGCTGCTGCTGTGTTTTCTTGGTCTTACCCTTAGCATAGCCGCTATTGAGTAAGCTGGTGAGTAGCTGCAGCGCTGCTTTCTCTTGCCGGATGCTCGTAAAATGGTCTACCACAGTTGCGGTGAAGGCCAGCTTGCTTTGCTCACGGGCAAAATTGTACAGCGAAATATGATCCAGCCCAAATCGCGCGATTGACTTGCTCAGGTAGTGCTGTTCTGCATCATTGTATCGCTGTAAAGCATCCGTATAGCGTCCTGTTGCTACCATGCGGTTTGCCTCTTCGAGCATGCGCTGGTAGGCAACAGCACCGGCAATAGTGGCACGCCCGTCCTCTGCGGTAAAGGTAGCGATGGTGCAAGTTGCTTTCGCACCTGCTGCCTTTAGAGCAGCCTGGTAGGCCTGGTCGGCGGCGATGAATTTCTTTTCACTCACCAGTGCCTTCGCATTCTGGTAGTGGCGGTCATAGTCAGCCTGCACGTTCAGACACTCCTGTGTAAAGATACGGTCGCGTAGTTCAATGTACTTGGACTGCACCTCGCTGTCACGCTCCAGGGCATAGCGGCTGCGCATGGTCTCAGCCGCGCTGGCTGTCGCTCTTGCATCAGCCAATCGGTTGTTCATCGCCAGTGCATACCCCTCTGAGAGCTGGCTCAACAATACTGGCTTGGCCGCCTGCTGCAGCAAATTATTGAGTTCACGCACAGGCTGGAAGGTATAGCTCTGCTCCAGCGCCAAGGCCGACTCAAACTGTTCCAGTGCAAAGCGATGGTCTTTTGACTTCATCGCCTGCCGTCCTTTGTCGATGTGCTGCACATAATACTGGTACTTCACTTGCCCCTGCAATTCGGCGGCCTCCGTTGCGTCATGCAGCAGGTAGTCGTACTGGCGCTGGAAGGTATAGGCTTCGTCCGCCATCTGATCGGCCTGCGCCAGATCGCCTCTGCTCAAAAAGCGCTTACCCTCTTCTACCATGCTGCGGTAATAGCCATAAACGGCACGGCCTTCGCCATCATTCAGGGCAGGCATGTTGCAACGCAAGCCTCCCAGGGTACTGCATAGATCACGTGCATCAGCGTAGGCAGCTACAGCACTTCGGTAGTCGCCGCGGCCGTTGTGAGCATGCCCCTCTGCCATAAAGGAACTGTAGATATCGTGCGCTAAACCCAAAGCCATCTGCTGGGTTTCAGGGTCCACACGCATTTGAGTGAGAATGTCACGAGTACGGCCGGCCGCTTCGTGCACGTTGCCACTCATAAAGTCCAGACGAGCCAGTTGCAGGTGTGCAGGTGCAAAGCGTGGGTTCACCTCCAACGACTTGACAAAGTAAGTGCTGGCAGCCGCCAGGTTATTACGAGCCATCAGGCTGATACCTCTGTTATAAAACTGCTGGTCGAGCGTAGCCAAGGTATAGTTCACCGCCTTACGACGCTCTTTCAGCAATTGGTCCAGTTGGTTCGACTTGGCGGTATAGCGCTGCGGGTCGTATTGGTTCAGGCTTAACTTGTCAGAGAAGCGTTTGCCCTGCAACTTTTGCAGCATTTCTTCCATATCGCGCAGGCGCTGATCCTGCTGCCTGATCCGGTCCACATCATCGTGCTTGATCAGCACCACATCCTGCAGCATCTTGTTCAGGGTGGCATCGGCTGCATAATAGTCTTGAATCAGGCTTATTCTTTCCTCTACCTCGCTGACATCAGCCTGGGTATACGCAAGCTCCAAACCTTCTACTTTTAAGGTATAGCCCTGGCTGTTGGCAGTATCAGGTACCATTGTTTCCAGCGCCACGATGCCATTCGGCTTTAAACTAAGAGCAGGCAAGCTGTAGCGCTTTACTTCTTTCTGTTGGCTGTTTAGCAAACGGACCGTCATCTTGACTTGCTCCGGCAAAAGCACACTGCCCAGATCAAAGCCGCGGTAATGCACATCGCCACTCACGCCTACTTGCTGCAGCTGCACCTTAACCTGCAATTGATCACCGGCTTTGGCAATGCGGGCCTGCTGTTCCAGACGGACTACAAACTCTGGCTTGCGACTTGGTCGTCCGCCGCTTTTATTGCCTGTTGCACCGCCTTCAGTCAGTAGTTGTATAATCTTATTACTGTTTGTCTGGCTGCTGTTGCCAGACACTTCCTGCTTGATCAGAAAGGAAACAGGTATCGTTTCATTAAACACAAGCCGGCTTTGCGCCTGTACCGCCGCAGCTGCTGTGATTATCCAGATCAGAAGTAGAGCTCTTTTCATAGTCGTATTGTTTTAGCCTGCTTTGGCCATGTCAAAATCTATTCCACTTTTCCAATAGACCCCGAAAGTATAGAAAAAAGGGTATATAAGTGATGTACAGAGGTATAATTTCCGTGAAGAACAATCGCTATAGGAATTGCGAGGCATTGGCTCGATTATTTTTTAATTTGCGACCCTAATCCGTTTGTTATGTACCCATACCGACACCTCTTTGACTTCACGCGCGAGATATTCCTGAACATAGGCTGCTCCCTCGAAGATGCCCAGTTAGCCACTCAGGTATTATTAGAGGCTGACCTGCGCGGCGTAGACTCCCACGGCGTGGCCCGACTGAGCGGCTATATCCGCCTTTGGGAAGCCGGCCGCATCAACCCAAAACCTGCGATTTCTATTGTGCACGAAACGCCCAGCACCGCAACAGTGGACGGCGACGCCGGACTTGGCCTGGTGGTAGCGCCACGTGCTATGGAAATTGCCATGAAGAAGGCAGAGAATGTAGGTTCAGGTTGGGTATCGGTGCGCAATTCAAACCACTTCGGTATAGCGGGCTATCATGCTATGCAGGCCCTGCAGCGCGATATGATAGGTATGGCCATGACAAACGCCAGTCCGCTGGTGGCCCCTACGCACTCGACACAACGCATGCTGGGCACCAACCCGATTGCAGTAGCTGTGCCAGCCAACGAGCAGCCTCCTTTTGTAGCCGACCTGGCCACCACTACTGCCGCCAATGGCAAGCTGGAGATCCTGCAGCGCAAGCAAAAACAAACGCCAAGCGGTTGGGTACAGACGGCCACTGGATTGGGCTCTACCAACCCTTTTGAAGTACAGGCTGGCGGTGCACTGTTACCATTAGGTAGTACCAAAAACCGTGGTAGTCACAAAGGCTATGCGCTCGGCTCTATTGTCGATATTTTCTCGGGTGTGCTGTCGGGTGCCAATTATGGCCCGTGGGTACCGCCTTTTGTAAGTTTCCTGGCTCCTCCTGCCGACCCGGTTGGCCAAGGTATAGGACACTTCTTCGGCGCCATGCGCATCGACGCCTTCCGACCTGCTGACGAGTTTAAGTACCACATGGACAACTGGATCAATGCTTTCCGTAATGCCCATGTCAAACGTGGCGAGAAAGCCGTGCTTATACCGGGCGACCCGGAGCGCATCATGACAGCCAGACGTCTACAGAAGGGCATACCGCTCCTCCCTCCTGTTGAAAAGGACCTGGCAGAAGTAGGCAAGAAGTTCGGCGTAAAATTCTAAGCCATGGCGACGGACAAAGGTATAGCCCTGTTTCGACTATTAGGCTTGGGCTCCACACGGCGCAGCATTCTGATGCTGGTGTTGTCCTGGATTCTGAATGTAGCCTGGCTCGGATTCAACTACTTTTGGCGGCTCGTGCCAGAGTCAGTACTAATTGCTATACCTGTACTCCTGTTATTATATGGACTGTTTGCCCTGATCGCCTACATATACTGGGGCGTCAAAGGCGTGCGCGAACAGGACGAACCGTATGCCAGTGTCATGGTTGGGGCGATCGTTGCCATCACGCTGCTATACCTGAACTATACCTTACTCGATTCGTTGCTTTCGCTTAGCAGATCATAAAAAGAGAAGAGCTGGCCATTACGGTCAGCTCTTCTCTTTTTCAGGTATAGGTAACAGGTATAGCCTATTCTATTTTTTTGCCTGCCATGGCCTGCTTAATGGAGATTTGCATCACACGCTCGGCAAACGGGCTTGTTTGCTCTTCTAGCGTATCCACTGCTTTCAATATCTGATCTTTGTCGCCGCTTGGCAGCACGTCGCGCAGCTTTTGCAAGTTTTCCTGCGTCAGCTTGATTTCTTCTTCAGTCAGGTGCTGGCTGTTCTTCTCCAGGAAGCGCTCCACCTGATACAGCATCTGCTCAGCCGTGGTGCGGGCTTCGATCACCATACGCGCCGATACATCCTCCCGTGCATGCGTGATAGAGTCCATCAGCATCTGCTCTACCTGAGAATCTGTCAGGCCGTACTGTGGCTTCACTTCCACCTCCTGGCGCACACCTGAACGCAACTCAATCGCTTCCACTTTCAGGATGCCATCGGCGTTCAGAATAAAGTTTACATCTACTTTCGGGAAACCTGCTGGCATGGCCGGTATACCTTTCAGGTCGAACTCAGCCAGCTTGCGGTTTTCCTTCACCAGGTCACGTTCCCCCTGGTAAACCGAGATTTTCATGTTCACCTGTCCATCGATAGAAGTCGTGTACTGGCGTCCGGCTTTAGTCGGGATCTTGGAATTGCGCGGGATGATCGAGTCCATCAATCCGCCCATGGTCTCTATACCTAGCGTGAGCGGCGTAACGTCCAACAGCAAAATGTCTTTGCGGTTACCCGATAGGATATCAGCCTGAATGGCAGCGCCCAAGGCAACTACTTCATCCGGATTGAGTGTGTTATTCGCAGGCTTTCCGAAAAACTCAGAAACGGCCTCATACACTAATGGCACCCGGGTAGAGCCACCCACCATGATCACGGCATCAATTTGCTCCGGCTTTAGCTTGGCATCAGCCATAGCCTGTCGGCAGCTATCAATGGTCTTGGCCACGATTGGGGCAATCAACTCTTCAAACTTGTGTCGGGTAATGCCGCACTCTATCGTACCATTTACCTTGCTGGTATAGATCTGCTGCTGGCTCAGTGCCTTTTTGGCCTCCTCAGCTTTCAGGCGTAGCTCCTGCTGCAGGTTTTTGTCCTCGTTCAGCGTATCTGCTACCAATTGGTTTTCCTGAATCCAGTAGTTGATGATGGCACGATCCAGGTCATCGCCACCCAGGTAGGTGTCGCCATGTGTGGAAAGCACTTCAAATATACCCTGGTGGATACTCAGAATAGAGATATCGAAAGTACCCCCGCCCAGGTCGTATACCGCTATTGTTTTTTCTTCTGAAGGATCTATACCTATACCGTAGGCAAGCGAAGCTGCCGTCGGCTCGTTCACGATGCGCAGCACTTCCAGCCCTGCCAGTTTGCCCGCATCACGTGTAGCCTGACGCTGGGAGTCGTTGAAGTAAGCTGGCACTGTGATCACTGCTCTGTTCACAGGCGTTTTTAAAGCATGTTCGGCACGCTCGCGCAGCTCTTTAAGTATTTCTGCCGACAACTCAATAGGCGAGTAGAATCTATCTCCTACCCTGATTTTCACCAGTCCCTCGCTGTCATCGTCAATGATCTTGTACCCGAAGTAGTCTTTGTGCTCGCCCAAGTCCTTGTAAGACTTGCCTAACAATCGCTTTACTGAGTAAATGGTGTTGGCCGGATCAGTGGTCAGGTACTCTTTCGCCTCGTTGCCCACAATCGTTTCACCGTTTTTAGTGAAGTGAACCACAGAAGGCACAATGGTACCGCGACCCAGGTCGTTTATTGCTACCGGCTTTTTGGTTTCAGGATGTATGTAGGCTACCAGGCTGTTGGTAGTCCCCAGATCTATACCTACGATCACCTCTTCCTGCTGAAGGGCTCCCGTAGAAAGGTTTATCGCAACTTTTGCCATGTTTTTATATGTTGGTGAGGCCGCCCTACTCTTGGCAGCGCTTTATGCAAAGTTACGAAAAAATAAGGGGCCGTGTGGGGGTGGGCATGCTTTATACCTACGAGCCCCGGCTTACACCTTTATCATAGCCAACGAAACAGGACATGGGTCCTGTGTAACGTCTTTGCTTACCAGCCAGCAGACTCTAATGACATGGAGGGCTATAAATGCAGAAAGCTGTTCGTTAAAACAGCTTTCTGCACATCCATTTTCGGACCTATACCTTATTTCTCTTTCTTCGGCACAACGATAAACACATCCTCGCCCGGACGCTTCATCAGATACTTCTCCCTGGCAAATTTCTCAAGCAGCTCCGGATTCCCCATCAACTCCTCACGATCTTGCTGTACCTCCGCCATTTTCTCCAGGTAATATTCTTTATCCAGTTCTTTATCGCGCAGTTCCCTGCTCATGCGGTACTGCGTGATAAAGTCATTTGAATCAAAAAATAACATCCAAACCAAAAACAGCATACCTGTTATGAAATAGAAACTGCGAACAAACTTAGGTATACGATTGAGCATATATAGAAAACTATAGATATTATTCTGAGGGCTTTACACAAAAATAAGGCTGTGAGTCATAAACCCACAGCCTTATGCCTAAAATATTTTTCAGAGGTTACTTAGAACTTCTTACCAGGATAGTAAGCCACTTCACCAAGCTCTTCCTCAATGCGAAGCAACTGGTTATACTTGGCCATACGGTCAGAGCGGGAAGCCGAACCTGTCTTGATCTGACCAGTGTTCAATGCCACAGCCAGGTCAGCGATCGTGTTGTCTTCTGTTTCGCCTGAACGGTGTGACATAACACTCTTATACCCGTGGCGCAGGCCCAGGTTAATGGCGTTGATTGTCTCCGTCAGTGTTCCGATCTGGTTCACTTTGATCAGGATAGAGTTAGCCACACCCTGGTCTATACCTTGCTGCAGACGCTTTACGTTTGTCACAAACAAATCGTCGCCTACCAACTGTACCTTGTTGCCGATGGATTCAGTCAGCTCTTTCCAGCCTTTCCAGTCGTCTTCATCCATACCGTCTTCAATAGAAGCGATCGGATACTTCTCTGTCCATTCTTTCCAGTAGCTTACCATTTCAGAAGAAGTCAGCTTATCGCCTGTAGACTTCTTGAAGGTATAGAGACCAGTAGACTTATCATAGAACTCAGAACTGGCAGCATCCATGGCAATCATCATATCATCGCCTGGCTTGTAACCAGCTGCCTCGATTGCTTGAAGCACTACTTCGATTGCCTCTACATTGGAAGCGATATTCGGTGCAAATCCGCCTTCGTCACCTACGTTTGTCGAAAGGCCTTTTTTCTTCAGCACGTTCTTCAGGTGATGGAACACTTCAGAACCCATACGAAGCGCCTCAGAGAAAGAAGGAGCACCAACCGGCATGATCATGAACTCCTGGAAATCGATCGCATTGTCAGCATGACTGCCACCGTTCAGGATGTTCATCATCGGTACAGGCAGGGTATTGGCATTAACACCACCTACGTAGCGATACAATGGCATACCTAGTTCCTGCGCAGCAGCACGGGCAATGGCAAGCGATACGCCAAGTATTGCATTGGCTCCCAGATTGGCTTTGTTCTCAGAACCATCCAGCTCGATCATGATCTTGTCAAGCAGATTCTGCTCGAACACCGGAAATCCGACAAGCTCTTCAGCTATTTTCTCGTTTACATTTTGAACGGCCTGCAGCACACCTTTGCCCATGTACTTGCCTTTGTCACCGTCACGAAGTTCTACCGCCTCGTGCACACCTGTAGAAGCGCCAGAAGGAACAGCAGCACGACCTAACACGCCGCTCTCTGTGAACACATCTACTTCTACTGTTGGGTTGCCTCTTGAGTCAAAGATCTGGCGGGCTTTAATATCTGTAATTAAGCTCATCGGTTTGTTTTTTATATAGTTTTACTTGTTTTGCTCTAGCAGCGTAATAAAGTCATCGAATAGGTAAACAGAATCATGCGGCCCTGGTGAGGACTCCGGGTGATACTGTACCGAGAATGCTGGCTTAGACTTCATGCGTATACCTTCCACGGTATTATCGTTCAGGTTGATATGCGTCACTTCTACGTCCGGGTGGTTCTTCAGTTGCTCCGAATCCACAACAAAGCCGTGGTTCTGAGACGTGATCTCGCTCAATCCAGTAAGCAGGTTCTTAACTGGGTGATTCAGTCCTCTATGGCCGTTGTGCATCTTGTAGGTAGCAATTCCATTTGCCTGTGCCAGCATCTGGTGTCCCATGCAGATACCAAACATTGGTCTGTTCTTGTCCAGTATTTGCTTTACGCTATTGATCGCAATGGTTGTAGCAGCCGGGTCTCCAGGGCCATTTGAAATGAAGTAACCGTCTGGATTCCACTTTTCCATTTCCTCAAATGGCGTATCGTAAGGGAATACCTTCACCTCACAGCCACGCGCCACCAGATTATTAAGGCTGTTACGCTTCACACCAAGGTCCAGTACAGCAACTCTATACTTTACTACTTCAGGTTTCATGTCGTATACCTGTGGCGTGCTAACATGCGACGATAGCTCAAGTCCTGCCATAGAAGGAACTTCGGCTAAACGTTTCTTAAGCTCTATCACATCAGATGTCTCAGATGATATGATACCGTTCATAGCCCCTTTGTCACGAATGTGACGCACTAGAGCACGCGTATCAATTTCACAGATACCAACGATACCTGCTTTTTCAAAATAATCCTGCAGAGAACTCTCAGCACGCTTACGGGAAAAGAAGTGCGAGAACTCTTTACAAACTAAGCCATTGATCTGCACTTTATCCGATTCAACCTCCTCAGACTGTACACCATAGTTGCCAATATGCGAAAAAGTAGTGACAACTAACTGACCATAATAAGAAGGATCCGTGAAGATTTCCTGATAGCCAGTCATGCCTGTATTAAAGCATAGCTCACCACCTGTTGTACCGATGCGGCCCAGGCTTTTGCCTGTGAAAACGGTACCATCTTGTAATAAAAGAATAGCTTCGGAAGTTGTGTGTTTCTTCATTTTAATAATTTAATACAAAAATAAAAAAGGGACACGACTTCCGTCATGTCCCTTTGTAATATTTCACAAATGAAGCTTATTCAGCATCTTTTGTTTCATCTTTAGCGCCCTCTGCTTCTGGAGTAGCTGGAGCTGAAGCCTCTGTAGACTCAGCACCTTTTTTCTTAGAAGAAGAACGACGACGAGTTTTCTTAGCACCACCGGCAGTACCAGTTGTAGACAACATATCCTCGTTGTAGTCAACAAGCTCGATCACACACATTTCTGCGTTGTCACCTAGTCTGTAACCAGTTTTAAGGATACGAGTGTAACCACCCGGTCTGTTAGCGATCTTAACAGATACTTCGTCGAACAACTCTTTCACAGACTCTTTGTCTTGCAGGTAAGCAAATACAGTTCTTCTAGAGTGAGTTGTGTCGTTTTTAGACTTTGTCAGTAGAGGCTCCACATACTTACGTAATGCTTTTGCTTTGGCTACTGTAGTAGAAAGACGCTTGTGCAGGATAAGCGAAGCTGCCATGTTAGACAACATTGCCTTACGGTGCGAAGCGGTTCTTCCTAAGTGATTGATTTTTTTACCGTGTCTCATTATTTTGAATTGTGCACGTGCATACCGTCGATCGACCCACCCGGGGATCGGGAATTATGCCGTAGGATTATTAATCTTCTTCTAATTTATACTTAGAAAGGTCCATGCCAAAAGTCAGGCCTTTCTCTTGCACCAGATTCTCAAGCTCTGTCAAAGACTTCTTACCGAAGTTACGGAACTTCATCATGTCAGAGATGTCAAGCTGTACAAGGTCACCAAGCGTTTTGATGTCGGCAGCCTTAAGACAGTTGTAAGCTCTAACTGAAAGATCCATATCCTGAAGTGAAGTCTTCAGTACTTTGCGCATGTGCAGCAGTTCTTCATCTACAGCTTCCTCCTCTTCAGGCTTAGCTGTTTCGAAAGTCATGGTGTTGTCAGAGAAGAGCATGAAGTGCTGGATCAAAATATTGGCAGCACCTTTAAGAGCATCTTCTGGATGAATAGAACCATCAGTCTGTATGTCAAGCACTAGCTTTTCATAGTCAGTCTTCTGCTCAACACGTGTATTTTCTACACTGAACTTAACATTCTTGATAGGCGTGAAGATAGCATCAATTGGAATCAGACCGAAAACCTGATCAGCAGGCTTATTCTCTTCAGCAGGTACGTAACCACGACCTTTCTGAACAGTAAGCTCAACTTCCAAAGTCATGTTCTTATCCAGGTTGCAAATCACTAACTCAGGGTTTAACACCTCGAAGCTAGTTGAGAATTTGCTGATATCACCAGCTTCAAACTTATCCTGACCTGAGATAGATACTGTGATCTTGTCATCAATGACTTCGCTTATTTTCTTAAAGCGAACCATTTTAAGGTTCAGGATAATATCAGAAACATCTTCTACAACGCCTTCAACAGACGAGAACTCGTGCAGTACACCAGGTATGCGAACGCTAGTTATTGCATAACCTTCCAAAGAAGAAAGCAAAATTCTTCGCAAAGCATTACCGATGGTTACTCCGTAACCTTTTTCAAGCGGCTTGAATTCAAATAATCCATGAAAGTCGTCGGCTTTTTCCATTACAACTTTCTCTGGCATTTGAAATGCTAATATTGACATACTTGCAGTGTTAAAGGTTAAAAATTGATTAAGCGGCTTACTTAGAGTAAAGCTCGACGATCAGCTGCTCCTGAATTTTCTCAGGGATCTGGTCACGCTGTGGCGCAGACACAAATTTACCAACCATCTCAGCTGCATCCCACTCTAACCAGCTGAAAGCACGTGCATTACGTACAGTCAAGCTAGTTGTAATTGCCTCAAGAGACTTAGACTTCTCTCTAACGGCTACCGTATCACCAACTTTTAAGCTATATGATGGAATGTTAACGATTTCGCCGTTAACAGTGATATGCTTGTGCAGAACCAACTGACGAGCAGCTCTTCTTGTTGGAGCTACACCAAGTCTGTAAACTGTGTTGTCAAGTCTAGACTCAAGAAGGATCAACAAGTTTTCACCTGTGATACCGCCTTTACGAGCAGCCTTTTCAAACAGGTTAGCAAACTGCTTCTCCAGCATACCATAGATATATTTTGCTTTCTGTTTCTCCGCTAGCTGAACTGCATATTCAGACTGCTTCTTACGACGACCACGGCCGTGCTGTCCTGGAGGATAGCTTTTCTTTTTTAGTGCTTTGCTTGGGCCAAAAATCTCCTCGTTGAATTTTCTAGAGATTTTACTTTTAGGACCAGTATATCTTGCCATTGTATTTAATCTAATTAACTAATTAAACTCTTCTGCGTTTAGGAGGACGACATCCGTTGTGAGGAAGTGGCGTAACATCTTTAATCGTTGTTACTTCGATGCCAGTGTTCTGTACAGTACGGATGGCGGACTCTCTACCTGCACCAGGGCCTTTTACAAATACTTCAGCTTTACGCATGCCAAGGTCATAAGCAACCTTTGCGCAATCTGCAGCAGCCATTTGTGCAGCGTAAGGAGTGTTCTTTTTAGAACCTTTAAAACCCATTTTACCAGCAGAAGCCCAAGAGATAACTTGTCCTGCGTTATTGGTTACTGAGATAATGATATTGTTGAAAGAAGCTTTGATGTGTACCTGGCCTGTTGATTCAACAACTACAACACGCTTCTTAGCTTTGTCTTTTCTTTTCTGAGCCATGATCAAAAATTATTTAGAAGCTTTCTTCTTGTTTGCTACTGTCTTACGCTTACCTTTTCTTGTGCGCGAGTTATTCTTCGTGCGCTGACCTCGTACAGGTAGACCCTTACGGTGTCTCAAACCACGGTAGCAGCCAATATCAAGAAGACGCTTGATATGTAATTGCACTTCTGATCTCAACACACCTTCTGTCTTGATCTCAGCTGCGATCACATTTCTGATCTCATTAGCTTCATCTTCGGTCCAGTCTTTCACCTTTTTGTCAAGATCCACCCCGGCTTTGTTTAGGATTTGTACAGAGAGATTACGACCAATACCATAAATGTACGTCAAAGAGATCTCCCCTCTTTTGTTGTCCGGAATATCAACTCCTGCTATTCTTGCCATAATTAATAATTATCCTTGTCTTTGTTTATATCTTGGATTTTTTTTGTTGATCACATAAAGCTTCCCCTTTCGGCGGATCACTTTACATTCAGCACTTCTCTTTTTTACTGATGCTTTGACTTTCATTGTAGTTATTTATATCGATAAACAATTCTTCCTTTAGTTAAATCATAAGGAGACATCTCCAATTTAACTCGGTCACCTGGTAGAATCTTAATGTAGTTCATTCTCATTTTACCTGAGATATGAGCGATCACCTGATGACCATTTTCCAACTCTACCCGGAACATTGCATTTGATAATGCTTCTATGATAGTACCGTCTTGCTCGATAGAGGACTGCTTCGCCATTTATTGTTGTTTAGCTTTATCTATATAATCAAAAGTTGTTAATACTTCTGCTTTATCTTTTCTTATTACCACTGTATGCTCAAAATGAGCGGATGGTTTATTGTCTCTTGTACGAATCGTCCAGCCGTCCTCTTCTTGGATTATGTACCTTGTGCCTAGGTTAACCATCGGCTCTATTGCTAATACAAGGCCGTTCTGAAGCTTTAGTCCTTGACCACGTTTACCGTAATTAGGGACTTCAGGAGCCTCGTGTAGGTTACGACCAATTCCATGTCCAACAAGCTCACGAACTACACCATACTTAGAGGCTTCTGCATGTGTCTGAATAGCATGACTAATATCTCCAAGTCTATTCCCAACAACCGCATGTTGAATACCCTTAAACAAGGACTCTTTAGTAACCTCTAATAAATGGGCAATTTCGTCTGATATGTTTCCTACACCATGGGTGTAGGCACAATCACTATGAAACCCGTTATGATAGACTCCACAGTCAACAGAAATCACGTCTCCATCGTTCAAAACGTAATTGCTCGGCATCCCGTGAACTACAGTTGAGTTTACCGAGATACAGAGGCTAAAAGGAAACCCATTATAGTTTTTAAAAGATGGGACAGCGCCATGATCTTTAATAAACTCTTCAGCTCTTTTATCTAAGGTAAGGGTGGATACCCCTTCATTTATAAGAAGAGCTATTTCGCCATGTGCTTTACTTAATATTAAAGCACTCTGGCGAATTAGCTCTATCTCTTCTTCAGTCTTGTAAAAAACCATTTATTAGGATACCATGGCAATATTCTCTGTTCTG
The DNA here is from genome assembly GCF_058932845.1 of Pontibacter sp. LHS2. NCBI lineage: Bacteria > Pseudomonadati > Bacteroidota > Cytophagia > Cytophagales > Hymenobacteraceae > Pontibacter > Pontibacter sp. LHS2. The sequence goes on from NZ_JBZYWG010000003.1 coordinate 683,651, forward strand.
CCTCTCAGCTTACCAGATTTCATCATGCCATCATAATGACGCATTAGTAAATAACTTTCTATCTGCTGCAATGTATCAAGCACAACACCAACCATAATGATAAGAGAAGTACCGCCATAGAATTGAGCAAACTCTCTTGTAACTCCAAACAACATAGCAATAGCAGGGAAGATTGCTACAAGTGCCAAATAAATAGCTCCAGGTAGAGTAATCTTAGTCAGAATATTATCAATGTATTCTGATGTTGAACGTCCAGGTTTAACACCCGGCACAAAACCACCACTGCGTTTCAGATCATCCGCTATCTGATTCGGGTTAACTGTAATAGCCGTATAGAAGTAAGTAAATATCAGGATCATTAATCCGAATACTACATTATACTGCCAGGATGTGAAGTCAGAAAATGTAGCACCAATGTAACCAGCTGTCTCATTAGAATCTGCCCAGATTGAAGCAATCATAGAAGGCAGGAACATAAGTGATTGAGCAAAAATAATTGGCATTACACCAGCAGCATTTACCTTGAGAGGTATAAATTGGCGCTGGCCACTATAGAGTGAACTACCACCTACTTGTTTAGCATACTGCACTGGGATTCTTCTGACAGCCTGGGTAAGCATTACAACAGACATTACTACAAAGAACAGTACTATTAGTTCAAAGATAAACAGTAAAGCACCGTTCAGTTCTTTTGATAAAGCCTCTGCAACAATTGCACCCGGGAATCGGGAGATAATACCGATCATAATCAACATCGATATACCATTGCCAATACCTTTATCTGTTATTCTTTCACCAAGCCACATACAGAATATGGTACCTGATGTCAATACAATCATTGAACTGATTGTAAAGAGGGTAGTATTTATTACAATTGCTTCACTATTGATTGTAGCTACAAAGCCAACGGCTTGGGCAAGCGTAATAATGATGGTAAGAACTCGGGTGATTTGGTTGATTTTCTTTCTACCAGATTCACCCTCCTTCTGCATTTTCTGGAAATATGGGACGGCTATTGTAAGTAGCTGTAATACGATAGAAGCTGAAATATATGGCATGATACCCAACGCAAAGATGGATGCATTGCTAAATGCTCCACCTAAGAACGTATCCAACAAACCGAATATTCCATCCGTGTTGGCCTTGAGCTGGTTAGGATCTATACCAGGAAGAACAACATAAGAACCTAATCTAAAAATAGCTATAAAACCTAAGGTATTGAGTATTCGTACCCTTAGATCATCAATAGCAAAAATGTTCTTGATTGTTGTTATAAACTTCTTCATAAAAATTAAAGGGCTACTGTTTTACCGCCTGCTTTTTCGATGGATGAAATGGCAGTCTGAGAAAAAGCATGAGCATGTATTTCTACAGCTTTAGTAATCTCTCCTCTACCTAAGATCTTAACTTTGTCATTCTTGGACACTAAACCGTGTGCCTTGAAGAAATCAAAGTTAAACACTTTTTCATTAGTTTCTGCAGCCAATGACTCCAGAACATCTAAATTTATTCCTTTATACTCTACTCTGTTGAAGTTTTTGAAACCAAACTTAGGAACACGTCTCTGAAGTGGCATCTGGCCACCTTCGAAACCAGACTTCTGAGAGTAACCTGAACGAGACTTAGCACCTTTGTGACCTCTTGTAGAAGTTCCACCTCTACCTGAGCCAGTTCCTCTGCCTATTCTCTTTCTAGTCTTAGTAGACCCTTCTGCAGGTTTTAATGAATTCAAATACATATTAAATGTCCTTTACTTCTACTAAATTGTGAACCTTGTTAATCATACCAGCAATCTGAGGTGTTTTTTCAACAGTTACTGATTTATTGATCTTACCAAGACCTAAAGCTTGAATTGTAAGCTTCTGGTTTTTCGGTCTGTCAATAATGCTTTTAACCTGTGTGATTGTTACTTTAGCCATCTCAATTAACCGTTAAATACTTTCTGCAAATTAACACCACGCTGCTGTGCTACGGCCAAAGGATCACGCATTTTTGAAAGTGCGTCGAATGTTGCTTTAACCACGTTATGCGGGTTAGAAGAACCTTTAGACTTACAAAGTACGTCTTTAATGCCAGCACTTTCAAGCACTGCACGCATCGCACCACCAGCAATTACACCTGTACCAGGAGCTGCAGGTTTAACAAGCACAAAACCGCCTGAGTACTTTCCTTCCATTGCATGAGGAACAGTGTGATGATAAAGTGGAACCTTCACCAGGTTCTTTTTAGCATCATCGATACCTTTAGCAATAGCATCAGTTACTTCATTTGCTTTACCAAGGCCGTATCCAACTACACCATTACCATCACCTACTACGACGATGGCAGCGAAGCTAAATCTTCTACCACCTTTTACAACTTTGGCTACACGATTGATCGCAACTACTTTTTCTTTAAGTTCGATCTCGCTAGCCTTTACACTACGAATATTATTTTTCAACATAATTCTTAGAATTTAAGGCCTGCCTCGCGAGCGCCTTCAGCCAATGATTTTACGTTACCATGGTAAAGGTATCCAGAACGGTCAAACACAACCTGTGAGATACCCATCTCGATAGCTTTAGCTCCTATTTCTTTGCCAACTTGGTTAGACACTGAAATATTAGCATTTGATACACCATCAAGCTTCACAGAAGAGGCAGCTGCCAAAGTTTTTCCTGTAGTGTCATCGATCAACTGCGCATAGATAGCTTTATTGCTTCTAAAAACAGATAATCTTGGTCTGGCAGAAGTACCAGAAATCTTGTTTCTGATACTTCTTTTAATTCTAAGTCTTCTTGATACTTTATTAACAGACATGATGATGATTATTTAGACGCTGTCTTACCAGCTTTTCTTCTTACAACTTCACCTACAAAACGGATACCTTTACCTTTGTAAGGCTCTACTTTGCGCAGTGATCTGATTTTAGCAGCTACCTGACCAATTAATTGCTTGTCATTGCTTTCAAGCGTGATTACTGGTGCTTTACCTTTTTCAGTAACAGCTGTTGCTGTTACTTCTTCAGGCATGGTCATGAATATATTATGTGAGTATCCAAGAGCTAGCTCAAGTATGTTACCCTGCACAGTAGCTTTGTAACCTACACCTACAAGTTCTAACTGCTCCTTATAACCTTCACTTACTCCAATAACCATGTTATTAATCAGTGAGCGGTAAAGACCATGCATCGCTTTGTGACGCTTTTGCTCAGTAGGACGTTCAACCACAATCTGGTTTTCCTCCTGCTTTACAATCATGTCTTTATCTACCGGAGTAGTTAGCGTACCCTTAGGACCTTTTACAGTAACAACGTTATCCTTTGCAACGGCAATTTCAACGTTATTTGGCAGAGTGATTGGCAATTTTCCTATACGTGACATTGTCTATCCTCCTATTAGTAAACGTAACACAATACTTCACCACCAACATTCAGTGATTTAGCTTCCTTTTCAGTCATTACACCTTTGGAAGTTGACAGTATAGCTACACCCAGGCCATTCAAAACGCGGGGTAGGTTGTCATTTCCGGCATACTTACGAAGCCCTGGCTTACTAACCCTCTCAAGTTTCACAATAGCAGATTGCTTAGTGGTTGGGTTATATTTCAGAGCGATCTTAATTGTACCTTGTACTGAAGCATCATCAAATTTGTAGCTTTGAATATAGCCTTTTTCGTACAGTACTTTTGTAATCTCTTTTTTGATATTGCTAGATGGTATTTCAACTACTCTGTGGTTCGCCTTGATGGCATTACGCACTCTAGTTAAATAATCTGCTATTGGATCTGAGTTCATTATGAATCACTTAAATCTTGAACGCTTTTTCTAAGCGAGCGGCAAAGATAAGAATATCTTTTCGTCTTTCTTAATATGTTAAGAAAAAATTACCAGCTCGATTTTGTTACACCAGGAATTTTACCCATAACAGCCAGTTCTCTGAATACTACACGTGAGATACCGAATTTTCTCATGTAACCACGTGGTCTTCCAGACAGCTTGCAACGGTTATGTAACCTTACTGGAGATGAATTCTTAGGAAGCTTATCAAGTCCTTCGTAATCTCCTTTAGCTTTCAGTTCAGCACGCTTCGCAGCGTACTTTGCTACTAACTTCTGTCTTTTAAGCTCTCTTGCTTTTACTGCTTCTTTAGCCATTTTTCTTATTTCTTAATATTAGTGAAAGGCATACCAAACGCTTTAAGCAATTCGTAGCTCTCCTCATCAGTTTGAGCAGTAGTTACGAAGGTAATATCCATACCACTAATGGCTTTAACTTTGTCAATGCTGATTTCAGGGAAGATGATCTGCTCTTTCACACCTAGTGTGTAGTTACCGCGGCCATCAAAGCCTTTATCGTTCACGCCTCTAAAGTCACGTACACGTGGAAGCGCAATAGTTAAAAGACGGTCCATGAACTCGTACATACGCTCACCTCTGAGTGTAACACGAGCACCAATAGGCATGCCTTCACGAAGCTTGAAGTTAGAAACTGACTTCTTAGCAATCGTTGCAACAGCTTTCTGACCAGAAATAGTCGTAAGCTCTTCTACACCGATATCAACCAGTTTCTTATCTGCAACAGCTGCACCGATACCTTTATTGATAGAGATCTTAGTGATCTTAGGCACCTGCATTACGTTCTTGTACTGGAACTTCTCTTTCAGGGCAGGTATTACCTCCTTCTGATATTTTTCTTTAAATCTTGCAGTTGCCATATTAGATTACTTCTCCTGATTTTTTAGAATAACGCTCTGTTTTACCTTCGCTGTTTTTTCTTCTACCAACTTTGATGGTTTCCCCTGAATTAGGATCAACGATCGCTACGTTGCTAGCATGAATAGGAGCTTCCATTTTAGAGATACCACCTTGAGGGTTTTTAGCGCTAGGCTTTGAATGCTTAGTCACCATGTTAATACCCTCTACAGTTACTCTTTGCTTCTCAATATTAACAGCTGTAATGCGGCCTGTTTTTCCGCGGTCGTCACCGGCAATCACCTTAACTGTATCGCCAGTCTTTACGTGAAGTTTTTTCTTATTCATCTTGATGTCTGAATTAATGATTAAAGAACTTCAGGTGCCAACGAAACAATTTTCATGAATTGCTTTTCACGCAACTCACGTGCAACCGGTCCGAAGATACGTGTACCACGTGGCTCGTTGTTAGCATTCAGAAGTACAGCGGCGTTATCGTCGAAACGAATATAAGAACCGTCTTTTCTTCTGATCTCTTTCTTTGTTCTTACAATAACTGCTTTAGAAACAGTTCCCTTTTTTACGTTTCCAGAAGAAAGGGCTGATTTCACAGTTACAACGATTCTATCACCGATAGAAGCATATTTCTTGCCTGTACCACCTAGAACGCGGATGCAAAGAACTTCTTTAGCTCCACTGTTGTCGGCTACGTTCAATCTTGATTCCTGCTGTATCATGTTATTTCGCCCTTTCTATAATTTCTACTAAACGCCAGTTTTTATTCTTGCTTAGAGGACGTGTCTCCTGAATGCGCACGGTATCACCGATGTTACATTCGTTGTTCTCGTCATGAGCCATGAATTTGGTGGACTTGCTAACGAATTTACCATACATCGGGTGCTTCATTCTGCTTTCCACTAACACAGTGATAGACTTGTCCATCTTGTTGCTAACAACCTTACCACTTCTTTCTTTTCTAAGATTTCTCTCTTCCATGATTTCTATTAAGTATTAAGAGTTAGCTTCAATTTCACGGCGACGGATCTCAGTATTCAGACGAGCAATTGCTTTCTTCGTCTCACGGATTTTCATCGGATTTTCCAACGGAGAAATAGCATGTGCAAAACGAAGGTTCTGCATTGTTGTTTGCTCCGTATTAAGCTTCTCTTTCAGCTCTTCTAAAGACAAAGCTTTAATCTCTGAATTTTTCATATACTATTTCTCAACGTAATCTCTACGTACTACAAACTTTGTTTTAACTGGCAACTTCTGGGCAGCTAATCTCAGTGACTCTTTCGCCACTTCCATTGGTACACCGTCTGATTCGAACATGATGGTACCTGGTTTAACTACGGCTACCCAATATTCAGGAGAACCTTTACCCTTACCCATACGAACCTCTGCAGGCTTCTTCGTAACTGGTTTGTCAGGGAAAATGCGAATCCATACTTGACCTTCACGTTTCATCGCTCTAGTCATAGCGATACGAGCTGCTTCAATCTGACGGCTTGTAATCCATGAAGCCTCCAGTGATTTGATCGCAAAAGAACCAAATGAAATAGTACTGCCTCTATGAGCCAGACCTTTCACACGGCCTTTTTGCATTTTTCTATATTTAGTCCTTTTCGGCTGTAACATTTTCTAAAACTTAATAATGTTATCAATCAATTATTGGCGACGCTTACGCTTAGGAGCACCGTCAGTTTTCTTACGATCACCGCGACCTCTTCTTTCGCCACCCTGTGCACCTGATCCACCTTTGGTATCCATGTCTGCATTCGGAGTAAGGTCTTTTTTACCGTAAACCTCACCTTTGAAGATCCATACTTTGATACCAAGCTTTCCATATACAGTCTGAGCTTCAGACAATGCATAATCGATATCAGCACGAAGAGTATGCAGAGGAGTTCTGCCTTCTTTGTAGTGCTCCGTTCTTGCCATTTCAGCACCGCCTAGACGACCTGAAACCTGAACTTTGATACCTTCAGCACCAACACGTAGCGCAGAAGCAATAGCTTGCTTCATAGCACGACGGAAAGAGATACGGGCCTGCAACTGCTGCGCGATAGACTCACCTACCAGCTTTGCATCAAGCTCTGGACGCTTAATCTCAAAAATGTTGATCTGAACATCTTTGTTAGTAAGCTTCTTAAGCTCTTCCTTGATCTTATCTACTTCCTGACCGCCTTTACCGATTACTACACCAGGTCTGGCTGTGTTGATAGTGATAGTGATGCGCTTAAGGGTTCTTTCAATAATAATTTTAGAAATACCACCTTTAGGAATACGCGCTAAAATATATTTTCTGATTTTCTCGTCTTCAACCAGTTTCTCAGCGAAATCTTTGCCACCATACCAGTTAGAATCCCAACCTTTGATAACTCCTAGGCGAAAACCGATCGGATTTACTTTCTGTCCCATGTTCTTACTTATTGGCTTTTTTAGATTTCTTTGATTGCTGTTTCTCTAGTTGCTCTTCAGTCATGCTGTCAATCACAAGAGTTACATGATTAGATCTTTTTCTGATTCTGTAACCGCGACCCTGTGGAGCAGGACGCAGACGCTTCAGCATTTTACCTTCATCAACAAAGATCTCTTTGATATAAAGATTGGCATCTTCTATGCGAGCATCTTCATTCTTTTGCTGCCAGTTAGAAAGAGCTGATAATAAAAGCTTTTCAATTCTTTCGGCACCTGAGTTAGCTTCGAATTTCAATAAGCCGAGTGCTTTATTTACGCTTTTGCCGCGCACCAGACCTGCTACTAATCGCATTTTGCGAGGAGAAGTAGGTACGTTTTTAAGTCTTGCTACTGCTTCCATTTTATCGCTTGCCTTTATCTTTTTTAGCAATATGACCTCTAAAGTTTCTGGTTGGGGCAAACTCACCAAGTTTGTGACCTACCATGTTCTCGGTTACATAAACTGGAATAAATTTATTTCCGTTATGTACTGCGAATGTGTGACCTACGAAATCCGGAGAAATCATTGATCTACGTGACCAAGTCTTGATAACAGTCTTTTTACCAGACTCGTTCATCACGTCTACTTTCTTCTCGAGCCTATAGTCAATATAAGGCCCTTTTTTTAATGATCTAGCCATTTACTATTTCTTTCCTCTATTAACTATAAGTTTCTCTGAATGCTTTTTCTTGCTGCGTGTCTTAAGACCTTTAGCTAGCAAGCCTTTGCGTGAACGTGGGTGACCGCCTGAGGACTTACCTTCACCACCACCCATAGGGTGATCGACAGGGTTCATAGCAACACCACGTACTCTTGGACGCTTACCTAACCATCTGTTACGACCAGCTTTACCGATCTTCACGTTCATATGGTCAGAGTTAGAAACTGTTCCTACAGTTGCATAGCAGTTTACAAGCACCATGCGAAGTTCACCAGACGGCAACTTGATAGTTGCATAGCGACCTTCTCTTGCAACCAGCTGAGCATAAGAACCTGCGCTTCTGGCAAGTGTTGCACCTTGGCCCGGCTGCAATTCGATGTTGTGAATAATTGTACCTAGAGGAATATCAGATAAAGGAAGGCAGTTGCCTACTTCTGGAGCATTACCTGGTCCAGAGATTATCTCTGTACCAACCTGTATTCCAGACGGAGCAATGATATAGCTCTTCTCACCGTCCGCATAAAATAGTAATGCGATACGAGCGGTTCTGTTTGGGTCGTACTCGATTGTTTTAACCGTAGCTGGCACACCGTGCTTAGTACGCTTAAAGTCAATTACTCGGTACTTCTGCTTATGACCACCGCCCATATAGCGCATGGTCATTTTACCTGAGTTGTTGCGTCCACCAGATTTTTTACTCGGTGCCAACAAAGATTTCTCTGGAGTAGCTGTCGTGATCTCTTCGAACGCTGGCGCTACACGGAATCTTTGACCTGGTGTTGTTGGTCTTAACTTCTTTAAAGCCATTGTTATTTAATTATATGCTGCTGTAAAAGTCGATTACTTCGCCCTCTTTCAAGGTAACGATTGCCTTTTTCTTAGAAGCTGTACGGCCTGATACAGCGCCAGACTTAGTGTATTTGCTTTTCACTTTACCTTGCGTTTTCATGGTGGCTACTTTCTCAACAGTAACACCATAAAGCTTCTCAACTGCCTTCTTGATTTCTACTTTGTTGGCTTTGATGTTTACCTCGAAAGCATACTTTCCAACCTCGTTCATGGCAGCGAATTTTTCCGTCAGAAGCGGTTTTTTCAGAATCATAATATTATGCGCTTAGGAGGTTTTCAATAATGTTTACAGAGTCTTCAACCAGCAATACACGGTCTGTATTCAACAGATCATATGTATTCAAATCGCTAGCAGTAGAAATCTTTATTTTATTCAGGTTTCTTCCAGAAAGAACGACATTCTTATCAACCGCAGGAAGTACCAGTAATGTCTTACCCTCCACCTTTAGGTTGCTTAGCATGTTTATGAATTCTTTTGTCTTAGGAGCCTCAAATGTAAATGACTCAACAAGAGAAACTTTATTATCCTTAGCCAATAAGGAAAGAGCCGAAACACGTGCTACTTCTTTAAGCTTTTTGTTCAGTTTAAAGCTGTAGTTTCTTGGTCTAGGACCAAATACTCTACCACCACCTACAAAAAGAGGAGCTTTCAAGCTACCTGCACGAGCTCCACCAGTTCCTTTTTGCTTTTTGATCTTCTTTGTTGATCCAGCTACTTCGTTTCTTTCTTTGGACTTGTGCGTACCCTGTCTTTGATTTGCCAGGTACTGCTTCACGTCAAGATACATCGCATGCTCGTTTGGTGTAGCACCAAACACAGCATCAGAAAGTGTCACCTTTCTACCTGTATCCTCACCTTTGATATTCAATACAGAAAGCTCCATTTTATTTCTCAATTAACACGTAAGAATTTTTGGCACCAGGAATAGAGCCACTAACTACTAACAGATTTTTGTCTGCGATTACACGAATCACTGTTAAGTTCTGTATCTTAACACGGTTACCGCCCATACGACCGGCCATGCGCATACCTTTGAATACTCTTGAAGGCCAAGAGCATGCACCGATTGAACCAGGGTGTCTCGCTCTGTTGTGCTGACCGTGAGTCTGCCCACCAACACCGGCAAAGTTGTGACGTTTCACAACGCCTTGAAAACCTTTACCTTTAGATGTGCCAACCACATCCACGTATTCTCCTTCTTCGAATAGATTCACGTCTACTGTATCACCAAGATTCAGAGACACACCTTCTACATCGAATTCAGCAACTTTTTTCTTGGCTTCCGTATTAGCTTTCTTGTAATGTCCAGCTTCTGCTTTCGTTACTCTTTTAAGCTTTTTGTCGCCGTAGCCAAGCTGCACAGCTGCGTAGCCATCAGTCTCAACCGTCTTCACTTGAGTAACTACACATGGGCCTGCTTGAATAAGCGTAACTGGTGTGTATTTACCATCTGTTGTGAAGAGGCTTGTCATTCCGATTTTTTTACCGATAATTCCAGGCATTCAACTTGTTTTTTAAAAGATGGATATAATGATTTTATCCCACAGCTCTCGCTAAGGGAGTGCAAAGTTAATAAAATTTAAAATGCTTTAACAAGTTTTGTCTAAAATATTATTAATCAGCACATAAAAAAAGAGAACCCGAAGGTTCTCTTTTTTTTTAATTGATCTGTTTTTATCAAACTTTGATCTCAACATCCACACCACTAGGAAGTTCTAACTTCATTAGGGCATCAACTGTTTTAGAGCTTGTAGAGTAGATATCAACCAGACGCTTATAAGTGCAAAGCTGAAACTGCTCTCTTGATTTCTTGTTCACGTGTGGTGAACGAAGAACTGTAAATTTATCCTTCTCTGTTGGAAGAGGAATAGGACCGCTTACGATAGCTCCAGTAGCCTTTACAGCTTTAACAATCTTCTCAGAAGACTTGTCTACCAGGTTATGGTCGTAAGACTTAAGTTTAATTCTAATTTTCTGATTCATTATCTTTTACTACTATTTAGCTGCAGTTCCTTTTAATTTAGCAATGATGCCATCGGCCAGGTTTTGTGGTACTTGCTCATAGTGAGAGAAAGTAAGTGAAGCCGTAGCTCTACCTGAAGTGATGGTACGAAGATCAGTTACATAACCGAACAGCTCAGAAAGCGGAACATCTGCTTTTACAACTGTTGAGGTTCCTTTCGTATCCATACCTTTCATGATACCTCTTCTTCTGTTCAAGTCACCAGTTACAGGACCAGTATATTCATCCGGAGTAACTACGTCTACCGCCATGATTGGCTCGAGTAGCTTTGGAGCACACTGCTTACCTGCTTCTTTGAAGCCCTGACGTGCTGCCAGTTCAAAAGAAAGTGAGTCAGAGTCAACGTCGTGGAATGAACCATGGAACAAACGCACCTTCATAGAGTCGATAGGGAAGCCTGCCAGAATACCATTCTTCATCGCTTCCTCGAAACCTTTTTGTACCGCTGGAATGAATTCTCTTGGAATTACACCACCTACAATTGCGTTTTCGAACTCCAGTCCTTGCTTTCCATCTTCACGTGGTCCCATTGTGAACACGATATCGGCAAACTTACCACGTCCACCTGACTGCTTCTTGAACACTTCTCTGTGCTCTACAGTTTTTGTGATCGTTTCTTTGTAAGCTACCTGTGGAGCACCCTGATTCAGTTCAACCTTGAACTCACGCTTCATACGGTCGATGATGATCTCCAGGTGAAGTTCACCCATACCTCTGAGGATGGTCTGACCTGTCTCCTCGTCTGTATTAACCTGCAGTGTTGGATCTTCTTCAACAAGCTTGGCAATAGCCATACCCATTTTGTCAGAGTCAGCCTGTGTTTTAGGCTCGATAGCATAACCAATTACTGGTTCAGGGAAGTCCATGGACTCCAGAACGATCTTAGCATCTTGTGCACACAGGGTATCTCCTGTCTTGATGTCCTTGAAACCTACTACCGCTGCAATGTCACCTGCCTGCAGTTTGTCAATCTGGTTCTGCTTGTTGGCGTGCATCTGGAAGATACGAGAAATACGCTCTTTGTTGCCTGAACGAGAGTTGAATATGTAAGAGCCTGACTCCAATACACCAGAGTAAGCACGTACGAAGCAAAGGCGACCTACATATGGGTCAGTTGCGATCTTAAAGGCAAGACCGGCAAACGGCTCTTTCTCACTTGGTTTTCTGGCTACTTCTGCTCCTGTATCCGGGTTAGTACCGATAATGCTTTCTTTATCCATCGGTGATGGGCAAAGTGCCATCACGTAGTCAAGCATTGTCTGTACGCCTTTGTTCTTAAATGAAGAACCACAAAGCATTGGTACGATAGCCATGTCAATAGTGGCAGCACGAAGAGCAGCGATGATCTCGTCTTCCGTGATTGATGCTGGATCGTCGAAGTATTTCTCCATCAGACGCTCATCATAATCAGCCACAGCTTCCAGAAGTTTCTCTCTGTACTCTTCAGCTTCTTCCAGCATATCATCTGGAATTGGAACTTCAGTAAAGGTCATCCCTTTATCCTCTTCATTCCACTCTATACCACGGAAGTTAACCAGGTCAACTACACCTCTGAAGTTATCTTCGGAACCGATTGGTAACTGAAGCGCTACAGCGTTACTTCCCAGCATTTCCTTCACCTGCTTACAAACAGCAAGGAAGTCCGCTCCTGAACGGTCCATTTTATTCACGAAACCGATGCGGGCTACGTTGTAGTTGTCCGCAAGGCGCCAGTTAGTTTCTGACTGTGGCTCAACACCATCTACTGCGCTGAATAGGAATACCAGTCCATCAAGTACACGCAGGGAACGGTTTACCTCTACAGTAAAGTCCACGTGACCCGGAGTATCAATAATGTTGATATGATACTGCTCGCCTCTGTAGTTCCAGTTAACAGTTGTCGCAGCAGATGTGATCGTGATACCACGCTCCTGCTCCTGCTCCATCCAGTCCATAGTGGCAGCACCATCATGAACCTCACCTATCTTGTGGCTTACACCAGCATAGTAAAGGATACGCTCAGTTGTTGTTGTTTTACCAGCATCAATGTGCGCAGCAATACCGATATTTCTTGTTAATCTTAAATCGCGTGCCATTAATAATTAGAATCTAAAGTGTGAGAATGCTTTGTTTGCCTCGGCCATTCTGTGCGTATCGTCTTTTTTCTTAACGGCAGCACCTTCACCTTTTGCAGCTGCGATAATCTCGCCAGCCAATTTGTCTTTCATTGTCTTCTCACCTCTCTTGCGAGCGTAAGAAATCATCCACTTGATACCAAGAGATACTCTGCGGTCCGGACGAACCTCAGTCGGCACTTGGAAAGTAGCACCACCTACACGGCGGCTCTTCACCTCTACGCTTGGCATCACATTGTTCAATGCTTTTTTCCAAGTTTCAAGGCCGTTCTCTTTCGTTCTTTGCTCTACTAATTCTACAGCATCATAGAAGATACCATAAGCAATACTTTTCTTACCATCTTCCATCAGATAGTTCACGAAACGTGTTACTAAGGTCTCTTTGAATTTTGGATCAGGAAGGAGAACTCTACTTTTAGGCTTTGCTTTTCTCATTGTAATATAATTCTATCAATTATTTTTTCTTACCACCTTTACCTGCTGCAGCTGCTGGCTGGCCTGGCTTAGGTCTCTTAGCACCGTACTTAGAACGTGACTGTAAACGGCCGCTTACGCCGGCTGTATCTAGTGCACCACGTACGATGTGATAACGTACTCCTGGAAGGTCTTTAACTCTACCACCTCTGATAAGCACAATAGAGTGCTCCTGAAGGTTGTGTCCTTCACCAGGGATATAAGCGTTAACTTCTTTACCGTTTGTAAGTCTTACCCTAGCTACTTTACGCATAGCTGAGTTTGGCTTCTTAGGAGTGGTTGTATACACTCTTGTACATACACCACGACGTTGTGGGCATGAATCTAGGGCAGGAGACTTCGACTTCGAAGTTAGTTTCTCTCTTCCCTTTCTTACTAATTGCTGTATAGTAGGCATTTATAATTTGTTAATTATAGATATTTTTCACTCTAAAATTTGGTCTGCAAAGGTAGGAAATTCACTTTGCAAATTCAAAATTTTAATTCATTAATTATTAGCACATTAGGCTTCTCCTACTGTTCCTCCGAAGTTCATTGGAAAGGAAGGCGCCTCATTAGCCGGTTTGATTTCCCCAAAGCTGCTTTCAAATTTTTGAATGTTATCGGCCAGAGCAGCCAATAATCTTTTAGCATGCTCCGGCGTGATAACTATTCTTGATTTAACTTTCGCTTTAGGTAAGCCAGGCATTAGTCTTATAAAATCAATCACAAATTCTCCACTGGAATGAGCAATCATGGCCAAGTTGGCATATTCCCCTTCCGCTATCTCTTCTGATAGCTCAATGTTGATTTGGTTCTGATTTTTCAATTCTTCTGCCATTTCTACTTATCTGTTATTTTGTAGTTCCTGCTGTTTTGCGCGGCTTCCAACTCCTGTCTTTTTAGATTCCACAAGTGAGTCGTACTCCTCCTGGCTTCCTACGATCAGGTTCTGATAGTCTCGCAATCCTGTACCTGCCGGAATTAGGTGACCTACAATCACATTTTCCTTCAGACCTAGCAATTCATCCGCTTTACCTTTGATAGCTGCTTCACTCAGTACTTTTGTAGTTTCCTGGAATGATGCTGCCGAGATAAAGCTTTGTGTACCAAGTGATGCTTGTGTTATACCTTGTAGTGTCGGTCTCGATACTGCTGGAGATGCATCACGCACCGTTACCAATTTCAAGTCACGACGCTTCAGGCTGGAGTTCTCATCACGAAGTCTTCTTGCTGTTACAATCTGACCTGGTTTCAGGTTAGTAGAGTCACCAGCTTCTTCAACAACTTTCATGTCGATGATTCGGTCGTTCTCTTCCATGAAGTTAATCTTATCAACTACCTGATGCTCCAGGAAGCTGGTATCACCTGCATCAATGATCACAACTTTCTGCATCATCTGGCGAACCACCACCTCAATGTGCTTATCGTTGATTTTCACACCCTGCAGACGGTATACTTCCTGAATCTCGTTAACCAGATATTCCTGCACCGCACCTGGTCCCTGAATGTTCAGGATATCGTTTGGCGTAATAGCTCCATCTGATAATGGCATACCTGCACGAACAAAGTCATTGTCCTGTACCAGGATGTGCTTAGAAAGCGGCACCATGTATTTCTTCTTCACGCCATCTTTCGACTCGATGAAGATCTCACGGTTACCACGCTTCACGCTACCATATGTTACCACACCATCAATCTCTGACACTACTGCCGGGTTAGATGGGTTACGGGCTTCGAACAGTTCCGTCACACGTGGCAGACCACCAGTAATGTCACGTGTTTTACCGATCGCACGAGGAATCTTAACCAGAATCTGACCAGCTTTGATTTTTTCACCGTTCTCTACTGTCAAGTGAGCTCCTACCGGAATGTTGTAACCTTTTGGCTCACCATTTTTCGGATTCACAAGGATAGCAGGGTTTTGAGTCTTATCTTTTGTATCGATAATCACCTTTTCACGGTAACCTGTCTGCTCATCTGATTCTTCACGGTATGTTATACCTTCGATAATCGATTCGTAAGCAATTTCGCCATCAAACTCAGATAGAATAACCGCGTTGTACGGATCCCACATACATAGCTGATCACCTTTTTCCACTTCCTGGCCTTCGTTCACTGTAATGAATGAACCATATGGCACGTGGTTACTGATCAGCATTTTGCCTGTCGCAGGATCTACAATCTTCACTTCTCCTGAACGACCCATTACTACTTTAACAGGCTCTCCTTCATTGTTGATAGTGTCGATCGTACGAACATCTTCAAACTCAACTTTACCAGCGAATTTGGCTCTGATCATAGCGTCTACTGCAATGTTTGATGCAGTACCACCCACGTGGAAAGTACGGAGTGTCAGCTGTGTACCAGGCTCACCGATGGACTGTGCAGCGATTACACCAACAGCCTCACCTTTCTGCACCATAAACCCTGTTGCCAGGTTACGGCCGTAGCACTTAGCGCAGATACCTCGCTTAGATTCACAAGTAAGTACTGAGCGGATTTCTACTGTTTCAATTGCTGTGTTTTCAATGGCACGAGCAACTTCTTCAGTCACTTCATCGCCAGACTCCACGATCAATTCGTTTGTGATCGGATCATATACATCATGTACTGTCACACGACCCAGGATACGCTCTGACAGAGATTCCACAATATCTTCGTTGTCTTTCAGTGCGCTCACTTCCAGACCTCTCAGCGTACCGCAGTCTTCTTCGTTCACAATTACGTCCTGCGATACATCTACCAGACGACGCGTCAGGTAACCAGCATCTGCAGTCTTAAGGGCCGTATCGGCAAGACCTTTACGAGCACCGTGTGTAGAGATAAAGTACTCGATTACATCCAGACCTTCCTTAAAGTTAGAAAGGATCGGGTTCTCGATGATCTCACCTACTGAGCCTTGCAATGATTTCTGAGGCTTAGCCATCAGACCACGCATACCGCCCAGCTGACGAATCTGCTCTCTCGATCCACGAGCACCGGAGTGCATCATCATGAAGATCGAGTTGAAACCCTGATCATCATTCTCCAGACGGCGCATCAACGTTTCAGTAATCTGGTTGTTGATACGAGTCCAGATATCGATTACCTGGTTGTAACGCTCGTTGTCCGTGATCAGACCCATTGAATAGTTTTGCCATACAGCATCCACATCCTTTTTGGCCTGAGCTACTAGAATATCTTTCTCTGCAGGAATCTGGATATCACCCAGACCCATTGACAGACCGCCTTTATAAGCAGACTGGAATCCTAGAGTTTTGATATCATCCAGGAAGTGGGCAGTACGAGCCATACCCGTCTCTTTGAATACTCTTGATATGATCTGCTGAAGTTTCTTCTTCGTCAACAGCTCATCAATATATCCAACCTCTTCCGGCACAAACTGATTGAAAATTACGCGTCCGGCAACTGTCTCAATTGACTTTGTCTCCAGCTCGTTGTTTTCATTCTTTATTTTGGTTCTTACCTTAATATAAGCCTGCTTAGAAAGACGGCCTTCATTGATAGCGATGATTACTTCCTCCGCAGAGTAGAAGCTCATGCCTTCACCAGGTATATGTTCATTTTCTGTGCTACGCTTTCCTTTTGATACATAGTATAGACCAAGTACCATGTCCTGAGAAGGTACCGCAATAGGAGCACCGTTAGCAGGGTTCAGGATGTTGTGCGAAGCAAGCATTAGCATGGAGGCTTCCAGTACAGCCGCAGGTCCGAGTGGAACGTGCACCGCCATCTGGTCACCGTCAAAGTCGGCGTTGAATGCCGTACACACCAATGGGTGCAGCTGTATAGCCTTTCCTTCAATCAGTTTCGGCTGGAACGCCTGTATACCTAATCTGTGGAGTGTAGGAGCACGGTTAAGGAGTACCGGGTGGCCTTTCAGCACATTTTCCAAGATATCCCAAACAACAGGGTCCTTACGGTCAACTATTTTCTTAGCTGACTTTACCGTCTTTACGATGCCTCTTTCGATCAGCTTGCGGATGATGAACGGCTTGAAAAGCTCAGCTGCCATGTTTTTAGGCAGACCGCACTCATGCAGCTTCAGCTCAGGACCAACCACAATTACCGAACGGCCAGAGTAGTCAACACGCTTACCAAGCAAGTTCTGACGGAAACGTCCCTGCTTACCTTTCAGCATGTCAGAAAGTGACTTCAGCGCACGGTTACCCTCTGCACGAACAGCATTCACTTTACGTGAGTTGTCGAACAGGGAGTCAACCGCTTCCTGCAGCATACGCTTCTCGTTACGAAGGATTACTTCAGGAGCTTTGATCTCGATCAGACGCTTCAGACGGTTATTACGGATAATAACACGACGGTAAAGGTCGTTCAAGTCAGAAGTAGCAAAACGGCCACCATCCAACGGAACAAGTGGACGAAGCTCTGGCGGAATTACAGGCACCATGCGGATGATCATCCACTCGGGTCTGTTCTCGATTCTTGTTGTCGCATCACGGAATGCCTCCACTACACGAAGACGCTTCAAAGCCTCAGCTTTACGCTGCTGCGAAGTCTCGTGAGCGGCCGCGTGACGAAGCTCGTAAGACAGGTCGTCCAAGTTCGTACGCTCTAATAGCATCTGCAATGACTCAGCACCCATTTTCGCGATGAACTTGTTTGGATCATTATTGTCCAACATCTGGTTCTCGCGCGGGAGCTTGTCAATCATATCCAGGTATTCATCTTCTGTCAGGAAGTCCAGTGTGTTGACACCGTCTTCTGCCAAAATACCTGGTTGGATTACTACATATCTTTCGTAGTAGATAATCTGGTCAAGCTTCTTTGTAGGTAGGCCTAACAGATAACCTATTTTATTCGGAAGAGACTTGAAGTACCAGATGTGAGCTACAGGAACTACCAGTTCGATGTGGCCCATGCGCTCGCGGCGCACTTTTTTCTCAGTAACTTCTACACCGCAACGGTCGCAGATGATACCCTTATATCTGATTCTCTTATACTTTCCGCAGTGGCATTCCCAGTCCTTAACAGGTCCGAATATTCTTTCGCAGAATAAACCACCCATCTCAGGCTTATAGGTTCTATAATTAATTGTCTCAGGCTTTGTAACCTCGCCATTTGATCTCTCCAGAATCGACTCTGGAGAAGCCAGGCTTATCGTTACTTTGGAGAAGTCCTGAGTTAGCTTTTTGTTTTTTGCAAATGCCATATTATTACAATAATGTCGATACAATGAATATGCCTTACAGCTGATCTGTCTAAAGTGCGCTAAGCGCCCCGACATTTGTCAGTGCGCTTAGCTTTTACTTTATTACTCTAAGGTGATTTCGAGTGCCAGACCTCTTAACTCGTGAATCAATACGTTGAATGATTCCGGGATATTTGGTTTTGGCAATACATCGCCTTTCACGATTGCCTCGTAGGCTTTCGCACGGCCAATCACGTCGTCAGATTTCACTGTAAGTATTTCCTGCAATACGTTTGAAGCACCGAATGCCTCAAGCGCCCACACCTCCATCTCACCGAAACGCTGACCACCGAACTGGGCTTTACCACCCAATGGCTGCTGTGTGATGAGTGAGTATGGTCCGATTGAACGGGCGTGCATCTTATCGTCAACCAAGTGACCCAGTTTCAACATGTAGATAACACCTACTGTAACTGGCTGGTCGAAACGATCGCCAGACAGACCATCATAAAGGTATGTTCGGCCGAAGCTTGGCAAACCAGCTTCTCTCAGTTCAGACTGCACCTGTTCTTCCGTAGCACCGTCGAAGATTGGAGTAGCATAAGTTCTACCCAGTTTCTTTCCAGCCCATCCGAGAACGGTTTCGTAGATCTGCCCAATGTTCATCCTTGAAGGTACACCAAGTGGGTTAAGCACGATATCCATTGGTTCACCTGTTTCCAGGAATGGCATATCCTCTTCACGCACGATACGTGCAACCACACCTTTGTTACCGTGACGGCCGGCCATCTTATCACCCACTTTCAGCTTACGCTTTTTAGCGATGTATACTTTGGCTAACTGCACGATTCCAGCTGGCAGCTCATCCCCTACCTCTAATGTGAAACGCTCACGCTTAAAGTGTGCAGATGTGATGTTACGGCGCTTGTTATAGTTCTTAACAAGTTCCACCAACATGCTGTTCGCTTTCTCATCAGTAGTCCAGTTCTCTAGAATAAGATCTTTGAACATGTTCACCTCCTCTGGAACCGCATAATTACTTTCGTCCTTATAAGGGTTCTTTTCAGGGAACAATGCTTCGATGATATTCTTTCTAGTGAACTTAGAACCTTTCGTCAGAATCTCGTCACCAAATTTGTGCTTGATACCTTGTGATGTTTTGCCTTCCAGCAATGACACCAGTTTATCAACCATCACATTTTTGATAGCTGTCAGATCTTTTGAGTATTTTACTTTAAGCTCTTCAACCTCTTTCTTAGACTTAGCACGTAGGTTTTTGTCTTTCTTAGGTCTTGAGAAAAGCTTAGTTTCAATAACTACACCATTAAGTGATGGCGGTGCCTTAAGCGAGGCATCCTTCACATCACCGGCTTTATCACCGAAGATCGCACGTAGAAGTTTCTCTTCTGGAGTCGGGTCAGTCTCACCTTTTGGAGTGATCTTACCGATCAGGATATCTCCTTCACGGACCTCAGCACCGATACGGATAATACCGTTCTCGTCTAGGTTCTTCACTGCTTCTTCGCTTACGTTCGGGATTTCAGAAGTTAATTCTTCTTCTCCGCGCTTCGTCTCACGAACTTCCAGTTCAAACTCCTCAATGTGGATCGAAGTGAAGATGTCATCTCTAACAACTTTCTCAGAGATAACAATAGCATCCTCGAAGTTATAACCTTGCCAAGGCATGAAAGCCACCTGCATGTTACGACCGATTGCCAGTTCGCCATTGTTCGTAGCGTAACCTTCGCAAAGCGGTTGACCTTTTGTTACACGCTGACCTGTATACACAATAGGTGTCAGGTTGATACATGTATCCTGGTTAGTTCTTCTGAACTTGATCAGGTTATATGTTACATACTCAGCATCAAAAGCAACCAGCTTTTCTTCATCTGTCAGATCGTACTTAACTACAATCTTATTCGCATCTACAAAATCGATAACACCATCGCCCTCAGCAATTACAAGTGCTCTTGAGTCAATAGCTGCTCTTCTTTCAAGACCAGTACCTACAATTGGAGCTTCCGCTTTCAACAGTGGTACAGCCTGGCGCTGCATGTTTGAACCCATCAGGGCACGGTTAGCATCATCATGCTCCAGGAATGGAATCAATGAAGCAGCTACCGATACGATCTGGTTAGGTGCAACGTCCATGTAAGTATAGGTGTTAGGCTCCTCTACTGGGAAGTCACCTTCAAAACGACCTTTTACTCTATCGTTAATAAAGTTTCCTTTATCGTCAATGATGGCGTTAGCCTGTGCGATGTGGTGGGTATCTTCCTCTTCAGCAGTCAGGTACTCCACTGAGCCATCCATCTCCACTATACCTTCGTTCACCTTACGGTATGGTGTTTCAATGAAGCCCATGTGGTTCACGCGAGCATGTACGCATAGCGATGATATCAGACCGATGTTCGGACCTTCCGGTGTTTCAATAGTACACAGACGACCGTAGTGCGTGTAGTGAACGTCACGAACCTCGAAACCTGCACGCTCTCTTGAAAGACCACCTGGTCCAAGAGCAGATACACGACGCTTGTGCGTCACCTCTGCCAGTGGGTTAGTCTGGTCCATGAACTGAGAAAGCTGGTTTGTACCGAAGAACGAGTTGATCACAGAAGACAGCGTTCTCGCGTTGATCAAGTCAACAGGCTTGAAGTCTTCATTGTCACGTACGTTCATACGCTCCTTGATCGTTCTTGCCATACGTGCGAGACCTACACCAAATTGCGCATAAAGCTGCTCTCCTACCGTTCTAACACGTCGGTTGCTCAAGTGGTCAATATCATCCACTACAGCCTTAGAGTTGATCAAACCAATCAGGTATTTCACGATCAGGACAATGTCCTCATTCGTAAGAACCTTAGCGTCCCAATTTGTATCTAGACCCAGTTTTTTGTTGATTCTATAACGACCAACTTCACCTAGATCGTAACGCTTATCAGAGAAGAACAACTTTTGAATAATATCACGAGCTGTTTCTTCATCAGGCGCTTCGGTATTACGAAGCTGACGATAGATCTGCTCAACTGCTTCTTTCTCAGAGTTTGAGTTATCTTTCTGAAGTGTATTGTAGATAATAGCATAGTCCGCAATGTTCACGTTCTCACGGTGAAGAATGATAGACTTAGTGCCAGAATCAACGATAACATCAATATCGTCCTGCGTGATTTCAGAGTCACGCTCCAGGAGTACCTCGTTACGATCGATAGATACTACTTCACCTGTATCTTCATCCACAAAATCCTCTGTCCATGTGCGTAGCACACGTGCAGCAAGTCTTCTGCCGATCGCATTCTTCAGATTTGTCTTAGTTGCAGGCAATTCTTCAGATAGACCGAATAGATCGAGGATATCTTTATCAGTACCATAACCGATAGCACGCAGAAGCGTTGTTACCGGGAATTTTTTCTTACGATCAATGTAGGCATACATTACGTTGTTAACGTCTGTTGCAAACTCAACCCAAGATCCTTTGAAAGGAATAATTCTGGCAGAATAAAGTTTAGTACCGTTTGTATGCTTGCTTTGTGCAAAGAACACACCCGGAGATCTATGAAGTTGAGATACAATAACACGCTCAGCACCGTTGATCACAAAAGAGCCTTTCTCAGTCATGTATGGGATATTACCCAAGAATACTTCCTGCTCAATTGTTTCGAAGTCCTCGTTGTCTTCATCATTACAGATGAGACGCAGCTTGGCCTTCAGCGGAACTGAATAAGTGAGACCGCGGTCAATACACTCATCTACTGAGTATTTCGGCGGGTCGATATGGTAGTCGATAAACTCTAGTACAAAGTTTTCTCGTGAATCGGAAATCGGAAAGTTCTCAGCGAACACCTTAAACAAACCTTCCTGAGCCCTATTTTCAGCAGGAGTCTCCAGCTGGAAGAAGTCCTGGAATGACTGTAACTGAACATCCAGGAAGTCAGGGTAGTCAATAACCGGGTTTATAGAGGCAAAATTGATTCGCTCTGTCGTTTTATTCTTAGCCAAAGCCATGGAATTTTAACGTTTACAATATGATTCCAGCACACAGCTACACCTATAGCCATGGGCAAAAAAAGGATTCAAAAGTTGAATCCGTGTACAAACAGGAAAAGACCTGACTAAACTGCCAGGTCTACCTGTTCTCGGTATGTTGGTAAGTGAGATTATTTAACCTCTACTTCAGCACCAGCTTCTTCCAATGATTTCTTCAAAGAATCTGCTTCGTCCTTAGCTACACCTTCTTTCAAAGGCTTAGGAGCGCCGTCTACCAGTTCTTTAGCTTCTTTCAGGCCAAGACCAGTCAATTCTTTTACAAGCTTAACAACTGCAAGCTTAGATGCACCAGCTGACTTAAGGATTACGTCAAAAGAAGTTTTCTCTTCTGCAGCAGCTCCTCCTTCAGCAGCACCACCACCAGCCATCATAACTGGAGCAGCAGCAGCTGGCTCGATACCATACTCATCCTTAAGAATTGTAGCTAGTTCATTAACCTCTTTCACAGTTAAGTTTACTAACTGCTCAGCGAATGCTTTCAAATCTGCCATTTTATTGAAATTAAAAGTTACTTATTGATTACGTTTTTAAAATTATTCTTTTTCAGATAGGGTTTTCAGGATTCCGGCTAGTTTGCCACCGCTGCTCTGTAGAGCAGAAACAACATTCTTAGCTGGAGACTGAAGCAAGCCGATGATATCACCGATAAGCTCGTTTTTAGACTTGATGCTGGCAAGTGTGTCAAGTTGGTTTTCACCAATGTAGATACCGCCATCAATATAGGCTCCCTTCAATAATGGAAGAGTATTACCTTTTTTTCTAAAGTCTTTCAGAAGCTTACCAGGAGCATTGCCTGATTCAGCAGAAAACAAGATACCAGATGAACCTTTCAGTACTCCTTCTAGATTAGCAGTGTCTGCCTCTAGTGTATCAAGTGCTTTCTTAATGAAAGTGTTTTTGTAAACTTTGTACTCCAAGCCTCTATCAAAGGCCATTCTCCTGAACTGATTGATGCTGGCTACAGTCATTGTAGACGCATCTGTGATATAGAAATAGTTAGTGTTCGCTAACTTCTCGCTCAGGTCTTTAACAATTATCTCTTTTTCTTCCCTGGTCATGTTCTTAGATAGTTGCGTTCTTGTCAACGATTACGGCCGGGCTCATTGTGCTAGACAATGTTATGCTCTTAATGTAAGTACCCTTTGCTGAAGACGGCTTCAGTCGGTTAAGTGTAGCAATTACTTCTGCAGCGTTAGCGGCTAGTTGCTCTGGAGAGAAAGACACCTTGCCAACACTTGTATGGATGATACCATACTTGTCAACTTTAAAGTCAATCTTACCTGCTTTAACTTCCTTAACTGCTTTAGCAACGTCTTGTGTAACTGTACCAGACTTAGGGTTTGGCATCAGGTTACGTGGACCTAAGATTCTACCTAAACGACCTACTTTAGCCATAACAGCTGGCATCGTGATGATCACGTCTACATCTGTCCAGCCTTTTTCAATCTTTTGGATATAGTCATCCAGACCTACGAAATCAGCGCCTGCATCTTTAGCTTCCTGCTCTTTGTCAGGTGTAACCAGTGCCAGTACTTTTACGTCTTTACCGGTGCCATGAGGAAGGGTAACAATACCACGAACCATTTGGTCGGCTTTGCGAGGGTCAACGCCTAAGCGTACATCAATATCAACAGAGGCATCGAACTTAGTAAAAGTAATATCTTTTACAACTGAAGCCGCATCTGTTAAAGAATACTCTTTTGTCAGGTCAGCCTTTTCTAAAGCTGCTTTCCTGTTCTTTGAAATCTTCGCCATTATCCTTTAACTCTAATTATTCGTTCCACGGAGCGTTTCCAGATACTGTAATACCCATGCTTCTTGCTGTACCAGCTACCATTTTCATGGCAGACTCCAGTTTGAAAGCATTTAAGTCAGGCATTTTCAGCTCTGCAATCTCTCTTACCTGATCCCATGTAACTGAACCTACTTTGTTACGGTTTGGCTCTTTCGAACCACCCTTAATTTTAGCAGCATCCATTAACAATACTGGAGCAGGCGGCGTCTTAACTACGAAGTCGAAGGACTTGTCTGCGTATATTGTAATCAATACTGGTAACACTTGACCTGGCTTATCTTGGGTTCTAGCATTGAATTGCTTACAGAACTCCATGATGTTAAGACCTTTAGAACCAAGTGCAGGTCCAACCGGTGGCGATGGATTCGCGGCACCTCCCTTTATCTGAAGTTTCAGATAACCTTTTATTTCCTTTGCCATTATTTGTATTTACTACGATTCTTTTTCTACCTGCATGTAATTCAGCTCAACCGGAGTGTTACGGCCAAATATTTTCACCATAACGTTAAGCTTCTTACGTTCTTCGAACACTTCTTCCACAGTACCTGAGAATCCACTGAAAGGACCGTCCATCACTTTCACCATTTCTCCAACTAAGAATGGAGTATCCAATACTTCCGCTTGCTCTTCTGCCTCGTCAACTGTACCCAGTATTCTGTTTACCTCTGACTGACGAAGTGGAACCGGCTTTTTATTCTGACCTCCTTCGTTTGAACCAAGGAAGCCGATAACACCTGGTGTACTAATGATGATGTGCTCTGCTTCACCATGTGATAGGTCTGCATGTACCAGCACATATCCTGGAAAGAAATTTCTCTCTCTGATCTTCTTCTTTCCACCTCGCATCTCATACACTTTCTCAGCTGGTATGAGAACCTGAGGCACGTACTCTCCAAGATTCTGTCTTAATACTTCGTTCTCAAGATAAGCCTTTGCCTTTTTCTCCTGTCCGCTTACTGCGCGAACCACATACCATTTTAAATCAGCCATAGACTTAAATTAAAACTGGTTGTAAAACCAAGACAGCGACGAATCAAAAACGAAATCCATAGCTCCAACCACTAGGGCAAATATTAAAGACCCGATCAACACCAATACAGAGCTATTCTGCAAATCAGAATATGCAGGCCATGAAACTTTGTTTTTCATTTCCTCCACTGTCTCGTCTATGTAGCCTTTTACTTTGCTCATTGCCTTCGCTTTAATAGATTTAAATTGCACGGGTGGAGAGACTCGAACTCCCAGCCAATGGTTTTGGAGACCACTACTCTACCAATTGAGCTACACCCGTAAAAAAATGCACACCAATTTTAATTGGAGTGCAAATTTATTTAAAAGAATATTAAAAACAAACCCGTTCCTGAAAAAGATTCCAGAAACGGGCTAGTTTTATATATTATTAGTCAAGGATTTCAGTTACCTGACCGGCACCTACTGTTCTACCACCCTCACGGATAGCGAAACGCAGACCTTTCTCCATTGCTACTGCGTTGATCAGGTTTACCTCGATAGTGATGTTATCACCAGGCATAACCATTTCTACGCCTTCTGGCAGCATGATCTCACCAGTAACGTCTGTCGTTCTGAAGTAGAACTGTGGACGGTACTTGTTGAAGAATGGCGTGTGACGGCCACCTTCTTCTTTAGAAAGAACGTAAACCTCAGCTTTGAACTTCATGTGAGGCTTAACTGAACCTGGCTTACAGATAACCATACCACGACGGATATCAGTTTTCTCAATACCACGCAGCAATAGACCTACGTTGTCACCAGCTTCACCACGGTCAAGGATCTTACGGAACATCTCAACACCAGTAACTACTGACTTAAGGTTCTCAGCACCCATACCCAGGATTTCAACCTGCTCACCAGAGTTGATTACACCACGCTCGATACGGCCTGTAGCTACAGTACCACGACCAGTGATTGAGAACACGTCCTCAACTGGCATCAAGAATGGAAGGTCAGTCAAACGAGCTGGAATTGGAATGAAGCTATCAACAGCTGCCATCAATTCCTCGATAGTTTTAACCCACTTGTCATCACCGTTCAAGCCACCAAGAGCTGAACCCTGAATAACTGGAATGTTGTCACCGTCGAAGTCATAGAAAGAAAGAAGTTCACGGATTTCCATCTCAACAAGCTCAAGAAGCTCTGGATCGTCCACCATGTCAACTTTGTTCATGAATACTACCAGTTGAGGTACACCTACCTGACGAGCAAGAAGGATGTGCTCACGAGTCTGCGGCATTGGGCCGTCAGTTGCAGCAACCACAAGGATAGCACCGTCCATCTGGGCAGCACCAGTAACCATGTTCTTCACGTAGTCAGCGTGACCTGGGCAGTCAACGTGAGCATAGTGACGGTTCTCTGTTGCGTATTCTACGTGAGAAGTATTGATAGTAATACCTCTTTCTTTTTCTTCTGGAGCGTTATCAATAGAAGAGAAGTCGCGAAGTGCAGCAAGACCTTTCTTAGCCAAAACTGTAGTAATGGCAGCAGTCAAAGTTGTTTTGCCGTGGTCAACGTGACCGATAGTACCGATGTTTACGTGCGGTTTGGAACGGTCAAATGTTTCTTTAGCCATTGTATGATAATTAAATTAAGGTTAAAACGTTTAAGTATGTTGCGTTAATTATACACGTAACGGACTTTGAGCCAACGATGGGAATTGAACCCACGACCCCTTCCTTACCAAGGAAGTACTCTACCCCTGAGCTACGTCGGCTTTTGCCATCACTTATCTTAAAAATGAGTTTATACTAAAAAGGAAATCCATCTTCATGAAATTCCTTATAAGTTAACCCATATTTGATAAGCAGCACGCCATTTGCTTATTGAGCGGGAGACGAGGGTCGAACTCGCGGCCTATAGCTTGGAAGGCTATCGCTCTACCAACTGAGCTACTCCCGCTTTGAATGCAGCAAACCATTAAAAAGCGTGGTCTTAATTGTGGGGAGAGCAGGATTCGAACCTGCGAAGTATCACTACAACGGAGTTACAGTCCGTCCCATTTGGCCGCTCTGGAATCTCCCCTAATATTCAACCTGGCTGACTTATTCAGCCTTTCCTTAGTACTCTATAACTGCTTTTCAGCTCACTACTTCGTTCTAAGGAGATGCAAAATTAAGCGCTTTTTCTTTCCAGTCAAATATTCTCTGAAAAATAATTCAGTTTTTTTTCCTGACACCCTACAGGGAAACCTGATTGTACAGCTCTAAGAGCCTTTTATCTTTCTCATTTTCCCTGATTTCCTTTAGCAACTCTACTATTTCCGGTCGCTCCGAATGCACCATAAGTGTTTGAAAAGCAGCCATGCGCACATAATATAGGCGATGCTCCTGTGCCAATTCAGCAAGCATTGCAATAGCCTCCGGTGTATAGGCTTCTGAATTTACAGCCATGAAGGCTCCATAGCTCTGAAGCAGATAATATAAGCCTGCCCCTTTAGCACTTTTCATCTGCTTCATAAACCAATCATATTTACCGGCGCCTCCCTTCACCGCATAGTAGGATGCTAATGCAAGTACAATCTCCTCATTTGTTTCTTTTTCAAAAGCGGCTAATCGCTGGTTTATATCCGCTGCTTCTGTCATAGCATATCCAAGTATACCTGCCGCTGCTACTTTGTATGAGCTATCTTGCATAGCTTTTTTGTATAAGTCGGTATATTCGTCATCACCCCATTCTGAAAGCAACATGATGGTACCTGCTCTCACTTCTCCCTTTTTTTCGCTTTCTGCCATTCGTTTTACCAGCGGCTCCAGGGATGTGGCTTGCTTGGCTGGCAAGCGACCAGCCACATCCAATGCCAAATTACGAATAGCCCAAAAGTTGTCTTGCAACGCACCTTGCAGTAACGCTACCATTTCCGGTTGACTCAGCTCCTCTTCCAACTCTTCCAAGGCTTCTAATCGTGGGGCAAGTTCTTTCGCATTTTTGAATTGAAACACCAACTCCTCTGCTGTCTTCGCGTGTTCTACGGTCCCGAGCAGTTGTTGCTCACTGTCAAAGAGTACGAGCTGAGGCTCTGTCGCTACAGGTAAATTAAATACCTGGTTTGATTTTGTGATCTCAATCGCATGCTCTTTCTTTTGGCCGTTCTCCCAGATAGCCACTTTCAGGGGCAGTTTATACACTGGTTGGTATAGCGTATCCTGTTGTTGCCATACCTGTAAGGTGAGTGCGCCATTCTGATAGGTATGGCTAACTTTGAGCTCTGGATGACCTGCGCGCATAAACCACTGATCGAAGAACCACATCAGGTCCTCGCCAGTCGTGTCTTCAAACGCCATCCGCAACTCCGCCACCTCCACGTCTGAGAATTTGTTCTGAGTGAGGTAACGGTTAAGCGAGGCAAAAAAAGCTTCATCTCCTACATATTTGCGCAGCATGTGTAATACACGCCCGCCTTTAGCATAAGAGTGACTGTCGAACATATCTTCCCGATCAGCATACCGATAGCGAATCAGTGGCTCACGCTTTGTCTCGGACTCATCGAGGTACTGACCCAGCTCGTCCAAGTGGTGTAACGCGGCTTCTTCAGCGCCATACTTGTGCTCTGTCCACAGATATTCTGAGTAATTGGCAAAAGCCTCATTCAATGGCAGATTAGCCCACGATTCTGTGGTCACATAATTACCAAACCACTGGTGGAATAGCTCATGGGCAATAATGCCGTCCCAGTTCTTATCCAGTAACTCGCGTTCATTCAACTGCAGATCTTCCATAAAGGTCGATGCCGTAGTATTCTCCATAGCGCCTGACACAAAGTCGCGTACCACTACCTGTGAGTACTTGGACCATGGATAGTCTACTCCTAGCTTTTTGGAGAAAAACTCCAGCATTTCAGGCGTGTTGCCAAATATCTTCTTAGCCGTTTTCTCATAAGCTGGCTCTACATAGTAATTGACCTCCAGTTCACGCCATTTGTCTTTCACCACGGCATACTCTCCTATGGCCATCATGGTCAGGTATGGCGCATGCGGTTGCTCCATTTTCCAGTAATCAGTTTTGGTACCATTGGCGTTTTTGCGTGAGTAAACAAAAGTGCCATTCGAAAGCGTGGTAAACTTCTGGTCGACGGTAATGTACAGCTCCTGTGTCATGCGCTCGTTTGGCGAATCGATGGTTGGGAACCAGGCTGAGTTAGCTTCAGTTTCTCCTTGCGTCCAAATCTGACGTGGTTTATTAGGCTCCTCCCCTGTCGGGTTGATGAAATAGAGTCCCTTGTCCTCCGTTATCACATCGCTTCCGCCTACTGCCAATTCATTGGGTTTGGCAGTGTAATCGATCTCAATGATATATTTGTCATTCCGTGTATAGGCTTTGCCCAGGTCGATTGTCAGCTTCAGACCATCGTAAGTATATTTCAGGGCGGTCGCATCAAATCCGTTCATCAGGTTCACACTGTGTATATCGAAGCCTTTGGCATCGAGCACTAGTTGATTCTGAGGATAAAAATAAGGCTTGAGGGTAAGTTCTGCGACGCCATGAAGGTATTGCTTATCCCAGTCAAAGCTGACGCGCAGTTTGGTGTGCAACAAGTCATGCACCCGAGTTTTTGAAGGGTTAAAGGCATGGTTCTTTGGGGCCCACACAGGAGGCCCAGCAATCTCCATAGCCGGTTTACCTGCTACTGGCTCAACCGTGGGAGTCGCCTTGGTTTGTTTATTCACACTGCAACCGCCCGTGAAAGCCATAGCAGCGGCAAGGCCAACTATGCTCAGAAACCTATGATTCATGATGGAATGTTTTAATTTTGAGCTCAATTTCTAAAAATACTCTGATAAATCAATTATCTTTAAGCTTCCAAAATCTGATTTATAAAGATGCTCCAGATAAAAACTGCTAACGACAATACATGGCAGGTTGATATTCAGAAAGACGCTATTCTCCTTAATGGATCACCTTTCAATTGGGATATTTCTTCCCTTGGCCCTAACCGATATCACATCATAAAAGACGATAAGTCGTATACCGCAGAGTTGGTAGAAGCTGACTATCAAGCCAAAACGTTTACTTTTAAGATCAATGGCGTAAAGCAGACCGTGAGCGCAAAAGACCGCTTCGATTTGTTGCTCGACAAGTTGGGCATGAGCAATGCCAACGCACAGAAAGTGAATGATGTGAAAGCGCCAATGCCAGGATTGATACTTGAAATAAAAGTTCAGCCTGGACAGGAAGTGAAAAAAGGTGACCCAATTATGATTCTGGAGGCCATGAAGATGGAAAACATCCTGAAGTCGCCAGGCGACGGTGTGGTGAAGGAAATCAAGGTGGCTGTGAAGCAGAACGTGGAGAAAAACCAGATATTGATTCTATTTTAATTTTTTTGTGTTGCCAGATGGGCAGCACGACTGCCTTTCCGCGGCACGAGCAACTCTAACTATTAACATTACTATAAAACGACCGTGAAGTATAAAAGAATATTGCTGAAGTTAAGCGGCGAATCGCTGATGGGAGAACAGCAGTACGGTATCGACTCTGACAGGCTGATGCAGTACTCGCAGGAGATTAAGGAGGTTGCTGCACTCGGAGTTGAGGTAGCAGTTGTGATCGGCGGAGGCAACATCTTTAGAGGTGTGCAAGCGGAGCAGGTGGGCCTTGACCGTGTACAGGGTGATTACATGGGCATGCTGGCAACTGTCATCAATAGCATGGCTTTGCAGAGTGCGCTTGAAAAACTAGGCGTATATACCCGCTTGCTTTCGGGCCTTAATATCCAGCAGGTATGCGAGCCTTATATACGGCGCCGTGCAGTACGTCACCTTGAAAAAGGACGTGTTGTTATTTTTGGAGCCGGTACAGGAAATCCATACTTCACAACTGATTCAGCTGCCAGTCTTCGTGCCATCGAAATAGAAGCGGACGTTGTGTTGAAGGGCACCCGCGTAGATGGTATTTACTCTGCTGACCCAGAGAAAGACCCGAATGCGATCTTCTACTCTAATATCTCCTTCAAAGATGTGTTCGAAAAAGGCCTGAATGTAATGGATATGACAGCCTTTACACTTTGCAAAGAAAACGGCCTGCCGATCATTGTATTCGACATGAACACCGGTGGTAATCTGAAACGACTGGTGCAAGGCGAGAAAATTGGTACACTTGTAACCATGGAAGACCTGGCAGAGTCAATAGAAGAAGCTGTTGATAATATTCAGGCTTCAGAAGGCGCAGGCTCAACTGACAAGAATTAATAAATTGCAGTATACATAAGATAACAGAAGAACCTTATTAAGCTAAAATTGATATGACGGAAGAAATTCAGTTTTACCTCAGCGAAGCCGAGGAGTCGATGCAAAAATCGGTACAGCATACAAACTCTGAGCTGCTTAAAATCAGAGCTGGCAAAGCCTCACCTGCCATGGTAGAGGATCTGCGCGTAGATTACTATGGCGCTCCAACTCCTATCTCTCAGGTTGCTGGTATCACCACCCCAGACGCACGCACGCTCTTGATTAAGCCATGGGAGAAGAACATGGTTGCTGAAATTGGCAAAGCCATTAAAAACAGTGACCTAAACCTGAACCCTCAGCACGAAGCAGATTCCATCCGTCTGAACATTCCGCCACTGACGGAAGAGCGTCGCCGTGACCTGGTGAAGCAAGTGAAGAACGAGACTGAAAACGGAAAGATTGCGATTCGCAACATTCGCAAAGACGTGAATGACTCACTGCGAAAACTGCAGAAAGAAGGCACTTCAGAAGATGCTGTGCGTGATGCGGAAGCTAAAGTTCAGAAGATGACAGACAGCTACATTGTGAAAATGGACGAGCTACTTGCAAAGAAGGAAGCTGAGATCATGACCGTGTAAGCAACACCGTTATACCTTTAAAAAGAGAAGCCCGCTGATCATATCAGCGGGCTTCTCTTTTTAAAGGTCTGTACATGAATTACAGGTATAGCTTATGTACCTTAATGTATTCAGCCACTTCGTCAGGCACCATGTACTTGATTGATTTTTCTTCTTTGATGCACTGCCTGATAAATGTAGCCGAGATATCCAGCACTGGAGCTTTGATAAATGTCACATTTGGCATAGGCGGAAGTTCAGTAGTGGTGGAGCCGGAACGTGGGTATATGTATACCCGATGGTACTCCAATATGCGATCATAGTTTTTCCACTTCGGAAAAAGCGGCAGATTATCCTCTCCCATGATCAGCACAAACTCGTAACTTGGGTATTTTTCCTGCAGATAAGTAAGTGTGTCAATCGTGTAGCTTGGCTTGGGCATGTTGAACTCAATGTTCGATACGCCCAAATTAGGGTTATCTGCTACAGCTAGCGATACCATATGCAACCGATCGAACTCGTGCAAAAGTGTATTGCTGGGTTTAAAAGGGTTCTGCGGTGACACCACTAGCCATACCGTATCCAGGTCTGTATTGTTGGCCATATAATTAGCCAATATCAGGTGTCCGATGTGGATGGGGTTAAAGGAGCCGAACAGCAGCCCTACTTTCATACGATAGCCGGTTCAGCGTTCAGAAACTCATTTACCAGTTTCTCGGCCTTGGAGCAAGCCTCTTCCAGGTTATCATTCACAATCACCTTATCAAACTGGTCCTCAAACTTCATCTCAAACTCAGCCTTAAAGACACGGCTCGAAATGCTGGAGGCAGAGTCAGTGTTGCGGGCCTGCAGGCGCTTAGCCAGTTCCTCTATGGAAGGCGGCTTTACGAATACCGCCAATGCTCTTTCTTTGTAAAAATGCTTTATACTTAGTCCTCCTTTAACATCCACGTCCAGTATCACGTGCTTGCCACTTTTCCAGATACGCTCTATTTCAGATTTCAAAGTGCCGTAGAAGGCGCCTTCGTATACTTCTTCCCACTCTACGAATTCGTCTTTCGCGATCTTCTGCTTGAATTCTTCCGGTGTTATGAAGTAGTAGTCTTTACCGTTTTCTTCGGTGCGGCCGCGCTTGTCGCGTGTGCAGGCCGAAATAGAGAAGGCAAGTAATGGGTTTACCTGCAAGAGGTGTTTTACAATAGTAGTCTTGCCGGCGCCGGACGGGGCCGAAAAAATGATAATCTTTCCTTGCATCAGAGGTTATACAGTTTCTTGAATTCTGGCTTTAATGGACAAAGCTAAGCTTTCCGGCACAATTACGCGCTTAAGATGACCACTTACAAGCCCTTTGAGGAGTTTTTGCTTTTGATGGCTTTCGAAGCAGGGAAGACACTCTTCGATGTGGGTATTAAAGTAGGACTGTTCTTCGGAGGATGCTTCCCCGTCGATCATCAGGTCCAATAATTTGGCAATCTTGTCGCATTCCGACTCATGCCCGTCTTCAGAAATTTTCTGGTGCGCTGCTTCTGTAAATTTCGATTCCATCTTTACTCAAACTCTTTTAGGTTAATCTAACTGTTATATCCCATGCTCTTCGCATACTTTTCCAACTTCTCTTTCAAAGAGTTACGGGCACGGTGCAACCTGGAGCGCACGGTACCTATCGGTATATCCAGAATTTTAGCCATTTCCTCGTAGGTGAAGCCCTCGAGATCACACAAAATGATCACAGTCCTAAAGTCGACCGGCAGTGCGTTTAAGGCGCTGGCCACCTCGTCGCCAATCAGATCCTGTACGCTTTCGGTGCGCATATCGGTAGTGGAAGCTACGCCACCCTCGCCCTCTACGTCATCCGAATTATAGTATCCCTCGACCTCACTATAGTCTACCTTGGCAGGCTGTTTGCTCTTTTTCCGGAACTCATTGATAAAAGAGTTCTTCAGGATTCGGAACAGCCAGGCTTTTGCATTAGTTCCTTGCTCGAAGTAATCGAAAAAGCGGTATGCCTTCAGGTATGTCTCCTGCACGAGGTCATTGGCATCATCTTCGTCGAGGGTGAGCCTGTAGGCAAAATTGTACAGAGGATCCAGCACAGGCAGTAACTCTGCCTCAAACCGGGCATCTTTTTCCTCTTTACTCAACTGTTTACCTGTTTGCTCGCTCATTTGACTTGATTTTGTAATTTATAAAGTCGTAATCGCGTAATTATACGCAAATATAGAAATTTTAATTACATACCTTTCTTGCCGCTTTTGGGTTGCACACGATCCACTTCGGCAGGTATAGGATGGGCAGTTATTTCACTGCACTTATTCATTTCTTTACTAGGAACATACGGAATTCCAGAACTTTCAGCAGTTAATGAGCTTTTTTTTCATCGATTTAGCCGCTAAAACTTAATTTTGCAATCCTAACCACTTAGGGCATACCCAAGCATGAGCCAACCAATATCGGTTACCATTCTCACCAAAAACAGCCAGCAGTATCTTGCTGACTGCCTGCATTCATTACGGCAGTTCGCTCAGATAATTGTATTGGATAACGGATCTGAAGATGATACACTGGCTATTGCGACAGGTTTTCCGAACGTGCAGGTGGTAGAGCACCCCTTCATCGGCTTTGGACCCATGAAAAACCTGGCAGCACAGTACGCTACGCATGAGTGGGTTCTTTCTATTGACAGCGACGAAATCCTCTCTCCCCAGTTGGCAGAAGAAATCTTGCAGCTCGACCTGCAAGATACGGGTAAGGTATACAGTTTTCTGCGCCACAACTTTTACGGAAAGAAACACATCAAAGCATGCGGTTGGGACAATGACTATGTCCTACGCCTTTACCACAAAGGCACCACCCGTTTTGCCGACTTACCCGTGCACGAACATATTATAACGGATGGCTTACAGGTGCAGCCGTTACGTGGTACTATGGATCACTTTTCCTTCAACAGCATATCACAGCTGATTGCCAAGATGGACCAGTACACTACCCTCTTTGCTAGGGAGAAGCGTTTCCGTAAAAGCTCTTCTCCAGCCAAAAGCTATTTCAAGTGGGCTTTTTCGCTTTTCAGGAACTATGTCTTGCAACGCGGGTTTCTGTATGGGTATGAGGGTATGGCTATTTCTTTCTCAAACGCTAACGGTACTTTTTACAAATACATGAAACTGCACGAAGAGAACCAGCGCCTTGGCATTAGCCTGATTGTGACAACTTACAATTGGAAAGAGGCGCTAGGTACTGTGCTACGCAGCGCTTTTCAGCAAAGTGAGTTGCCGCGTGAGATCATAGTGGCCGACGATGGTTCCCGTGACGACACACGTGCACTTGTTGAGCGTATGGCTAAAGAGTCGCCGGTGCCATTGCTCCACAGCTGGCAGGAAGACCTGGGCTTCAGAGCTGCCGAGAGTCGAAACAGGGCCATTGCTAGGGCTACAGGCGAATATGTAGTGATCATTGACGGTGACATGGTGCTACATCCAGACTTTTTGAAAAGTCATCGAAGGGCCGCCCGCAAAGACTATTTCACACAGGGCAAACGTGTGCTTTTAAACCCGGAGTTAAGTCAGCACCTTATTAATCGTGGCCCTACTCCAATTTCGCCCCTTTCATCAGGTATAAAGAACAGGCTGAATGCCACGAACTCTCCTTTTCTATCGGAGCTGTTCAGCAGGAACAAAGCGGGTATCGCCTCAATCAAAAGCTGCAACATGGGCTTCTGGATGGAAGACATTCTGCGTGTAAATGGCTTTAATGAAGATTTTGTAGGCTGGGGCCGAGAAGACAGTGAGTTTGCCATCCGATTGCTTAACAGCGGTACTAAGCGCCAAAACCTTGCCTTCGGTGGCGTGGCGTATCACCTGTATCATCAGGAAAACTCCAGACAGAGTCTTGCTGCTAACGATGCTATACTTGAGAAGGCAATAGCAGAGCACAGCACCTATTGCCCTAACGGAATTGACAAGCACATAGCATAAAATAAAACCTCGTGCTATAGCATTAAATCTCATCCTAAAACGATTAAAAAGAAATAGCAAGCATCTATTTGCAAGGATATATGGCCCATACCTGACACAAGGTTATAACATCAGGTATAGTATATAGGCAACAAAATAATAGCTTTAGAGTAATATGAATTTAAGGCTATTTTTTATCACAAAATACATCAACTTCATGTATTGTTGTTCCTAATTACTTTGCTCTCAGATGCGCCCTTTTGCTTTCTTAATATTGCTGGCAGTTTCCTTCCATGTGCAGGCGCAACAGTTCAACTTTCGTAACTGGTCGCTGGAGCAGGGCTTGCCGCAGTCTCAGGTTAATGACATATTACAGGATAATAAAGGGCAGTTGTGGATAGCTACACTGGGGGGCCTTAGCCGCTTCGATGGCTCCACCTTCCATACCTATACCAAGCGCGACGGCATGAGCAGCAACAGTATAAGCTGCCTATTGCTCGACAGCCGACAACGCATCTGGATCGGTACGACAGATAAAGGTCTCATGCTTTTCAAGGGCAGTAGCTTCAATGTATATGACACAGAGGCCGGCTTGCCACCTGGAGGTATATACAGCATCGCGGAAGATAATCTGGGTACGATATGGGCCGCCACGGATAGTGGTGTGTATTACCTGGCAAAAAATAAATTTGTTCAGCATGCTGATTTACCTCCGATCCGCTTTAATGACATCCTGTTCACTAGTACTAATGAGCTGTGGGCTGGAAGCGACTCACAGGGAGTATACAGTGTAAGACCCACTGGTATCACCCACTACACCTCTAGCAATAGCGCCCTTCCTTATAATAGCATTAACGTCTTAAACCAGTCGCCAGACGGCACTGTCTGGATAGGCACTGCCAATGGCGCTGCAACCTACCGTCTGAATAAGCTTGAGAACTTTGAGTTGCCCGCTGGAATTATAAGTCCAAACGTAAGGGATTTCACAACCGATAACTTTGGACATCAATGGTTGAGCCTGCGTCTTAATGGCGTACTCAAGTTTGATGGAAAGGATTTTCAGCACCTGACCCGCTTTAGTGGTTTGCGCACGGACAAGGTGAATTGTATCACAACAGACCGTGAGGGCAACATCTGGATAGGGACGACCGGCCATGGCCTGATGCAGTACCGCAACCCTTGGTTTGTGCACTTCTTTGACATGGGGCAGGTAAAGGAACCTGTCATATCAGCTTTGGCTCAGGACACCAAAGGCAGGGTATGGCTAGGCACGGATGACGGCTTTGCCGCTTTTATGGAAGGGGGCATCCTGAACTGGCTGCAAACCGACATTTGGCCCAAGGGTACTACGCTACACAGTATGTGGGTAGCGCACGAAGACGATGTATGGGTGTGTACCAGCAGAGGAGTATACCGCCTGGGACCAGGCAAAATATCGCATTTTGGCATCGAACAAGGTTTACCGGCAGCAGAGGTGTACCAGGCCATGCCCATGCGAAACGGCCAGCTTCTGCTTGCCACAGCGGCCGGCTTGGCCATGCTATTTCCGAACCAGCAGCTAATTAAACCACTGCATAAGCCGCAACTTACAGGTAAAGTACATGCGCTGCACCGAGACAGCAAAGGTAGAATCTGGGTTGGCGCTGAGAAAGGCGTATTCCGATATGAAAATGGCGCCGTGACTGCTGCTGCAGGTTTAGAAGAGCCTGGTTTTCGGGAAATATTGACCATTGCAGAAGACGAATGGGGCACACTGTACTTTGGAGGGTTTAATTACGGTATCATGGCCTGGCATGACAAATGGGAAACCCCTAAGGTATACAACTCCAGAAACGGGCTACCAAACGAAGGTATAAAAAGCCTGTTCGTTGATAACACAAACCATTTATGGGTCGGCACGAGCAGGGGTGTTCTAAAAGTGCAGCTCGACCAACTTCATGACCGGGGTCGTCTCAGCATCCGCAGTTATGCCAATCAGGAAGGGTTCAGAGGCTTGGAAGTAAGCAATAAGGGAATCACGCAAACACCGGACGGCACCGTATGGTTTGCCACAGCCAAAGGCCTGACGATGTATTTGCCGGATATGGACCGACGTAACCAGGTGTACCCGAACACAATCCTGACTAACATCATGCTCTTCCTGAAGCCCACAGATTGGGCCAACATGGGTTATAACACGGACTCCGCTACCGGACTGCCTGTTAACCTACGGCTGCCGCACCACCAAAACCACCTGACATTCGACTTTCATGGTATTTCGCTTTCTGCTCCCGATCGTGTGCGCTACCGCTACCGCCTTAAAGGGCATGATGACCACTGGTCGGCTGTCACGGATCATTCGTTTGCCACTTACGCGAGCCTCGATCCGGGTACCTATACCTTCCAATTACTAGCTGCCAACAGTGATGGCTACTGGACCCCTAGCCCGCTTACCTATACCTTCACCATTGTGCCTCCGGTATGGCGAAGAGAGTGGTTCATCGTGTTGCTTGTACTTATTGCTACTGGCGCGACCATTAGTGTGGTGCGATTGCGTGAAAGAAGTCTTGTAAAGCTTAACTCTCTCTTAGAGCATAAAGTGCAGTACCGAACGCAGCTGCTGGAAGAAAAAAACCGAGAGAAGGAAATCCTGCTGAAGGAAATCCATCATCGCGTTAAGAACAACCTGCAGATCATTATGAGCATGCTTAACCTGCAGGCCCGGCACGTGCAGGATCCCAAGGCCCTCGAAGTCATGCAGTCTGTCAGGGGGCGGGTCAGATCGATGGCCATTCTGCATGAGCGCCTTTATCAACACGAAGACCTGGCCTCTATTGACTTACATGCTTACATCAAGGATATCTGTGAAAGCCTGGGAGCCACCTATGGTACCGGGGAGCGCCATATTAAGGTAAAACTGGATATTCCTACGCTCATGGTGGAGGCAGACATTGCGCTTTCCGTGGGACTAATTGTGAATGAACTTGTTTCAAACTCTATTAAGTATGCTTTTCCTAACCGGTATGGGCAGATCGCCATCTACCTGCGGTCAGAAGAAAACGATGTTTATACCTTGACAGTGCACGATGATGGTATCGGATTACCAACTGATTTTGAAGAGCGGCGCAAAAAGTCTTATGGCTTACAATTAGTCTCCTCTTTAGCTAGAAAACTAGGTGGAAAGATCGATTTCACAAACAATAATGGTACAAAATCAATATTACATTTTGTTTTGGCATCGTAACTCTTTAATTTTACGTATGTGATTAATGCTATGATAAAACCAAAAATTCTCATTTCGGAAGACGAAATTATAATCGCAGAAGACCTGGCTGCCTGTTTGGAGGAGTTGGGTTACCAGACGTGTGCCATCGATTCCGGTGAGAACACTCTTGAGATGATTCGAACCATGCAACCAGACCTAGTGCTGCTTGACGTGAACCTGAAAGGCGATGCTGACGGTATAGAGATCGGCTCTAAAATACGGGAAGAATTTAACATTCCATTTATCTATCTGACTGCCTACGCCGACAAGGACACACTGGACAGAGCAAAGAAAACGGAGCCTGACGGCTTTCTGGCCAAACCCTTCGACGAGAAGAACCTACGGTCCGCCATTGAGCTGGCACTTTATAAACACGATTCCGGTCACAAAACGATAGACAATGGTGCTGGAAAGGCTGCAAAAGAAGTCGAAGCACAGACAGATTACATTTTTGTAAAGGTTAAGCATCGCATCATCAAAGTGCAGTACAGCGATATCCTGTGGGTAGAGGCATATGACAACTATTCCTTTATAGTAACCATGGATCAGAAGTACCTTGTCAGCTCTACGCTCAAAGACATGGAGCACAAGCTGCCTTCGAGTAACTTCGTGCGGGTGCATCGCTCCTACATTGCCAACCTAGATAAGGTAGAAGCACTGGAAGAAAATGCAGTCGTGTTTTCAAAAGGCGATGTACCGATTGGCAAATCTTATAAGAAGGCCCTGATGTCACGCTTCAATATCATCTGATAACAGCCTGGCAAGCCATACGTAAAATCATCGGTTGCCCTGACTCTGAAATATATGCGGAGTCAGGGCAATTAATTTACAGCGCCCGCTATATTTGTAAATTCACCTGATTTTATTCGTCATGCCCAAGGGAATCACTGTCGTTATTACCAGTTGCAACCGCTTCGATCTGCTGGAGGCCACGCTGCGCAGTTTCTTTAAATTCAATACCTATCCTGTTGAGAAGATATTGATCATAGAAGACAGCGGCGATCGCAAAGGGCTCGAAAACGTGCTGCAGAAATTTAGCTACGACAAGTTTGAAACAATTGTGAACCCAGAGCAGCTCGGCCAACAAAAAAGCATCGACAAAGCTTATAGCCGGGTGACAACCGAGTACATCTTCCACTGCGAGGATGATTGGGACTTTTTGCGCAAAGGCTTTATAGAAGACTCGCTCGCCTTGATGGAAGCTTTTCCGAAGCTAGTTACGGTTTGGGGGCGCAGTGCCAGTGAGTACCCTGCTGACTTCTTTGCAGACGAGATACAGGAGACTCAAGGTATTAGGTATAGAATAGTGAAGAAAGACATATTCACA
Organism: Pontibacter sp. LHS2; assembly: GCF_058932845.1. Lineage (NCBI taxonomy): Bacteria > Pseudomonadati > Bacteroidota > Cytophagia > Cytophagales > Hymenobacteraceae > Pontibacter > Pontibacter sp. LHS2. The sequence goes on from NZ_JBZYWG010000003.1 coordinate 724,191, forward strand.
CTTAACCCCAGCCTAAAGCGAGTGAGTGATTACCGCCTGATGGGCAGCTTTGAGCAATATACGCCCGGTCAGTTCGAAAGGGAGATTTCTGATCTTTACACTAACTTAGGCTATAACGCCTTTATACTAGAGGAGCCTTATACCAATCATTTGGGTTGGCACCGCCGTATTCATTTCCGTGACAGAGCCAACAAGTACCTTAAACTTGACAATAAGTTTAAACAGGCTAAGGCTTCGGTGTACAAACTATTGAAGATGGGGAAGTTTAAGAATTAGGTATAAACAGAAAAGCCGGAGTTGATGCTCCGGCTTTTCTGTTTATAGGAAATACTACCGATTAGTATCTGTAGTATTCTGGCTTGTAAGGACCTTCTACTTCCACACCGATATAGGCAGCCTGATCCGGGCGAAGCTCGTCCAGTTCTACGCCGATTTTGCTCAGGTGCAGACGGGCTACTTTCTCGTCCAGGTGCTTTGGCAAAGTGTATACCTTGTTCTCGTAAGCCTCAGCATTTGTCCAAAGCTCCAGCTGTGCCAATGTTTGGTTTGAGAAAGAGTTGGACATTACAAACGAAGGGTGACCAGTCGCACAACCCAGGTTTACCAGGCGGCCTTCCGCCAGCACGATGATGTCTTTACCTTCGATGTTGTAGAGGTCAACCTGTGGCTTGATGGTATCTTTCGTGTTACCATAGCTCTTGTTTAACCAGGCCATATCGATCTCGTTATCGAAGTGACCGATGTTACAAACGATCGCCTTGTCTTTCAAAAGACGGAACTCCTGCTCTGTGATGATATCCTTGTTACCGGTAGCAGTCACTACGATATCAGCTTCTTTGATAGCGTCTGCCATTTTCTTCACTGCGAAGCCATCCATAGCTGCCTGAAGAGCACAGATCGGGTCGATCTCAGTTACGATCACACGGGCACCAGCACCACGAAGTGAAGCAGCAGAACCCTTGCCTACGTCACCATAACCTGCTACAACCGCTACTTTACCAGCCATCATCACGTCAGTGGCACGACGGATTGCATCTACTAATGACTCCTTACAGCCATACTTGTTATCAAACTTAGACTTTGTTACAGAGTCGTTCACGTTGATGGCAGGCATGGTCAGCGTACCATTCTTCATGCGCTCGTACAGGCGGTGAACACCGGTTGTCGTTTCTTCAGAAAGTCCTTTGATACCAGGAGCCAGCTCCGGGTATTTGTCCAGCACCATGTTAGTCAAGTCGCCACCATCATCCAGGATCATGTTGAGTGGCTTGCTCTCGTCACCGAAGAACAGCGTCTGCTCAATGCACCAGTCAAACTCCTCTGCAGTCATCCCTTTCCAGGCATAAACAGAGATACCGGCAGCGGCAATCGCAGCAGCAGCGTGGTCTTGTGTAGAGAAGATGTTGCATGATGACCAGGTTACTTCAGCACCCAGTTCTACCAGTGTCTCGATCAGCACGGCAGTCTGGATAGTCATGTGCAAGCAGCCAGCGATGCGGGCTCCGGCAAGTGGCTTGCTCGGGCCGTACTCTTCACGTATAGCCATCAGACCTGGCATCTCAGCCTCTGCCAATCTGATCTCTTTGCGGCCCCACTCGGCCAGCGAAATATCTTTTACTTTGTACTTGAGTGTTGTATCGATCATATTCTATTTTTTTCTTTTGGAAGCACAAAATTACAAAATTTCTCTATCATCTTCAACAAAACAGCACTATACAACTGAAAATCAACAGGTTTAAATCTTGTAAAATACAGAGGCCCATGCCAATGGCACAGGCCTCCTATAGGTATAGCAGTCTTCTTCGGGATTATCGGTTTATAATAACCTCAGCGCCAAGAGAGTTTGTATTGCCAGCTGGTGGCGACACGAAGCCTCTTGCAAATACGGTGTAGATGCGTCCGCTTGTTAGCTGCACATTAGGCACGGCGAGCACAACAGTTTCTGTTCCGGCCAATCGTACTTCCAGGTTGTATGAGCCAGCTGCTACAGGAGTAAAGGGAGTAGCATCTTTGAATTCACTGTTGCTGAACAGCACAGGTCCACCCGTCACAGCTATATCCACTGCAGGGGCATCAGGTGAAAGGTGTACAAAACGCACATGTGCGTTACCGGAAGCTGGGGCAGTCAGGTCATCCATCAATACCAATGGTTCGATGTTGCTCAAAGTGTTGATAGCGAACACAGAGTAATTCATGTTACGCTGCAGATCAAGGTCAGCATTGATTACAGAAGTATTAGTGCCGGCGGCATTTACTTTCACATTGCGTCGGCCAGCTGGCACTTCCAGATAACCGGTGTTATTGGGGTAAGTAAGGGCGGATGTGTTCACCTTTTCATTATCTACCAACAGATCAACGCCCGGTGCGTCAGGCGAAGCGTGTACCACCAGAACATTGGCACTTTCGATGACGGTCATATCATCGTCGTCATCATCGCAGCTTGTAAGTACCATGGCTGGCAGCACGGCCAGCATCATGATTTTCATCCATTTCTTCATAGTAGTCTAATAATTAATTAATTAAAAATTTCTTTTAGCTGTCAATACAACCAGCAGATATGAGGATTGTTTAGAGACTGTCCGTTTTTTATAGGCAAAGCAGGGCTGATTTAATTGTTATCTTTGCAGCATAGCATGAGACACTTTACTCCGGACGAGAAGGATTTTATACAGCAGCACCAGCACCGTGACCTCGCTGAGCTAATGCTGCAGGCGGGCCGTTACCCGAACTTACCTGTAGCTGAACTGGTCAAGCAAATCCAGGCACGACAAAAAGCCGCCCATAAGCTGCCAACCTGGATAGCGCACCCTGATGTGGTGTTTCCGATGGCAGTATCCGTTGAACAGACTTCTTCGGAGGCTACTGCGGCTTTTAAGTCTTCGCTGGTAAAAGGTCGATTGCTTGTTGACCTTACAGGTGGATTTGGAGTCGATAGTTTCTTTTTTGCAAAGCAGTTTGATCAGGTAGTGCATGTAGAGCAGAACAGTGAGCTATCGGAAATAGCAGCTCATAATTTTGAACTGCTGGGCGCAACCAATATAGATGCCGTCAACATATCAGCGGAAAATTTTCTGCAAAGCTTCACGGGTCGTGCTGATATGCTATACCTGGATCCGGCACGACGCGGTGACAGGCAAGAGAAGGTACATTTACTGCAAGACTGCGAACCAGATGTATTGCGGCTGCTTCCGGTACTGTTTGAGAAGGCAGATGCTGTGCTGCTCAAAACCTCCCCCATGCTGGACATTGAGCTGGCTCTGGAGCAGTTAGGCGCAGTGACTACGGTGTGGGTGATTGCGCTGCACAACGAGTGCAAGGAAGTACTATACCTGCTTCAGCCCCAGGCTGGCCCCAACCCTGTGCGCCATGCTATTAACCTGCTGCCAGACGGGAGCCTGCAGTCGCTTTCCTTCTACAAAGAGCAGGAAGAACAAACAGTTGTCAGCTTCGCCGACCCAAAAGCTTACCTGTATGAACCAAATTCAGCTATCCTCAAATCGGGTGCTTACCGGAGCGTAGCCAGCCAATTTGGCCTGCACAAACTGCATCCCAACAGCCATCTCTATACCTCCGATCAGCTTATACCTGATTTTCCGGGTCGGGCTTTTGCCTGCCAGGGTGTGGGGCGCTATCACAAAAAAGAGATTCTTTCTAAGCTTCCACAGCGCAAAGCCAATATCACGGTGCGCAACTTCCTGGAGTCAGTAGCTGACATTCGTAAAAAGACAGGTATAAAAGAAGGCGGGGACGATTATCTTTTCTTTACGACTGACATGCACCAAAAGCCAATCGTGATCTTTTGTCGCAAGGTATCCAGCTCCTCTAGGTAATTATTTTTAAAATTTTTTTGCTCTGATTAATTTTTCGGTCTCTTTATAAAATCCAAGCCTACGTTTGGCTATCCATCCACATTTCCCTTCTCAATACGTTCTTCCACAGCTACATACGCCCTCTGTTATACTTACATAACACTATATACCCATACTTTCTAATGTCGGTTTTATTACCATACCAACTTCCCTAACACCCACCCTAAATCCTTAACTGTTAAAATCTTACCTCGTAAAAAAGAGGGCTTCCGGGTAATCCGGAAGTATCATGTTTAACTTAAATACACATAAGCTATGAAACGTAATAATGAAGATAACCTGAATCAGGATCTTAATCAGAACCAGAATAGAAATCAGAATCAGAATAACAATCAAAACCAGCCGAGAAACGAGTCTGGTGAATTTGAAAGCACTTCCCGTTCTCAGAACAACCCAATGAGTCAGAGCGGCCAGGGATCGCAAGCAAGCAGCAGCAACCAAGGTCAGGGCTGGCACGGTGATTCAGAAGGACATGCACAGGCTGGCCGTCAGAGCCATAAGAACGACAGTTCGTCGTCATCTACTAGCAATAGAACATCGCAAAGCAACCAGACCCAGGCAAGAAGCAGCAACCAGTCGCAAGGCAGTAGCAGCCAAAACCAGGGACGTGGCTGGCATGGCGACTCAGAGGGACATGCAGAAGCAGGTCGTCAGAGCAACAAGAATGACAACAACTCAGGGAACAACAACTCTGGCTCTAGTAACAACAATTCCTAATATAGTTTAGCTGAATATATTACAGAAAGGCCCGTGGCAGATGCTACGGGCTTCTCTGTTAGTACTAACCAGCGCTAACAGGCTTCGTAAACGAAGTATGAAACACCAATTGTAATTGAACTAAAATTTTAAAACGATGAAAAACGAGAAGGATAAAAAGAACATGCAGTCGGGCAAGGACCAGACTGGTTCTAAAAAAGACATAGGCAATGACCTGCACAAGGATGCGGTAGGCAAGACAGGTTCAAACAACCCAACACCACAGGCCCGTACTGACAACGAGCAGAAAAAGAAATAAACACTCAAATTAAGATACATCCAAAAGCCCCGGCTATGTTGATCAAAATCAGCTTAGCCGGGGCTTTTGGATGTTATAAGCAGCGCTGTATTTGTGCCTCTATTCTTCTTGAATAGTTTAAATTTTTAAAGCGATTAGTTAGACAGAATAAGTTTTTTATTATATATTATTGGCTTAATATTTGTTCCGATCGAGTATCACCTGTAAGCCAAGCTATGCGCAAACCTCTACACCTATTATCGCTTCCTGTCGTTGTATTACTCCTCGCATTCAGTTTCAAAAAGGCCAATAATGATGACCTGATTTCACGCATAGCGCTCCAACTTCAGAAGTTCTATACCTTATATCCACAGGAGAGCATATACCTGCACCAGGACAAAACCCTTTACAGCCTCGGCGAAACCATCTGGTTCAAAGCCTATGCCTCACAGAACGCAACTGATAGCCTGAGCACGGTGCTCTATGCAGATTTAGTGGGTCCAGATAACAAGGTGCGCCTCAGCAGAAGGCTTAACCTGAAGAACGGCATGGCACATGGTGACTTCTACCTCCCCGACACGCTTTCAGAGGGGCTCTACCAGATCAGGGCATATACCAATTGGATGCGTAATGCTGATCCGCAGTACTTCTTTACCAGAGAGTTCAGCATTGCCAGTCCTTCCCTGACAGAGGCCAAAGCCAGCATCTCATTTGAGACAAACACTTCTCCCGCCGGCGATTCCATTGTGACGAGTTTGCAATTTTACAAACATCCGTTTGAACCGCTAAAAAACCTGAAACTGAAAGCACAGCTGGTGTTGGATGGGAAGAAAGGAAAGCTTAGCAGCCTGGAGACCGATGCACAAGGTATAGCCAAACTTCCACTCTTCTTCAGCGCCGCTCAAAGCGGCACTGTGAAGGAAGCGCTTTTGATGGTGCAGTCCGATGACAAAAGCAACCCGTTTCAGCGTAGCTATCGCTTACCGGTAGGGCAACCGGCCATGGATTTGCAATTCTTTCCGGAGGGAGGGCATTTGGTGGCCGGTATACCTTCGCGGGTAGGTTTTAAGGCAGTGGGCATAAGCGGTAAAGGCATGAATGTAACAGGTACTGTGCACGACCAGCAGGGCAACACGGTAATGGACTTTAAGAGCGAGCACCTGGGGATGGGCGCCTTCACATTTACTCCTGAACCTGGCAAGACTTATACCGCCCAGGTAAAACTCCCTACCGGACGCCTGGCCAGGTATAAGCTACCAGAGGCAAAACCAGAGGGTGTCGTGCTACAGGTGGTGAAGCACAGTGAGCAAACCGTTAATTTCCGGATAGAGCAGAATTTCAAGAACTCAGCTCAGCCTGGCCCTATGTACCTGATTGCACACGCAAACGACAGCCTGCTGTTTGCGGTGAGGGCCAATGCCGATAAGAAAGTGTTGGAGTCGGCTATACCTGCTGCCAGGTTTCCGGCAGGGCTTATCCATTTCACCCTATTCAACGCTGAAGGCAAAGCACTCAGTGAGCGACTGGTCTTTGTGAACCAACCACCGCAACTCCAGCTCAATATCACGACAGACAAGACAACCTATGGTAGAAGACAAAAAGTAACCATGCAACTGGAAGCCCATGACACGAATGGCAAACCAGTGGCAGGCAATTTCTCACTCGCCGTGCGCGACGCTCTGATTGACCTGAACCAGCAGCCTTACGAAAACAACATTTACACGCAGCTATACCTGCAGGGTGAGTTAAAAGGCACCATCGAGCAGCCAGCTTACTACTTTGACAAGAAGCAGCCGCAGGCACGCCGCCACCTAGACCTGCTGTTGCTTACCCAAGGCTGGCGACGCTTCGACTGGGGCGATCTGCTTCAGGATAAGCTACCGGCTATCTCATACTCGCCGGAGCAGAGTCTCTCGTTTTCGGGACGAGTGGAAAAGGAGCTTGGCAAGAAGACACCCCAGAAAAGCAACCTAACCCTGATCTTTACCCCAAACGCAACTCCTAAAGACACTGCACCTGCGCTACCGAGTCTGGTGATGGCAGAGACTAATCCTGATGGCAGTTTCCGGTTTGTAGGACTTAACTTCGAAGACACACTTAAGGTGTTTATACAGGCAAGAACACTTAAGGGGAGCAATAATCTACTCATTCACCTGGACCAATTAACCAAGCCTTCACCGAACTTTCAGGCATTGGAAGGAGCAACTATCTCTCCCGAGCAGATTACAGACTACCGCAGGCGCATGAGCGACTGGGCAAAAGCAGACCGCCAGCACCGCCTCACAACAGGTGCCATTCAGCTGAAACAGGTAGATATAACGGCTAAAAAGCAAGACTTCAGCAACGATCACCGCATATATTTTAAGGAAAACGCTGATGCTCGTATTGAGTTGGATAAGTTCACCGTAGTTTACCCCCATGTGCTGCAGTACCTGGCAGGCCGGGTAGCAGGTGTGCAGGTAACAGGCTCCGGCTCCGAAACATCTGTAAGTATACGCGGTGGAGGGACACCTCTGTTTGTGCTGGATGGGATGCGTGTAGAACTCGAAACAGTTAACATGCTCGATCCCTCTGACATTGAGGCAATAGAAATACTGAAAGGCGCCAATGCAGCCATTTTTGGTGCTTCATCAGGCAGCGGTGTGATTGCCCTTTTTACTAAAAGAGGAAACCCCAACTACAATTATGCGAAGGAGAAATCACCCGGGACGATTACTTTCAAGCTAGCTGGTTACAACAGGCCCTCGGAGTTTTATTCGCCGCGCTATGATGCACCAGAGGATCGTCACAACTTACCTGACTACCGCAGCACTCTGCACTGGCAGCCGAACGTCACCACCGATACCAATGGCAAAGCGACTATTACGTTCTTCACATCGGATGTCATTACGGAGTTTGTGGCAGTGTGTGAAGGTATGGCCAGGCAAGGTATGGTGGGTACGACCACTTACCGTTTCGGCAGCGAGACACGCATACAACCCTAGCTTACTTCTTTCGACTGACCCATTTGTTGCCTTTCAGCCAAAATCGCCAGGGCAGCAGAGCGTCTTCACCGGCATAGTCTATCCCGATGCGGGGGCCGATGGCCATACCTTCGGCGGGCACGGCGATGCCTTTGTCTTCTATCCAGATGGTATCGCCGGTGAGTGGTGCGCCGTAGTGGCTGCGATCTATACCTAACGCAATGCTCATCACACCGGGTCCTGCTGTGAGATTGGGCTTCGGTGTAGCCATATTGCGACGCAGCAGCATTTCGGCTATACCTTCAGTCGGTTCGATGGCTCGCACCAGTACGGCATCGGCGCTCCCTTCCACATTCGTAATGATGTTGAACAGGTTGTACATGCCATACACCAGGTATACATAGGCTACACCACCTTCGTGGTACATGATCTCAGTGCGCTTCGTTCGGCGGTTCATGTGGGCATGGCAAGCCTTGTCGTTTGTGCCGGAATATGCCTCTGTTTCCACGATCATACCGCCAGTAAGGATGCCATCTTGCTTTGTGTAGAGGTATTTGCCCAGTAGGTCCTGTGCCACCTGCACGACATCTGGTCGGGTATAAAAGTCTTTGTTGAGTTTCACTGTTGAATCAAGAATGGTGAATAAATGATTAGTACGTCAGTTTTCATACGAACATGCACCAGATGTGAAGCAAATGGAGGCTGTGCCGTTTATGAATGTGCTCTTGAGCCTTTGAAGCTCATTTCATCGTCCTGCATCTATAATTAATCAGTACTCATATCACCCTACCCATCAATCATTCATCTTTATTCATTACCTTTGCCCTCAGATTGGTGGCTTTGTTGTATCTCATACAAAGCCTTAAAAGGGAAATAGGTGTGAAACCTATGCTGTTCCCGCAACTGTAATCTTCTTAAAAAGGGTAAGCCAAAACCACCGCCACTGTGCCGCACAACGCATGGGAAGGCTGGCTGACCTGAAGAGAGCCAGGAGACCTGCCAGTCCGACCAATATTGTCGTATGCTTTCGGGTAAAAAGCTGCACGGCCTTCGCTATACCTGCGCGCGCTGTTCCTGCCTATACCTGCCTGCATGCTTCGGGATTTAAGCAAGCGTATACGTGGCAAAGTTTCATTACCGTATTTTATCGTGCCTGGCTCTATTGCTAGGTATAGCACCGGCTGCCGTGGCGCAGCAGGACACGACGCTGTACCACTTGCGCACTGTCGAAATATTCGGCAAGCCTGCTGAGGTTTTTGCATCCGGCAGCCGCGTGAGCACACTCGACAGCAGCTTTATCCAGACCTATACCTCCGGCTCCATAGCTGATGCGCTGCAGGCCCGCACTCCTCTCTTCCTGAAAACGAACGGCCCAAGCGGTATTGCTACCCCTTCCTTCCGGGGAACCAGCGCGACCCATACCGCCGTACTCTGGAACGGACTCAACATCAGCCAGCCTGCACTTGGGCAAAGTGATCTGTCTCTGTTGCCTCTGAGCAGCATCGGAAGCATTGCGGTGCAGCATGGGGCGGCAGGCGCCACATATGGCAGCGGGGCCATCGGAGGGGCTGTGTTGCTCAATTCTCCAACCCAGCAAGCGCCGGGCTTCGGTGCGGATGTATTGCAGGAAGTTGGCAGTTTTGGCCGGTACTTCTCCAACGCCAGCGCCCATTACAGCGGACAGAAAATTTCAATCGGGGTAAGCGGCTATCATTTGGCAGCAGAGAACAATTTTTCTTTTAGGGATTATGGCCGCATCGGGGCGCCACCCCGTCGGCAGGACCAGGCCCAGGTGTCGCAGCACGGCTTTACGCAGGACCTCACCTGGAGGCTCTCCCCGACTACCCGACTGGCTCTGCATGGCTGGTATACCTATGCCAACCGTGAAGTACCCCCAGCCCTTGGCGCCGCCAATACCAACGCTGAGCAGCTCGATCGCAACCTGCGCCTGATGACGGAGCTTGCCCATAGCAGCAACTGGGGAGAGACTTCCGTGAAAGCTGCTGTCTTCAATGACTACCTCCTCTTCACGGACAACAGCAACCACTCCACTACCTACATTAATACCTACCAGTTGCAGGCTGAGCAGACCTATACCTATGCCCAACGGTGGAGCCTACGCGGCGGTCTTAACCTGCAGCATTTCACTGCCGATGTGCAGGGCTACGGTCGACAGGTAACAGAGGACCGCGCCTCCGCTTTCCTGCTCTTTCGCTACGACCCGAGCAAGCGACTTGACCTGAGCCTCAACATACGCCAGGCTTTTGTGAAAGGCTATAACCCAACACCGGCCCCTACCCTGGGTGCCAACTGGCTCATGCTACAACAAGACCAACACCGGCTATACCTCAAAGGCAATGTATCGGGCAGCTACCGGGTACCGACGCTAAACGAGCGTTTCTGGCAACCAGGCGGCAATCCGGATATCAAACCGGAACAAGGCTGGAGCTATGAAACCGGGCTACGCCACCTCTACACTTTCGGCCCAGTACAGCTTGAATCTGAAGTATCTGCCTACCGCATGCTGGTGGACAATTGGGTGCAGTGGATGCCTATGCCCGCTGGCTATTGGTCTCCCCGCAACTTACAGAAGGTTCGCTCACAAGGCATAGAGCTTAGCAGTCGTGCCAGCACCACACTCGGCGACTGGCAAGTGGCCGCTACGGGTGCCTATACCTATACCTCTTCAGAGCAGGTCAAGGCCTATGAAGGAAACCAGGAACTGAACCGGCAACTGGCGCACGTGCCGTTGCATAAAGTACAGTTAGGATCTGATATTACCTTCCGCTCCTGGTCGCTGTTTGGCAACCTGACGCATACCGGCCTCCGCTATACCGACAACAGCAACTCCGGTAGCCTACCCGGCTATACCTTGCTCAGCCTTGCAGTGCACAAGAAGATCAGCCTCGCCCAGTATCAATTTGTCGCCTCGGTGCGCAGCGATAATGTGACCGACCTCGAGTATACCGTGCTCGAAAATATGCCTATGCCGCCTCGCAGTCTGGCAGCCAGCTTACGCTTTCTTATACCTTAATTAAATATCCATACCTCATCAACATGAAAAACATTACCCGCTTCCGCAGCTACTTCCTGTCAGCTGCCTTTGCCTTTGGTGCAATCGCTATCACCTCTTGCGACAAAAATGACGATGGCCCCGCCGGTGAGTACGCCCGCAATGGTGTCCTTGTCGCCAATGAAGGTGCGTTTAATAAATCAACTGCTTCGGTTAGTTTCTATAGCCACGACAGCAAAACAGTGGAAAACGAATCTTTCAAGAAGGTGAATTCTCCGCTTGTGCTGGGTGATGTGCTGCAGCACATGGTTCAACAGGGCGACAGGCTATACCTGGTGATGAACAACAGCGGCAAGGTAGTGGTCACCAATGCCAATACCCTGAAAGCGGAAGGCGAGATCGCTGGCCTGGAGGCGCCACGTTACTTTGCGGCCCTGAACGATGACAAAGGTTACGTAACGGAGTGGCTTGGCTACGATCCGGCAACCTATGTGTATGGCAACGGACGCGTAGCCGTGGTAGACCTCAAGACGCTGACTGTTACAAAAACCATCACGGTGGGTGTGCAGCCAGAACAACTGGTATTGAAGGGCGGCAAACTCTACGTAGCCAACAGCGGTGGAAACACAGTAACCGTGATCAACACTGCGACCGATGCTGTAGAAACTTCCATAACAGTGAACGCCGGACCAAACAGCCTGGCCCTGGATCGTAACAATATGCTATGGGTGAGCAGCCGTGGCGTAAAAGCGTACGACCCGACTGATTGGTCAGTGAGCGAAGAGAACAGCACACCTGGCTCTTTGGCCAAAATCAATACGGGAAGCAATGCGGTGATGACGACACTTACCTTCACTAAAAATGCGCCATCACCAGGTAAGCTCACGCCAACTCCTAACGGCGACAAACTGTATTATGTGTTCAATAACAAGGTATGGGTACAGGATGTCAACGCTACGACTTTGGCTTCTCAACCCCTTATCGACCGTGGCAAGTATGTGCCTTATGGCTTCAACGGACTAGGTGTAGAACCTGCCAGTGGCACTATCTATGCCGGTAAAGCGACAGACTATACCTCCAATGGCTGGGTGGTACGCTACAATGCACAGAACGGCGCAGCCATAGACTCCTTCCGGGTAGGCATAGCCCCAAATGGCTTCGTATTCCGGTAATACATCCATTTATTAGAAAGCACAATGCCCGGCGCTCAGTTAGTGAGCGCCGGGCATTGTGCTTTTATACCTATACGGTATTACTGGTTAGGATCAGGCTTTAAATTTTTATCATAGCGTTTCTGGCGGTCTCCCTCCTGGTTGAAGGCGCTGTCACCGATAGCGGTGCCCTCACGGCCTTCGTAGATATTCTCGTAGTTTTGGGTTGTATCACCGTAAATTCCTGCTTGGCCCTTTTCTTCCGGACCTATTCGATCTTCTTCCTCCGGATACTCTATTTCGCTTCGCTCCACATTTGTCTCGCCGGGCTCAGTACCTGTGTTACAAGCTGCCATACCTACACCCATAACCAAAGCCAGTGCAGCAGCCGTTGTTTTTATTGATTTCATAGTTATTTCATTTTAGATTTTCAAAGTGCCATGCCGCATAAGAGTATAGCTCTTTAATGTACGACCGGCCTACAATTAGAGTTAAAAAAAGCTACGCACACCCTCCGTTTGACGTATGACATAAAGCACTAAAACATGAAAGCATCATGATCGAAAAAAATAAACCTGACCAGGAAAAGAGCACAAAGGAAATGTCTTCGGACGAGAATAAAGTAGAAGACCAGAAACAGACACCACCGCCTCAGGGCACGGGGGCAAGCAACCCAGACCATACAAAGGATGACAGCTCTGACGCCGAAGCACAAAAAGGGCATGCCTGATAACGCAGCTATCGGGTTAACCCTTAACTTTGCGACTATACCTGATCTGCCATGAAAAAGAAACTGATGAACCCGGTCCTGAAGCGCAAGCTGTTGGTTATCTTCTTGCTATGCCTGCTGACAGCGTCAGCCCTGCAGCTTTATACCTTCGGATTCGCTGACAACTTTTTTATAAACTGGCTACGCATGTTCGTAGTCCTCTTTGTAATGGTGGCAGGTATGGTGCTCGCCATAGTGCCGGGAGCTCACTTTATTGTCAATAAAATCTCAGATACGCTTCGGTAAATGTGATCTGTAAAGAATATCCACTATAAACGAAAAGCCCGTGATAGTATCACGGGCCTTTTGTTTTGGGGAACAATTGAAACACTTACACCATCACAAGCCATTGCTCCAGGTTATCAAATCATGAAACATAATTTCAACAATTCAGACCTTAGCTTTTACGCCTAGAAGCATTCAACTATAGATGATAATAATGCAAATATAGAGATATTTAAATTGATTTATATAATTAAATATCGCTTTAATGCATAAATAAATCAATGTTATACCTGCCATTTCTTAAGCCTCTCATTTACAACAATTCCAGACTGAACCCTGCTTGTACCAGAAGTGTTAAGCTGGCAGTAATTGTTTAGAAAGCGCAGCAGAATCACTAGTTTTGCAGTCTGCCTGCAATTGGCGCCTCTTATTTTAAGCTATCAGAATTGAAAAAACCGTCCATACTGCTCATTACGCCGCCACTTACGCAGCTCAACACTCCTTATCCCGCCACGGCTTACATCAAAGGCTTTCTCGGTGGTCAGGGTTACTCTGTTACGCAGGCTGACTTTGGCATTGAGCTGGTGTTGCGCATGTTTTCCAGAGATGGTTTAGCGCGCATTTTTGAGGCAGTAGAAGCAGGCGACTTTGAACTGTCGGACAACAGCCGGCGCATGCTGCGTCTGAAGCGGGAGTACCTCAACACTATTGAGCCCATCATCCGTTTTCTGCAAAACAAGGACAACACCTTGGCTCAACAGATCAGCTACAGCCGCTACCTGCCCGAGGCTTCCCGTTTTGATCAGGTGGAGGACATTGACTGGGCTTTCGGAAGCATGGGCATCACGGACCGCGCCCGCTACCTGGCCACGCTATACCTGGAAGACCTGGGTGACCTGATCAAAGAGACCATTTGCCCTTATTTTGCCTTCAGTCGCTACGCTGATAAACTGGCCATGTCTGCCACCTCGTTTGACCCACTGGAAGAAGCCCTGCAGACAGAGCCGAACCTGGTAGATCAGATGCTACTGGAATTGCTGGAGGAGCGCTTGCAAGAGGTGCAGCCGGATGTAGTAGGTTTCTCTATACCTTTCCCCGGCAACCTGTATGGCGGCCTGAGGCTGGCACAGTATATTAAGCAGAAGTATCCGCATATCCATACCCTGATGGGCGGCGGCTACCCGAATACAGAGCTACGAAGCCTGCGGGAGCCGCGCCTGTTCAAATACATCGACTTCGTGACGCTGGATGATGGCGAAGGCCCCTGGCTGAAACTGCTGGAATACTTGCAGGGCGAGCGTCAGCTGGATTTCCTGCAGCGCACATTCATGCTGCAAGATGGCAAGGTAGAGTTCATCAACGGCTGTCTCGATAAAGATATACCTCACACCGAAGTAGGTACACCCGATTACAGCAACCTGCCTTTACAGGACTATTTGTCTGTTATCGATGTGATCAACCCGATGCACCGCCTCTGGAGCGACGGCCGTTGGAACAAACTAACCGTAGCACATGGCTGCTACTGGAAACGCTGCTCTTTCTGCGACATCACCCTCGATTATATTTCCCGCTACGAAACAGCTCCGGCAACCTTGCTCGTGGATCGCATTGAGCAGATCATTGCCCAGACCGGTCAGACCGGCTTCCATTTTGTGGATGAAGCTGCGCCACCTGCCGCGCTGCGTGATCTAGCCATTGAGCTAATCCGCCGTGGCGTGAAGATTACCTGGTGGGGCAATATCCGCTTCGAAAAGACTTTTACGCCCGACCTCTGCCGTTTGCTGGCTGCTTCAGGCTGTATAGCCGTGTCGGGTGGATTGGAAGTGGCGTCCGATCGTTTGCTTAGCCTCATGCAGAAAGGTGTGAGCATCGCGCAAGTGGCCCGCGTGACCGATGGTTTTACACAGGCTGGCATCATGGTGCATGCTTACCTCATGTATGGCTTTCCAACGCAAACAGCTCAGGAGACAATTGACTCGCTGGAAGTGGTACGGCAGTTGTTCCTGAACGGCGTGATCCAATCAGGTTACTGGCACCGCTTTAGTATGACAGCCCATAGCCCGGTAGGCAAACACCCTGAGAAATTTGGAGTGGTGAAAGTAGGTCCACCAGAAGGAGACTTCGCCAACAATGACCTCTGGCACGAAGACCCGCAGGGCACTGACCACGAACTTTTCGGCCAAGGCTTAGCGAAAGCCATTTACAATTATATGCACGGCGTAGCACTGGAAGAGCCGCTTTCTTTCTGGTTCGACTTTAAAGTACCACGTGTCACCACTGACCGCAACCTGATTGCTAAGGCCATTCAGGAGCCGGCTAAACCAGACAGTGAGCGTAAGCTGGCCCGTGTGTTTTGGCTGGGCAATGTGCCTGAAATCGACTTCATGATGTACGCTAAGAAGGGGCAAACCATTGAGCGCTGTGTACTGACTTTCTATGAAAAAGCAGAAGACTTCCAGATTAAAACTACCGCGAATATAGGGCAGTGGCTGCTGGAGCAACTTACGCTGCTAAATGCAGAAGATGCACCGGCCACAACGCTGAAGCAACTGGAAGAGACTTATCCGTTGGATGCGCATTTGAACTTCACAGAGTTTCTGGCCTCTCCGGTTTGGTTTGAATTAAGAGAGAAGGGATTGTTGCTGTTGTAATTGGAAAACACGGTATGCGATACCTACTTTATAGACTTTTGCCGCTTATATCCTTGATAAGAGATAATGATTAATAAAGCAGAAAAGGCACCTCATCGGCGCCTTTTCTGCTTTATGTCTGCTTGGATATTAATTGACTATAGTAGATTTCACAAGTGGCGTGTAATCAAGCCCATATCGTTTTGCATACTCTTTCATGGGCTCTAGACCAACCTCGGCACGTCGCTTATCCACATTTACTTCATCTTCTATAGGGAAAAACTCCATCTTATTTGTCTCGTAATTTTGTCGCAGCTGACTCCCGTATAGCTGTGGCTTATTTTGTCCGATCAGTACCCGGTCTTCTGTAAGTGCTAAGCTGCTCTTTGGTAACTCACCCTTCTCTGCTGCCTCCCGCATTATAGGTAGATAACGCAACTGAGTATCCAGTTCTGCATGCTGGATTACCAACCAGACTGCTCCACTTGCTGTTGATCCTACCATACTTTTCCCAGGCCAGCCGTGTTCTTCAATAATGGCTAGAACCTGCTTCAAATTCTCCTTATCAGCTGCCTGCATTTGTTTTATCAACTCCGTAAACTGCTCCGACTGCGGACCATGCTCCTGCTGTACCTTGCCGATCATGCGTCTGTACTTCTGATCATTTTCATAGATCTGCTCCAGCTGCGCCTTCAGAGGTTTGTTGTAGTTAGCCTCTGCTTTATCCACATTGGCTTGCAGCTGTTGCACGAGCTTAGCCCAGCGTTTGTCGCTGTGAAGACTATTGAGATCAGTGTCCTGCTTCAAGTGGCCTATATTGAGATAACCTTTGTCGATGGCTTTGCCAAGATGGGTAAAAGCTTTGTTCTTATCGCCCGCCAAAGCCCAGGAACAGGCAGCATTGTAATAATCTGTCGTACTCCCCTTCCCGTCTTTCAACACCTGATCATATAACTGCCCGGAGCCTTTGTAGTCTTTAGCCTCATATTTTACATTTGCTTCAGCAGCAGATTGTGCCAGTGAAACAGTACTTATGCTGCCAGCCAGCAACAGATAAAAGAGGAGCGTTTTCATAGATTTTCAAGTTTGTTTATCAACCTAAGCTACACAAATTTTATAATATATATACCTTATCAAATACTTTATCCTACTACAACAACTACTTAAGAATTTCAATCAGGCCAACAGGTAACAAAAAATCCGCACGATTGGCTACTGCTAATCGTGCGGCTTCCCCAATGAAAGTAATTTCAGCGTTAGTTGTTCATGTACTTGTCTCGCACAGCTTTAAATTCCGAGCCTGCTTTCCATTGCGGCCACTCCGAAGAACCAGCCAAACGGCTGCCAACCTGGTATAGCAACTTCAAATCCTCGACAACCCCATCCATTTTGTAATCAGGATGTATCTGGTCAGATGCTTTGTGGTAGTAACTAGCGTAGTACTCGTCCAGTTTCTTCTTCCCGGCCTCTTTACCGCCGTCCACCAAGTCGACACCCGGGCCGATGAACAGCGCCGGTATACCTATTTTGGCAAAGTTAAAGTGATCGGAACGATAGTACAGACCTGCCTCCGGATTCTCCTCAGGTGCGATGTAACGGCCTGCCGCTTCAGCCTCCGCGGTGATGTAATCTTCCAGCTCGGACTGGCCTGAACCGTATAGCACCACATCCTTGGTCTTACCATAAGGGTTCATCATATCCATGTTGATGTTGGCAACCGTCTTCTCTTTCGGGAACACCGGATTCTCAGCATAATAAGCCGAGCCCCATAGCCCTTGCTCCTCTGCCGTTACCGCCAGAAATACAACTGTGCGCTCCGGCTGTATTGGCTGGGCTTTAAATGCCTTGGCTATCTCCAACAGGCCGGCCACACCACTGGCATTATCTACAGCACCGTTGTAGATGCTATCGCCTGCCGCATCAGCTTTTCCTATACCCAGGTGGTCCCAGTGACCGGTATAGATGATGGTCTCGTCAGGGCGTGTGCTGCCGGTGATCTTGGCAATGAAGTTGGAGGTTTTGTCGTAGCGGGTCTTCACTTTTAGCGAAGTACTCGCTTGTAGGTTCAGCGGGAAAGGTTTATTGCCTAGCTTAGACGCCTTGCTCAGTACAGACTTATAATCCATACCTGCAGCGGCAAAGAGTTTCTCAGCTATCGGGGTGGTGATCCAACCTTCCATAGCGCACTTGTAGGTTTCGCGGCCGCGGCTGTCAAGGTACATCTTAGAAGTGTTCCAGTTATTCTGCACTACCTGAAAGCCATAGCCAGCTGGCTCCGTATCGTGGATGATCAAAGCACCCTTGGCTCCCTGACGAGCTGCCTCTTCAAATTTATAAGTCCAACGACCATAGTAGGTCATGGCTTTGCCTTTGAACACAGCCGGGTCTTGGGTATAGAAACCTGGATCGTTCACCAGCATCACGACAATTTTGTCTTTTACATCCAGACCTGCATAGTCGTTCCAGTTATACTCAGGTGCTACAACGCCAAAACCCACAAACACCATTTCTGTAGGATCGATGTTGATGGCCTCGTCTGTGCGTCGGGTCCAGATCACATAGTCATTGCGGCCTTCAAGTTTCAGTTCCTGCTGCTTGCCTTTGATGGTCATGGTTGGGCTAGCAGTCGTGTTTACCTCTACCATCGGCACCTCCTGGAAATAGCTGTTGCCGTTTCCGGGTTCTACACCAAGCGCCTTGAATTCCCGCTCCAGATAATCCAGTGTTTTCTGCTCTCCGGAGGTGAACGGCTTGCGGCCTTCCATATCATCAGCAGCCAGGGCAGTCAGGTAGTTGCTGTAGCTCTCGGTTGATAACGCAGATACGGTTTCGGAACTGGCCTCTCCTGTCTCAGGGTTGGAAGATTGGCAGGAGGCAAGCATCCCAGCCATAAGGGCAGGCATCAAAATAGGCTTGATTCTTTTTATCATAATGATGTTTTAGATTTGTCGATGCAACTGAAACTACCAAGGTATAGCAGCCACAGAAGTGTTAAAGTACATAATCCTGCCTAAGAAAAAAAGCACCCACAACTGTACGCCATGGGTGCCTTTCAACTTTTTAACTTTCTGCCTTTTTAACTTTCTAACTTATCAGTCTCTCTTCGACTTGAGCAGTTGTCGTAGTTCGGCCAGTTCGTCGCGGTACTTGGCTGCTTGCAGGAAGTCCAGATCTTTGGCAGCGGCTTCCATTTGCTTCTCGGTCTTCTTGATCAGCTTTTCAAGCTCATCACGCTTCATCATCTGAATCACCGGTTCTGCTGCCAGCGACACCTCATCCGGACCAGCATACATCTTCACTTCCTTCTTCTTAGAATCGGCTACAGATGTCTGCTCAAATATCTCATCCTTCGTTTTCAAGATGGTGCGTGGTGTAATGCCGTGCTCTAAGTTGTAAGCAATCTGAGTTTCACGGCGACGGGTGGTCTCGTCGATGGCCCGTTGCATAGAGCCCGTGATGCGGTCAGCATACATGATCACTCGGCCTCGCTCGTTACGGGCGGCACGACCCATCGTCTGAATCAAAGAGCGCTGGTCACGAAGGAAGCCTTCTTTATCAGCGTCGAGGATCGCCACCAGACTCACCTCCGGCAAGTCAAGACCTTCACGCAAGAGGTTCACCCCCACCAGCACGTCGATCTCACCGAGGCGCAGTTCACGCAGAATCTCTACACGATCCAGGGTCTTTACCTCCGAGTGCAGGTATTTCACCTTGATGTTGAGGCGGTCCATGTACTTGGTCAACTCCTCCGACATGCGTTTGGTCAGGGTCGTCACCAGCACACGCTCCTTGCGTTTGATCCGCTCGTCTACCTCATCCAGCAAATCATCGACCTGGTTCGCACTTGGTCGTATCTCGATCTCCGGGTCCAACAGACCAGTCGGACGAATGATCTGCTCAACGATCACACCTTCGGATTTCTGAATCTCATAATCGCCCGGTGTGGCACTCACAAACACGACCTGATGCATCAGGCTCTCAAACTCGTTGAAGGTAAGCGGACGGTTATCCATAGCAGCTGGCAAACGGAAGCCATACTCTACCAGGGCCACCTTACGGGAGCGGTCACCACCCCACATAGCCCGTACCTGCGGCACGGTCACGTGGCTCTCGTCAATCACCATCAGGAAGTCATCCGGGAAGTAGTCGAGCAAACAGAAAGGCCTCGCCCCTGGAGCACGACGGTCGAAGTAGCGTGAATAGTTTTCTATACCTGAGCAGTAGCCTAGTTCGCGGATCATCTCCAGGTCAAACTCAGTACGTTCCTTTATGCGCTTCGCTTCCATGGGCCTGTCTTCTTTCAGGAAGTAGTCATGCTGCGCTACCATGTCGTACTGTATCTCTGAGATGGCCTGCTGCAGCGTATCCTTGCCCGTCACGAACAGGTTCGCTGGGTAAAGCGTTACAGCTTTCTCATCAGCTATCTTCTTACCAGACACAGGATCGATGCGGTGGATCTGCTCCAGCTCGTCGCCAAAAAAGTACAAGCGATAAGCAAAGTCAGCGTAAGCCGGAAAGATGTCCACAGTATCGCCTTTCACCCGGAATGTTCCACGTGTGAACTCCGCTTCGGTGCGGCTATACAGAATCTGTACAAATGTATAAAGCAGGTTATTGCGGCTGTAGCGCTGCCCTGGAGCCAGGTATATTACATTCTTACCAAACTCCTCCGGGTTACCGATACCATAAATACAAGATACTGACGCTACCACAATCACATCGCGACGTCCAGAGAGCAACGCTGAAGTAGTGTGCAGACGCAGCTTTTCAATTTCCTCGTTGATTTGCAGGTCCTTTTCGATGAACACATCCGAGGAAGCGATGTAAGCTTCCGGCTGGTAGTAGTCGTAGTATGAGATGAAGTATTCTACTGCATTATCCGGGAAGAACTGTTTGAACTCACCGTAGAGCTGGGCAGCTAATGTTTTGTTATGGCAAAGGACCAACGTCGGCTTTCCCGTGTTCTTAATCACGTTGGCCATGGTAAAGGTCTTACCTGTACCTGTGGCACCCAACAGCACCTGTACAGGCTCTCCGTTGTTGATACCCTTCGTGAGTTGGGCGATCGCTTTCGGCTGGTCGCCAGTTGGTTGAAATTCTGATGTTAGCTTAAAATCCATTCGTTGGTTTTACAACTTGTAAAGATATACTATAACATGAAAAATGGGCTGTAAGTTTAGCTTTTGTCAATATAATAGAGGGAACGACTGGAATTCTCCAGAAACAAAAAACCTGCTCTAATGAGCAGGCCTTTGCATGTTTAACTATTCCTAACAATTAATAAAAATTAGGCACTGTAAAAACTGTTCTACTCATCAGAACATACCTGCTTTACCCGCACCGGCGGAAACATCATGTAGATGGCGGTGCAACGTGGTCCGTACTCGGTGTTGCGTTCAAGGGCCAGGTATGCCGTTTTACCAGACTGTCTCAATGCCTCGGGCAGGTTGTCAGTGGTAACAAAACCGCTCTGCAACTGCCCGATGTACTGATTGCTGCGCTGCTCGCCTGTACCGTCGCCATCGATAATCTGCAGCACATACCATCCGGCTTCGCAATCTGGTCCTACGACCTCCACTTGCAGACAGGCTGGCACAGCCTCGTCATGCTCGTTGCAGCTCACAAGCAGCACTGCCAGCAGCAAGTATAGAACAACAATGGACAGGACACTCTTCATAGTTTTAAGTTGTACTAATGGTTTCTGGTGAGCAGGGCTACCTAAAACGGCATCGGTTTCCGGAATGTTTATACAGTAGTCTTCTTCATCTTCCGTCGCCTCTACCCTGTGTTAGGAGCCCCTTTATCTATATAAGTAATAAGTATCTGTAAAAATGGCACTTGGGTCAGACCCATAGTAGATGCCTTCCAACACCAGCATGCGCTCGTCACGGTGCATGACCCTAAACCGGGCCGCCCACCCAAAATTGCTTAACAAAAACGTGTTTGGCTGCGAGAAGTCAGCCTTGAAGCTATCGCGGTACACGCTCTTGTCACTTTGCCGGCTTGCCCGCTGCAGGAAAGCGCTGTCAGCCTTGAACTCAAAGTAATCGTCTGCAGTGCCTATATACATCACAGAAGTACAGCTGCCACTGCGGCACAGCTTGTTGTTTACCCGCTCTATGCGCCACTTCCCTTGCACGGATTGGCGCAGCCCGTTCTCTTCTAAAACCGGTTGCATGTCTTCATCTGATTTAGCGCAGCCTGTTGCCAGCCCCAATAGGACGGTGGCCATGGCCGCGAGCCCCAACATTTTTTTCATAGCGTGGAAAGGCAGTGGTTTAATAGCTGCCCAAAAAGGAATTGTCTTGCATTGTGCAGCCCGAGAGCAGCACCGAAAGGAATAAAAGCGCCAGCAATACATACCATCCAGATATATTTTCACGGCCAGCGGCCACTAGAGCTACCAGTGTCTGAAGAATGGATCTCATGAATAGCATCATTTGCATAGCGCTTTTATCTAAAAATCAACCAATCACTTTACTCTTATATGATTCCGATTGGCGCTAAAGGGTTGCAAGCCTTTAAAAAAAAATCAGAATTTATTTTCGGGAGCTGCTCAACTGGTAGTTCAGGCTCATGTTCATACCGATCGCATAGGGTCTTCCCTGCGGCGCAGCGGCTTTGTCAGGGTCAGCAACGAGGGTGCTGAAGTAGTTGCGCACTTCCGGCCCAAGCGCCAGCGTCAGGTTAGATGAGATGCGCTTGCCAACTCCTACCGAAGCATTGCCGGATAATTGCACGTTGCGGAACGGAGACTCCGTGTCGCTGGCAGTATAACTAACCGACTGCACCTCCTGGTTAGAAGCCGTCACGCTGGATTCGAGCAGGAAGTTGGCGGCCATACCAGCGGCTGCATACACAAACCAGTCTTTGTTGATATCATGCTCGTATTGCAAGCCTACCGGCACGGTCAGGTGGCGGTACTTGTACTCCGTTGAAAAAGAATCGCCTGTACGGGCCACACTCACAGAGTCAGAGGAGAAGCCATCGTTCAGGGATGATACAAAGAAGGTAGAAGGGCTAAGTTCGTAGCGCTCGTTCGAGCGCGGCTTTACCCAGAACTGCCGTACAATATAGTTTGACTTAGAGCGTGAGCGGCTCTCGCTGTACCCTATACCTGTCAGCAGTTTTAGTTTCTCTTTCAATTTGAAACCAGCCTTCGCCTCTACTGCATAGGAATAAGCTGGTTGCGTGCTCTCCTCAAACTCTTCGCGTGCAGCTGTCATATTCTGGAAAGACTCCTTCGAAGCATTGACGCTCGGCCCTGATGATGCGATGCTGAACATGTTCCGGCTATTAGAGCTTGGCAAAGTAAGCGGGTCCGGCAGACCAATGTTCTGTTCGAACACAGACGGCGCATAAGCCAGATTCAGGCTCCAGCGACTATTTGTCTTAGCTCCCGCATCTGCAGATTTTGATGACTGACCGGCAAATGTCCCCTGCGCAGCCTCGGCTGACTGCTGTGCCTGCTTACGGCTTGCCTGATGTGCCTCACTCATTTCGGCAAACGACTGCGGCTTGGCAGCCATTGAGTTGCCACCTAACGGAAACTGTTGACCCGTAGCCGGCTGGTTGTTTCCAAAGGTGATCGTCACGCTCTCCCACGTAATGATCTGAGTATAGCGATTGCCAGGTGCAAAAAGATTGCCTTGTGCAGTGCCCGAAGTGTTGCCCGGAAAGCCACCTGACACATAGCCTCTGCTACGGCCCGGCATTGGCGTATAACCCAGGTATGGGCTGTAGCCCGGCGCCACATTGAAATAGTCTCCTGCCTGTGGTCCGTCGTTGGATTCGGAAGCCTTCGCTACCACAAGTTCTTGGCGCTGACGCATCTGAGGAGTATTGGCCTCTTTCTGATTGACTGTTGTCTCTTCTGAGGTATAGGCCATAGTGGCGGCTTCCTCCTGCTGCATGGCGTAGGCTTTCATCGCCTCTTCCACGGTTACAGGTGCAGTAGCGGGCTTGGTTGCTGGCAGGGCGGCTATACCTGGCTGCGTACCTCCCTGGTTCAGGCTACCGCTGTAGTGGTAGGCCAGCAGGGCACCGGTTAGTGCAAACAGCACGAAGCAGGCGGCGGCAAGCTGCCGGTAAAATAGCACCCGTTTCTTATAATCCTTGTTTTCCTGCACTGTCAGGTCATGGTCGATACGGGCCCATAGGTCCGGGGCAGGCCTGGCCTCAGCATCGAACAGGCGGCGCTGGAATTCGTCTTCCAGTCTGTTTCGCTTTTGGTTATTGGCTGATGACATGCTCTTGATATGTTTTATCCTGGCGCTCGAGCATACCTTGCAGTATGGCCCGTGCACGTGAATACTGTGATTTTGATGTACCTTCGGAAATGCCGAGCATCTCCCCTATCTCTTTGTGATTGTAACCCTCAATGGCGTACAGGTTGAACACCATGCGGTAACGTGGAGCGAGGCTTTGGATCATACTGAGCAATTCATCCATGGAGTAACCCGTCAGGTTGACATCCGCTGATGCGATATTGCTTGCTTCTTCCGTTTCATGTGAAACGGTCATAAGCGATTTCTGACGCAGCTGTTTCAGGGCTGTGTTGATCATGATGCGGCGTACCCAAAACTCCAAAGGACAATCCCGCTTGAAATTCTGAATATTGGCAAATACCTTCACAAACCCTTCCTGCATCATATCCTCTGCCTCAAAGCTAGTAGGGGCGTAGCGCAAACAAACCACCATCATCTTGCGGGAATAAAGGTCATAGAGTAGTCGTTGCATTTCCCGCTTGCCGGCAATGCACCCCTCTATGAGTTTATCCTCTTCTGATTTAGGTTTTGTAAAAAGCTTCAAACGCCTCTTCTTTTAGCTTCACTCCTATGATTCCCATAGACAGACAATGGTTGCAAGCACAAAAAAATATTTTTACCCCAAGGAGGCAGCATCAAAGCGCACTAAGAACAATTGTATGGTAAATATATTGAAATTAATTATTCCAACAGTATAAAAACTGTGTATAAACAGCGAAGGCCTCTCCGAAATGGAAAGGCCTTCGCCAGGTTTGTTTAAGGTGAGAGAAGTTTAGAGTATTGTCAGAAATAAAAGCTTGTACAGGATAATGGATACCAGTGCCGCGATCAGCGTCCAGGCATAGCCTATGATTTGATAGGCTGCTGAAACACCTTCGCCTTCCTGGCTCAGTACCTCGTAAGCTTGTAGCCTCGCCTGCCCCAGTATGCTCTTCGACACTAACTGGTAAGCTGTATGCATACCCAACACAACCAGCACGACATCGTCCAGAAAACCAAACACAGGCACAAGGTCAGGAATCAGATCGATGGGGGATACAGCGTAGCCAATAACTACTGCCAGCAGAAGCGGTACATACCATCTTACCTCCGGGTGACGGGCAGACAGGTATAAGGCGTATATCTCCGCATTCATCTCGTGCGCTTTCTGGCGAAGGTAAGTCAACTGCATCATGGGTGTAAGGGTAAGGGGTGATTTAGTTCTCCTTACGCAGCAGCCCTACCTGAAAGTTTCACGATAACATGAAATAAACGCAATATTTTAGTCAGAATTTTCGTTCGTCCAGATTTTCCAGGCGGCATCGGCCTGTGCATAGAGCATGGGCAGGCCATTGATGATGCTTGCTCCAGCCTGACGGCCTTTTTGCAGGAATAGGGTTTCTGCAGGGTTGTAGACCAGGTCGTAGAGATAATGCCTAGCAGTAAGAGCCTTATAAGGTATAGCCGGGGCACTCTCAGTGTCAGGAGCCATGCCGAGCGGCGTTGTGTTGATTACCAAGGTATAGGCCTGCAGTACTTCTGGTGTTATGAACTCGTAATGCAACTGATTTTCAGTAGGATTACGAGAAGCAGAGGTATAAGGTATAGCCAGCGCATCCAGGGCGGCCCATACAGCTTTAGCAGCGCCGCCTGTGCCCAGCACCAGGGCCCGGGCTCCGTGTACATCCGGATAGAATTGCTGAAGCGTATCCCTGAAGCCAATGAAGTCGGTGTTATAGCCCTTGGTTCTCCCTCCCTCAATTTTGATGGTATTTACGGCTCCTATACCTGCAGCGCTTTCGTCTAGCTCATCCAGGTATGGGATAACAGCCTCTTTATAAGGCACTGTCACATTTAGTCCAACCAACTCAGGTTCGCTCGCCAGCAACTCAGACAATTCAGCGATTTCGGACAATTCATAGAGCTCATAGGCAGCATCTGCTATACCTTGCTTCTCGAACTTCTCCGAGAAGTAACGCTTCGAGAAAGAGTGCCCGAGCTTTTTGCCGATGAGTCCGAATTTGCGCATACTTATATTCTGTCAGCTGTCGTGTCGTCGGTCAAACGGTCGATCAGGTATACCAGCAGAAATCCGAAAATAGCCAGGACAATCGCATACAGCAAATTGGGATCCTGACCGGTCAGCTCCGCAAAAGTAGACGGCAAGACATTGTCCTGCAAGAGCGGTTTTTCCACACCATGGCGGTCTGTATAGGTCTGCACAGTGTGCTTCCAAGGCCATACCTTGTTGAGAGAGCCTACCATAAAACCGGTCAGCATAGCCACGGTGATGTTGTAGTAATTTTTGAGCATCCAATTGAGCAAATGCGAAAAAGACAGAAGTCCCGTCACACAGCCAGCGGCAAATACCAAAATCATATCTATTTTAAACTCCTTGAGCGCATTCATCATGAATTCGTACTTAGCCATCAGCAACAGCAGGAAGCTACCCGACAAACCAGGTAAGATCATAGCGCAGATAGCGATGGCACCTGACAGGAAAATGAACCAGTAGGCCTCCGGCGTCTGCATCGGCACGGCAATCGTCACCCAATAGGCGATAGCGACACCTAACAGCCCAGAAAGTACCACAATGGGGCGCCACTTCGTTATTTTTTTTCCAACAACCAGCGCCGAGGCTACGATCAAACCAAAGAAGAATGCCCAGAGTAACACGGTGTGGTTCTCCAGCAGGTAAATCACCAGGCGCGAAAGAGAAGCGATAGAAAACAGTATACCTGTCACCAGCACAACCAAGAAGGTGCCGTTGATGTGTCGCCAGAAACCTTTGAGGTCAAAGCGGGCCAGAAGGCGCATGGCCTCTCCATTGACGGAGCGGATAGAGTCAAGCAACTCTTCGTAAATGCCCGTAATGAAGGCGATCGTGCCTCCCGATACGCCTGGCACCACATCGGCCGCCCCCATCCCCATGCCTTTGGAAAACAGCAGCAGGTATTCTTTTAATGATCGTCGTCTCATGCTTTTAGAAGTCTGGATTTGGCTAAGCACAAAAAAATTGCCCGTCGGCGGCACCGATGGGCAATTTTCATTATCTGTTTTGTATTAAGCGTCTATGATTGGCTGTCCGTTGTTCAGGAAATGGTTGAACGTATCGCCACGCAATCCTAGTCGGATGGTCTCCAATGGAATAACTTCGCTCGGGGCAATGTTCCCCAGGTTTACGTTCGCGCCTAACAGCTTGATGAACCATACCTGCTGTGCTTTCTGTGGCGCTTCCCACAGGATCTTCTCAAAAGGCACCTGTGTCAGGATCTCTTCCACCAGGCCGCTGCGTACCTCACCGGTAGAGCGGAACAAACCTACGTTACCTCCTTCACGGGCCTCCCCGATCACTTTCCAGGCACCTGCTTCAAGCTCGGCCTGCATCAGCCTGATCCACATATAAGGTGGAATGATCTTCTCTGCATCCTTAGAGCCAACCTCTGACAGTACCGTCACTTGCTCAGACAACGTCCGGATGTAGCCACACTTCTTTTCGTGCGACATTTCCAGTGATCCATCCGATACTTCGGCAAAGGTCATGTTATACTTATCCAGCACACGGCGATAATCATCAAACTGATTGCGGGCAATGAAAGCCTCGAACAAAGTACCCCCAAAGTAGACAGGTATACCGGCTGCGCGGTAAACATCCAGCTTCTTCTGCAGGTTAGGCACCACATACGATGTAGCCCAGCCCAGTTTCACGATATCTACGTAGTCACCTGCTACCTCCAGGAAGTCCTCTACTTCACGAATGCTCAGGCCCTTGTCCATGGCCATGGTAAAGCCACGATCACGCGGCTTCGCCTCGCGCTCAGGCAGGCTGTTCAGATTATAGTTGTTGGTCATTATTTGCGATATTGGTCAATTAATCGGGATAACGCGCGCTGTGACTCAAGCTCAGGGAAGAACTCAAACAACAGCTTATGTTTGTCGAAGTCCAAAATTAACGCATTTTCCAGATAATTGTAAGCTTCGCGGTATTTTCCTGCCGAAAGCATGTAAGCACAAGCTCTGTAATACAGCTCTGCCTCGTCAGGTTGCAGCTCAATCGCATTTAGAATTATTTCGGTCGCTTCTTCAAAATTACCCTGCTCGTATAGGATAATGGACCAGTTGAGATAAATATCCTTGTCTTCCGGTTGAATCTCAGCAGCACGTGCATAGCTTTCCAGCGCCGATACCACATGGCCCACATGGTACTCAGCCGATGCCAGCGCCACCCAGTAATCCACGCTGTCGTCGTAAAGCGTGACGGCTTTCTTGAAGAAATGTACCGACTCATACCACTTACCCTGTGCATCCAGCACCACGCCTATCCCAAACCAGGCCTCATCCATATCCGGATCCAGGTCAATGGACTTTTGGTAATAGCGACGGGCCAGGTCCCACTGCTGCATTTTTTCGTAGCACTCCCCTATGTTGCAAAACACCTCTGCCGAGGGTGAGCCATGCTCCAGCATCCCATTAAAGGCATCGATGGCTTTGGTATATTGCCCTAAAAACACATAGGCATTGGCCATGTTATTGTAAGCCGTGATAAAATCAGGCTTGATAATGGTAGCGTAGTCGTAAGCGGCGATAGCTTTTTCGTAAGAGCCTAGCTTGTTGTACACATTGCCCAGGTTAAACCAGGCTACATACGAGTAGGGATCTTTGTCTATAAACTCCTGAAAGAATGGTAGCTCCTCACGCATCGAGCCTGTGATCTCCATACAGTAGATGATTTCCTGCATAGCAGCTTCATTCTCTACATTGAGTTCAATGCACTTCTTGTAGTACTTGATGGCCGAGCTGAACTTGCCCCAGCTCTGATAGGTTAGTCCTATGTTGAAATAAATATCGTCGCGGTCCTCGGCAAAGGCCAGGGCTTTTTTGAAATGGTCTACCGCATCGCGGTACTCGCCGCGCTGTGTAAAGATAATGCCCCGGGTCAGAAGCACATCTGGGTTCTGAGGCTCCACTTCGGCCACCTGGTCGATGAGCACCATAGCGTCATCGAAGTTGCCGGACATTGCCAGCAGCTGTGCCTTGTCTATTTGAAGCCCGGTCGAAAAAGGATATTGTGCTATAGCGGAATCACAGGCCAGCAGCGCTTTCTTATAGTCAAAGTTAGCGGTATAGTGGTCTATGATATATTCAAAATCGGTCAGGTCAAAAAAAACGGTCTCGTTTGTTCCCAGCATCTGTTCGAACCGGATGATCAGTTCAGAATCCTCGCTGTGCTCGTCAAAATTCTCTTTCATCTCCTATATCCCACAAGCTGCAAAAAGGCAGCTCTTGTCTTTTAACTACATTTATAAACTGCAAAAAGTTTAGTTTGCGCGGGTCAGTTCCGGACCTCTCTGATTCTGTGTTATTTGCAGCAAACCCTGACACGTCCAGGCAATGGATTCGGTCAATGGCCTGAACTCTATACCTGTTATTTTCCGAACTTTCTGATTGTCAAACAGGTGGCTTTTGGTTGTCACGCGGGCGGTGTCTTTGGTGATAAGCGGACGCCCTCCTGTGAGCCAGGCACGGGCATGCTCCAGCCGCCATACCACCTCAGCCAGTGCCGGAGAAACCCTGATAGAAGGGGCTTTCTTGCCGAAGCCTCGGGCTGCCTCCTCAAAAAACGCTTTGTAAGTGAGTTGTCCTGCATTAAGGATAAATCTTTCACCGGAAACCTCAGAGAAAGTCAGGCGGAGCATGGCTTCCACTACGTCGCGCACATCCACAAAATTGGCGCTACCCGGCGTATAAAAGGACCGTTGCTGGTATACATACTTGAACAGGCGCGTGCTGCTTCGATTCCAGTCGGATGGGCCCAGCACGACGGAAGGATTCACAATTACAGCCTGCAACCCTTCGGCTATACCTCGCCAAACTTCCAGTTCGCCATAGTGCTTCGACTCGGCATAGGCCGATTGCTTCTCGCCGGCATCCCACTTGCTGTTTTCGTTGAGCAGGGTTGCTTCCTTGGTGCGGCCAATGGCTGCAATTGAGCTGACATGGCACAGCTTGATTTCCTCCGCTGCATCCAAACAGGCATCGACTATATTGGCGGTGCCCTCCACATTCACTTGTTGCAACAGAGGCGTGTCTTGCGGCGCATACGATACCAGACCGGCGCTATGAAACACATAGCTCACACCTTTCAATGCTTTTCGAAGCAAAGCAATATCCAGGACATCACCTTCCATCCAGTCTACCTGGTCGGCCTGCGCAACAGCTGGCACCTGCCCCCGGTATAGCGCACGCACACGGTGACCCTGCGCGACAAGTGCCGGTATAAGATAGCTGCCAATCAGGCCGCTGCCGCCTGTCACGAAAACCATCGACATGGGTATAGGAGAAGTTAAGGGATTATAGTTTACTGTTGAGTAGCGGAAGTTCCAGGGCTTTCGCCAGATACTTCGAGCAAAGCACTTTCTGCAAGTTAGCAATGTGCTTCAGGCTATGTGCATCAGAGCCTAGAAAATCAACCAAGCCGGCGTCAATAAGTTTCTCGATGACCATTTTGGCGCCCGGCGAGTAATAGCCTGTGAGTGAATTGAGGTTTGGCTGCAACAGCACACCTTGCTCACGCAAGCCTACTAGGTCATCAAACTTGCCATAGAAATAGGTATAGCGCTCCGGATGGGCCAGCACCGGCTTATAGCCCAGGGACTGCATCCGGAAAATGGCTTCGCGCAGGTTAAGCGGCTCGTTCAGGAAAGAAGTCTCAAACAGTAAATACTTATCCCCAAAGGTGAGCAATTCCTCATTGTCCTCCAGCTTCTGCAAAAGCGCTTCGTCCAGGTAGTGCTCGGCGGCACAGGCCAGTTCCATCTCTATCCCTTCAGCCGTTACGGCATCTTGCAGCACTTTCAACTGCGTGCGTATGATCTCTGGCGTGTTGCGGTAGAAGTCGCTCATGATGTGGGGTGTCATGATCAGCTTGCGATAGCCCATCTCCTTCATGCCACGCACCAGTTCCAGCGACTGCTCCAGCGTAGCGGCGCCGTCGTCTATACCTGGCAGTATGTGCGAGTGCATGTCCACGCCAAGTATACCCAGCGACTCGACCTGCACCTCCTCCTTGCCAAACAGATTCTGGAAAAATTTTATCATTTGCTCAATTCAACCGTATGTACACGGCACAAAACACAAACGTTGCCAAACACGGCAACGCAACATCAAAATAACGCAATTATTATACGCTATCAAAATAAACGGAGTCCGTTTGGGTTTAATATAAGGTGATGGTATAAAACCTGAAGCGGTCTGTCTTTTATGTGCAACTGACTGTTGTCATTGTGTGTAAGCACATACATCGACTAAATCAAACTAAAACTCCGAATTTGCCAATCAGGCTTATTTAGTTAGCTTTGTAAACCCTTTATTCATTTATCAGTTTAATACACGCGACTCTTTAACAACTAAACTTAAATGGAATTTAACTACACAGAAAACCAGCGCATGATCGCCGAGATGATTCGGGACTTTGGAGCCAAACACATCAAACCAAAAATGATGGAGTGGGACGAAAGTCAGGAATTTCCGGTAGAGGTATTCAAGAAGCTGGGCGAACTGGGCCTGATGGGCGTGTTGGTACCAACTGAGTACGGCGGCTCTGGCTTTGGCTACCTGGAATATGTAACGGCTATTGCGGAGCTTTCCAAGATCGACGGCTCTATTGGCTTATCCATGGCGGCGCACAACTCCCTTTGCACTGGCCATATCCTGCAATTCGGCAACGAAGCACAAAAGAAGCAGTACCTTCCAAAATTAGCTACTGCCGAGTGGATCGGTGCCTGGGGCCTGACAGAGCCAAACACAGGTTCCGATGCCGGCAACATGCGTACCGTAGCGGTGCAGGATGGCGACCACTGGGTAATCAACGGGGCCAAGAACTTCATCACACACGGCAAGAGCGGCAACGTAGCTGTTGTGATCGTACGCACTGGCGAAGTAGGTGACTCCCATGGCATGACGGCTTTCATCATCGAGAAAGGCACTCCGGGCTTCAGCGCAGGACGCAAGGAAGACAAGCTAGGTATGCGTGCCTCTGAGACCACAGAGTTGATCTTTGAAGACTGCCGTGTGCACAAGGACCAGATGCTGGGCAATGTAGGCGAAGGCTTCATTCAGGCAATGAAAGTGCTGGACGGCGGACGCATCTCGATTGCAGCCCTATCACTAGGTATAGCACAAGGAGCATTTGATGCCGCATTGGCTTACTCACAGGAGCGCAGCCAGTTCAACAAGCCGATCTCCAGCTTCCAGGGCATTTCTTTCAAACTGGCCGACATGGCTACGGAGATCGAAGCTGCGGCACTCCTCACTTACCAGGCAGCAGACATGAAGAACCGTGGCCTGAACGTGAACAAGGAGTCTGCCATGGCGAAATTGTATGCTTCTGAAGTATCGGTGAGAGTGGCAAACGAAGGTGTGCAGATCTTTGGTGGCTACGGCTTCACAAAAGACTACCCGGCTGAGAAGTACTACCGCGATGCCAAACTTTGCACGATCGGTGAGGGAACAAGTGAGATACAGAAGCTTGTTATCTCTAGAGCTATCCTAAAATAAAGAGACGCTGAAAAGCATTTTAAAGATGCCTATAGGTCGGTTTCTCCACTATAGGCATCTTTTTTTCAATGGTTTGCGGAATTATTTTCATCAAACTATTGATTTTTAAGCAAAACATTAAGTAAATTTGCATCCCTAAATATCAGAAGAAGAAAGCAAAAATATGATTATTGTAAACGTAAAAGATAACGAGTCTGTAGACCGTGCCCTTAAGAGATTTAAGAAGAAATTCGAGAGAACTGGTGTTCTGAAAGAACTGAGATCTAGAACTTTCTTCGAGAAACCATCTGTTTCTAAGAGAAAGCAAAAAGAAAGAGCGAAGTACAAGCAGCAGCTTTTCGCGAACGATAATTACTAGTCTTTCTTTAAAGATATTTTATTTTTCCATACATTAGTATATCTGAGGAACACATCAGGTATACCAATGTATGGAATTATTTTTTAAGTATCTCGAGTACGAGAAGCGGTACAGTCCGCACACCCTTACCTCTTACCACACTGATCTGGGACAGTTCGCGCAGTACCTGCAGGACACCTACCAGATCACCGATCCCGCTGAGGCGGACCATTCCATCATACGGTCCTGGATCCTGACCCTTGTGCACAAAAACCTGGAGGCTCGTTCCGTTAACCGGAAGATCGCCTGCCTCCGCTCCTACTACAAATTCTTATTGAGCCAACAGCGCATCAGCGCCAACCCGATGCTGCGCATCAAGGCTCCCAAAGTTTCTAAGAAATTACCTGCCTTTGTACCAGAGGAGCCCTTCAACAGCTTTCTGGACAGCTTTACCTTTGAAGACAACTTCGAAGGACAGCGCGACCGCCTGATACTCGAGTTCCTGTATGGCACAGGTATGCGACTGGCCGAACTGATCGGGATAGCGCCTGAAGACGTGGACCTTCATGCCAAAACGGTGCGTGTACTGGGCAAAGGAAACAAGGTGCGCATCATCCCGCTGAACGATACACTGGTGCATTCTATCAGGCAGTATTCAGAGCACAAGAAAAGCGAATTTGGCAATAACAATTCGGAAAGGCTACTCGTTACTAATAAAGAACGACCTCTCTATCCGAAGTTCGTTTATCGTGTCGCTAAAAAGTACATCAGCTTGGTTACCACCTCCGAACATAACAGCCCGCATGTGCTGCGACACTCCTTCGCTACCCACCTGCTCAACAATGGCGCAGACCTTAATGCCATCAAAGACCTGCTAGGGCATGCCAGCCTGGCTGCAACACAGGTGTATACCCACAATTCAATAGAGAAGCTCAAATCGATTTTCGAGAAGGCTCATCCAAAAGCATAAAGTTTAACCATAAAATGTTACGATTATGAAGCTACAGATGCATTCCATCCACTTCGAGGCTGACAGACAGCTAACCGATTTCATCCAGCAGAAAGTAGACAAACTGGAAACATTCTACGACCGCATTGTAGAAGGCGAGGTGTTTCTTAAACATAACAACAACGACGGAACAGCTAATAAGACAGTAGAGATTAAATTATTTGTGCCAGGCTCCACCCTGTTTTCAAAAGAAGACGCTCCATCCTTTGAAGCCGCCGCTGATGCAGCTGTTGACGCAATGCGCAGACAACTAAAAAAATTCAAGGAGAAACAACTGGCACACCATTAAGCCAAACTGATTCCCGCTGTACCTGACACAGGTATAAAACAAAAAGACCTGCTGAGCAATCAGCAGGTCTTTTTTATGACGCAAGGTATAAATTGGTTACAAACCAAACTCTGCCTTGATCTTGTCTACATAGTCCAGCTTCTCCCAAGTGAAAGTTTCGAACTCTCTTACTTCTTTCTGGCCGTTCACAGAAACTTCAATCGTCTTCTTGCCTGGTGTTCTGCCCATGTGACCATAAGCAGCCGTTTCAGAGAAAATTGGGTTCTGCAGGCCAAAACGCTGCACAATCGCGTAAGGACGCATATCAAACAGCTTGTTCACCTTCTCAGCAATCTCACCATCGCTCATCACGTTTCCGTTAGTGTCTTTTACTTTGGTAGAACCATAAGTGGTTACATAAAGGCCTACTGGCTTAGCAACACCAATAGCGTACGCTACCTGCACTAATGCCTGATCTGCTACACCGGCAGCCACCAGGTTCTTGGCGATGTGGCGCGCTGCATAAGCGGCAGAACGGTCTACTTTAGAGGAATCCTTACCAGAGAATGCACCACCACCGTGTGCACCTTTGCCACCGTAAGTGTCTACAATGATTTTACGGCCTGTCAGTCCCGTGTCGCCGTGCGGGCCACCGATCACGAACTTGCCCGTTGGGTTGATGTGGTAAGTGATCTCGTTGTTGAATAGCTTCTGAATGCGCTCCGGCAGTTGCTTCAGCACACGTGGGATCAGGATGCTATCTACGTCAGCCTTGATCTGAGCGACCATCTGCTTCTCGGCAGACAGCTTTGCTTCGTTGCTGTCTGTTTCCGGTAACACGAACTCATCGTGTTGGGTTGAGATCACGATCGTATCGATTTTCTCTGGTACGTGGTTGTCGCTGTAGCGAATGGTTACCTGTGACTTGGCATCCGGACGCAGGTATGTCATTTCCTTACCTTCCTTGCGGATAGCGGAAAGTTCTTCTAGCAGCAAATGCGAAATGCTCAGCGCTAAAGGCATATAGTTGTCCGTCTCGCTGGTGGCATAGCCGAACATCATACCCTGGTCACCAGCGCCCTGATCTTCAGGATTGGTACGCTCTACCCCTTGGTTAATGTCCGGAGACTGTTCGTGTATAGCCGAAATCACACCACAGGCGTCGGCATCGAACATATATTCTGATTTGGTATAACCTATACGCTTAATCACTTCACGGGCGACCTTCTGCACATCTACGTACGCTTCAGTCTTCACTTCTCCGCTCAGTACAACAAGTCCTGTTGTTACCAGCGTCTCGCAAGCCACCTTAGACTGTGGGTCCTGCTTTAAAAATTCATCTAGGAGGGCATCAGATATCTGATCCGCTACTTTATCCGGGTGTCCTTCTGATACAGACTCGGAGGTGAACAAATATGGCATTTCAATAGTGGGTTTAGGTACAAAGTATAAACCAACTGCCGGTAACGACAGCGTTTGCAAAGCTACGGCAATTCCACCACAATAAAAACGATCATTTACGCTAGGTTTACTTGCATTTAAAATCTATCTGCTTTGCTAAACAATCACTCAACAAAATTGTATCTAACAAATAAAAACTAGCTGATCTACAGCAAAGCCCCTGATAGGCAAAGTATAGCCTTAGACCATTAGAACTAAAAATTTTCTATACAAAACCTTTTATATATAGCATCGTTTCAATCATTAAAATTGCACATTTAAGACTCAATGATGAAAAAGTATATTCTAATGATATGGTGTCTGGTTATGACAATGCAAGTCAGCCAGGCTCAAAGCGACTCTCCCTACAAAACTAAATTTGCAATAGACGCACCTATTACGGTTGCCGGAATGGGCCTTAGTTACTATGGTCTTACCCGTATGCAGGATAAGGACGGTCTTACAGAAGAGCAAATTGCTAACCTGAACAGAAGCCAGGTAAACAGCTTCGATCGCTTCTCTGCGGGTTATGACTCCGAACAGGCTAAGAAAATCAGTGACATTCCTTTTTACGGCTCTTTTGCACTGCCTTTCATTTTAGCTCTAAACGAGGATGTGCGCAGCAACGCCGGCCAGGTATTTGGGCTTTATGTGCAGACCATGGCTGTGACGGGTGCCCTGTTCACAATGACAAGTGCCTTTAACCCGCGTACCAGACCACTTGTGTATAGTCCGGACGTAGAGATGGATGAGAAAATGCGCGCTAATGCCCGCAACTCATTTTATGCTGGCCACACCACAGCGGCTGCCGCGGCTTCGTTTTTCTTTGCCAAGGTGTTCCATGACTTCAACCCAGACTCTCCTGCCCGTACTTATGTGTGGCTTGGCGCCGCAACAGTACCTGCAGCTGTAGGTTACTTGCGACTGAGAGCTGGTAAGCACTTCCTAAGCGATAACCTACTGGGATATGCAGTGGGGGCGGCTGTCGGTATTGTCGTGCCACAATTACATAAGAAGTCCAACACGAGTGGATTCTCTCTGAGTCCCACCATCATCCCCACCTTCGCTGGCACTGCCTCGCAAGGTGCTAATCTGAGCTATACCTTTTAGTAATAACTGTCCCCAATACCTATAGGTACGGGCATGAAAAAAGCGCAGGGCAACGATTGCCCTGCGCTTTTTTTATTGTTCATCGACAAGTTACTTCTTGAGGTTCTCTTCAAATAGTTTGTAGATACGCTTGTATTCATCAGTCCAGCTGGCTGGCTCTGTGAAGCCGTGGTCCTCTACAGGGTATACTGCCAGTTCCCAATTGTCTTTACCTAACTCGATCAGACGCTGGGTCAGGCGCACTACATCCTGGAAATGCACATTCGTATCCACCATGCCGTGGCAAATCAGGAGTGCTCCCTTAAGACCCTCCGCGTAATAGATCGGTGAGCTCTTAGCGTAGGCAAGGCTATCAAGCTGTGGCACGTTCAGGATGTTAGAGGTATAGCCATGGTTATAATGCGCCCAGTCCGTTACAGATCGCAACGCTGCGCCAGCTGCAAACACATCAGGTTCGGTAAACATGGCCATTAAGGTAATGAAACCGCCATAAGAGCCGCCATAGATGCCTATACGCTTCGGATCTACATTATACTTATCGACAAGCAGCTTAGCACCATCCACATGATCGCTTAGGTCCTTACCACCCATAAACTGGTAGATGCCCGTACGCACATCACGGCCGTAGCCGGCGCTGCCACGGTAGTCAATATCCAGTACGGTATAGCCGTTATCGGCCAGGAAATTGTGGAACATATACTCTCTGAAATAGGAGCTCCACCATTTGTGAGCATTCTGCAGATAACCGGCACCGTGTACAAAGACCACAGCAGGCCCGTTTGCCACGGCTTTTTCCGGACGATAAAGTCTAGCATACACGTCCTCTCCATCTTTCGCCTTAAAACTGATCACCTCTGGTTCACGCCAGTTATAAGATTTAAACTCATCCGTGAGCGATTGAGTAACCTGACGCGGCTTAGCCCCTTTTTTATTATCCTGTACAAAGAGCTCCCAAGGCTTGTTGCTATATGAGTAGCGTATAGCCAGGTTCTTCTCGTCCGGTGATAGGGTTACTTCATGTGCACCTGTGCCAGCTGTCAGCTGGGTCATCTCTCCTCCATTGATCGGCATTCTGTAAAAATGCTTCTCGCCTGGGTGAATTTTGTTGGCTGTGAAATACCAGTTCTTTTTATCATTGGATATCTGAGGCCCGGAAACCTCAAATTTGCCGCTTGTCAGCGCCTTTTTATTGCCGGTGTTCAGGTTTACAGTATAGAGGTGTGAATATCCGCTTTCCTCTGACTGGAACCATACCTGTTCGTTGTCTGGCATAAAGCCGATATCTCCTGTACCATACCCTATACCTGGTCCACTGATCCAAGCCTCGTCGCGCTGGCGATCAAGAGTGCTTAGCTTTCCTGTGGCCGGGTCCAGCTTTAGTATCCAACGATCCTTGTTGTCAGCTGCGCGGGCTACCATGACAGCGTGCTTGCCATTGTCTGACCATACAGGCCCGAACATTGTCACAGCACGTGCTTCTGCTTTAGTAGTCTTCGTAGCCGGTTCTTTAGCCGTACTTGCCTTCGTGTCGCGATCGCGGATATAGGCTGGCTGGTCGTTTATACCTTCTATGCCGCCTACTTGCAGCGCATAGGTAGTGTCGCGTCTGATGTCGTACACATACGACTCAAATGTAGCTTGAGCGTCCCCTACTTTCGTGCGGGTGTTGATATCTTCTGTATAGCCTGATGAAGTTACAAAATCAGGCACTATGGCTACTTTGGCATTTTTAGGCCTTGTAGCCATGCGGTAACTGATATAGCGCTCATCGGGACTTAGCACAATGTTGTCAACCGACTTATCGCCTATGTAAATCTCCTTTGGTCGGGCCGGGCTGTCCGCTTTCTGTTGCTTTGTGGCCGCTTCTTTGTCCGCCTCACGATCGCGCACAATCTGTAGCAAAGCAAGCTGCTGTTCTTTCAACCAATCACGCTGTGGGTTTTTGCCTTCCTCTCCTGGTTTATTCCCTTTTTTGAAGTCAGTCAGTTGTGCCAGTTGGCCGTTGGCAATCGTCCATAGGTATAGGTTGCCGTCTTTCACGAACGCTACCTTTTTTTCGTCATGGCTAAACGACGGGCTATTCTCACGCTCTACCGTATTGGTGATTTGCTGGGTTTTGCCACTCTTGATATCGAGCAGGTACAGGTCACCGTTCTTCTCGTATACCTTCTGGGTTTTCGCTCTGTTATAACGGGCGTTCCAGGTGCCAGGCAGGGCACGGCGTTCCTGGGCGTTTACCTTCTTCAGGTTGCTGCCGTTAGCTGATACACTGTAAAGGGAATCCCTGCGATTAGCATCTGGATTCCAGCTGAAATAGATTTTTTTGCCGTCCTCTGACCAGAATACATTGCTGGGAGAAGTACCGATCCAGGTTGGATCGCGCATGATCTTCTCCACACTCAGCTTGCTACTATTTTCCTGCGCCTGCGTAGCACCGCCTGCCAGCACCAGCCACGACATCAGGAGTATGGCTTTCTTCTTAAAAAGCATAATAGATGTTTTGTTTAGATTAGATTGTTGTTTGAGATAAATTTAAGCTATTAAAGCTAAACTTACCAAATCAGAACTTTAGCCTTACTGCATTCTGGGAACTGTTCAACTTATTTAGAAGTGCTGAGCGCCATGGGAGGATGCTGCTCATCAAAGTTTGTCAGGTCCTGGTACAGTTTGGCCAATGCCAACACTTTGGCTTCTCCGTAGAGCTGCCCCATAAAGGTGATCGTAGTTGGCATGCCGTTTTTCTGGAAACCATTCGGAAGCACTACACAGGGATGACCACTTAGGTTTGTCATCACCAGGTTACTTCCTGCATAAGATGGACTCAGGTATACGTCTATCCCTTTCAGTTTCTCGTGCATTTGCTGTATAATCAGGGAGCGTACCCGCTGGGCCTGCAGGTACTCCACGGCGGTTACGAACCGCCCTGCCCGGAATATATTGGGCCAAGCGTTCTTGTGTTGCTGCACCATGCTACTATCACGGCCGCTACGTGTTAACTCATCGAAAGCGGCTGCTCCTTCTACTGAAATGGTCATCGTTAGATCACGCGCCGGTAGGTTGGGCAACTCGATTGGCACCAGTTCTATACCTGCTTTCTTAAGAGCTTCGAGCGTTGCTTTATCATTCTCTTTGAAAGGATATTCCCGTTCAAAGTCTTTCTGCAGATAGCCTACCCGCAACTTGCGCACGTCAATGTTCTTATTGTAATTGAAAGGAGCATCCACAATGGTCAAGTCCTTTCCATCTGGACCGTAAATGGCATTGAATACAATGGCACAGTCTTCGGCTGATCGGCCAATAGGTCCAATCTTATCCATCGACCAGCTCAGTGCCATGGCCCCATGCCTGCTTACCCGCCCAAATGTAGGTCGAAGGCCAGTAGTACCACACGCGGTTGAAGGTGA
Organism: Pontibacter sp. LHS2; assembly: GCF_058932845.1. Taxonomy (NCBI): domain Bacteria; kingdom Pseudomonadati; phylum Bacteroidota; class Cytophagia; order Cytophagales; family Hymenobacteraceae; genus Pontibacter; species Pontibacter sp. LHS2. The sequence continues at coordinate 764,175 of NZ_JBZYWG010000003.1, forward strand.
CACTATAGAGCCTAACGTCTCTGTTCCGATGGCAAACGGTAGCAATCCAGCTGCTACTGCTGCGGCTGATCCGGCAGAGGAACCACTGGAGCCTTTGGTCAAATCCCAGGGTGACTTGGTTTTGCCGCCATACCACACATCACCCATGGCAAGTTCCCCGAGTGTCAGTTTGGCAACCAGTACGGCACCTGCCAGCTCCAGTCGTTCTACGACGGTCGCATCCAGGTTTAGTTGCTGGTCTTTGTATGGAACGGAGCCCCAGGTAGTTTTGTATCTTTTGGTTGCTAACAGATCCTTTACGCCATAAGGGATACCGTGCAGCATGCCTTTGTATTTGCCGGCTTTGATCTCCTGGTCAGCTCGTCGTGCCTGCTCCAAGGCAAGCTCCTCCGTCAGGCTAGTTACACATTGCAGAGTAGGTCCGTGCTGCTTTAGTCTCCCCAGAAAGAATTTGGTAAGTTCTTCAGAGCTGATCTGTTTTGTACGCACTAATTCTGCGAGTTGCGGTACAGAATAAAAAGCGAGCTCTTCTTTATTGGCTGGCAGTTTTATCCCTTTTATGCGCTCGACCTCAAACTTCTCCCGTTTCTGCTCAAACTCAAATCCTACAGGCACTGGGTTGAACTGCAGCGCAGGCGATACATCATTCGTTAAAGGCTGCTCTCTGATGCGCTGGTAGCTGCTTCTAAAGTCTGCCACATTTGCCGTGGCAGAGTCAAGCTGCGCATCAGAAAATTTCAGCCCAATCATTTGCTGTGCATTTCTAAGCACATCTACTGTGATTTTATCATCGGCTACCTTCATTACAAATGCTCCGGACAGGAAACATGCGGCACCAACTACTGTATAGGTGTAAGATCTTTTCATGAAAACATTTGATCAGTTATTCTGACCTATAAGTTAGCAATTATCATTCATTTATACCTTTGGCTCTTTCAATAATAGTTACAAAAAAACCGCCCCCTGCATAGCAAGGGGCGGTCTATTGTTAGATTCTACCTATTGAGGAATCTGTTATGGATTCTGATCACCAGCAGACAGTGCTTTGTTGTTGTTGATCTCGTCCTGAGGGATTCTGAACAGGATCTGTGGATCCGTGATAGAACGCTCTTTTACCAGGATAAGCGCTTCAACGTGCTCACCGTTAGGTGCAGTACCAGTGATTCTCTTAACTGGTCTGTTCAGACGCTTCAGATCCAGGATTGAGAAACCTTCACCCCAAAGTTCGATTCTTCTTTGGATCAGAATCTCTTCGATCAGAGCTTGGCCTTCAGTAGCTGGAGCTACGTACTGAGGATCTCTTGCTTTAACAAGTGTCTCCAGTACAGTTACGGCTTCAGCACCTCTGTTAAGTCTTGCAAGCGCCTCAGCCTCGATCAGGAACATTTCAGAAGCTCTCATCAACACATAGTCAGCAGCCCAAGAACCTGCACCTGGCAGTTTAAACTTCAGCGAGCTGTAGTTGTAGTAAGTACCTTTGTTATCGGCGGTAGGAGCCTGAATAACTTCCTTACGAACGTCAGTAGCGGCCATTTTCTCATAAAGCTCTCTAGTTACAAGCTTTTGGCTACCAAGACCGGCATAACCAGCAGCAGTGTTAGCCATATGCGAGAAGAAAGAAGCATATATAGTAGATTGGTCGTTAGGAATCTGAAGACCCCACATCCATTCACTGTTAGCAGTACCAAAACCAGCTTTGTAAGTAGCTGCGTTCATCAGGGTATAACCCTGACGAGCTTCGTTAGCTTTCTGGCGAGCTCTTTCCCAGTTCTCCATCTGCAAAGCTACACGAGCCTGAAGACCTTTAACAGTCTTTTGGTTGATGTGAGATACGTGATCTTTCGTTTTGCCTTCCAACAATGCTTCAGCAGCATCAAGGTCAGCAATGATCTGGTTGTATACTTCTTGTACAGTACCGCGGCCTTTACCTTCTGTAGTTGGCTCTGTGTAAACCGGCACACCTGGAGCGTTCTCGTTGCCCTTGTAAGTATGCTGGAACAAGTTAACCAGGTAGAAATAAGAGTGAGCTCTCAGGAAAAGAGCATTACCCTTTATATAATCTCTACGAGCTTGTGTCCCTGTTGCTCCATCAACATTAGCGATGATCAGGTTAGCATTGTTAATGGTTCTATAGTAGTATCTCCAGGTACCTCCAGAACGTGATGTTTGTGTAGCAGTTCCGTAAGCAGAGTGGTTATACTCTGCTACAAACCAACCGTAACCACGCACAGGCGTAATTACGTCGTTACCCATCATGTCCATAGTCAAGTCATAAGACTTCTGACCGAAGTGTCCGTGGCTACCATCCATTGATGTCCACATTGAACGGTAAATACCGTTCAATGCTACAGTAGCTCCCTCTGTAGAAGCAAACACCAAATCATTTGGCACCTGAGACTTAGGAGTTGTCTCCAAGTACTCTTTCTCGCAACCCGTCAGCACTAAAACAGCCAGTGCCAGCGGAGCTAGTTTTTTAACTATATTTTTCATACTAATAATATTCCTAATTAAAAGTTAGCGTTTAGACCAAGCGTGAAGGTACGCATCACTGGATAAGTGAAGTCTGATGTACCATTGAAGCTACGCTGTGGGTCCATACCTTCGTTCTTTGTGAAGATTTTGGCATTGTCAACAGCTAAGAATGCACGCATGTTATTTACACCTACTCTTGAAGTCAACGTGTTAGGCAGTGTATAGCCTAAGTTGATATTCTTGATGTTCAGGTAAGATGCGTCGAATAACCATCTTGTAGAAGCACCATCCTGAGTAGCTAAACCTTGCTGCAGTCTAGGCACGTCTGTGTCTGTATTCTCTGGAGTCCAACGGTTCAACATGTCTTTGCTGAAGTGTGTACCATAGGTACCTCTGTGCATTAGGCCAGAGTAGTTGCTGTCGTAGAACTTTCCACCAACCTGGTATGTCAGCAATACTGCAAGGTCAAAGCCTTTGTAGCGGAACGAGTTTGAGAAACCGCCCATTAGATCAGGGATCGCAGAACCATGGTAAGCATAAGTGGCGTTGTTGATGTTGTTCGTCACTGTATCCTGACCGATGATCTGGTAAGCTGGATTGTTTGCTTTGTACAATGTATTGTCTGTACGGTACAGGGCATCACCATTGTTAGGATCTACACCATAATACTCACGCAACCAGAATTCATAAATGTTCTTACCTTCAGCATAACGCTTTGTACCACTGATTATAGGATCACCATTTGGCATTTTTGTAATCTTATTGGTGTAGCTAGTTAGGTTAAGGTCTACTCTCCAGTCGAAATCACCAGTAGAGATAGCATTGTAGCCTAACTGTAACTCCCAACCATTGTTCTTCATCGTACCAATGTTTTCCCACTTACCTAGGCCACCTGTAGAGTAAGGAAGTGGAATAAGGAATAATAGGTTATTAGAGATACGCTCGAAGTATTCAACAGTACCTTCTACCTTATTGAAGAACTTAAAGTCAGCACCAATGTTAAAGTTGGCATTAGATTCCCACTGCAGATCCATTGCTGGAAGCGAAGTTACTAGTGCACCTGGAGCATTCACGTTGTTCCAGCCCAGTGAGTAAAGTCCTTGCCAAGCATAATAGTTCTGCGTTCCATCTAAGTTCAAGGTATTTTCGTTACCCTGCTCACCGTAGCTACCTCTCAGTTTCAATTCATCAACCCACTCAGCGTTGAAGAAGTCTTCTTCTGAAATTCTCCAGCCTGCACCAACAGAGAAGAAGTTACCCCAACGTGTATCTCTATAGAATCTTGAAGATCCGTCTCTTCTGAAGCTGGCAGAAGCCAGGTATTTATCAGAAAGGCTATAGTTTAACTGAGTAAAGTATGACTCGATTTTGTGATCTTCAAAATCTGAAGTACCATCAGTCAAAGTCGCTGCAGAAGCAAGCTCGTTTGTACCAGGGAAGGCAAAGCCAGTTTTAGTAGAAGACACGTTTCTACTCTCCCAATCATAGTTTTCGTGACCGGCCAATGCACGCAGGCTATGGTTACCGAATTGCTTGTTCCAAGTTAATACTTGGTTGAACGTGTAAGATGTAGTTCTTCTGTCAGACTTAGTTGAACGACCACTTACGTTCTGCGCATCACCAAACTGTGAGTTCTGGAAAGTAGTACCGAAACCGTTATAGTAGTTACCACCGAAAGTTGTCTTGAAAGTAAAGTCCTCTAGGAACTTAACCTCAGCAAATGTATTTACAGTTGCCTCGCTTCTTCTCATAGATCTTTCGTCAAGAGCCAGTGTACCAAGCAGGTTAGAGTTAGGAGCATATGGTCTGGCACCCATTTGGCTAGCATTACCCCAATCAAGAGCATTACCACCACGGATAGGATCTGTTACGAAGTTACCTTCGCCATCACGCTGCCATACTGGGTAAATAGGACCCATGTAGCGAGAGTAGTAGAATGGGTTTGATGTAGCAGTACCAGTAGCATAGTTACCCTGGTTCTCAGACATGTTACCAGCAATGTTGATACCTGATTTTAACCAATCAGTTACCTGTGTATTGATGCTTGCACGCGCATTCACACGGTCATAACCTGAGAATTTAGCAATACCTTCTTCTTTGATATAACCAACTGACAGATAGTAATCGCTCTTCTCAGCACCGCCAGACACGTTCATATTTAGGTCAGTACGGTTAGACTGCTGGAACAATTCATCAGCCCAAGAATCGCTGTAAAGCAAACGAGCAGCTGGGTTCAGACGACCAGTAGCCGGATCAATTACCTGATTACCAGGAACGTTGAATGGGTTGTAAACAAGACCGTTACCACCTGCAATATTATCAGAAGCAAACTGGTTAGCACCAGCTATATCTTTGCCAGCAGTAGGCGCTCCACCAAGCTTTGCATTACGCATTGCTTCCCACATCAATTCATAGTACTCCTGCTCGTTTACACGCTCGTACTCTTTAATAGCACGATCAGAAATACCTCTTCTCAGGTTAACGGCGATGCTAGGCTTGCCAGTTTTACCTCTTTTAGTTGTGATCATGATCACACCGTTAGCAGCGCGTGAACCATAAAGAGAAGATGCGGCTGCATCTTTCAATACTGTTACAGACGCGATGTCGTCAGTTGAAATAGACTGGAGCGTACCGCTGAAAGGAACACCGTCTACCACATAAAGCGGCTCACTGCTTGAGTAGATAGAACCTATACCACGAACACGCACAGATGCGTTTGAACCAGGAGCACCACCACCGTTGGTAGTTTGGATACCTGGCACCAGGCCTTCAAGTACACGTGTAACAGATGTTACCTGCTGTCTCTCGATCGCTTTAGTCGTGATAGTTGACTCAGCACCAGTAAAGGCTGTTTTCGCAATAGTACCGTAAGGCACCTGGATCACAACCTCTGACAGCTGCTGGCTATCAATATCTAATGCCACGTTGATAGAAGTATTTGCGCCAATCGCCACCTCTTTTGCCACGTATCCGATATAACGGAACACCAATGTGTTCGCATTATCTGGTACGTTTACACTGAATGAACCATCTGCATTAGTAGCAGTACCAGTAGTGGTACCTTTTACAACTACAGACACACCTGGTAGAGGTGCTCCGTCCCCTGCCCCAGTAACTTTACCTGTTATTGTCCGACTTTGGGCTGTTACTTGACCCAAAAGCGCAAACAAAAACAAGAAGTTAAGTAGTAATACTTTCTTCATAAACTACACTTGTTTTGTTAGGTTGTTGAAAATAGATTAGATAATAGAATAGTTTTATCTCCAAATATAGGCATTAAAAACATTTAACAAAACCTTAACACAGATTCTTCGTAATATTTTTTTCTGCCCTTTTGAAACCCTCTAGATATGATGAAAGCCATAAAACACCGCTTATAATGCGTTGAAGGCCACATCATTTAAGAAAATATATATTTTTTTGAAATATATCTAATACACCGCAACGCCTGACAGGAGAACAGGATTGCAAAAAAAGATGCGCTGTATGCATCTCTAAATACACAAGGTGTTATAAAAGCAAAGGCTGCATCTGTAACAAGGGCTATATGCCATAATCGCTGTGCCCACCGTAGGCACCTGACTGAGCCATTACAATGGCATGTGCCTGTTGGGCTTCCTTAATATTATACTCAAATGCCAGTCGCTTATAATTGATCACGTCAACGATAGTACCGATAAAGCACAGGCCAGCGGTGAACAGGTAAAGCAACCCAAACCCAATATGTCCGAGCACAAAACGATGCACACCGGCAACACCAAAGAAACCAATAACAGCTGTGATGAGAACAAGCAACGGTTCGCGCCTGCGGGCTCTGTATACTGACACAAACTGTTGTGCTTCGTGGTCCGACATCGCGTTCAGCAATCCCTGTACATAAGCCATCTCATCAGGCTCGAGCTCAGGCATCAGGTTAAATACATTGGCCATAGTTTATAGTTTAGAATGATGGAGGTATAAGTTGCGAGATCGGGTCAACAACTCTGCTATTCGCCAGCAGAGCATGAGAAGTGCAGGTGCTCCCAAAGGATGTGACTGCCAGGAAGACGCGAGGTCTCCCCTGAACAAATAAGCAATACTGTGTCCCAGCCCACAACCCGGACATCCTCCCTCCCAAACCCAGCTTATAGGACACAGGCTAAACAAATGCTTTCCGGCAGGATCCATACAAGCAAGTAAAAGCAGGCCTAGTATCCAGCAGCAAGCCTCAGGAACTGCATGGCGGGCTGCATACACGGCACTATTTGGGTTCATCCTTTGCATTACACCTATAAGGTATAGTTTATATCGTGCATGTGCAAATTTTTATGTATTCAAATTATAACATCACCCCGCTTTTAACACGTATGATACTGAAAGGAATTTAATATCAACAAGACTAAGGAGACAGAAGGATGGAATGTAATGTAGGATTGACAGAGCAGAAACTGCGTGTATTAGCAGGCCTTGCTATTATTGGTGTAGGAGCATATTATAATATTAAAGCCCTATCCGCTGTGGGGGTTATACCTATTGTTACAGGTATGCTGCGCTATTGCCCCATCAACCAAGCGCTTGGCTATAACGGCTGTGCGGGTGAGCAGCATCGTGTAAAAAGCGCTGTTCTATAATATTATAATACGTCAATTGCTATACCTGGAGGCTGGCTTTACGTATTTATAGCGCTATGAGAAAGATCATCCTATACATTGCGGCTAGTACCGATGGGTTTATAGCCCGCCCTGACGGGAATATCGACTGGCTCCACGACAAGAAATACAACATTCCAGACGAGGACTTTGGCTATACTGCTTTCCTGCAGACCATTGATACTACTCTCATGGGGCACAATACTTATAAGGAGGTCATGGGTTTCGACATGCCCTTCCCCTACCCTGACTTAAAAAACTATGTATTCAGTCGCTCCGAACAGGAAGACACGGAGCATGTTTCTTTTGTAAAGGAAGGCGTAGTGGACTTCATAGAACAACTGAAAGAACAACCCGGCAAGGATATCTGGCTTATTGGTGGCGGACAGCTTAATGCCACCCTCCTAAATGCTGGCCTGCTGGATGAAATCATTCTGACTTATATACCTATTATATTGGGCAAGGGCATCCCGCTCTTTTCGGAGGAGACGCAGGAACACAAACTAAAACTAATTCCAACTGAGAATAAGCTATATCGAAACGGCTTTCTACAGGTAAGGTATAGTTGCTAACAAAAGAAGAGCCGGGTCCTGATCGGGGCCCGGCTCTTCTGTTAAGTTTGATGTTGATGTTATTGGGTGTTGTTACTTACCTTTTCAATAAGAATTGTGTAGGATACATAAAATCGCTTCTGGGGGTTAATTATGAAGCTTTGGGCAAGTCCTGGTTATCCCGGTTTTGCTCCGCTTGGTTCTTATTTAGCTCCTCGGCTTTTTTGTGCTCTATCTCAATCCGCTCATCATCCATCATTTCCTGATTAATCGCCTCAGAGAATTGTCTGGTAAATCCAAAGTTGTTCTCCTCTGATCTAACGTCGTAGTTTCCAGTATTAAAGAATAATCCTGAAAGGTAGCCTCTTCTATGTCTTCTCATCTCTCACACTCCTTTCTGTTTAAGTAGCGGCCTCTCCGCTACGCATTAACGAATAGTTTATACCCTGTTATACGTAAACAACACTATATCAGACTATTATTACAGGATTTATTACAAGAGTCACCATTATAGCTTGTAGTCCTACCAACCACTTCCTACTAGTGCACCATTTAGTCTCTTTTCATGGAGGACAGAACAAACACCCTTAATTGTATTCCAGCACTTCTCGTATTAGACGCCCATCGACTTCACTGAATTACAAGATTCAGATTTACAAAATTTGAGGCTCCAACTTTATAAAAACCAAGTCGTTATAATTGGTTACATCCTATTCAATAACCATAAATTTATGATAAAACGTTACGCAATTCCTTTAGTAATGCTTATTGGGCTGAGTAGTTGTTATAGCATGCTATCGTCTGAAGGCGGAGGTCAGGGAGATATCAGAACAGACTCAAGGCCAGTCAATGCGACAGACATTGTACTACCCGCTGGTTATACAGCTGAAGCAGTGGCTACAGGACTTACCTTTCCTACTAGTGTAACTTTTGATGAGCAAGGCGTGGCCTATGTGATAGAAGCCGGTTATGCTTATGGTGAAGTTTTTCTGGAGCCAAAGCTCCTGCGCCTGGAACAAGGAGGCGGGTTGACACAAATAGCGACGGGTCAGAAAAACGGTCCTTGGACGGGGGTCACTTTTCACAATGGAAACTTTTATGTGTCAGAGGGCGGCCAATTGGAAGGCGGAAAAATTCTTCGGATAACACCTGACGGTTCAATCACTACGATAGCAGCAGGCATGCCTTCTCTTGGAGACCATCATACGGATGCCTTAGTGGTTGGCTCTGATGGCTACATCTATTTCGGACAGGGCACTGCAACAAACGCAGGTATAGTGGGAACCGACAATGCTGATTTTGGATGGCTGAAACGGTTTCCTGATTACCATGATGTGCCTTGCGACGATGTTACGCTGACAGGGCAGAACTTCACCTCTGAGAGTCCATTACCCGATAAGCCAGGCCAACAAGTGACAGGTGCCTACTCGCCCTATGGCTCACCTACTACGGAAGGCCAGGTGATCAAGGGTAGTGTACCTTGCTCCGGAGCGGTCATGCGCGTGCCACTGGAAGGTGGGACTCCCGAGCTCGTTGCATGGGGTTTCCGCAACCCTTTCGGTATTGCCTTTGCCCCTGATGGTAAGCTTTATGTGACCGATAACAGCTACGACGACAGAGGTAGCCGTCCCGTTTGGGGAACCGGCGATTATCTTTGGCAGGTACAGCCCGGCACTTGGTACGGCTGGCCTGATTACTCGGGCGGACTGGCATTCGACGGCGAAAAGTTTGGGAAACCCGGAGGAAAGGCTCCTAAACCTTTACTCGCCAGGCACCCTAACAAACTACCCAGGCCCACAGCCACACTCGGCGTGCATTCTTCCTCTAACGGCATGGATTTTTCAAGAAACGGGAGCTTTGGGTATCAGGGCCAGGCTTTTATTGCTCAGTTTGGCGACATGGCGCCAAATGTGGGGAAAGTACTGGATCCTGTGGGCTTTAAAGTAGTGCGGGTTGACGTCAGTAACGGCAACATTACAGACTTCGCCGTGAACAAGGGCAAAGAAAACGGGCCTGCCTCCAAGCTAAAACATGGAGGTCTCGAAAGACCCATCGCCGTTAAGTTCTCACCGGATGGACAGAGCTTGTACATCGTGGACTTCGGTGTGATGCAAATGACAGAGCAGGGACCTGCCCCACAACAAAAGACGGGTGTTATCTGGAAAGTAAGCAGAACAGATAAAAGACAGCTATGAAACTACGTTATACCTTATTGCTCCTATTCAGTATCCTGTTCGTCGTAGCCTGTGGTACCACAAAAAGAGGCGAACCCACCTATGCACCCGTACCTACATCAGAGCCTGCCATTGCAAGGGGGGAGGTTGTTTTCAATACTTACTGCCAGGCTTGTCACCCGGGTGGGGAAACCGGCTTGGGACCTGCCATAAACGATAAGCCTGCTCCTGGATTTGTGATCAGGTTCCAGATCAGAAATGGACTAGGTGCTATGCCCGCCTTTAAGAAGGAGGTTATTTCATCAGATGAAATGGATGACTTGATGGCTTACATCAAAGCACAGCGCAAAGCCAAAAAGAAAAAAGAGGGAACATCTTGAGACGCTTCATTAACTTATCAGCAATAACTCGCTATTTCTTCTTCTTGGCTTTGGCTTTCGCTTTCTTCGATTTAGCGGCTTTCACCTTCGACTCTGCTTCCTCTGCTTCTTTCATCAGGGCTTTCCAGTCGAACTTGGCCTCGGGGCTGAAGTCGATGGTGGCTTCACGGTCTTCCGGGTCGAGTTGCAGTACTTTAATATCTTTGGTGAGGTACGTTTGAATTTCGTCCAGGATCGGCTTCTCTTCGGAACTGCAGAATGACACGGCTATACCTTTGGCGGTGCCTCGACCCGTACGGCCCACGCGGTGCACATAGTTCTCAGGCTGATCGGGCAGGTCGTAGTTCACTACATAGTCCACATTCGGAATATCGATACCACGGGCACTCACGTCAGTAGCGATCAACAGCATGACATCCCCTCTTTTGAAACGCTTCATCACGTCGGTGCGGTCCTTTTGTTCTTTGCCACCGTGTATGCTCAGTGCCTCTATACCTACACGCTCCATAGCAGCTACTACACGCTCGGCACGTACCTGCGTGCGCACAAAGGCCAGTATCTTCTTATCCGGATTTTCCTTCACAACTCGCTCCAGGAAGAAACGCTTTTCGTCCATCTCCACATACATCACCGAGTGATCCACGTTCTTGGATACGGGATCTTTCGGAGAAATCTGGATACGCACGGGCTTGTTCACCAGGGAGTAGGCCAGTTCCTTGATCTTCTCATTGATCGTTGCCGAGAAGAACAGTGTCTGGCGCTTACGGGGCAGCTTGGTGATCAGCTGACGGATGTCGTGGATGAAACCTAGGTCGAGCATATGATCGGCCTCGTCGAGCACCAGTACTTCCACACGCTCCAATCTAATGTAACCCTGGCTTACCAGGTCGAACAGGCGGCCGGGGGTGGCTACCAGAATATCTATACCTGCTTCGAGCTTGGCGATCTGAGGTCCTTGCTCCACGCCACCGAACACGCAGAAAGTCTTCACGCGGGTATGTCGTCCCAGCTCTTCGAAAACCTCTGTAATCTGCACCGCCAGCTCGCGGGTTGGCACCATCACTACGCATTTGATTCCGTCGGAGCGGCGCCGGTTGACGGCGTACTGCAACCTGTCAAGTATAGGTATAGCAAAGGCCGCGGTCTTTCCCGTACCCGTTTGGGCAATGGCCAGCACGTCTTCCCCTTTCATGATGGGTGGTATGGCTTTAAACTGGATATCGGTCGGTTTGCGGAAACCAAGCTTGTCCAGGCTTTTCTTGATCTCGTCGGATATGCGGTAATCTTCGAACTTCATGGTGTTGTGTTGCTAATAGGCTAAGACCATTACGTAAGGCCGCAGCGAATTACAAAGGTACGGCTTCTTTTTCTGATTTGCTGCGACTGCCTAAAATGAGGCACCAGTCTCAGGCATAGCCTCCCCTTGCTGGCCAGCCAACTCTCCTGGCCCCAGTTCGTCTTTCATAATGCCGTCCAGTTCCTGCAAAGCCTTAGCGCAATCACCACGGTAAGAGGACCCGTGCATAATGGCCAGCGTAGTAGGTTTCAGATCGGCCAACTCCTGCAGCATCCCTTTGGTTTTGTGGGTATAAGGCATGTAGTCAGGCAGCGGGGAGGATTGGCCCGCCCGAAGCGAGGCACGCACTTCTTCTAATATATCATGATCGGTGAGCGCTGTTCCGTTACCATCCTGATGGAAAAGGTCGGAACAGAAAAGGGTCTTGCTCTTTTCCTCGAACAGCACGCCCGCATCCCAGCCGTGCGGCAGATGGGGCGTAGGTATAAACCGATAGCTATACTGGCCTGTCTCCAGCACATCGGCTTTGCTTAACCCTCTGGCTGGCCGGATGGCAAAATCGCCCATGTTTACCATTGCCCCGATCTCACTGCAAACTGCCTGTGCATGCGGCGCCACTTCGAGCCAGTCATTGAGCGAGCCGCATTCGTCCACCTCAAAATGACTAAAGCCCACCCAGCGCAATTTTCTCAGATCTATCAGGCTGGCGACAGCCTCTTTCAGCATCGGGAACATCATGCGCATACCTGTGTGATACAACATAGGCGCATCATCTTTAATCAGAAAATGATTGAACTGCATGTTATAATCAGGCACATACACTCCAATGCGGTATACGTCCGGTGCAATTTCATGAATAGAGACCATAGCGAAAGGCTTTAAAGATTACACATATCAAGAGAAGGCTATACCTGCTATTATACGTTGATTGAAGATTGACTGCCTACAGGACAAAATAAAATCATAAGTAATATAAACTTTTTTGATAGTGTTACTATTATAAAAGAAAGTTGTTATAACTTTGCAGTACTGAATCTCGAATACAGGTTAGTTCGAGACTGAATGCAACCTTAGGCAGATACTGCAGCCTATACCCGACAAATGAAAACGATCCATGAACACTAGCAGCATTAAAATAAACCTCACACACAAGGCTTATGTGCGCGACCCGGAGCATACGGAGCTTGGCCGCCGTATCATCAATGAGAGCATCCGACTGATCGACGAACTGGGCTTTGAGCAGTTTACGTTTCGGAAGCTGGCTACTGAGACGGGTTCTACAGAAGCCTCCATCTACCGTTACTTTGAGAACAAGCACAAGCTGCTCGTATACCTGGTGTCGTGGCACTGGGCCTGGCTCGACCACTTTGTATTGTTCCACACCAACAACATAGCTGACCCCAGGGAGCGACTGAGCCGGGCCATAGACGTGATCACATCCTCCAGCATTGACAACCCTGCTACACCACACATCAACGAGAGCGCCCTGTACAGGATCGTGATAGTGGAGGCCTCCAAGGTATACCTGACCAAGGAAGTGGATGATGATAACAAGGACGGTTATTTTTTGGAGTACAAGCGCCTGTGCCACCACATAGCCGGGATGGTACTGGATATCAACCCAGACTACCCTTATCCGCATTCCCTTATCAGCACGATCATGGAGGCAGCTCACCAGCAAGTGTTCTTTGCCGAGCATCTGCCTTCGCTTACTGAGATCAGGGGTGCACAGCGGTGCCCTGTAGAAACAGCCACTTTTTTAAAACATCTGGTTTTCGCGGCAGTTGACCAGAAAAGATAATGCAGACACATGAACAAAGCGTATAAACATAAACCACTTTACACCCCGATGCAGCGTTTCTGGCAGCTTCTTGCTGCAGAGAAACGGGAGATCGTCTACCTGTACATCTACGCGATCGTGGCTGGTCTTATCAGTCTTTCGCTGCCGCTGGGGATTCAGAGTATCATCGCTTTTATTTCGAGTGGTCAGATCACGGTTTCAGTCGTTGTGCTGATCACCCTGATCGTACTGGGCTTGCTCATTGTGGGTGGTATGCAGATCATGCAGTTGTGGCTGGTGGAGTATATCCAGCAGCGCATTTTTGCGCGTACGGCTTTCGACTTTGCCCACCGCGTGCCTCGCCTGCAGTCTGAAGCCCTGCACCGCTACTACCCTCCGGAATTGATGAACCGCTTCTTCGATACTGTCTCGTTGCAGAAGTCCATGGCCAAGCTGCTGACTGACTTCACGACTTCCGCCATACAGATCGTTTTCGGACTTATCCTGCTGTCGTTCTACCATCCTTACTTCATTGTATTCGGCATGATCCTGGTCATTGTGCTGATCGGTATCCTGTACTTCACCAGCCCGCGCGGCGTTGATACCAGTATTACGGAGTCAAAGTACAAGTATAAGCTGGTTGCCTGGCTTCAGGAGATGGCCCGCTCCATGAACACCTTCAAGCTAGGCGGTCAGTCAGAGCTACCTACCGAGAAAACCAATGGCTTTGTCACCAGCTACCTCAAGGCACGCAAGCAGCACTTCCGGGTACTGATGACGCAGTACTTTAGCTTTGTGGGTTTCAAAACCGTGATTACAGGGGGCTTGCTGGTGCTGGGTGCTATCCTTGTTATCCAACGGGAGATCAACATCGGGCAGTTTGTGGCTTCCGAGATCGTAATCATCCTTATCATGACAGCCGTGGAGAAGATCATCATCAAACTCGACACGATCTATGACATGCTTGCCAGCCTCGATAAGCTGGGACAGGTAACCGATATGCCGCTGGAAGAAGAGCGCGGTGTGCCCATGCCAAACAAAGGACAAGGACTATCGATACAGGTAAAGAACCTGCGCTACCGCTACCCTGGTGTAGAAGAATATGCCATTGACGGTGTTTCGTTTGATGTACTGGCCTCTGAGCGGATATGTATCGCGGGCTTCAACCGGTCTGGCAAGTCCACGCTTAGCCAATTGCTGCTTGGCTTGTATGAGAGCTACGAAGGCAGCGTCGCTTACAATAACCTCTCGATGCGTGACCTCGACAAAAACAGCATGCGCCGCCTGATCGGTGACAACACATCCAAAGAGCAGGTTTTTGACGGTACTATTCTGGAGAACATCACGCTGGGTATACCTGATGTGCCGATTGAGGACGTGATCTGGGCAACAGACAACGTAGGCCTGACTGACTTTATACATGAACTGCCTGACGGCTTTCAGACTGAACTGACGGGTGGCAGCATCCGGCTCCCGGCCAGTGTGTCGCGCAAGATCATCATGGCCCGCTGCCTGGTGCTACGCCCTAAAATGCTGCTCCTCGACGATTTCTGGGGAGGCATGGAGAAGCACGAAAAGCTACGCCTCATTCAAATGCTCTCATCACAGGAATTCAGCTGGACGCTCCTAATTATTTCAAACGATCCGGAAGTGATGGCCATCTGCGACCGGACGCTTCTTCTAAAAGAAGGTAAGCTCGTGGCAAACGGCAATTTCGAAGAGATTAGCAACAGTATACCTTATCAGCAACTGGCCAATCTGACTGTATAAACATGAAAGAGAAAGATCCTTATACCCCATCGCGGGAGCACAGGGCCATGGAAGCAATGGAGATGGTGCGCACACCGAGGCTCGGACGCACCCTGGCTTACTGGATATCGGGTATCGTGCTTTTTATGATTCTGATCCTGTTCCTTCCGTGGACGCAGAATATATCATCCCGCGGCACCCTCACAGCCCTTAACCCAGAGGACCGTCCGCAAACCGTGCAGAGCACCATAGCCGGCCGCATAGAGCGCTGGCATGTGCAGGAAGGCCAACTGGTGCAGAAAGGCGACACGATTGTAAGCCTGTCGGAGGTGAAAGAGAAGTTCTTTGACCCCCAGCTACTCGACCGCCTGGACGAACAGGTACAGGCCAAAGAAGGAGCGGCCACTGCAACCAGAGCCAAAACCGAAGCACTGCAGGACCAAATACAGGCCCTGCGGGAGGGTTTGCAGTTCAGCTTACAAAAGGGCCGCAATAAAATAGCCCAGACACGCCTGAAAGTGCAGAGCGACAGTGCGGATGTAGTGGCACAGCGGGTAGAGTTAGAAATAGCCCGCAACCAGTACGCCCGACAGGAGGCGCTTTATGAGCAGGGCCTGAAATCGCTGACCGAGCTGGAAGCCCGCCGACTGAAACTACAGGAGGCAGAGGCCAAGCTGATCGCCAACGAGAACAAACTGGGCAGTTCCCGGGCAGAGCTCCTGAATGCCTTTACAGAGCTCAACTCATTACAGGCGGAGTATGCCGATAAGCTGGCTAAGGCAGAGTCGGAACTTAATTCTAACCAGGCTTACCTGTACAGCACGATCGGGGATTTATCGAAGTTGCGGAGCGAATACAGCAGCACGCTGGTGCGCAGCACTTTTTACGAGGTAGTTGCCCCACAAACGGGCTATCTCGTGCGAACGCTCCGTGCAGGTATAGGGGAAAACATCAAAGAAGGGGAAGCCATCGCCACTATCATGCCTGAGGACCCGCGCCTGGCAGTAGAGCTGTATGTTCAGCCCATGGACCTGCCCCTGCTTTACCGTGGCGCACCGGTACGTCTGCAGTTTGATGGCTGGCCGGCGCTCGTCTTCTCGGGCTGGCCTAACCTGGGCTTCGGTACGTTCGGTGGCAAAGTGGCTGTAATCGATAATACTGCTACCAATGGTTTGTACCGTATGCTGGTAGTGCAGGACCCGGAACAGGAAGAATGGCCAGAGGCGATCCGTATTGGCTCGGGCGTACAGGGCTGGGCTATGCTGAACACGGTGCCGATCTGGTACGAACTGTGGCGTCAGCTCAACGGATTCCCGCCTGACTATACGGGATCCCTTCCAGTAAACGGTGCTAACACCAAGACCAAAGAAGAGAAATAAGTACATGAGGAGATATCATTTTTTAGTCTTTTCGCTGCTGCTGCTTTACCTGACAGGTATAGCCCGAACGGGCAAAGCCCAGTCAGTTGACTCAGTGCGGGTACTGACTATGCATTCGCTTTATGAGCAAGTACTGGCCCATCACCCACTGGCGGCTCAGGCAGCACTACTCGCCCGCCAGGCCGACCAGGAAATACGCATGGCCCGTGGTGGATTTGATCCTGTCATTAGCAGCAAGTATGGCGAAAAGCAGTTTTCGGACAAGGAGTACTATACCTACTGGAACAACAGCTTGCGTGTCCCGCTTTGGTTCGGTCCGCAGCTGCTGGCCGGATATGAGCGCAACGATGGCCCCTACCTGAACCCGGAAAAGTACACCCCATCCAATGGACTTAGCTACGCAGGTATAGCCATTCCCTTAGGTCAGGGCTTGTTCATGGACGAGCGACGCGCCATTGTGCGGCAGGCACAGTTGCTCCCTCAGATGGCCGAGGCTGATCGGCTCAAGCTGGTCAACAAGTTGCTACTCGACGTTGCCAAAGACTACTGGGACTGGCTTTATTATTACAATGAAGTGCAGGTATACCGCGAGGCGCTGGAACTTGCAGAGGTCCGTACACTTGCTGTGAACGAGCGGGCACGTCAGGGCGACCTGGCCGCGATTGATACAGTAGAGGCACGAACTGAGGCACTGAACCGACGGGTATTGCTCAGCGCTGCCCTGCAACAGTACTACAACAGCAAGCTGAGGGTCGAAATGCACCTCTGGAGCGAGGGCAATCAGCCGCTGGCCCTTGCCGCCAATGCAGTACCCTCTGCAGCCGGCACCGAACTGGACCCACTCAGCCCTGAGGACCTGGAAGAGTTAGTTGCATTAGCCAAGGTCAACCACCCCGACATCGTCAAACTAGACCTGAAGGGACAGCAGTTGGAAGTGGAGCGCCGCTTTGCTGCTGACAAGCTCAAGCCGAAACTGGATGTCGAGTACAACCTGCTACAGAGCGATTTTTTTATGAACGGAGAAGCTTTCCAGGCTCCTTATATGCGCAACAATTACAAAGTGGGCATTAGCTTCAGCCAGCCGCTCTTTTTGCGACAGGAAAGAGGAAAGCTGCAACTCACCAAAATAAAGCAGCAGGAAGTAGGTTTTCAACAGTCGTTTACCTTGCGGGCTATTGAAAACGCAGTGCAGATGGTGTACAATGAGTGGCTGGCATTAGAGGAGCAGATTGCGCTGCAAGAGCAGATGGTAGCAAATGCCCGGATCTTACAAGAGGGTGAAATTGCAAAATTTCGGGCAGGTGAAAGCTCTATCTTTCTGATCAATGCCCGCGAGCAAAAGCTATTAGAGTCACAGATCAAGCTTTATGATATGCGCAGCAAATACGCCAAGGTCAAAGCGCAGCTTTACTGGTCAGCCGGCAATATGCAGCAAGACTAAACCGATATTCTAAAAAAAGTAGCAAACATATGTGGATAAGTGTGTGTTATCAACAAAGTTGCTAACACACTTAGCTGCACTCTAAAAAAGTTAGTTTAAGAAGTTAAAATTGGAGTTTGAAAGGTAGCTTGTATACCTGCTTAAAAAGCAGTTTGCCATCCCATCAAGACAATATGGTCTATCGTCACTACAGGCAACTTTCTACCTTTCTAATTTCCCAACTTTCTAACTCACTAGAGTCTTCCCCCTATCACCACCCGTTCTTTGTGCACACTTTTCTGTCCGTCCAGGCCAAACAGCTCGATGTAAAATAGGTAATAGCCTATACCTGCCTTGGTACCGTCTTGCCGGGTGCCGTCCCAGCGAAAGAAGCCATTGGAAGCGAGCAGTTCGTTTCGCACCAGTTTACGCACTTCCCTCCCCTGTGCGTCAAACACGGTGATGTTTGCCACAAAGCCTGTCTGGTCAGTGCTGTAGTTGATGGTGGTAAAGTCTTCGTAACCATCGCCATCAGGGGAGAAAACCCTGGGCTCAACCGTGAACATGCGTTGTGCTGCCATACCTGGCTGCGACTGCGAATTCAGATAGCCAGGCGTTGCCCCCATAGAAGTAGCCGCTGAATGAAAATTGGCAGGCGTGGTTGGCCCATCCAACCGGATGCGCTCCAGTGAAATGCCGTTACGGTCATCGATCAGGCTGAAGTGCATGCGCTCGTTATAGTCAAAGCGATCGGCCACACGGCTGTCAGATTGCAACAGCACAACAGAACCAGCAGCGTCTGGGTAAGTAGGCAGCGAAGCCATCCGCAGGAATGTCTCTTCACGTGCTGCAGGATAATTGGCTTTGATATTCTCCGGGTTGATGGTGAGCACCGCATATTGTCCGGGAGCCAGTACATAGGGGGTTGTTGTGATCACTCTTCTGTTAGCCACACTATCATTACTAATGTTGGCCAGTTGCCAGTTCTGCAGATTAATGAATTTATCGCTGCGGTTAACAATTTCCACAAAGTCCACTCCGCCAGGTCTGGGGTTGAACAGCACTTCGTTGATGACCACATCGCCAGGCTCCGGCACAGAAGGCAAGGCAAACGCAGCCGTGAGCGAGCCTGAACTCAGGTTGCCAGCACAGTCGCGTATGCCTGTGGCGGTCAAGGTATAGCGCTGCCGCTCCTGCAAGGGACTGGCTAGTTGTAAGATCACTTCCTCAAACATGGGCGAACCGACCTGGACACTAGCTATACCTTGACCTGACGGGCTCAAGGTATAGCGGTTCACGTCAGCGACCTGTGCACTATCCAGGCGTTCGTTGAAACGGAGTAGCAGCCGTTCGGGTGCAAGTGCCGTCACACTAAGCAAAATAGGTGGTGTGTTGTCAGGTATAGAAGCTGCTACAGAATTGGGCTGAGCGGGTGTACCACCGCGCGGGTCGACAGAAGCAATCCAATTAGTGGCACCAGTGCAGGGGTTGCTTACATCAATCATCTCCAGGCTCCAGCCGCCGTTGCGTTTGGTATTGTCGCGGTACCACGCATCATTATAGCTCACGGCATAGACCAGGCGGCCATTGGGTTGACGCAGTTGCAAAAGTTCGCCGGTATTGTTGAGGCTCGGAAAGTTGCTAATGCCAATCACGCGGCCATATTGCGAGAAGTTCGCTACCTGCGTGTTGGGTACGACGACCGCATACTCGCCGGGCTGCAGCAGTGTGTTTGGCAGAGTCGTGGTGGAGGTCGCATCAGAATAGCGTATACCTTGCAGCGTAAGTACTTTCTCGGTTGGGTTGTGCAATTCAATATATTCTACGGCAGGCAAGCCAATGGCCGGCGTTTCGCGGGCCATGATCTCAGTAATCAGTAACTCGTTATACCCCGGTAACACGGGCGGCAGTGCATATTGGAAGGTCAGCTCCACTGGACCTGGCAAGGTGTTGCCATACAGATCGGCTATACCTGCAATCGCTATCGAGTTGGGACCATTCCGCAGCGACTGCGCAAAAGAGAGAAGTATGGTGCCGCTTGCTGTGAGCTCAACTGAAGTAGGTTTGGCAGCACCATTCAAGGTATAGTTGGCGGGATTAGTGGCTTGCTGCTGCGACAGCGGTTCGTTGAAGCGCAGCTCCAAGGTATGCGTGCTTAGTGGCTGGGCACTCTCCGGTACCGGTGGATTTGTGTCTGTTATCCGGAAATCATCAAAGTAAAACCGCTGGCTATTGGCTGAGCTATACCTGACCAGCACCCCGAAATAAGCCGATTGCCTATGTGTAGCATCTGTTACCGTGCCCTGGCTCCTGTAGCTCTGCCCCGATCCGGTCACGTCGATCTCCAACTGCCAGGTATAATCCAGACTCCTTGTTACCCGCACCCGCACGATGTTGTTGGACGTCGCTACGGTCTTGTCCTCACCATTGATGATCATAACGGGCGTGCGGCCGGCATCTTTCCGAAAAAGGCTCACCTCGTCAGCCGTATTACCGATGCGTACAAAATAGCCATTTACATCAGCGGCTTTTAGCTCTTCTTTGTCTGCCATCAGGTAGATGTCGGCATAGTTGCTGGCAGAAGTAGCGAGTCGCAAATTGGCCCAAAACTCCCATGTCGTGCCTACTGCTGCTTGAGAGGGCGTGGCCAGGTATAGCACAGTACCCGTCACCGCTGGTCCACTACTTTGTAGTTGGTTTTGGGCGTTTATGATAAAGCTGTTCACATCTCCCGTCCAGGTGGGGCTTTGCGTGAAGTTACCATCAGAGAAATCGTCCTGGAGCTGGGCGGAAGCAAGGTATGGCAAGAGTAGAAGAAGCGCTACAACTGTTCCCTTTTGAGTGAGAAGAGGGGAAATCAGGTAGAGAATGGCTTTCATAATTTTGTTAAGGGCTTGGCGTAAAGTTTGTTTCATGCGCAGATATTGTGGTGAAAACTTACGAACTTCGCAGCCGCAAAAGGAATAGCTCAGCGAAATGTGAAGACACTGGAGCTGGCCACTTTTGTAAGATGTAGAACTTTTACGGGACCTTAACGAGTTAGTTAGGGGAGTTTAAGAGTTTGGGAGTTAGCAAGTAACACGAAGGCGGACGATTTGTGTTTGTTTGCTTTTAGGTATAGCCTTCGCACAGCAACAGACTATAAGCAGCCACTTAACTCCCATAAATTCACATATTTAACAATTATATATATACCCTAAACAATGAAAGTAGCAGTAGTAGGCGCCACTGGACTAGTGGGCGGCGAGATTTTGAAAGTACTGGCGGAGCGTGACTTCCCGGTAACGGAATTATTGTTGGTTGCTTCTGAGAGATCTGTTGGTAAACAGATAGAGTTTAAGGGTAAACAGATAAAGGTGATCGGGATGCAGGACGCGATTGCGGCTGCCCCGCAAATAGCGATTTTCTCAGCCGGAGGAAGTACTTCTACTGAATGGGCTCCTAAGTTTGCCGAAGCAGGCATTGTGGTAGTCGACAATTCGTCGGCCTGGCGCATGGACCCGACCAAGAAACTGGTGGTACCTGAGATCAACGCCAAAGAGCTGACCAAAGAAGATAAGATCATTGCCAACCCGAACTGCTCGACCATCCAGATGGTAGTGGCCCTGAACAAGCTGCACGAAGAGTTGAAGGCGAAGCGCATTGTGGTGAGCACCTACCAGTCGGTGACGGGTACGGGTGTGAAAGCAGTGGAGCAGTTGATGAACGAGCGTGCAGGCAAGGAAGGCGAGAAAGCTTACCCGTATACCATCGACCTGAACGTATTGCCGCACATCGATGTGTTCCAGGACAACGGCTATACCAAAGAGGAGATGAAGATGATCCTCGAAACCAAGAAGATCATGGGCGACGACTCTATCCGGGTAACAGCCACTGCGGTGCGTATACCTGTAATGGGTGGTCACTCGGAGTCGGTGAATGTGGAGTTCGAGAAGGATTTCACACTGGATGAGGTATACCGCATCCTGAGCGAGACAGAAGGTGTGAAAGTGGTGGACGACGTGAAAAACCTACAATACCCGATGCCGAAAGATGCTCACGGCAAAGACGAAGTGCTCGTAGGTCGCGTGCGCCTGGATGAAACTCAGCCAAGAACTTTGAACATGTGGATTGTAGCGGACAACCTGCGCAAAGGCGCTGCCACCAATGCCGTGCAGATTGCGGAGTATTTGGTGAAGCACGAACTAGTTTAGGTATAATAGCATTTCACAAAATGTGTATAAAGTATTAGAAAATAAAATAATGTCTTTATTTGAATGGGAGCTCTAAAGGCTCCCATTTTTTGTTGCTTCTTAAAGGTGAACAACAAATTCTCGTAAAGCCTATTCAAGTAAAACTTATTATTCCTATATTACTTTCACCTATCATTTATCTTCGAAAATGAGCATTCAAGCATCTATAAAACCTCGTACTAAAAAAGGGAAATCTAAAAGGCAGGCGGAGTTTGTTCGCTGGTTTGGTCCATTATTAGATGCCCTTCGTGAACTTGGTTACTCAGGTAAGCCACAAGAAGTGTCAACTAAAATTGCCGAAATGCTTAAACTAGATGATGCCTTTTTGGATGAAACACTGAAGTCAGGCACTAATAGGTTCCACAATCAGGTAGCTTGGTCAAGGCAGTATCTTATATGGGAAGGATTGCTTGACTCCTCAATAAGAGGCACTTGGAAATTAACAGACAAAGGCAAGAATACACATTTAACTTACGAACAGGCACATGAAATCTTCCTTAAGTGGGTAGAAATAAATCAGCAGGCTAGAAAAAACAAAAACAAAGCTGACGTTATTGTAGAACAGCAAGAACACTCACCTGAAGAAGTTGAACTCAATGCGGAGGGGGATTTACTAGAAGTACTTCAAAGTCTGTCTCCTTCAGGATTTGAACGAGTATGTAAAGAACTTCTTAGAGAGCATGACTTTGAAAAGGTAGAAGTCACAGGAGGTTCACACGATGGAGGAATTGATGGCTATGGCATTCTGGAAATTAACCCTTTCGTAAGCTTTAAAGTCCTTTTTCAATGTAAAAGGTATAAGGGCTCTGTATCAAGAGCGCATGTTGGCGATTTCCGCAACGCTATGATCGGTAGAGCTGAAAAAGGAATCATCATGACAACTGGCACCTTTACAAACGAAGCTGTAAAAGAGGCCAATAGAGACGGAGCACCACAGATAGAACTTGTTGATGGGCAGAAACTGATTAAGATGTTTGAAAAGGTTGAACTTGGGCTCAAGCCTAAAGTTGTTTATGAAGTTGATCTGTCTTATTTTAATAAGTTTAAAGATTAAGAGAGATCAACTTAAATTCTTGTCTCCGTGGTTTGCAATCCGTACTTACAAATGTTTGGGTCGCTAATCCAAAACAGCCACGTCACTCTTACCATGAAACTCCAATATATCCACACCGAAAGGCTCGTGCTGATACCTTTCACGCTTGAAGCGGCCAGAACGCTTTATGCCCGTGACAATGGTGTGCTTGCATATCTTGGGTTGCAGATTACGCCTTATTGGCCGGATCAGGAAAGCATGGATACCTTGCCCCGGATCATCAAAAGATTGCAGGAGGTGGAGGAGCCAACCGGTTTTGAATCGTGGATGATTGTGCTGAAACGCAATAGCACTGTGATAGGTGACGCGGGCTTTAAAGGACCGCCTAATGCCGAAGGTGTGGTTGATATCGGGTACTCCATTATTGAACAAGAGCACCAAAGAGGCTATGGCATGGAAACGGCGCAGGCCTTGGTGAACTGGGCATTCCAGCAAAATGGGGTGAAAGCAGTGACGGCCAGTTGCCTCTTAGAAAACACGGCCTCTATCCGGATACTCGAGAAACTAGGCATGCAGGAACTGGTCAGAGATGATGAAGTCATTTACTGGAAGCTGGAGCACCCAAAAGCAGGTATACCTGTTGCCACGCTGCAGTAGCATTCTTTCCCCTTCTCCACAAGCTTGGCGCTTAGATTTTAAATGATTAGAAACTGTGAGAATCAGCTAAAAATATATTTGCTCAAAGCTGATAATAACCTACCAGGTACATCGCCAAACCCGCCAAGGCGCTCACAGCTATCCAAGTGATCATACCTATTTTAAAACGATACATAGCCACTATGGAAACGAGAATCCAACTAAGGCTAAAGAAGTCGATACCCCACATTGCACCTCCGTCTGTTATCACTACAGCTCTGCCGAAATAGACTGTCAGGTTAAGAATAACCCCAACCACAGCAGCCGTCACGATACTCAGCACCGCCTTTACATTGGCGTTGCTATGGGTCCTTTCCACGATAGGCGCCCCTACCAGGATGAAAAGAAAGCAAGGCAGGAAGGTATAGTACGTCGTCGCAAACAGCCCCAGCGAGCCCATGAGTAGGGAGCTGGAAAAGTGATTATACCCTGCCATAAAACCCACGAAGGCCAACACCATAATCAAGGGGCCGGGCGTGGTTTCGCCGAGTGCCAGTCCGTCTATCATCTCCAGGCTGCTGAGCCAGTTAAACTTTTCTACGGCCACCTGCGCCACATAGGGCAGCACTGCATAGGCACCCCCAAAGGTAACCAGTGCAGCCTGCGTAAAGAAAATGGAGAGCTTATTCCAGAATGCGGCATCAGGAAAGCCAAGCTGAAAGACGGCAAACGGCGCGGCCCAGAGTAGCAAGGCACTCAGCACCTGAATCACCGTATGGCGCCAGTTAAACGCCTTACCCTGTTCTAAAGTAGTGGCATTGATATAATAGCCGGATTCATTTGCGGCTCTCTTTTCTTCAGAACCACGCTGCCGAAGCACGGACGGGAAGTAGCGCAGCACTAACACCGCAACCAGGATGGCACCCAAAATGATGAAGGGGAAAGGTATATTGAGAAAGTAAATCAGGACAAAGCTGAGCAATGCCAGCACATAGTGCAGCCAACTGACAAGCGCCTTTTTGCCAATTTTAAGCAAAGCCAGCACAACAATAGCTACTACTGCTGGCTTCAATCCATAGAACAGAGCAGCTACCCAAGGTATGCTGCCGTATGTCACATAGGCAATGCTCAGCCCCAACAGGATGAACACAGAAGGAAGTACAAAGAGAATACCTGCCACCAATCCACCCCGCACGCCATGCAACAGCCAGCCAATGTACGTAGCCAGTTGTTGCGCTTCCGGGCCAGGGAGCAACATGCAGTAGTTCAGCGCGTGTAGAAAGCGGGAATCTGATACCCATTTTTTCTGCTCTACCACAAACTCGTGCATAATCCCAATCTGGCCTGCTGGTCCGCCAAAGCTGATAAAGCCTAGCTTTAGCCAAAAGAAGAAAGCTTCCTTAAAACTGGGTTTATCAATGGCCTGCGATTCTAAAGCATTTAAGTCGACTTGCATACGAAGTATATAGATAGCGATTCCAGCAGCCCGGTATACGCAGGATTAGATATTACAGAGCCCCTCCTCTCTGGTGAAATAGCAGCTCTTTCACACTTGAATACCTTAGAAATCCACCCGGTACAAATCCTCCATTTGACGCTGCGTCACAAAACCAGGCATGGCACGGAAAAGCGTGTTTCGGAGCTTGCCTAGCAGCGGATGGCGCCAGTGGGCAACTTCACCCAGCCTGCGTGACATTTCAATAACCTTCGTGGTTCGGGCTTTGCGACGCTCTTCATACTTTTTCAAAGCCATCGCTAACTCCGGATTTTGGCGCAGGCACTGTGCCAATACCACCGCATCTTCTATGGCCTGACAAGCGCCTTGCCCCATATTAGGTGTGGTGGCGTGCGCGGCATCACCCAGCAGCACAATACGACCATACACAAAGTGCTTCAATGGTTTCAGGTCAGCGATGTCGTTCCAGATGAGTTGGTCTTGTGAAGTAGAGGCCAGGATAGCTTCTACAGGCGAATGCACTGCTTCGAAATGGCGGGCCAGTTTTTCGGGGGTCATGCGGCGCATTTTTTCGTCGCGCTGCGGAGCGTTGATGCAGGCATACCAATAAATTTTATCGCCCTGCAGTGGCGCTATCCCTACCCTGCCCTGGGGCGCCCACGTCTCAGCCGATATCATGTTGTTGATCTCCACACCCGGATTATCAATCACGGCACGCCAGCAGGTATAGCCGGCGTAGCGGGGTATGCTCTCAGGTATAAGTTGCTGTCGCACTACGGAGCTGATACCGTCAGCGGCAATAAGCAGATCGGCTTTTGCGTGACTTCCATCCGTGAAAAAAGCGACTACCTTGTTTCCTTCCTGCGCTATGTTCTCGCAGCGGTGGCCCAGCACCACGGTGTCAGGTTGGAGGTGGCTCAGCAGTACCTCATGCAAGTCAGCACGGTGTATCACAAAATTACTGATCCCATACTTGCTGCTCAGGCGGCGGGTGTCCATGTTGCTGATCTCACGGCCATGCTCGTCGAAGATCACGAGTGCATCCAGCTGTTTGCCCCTTGCCACCACATCGTCCATCACGCCGAGCCTCTGGAGCCCCTGCATCGCATTAGCAGCCAGTCCTACGCCTGCCCCCAGCCCCTTGAACCTGGGTGCCGCTTCGTATACCACGGTATCTATACCTGCCTGTTGCAGCGCAAGGGCCGCACACAAACCTCCGATTCCACCTCCTACTACAATGGCTTTCATACTTTCAGCTGTCTATCTTAGTGTATACTGCTAGAACAAAAAAAGCGGCTTATTTGATTTGTCGAGGGACTACTTTACAAGAGAGATTTCTCAAAAACAACCTTAGCTTTAAGCAAGTCTTCCGGTTTCCAAGGCATCTTTTGTCAAGCAAAAACTTACTTGGCAGAGGCGTCGTGGTAGCTTACCTCCTCTTCTACCACTGAAGAGCGGCCAAATACCTTCGCCACCCACTTCGGCAGGAAGATAGAGCCCAATACCAGGTATGGGTAGTAAGTGATAAGACGGTAGAGCACTACCACAACATTGCTGAAGCGGCCCAGGAACAAGCCGAAGAAGCTTGGGAAAGCCATCTCGACTATGCCGGCCCCTCCCGGGGTTATAGCCACCAGCATCACGATCCAGAAGATGAGGTTGCGGGAAATGATAAGCATGTGCTCACCCAGCGTCACGTCTGTAAAGGCGGCGATCAGGCAGTTGAGCAGGAAGTAGCGGGCACTCCACACGAAGATGGTCGAGATAATGGCGCGTGCCCAGTAGTTGAAATCTTTACCGCGAAGCTGCTGCGACGCCCAAACAATTTCGTTGCCATGGTGGAAGGCATTCACACGCCACTTGCGCAGCAGTTTCCAGCCAGTCAGTTTCAGCAGGATCCACTTGAAAGCACGCGGACGCACGAACAGGGCATAGATCATGATAAAGGTATAGACGGCAATAAGAGTATAGCTGATGTAGAAGGCGGTCTTGAGTGCATTGACATCCGAAGCGGACAGGCCAAAGTCAGGAAATACTTCCCCCTGCGTAGCCAGCAGCGCGATAGGGGCCGCGATGATGAAGAACATGTTATCGAGCACGGCCGTGAGCATCACGTAGGCCAGCGATTTACCCAGCGGTATACCTTCTTTGTTGAGCACGATGGTGGCAATGGTGGTGCCGCCCACTACCGAGGGGGTAATGGCCGAGGCAAACTCCCAGAGCATGATCACATCCAGGCTGTTGCGCCAGGTCAGAAATTTGTCGGTGAGGCTGCGAATGCGGTACATGTAGCCCAGGTCGCGGATCACGAGCACGAGCAGCGCAGCGGCCAGCCACCACCAGTTAGCGTCGGCTATACCTTTCAGATCACTGAGCCTATCGTCTTTAATGAACAGCCAGGCCGTAGCGCCTAAACCCAGTAGCACTGGAATCAGGATCTTGATCGGACTGAAGTTCTTAAGTATGGTCTTTTTATTCTGATCCATGCAGGCAATCGTAACCCAGCTCTTTGGCGCTTGCTCTTAGCAGCTGACGTGCAAAACTACTTAACTATTCGGCAACTCGGGGCAAACAGTTCGGCTTTTTAAGGATTTTAAAGAATTGCTACTCCAGTATGAGCTGTGTCACCTGGGCTGCCTGTCCTTCTGCTTTGGTGATCACAAAGTCATTGAAGCCATCACCTACCTCTATACCGATCAGGTTGAGCTGCAGCATGTCCAGGATCGCCAGAAAGTTGAAAATCATACCAATCTTATCAGGGAAGGCCAAAATGATCTCTGAGAAAGCTATTTGGTTTTTCTCCTCGATCACACGGCTAATATAATCGCGCTGCTCCTCTATGGTATAAGGATAGGTGAGTACGGTGTGCTTCGGTCGGTTTTGCTCCTCTTCAAAACGGTGCATTACTTTGTCGAACACCCGCATTAGTTTGTAGAGGCTCAAGTCCTGCAGCTCGTACTCAAAGTGGTTGGCATTGGCGATCTGCTGCAGTTCCTCGTGCACATTGCCCCGGTTTTCCTGTGCCAGGCGGGTATCTTCCATCTGCCCCAGGTCGCCGAGTATCCCTTTGTACTTCTTGTACTCCAACAGGTGCTGTACGAGTTCCTGACGCGGGTCAATCTCGTTACCTTGCTCGTCTTTTTCGGTGCGGGGCAGTAGCATTTTGGCCTTGATGCGCATGAGAGTGGCGGCTGTCAAAATAAAGTCGCTCGCTACTTCAATGTTGAGCTGCTCCAGCTCCCGCAGGTAGCCCATGAACTCGTTGGTGATCTGGAAGATCGGAATATCGTGAATGTCCAGTTCGTCACGCTCAATAAAGAAGAGCAGCAGGTCAAATGGCCCCTCAAACAACGGTAATTTTATTTCGAAACTCACTTCTCTGGCCTTTGGTTAATGCGCTGATCACAGCAGATGGACAAAAATACTAATTTATTCGGATGAAATAGCAGCTCACCGGACACGTTGTAAGGGTCACACCAGCTTGATTTCCGAACAAAATAAACTTACAACTGTATAAGTGTAGCATTATCAAGTGGCATGATTGCTGTTAAGTTCCATCGGGCGCAATCATTCTTGGCCCTCAGCCACTTACCACTCTTACACCATACACCACCGTGGGCTGCCCTGACAGGATAGGGAGGAGAAATAGCAGCTTGTGTTCTGATTTTTGCTAACTTTACGTTTTGTCCGGCCGATTGTATTTTGCGCAATGCAAACTTTTGCCCGAAAAATTTGTTGGAAGTCTATAATAAAGACATTTCTATGATCATCAAACCAGGAGAGCTCCTTGCCTCCATTGACACACCTGCTGACCTGCGCAAAATGAAGCCAGAGCAACTGCTGCAGGTATGCCAGGAGTTAAGGCAATACATCATCGATGTGGTATCGATCCACGGCGGTCATTTTGGGGCCAGCCTTGGGGTGGTAGAATTGACTACAGCACTGCATTATGTGTTCCAGACCCCTTACGATCAACTGGTATGGGATGTAGGACATCAGGCATACGGCCACAAGATCCTGACTGGTCGCCGCGATAATTTTCACACGAACCGCAAGTACGGCGGACTCTCTGGTTTCCCTAAAAGAAAAGAAAGCGAATACGATACGTTTGGCGTAGGCCACTCGAGCACCTCTATTTCGGCAGCGCTGGGTATGGCTGTAGCCTCCCAATACAAGCAGGAAGAAGACCGTCACCACATTGCCGTGATCGGCGATGGTGCTATGACGGGTGGTATGGCATTTGAAGCCCTCAACCACGGCGGCGCTACCAATGCTAATCTGCTGGTTGTCCTCAATGACAATTGCATGAGCATCGACCCGAATGTGGGTGCTTTGAAAGAATACCTGACCGACATTACCACCTCCCGCACTTACAATAAGCTACGCGACGAGCTGTGGAATGTATTGGGTAAGATCAGCAAATTCGGTCCCAACGCACAACACATTGCCTCTAAGATCGAGAGCGGCATCAAAGCCACGCTATCGAAGCAGAGCAACCTGTTTGAAGGTCTTAACTTCCGCTACTTCGGCCCAATCGACGGGCACGACATCAACCATCTGGTGTCGGTAATGGAAGACCTGAAGCGTATACCTGGTCCGAAGATCCTGCACGTACTCACTACGAAAGGAAAAGGCTTTGCCCTCGCTGAGAAAGACCAGACCAAATGGCATGCGCCAGGTCTGTTCGACAAGATTACAGGCGAGATCTATAAGAAACATTACGACACCCCACAGCCTCCAAAGTACCAGGATGTGTTTGGCCATACCATGGTAGAACTGGCCGAGCAGAACGACAAGATCATGGGTGTAACGCCTGCGATGCCGTCTGGCTGTTCGCTCAACATTATGATGAAGGCCATGCCGGACCGTGCTTTTGACGTAGGTATAGCCGAACAACATGCGGTGACATTCTCTGCTGGCCTAGCCACGCAAGGCTTGGTGCCGTTCTGCAACATCTACAGCACGTTTATGCAGCGCGGTTACGACCAGGTGGTGCACGATGTGTGCCTTCAGAACCTGCATGTGGTGTTTTGCCTCGATCGTGCCGGTTTTGCCGGTGCCGACGGCCCGACGCACCACGGTGCTTACGACATTGCCTACATGCGCTGCATCCCGAACATGGTGGTAGCTGCCCCTATGAACGAGCAGGAGCTGCGCAACATGATGTACACGGCCTCACAGGAAGGTGCTGGTCCGTTCACGATCCGTTACCCGCGTGGCGAGGGTGTAATGCCAGAGTGGCGCACTCCGCTGGAACTGCAGCAAATCGGCAAAGGCCGTACCGTGCAGGAAGGCGAAGAAGTAGCGATCCTGACTTTTGGTCACATCGGTAACTACGCTGTCGACGTTTGTCAGAAACTGAGCTACGAAGGCGTCAACCCAGGCCATTACGACATGCGTTATTGCAAGCCGCTGGACGAGGAGCTACTGCATCACATTTTCCAGAAATATAGCAAGGTGATCACCGTGGAAGACGGCTGTCTGCAAGGTGGTTTCGGAAGCGCTGTACTGGAGTTCATGGTAGACAACGGCTATACCTCCCAGGTGAAGCGTCTTGGCATGCCTGACCAGATATTCGAGCATGGATCACAGCTGGAGTTGCACCGCGATGCCGGCTTCGACCCAACTGCTATAGAGAACACTGTCAGAGAAATGATCGGTGTAGCGGTAAAGGTTTAAATTAGACAACGGTTCTTTTATAAAAGACATAAGACAAACCCCGCAGTTCATTAGGAGCTGCGGGGTTTGTCTTTTATTCTCCTGTAGGGACAGGTCCGATTTTTTCTTGGGGGAATAGGCTCAAAACTCACTGCCATTCTGTAAAGAAACTTGGTTAAAAGATAGGGCTTCTACCCCAAGGAGGTTAAGCCATTGCTACGTCCGGAGGCAGGGGGCCTCTCAACCAAGATCCCTCTGGGATGACAAAAAAGTAGAATGAACCGCCTCTGCTGTAAGGACAGATCGCGACCTGTCCGTGGTATAGCCTATTTGATGAAACAAGAAATTATCCTTTGCGATACACGTTCCAACCTATACATTTATACCACCAAGCATATTTGTGCACGATTTGGACAGGTCGCGACCTGTCCCTACACATGACTACCACTAACTATGACAAAGCATACCACCTATACCTCCGCTGGCTCTGGCGACACACTTGTTTTTCTGCATGGTTTCTGCGAGAGCACAGAGGTCTGGACTGACTTCAGCAAACCATTGCAGCAGAAGTTTAGGACCATAGCCTTAGACTTACCCGGCTTCGGTGAAAACACCCAAGAGATAGCCGACTATAGCATGGAAGGTATGGCCGACTATGTGAAAACAAAGCTGGATGAGCTCAACGTGAAAAAGTGCATCTTGGTAGGCCATTCTATGGGCGGCTATGTGAGCATGGCCTTTGCGGAGAAGTACGGCAGCATGCTCAGCGGCCTCTGTCTCTTCCACTCCTCTGCCCTCCCCGACACCGACGAGAAGAAAGAAAACCGCAACAAGACCATTGATTTTGTGGAGAAACACGGTGTCGAGAAGTTCATGCAGTCCTTTATTGAGCCACTCTTTTACAGCGAAAATCGTGACAGGCTAAGAAAGGAAATCGCGCTGATGAAGAAAATCGGCACCAATACACCAAAAGAGAGCGTGACCGAAGGTCTTGCAGCTATGCGCGACCGCAAAGACAGAACAGATGTGTTGGCAGCGGTCAGGTTTCCTGTCCTGTTCATCTTCGGAAAAGACGACGGTGCTGTGCCATTAGACAAAGCCTTGGAGCAATGTCATCTGCCAGACAATAGCATGGTCTATTTCCTCGGCAAAACCGGTCATATGGGCATGTTCGAGCGCACCTACGAAACCCGCAAAGCGCTTGAGAAATTCGCAGAAACCATTTACGGGTGAGTGGTAGATTGAGTGAATAGCTCACTGCTGGGAGCACGAATTGGTAGGTCCCGGAAACCGGATTGCAACGCGGCACGAAGACATCAAAATGAAACAACCCCAAATTTCAATATGCCATAGTAGACCTTTAGAACTACTCCCCCAGCATTAACAATCCTGAAAATACTTTGGGATAAGGCCCCTATGTAAATATCCGGACGCTCTACCTTTTTAACCCTCAAACTCCTCAACTCCAAAACTCTTTAACTTCCCCATGCCTCCTTCCCGCATTCTTCCTACCATTGTGTTTTCGCAGTTTGCGGGTACTTCGCTGTGGTTTGCCGGCAATGCTGTGCTGCCCGAGCTACAGGCTTCTTTGCAGTTGCAGGATGGCGCATTGGCCTTGTTGACTTCGGCGGTACAGCTGGGTTTTATAGCGGGCACGGTCGTGTTCGCTTTTCTTTCGCTGGCCGACCGGGTATCGCCACGACTGCTCTTTATGCTCTGTGCTTTGCTGGGCGCTGCAGCCAATGTCTTGGTCGTGTTTGCCGCCAAAGACCTATATGCTGTCCTGCTATTGCGGGCGCTGACTGGTTTTCTCTTAGCGGGCATCTACCCTGTCGGAATGAAAATAGCAGCCAGTTGGTATAGTACCGGATTGGGCAAGGCCATTGGTTACCTGGTAGGCGCATTGGTACTGGGGACTGCTTTTCCTCATCTGATCCGGGCACTGGGCGCTGACTTGCCCTGGCAGCAGGTCATGATTGCAGTAAGCACGTTGGCAGTGGCAGGCGGCTTGCTACTATACCTGTTTGTGCCCGACGGACCGCACCTGAAGAAAGGAGCCACCTTCAAAATCGACAATATGCTGCTGGCTTTTCGGGATCCCAGCTTCAGGTCGGCCGCTTTTGGGTACTTTGGCCATATGTGGGAGCTTTATACCTTGTGGGCTTTCACGCCCCTGATTCTGACGCTGGCAGTTCCACAGCTTACCACCAGTGAAGTGTCGGCTTATAGCTTTGCCGTGATTGCAGCTGGGGCCGTAGGCTGTATAGGTGGGGGCTATCTATCACAGGTATGGGGAAGTGCCCGGGTAGCTTTTGTGCAGTTATTGCTTTCCGGTCTGTGCTGCCTGCTTTCCTTGGTCGTGCTGCAGCTGGATGTGCCGCAACTGATCATTCCTTTTCTGCTTTTCTGGGGAATCGTAGTGGCCGGGGATTCGCCGCAGTTCTCAGCTCTAACCGCCCAGACTGCCCCTCCCCAGCTAGTTGGCACAGCCTTGACCATCGTAGTGGCCATTGGTTTTGCGATTACAGTAGTCAGCATTCAACTAACAGGCTTTCTACTCACACAAATGCCATTGTACTATACCTTCGCGTTGCTGGCCTTCGGTCCGGCGCTTGGTTTACTGGCACTACGCCGCTTGGTATAATAGGCAATGCCTTTCCACCGCTACACTTGATTTGAAAGCTTATACCTTTTGTTTGTCTACCCAACAAAAAAGCCAGCCCTATGACAGACCGGCTTTCCTGTTCAAAATATACTTGAAGTCTGTACCTTATTCGGCCTTCAGCTCCATTTTCGAGCCATCGCCCGCCACAAGGTGCATTTCTTTGTCTGTCAGCTTCTCTACTGTAAAGTTTTGCGATACATCGGCGCCTTCAAAAGTAAGGGATAAACGTCTGCCTGCCTGGTCATAGGTCCAGGTGCCCGTCTGGAGTGAGCCACCACCGCCCATCGCAAAGCGGCCGTCCGAGTAAAACTGCATCGTTTCCTGCTTTTCTTCCTGTGTCAGCTTGTCTTTGTCGCCAGCGGCTGTCAACTCTTTGTCAGCTTTCCAGGTTTTGCTGCTGCCACCTGAGATCATGTTGGCATTGCCGGCATTGTCTTTGTCGCCGCCGCAGCTCGCCATAAAAGCCATCAGCACGAAGGCCATCATAAAAGTAAAGAGACCTTTTAACTGTTTCAGATTCCTGTTCATTTTATTCATAGTTTATAGTTATACATACCTGCGCCTGCTTATGCAAAGAGACGTGCATTGATTACGGTTAAAGTACATGAAAGTTGATACACTATACCTGTCATCTGGCGGTACAACTATGCGCACCATTTGGCGTATCTATTTAAGCAGCTGCGCTTTTATGGCTGCAACCGAAAACTATTTACTGACATCATAAGAAATTAAGATATGGGATTGCGTGATTTTTTTAAAAAAGGGGAACAAGAGCCTGTCAAGAAAAGCTCTGACCAGGTAAACAAGGTGCCCGGCCAGTCCGAGGACCATAAGTTCTTTACCAACAAAGACGAGCAGCAGGTAACAGATCCAAGTGCCAACCAGGATGTATACACCGTGCAGAGTGGCGACTCACTTTCCAAGATCGCCAAGAAACTCTACGGTGATGCCAACGCCTGGAACAAAATATATGAAGCAAACAAGGATACTATCGGCGGAAATCCAGACCTGATCCGTCCGGGACAGCGCTTTAGAATTCCGAGAACCTAAACAGCATTTGCTATAAAATAGAAACAGCCGGCTTCTGCAGATGCCGGCTGTTTTTGTTTTTTAAAGATTGAGCGGATACCTATACCGCGTGTAAATGGGTTCAAGGTTACGGGTCGCCGGTTTCCATACAGGCATTGCAGTAAACCCTTTTGTGATGATATCTTTTACTATTTCTTCCTGAAGACTTTTTGGAAGGATCACATTTTCTACCTTCCCTTTATCCGTTATATCAAAGTCTACATAAACTACCTTCTCAAATTTAACCCCTGATAGTTTCAAAGGGTTGATGATGTACTTGTTCATGTAACTCTGGTAAGCCTTATCACCACCCGGAAACTTAGGCGCTGTTGTTGGATGCTCTTCATATATGAATGGTTTGCCCTCCAGTTGCGCATATACCTTATAGTAGTCCGGCTTCGATTTAACTTTCACAGCTTCTACCTCCCATCCCATCACGCTAGCTACTACAGGATAATTCCCTGCATATATTTGCGGATCAACCATCCACCTCTCTACTTTGTGCAAGTAGTAAGGCTCATTTCCTACTTCAAATCTATCAATGCCCGAATTAAGATAAGCCAAACTTGGCTTGAATTTCTGGTCATTTACTAACTCTCCATTAGAGAATACTTGCTCTATCTCTGACTGTCCTTTTTTATTGGTTCTGCGCCAAAGTCCATCTTTCAGGCCGTTGCAGTAGCTCCCCTCTAACATTGCCTTGCTGTTTTCGTCCTCTTCCAGTTTGATGGTAACTTTGCCGTTCCCATTCTGCACCAACTGCTCACCGGTTTCCCTCCAGCTGTGTATCACTTTTACACCCAGGCTATCGTACAGCAGCACATTCATTAATTGGCCGTTGGGCCACCAGAACTTCCACTCACCTGCACGACGGTTATTTTCGTAAGCGCCACTGCTCTCTGGTTTTCCATCAAAATGAAAAAACTGCCAGTGTCCTCTCTTTACCCCCTTATCATAAAAGCCATTTGCCAGCACCTTGCCGTTCGAATAGTAGTCAATCACATCGCCATCAAAGCTAAAACCTCGCAATGTCTTAAGTTTGGCTACTGTGTCCGGCATCATAACTGAGCGGGCAAATGCTGCATGTTCCTGCTTTGTGATTAACCAGTTCGTGTTGTAGAATATGATCTTTTCTTGCTGCCCATAGGCTGTACCTAGCCATAGCATAAAGAAAACAGAAAGTATAGCGTGTTTCATAAAAGAATAAATTCCGGCGGCAAACATAATCAAAAAAGCCCGCCTGAACATACAGTCCGGCGGGCTTTTGAGAAATCAATAAGTACTCTTTATTTGCTTAGAAACGCTCGTCAGCAGAGAAGAAGAAGTCACCTTCGATCTGTGCGTTCTCGTCAGAGTCAGAGCCGTGTACAGCGTTGGCCTCGATAGACTTCGCGTATACCTTACGGATCGTGCCTTCCTCAGCCTGCGCTGGGTTTGTAGCACCGATCAGCTTGCGGAAATCTTCTACTGCGTTGTCTTTCTCCAGGATCATGGCTACGATTGGGCCAGATGACATGTACTTCACCAGGTCTCCGTAGAAAGGACGCTCCTTGTGTACTTCGTAGAACTTGCCGGCACGCTCCTCAGTCAGTCTTGTCTTCTTCATCGCCACGATGCGGAAGCCGCCTTCTTCGATCATTTTAGTAATGCCACCGATGTTGTTATCTGCAACCGCATCCGGCTTAATCATGGTAAATGTGATGTTTCCAGCCATGTCTATTCTGTTAATGTGTGTATGTTTCGTATTGAAGGTGCAAAATTAGCGCATTTAGCTTAATTATAGCAGCACTTTGGCTATACTTTCTGCAAATATTTATGCTGACGAGCATTATGCTATACCTGTAAGTAATGCCTGCTTTTTGTTCCCAGGTCTCCCTACGGCGTCTTAAAACGCTATTTTATTGCTTTAGAAGTTATTTTTTCAGAAATTCGCGCCTTATATCCCTATTAATCAGCGGATTTATAACAAGCTTTATGCACGATATTAATGCTCTCAAAGAGCTTCTGAGAGAACCTAATGAGGTGATGATCACCACACACCACAAACCGGACGCCGATGCACTGGGTTCGTCACTGGGTCTGGCTGGCTATCTCAAAAAACTGGGACACCGTGTTACTGTGATCACCCCTTCCGATTATCCGAGCTTCCTGACCTGGATGGAGGGCAACGACGATGTAATTGTGTACTCCGAGAAAAACGACGCCTTAGTGCGCCGTATTATTGAAGAGTCGCAGATGATTTTCTGCCTTGACTTTTCCGTTCTGTCTCGCATCAACGAGATGGGTGAGTATATCCGCCATGCCAAAGGCACCAAGGTACTCATTGACCACCACCTGCAGCCAGAAGATTTTGCTGATCTGGATTTCTCTAACCCACAGGCCGCCGCGACAGCCGAACTGGTATATGACCTGATCAAGGCACTGGGCGATGGCGACAAGATCGACACAGGTATAGGCGAGTGCCTCTATGCCGGCATCATGACCGACACAGGCTCTTTCCGCCACCCGAGCACTTCCAAGAATGTTCACCTGATCATAGCTGACCTGCTGCACATCGGGGTGAACACCTCCAATATTCACCGCTTGATATACGACAGCTCTTCGGAACTGCGTTTACGCTTTTTGGGTTATGCCCTCAAGGACAAGCTGGTGGTACGCCCCGAATACAAGACAGCTTACATCGCTATTTCGGCAGAGGAACTGAAGGCTTACGACTCCAAGACTGGTGATACCGAAGGCTTGGTGAATTTCGCCCTGTCTATCGAAGGCATTGTTTTTGCAGCCGTGATCATTGACCGTGTGCAGGCCGTGAAGATTTCATTCCGGTCGGTAGGCAATTTCTCTGTTAACGAGTTTGCCCGCGCCCACTTTAATGGTGGTGGTCACAAGAATGCAGCCGGCGGCATGTCCCTCGATAACCTCGAGACCACCGTGGCCAAGTTTGAAAGCCTGCTGCCACAATACAAAGAGCAGTTGCAGGCTTCTGTTTAGTAAAAAACATTTTATCCAACCTATAACCCATGCTATTTAAATCAAAGTTCTTACTGCCGGTACTAGCCGGTGCTATGTTGCTGCAATCTTGTGGCGACAAAAACAAAAACGACGAGTTTCGCACGACGGCCGACGGCCTGGCTTATAAAATATATGAGCAGAAAGACGGTGAGTATGTGAACCGTGGCGAGATTGATGCAAACGACACAACTGGCGCACGCTTGGGTCAGGTGATCACGATGCACATGTCGTACCGCACGGCAGATGACTCTGTGCTGTTCGACTCTCGTCAGCAGGGCCAGCCGGTAATGCTTCCGGTAATGGAGCCAACTTTCAAAGGTAGCCTTGAGGATGCCCTGACGATGATGCGTGCTGGTGACAGTGGCGTATTCAAGATCAGCGTAGACTCCCTATTCGCTAACACATTCAACCAGCCGATGCCTCCGTTCATCAAGCCGGGCACGCATTTCACTTTCTTCCTGAAAGCTGACAAAATTCAGTCTGAGGAAGAGGCGATTGCGGATCAGCAGAAGATGTTTGAAGAGCAGATGCTCGGCCAGCAGGAACGCGCTAAGGAGCAGATCAAAGTTGATGATGCTAAAATTCAGGAATACATCAAAGAGAAGGGTCTGACAAATGTACAGAAAACAGATGCTGGTGTATACTATGTGGTAACACAGCCTGGCAAAGGCCCGAAGGCCAAAGCTGGTGACAACGTATCGGTACACTACAAGCTGTCTTTCCTGAATGGCAAAGAGCTGGAGTCTTCTTATGACAACCCGATGAACGGCGGTCAGCCATTTACATTCCCGCTTGGCCAGGGTCAGGTGATCCAGGGCTGGGATGACGGCATCGCGCAGCTGAACGAAGGTAGCAAGGCTATCCTGTTGATTCCATCTACATTGGCTTACGGCGAGCAGGCTCGTGGCGAACAAATGCCAGCTAACTCGATTCTGCGCTTCGACGTGGAGCTTGTTGACATTAAAAACTAATATCAGATTACCTTTAACCTGAATATCATGAACCTGACACACAAAAAGCAGAAACTGAGCATATGGTTTGCAAAAGCTCTTTTCTTGTTCGTTGTACTGGTCTCTTTTGCATCTTGCAAAGAAGATAACAGGAACCCTTACTATGTAACGCCTGAGCAAATTGAAGCGCAGAAAAAAATAGATGAGGAGACGATCAGGAAGTATTTCAGGACTAACAATGTAGACACAACCAAGGTAGTGCGCCTGAACAGCGGTCTTTATATCCTAACTAAGAAAGAAGGTGAAGGAGACAAGATCAAGGCAGGGCAGTATGCAGAGGTCAACTACATTGGTCGAAACATCAGCAACGATGTGTTCGATAGCTCTTTCAGAACAGGTAAACCCTTTTCGGTGCTGGTAGGTGCTGGTCAGGTGATCAAGGGCTGGGATGAAGGACTTCAGCAATTGCGTAAAGGCGAGGAAGCGAACCTGTATATTCCATCTTACCTGGGATATGGCTACTATGGTAGCAACAGTATTCCGCCAAACTCCGTGCTGATCTTCGAGATAGATGTACTGCAGGTACGCTAACAGCTATTTTAATACTAACAGAAAAGGCGATGCAAATGCATCGCCTTTTCTGTTTTTTAGCTAAGTACTTCTGATAGGATAGCCAGTGATTTTATCTCGCCCAGCCGCTCTACGTGGAGTTGGTAATACCGGATCAGAATGGAAAGCATTTCGCGACGCACCTTACCGTTCGGTATAGCCGCCTGCGCTGGTGTATGCAGTAGCTGATCAAAAAGTTGCTCGTAAGCCTGAAGCGCCAGTACCGGCGGGGCGTCAGTGAGCGACTGTGCATTAGGCGAGAAGGCCACTTGCTCTACAATTTCCATTCCGCTGCTCGGCCCGAAACCCAGGTGGTGACTCAGGTGCAACAGAAAGATCAGGTGAAAGTTCTCGAAATGCTCCTGCAACTCGTCAAATTCGATGATGGCATTGAACAGGAAGTGAAACAAGGCTGGATTTTCTTCTTCTTCCTTAATCGTGCGCGACACCATTTCAGACAGAAACAACAGAATACTGCTCTTGCGGATATCAAAGGGTATGGTGGCGTAAGGATAGGCACTTTTATACTCTGAGATGCGCGTCAGACCGCCTTTATGCGAGGTATAGACCACCATATCCAGCAGCGTAAAAGGCTGAAACAGGGCAATGCGGGAGCCTGTGCCCTTCTTGCGCACGCTGTTCACGATATACGACTGCACGCCCAAATGCTCGGTGTATACCTTGGCGATGATCGACGACTCGCGAAACTTGATATAGTTGAGTACGATGCCTCTTGTCTTGACTAACATTTACTCCAGTACGGCTATTTTAGTGATACAGGTTTGGCGTGCATCGCGGTCAGCGGCAAAGACCAGGTATACGCCAGCTTTGACACGCTTGCCGTTGTACCCGCGGGCATCCCAGGTGAGGGTTCCGCCAGTAGCTTTTGCTTTGTACACCAATGTGCCGTTGATGTCGGTGATGCGCACATCAGCATTGTTCGGCAATCCAGATACGCCAATCAGGCCAGTATAATCAGGCCGTACCGGGTTCGGGTATACCTGGGCGCAATCAGGCTTTCCTTCCGTGATCGTCGCCCCGGCTCGATAAGAAGCGACTCCTTCATCTGTCACCACGAACACTTCACCGGAGCGGTGCTCTATGGCTACCGATAATACTTTGTTGGAAGGCAAAGGACTGTTCTGGGCTGTAAAGTGCTGCAACAAGCGATCACCATCCGGACTGAAGAGCCACAAGCCGTTGTCAGTTGCCATCCATTTGCGATTGGCGCCGTCCACGGCAATGTCGCGCACGAGTTGCCCGCCCAGCAACGGTCGCCCTTCGATGATTGGGATGCGGGCATCGTATACCTGACCTGCAAACACAGCAGCCGTGCTATAGAATACCCCGACTCCAGATGCAGTCCCAATCCACATGTCGCCATTCCTATCTTTGGTAATGCTGTACACGGCTCCGCTCGGCAGGTTGCCATTGCCAGCTCCGGCCCTGAGTTCCCGTGCCTGCTGCCTGACTTCGTCATACACCAGCAAGCCGTTTCGCACATTGCCTTCCCGACTAATGCTGAGCCATTTATACCCGTTGTCATCTATCGCCAATCGCTCCAGATTGTTGTTATCGGCTATACCTGGTATGCTGAAGCCTTGCCACTCCCCGTCAGGTCGCAGCACATACAGGCCCGGCGCACCAGCTAACCGATGGCGGTTTACAACCCATACCTGTCCGGCAGCATCCACGTCCACATCCGTTAGGCGTACCTGCTCGGTGCGGTCGGTGGCTGGCTGTGTGCTGAGCAGGGTGCTGTTGGTGGCATTGTAGAGCAGCGGCTGCTCCTCTCCTTTCCAGACGAGCAAGCCTTGTCCGTAAGTGGCCATGTAGACATGCCCCGTCACCGGATTATAGACGGCATCCACAAAGTCACGGAGCGGCATCCCT
This sequence comes from Pontibacter sp. LHS2, assembly GCF_058932845.1. Classification (NCBI taxonomy): domain Bacteria; kingdom Pseudomonadati; phylum Bacteroidota; class Cytophagia; order Cytophagales; family Hymenobacteraceae; genus Pontibacter; species Pontibacter sp. LHS2. The sequence goes on from NZ_JBZYWG010000003.1 coordinate 805,217, forward strand.
CCTGCCGGTGACAGCATGGGACTGTAGTTATACCATTGCCCTCCCTTGTAGTTATAGTAGCCTTCTGTTCGGTTCAGCGGCTGGTAATTTTCGTTGTAGCCTCCGCTGAGCACGTAGACCACGCCATTGCCAGCAGCCACCCGAAAACTGTTGCTCGACGCAGGGCCCGGAGGCGCAAAGGCCACTACATCACTTCCTAGCCCCCAAGCGACTAAGCCATTATACCTGTCAGCTACCCAGGTCGTGCCGTTGGCGTCCTGCACTGCCATGCGCGGTGCCTGTGCATTAGGGTGCTGCAACAAGGAAGCTACGCCACGGTTGTCCAGCAGCAGAACGCCCTGCTCCGCAGCGCCAAGCAAGCTCTGGGCGGAAGCTTGTAAATGAAAAATAGTACCAACATCAGGTATAACTATCGGCTGTAGAGCGTCTTGTCGGAGTATACCAAGGCCGTGACCTGCCGCCGCCAGGTATAGCTGGTCTTGAAATGCGGCCATGGCAGTAAGCGTAGTATTCTGCGGAAGGCCAGTCGAGACAAGTTGCCAACTGCGGAAATCCTTGAGGTTGCTCGTCAATCGGTTGGCGCGCCATACCTGCCGGTCCGTCATCAGGTATAGCCAGTCGCCTTGCACAGCACTCGCTTTTATCGCCATGCGCTGACCACCTGGTCCGAGGTTGGTATAAGTATCCTTTATCTCCTGACGAGCCAAATCAACCACCACCACACCAAAAGAGGTGGAGAGATAGGCTGTTTTGTGATGGACGAGAATGTGATGGATGGACTTGTCACCGTCGATGGCCAGTCGAAGCAAAGCGGTTAGGTTAACGATACGGTTTTCCTGCAGCAGGTCGATGTTGGCGTTGGCGTAAGCAATGACAAGCGTGGCTGTTTCAGGGTCGTAGGCGATGGTGCTGATGCGCTGCTCACTCAGTCCGTCGATGCGAGTGACAGGCTGCACATTCCGGAACGCTTTGTCATAATAGAAAAGACCCTGATCAGCGGCCAGGTATACCCGTTCACCGGCATCGGCTACGGCCCTGCCCTGTGTATAAGGTACGTGTAGCTGCCACTGTCCTATACCTACCGGGCTCTGCGCCTGCACCAGTGCCGGCCATCCGAGCAAGAGTACCGAAAGGTATAGCAGACACATAAGCAGTTTCGGCACAGGTATAGAGGTTAGGAATGATTCACTCTAATCAGTTCAGTTAACACACAAAAGGCACTGCAGCAGGCAAGCCACCGGTATAGCATCAACGTTACTTCTTTTGTTTAATGCCTTCCTGAAAACAGTGGCGGCAGCGGGCTTCGTAAGACTCTGTTTCCCCCAATAGTACCTGTTGCTCTGATAAGGCATTGCGGAAAGAGTAAGTCGCAATATCACCGCACTGCACACAGATAGCATGGACCTTGGTCACATACTCGGCAACCGCCATCAAGGCCGGCATCGGGCCAAAGGGTTTTCCCAGGTAGTCCATGTCCAGACCGGCGGCGATCACACGTACCCCGCTGTTGGCGAGCTTCACACATACCTCGGCCAGGCCGTCGTCAAAGAACTGCGCCTCATCTATACCTACCACGTCGCAACTGCCGCCCAGCAGCAGCATATCCTGCGCAAAGTCTATCGGTGTAGAACGTATCGCATTGGCGTTGTGCGACACCACATCCTCTTCATGGTATCGCTTGTCGATGGTTGGCTTGAATATCTCTACCTTCTGTCTGGCGATTTTGGCCCTGTTCAGTCGCCGGATCAGCTCTTCTGTCTTTCCCGAAAACATCGATCCGCAGATCACCTCTATCCACCCTCTTCTGATTGCGTGGTTTTCATTCCCTACGCGCGGTTCTATAAACATGTACTACTCTGTGATTGCTGAATGGCTAAATAGTTGAATTGGCTAGTTGCTATACTTCATGTGCGGGAGCATGGTCTGCCGGGGCACACGTCCCTTGGCGTCTCCGCTCACCAATGTACACTGGCAGGTTAATCTTTCGTTAGACTGTAGGCGGCCTCTGCTCCGGTAGCGTTCTTCGCTCTCGGTAAGGGGCCCGAAGTGCTCCAGCCCCTCCTGCACGACAATGCGACAGGTGGTGCAGCGCCCCTTCGCTCCACAAGCGTGCATCCAGTCGATGCCGTCGGCTTGTATGGCTTGCAGCAGTGTTTGGCCGGGTGCCACTTCTACCTGCCGATCGAACAGGTTTTGCACCGTTAAGTTTGGCATATTATTTATTAACTTTACGAAAGAAAGGTATACCAATGGAAGACAAATATAATCAATTAAGGCTTGAACGTTACAGCAAAGAACTGGCAAATGTACTTTGTGACCGTCACTTTGCTGCGCACGACACGATTAATGGACCACAACTAATTGGCTTTACGCCTATTAAACAGGTCAATCTGTTTGTGATCAAGGAGCTGCTGCTCAAGTGGCACCATGAAATGGCTAACTTGCGCAGCCCCTACTTTGACTATGAACATGAAGAGGTAAAGGAGGCGCTGCTCAACTTTATGAATGTGCTATCGCGCAAGATCCTGATCAAGCGCGACGCTTTTGAACCGCTGCTACAGAAGGCGATTTACGACACATTCCTGCTTAAGCTAGCACCTGTAGCCACCTTCGAAGAGAAGTTCCTACGCATCCAGGAAGACATCACCCTGCCTAAGCTGCAGGAGAACTTGAAATATATCGACCTGGACAAAGCTTTATTTGCTGGCTTTGTGGGTACGCTCTCTCCCTCGAACCGTGACCGCGATTATATCCTGAGCCGCTTCAGACTGTACCTGAACGCCAACCGCGACAGCATTGCCCCATTGGCTGAGGTTCTGGAAGCATTCAACAGTTTGCTGCCTATTTCAGAGGAAGAGATCAGGCAAGAGCAGATTTCGCCTTTGGCAGCTTATGCCGCTTCGCTCTCCAAGCCAACGCCTGCCGCTCCTGTAGAGGAAAAAGATGTGGTAGCGCCTATCCATATGGCTCAGCGTGAGGCTTCTGTACCAGTAGCTGCACCACCTGTGGCGTCTGTAGCAGCACCAGTGGCAGCTGCTCCACGGCCTGTCGCTGTCGGAGATAATAACCTGAACGAGCGCTTTAAGGCAGAGCGCCCTACCATGAACGAAAGGTTCAGCAAGCCGGCCTCCTCTTCTATTGGAGATTCGCTGAGCAACCGTAAAATAGAGTCGCTCAAAAACTCTATTTCGATCAACCAGCGCTTTAGCTTCATCAACGAGCTGTTCGATGGCGATAACATGACTTATTATAACACGATTCAGCAACTGGATCAGTTCAGTTCACCACAGGAGGCCACGCACTATGTGACCAATGACCTGGCTCGCAAGTATGACTGGAGCAAAAAGCAGGACAGTGTAAGCAAACTGCTTCGCCTGATCGAGCGCAAATTCGCCTGATTACAGGCAATACCCCTTTCAAGAAAGGCCTCTCCCTCGGGAGCAGGTCTTTTTTTATGCCTATTGGCTTTAGACTCAATTCAATATCCCGCCTCATCTTTTGCTGCAGCAAAATAATTCAATAGAGGTATGCCCTGAGCCGTTGCAAATACGGATTTCAAACATTATTTATGCATTTTCTTTGGGAGAGAGAGTGACTGGAAACCTGCTTTTCGTGTAGCTACCTGGAAAGAAAACTTTTATTTTATGCAACACCCAGAGAACAACCGTGCGTACTAACAATTCAAAATAACCTTATTATCAGCCATGAGAGACGATTTCGATTACGATGACGACTTAGATTACAGCTTCGATGATGAAGAGGAGGATGATGACTTCGGGATGACCTTCGAAGAGGACCTGTACCTGATGATACGGGAGAAACTCCGCGACACCATACAGGAGTTTAAGAGCGATTATCCTAGCCTGAAAAAACTAGAAACGCACGTGACCAGCTTTAAGGTAAACGCCAAGAACACGGACGACTCTAAATTCTATCCGCTGGCGGCCAAATTACTGCTTGAGCACATAAAACCGCTTACGCAGGATTCTGAAGAAATTTTGGAGATTTACGAGAATATGCAATCTGATATCGGGCGGTTCAAAAACCAGCGTGCGCATGGCCACGAAGGAGAGTTTTACTTAACTGCCTAACCCATAACCCAAAAGCACTAATAGCAAAAGCCGCCCTGGACAGCCAAGGCGGCTTTTGCTATATATAAATATAAATTATTTTTAATTTATATTACAGAATCCTCAATAAGGCAAACTTTTTGCTAACTAATTTACTATCCTACTATGTTAATCGCCGTAGGTATAGTACCAATGGTCTTGAATTATAATAAAACCGATACACGACTAATTGGCTTCGTATAAGAATTATTATTTATTTAACTTTGCACCGGACTTACATGCAACCTTTTGGTGCTTCCGGGAATCCTGGTTATAGACTACACCAATTATTAGCTGTGATACACTCGCTACGACTCAATACGAAGATAAACAAACTTAATACTCCATCGGGAATGGCAGTAACACGACTTCTTGGCGGAGAAAGGCACCTTATCCAGACAGTGGATAAGAAGCTGGTACTTACGACTCACCGCGTTATTCTACGGCAGAACAACTGGCTTTTCAGAAGCTACCAGTCTGTGATGCTTGAGGATATCACCTCATGGCAGATCAAAGCCACAGGAAAACCCCTATACCTTGCTTTTAGCGTGGCCTCGGCCTTTTTCGTTTATTTTAACGATGCCTTTGCCTTGCTGAGCGGATTTTTCCTGATGCTATACCTGATGACGCGGCAGCACCGCATCCACATCGAAGCACCCAATACCACCATGGTCCTGCCGATTGAAGAAGTAGAGGAGAACCGACTCAGTAGCATGGTAGAATTGGTGCGACAGGCCAAGCGCGAACGCATGGAAGTCCTGAAGCGACAGGCGAACGTCACGCCTGCATTTGAGACAGAACATAAAAAGAGCGCTTAGGCGCTCTTTTCGCTTTTATACCTTTTCCACATCACAGCGGCATAGCTGTAAGGCAATTAATTGCGCCCGTCCCTTAGAATCACTATATTTAGGGCCTTTAAATGCCATTGAGCTATGCCAGCAGAAGAATTAGTATACCAGGACCAAGTGAAAGACCATCAGCAAAAGATCAAACAGGTTTTTCAGGAAGTAGGGAAAGTAGTAGTGGGACAGTCCTATATGGTAAACCGTCTGTTGATCGGTCTGTTCACCGGCGGCCACATTTTACTGGAAGGCGTTCCTGGCCTGGCCAAGACACTTACCATTAACTCACTGGCACGCGCCCTGCGCCTCGATTTCCAGCGCATCCAGTTCACGCCTGACCTCCTGCCTGCCGACCTGATCGGCACCATGATCTACAATCAGAACGCTTCCCGTTTCGAAGTGAAGAAAGGTCCCATCTTCGCTAACCTGATTCTGGCGGATGAAGTGAACCGCTCTCCCGCCAAGGTACAGTCAGCTTTGCTGGAAGCGATGCAGGAAAAACAGGTAACGATCGGCGAGACAACCTACATGCTCGACTTGCCTTTCTTAGTACTGGCTACGCAGAACCCGGTAGAGCATGAGGGTACTTACCCATTGCCCGAGGCGCAGGTGGACCGCTTCATGATGAAGGTATACATTGACTACCCAAAGAAAGCAGACGAACTGGAAATCATGCGTCGCATGGCTAACATGGCGTTTAACGACAACGTGAACAAGGTCCTTTCCAAGGAAGACATCTTTGCCATCCGCAGCGAAATCAACCAGGTACAGATATCAGAGACGCTCGAGAAGTACATCATCGAGCTGGTGTTTGCGACCCGCCGCCCTGCCGAGTACGATCTGAACGAGTTTGCCGACTACATCCAGTTCGGCGTATCGCCGCGTGCCAGCATCGCCCTTAACCGTGCCGCCAAGGCCATCGCCTATTTCGACGACCGCGACTATGTGCTGCCCGAAGACATTAAGGAAGTGGCGCATGACGTCATGAATCACCGCATCATCCTGAACTATGAAGCGGAGGCCGACGGTATACGCACTAAAGACTTCATTGAGGCGATCCTGCGCAAAGTACCTATCAGCTAGGTTATACCTGATCCAGCTATACCTACTCTCTATATATAACCTGCGTGCAGTATACCTGTACCGTACCTATACCTGTCATAGGCTGGCTATACCTGCCTCCTGAACTCCCTGCCTAGCCTTCGCGTAAGTCTTAACTCCTGACAGCCATCTGCCTGTCGGGTTTCCTGTGTTCCATCTAAAGTATAAACTATGTTAAGAGGCTTATTCAAATTCTGGATATTAAGTAAATTGTTCGGTGGCCGTGGTGGCACTGGTGGCAGGGGCCGCGGTGGATGTGGCGGCATTGGGTGCTTAGGTATCATTGTGCTGGCCGTGCTGGCTTATTTCCTGTTTCAGTACCTGGGTGGCGACACTGGATCTGCCACTGATTTTTAAGGTATAGCCTGCTACGCAGCTGTATCCCATTAACCATACCTGTGTTGGCGAGATGCTTCAGGTATAAGCATAAAAAAAGACCCGCTCTTACGAGGCGGGTCTTGAGCGTAGTGTGGGAGACTAAGCCACACTACTATTGATTGCAGCAATGTTCTCACCCATTATGCACAATCAATTTCTTATGAAGGCAGGATTTATGCAACAAATCTAAGGCGGTAATATTAGCTGCAGATTACTGCAAGGTTAAATATTTGTTAATAGCGTGTCTTTAAGACCTTCTCTCCTTCGCTTGCTCCTCATATATTTTGACCTGAATTTCAGATTCACAAATAAAACAATGTGTATCAGACGATTACAACCTAATATTTATAGAGGTTAATGGAAACTTAACCTCAAATTAATAATGGGGTAATATAGCCACCCTACTTTTGTCGCATCAAATAGACTAAAATATTATGCGACAAATTCTCACCATCGTTCTATTTTTCCTGCTATCTGCTTTTAACAGTGTGCAAGCGCAAACTGGTAGCATACAGGGTTCTGTTAAAGACGCCAAGTCTAACGAAGAGCTTATTGGAGCCATTGTAAAAGTGCAGGGAACTGCCCATGGCGCTCCTACTGATGCGTTCGGCAAATTCCGCATCGACAATGTGCAGGAAGGCACCTATACCTTGGAGATCAAAAGTCTTTCCTACGCGCCAAAGACAATAGCTAATGTAACTGTAACGGCAGGCAAGACCACAGCCGTGGACGTGGCGATGGAGCAGAATACTTCGCAACTGGCAGAGGTAACCATCACTGCAAAAGGAAACAGAGAAACCGAACAAATTCTCTTTTTAGATCAGAGAAAAGCCGTTATCGCCACACAAGCCATTGGTGCGCAAGAACTTTCCAGAAAAGGGGTTAGTAACGCTGAGGCTGCAGTCACAAAAATTTCAGGCATATCTAAGCGGGACGGTATAAAGAACGTATTTGTCCGCGGATTGGGCGACCGTTATAACACGACTACGCTGAATGGCTTTGCCATCCCATCTGAAGACCCTGAGTTCAAGAATATGTCACTTGATTTCTTCTCGAGCGATATGATTCAGTCGGTTAATGTAAACAAAGTGTTTACCTCCTCTATGAATGGCGATGTCGGGGGCGCGTTAATCAATATCAATTCGAAAGAGCTTCTTGATGACAATGCACTTCAGATCGGTATTACAACAGGTATAAATACACAGGTGATAGGCAGTGACTTTTACCTTCCTGAGGGAATGAACAGCTTAGGCTATGCCAATGCATCAACTGGACCGATAGATCCCAAAAGCAACCCAAGAGATGTCGCTGGGTTCTCTAATGATTACTCCTTTAATACGTCACTTGACCCGGTAAAGAAAACCCTTTCACCCAACACCGGAATTTCTATAGCAGGTGGCAGTAAATTTCTTGATAAGCACCGCTTTTTTATTGTTGGCTCCATGGATAACAAGTACCATTATCAGGAGGGAGTTACACGTATGATTACGGCGACCAACACTAAAGCTCCTTTCAGGGATTTTAAATCTCAGGAATCTTACAGAAGTGCGTCGCATATGTTAGGCGCAAACCTGGAGTTTAACCTCAACAACAGCCAACTGCATTTTAACTCCCTATACCTGCATACAGCTACAGCTGCGGCCATGAGCTTCTACGGCAGAGAAACAGAGATATTTCAGGCAGCAGATGAATATAACTCTGAGGGTCATACCAGACGCTTGCAGATCAATGACAACACGGCTCTTATAAACCAACTCATTTGGAGCGGAGATATATCTGACAGACTAAAGTATAGTGTAGGTGCCTCGGTAAACCGTGTAATTGGCCGTGAGCCTGACCGCCGCATCATTATGTCTCCTTCTATAGGAAACGAAAGGGTGCAACTGGGTGTGGGAGAAGGAAGAGTTCAGCGATTCAACTATAGAATTACGGAAACTGCTTTACTACCTAAAGCCAGTCTGCAATATGCGCTTTCAGCAGATTCTGAGAAGTTATCCTACATAGAAGTTGGTTACGACAGCAGGATTAGCTCTAAAAATTTCGGGGCCCCTATTTATAACTTGATATTGCCAGGAGGCCAGGCTTCTGCCCCTACTTTCCCATTAGATGACATACGCCTTGATCCTTTCTTAAACCAGGAGAATTTAGATAACCGCAGTTTCATTCTTGAGCAATACTTAGAAACCTACGATGTTAAAAGAATAAACCACGGCGCCTATGTTGACATGGTGCACAAAGTAGGCAACAAACTTACTTTAAATGCAGGTTTGAGAGCAGATGACGTTTACATGAAGATTAATTATAATGTAAACCGAGGTGCAAACATTGGCTCTAATATGATGGATAAGCTATTCATATTGCCAAGCTTCAACACTAAATACGAGCTTAACGAGAAAAACCACATCAGAACAGGTGTTAGCCGCACTTACACCATGCCTCAGGATAAAGAGATATCTCCTTTCATCTACCTGGCTGTTGATGGTAAAGAAAGCGGTAATCCAAATCTGAAGCCTTCTACCAACTACAACTTCGACCTGAAGTGGGACCACTACCTGTCAGAAGGTGATCATTTGTCAGTAAACGCCTTTTACAAGCATATCTTAGACCCCATTGCGCGAGTAGATCAGGGTAACTCAGCAGGATTAAGAACCTACGATAACATTACAGACCACGCAACTGCCACAGGTATTGAAGTAGAGCTTAGAAAATCGCTCATGAACCTTGACGAGAAGCACCGTTTTAACGCTGGTCTGAATGCTTCATACATCTATACAAGAGTAAAAAACCTGGATCCGATATTCTTTGTACAAAACACTTCATCTGCTTTGGAAGGTGCTGCACCTTATATACTTAATGCCGATCTAACTTATAACCTGGTAACCGAAAGGAATTTCAACTTGACATCGGCACTGGTACTAAACTACCTAAGCGACAAAGTGCATACGATAGGCACACGTGGCTTTAACAACCTGATTGAAGAAAGCTTAACAACCTTAGACTTTATCACTTCAGTGGGCATCAACGATCATCTCAAATTCTCTCTGAAAGCTAAAAACCTTTTAAATCCGGAATACAAGCTAACCAGAGAAGGTGCTGGTTCTGATAGAGATGCTCAAAGCGTGATCATCCGCAGTTACAAAAGAGGTGCTGCCTTTGATTTAGGTGTATCCTATCAGTTTTAACAATTAGTTAACGTTCCGTTCATATTCAGGTGATTTTCCATTTCTAAATTTGAATAAATAAACAAACAAAAATGAAAAAGACACTCCTTTACTTCTTACTGATTCCGATGGTATTGTTCTCATGCAAGGATGATGATACTACTGAACCAGGTCCTGTTGCGAGCAGCGAGCTGAGTGGTAATATTACTACAGACGTAACGCTTGATGCACGTACCGAATACAGGCTAACAGGCACATTGACCGTAGCAGAGGGTGGCAAACTACGCATACCTGCTGGTACAGTTATCAAAGCTGACAAGGGCTTCGATAAGTATATCCTTGTTATGCAAGGTGGGCAGATATTTGCAAACGGTACAGCAGAGAAGCCGGTAAAAATAACTTCTGGTGCAGCTACGCCTAACCAAGGCGACTGGGGTGGTTTGATCATCAACGGTAGAGCTAGAATCTCTGGCCCAACTGGCGTAGTTTCTACAGGCACTACAGAAGTTAACCCTTCTATCGCTTATGGTGGTAACGTTGACAATGATAACTCTGGTGTTCTGGAGTATCTTATCTTAGAATACACAGGTGCTAAATCTTCAGCTGACATCGAGCACAATGGCTTGACTCTAAATGGTGTAGGTAACGGCACTAGAATCGAGAACATCTACATTCCTTACGGTTCTGATGATGCTGTAGAATGGTTTGGTGGCTCAGTAAACATCAAGAACTTGTTAGTAGTTGATTCTGACGACGACATGTTTGATGTTACGCAAGGCTGGACTGGCACACTGGATAACGCCTATGGTGTTTGGAAGAGCGGATATACAAGCACAGAAGCTGACCCACGTGGTGTTGAAGCTGATGGCAACCTGGATGGCAACACTCCAGCTGATGCGAACCAGTCTAACTTCATCCTGAAGAACATCACAATTGTAAACGAATCAAATTTCGAGATGCAGGATGCCGTAAAAGTGCGTAGAGGCGCTAAAGCTACTATCACTAACCTCGTTGTTAAAGGCGGTACTGCCACAGACCTTATCGACATGACAGATGGTAAGAGCAATGGCAATGCAGCATCTTCGATCGAGTACAAGAATGATGGCATGACAATCAAAGGTGCGGAAGTTAAGAACCCTGACAACGCTAACATTAGAACTAACGCTGCTGCTACAGGTGCTAACACATCAGTATTCGGCTGGACTGGTTACAGATTCTAATTCAGTTTTAAAATAGATTGGGGCTGCCACAAATGTAGATTTGTGGCAGCCTTTTTTTTTGCTGGAGCTGTAAAAGGCCATGATTCACCATGTTGCCGCTAGCCTGGCTTCATGCTGATACAATTATAATTAACCCCTCCCCGTCGCCAAGGCCCGACAATTCTTAACACTAACTTAACATAGCCATAACAGACGAGTAACATTGCCACACGACCTTTGTGGTGTTGAAAATAAGACAGTGCTATAAATCAAAGACATAGCCCTTGTTTTAGATTCAATAAAGCCTTCCTCAAGCGATTAGACTCCGCGGCGGGAACAGACTAGGGCTTTAGTAAACCATACTCACCCAAAGAATGAAGGTAACGACAGTAACACGTGCTATCCTGGCAGCAGGACTAGCCACAGGCTTTTTATTTTCAAAGGAAGTAAAGGCCCAAACAACAGACTCTACCACACAAGCCACATCAGTGGTGGTGCAGCCAGCCCCTACCGCTGTGCAGGAGGCTCCGAAAAAGAAGGCGTGGTACGACAAGATTTCGCTGCGTGGCTATGCTCAGGTGCGCTACAACCGCCTCCTGGAAACAAACCCCAACCTTAAGTGCGACCAGTGCGACAAATCCCTCGGTGAGGGTGGTGGCGTGTTTCTGCGTCGTGGCCGTCTGATCTTCAGCGGTGACGTAAGCGACCGTCTTTCGATCTACATCCAGCCTGACTTCGCTTCCTCTGCTTCTTCTAATGCCCTGCACTTCCTGCAGCTACGCGACGCTTACTTTGACGTGTCGCTCGACAAGGACAAGGTATACCGTTTCCGCGTAGGCCAGAGTAAGATTCCTTACGGCTTCGAGAACCTGCAATCGAGTAGCAACCGCCTGACCCTGGACCGTAATGACGGCCTGAACAGTGCCGTGGCCAACGAGCGTGACCTGGGAATCTTCTTCTACTGGACGCCTGAGGTTATACAGGATCGTTTTGAAATGCTGACCAGCGCAGGCTTGAAGGGATCCGGAAACTATGGTGTGTTCGGCATCGGTATCTTTAACGGCCAGACGGCCAACCGTCCAGAGGCCAATAATACACAGCACGTTGTAGCCCGTCTCTCCTATCCTTTGCTTGTGGGCAGTAAGCAAATCATTGAGCCCGGCCTACAGGCTTACAAAGGCAAGTATGTAGTAACGCCAGATCAGGTTTCATCAGGTGTAGGTATAGCCGAGAAATATTTAAAAGACGGTTTTGATGATGAGCGCATCGCAGCCACACTCGTTTTATACCCGCAGCCCTTCGGTTTTCAGGCAGAATACAACGTAGGCCGTGGCCCGGAGTTCAACCCGGAGACCAACGCAATTGAAGTGAAGAGTCTGCATGGCGGTTACGCTCAAGCCATGTACCGCAAAGAAGTCGGCTCGCAGGTAATTATCCCTTTCGTGAAGCTGCAGCACTACGAAGGTGGCAAGAAGCACGAACGCGACGCGCCAAGCTACAGCGTATATGAAACAGAGATTGGCGTGGAGTGGCTCGTACACAAGAGTGTAGAGCTGACAGCTGACTACAGCATCGGCGATCGCACGATCCGCAACGCTCAGAATTTCGACAATCGCCAGCACGGCAACCGTCTAAGATTGCAGGCCCAGTTTAACTTTTAACTTACACAGCCGCTGGTTCTACAGAACCAGCGGCTGTAGTGTTTTATACGTAAACTCCTCCGCACACCCCAAACCTTAACATATTCGTAATATGGCCATAACCTTCAGGTAATACTAGAGGCGTTATTTTGTAGCGTGATTCAGGAACAGCATAAATGGCCTGACTACCCATTGTGAATCCTGAAAAAGCAAAAACAAGGCGCGGCTTAGACTACCGCAGCTTAACCCAGAACAATTGCATGGCATTAGCTTAATTCTCACCTTAACTAATACAGCACGTGAATCACTACACCAAAAGTGCGCTCATTGCGCTCTTTTTTATTTGCCTCAGCACCTTTAACATACAAGCCCAAACCGTCATCAACAACAGATTTGGTAAAGGCCTGCAATTTATAGCTGCCGACTCTTCTTTTAGCATGCAACTTGGCGCACGCTTTCAGCTGCTTTACCAGGGTGGACACGACCCGAGCACAGAAAACTGGGAAGACCGTTTCCTTGTTCGACGGGCCCGCCTTAAGTTCGATGGTTTTGCTTTCTCCCCCAGACTGGTATACAAAATAGAGCTTGGCCTGAGCAATAGCGACATCGGAAGCGACGTGCCGGATGTCACCAACAATGCCGACAACATCATACTCGACGCCGTGGCCAAATGGGCCCTTACCCCTAACCTGCAACTGTGGGTGGGACAGACCAAACTGCCTGGCAACCGGGAGCGTGTCATTTCTTCGCAGAAACTTCAGTTTGTGGATCGCAGCATACTCAACTCACGCTTTAACCTGGACCGTGATGCGGGTTTGCAACTACATCACGAGCACCAGCTAGGACAAGTAGTGTTAAGAGAGATAGGCTCCATTTCGATGGGGGAAGGCCGTGACATTACCGTGAACAACACAGGCGGGTATGACTACACAGGCAGAGTTGAACTACTTCCTTTCGGTGAGTTTAAAGGTAGCGGCGACTATGTAAGCAGTGACATTGAACGGGAGCAAACGCCCAAACTCTCCCTGGCCGCTTCCTTCGACTATAACACTAACGCCGCACGCGAACAGGCCCAACTCGGCGACTTCCTAAGTGACACGCGCGATCTGCGCACCTGGTTTGTGGATGGCATGTTTAAGTACCGCGGCTTTTCGGCCATGGGCGAATATGCCAATCGCAAAGCCCCTAACGGCCCAGTGGTGTTGCGCGACGAGTTAGGCAGTGTGCAGGAAACCTTCGTGACGGGCACTGCCCTGAACCTGCAGGCAGGCTACCTCTTTCCAAGCAATTGGGAAGTGGCAGGGCGTTACACCGACTACAATCCAACAGCCGAAACAGGCTTGCGAAATCAGGATCAGTATACCTTGGGTCTTTCTAGATACATCGTGGGGCATTCCCTTAAAGTACAGAGTGATGTAACCCTGATACAGGAAGCGGGACTTGAAAACAGGACCCAGTTCCGACTACAGATGGAATTAGCTTTATAAACAACTACCTGATTACCAAAACAGTATACCCGCTTAACAGCACAATTCAATACAAACCAACCAAACACACTCAACTTATAAACCAAAATCGAATTGTATGCTCAACCTTAGCCTTACCAATTTTAAACTGAGTGCAGCGCTTTTATTGGGCGCCTCGCTTGCCTTTACCTCATGTGGCGGCAATAGCCAGGAAGGCGACAACGACCTGTCAGGTTCCATCCAGATTGACGGTTCATCTACGGTATACCCTGTTACAGAAGCTGTGGCCGAAGAGTACCGCCGCGAAGCTCCGAATGTAAAAGTAACCGTGGGCGTGTCTGGTACAGGTGGCGGCATGAAGAAATTCACTCGTGGCGAAATCGACATTGTGAATGCCTCCCGCGCTATGAACGCCGAAGAAGAGAAGGTTGCCACTGAAAACGGGCTCTCTTTTGTGCAGCTATCGGTAGCGTATGACGGCCTGACAGTGGTTGTGCACCCTGAAAACAACTGGGTACAGGACATCACAGTAGCTGAATTGAAGAAAATCTGGGAGCCTGAAGCACAGGGCACCATCAAGCGCTGGAACCAGATTCGCCCGGAGTGGCCTGATCAGGAGATTCACCTGTACGGTGCGGGTGTTGAGTCTGGCACTTATGATTACTTCACGGAGGCTATCGTAGGCAAGAGCCACTCGAGCCGCGGCGACTATACGGCTAGCGAAGACGACAACGTGTTGGTACAGGGCGTATCAACAGACCCACTGGCACTTGGCTTCTTTGGCTACGCTTACTACGAGGAGAATAAGAGCAAGCTGAAAGCTATACCTGTAGACAACGGCGCTGGCGCTATTCTGCCATCGTTGGAAACGGTGAAAGACGGTTCTTACGCTCCGCTATCACGTCCACTTTTCATCTATGTAAGTTCTAAGGCCATTGAAAAACCAGAGGTAGTAGACTTCGTTAATTTTTACCTCGACAATGCGGGTGATCTGAGCGAAGAAGTAGGCTACATCCGCATGCCCGATAACCTCTACAAAGAGCAGAAGCAGAAGTTCGAGCAGTTTGTTAAAGGCGCTGCTGCAACTGCCACCAATCAGCAATAATTTCCTGAAATACACAGCACAGGTATAGCCCGCGGAGACAAAGGCTATACCTGCGCTAAAACCATAAGCACCTTGAGAGTACAGGAGAAAATTATCGAAGGCTTGCTGTGGCTGTCGGCAGCCATCACCATCCTGATCACGGTCAGCATTATCTGGGTATTGCTCTCGGAATCAGTGCTGTTCTTCAGCGAAGTGTCTATTGTGCGCTTTCTTACCGAAAAGGAATGGACGCCGCTCTTTGCCGACAAAAAGTTTGGTATAATGCCACTTGTGGCAGGCACTTTTCTGACCACCATCATCGCCATTGCGGTGGCGTTGCCGATCGGCCTCACCATTGCTATATACCTGAACGAGTATGCGCACGCCCGTTTTAAAACATTCGTAAAGCCTTTGCTGGAAGTACTAGCTACTATCCCCACAGTAGTTTATGGATTCTTTGCCCTGACCGTGGTAACACCGTTTCTGCAATCGTTTATACCTGGCCTGGCTGGTTTCAACGCCTTGTCGGCAGGTATTGTGATGGGCATTATGATCATCCCCATGATCTCCTCGCTGAGTGAAGATGCCATTAGTGCCGTGCCCCGTTCTTTGCGCGAAGCCGCTTATGGCATGGGCTCCACCCGACTGCAAACTGCCTTTGGGGTAATGGTACCCGCTGCTTCGTCAGGTATACTGGTGTCAGTGATTCTGGCTATATCCAGAGCAGTTGGCGAGACCATGATCGTGGCCATTGCCGCAGGTCAGCAACCACGCCTCACGCTGAATCCGCTGGTACCGATTGA
Source organism: Pontibacter sp. LHS2 (assembly GCF_058932845.1). Lineage (NCBI taxonomy): Bacteria > Pseudomonadati > Bacteroidota > Cytophagia > Cytophagales > Hymenobacteraceae > Pontibacter > Pontibacter sp. LHS2. The sequence goes on from NZ_JBZYWG010000003.1 coordinate 821,000, forward strand.
AACGATCACCACCTATATCGTTCAGGTGAGTTTGGGTGACGTGCCGCACGGCTCGCTGGAGTACCGCACCATTTTCGCGGCAGGTATGACACTGTTTGTGTTTACGTTTCTGCTGAACAACCTCAGTTTCTGGATCAAAAAGAAATATCAGGAAAAGTATGACTAACTCCGAGAAAAACCGCCTCAAGGACAAGGCCTTTCAGGTGTTTGGCGTCTTCTGTACGCTCATCGGCCTGGTGGTGCTGGCCATCTTCCTGATCGACATCGTAATTGAAGGGGTAGCCCGAATAGACTGGGACTTCCTGACCAGCCTGCCGTCACGCCGTGCCGCCAGCGCAGGTATACTTACCGCCTGGGCAGGCACGCTTTGGATATTGGTATTGTCTGCTATAATTGCTTTTCCGCTAGGTATAGCCGCTGGCGTATACCTGGAAGAATATGCGAAAAAGACAAGGCTTTCCAATTTTCTTGAAATCAACATCGCCAACCTGGCGGGTGTGCCATCCATTATTTACGGATTGCTGGGTCTGGAGCTTTTTGTGCGCTTCATGAATCTAGGTGGCGTTTTGCTGGCTGGCGCACTCACGCTCTCGTTGCTTATTTTGCCGATCATCATCGTGACCACCCGCGAAGCCATCCGTGCCGTGCCCCGCACAATCCGCGACGGCTCTTTCGCGCTGGGCGCTTCCAAGTGGCAAACGGTGTGGTATCAGGTGCTACCTGCTTCGTTTGGCGGCATCCTCACCGGGGTGATTCTGGCGCTCTCCAGGGCAGTGGGTGAAGCGGCTCCGCTTATCGTGATCGGCGCCTTGGCTTACGTACCGTTCGTGCCGAGTTCGCCGATGGACGAGTTCACGGTGCTGCCTATTCAGATCTTTAACTGGACGTCACGTCCGCAGGCAGCCTTCCTGACCAATGCGGCAGCGGCTATTATTATTCTCTTATTAATTACCTTCCTGCTCAACGGCATTGCAGTATACCTGCGCTACCGTCAGCAAAAGAAAATAAAATGGTAAGTTATCACCCATGACTAAAAAATACAGCAAGTTAGAAGCCATTAACCTCGACGCCTACTACGGCGATTTCCATGCGCTCAAAAGCATTAACATCGCCATGGAAGAGAAAGCCGTGACCGCCTTTATCGGTCCGTCAGGCTGTGGCAAGTCCACGTTCCTGCGCACCTTCAACCGCATGAACGACTACATCGACGCCTTTCACATTGATGGGCAGATTTTGCTGGACGGCCGCGATATTTACGAGAAGGATATCCGGGTGGACGAGTTACGCAAGGAAGTAGGCATGGTATTCCAGAAGCCCAACCCTTTCCCGAAAAGCATTTTCGAAAACGTGGTCTATGGCTTGAAGATCCAGGGTATAAAGGACAAGAAAATCCTGCAGGAGGCCTGTGAGAAATCACTGAAGCAAGCCGCCATCTGGGACGAAGTAAAAGACAAGCTCGACAAATCGGCGCTGGCGCTTTCGGGTGGTCAGCAGCAGAGGCTCTGTATCGCGCGTGCTCTGGCCATACAGCCTTCTGTGATTCTGATGGACGAACCCGCCTCGGCGCTTGACCCTATTTCATCTGCCAAGATTGAAGAGTTGATCTATGACCTGAAAAAGGACTATACCATCGTGATCGTGACGCACAATATGCAACAGGCAGGCCGTGTGAGTGACTATACCGCTTTCTTTTATATGGGGGAGTTGGTGGAATACGCCAAAACCAAAACCATATTTACGAGCCCGAAAGACACCCGCACCCAAAACTACATTACAGGCCGCTTCGGTTGATAGGCGTCCACTAATGATTCACGTATAAATATAGTCTCACTCAAATAAACCTATACACGAATGCCTCATATAGATGTAGAACTCAACCGCCTGCGGGAAAAATTGCTGGAGATGTGGGATCTGGTGGAGTACCAACTGAACAGTGGCCGCGAAGCTGTTGTAAACGGCGACGTTGAACTAGCGCAACGAATCATTAAGCTTGATCGGAAGGTGAACAACTACGACATCAAGATCGATCGTATGTGCGAAAACTTCTTTGCTCTTTTCACTCCTGTTGCCGTGGACTTGCGCACCGTGCTAGCCATATTGAAGATCAACACCAACCTCGAACGTGTTGGCGACACGGCTGAAGGCATAGCCCGCTTTGCCTGCAAGCTCAGTCATCCACTTGACCCGGAACTGATTGAACTTACCAAAGTACTGGTTATGTATGACGAAGCCTTAGCCATGTTTGCAGAGTGCCGCACGGCCTTCAAAGAAGATGATCCGAAACAAGCCAAGGACCTGATCAAGCGTGACAAGGTGCTGAACAAGATCTACCGCAAGTCTGACACTGTGATCACTAAGTACATCAAAGCCCACCCAGATCGTATACCTGAGTCACTTGCCTTGCTTTCCATTATCAAAAAGCTGGAAAGAGTGGGTGACCAGGTAACCAACATAGCAGAAGAAATCATTTTCTACCGCGAAGCCAAGGTGGTGAAACACAAAAAGAAGAAGAAAAAGAAGGAGGACTAAATTGCTGGTTCGCGTAGCGTAGCTTCCATTAGTAAAAGACTTTTCTTAAAGGCGCAGGTTTTCAAACTTGCGCCTTTTTTATGTTGGCTTTACTCACAATTACAGGAAAGATATTCCGACGGGCTCTGAAAGACGACAAACGACGTAGCCAACTATAATGACTCCCGCCCTAACACATCGGCCCTCACCACCCCCAGTTTAGCAATTATACAATTTGTGTCGTACCTTTGCGCAAAATTACGAAGGTGCTGTTCAAAGAAGTCATATACTTAATGCAGAAAGATTTCCTGCTGGAGTGGCGGCAGAAGTATGCTTTCAACGGCATGCTGCTCTACGTCAGCAGCACGGTGTTCGTCTGCTACCTCAGCTTCGGGCTTCGCTCGAATGCGCTACAAGTACCCGTTTGGAACGCCTTGTTCTGGATTATCCTGCTGTTCACGTCGGTGAATGCCATTGCCAAGAGCTTTATGCAGGAGAACCGTGGCAGACTGCTGTACTTCTACTCCATTGTGAGTCCGCAAGGTATCATTCTGGCCAAGATTCTATACAATGCCTGTCTGATGCTGGTGTTGGCGCTCATCTGTTTTGTATTCTACGCCTTTGTGCTAGGAAACCCTGTACAAGACACCCCTATGTTTCTGCTGAGTATTCTGTTGGGAGCCATTGGTTTTTCCACATCGCTGACCATGATTTCAGGTATAGCCAGCAAAGCTGCGAACAGCAGCACACTTATGGCAGTGCTCAGCTTCCCGGTGATTGTGCCTATGCTGCTCATGCTCATTAAGATGTCCAAAAACGCCATGGATGGGCTGGAGCGGGCTGCCAGCCTCGACGAACTACTTACTTTGCTTGCCATAAACATGATCGTTGTCACTGTTTCTTATATTTTGTTCCCGTACCTTTGGCGTTCGTAAGGAATGGCTTCGGCAAATAAGGTATAGCTGAACCAAAACAAGGTATAAATAGCTGATTCAATGAAAATTAATAGGCAGTTCAGGTAAAATTTTGCGACAATTTAGGTTACAGGACTGTTAGAAATAAAAAGTAAGATGGGAGAAGGCGCAGGCTGACTCCATCAAAATAAGAGAAGAAGGAACATGAAGAAGAACTGGTGGAAAATACTGACTGTGCTGCTGCTGGTGTTTACTGTAGCGGTGGGTATGCTGTCGGATGTTCCCCGACTAGCCATCCTCAATGAAACCATCCGCAACCTGTACTTCCACGTACCCATGTGGTTCGGAATGATTCTGATTTTGCTGGTATCAGTGGTATATTCCATTAAATACCTGCGGAAGCCGAGCATCAAAAACGACATCATCGCACACGAAGCCGCTAAAGTGGGTATACTGTTCGGCGTGCTGGGTATCGTAACAGGTATGGAATGGGCCAAGTTTACGTGGGGCGAGTACTGGAGCAACGACCCAAAACAGAACGGTGCGGCCATTGGCCTGCTGATTTACTTTGCCTATCTCGTGCTGCGCAGCTCTTTTGCTGAGCAACAGCAACGTGCCCGTATCAGCGCCGTGTATAACATCTTCGCTTTTGCGGCCCTTATCCCTTTGCTGTTCATCCTCCCCCGCCTGACTGATTCGCTTCACCCGGGCAATGGTGGCAACCCCGGTTTTAACGCCTACGACCTCGATAGTAGCCTGCGGCTGGTGTTTTACCCTGCTGTGCTCGCCTGGACGCTGCTAGGCATTTGGATAGTAAACGTCAAATCAAGATTCGAATTACTGAGACATCGCATATATGAAAATGTTTAGAATACTGGCCATTTGCTGCTTTATGCTCGGCGTGTTGATCGCCTTTGAGCCAGCCATGGCGCAAGATCAAATGGTAGAGTTTTCGTCGGCTCCGCAGCAAAACATCGAAATGGCCGACACCCTGCGCCAGGATGGTAAAATCTACGTGGTGGTAGCCGTGCTACTGACTGTGCTGGCAGGTGTATTGTTTTACCTGATCGCGCTCGACCGCAAGGTGGGCCGACTGGAAAAACAGCTGAAAGACGAGTACGTGAACCGCTAATTTATTTTTTGCGCTGACAGGGCAAAAAATGATAAATATCCCTATTTGCGATGGATTTAAAACGTCCAATCGTGTGTTAGGCTAACAGAAACAGAGTATCTATATTCAGATAAAGATGAAAAAGTCACACATCATCGGCATTATCGTTATCGCCATGGCCATCGGCATTATCATGACCACGGCTGGCGATGCGAGTACCTACGTTTCATTTGGCGATGCTATTGAGTTAGCCAAAGACGGCAGTTCTACTAAAGTTCACGTAGTAGGTCGCCTCAAGAAAGATGACCAGGGCCACATTGTAGGTATGCAGTACGACCCACTGAAAGACCCGAATTACTTTTCCTTTACCCTTGTGGACACCAACCGCTTTGAACAGCGTGTGGTCTACTTCAACCCAAAACCACAGGACTTCGAACGCTCTGAGCAAGTTGTGATTACAGGTAACATGCAGAATGAAGTGTTTGTGGCCGACAAGATACTTCTTAAGTGCCCGTCTAAGTACACCGAGAACGAAATCCAAACCAACACCGCAGGTATATAAATCAGTTAATAGTTGAGAGTGTCACCATCCGGTTAATCTCTCTAACTTTTTAACTTTCTAACTTTCTAACTTACCAAGATGATTAATACGCTAATTGGAGACTTTGGCCACGCCAGTGTGATTGTTGCTTTTGTAGCGGCCATCGTAGCCTCCTATGCTTATTTTATGGCCGCGCGCCAGAAAACCGAAGAGAGCGGTGATACGAGTTGGCGCAAGCTGGCCCGCGGTGCCTTTTATGTGCACGCGCTAGCGGTTGTGGCCATTATCTTCAGCCTTTTCAACATCATTTACGAGCACCGCTACGAGTACTATTACGCTTGGAGCCACTCGTCAAACCACCTGCCGGTGCACTACATGATCTCCTGCTTCTGGGAAGGTCAGGAAGGTTCATTCCTGCTTTGGATGTTCTGGCACGTGGCCTTGGGCGTGGTGCTGATGAATGCTGGTAAGAAGAACAAACAATGGGAAGCGCCTGTAATGGCCATCTTCTCTTTCGTACAGATTTTCATCTCGTCTATGATTCTGGGTGTGGTGATTGGCGACTTTAAGCTGGGCTCCTCCCCTTTCATTCTTATGCGCGATTTTATGGCTGACGCTCCGGTGTTTGCCATGGACCCGAACTTTAAGCCAGCTGACGGCACAGGCCTGAACCCGCTGTTGCAGAACTACTGGATGGTGATTCACCCTCCAACCCTGTTCTTAGGTTATGCCGCTTCTCTTGTTCCGTTTGCCTTTGCTATAGCCGGTCTTTGGAAAGGCAAATTTAGTGAGTGGATTCGTCCTGCATTGCCATGGTCACACTTTGCTGCCGTAACGTTGGGTATCGGTATCATGATGGGTGCTTACTGGGCTTACGAAACGCTGAACTTTGGTGGCTACTGGAACTGGGACCCTGTGGAAAACGCGGTATACATCCCGTGGCTCGTGCTGGTGGGTGGTATCCATACCATGATTGCCTACCGCCGCAGCAAGCAAGGTTTGCGTGCTACGTTCATCCTGGTAATCACTTCTTTTGTTCTGATTCTGTACGCGACTTTCCTGACACGAAGTGGTATTCTGGGCAATGCCTCGGTGCACTCTTTCACTGACTTAGGTCTGTCAGGTCAGCTGTTCACGTACATGATGGCTTTCACCGTACTAGCTATTGGACTTTTAGTATACAACTGGAAGAAAATCCCGACGACAGAGAAAGAGCTATCAACTTACAGTGCGGAGTTCTGGGTATTTATCGGTGCTGCCGTACTGTGCTTGGCCGCCTTCCAAGTACTTGTAACAACGTCTATACCTGTGTATAACTCGTTCCTTGGCTTCATAGGTATAGAGTCTAACGCTGCCCTGCCTGCCGACCAGATTGCACACTACACCAAGTTCCAGCTATGGGCGGGTGTAGCCATCGCCATCCTAACAGGTATAGGCCAGCTACTCTGGTGGAAAAAAGCGAACAAGAAGAGCTTCAAAGACGCTATTACTATGCCGCTGATGCTCACGCTGCTGTTCGCCAGCTTAGTGATTATCCTGTCTAACAAGTTTGATATCTTCACATTCAAGCTTGATAACCCAGTATACATCCTACTGTTTGTGGTATCACTGTTCGCGGTGTTCGCTAACTTCAGCATCATACTCGGTCTATTGCAGAAGAAAATAACCCTGTCAGGCGGTGCTGTAGCGCACATAGGTATAGCACTTATGCTGATTGGCATTCTGTTCTCGTCAGGCTACTCCAACATCATCTCGCAGAACAATTCGGGTCTGCTTTACTCACGTGAATTTCCGGATGAAATCAACCGCGACAACGTGCTCCTGTGGCGCAACACACCGGTGCAGATGGACCGCTTCAAGGTAAGCTACCACGGTCAGTTCCAGGAAGTGAAAGGCGTGCCAGGTTATGTAAACAAGGAACTCCTGTACCAGACGGACGACATGTACACGGCCATCGCCCGTGGCAATATTCAGGTGAAGGACAAGGTATACTTCCAGACTGGTGACACATTGGAGCTTGTATCTCCAGAAAACACCTATTATGAAGTAAGCTATGCCAGCGAAAAGGAAAACTTCGTGCTATACCCAAGAGCGCAGGTAAACCCGAACATGGGACTTCTTGCTTCTCCTGACATCAAGCACTTCCTAGGTAAAGACTTGTATACCCACGTTTCCACCGTGCCAGACCCGAATGAAGAAAAGGACTGGGGCGAACTCCAGGAGTATGAAGTTTCAGCAGGTGACACGCTTGTGATCAACGATTACATCGCAGTATTCAACGGCATTGAGCAAATCGAGCAAGTACCCGGCGTACAGTTAGCCGAAGGCGACGTAGCGGTTCAGGCTGCCATGAAGATCATGGGCGAGCGCAAGAACTACCATGCCCACCCCGTGCTGATGATCAAAGATCAAATGATGGGTCGCGTGCCTGAAGTGATTGAAGACCTAGGCATACGCATCACCTTCCTGAACATCGACACCGAGAACCACAAATTCAAAATCGGTGTGAATGTAACGCAGAAGGACTACATCATCCTGAAAGCAATGGAAAAACCATTTGTGAACATCCTCTGGATCGGCACTATCATCATGTCCATCGGCTTTGTAATGGCGATTCTGCGCCGTAACAGAGAAGGCAATGGTGGTGAAGGGAAAGCTGCGAAGGTGAAAGAAGAGAGAAAAGCACAGGTGGCGTAATCATACTGAACCATCATTGGATAAGGCAGGCTTGTAAAAGCCTGCCTTATTTGTTTAAGCTGTTTGCAATGCCCTGAAAATTGACAGAAAGCCAATCATTTGATTACCTTTAGCCTTCTAATGAACAGTGTCGACAAACTATACCTTAAACCTGTAGGAGGGCTTTGCAATAGAATGCGAGCCATAGATTCGGGCGTTACATTGGCAGCTCAAATTGGGAAAAGACTCGTTGTATTCTGGGGAAGAGACCATTGGTTAAACTGCAGATATTCTGATCTGTTCCAGCCGTCTCCAACTTTCGACATAATAGAAGAAAAACAGTGGGTAGGGAAAAAGGCCTTGTTCCCTTATCTACCGGGCACTAAGCCGAAAAGCATCATTAAGAAAAGCTTGTATACACTGACTAAAACAGCGCTAGATATCACGGCAGAAGTTTGGTATGAGGATATTGAGTATGCAGTAGCTCAACTAGACATGGCTGTACAGCCTGAACATATTCGGGATATGAAGGACTATGAGGTCCAATCTTTCAAATACATCAATCCGCTGGTTCAGGTACTACAGGCCAAAGGGAGTGCTTTCGTTTGTTCCGCCTGGAAACTGGCCCCTGGCCAATGTTACGCACAGAACTTCATACCAATCGACAAGCTACAAAGTCAGATAGATGAACTGAGCAAACGCTTTTCACATACAGTGGGTGTACATGTACGCCGTAGCGACCATATAATAGCCACCAGACACAGCCCAATGCAAAGTTTCATCAGCGCGATGGACCATGAAATTGATAAAAGCAACGCGAACTTCTTTTTGGCCACAGATTGTGAAGAAACGGAAAAAAAATTGCTAGATAGATACCCCAACAGGATTACAACATTCCCGAAAAGCAGCTATAGCAGAAGTTCTGCCCAAGGCATACAGGAAGCTTTGATTGATTTATATTGCTTGTCTAAAACCAACAAAGTACTAGGCTCCTATTACAGCTCTTTCTCGCAAGTGGCAGCTGAGATTTCAGGTATAGAAGAAATTACAATTCACTAGGCAAGGTATGGCATCTGCTTTTTTCAAAATACTCGAACGTAAAATTAACAGTGCCTTTTACGTGACCTTACGCCTGTTCAATTATTATCCCTTCTTCTCTTACCTCCACGGCCGCGGAGAGAAAATTAACCTGACAGAAGAATACGAATTAGAGTTTACAGAAGAAGAAAGGGCGTTTCTGAAAGCTTGTGCAGCCTCCTATAATTATTTTGAATCAGATTATGCTTTGGGGCACAGGCAAAAAGAGCTTTCGGTCTTTAAACTTAAAGATGTCACCTTTCTGAGTCATACCGGAGCTATTATGCTCAACCATAAATTGATTATTGAGTCTGCCTCTAGTGTAACAAGACTTACAGAAACGAAGGCTTTTCGGGATTTCAGTTTGCTGTTTCCACATACCTACACAGACGGAGTATACACGACCATACAACATAGCCACTGGGCTGACAACAATATCTCACACTGGTTGATTGACTGCCTGCCACGTGTCTATATTATTACGCAGCTGATAAAGGAGCCAGTCACGCTTTTGATGTGGAGCGGGGCACACCCTTACCAAAAACAAATGCTGAATTATTTGCTGCGGGATTATCCTCACATCAGACTAAAGTATATCAGTAAGCACCATAAGATCAAAATAGCTAACTTTTATCTTCCGTCTTTTGTAGCGGCAACTTTTAGCGCTTATCTACCACCCAATGTCAGTCATTGGCTAAGGGAAAAGCTTTGGGATGGCTATGGCATAAAGCGCAATAACCCTAAGAAGCGCGTCTACGTCAGCCGTTCGAAGGCCAGGCTTCGACGTATCTTGAATGAACATGACTTAATCCTTCTATTGGAAAAATCTGGATTCATGACGGTATGGGCTGAAGAGCTCGATTACAAAGATCAAATCCAATTGTTCTATGATGCTGAGGCCGTCGTTTCTTCGCATGGCGCTGGCCTTACGAATATTCTTTTCGCTGAAAAATGCCAAGTATTAGAATTTCACCCAGCCACAATCATGAAGGCGCACTACATGCTCTTGAGCAAGGGACTAGATTTTGACTATACAGCTATCGTAGGTTCTGAAGGGGATGATATGGAGTGTTACACAGTCCCGTTGTCAGAAGTGGAAAAATGGCTTCAAACAAATTTTGATTCAAACCCATGAACACAGCTATTATAGGATCTGGCAACGTGGCCTGGCACTTGGGCAAAGCCTTACAACACGCTGGACATAAGACAGTAGCAGTGTATAGCCCAACCCCGTCCCATCGGGAAGAACTGGCAAAAGAGCTGGCGTCCGCTTTGGTACTGGACTCGTTGGATTTCAGTAACATTGACGCTGAACTGTTCCTGATTGCGGTGCCTGATGCGGCACTGGCTTCCGTGGCAGCACAGTTAAAGGTCCCTCAAAATGCGATTGTGGTTCATACCTCAGGTTCTCAGCCGCTAGCAGCATTGCAAGGTATAGCAGGCGCACAGACAGGGGTGTTTTACCCGTTGCAAACATTCTCTAAGTCTAAAACGGTCGACTTCAAAAATATCCCAATCCTGCTGGAAGCTACTGAACCAGAAACACTACGATGTTTGCAGCAAGTAGCAAATAGTATTTCAGAACAGGTACACGAGGTAGGTTCCTCTAAGAGAAAACAGCTTCATCTGGCGGCTGTGTTCGCCTGCAACTTCACCAATCATTTGCTGGGCATAAGCCGGGAGTTGTTGGAGCAGGCAGACCTTCCAACAGCTTTACTTCAGCCACTTATTCAAGAAACGATAACCAAAGCGATGCAACAACATCCCTTTGAGGTGCAGACAGGACCAGCAGTACGCCACGATCATAATGTGATAGCGGAGCACTTAAAGTTGCTGCAAGAACAACCTGCTTATCAACAGGTATACCGGCTGCTCACGCAAAGCATACAAGACCAACATCTGAAAGGGTAACTGTGCGGCTTGTAACCTATTCTGCAGGCTTGCTGTTTTATTCCAAGAAGGTATAAAGCGCCCGGCTTTGAATCGGAAGGCGGGTTTCATAACTTTGCACCTTAAATAGTAAGACAGATGAAAGTTGTAAATATAACATTTAAGTTTAGCGATGGCTCACCCGACCAGGTTCATCCGGCGGTAGAAGGTGAGTCGGTGTTGGACGTGGCCCTTAACAACGATATCAAACTGCAGCATAACTGTGGTGGTGTTTGCGGCTGCAGTACCTGCCATGTATACATTGAGTCTGGCATGAATGACCTGCCGGAGATATCGGACAAGGAAGAAGATTACATTGACCGTGCCGTAGATCCGCGCATTAACTCACGACTGGGTTGCCAGTGCGTTGTACAAGGCAACGAAGACGTTGTAGTAACCATCCCTTCACAAGACTTCCTGGGTCACTAAGAAGGAACGATCAAACATATAGCAACACCGAAAAGAAAGAAGACATGGATAAGAATTATGAACCGCCAATTCACTGGAATGACTACGAGGACATAGCCATGGCCCTGTACGAGAAATTTGGCGATGATTTCAACGAGTCGAAAATATACCGCATCCGCTTTACAGAGCTACTGGAGTGGGTCCTGTCACTGCCTAACTTTGCTGGCAAACGCGAAGAGTCCAATGAAGGGCATCTGGAGCAGATCCAGGCCGCTTGGGTATATGAGTGGCGTGATAACCAGGACTAAGCTGACATTCAGACCTGAAAAGTTCGTAATATTAAAATAAATCTATATTTTTAAAGGTCCTTTCATTTGAGAGGGCCTTTTTCTTTTATCCTATGTCTATTACACAACCTGATTTATCGCGCATCAATACCTTCGTCTTTGATGTGGATGGTGTACTAACCGATGGCTTGCTTTATGTATTTGCCGATGGGGAGAAAGTACGAGCCTTCAACATCAAAGACGGCTTTGCCATCAAGCATGCCATCCGTCAAGGCTACAATGTGGCCATTATTTCTGCCAAAAACGAGCCTGGGGTACGCGTGCGCTTAGAGGAACTTGAGATCCAAGACATTTTCCTGGGAGCGGAGGATAAAGTAGAGACGCTGGAAAACTACCTGTACATGCAGGGCATCCATCCTGCTACAGTGGCCTACATGGGCGATGACATGCCAGACCTGGAGGCTATGCAGCGTTGCGGATTGAGGGCCTGCCCTGCTGATGCTGCTGATGATATACGGGAAGTATGCACGTATATCTCCACAAAGGAGGGAGGTAAGGGTGCTGTGCGTGAGTTGATTGAAAAAATAATGAAGGTGCAGGACACTTGGTAATTACATTATACTTTTCTCAAATCAAATAGCAAATTTCTTTTACATAATTATTTGCATATATATAATTATTTTTTAATCTTACAGACAGTTTATTTAAAAATTATTTATTTTCATTTTTATGAAGACAGGAAAAGTAAAGTTTTTTATTGAGTCAAAAGGCTTCGGATTCATCACCGAAGATGAAACGAATGAAGATTTCTTTGTGCATGTAACAGGCTTGAATGGCTTGCAAATTCAGCAGCACGACAGAGTAGCTTTCGATACGCAAGAAGGCAAAAAGGGAATCAACGCGGTGAACGTACAGCGCCTGTAGTAGCTCTACACCGATAGGAAAACCCCTTATGCAAGGGGTTTTTTTATGCCCTTTTTTTGAGGAGCCACATACCTGCCCTAACTTTGCAACGGCTATACCTGTTATCCTGTCTTGAAAGACTTCCTATACCTTGTCCGCTTCCCGAATCTGCTACTCATCATACTGAGTCAGGCGCTGGTGCAAGCTAGTTTGCTCAGTAAGGGCGTGAATTTTTCAGGTATAGCCCAGTCTGGTTTTCTGCTGCTGACGATTTCCACGGTATGCATTGCCGCCGCAGGCTACATCATCAACGACTACTACGACATCAAAATAGACGCCATCAATAAACCGGACCGGGTGGTGGTAGGCAAAACTATACGCCGAAGGCCAGCTATGTTTACACACATGGTACTTTCATTTATAGGCATTGCGCTTGGTTTCTGGCTTTCGTTGCCGGTAGGCCTGATAAACGTAGGCGCTGTTCTGCTGCTGTGGGGTTACTCTGCTACCTTCAAAAAAATGCCTTTGATTGGCAATCTGGTTATTGCGCTGCTCTCGGCTTCTATGTTGCTAATCGTGGCAGTGTATGCAGGTGTACTAAATAATATCACCATTAGCTATGCTGTGTTTGCCTTCTTGATATCGCTTATCCGGGAGATCATCAAAGATATGGAAGATGTGCGTGGTGACGCTTCTTTTGACTGTCGCACACTTCCGATCGTGTTAGGTATGCGCCGCGCCAAGTATGTGCTGTACCCGATTATTGCACTGTTTCAGGCGTTCTTGTTGCTTGTCATCTTTCACCCCGTGACAGGTATAGGATTCGATATTTACATGCTGCTACTGGTACTTGTCCCGAGTATCTGGATGATAGTAAAGCTAGTACGGGCCGACCGCAAACGTGACTTCACTTTCCTGAGCAACCTCGGTAAGTTGATCATGCTGACCGGCATCTTGTCGATGCTGCTGATCAACTGACCAACATAAAATCCCAGTATTATTTCGCGGTCTGGGGTGGGCCTATTCCAAATGGCTCGATTCAACTCAAACGTATCACCAGAGCCCACTAATTCAGCCATTGCTGTGCTTTCATAAACCTGTATATCCTGCAAGCTCAGGAAGGGGTTAGCCTTTCCCAGTGTAACCATTCCCTCATGGCAGAACTCCCAATAAAATTCCTCTCAAAAAATGGGCTGAAGGAGTGTTGGATTATAATTCAGTGTACAAATCTAGACTAACAAACCGAAAGCAACGGATTACCAAGCCGTTAGAGCTTGCGTTTTATAATTGCTTTTTGTTATTTACATAGTCCGCTTTTCTATTAAGTGGATTACCGTACCTGAACCTACCCTATCTTATGAACAAACTTCACCAGTTTCTCGAAGCTTATGGGCTTCGGAAGACGAAGTGCCGTATTGAGGTGCTTCGCATGTTTCTTGAACATCGCCACGCATTGGCACATGCCGCAATTGAGCAGCAGCTTGGCCCACAGTTTGACCGGGTCACACTGTACCGTACCTTGCATGCATTTGAGGAGCATGGCTTACTGCACAGTATCCCGAGCACCGACGGCATTACACGCTATGCGCTTTGCCAGCAAGCATGCAGCCGGCAGCGGCACCAACACGATCATATTCACTTCAGTTGTACTACCTGTGGACACACCTACTGCCTGAACGAGGTATACGTACCCACACTACGACTGCCAGAAGGCTATCGGATAGAGGAATTTCGGTTTTGTGTGCAAGGCGTATGTAATAAATGCGAGCTGCAGCCGGCAAGTCAGTTGGTAGGAGTATAAGTTAAAGCTATACCCGACACCTTCTATTTCGTATGCAGAATTTGTATCTAAACCTTTGTTATGGCCGAAACCACCCTGTCCACTGCTGACCAATTCCGCAAATTAGCTACTTCCCCCAACAAGCTACGGCTATTTATGCTGGCCAAGCTTCCTATGGCGTATATGGCTGACTTGCGGGTGCGCTCTATTTCAGAGGAACGGGCTGAAGTGACGATTCCCTACAAGTATCTCAACAAAAACCCTTTTGGCTCTATCTACTTTGCCAGTTTGAGCATGGCTGCTGAATTATCGACAGGCTTGCTGTGCATGGCGCAGACCTATAAATCAGAGCCGGCCGTGTCGATGCTGGTGGTGCACATGGAAGGAGACTTCTCTAAGAAAGCAGTGGGCAAAATCACCTTTACCTGTGAGGACGGCCCTATTATAAAGGCAGCAGCAGACCAGACCAAAGCTACTGGTGCCGGCGTAACAGTGGTTGCCACCAGTAAAGGCACTGACGAGAGCGGAGACAAAGTGGCGGAGTTTCGGTTTACGTGGTCGCTGAAGGCGAAGCAGCAGTCCAGCTCCTGATTTCATTAGTATTTGGGGAGGTATACCTGTAACTTGCAGCCTTTTATCAGCTATTATACCCTCGCATGAAATTTCGAGCCATATGCACCGACATAGACGGCACACTGCTTAACAGCGATCGTCAACTGTCACAGCGCACTATTCATACTTTTCAAAGTTTAGAGAAAGACGTTCCTGTTATACTGGCATCGTCTCGGATGCCCGCCGCCATGCGCCACTTGCAGCAGGAGCTTAACATACTGCACCACCCGCTTATCTGCTTTAACGGGGGTTATGTTATCTGTTTTGAGGACGGCAAAACAGAAGCTTTGCCATTGGATTCAGTGCAGATTCCAGCTACGGTTTGCCAGACCATACACGATTTTGCGCAGGGCACTGACACACATGTGAGTTTGTATGCGCAGGACAATTGGTATGTACCTGCATTCGATTACTGGGCTGAGCGGGAAGCCCGCAACACGAAGGTAAGACCAGAACAGGCTGAGTTGGAGCACATCCTTCAAAGTTGGCATCAGGCAGAAACCGGAGCACATAAAGTCATGTGCATGGGCCCTGCCGATGAAATTGACGCGCTGCAAAATGAGCTGACCAGCAACTTTGCTGACCAGGTGCACGCGTATCGCTCTAAAGACACTTACTTGGAGATTGCGCCGCGTGCCATATCAAAAGCCACCGCCCTTGAGTTGTTGCTCAAAGAGCGCTTCGACATTGGCATGCAAGAGGTGATGGCTTTCGGCGATAACTACAACGACATCGACATGCTGCAGGCCGTAGGTATGGGGATAGCCGTGGGTAATGCTCGCGAAGAGGTAAAAGCAATCGCTAATGAGATTACACTTAAAAGCGTAGAAGACGGAGTAGCTGTGGCGATCGAGAAATACTGGTAGTAAACTGACTGGTATGTGGCGCCTACAACAGCTCGTTACTCAAAATAAACTATTGTAAAGCTATGCTAAGCACTTTAACATCGTCGCTTCAAAGTTTGCAGATAGCCAATTTCATATTATAAAAGCAAACGTAATGCCGCAGCTTTCCGGCAGTGGACTGAAAAATAACATAACCGCTATACCTCCCATGCAATCAACCGCCCCTACCCCCGAGTTATACCTAACCGAATTGCCTGAAGCACGCCAGCAGATCATACACGACTTAAGAGAAGTGATTCTCGAGAACCTACCTACGGGATTTGAAGAGGTGATGGGCTATGGTATGCTGGGCTACGCGGTACCGCACACGCTATACCCGGCCGGTTATCATTGCGACCCGAAGCAGCCCTTGCCGTTCATGGGCATCGCCTCGCAGAAGAATCACATCGCTGTTTACCATATGGGCATGTATGCGGATGAAAGTTTACTCAATTGGTTCAGGGAAGAATACCCGAGACATAGCAAAACCAAGCTGGATATGGGAAAGAGCTGTATTCGTTTTAAAAAGCCCGAGCATGTGCCTTTGGCGCTGATCGGTGAGCTGGCCTCGAAGATGACCCCACAGACGTGGATAGAGGTATACGAAAGTAAGCTTAAGCGATAAAAGCCATAGCTTTTCTGCATTCTTTTGCTGGCTTGTATACCCAAACCCGCTATATTTGCAGCTTCATTACAAAGCCTTACTTTGGAACGAACAGCTAAAAAGAATATAGTCATTTTTGCTTCGGGTTCGGGCAGCAACGCACAGCGCCTGATGGAGTACTTCGAGCACCACCCAGACATTCGTGTGGCCGCCCTGTTTGCCAACAACCCGAAAGCGTATGCCCTAAAACGAGCCGAGACCTTCCACGTCCCGGCTTTTTTATTTTCCCGTGACGAGTTTTACAACTCCAGCAAAGTACTGGAGCAGGTGCAATCGTTCCAGCCTGACCTCATCGTGCTGGCAGGTTTCCTGTGGCTGGTACCGCAGAACTTCCTGCAGGCTTTCCCTGATCGCATCATCAACATCCACCCTGCCCTGCTGCCCCAATACGGTGGCAAAGGCATGCACGGCCTTAACGTGCACACCGCAGTGGTGTCGGCTGGCGACAAGGAGTCAGGCATAACCATCCACCGCGTGAACGAGGAATACGACAAGGGCGAGTTTGTGCTGCAAGAGCGCTGCCCTGTTTATCCAGGCGACACCCCGGAAGACCTTGCCGCCCGCGTGCTGCAACTGGAACACAAATATTTGCCAGAAGTAGTGGAACGTCTCATACTTGAAAAGCATTAGCGCAAGTCAGGTACGTTGCGCGAGTATTGGCATATAAACACATTAAAGATATAGCACATTAAGAACCCATACCCTATGCAATCTGTCAAAATCAAATCCGCACTTATCTCGGTTTACTACAAAGACCGTCTCGAGCCACTGGTAGAGCTCTTGAAGCAGCACAACGTTACCATCTACTCCACAGGCGGCACACAAGCCTCCCTGGAAGAGCAGGGTGCTGACGTAGTGGCCGTAGAAGACCTGACTGCCTATCCTTCTATTTTTGGAGGCCGTGTGAAGACCCTGCACCCGAAAGTGTTCGGCGGCATTCTGCACCGCCGTGCCAACGAAAGCGACCTGGCCGAGCGTGAGCAGTACGAGATTCCTCCGATTGACCTGGTGGTGGTAGACTTATACCCATTCGAGGAGACTGTGGCATCGGGGGCTTCAGAGGCGGATGTGATCGAGAAGATTGATATTGGTGGTATTTCTTTGATCAGAGCAGCAGCCAAGAATTTCCAGGACGTGCTCATCGTATCATCCCGCGAGCAGTACGACGAGGTAGTGGACTTGCTGAAAGAGAAGAATGGCGCAACAGAGCTGGCAGACCGCAAGCGTTTCGCTGCCAAAGCGTTCGATATTTCTTCAAACTACGACACGCATATTTTCAACTACCTCAGCAAAGAGCAGGATATCAATGTATTCAAGCAGAGCGTACGTGAAGCTACACCACTGCGCTACGGTGAGAACCCGCATCAGCAAGGCACTTTCTACGGCAAGCTAGAAGACCTGTTTGAGCAGCTGAACGGCAAGCAGCTGTCTTATAACAACCTCGTAGACGTGGACGCTGCCGTAGCACTGGGTGCAGAATTCGAAGAACCGGCTGTTGCCATTCTGAAGCATACCAATGCCTGCGGTTGCGCTACCGGCGAAACCATCAAAGAAGCCTACCTGTCTGCCTTGTCCACAGACCCGGTTTCAGCCTTCGGTGGCGTAATCATCGCGAACAGAACCATTGATATGGGGGCTGCGGAAGAACTGAACAAGCTGTTCTTCGAAGTACTGATCGCTCCTGATTTCGACGCGGACGCACTCGACTTGCTTCGCACGAAGAAGAACCGCATTCTACTCAAGCAGAAGCCGGTTGAGTTGCCAGCCAAGCAGTTCAAGACGCTCCTGAACGGTGTAATCGAGCAGGACAAAGACTTGAAAACCGAAACTGAAGCTGATTTCAAAACAGTTACCAAGCGTGAGCCTTCTGCGGAGGAGAAAAAGGCATTGGTATTTGCTGCCAAGGTGTGCAAGCACACCAAGTCTAACACCATTGTTTTTGCTACCGACAAAATGATGATTTCGAGCGGTGTTGGCCAGACTTCGCGTGTAGACGCCCTGCGCCAGGCCATCGAAAAAGCAAAGGGCTTCGGCTTTGACCTCAGCAACACAGTGATGGCTTCCGACGCTTTCTTCCCTTTCCCGGATTGCGTGGAAATCGCTGACCAGGCAGGTATAAAAGCAGTTGTGCAGCCGGGTGGCTCTATCAAAGACCAGGACTCCATCGACTACTGCGACGCCCACAACATGGCGATGGTCATGACGGGCGTGCGCCATTTCAAGCACTAAGGTATAGCATCTGTGTAGAAAGCCCCATTCTTAGCGAATGGGGCTTTTTTTATACCTGCCGGTTATACCTATAAGCTGGATGCATTTCAGTATCTTTACTGTCCTGCTGTTAATTAACTTAAGCAGAAAGGGAAAATTGAAGCCCTATTGTAAGCTCAACTTCCTGTAGGACGACACAGGATGAAAACAAACAAGCTATCCAATTTTTACCCGATGATAAGCGTTATCAGGGGCAGTATGTAGAAAATTGTATGTTAAATGGGTTAGAAAAAAATTTAAAACTTTCGCCTCTTCCGCACCAGCATTATTAATTCCGCTGAAAATCACTAATTTTGCGGCTAGTTTTTGACAAGAAATATTGTATATTAAACATATAACGAGGCAGCCGCACGCCTTCACAAAATAAGAATGGGACTATTTAACTTTCTTACCAGCGATATAGCCATTGATTTGGGTACCGCCAATACCCTTATCATTCATAACGATAAGATTGTGGTGGACGAACCGTCTATCATCGCCGTGGACCGCACCACGGGCCGTGTATTGGCCATTGGCCGCAATGCCATGCAAATGCACGAAAAAACCCACGAAAACATCAAGACCATACGTCCGCTGAAAGACGGTGTGATTGCCGACTTCCACGCTGCCGAGGAGATGATCCGGGGTATGATCAAGATGATCGATACGGGCCGCCGTTTGTTTCAGCCATCGCACCGCATGGTAATCTGTATACCTTCAGGTATAACGGAGGTGGAGAAACGTGCCGTACGTGACTCGGCCCAGCACGCAGGCGCCAAAGAGGTTTGGATGATCCAGGAGCCAATGGCAGCCGCGATAGGTATAGGCATCGACGTGGAGCAGCCGATCGGTTCCATGATCGTGGACATCGGGGGTGGCACGACGGAGATCGCTGTTGTGGCCCTTTCCGGTATCGTGTGCGACCAGTCTATCCGCATCGCGGGTGACGTGTTCACCAAAGACATTCTTGACTACATGCGCCGCCAGCATAACCTGCTGATCGGTGAGCGTTCTGCCGAGAAGATCAAAATTGAAGTTGGCTCTGCTCTGACTGAGCTGGAGAACCCACCAGCTGACTACGAGATTCGTGGCCGTGACCTGATGACAGGTATACCGAAGGTGATCAAGGTAACGTACCAGGAGATCGCCATCGCGCTGGACAAGTCAGTGTCAAAGATCGAGGAAGCGGTACTGAAGGCGCTGGAAATCGCGCCACCGGAGCTGTCAGCTGACATCTACGACAACGGCATTCACTTAACGGGCGGCGGTGCCTTGTTGCGCGGCTTTGACAAGCGTTTGGCTGCTAAAACCAAGCTGCCGATCCACATCGCCGAAGATCCGTTGAGAGCGGTGGTGCGTGGCACAGGTGCGGCTATCAAAAATCTGGAAGGCTTTAAGAACGTCCTGCTGACCTAAGAGTAGCGCATGCGGAATCTATTTGCTTTTATTTACCGGTTCCGCGCGTTCCTTATATTCGTGCTGCTGGAGGCACTGTGTATTTTCCTGATCGTGCGCTACAACACGTATCAGGGGGCTGCCATGTTCAACTCCGCCAACACCTATGTAGGACGTGTACTGGAGTTCCAAAGTGGTGTAACCGACTACTTCCGGCTAGCGTCTGTCAACAGCACGCTCGCACAGGAGAATGCCGTCCTGCGCCAGGAGCTCATGTATTACCGAAAAGAAGCCGAATCGGATAGCACGGACCTGCTGGACACCACGTTCTTTGCGGCCAATGATTCCTCTAAAACCGAACCTTACATCCTGCACACGGGCCGGGTCATCAACAATTCGGTGCGCCGCACGAACAACTACCTGACCCTGGCTGTAGGGACACTGGACGGTATTAAACCAGGTATGGGGGTGATCTCTCCCAATGGCGTGGTAGGCCGTGTTAAGACCGTGTCGAGGCATTACGCTACCGTAACCTCGCTGCTGCACTCGCAGATGCTCATTTCGGCCAAGATCAAGAAAGACAACACATTCGGCACCATCAAGTGGACAGGGGGCGACTACCGCACTGCTCTGCTTGATTACATTCCGCTACACATTAAGCCGGAGATTGGCGACACGATTGTAACCAGTGGCTACAACACCGTATTCCCGGAAGGGATCAAGATCGGCACCATCAGCCATGTGGAACGGGAGCTGGACAAAAGCTTTTACACAATTGAGGTGCAGTTATCAGTGGACTTTGCCCAGCTTTCCTATGTGTATGTGGTAGAAAACCCCAGAAAGCCGGAACAGGATTCTTTAGAACTAGAGACAGGTATACAAGCCCATGAATAGCAGATTAGGCATAAAACATATCGTGCAGTTTGTGGTATTTGTGGCTTTGCAAATACTACTCATGGACAGCCTGGTGCTTTTTAGTACTGGCTTTAGCTTTATTTACATCGCTTTCTTACTGTTTTTGCCCATCGACATGAATCGGGTACTGTTGCTCTTTTTAGGCTTCATTGCTGGTTTTACAGTGGATATCTTCTACGACACCATGGGTATACACGCTGCGGCAAGCGTACTGCTGGCTTATTTAAGGCCCATGATATTGAACCTTCTCACACCACGCGATGGTTACGATACCAATGATTCAGTGAACATACACGTAATGGGTTGGCGCTGGTTTCTGGCTTATGCCCTTACGTTGATTTTGGCGCATCACACGGCGGTTTTCCTGCTTGAAATTTTCAGTCTGGAAGGATTATCAGCTGCAGTGCCCAAGATTTTGCTGAGTGTGCTGTTCACTGGTGTGGTTATGGTTATCCTACAATTACTGTTCTTCTCCCTTAAGAGAGCGAATAGATGAATTATCTCGAAAACAGAAAATACGTCATACAAGCGATATTCCTGGCAGTAGGCATTGTCTACGCCCTTCGCCTGTTTTACATTCAGGTCGTGGACAGCAGCTACAAACAGGCTGCCGAGACGAATGCCATCAAGACGGTTATCCAATATCCTTTCCGGGGCCTGATCTATGATCGCAACGGCGACCTGCTGGTGCAGAACACGCCTGTATACGACCTGATGATCGTGCCCAAAGAGGCCCGTAACATCGACACGCTGCGGCTGGCCAGCATGCTCGACATCACCTTGGAAGATGCCCGCGAGCGCTTCAAGAAAGCCCGTGCTTATTCCTGGGTGAAACCTTCCATCTTTCAGCAGATGCTGAGTACGCAGGATTTTGCCCATATCCAGGACAACCTGATCGATTTCCCCGGCTTTTACATCAACGCCCGTACGGCCCGTGGCTACCCGCACCAGAGTCTGGGGCATGCGCTGGGCTACATCGCCGAGATCAGCCCGAAACAGCTCGAGGACAGCACCTATGCAGGCTACCGCCCTGGCGACTATATCGGCAAAGCAGGTATAGAAATGGCCTACGAAAAATACCTGATGGGCAAACGGGGCGTGAAGTACAAAATGGTGAACGTGCGCGGGATCGACAAAGGCTCGTTTAAGGACGGTGCTTATGACACGCTTTCCATAGCTGGTCAGAACATGGTGAGCACCATCGACCTGGATCTGCAGGCTTATGGTGAGCACCTGATGAATGGCGCCAAAGGTAGTATTGTGGCCATTGAACCGAAGACAGGTGAGATCCTGGCCTACATTTCAGCCCCATTCTACGACCCGAACCTATTTACTGGCAAGGACTACGGCAAGAACTACATGCAATTGCTGCAGGATCCTGACAAGACCATGTTCAACCGGCCGATTATGGCTGACCGTAACCCGCCGGGCTCTATTTTTAAACTCACCCAGGCGCTCATCGCGCTGGAGGAAGGTGTGATCAATCCGCGCACGACCTACGCCTGTAACAAGTCGCTGGTGAATTGCCACCCACACCCCTCACCACTTGACCTATACGGAGCGGTGCAGCACTCCTGCAACCCTTGGTTCTTCCAGGCTTACAAAGCTCTAATCAACCAGGGTAAGTCCCCCAATACCTTTACTGATACTTCGCTAGGCCTGAAAGAATGGCGTGAGCATGTGTTTACTTTCGGGTTTGGCAAGAAGCTGGGCATCGATATACCGGGAGAAAAGTCAGGTATTATCGCCTCTACAGACTTATACGACCGGGTGTATGGTAAGAACCGCTGGAAATACTCCACGATCTACTCCCTTAGTATCGGACAGGGCGAACTAGGTGTTACGCCATTGCAAATGGCGAACTTCATGGCAATCATCGCTAACAAAGGCTACTACGTGACGCCGCACCTCATCCGCTCGATCGGCGATGACGGAAAGCCATTAGCAGAAAACCATGAGCGTCATTATACCTCTGTGAAGCCTCACCATTTCGATCCGATCATTGAGGGTATGGCTGAAGTGGTACGCGCCGGTACTGCCCGTCGTGCCAATCTGGCTAAGGTAGGTATAACCGTTTGTGGCAAAACGGGTACGGCCCAGAACCCACAAGGTCCTGACCATGCTGTATTCGTAGCCTTTGCGCCAAAGGAAGATCCTAAGATCGCCATCGCGGTTTACGTAGAGCACGGTAAATGGGGAGGCCAGTCTGCAGCCCCTATTGCTGGTCTGATGATCGAGAAGTACTTAACAGATACCGTGACGATCAAAGAGCAGGAGAAGTGGGTGTTGAGCCGTGAGTATTTGAACATTAAATCGAAATAAGGTATGCCAACAACAGAACATCGTGTACTCGGGGGAAAGATTGTGCAGCCTAGCAGCCGTCGCCAGACTACCAGCGTGTTTGGTAACCTGGACTGGATAACGGTGCTCATTTACTTTGTGCTGGTAGCCTTGGGCTGGATGAACATTTACGCTGTGGTCTACAGCCCTGATAATGTGGTGAACATCTTTAGCTTCGACATTAACTCGGGTAGGCAGCTCACGTTTATTGCAACCGGTGTGATTCTGATGATTATACTGCTCGTAGTCGATTACAAGGTATACGAGCACCTGGCTTTTCCTATTTATGGCGGCATTATACTCCTACTGCTATTTACTTTGGCTGTAGCTAATCCCGTGGCTGGTTCACGCTCCTGGCTCGATTTGGGAGGCGGCTTCCGCCTGCAGCCTGCAGAGCTAGCTAAATTTGCTACTGCGCTGGCCATATCTAAATATCTGAGCCAAGTAAGCCTGCGCCAGCAAAAGATGAAAGACCAGATGATACTGGCAGCTATTACTTTCTTGCCTGCTGTGATCATTATTCTACAAAATGAAACAGGATCGGCACTCGTGTTCGGAGCCTTCATCCTGGCATTCTTCCGCGAAGGCATGTCTCCTCTCATTCTGATCATCGGTGGCTCTGCGGCAGCTATTTTCATTTTGACGCTGCTGGTGCCTAAGCTATACCTGCTCGTAGGTATAGCGGCCCTTATGGGTCTGGCCATGTTCCTGGATTATCGGCTGATGCGCCGTTTCAAAACCATGATCGCGCTGTTCGTGCTGGTAGTAACTATGGTGTTTAGTGTAGACTACTTTGTAAATGATATCCTGCAGCCGCACCAGCAGAACCGTATCAAGGCACTGATCAACCCAGAGGCTGACCCGCTGGGCTATGGCTGGAACGTGACACAATCCAAAATCGCGATTGGCTCCGGTGGCTTCTGGGGCAAGGGCTTTTTGGAAGGTACGCAGACTAAGTTCGACTTCGTGCCTGAGCAAAGTACCGACTTTATCTTCTGCACCATTGGTGAGGAGCACGGTTGGGTAGGCAGCACGGTCTTGATCGCGCTGTTCCTGTTACTAATGATGCGCATCGTTTTCCTGGCTGAACGCCAGAAATCCGTCTTTGGCCGCACGTACGGTTACTGTGTGGTTTCCGTCATCTTCTTCCACTTCGTCATCAACGTGGGGATGACCATTGGCTTAGCGCCTGTGGTAGGTATACCGCTACCATTTTTCAGCTACGGCGGCTCTTCGCTGTGGTCGTTTACGATACTCCTGTTCATCCTGCTGGCGATTGACGCGAACAGGAACAGAGAGCTAGTACGGTAAGGTATAGCTTCCTATAGCATAGTGAATCATATTTTAGTAAGCCCGTGCAGAGGTTCTGTACGGGCTTACTAATTAGTAGGCTCAGCAATCAGAGCAGGTCGAATTTCACCAAATTCATTACATCTCCTTCCTTATTGCTATTACTTACTAGAGCTTGGTCCTCCAAAATCGGTCGTTCACTAA
This sequence comes from Pontibacter sp. LHS2, assembly GCF_058932845.1. Classification (NCBI taxonomy): domain Bacteria; kingdom Pseudomonadati; phylum Bacteroidota; class Cytophagia; order Cytophagales; family Hymenobacteraceae; genus Pontibacter; species Pontibacter sp. LHS2. The sequence goes on from NZ_JBZYWG010000003.1 coordinate 845,685, forward strand.
ATTGAATCTGTTTAGCTCAGCCTGCTGAATAGGCTAAACGTTACCACTACGTAGTACTACTCATCTGCTGCAATCAGAGCCATCTTACAGTAAAGCGAACAGCCACCTTTAAAACAAAATCAAATGCCTAAGTATGTAATCGAAAGAGAGGTTCCGGGCGCCGGCAGCCTGTCGCAGGAACAGCTTCAAGTCATTTCACAAACCTCATGTGGCGTATTGGATAAGATGGGTCCCAAAATACAGTGGGTTCATAGCTATGTCACAGATGATAAGATTTATTGTATTTATAATGCCCCGGACGAAGAGACAGTGCGAGAGCACGCTAAGCAAGGCGGCTTTCCGGCTAACTCTGTAAAAAAAGTGCATGCCATGATAGATCCGGTTACTGCAGAACAACCGGCCTAGCGCTTTAAACCCAACTAATTCATAGCAGTTTATTGCCAGATTATTAGAAGGTAGAGCACAAGATCTTGCCGGCTCGACACCAGTAACAGGTAGAGCTTTGCTTATCTAGGAGCTATACCTGATTTTGGAGGTATAGGTCGGTTTGCTGATGGCCTGCCCGGTTTTAGGATTAATGAAGCGTACTTTCCCTTGCCTCAGGAGTCTCTCATAGGCCTGTTTGTAGTTCTCTAAGATGTAGTGTGTACCGATGCTGTGCTTTTCGTATACCTGCTGCAAGGCCATGTTATTGTATACCTGTGCATGCTTCACAAGGTCTTTAATTAAGACCTCGAGGGAAAACTTGTAATGCTCCTGGAATAAAGTCATCTGCTGGTGTTGCAGATTGGCTCCAAATAAAGGGACCCCGTCTTCCTGATAGTCACTGTACTGCAGCATCATCTCCTTTAACTTGCTGTAGGCTAACTCACTTTTAGACGCAAAAAGTATATAGTGGCTGCTTTGCTTCACATCGGGGAGGTTAATCCTGAAGAGAAAAACTGTGTACCCTTTCTCCCGAAAAATTGCTTCGAGACAGTCAATTACGAACTCCTCTCTCTTGGCTCCATCCCGCTGCGTTTTGTAGTAAGCTTTGATCAGATCCAGGCGATCCCCTAGAATTTGCTGCATCAGATTATCTACCTTTCTACCTTTTACAATTCTGTCTAATTTTTCAAACTCAAACAACATGAAGAGGTCGGCCTCTTGCACAGTCAACTGCAAGAGCATTTCCTGTGTGAAACTGTCTGTAAAAGGATCTAAAAAAACCAAAGCAGGAATCTCAATGGCTAGGCGTTCTTGTAACTGTGCGATAGCAGTTTCATTATCCAGCACCACGGGCAGGTGCACCAGTTCCCCATAAAATGATTGTGCTACTAACTCTTCTTTGAGTATAGCCAAAGTAGCTAGATCCTGGTGGTAAAAGTAAGTTTCGACTGCCTTGTTTAAGTCAAGACGCGATCCGCGAGTTTTGTAAATAGTGTGCAACAGCCTGACAGGTATAGCGGAAGTTGCTGTATCGACATTCGCTTCACCTATTGTTAAGTCAAGATATAAAGCAGAAGAAACGGGACCTGACTTTGAGCTGGCTTGAAGTGCACCAAACCAGGATTCTATAAACGGAACCAATACCTTTGATTTGATCTCCGAAACATTTCGTTTTCTTTTGAAAAAATCACCGGTATTATCTGAAGCCATAATATGTATGCAAAAAACTTAAAAACTAGTAGCAACTCTCCAGCTTAAAATCACTGGTAGTGTCCTTACGCATTTTGGAAGGGAAAATTTACTCTATTAAGCTTCAAAGTTGCAGCCTTAACACATGAAATGCAAAAGAGCCCTTGCAATGCATATTACAAGGACTCTTAAGATATGTCGGCAAACTGTATGTTCTTTTGCTCAGGCAATGTCAATACGTGCAGGGCTGCACTATACTACTACCAACCCAGCGAATAGATTCTAATTATTGCTAATGATTTTTGATTAAGGACGCCTGTTCTTCCTGTTTTGCATGCAACCATTTGATTGCATTGGACTTATCGGTAAAAAGGGCAACCTCAATCTGAGCACCGATCTTACCTTGAAGCATGGTCTCTCCTGCAACTTCACCGAAAGAGCCTGGTCGCGCTACATGGGCCAAATACCTTACACCTGCTGCGTAGGCACGCGGCAACCATTCCTCTGCTATCCAAGCGACAGAGTCAGCCCAAGGGCCAGAAAAGTCAGTATTATCATTTAGTCTGAAGGCACACTGTGAACGTTCGTGCAGTTCTAAGCCAGCTATGATAGCTTTTCTAAGATCTTGCTGTGTAGCAGTACCATGCCATACAGCTTCTACTATATTGGCAGATGCTTTATATTCTATTCTATAGAAAATCCTTCCAAAGATATTTTTAACTTCCTTATGCATTGTAATTTAATATTTCTGGTTAGGATTCGATCACAAAGGCAAACAAAACAGCATACCTCTTTGCATCACAAGGTTTTAGGCCCAATTAGCTGCTCTAAATACCTCTTTTATTTGCTGCACTTAACAGCTTAGGTTTAGCAATTGTTTTCAATTTATCAGGAGTGCCTACTCACTTATCAGGCAAGAGTAGTATACGGGAAACCAAAGGCGGTTTCGGTTGCTCCTCACTAAGCATTACCGCTAGACTAAATTTATATGCGACTAATACTCAGCAAGTATAATAAATTAATATTGAGTTAGGGCAACCAGTTATTATAAACGTATTCGAAGCGTCAAAGGACAAAGCGATCGAATTAATCAATAACAACAAAAGCCCGCTTAAAACAGTGTCTTAAGCGGGCTTTTACATGTATTAGCTAGTGCTAATGTAATTTAATCGTACCAGGAGCGGGAATCGAACCCGCACGAGCTTGCGCTCACAAGATTTTAAGTCTTGCGTGTCTACCAGTTCCACCATCCCGGCGCCTTCCGAAACGTTTATCGGAGGGGTGACTTGAAAAAACAAAGACGTTGCTTATCACAACGTCTTTGTCAATTTGCCTTTTTGAGCGGGAGACGAGGTTCGAACTCGCGACCTCGACCTTGGCAAGGTCGCGCTCTACCAACTGAGCTACTCCCGCTTTTAGTCATTTCCTAAACCCCCTTAGCGATTTAGTGATACAAAGATATAGACAAAATTTCAGAAGTCAAGAGGCAGCCCAAAAATTTTCTACCACTTTTCCTTTTTGCACTGATTTTCAGCGAGAAAATTTTCTAAAAATCTTTGATCACTGCCGGCTATACCTGTTATCGTACCACTTCGTCTTTATCTTTCAACAACAATTTGAGCTCGTTGAGTTTCAAAAGTGCCTCTACAGGTGTGATCGTATTAATATCGAGTTGCTCCATCAGCTCTTTCACACGCTGCAATTGCGGGTCCTGCAACTCAAACATACTCAACTGATAGTTATTTTTCGGAGCAGACTTCATCCGCTGCTCCGGCGCATGCTCTGATACCTTCTCCTTCTCAAGGTGATGCATGATCTCGTCGGCACGCAGTACCACGCTGTTCGGCATACCGGCCATCTGGGCCACGTGTATACCAAAGCTGTGCTCGCTGCCGCCCTCTACCAGTTTGCGCATGAACAGGATCTTACCACCCGCTTCTTTTACAGAAACATTGAAGTTCTTCACGCGCGGAAAGTCCTCGGCCAGTTGGTTGAGCTCGTGATAGTGCGTGGCAAAAAGGGTCTTGGCCCGGAACTTCGGGTGATTGTGCAGGTGCTCCACAATGGCCCAGGCAATCGAAATGCCGTCATAAGTACTCGTGCCGCGCCCGATCTCGTCCATCAGCACCAGACTGCGGTCTGAGAGGTTGTTTAGAATACTGGCCGTCTCAGTCATCTCCACCATAAAGGTTGACTCGCCCTTGGAGAGGTTATCGGAGGCTCCCACACGGGTAAATATCTTATCGATGATGCCGATATTGGCGGCCTCGGCGGGCACAAAACAACCGATCTGCGCCATCAGCACGATCAGAGCCGTCTGGCGCAACAGGGCACTCTTACCGGCCATGTTCGGACCCGTTATGATGATAACCTGCTGCTCTTCGTTGTCGAGGAAGATGTCGTTTGGCACGTACTCCTCCCCCAGCGGCAGTTGCTTTTCAATTACCGGATGGCGGCCTTTTTTGATATCCAGCACATGGCTGTCGCTCACTTCCGGCTTCACGTAGTTGCCGGCCACAGCTATACCTGCAAAGGCGCTTAGACAGTCGATTACGGCGATCACTTTGGCATTTTGCTGTATCTGCCCAACATAGTCCATGGCCTGCAGCACCAGTTCGTTGAACAAACCGAACTCAATGGTGTAGATGCGCTCCTCGGCGTTCAGGATCTTCTCTTCGTAGGTCTTCAGCTCCTCGGTGATATAGCGCTCCGCATTTACAAGGGTCTGTTTGCGAATCCAGCTGGCAGGTACTTTATCTTTATGTGCATGCGTTACTTCCAGATAGTAGCCAAACACCTTGTTATAAGCGATTTTCAGGGAGCTGATGCCTGTGTTCTTCACCTCCCGCTGCTGCAATTGGGCCAGATAGTCCTTGCCCGAGAAAGCGATCTGCCGTAGTTCGTCCAGTTCCTCGTTCACGCCGTCGTTTATCATGTTGCCCTGATTGGTGAGCATTGGCGCATCGGGTTTCAGAATGTTCTTGATCTCTTCGCGGAGGCCATCGCAAGGCGCCAACTGGTCGGCCAGTTTGACAAGCGCAGGTATACCGCTGGCAGCCAGCATTTTCTTGATCGGCTGAATCGCGTCCAAAGCCTTTGCCAATTGCATGAGCTCCCGTGGGTTCACACGGCGCACGGCCACTTTGGAGATGAGTCGTTCGAGGTCGTTGATCTGTTTCAGGTGCAGGTATAGCTCGTCGAGCAACTCAGAGTGTTTGGTCAGTGCCTCTACCGTATCGAGGCGGCGCTTGATCTGCACCACATCCTTCAGAGGCAGCACCACCCATTTTTTGAGCAAGCGGGCACCCATCGGCGTTGTGGTCTGATCAAGTATCTGGATCAGCGGCACGCCATCCTGATTTTGCGGGTATACTAGCTCGAGGTTGCGCACAGTGAAGCGGTCGAGCCATACATACTTATCCTCCTCCAGTCGGGAGATGGTTGCGATGTGGCTGATTTCGTGGTGGTGTGTTTCAGAGAGGTAATGGAGGATCGCCCCTGCAGAAGTGATGGCCTCCTGCATACCTTCTATACCAAAGCCTTTGAGTGAGGTCGTACTAAAATGACGTGTGAGCGATTCGTAGGCAAAGTCGTAACTAAACACCCACTCCTCTAGCGCATAGTAACGGAAATCGGGGCCGTAGCTCTGGAAGAACGTCTCTTTCTCGCGCTTGCAGAAAAGCACTTCCGCCGGCGCCAGACTCTGCAGCAACTTACCCACGTAGTTCTTGTCGCCCTGTGCTGTGATGAATTCGCCTGTCGAGATGTCCAGAAAGGAAACACCAGCTTCGGTCTTGCCAAAGTGCACAGCTGCCAGGTAATTGTTGCTGCGTCGCTCCAGCACCTGATCGTTGAAAGACACACCGGGTGTTACCAACTCGGTTACCCCCCGCTTCACAATGCCTTTCACCGATTTTGGGTCTTCGAGCTGGTCGCAGATGGCCACACGCTCTCCAGCCCGCACCAGTTTGGGCAAGTAGGTATCGAGTGAGTGATGCGGGAAACCGGCCAGCGCCGTCTCAGAAGATGAGCCAGCACCGCGCTTGGTCAGCACGATATCAAGTATCTTGCTGGCCCTAACGGCGTCTTCGCCAAAGGTTTCGTAAAAGTCCCCTACCCTGAAAAGCAGCAGCGCCCCCGGATGCTTCGCCTTGATGGCGTTGTATTGTTTCATCAGTGGGGTTACTGTGCCGTTGTCTCCTCCTTTCATACCTGTATATCTTTGTTGGGACTGATCCCGGTTAATCTTAAATCATTATGGCGCGAGCCGAAGACCCCGGACTTGATTCGGGACGACCTCGCTCGTCTCTACTATGATGAGGCCTCTGGCCCTTTTGTCAGGTACAGCGTTGCCAGGTATAGCTACTGTTTTGTTGCATAGCTTGGCTTAACCAGCCGGGCTGCTGTTTCGCCTGTACGGCGGGCACTCACTTTTTGTCTTGACACAAAAAGTAAACAAAAAAGTCAAGACTCCCCAAATCGAGGGCCCCTACCCCCACTCGCTGAACGCTCAAACAGTGGGTAGTCAGTTGGTGCACCTGGCACAGCCGCCTGTTTCATAGGTTCAGTGCAAGTTACCTGGCAATGCGTGCCAGTGGTTTATGTGGTTTTGAACAGAGCTTATACCTTACAACTGGTAGCACAGAAATTCCCGTCTGGGGAAGGGGCCCTCTAAAAAGGAGGGTCAGGCTGAGTTAATCATCTGAGAGAATCCTGCAAATCCTAAAATCCTGTAAATCCTGATCCAGACAACCCTTTTTGTATCTTTGCCCCAACACCCATTACTAATAACCCAATGCGTAAACTTTCCATGGACGACCTCAACCGCGACTCGGTTGAAGAATTCAAAAATAAGAAAAAAATACCGTTAGTCTTGGTGCTCGACAATGTCCGCAGCCTCAATAATGTGGGCTCTGTTTTCCGCACGGCCGACTCCTTTATGGTCGAAAAGGTATACCTATGCGGCATCACCGGCACGCCACCGCACCGTGACATCGAAAAAACAGCTTTAGGCGCTACGGATTCGGTAGAATGGGAGCATGTGTCTGACACGTTGGAGTTAGTCAAGCAACTGAAAGCACAAGGCTATAAGATTGGTTCGGTGGAGCAGGCCGAAAACAGCCTGAAACTAAATGAATTTATACCTGAACAGGATCAGCATTATGCCTTGGTGCTCGGCAATGAAGTGTTTGGCGTGGAGCAGGAGGTCATTAACCACTCTGATTTTGTGCTCGAAATTCCACAGTTTGGCACAAAGCACTCACTCAATATTTCTGTGGCTACAGGAGTAGTCGTTTGGGACTTTTTAAGTAAAGTGATGCGGTAATTCTCACATAAAATGCCTGCTGACTACTCAATAGAAGGCAGGTATTTTATGATCATTTTTTAAAAATGAAGTTTTAACAACAATTTTTTAAAACAGCCTTAATTCACAACTAACTGTACTACAGTTTTTTAACATTAAAAGTGCGACTAAGTTGTACTAAGCCTGCTTCTTTCAGAAGAAAATATATCTCCCCGATTAAACCTTTGCCCTCCCCGCTTGTCCTACTTGTGGCTAATAGTTGAAGCCGGGGCGAACTGTCACCTTTACCCATAGAAAGCAACAGCCAGCCCCGGCACAATTTCCTACACGACCCTATCGCTTCTCACCCTGAAGCAGCTAAGCCCTTTTTGAAATACCCATCATTCAAATTATGAGAAAGTACGTTCTACCATTTCTATTTATTGCTTTTCTATACTTAACCGCACTGCCCAACCTGCAAGCGCAGGACCAATCCACCCAAAATAACAGTACCCGTGGCAAAGTATCCGGCACGGTACAAGATGCTGATTCAAAAGCTCCTCTGGGCTTCGCCAATATCGTACTCCTCACTGCCCGCGACTCTAGCCTGGTGACCGGCGCCACTTCCGATATGGATGGCAAGTTCGAGCTAGACCGTGTACCGCAGGGACAATTTATACTCCGCATCTCCTCTGTAGGCTACCCCACACGATTCATCTCCAATATCAGCGTAACCAATACGGACAGCAACGTTCGGCTTGGCACCATACCTGTCAAAGGGGGCTCGACGCGACTCAAGGAAGTACAGATCGTAACAGAACGGCCCATGGTAGAATTTGAGCTCGACAAAAAAGTGGTGAACATGGAGCAGAACATTGCCGCTCAGGGTGGTAGTGTGGCCGATGCCATGCAGAATGTGCCTTCTGTAGATGTGGACCTTGATGGCAACGTAAGCCTCAGGGGAAGCACAAATGTGACCATACTGGTAGACGGCAAGCGTACGGCACTTTCTAACCTGACCCTCGATCAGATTCCGGCCAGCATGATCGAGAGCGTGGAACTGATCACTAACCCTTCCTCCAAATATGACCCGGAAGGTACTTCCGGTGTGATCAACCTGATACTGAAGAAAAACATGAAGCCGGGTTTCAATGGTACCGCCACTGTAAACGTCGGTACTTACGAGAACTACAACAGTTCCCTCAACCTGAACTACCGCCACTACAAGTGGAACTTCAACGGCGGCTATGATTTCCGCAGAAGTTACCGTCCGGGTGTGCGCCAGTCTTTTCTAACGAATATAGAAGAAGGCACTTTCCGGGAAGACCTGGGCACTAACCGACGTACCGATATTTCGCATAGCTTCCGGTTTGGAACAGACTACTACATTAATCCTAAAAACACTGTCTCCGCTTCTGCCATGTACCGAACCGGCGACGAGCGGGGTTTTAACAGTATTCTGAACCGCAACCTGGATGGCGAGATGAACCTGACGCGTCTGAATCTGCGTGAGACACGCGGCACCGAAGATGACGGCGTGATGGACTACAACCTGGGCTACCGCCGCACCTTTGACCAGAAAGGTCGCGAGTGGACCGCCGACCTGATCTACACAGAGCGCTTCAGCGATGAAGTGGACAACATCATGCAGCGGTTGACACTCGACAAGGGATTACCTGTAGATGACCTAACCCAGCAGCGCATTACCACCGACGATCAATCCCGCCGCATTGTGGCACAGTCGGACTACGTACACCCGATCAATGAGAACAGCCGTTTTGAGGGAGGCTTCCGCAGCAGTTTCCAACTGCTTGACAATGATAATAGGGTTGCCTTTTTCCAGCCTGAAACTAACCAGTGGATGATAATTGACACCCTGACAAACCTCTTCGTGTATGATGAACAAGTACACGCCTTATATAGCAACTATAGCAATAAGATAGGCAGCGTGAGCTTTCAGGCAGGCTTACGGGCAGAGCAAACCTTCACCAAATCAGATCAGCGCGCACGGGAAAACGGTGTGTTTAGAAACGATTATTTTAGTCTCTTCCCAAGCTTATTTGTAACCAAGGATTTTTCTCGCGACAACAAACTGCAGTTCAGCTACAGCCGCCGCATTAACCGCCCACGTGCCTGGTCACTCAATCCTTTTCCCGACTATTCTGATACACTTAACCTACGACGTGGCAACCCAGAGCTATTGCCTGAATTCATCAATTCCCTTGAGTTGGGCTACCTCAAGTATTGGGACAACTCTTCCTTTAATACCACCATATTCTATCGCCGCACTAACGATCAGATTCAGCGATTCCGCAGGTTCGATCCGGTTTCTGGTGTAACATCCACTACTTTCCTGAACCTTGCCAGCGGCTCGTCTTATGGCGTGGAGCTAATAGGCACTTACAATCCGGTTAAGTGGTGGAAACTGAACGCCAGCGTATCGGGCTTCCGGGTAGAATTAAATGATGCAGGTGGTGATACCGAGTTGAGTAACGATCAGTGGACCTGGAACTCAAAGCTCAACTCCACCATGACCGTTTGGAAGGACCTGGCCATACAGGTGTCGGCCAATTACCGCGCCCCAATGGCAGACATACAGGGGCAGATGCAGGAAATCTATGCCGTGGACCTGGGCCTGAAGAAAGACGTGCTCAATAAGAAGGGCACTTTTACATTCCGGGTATCTGACATCTTCGACACACGCGAGTTTAACTTCGAGAGCTTTGGACCTGGCTTCGAGCAGACGAACAACAATAAGCGCCAGACACGCATTGCCTTTATCGGGTTTACCTACCGCCTCAATAGCGAAGACAGTAACCGGGAGCGCCGTCGCCAACGCGACGAGCAGGGCGGCGGTGACGATGGTTTCGATTATTAAAATCAGCTAAAGAATAGCTTTAAGCACTGAGCCGGGGAGAGATCTCCGGCTTTTTCATTTCTTTTCTGTTCTGAGTCAGAGAACCCTGTTGGTATACCTTGTACCCTGCTTCTCCGTATCTTACACCGAACAAAAACCAACTTTATGACACCTCCTGCCCGACTGCCTATTGTAGACCTGCACTGTGACCTACTGGTATACCTGTCGGATGTACCTGGTTCGGCCATTGACAATGTAGCCGAAATCGGCTGTGCACTCCCGGCCCTCACCCAAGGCAACGTACGCTTACAAACCATGGCCATCTACTGCGCCACCGCACCTGGAAGCACCAACTATGCCCATCTGCAGGCTGAAATATTCCAAAAACTGGCTCAGGATGATAAGAGCTGCCTGACTGCAGTATCTGACCCAGACGCACTACAGAAAGCGCTCTCAGGCCAAGGCAATATAGGTATGGTGGCGGCGATTGAGAACGCCTCGGGCTTTTGCGAAGAGGACGAACCGCTGGAAGATGGATTCAAGAAGCTCGAGAAGATCATCGACACTGTAGGCCGTCTGCTTTACATCAGCTTCACGCACCACCTCGGTAATCGCTTCGGAGGAGGCAACTCAACCGCAGATGGGATTACCCGTGATGGCAAAATGCTGCTGGATTACCTGCACGGCCGCCGCATCGCTGTAGACCTTTCCCATACCAGCGATGCCCTGGCTTTCGACATGCTGGAGCATATTGACCGGGAGCGACTCGACATTCCTATCATGGCCAGCCACTCTAACTTCAGACCGGTGTGGGTGCACAACCGTAACCTGCCGGATGAATTAGTGCAGGAAATCATTCACAGGAAAGGGCTCATCGGCATGAACTTCTTGCGTGCCTTTGTGAACGACGAAAAACCTGACGCCTTGGTGGAGCACATTCTGTATGGATTTGGGAAAGGCGCTGAAGATGCCATCTCTTTTGGTGCCGACTATTTTTATACCTCCGATTTCCCTGATCCGACACGCATTCCTTTTTATTTTCAGGAACACGAGCAGGCAGGAACGAGCTATAGTTTCCTGCTGGATAAGCTGCAAGAAACGCTTTCACAGAAGCAACTAGAGAAGCTCGCCTTCAAAAATGCACAACGCTTCATGGAGCGCATCTGGTCCTGATTCAGGCTTTTGTCCTATACCTGGCAGTAGACACCACAAGGCTTTTTTTGTAGAAAACTTGTGCTGAAAATAATATTTATTATATTTAAAGTGGACTATATAGAGACTGTTAAAACAGAGCCTTCTTTGTTATAACATACTTCTGCATTTCAGGTTATTCATCTTATAAAAAGCTATCATGAAATTCATCGGACTCTTTCTTCTTCTTGCTGGGCTGGTTTCGCTCGTTATTGGTTTTACAGGAGCCAATTTGTTGGCATTAAACTGGGTAAACCAGTGGGGCGAAGGTATAGGTTGGGGTATACGGGCGGGTATCACGGCGCTTGGTGGGGTATTGTACTATATTTACCGACACGAAGATTAAGGCCCTTCGCTCATTTTCTATATAGAAACTTTGCCATGTGCAAACAAACTGCGTATACGCAAATACTGTACAACAAAAGCCGAATCAGTCATGGACTCTCCGCAGTACTCACCTTACTATATCCAGATTAATGAGCTCTATATAGACACAGTCGTAATAGACGACACGGAGTTCATCACCTTGTGGTGCTTTACCGTGCTCGATGATGAGTACAAGTTCATTTATCTGGGTTGTGACTTCACGCAGTTCAATCAAATCCTGATCGGTGCTGGCGATAAGGGCAAAGAGATTGCTTTGCACATGGCCAACGTGCTTAACAGTGAGCACGAATCACCTACCCTGGTGCCAATAAAAGAGCAGTTTGATGATTACCTCGAGCTAACCGGCTTTGACCTGGTGGTGTACGAACCACTGGCTGTGGACGATGAATTTGAGGATGAGTATGAGGATGATGACGATTTGCCGCTAGAGCAGTTGCTGGGCGGGGGCAACAAGCGATCTGATAACACGTCACAGAAGTACCTGATCTACCAGTTGGACAAGTTATACCCTTCCAAGATATTTGAGCCCGAAAAACTGCAGCGTGAAAACATGACCGAGCAGTTTGAAGACGACTCGCTTGAGCTGGCACAGCTGTACTACGATTACCTGAACGCATCCGAAAACGGCTACTCGGAGTGTGAGGCACGTCAGGTGGCAGGCCTGGAACGAGACCTTTTCTTCCGGATGGCCCGTAAAGCAGCTGACCTCTGGAGCTAGAAAAGCTCCATCCTCTATTTCCCTATCTGGCAGTGTCATACTGCGTAGCAAGTTGCAGGCGTGCCCGCAATTGCAGCTGCATCTCATTTACCCAATTGCGAATTTCCTCTTCCTCCGCTCTTAGCAGCATCTCTCTATAGTGGTCCAGTTGCGACTGCTGGGACGTGTACACATACTGCTTGTAGCGCTCGTCAAAATCACTTCCGGTCAGCTTTCTGAACTCAGCGATGGTCGCCCTGTCAGCTGAACCCAGCGAATCGGGCAAACTTGTATAAAGCCCCTCTACTTTTGCAACTTGCTGCAGTTGCTTCATCGCATCATTATAAAAATTCACCATCTCCGCACTGAGTGCTTTTACCTCATCGGATTGGGCCCGCTCTGTAGCCAGTTGTGCCAGTTCGGCCTGCAACATAGTGGTGCTGGCGGCATAGTCTAGAAAGGCGGCACTGCGGCTCATCTCTTTCACAGACGGAGGTACATCAGTAACTGCTTGTTCAGTATTGGAGTTATCGCCACAGGCGATCATGCATAATAGCAGAAGCCCGAAGGCCAGTGTCAGTAGTTTATCGGTGAGCATAGGTAAGGGTGCACAAGGTGTAGACAATAGCTATACCGTGTGCTATGCTTCACAAGTTATGCCATACCCTCAAAAACACTTAAAAGTACAGCAATCCCTTCACAAGTTTAAAACCGGTACGACTTCCGCACCAACATCAGGTTACTTTCGCGGCCCTGCTCCGGTATAACATGAGTCGGCATCGGCTCACGCACCAGCTGCTGCGGAAGGCCAATACTTACATCGTATAGGTATAGCTGCAGACTACTGCTTTGTTTCAAGCGAACTTTCAGCTCTACTTCTTTAGAGTCAGGCAGACCGTGTACCTTGGCAAAGTAAACCGGTCCTTGCGCTGTTTCCATAGGCCCCAGGGTGAGTGCCTCCCCATTCAGAGAGGTTTCCAGCAGGCCACCTTCTTCCGAAGGCTGCAGTACCAGATCCAGGTGTGCTGCGCCACGCGGGGATTGCAACCGAATAGTCAACACTCGCTCGCCGGGCGCTATACCTTCATTCACGAGACTGGCGACAGGCACTTGCACAGGTATAGGGTCCGCTTCATTTTTCAGGTACTGCCGCGCCGCCATTGGGTATATTTCGGTCAGTGCTCCAGTGGTGTGGTTAGGAAAGAACTGCTGGTTCCAGTCGTCGGTGCGCTGAAAGGCTGAGGCCCACACGGCCACACTATTGTCGGCGTTGAGGTAGTAGCTCACGTGGCTGTGCAATGGTTGGGTTTCGCTTGGCTTCTCTGCCTCAATGGCCCGGAATAGTTGGATGCCGCCTACAAAAAGTAGTAGCGCCGGTAGCAGAGGCAAGGTGCGCCAGCCAAAGCTGCGCTCGATGACCACCAGCATAGGTATAGCCAGACCGGCCAGCAATAGCAAGGTAGCCACCATCGCCACAGGCATCTGCAAGGCAAATACCACAAACAGGAAACGCACCAAAGGCATCACCATAAAGATGGCGGGCACCATACCTGCCAGTAAGATCAGCACATAGCCCCAGCCAACAGGCTGCTGGTGCAGCCCTTTCCAGAAAAGAATCAAAAAGGCAATCAGGCAAAAAAGCAATGGAAACATGAAAAGGTAGGAAGCTGCGGGCACCAGCACAAAGGCCACAGCCATCAGCAAGAACCAGTGCAGGCATACACCCATAGCCAACGCAAACACTGACATCCAGCGCAGGAGCAGCCAGCTTAATAAAAGCATGAGGCCGAGCGTCAGCAAGAGGTAGCCCATAAAGAAATGGTCAGCGCTGTATATCCCGTTCATGTCATGGCTGTAGGGCAGCATTCCTTTCACAAAATTGTTAATCGGAAAGAAAAGTCCTACTACTATACCTAGTATCAGCAAGAAACCCATAAAACCACCGAGCAGCTGCAGCCCTGAGAAAGCCTTTTTGCGAATTCCCACCACGATGGATGCCAGCACGAGCACAGTGGTAAGCATTGCCCACACCAGGTTCATTTCAACTGGGTACTGCACCAGCCAACTCCCAGCCGGGTTGAAAAAGATCTTGTCCTGCGCCTTGGTATTGTCGAGCGGGACATTGCCCAGATGCTGTACCAGCGCCAGCATGTTGCTGCCGTGGTGCTGCAGGCTGTTGCGATCCAGGTTCTCGGGTGAGTCGGTCATTTTGTGGTAGTGCACAAAGCCATCTATAAAAGCGGAATTCACGCCTGTATACCCAGCATCGCGAAACACGGTGAAGTCGGTGTTGTTGGGAAGGTTGCGGTATACCTCGTACATCATGGAGCTGGCAAAAGGATATGGCACTGCAGCTGCGAACTGCTCCACGATCCAACCGTTTTCAGGGCTTATCTCGAAGGTCATGCTCGGGCCTGCGTTGCCACGCCCCTCCACATTGATCACTACGCCGACCTCTCGTGCCCAAGGGTGCTTCAGAAAAGCCTTGGCCCCATACAAGCCATACTCCTCCCCGTCGGTCATCAGGAAAATAACATCGTGCAGCAACGGTTTACCCATTTGCAGGGCACGGGCCGTCTCGAGCATGGCGGCTATACCTGCGCCATCATCCCCGGCGCCCGGGGTATTTGGCTGGGAGTCGTAATGCGCCATTACCAGCACAGCTTTACTTCCGGGTTGCGTTCCTTTTATTCGTCCCAGGAGGTTGTATACATAGCCCACATTGCTGGTTTCGCCTACTGGGTTCACGACCACCTCTTCCTGCACCTCCGGCTGTAGCCCTAGCATCTCCATCTGCTTCAGCAAATACCGCCGTGCCTCAGCATGCCCCGGTGTACCCATCGCGTGCGGCCGGCTGGCTACCTTCCGCACATGCGCCATGGCCCGTTCCGCCGAAAAAGCTGTATCCGGCGCATCAGCTGGCAAAGCTTCGGGCGCACGCATCAGGCTTACGCTATACATGCTCAGCCCTACCAGGGCAACTAATAGAAAAAGCGAGATGAGATAAGGTCTTTTTGACATGGCCAGGTATAGGGTGGTTCAATACGGTTAATATAGTAAATTCCTATATATAATAGCCTCCTGCCTTTATTTGCCACCACAGTTCCGATTAAGAAAGACGCAGGTATACGGGCATGATTATTTCGGATGGTGCTGATAAAACCGTGGCAGCAACTCTACAGCACGCAAAATAAAAGCCCCGCCAGTATACCTGGCAGGGCTTTTAATAACAGCATTCTGTTTAAATCTACAGTGAAGGATCCCCTTCCGGCAATACCTCGTTCTGGCGTAGGTGCACTGGCTCGGTTTTCTTGCGCAGTTTCAGGTTCAGCATCTCCACCATCAGCGAGAAGAACATCGCAAAGTAGATGTAGCCTTTCGGAATGTGCTGGTGCAGCGCTTCCACCACCAGCATAAAGCCGATCAGAATCAGGAAGGACAGCGCCAGCATTTTCACAGTTGGGTGCTTGTTCACAAAGTCACTCACGTATTTGGCGAAAATCAGCATGATGCCCATTGCAATGATCACGGCAATGATCATGACCAGTACCTCCTGCGCCAAACCAACAGCTGTCAGGATGGAGTCAAAGGAGAACACGATATCGATGAGGATGATCTGGATGAGCACTTTGCCTAGTGTAGCTGTACCTTGTCCGGCATTGTGACCCTCTACCTCGCCTTCCAGCTTGTTGTGTATCTCAGTTACGGACTTGGCTAGCAGGAACAGACCACCGGCAAACAGGATGATGTCGCGCCACGACACGGGGAAGTCCTCGTCGGTAAACGGCAGGTTGATGGAGAAAATCGGGTTACTGGCGCTCACGATCCAGGTGATGAACATCAGGAGGATAATGCGGAAAACAAGTGCCAGTGTCAAGCCGATGTTACGTCCCTTGGCCTGCTGCTCCCTGGGTAGCCGGCCTACAATGATCGAAATGAATACGATGTTGTCGATACCGAGCACTACCTCCATAAAGGTCAGCGTCAGCAGACTTATCCAGGTGTCTGGATTAGCGAATATGTCAAACATAAGGTATAAGGTGAGTAAGGTGAGGGGATTATGACTTCATATTAACATACTGAAGCGGCATGCCTATTTCTTCGGCGTTTGTACGCAGAAGCGCGATGACTTGCTGCAAGTCATCAATTTTTTTGCCTGTCACCCGAATGGTTTCATCCATCATGGCAGCCGATACTTTCGCCTTGCTGTCTTTGATGATCTTCATGATCTTCTTGGATGTCTCCTTGTCGATGCCGGCTTTCACTTTGATGTCTTTCTTCACCATAGCACCGGATGCGTAGGGCTCTTTGGAAAAGTCGAGGGCAGTAGCGTCAAGGCCCTGTTTCACCATTTTGCCGATCAGGACGTCCTCAGTGTGCTGCAGGCGCATATCGTTTTCCATGCTGATGTGCACTTCGTTGTTTTTCTTGTCGAACTCCAGCGTGCCTTTGGTGTCGCGAAAGTCATAGCGGTTCATGATTTCCTTGCGAGCCACATTCACCGCATTGTCCATCGTTTGCGGGTCTACTTTGCTGATGATATCGAAAGATGCCATAGTTTTTCGGGTTAGGTTAAATGATAAGATTTACACGATTTATAACCTACAAAGTTATTTAAATGGATGAATTGCCAAATGGTTAAATTGTTGAATGGTGGAATTGCTGATTGTTGGCAGTTGGTTGCTAAATTGCTTCGCTGAAATGCTTACAGATTTTTAAAGGCAATCCAGCTTACCAGATCAGACAAAAAACCAAATGAAAGTTATAGAACCCGCTACTCCCGAACAATTCAAACAATACTACCAACTCCGTTACGACACCCTGCGCAAACCGTGGGACCAGCCTGAAGGCAGTGAACGGGCAGAAGACGATGAACAGGCTATACACGCCATGCTCGTGGATGACGAAGGAGAAGCTCTGGGCGTATGTCGCCTGCACCTGAACACGCCGCAGGAAGGACAAATCCGCTTTATGGGTGTGCGGGGAGACAAGCAGGGTCAGCGCCTCGGCGACCAGTTGATCAGCTACCTCGAAGACCGTGCACGTAAGTTAGGCGCTACGTCCATAACACTGCAGGCACGCGAAAATGCCGTAAACTTTTACCGTCGCAACGGGTATGAAGTAGTAGAAAAAACATACCTGTTGTTTGGCTCTATTCAGCATTACAAAATGGCCAAGCAACTGTAACACGTTACAGAAATGGCTTTCACAAAAAAGAAACAGTTACTCTTTACTGCCGGTGCTGTGCTGCTCGGCACATTCATCATCAGCAGTTGCAGCAGCACAAATGCCCCGCTTGAGACAGTGCCGCGTGTGGACCTGGAGCGCTACATGGGCAAGTGGTATGAGATCGCCTCCATTCCGCAGCGCTTTTCCAAAGGTTGCCAATGTACCACGGCCGAGTATAAACTCAATGCTGAAAAAGGCTATGTGGAGGTATATAATTCTTGCCTGAAAGAAGGAGAAGTAAGCGATGTGAACGGAAAGGCTTTTCCGGTAGAGGGCAGTAACAACAGTAAACTCAAAGTGCAGTTCTTATGGCCTTTCAAAGGCGACTACTGGATTTTGGAGCTTGATCCGGATTACCGCTACGTGATGGTAGGCTCACCTGACCGCGAAAGCCTCTGGTTCCTGTCCCGCACTCCGACGATGGATGAGGCTACTTATGCCAGACTGGAGCAATTGGCCAACAGCAAAGGTTTCCCGGTAGAGCAATTACAAATGATGGATCAAAGTTGTGCTGAGTAGCAGGTTTAGCCAAAGAGTTTAGCCATACCTAAGCGAAATCAGTTGCTGGGTTAAAGGCCATAGTCGAGGGGCAGCATATCTCCTACTTTTTCCCAGGCCCAGTATCCTTCAAACAACACGTCAAGTGGGTTCAGAAAATTTCCGGACGCTTCTACATCTACAGTGTCTGCCTGCAGCGAGAAAACTGATGTCTGGTAGGTAGGCTTACGGGCGCTGCCCCCATTTAGAATATTAATGGTGCTGCTGACATAGGCGGGTTCTTCCTGCTCACCTGTGAACACTACCTGCATAAACTGCTCAAAAGACAAGCGGGCTCTGCCATTGTCAAGCGTCAGGTACTCACGGTAAGGCACCGGGTTTTTGTCCAACTGCTCAATAAAACGTGGCAAACGGGCCCGGCTGAGGATGTCGCCGATGCTGTCGGAGGTAGTGATGGTGTTGCCGTTGGCTCGCACGAAGGCACGCGCCTCAGCTATTTCTTCATCTGTAGGCCGGTTGGGGTTAGGTAAGCGATAGAGGCGGCGCAAGTTAAAGCCCTCTTCTTCCAGTCGCTTCTGCTGCAGTGTTCTGGCAAAGTGCATGGCGGAGCCTTTATAGGCCGATTCTCTGTTCTTCTCCCAGCGGCGTTGTTTGCTTTTACTGCCCGTCATCGGCTCGTAGCGCGGATATCCCTCAAAGCTCACATATCCTTCTTTTGTTCGGTAGGTAAAGTCCGTCAGCAAGTACTCGATCTTGTAGCCGAGCAAACTGTTTTCAATCAGCAGCGGCTCCCTGGCGGTGACAGACAATACGCCGCTTTGTGGGTCAAAACCAATCGTCAGCACTTCCGGGTTTAACAGCTTACAGCCTCTTGCAATCCAGCTCCTGCCAAGAAAATTCTTTTTGAACACCTCCAGGTTATCATACCACAGGGCATCCCGCTTTCCTTGCACTTCTACTACGCCCAGCATGTGGGCTTTGGGAGTCAACTTAAAGAGAACGGCAGGAGGCAAGCTATCAGCTTGGACCGTGTATATTAGCGGCTCGTAGCCCAGGTAGGAGACAATGACTTCGTAAGTACCTGCTGCAGGCATTGCCAGCGCAAATTCGCCTTTCTCATTGGTATTTGTGCCACGTGTGGTGGTGTTCAGGTATACCGACACAAACTCTATGGGATCGTTTGTAGCGGCATCCACTACGCGGCCTTTCAAGGTTTGGGCCTGCACTATAAGGGTGAGCAAGAAGAAAAGGGAGAAAAGGAGCGCTTGTTTCATATATCTGAAACTACCAATATTCTTCCTTATAATCAACCCTATACCTGATCAGTAAGCACGCCACATACCGGTGGTGTCTTCGGCAGCGGCTCCATCTGCAGGTATAGGCGACTCCTGCAGCATCGGGTCTTCTTCCTGGTTATAGCGATCGGCGCTGAACATAAAGGAGACGATACCCAGCAGTAGCAGAAAGGCAAAAGGAAAAACCAGGTTGCGGTAAAAGAAATCGCGCAGCGGAACGTGCAGCCTGCGAAAACGCCTTAGGTATAGGAAGAGCAGTACGCCTACCAGAATGTAAAGCGGAACCACTGCATAAAAGATTACCTGCCAGCCATACCAGTTCTGATAGCGAAAAATAAGCGCCAACAGCCCTGTCACTAGCGACAGACTGCTGAGAGCACCCAGCAGTGCCAGCCATACGTTCGAGATAATATAAAAGAAAGACAGACCGACCTGCACCAGAAAGAGCAGCATCAGTATGGCCATTGCAAATACAAACACAAAGCTACCTCCGGTCAGCCCCAGAAATTTCATCACAACACCCACCACAGCGATGCCCATTGCAGCATAAAGCACCAGTGTGAAAGACCGGATAAAGGCTGTGAGCTGGTCGCGCACATTGGCAACCAGCGAAGGTTTGTCGTGATGCAAAGGTCGGGGCTCGAAGGTCATGATAACTGTTTTAATTTTGTTTACGCATTTCCTGTCGGCGCATCGGCATCTGGTCTATTATCTTGAAAATCTCTTCCATGTCCACCGCTTTCTGACTTCGGAATTTCTCCCGGCCGTCTTTGCCCAGCAACAGCAAGGTATAGCCACCTGAGTCTACCTCAAATTTTCTTAACAGCTCCTCACGCATACCAGCTGTATTTCCACTGGGTGTGAACTCCAACACTACCAATTGCCGCTCTGTTACACCTTGCTTGTTTTTGCGGATTATTTCTTTTTGATCGATAAAAGTCGCATCATTTTCAGATGGAGCAAATAATAATAGCAGTCGATTTTCCCACTTATAAGCTTCCAGATTCATCTGTTTTTTCTTTTGTGCCTGTGCCAGGAAGGGTATCAGCCATACCAGACAAAGTACACTTAGTTTAAATAATAGCTTCCCCATACTCTCTTCATACGAGTGTTGTAATCAGCAAGGTATAACACATGTTGGTCGATGGATAAAGTCAGCTAGTCTAAAATTGAAACATATTATGATTAGATTATATGAATCTAAAACAAAACTCTCTACCTTTGCGCCCTGATTTGATACCGCAACCACTACCACACAAAATAAAACCATGAAATTCAATACATTAACAGCTTACTCAGCCTTGTTATGGCTGTTGCTATTCAGTACTCCTATCACCGTAACAGGACAGGCGCTGTCCCAAACTATCCGGGGCAAGATCATTGATAAAGAGTCGCAGGAACCCCTGATCGGAGCTACGGTTGCCATCCTTACCACTGACCCTCCAATGGGTATAACCACTGATGCAAACGGCACCTTCCGCCTCGACAAAGTACCAGTAGGCCGCCATACCTTACGCATCAGTTACCTGGGCTACGAAGAGCAGGTATTGCCGGAGTTACTGCTTGGTTCGGGCAAAGAACTGGTGCTGAACATTGGCCTGAGCGAATCCTTCAGAAAACTGCAGGAGGTCGTGATCAGTGCTGAGCAGCAGAGCAAGGGAAACCCACTGAATGAGATGGCCATGATCAGTTCGCGCTCCATTTCGGTGGAAGAGACCAAGCGCTACGCCGCCAGTGTGAACGACCCGGCCCGTGCCGCCCAGAACTATGCCGGCGTAGGCATCAGTCAGGATATGAGCAACGAGATAGTGGTGCGGGGTAACTCGCCGCGGGGTGTGCTCTGGCGCGTGGAAGGTATAGAGGTGCCCAACCCGAGCCACTTTGCCGAAGAAGGTGCAGCCGGCGGTGCCGTAAGCATCCTGAGCGTGAACATGCTCGACAACTCTGACTTCAACACAGGCGCTTTTCCAGCGGAGTATGGTAATGCCCTGTCAGGTATATTCGACATCCGCCTGCGCAACGGTAACAACGAGAAGCGCGAGTATGCGCTGCAGGCAGGTATACTAGGTATAGACTTTGCCGCTGAAGGACCTTTTAAAGCAGGCTCGAAGGCTTCATACCTGGCTAATTACCGCTACTCAACACTGGCTATGCTGAACAAGATCGGTGTGAAGATATCAGGTGATGCCGTACCTGTTTTTCAGGATTTCTCATTTAAGCTATACCTGCCCACGGCCAAAGCCGGTTACTTCTCTTTCTGGGGACTGGGTGGTTTGAGTGAGCAGAACGTAAAAGCGGAGCGCGATGCGGAGCAGTGGGAAGGCTACCTTGACCGCTTCGACGACCGCTTTCAGGCGCGCATGGCTTCCTCCGGCCTCACGCATATCCTGTTCCTCGGCAAAGACGATTATATTGAATCCACACTTTCTTTCTCTACAAGCGGCAACAAGGTATGGGTCGACTCGCTGGCAACAGACTACACAGCTATACCTTTCTACCGCCACGATTTTGCGCAGCAGGCTACCCGCTTTTCGTCACTTTACAACCGCAAGTTCAACAACCGCCATACCTTGCGCACCGGCTTTATCCTGAGCCAACTGGGTTACGACTCTTATGCGGGCGGGCGCAACATAGAATATGAAGAAGGTGAGTTTGTGAACCAGCGTGGCAGTACGCAAATGGCGCAGGCCTTTGCACAGTGGAAGTATCGCTTCACCGAGCAGCTCACGCTCAACACCGGTCTGCACAGCCTGTACTTTGGACTGAACGGCAACACCGTAGTAGAACCGCGCATGGGTTTGAAATACCAGGTAAATGCAGCCCGATCGTTTAGCGCTGCTTTCGGTTTGCACAGCCGCCACGACGCCCTGACCTCCTACTTTGCGCAGCAGCGACAACCAGACGGCAGCTATACCCAACCGAACCGTAAACTAGGCTTTACCCGTGCCGCGCATTATGTACTAGGCTATGACCAGATGCTCCGCGAAGACCTGCGCCTGAAAGTAGAAACTTATTATCAGCACCTGTTCAATGTGCCAGTGAGCGCCGCCGAAAACAGCACCTACTCTGCTCTAAACTACGAGCGAGGAATCAGTCGCGAGACCTTGGTAAACGAGGGTACCGGACGCAATTACGGGGTGGAGATGACGCTGGAGAAATTCTTTACGAACAACTATTACTTCCTGCTCACCACCTCGCTCTACGACTCGAAATACACTACGATCAAAGGCATCGAGCGCAGCACCCGTTTCAACGGCAATCACATTGTAAACCTGCTGGCCGGTAAGGAGTTTAAAGTGGGCAGCAACAAGCAAAACCTGATCGGCCTGAATGGCAAAGTGATGTGGGCAGGTGGCAACCGCTACACCCCGATTGACTTGGAAAAATCGAAAGAGATGAAATACGAGGTGCTGGACGTAAACAACCGTTTCGGAGTGCAGACGCCCGACTACTTCCGCTCCGACATCCGGGTGAGCTACCGCAAAAACAAACCGAATGTTAGCTACATCCTGTCGCTCGACATCCAGAACTTCACCAACCGCCAGAATGTGTTTGGTGTGCACTACGACCGCATAAAAGAGGAAGTGGTAACCCGCTATATGGTGGGTATGCTGCCGATTCTGAATTACAGAGTAGAATTCTAAAAGTGATATACCTTAAGCAAAGCGCCACCTTCATAAACCGGAAGTGGCGCTTTGCTTTATGGCGATAGAAGTATCTGCGGAAAACAGGTATAAGGTTGATCAGGATTCTCTATATTGAAGCACTTCTCAGACTAATCATGGACAAACTTCGCTACCCCATTGGTCAGTTCGACCTGACCGCCAGCATTTCAGAGGACCAGCTCAACCTGTACATTCTCTCTATTGGCAGCCTCCCTACAAAATTAGCGCAGGCCGTTGCCAACCTCTCAGATGAACAACTGGATACGCCTTACCGCCCCGGCGGCTGGACTGTGCGTCAGGTTGTACACCACTTGCCAGACAGTCACCTGAATGGCTATACCCGCCAGAAACTGGCCCTGACTGAAGAGAATCCAACCATCCGCCCCTATGATGAGGTAGCCTGGGCAGAGCTTCCCGAGGCCAAAACTGCAGATCCGGGCATATCGCTTACACTGCTCCATGCCTTGCACCAGCGCTGGGTCCTGCTGCTGCACCAACTTTCTGCCGAGCAGCTTGACCGCACGTTTGTGCACCCGGTTTCCGGCCAGCAGACCATCCGGCAGCACATCGGCCTTTATGCCTGGCACGGCGAGCATCACCTGGCACATATCACCGAACTAAAGAAAAGAATGGATTGGTAGAAGTGGCTGTCGTGGGTTCTTCAAATAGGCTGAATCTCTCACTTGATAATAGAGTCTTTCCTGCCGTTCGTGAGGAGTATAGTTCAGGCAAATCCACCTGTATAATAAGCGAGCCCACGACCTATACCTGTTATAAAACGCTTCTCAACAGGTATATCTTACTGGATTTTCATTTCGGTCAGGTCACGCAGTTCTGCCTGTAGGTCCTGAGCGATTTGCTGCATTTCCTGTAGGGCCTGCTCTTTTGATTTGCGCTGCAGCAGGTGCATCTTCACGTTGTCTGATAGCTTGATATAGCCGTCGTATTTCACAAACTGAAATGTGCTTATCGATGCTCTCGATTCGCTGACCTGCTTGTAATTGTTCTTTTTCAGAAACAGGAAATCGATACCCGCCAGTGGCAGCATTTTACCAGAAGTTATACCTGCAAACCGCGCACCCTCCCGGTAAGTCTTATTTGCCAGATCGAACTCGATGCGATAGTGTGTGAACTGCGTTATAATGGCAGCGGGAAGGAAGGCGTAGGCTGCTACAGAACCGTTCACAATCATCGTTATTGCAAGCACAGTCGTGATCCACCCAAATACCCGGACACCTGTACTGAAATAATGCCCTGTGTTATAGCTGAAATAAGTTTTCTCCATCGGCTTGTTGTATGACAATCAAGATAGCATTTATTTCTGAGATACTTTGGCCCGATTTGGCACAATCAACTGCCGCTTCTTATCATATAACCCGACCAGCACACTGTTGCCCTCACTGTCAACTCGCAGTCCGCCATACCCGGCTTTCTCAAAAGTCTCCGCCTGCCCTTCTTCAAAAAAGTAGGACTCCGCCCCAAGATTGAGCGACCAATTTCCCTTGCTATACCTGAGCAGAAGCTCTCCTTCGTTTAGCGGCTCCTTTTTCGGTTGGTAACGCACCAGTTGCGCCACGTTCTGTGAGTCCAACTGCACCACAGCATAGCCCCGGTTAGGGAGCTTCTCGAGTTCCTGTGTCTGGCTGATGGCATAGCTGAGCACCATGTAGTCGCCCTGCATGAGGGAACGCGGGTCTACGGGCGCCAGTTCCAGCAGCACCAACTGCCCTTCATCCAGAATCTCCTCCTTGTCCACCACCGACAAGTTGAAAAATGCCAGTACCGCCACGAGGTTGACCAGCACCACAATACTTTTGAGGTTACGCTTCATGGTTTCGCAGATAACGGTTCAACAGGTATAGGCCCGCCAGAAAAAGGCTGCCAGTCAAGACGAGCACACCTGACTTGGCCAGGAGTGTCATGTTCAGGTCGTAGTAATAAAGCACCAGAAAATAGGCCAATGCCAGTAGTCCCACCCAGAAACCTGTCCGGTGGCCGATGTAGAAACTCGAAAGCACCACCAGCAAGGCGCCCGGCACCGATGGCGCCAGTACAGTCGGCAGCAATACCAACCCGCCACAGGTATAGAAAATGGCCAGCGTCTTCTTATTCTCCACTCCACTTTCGCGCAGCACACGGTACAGGAGCAACAGCAGGCAACCAATCAAAAAGAGGCTCGAAATCCAGAAATAACTAATATTGGAGGAGAGTAATTTCTGGTGCACAAACAGCGCCAGCGTAACGATCAGGGAAAAGATCAGCCCCATGCGGAACGGCCCGAAAACCAAGGCAAAGCGCCGTGACAAGGCCAGCAGTTTCGCTTCGTAGAGGCTGATGAAAGTGAGCATGCCTGCCAACACCACGATCAGCGCATGCGACAGGTTGTATACCTTGTGTATATAGATCAGGCTCAACAAACTGCCATGAAGCACCAGTACGGAGAAGAACACACAGATCGCACTCTTCGAAAAAATCAGCACAAGTGCTGCCGCTATACCTATCGCCATCGCTACTGACGTAGCATTATCCGTCAATTGACCAATGCCGAAGGCCAGCATTACATAGGCGGTAATGTTCATGGATATACCCAGCGCGTCAGTGGTCGTATCCTTGTTGGTGCGAATCATTACCTCCGCCCCTACCAGGAAAACCAAGCCACAAACCAGCATCGCTGCACCTGAGCTTAGCAGCTGCGTGCCAGCGATAGCCCCCATCAAGGTGCCCATAGCCAGCAAGCCGCCCAAAATGGTGAGCACTTTCACAGGCCAACGCTTGAGCAGCGAGGTAGACTGCGCTACTTCTGCAGTGATGGCCGCTGCGTCGTAGCTGAAATCGGGTTGCTCCTGCGCGATCTCCTGCAATAGGACTTCGAGCTGTAAAGGTTCTTTATCGGCCATGCCACTGTCGGTTAAGTTTGCTAAGGTACTGTATCAGTAAGGTAATGCTGCCAACCACAAAAAGGGTGGCCAGTAGCAGCATCAATTCAGGTATGTTCTCCCCAATCCGCACCAGCACAGCCGTTACCACAGCAATGCCGCTGAACGGAACGGCCGTCAGGTAAAAGATATCCCGCACCCGCAATCCGTGAGCTATACCTGCGCCATACAAGATTACGCCAAGCAGATAAGCCAGTCCGTAGTCTTCGCGTATTTCTGCAAACAGAATGTAGATCATATTGACGGTGATGAATGTGATAGCCGCCAGCCCCACCAGGCGCGGAAACCAACGGTGCTGTATACCTACACGTCCTTTTGCGGCCAATCCTTCCCAAACCACAACAGCGGTCGCATTGATAATGAACAGGACATCCAGCACCACAGCGAAAGTCCAGTGTGTGGCGACCTGCTGTGTATAGAGCACAAAGGTGGTATTGAGCAGCACCAAAAAGATGAACCACAGCGGCTGAAACCTTGCCACTACTACCCAAAGGACGACGCACATCGTCCAGCCCAAAAAGAAATCGTAGGCATTGGCCCCGGTCTGGTAGATCTGTCCGAACACGGCAAAGAGCACGCCCACCAGCATGGTGCTGGCCGTGAGCAGCACGTTTTTTACCGTATTGCTAAGTCTGGTAAACACCGCCGCAAACGTCACGGCCAGTATCAGCAACTCGATCAGGCCCAACTTCACGAACTTGTGCATGTCGGCCCAGTTGTAGGCGAAGAAGAAGATAATACCCGAGATCAGAAAGCTGCCCCCAAGTCCGAGCAGAAACAGCCTAATGAACTTTATCCAGTCCTGCGGCCCGGCGTATACCTGCTCCTTGCGGAGCCAGGCCGCTATACCTGCCTCGCGCCAGTTGCTGTGCCGTGCTATGCTGTAGATGATCTCGCGGGAGAGGTGTGGTTTCATAAACTAATTCGAACAGATGCTATCATTCAAGAATAAAGGCTGATAAGTTAAGCATTTAATGTGCAGTAGCTTTTCAATACTGCACACCTTGATAAAATCCTGTCATGCAGTTAATACAGCTCACCATAATTCTGAGCAGGTGCTTCTGTTCTTAAACTGTCTCGGGTGTTTTTCTGAACCGCAATAGCCGCAAATAGGCTTAGCAGAAAGGACATGCCATAGAAGCCCTTTTCACTCAAGAGCAAATCGGCATTCCAAAGTCCGACGGTTAGCAATACAATGGCCATGATGGTAGAAAACCAGCTGAGTCCGTAATAGATATTGGTAACCGGTATACCCTCCAGTTGGTCACGCACGCTTTTTTGGAGGGAGATAGCTGAGAATAAACCATACATAAGTATGGCGAAATAATAGCCCTTTTCATTCAGCATCATGTCGGCATTCCAAAGCCCAATGACATATGCCGTTACACCGGTAAGTAAAGTAGCCCAGGAGGCTGCTACAAATGCGTTTGATGGTTTCTGATTCATGTCTTTCTTTCCTTAAGTGATGAATCAAAGGTATAGAGGTACTCAAAGTTTTCTTTTGACAATTGTCAAAAAAGAAAATCCATCAAACCTGGCTTCGTATCCTACTCAACGTTTCCTGACTAATACCCAGGTAAGAAGCAATTTGCCCGAGTGGGACTCGCTGCAAAATATGTGGCGAGGTGCCAATGAGCTGTTCGTACCGCTCCCGGGCCGTCTTAAATTGCATGGCCATCAACCGCTCTTCTAATCTGATATAGTACTGCTCGTTTATAATCCGCACAAGGCGCTCCAGATCATGATGTGCATCAAACAACTTGTTCAGGGATTCAAAGCTGATCCCCCATAAGGTAGAGTCTTCCAGGGTTTGTATGTTTTCTATACCTGGCTTCCGGGAAATAAAGGAGTAAAAAGAAGTGATGAAATTATTTTCGAAGCCAAACCAGTAAGTGACTTCCTTCCCATCCAAGTTATAATACCCGCGCAAACAGCCTTGCTCCAGGAAGTACAGCTTATTGCACACCATTCCTTCTTTCACCAGAAAAGAATTTCTCGGGATCTTAACTTGCGTTAGTGATTTGGAAAGAGCCTCCCATGCTTCTAAGGGAATAGGGTGGTATTGCGATATGCAATGGAACAATGCATTCATTTTAGGGCTCTTTTACTTTAGGTATGGAGTAAGGCTTCTTTGCTTAGACTGTCTTGTACATAAAGTAGGTGAAGCACATCCAAGGATAAAAGCTGCACCTTGCTGTACAAGGTATTTCATTTGTTATTGATAGAACTTTAGCTTTTTCATTATCTGTGCGTCCGCCCCGGCTACTTTAACTGTAATGACTCTTCCTGTTGTACAGTGGCATGCATAACAAAACTGTTGTTTGGCCTGATCAAATCCAAACTCAATTCTCTCAACTCTCACGCTCTGACTCTCTAAGTATCTTTTTATTTCAGCTTTTCTCTCCTCATCAGTAGCATCGCTGTTCTGTTTCCAAGGATCGGCACATCCAGTTTCATCCCAATAGAAAATCATTGATGCATCGTCCTTTTTACAAGAAGAAAACGCAGCAACTAGAGTCAGAATAATAATGGTAAAATGATGCTTCATGCTCGAATATTTTGTACGACGGGTTAAGCAGCTGATGGGTGAAGCGAAGCTGAGTATAAATGCTGCACCTTCTTACTAGCTGTATTTTTTATTAGTGCCCTGACTTCTATAAGCTAACGTAAATAGAATCCATTGCTGTGTCTTCTTCGCAGTCAGGCCTGCCAATGACTAAAACATTCTTATTTGATTCCACTATCTCTGAAGCATAGTAGTTTTGGTTTAGCTTTTCGCTGATTCCATTCCTGTCAACTTGGTAGATGGAAAGGCCAGCGGTGCAATCAGGGTATTGGTAATCCCACACGAACAAAAGGCTATTCTTTTCATTGATTTCAGGTATGTAGAGTTTGTCTGATCGGAGCCTGTTGGGGAGTTTAAGGTTTATTTTACTGTCAATTTGGGCTCCCTGCACATTCTTTAAAACAAACTCCTTATTAGTAGCAAGCTTTACTTTAATGAAAGTAAATAGTTGAGGCTCCCCCCTTAGGTCTTCTAAGTTTTCCAATACTATTGTATCAGCTCTATTATCAAAATCCAGATCAATTGTATACCTGTCAACTATAAATGTACTTAAAGTATCAATGTCTTTATATTCCTTAAAATCACCTGAATACTCAACGCTATGAATTTCCTCACCTGACTGCTGGCTGCATGAGAAAAAAAGTAGGCAGAATACTAGTAGAAGATTCTTCATTTGTGATTGATATTGCTGGTAACGTTACTCGTGTAGTAGAATGGCGAAGCGTCAGCAAGCCGTACTGCTACACTTTGTTGGCGTTTCGTTATTTCTGTTTACCTACCAACTCTTCTAATGAATCTGAAACTTTGATTCCTTCAGCACTGTCCATAGGAATAAAAGGAACCGAATACACCTCACCTGTGGACTGTTCCACTGTTAGCATTTCTAATCCGCCATCTGAACCAAATGCTAAATAGCCAGGCAATGATTCTTGAACATTATAGCCATCATTCCATTCATTCAATTTATCTAATGGCCATATCTCAAATTCCCAATCTTGATCATGTAATCGAACCCAAACATTCTTCTTATCTTTCAGAAGACGTTTTATGGTTTCTTCAGTTATCATCTATTATGTCCAGGGCCAAATTGTCTTAAGGTTTTCTTTTATTAAAATGCACTCCAACGGTCTCGTACAGGCAACGGGTGAGGCATAGCCGAACATGCTGCCTGTGCTGTGTTGGCAGATTTAATTTTTAGTAAGCTTCCAGAAATTCATCCAGTACGTCTTCATCGTCAAAATTCAGGACAGCTTGAGCCACTTTTACTTGTCCTTGTGATGCTGCCAATGCTGATAGAGCCGCTGCTGTAAATGCCAAGTCCCAATCTTTGTTTTTACTGTTTTCTATAAGTTCAGGTATAGCCTTTAATGAATTGATGTAATCTTCTTGATGGTCTCTAGGTATTTGGGGATTCTCCCTATGCCTTTGAACTTCAATGACGGCTATTAGTCCGAGTAAGCTTGAGTTAACTATACCTTTCTCTCTGGCAATTCTGACAAGATGCGGCACAGCAAAGTAGGAAGCTAAACCGACATCTCCTTGATGGTGCAGTTCGTCCCAAAGCTCAGAAAGTATATCATCTACTTCTTCTGAACTCTCTGCACTTTCTAATTTTCTCAGAGCAATGGAAGCGTCGTAAGGTGTTCTATACCCACCTTCAAACTCTTTCCATTTTGGATCATTTAACTGAATCGTTTTATTAATTCTTATACCGCCCAACTTCCGCAAAAGCGTGAACATACGCTTATCTGCATACTATCAAACATAGCGAAATTCCGTAATTCATACACCTTATCCTCAGGCATTTTAACAGTTTCTAATTTGACTTAAGAAATAGCAGCTATACCTTTGACCTTATCAAACCCAGCACTATACCTTTGGAAACGAAACAGCCAATCAAAACCCGCATTGCCCCTACCCCCAGTGGCTACCTGCACCTGGGCAATGCGCTGTCGTTTGCCATTACATGGGCGCTGGCCCGAAAGCAGCAAGGCATAGTTACGCTGCGTATCGACGACCTCGACAATGCCCGTTTCCGTCCTGAGTACCTACAGGACATTTTTGACACGCTTGACTTCATGGGCATCGACTACGACGAAGGGCCACGTAATCCCAAAGATTTTCAGGACAACTATTCGCAGCTTTTACGGCTTCCGGCGTATCAGGCACAACTCGACAAACTGGTAAAGCAAGGCATGGTGTATGCCTGCCCCTGTTCCCGCAGTCAGATAAATGCCCTGTCACCGCAGGGGCTCTACCCGCTTACCTGTCGCGACGAACAGCTGCCTCTCAATACACCCAATGCCGCTTGGCGCGTCCGTATACCGGAGAGCACCTTCATCTCTTTTGAAGACCAGCTACTAGGCAACTGCACTGTGGCATTGGCCCTCGAAATGCCTGACTTTGTGGTGCGCCGCAAAGACGGTATACCTGCCTACCAGATCGCTTCAATCGTTGATGACCTGGACATGGGCGTCAACCTGATTGTGCGAGGTGAGGACCTGATGCTCTCCACGGCGGCACAGCTTTTCCTGGCGCAGCATACCGATGCCACGGCCTTTACCAATGCGGCTTTTGTGCACCATCCGCTCATTGTGAGCGAGGGCACCAAACTCTCCAAATCGCATGATGCCCTCTCCCTTACCGAAATGCGCAAGGCCGGACTGACCTCGCAACAGCTTTGGCAAAAAATGGCTGAGCTATTGGGCTGGCAAGAGACAGGTATAGCAGATGGGCCAGGTTTCTTGCACAGGTTCCAGCTTGAGGACCTGCCCCGGCACATCGCACAGGTATAGCACGCGACTATTTGTAGCACCCCGGCCTTTCTTCCGTATAGAAATAAAACTGCTCAAAATGGCAGAACAAAAGAGAAAGCCGCGAAACCTATGCCTTCTTATAATCGAAACAGAAGAACCTCCACACGAAATTTACGCGCCACCACTACGAGTGCCGGCACTCAGGGCACCGGTCAGGTAAAGCCCTATACCTCTAGTGTCACGCGCAGAAATCTCCGTACCAAAGCCCGCAGAAGGAAACCTGCCAGAGGCTCGGCCGTCAAAGGCGCCCAGAACAGGCTCCGAAACTTCCGGCAGGCCTCCATCCTGGCTGTAGCCATCACTGGTTTCATTCTTTTGATGTTTGCGCCAAGCGAAGCAGGTTTAGCACAGGAAAACGGTCCGGACTCAGTAGCTGTGGTAGAAGAGGTTGCGATTGAAGAATTGGTGCCGGGTGACACTGCTTCTGAAGCAGTTGTTTCGAATGGCTCCACCAAAGAAGCTGCAGAAGAGGCCATCGGGGCATTGCAAGGGCTATGGGACAGTTTCATTTTCAACCTCCCGAAGATTCTGATCGCGCTTATCACGCTCGTGCTGGCGTGGCTGTTTGTGCGTATGCTGCGGGCTATCCTGCTGCGCACTATTGGCAAATGGCAAAGCTCCAGCGCCGTTATCTCGCTTGTCTCTATCGCAGTTTGGTTGCTGGCTGTGGGGGTAGCTCTCAGCGTGGTGGCTGGTGATATACGGGCACTGGTCGGGTCATTTGGTCTGATCGGTCTGGCTCTGTCATGGTCACTGCAAACGCCTATCGAAAGTTTTACAGGCTGGCTCATGAACTCCTACCAAGGCTATTACCGCGTGGGGGACCGCATCCGGGTAGGCGAAGTGTTTGGCGACGTGTACCGCATCGACTTCCTGACCACCACGGTTTGGGAGATCGGGGCACCTTATCAACCTGGCTTCGTGCGGGCCGAACAGCCCACCGGCCGTTTGGTTACCTTCCCCAACAACGAAGTACTGACGGGCACTGTCATCAACCTTACCGGCGACTTCCCTTATGTGTGGGACGAACTGGATGTGGGAGTAGCCAACGAGTCGAACGTTCCGCTGGCGATGGAGGTACTGGAGAACGTGGCGCAAAACCTGCTAGGCAATTACATGAAAACACCTGCCGCTTCTTATTCCCAGCTTCTGAAGCGGGCCGGCCTGGATGATGCCGTGCCGGACAAGCCACAGGTGTTTGTCTCCATGGACGAGTCGTGGACAAACGTGACCATCCGCTACCTGGTGGGGGCACGTGAGCGGCGCAAATGGAAGAGCGAACTCACCCTGCGCATTACCAACGAGCTGAACAAACCAGCGTATGCTGGCAAGATCATCCCGGTATATCCACGACAGCAGGTACAGTTCATCAACCCCGAAGGGGTGCCTGTGCGGGCGACGCTCACTGACAAAGACCAACCGAAAGAGTAAGGTAGACGCCGGATCTAACCCCTGCCTTAATGCGACATAGAGTTCCCAGCTTAGGTATACGAATGGTTGTAAAACAAATCAGCCCTGCTATCTTGGGGCTATACCTATAGCTTCCGAAATAGCAGGGCTGAGAAAATAAATGAAATGATTACTTGGCTGCTTTCACCATAACTGGCACTTCCAGGTTTTCCCAACGCAGCACGATGCCCTCATCTGTCACATCATACACCAGACGCTCACTCATCGAGGATGCTGGCCGAGGCTTGGCCATCACACGCAAAGCATCCTGCTTCTCGTCGTATTGCGTGCCCCATTGCTTAGCCGTTTTGTTGAAGATGATGGTCCACTCGTCTTCGGCAGGTATAGTATAGAAACTATAGGTGCCAGCCGGAAGCATTTTGCCTTCCACCATGATATCCCGGTCGGTGGTAAAAGTGGTCGCCTCATTGGCACCAGCTCGCCATACCTTACCATAAGGCACCAACTCGCCCCAAACGGTGCGGCCTTTTACAGACGGGCTGCTGTAGTTCATCGTAATGGTAGCATCGCCTATTTTTCCTGAAGCTGTCGCCGGAGGACTTGCTTTTGGCTTGGCATCCTGTGCTAAGGCTGTGGTTGAAACCAGTATGCCCATAAACAGCATAGCTAATGTGTGCAGAATTCGTGCTTTTTTCATAGTTATTGATTTTAGTTAAAGTCGAAAGATAGGCAAAATCGCTTGCCAATTAACTAACGTTCAGTCACTTTGTTTGATTGCCCTCCCTTATTTGTTTGAAACGAACATCTGCAGCCCTATGGCCCGTACGTATACCTTAGCTTATACCCTCAGCACATGCGCGTACTCTTGAACTACCTGCAGCCTCACCGGGGGCTGGTTATACTCTCACTTCTGTTGGCGGGCACCAGCCAGGTGTTGGCACTCGTCGACCCGATCATTTTTGGCAAGATCATCGACAAGTACGCCACACCGCCTTTTACCATGACCAGCGAAGAGCGTGTGAAAGGCGCACTTTGGCTGATGTTATTAGCCGTTGTGGTAGCACTACTCTCCCGTCTGGCGAAGGCTTTCCAAGAGTATTTTACCAATCTGGTCGTACAGAAATTCGGTGTGCAGATCTTCAACGACGGCCTCAAGCAAACTTTAAAACTCTCATACCAGGAATACGCCGACCAAAACAGCGGCGAAACACTCTCCATCCTGCAGCGGGTACGTCGCGACACTGAGCGCTTCATCAACTCGTTCATCAACATCCTGTTTTCTTCTTTGGTGGGTGTGGGTTTTCTGGTCTGGTATGCCATCACCAAGCATTGGGCGCTGGTCCCTATTTTCATCATCGGGATGGTCGTGCTCGGCGGGCTCACCAGTCTGCTCAGCGCCAAGATCAAGACCATGCAACGCTCCATCAACCGGGCCACGAATAAAATGTCAGGGGTGATTACAGAGTCGCTGCGCAACATTGAACTGGTGAAGAGTCTTGGCCTGACCTATCCCGAAATACGCCGTTTGCGTGAGCACACCGAGCGGATCTTTACGCTGGAGATGACCAAGGTGAAGCGGGTACGCACGCTCTCTTTTCTGCAAGGCACGGCACTCAACCTACTCAAACAGTCCATCCTGTTCACGCTGCTTTGGCTGATCTTTCGGGATGTGCTCACTACGGGCGAACTGATCTCGATGCAGTTTATCTCGGTCAGTATTTTTGGTCCTTTGCAGGAAATGGGCACCATCATCCTGACTTACCGTGAAGCCGAGGCCTCGCTGCACAACTTCGACGAACTCATGAACAAACCCGTCGAGACAAGGCCCGAATCAGCCATTGATGTGGGACCGTTGCAGCAGTTGCGTTTCGAGGACGTGGTCTTCCGGCATAAGGGTGCGCCGCAAAACTCTGTCGACGGCATTTCCTTCGAAGCCAACACGGGTGATACCATCGCTTTTGTAGGGCCATCGGGTTCAGGTAAATCCACACTCGTGAAGCTGCTGGTTGGCCTATACCTGCCAGCCAGCGGTGAGATCTACTACAACGGCTCACCCGTGAAAGAAATCTGGCTGAACGAGGCACGGCGACAACTGGGCTTTGTGACGCAGGAGACGAATCTATTTTCGGGCACCATCAAGGAGAACCTGCAGTATGTGAAACCGGACGCGACCGACGAAGAAGTGATCAGAGCGATGAAAAAGGCATCGGCAACCACCTTGCTCAGCCGCTCCGAACATGGCATCCATACCCAGATAGGTGAAGGCGGACTGAAGATGTCAGGTGGCGAGAAACAGCGTCTATCTATTGCCCGCGCCCTGATCCGTAACCCGCGTTTGCTCATTTTTGATGAAGCCACCTCCGCCCTCGACTCTCTCACCGAAGAAGAAATTACCGCTACAGTGAAGGAAGTGTCGGCCTTGCGCGAGCAGATCACGATCCTGATCGCCCACCGTCTCAGCACGATCATGCACGCCGACACGATTTATGTGCTCGAAAAAGGGAAGATCGTGGAAAAAGGCAATCACGCCGAGCTGGTAGCGCAAAAAGGCTTGTATTATGCCATGTGGCGCCAGCAGATTGGCGAACGCAAAGTAGAACTGATCAGATAAGGTATAGCCCGCAACCTTCTGCCTGTGTGCAGGGTATGCAAAGCAACACACTAGAACAGAGCATCTATACCTATGAAATTATACCTACCTATATTCGTCGCCTTGTTGGCTCTCGCCTCTTGTGGCTCCGACTCCGCCGATGGCAACTACAACCGTGCCGCCGATGATGAACTGATTGACAGCCAGATTGACGCTGATACCAAAGCCTCCATTGATAGTGTAGCCCGTGCCACGGACGAAGGAGCCATTCTGCACCCGTTGCCAGACACACTTACCCGCTTGCTACAACAGCGCCAGCCACAGACAGAAGTAGCTGTTCTTACTGACCAGGCCATGTCGAACCGCCGTTTACAAGTTGATAACCCCATATACCTGCGTGGTAACCTCAATGGCAACCGTAATCCGGATTATGCTGTACAGGTGCTTCAGAACGACTCCATCCACATTCTCGCTTTTCTGGATTACAGCACGCCGCAGGCCCGCGAAATGAAAATAGCCTCCTACCCGTCGCAACAGCTGAACGACCGCAGGTACAGCACCTTGCAACTCAAACTGGCCCCACAGGATTCCATTGTTCAAAATCCGCGCCGGCAACAAGTCACCACCCTGAGAACAGACGGTGTCTACGTACTGGACGGAAACCTCACTAAGCTCTACCTGTTTCAAAATAACCGATTTATACCTTTCAATGCGCAGCAGTAAGGTATAGCGCAGGCTTATTTGTAAATTGCCAGCCATAGCGCCATACCTTATTACAAAACCTGCTACCTGCTTATGCCTGCTCCAAAGTCCGACAAGCCTGTTCCATCGCTTTCCCCACAGATTACCTCTGAAGACCAGCGCAGACTGAGCCAACTGCAGCAGGAGTTCAATAAAAAAGTGGCGCAGATAGAGCAGCTGAAGCAGGAGCTGACCACCCGGCGCGACAGCATGGACCTTGCCCAGAAGCGTATCGAGAAGGAGTTGCGCCCCATCATCATGCAGCAGGTGGAGCAGCGGGCTGCTTTGGCCCATCTGCTGGACGAGGCTTTTGCGTTGCCGCTTTTCAGTTTCAGGGAAAAAGAGAAGCTTGCGCAGCTGATTGCCAGCATCGCACTGGACCTGATCGAGAACTATGAGCGCAAAGACCTGATCGCATTGCACGACCGGTATGCAGAGGTTCCCTACAGTGAACGCACAGCTTACCTAACTGATGAAGAGGATTTTGAGGAAGAAGGTATAGACAGCAACGAAGAGGCAGCTATACCTGACAACTGGGATGAGCTTGATGAATTTGAGCGTATTCAGGCCCAGCTGGACCGTGAAGAGGAGGAACGGGAACGCGCCAAACAGAACCGCCAGAAAGGCCGCAAAACCAAAGCCCAGCAACAAAAGGAAGCGAAAGCCAGGGCCGAGCTCAATAACATCAGCAAGGCCAGCCGCCGCGTGTACACCAACCTCGCCAAGCAGCTGCATCCCGACAAGGAACGTGACGAAACCAAGCGTGTTTGGAAAGAAGAAGCCATGAAGCGCGTCACCCAGGCCTACCATCAGGATGACTTCTTCGAACTGCTGCGCTTACAGATGGAGTTTATGCAGGAGCAGGGCCAGGCGCTCGACGAGCTGCCTGACGAACAGCTACAATACTATGTGAGGCTGCTGGATGAACAGGTGAGCGAGTTGCAGGCAGAACTCAATGGCTTCATCTTCGGACCCAATGCCACGTTTTACGATCGCTTCTGTGGGAGCCCAAAGCAGATGAGTCAAAAGTTTAAGCGGGCGAAAGAGTCCTTGGTCTATGAACTGGAGCAGTTGAAACAGAACCTGCGCGTGCTGCAGGACCCGGTGCAGATCAAGGTGATGCTGAAATAAAGTCGTTGTGCTGTGATGATCCCAGAACCTGCCACCAGACTGCAATTGCAGCATCGATGCGCCGTTTATACCTGAGTCTATACCTTCAGGTAGTCTTCCATAATGGCTATCGTTTCGATAGGGGCGCTCAGGTTGGGACAGTGGCCTGTCGCTTTCATTTGCACCAGCGTAGAGTTTCTGATCGCTTTATGCACATAATTCCCAACTTCGGTGGGCGCGATAATATCTTCAGCGCACTGCATGATCAGCGAATCAATTTTGAGCTTAGGCAGGTCCAGCCGATTGTCTGACAGAAAAGTGACTTGTGCAAAATGGCGTGCTATCTCCGGGTCTGTATTGCAAAAACTCTCTACTAGCTCTTCTCCTAGCGAAGGCTTATCTGAGTTTCCCATAATGAGCGGGGCAAACGTATCTGCCCAAAGTGTGTAATCGTGTTTCATATACGCCAGCATCGACAGGATGTCGGCGCGGTCAAACCCACCAATGTAATTCTCATCGTTGATATAGCACGGCGAAGGCCCGATCAGCACCAAATTGCTAAACAAGTCCGGGGATTCGATCGCACTGAGCACTCCCATCATGGCGCCTACTGAATGTCCTACAAAAATCACATCCTGCAGGTCAAGTTCATGGCATATTTCCTGAATGTCAGTTGAGTAGCCGTTGAGGGTGTTATACTTTCTTGCGTCATAAGCACTAAGATCAGAGTTGCCTGCCCCCACATGATCAAACAGCACAATTCTATAGTGCTGCTGAAAAGCAGGCGTAATAAAGCGCCACATGTTCTGATCACAACCAAAGCCGTGCGCAAACATGAGCAGCTTCTCCCCTTTCCCAAAAACGTTGATATTATTTCGTTTGATCACATCCATGGCATCCCCTTACCATTTACTTCTTACCTACTCACATAGCTATAACGCAAGCCCTATAATATACTTATACGAATTTAAATTTGGATTAAAACAAATTCATAGAAGATTTAGGTTCTGCCACTTTGTAGGGAGCGGAAGGCAAGTTATATATAGCAGGATAGTTGTTGCGGAGATTAAGCTCTGGTACTACGCAAGATGCCGTTAAGAATGTGGGATTCCTTCTGTTAAGTCTTTGAGTTCTGTTTGCAATTCCTGAGCAAATGGTTGGATTCTCAGCATCGCTGTTTCTTTACTGCTGTTGCACGACAACGGAATTTTAGTACCATCCTCCAGCCATAAATAACTGTCAAACGAAGTGGAAACGGTGGGTCGCCAAGAACGGTGTGAACTGGAAGAAGTGTACCTGTTCTTCTTTAGAAAAATACACTTAGTGCCTGGGTACGGCTCTCTGGCACCCACAGTGTGCCCTAGTATATTCACTCCCAGGCAATAAGTACCTTGGTATAGATCGATTTCGAGGCACTTATACTGGACCAAAGGAAAAATCCCGAACAGGATCATGAGGACACCAACCACGGGATAAGTCATAAATAACCATACGCCTCCAGCGATAATAACAATAGCGTATACTTTCGTGCTGAAGCCAGCAGGGTCAGTTAGTCTGTAGCGAAGTAAAGGTGTTTCCATCGATTCATAAGGTAGAGTCTTTTTCACTAAAAATTAACTATACCGTAAGGAATGGTGAATATAATTATACAAAATTAGAGAGCCAGTAGTTTATCCTTACTAAAAAACATACTTATACATTCCCCGCAACCTTCTCCCCTTTCTCCCAGTTCTGATAAGACGTTAACTTGTAGTATCTTTGTAAATAACACCCAGCAGAACACGACTATCTAAAAGTCCTGTGTTCTGCCTTTGCTGTTTTGTGACTTTTAGAACTGAATGAAAGTAACTGATTTTTTAGAGCTGTACCGACTCGATGGGGTGGTGCAGACCATTGCCGAGCGACTCAAAGCCGACAAACCCTATCGTCTGCAACTCAAAGGTATGGCCGGTAGTCTGGATGCCGTGATGGCCTCGGCAGTTTATACCTTGCACCCGCAGCACCAACTCTTCGTTTTGCACGACAAGGAAGAGGCAGCCTATTTCTATACCGACCTCAAAAACCTGCTCGGCGACGAGAAGGAGGTCATGCTCTTTCCGACGTCCTATAAGCGGCCTTACAGCTTCGACGATACCGAAAACGCCAACATCCTGATGCGGGCCGAGGTGCTCAACCGCCTCAATACCAAGTCCGAAAAAGGCGAACTGATCGTGACCTACCCGGAGGCGCTCACGGAGAAGGTGATCAACAAGAAATCGCTGGTGGAGAACACGCTGGGAGCCAAAGTGGGCGAAAAGCTGGACGTGAATTTCCTCAGCGAGATGCTGGCTGAGTATGGCTTTGAGCGTACTGAGTTTGTGTACGAAGCGGGCCAGTACGCCGTTCGAGGTGGTATTGTGGATGTATTCTCGTACGCCAACGACCTGCCTTACCGCATCGAGCTTTTTGGAGACGAGATAGAAAGTATCCGCTCCTTCGACCCGGACACACAGCTGTCGGTGGAAACGAAGAAAAGCATCTCGATCATACCGAACGTACAGACCAAACTACTACAGGAAACACGCGAAGCTTTTCTGGAATTTCTACCCAAGAACACGGCTATTTGGTTCAAGGATGTGCGTCAGACGCTGGATGTGATCGACGAGTATTTCGACAAAGCGTCACATGCCTTCGATAAGCTGATGGCAGGTAGCGGCGGCACCCAGATCGTGTCGGACCCCGAGCAACTCTTCCAGACGCAGAAGCAGTTCAAGAAGCTGTTGGAGAAGTTCAGCATCGTGGAGTTTGGCAAGCGCTTTAATTACAAAGACACGGAGGTACTGCAACTACAGTCCAAGCCGCAGCCCTCATTCAACAAAGACTTCAACCGACTGGTAAAGGACCTGCACGAGCAGCAGAGCAAGGGCTTTGTGAACATCATTGCCACCGAGTCGCCGCGCCAGATCAACCGCCTCACCACCATCTTCGATGAACTAGACCATGACATGCGTTTCCAGCATTTGGCCGTGTCGTTACGGGAAGGTTTTATAGACGAGCAGCTCAAGATCACCTGCTATACCGATCACCAGCTTTTCGACCGTTTCTACCAGCACAAAGCCAAAGAAGGCCGCTCCAAAACGAAGGCGATGACGCTGAAAGAGCTGCGCACCCTGCAGCCCGGCGACTACATCACGCACATGGACTACGGCGTGGGTCGCTTTGCAGGACTGGAGAAAGTGGAGGTTGGCGGCCGTCTGCAAGAGGCCATCCGATTGGTATACCGTGACGACGATTTGCTCTACGTGTCCATCCACTCGCTGCACAAGATCAGCAAGTACAGCGGCAAAGAAGGCGGCCCGCCGACCATGAGTAAGCTGGGCTCGCCGGAGTGGGAGAACAAAAAGAAGAAAGTAAAGAGCAAGGTAAAAGATATCGCTGCCGAACTCATTCAATTATACGCCAAGCGCAAGGCCGCGCCAGGTTATGCTTATACCCGTGATGGCTTTTTGCAAGCCGAGCTGGAGTCCTCGTTCATCTACGAAGACAC
Source organism: Pontibacter sp. LHS2 (assembly GCF_058932845.1). Classification (NCBI taxonomy): domain Bacteria; kingdom Pseudomonadati; phylum Bacteroidota; class Cytophagia; order Cytophagales; family Hymenobacteraceae; genus Pontibacter; species Pontibacter sp. LHS2. The sequence continues at coordinate 886,100 of NZ_JBZYWG010000003.1, forward strand.
CCCGGACCAAGGCAAGGCCACCGAAGACGTGAAAGCCGACATGGAGCAGCCGCACCCGATGGACCGCCTCGTGTGCGGCGACGTGGGCTTCGGCAAAACCGAGGTGGCCATACGTGCTGCCTTCAAAGCAGCCTGTGATGGAAAACAGGTGGCCGTGCTGGTACCAACCACGGTACTGGCCATGCAGCACTTTAAAACCTTCCGCGACCGACTCGAGCAGTTCCCGGTTACGGTAGACTACATCAACCGCTTCAAAACAGCCAAGGACATCAAAAACACCCTCCAGCGGGTAGCCGAAGGCAAAGTGGACATCCTGATCGGCACACACCGCATTGCCAGCAAGGATGTGAAGTTCAAAGACCTTGGTTTGCTGGTAATAGACGAGGAACAAAAGTTTGGTGTGAAGACCAAGGAGAAACTGAAGGAGATGCGTGTGAACGTAGATACCCTCACACTTACGGCTACGCCTATACCTCGTACGCTCCACTTTTCCCTGATGGGTGCCCGCGACCTGAGCGTAATTGCCACACCGCCGCCTAACCGACAGCCTGTGAAAACGGAGCTGCATGTGTTCGACGAGATCCTGATCCGGGATGCCGTGGCAGCAGAGTTAAAACGTGGCGGCCAGGTGTTCTTTGTGCACAACCGCGTGAAGGATATCGAAGAGATCGCCAACATGATCCTGAAGCTGGTGCCAGATGCCCGCATCACGTACGCCCACGGACAGATGGACGGCGAGACGCTCGAAAAGCGCATGATGAAGTTTGTGGAAGGCGAGTACGACGTGCTGGTGTCAACGAACATCATCGAATCGGGTCTGGATATACCTAATGCCAACACCATCATCATCAACCGGGCGCACATGTTCGGCCTCTCCGACCTGCACCAGATGCGGGGCCGTGTGGGGCGCTCGAACAAGAAAGCCTATTGCTACCTGCTTACACCACCGGTGGCTGGACTGCCAACCGACGCCCGAAAGAGACTGAGTGTGCTTGAGGAATTCTCGGACCTGGGTGAAGGCTTCAAGATTGCCATGCGCGACCTCGACATACGCGGTGCTGGTAACTTGTTAGGTGGTGAGCAAAGTGGCTTTATCAATGACCTTGGTTTCGAGATGTACCACCAGGTGCTCGACGACGCCATCAAAGAGCTCAAAGAAACAGAGTTCCGTGACCTGTTCCTGAAAGACAACCTGGCCGAGTTCGTGGAGCCGGTGCGCGACTGTAACATCGAAACCGACATGGAAGTGCTTATACCTGACTGGTACGTAGGCAACATCTCCGAGCGACTCAACCTCTACAGCAAGCTCGACAGCACCAAAGACCTGCAGGACCTCGAAAAGCTCCGGGCCAGCATCATTGACCGTTTTGGACCATTGCCAGAGGAGGTACAAAAACTGGTAGAGATCGTGAAGCTGCGCTGGCAGGCACAGCAATTGGGCTTCGAAAAGCTCACTATCAAGAAGGAAGTGATGAAAGGCTACCTGCCGAGTGACAACAACGACGCTTATTTCCAGTCCGAGACCTTTGGCAACATCCTCAAGTATGTGCAGCAGCACTCGCGACGCTCCCGACTCAAGGAAGCCAAAGACAAGCTGATCGTGATTGTGGAAGACATACAAAGCATCGCTGATGCACGTGAGGTGTTTGACAGCCTGGATGTAAAAGCGGCTGTTAAAGGGTAGATTTTCGCACGGGATATCTACTCCAGCTACCCTATAGCATATCAGCTGCACAGCCCCTTATAAAACAATGGGCTTGTGCAGCTGATATATTTTTTAGCTAGTGCAACATTTAGGGCAACAATTCGACTAAATTTTTCTATTTTAGAAGCTTCTACGCTACGAAAACCGAACTTAAGCCTAATAAATAGCTGTGCATTCCAAAATCGCGATATCACCACCCAAGCTAGAGCCCATCTTCAGGGCTTTGCCGGGGCTATATGTGGTACTAACGCCTGACTTAACCATCGTAGAGGCTACAGATGCTTTGCTGGAGCATACGCATGTAAAGCGCGATGAAATCATGGGCCAGCACCTGTTCCACATTTTTCCGAACAACCCTGACAATCCACAGATAGACTCCGAAGGTTCTGTTCATCACTCCCTGCAGTCTGCCCTGATACATAAGAAGCCTTATAATACGGAAGTGCTCCGCTACGACATTGCGACCGAAGACGGCTTCATGGAGCGGTACTGGGATGCCACCACCACCCCGATCATTGACGAAAGCGGAGAGGTTCAATACCTGGTGCACGAGATTCGCGATATAACCGAAAAGGTATTGATCGAGCGCATGCATCAACAGAGCCAGGAGCAGCTTAACCTGATCAGCAATGCGACCAAGGCCATCGCCTGGGAGTACGACATTGAGAATAACCGCATGAGCTGGGGCGAAGGGCTTCAGGAGATATTTGGCTATACCCCCGAGGAAATAGGTGACAGCGGAGAGTCCTGGGACTCGCGCGTACACCCTGAAGATTTTGAGGAAGTACAACGCAGCATACAGCAGGCTCTAGCCGACAAACAAAGCACCTGGATTGGCGAGTACCGCTTTCAGCGAGCTGATGGCAGCTACGCCTTTATCCTGGACCAAGGCTATACCACCTATAACTCTGATGGCAAGCCTATCCGCACGATCGGCTCTATCATTGACATCACCCAAAACAGGGATACCCAGGAGGCGCTCCGAGAAAGTGACGCCCGCTTCAGGCACCTGCTGGACGTGCTCCCACACATGGCCTGGACTGCCTCACCTAAGGGTAAAGTACTTTTCTTTAACGAGAACTGGTACAGCTATACCGGCATGCGCCCGGGCCAGACAGACGGTTGGATTGGCGCAGTGCACCCGGACGACTCGGCCGTAGTGCTCACCAGTTGGCATAACGCAGTGGCATCAGGCAATAGCTTTGAGATAGAGTACCGCATACGCCATCACCTAGACGGTAGCTACCGCTGGTTCCTGGAGCGGGGCCTGCCGATGCGTAACGAACAGGGCAATATCACCCTCTGGATTGGTACTTACACCGATATCGATGATCAGAAAAATCAGGAGGAGAGTAGAGAAGACGACCGGCTCGAGAGCATGTTGCGCCTTTCGCCAGTGCACCTGTGCGTGTTGCAGGGACCAAACCATGTATGTCAATATGTGACGCCTGGCGTATACAAGCTGTATGGCAACCGGAGCTATTTGGGTCGTGCCGCCCGTGACATTTGGCCTGAGCTTGAACCCCTTGGCTTTTTTGACCTCTTGCACGAGGTATACACCAAAGGGCGCACCGTCTACATCAATGAGTTCCAGACACCAATTGACCACGACTTCAACGGAAAACCACGCGATGCCTACCTTAACTTTAAATACCAGCCGCTGTTTGATAGCACCGCCAGCGTAGAAGGTATCATGATCTCAGCCATCGAGGTGACTAGTCTCGTAAGAGCTAGACAAAGAGCGGAGGCCCTGGCCAGAGGAGAATCATGACACTCCTGTTTTTTGTCTTAGTTTAAAACAAAAAAGGCCATATTTGTAAAAGAACTCAAAATACCAATTATGAAATCTGTAAAGACTATCCTGCTGATAGACGACGACGATACAACCAATTACCTGAATCAGCGCCTGCTCTCCCGCATGGAGGCGGCATCAGACATTCGGGTGGTGACAAACGGCGAGGAAGCCCTTGACTACCTGAACAAAGCCTTCAGCGGGGAGCCAAACTGCCCCAAGCCAGATCTTATCTTCGTTGATATTAAAATGTCAGTAATGGATGGCTTCGAGTTTCTGGACGAGTACCAGCGCTTTGAAGACGAGAACAAGATGCGCACTGTGATGCTCATGCTCACCTCTTCGGCTAGCTTTTACGACCTTGAGCGTCTCAAAAAATACCCTGAGGTGCGCAAGCACTACTCCAAGCCCCTGGCAGAGGCGGATGTGCGCGAGATCATGGAAACATATTTCTAATATTGCCCCGGATAAAGACATTGGAGGCGCCCTTGCAAAGGGGTGCCTCTTTTTTTATACCTGATCCCGAGCCAACTATAGCCTCTGTAACCCGTAAAAAATAACGCCATCGTATGGCTATACTTTTTACACCGCTTATTATAACGCAAATAAAATTATGGAAAACAGAGGAGAAAACCACGGACGGCCAGGAGCTGAGAACCAGCGCATTGGCCGTGAACTATACAACAAAGACAGAGAACAGCAACCGCAACGCTATGCCTACAGAGGCCAAAGCGAGAAAAAGTGGGACGAAGGCAACTACTTCCACACCGGCCCAAGCCCAAGAGGAGCGCAGGATCGCGATCGTCAGGCTGAAACCGGCCGCCACTACACAGGCAACAGACCGGCTCCCTATCAGAGCGACCGCGGCACTTTCCAGAGCGGCCACTACGGCAGTCGCAGCGAAAGCCCTTACCGCAACGAGAGCCAGTACCTGAACCATGGTTCCAGAGAAGAGAGAAGCGGCAGCCAGCAGGATTACAGACCACGCATGAGCGGTGGCTCACAGCCTGGCAACTACAACGAACCGCCAACCTCACAGGACAGCCTGTGGCGTGAAGGGCCAGGCACCCGTAGCCGCTACAAAGAGACAGACTACCGTTACGGCAGTGGTTCACACAACTGGTACAACGAAGGCCGCTACTCGCCTAACGTTGAGCCTGAGAACCGGGACAAGCGCGGATTCTTTGAGCGTGTACGTGACACCTGGGATGACATCATGCATTCTGATGATCCTGATTATCAGCCACACAACCGCCATGACTCTGATCGCCGTGCCGAGCAACTGAGCAGTCGAAACCGCTACAGCGGGGAGTCATACCGCGACCGTAATTTTGACCGTGGCTACGAGGGCGGACCGCGCTGGGCCGACGAAACAGATTCAGGTCGCGATAATTATTACAAAGATTCTGACAGAAACCAACGCAACCGTCGCTAATGCGTATAGCAGACAGATTAGGTTACTTTGGTAGTAGATTAGTAATGAAGACAGCCCCCCGGAAATGGAGGGCTGTCTTTTTTTTAACTGAGTTTGAGCACTGACAAACATCAGGCTCCTATGCCCGTACATAAAACCCGGTGCCGGACCATACCTGGTCATAACTCCTTGTATCTTCGGCATCTATGCTTTATATTAGACATTGTAGGAATCAAAAAGAAAACAAATGCATCACGAGGAAGAAGAAAGACATCATGAGCGACACGGGCGCCCACATCGTCCGCATCCACGCCACGAAATGGGGCAGCAGAACTTTCGCAGCCGCTGGGAAGAGCCCAGACCGTTTATGCATGACCGGGAAAGAAGACACTACGAAGAAGAAATGCGAGTGCGGGAAGAGCGGGAACGGCAGGAGTATCGGCAGCAGCAACATGAGCGACAGCAGCATGAAAATATAAACCGCCACCAGCACGGCTTCTCAGACGATCATCACCCGCAGCACCGAAGAGACGAACGCCGGGAATGGCGTGATGGCAATGAGCATTACAGCCCCCACAACCAACATGCCCGTGACCGATGGCAGCAGCATGAGCAGCTCCCTCCGTTACGCGAGCAAGGCCGCCGGCAACAGAACCGTCGCGACAAGGACAGGGACGAACGCGGCTGGTAGGCCTTGGCATCACTGTTTAGAAACGCTTCCTGAACCCGGCTCCAAATGATACCAGTTCTGGTATGCCGGGTACCAGGTTAAGCGACAAGTCATATTGCCCTTTTAGTTGGTAGTTATACTCAAGTTCTCCGCCGTACCAGTAAAACTTGTACTGCCAGTCACCGCTGCGGTTAAAGTAGCCGTCGTCTTCGTAGCCTTGCAGTCGGTTCCAGTCACGACGGTATACCAGGGTGGGCCCTATGCCGCCGTTAAGCGAGTGCCGCCCTGCCTTGAAGATCTGTCCGCGCCAACCCAGGTGTGTGAAGCCTGCCAGGGAAGAAGCACAATCGGAATATAGTCCCTGCTCTACCCGCACACTAATGACTTCACGCACTACAAAGCGATCGTAACCAACGATGCCTCCAAAGTTCAGTACAGCTATACCTTTCTGGTCGAGCCTGTTTTTGAACAGCTCCGGATATGGCGTCTGCCGCAGGTGTACGGATAGCCCGAAGAATTTAACAGTAAAAGCGTTTTTATAGGTAGGCTGCTCCTGGGCCAGACTAAAATCTGGTAACAGAAGTATGATGATCAACAAGAGAAGTCCGGGTAATCTTTGTCGCATATACCCACTGTATACAGCAAAAAGCACAATTTGTTAGCTGATCGCTATACCTTTGCACACAGTATGACCGCTACACTTGACATTTTACTGGAACAGGTACGTGCCTGTCGACTTTGTGCCGAGCACTTGCCTCACGGCCCCAGACCAGTGCTGCGTGCAGCGCCATCTGCAAGGCTGCTGATAGTTGGGCAGGCCCCCGGCACCAAAGTACATGCCAGCGGTATACCTTGGGATGACCAGAGCGGAAAGCGCCTTAGAAAGTGGATGGGCATAACGCCGGAAGTGTTCTACGACGAGCGCAAAGTGGCCATCATCCCGATGGGTTTTTGCTATCCTGGCAAGGGCAAGAGCGGCGACCTGCCTCCCCGCCCTGAATGTGCCCGGCAGTGGCATCAGCAACTGCTGCCACTGCTGCCCAATGTGCAGCTCACTTTACTAGTGGGCAAGTATGCGCAGGACTACTTTTTGGGCGCATCCGCCAAGCCAACCCTTACTGATACTGTCACACACTGGCCAGACTATCTCCCCCAGTACATGCCGCTTCCCCACCCTTCGCCGCGCAACGAGTTTTGGCTGCGCCGCAACCCCTGGTTTGAACAAGAGGCTATACCTGAGTTGCAGCAGTTAGTGGCCCAGGCACTCGACTAAATTATACTTGGTATTTTGCCCGTAAATACTATCTTCGTTCATCAGCAAAACCCTCATCTTATGATCAATTACCCTGGCAGCAAACTACCCGATGTCGGTACCAGTATTTTCGCTGTGATGTCGGCCCTGGCCAACGAGTACGGTGCTATTAACCTGTCGCAGGGCTTTCCTGACTTTAATTGTCCGGATGAGCTGATTGCGCTGGTGACTAAGTATATGCAGGAGGGTTATAACCAATATGCCCCGATGCCCGGCATGCCGGCCTTGCGCCAAAAGATCAGCGAGAAGACAGAGAAGGTATACGGCTACCGTCCGGACCCTGACCAGGAAGTGACCGTAACGTCTGGCGCTACGGAAGCATTGTTTGCGGCCATCACGGCAGTAGTAAAACCAGGTGACGAAGTAGTGGTGCTGGAGCCCTGCTATGACAGCTACGCACCAGCCATCCGGTTGGCGGGCGGCATCCCGATTTATGTGTCCCTGGCTTTGCCTGACTTCAGTATCGATTGGGATCTGCTAAAGAAGAACATTTCACGCCGCACCCGCATGATCATTATCAACACGCCCCACAACCCAACGGGCGCTGTGATTCCGCGCGAGGACCTGGAAAAGCTGGCTAACCTGACCGATGGCACCGACATCCTGCTCATGAGCGATGAGGTATACGAGCACATGGTGTTTGACGGGAAGGAGCATGTGAGTGCTTTGCAGATCGAGTCACTGCGACAGCGGGCATTTGTGATCTCCTCTTTCGGGAAGACCTACCATACCACCGGCTGGAAGATCGGGTACGTGGTGGCCCCTCCGGCCCTGACCGTGGAGCTTCGCAAGATGCACCAGTTCATCACGTTCTGCTCTGTTACCCCCTTGCAACTCGCCATAGCCGACTACATGGACAACGAAGCACACTACCGTTCCCTCCCCGACTTCTACCAGGCCAAGCGCGACCTGTTCTGTGAACTAGTGAAGCCCTCCCGCTTCGAGCTTATACCTTCGGCTGGTACTTACTTCCAGCTGCTGAAATACGATGCCATCTCAGAAGAGCACGACCTCGATTTTGCCAAGCGATTGACAAAGGAAATTGGCGTAGCCTCTGTCCCTGTCTCGGCCTTCTACCACAATAAAACCGACCACCACTACCTGCGTTTCTGCTTCGCCAAAAGTGAGGAGACGCTCAGGCAAGCAGCTGAGCGGTTAGTGAAGTTGTGATGGTTGATGACGAATTGTTTCTAACCATCCACACCACTGGCAGGTATAGCAGGACTAACTTGCCCCTTAAACAATGAAACAAATCACACTTGCTAGGTGCACCAAACGACGCTCCACTGTTTGAGCGGTCAGCGAGTTTGGAGCGTCTTGATTTTTTTGCTTACTTTTTTCATCAAGGAAAAAAGTGAGTGCCCGCCGCACAGGCGAAGCTATGAAACAACGCCAAGTTAAGAAGACTAATAGCCAAAACTGCGTAGCAAGAACTTATCTAACTTGTACACAAGATTCTTTCAGAATGACAAAAGGGTTAATTTGAGTAAAAGGGTTAGTTTGAGCAAAAGGGTTAGTTTGAGCAAAAGGGTTAGTTTGAGCAAAAGGGTTAGCCTGGGATAAAATATCAATACAACCTTTAAACATTATTTCTTATACTTCTCTATCATGCAAGACTTACGCGTCACCATCATCCAAACAACCCTGCACTGGCAAGACGCAGCCGCTAACCGAGCGATGTTCTCGGAAAAACTCGCCGCTGCAGCACCCGCCACTAACCTGATCGTGCTCCCAGAGATGTTCACGACGGGCTTCAGTATGGACGCTACTAGCCTGGCGGAAGAGGCGGATGGGCCTACCCTGCAGTGGATGAAGGAAGAGGCAGCGAAGCATCAGGCAGTGCTGACGGGTAGCGTGATCGTGCGGGAGGGTGAGCAGTATTTCAACCGCCTGTACTGGGTGCGTCCGGATGGCACTTACGAGCATTACAACAAGCGACACCTCTTCCGGATGGCCAAGGAGCATCACACCTATACTGCAGGCAAAGAAAAGCTGCTGGTAGAACTGAAAGGTTGGAAGATCTGCCCGTTGGTGTGTTACGATTTGCGTTTTCCGGTGTGGAGTCGCAACGCAAGCAGCCAGTATGACTTGCTACTGTATGTAGCCAACTGGCCGAAGCCCCGGGCCAACGCCTGGAGCATTCTGTTGCAGGCCCGTGCTATTGAGAATCTGAGTTATGTGGTAGGCGTGAATCGGGTTGGAACCGATGGCAACGGCCATCCTTACTCCGGTGACTCAGCTATCATCCATCCTAAAGGCTATAAACTATTGGAAACCACCGAAGCTGAAGGTATACATACCATCACTTTGAGCAAACAGGAACTGACTGAGTTCAGAGAAGCTTTCCCAGCACACCTCGACGCGGATAATTTTACACTAAACTGATCTTACCAAAAACTGGCGCAGCGCTTCTTCGTCGGCCAGTAAAGTATAGGCTATACCTGGCCGGGCCTGCATCATACGAAGTAAGCGAGGTTGCTGACCAATCAGTAGCAGATGTCGCTTTGCGTGTGGCAAAAGTAACTCCTCCAGTAAAGGCATCAGCCGGTTCAAATCCCTCTGTCCGCCTTTTATACACACGATCGTTTCCGGGTTCTCCTGCAGAAGACGCACGGCGTACTGTTGCAGGGTGACATCGGACCTGACATCTAGATCAAAGACAGGTATAGCCGGCTCATGCTGCCGCACCATGCTCAGAATCGGCTTGTCAAATTCGATTCCCTCCGAGAGGTCTACTAACAGAAAGGCCTGCATCAGTGTATGACCAATCTGCGGGTTTCGTGGCGGCCATCGCGGGAGGTGGCTCGTAGCAGGTATACGCCTGCTTTCAGGTGCCCTGTTCGTAAGGTATGGCGGCGGTTGAAGTTGCCGGCTCCATCGTATACCTTGCGGCCAATCATGTCGTGCAGCACAAGCGATACAGACTCACTAGCCCTTACCTGTACTGGCTCCTGAGCGCCAGCAACCGGGTTCGGGTATACTTTCAGTTCAAGGTTACTTGTCTTGTCATTCGGGTTGCCATAATTGCCTCCGGTTTGCTCCAGCAGGTATACGCCTCCTCCCTGCGTACCGATGGCCAGGTATAGCTTATAGGGCCCACCCAGTTCAGCCACAGCCAGTCCAAGTCCTCGACCAAAACGGGTAGAGAGTGCCTCCCCTATCACTTCGTTTTCGAGCACCTCTGTTGTTTCGGTAAAGGCACCATTCAGGTTATCCAGAAAGTCATTGTAAATACGCAGTGTTCCGCTGTCGTCTACTGTGAGCAGATCAAGCTTGGCGTTGCCGTCAATGTCCACTACAGCTGGTGCCAGGTTGCGACGAAAAAAATCAAACTTGATGCCGCCGATGGCTTGCTTCTCCAATACAAAGCCATTCCCTGCTGAGCGATAGTAGTCAAGCGTACCGCTGGCTTTTCCAACCAGCATATCTACCCGCTGCGCATCGACACTAAACAGGTAAGGAGTGTCGCCATTGGCCAGGGTATGCAAGTGAAACAGACGGGCCGTGTTGAATGCGTAAGGCTGACCGGCTTTTGCATTGTTTACAAGATAGTCGATGTGGGTAGTGCCAGCGGTGGCATGGTCCGAACCAAGCTGTGCCCTGTAAGTCAGGACGAGATCCAACACACCATCCCGGTTGATATCAAAGAATGATGGCTTCAGCGAAAGCATGTTTTCGTTAGACAAGGCCAGGTAATCGTCCGTAACGAACGTGAAAGCAGGATCAGCCAGGGTGCCCGTATTCAGGTAGAGGCTAAGCGTTGCCACAAAGCGCCCGTTGCGGTCGGAGCGGCCGTTGCCCACTACCAGGTCAAGTAAGCCGTCGCCGTTGATGTCCGCAAAAGCGGGATAGGCATTTTCGCCCAGGTCAATCATCTGGTCCTGTAGAAAGTTATCCTGGGTGAATTCAAAATTCGGTTGGTTGGCAGTGCCCGTGTTACGGTAGAGCCATGATGAGCGCTGTAATTCAAGGTTTCCTTCGTTCTCATTGCTGTTAGGTGCCACGAGCAGGTCAGGTATACCATCGAAAGTCACGTCTTCAGAATAAGCTGCCGGAAATAGGTTGAAGCGGGCAGCTCGCGTTCCGAAAGGAAAAGCCGGCTCAAAACTGTCCATGCGGGCTAAGGCAGGCGTTCCTCTGTTTTCCATCATCACCAGGTTATCGCAGGCCACTCCACCCATCAGCAAATCTTTCACCCCGTTGCCGTTCAGGTCGAGCAGTAGCAGCGAGGAACCATCGTGGCCCGAATGCAACGGTGCTGCCATACGGCACTGCACACCAAAGCCGTACGAGTTGCAGCCCTCGCATTCGGTGATCTGCCCCCACCAGTCGGAGCCAAGCGCAAACTCCATTGTACCGCAGGGTTTGCCTTCCTCTACCTGCATGTTTTTGTAATACTCCAGGGTATAGCCTCCCGAAAACTCTGCAAGCAGGATATCCAGGTCCCCGTCACCGTCTATGTCCACAATGGCAGGTATATCGGAGACGTTCATCTGCATGTTGATGCTGTTCACGCCGTTGCGACTGCGATAAAAGAGGGCATCCTGTGCCAGCACAAAAGAAGGGTATTTGTTGGTGGTAGCTTCCTGGCGGTATACCCGAATTCCGAGCGGTGTGCTGGTAAAAATGTCTTTCAGGCCATCACAATTGTAATCGCGCAGCAGCACCCAGTTTTCAAGCTCGGCCGGGAACATGGCCTCGTACTCAGGAGCGTACTTATAGCGCCATTGGCCTCCCTCCTGCACCGCCAGGTAGGTGTAAACTTTGCGCAACATGCGATCGAAGACAAAAAGGTCATCGCGGCCGTCTTTGTTCAGGTCGATAGTTGAGAACTGCGGCGTGTTAAGTCCACCACCCCAGGGATTGCGCAGTTCAGTTTCACCCGCTTTCACAGGTATATCCGTGCGTTGCCGGAAGCGCAAAGGATCCTGTGCAAATACATCAGGTATAAGCAGCAAGAAAAAGAGGATAGACAGCAGGTAGCGCATAGGCAGTTTGTTAGGCAATTGGGCTGTTGCTTTTGCCGTTTTGGATGTATATTGCCAAGGCGGTGGCAAGCTATACCTTCATACGGGCAGCTGCGACCAATTATAGACTAAAAATACGCATTTCATGCCGAACAGCATCGACTTTCTTTACCAAAAATACCTCGAGTGTCGCCACGTGAGTACTGATTCCCGCGCATTGCAGGATCAAAGTATGTTCTTTGCGTTGAACGGACCTAATTTTAAAGGAGCCAAGTTTGCACAGGGCGCTTTGGAGAAGGGCGCCAAATATGCCGTGGTAGACGACCCCACCCTGGTTTCTGACAACGTGTTTGTGGTGGAAGACACACTGCAGGCATTACAGGACCTGGCTCGCCACCACCGCAAGCAACTGAGCATACCGGTGATCGGCATCACGGGCAGCAACGGTAAGACCACGACTAAAGAGCTGATCTATGCTGTCCTGAGCCAGAAGTTCAACACACTCTATACCCAGGGCAACCTCAACAACCACATCGGGGTACCGCTCACGCTGCTGCGCATCAAGCCCGAACACGAAATGGCGATCATTGAAATGGGCGCCAACCACATCGGCGAGATTGCTTTGCTGAGCAGCATTGCCTCACCTACGCACGGCATGATCACTAACATCGGTAAGGCGCACCTGGAGGGATTTGGCAGTCTGGAAGGCGTGGCCCGTGGCAAGAGCGAGCTTTATGTGCACCTGCTAGAGCATGGCGGTACTGTGTTTGTGAATACCGGCAACGAGCACCTGATGCGCATGAGTCGCCGCATTGAGCACAAAATAACCTATCCTGCCCAAGGCGACTATTACCAAAGCGAGTTGCTGGAGGCCTCCCCTTATGTGGTATATAAAGACGAGGAAGGCAATGTGGTGAATACCCAACTAGTAGGCAGCTACAACTACGAGAACATGGCCGCAGCAGCATGCATCGGCAAGTACTTTGGCGTGCCGCTGGAGAAAGCCAACGCCGCCATTGCCAACTACAGCCCTGTGAACAACCGCTCACAGGTGATGCAAAAGGGAAGCAATACCCTTATTCTGGATGCCTACAATGCGAACCCAACCTCCATGGCGGCGGCTATCCGTAACTTCGGTGGCATGAATGCTCCGCGCAAGGTGGTGATCGTGGGTGATATGCTGGAGATGGGAACTGAAAGCGCCACCGAGCACAAAGCCATTGGTGAGATCATCGCGGAACAGAACTTTGAAACCGTACTGCTCTGCGGGCCCGAGATGAAGTACGCTTCCGAGGTTAGCAATAACTTCCACTACTTTGCAACGAAGGCGGAACTGCAGAACTGGTTGCAAGCCAATCCGATTTCGGAAAGCTACGTGCTGGTCAAAGGATCACGCGGCATGGGGCTGGAGACGCTGGTGGAATTGTTGTAGAACTGGAGACGAGCAAATGCACTGATTCTCCCATGAGCTAATGTGAGAAATTCTCAGGCACAACTTATACCTAAAACCAAAGGCCCACGACTTCATACATCGTGGGCCTTTGGTTTTAAAAACTCTTAAATAGAGATTATCTACAAGCGCCTAAAGTCTTTCTTAAAACGGCGAATCAAAGTCCTTTAGCAGCGGCAGTACTTCGTCTTTGGGCGACACCAGCGGCTCGGCTATACCCCAGTCTATACCTAAGGCCGGATCGTTCCAGAGAATGCCACCTTCAGAGGGCTGATGGTAGAGGTTCGTGCATTTGTAGAGAAAACTGGTGCTGTCTTCCAAAGCCACAAAACCATGCGCAAAGCCCTCCGGGATGTAAAGCATGTTGTGCTACTCGGCATCAAGGATGCAGGTTGCATGCTGTCCGTAAGTCGGGGAGTTTTTGCGTAGATCCAACGCTACGTCCAACGCCCTGCCCGAAGCTACCCGCACCAGCTTGCCCTGTGCATAAGGCGGCTTTTGAAAATGCAGCCCGCGCAACACGCCTTTCTTCGACACCGACTCGTTGTCCTGCACAAATATCGGGTTGATCCCAAAAGGCGCAAACATGCTGGCATTATAGGTTTCCATGAACCAGCCACGTTCGTCGCGGAACACACGCGGTATAAATTCGATCAGGCCTTCAATATGATAGGTCTTATGCTCCATGGTTGGTATTAGTGGATAGGCTGTGGCTCTTTTATAAGGGTAGCAAGTTAGGCTTTTTCCCCTTTCTTCTGAAATTTTTAACCTAACTTGCATCTGTCCTGTATGCGCTTGCAGCGCTATACCTGTCATCATCCAACCGGGGCCGGGACTAATTACGTACAATGATTCATGCCGAAAAAAGGCTGACAAACCGCTACGCTTAACATCTGATAATGGGTAAACAAAAATACTACGAAACCGCCAAGCCGCAGGAAACCGCTGTGCTGGTGGCGGTGCCCGGTTACAAACAAACCGACGAACAAACCAACGAGTACCTCGACGAACTGGCCTTCCTGACCGAAACAGCCGGCGCCGTAGCCATGAAGCGCTTCGTGCAGAAGCTTGACAAACCAGACACCCGCACCTTTGTGGGCAGCGGCAAGCTGGATGAAATCAAAGCCTACGTGACCGAGCACAGCATCGACATGGTGATCTTCGACGATGACCTGAGCCCTTCGCAGGTGCGCAACATTGAGCGCGAACTGCAGGTCAAGATCGTGGATAGAAGCTTACTGATTCTCGACATCTTCGCGCTCCGTGCCAAAACTGCCCAGGCCCACACACAAGTAGAACTGGCTCAGTACCAATACCTGCTTCCTCGCCTGACTAATCTTTGGACTCACCTTTCCAAGCAAAAGGGTGGTATCGGTATGAAGGGTCCAGGTGAAACCGAGATCGAGACGGACCGTCGTATTGTGCGCGACAAGATCTCCTTGCTGCGCGACAGACTGGAGAAATTCGAGAAGCAGAACTTTGAGCAGCGCAAGTCGCGCGCCGGCATGGTGCGTGTGGCATTGGTTGGGTATACCAACGTAGGCAAGTCCACGCTGATGAACCTGCTCTCCAAATCTGATGTGTTTGCCGAAAACAAACTCTTCGCGACAGTAGACGCCACGGTGCGCAAAGTGGTGCTCGACAACATCCCTTTCCTGCTGTCTGACACGGTTGGGTTCATCCGCAAGCTACCGACCAAGTTGATTGAGGCCTTTAAGTCGACGCTCGACGAGATACGCGAAGCCGACTTGCTGGTACACGTAGTGGATGTGTCGCATCCTTCCTTTGAAGACCACATCGCCGTTGTGAATGATACCCTGCTGGATATTAATTCTGCTGACAAACCCGTATTGCTGGTATTTAACAAAATAGACCAGTACCTGGAGCAGCGTGAGCAGGAGATGCAGGAAGAAAGCGGGAATGATGAAGAGGGAGAGCATCATGTACGACCTTCTATCGAAGACCTGAAAGCTACTTACATGGCGAAAATCCATGCTCCGGCCCTGTTCATTTCGGCTACCAACCGCATCAACATCGACGATCTGCGTGCCGAGCTGCAGCGCCGTGTAGCAGAGATTCATTATGAGCGCTACCCGAACAACGTATAAGCTCATCTTAAAAAAATCAAGAAAAGGGGATAGTCCGGAAGGGCTTTCCCCTTTTTGATTTTGTATGCATACGGACAATTGCTATACCTGTCAGGGCATCCTGCTATACCTGCCAAACTTAACCTAAGCCAATCTAAGGACCCGCCTCACAACAAATTTGCTTCGCTTTCAGTAAACACCAAGCATAGCGACCGCACGATGTATAAGGCGGCCTGCTATACCTTTCTGAAAGAACATCACCTTATGAAAACCTTGTATATCATGCGTCATGCAAAGTCCAGCTGGAAATTTGAAGAGCTGAGCGACCATGACCGACCTCTCAATAAACGTGGCCGAAATGACGCTCCGCTCATGGGGCAGGAGCTGGCCGCCAACAACACCGATCTGCAGCTCATTGTTTCGAGTCCTGCGGTACGGGCGCTCACAACAGCCACACTGGTAGCCCGCGAACTCGACTACGACGCTGACAAGCTTGTAGTAGATGACCGCATATATGGCGCCAGCGCAGACGAGCTGCTTGAAATAGCCCGTGAAGCACCTGCTGAGGCGGACTGTATCCTAATGGTGGGTCACAACGAAGCCATTTCAGACTTTGCCAACCTCCTATCGCCCAAGCAGATTTCCAGCATGCCTACTGCGGGCTTGGTGGCGCTTCGATTCAACTGCGACAGCTGGTATGACATCGACCGGGAGAATGCCGAGCTTTTGTTTTATGACATACCCAAAAACCACAGATAACATAGCACAACAGCATAACCAGGTATAACCCCATACCTCAAAGCCGTGCTTACACCTTTATACCTTGCTCCGCACCGGGCAACATACAAAACCATGGAAACTAATACCGAAGATAAAAAACCAACCACCACACCGCTGATCAACCGCGAACTCAGCTGGCTTGCATTCAACTACCGCGTGCTGCAGGAGGCCAAAGACCGTACGGTTCCGCTGCTGGAGCGCGTTAAATTTATGGCGATTTTCTCGGCCAACCTCGACGAGTACTTCAAAGTGCGGGTAGCCACGCTTAAGCGCCTCATCAAACTCAAAAAGAAAACCCGCGACAAGCTGTCCGAAGACCCGGCCGATACATTTGAGCAGGTCATGCAGGAAGTGAAGCGCCAGCAGGAAGAATTTGGGGAGGTGTTCAGAGAAAGTATATTAGCTGACCTCCGCGAGCACCGCATCAACCTCCTGACTGAAAATGAACTGGATGAAACGCAGCAGAAGTGGGTGCGCGAATATTTTGCCGAGCATATACATCCTCATATCCTGCCGCTTTTGCTTGACGATACCGAGACGCACTTTTTCCTGAAAGACCAGACCGTATACCTGGGTGTGCATCTCTTCGACCCTAAAAAGGAAGACCTGAAGCCAGAGCGCTTCTCTATGCTGGAGATACCTACTAAAAAGCACGGTAGCCGTTTTGTAAAGCTCCCAACAGTAGGTGAGCAGCGCTATGTGATGTTCCTGGACGACGTGATTCGCTTCTGCCTGCCCGAGCTATACCCGAACTACAGCCGCTTTGAGGCACACGCCGTGAAAGTATCGCGTGATGCGGAACTGGACATTGAAGAAGAGGTATCCGGTAGCCTGATGGCCAAGATCCAGAAAAGTCTGAAGAAGCGTGAAACCGGCTACCCGGCTCGCCTGCTCTTCGACCCAGAATCGCCTAAACCGATGCTCGAAGCCATCATGGCGCACACCGGCATATCCGAAGACGAGCTGGTGGAAGGGAGCAAGTACCACAACTTCCGGGACTTCTTTCAGTTCCCTGATTTCAACCTGCCGGATCTGAAGTACACACCGCAGCCGACACTGGTACATCCGCTTCTGGAAAAAGAAGAGAGCCTGATCGAGGCCATGCAAAAGCAGGACTACATGGTGCACTACCCTTATCAGTCCTTTGATTACGTGTTGCGCCTGTTTGAAGAAGCCGCCAATGATCCCAAGGTGACTGCCATGAGTGCCACGCTATACCGTGTAGCCGAAAACTCAGCCATTGCCAAATCGCTGGTAAAAGCCGCTAAGAACGGGAAACTGGTGACCGTGGTGGTGGAACTCAAAGCCCGGTTTGATGAAGAGTCGAATATCTTCTGGGCGGGCAAGCTGCAAAAAGCCGGTGCCAACGTCATACTGGGACTGCCTGACCTGAAAGTACATACCAAGCTGGGCCTGATCACCCGCAACGAAGATGGCAAACTGGTGAACTATGCCTACCTGAGCACGGGCAATTACAACGAGGACACGTCCAAGATCTACGCTGACCACGCGCTTTTCACTTCGAACCAGGCCATTACACAGGATGTAGAGCAGGTGTTCAATTTCTTTATTGATCGCCAGCACGACAAGAAGTTCAAGAAGCTGCTGATGGCCCCTATCAACATGCGGGACCGCTTTGTGGACTTGATCAATCGGGAGATCAAAAATGCCCAAAAAGGCAAGCCAGCCTCCATGATCCTTAAAATGAATGCCCTTCAGGACGAGCGCATCATCAAGAAACTGTATGCTGCCAGTCAGGCTGGCGTGAAGGTCGAGTTGCTGGTGCGTGGCATATGCTGCCTGATGCCAGGCGTGGAAGGACTCAGCGAAAACATCAGGGTGCGCAGCATCGTGGACCGCTACCTGGAGCATGCCAGGGTCTACATCTTCCACAACAACGGCAAAGAAGAGTATTTTGTGGCCTCCGCCGACTGGATGACCCGTAACCTGAGTCGCCGTGTGGAAGTGGCTTTTCCAATTCTTCAGAAAGACCTTGTTGAGCAAGTGCGCACTATCATTGACCTACAACTCGCTGATGATACCAAGGCCCGTGACATTAACAACAACTATGTGGAGCAAGTAGCTCCTACCCATACCCGCTCGCAGTATGCCACTTACGAGTACCTGCGCGGACTAATCCCGGAAGGTATGGAGCCGGCCAGGGAGTCAGAGTAGCTACAAAAGCCCGGCTTGCTATACCTGCAAGCCGGGCTTTTTTGTGTTTATACCTTGTTTTATCGGTTCTGGCTGCGCTCCAGCAGTTTGCGGGGAGGTACAGCAAATAGCTCAATGCCAATGTAACCTGCTCCGGCCAGTGTGTTTGTGATCAGTTCATCGCGAGAGCCGATAACATCAAATGCGCGGTGGCGGTAGTACTGCCGGAAACCACCCTCCACTGCAAACCACAGGAAGTCATAGATTTCCTGCTCAAGGCGTACCAGCCCTTTGATGTCGGTGCGGCGCAACTCGATGTCGTTGAACTGCGAAAGCGGTGGTTCGTTGGCGTACAGGTTATAGCTGGCGCCCTCAATGCGGTAACCAGTGTAGAGGAGCGTCTTCTCAGACACATTGTAGCGCACCCTTAAGTTAGCCGGAAAGATGGACTCGACACCCCAACGGTCGTTGAAGGTACGGTTGTACATAATGCCCGGGTAGATGCGCTGCCGCCCAAAGGTATAGCCCAACTGCAAGCCCACGCCCCATGCAAAATCCGGGCTGCGTTTCCAGCCATAGGCCAGGTCTACGGTTGTTTTCAGGTAATCGGATACATTGACATTATCGCGGGTATAGTCTCCGTTCAGCTCGCCCTTGGCGCGCACCAGCATAAACCGCACTTCATCGAATGAATGTAGAAAGGCCAATTGCAGCCCCAGACTTTTCAGGTTCTTGTCTTCCAGGTTACGGTACAGGCTGTACGAGGCCGGTGATACGCTCTCAAAGTTGAACTCCTCGAACTTGTGGTCTATACCCAGGATCAGCTTGTTGTTAGGCTTGTTCATGATGGGAGCCAGTGCCCGCACAAAAAACTTGTTGTGGCGTCGCACCCGCGCACTGCCGTTGCCCACCTCTGGGTTATCTGACTCCGACTCCATGTCAAATTGCGGCAGGCGCTCATAGCCGATCACGATGCCCCGGCTCCGACCCATGCCCCGCACACCCGGGCTGGCATAATCGATCGTCTGCTTTTGCACATCTCTCAGGTCCTGTTCGGTTTCCTGCGCCAATGCTTGCTCTCCTAACAATAGTAAAGGAATCAGGAGTAATTTAGGTATGGTTAATTTCATAGTTCAAGACTAATTAAGGGGCGGTAAAAGCAAAAAGTGCCTCTGCTGCGGCACTTTTTGCTATACGTTTTAAGATAGTTTTAGAATAAAAAGCCGAAGCTTAATGTCCAGAGCCTGTCCACATCGCCTTTGGCATAGGTTAGCACAATCACGTTTTTTTGCATGATATCGGCCCATACACCACCGCCTACACCTGTATGTAGGCTACGGAAGAAGGCGGATTCGCGCTCACCATCATAGTATACACGGCCCACATCATACAAGCCCAACACACCCAGTCTACCTGGCGTCAGGTATAGGTTGAAATCAAAGAGGGATAGGCGAGCCTCTGCGTTGGCAAAGATCGCACTGCGCCCTGCAAAGCGGGTACGGCGGTAGCCGCGCATGTTGTCCATGCCGCCCAGTGTGTTGGCCTGGTAGAAACGGAAGTCACCGAAATTGTGCGCTGCCCCCAGGCGGCCTGCCCAGGTAAGCTGGAACGGGAAGTTCGGCGTCAGGTAAAAAGCAAATTCTGAGCTGACATGGGTATAACTCAAGCCCTCACCATCGGTCTGCTTGTTGTAGCTGATGCGGTTGTGGGAGCGCATCCCGATGCGCGGGTTCTTCTGGTTGCCCTCTCCCAGCACATCCAAATCAGCAAAAGCCATCAATCCTACATAATGCTGCGATTCAAAACGATCCCGTTCAAAATCATAAGTACCTGGCTCCACACGCCCACTCAGCGCTTCGTTTACCAAGTAGGTGTTCTGCTCTGAATTTACTACCCGGAATCGGTCATAAGTCGGACCTATACCTATTTTGAAGAAAGGCGCCAGATTGTTGTTGAGCGTAGCCCCTACGTTCACCCGCTTAAACCGGACTCTGTAGAAAGAGTCGTCCTCACCGTCCTGCTGGCGGGTATCGTTGCCGTAACCGTAGAAGTTGCGCTGGTACTGGGGTCCTTGTATGGCGGCATTCACCCCAACGTTCCAGTTGCCAAACACCTGACGTACATCGCCGGCATAGCGCACGTTAAAGGAGTTTGTGAAGAAAGCGTAATTGCCTTCCAGCAGGTGCTCTGCTGCATAGGGTGATTTACGGAACTTGTGTGTTCGCGCCAGTATACCTGCCCCCACAAACAAGCCATCGTCTACGTTATACTCCAGCGACAAACGAGGTCCCAGGTATGGCAGTTGGTAATTGTCACGGTCATAGAAGTTCACATCCGGACTGATGCTGGTACGGTCTTTCGTTTCCGGTCCGAAGTTGAACACGTTACCTTCTTTTGTGTCATACACGACGGTGTGTCGTCCAAGGCCTGCTACACGTGAGTTATCGGTGATCACATCTTCATCGTTGCCGCCAATGATTCGTACCAGTATGCCGTCGTTCACGTTCCCGTTCACTTCAAATATATCCTTACCACGTTGTCCGTATAGCCGCAGTTCCTTGGTTTCGGAGGTATAGAAAGTTCGCTTGTAAAGGGTGTCGCGCAGCTCGCCTTCTTTGTTGATCTTGTAAACCGTCAGGTGTGTTTCTTCATCATTCACCCGGTTCACCACAAAGTGCTCGTGCTTGTCGCTGCCGGCCACATCCACCATCTCGGAGATGTGTTCATAATAAGCCTCCGCCGCCTGTGGTAGCTTGTCGCGTCGGGAGCGGAGTTTGGCTTTGATCTCGTCTCCGGATATGGCCCGCACCTCTGCCGGCCACTGATTGATGGCCTCTTCGATCACCTGATCCGTCACGCCAGCTTTCACTTCTTCGGCTATGCGAATCCAGTCTTGGCGGGTGATGGCGGGCGAGAAGGAACGGTCGATGGTCAGGGCGCTCAGGTTCAGGCCTACAATGTCGCGGAAGTCGTGGCTGAAGTTCTGGACATTGCGCACACCCCACTTACGGGTAGCCAGCCAGGGGATAACACCGTCTGCTTTGAAGAACACCTGGTCGCGGTCCTCAGGCACAGGTATGTATACCTTGCCACTGTCGGTTTTGGCTTCTTTCCAGCGCCATTGTCCCTCGTGACGATCCCAGTCCCCCACAAGCATATCAAAGAGACGTGCCCTTACGAACTCCTGCTGGTTTACCTGGTTATCGTTGTCCTGCCGCAGTTCTTTCAGCACCTTATCGGTACCTACCAGATTTTCGGCAAAGCCCAGGCTCTCTACATCCTCGTGGTTTTCATCGGCGTCTTCTTCCAGGAAGGCCAGCGTGTTGCTAAACTCATCCATGTACTGACGCAGGTAGGGCGTCTGCGGGATGAACACCAGTTTGGGATTGGTATGGAACACTCCTGCGGCATCCGCCAACTTGGGTATAGCCAAAGCCCCGTAAGGGTGCTGTGCGGATATCTGGTCCTGTAGCAGTGCTTTTGCAGCGGTTTGGCGCAGATATTCCGGCAGTGCCAGTGTCGGGTCTTTATCCACAGTGCGCAGCGTGTACTCCCGTGCATCCGGGTTACGCACTTTCAGAGAGGCAGTCTGCTTGCCTCCGCCCTTTTGGTAGGGCGTAAGGCCACCTAACTCATTGCGCATGTCCAGCAAGGGCACTTCTACCGGTGTGGCCCACTCACGGCGATAGTGCTCGCCCAGCAAGGTACGGCGCAAACCTCTGGCTCTGTAAGTATCGTTGGCAGCTACCACAATGGAGCTGTCGGCATAGTTGGTTTCATCCACCACCGCTCCTCTCTTACGACGAGGCTCCTTGGCGTAGAGTGGTGTGCGGAAGGTCAGCGTACCCTCAGAGCCATCGCCCTTCGGAGTCCAGTATTCTACCCAGGCTTCGCCGTTTTCATAGTACAGCAATTTCGCAAAACCCTTCACCTCATGGGTATACATGGCATTGCCGCCTGGCTTTACGTGCTGTGTTTTACAGCCCGATCCGCTTACGATGTGCGTCAGGTTATTGTACTTAAAGTGCTGCAGTGAGTGCTCATGGCCTGCAGCGTATACGATGTTATCATACTTGTCAAAGATAGTAAGCAGCCCCTCGATGTAAGCTTTGTAGCGCGGGTGCGGGATATCCTGCAGGATGCCGCCGTACTTGCGGGCAAATGGGTAAATAGACCCGATCACAGGCAGCGGCACATAGATCCAGTCGCGGAGCATGGTGAGCGGGAACACATGGTCTTTCAAGGTAAAAAAGCCGCCGTGATTTCCACGGGTAAACAAAGGATGGTGCGCTACGACCACAATGTTAGAACCCTGGTGCTTTTCAATGATATCCTCGAGCTTCACCAGCAGGTCAGCCTCCGTTGATGCCCAGCAATTGCTGCCGGCTCCATAGGGGCGCTCCCAAGGGTGCAGCCACCACTCTGAGTCCAGCGCGATCATCACAACATCATCGTAGATCTTCACTTCATAAGGCCCCGGACAGCCATCGCCTGGCACATAAAAATCACCGCCCACCACAATGCCCTCTTCGGTCAGGTATTCGTTCACGTAGTTCTGCTGTCGCACTACAAATTCGAGCCCGCCCCGGCCGCTGTGGTTCCAGTCATGGTTACCTGGGATCATGTACTTCTCTCCCTCGTAGCCACGCAGTACGTCAAGCTGTGCGTTAAGGCGCTTTTCTGAGACTTCCCGGTCATATCGGCCTGGCTCTGGCAAGCCGTTATGATACACGTTATCGCCCAAAAAGATGGTGGCACTTTGTGAACCGGCCTCATTCATCTGCTTTTGCATCAGCTTAAGCGAAGGCTCCTGCCGATCAAGTTCAGGTGCCCCCACATCGCCAATCAGGAACACCGTGTAGTTTACCTTGTTATCAGGCTTGGGCTCGTTTTGCTGCCAGTTGAGCACATCACGGCTATAGTAAGGTTTATGGGTAACGCAGGCTTGCAGGAGCAGTAAGAAACAGCCCACTGCCAGGGAACGCAGGATAATAGGTATAAGGCGAATCTGATTTTTCATAAGGTTCTGTGTGTACGGGGTGTCCTGTCTAGCAAATGCAAGTATGACGGCAATAACACAACGTTTGTCGCCGTCCGGAGAGGACCATAAGCGGTGATTGGGTATGGTAGTGCATGGTTGGTATCAGAGCCCGAAGGTTTGCCTTGGATGCAGTCGGGCTGAGATTGATAACGTATGGCGGCGGCATTAAGTTATTGCTTTACTATATAGGGCAATGTGGGTATCATAAGCGCCCTATTCAACAAAAAGCGGTATTCACCGTAACGGCAAAAGAATACTAGCACCACCTTCAACCGCCGCTCACTACTATGCTCCTTCTGCATAGCTCCCTGACAATGGCGGCAGACACCGTTATGGAAGAACAAGACATCATTAAGCAAGCCAGTGAGTACGTTTTCAGGCTTTTCAAGGAACAGCTGTCCAAAAAGCTTGTCTATCACAATTACAAACACACCTTCGAGACTGCCAACGAAACGCGCCAGTTGGGAGAGCTATACAATTTGAGTCCGGAAGAGCTGCAGGACCTAGAGCTCGCTGCCTGGTTTCACGACACCGGCTACGTAACTGCCTACGACGGACACGAAGAGGAGAGCGTGCGCTTCGCCACCTCGTGGCTACAGGAAAAGAACTACCCGGCTGAGCGCATCGCCCGCGTGACAGACTGTATCATGGCCACCAGGCACGGCACTAAACCAGAAACCCTTTTGCAGGAAGTTATCGTGGATGCCGACATGGCCAACATTGGCAAAGAGACCTTTTTTGCCACGGCCGAGCTACTGCGCGTCGAATGGGAGATCTTTAAAGAAAAGTTTTTCACGGATCAGGAGTGGGCCCAGTTTCAGATGGAGTTCCTGCTCTCTACGACCTTCTATACGGCAAAAGCTCAGCACAAATATGCCGAGCAGCTTGGCCTGAACATACAAGAGCAGCGCAACCAACTGCAGAAAGAGTCGAAGAAGCAGAAGAAGGAAGAGAAAGAGCAGCGCGAAACACTGGCGCAGCCCAAGCGCGGCATCGAAACCATGTTCCGCAACACGTACCGCACCCACCTCAACCTGAGTGCCATTGCCGATAACAAAGCCAACATGATGATCAGCCTCAACGCCATCATTATGTCGGTGATCATCACCTACCTGAGTACTAAAACCTCTATTACCGGAGCTGAGTTTGCCCAGCACCGCTCACTGCTCATACCTGTCGGCATGCTACTGCTCACGACACTCGGGTCTGTGATATTTGCCATTATTTCGGCCCAGCCTGAAGTTACGAGCTTCTCTTTCAACAGAAAAAAGATCAATAGCAAAAAGGTGAACCTGCTCTTCTTCGGCAACTTCACTAACATTCCTTTGGAAGATTTCCAAAACGGGATGCACGAGATCATGCGGGATAAAAAGTCGCTTTACACCAACATGATCACCGACATTTATTACCTGGGTGAAGTGCTCAGCCGCAAGTACAAAATACTGCGTGTTTCCTACTCTATCTTTATGGTCGGGCTGGTACTTACGGTGATCGCATTTGGTATCTCTATCGCTCTTTACGATGAGCCCATTATGGAACCGACCCCACAGGGGCAGCCGGCGCAGGAACAAACCACGCAGGGCCAGCCAGCACAAGAGCAAACCCCACAGGAGTAGTCAAGCTTGTAAATAGTCGGAATTAAGCTAAATTTGTGCAGGTTGACGGAGGGCTACTTCCGGATTACCCGGCCCTGTAGTTCAATGGATAGAATAGAAGTTTCCTAAACTTTAGATCCCAGTTCGATTCTGGGCGGGGCTACAAAATACAAAACAAAACCCACTGGATTTACTCAGTGGGTTTTTTGTTATCAAAAAAATTCAATTATAGATTAATTGATTATTTTGTTTAAAAACAATAGTGTACATTATTTGTGTACATATTTTTCAATTCTATTTTATCACTCGCCTGTTGTTGCCATTGCTGCACTCTCACCATACCACTTCCGCTTGAACCAAAACGCAGCGTTCACCAGCAAGATCAACGCAGGCACTTCCACTAACGGACCGATCACACCAGCGAACGCCTGACCAGAGTTGATGCCAAAGATACCGATGGCAACCGCAATGGCTAATTCGAAGTTATTACCCGTAGCCGTAAAGGAAATAGCTGCATTCTTGGAGTAGTCTGCACCAAGCTTTTTGCCGATAAGGAAGCTGATAAAGAACATGATCACAAAGTACAGCACCAGCGGAACGGCTATCTTGAGTACATCAAACGGGATCTGCACGATCAATTCCCCTTTTAAGCTAAACATCAGCACAATTGTAAACAGCAACGCAATCAAGGTGATAGGCGAAATGAATGGTATATATTTGTTATTGAACCAGTCCAGCCCTTTCCATCGGATCAGGGTATAACGACTTATCACGCCAGCAAAGAACGGGATACCCAGATAGATCATCACACTTTCTGCTATCTGCCCGATGGTGATGTTGATCTCGGCACTCTTTACACCAAAGTATGGTGGCAGCACCGAAATGAACAGATAAGCATACAGGCTGTAAAAAAAGATCTGGAAGATGCTGTTCAGTGCCACCAAGCCTGCCGCATACTCTCTGTTGCCTTCTGCCAACTCGTTCCACACCATCACCATCGCAATGCAACGGGCGATGCCGATCAGGATCAGTCCGACCATGTACTCGGGTTGGTCATGAAAGAAAGCAATTGCCAGTAGAAACATCAGAATCGGTCCAATCACCCAATTCAGCAGCAGCGAAATACTCAGGATCTTCACGTTCTTGAATACTTCCCCCATTTTCTCATACCGCACCTTTGCAAGCGGTGGGTACATCATCAGGATCAAACCGATGGCAAGCGGGATGTTGGTCGTGCCACTGGAAAAAGAGTTGATGAACCCAGATGATTCAGGTAGAAAATAACCGATGCCAACACCCAGAAACATGGCAAGGAAAATCCACAGGGTAAGGTAGCGGTCAAAGAAGCGTAGCTTTTTCCGCTCGTGTGTCGGGGCACAGTTTGTAACACTCATATCGTATAGTTTAACAGCCTTTTCTTAAATTCTCGGCATAGTCGTTTGGTAGGATGCATGCTTCTATGGCACGGGCAGCCTTCTCGTAGTCGTACTTGAAGCGGATGAACTCCACCTGTATGCTATCCTTATTCAGCACCGAACTTTTCTCGTCAATGGTCAGCAGCACGTAGCCACCACGGTTATCGCCATCCTTGGGTTTACCCACTGAGCCGATGTTGATGGCATGGCGGTAATATGGCTTACCCTCTTCCCCTAAATCCAAGATCCTGTGGTACGGCTTGTGGGTATGCCCGAAACACATGATGTCGGCATCGGCAGTTTCCATGATGCGCAACATGCTTTTCTCGTCTCGATCCTCAAACAGATACTCGTTGATCTTTCTCGGGCTACCATGCACCAGCAGCAGGTTTAGCTTATCTTCATTTAGCTGGTACTCTACTTTTATATGTGCTGGCAAAGAGCGCAGGTACTGGCGTTGTTCGGGTTTTATAATATCGTTGGTGAAAGAGATGGATACTGCTCCGTTGGCTTTCTCCTGATCGGTCTTGTAGGCACATCCACAATCATTGCTTTCTCTGCCGATACCGAAGTCATAGTTACCAGCGATAGTCGGGATGTTTCTTCTGCGAATCTCGTCCACCACCTCGTTTGCCCAGATATTATATCCCACCAGATCGCCAAGGCAATAGATGAAGTCGGGCTTTCTGGCTTCCACATCTTCAAAGAAGGCTTCCAAGGCTGGCAGGTTAGCATGAATGTCGCTGAACAGTACAATCTTACTCATAGTGTCTTGTATAAGGGTATATTTATAAGTCTTGAAGCTTTGAATGGTAGTGGCTGCTTAGCAGCAGCCACTACCTGGTGTGCAGGCGTTATCCGACTGCATCTCTTTGAGGTTGATTCTGATTTTCTCCTTCGGAACACCGCACTTGTCTGGGGCAAGGCAGTTGGTTGTTTTAGACAACAGCACAAAGGTATTTTCATTGTATGAAAGATCGTACTTGCCGATTGTTTCTCCTTGGTACTCCACCTCGATGTCCAGATCTTCCATTCCCAATGCTTTTTCAGAAAGAGCAATGATGTTGAGTAGTTTCTGTGGCTTTAAGCGGTGGTCGAAGTCGTTTGCTTCCCATAACTGGAAGTTTGCCACTTTCTCGGTGCGTACGGTGCCACCGCAATCAATGAAGTGCTTGGTTACTACGCCCACCTCTGTTACGTGGAAATGCTCAGGCACTTTTGTTCCGTTATCTAACTGAAAATCTACCGCATCGGCAGTTTGCAGGATATTCTTGACTTCTGATAGTTTCATGGTAATTGTGATTAAAGTATTAACAACAGTTTGATTGCTGGCACTTCACATCTGCCAGTATGTTTGAAAAGTAGGCTTTCAGGTATTCGAATGCGTTTTCATCAAGGCAGTAGCATACAGCGTTTCCTTCCACCGTGCCTTTGATAATGCCAGCGTTTTTTAATTCTTTCAGGTGCTGCGACACCGTAGCTTGAGCCAACGGAAGTTCGTTGACCAGATCACCGCACACGCAGGCTTTCATCTTGATCAGGTGTTCGATGATAGCGATCCTCGCTGGATGCCCCAAGGCTTTCAGCAGCTTGGCTACTTCGTTTTGCTTATCGGTAAAGTTCTCGGTTTTCGTCAATCCCATAGTTTCAAATCGTATGATTGCAATATTACGATTAACAATCCATTACTCCAACTTGTTCCTCGTTATTAAACTGTTATCAAAAAATAGTTGGCATCTAAGATTGTAAACCCGTACCTTTGCACCTTCAAAAATGAAGAAGGCATTTATAACATATCTGTTTACCAGTTCCCCTGTTACTCCCCCGTGAGTACGCAGCTTCTTCTTCCTATCCCACGGTAATCACCGTTTTTTCAATTAACATTTTATTTACAACAGGGCTTTTCGGCTCTGAACGGAGCTATTGTGGCTTCGTTAAAGCTTTCATTTCTATATGCAGAAATACCTCAACCTATTCGATTTTAAACAAAAAGTAAATTACAAAACAGAAATATTATCAGGTCTTACCGTTGCGCTGGCATTGGTACCAGAGGCGGTGGCGTTTGCGCTGATCGCTGGCTTATCTCCCCTGACAGGTCTTTACGCAGCCTTCGTGATGGGCTTGGTTACATCCATACTGGGCGGTCGCCCAGGTATGATCTCTGGCGCAACAGGCGCAGTGGCAGTCGTGATCGTTGCACTGGCACTATCTCACGGACCCGAGTACGTGTTTGCAACAGTTGTCTTGGCTGGTATCATCCAGATATTGGCTGGCGTGTTCAGGTTGGGCAAGCTGATGCGATTGGTGCCCCACCCTGTGATCTTCGGCTTTGTGAATGGTCTGGCAATCATCATCTTCATGTCGCAATTAGACCAGTTCAAAGATCCATCAGGCGAGTGGCTCACAGGACAGTCGCTGTATATCATCCTTGGACTGGTGTTGCTGACGATGCTGATCATCTGGGGGCTTCCGAAGCTGACCAAAGCCATTCCAGCTTCTCTTACAGCCATTTTGGTCGTGTTCGGTATTGTAGCATTCTTTGGCATAGACACCAAGACAGTGGGTGATATTGCCTCTATACAAGGTGGCTTTCCCCCGTTCCATATCCCGATGGTCCCTTTTACTTGGGAAACGCTGGCACTGATATTTCCTTACGCTGCGATCATGGCTGGTGTCGGTCTGATTGAGAGTTTGCTTACGCTAAACATCATTGATGAAATCACAGAAACCAGAGGAAGAAGCAACAAGGAAGCAGTAGCACAAGGTACAGCTAATATCTTATCTGGCTTCTTTTCTGGTATGGGCGGTTGCGCCATGCTTGGTCAGAGTTTGATCAACATTTCCTCTGGTGCAAGAGCAAGGCTTTCTGGTATTGTGGCTGCTGTCATGCTGCTGGTGTTCATCATGTTCGGTGCTGGACTGATCGAGATGCTGCCTATGGCTGCTCTGACTGGTCTGATGATCATGGTGGCAATCGGAACGTTCGAATGGGCAAGTATCAGGACAATCAACAGGATGCCACGTTCTGACATCTTCGTGATGTTTCTGGTAACGATCGTAACCGTGGTGCTGCACAATTTGGCACTGGCGGTGATCGTGGGTGTGATCATCGCAGCACTGGTGTTTGCGTGGGATAATGCCAAACGCATCCGTGCCAGAAAATATACCGATGCAGATGGCGTAAAGCACTATGAGATTTGGGGTCCGCTGTTCTTTGGCTCAGTAACTGCCTTCAATGAGAAATTCGATGTTCTGGGTGATCCGAATGAAGTGGTTATTGATTTCGCTGAAAGTAGGGTAGTGGACATGTCAGCGATCGAAGCGTTGAATAAGATCACTGAACGCTACCATAAGGTCGGGAAGAAAGTGCATCTCAAGCACCTTAGTCCTGATTGCCAGAGGTTATTGAAAAATGCAGGTGATGTGATCGATGTCAATATCTTGGAAGATCCAACTTACAAAGTAGCTGTTGGTGAATTCTAATATCTGCATATACTAAAACATAAAAAAGACCTGTGCTGTGAAGTACAGGTCTTTTCTTTTAAAGTAACCAACGCATCTTTCTCTAAAATTATTCCCATTAAAAAAGTTCTGCACTATATTAAAGATAATCCTTTTCGTTATTTTAGCAGTTGCTTAAATGATAAACTGAAATAATGGAAATCAACTGTATAAGAGAAGAAGCTGACGAAAGCCAGATAAGAAGGTGCAGAGAACGGGTAACGGAATTGAACGATTCGTTTTTCGAACTTTCCCAAGGGCTTGAGTTGGCTGGCAACAACGTTAGGTTAAAGATTCTTTTCCTGCTGTATGAGGAAAGCAGGCTCTGTGTGTGCGATCTGAGCGATGTGCTTGGCATGACCATCTCTGCCGTATCGCAGCACCTGCGTAAGCTGAAAGACCGTGATCTTATCACACCCACCAAGGAAGGCAAAACCATCTTCTACTCACTCACACCCAAGTACGAGCAGATGCTCAGACCATTTTTCAAACTACTGGAAGAAAACAAAATATTCGAACTCGCATGAAAGCAGAAAATAAATTCATCGGTTTAGGCGTGTTTGGTGCAGTCGCAGCATCGATGTGCTGCATCACACCAGTGCTGGCTCTACTTGCTGGCACAAGTGGTGTAGCTTCTTCATTTTCGTTCTTAGAGCCTTACCGATACGTGCTGGTGGGTGCAACTGTACTTGTTCTCGGGCTGGCGTGGTATCAAAAGCTACGACCTGTAAAGCAAGATGACTGCGACTGCGAAGTAGAAAAGCCAAGCTTTTTCCAGTCAAAGACTTTTCTGTTTGCGGTTACAGCATTTGCAGCCGTGATGCTTGCTTTTCCTTCATTCTCCCACATCTTCTATCCGAAGCCCAAGCAGGTGATTCAAACGACAGCAATCGGCATCAACACAACCAAAACCGTGGAGTTCAGCATCAGTGGCATGACGTGCAGTGGATGCGAGGCACACGTGGAGCAAGAAGTATTTGCCCTTGATGGGATTGTGAAGGCGAAAGCCTCTTATGACAACAGCAATGCCGTGGTAGCGTTCGACAGCACCAAGACGAGTATACCTGCCATCAGGGAAGCAGTTCTCAAAACAGGTTATAAAGTAACAGACCAAAAAGAAAGATAGCTATGAAACAACAGTATGACTTGATCATCATCGGGGGTGGATCTGCAGCCTTTGCCGCAGCCATCAGAGCCAATGACCTGCAACTTTCCACGCTGATGGTGAATAGTGGTTTGCCTCTGGGTGGAACGTGCGTGAACGTGGGCTGCGTACCATCCAAGTTTTTGATCAGAGCAGCCGAAAGTGTGCGTCATGCCATGCATTCCCCGTTTGAAGGCGTACAGGCGAAAGGTGCGGAAATAAACTTCAAGCAAATCATTCAGCAGAAGCAGACGTTGGTAGCGGAGATGCAGAAGCGCAAGTATCTGGATTTACTTCCTGACCTGCAAAACCTAACCGTGGTGGAAGGACGTGCAGAGTTCGTTGATAAGAATACTGTTTCTGTAGATGGTGAAATATACAAAGCAATTAAGATCGCCATCGCCACAGGCTCTACCACAGATATCCCACCCTTTGAAGGTCTATCGAATGTTCCGTATCTGACCAGCGACACGCTCTTTGATCTCGAAGAGCAGCCAGATTCGCTTATCATCGTGGGCGGTGGTTACATAGGCTTGGAGATAGCCCAACTCTACAACCGCCTCGGCACAAGGGTTACCGTTGTGGTAAGGGATAGGATTTTAAAAGTTGAAGCAGAGGACATCACAGGCGAACTGACAGAGCATCTGAGAGCCGAAGGTGTGGAGATAAGAACGGGGGCTACCATTCAGCGAGTATGGCAGGAAGGCAGCGTAGTCAAAGCGGAACTGGTATCTAACGGACAAAGCCAAACCATTGAGGCTTCACATTTTGTGATCGCCACGGGCAGAAAAGCAAACACTGAAAACTTAGGCTTGGAGAAAGCAGGCGTGGCAACTGGAAAGAAAGGACATGTGCTGGTGAATGAGTACCTTGAAACGAATGTTCCGAACATCTACGCCATCGGTGATGTAAATACGCTTCCGCAGTTTGTTTATACCGCTGCTTATGAAGGTACAACAGCCATAAGCAATGCTTTCCAAGGCTCAAACCATAAAGTAGATTACAGCGTGCTGCCATGGGTTGTCTTCACTGATCCGCAGGTAGCAGGCGTGGGCATGGACGAGCGACAGGCAGCAGAAAAAGGTATTCCCCATGAATCTACCATCATGCCATTGACAGAAGTTCCACGTAGCATTGCTGCGCTGGATACACGAGGTTTCATCAAGCTGATTCGCAACCCAGAAACTGACCAATTGTTAGGTGCAAGGATTGTCGCACCAGAGGGAAGCGAGCTGACAATGGAACTAAGCCTTGCCATCAAGTACAATATTACG
This sequence comes from Pontibacter sp. LHS2, assembly GCF_058932845.1. Lineage (NCBI taxonomy): Bacteria > Pseudomonadati > Bacteroidota > Cytophagia > Cytophagales > Hymenobacteraceae > Pontibacter > Pontibacter sp. LHS2. The sequence goes on from NZ_JBZYWG010000003.1 coordinate 918,401, forward strand.
GTGAAAGAACTTGCCTCGGCACTGCACCCGTACCTGACCTTGGCAGAAGGTGTGAAGCTGGCAGCGATGTCTTTTACCAAAGATGTGAAGAAAATGAGTTGTTGTGCTGGTTAATGACTACAAAAAGAAAAGGTGATCAACTTCATGATCACCTTTTTTATTAAATTTTCACACATTGTTGTTAAGCCCTTTTGTCTTCAAAAAAACGTTATTGGGATTTGTTGCCTGTACTTCCTGATTTTGAAGTCTCGGTACATCAACTTTTGTATTCACTAATACATTCATATTATCGATGTCTATAATCATCGTGTAAGAGGAAATTATCGTGAGATTACGAAGCCATGATTCTGAACCCAGATCCCCAGTAACTATTTAAGGTCAGATTACTGTAAGGTTCAAAGATCCTGATATAGAAGTATAAATTCCAAAACATGTCAAAATATAACTTTACGCATATAACAGCGTGTTTACAACCTCACCATTTTAAATATATAAAAACTAAATTATTTAGATATATCGAAATAAGGCACTGTGGCAGCACTCAAATTCTGAGCTTCGCCAAACACCACACCAACAATAAGTGCGCTCTAAAAGGCTAAAAACTGGCTTAAAAGAGATTTCAAAGATTTTTTTTGAAATATTTTTCCACAATAAAAATGTTAACAATATTCAATTTTACATATAAATAATTGACTGTCAAACAATTATACTGTTGCTAAAATAATGTGCATTGTTTAAAATAGCGTGTTAGCAAGTTGTAGGAAATTTGGGCAAAAAAGTTCCGCTTCTTTTTTTTACCTTTACAAAGAGAACAGAGGGTTCTTATGCATCAAGTGCTTTGTCAAATGTTGCATCTTTTTTCACATAACCACTTCGACTATGCGTAAACGCAGAAAGAAGAACAGGTGTGGTAAAAAAAGAAGGTTAAGCTATATAGAGAATGGGGATTCTCGTAAGCCTAACCTTTCTATAACACATCTTGCTAAACCTCATTGGGTGAGGTTTGCTGACTTGGTTAAGCGTTATGACGTCCAGTTCGATACGCTTATCAAGTTGTTCACGAAGATTGCAGTAGCAATCAAAACTATACTGTTATAATATAGCAATATAGTTTTAGAGGTTTAGCCCCGTAAGGCTTCATCTCTTTTTTCAAACGTATAATACAAGTTGAAGTTGTATATCGCCTCAACCGTAATGCAAAAATAACAGCTTCACATGGATTTACAATAAATTTAGTATCGTATTTTTTGTAACAACATAATAATGCTCCATAAGCATTCTCAGGCTACGCCACCAAGCATTCCTTCACCTTACTGATTGTAGACATACCACACTTACACAGCCTTTTGATCTCGGAGTATGACATGCCAGATTTCAGGTACTTTTGGATGTCCTTGTGCTTGCTCAGGAACTTCTCTTTGCTTTCAGTACTACCATAAAGTCTACCTGTCTGCAATCCATTTCGCTTGCGTTCTTCTATTCCGCTTTTAATGCGATACGATAACTGCTCAGATTCCAACCGTGCTAAATCAGAAACGATAGTAACGATCAGCTTGGAAAAGATGTCATCTTTCGCATTCCCATTATTTAAGGTAATGTTCAAGTTGTGGATATACAGCCTGATTCCCTTTTCTTCCAATTGTTTTAGCAGGGTAAGCGTTTCGTGAGTATTCCTGCCCAAGCGAGATATTTCATGTACAGCGATGGCTTCTACACCGTGTTCGTCAACGTATCGTAACATCGCTTGAAGCTGCTGCCGTTCCTCCATCTTCTTGGAAAAACCAGAGATTTTTTCAGAGAATACCTTAACGATTTCAAAACCATCTACACGCTTGAGATCATTGATCTGCCTCTGGGTAGATTGTTCCAGATTGCTCACACGTGTGTAGATTACTGCCTTCATATTCTCTTGCATGGTTACTCCTGAATTAGCATGTGTTTAATCAGGAGTAAATATAAATATATGAAATGGCATATAAAAGCTTTTAATCACTTTTTAGGAGTACTGTTTATTTAGGAGTGATTTTCTTGGTTTCATGAAGGGAAGCGATGCTATTTTAGTTTTCCTTATCACTGCCTTGAGCCACACTTCGAACTCAACGATCAGGTTCTCAACAGCAGGATTACTTCTTCCACCAGCATTCATCCTGAACTGTGGGTTGACAATGCACATGACAATCAGGTGTATGTCTAAATCCTCTGATATATCAATGTCAGCTGGATCTTCTGCTCTGTCAGTTGAAATATAAAATTCCTCTGCATAGCGGTATAGGTCGGTTTCTGTAAGGTTGTGTATCATGATTGCTTTGTATTTATGTTATATATGCAACTGGTACATCGCTCATTTACCCATGGTCACTGCAATCAAATTCTATACAAGATTATGATATACGGACTATACATATCACTTACCTAAAAAGTTAGAGAAGAAATAATAAGGTACTATACATATATCTTACTTGTATAATTATAATAAATTCTAAATCAATTACATCACATACAAATAGATTTATCATCCAAGATGATATTCTATGTGCCTTATACGGTGCTTGAAGCATGAAAGCACCATGTAATAATATTCCAAATGGATATTGTTAAATAGAAGTTAGAGAACAGTGAGATCTGATATATAAGGTATCGGAATCTGATGTGGATAAATAAAATTTCTAAAATTTAAAACAAAATGGATTCTGTGAATAGAAATATAAAATCAGAACCATATGAATATAAATACAGAAACAGAAGAAATATACATACCCCATAATTTCGACTCCAAGGCATTATTGAAACAGGAAGGATGGAAGCCATTTATGGTAGAGAAGCATCACCAGAAACTGGATTTCATGCTGCACCAGATCCACATCAACCGAGTGTTGAATGACAAGTACGAACGCAGAGATTACGTACACCTATCAGCAAAACACAGCTTTGAAAGATACCTATACGGCAAAGATTATAACAGGCTCAAGCCTATTCTGTTGAAACACGGTGTGATTGAGGAAAATGGCAGCTACACCGTAGCAAGTGAAGAAAATGGTTTTCGTGGTCAGTGCAAGGGTTACAGGCTTACAGAGAAGTACGATGTCCGACACGTTAGAATGCTGGTAGATCGTGGCACGCTTTTCAACAACATAAAGCGTTTCAGGGCTGCCGATCTGGCAAAAGAGGATGCAGTTACCAAATGGATAAATTACCAAATTCAAGATGTCGGAATTAATGTAGCAGAAGCAGTTGCCTATGTGGAAGCTTGGTATGCAAACGCTTTGGCGAACCCAGAAGGCGTAAAATTAAAGCCAAAGCAAAAGAAAAAACCATTTCTGGAAGTAATTGATGGTAAGAAAGAAAGATATCTCCATTCTATACACAGCATCGCCAACGGAACAGCATTCAATACTAAACGCAGAGGCAGAGGCAGGCGTGTATACCATCCACTTTCTATTCTATGGAGAGAACTCAGGCAGTTTACTTACATCAAAAGCAAACCAGATGCGGTGATATATAATTTAGATGTGGCGAACTCTCAACCGTTCTGCCTGAACAAAATATTGTTGGAGAATTTTGTTCACAACAGTTTACCAAAAGATGTAGCCAACTATATTTCCATAACTTCTGGTGGAGTATTTTACAGGCATATGACAGACCTGCTGATAGTTCCTCAGGAAGATGTTGCTGACTTCAAAATTAAAATGTTTGCTAACGTTTATTTTTCAGAAAACAATAAAGGTTACTTCACAAAAGAAGCAGAAGCATTTAGAGAACATTTCAGCACGGTCTATCAGGTAATCCAACACGAGAAAAAGGGGCATCACTCCGACCTTGCCGTAACGATGCAGAAAATAGAATCTGATGCCATAATCGATGGCGTAATGACTGAACTAATGAATAAATATCAGGATAAATATTTCTTTGCTTCGATCCACGACTCAGTGCTTTGCGAAGAACCACTGATTGATGAAGTTAGGGATCTGATGGAAAAGCACATGACAGCAGTGGTAGGTGTAAAACCAACTATCAAAGCTGCGGAGGTATTTAACCAGCAGGAAGCTTTGTGTGCACTGGATGTTGATGATATCAACACAGAGTATGCGGAAGTGATGGAATGGATTGAGGAAGATGTTGAAGTATAAACAATTAGCTGGTAGTTGACCACCGAGGTTTCATGGGTGGTATTACAGTGGTTAGCTACCAGCCGATTGCTTTTATTTCAATTTTTCTTTTTCACGTTCGATACGATCACACGCTACATTATAAAAATGCCGATCCAGTTCGATACCAAGGTAAGAACGGTTCTCCTGTAAGGCTGCAACACATGTGCTACCACTGCCCATGGTGGCATCCAGTACTAAATCGCCCTCGTTGGTATATGTTCTAATCAAATACCTCAGCAGATCCAATGGCTTTTGAGTTGGGTGATAAGATTCGGTCTGGCGGTCAGATTTGAACTGAATTACAGATCGAGGATAGCGTTGTGTGCTGTCGTAGCCAGTAGATTCATAGTCATTCCAGAGTTCGTTTTTCTTTGACTTTCTGACTTCCTTCTTTACTACTTTCCTTTTATGCCCATCTTCCATTTGTGGATTATAAGTCGGCTTTCGCTTGTAATATACAAGTATTGATTCGTGTGAACGAAGTGGCTGCACTGAACTTAAAAGAAAACCGCAATTGTGTGTTTTATGATAAATCAAATCGTACCGAAAATACTTGTGATTTGCCATTATGAGTTTTGCAGCGAAATCGCCTTGAGCGAATAAAATGATCGCTCCGTTTGGTTTGATAACCCTGTTGAATTCAATGAACATCTGATCAACAGGAAGCATCTTATCCCACTTTGCACGAGTTTTTTGGAACGGAGGATCTGAAATTATACAATCTGCGCTACCATCTGGCAGCCCTTTCATCAGATCTAAACAGTTGCCATTATATAGGCTGTTCGGTTGAAGTTTCCCGTTCAGTAAAGCAGGCAGTCAGTGAGATGGTCTGCCAACTTTCGGGCGTTTGTATGATGAAGGGTAATCATCGAACTCTTTACCTTGGTAGTGGTTTTCCAGAATATCATGAAGTTTCTGCTTGATTGTTGTCCGAGACCAGAAGCTATCAAGTTGTAGCTTGTTTAACAAGATCTCGTCTAACACTACGGTAGTACGTACCTCTTTTTTTTCTTCGACTTCCATTATATAGGCTATGTTTATCAAGGCACAATATAAGGAAATGGAATAATATGTCGAATATGCGTTTCCACCAATTATTGCAAAAATATTCCGAAACGCATATTCAACATAATCAGATTTTACACTCTCTTCACTTGATAGCAGATGAAAACTTTAACTGCAATTTTCTGACATTGACAGAACAAAAAAGCAATCAGGCCCTGGGCCTGATTGCTTTTTTGTTCTGTTTGTAATCGCTTTTACTCATTCAGCTTCTTATATACCTTCTTCAACATCCAGTTCTTTACCAGTTTTGAGAATTCATCATTGTCCATGATCTTAGTGAAGATGTCCTGATTCAATTCCATGCGTTGGATCACTTTCGTGAGGAAGCGGTCTTCGAAACCATAACGGAAATTTTCCATCGAGTTGCTACGGGCTTGCAACGACAATTCATCATCCAGCATCAGTTCCGCTTCTATCTGGTCGAAGAACAGTTTGTCAGCCTCGGTGAAGTCCGTACCGAAGCGGTCGTTCAGTACCTTGATGATCTCTGATAGCTGTATCTGTTCTTCATCACCACCACGCATACCTGCCTGTGTTGTGCCTTTTAACCCATATTCTCCTTCGTCTTCCAACACGATACTACCCTCGCTGATCTTCTGCAATCGGTAATACTCTAAGGCAACTTCATCATCCAATCGAATACCACCACCAACACTACTTTTCGGTAACTTATTGTATAGTAACCTGCCATATGCAAACAGCTTCTCCATATCCACATCATGGAATGGCATGATCTGCGTTAGGAAAGAATATAGCCTGATGTATGATACCAAGGCATGTTTGAAATCCTCTTTCTCTTCATCAGTAGGCAAGCAGTTGAAGCGGTCAACAGCAGGATCAATGGCTGCGTTTAACTGCTTCTGCACCTTGGCGTTTACCCTGTCAGTTGATTTGAAATACACATTGCAAAAGGTTTCCACTTCCGATTGCCAGATGATCTGTGCAGATTCGATCTTATATTTCAGATCTGACAAAAGGTTTGGATCGGTCGGTTGAACTACGGTGGTAAGTTCGTAGTATGGCTGGAATGATTTCAGGATATCTTCCTGTTCGTTCGCAAAGTCCAGCACGAAGGTATCTTCTTTTCCCTTAGCCGTTCTGTTTAGTCTGGATAGTGTTTGTACCGCTTTCACACCAGAAAGCTTCTTGTCTACATACATCGTGTGCAACAGAGGTTGGTCGAAACCAGTCTGGTACTTATCCGCTACCAATAGCACCTGATATTCCTCTGTACCAAATTTCTCAGGCAGTTCTTTTTCCCCGAAACCGTTCAGACTAACTTCTGTCAGTTCCTCGCCACCATCCAGTACTTTACCAGAGAAGGCAACCAGTGCTTTTATATCGGTGTAGTTCTTCTCTTTGATGTAGCGTTTGAACTCCATGTAGTAACGTACTGCATGCAACCTTGAGCCTGTTACCACCATTGCCTTTGCTTTGCCACCGATCTTTTTGCTGGTGATTTGCCTGAAATGCTCAATCATGATTTCGGTTTTCTGAGCCAGATTATGCGGATGAAGCGACACATACTTACCGATCGCTTTGTTCGCTTTCTTCTTGTTCAGTTCTGGATCATCTTCGATGGCTTTGGTAAGCTGAAAGAAGGTCTTGTACGTAGTATAATTTTTTAATACATCGTGAATAAAGCCCTCTTGTATCGCCTGTCGCATTGAATACAGGTGGAATGGTCGGGGCTTACCATCGGCTCCGATGACACCAAATACGTTAAGTGTCTTTTCTTTTGGCGTTGCGGTGAAAGCAAAGAAACTCAGGTTCGGCTGCTTGCCTCGTGCCAGCATCGACTTTCGGATCTCGTCTTCAACATCGTTATCTTCGTTCGAATCAGCTTCGCTTTTTTCAGCTTCTTCCAGCGATTTCGCTGCCAGTATCTCCTTTATCTTCTTGGATGATTCCCCATGTGCTGATGAATGGGCTTCGTCTTGGATAATGGCATAATTACGGCTCGGCAGATCTTTTACCAGATCCAGTATGAAAGGGAATTTCTGTAAAGTAGTGATGATGATGTTAGAACCAGCGTTCAGCGCATCCGCTAACTGAGCAGAGTTCTTATCAATCTTCTGCACCACGCCCTGCTTGTGGTCGAACTGAAAAATGGTGTTCTGCAGCTGCTGATCCAGCACCTTGCGATCTGTTATCACGATCACCGAATCGAACACACGCTGATCATGTGTGTTGTGCAGACTGGATAAGCGGTAAGCGAGCCATGCGATCGAGTTACTTTTACCAGAACCAGCCGAGTGTTGGATCAGGTAGTTCTTGCCTGCTCCCTGCTCCCGTGCATCACGTGATACTTCACGCACCACATCGAGTTGGTGGTAACGAGGAAAGATGATCGTTTCCTTCTTAAACTTCTTACCACCCGTTTCATATTCTTCCACCTGTAAGTGGATGAACTTACTCAGGATATCCATCCAGCTATCCTTCTCCCAGACTTGCTCCCACAGGTAAGATGTTTTGTAGCCATCTGGGTTTAACGGGTTACCAGCACCGTTATCATGACCAAGGTTAAACGGCAGGAAACGGGTTTCTTTGCCATCCAGCTTAGTGGTCATGTAAACTTCATCGGTGTCAATAGCAAAGTGAACCAGTGCTCTCTTTTTACCCTGAAACAAAAGTTCTTTCGGATCTCGGTCGAACATGTACTGCTTCTTGGCATGTTCCACCGTTTGATTGGTGAACTGGTTTTTGAGTTCAGCAGTAGCCACAGGTAGACCATTCACGCTCAACACCAGATCCAGTGAGTTTTCGTTCTGCTTGCTGTATTTAACCTGACGTGTTACCGTTAGCTGGTTCATGTCATACAAAGTCTCAGCCTCTGGGTTCAGACCACTTTCTGGTTTGAAATACGTCAGTCTGAACTTTACACCATAGTCGGTGATGCCATTGCGCAGCACATCCAGCGTCCCCCGTAGTTCCAGTTCCTTGCATAGCCTGTTGAGCAGCTTCTTCTCCATTTCTGCACCGTGGATCTTGCTCAAGTTATCCCATGCCTTTGGCTGAGTATCCTGCAAAAACGAAAATACTACTGATTCGTCCAGTGCCAGTTCTTTGTTGAAACTGAGTCTGTCGCCTTTGGTGTAGCCACCCTGTTCGATCAGGTAGCTTTCAATAGCTTCTTCGTAGGTTTGCTCGGTGTGGATGCCTGTTGCCATAGCTGGTGTGGTTATGCTAACGCTGGTGAGGAAATTAGTTCTGGTTGGTAATCTCGCAAATCTATTTTGCCTGTTACAGCTTCGGATATCACGGCTATGCGGTATTCTTGCATTAACTTTATCTCTCTTAAAGCCTTCGTTTTTATCGAATCAATTCTGTATATCTCAGATGTGATCTTCTTTATAATTTGCTCTTGTTCCAGTAAAGTAGGATATGGAATCAATAATTGTTCAATGAAACTCCAACTTGCTCTTGGCATTTTAGATCCATAGGTAGAACTATCCACTTCTTTAATGAAATCACTGGATAGTATTCGATAGAATAAAAACTCAGAAGCGATAAAATGATTAGGTCTTAGAACCAGTAATTCACCGCCAGCTATACCTACTTCTTTCGCTAAAAATGCCTTTGCTAAGTATGGTCTTAGTTTATTAAATAATACATCACCAGTCTTGAAAACAGCACCTTCACCACTGAAATCAAATGATAATTCTATGTCGAGTAAATTACCAGTATTACTTTCAATATTCTCTAAAGCAACTTTTAATTTGTAATCGGTCGCAAGCCCCTTATCGTTAATTAAATTAACCAGATATTTAAGTTTTTTCACTTGCCAATGTGATGGAACGTCACCTAACCATTTGATGCCACTTTCTTTCATCGGAACATCAGCGTTCAAACCTTTGGTAACAGTCTCGTTGATAAACGCATTCTTTTCTTCTTCCAGTAGAGCAATCATCTGCTGCTTCTTCTGGATCAGAATATCTATTTGATATGTTTTGTCGTCTAAGAAGTTAGCGATAGCTGCTTGTTCGTTAAGTGGAGGTAACGAAATTCTGGCATTACTAAAATGGTATATACTAAGTCCGAACCTTGTAACACCATTCGCAAAGACCTTAAACTGGTTATTGAACTTCGGTGTTTGGAACAGCCGAAACAAGTAACTACCAATAAGAAAATCTGTGTTTGGCTTAATCTGGGTTAAATGGTAGCCACACGTAACACCTTCAAGGTTATCCTTTACGTATGCTGGTATAGCTATATCATCAGCAGATTCAGAATCTTTTGTTACCAACACATCACCTGCATCTACCCTAAACTTTTCTAATTCTTCTGGTGTAGCAGTGGCTTCCATGAAATTCATAGTTTCTACTATAAACTCATTCTTGTAGACATCTACATAGTTACATAAAAGCGCAGGCTGCTCATTTTCATATGATTTCTTATCTACATTACTTGGTTGAACTGTTGCCAAGTATTTCAACTTCTTTATACCCCAATGTTCAGGTATCTCACCAATCCATTCTATTCCTGAATACTTATAGTCATCGTATTTCTTCATCATAATACTCTGGTTTAGGAAATAACAATTGCTACATCATCGTACACTTCTTCTTCCAATTTCATGATATCGGCACGGATTTCATTCAGAGAACGTAATGGCTTGTACTGGTAGAAATACTTGGTGAAGTTGATTTCATAGCCCACTTTGGTCTTGCTGTGATCGATCCATGCATCTGGCACATGTGGCAACACCTCACGCTCGAAATAAGCTTCTATATCATCTGTAAGAGGCACATTCTCGTTATCACGTAATGATGCATCCGCTTTTGGATTTCCTTTCTTATCCGTAATTATGTTGCCATCATCATCTCTAAGTGGTCTTTCGATGGTAATACGGCTATATCCGAAATCTTCATTGTCGAAGATCTTGCAATGCTCACCAGCTTCAAAATCCCCGTATATCTGGGTGATATCTTTTAATTGTTCAGGGCTAATTTCATTGCGCTTGTTGCCGAGGCTTTTGGACATCTTCTGGTAAAATGATGTTGCATTCACAAGCTGCACCTTTCCCTTACGTTCCTTTGTCTTGCGGTTGGTCAGCATCCAGATGTAAGTAGAGATACCCGTGTTGTAGAATAACTGGTCTGGTAGGGCGATGATGGCTTCAAGTAAATCATTCTCGATAATCCATTTCCTGATCTCAGATTCACCAGATCCAGCACCCCCAGAGAACAACGGAGAGCCATTGAAAACAATACCGATGCGACTACCTTCCTCGTTCTGCTTCATCTTGCTAACCAAGTGTTGCAGAAATAATAACGAGCCATCCGAAATACGGGGCAAGCCAGCACCGAAGCGACCACCAAAGCCTTTCTTCTGGTGTTCATCTTTTACCTGCTTCTCAGCCTTTTTCCACTCCACTCCGAAGGGCGGATTAGTCAAAAAATAATCCATGGTATGATTCTCAAGCCCATCATTAGACAGAGAGTTGCCAAGCTTAATATTGGTAGGATTCTGTCCTTTTATGAGCATATCCGCTTTACAGATCGCATAAGATTCGGGGTTCAATTCCTGCCCGAACACTTCCAGACGTGCCTTTGGATTAAGTTCTTTAAGATATTCCTCAGCTACTGAAAGCATACCACCCGTTCCAGCACACACATCATAAAGAGTTTTTACAATTCCTTCCTGTGTAAGTATTTCTCTGTCGTTCAGGAACAGCAGGTTCACCATCAGGCGAATTACCTCTCGTGGCGTAAAATGCTCTCCTGCGGTCTCGTTTGAAATTTCTGCGAACTTGCGGATCAATTCTTCGAAGATGTAACCCATCTCCATGCTACTGATCTTGCTTGGATGCAGATCTATTTCCTGAAAGCGTTTCACTACCAGAAACAGCAGGTCGGCTTCTTCCAGTCGGTTGATCTGATCTTCGAATTTGAAGTACTCCACTATCTCCCGTGCGCCATCTGAAAAACCGTTGATGTAGTTCCGCAGATTAGCTGCCAAGTTATTCGGATCTGCTACCAGTTTATCAAAGTCAAACTTGCTGCGGTTATGGAAACTCAAGCCTGCTTCTGCATTCAGAATCGGATCTATATTTTGGATATTCGAGTTTTTCAGCGATTCATATCTACCTAAAACATTTGGCTTGGTCTTTTCCAGAACACAATCCAAACGCCTTAATATGGTAAGAGGTAATATTACTTTGCCATATTCTGCCTGTTTGTAATCGCCACGTAGCAAATCAGCTACTGACCAGATGAAGTTGGCGTATTCTTTAAAATTTATCATGATGTGGGTAAACTTGCTGTTTACTCACAATATAAAATATAATTTTTAAAACAATAAATAATATATCGAGAAGGTTAAACAACTATACACATTATGTTTGTATCACCTTCTTATACAGAATATTACAGAAAGTATATTTTACAAAAAAAGGCGAACTGGAAACCAGTTCGCCTTTTCGTGCAGGACAATTCACATTAGTCTATATCAAAATCGAAATTCAGCGGTATAAAGCCAAGCCCCATGCAAAACTCACAGCCCTTGTTATAGCAAGCAGGACAATAGTCTGCTTTAAGGGTTAGGTACACCCTCATGGAATCCAGTTCATCGTAGTAATGCTGGCGACCTGAGTACTCCGTGCCATTCTTATCGACTTCCAGATTTTTTCCTTTTCGCACCGCTACTGCTCGCTCTCCTTTGAACTCGTGCAATTCTGTGTATTCAGCACGGATCTTTACCTCGCCTGTTGTTGTGTTTATTGCACCATAATTTCCTGTCAATGGATTCAGTATCCTTGTCAGTCCATGTCCGATTTCACTATATTTAAGAATGATCATTTCTCTGTGGTTTTCTTTTATATATGAGCAAAACAATGCTCCCTAAATGAGATATGTTGATTTATTAGAAAAAAAGTAGAAAAAAAAACTTCTAAAATCAGCTTTTGAGTACAGCTTGTTTGATATATAAAGAGAAAGCATACTTTATGAAATACAACTACAACTATCGGAATATAAAAGTGAAAGCGAACACTATGGACAAAGTGGATTTCATCCAAGCATACTTTCACTCTATCGGATATACCATGAACAAATGCACCTGTATTGAATATATTGCCTCGTGTATCATGAAGCAGGTAGAGGCTAAAATAAAAGCGCAGGATCATGGAAAAAAATAAGAAGTCCATCGACACGGTATACTCCTATCAAAACGGTAATGCTAAGTTCAGCATAAAATTAACGATGCACACAGAAGCTATTAGTTCATATGACTTCATCGTGCAGCAGGAAGAATTGGGCGATGTAATCGAAAGACTAATTATGAGCTTGAGCGAACCTGTTGGGTGCAAACCAATTTCCTTCGATATACTTGTTTATAGTAGTATTGAAGGCACTCAAAAATTATATACCACACAGTACCGTGCTGTGATCGAGGTAACAGAACTTTCATTTCCAGATGAAAGAATACCATTCAAGGTTTTAGGTTATCCAGAATTTAAGATTGGAGAAGGAAAGTCATTACAGAAATTCAGCCAGTTTCGGTATTGAAAACGAACAAGCAACTGTCGAGCAATTGCAGGTGCTTATTTGTTTTATACGAGATAAAAATTGATTATTTACTAAACAGCTTAGATGCGATTTGCTTGTTGATCGTGTCCGTTTTTGATCTATTGAATCCACTTAAATACTTCTCTGTGATATTCAATCCAGAATGCCCCAACGCTGCGGATATATTGTACACATCAACGTCACTGTTCAGAAGTAGACTTGCATACGAAGATCGGCTCAGGTGGCTCTTGAAGGTTGTTTCTATCTTAGCTAATTTTTGCAAATCCTTCAACTGCCGATTATACACGATACTTTTATGCTTTATGATTTTGTATTGTACATCTGTCACTTTCGAGAAGTCATTATTCTTGATGTTACTAAAATCAACATCCTGTAAAAAGTCGAAGATGAAAACTTCTGGGTTGTCTTTTCCAAATTGAGAAATAATAGTTTGATAGCTTAAAAATAGTTGATTCTGCACATTCCGTATGTTTTCAAACATTTCCTTATTTGGCATCATCTCATTCATCTCAGTTTTTTTAGATCGATCACGGATGATAATATCAAATCCACTCTGAATATTAATACTTCGCAAATAGTTTATAGCCGTGTGCTTCAAATCATCCAATTCGCTCTCAATAGATTGGATCTTCGATAATTTGATGTCGTGATGCAGCAAGTACTTTTTAAACTGGTAGATGAAGATATCCCAAACCGCATCGGAAATATACACAGACATAAAGGTGTTTGTTTTAAACATGGTGTAGTCTATGTTATCACCAGCAATCATGCTGTATCGCAGCAATTGCAGATCTGATACTCTCATTCCTTGCAGAAGCATTTGGGTGAGGAATTTGTTGCGCACATCATGTAACGGATCACTCTCAGGTATATCGGTTTTTATTAACTTCTTAATTTCATCCTCAGATAATGCCGACCGCTTTATTTTAGTATTCTTGAATTCAACTGAGATGAATGGATGTCGAATGTAATTGTATTGATTTTCAGCAATTGCACCATTCAGTACTTGTTTCACCAGTTTTAAATAATGTGTTGCTGTATTACTGGTCGCTTTTTTCAAAATGAAGATTCTGAAATCGTATAGCAAGCCAGAATTTATTTCATGATATAAGAGATCTTTCTTCCCTATTGAAGCCAAAAACGCTTCAAGTTTTTTTAGAACACCTTCATATTTAATTCTGCTACCCAGATTATCGTAACGCTTAACGAATCTTTTAAAGTAGTTTAAGAACGAAAGTTTCGTAGGAATCGGCACATACTCTGGCTGTGCTCGGTAAGCAGCAAACTCTTTTAACTTTGTTTCAATATCGTCATTGATTGACTGGTAATCAATCACATCATTCTTCCTTACAGTACCAGATTTTTTATTCCAGAAACGTGCAGGAATCTTTATTTTTAGTGAATGAAAGGTATGTTTCTGGTCTATTGATTCCCTTATATTGATGATCCCAACTGTGTCGGTTTTATATTTTAAGCGGAGGACTGCTTTGTGCGTTACATTTGCCATTATTGCGTATCTTGTATTGGCTAAAAATAGTCAGGAAATTTACACATCACAACAGGCGTGTATATTTTGGTGTATATTATTTTTGAATATCGCAGAGAAAATATAATGATAAAAAATACACAAAATACTGTAAATCAATTATATACATAAACTAAGCTTTAATAGAAGTTTCCTAAACTTTAGATCCAGGTTCGATTCCTGGCAGGGCCACGATTTGAAAGGCATTTTTTAGGTGATATAGGGGAACTAAACCCTTGCAGCTCTACTTAACAGTAAGAGCCCTAGCTACTTTGCAATGGCACTATATTTCCAATTTCATATTTTATTCTCTATATTGGAGCTGAAGCCACTCTCAAACACCATGAAAACAACTTTAACTGCATGCATGCTGGCGGTCTTCGTCAGCCTGACGGCCTGCGACAGCGAACAGCGCAGCATGGAGGTAGACGGATCAGCCGCTACCGTCGCCAGCGAGACTGGTGAGCTCCCTGCTGACGTGCTGTATGCGACCCGGCCCCTGATTGGTGGGGAAATATACAGAACAGCTAGCTTTCAGGCTAGCAGCCTGCTGCATTTCGACACCACGCAACTCATTCAAGTGCTCGACACAACTGACGAGATGTTTGTGAAAGCACGGGTGCACCGCGATACTTCTGCTTATATCGGTTTTGTATCCAAAGCAATATTGCCGGAATAGCACCCTAAAGCATCAAATAACAAAGGCCGCTCTGCATGCAGAGCGGCCTTTGTTATTTCATGTATGTTCTGTTACTTGACTACAACTCTTCTTACAGAGCTGTACCCTTCAGCTTCTATCTTCACATAATATAGCCCCTTCGCGAGCCGGGTCAGGTCGATCGTTTTGGTCGTCAGAATATCCGGGTGGCTAATCACTTCCTGATGCACTTCGTTTCCGATCACATTCAAAATGCGCAGCTCTACCTGCCGGACATCCAGCTGGGCAAACGAAATCGTAAAAACCCCGTTGTTGGGGTTAGGGTAAATAGCTACATCTTTATCCTGTTGCTCCAGGCTCTTATTCTTTGTCTCAGTTTGCCCTGGACCCGACTCACGTACCTGAGCCTGTGCCAGTAAAACTGCCATGGAGAAAAAGAGAGTAAGTATAATTTGTTTCATATTGAAAATTAAGATCTTGTCCTTCTTAGTATATACAAAAGTTATTCCATATTGTTAACGTCTGGAGCAATTATTTGTTCTTGCATTTTACACGCCGGATCGAATGCATTCACCAAATAGCAGAAAGTTTTTTTGGACTTAGAACATATAGCCTGTCACTTATGCAGATCGCAGTTATCGGAGGAGGCCTTGCCGGTCTGACCAGTGCTATTGCGCTGGCCGGGCAGGGCTTTGCTGTGACACTTATCGAAAAAAAATCCTACCCACTGCATAAGGTCTGCGGTGAGTATATCTCAAATGAGGTGCTCCCTTATTTGCGTGCCATCGGGGCCGATCCGGTGGCGCTCCGACCCGCTGCGATCTCCCGTTTTATGCTCACTTCACCCAAGGGCATTACGCTGGAGTCGCCGCTTGACCTGGGTGGGTTTGGTCTGAGCCGCTATACCCTCGACCACTTCCTGTACCAGGTAGCCTTAGCGAAAGGGGTGCAGGTACGGCTACAGACAACCGTGCAGGATGTGCAGTTCGCTGACAACCATTTTGTACTAAAATTGTCAGACGGCGACACCCTTGCAACTGAGGTTACGCTGGGGGCCTATGGCAAACGCAGCACCCTGGATCGACAGTTGAGTCGCTCTTTCTTTGCAAAGCGCTCCCCGTACATTGGCGTCAAGTACCACCTCCGGCTTGACATGCCCACTGACCTGATCGCGCTCCACAATTTCAAGGATGGCTATGCCGGTATTTCTGCCATTGAAGACGGGCGTTACTGCTTCTGCTACCTGACTACCCGCGAAAACCTGCGCCGCCACGGTTCTATACCGGCCATGGAGCAAGCCATCCTGTATCAGAATCCACACCTGCGCAGCATTTTCGGAGAGGCCGAGTTTCTGTATGAGCAACCCGAGGTTATCAATGAGATATCTTTTGCCACCAAAACCTGCGTGGAGAACCATATGCTGATGTGCGGCGACGCAGCCGGCATGATTACACCGCTTTGCGGCAACGGCATGGCCATGGCCATACATGCGGGAAAGCTGGCGGCGGAGCAGGTCGCGCATTACTTCCACAACGGTCGAGATCGGCAGGCCCTAGAAACAGGCTATACCCAAGCCTGGAAAGAGCAGTTTGAGCAACGCCTGCAGATAGGCCGTACAGTGCAGCGACTTTTCGGAAACCCTTTGCTTTCGGAAGTGGCGGTGGGTACGCTGCGCTATGTACCGGCAGCGGTGCGGCTGATCATGCGCCAGACTCACGGGCAACCTTTCTGATCCTTTACATCTTAAAGCAGCCACTTTCGTACTTATCCAAACCTATGGCTGTATCTTTTTATAGAAATACACGAACATAGCGTTTGCTTGTCTGTTGCTGCTATACTTAATGATAGCTGGGCAGGCCCAGGTATAACACATCTATTGCTCTGAAACAAATTCTAAGAACAGACACCTGCTTATGAAAAGCTATATATGCGGTATCGGTACGGCTAACCCGCCACATAAAATCCCGCAGATGCAGGTGGCCGACTTTATGGCTGCTGCCCTGCAAATGGACGAACAGGATAGCCGGAAGCTCAAAGCCCTTTACCGCGTGTCGGGTATCAGACAGCGCTACAGTGTGCTCGAAGACTTTACCCGCCAGAACGGTGACTTCACTTTCTTCCCGAACACCCTCGACCTGGAGCCTTTCCCGACCGTGCAGAAACGCATGGAGGTATACCGCAAGCACGCCCTTGACCTATCAGAGCAGGCCGTGCGCAACTGCCTTGCCCAGGTAAGCAATACTTCCCTTCAGAATCTGACACACCTGATCACGGTAAGCTGCACCGGCATGTATGCGCCCGGCCTCGATATTGAGTTGGTAGAGCGTCTTGAACTGAATACCTGTGTACAACGCACGGCCGTGAATTTCATGGGTTGCTATGCCGCTTTCAATGCCATCAAACTGGCAGATGCCATCTGCAAAGCCGACCCCAATGCCCGGGTCATGCTGGTGTGCACGGAGATATGCACTATCCATTTCCAGAAGAATCCCGAACAGGATCACCTGGTATCGAATGCGCTGTTCGGCGATGGTGCCGCTGCAGTGCTTATGCAAGGGCAGCCTTGCCAGGAAGTGAGTCTTGAGCTGCAGTCTTTCCACTGCGATCTGGCTCCGGCCGGTAAGCGGGAGATGGCCTGGCATATCGGCGACACCGGTTTTGAAATGACTCTGTCCTCATACGTGCCGGACCTGATCAAAAAAGGCATCAAGCAGCTGACCGAGCGCTTACTGCAAGGGCTGCGCACCACTGTGTCGGAGATCAAGCTCTTTGCCATACACCCCGGCGGACGTCGCATACTGGAAGTGATAGAGCAGGAACTGGGCATGACGCGTGACGACAACCGTTTTGCCTACCGGGTACTGCACGAGTTCGGCAACATGTCGTCGGCCACGGTGCTGTTTGTACTCAAAGAACTAATGGAGAGTCTGACCACCCAGGAAAAAGACGAGCCGGTGCTGAGCTTCGCTTTTGGCCCGGGCCTGACATTGGAATCGATGCTACTGAAAGTGCACTATGCTGAAACAAAGGTCTAACCAAGCCGAACTGATGGACGACCTCAGCCTGTCAGGAGACGAGCTGCGGCGCAACCTCGAAGAACTGGAAGTGATCAACACCTGGCTGGGTGGCTATAAGGTGGTGCTTGACGCTTTGGAAAAACTCTTGAATGGTTACGAAGGCCCGCCCTTACGCATTGCCGACATCGGCTGCGGTGGTGGTGACACGCTGCGTCACATTGCCAAGTGGGCCCGCCGCAAAAATGTTCCACTGCAACTTATAGGTATAGATGCCAACGATTTTATGGTGCAGTATGCCCGGCAACGCTGCGGTGGCTTCCCAGAGATCACATTGGAGCAATATGATGTTTTCTCGGAGGCTTTCCAGAAACAGCACTACGACATCGTAGTATGCAGCCTGTTTTGCCACCACTTCACCGATGACCAACTGGTACAGATGTTCCGACAGCTGCACCGACAGGCAGGTATAGCCGTTATTGTGAATGACCTGCACCGACACTGGCTGGCCTATCATTCCATCAGGTTGCTCACACATTTTTTCTCTGATTCCTATCTTGTCAAAAACGACGCGCCGCTTTCAGTATGGCGGGCTTTCCGAAGAGAGGAACTGCAAAGGCTGGTGCAAGAGGCAGGTATAGACAGGTATAGTCTGCGCTGGATGTGGGCATTTCGCTGGCAACTGCTTTTGAAAAAAGCCTAACAATTAGTATCTTAACAAGGTATACCAATCAACTCCCTTATGATGCGATAGTTCAATGTGCTTTACCGGCCCGGATACTGCCGGCCTCTTTGGCATTGTATGCCGCTGGGGCTACGGCACTCCTCTAACAGGTATCGCTTAGTCGCTCACTTAAACCTTTTAACATGAACAAAAGCACGCTTAATTTCTGGATCCTCTTCGTGGTTTCCATTATTATCTCCGCTCTCGTCATCTCTATTTTTGTGAAGGTGCTCAAGGCTGTCCTGTTTGTGATCCTGGTGCTGGTATTGGCTCCGATCATCTATATTCTACTTAAGCTGATATTGCCCGGCGCAAGAGGCAAGAGCGAGGATGATAAACTGAAGTCTAGACCATAGGGTTAAAAGAATAGCTGCTGCGCCAGCCTAAACGTGTTGGCGTGCGCTTCTACAATGTGCGCGATCTGTTTGGAGTAGCCACCACCCATACTCACAGCTACAGGTATGCGGTGGCGTGCACAGGCCTCCAGCACCATGCGGTCGCGCTCTTTGCAGCCGGCTATGCTCATACCCAGCTTCCCGAGCTTGTCAGTAGCCAGCACATCCACCCCTGACTGAAAAAACACAAACTCCGGCTGCTGCTCATCCAGCAGGCAGGGCAGATGCTCCCCGAGCAGCTTCAGGTAAGTTTTGTCGTCAGTGCCTTCTGCCAACGGCACATCCAGGTCCGACTGTTCCTTATGGAATGGATAGTTGTGTCCGCCGTGCATACTGAAGGTATACACCCGCGGCTCGTTCCGAAAGATCTGCGCCGTACCGTTGCCCTGGTGCACATCCAGATCCACTACCAGCACTTTCTTGATTCCCTTATACCTGAGCAGGTGGTTTGCCGCGATGGCGATGTCATTAAGCAGGCAGAAGCCCTCTCCCCTATCCGTAAAGGCATGGTGTGTGCCGCCGGCTATGTTCATACTAATACCAAACTCCAGCGCAAATAGGGCTGCCTGCACCGTGCCATTCATGATCACGATCTCACGCTGCACCAGTTGGTCTGAAAGCGGGAATCCTGTTTTGCGAATTTCTGAAGGCGTCAGTTCCAGGTTGCGCAGGCGCTGCCAGTAGGTGGCGTCATGGGTATCGAGAATGTACTCCTCTTGGAGTGGCTCGGGGGCAAAAAGGTTTTCCTGGGTAATCGTCCCTTCATAGAGCAGTTGTTCAGGCAGCAGATCATATTTGGCCATCGGGAAACGATGCCCCTCAGGCAGTGCATGTGCGAATACTTCGGACCAGGCGATTTTCAGCATAATGCAAAATTAACATTTATACACCACCTCTGGTTTATCCACCATCTCATTTTCTGCTATCCTATAACCGCTCTACCTACCCTTTCTGCCTGATTCCCTAACCGGTATCCCAGCGCCTTCCCAAGTTGTTCATACCTGATTTTCAGTACAATTATGTACTCACAACATTATGTAAAGCGGGCTGTTCACATAGGTGCATAAATTCATGAAACCCTATATAATTGCCCACAAATGCGCATTCAGAATGTGGAAAAATGTGGATAACTATGTTGATTAAGGTGAATTATCCACCATTTCGTGTTAACTCCATGTTAATTTCAGGTAAATTTTAATCTCATGCACCCCTGTTTAGCTCTTCTTACGCACCGCCTGACTCTTGAAGCAGTCCTATAAAGCCAGGTGGCACTATCTGTTTCAGGCTCCTATAAGCATGCATAATAGACTGATCGAAAAAAGGCCCGCAACCTTTATGAACTAAAAAACGATATATATAGATTAACTAATAAAAGTCACAGTTTAGCCTAGGCTACCGTAGACTTTACTTGAAACCAACCAGATAAAACCATGAAAAAACCCATACTACTACTCGTTGCATTCCTTATTTCGTTAGGAGCTTTCGCTCAGTCCGACTACGGACCTTCCGCCGGTCAGCAGAACCACAATCTGTTTAGCGGCACAGGCACCAACTCTGGCTTTGGCATAAAAGGTGGTGTGAACTTCGCCACACTTCGCGGCAGTGATAAAGATGTGCTGGGCAACTTCAGTGGCCTAACTACTTTCCATGCCGGTGTGTATACACAATTTGCGCTTGGCAGCACTTTTTCCATCCAGCCAGAGGCAATCTATTCACGCAAAGGCATGGAGCGCAACGACTCCACCTTCCGCTTCGACTACCTGGAGGTACCTATTTTGGCCGTGTTCAATATCACAGAAAACGTGAGCGTGCATTTTGGCCCGCAGGTAGGCATCCTAATGTCGGCGAAGGAAGAAGACACGGAAGTGAGCATAGAGCCGCTTAATACCTTCGCTTATGGCGTAGCGGCCGGTGCCGAGGCACGTCTGAGCATTTTCAGACTGGGAGCCCGCTACAACCTGAGCATGGAGGACCTCCGCAAAGAAAATAACCTGGGACAGAAGATAAATCAGGATGTAAAGCACGGTGTGTTCCAGGTATACCTGGGCATAGGCTTTTAACTCATTACTCACCTTTGATCTCCTCGATACAGGGGCCTGCTACCAGGTCCCTGTATTGTTTTAGGTACAGGTATGCCTGGCTTGATTTTCAGCCCTTTGTCTTCGTATGACGTATTTTATAATGCAAAAACACCCTCGTGCTACCAGGCACAGCATTATACTTATGAATACGCACCAGATACGAACCTTCTATACCTTGCTTTGGGCTCTGCTGGCATTTGCCGGTATGGCCTGCGACACTACCGTGAAAACCGACGAAGCCGAAATAGGCGCAGCCGTGCGCTCACTCGGCCCAGGCAAACCTGACCAGATCTTTCAGATTGACACTGCCAAGAGCTCCGTTACCTGGATAGGCGCTAAAGTGACGGGACGCCACAATGGCCTTATACCTATCAAGGAAGGCAGCATTACACTGCATAACGGCGAACCGCATGGCGGCAAGGCAGTATTTGACATGGCCAATGTGCGGTCGGATGACAAATCTGTTGACGAGGCGGGTAATAAGAAACTGACCAAACACCTCCGCTCTTCCGACTTTTTTGATGTGGAACAGCACCCGATTGCCTCATTCGTGATCACTTCCTTTGCCCCTTATGATAGTACCGAGCGACAAGACGTGCCTGCACCTGCTGGCAACACAAAGCAACTGCGCATCAAGGACCCCAACCATAAAGTGACTGGCAACCTCACCATTAAGGGTATCACCAAGAGCATCAGCTTTCCTGCCCGCATCGAACAGGAAGACTCTGTGCTACGTGCCAAAGCCAACTTCAACATTGATCGTACACACTGGAAAATCACTTACGGATCTGACCAGTCCCTTGGAAACAGGACGATTTACCCATCTGTCAATATTGGACTTGACATAGTAGCCCGGCGACAATAACCTAACCAACAAACACTTAGAGCAACAATTGCGTTACAGCAATTGTACTGTTCCCGCATTTATTCCGGCGCAACTATGCTAAACTCACCCGTAGTACGTTCCTACACAAACCATTTGTGAACATATTATGAGAAAATTCCTTTGCCTGTTGCCTCTTTTGCTAATCTGTCTCACGGCCAACGCCCAGGGCAGTACCATAGCGGCATTCAACCTGAAACAGGCAGAGACGTTGAAATTTGGCATGCTGGCACTGGGGGCCTGGGCACTTATCAACATCCTCATCAGTAGCATCAAACTCACCAAATCGTCGCGCAACAAACGTTATTTTTTCCAGATGAACATCTACTGGAATATCGTAAACCTGATCATTGCAGGCGGCTCACTTTACTATATCCTCTCAGTGGACCCCACTATGCGGTCTTTATCCGAAACCGTCGGTTTTCACCATTGGAATCTTAAGCTGCTATACCTGAGCATTGGCCTCGACCTGGCCTTTCTGATGCTGGCCGCTTACCTGAAAGAGCTGTCGTTGAGTTCTCCCAAAGCAGAGCAATACCTGGGCTACGGACAGTCTATCACGCTGCAGGCACTATTCTTACTGGTGCTTGATATCACCTTGGTTGTATTGCTGGAAGGGCGCACAGAACAGTTGCTGCCGCTAATACAGGGTTAAGGTATAGCCTTCAAAAAAAGTCGCCGTGCCCTACCTGTTCAGGTATAGCACGGCGGCTTCTGTTATTTCCTAAAGTATGACCTAGCGCGGGTCGTGGCGACCTTCGGCAAACTCCTCTATGATCTTCTTGTTGAAGGCAGGTATATCGTCCGGGTTGCGGCTTGTCACCAGACCATTGTCCACTACCACTTCCTGATCCACCCATTCGGCACCGGCATTCTTCAGGTCGGTCTTCAGGGTATGGTAGCTCGTTACTTTCTTGCCTTGCAGCTTACCAGTCTCGATCAGCGTCCAGGGGCCGTGGCAGATGGCGGCTACCGGTTTGCCGCTTTCCATGAACTTGCTCACAAAGCTGACCACCTTTTCGTTGGCGCGCAGCTTGTCAGGGCTCATCACGCCACCTGGCAGCAACAGGCCGTTGTAGTCTTCAGCATTTACACTGTCTATGGTTTTGTCTACTTTGAATTTATCGCCCCAATCGGTATGATTCCAGCCTTTTACTTCCCCGTCTTTCAGGGCGATGATATGGGTTTGGGCACCTGCCTCCTCCAATGCTTTTTTGGGCTCAGTGAGCTCCACTTGCTCAAATCCATCGGTTACTACTATCGCTATCATTTTTCCTTCCAGTTTATTAGACATTTTAAGTTGGTTTTTATAGTTTAACATTCGTATAGTTTATTCAAAACGATTTGGAAGGCAAATTGTTAGAAGGAAGCGGCAGCAATAGAGCTGTTTTACTTTTCGTTATACTTTCATGACAACTTATTTGAAGCACTTTATACTGGTACTTGCCATCAGCCTGGCAGGAAGCACGGCGGCTCTGTCTCAAACGGTCACGACCATTAAGTTTGACCAATTGCAGGAGTTGCGCCAGGCGCCGCACGACACGTTATATGTGGTGAACTTCTGGGCTACCTGGTGCAAGCCTTGTATTAAAGAGATGCCTTATTTTGAAGCTGCCCATGCCCAGTACAAAGACCAGCCTGTGCGGGTGATTCTGGTGAGCATGGATGCGGTGCAGGATATGGAAAAACGCGTGATGCCTTTTGTGAAGAAACGCAACCTGCAGTCACGGCTATACCTGCTCGACGAAACGGATGGCAACACGTGGATAGACCGCATTGAGCCGAAGTGGTCGGGTGCTATACCTGCCACCATGTTCTTTAACAACAAGCGCGGCCAGTATGAGTTTATAGAGCGCGAAATATCACAGCAGGAATTACAGGAACTGATCACTAAGTATAAACCATAATCAATTACTATGAAGAATAACCGAATACCGTTCCTTTACATGGCATGCCTGCTGTTGGTGGGTGTGCTGATGGCAGCTATGCCTGCCTCTGACAACGCTGGCTACAAAGTAGGCGACACCGCCCGTGACTTTAAGCTGAAAAATGTGGATGGCAAGATGGTTTCCATGGCCGACTACAAAGACGCCAAAGGCTTTATTGTGACGTTCACCTGCAACACCTGCCCTTACTCGGTGGCTTACGAAGACCGCATCATCGACCTGCACAACAAGTATGCTCCGAAAGGCTATCCGGTTATCGCCATCAACCCGAACGACGTGCAGGTATCGCCAAAGGACTCTTACAAGCACATGCAGGTGCGCGCAAAGGAGAAAAAATTTCCTTTCCCGTATGTGTATGACGAAACGCAGGAGATCACCAAAGCATACGGTGCCTCTAAAACCCCTCACCTGTATGTAGTGCAGAAGCAAAAAGACGGTTCTTTTAAGGTAGCCTATATCGGCACGATAGACGACAACTCGCGTGAACCAAATAAGGTGCAGAAGAAATACGCAGAGGAAGCCCTGAACGAACTGGTTGCCGGCAAAGCTGTGAGTCAGCCAAACACCAAGGCGATCGGTTGCACCATCAAATGGCGCCAGGCATAGGTTCTAGCTTTCTTTTCTGATATCAATAGGCAAGGGCAGCTCGGTCGGTTTGATCGAGCTGTCTGCTTTTTGGGCCACCGGCAGATCGGCCTCTCCCTTCAGGCCGGCAATGCGTGCCTCCACTTCATACTTGTTGTTATAGTAGCCCACCCGCATCGACTCGCGCAGGTATAGCCATAGGAAACGCAGGTAGCCATGCTCCTGGAATTGCCGGATATGGCAAAGCTCGTGTGCCAACCAGCCTTTGTCGCGCAGAAAGGACTCCCGCCTCACACCACTCAGGTGTATGGTCTTACCCAGCACCATGGCCACGTTGCTGCTCTTGAGCACCAGGCGGGCAATGCGGGCAAAGGGCGAATTTTCAACAATTTTGTACTTCATTTTTGTAAGCTTATACCTGATACAATAGGTCAGTTAGGTTACGCTTCCAGGCCATCATAAGGGTGAACAGCCTTGAATAAAAAGTAAACAATATGCCTTTCTCCTGTGAACATCAGCTATTTACCATATTGCCAGTCTAGAAAATTGTACTTACTTTTGCTCCCTGGTTCGCCATTTTAATATTTGGCGGACAGGTTGCAGGGTATAAAGTGCAATTCAATATCTATACAACTCTACAACCATAAGGTGACAAAGTTTGCAGCTGCGGCAGTGCAAAACATGCTAAACCCTATGACAAAGACAATCATCCTGAGCGTACTGGCCATTATTTCCATTACGCTTTCTTTCTTCTACGATGTAAAAAAGCCTGAGTCGGCGCCAGCTGAAATGGAAACGGCCAGCCTCATGCTATACCCGATCCAGACCGGGGAAGACATCGCCAAAGCGCTTCAACTGCCGGTGCCCTCGCAATTCGGTGAGCCAGTGGATTCGGCCTTTTACCACCGCTACTCCCGCAAACTGGGCCTCAAGCTCGATTACAGCGAAGACAAGGACTTGCTTGAAACCGTGGCCAAGTGGCTGGGCACTCCTTACAGCTATGGCAGCAACTCCAAACGGGGAACTGACTGCTCCGGCTTTGTGACCCGCATCTACAGCGACGTATACGGCATTGACCTCAGCCGCAGCTCCCGCTCCATGTTCGACGACGTTACCCGCATCCGCAAGGACAGTGTGCGCACCGGCGACCTGGTGTTTTTCCGCCGTAGCCCCAAGCAACCGATCTTTCATGTAGGCATCTACCTCAAAGACAACAAGTTTGTACATTCCGCTACAAACGGAGGCGTGATGGTCAGTTCGCTTAAAGAGCCTTACTACCGCAACTATTACTATGCTGCTGGCCGGGTTGACTAGACCTATACCTGTATAACAGCCATTGAGAACGGGAAGCTATACCAGCTCCCGTTTTTTCGTTTATAGATCATAACAAAATTACTTGCGGAAAGGTATAGGAAGGTTGTTCGGAGTTGAGCAACTTGCGCCCGATTTATCAATACCCTTCGCAGGGGCTTACAAAATCACAAACACCTTATGACAGATCAGAACACTCAGAATCAGCAGCAGCAGAGCCCGGACGGGAAAACCATCTCCCAAAGTCAGCTGTTCAAAAACATACTCAAGAAAGCCGAGCGGTATTTAGAGCACCCTTCGCAGGTGGTGAAGCTATTGAATGACGCATTCAAGAAAGCCACTGCCAAGAAAAGCCTCGGCACCATTGCCGCAGAGGTATGGGAAAGCTTCCAGCTGCTCTCGCACATGATCAGATCAGCGGTGAACGGTGAGTACAAAGGCATACCGAACACGGTCCTGGTTGGAGGCGTGGCTGTGATCCTTTACTTCCTCATGCCGATCGACCTGATCCCTGACTTTATACCTGTGATCGGCCTTCTGGACGATGCCACACTGTTAGCCTGGTTTATGACCAGCATCAAGTCGGAGCTTGACAAGTTCAAAGAGTGGGACGAGGACCGTGCGGCACATCAGAAGTCTGTGCACATCATGGAACCGCACCATGCTGACAGCTCCTTCGGTACACCAAAGTACAGCGACCAGGCTGCTGGCACAACAGAAGTACAGCATGAGGGCCCGGCCCACGCCTCACAGGGGCATAGCTCCGAAGAGCCAGGTCACCACGAGCCCATTGTTCGCGCCTCCACAACCGACAGCAGTCGCGTAGCCAAAGACCCGCATGATGACATCCCGGAGGGCGGCAACATTCGCTAGCCTGACCACCGGAAACAATATTAAAAAGCTGCCCTTCAAGGCAGCTTTTTTTATAGCTAAAGCAAGAGGAATAGCAACTTAACTCTGCGTAAAAAAATACATAACCCCTGCACAATATAGTACTATTCAAATAAAGGAATTTGAAAAAAATTAGAAAAAAGCGGCCAGGCCATTAGTTCTTTAAGGAATTAATTTTCTATATTTGGACTGATGATTGTGTATTTTTTTAACTTTTAGCCAAAGTGTCTTCATCATTTCTACGACTTACATCCGTTAATCTGCACATCGACGGCATCGGGAAGGTTCTGATCGAACGCAGTGACAAAGCAAAGCGTCTTAGCATTAGTGTGCGTCCTATCAAGGGCGTGCGTGTAGCCGTACCTCCGCATATCAGCTTCGAAAAAGCCGAGCAGCTTATTTATACCAAAAGTGATTGGATAAAGGAGCATCAGGCCCGCATGAAGCAGCAGGAAGCCCGCGTGACCATGTACGATGGCAACACCGATTTCAAGACCCGCAGCCATACCCTGCGCCTGCTCACGCACGCTCAGTATACCATGCGCTGTGTGATTGAGAACGGTTACATCAACGTGTTCTACCCGGCTTACAAAGACGTGCGTGATAACGAGGTGCAGAAGTTCATCCGCAAGTCGATTGAAGAGGCTTACCGCAAAGAGGCCAAAGCGTATTTGCCGGAGCGTGTCAAATTCTTCGCTGACAAGTTTGGCTTTGACTATCAGAATGTGTTCATCAAGAATGCCAAATCACGCTGGGGAAGCTGCTCACACACCAATAACATCAACCTGAACCTGCACCTGATGCGCCTGCCTGACTCGCTCAGCGACTATGTGATCCTGCACGAGCTGGCGCATACCATCGAGAAAAACCATGGGCCAGGTTTCTGGGCATTGCTCGACCAGGTTTGCCCCAACTCCAAGGCGCTCGACCAGAAGTTAAAAGCCTACCGCATTTCTATTTACTAAACAGCTCGCTTATCGACAGAACGCTTACTACACTTTTTGAAAACATACGCATAACAACAGCCACATAGGACAGCACATCCTGTAAGCACCGTTGTTGCACCAAATAAAAAGCGGCCCGGGTCAAGACCCGGGCCGCTTCACTTTTATACCTACAAATGCGCTTAGCTGGCTTTCTGCATAGCGTGTGATGCTACAAAGTCCACAAAGTCACCTACGGTGTTAATAGGCACTTCGTCCGGAATAGTGATGTGGAAATTTTTCTCCAGCTCCAGGATGATATCCACTACATCCACCACATCAAAGCCGAAATCCTTTTCCAGACGGGCATTTGCCTGCAGTCGTGCAGGTCTTATCTCCTTAGTTTTGCTAATGATGCGGATAACCTCACGCTCAATAGTCTTGTCTGTTGTTGCAATCATATATTTATAAGGTGTATTCTCTCACTACTTTTCCATTAACTGCGGCCTCTTCCTGCCCCATAATCTTCACAGCTCCGGCTGGTTTGCGCTCACCTTTCAATTTGGCTCGCAATTTTTCGTTCAGCAGGTACATCACAGGCACAATCAGCAATGTGATGACCGTTGCAAAACCCAAGCCAAAGATGATCGTCCAAGCCAATGGCCCCCAGAAGGCGGCACTATCACCACCCATGAAAAAGTTCGCTTTGAACTCCGTGAACAGGGTATAGAAGTTCAGGTTTATACCTAACGCCAATGGTATCAGGCCTAGTATAGTCGCCGTGGCCGTTAGCAATACCGGGTTCAGACGCGTCTTGCCTGCTTCCACGATCGCCTCTTTCAGATCACGTCCTTCTTCTATCAGCATGTCTGTGAACTCCACGATCAGGATACCGTTTTTCACCACGATACCTGCCAGTGCCACAATACCCACACCGGTCATTACCACTGACATGTCCATTCCGAAGATGGAGAAGCCCAGCAATACGCCGATGATGCTGAATAGCACCTCTGACAGAATGATGAACGGCTTCGAGATGGAGTTGAACTGCGTCACCAGCACCAGGAAGATAATCAGGAAGGCCGCTACCAGGGCAATCATCAGGAAGTTGGCAGTTTCTTCCTGCTCCTCCTGCTGTCCGCCCATGCTGATCTCGTAACCTTCCGGCGTTTCAAAGTTCTGCAGCGAACTACCGATGCTCTGCACCACTTCGTTCGCATTATACCCGTCCAGCACGTTCGACTCCAGTGTTACCACTCGTTTCAGGTTCTTGCGCTTAATACCTCCGTATGAAGTACCGTACTCAATGTCTGCCAGCGACGAAAGCGGGATCTGGCGTACCTGCCCGCTGTTCATGTCGCGGTATGTGATGCGCATGTCCAGCAATGCATCGATGTTCTTGCGGTAAGGCTCTGCATAGCGCACCTGTATCGGGTACTCCTCTTCGTCCAGTTTGAACTTGGAGGCCTCGTCTCCGAAGATGGCCGTGCGCAGTTCCATACCTATCTGCCCGGTGCTAATGCCTTCGCGGTTGGCACGTTCCCGATCAATGTTGATAATGATCTCCGGCTTGCTGTCTTCCAGGTCACTGCGAAGTTCTTCTATACCGCCGATCTGCTGCTGCTCGATGTAGGTCTGCACCTGTTTTGACAAAGCCACCAGCCCTTCAAAGTCTTCGCCAGCTATCTCAATGCTCACCGGCTTACCCACTGGCGGACCGTTCTGCTCTTTGTCTACCGTGATGTTGGCACCCGGTATACCGCGCACCGCATCGCGTATTTCGTTCATGTACGCCTGCGAGCTGCGCTCGCCGGTCCGGTATTGATACTCAACGAAGGCTACGGTAACCTTCCCTAAGTGAGATTGTGCGGTCACGCTGCGGTCATTCTGGTCGCCGGCGCCAATCGCCACATTGGAAATAACCGATTCCACATCGCCATTATCCGTACCGATCACACGGTTGATGCGCTTCTCTACTTCACGCGTAACCGAGTCAGTCACAAGCTGATCAGTACCGACCGGCATGCTGATGTAGGTATACACGAAGTTCGGATCAGAATCCGGAAAGAATACTACTTTAGGCGCTCGTACACTAGTTAGAAAAATAGAGAAAATAAGTAGCACAAACATGCTCAGGAACATCCAAACAGGGCGTCTACCCATCAGCATCCAGCGCAAAAGGCGCTCATAGCCGCGCATGAAACGTGGCAGCGTATTATTCTGGAATCCGTGAATCATTGGGCGGAACACGAAGCGATTGAGCAGTACCAGCACCACAGCCAGCATGATCAGGTTGGCCGTACCATACCAGCCGGCCATATAGCCCACGATAGCTACCAACGCAGCACCACCAACCAGCAACCAGAAGTTGCGGCGGGCACGTGGTGCGATATCAGCTTCCTGCGCATGCTCTTTCTTCATGAAAGAAGCCGCAAACACCGGGTTAATGATAAAGGCTACCAGCAACGAGGCCATCAGTGTCACGATCAACGTGATCGGCAGGAAGAACATAAACTTACCCACAATGCCTGGCCAGAAGGCCAATGGCAGGAATGGAGCCACCGTAGTAAGCGTACCGGCTAGTACAGGTATAAATACCTCGCCGGCGGCCAGTTTTGCTGACTTGATAATTCCCAGATTGGACTGGTGTAGGATACGGTGCGTGTTTTCGATTACCACAATGGCATCGTCCACCACAATACCCAATGCCAGCAGGAACGAGAAAAGCACGATCATGTTGAGCGAGAAGCCCAGCACTGGCATCAGCATAAAGGCGATGAACATGGAGATCGGAACCGACAAGCCCACAAAAATGGCATTGGTCGTACCCATGAAAAACATCAGGATCAGGGTCACCAGCACGAAACCGATGATGATCGTGTTGATCAGGTCATTTAGGGTATGACGCGTCTGTGTGGACTGGTCACCTGTAATCGTGATCTTGAGGTCAGCTGGCAGCACGTTGGCCTGCATCTCCTCTACCATCTCGTGGATGTTGTCAGAGGCCTGTATCAGGTTCTCGCCACTTCGCTTGATCACGTTGAGCGTGATTACGGGCGCGTTATCCAGACGGGCAAAGCTTTCCTGTTCTTCAAAGCCTTCTTTTACCTCAGCGATCTCTTTGAGCTGGATGTTGGCACCGCTCAGCGACTTTACTACAATGTCCCCGATCTTGTTCGGGTCGGTATACTGACCCACCACACGCACAGAGCGCTTCATCTCGCCTACCGAGATATTGCCTCCAGACACAGTGACGTTCTCAGAAGAAATAGCCCGCTTGATGTCGGCGAAAGTCACCTGCGCTACCTGCATCTTGTAGAGGTCTACGTTCACCTGCACCTCCTTGTCCAGAGCACCCACCATGTCCACGCGGGTAATCTCGGGCTGTGACTCAATGCGGTCCTGTATGTCTTCAGCGTACTTTTTAAGGCGATCGAGGCTGTAGTTGCCCGACACGTTGAGGTACATGATCGGGAACTCCGAGAAGTTCACCTCCTGCACGTTCGGGTCCTGGTCGAGGTCAGTTGGCAGGTCGGTGCGGGACTTGTCCACCGCGTCCTTCACCAGTTGCTTCGCCTCTACCACATCCACGTCGGTGTTAAACTCGACCGTGATCATTGAGAAGTCCTGAATCGAGTTGGATGTCACCTTTTTCACACCCGAAATAGCCTTCAGCTGCTTTTCGATAGGGCGGGTCACCAGGCTCTCGATATCGGCCGGCGATGTGCCCGGGTATACCGTACCCACAAACACCGTTGGAATCACGATGTCAGGGAAGTTTTCTTTTTGAAGCGTGATATACGAGAAGATACCCCATACCGCGATGATCAGGGTAATGATGTAAATACTCGTCCTATTATCAATAGACCAATTGGTCGGCTTGAAATATTTCATAGTTTGCTGCTTAAAAGGTTATTGCTGCGCGATACGCTCCTGGTTGAAAACAACCGGCTGCCCCTCGTTCACACTCTGGTATCCTGCTGTAATGATGTAGTCTTGTGCCGTCAGTCCTTTCAGCACCTCTACCTGTCCCTGGTAGTTCACGCCAGTCTCTACCTCTTTGCGGGTAGCCACATAGCGCTCTCCCTGCTTTTGGGCCACGTACACGTACTGCGAGTTTTCGTCGCGCTGCACCAGGTTCACAGGTATAATGATGGCGTCTTCTTTGCGATAGTCCTGTATGCGTACTACAGCCACCAGGTTCGGGCGCAATTCGACTTTCACGTTCTTCGGACGTAGCTCGATCATGAACGTGCGGCTGCTTGGGTTAATGAAGCGGCTTACCACATCCACAGTGGCTGTTATCTCCTGATTCAGGTCAGGGAAGCGTACCAGGGCTTCGTCGCCTTTGTTGATCTTAGCCAGGTAAGCCTCTGACACTTCCGCCACGATCTTCGTACCATTGGTATTCACTACCCGAATGATGCCCACACCTGGTGACACAGCCTCCCCTGCATTCGGGATTACATTATCCACCACGCCGCTCACAGGGGCTTTCACGTTGTACTGGTCACGCTGCTGCTGCAGGGTAGCCAGGTTGCGCTCCAGGGCCTCTTTGTTGTTTTTGGCTGTCAGAAACTGCATTTCGGTTCCGATTTTCTGATCCCAGAGGTTTTTCTGACGCTCGTAGGCCACATTAGCCAACTCCAAACGAGTGCGTACCTCAGCGATGCTCTGCTCCAGTACCTGTGCGTCTATGGTCGCCATGGTTTGTCCTTTGGTTACTTTATCGCCACGCTTCACACGTACGCTTGTCAGCACGCCCGGCACTTTGGCGCTTACCAGTACGTTCTGGTCAAAGTCCACACGGCCCTGCACCTCCAGGTAGTGACGGAAGGTATCCTGCTGCACCTGCGCTACGGTTACCGGCACGGTCTTCTTCTCAACCGGTCCGCCCTTGCCCTCTGCTTTAAGCTCTGTCTCCAACTGGGCGATCTGCTCCTGCAGTTCAGTTTGCTGCTTTTTCAGTTCAGCCAGTTGCGCCTCTTTGTCATTGCCCTGGTTGCAGGCGGCCAGGCTTAGAAACAAGGCCAGCGATGAAAATCCAAATATCTTCTTCATGATCAGTCGTGTGTAAATCTTTTTTCGGGTGTTTTATTTTGTAAGTAGGGTGCCAGTGGCTTTGTCGAGGTTCACTTTCGCGATCAGGGCATCATACATGGCAGCGTAGTAGTTGGTCTGGGCCTGGCGCAGGTCGGTTTCGGCGGTCACCACCTCCAGGTTAGAGCCTACGCCCTCCTGAAACTTGATCTTGGATACGCGGGCGATCTCTTCGGCTAGCTCCAGATTCTCGCGCTGTGATGCCAGTACGTCGAGTGAGTTCGTCAGGTCTGTGGAGGCCTGCTCCAGCTCTAAGTCTATACCTTGTTCCAGACTCTCAAAACCAAGTTTGGCATTTTCGAGCGTCAGGCGGGACTGCTGTACCTGGTAGTGCTTGCGCAGGCCGTCGAAGATCGGCAGCTGCAGGCCCAGGCCCACATAAGCAAAATCGAACCAGTTGCGGGTGCGGGTAATCTCACTGAAGTCATTGTTGGCAGCCACGTAGCCGTAGCGACCGTTGAGGTATAGCTTCGGCAGATAGCCGGAACGAATGTTGCGCAGGTTCAGCATGGCCAGGTCGCGCTGCGTCTCCAGCACAGAGTACTCAATGCGATTGCTGTAATTGAAGCCGTTTCGGTTCGTCTTGGCCATATCAACCTGGACTTCACTTAGGCTATCAGTTAACAATAGCTGCTCTCTCTGCGGCATACCCATCTGAAACTTGAGCAGGTCCTCACCTAGTGTAAGCAAGCGTTCTGTCTTCTGCTTTTCTACTTTCAGGTTGTTGTAGGTCACACGCAGGCGATCCACATCCAGCTTTTCAGCCACGCCCTGTTCAAACATCACCTGTGTCTGCTTCAGGAGCGTGTCCAGGCGGTAGAGGTTCTGGTTGAGAAGCTCCATGCGCTCCCGGCTCACCAACACACTGTAGTAGGCTTTGGTCACCTGCTCCACTACTTCAATCTCGTTCTGTTCAGTGGTTTTGCGCGAGAGCTCGGTATAGGTTTTAGCGGCTTTCAGGCCGATCAGGTATGAGCCGTCGAAAAGCAGCTGGCTTGCCGTGATTGCGGCATTACCTGTATACTGCGGCGTAAATACTACGGGCACGAAAGTGCCTGGCTCCGGCGCGTTCGGGTTATCGGGATCCTGGAAAAACTCGGCAGGCAGGAAGCTCTTCTGCTGAATCACGTTTTTGCCCAGGTCAGCAGCGGCATTGATCTGCGGCAAGCCCATCGACCGGATCTCTCCTACTTTGGCTTTGTCGATATCCTGCTGATTGCGGGCCATCTTCAGACTTGCGCGGTTCTGCAGGGCGTAGTCTATACTCTGTTGCAGACTGAAAGCCTGCGGCGACCCCTGCGCAAGCACCTCAAAGGAGCTCACCACGACAACTAGAGTCAGTAACAGGCTGATGTGTTTTTTCATAATTGGAAAGGTGTGAACGATTATTCTTCTTCTGTAATTTGCTTGTAGTCGTTGATCATCTTGTGTCCCTTCAGCGTGGCGATGCCGAGCATGAAGCATTCTAAGCTGATCATCTGCACAGGCAGCACCTCAAATTGGTGCCGCGGAAACATGGTCGCGTCAAAAGGCACCTCAATCTGGGCCAGCCTCAAACGGGCTACTACCTCCACATCGAGCTCCTTGCGAAAGAGCCCTTCCGCCATGCCCCGCTCCAGATTAGCTTTAATCTGCTCTAGCAGGTACTGGCTCTTGTACTCCTGCCACAGCCTCCAGGCACTGGCATGGTACTTCTGCAGGTCATGAAAAATAGCGGGGTGAATGTTCGCGAAAATGCGACGCGTGGTATCCATTACTGACCACAGCTCTTCAATGGCATTGGGGGCTTCACGTTGGCATTGGTCGCAGTCTGCCTTTACTGACAGCAGATAGTTGTTAGTAGCAAAATGCACCACCTCGTCTTTGTTGCTATACCACTTGTAAATGGTTTTCTTAGACATGGAGAGGTGCTGCGCTATATCATCCATCGACACGCTCTTGATACCACGCTGGCAGAAGAGCACGAAGGCCTCTTGCGCAATTTTCTCTTTTACAGTCAGTTGTTGTGATGTTGCTTCTTCCATCTTCATAATTCCGCTGCAAAACTAAGGAAACGTTTTTTATTTCGAAAGTTTCCACCATGATTTAACAGAATTACTTAGTGAATGTTTGATGTGCAAGTGGCAAAGGGTGTCAAACAGCTGAAGACAAAATTGTCAGTTTTTTTACTTAGGTAAAAACAATTTAGACGAACAGTATAAAACCTGATTCGAATCAGCAAATTCTACTGCCGAACAGTCATTGGCATAAGGTATAGTGAGATGCGCAACGAGTTATAGGATAGGTATACCTATATGCCCAGCACACTTCTTAGTCGGGTATAGCCACTCTTACTCAGTGGGATGCGCTCACCGTTGCGCAGCAGGGCCACGTGACTGTCCTTCTCGAAAGGTTCGATGCGGGTAAGTTGCGACAGCGCCATGATATAGGAGCGATGCACCCGTACAAACTGTTTCGGGTCAAGCGCCTTCTCATAGTAGCCCATGGTCTTCTTCTTTAAAAACACGCCGTCACGGGTATGGATCTTCACATAATCGTCGTAGGCCTCCAGGTATAGCACATCGCCCACAGGTATGATCCGGATGTTGTTGCCGGCCCGTACCACAATGCGGTGCTGTTCCTCGGGCTGCTTCCCGGTTACTTCCTCCAGCGCAGTGGTCGCAGGTATAGTCTGTGCCGCTGCCTGACTCTGCAACCACTTGCGTATGGCCGCATCGAAGCGATCTCTGCTAAAAGGCTTGAGCAGGTAGTCCACGGCATTGGTTTCAAATGCTTTGATGGCGTACTCGTCAAAGGCAGTGGTGAAGATGACGCCAGGAGCCTGCTCTACCAGTTCCAACATCTCGAAGCCGTTGATCTTGGGCATCTGGATATCAAGGAAGATCAGGTCAGGCTGGTGCTGCATGATGGCCTTTACACCCTCGAATCCGTCACCACACTCCTGCGCTACTTCTAGTTCCGGGTAGGCTTGCAGGTACTCGGCCACGATGCTGCGGGCCAGCGGTTCGTCATCTATTATCAGGCATTTTTTCATAGTGCTGGGGTATCTTGATGGTTGTGGTGAACTGATGGTCTTGTTGATTGGTGCGCAGCAGGTCCTGCCGGGCATACAGCAGGTATAGCCTGCGCTGGACTGAGTCGAGCCCGAAGCCGGTGCCCTTGCGGGGCTGGCTCGTGGCCGGGTCATAGGGGTTCTGTGTCGTGATGGTCAGGTAGCCATCTGCAGTAGTCGCTTTCACCTTTATTGCCGTATCCCCCACCGTGTCGTAGAGCCCAAACTTGATGGCGTTTTCCACGACCGGCTGCAGCAACAGGACAGGCAGCTTCATGCTTTGACTTTCCTCGGTGGCCTCTACCTCTACCTGCAGCCTATGCCCGAAGCGTACTTTCTCAATGTCCAGGTATAGCTGCAGTTGCTTCAGTTCCTCTGCCAGCGGCACTAGTTGGTTATTGTCCTTGCGCAGGGTGCCACGCAGAAAATCCGAGAGCTGCTGCACCATGGTGCGGGCCTGTTCCGGTCGACTCACGGCCAAAGCGCTGATGGAGTTGAGGCTGTTGAACAGAAAGTGCGGCTGCAGTTGCTGGCGTAGGTTATAGAGCTCAGCTTCACGGGCCAGTTTCTCGGTGGCCGCCTTGCGCTTCTCGGCTTCCTGCAGCTCACGGGTATAAAACCAGAGCCAGGTCAGGAGAAGCATCAGGAGCAGCATCAGCCAATTAAAAGCCACCCGCACGGCCAGGGTACTATTCACAAAGCTTAGGTAAAGCACCTTGTTCTCAAACAGGGTATGGGAGCTCCAGTAAAAGATGGTAGCGCTTATACCTGCCAATCCGAGGCTCCAGCCCAACAGGTAACCGGCCTGTCGTAAGCTGGGTTGGTAATAGCGCAAGCCCGTACCCATGGCAAAGCCGCCAATGGCCAGCACCAGATTAGTGAGGAAAGCGTCTACCACGACAATGCGCCACCCAAAGCCCGTTGGCCAAAGCACTAGTACCTGCACCAGTGACCAGAGCAAGGCCCAGCCAAGGTATAGCAGCACCAGGCGCACCTGTGAAGCTACCCCCTCCATTAGTAGCTCTTAATGCTCAAGCCGCCAAAGAGGGTGGTGCCTTTGAGAATCAGCACTTTGTTCGGATCATAACCCTGTGGCATGGCCGGGCGCTTGTCGTCAATCCCGCCCAGTATGGCCACCATCTCGTCGGACTTGACGTGCCAGTGCGGCGGGATGATCAGGGTAGTGCCCCCGAAAATCTGGGTAGCCTCGAGTACGATCGGGTGCTGTATGTCAGCCTGCATCAGGTTAAGCTCCGTGCCACCAAACACACTCACCACTTCGCCCCCTTTGAAGTTCTTAGAGACGATGTTTTTTTTTATCCCTCCGAGCACTGCCGCACTGTCAATGCGATCTTCAGGCCCGTATGTCGCCTCGTTCGTTGCGCTACTGTAACCGTCCGAGGTATAAGCTTCATCGCCGGTGTAGTCGGTATAGCCGCCGGGATAGGCTCCATTCACGGGGTCCGTGTAATAACCAGGCGTATCTTCTGGTCTTGGGTTGGGGACCGGACCCACCTGGTTTTCCCAAGGGTTACGCTTTTTAGGCTTCATGATTAGCCACAGCCCCAGTCCGATGATCAGGATTGGCCAGAAATACAGCTTTAAGTTGATATCAAGGAAAAAGTGTCTGTCGAGCAGAAACACGCCTCCGATAACGATGAGCACAAGCCAGCTTGGTTTCTGAAACGAGTGCTTAAAGCCCAGGAACAGGCCCAGCGCGATCAGGAACATTGGCCAGGAGAACACCCAGCCCGGAAGAAAGAAAATGCCCATTTTGGCAGTGAGCAACAGCACACCCACCATCAGGAGGAACACCCCAGCCATTTTGCCGGAACCGCCTCTATTATAGTTTTGATTTTTCATGGTCTTATTTCGTTTAGTTTTAATTTCTGTACCAAAGGTATAACAAGCGCTAGCACAGCTCAATGGCTTTTAGGCTACCTCTGGACAGAAGTCGGTAAACGGCCGGTTTGCGTCGGTAAAGCAAATTAGTTTATTAATTCACTCTTTGAGAATATGGTCCAAACCTTTTTGTCATTCTGTGAAGAAACCAGGTTGAAAAATATGGCCCCTACCCCCGGGAGGCCAAGCCTTTGCTACTTGCGGGGGTAGGGGCCATATTTACTAAGATCCTTACAGGATGACAACAAGAGAAGAAAGAACCGGCCCAGCTTCAAAGTCGATGATTTGATTTATAAGGCCAAAACAACCGCTAAATTTCGCAATTTATTATCTTTGCATACTATGGTTGAGAATATACAGAGAGTAGCACAAGAGATAGAGGCTGCGCCGCTTAGTAGCGCTGCCGATTTGGAGCAATTCAGAATAGCGTACATTGGCCGCAAAGGGGCTATCGCTGCCCTTTTTGATGATCTGAAATCAGTAGCGCCAGAACAGCGCCGTCAGGTGGGTCAGGAACTGAACCAACTCAAGAACAAGGCCCAGGCCCGTTTCGACGAAGCGCAGGAGCAACTGGCCAATGCCAGCACCGGTTCTGAAGCCGAAAACGCTTTTGACTTTACGTTACCTCCTGTACCTAACACACTGGGCACTCGCCATCCGCTTTCGCTGGTGCGTGCTGAGATCGTGCGCATTTTCGAGCGCATCGGCTTCAACGTGGCCGACGGACCCGAGATTGAGGACGACTGGCACAACTTCACGGCCCTGAACTTCCCGGAAAACCACCCGGCCCGCGAGATGCAGGACACCTTTTTCCTGAGCGAAGACCGCG
Source organism: Pontibacter sp. LHS2 (assembly GCF_058932845.1). Lineage (NCBI taxonomy): Bacteria > Pseudomonadati > Bacteroidota > Cytophagia > Cytophagales > Hymenobacteraceae > Pontibacter > Pontibacter sp. LHS2. Next base: position 956,962 of record NZ_JBZYWG010000003.1, read on the forward strand.
ACAAGCTGTTGCGTACCCATACCTCCAACGTGCAGGTACGCCTGATGGAAAACAACCAGCCGCCACTCCGCAGCATCATGCCGGGCCGCGTATACCGCAACGAGGCCATTTCGGCCCGTGCACACATGGTGTTCCAACAGGTAGAGGGCTTGTATGTGAATAAAGGGGTGAGCTTCAAAGACCTGAAAGAAACGCTTTACTACTTCGCCAAGGAGATGTTCGGGCAGGAGACCAAGATCCGTTTCCGCCCATCGTTCTTCCCGTTCACGGAGCCAAGCGCCGAGATTGATATTTCCTGCCTGATCTGCAAAGGCGAAGGTTGCAACATCTGTAAGCAGTCTGGCTGGGTTGAGATTGGTGGCTCCGGCATGGTTGACCCGAACGTACTCGAAAACTGCGGCATTGACTCTACAGTATACTCAGGCTTTGCATTCGGCATGGGCATCGAGCGCATCACGATGCTCCGCTACCAGATCAAAGACCTGCGCTTGTTCACCGAAAACGACGTGCGCTTCCTCCGCCAGTTTAAAGGAGTAATTTAATAATTGAGTTCATGAGTGAGTTGGTGATTGAGTGAATGTTTTGATTTAGATATTGATTTAATTGTTCAATTGTAAATCTCAATTGAGGCCTATAGAAGCTTGCCCTCTTACGATATGGAATAGCTCCTTCACTCATTCACAAAATTAAAAATCAGAACTATGAAATTCGAGGATATCAAGACGATAGGGATAATAGGTGCCGGCACGATGGGCCAGGGCATTGCGCAAATTTGTGCGCAGGCTGGGTATAAGACCATCCTGTTCGACATCAATGCGCAGGTGCTGCAGAAAGCAGAAGCCACCACCGTCAAGAACCTCGACAAAGGGATAGAACGCGGTAAACTAACCGAAGCTGATAAACAGGCGACACTGGAGAACTTATCTTATACCGGCGATACGCTGCAGCTGAGCTGCGACGTTATCATAGAAGCCGTGGTAGAGCGCCTTGAAGTGAAGCAAAGTATATTCAAGGATTTGGATGCTGTCAATACGCCAGACACCATTTTCGCTTCCAACACGTCGTCTATACCGATCACACGTATTGCGTCAGGTATACCTAACCCAGAGCGTGTCGTGGGCATGCACTTCTTCAATCCGGCTCACATCATGAAGCTGGTCGAAGTGATTTCAGGGGCTGCCACATCACCGGAAGTAGCTGAAACCATTAAGCAACTGGCCCTGAAACTGGATAAGAAACCAGTGATGGCTAAAGACGCTCCGGGCTTTATCGTGAACCGGGTAGCGCGCCACTTCTATGTGGAAGGGTTGAAACTACTGGAGGAAGGTGTGGCTGATGCCAAAGGTATAGACCGCCTCATGCAGGCCAGTGGCTTCAAGATGGGACCTTTCGAACTGATGGACCTGATCGGCGTAGACACCAATTACTCTGTTACTTCCTCTATGTTTGAGGCTTTCCATTATGACTCAAAATTCAGACCGAGCCGCATACAGCAGCAGAAAGTGGACGCTGGCCACCACGGCCGCAAATCAGGCAAAGGCTTCTACGATTATCAGTAGGCTTTTCTACCTGCTGGCCTTATTCCTGTTTGCTTCCTGCAGCGATAACAACCAGGGACCAGGTATACCTAACGTACCGGTGAGTGAGCAAATCAATGTCAACAGCCAACTCTACCCACGCCTGCGGCAGGACGGCGGTTACGCATACCTGGATGGTGGCTACAAAGGCATCATCGTGGTGCGCCAGAACGCCAACCTATACCTTGCCTTCGAGCGGGCCTGCACCTACGACCCAACAGCTGCCACTCCTTGTGGTCGTGTAGAAGTGGATCAGTCCAATCTGTTTATAAATGATAAATGCTGCGGCTCCCAATTCAACTTTCAGGGTGGTGTGATGACCGGACCGGCTGTTTATGGACTTAGGCAATACCGAACGGCGCTCAACGGCTCTTTGCTCCATATCATGAATTAATTTTTTTAGATTGATACCCAGAAATTTACGTCTTGTGTGAAGATTTTTTTTGGACAGGACTTGCATAATCTCGAAAAGCACCGTAATATTGCATCATAATTCAACGGCAGCACATCGCCAGCGAAGATAACCGAAACACTCTTCCTTAGCTCAGTCGGTTAGAGCATCTGACTGTTAATCAGAGGGTCCCTGGTTCGAGCCCAGGAGGGAGAGCAAAAAGCCACTTACAGGTAAAACTGCAAGTGGCTTTTTTTATTTCCTTTTCTCTTCTAGCACATCCTTTATATACAACTCCTGTACCATCACCATCAGAACAGCCAGTATAGGCGCAGCCAGCAATAGCCCTAACGCACCCAATAGTAGGCCAAGCAGCACTTGAAAGAACAGCAAAAGTGCTGGCGGCAAGTCCACTGTCCGTTTAAATATAATGGGGGTAATCACATAGCTTTCCACCATCTGAATACCGCCATAGATCAGGATCACATAAAGTGCCATCTGCCCTCCTTCTGTCAGACCAATGAGCACAGCGGGCACGCCAGCCAGCCAGGGACCTATATTAGGCACAAATGCGAATAGAAAGGCGATGAAGGCCAAAGCAAATGCCAGGGGAAGTCCGATAAGATTGTAGCCAATGGCAGTGCTGACACCAATCATCGTCATAGCAAGCAGCATGGCCACCAGCCATTTCCGCAGGGTTTCATAACACTTGTCAAGCACCTCGAGTATACGGGTCCGCTTATGGACGGGAAACAGCCTGGTCAGACCATGGGTATAGAGGGTCGGGTTTGAGGCCAGGAATAAGGCTGTGATAACCACTATCACCAGATCGGCAAGAAATCCTAGCGTCGTATAAAAAGCACCGGTAACCTGCGAGATAAGATCATCCTGCGCTGGCAGTGCGCTTTTAAAGCTATCGGGCAGTTCCTCCTCAACCCGTTGCCCCCAGCCTCGCTCGCTTAGCCAGTTCCGCAGCTGCTCAATGGACTTAGGTAAGGTTTCCCGCATCTGGCCTACCTGCTCTGCCATAGTAGGTGCCAGTAGCCAAAAGGCCCCTATGATCAAGCCAAAGAAAAGCAGCACTGACAGCAGTAGTGCCACCCAACGCTTCATTCCTGTTTTCTTGACCACCCACTCAGCCAAACCACTGAAGAGCACGGCAAGCAGAATGCCCGAAAACACCAGCAGGAAAAAGTAACCTTGACTTATTAGCAAGTAAGCGAAGAGGACAAGGAATACCGCCGCCGCAAACCGCTTAATGAAATTGTAGAAATCCAGCATTAAGGAATTGACGCTTTATAAACATGAAGACGTTTTCATGTGTTTACTCATATGATATGCCTTAGGTTAAGAAAAGACTGATGATCTTCCCCAAGCGCCCTACTTCCTCTCAAGCAAACCTTTTCTCACAAAAGCAAGTATCTTATATATATGACAATTTCGTCATATTAACCACAGCCGCACGCTTTATGATAGCGTATAATGCTGAGCTATAACCTAAACTAACTAAGACTATGAAAAATATAAGACTATATCTGCCAGTCCTTTTCGTATTGATGGCTGTCACGATGACTAGTTGTGACGTCATTGCCGACATCTTTAAAGCTGGTATGTGGACCGCACTCATCATCATCGTTCTGATCGTGGCCCTGGTAGGCTGGCTGTTTAGCCGATTCAGAAGATAAACTTTAATACCTAACACAAAAAAAAGGGAGCCAATCGGCTCCCTTTTTGATTTTATAGCATCTGAAATTATTTTGATCCTGAGCGCTTCGGCATAGTGCCCAGTATGTAGTCCCAAAGCGGAGATGATACGCCATAGGCTACATTCGGATCTTTATAGTGGTGAATGCTGTGGTGTATCCAGAGTTGCTTCAAGAAGTTCTTAGGCGGTGCGTAGGCATGCACGGCATAGTGCACAAACAGGTATAGCGCGTAGCCAAACAGCAGACCGGCTACTACACCGAACACAAACTGCCCAAAGATCAGCTTGAACACAAAGAAGAAAAACGAAGCGATGAACAAGCTCACGATCGGCGGCATCGCCAGGCGCTCTTTGTCTTTCGGGTACTCGTGGTGGTTACCGTGGAATGTATACTGAATGCGCTCCTTCATTGGCGTGTCGGTTTCCATGTGAAATACGAAACGATGCGCGCAGTACTCGATCAGAGAGAAGATAAGCCAGCCCAGCAGAAAAAATCCGATCGCCTCCAGCACATTGATGAAGCTATACGTGATGCCGTAATAGATCAGTCCGATGGCAATGACGATAAAAATGGAAATAGGCAGTGCAATGTGGGTACGGGTCAGTCTTTCCAACACAGGGTTTTGGAATATCTGGGCTTGTCCTTTGTGATTGGGTTTCATAGTCAGGTTTTGCTAAAGACGGATTTCAACTGCAAAATTAGTCAAATATTAGGTATAGCGTATGTATTTATCCGCTGCAATACATATGCGGTAACGAGGAGTTTTGATTATGGTTTAACTAACGATTCTAATCGTTCAATGTTATACCTTTTTCCCGATAATGTAAACCTGGCCTTTTTGTAAAAACTGATGCGTTCAGCTAATGTTCTGACTATGAAATCCTTTAGTTCCGCTTCATTTTTCTGAGCTAACAGAGGACGCTGATTCAGGTCTGTTAACAGCAAACGCCGGGCAATTTCACCTGCTGGCACATCCAGAAAAACGCTTTTGCCGTGCTGGTTGATATAATCCATGTTGTCAAAGAAGCAGGGTGCTCCGCCGCCCGTAGCGATAACAGACTGCTCAAATTCCTGCACTACCGCTTCCAGTGCCTGCCGTTCTTTTTGCCGGAAGTAGTCTTGCCCTCCTGCCTCAAACAGCTGCGGAATTGTTTGGCCTTCCCGCTGTTCGATGTAGTCGTCGAGGTCTACAAAGGTATAGCCCAGCCGCTCGGCCAGCTCACGGCCTAGTGTGGTCTTACCGGCCCCCATCATACCGATCAGGAAAATGCGCTGTGTGTTCAAAGCCAAAGTATAGACGGGTCTCTTACAGCAAACTCACAAGCTCCGACACTTCTGGTGTGTCGTTGTGGTGCCACATGCCTTTCACGGTGCCGTCCTGCAGCAGCATGGTGCCGGGGTTGGAGCGCATCATGGTTTTAAGCACGGTGCCGTCACCGAAGAAGTAAGGAGCCGCCAAACCAACCTCGTGGCGGAAGGCCTCAAACTCCTGCCGGCCAGACGAAGTGATCACCACAGGGGCTATACCTTGTTGCTCGGCTTCCTGCACTAGTTGGATGATCTGAGCCATGTTGCTGCGATTAGCTTTGTCCACATTGTGCACGATCACCAGCAATTTCTTGCCGCTTAGAATCTCCTGCGTGAAGTCGCCCTCGTCGTTCCACACATTGAAGTCAGTGATTTTCGGGCCGTCCTCCGGGTTGATCGCTACCATTTCCTTGAAGGTGTAGGCCTCGTCCATCGGGTAGTCTTCGAACTCTTCTTCCTGACCGTCTTTCACCATCACGTACTTATAGCGCAGTGGAGCCGATGGCTTCATGAGCGCAGGTATGTTATTCCCTATTTTATAAGCGCGGAAATCAACGTAAGGCAGGTGCTCGTAAGCGTACCAGCCGATGCCCACCGAGATTAAAGCAGTGAGCGCTGTTACGGTTGCTCCCACTTTTGGCTGCACGATTGGCTGCAGGTAGCGCTTGTAAAGCAGCAGCCAAATGATCATCACCAACAGCACAATGTCTTTGGTGAACGACTCCCAAGGTGTGAGCTTGATGGCATCGCCGAAGCAACCGCAATCGGTCACTTTGTTGAAGTAGGCTGAGTAGAAGGTCAGGAAAGTGAAGAACACGATCATGGCCAGCAGCAGCCACAACACTTCCTTGAGCTTCCAGCGGATAAGCAGCGCCACACCCAGCACGATCTCGGCCGCACTCAGGAAAATGGATAGAAACAAAGCCGCTGGTACCAGCGTCAGAAATACAGGTGAAATGTCGTGGGCGAATACCTCGAAGTATTCCTCCAGTTTAATGGCCGTGCCTACCGGGTCGTTGATCTTGATCAGACCCGAGAAGATGAACAGCACTCCTACGAAGAGCCAGAAAAATTTGGTGATGTATTTCATGGTTTACCTCCCCCCTGCCCCCTCCTAAAAACAGGAGGGGGAGAGGAATATGTTTATGTTTTAAAATTGTGACTAAATGCCTAGTTCTCTTTTTTTCTTATTTACTAAGCCGCCCATCTCACTTAAATCTCTAGTGAAACCTCCTACACTTAGTCCGCTGCGGTCAGTTGCAAAAAGAATATAATCTTCGTGCTCCTTGATTTTTAGTTTATATAAAGGCGGAAAAATAAACCACAATAAAACTACCGACTCTACCTCTAGCCAGCTTACTTCTATTTCTTCACTGCCTCTGATCACTTTTATCTTTTGGTTACCTATTTCAACCATCGCAAACTTGTCCTGAAATATCAGAAATACAAGTATCGCTAACGAACCAACTAGTATGAATATTGAAAAAGTAAACCAGTCCATCGCTTTATGCTCGCCGTTGAATGTTGCCAGTTCAGGATCAATAACATTCAGGGCAGGTATTGTTATAAATAAAAGACCAAAGAACAATAGACCGTATTTAAGAGAGCCGTAGGCAAGTTTATCGCTTTTCATCAGTTGATCTTAAATTTTAACCTAAACTGTCATTCCGAACAGAGGGTAAGGGATCGCGATTAGTGCGAAATCTGAAACGCTGCCTTAGCATCAAAATCTTCAGATCTCTCCTATCGTCGAGATGACATACTTGTATGTTTCTATCTAACCTATACCTTACCTCACCGTCTCCGCAAAGCCCTGCTTAATCAGCGCAAACACAGCATAGTTGATCATGTCGCGGTAGTTGGCCTCTACCCCTTCTGAGATCAGGGTATGGCCTTCGTTGTCTTCGATCTGCTTGGTGCGGTAGAGCTTCATCAGGATAATATCCGTGATAGAACTCACACGCATATCGCGCCAGGCTTCGCCGTAGTCGTGGTTTTTGGCATTGAGCAGTTTGATGTTCTCCTCAATATGCTCGGTATACATGCGCTCTACCTCCTCTGCCGATAGCGTCAGTTCGTCACTCTCCTGCAGGCCAAGCTGCATCAGGGCGATCACGCAGTAGTTGATGATGCCTACAAACTCGTCGCGAATGTCGTCTTCCACCATCTGCTTGCCCTTCTCCTGTATGGAGCGGATGCGTTGGGCCTTGATAAAAATCTGGTCGGTGATGGATGGTAAACGCAGCACGCGCCAGGCGGTGCCGTAATCTTTGGTCTTCTTGACAAAGGTGTCTTTGCAGCGGTTTACTACCTGATTATATTCCTGGAGTGTTTGACTAATCAACTTTTTAGCTTTAATTTTAAACGATTGACAGATACGCCAACATTGGAATCGAAAGATAAGTTTTTTCGAAGGAAAAGTACACTTAACTGCCGCGGAAAAATCCTTTCGCTGGATACGCCGCTGGTCATGGGCATCCTCAACGTTACGCCTGACTCCTTTTATGCAGGCAGTCGCCTCAGCTCTCCCGACGAAGTGTTGCACCGAGCCGAAGCCATGCTGCGTGACGGCGCCGACATTCTCGACCTGGGAGGGTATTCCTCGCGTCCGGGTGCTGCGGATGTTGCTGTAGCAGAAGAACTGGATCGGGTTATACCTGCCATAGAGGCTATCATGCAGGCTTTTCCGGAAGCAGTTATTTCAGTGGATACTTTCCGGGCTAATGTGGCCGAGGCAAGTATACAGGCAGGCGCTTCGATCATCAACGATATTTCGGGCGGCAACCTGGATGAGGCCATGTTCGAAACGGTGGCCCGACTACAAGTGCCATACATCCTCATGCACATGCGCGGTACGCCGCAGACCATGAACAGCCTGACAGATTATGACGACCTCGTGCTGGACGTTATAGACGAGCTGCAGACCAAGGTGGCGCAGCTGAAAAACCTGGGCGTAAACGACCTCATACTGGACCCGGGTTTCGGTTTTGCCAAGACCGTGGATCAGAACTTTGAGCTAATGCGCCGCCTTGAGGAACTACGTATACTCGAACTGCCGTTACTAGTGGGAGTATCCCGCAAGTCCATGACCTACAAGTTCCTGGGCATCGATCAATCTGAAGCACTGGCCGGCACAATAGCACTTAACACCATGGCGTTAGCAAAAGGCGCCGACATTTTGCGGGTGCACGACGTAAAAGAAACTAAACAGACTATCCAACTATACACGAAAGTAGCGCATTGATTCCTTTATTTACACTGGGTTTTTTGGAGATTGAGTTGCTGGATGTGCTCGACATCCTGCTTGTTACAGTATTGCTGTACCAGCTCTACAAGCTCCTGACCGGTAGCGTAGCCCTTAAAATTTTCCTGGGACTGCTCTCCGTATACCTGCTATACCTGGTAGTAAGGGCGGCGGGCATGGAGTTGCTCAGTATTATCCTCGGCCAGTTCATGGGCGTGGGTGTGCTTGCGGCCATTATTGTATTCCAGCCTGAGATCCGGCGCTTCCTTTTACTCATCGGCAAGACAACGGCTTTTAACAACGACCGTCTGTTCCGCGGTTTTCCGTGGCGTCGTGACCAGGTAGAGAAACTCAGCCTTACCCCTTTCATAGAAGCCTCTAAATCACTGGCCGCCAAGAATACGGGTGCGCTAATTGTATTTGCCAAAAGCTCTGAATTGAAATATTATGCTGAGTCCGGTGACCTGATCGATGCCGTGATCTCGAAGCGATTGCTGATGTCGATCTTCAACAAGACGAGTCCGCTGCATGACGGTGCCGTAATCATATCGGGTAATCGCATCAAAGCGGCCCGCTGCATTTTGCCGGTAACAGAGAACAACGAGATTCCTGCCTCCATGGGCTTGCGCCACCGTGCCGCTATTGGTCTCACCGAAGTAACCGACAGCGTGGTGCTGGTGGTATCGGAGGAGACGGGTCAGATCGCCTTGGTGCGCAATGCTGAGGTATACCGCAACCTCTCCTCTGCCGACTTGCGTGTGAAGCTTAATCACTTCCTGTTTGATACAGACCAGAAACCAGCTACCGCCCCCGCTCCAGCTGAGAAGTCTGTGAGTGCGGCTTAGGTATAATCTACACTAGCAGTAAAGCCAGCCTTTTAAGGCTGGCTTTTTTGTTTGTCACCGGTGCCAGTATAGCTCTATGCATTTGCTAAAATTGTACAGCTCCGTCCCAAAGTGTGGAACAGATTCCCCATCTCTATTTTACTTTCCACAGTTTTCGCACAACACGATAAAAACACAAAATACTTATTGTCAACCACTTAACATCCAATAACAGTTTTGGCACGGTTATGCCAATAGGGCAATGCGAAACAAATGTTAACCTGAACTAAACTAACATATCATGAAAAAAGTAACTTTTCTAGCAGCCGCTATCGCCCTTCTTGGATTTACATCAATTGATGCGAACGCACAAGCTACCCAGGCTGCTGAGCAAGCTCAGACTCAAACTCAAAACGACAATAAAGAAAAAGTTACCAAAGATCAGCTTCCAGCCCCTGTTAAGGCGGTGCTAGATCACGAAGCTTATAAAGAGTGGACTGTAGGTGATATCTATAAAGTGAAGCCAGCTGAAGGCGCAGCCGACGCGAAAGTGCTTTACGAAATCGCCCTGACAAACAAAGAAGGTCAGACTGGTACGATCACCCTTGACGAACAAGGCCAGGACGCTTCTAAAGAAGAATAGCCATAGCGCATTTAATGAACTATACTTAGAACTATAGAAAGGGCCTCCGCTAAGCGGAGGCTTTTTTAGTTTATAGAGCTCAAAGCAGACTCGCCAAGCAGCTGCTCCACCTGCTCTTTCAAATTTTTGTAGTTGATGGCATTCGCCTTTTCTTGTGTAGTCGTCACCTTTTCCCCCTTTTCGTTTGTATAGGTCATCGGTACAGCTGCTCCCTCTGAAAAGCCTATTATCTTTCTTTCAGTGTTTACCAAATAACTGACTGGATAGCCCAGAATATGTCTGAAGCCTGAAATATTTAAGGTATGAACGTTTTCATCCATCTTTTTTGATGGAACGAGCAAAATCTGGTCATTGTATTTTCTTGCCATCTTGCGAAGCTTCTCTCCTTTCGTGTCATGAAATAGCACGATAAAAGTTACCTTATCTGCATACTCTTTGGCTACCTTGTTTAGGGCAGAAACCTCACTAACACAGCCGGCGCACCATGTAGCGGAAGTAGTGAGTAGTAACGGCTTGCTGAGGCTTTCAAGTTTTACTTTCTTATTATCTAATGTTTTGAAAGTATGGCTGTCAATATAAGAGCCAATGATGCTGTAACTTACCGAATCGCGGTAAGCAAGAGCAAGGGGCTTGTTACCTGCATCCCAAGCTTTCTGCTCCTCCATTTTATACTGGATTATTTTCGCTTCTGTATCGGCAAACATTTTCCTGTCTGCAGACCTAACTTGGCCATACCCTGTCAGGGCTAGCAACAGCATAGCAGCTATACCTAGTATTGTTTTCATTTTATGATATAGGATTGATGATCGTTATTGTCTCTTCTTCCAAAATACCCAGTAAGCCAGTAATCCAAAAAAGGGCACTACCCACAGCACGACCATCCAAAGCAGGCGCTCTGTCAGGTTATAGTTTGTTCTGAAGATCAGGTGCAGCAGCGAGAGCACTACTAATATATAATAAGCCACTACCAGTAGCATGATGGAGCCGAAGAAAGGATCGTTTCCGATAAAGCAGAATAACATAGAGAGAGATTGATGTTGAGGAAATAGGGACCCAGCTTACCCGAAAATAATCTGGCTTACAAACCAAGCCAAATAAGCCAGTGCCGGGGCACAAAGCAGCAGTACCATACCCAGATTGACACGCACCCATTGTGGGTTGAGCATCATGCTCAGGTAAGCCTCTGCTGAAAGTAAAATAGAGAAGTAAAATGTGATTTGCAGCAGCGTACCCGTCAGGTTTGCCTCACCCCGTATACCTGCCGTGGCATAGGCCAGAAATGAAATCACCAACCAGGCCAGCACGGTGCCGAGCAGCAACTGACCAGCCTTAATTTTAACGTTATTCATAGGTATAGCAGGTATGTGGATCCAGATAATGACAAGGTAATAAAAAAAACAGCCACTCCCCCAATGGAAGCGGCTGTTTCTATACCTCGATAGATTTGCAATCTTACTTGATTACACCCAGTTCGCGGCCAACCTCTTTGAAGGCTTCAATACACTTGTCCAGATGCACACGATCGTGCACGGCAGACAGCTGCACACGGATGCGGGCCTGTCCTTTTGGAACAACCGGATAGTAGAAACCAATTACGTAGATACCCTTATCGAGCATACGGGCCGCAAACTCCTGCGCAAGTGGCGCATCGTAAAGCATCACGGGCACAATCGGGTGGTCACCTGGTTTGATATCGAAACCAGCGGCTGTGATCTGCTCACGGAAGTACTTGGTGTTCCACTCCAGCTTATCGCGAAGCTCAGTAGTAGAGCTCAGCAAGTCAAGCACAGCGATAGACGCGCCTACAATAGACGGGGCCAGTGAGTTGGAGAACAGGTATGGGCGGGAACGCTGACGCAGCATGTCGATGATTTCTTTCTTGCCTGACGTAAAACCACCCATGGCGCCACCAAGGGCTTTGCCCAGCGTACCGGTAATGATGTCGATCTGGCCCATTACGTTGTGGTACTCGTGCGTACCGCGACCGGTCTTGCCCATGAAGCCAGAGCTGTGGCACTCGTCTATCATGATCAGGGCCTTATACTTGTCAGCCAACGCCACGATCTTGTCGAGTTGCGCTACGGTACCGTCCATGGAGAAGGCACCGTCGGTTACGATGATGCGGTGTTTGGTACCGGCATTCGTCGCTTCCTGTAATTTGGCCTCCAGGTCTTCCATGTTGTTGTGCTCGTAGCGGAAACGCTGGGCTTTGCACAGACGGATGCCGTCGATGATCGAAGCATGGTTCAGCGCATCAGATATGATCGCAGACTCAGCGTCGAACAAGGGCTCGAACACGCCACCATTCGCGTCAAAAGCCGCTGCGTATAGGATCGTGTCTTCAGTGCCTAAGAACTCAGAGATTTTGCGCTCCAGCTCTTTGTGAATATCCTGCGTGCCGCAGATGAAGCGCACGGAGCTCATGCCATAACCGTGGGTGTCAATGGCGTGTTTGGCGGCCTCGATCACTTTCGGGTGAGCCGACAGGCCCAGGTAGTTGTTGGCACAGAAGTTCAGTACATGCTGCATCTGCGTGGTATCGATATCAGCTCCCTGCGGAGTAGTGATGATACGCTCCTGCTTATACAAACCAGCTTCCTTGATCTCGGCAAGCTGTTTTTCCAAATCTGGTTTTAAGGTTTCGTACATGGGTTATCTTCTTTAGGCTGTTACTTGATTTATGTTGTTTGCTCAGGTTATAGCACCTGACTCTAATTACTCTTCTATTTTAGGTGGAGGACGCCGCATGATCGGTCGTGGGCATGGTGGCTTCGGTCTTTCCGATTGACCTTCAGGTATAGGAGGCACCTCAGGTTTTGCTTCCTCAGGCTTATCCACTGCTGGCAGGCTATCCTCTTGCTGGTCTTCTGCTCTCGTCTCTGGTTCAGCCGTTACTGGCGGTGTCGGTCGTTTGATGATCGGTCGCGGACGAGGCGGCTTAGCTGGCGGCGCAGCATCAGGCTCGGCTTCCGGTTTGTTTTCGGCCAACTTGTCCACTGGCTGTTCAGCTGTATTATCAGGTGTAGCAGGCGTTCCTGCTAGAGGTGTCTGACCTGATGATTTAACTTCTGAAGATACATCTGTACCAGGGTCAGGTATAACAACGCCACTCTCGGCACTTTTTGCCTCTTCTGGTTTCGCTTCCGGAGCTGCTGCTTTGCTCAAAGCAGCCGGACGCTTGATGACAGGCCGTGGCCTGGGTGGCTTCGGAGCACCTTCGGCTGGCTGAGCCGGGTTTTCTATACCTGTTGGCACCACTTCTTCAGCAGTTGGCTGGTCTTCTGTACCTGAAATCGACTGCTGTTGCTCCGCAGGTTTTTGCAAGGCTGCCGGCCTTTTGATAACCGGTCTTGGACGCGCTGGCTTTGGCGCTTCTGCGGCTGCCTCGCCTGCTGGTGCTATACCTTCGGTTGGCTTTTCCGGAGTAGCCTGCTCCTCCCCTTGAGGAGACTTCTGCAGCGCGGCAGGCCGCTTCATCACGGGTCTTGGTCGAGCTGGCTTAGCAGGTTCAGTTGATGCCTCTGAAGTAGCGGTCTGCTCAGGTATAGCAGTGGTTTTCTGCTCTTCGCTAACTGGCTGTTCCTCTGATTTCGCAAGAGCCGCCGGACGCTTGATCACTGGTCTTGCTCGTGGTACCGCTGGTTTAGCAGTTTCTTCTGCTGGTTTATCTGCTGCTTTGGCTTCCTCTCCTTCTACTGGGGGTTTCAAGGCAGCAGGTCGGCGTACTACAGGTCTTGGTTTAGCCGCTACAGCAGGTATAACTGGCTTTTCCTCAATTGTTTCCTGTGGAACATCGGGTGTGGCAGGTATAGCGGCAGGGCTTTCGGCTTCAAGCTTGGGAGCAGGAGCTGCGGCGCGGCGGGCAGCTGGCCGTGGCGCTGCTGTGGTAGCTGGCTTGGGCACATCTTCCTCCCGCAAGTGGTAGCGCAGCCGCACGTTATTGAGCAACATTTTCACGGCCACATAAAAGCTGTTGGGATGCATCTGCGCATACATGCTTTCCCAAGCCTGGTACCGGGCCGGGTCTTCAGCCGCAAAGGCTTCCTTGTTTATCCGCTTTTTAACGAGGTACTCTTCAAACGTCATAGTGCGCTGACCGTGTGCTATACCTGCAAAGGTACGGAAACAGGCCTGAATCGTGTTTTATATTCGCTCAATTGGCCAACTGTGCTACCTGCAGCGGCCTTTTGCTCAACAAATATAAGAAAATCACACTCCTGAAACAGGCTGGCATTATTTCTATTTTACTATTGCGTTACTTAATCATTAAATCTGCCAGCGGCTATTTCAGTACCCGATTAGCCGCTATACCTTTGGTTCGTGGTGAAAATAATATTAGGTTAAGATTAATTTAGTGAGCAAGAAGCGCTTGCCTTTGGCAGGCGTTTTCTATTTCAGGCCCCTTGGGATTCTTGCGCTTATACTTTCAGTATTGCCCTGAAATCGGTTACTTTGTGCAACTAATTTAATCTGACTATGGCAAACACAAGTGACACGGTATTGGTGATTGGCGCCTGCGGACAACTTGGCTCTGAACTCACCCTGGAGCTCCGCAACATGTACGGCGGGTCTAATGTAGTGGCAGCCGACATTGCGGCCCCCAAACAGGCTGACCTCCGCGACTCAGGCCCATTTGAGAAGGTGGATGTGCTGGACACACAAGTACTGGCTGACTTAGCTTCTAAATATAAATTCAAACAGATCTACCACCTGGCAGCGGTGCTGTCGGCCACCGGCGAAAAGAACCCAAAGTTTGCCTGGAAGCTGAACATGGAGGGTCTGTTCAATGTGCTGGACCTGTCGCTGGAGCATAAAGTGCAGAAGGTATACTGGCCAAGCTCTATTGCTGTTTTCGGCCCGAACACCCCGCGTCAGAACACACAGCAGCACACCATCATGGACCCGAACACAGTCTACGGTGTGAGCAAGCAAGCCGGCGAGCGCTGGTGCGAATACTATTTTCAGAAGTACGGTCTGGATGTGCGCAGCCTCCGCTACCCCGGCCTTATCGGCTACAAAGCGTTGCCAGGCGGCGGCACTACCGACTACGCTGTGGACATATACCACAAAGCTCTGGAAGGCGAGACGTACGAATGCTTCCTGAGTGAGGACACGTACCTGCCGATGATGTACATGCCGGATGCGCTGAAATCCACGTTGGACCTGATGCACGCACCGGCTGAGCAAGTAAAGATCCGCGACTCTTACAACCTGAGCGCGATGAGCTTCTCACCAAAGGAGATCACTGAATCTATTCGCAAGTTTATACCTGACTTCAAAATCACCTACAAGCCTGATTACCGTCAGCAGATTGCCGACTCATGGCCGCAGAGCATCGACGACAGCGCCGCCCAGCAGGATTGGGGCTGGAAACCGGCTTATGACCTCGACGCTATGACGGAGGACATGCTGCTCAATCTGAAGAAGATGAAAGAAGAGCAGACACTAGCTTAATTTAAAAGTAGTAAACAAAAGACTTTCAGATACAGGACCCCTGTAGTGTTGAAGCTATTACAGCATTCTACCTGAATGTTTCAATTTGCAAAATAAAGAAGGGGTGGTGCGAAAGCATCACCCCTTCTTTATTTTGCACACAATTAGCTCATCACCAGTTATTTAAAATAAAGCACGTTGATTCAAAACAATTTTTAATCATACTTATACCTTAAACTATTCAATGTGGCACAGTATTTGGTTTTGACTATATATACTTAACCAAATCATCCATATGAAACTAAAACTACTAGTCCTCTCCTGCTGCCTGGCTGCAGCTTTCTCAGCACAAGCGCAGACCTCAGAGGTGGCTCAAACTGAAAACAAAACCTACAAACCAACAGCTGGTGACATTACTACTGAAGTAGCTGTCAACCTCGAACATGGTATATCCTTAAACAGAGGAGGAATCAGAGTGCGAAAGTTTGTAGCTGCAGACAAAGCTTACCGACTCGGAGCTCAGGCGAACTATGTGTACAATAAGATAGATGACGAGGCGTATCAAACCTCTTTTGGTATTACGGTCGCGCCAGGTATAGAAAAGCATTTTGCGGGCACCAACAGGTTGTCGCCTTACATCGGAGCGGAGTTACCAATCGGCTATAGTGGTTCTAAATCTGAGGATGTGCAACGAATTACAAAAGGAGCATGGGCATCAAGCAATTATAATTCATGCCATAGAGCAAACTACAACGTCGGGTTAAATGCCTTGGCTGGGGTAGACTATTATATCGCTCCCCGCTTCTACGCAGGTTTCGAACTGGGTGCAGGAATCCGGTACAGCAAGGAGAAGGACGTGACAACTACCTACAAAAATGATTACATGTCTGATGAGGAGAATAAAGGTTATCACAGCATCAGTTTCTCCCCTTTCTCTACTGGAGGAATCCGCCTTGGATTTGTATTTTAATAAATATTAAAGATTAGCTACACTTATACAATCAGCCGCCAGCATCTTGTTGGCGGCTGTTTTCTTATTCAGCAGTTAACCTATATTTTGCACAAAACGTCTATAAGTTACAGAAGTACTGTCGCAAGGCTACAACAGGTATGCGACCCCAAAACACTAAATCATGACTGTAACTGATATAAATGACGACAAGCTACGCAAGCTGATATTTGAGAAAGAAAGAGTAATCGTAAAATTCACTGACCCGGCATGCCCGGTATGCAAACAGCTTTCTCCTACTTTTCGCAAGTTCTCTTCTGAACCGCAATACCGCAACATTACGTTTGCGCGCATGAGTGCCAGTGAAAACCCAGTATCCAGTCAGGAGGTCAAGCTCACGGGTACGCCATTTTTTGCGTCTTACCTAAAAGGAACAATTCAGGAGTGCGGCATTGTTGACACCGAAGAAGGCATTCGCGCTATGCTGACCCGACTTCTGCAGCCTGCTAGTCAGGAAACCTGAAAAAGAACCTCAGAGTGAGTAAGGTCAACAGCCAAATGTCGTAATATTGCGCCATAATTTAGAAGGCTATACCGCGTGTTCCGACTCACTACCCTACAACTTGTATTTATATTGTTTGTACTCAGCAGCTTGCTTGCATTTCAGGCATGCTCCAGTACGGCACGTCTGAACGCCACAGCCCCGCCAGCTACCGTGGCGCATGCGCCTGCCTATCAGCCGAAGCTTTCTTCCATCAGCATACCTGTTTCCATTCCGTTGGCGGCCATCGAAGACAAGCTTAACCAGGAAATACAGGGCGCTCTTTACAAAGACGACAACTTAGACGATGACAACCTGATGGTGACCGTGCTCAAGAAGGGCCGTATGACCATCCGTGCCGAAAAGGATAAGCTCTACTTCAGTGTGCCGCTGCAGATATACGCCAAAGGCCGCTGGCAGTGGGAACCCTGCAAGGCCTGCCCTTCTTTCAGCAAGACTGAAGCCACTACTTTTGACATGGTCGTGCGCACCGAGAGCCGCTTTGGCCTCACCGACGATTACAAAGTCAACACGATCACCAGTAGTAATTTTGAGTGGGGCGATACCAAACCGTACATTACTCTAGGTCCACTTAAGATCGGATTGGCTCGCTTCATAGAGCCAGCCATGAAGCAACAAATGAACACGATCGCCCGCCAGCTGGACAAAGAAATACAAAGTCGCCTGAACCTGCGCCAGTATGTGGCTGACACCTGGGTACAATTACAGCAGCCTGTGAAGCTGGACGACAACCTCAATGCCTGGCTCACGGTCAGCCCACAGGAAGTGCGCATGGCGCCGCTTTACGCTCAGAACGGCAGCTTGCATACACGTCTCGGCATCAGCTCATTCATACAGGTGAGCACCGACGGCAAGCCACAAACAAAGGTAAATAAGAACCTGCCCCGCCTGATCATCGACAGCAGAATGAGCGACGACATCCAGATCGGGTTGACCGCTACCGTGCCTTACACCCATGCCAGCAGCCTGATGCAGCAGCAGGTAGCCAATCAAACTTATACCTTTGACGATGGCAAAAGCCAGCTGACCGTAAAGGATGCCGCTATAACCCCAAGCGGTGAACAGCTAATCCTGATGCTGGACGTGGACGGCAAAACCAAGGCAGGCCTCTTTACCAAGAAGCTGGTAGGCAAGCTATACCTGCGCGGCACCCCCTATTACGATCCGCAGACTGCTTCCATCAAATTGCGCGACGTAGACTATGACTTCGACACCAAAGACCTACTACTGAACACAGCCAGTTGGCTGGCCAAGAACAAATTCAAGGAGATGATTCAAAGCCAGGTGAACATACCGGTGCAAAGCCAATTGACAGACGTGCGTAATATGCTGCAGCACACACTGAATCAATCAGGTCGTCTGCACGAATCCGTGCTGCTGCGTGGGGCCGTCAGTGAACTGGCGCTTGAAAACATTTACCTGAGCCCAACAGGTATACAGGCTGTCATTAATGCACGCGGCAGCATGACCGCCACCATCGATAAGCTCTAGCATTTCCAACCTAACATTTAAGGCTGTCGTATCAAAAAGTTATTCTGATACAGACAAGCAATATGGTAAAATCTATAACGAGTAATGTATTCCCTCTTTTAAAAAACACCTTCAACGGGTTCCTGGACAATAGTTCTCTACTATTGGCTGCAGCGCTAGCTTTCAATGCCATTTTTTCCATTCCTCCCTTGCTGGTTATCATCATACAGGCAGCCGGATTCTTTTTTGGAGAGAAGGCCGTGTCAGGAGAGCTTTCAGGCCAGATTTCAGAAGCCATTGGTCCCAGTGCAGCTGAATCCATTGAAACCATTGTACAGAATGCGCATGTGAGCGAAGGAGGCGGCATTGCCTTCTGGATAGGTATAGGCACCTTGATCTTTGCCTCTACCACGTTTTTCGCTACCCTGCAGGAGTCACTGAACCGGGTATGGAACGTGAAACCCAAGCCGACAAACGGTATCGTGAAGATGCTGAAAGTGCGTCTGTTCTCATTTGGCATCGTGTTGAGCATTGCCCTGCTTATGCTGGTTTCACTTCTGCTTAGTGCGGTTATCTCTATCATGAGCGATTACCTCCGCGAAATCTTTGACAATTACCTCTCGTTTGTGTCGCCAGATGTCCTATATTACACCATTAAGGCACTCGACTTCATCCTTTCCGTTGCGATTATTACAGCCCTGTTCTCACTTATCTTTAAATACCTCCCGGATGCATTTATCAAGTGGCGGGATGTATGGGTGGGCGCTTTGATCACGGCTTTACTATTCACGATCGGCAAATTTATGATCAGCTGGTTCATTAGTACCAGTGATCCGGGCTCTGCCTACGGAGCGGCTGGCTCTATTATCGTGATACTGGTTTGGATCTACTATACGTCGCTTATCGTGCTGTTTGGGGCTGAATTCACACAGCAGTATGCCTGTGAGTTTGGCCAGGAAATAAGGCCGAAGGAACACGCCGTGTTATTCAGAGAACAGGAAGTGACCAATAACCCGCACGATATTTCCAGCGGCAGACCAAGGCCCGAGGGCAGGTTCAACAAAGCTGGTTAATATAAACCCAGGTATAGAAAAAGGCCCCTGCTACAGGTATAGCAGGGGCCTTTTTCTATTAAGTATAAGAAGCCTGTATTAGGCTGGCTGTTTCTCTTTCACGGCAAGCTGGCCGCATGCGGCGTCTATGTCTTTGCCTCGGCTGCGGCGCACATTTACCTGCACACCACGGTCGGCGAGGTAGTAAATGAAGTTCTGCCAACGCTCTTCATCCGTGTTCTTATAGTCTGCATTCTCAATCGGGTTATACTCGATCAGGTTGATTTTGCAAGGTATCACTTTAGAGAAACGGTACAGTTCTTCGGCATCCTGCAGGGTGTCGTTGAAGTTCTGGAACACGATGTACTCGTAAGTCACTTTGCGACCTGTCACCTCATGAAAGTGCTTCAAGGCATCAGTCAGCGCTTCGATTGAATTCGTTTCGTTGATCGGCATGATCTGGTTGCGCTTCTCATCGTTGGCAGCATGCAGCGAAAGTGCCAGATTGGCTTTCACACCATCATCAGCCATCTTCTTGATCATCTTGGCTATACCTGCCGTGCTCACCGTAATGCGGCGTGCAGCCATGCCCAGGCCATCGTGCGCTGTAATGCGCTCAATGCTCTTCATCACATTCGCATAGTTGAGCATCGGCTCCCCCATACCCATGTACACGATGTTGGAAAGCGGCTGACCATACTGCTGCAAGCTCTGCTCGTTGATGCGCACTACCTGATCGTAGATCTCAGCGGCATCGAGGTTGCGCACACGGTCCATGTAACCAGTCGCGCAAAACTTACAGGTGAGGGAGCAACCTACCTGGCTACTCACACAGGCTGTTTTGCGTTCCTCATGCGGTATAAGTACCCCTTCCACGATGTTGTTGTCGTGCAGTTTGAAAGCAGATTTAATGGTACCGTCGTTGCTGATCTGCTTCGTAGCCACCTGCACCGCATTAATAGCAAAGTGCTGGTCCAGCTTTTCGCGCAGGGCCAGGCTCACGTTATTCATCTCCTCAAACGACTGCGCCGAGTGCTTCCAGATCCACTCATAGACCTGCTTGGCACGAAACGCTTTCTCGCCCTGCTCCACTAGCCATGCCTTTAAGTCGTCGAGTGACAGCTTACGGATGTCTTTTTTATTTAAAATGGGTATATCTGCAATCAAATTCATACCACAAAATTACAAAAATACTTAGGCTTTAGTTTCAATCCGGGCTTTTACTTCATCGGGCAGGGCCACTAATTTTCGTTCCTGGTAGTTAAAGCAGAGCATACCGGTCTTAGCACGGGCCACTTCCTTGCCGTTTTGGTTGAGCACGTGGTAGGTGATATCGAATCCGTACTTGTGCACATCGTCAAAGGCCAGTCGCAGCGTCAGTACATCGCCGTAGAAGCCTTCGCCCTTGTACTCAATAGCCACGTCTGCCATGATAAGGCTGGCGCCACCCAGGTTCAGCTCAGTATAGCCGAAGTGATTGAGCAATTGCAGGCGTGCCTCATGCAGGATGGAAAGCAATGCGTCGTTGCCGAGGTGGGCGCCGTAATTAAGGTCAGTGATGCGTACAGGTATAGTCGCCTCGAAGGAGACGTGGTCAGGTATAGCTACTTTAATGCGGGGCATATTGGATTGTTAGTTGTTGATGGCTGATTATTCCTTTCCGTCATATTTGGCAATGTTTGAACAGATATAGCGTCGATGTCAGGTATAGCATCTAGCGGCTCCTATCACCAGTAAGCATTCTTCACTTGTCTTTACTCATTAATAATCGCGCATTCCTCATTATTTCTTGCAGACAGGCCAAAGCATTGCTTACATTTGTAAAGTAAATAAATAATCATGCATCTCGAAATCAGGCAGACCAAAGACGGCTCCAACACCCTGTTCGTGCCCGAGTTGAACGAGCACTATCACTCGGTGCATGGTGCTTTGCAGGAGTCGCAGCATGTCTTTATTAAGCACGGCCTGGAGCATGTGCTCAATCTTCGGAAAGACATAAAGATTCTGGAGGTAGGGTTCGGTACCGGCCTCAATGCCATTCTCACCTATCCCTTTGCGTTGGCTCAGAAGGCCTTCATTCAATACGATACATTGGAGAAGTTCCCGCTCACTATGGAAGTAGTGGAGCAGCTGCAATTCGAAAAGTTTATTCTGAACCCAGAGCTGCACGATGTGTTCCTGGACCTGCACCAGGCCCCCTGGAATGAGCCGGTAGATGTGATCCCATACTTCACATTACAAAAGATTCATGAAACCCTGGAGGAATTCGTAGCGCCACGTGCCTACTACGATCTGATCTATTTCGATGCGTTTGCTCCCGAAAAGCAGCCTGAGCTGTGGTCCGACCAGATGTTTGCCAAGCTGTACCAGGCTACCCGCCCCGGCGGATCGCTGGTTACTTATTGCGCCAAGGGGTCTTTCAAACGCAGCCTGAAAGCAGCCGGCTATGAAGTAGAGGCACTTCCTGGCCCTCCAGGTAAGCGTGAAATGACACGCGGCACCCGACCTGTTGAATAAAACCTTTTGGGCTAATTTCGGTTGAGGTATAGCATATACTTAAAACGAAACCATGAGCACATCTCGGAACAATAGCGAATTCTATCACCTATCGGCCACTTCTTTGCAGGGCAAGGAAGTCAGCATGGAAGATTTTAAAGGGAAGGTCGTGCTGGTCGTGAACACGGCTAGCCATTGCGGTTTCACACCTCAGTACGAAGGCCTCGAAAACCTTTACAAAAAATACAAGGAGGAAGGATTGGTCGTGTTGGGGTTCCCTTGCAACCAGTTCGGCAACCAGGAGCCGGGCGGAAAGGAAGAGATTGAGCAAGGCTGTTTGATCAATTACGGTGTTAGCTTTCCGATGATGGAGAAAGTAGACGTGAACGGCAGCAATGCGCACCCGGTGTTTCAGTACCTGAAATCAGAGTTGGGTGGACTGCTGGGCAGCCGTGTGAAGTGGAACTTCACCAAATTCCTGATCGATGCTGACGGAAAGCCAGTAAAACGCTACGCCCCGATCACCAAACCCGAGAAGATAACACCGGATATAGAGCGTCTGCTGCAAAAGACTGAAGTCACACCTGACAAAGTGGAGCAAGCTAACAAATAGCATATCAACAAGTTACACACTTTATTAATCTAGACCATTATACAAGCCAGCAAGGTATACAGAACTCAAAGTATACCTTTGTTTTATACTAAGCTGCTTATACTTAGCCCTCCACAGCAAAGTTTTATCTTAACAAAGTATAAAACAGCTACTTGCATTCTTCTTTCCCTAATTTTTTTTCAGGCTCTGCTTCAAAAATTGTTTTATTTCTGGAATTAAGTCTTATTTTGCATTGTCTTAGAGCAATGAAAGCAAATCAACAGGAAGCAAAATGAAGAAATTATTACAGAAAGTGGTGAAGCCTTTTCAGGCGAAATACGAAGTAGTATGCACGACTTACCAGGTAATCCCTGGATTGCCAGTTAACAAGAACGAATCAAGACACCAGTTTGAGCGCGGCGCTGTAGTAGAGGCCCGTGAATTCTATTCTAAAGTGGTGAGCTCTGATATGACCCGCACCATGGCACCTGTTGAAGTGCAGCTGCGCAAGATTTACCTGGGTGGCAAAACGATTGAGCAGGCTGAATTTGGTCCGGTAGCTCAGCTCCGCCAGGCAACAAATGGCAAAAAGAAATAAGGCTTTCTCAGAGAGCTAAACAAAAAGCCCCGTGCACACCAGCATGGGGCTTTTTGTTTATACCTGCTTTCTGAACCACAGCCCTCCCCAACATCTAACGGATGCTTGCGTAATACTGCCAAACAACTATATAGAAAAATGCACCCTGCCTAAGCAGGCACTGCTAACCGTCCCGAATCTATGAAAAACGCTACAGTGATAGTGCTGAGAACTGTGGCTACCATACTCATCATAGCGACTTTTATGCCGCTACTGTCTTATAAGGCATGGTATATCCGCATCTTTGATTTTCCCAGAGCTCAGATATTCGTTCTGGCTGGCCTGACAATGCTTTTCTTCCTGGGTATGCGTCTGTGGCGATTCGGCATAGACAGGGTCCTGCTGCTGGGCCTGGTCGCCTCCCTGGTCTTTGAGGCTGTGAACATTTACCCCTATACCTTTATTTCACCTGTTGAGGTGAAACAAGCGCCTGCTGATGCCCCCCTGGATGGGCAGCTGAGCGTCATGGTATCCAATGTATACCAGAACAATGTAGAGCACCAACTGCTGATTGACTTGATCCAGGAGCGCGACCCGGACATCCTGCTCACACTGGAGACAGATACGATCTGGCAGGAAGCGCTGCGCCCCGCCACCGACTCCTACCCTGAACGTGTCGAGATCCCCCTGTCGAATACCTATGGCATGCACCTATACAGCAAGCTGCCCTTGCGCCAGACAAGAGTCAGGCACTTGCTTGACGACGAGGTGCCATCTATCAAAACCTATGTGCAATTGCGAAATGGGGTTTGGGTGGAACTGTACGCTGTTCATCCAAAACCTCCCGTGCCTACAGAAGATGATGACTCCAAGAAGCGTGACGCGGAGATTGTGATAGTTGGCAAGGAGGTAAAGAAGTCTGATTACCCTGTGATTGTGGCAGGAGACTTTAACGATGTGGCATGGTCGCACACGACCACTTTGTTTCAGGAAGTAAGCGGCCTGTTAGACCCACGCATCGGCCGGGGGTTCTACAATACATTTCATGCACAATACAAGGTACTGCGCTGGCCTCTGGATCACATTTTCCATTCCAATCACTTCAAGCTGGTGAAGTTGGAACGCCTGCCGCACATTAACTCCGATCACTTCCCGATACTGGCGATACTAAGCTTTCATCCTGGGAACAAGTTTGAGCAGGAAGAGCCGCAGCCCGATGAAGACACAGAAGAAGAAGCCGCCGAAACCATAGAGGAGGGTAAAGAAGAGGCTCAGGAAGAGGATGATTAACGCAGGGTTTCCGGCCACACGCCTTCTGGCGTAATAGCAAAATCGAGCGGCACGTCGTACTTATTGGGGTCGGCGATCCGCTCCACAGGCGGCTCCAGCGATAGACCGATCTTCACCACATCAGGGCGGCACTCGGCCAGAAAGCGATCGTAGAAGCCCTTGCCATACCCTACCCGGTGGCCATGCTTGTCAAAAGCCAATAAAGGAATCAGCACCACGTCTACTTCATGGGCATGGATAATCTGAGCGTCCTGGGGCTCCGGTATACCCCAGGCATTTTCTACCAGTACAGACTCTTCCGTAAGCTGATGATGAGAAAGCGTATGCTGTTCGGCATCTGTTACAGGTACTACTACCCGCACCTCAGGGCACTCCAGCCGCAACCGCTCAATGATGGGCCAAGTGTTCACCTCGTTGTTTTTGATAATCGGCAGGAACACGTGCACGGTTTGCCCCGCCTGGAGCGGGAAGTGCTGGAAAAACAGATCGGCTATACGCTGACTCCGCACAGCAACCTCGTCGATGGACAGGGCACGGCGCCGTTGCAGCATGGTTTTGCGCAGCTCAGCTTTTAGCATTATTCTTCTTCCAGTATTGTGAACTTGAATTCCAACGGATCAAAAGCCTCTACCAGCGCAGTGATAAAGTTCGGGTGGTTGGTCTGGTAAGAGAGCAGGTTATCCTGGCGCTCCTGCAGGCTGCCATTCGGAAACAGCTTATCCTTCAGGTTCTCAAGTTGTTTGAAAGTTTGCTCGTGTTTGCTGTCTCGGGCTTTGGAAAGTTTCTTCTCCAGCATTTGCAATGAATTGTGCGCTTTCTGCTGTTCAGCCGCCACAGCCCTTACCAACGTCGGGTCAATGCCTTCGGCCAGTGCTTCTACTTGTTTGAATGCTTTGGCTACAGCCTCACGCTGCGTTTCCAGGTTAATCTCTTCTTCATGCAGCTGCGATGACAGTTTCTTCTTCAGCTCCTGATAATCCTGGAACAAGTCGATCGGTTCAAGCCCCAGCTTGTGCATACGGTTGGCGTTCGGCTTGCTGATGTAGAGGGCCGAGTTTCGCAGCATGATGATCGGAAAGGTTACCTGATGTGCTTCAAACACTTTACAAAGCTGAAACCAGTACGCGACCTCTGCCCCACCGCCAATGTAAGCCAGGTTGGGCAGCACCATCTCTTCATAAAGCGGACGCAAGATCACATTCGGGCTAAAGCGCTCCGGATGCTGCTTTGCCTCCTCTAATATCTCCTGTTCAGTGAAACTCGTGTCAGTGTTGAGCACCTTATACCTGTCGCCTTCCTGCACGATGCGCTCGCGCATGCCGTCCTGCAGGTAAAACAGGTTGATCTCGCGCGAAAACACCTGCGGTTTGTAGCCTAGCTGCTCCAATTGCGCGTTTGTTTCTTCCACCAGCTTATTCGATAGCTGCTCGGTCAGCTCCTTCTCTACTACAGGTATAAGCGCTTTCTTAAGCTCTTTGTGATCGCCGTCAATGCTCACCAAACCATACTCCCCAAACAGCGCATGGGTGATAGCAAGGGTTGCTTCGGCCAGTGTCTTGCTGTTACGGTAAGCGTCTTCAAAAATCGGGAAAGCCTCTGGCAACTCTTCCAGCACTTTGTCAAGTCCGGTTGTTGCAAAGCGACCCACGGCACCCGTCTGCTCCGACTCCCAGGTATAGCGCTTGCCGAACAGGTTGAAGTGGTTGATCTCAGCGAAGTCATGGTCTTCGGTGGCCATCCAGTATACCGGCACGAAGTTATAATCCGGGTAAGCGGCCTGCAACTGGCGACAGGTGTTGATCGCCGTGACGATCTTATACACAAAGTAGAGTGGTCCGGTAAAAATGTTAAGCTGGTGCCCTGTAGTGACGGTATAGGTGTTGGGCTGCTGCAACAGCTCCAGGTTTTGCTGTACAGCTGGGTGGATATCTGCTAAAGCACCATACTGCTCCTGCAAGGCCTGATACAAGGTATGGCGCTGCGTTTCTGTGAACTGCTTCTCCTTGATCTGGTCGCCAAAGGCCTCCAATGTCGGGAACCGGTGATAGAAAGCCTGCAGCTTTTCGCTCTGTGACAGGTAATCGGCTATCGTTTGGGAGAAAGCCCCTGTGGCGGCATATTCTACCTTGGTGATCTTCATATCAGTAACTTCCATCTAATTCTTTTTATGGCCCAGCACTACGAGGCTATACCTGCACGGTATAACAAAGCGCCTCTACCTATGTTGCGCCACAAAGTACGTGTTTTTTATTTTCGATATATAGCTGATACGATAGAAAACAGGTATAGGCGGACGGAATCTAAATTTGTATCCTTCCCGCCTATGGGATGGCCCGAAAAACGACAGCACACAAACTAAGCGCATAAAGTCCGTATACCTAGCTTAAAAGCTCACACTATGGGATTACTAAATGGATTGCTGGGCCATGCTTCGGCTGTGCCTGTTGAAAAACTCACGAAAGAATTTCAGCCCATCCTGCTCGCTGATGAGCAGATCGAAAAGGCATTTCGCCTGATCCGGGATATGCTTGTGTTCACCAATAAGCGTCTGATCGTGGTCAACAAGCAAGGACTCACCGGCTCAAAGATTGAGTACCAGAGCGTGCCGTACAGCAGCATCAAAATGTTTTCGAAGGAAAGCGCCGGTATGATGGACTTCGATGCCGAGCTGAAGATCTGGCTGACAGGCGAGACTAATCCTACCATCAAGCAGGAGTTTAGGAAAGGGGATAATGTGAACGAAGCCTATCAGGTACTAAGCAAATACGTGCTAAAGTAGACTACAACGAGTTTAGCCAGCCCTCCGCGTTTTCGGTCGTTTCAAATCCATTCGCAATTCCATCCCGCACCATATGGATGGCTCTGTCAGTGGAGAGGCGACTAAAGTAGTCTTGCGAATAAACAGCGGCATGGTATCGTAAACCAGCCTGCTCGGCACGTGGGTGCCAGTCAAAGGCTAGCCAATCAGTCAGCTCTACCCAAAGGCCCTTTACATCGTAGTGGTTGTCGAGCAACTTATGGCAGCGTTCTTTCTGCAGGAAAAACAGAATCTGCTCATAGCCCTGTTTGATGACCTTGTTGGTAAAGGCGCCATGCCAGGTAGCCGCGATATAATCTTCCACCGCATTGTACTCAAGCGTAAGGGAATCAGTAGTGAGTAATTTGATGTGCCGCATATAGGTTGGAAAAGATTTGCAGCGTCTGAAACTGCTCCTTGAACTATATTCTGGTTTCTGAATACCATAATACATAATTCCGAACTATAAACAAAAAAGGAAATTCCCTGTAGGCCGTAGCACGCAAGGAATTTCCTTTGATTATGTTTATTCTCAGCCTCGAGTATTAAATGCCCGATCTTTGACTTTTATCTAATTTATAGCACTACCTCACCGTACAGGTCGAAGTCGGAGGCATCCGTGATCTTCACGTTGGCAAAGTCTCCCAGACGTACATACTGGCTATCGGCTGGCACAAGCACTTCGTTGTCCACCTCCGGTGAGTCGTACTGGGTACGGCCTACGAAGTAGCCACTTTCTTTGCGGTCGAAGAGCACTTTGTAAGTCTTGCCTACTTTCTCTTCGTTCAGCTCTACTGATATACCTTGCTGTAGCTCCATGATAGCATCGGCACGCTCCTGCTTTACCTCGTCCGGCACGTTGTCCTCCAGGGTATGGGAGTGGGTGTTTTCTTCGTGTGAGTAGGTAAAGATGCCCAAGCGCTCAAAGCGGGTTTTCTCTACCCAGTCATACAACTCCTGGAAGTCCTGATCTGTCTCTCCCGGGTGCCCTGCTATCAGTGTGGTGCGCAAGGCAATGTCCGGTACACGCTGGCGGATCTGGTCTACCAGCTCAATGGTGCGGCGCTTGCTGATGCCACGGCGCATGGTCTTGAGCATGTTATCGGAGATGTGCTGCAGCGGCATATCCAGGTACTTGCAGATGTTCTCGCGCTCGTTCATCACGTCAAACACCTCCATCGGGAACTGCGACGGGTAAGCGTACTGCATACGGATCCAGTCTATACCTTCCACATCGGACAGGTTGCGGAGCAGGTCAGCCAGCTTGCGCTCACCGTAGTGCTGCAGGCCGTAGTAAGTCAAATCCTGCGCAATCAGCACCAGTTCTTTGGTGCCCATGCTAGCCAGTCGCTTCGCCTCTTTTACAAGGTCTTCGATCGGACGGTCCACGTGCTTGCCGCGCATCAAAGGGATAGCGCAGAAAGAACAAGGGCGGTTGCAGCCTTCGGCTATCTTAAAGTAAGCGAAGTGTGAAGGCGTCGTGATGAGTCGTTCGCCGATCAGCTCGTGCTTGTAATCAGCGTCCAGCTTTTTGAGAAGCTGTGGCATCTCCAGCGTACCGAAATAGGCATCCACCTGTGGAATCTCCTGCTCCAGCGAGTCCTTGTAGCGCTGCGACAGACAGCCTGTTACGTACAGCTTGTCGATCTGCCCCATTTCTTTGGCCTCGGCGTAGCGCAGAATGGTATCGATAGACTCCTGCTTGGCATTGTCAATAAAGCCGCAGGTGTTCACGATGATGATATTTGAATCGTCCTTCTCAGACTCGTGCGCCACGTCAAACTCGTTTGCACGCAGCTGTCCCATCAGCACTTCCGAATCCACCAGGTTTTTAGAACAACCCAGTGTGATCACGTTTACCTTGTCTTTCTTTAAACTTCTTACTTTCACTTATCTATGTATTAGCGCGATAATTCCCAATTACTCAAAACCATTGCAGTGGCGCATTAGTTCGATTGGGCAAATGAACTGCAAAAGTACAACATGTTTAGGTAATAAAAGAACAGCCTGCTGCAAAGCGGGCTGTTCTTTCATACTATTGGCTTATAGCACGTGGCGGGATAGAACTTCTATCGTAGTAGACACTTACTTTTCGGGCGTTAGTGCCTGATAAAACCATTTCCTGGCAGCGGACTCGCTTTTCATTATCTCAATTTCGATCGGCAGGTTGTAACTGGTTATCAGCAATTTGATTACCTGGTAGAGGTTTGAGTCCCAGAGATAGTCGGAAGACTCCAGAATAGCTATATTCTGGAGCGAAGTGCCGGGAATGTTGAGGATAAAATAGTTGATGATCTCTTCGGTCAGCACGCCGCCTGAGGGCTTACCAGACGCCACGATCAGGTTGGCTACATGCTTCTCATGTATGGTGTCAAATAGCTTAGCGATGGTCTCAAAAAACTGAACCGATTCCACACTCAGCTCATCCGACCACTTCACGCTTAAGATGTTCGGTACAGCTTCGTATACCATCTCCATCATGTTGTCTTCGCTTTTATGCATTACAAACGTCCATATGAAACGAAGATCTTAACAGTGCCTGTCAGCAAGCATGCAAGGCCGCCTACTTTATTGGGTAAAAAAGTAAAATGCATCAGGAGCTTTGTTCCGTAAAGGAGGAACAACTAAGCTTAGGCCACATTTGTTTAATAAAATGCGTTGTAGTTAACCAGAAACTCCACGGTAGTTACCTCGCCTTCTTGTACCTCTACCGGAAAGATGTTCATGTCGCCGTCAAGAAGGTTGGCATACAGGCCGTCTTCCTCTTTTGTGAAGAGGCTATACCTGCCAGGCTCCAGACGAACCGCAAAATTGCCGCTGGCGTCTGTTTTTACCTGGGTTATAAGTTTGGTTTGTATGGCGGTGTGGAAAACACCGTCTTTGGATGTGGTTTGTGAACTGTTGGTCAGCTCGTAAATGTACACGGTACGCTCCACGCCGCGGCGACCGCTGCTGGTCGGGGCATCCGGGGAAGGCATTTGATTGCCTGCCTCCCAGAATATCTGCCCCTGTATACCTTGCTTGATCTGCATCTGCTGGCCTGTTTGCATTTTCAGTTCCTGCTGCGGTTCCCGGGCTTCGCTCTCCTGCCCTGACGTACCTTGGGTACCGTTACAAACGGTCAGCAAAAGCGACAGCCCTATCAACAGCAACTTTCCCATACAGCCAACAGCAAAAATCTATTTGCGGGAGAAGAACGACTCTACGAACTGGTTCTTATCGAACAACTGCAGGTCCTCTATCTTCTCGCCTACCCCGATGTACTTCACCGGAATCTTAAACTCATCCGATATACCGATCACCACACCGCCTTTGGCCGTACCGTCCAATTTGGTGATAGCCAGTGCGGTTACGTCGGTGGCTTTGGTGAACTCACGCGCCTGAAGCAGAGCGTTCTGGCCTGTACTGCCGTCGAGCACCAGCAACACCTCATGTGGAGTGTCTGCTGTGATCTTCTGCATCACACGCTTGATCTTCGACAGCTCATTCATCAGGCCCACTTTGTTGTGCAGTCGGCCCGCCGTGTCGATGATTACGACGTCAGCGCCAATGTCCACCCCTTTCTTTACGGCATCATAGGCCACAGAGGCTGGATCTGTATTCATGCCATGTGAAATAACCGGCACGCCTACACGCTCACCCCAGATGATCAGCTGATCAACGGCAGCGGCACGGAAGGTATCGGCGGCACCCAGCACGACTTTCTTGCCAGCTTTGTGGAATTGCGAGGCCAGTTTGCCAATGGTGGTGGTCTTACCCACACCATTCACACCTACGACCATGATCACGTAAGGCTTTATACCTGCTGGCAGTTCGAAGTTGGC
The DNA here is from genome assembly GCF_058932845.1 of Pontibacter sp. LHS2. Classification (NCBI taxonomy): domain Bacteria; kingdom Pseudomonadati; phylum Bacteroidota; class Cytophagia; order Cytophagales; family Hymenobacteraceae; genus Pontibacter; species Pontibacter sp. LHS2. The sequence continues at coordinate 987,697 of NZ_JBZYWG010000003.1, forward strand.
GCCGTCACCGGCACGGTTCTCCTCGAGCAAGGCGGCAATCTCTTCACGCAGGATTCTATCGAGCTCGCTTGTGCTCACGTATTTGTCGCGAGCCACACGCTTCTCAATGCGGTCGATGATCTTCACCGTCGTCTCTACTCCTACGTCCGCATGCACCAGGATTTCCTCCAGTTCGTCGAGCACCTCCACGTCTACCGTGGATTTACCAACGACTGCTTTGCTCAGTTGTCCGAAAAAGCTGGTTTTGGTTTTCTCTAGACCTTTGTCGAGCGATTCTTTCTTCTCTTCTTTGCTGAAAAAGTCAAAAATTCCCATTTGCGTGTTTTGTAGGGTGAGACTATCTCGGTGTGATACGGTAATATACTAAAAAAGTCCCGGTAAAGGGACTTCTTCATGTATTCTATCTATGTATAAGTAGAGTAGGCTTGATTACTTCTTCAGGAAGTCCTGTACTTTGTCAACAGGCACCATCTCTTCTTTAAAGCTGTAAGCACCAGTTTTTGGAGACTTAACGGCTTTGATCACTTTTGCCCAATCTTTACCTGTAGCGGTTTTTAGGGTTGCAACTACCTTCTTAGCCATGGTTATTTAATTTCTTTATGTACAGTTACTTTTTTCAACACAGGGTTATACTTCTTAAGCTCTAAACGCTCAGCCGTATTCTTTCTGTTTTTGGTAGTGATGTACCTTGAAGTTCCAGGCATGCCAGTCGCTTTATGCTCTGTGCACTCCATAATTACCTGGATTCTATTACCTTTTGCTTTTTTAGCCATCTCAACAGTAAATTTTTATTTAGGACTGCAAATATACAAGCTTAAATCTCTAATTACAAACAAAGTATAAATTTTTCTGCAGAAGCTTTTTAACTGCGCTCTCTGTCGCTTTTATACTCCGTTTAAAATGCCTCTAATCGAGCACTGGAAGCTTGAAACCGTCCAATGCACTCGGTTGGGCCATTGTTTTCTCAATTTCCTCTACTGTGCGGGGCGCCTGCTTCGACAGGTTTTCCCAGCCTTTGTCCGTGATCAGGATATCATCTTCGATGCGTACGCCGATGCCCCACCACTTCTTGTCACATGGGCTTCCTTCGGGTATGTAAATGCCCGGCTCTACCGTGATTACCGTGTTGGCCTGGAAAGGGCCGAAGCTGCCGCGGTCATGCACGTCGAGGCCCAGGTAGTGCGAAGTGCCGTGCGGAAAATAGCGCTGCACGTCTTCCTGTTTCTTGATAATGCCCAGCTTCACCAGCCCGTCTGCTATCACGGCTTCAGCAGCCTGGTGCGGTGCGTTGAAAGCGTTACCTACCTTGCACTGCTGAAATCCCGCCTCCTGCGCTTTGAGCACCAGTTCGTAAATGTCACGCTGCTCTTTTGTGAATTTGCCGTTGGCAGGTATAGTGCGTGTTACGTCGGCGGTATAGCCCAGGTACTCAGCGCCTACATCCATTAGCACCAGTTCGCTGCCAGGTATAGCAGGCTTGGCACTAGAAGTATAATGCAGCACACAACCATTGTTGCCAGCTCCTACTATACTTGGATAGCCGACATGCTGCGCACCGTATTTCTTGAACACGAACTCGTGTATACCCTGCACCTCCATTTCGGACATGCCCGGCTTCATGGCCTTCATTACCTCAATCTGCCCGATAGCCGACATACTTGCCGCTTTGCGAAGCAAGTTGAGTTCAGCTTCGGTTTTCACTTCGCGCATGGCATCCAGCGCCTGATCGAGTGTAAAAGCGTCGAGTTTCTGTTTAGGTATAGCCGCCACAGCTTTGGTGCGAGCACGCATGTCTTTCGCCTGCAGATAGCCTTGCAATGCCTGATCTGCTTTCAGATTTGGCTCTTGCTGCATGGCTTCCTGAATGTAGGCTACTACTCCTTCGGACTGCGCCAGTCCATGTTCCCGCACAATGCCATACAGCATGCTGCGTGTCGCACTGAAATTGGTCGGGTATTTTACCTTCGTCTTGAACTGGCTGAGCAGACTATACAGATCAGCTTCATCCGCTGCGTCGTCGCGCACATCGTGTGGCAGGCTTTTGATCAGGATCTGTTGCAGGTTGGAGGTATCAAGCTTGAAGGAAGCGAAATCGGTATTTGCCAGTGTCGCTATACCTAACTCATTTGCCGCTCCTTCTACGCCTTGCCTTTTGCCATTCCACAGTTCATGCGTTTCATCGCTGGGCTGCACAAACAGGACTTCCTGCACCTGCTTACCATTTACGTTCTGCGGACTTTGGAAAAGCAACAGCACGGCGTTCGGCTCCTTGTACCCGGTCAGGTAGTAGAAGTCCGGGTCAGGATGGTAGTAGTAGTCCACGTCGTTGGCGCGGTTGCGCACGGGACTGGCAAAAAGAACGGCAACGGAGCGAGGGGGCAGCTGTTGCCGCAACACCTCTCTCCGTTGCCGGTGAAACTCTTTATCTAAAGTATCAGATGGCTTTCCCGAGCCTGCATGCGGTTGCGCTACTGCCGTAAAAGACAGCAAGCATAACAGTACACACAGCCGGAAGGCTGCCATTAGTACATAATGAAGCCTTGCTCTACTGCTTTCTTCAGAACGGCAGAAATACCGTTTTTGTTGATTGTTCTCAATGCTGAAGTAGAAACTTTAAGGGTTACCCAAGCATCTTCTTCAGGGATGTAGAAACGCTTCTTCTGAAGGTTCGGATAGAACTTACGCTTTGTCTTATTGTTAGCGTGAGAAACGTTATTTCCTACTTGTACTCTCTTTCCGGTTAAATCGCAAACTCGTGCCATCTTGTATTTTCTTCTAAATTATTTCAATAGGGGTGCAAATATCTGCAAAAAGATACAGAAATTCAAAAGCATAGCAGATATTTTTAACAAAACACGCTGCAAGACAACCACAAAGGCTTTTTAACAGCACTTCTTATACCTTGTCTTCGCCTTTCAGGCCCGTTTCTTTCTTCTTTTTGGTGAAGCCGTAAGGGCAGTTCCGGCAGGCATTCTTGCAGCAATAGCCTCGTTTGAGCAGGTACTTGGCCGTCAGCACCATCAGTCCTCGCTCAAAATAAAAGTCCTCGCCTTCTTTCAGATCGCTCACGCTATACTCCTTATAAAGCGACAAATATCGGCATTTCAGGTACGTTTACCAAATAGCCGCTCCATTATACCTTATAGCGGCAGGGCATTTCGTTCTAACTAAGATGGCCGTGTCTCCATGTGTAACCCTTACCCTGCAAGCCTATGCCCCGTTTCCAAAATTTAACCGAAGCCGTGAGTGCCATGCGCGCTAGGGGCTTTGTCAACACATTCAGCATTCAGCATAAGCGGGTTTACTGCTCTGAGCAGAGTTGCGAGCTCTCCCCCAACCAGCTCACCTTGCTCGAGCGCCATATCGTGCCATCGCCCACCTCACAAAGCGGGCAGGAAGAGGTATACGGTTTCAGGACAGACAGCAATCTGCTTGGCATCATGACAGATATCTATGCTGAGTACGATCCCGAGGAGTTTCACTCCATTTTCAGACAGTGCCGCCAGAGGACATAAGCTCCTTTTCCAGCTAAAGGTATAAGTCAGGCTGTTTTTGCTATATTTACAACCTATATACAGAATCCCGTAAATATAGGTGCGGCACTACAGCGTATGGCGTAGCGCTGCCCAATAGACCGGAAACAGCTTTTTTAACACATAAACTATGAGCACGCTATCCATCACCTCCAGCCAGCAGGCTATCGAAACCGAAGAAAAATACGGCGCCCACAACTACCACCCGCTGCCTGTGGTATTGAACAAAGGCGAAGGCGTATACCTGTGGGACGTGGAGGGCAAACGCTATTATGACTTCCTGTCGGCCTACAGCGCCGTCAACCAGGGCCACTGCCATCCGCGCATCATCAATGCCCTGATCGAGCAGGCCCAACAACTCACGCTGACTTCCCGTGCCTTCTACAACGACAAGCTAGGTTTAGCCGAGAAGTATATCTGCGAGCTGTTCGGATACGACAAATCGCTTTACATGAACTCCGGTGCCGAGGCCGTGGAGACTGCCATCAAATTGGCCCGCAAATGGGCTTACCTGAAGAAAGGTATTGCCCCGCATAATGCCGAGATCATTGTGGTGGAGCGCAACTTCCACGGTCGCACGACAGGCATCATCTCCTTCTCTACTGACCCGGATTCCACCAAAGGCTTCGGTCCGTACATGCCAGGCTTCAAAGTGATTCCTTACAACGACCTGGAGGCACTGGAAACAGCACTGAAAGAAAACCCGAACGTGTGCGGTTTCCTGGTGGAGCCAATTCAGGGCGAAGCAGGTGTAGTCGTACCGCAAGACGGGTATATGGCCAAGGCGCATGCACTCTGCAAAGAGTACAATGTGCTGCTGATGGCTGACGAGATCCAGACAGGTATAGCACGTACCGGCAAGCTGCTCGCCAGCTATTACGACGATGTAAAAGCCGACATCCTGATTCTGGGCAAGGCCCTTTCGGGTGGTGTAATGCCGGTATCTTGCGTACTGGCCAACGACGACATCATGCTATGCATCCAGCCGGGTGAGCACGGGTCTACTTTCGGCGGCAACCCATTGGCGGCTGCGGTGGCCATTGCCGCTTTGGAGGTGATCAAAGAAGAAAACTTAATAGAGAACGCCTACAAGCTGGGTGAAGTGTTCCGTGACCGCATGGATAAGCTGAAAGCCAAGCGTCCGGAAGTGGTAACGCTGGTAAGAGGTCGTGGCCTGCTCAACGCCATCGTGATCGAGCCTTCAGCTGACGGCCGCACCGCCTGGGATGTGTGCGTGGAGTTGAAGGAAAACGGCCTGCTTGCCAAGCCAACCCACGGCGACATCATTCGTTTCGCTCCGCCTTTGGTAATGACCGAAGATCAACTGCACGAGTGCTGTGATATCATTGAGCGGGTGATCATGAATTTCTAAGTCAGGTATACCTGAACCAAAGTAGAAGGGCGGAGCTATAGCGGCTCCGCCTTTTTTTATCCACTCCCGGCATGTTAGTCTGCCTTAAATTCGCTAGCTTTAGAATAGCAACAGCTTTAAAAATATGACGCAACCAGGACAATCAAAACCCATCGTTATCTTCTCCGGCGACTTCCACCGGGCAGCGGTTATCAAGAACATGCTCGAGAATCATGGCATTTATGTGTTTATGCAGAATGAGCACATGGGCAGCATCGCGCCCTTTCAGGTGGCTTCGGGTGGTATGAATCCGGTGCGGCTTGTGATCTCTGGTCATGATGAAGAGGAGGCGAAGAAGATTTTGGAGGGGTTTGATGAAGCTGGTATCGACAACGAAAACTAATAGATTAGACTTATGAAAAAACCGGTTAGAATAGCTTCCATCCTGGTTGCGCTAGTTATAGTGTTTATCGCAGGAGAACAGGTAGGAACAAGTATTGGAGAGTTAATTTATAATTTAACCCACTAATCCATGATAAAAGCTGGGGCCCTATACCTGTCTTCCAAAGCACATGGCATGATCAGTGCTGGGAATTATGGCGGGAGTCATTGTATACTTATAAAGCTAAACCATTAAAAATTCATTATGAAAAAATATCTACACCTTCTATAAAACAGGTATATGATACTTTTCCTCTTTGCTCTTTTTGCAGCTTTTCTATACATGCTTTACAACTTTGGAAAAATCGTTGGGGCAGCAGCTTTCCAACTATCCAATTGATTTTACAAATTCCACTCACTTCGTATTTCAACAAGTATAGCCCTGTAACCGGAATTACTTTGAAATGAAAACTACCGCATTTGCCCTCCCACTTCACTTACGAAAGTGGATCATCACATTTGCTTTTGTCGGTTTCCTGATCGGACTCGGCATTGGTGCCTACGTAGCGCATAAGCAGCGTGCAGAAACCGTGAATAACACTTCATCTGCAGTTACTGAGGCGCAGACGGAGTAGTTGCAGCACAGGTATAGCACCTGCCAATTTCTAAGGTATAGCTTCGCTTTGCTCCGCATAAGCCGTACCTTTGCCGTATACTTATGTCGAAGCATTTTAGAGCAAGCGCTATACTATGATCACGAAAAGACCAAGACGAAACCGCTATAACGAAGTCATCCGCAGCATGGTGCAGGAAACTGCCCTGGAGCTGAACGACTTCATCTTCCCGCTTTTCATCATCGAAGGGCAGAACCAGAAAATAGAAGTAGCCTCCATGCCGGGTATTAACCGCTACTCCGTTGACACTTTGCTCGATGAGGTGGCCTCCTGTGTAGACCTGGGCATCAAAGCTTTCGCCCCTTTCCCGAGCATCCCTGAAAACCTGAAGGATAAGTATGCGAAGGAAAGTCAAAATCCGGACGGCCTGTTCCCGAGAGCCATCCGCGAGATCAAGAAGAACTTTCCGGATGTGGTGCTGATGACCGATGTCGCCATGGACCCTTACAGCTCCGACGGGCACGACGGCATTGTGATAGATGGTGAGATCGTGAACGACGAGACACTGGAGGTTCTCGGTAAAATGGCGCTGACACAAGCGCAGGCCGGCGCCGATATTGTAGGCCCTTCCGACATGATGGACGGCCGCGTAGGGCATATCCGCCGGGTGCTCGACGAGAACGGCTTCCACAAAGTGGGCATCATGAGCTATACCGCCAAATATGCGAGCGCCTTCTACGGTCCATTCCGCGACGCCCTGGACTCCGCCCCGAAAATGGGCGACAAAAAAACCTACCAGATGAACCCGGCCAACAGCCGCGAAGCCCTGATCGAAGCCGCACTCGACACCGAGGAGGGAGCCGACTACCTGATGGTAAAGCCCGCCTTGGCCTATCTGGACATCATCAAGCTGCTGCGTGACAACTCCCACCTACCTATCGCCGCCTATAACGTGAGTGGGGAGTACGCCATGGTGAAAGCCGCCGGACTTAAAGGCTGGATTGATGGTGAAAAAGCTATGCTCGAAAGTTTGCTGAGCATCAAGCGGGCAGGTGCTGATATTATCCTGTCTTACTTTACCAAGGACTTTGCGAAGTACCTCCAAAAGTAAGCTAATCAGATACTTCATTAGCTAAAGCGCCCTGTACTAAAGTGCAGGGCGCTTTATTTTCGACCGCTGCATGATTAACACAGGGTGTAATTACCTGTTTTATTAATGTTTAGCTAAATAATGCATTCAGTGTGAACCACTTTGTCGTTCACGCACTTTTAGTTATATTGGTGGTTCTAAACTTCTACCTACTACTACTTTATGAGAGGATTGAGCCTTTGGCTAATGGCTGCGGCACTCGCGACAACTACTGTTAGCTTAGCGCAACAGAGTGGTACTCCGCCTGTGCGAGCAAATGTGAAGGAGCTGGGCCGTATTGCGGCAGCTGAAGATAAAAACTATCGGACGAAACGTGCCGAGGCTATTGCGCTTGCCAGACAGAATGGCTGGGAGATTGAGAAGACCTATCAGGACGGTACTCACATATCGCTACAGAGGCTTGACGAGCTCGGCATGCCGGTCTACTATATCACCTACAACAGCGCCGCCGCTATCACAACCCGCACGGATCAACTTTGGACAGGCGGTAAACTAGGCCTCAATCTAAGCGGCGCAAGCAACAGCGTGACCGACAAAATGGGCGTTTGGGATGGCGGTCAGGTACGCGAATCACATGTAGAGCTGCGCGGTCGCGTAATTCAGAAAGACAATGCCTCAAAGCTGAATGACCATGCCACTCACGTGGCAGGCACGCTTATAGCCAGTGGCCAGAGTGGTATGGCCAAAGGAATGGCCCACGGCGTCAAGAAGCTCTATGCATACGACTTTAATAACAATGCCTCCGAGATGGCTGAAGCCGCACAGGCCAACATGCTGGTGTCTAACCACTCGTATGGCACTATAGCCGGCTGGCGTTACAATAGTGAGCGCAAAGGCACTGACGAGGATCCCTACTGGGAGTGGTGGGGCTCACCGCAAGTAAGCGAGACAGAGGATTACAAATTCGGTTACTACGACGAAACTTCTGTTAGCTGGGACCGCATCGCTTTCAACGCTCCTTATTTTCTGATCGTGAAGTCGGGCGGAAACAACCGTCAGGAACCAGGCCCCGCTGTAGGTAAGCCTTATATGCAGCGCAACACCAACGGCAACTTCACGCTGGTGGCACAACGCCCCGCCAACATCAGCAGCAATGACAGCTATGATGCCATAGCTACTTACGGTACTGCCAAAAACATACTGACAGTGGGTGCTGTGAGCAACATACCGGGTGGCTACAACCAGCCGTCCGATGTTAAGGTTACTAATTTCAGCAGCTTTGGCCCTACTGATGACGGTCGCATTAAGCCCGACCTGGTAGGCAGCGGAGAAAGAATACTGTCTACGACCAGTGTCAGCGATAAATCTTACAAAGCACTGAGCGGCACCTCTATGGCCGCCCCTAATATTTCAGGCTCCCTGCTGCTCTTGCAGGAGCACTACGCTAATCTGCACAACGGACAGTTTATGCGTGCCGCCACACTGAAGGGTTTGGCCATCCATACGGCAGACGAGGCTGGCAATGCCCCTGGTCCTGACTACATGCATGGTTGGGGACTTTTGAACGCTAGTCGTGCCGCTACTATGGTCAGCAATACTAAAGACACTCACCTGATACAGGAGCGAAAGCTGGAGCAAGGCAAAGCATATACCTTTGAGGTAGTGGCATCCGGGGCAGGCCCACTGGTAGCTACCATTTCCTGGACCGACCCGGAAGGTGCTGCGCACGCCATGTTCAGCTCCCTGAATAACCGTAGCCCTCGCCTCATCAATGATCTGGACCTACGCATAACGCACCGCGGAAATACGGTGATGCCCTGGGTACTGAATCCCAATGCGCCTGAACTTCCCGCAACCCGTGGCGACAACGTGGTGGACAATGTTGAGCAGGTGCTCATACCTAACGCTATACCTGGCGAGACCTATACCATAACCGTTGCCCATAAGCGCACACTTCAGAAGGGTCCTCAGGAGTTCTCTGTTTTAGTGAGCGGCATAGGAGGCACTGCCTACTGTGCAAGTGCCCCTACTTCGGAAGCAGGTTCACGCATCAGCAAAATAACATTTGACGGCATTACTACACCTTTTGAGGGTTGCGCCACTTACCGGCTGCAAAACGAGATGCTGCTGACCTTTGAACCGGGACAGACCAAAGTGGTATCGTTTGAGCTAGGCACTTGTGGTGCCAATGCCAGCAAGGCAGCCAAGGTATACGTGGACTGGAATGGCAACGGCAGTTTTGAAGACGCAGGAGAAGAAGCTGCTGTTTCGGGCCTTATCAGTGGCGTCGGGATGTTCAATGCCAGCGTCTCCGCCCCTTCCTTCGTGGAGCCCGGCTATACCACCCGATTGCGCGTCGTACTGGCCGAGACGTCCAACCCAGCAGGTATAAGTTCTTGTGGTTCGTATGCTCGCGGCGAAACGCAGGACTACATCGTCCAGGTAGCAAGGCCGTCTTCAGACATCGCACTACAACAGGTAACGCCAGTCGGTGCATCGCTTTGCGCAGGCACAACCCAGCAGTTTATGGTGACACTCCGCAATAACGGCCTACGCAATCAAAAAGACATACCTGTCAAGCTGGAGGTTTACCGTAGTGGTTCCAAAGTAGCCACCATGACAACGGTCTATACCAGGACGCTGAAGTCTTTCACTACGGATGAAGTTTTACTGACAGCTGACTTTCAGACGGAAGCCGGGGCCACTTATGAATTGATTGCCACGGCTGGCGCTGCTGGTGATGCCGTGCCTGAGAACAATACGCTGACCAAAACCTATGGCGTCGGCGGCAATACAGCTGCCCCACAAGCTGTGGCTACACGCTGCGGTGAACAACCTAGCTATACCCTGACTGGCACAGGTGATGGCACCGTGTTCTGGTACAATACGGCAAGCGGCGGTACACCAATAGCGGCAGGTAATTCAACTAGTATCGCTACGAGTGGTCTTAACGGTACCCTCTATGCATCTCTCAATGATTTCTCGGCCACTGTTGGTCCAGCCACCAAGAAGTTTGCAACTGGCGGCGGCTACAATCAGTTTACGCCGGATGTGATCGTAGAAGCCCGAGCTCCTATGATGTTAGAAAGTGCTCGTCTGTATATTGGCAACTCAGGTAAAATCACCTTTACAGCCTATAACAGCAACGGCTCTCCGGTGTCGACGCGAACGATCACAGTGGAGGCTACACGCACTACTCCTGCTCCAGGAGTACAGGAAGATGATCCGAACGATAAGGGAGAGGTATACTACCTGGGTCTGGAACTACCTGAAGCAGACACTTACAACATTGCGATCAGCTATGACCATGCCAACGGGGCCACCATCTACCGCAACAATGCGGGCGTAACAGGCTATCCGTTCGGTGTGAGCAATGTGTTCACCATTACTGGCACTACCGCTAATCCGGGTGCACTTAGCTATTACTATTATTTCTACGACCTGAAAGTGCGGGCATTAGGCTGCATCAGCCCAAGGGTAGCGGTACCGGTTGAAACTGGCACTCCTTTGCCAACTCCTGTGATCACCCGCCAGGGCCTGAGCCTACAATCAAGCGCTACGGATGGCAATCAGTGGTTCCTGAATAGCCAGCCTATACCTGGCGCCACTGAACAGACCTTCACCCCAACGGAAAGTGGCGACTACAGTGTGCAGGCACAGTGGAAAGGATGCGTTTCTACACGATCGCAGCTCTATACCTTCGCTTACCAGGCTAACGGACGCACCTTGAAAAGCGAGCTGGTAGCCTCTCCTAACCCAAGTACTGGCGTGTTTAAGGTACAGTTTGAGACCGAACAAAAAGAAGACTTGTTCCTAAACGTAACAGATATGCTAGGCAACCTGATCTACACCCGAAAAGTAACAGGCTTCAACGGTTTCTATGAAGCCGATATCAATCTTTCGGCGAAGAACTCAGGCATGTACCTGCTTCGTGTGAAGTTCGGCGATCAGACCTTTACACAGAAACTGGTACTGCAGCGGTAATAAGTAATAAGCAATCAGAGGAGCCCTGACTATCAAGTCGGGGCTTTTTTGTGTCAAATCCTTAGGTTTAAACCAACATATACCTTTATCACTTTTAGAGGCAACACCCGAAATGGTGGTAGCCAATTACATGCTCCCTGTACTGCTCAACTATCCAGTTAAAGCATGCATGTCCTTTCTAAATCAGCTAGTCTGTCACAATTTAAAAATGCTTTTCATATATACTTTTTTAAGAGTAGATGCCACAAACGGTTCACCTTCTATACCACTGAGTTTGAATAACATTACTTACTATTCACTAATTAAAAGACACAATCCCTGTTATAACACAGATTATAACAGGGATTTGTCGTATTATTTATAAACAGCATACCGAATCAATAGAACTGTTTTCTAACTATTCAGCTTGATATTACAGACTTTCTTCTTTCTAGAGCCTCTTACTACCCCAATAATTAAGAAGAAAGAATCGCTTCCTATGCGATAGCACACCTTGACCCCGCATTGCTTCCGATCTGTCATCACAGATCTATACTCAAGCTTTAATTCAGGGACCATGCTCAAAACTATTTCTATTCTCTACTTCTTGCTGTTCTCCTTCAGTGTATTTGCCCAGACAAGCCTGGTTCCATTTGGCTCCTCCTGGCGATACCTCGACAATGGCTCTAACCAAGGTACTACTTGGCGTGCTGCAAATTTCAAGGACACTAAATGGAAGGCAGGTAACGGCAAATTTGGCTATGGTATAAGTGATGCCACAACAGTGATAAGCTTCGGGGCAAATGCCAGCAAGAAGTATATCACTACCTATTTCAGGAAAAGCATCTCTATAACAGATCCAGCCATTTATACCTCTTTTACTGTCAATGTGAAGAGAGATGATGGAGCGATAGTTTATGTAAATGGCAAGGAAGTACACCGGAGCAATATGCCTACAGGCAATGTGTCCTTTAGTACATTGGCCAAGGAAGCTACTGATAATGGAACTACTCCTCAATCATTCACTATCAACGCATCAGCCTTTTCGAAGGGCACTAACGTGGTAGCAGTGGAAGTTCATCAGGCACAGGCTAACACGCCTGATATGGCTTTTGATCTGGAACTTGTAGCTAACCCAATTCCTCCACCTCCAGCAGACCTGACCCCTCCTACAGTAATAAGCATCGATCGCCATAACCCAACTACTGAGAGCACTAGTGCTTCGGCATTAACCTTCAGGATAACCTTCTCCGAAAAGGTTACGGGTGTGGATGCAGCAGATTTCATAGCTACTACTTCAGGCACTGTAAGTGAATCGGGTTCATCAGTTGTAGTTTCGGGCACTGCTGGCAGTATTTATGACCTGACTGTCAGTTCTGTTTCTGGCGAAGGCACCATACGTCTGGATCTAAAGTCGAGCGGCACAGGCATTACGGATGTTGCCGGCAATGCCATTAGCGATGGCTACACCGGTGGGCAGAGCTTCGTAATCGAACAGCCCGCCCTTGAACAGCCCAAGGTGCTATATTATGAAGGGTTTGAAAGTGGCAGTGGATTCACGGGTATGAATATCCAAACCAGTACTGCGTATGGTTTCAATGTGGTAGGTAATCCGACTTATCAAGACCTGAAGGTTGGGCGCTGGGAATTGAGGGCGGGCGACCCTCCCGCCTCTAATGGTACCCGGGCGGAGGTGCTTTTCTCTGAAGAATTGGCAAAGCAGGAGACATGGCACTCGTTTGTAGGCTATTTCCCATCGGAAGACAATTTGATCGACACCGATGACGAGGCTTTCAACCAGTGGCATCAGGGAAGCACCTTTGGCAGGCCAATGATGACATTCAGAACTGAGAACGGCCGTTTTGAAGTGCTCAGACGCTCTCCTGATGGAAGTAAAACACATTACTATATCATGGGGTCCATTATATATGACCAATGGGTTCATTTTGTGATCCACTTAAAGCAGCACCTGACCGAGGGTATTATGCAGGTTTGGATAAATGGTGAACTCAAGATGGATTATCAGGGCCCGACTATGTTTGATGGCCCAATCGGGAGATGGAAAATGGGTATCTACAAAAGCAGCTGGAATAACAACTCGACCACTAACTCCATAAAGCGAGTGTGGTACGTCGATGAAGTCAAAGTAGGCAATGCCACATCAACTTACGAAAGTATAAAGCCTGACGCAGGCAATAACCTTAAGTCTCTAACCACTACAAAAACTGATGAGCTGCATTTAAAAGCCAATGCTCCTGAATTAGATACGGAGGAGTCAGGGCTGTTAGAGGTATACCCGACCTTCGCAAAGAGAGGCTCTGCCATTACCTTGAAAACTAGCGACATTATCGCGCAAGAAGCATTTGTATCTGACATTACAGGTCGGCTTGTTTATGCGCAAATGTTTACCGGACGCACTTCAATTGAAACCGGCAACCTGCCAAATGGGCTTTACTTTGTAAGCCTGGGAGGTGAAAGGCATCTCAAAAAACGTAGATTTATAATCACGGATTGATTCTCAATACATAGTAGCTGCCTCCATATTGGAACTCAATAATAGAGGCAGCTTTCCTTCACTTGCACCCATTGCCCTAAGCTATACCTGTTTTGCGAACCGGGTAGTATTGTCTATCTTCAGCAGAACAAATAATCAAAACAGACACTATGAAGAAATCACTACTCGCTATAGGTATGGCGTTTATGTTCGCCTCGTGCGCCCAGCAGCCACAGGCCAGCAGCACCAGTACTGCTAATACTGAAACGACTACACAACAGGAAGCTACCACTTCCCAGTCACCCGTAACGGCTACACAGCAGGCATTCTTTGACGAGCTAAGCAAGTTCTGCGGCAAGAGCTTCAGAGGCATGGCCGTATTCCCAGCCGACGGGAAAGACCCATTTGCTGGCAAAGAGCTGACCATGCACGTCAACGAATGCACTGACCAGGTTATCCGTATCCCTTTCCATGTGGGCGAAGACAAATCCAGAACATGGGTGATCAGCCAAATGGAAGAAGGACTGCAACTGAAGCATGACCATCGCCACGAAGACGGCACACCAGACGAAGTAACCATGTACGGTGGCATTGCCATGGATACAGACAATGCCAGCACGATGCGCTTCCCGGCCGACGCCTTCACCGCCCAGCTTATACCTGCCGCCTCTACCAATGAATGGAACCTGGTACTCAGCCCGGATGGCCGCACCTTCAGCTACATCCTGAAGCGCGACAATCAGCTCCGTTTTCAGGCAGACTTCGACCTGACCAAGCCGATCAATTAAGGCGCAGGTATGGCTGAAGAGAGATTCTGGAACTTAGCAGCTTCCTTTTGTGGATGAAGAGTTTAAGATATGATTTGCTCGCGTCCCGCAAGTGTGCGTTTTCCAGCGTACTCTGGCCGCTTATTTTATGCCGGCAGGCGACAAGTGGCCTAACATCTCTAATGTACCGTCATCATTCTATCCATTATCAAACAGGAGGGCCCGAAGCTGCTATAGCTTCAGGCCCTCCTGTTTAGGTATATTACAAACTTAGGATTTCGAGAATTGCCTCTTTAGTACCTGGTAGTCGATAAAGTAGAGTACGCGCACCGATAGGCTGTTGGTTTGAGGACCTGTGATAGTGCGGGTAAAGTTCTCGTGATAGCGAGGGACAATGTCACCCTGACTCTCCAGTATCGCGTTCTTCCACATGATGCTGATTTCGCTGCCGGGCGCAAACCACCACGAGTAGATCATATCCACATTGAAAGTGTTGAAGTTGATGTTATGGTTAGGGAGCTCCTTGTTTTCGAAATAGCCACCGTGGGGGTATGGATCGGTCAGCAGTTCTCCTTTGTCACCAAGCTTAAAGAAGCGGTTATACTCCGCCTTAGACCAATAATGCCGCGCCCTTAGCGATAGGGACATCCGGTTGTTGAAGATATAAGAACTGGTGAGCTCATTTGACACCGTGTTCACATCACGCAGACCGAATATCACGCTTTCTGAAATCCCTCGCACCTCGTCCTTCTTAAAGTCATTAGCGTAGCCCATGTCGTCGTGCCTGATGTTACGGCTATACCTGTAGATGAACATCAACTTGTCATTGACACGGTAACGCGGCGCTATAGAGTAGCTAAAGTTTTGGCGATCGTGCTCATCGAAGGTGCGATAGCTGAGCTCCACATCCAGCGCCAGCTTTTTGCGGTAGTCCGACGATATCCAGGTACCGATGCTGTGGTTGACTGGGAAAGCATAGTAGCGCCCTTCTACCCGCGGTTCAAAAAAGTCGTAGGTCTCGACTGGCTCCAGGTTGAAGAAAGTACCCATGCTCAGGAAGTTGCGGAAAGTGCCGCTCACCCTGCCATAGATCACGAAGTTCTGGAAATCGTCGGGCTTATACCTGCGACTGTACTGGGCTCCGAGCTGGGTATTCATGTTGAGCAACTTCCAGAATGGCTGGTAGATATTATACCTTAGGTTCAGGTCTTCGTCCACGGTGTTGCGGATGAAGTTAATGCCCATATCATTCGGGTCGTAGGTGTCGGACTTCATGGAGTGGGTATAGCTATACTGGAAGTTACCGCTCACTTTGCCTGCCCCGATGCTGTACATATGGCCTAGCTGCGTGTCGCCGGTGTAGTATTTCTGACTCAGAGCCGCCCGGCCATTTATCGCATACTTATTGCCTTTGTTGGCGATCCGGAAGAGCATGCCGGTTAAGTTGGCATCGTAGGTGCTGCCCTCCCGCATTACGTTGGTGTTCACGAGTGTTACAAAGGAGTTATTCTTCAGCGACTGGTCCAGTACCAGGATGTTGTAGTTCGTAAGCGGTTGCGTTTCTTTCTGGAAGCGATTGCCTTCACTATCTTCCAGCGTCGCATACTGCCTGCCCACTACTGCATTAAACAAACCAATGCCCAGGCCAGACTGCGTGCGTCCCGAGATCTTGGTGCCGTTGAGCATTTTGGTTTCGCGCGGATTCTCAATGATGGTGTTACCTTGCTGCTCCTCCCTATCCGCACTCAGGTAGTTGATAGGTCTGCCGCCAATCCGGCGTGAGTATAGGAAATCACCTTTATTGAATAGCTCCGTTCCCTCCATAAAGAAAGGCCGGTACTCGTTGAACTGCACCTCAAATGGTGATAGATTGAGCACCTGGTTATCGGACTGCACCTGGCTGAAATCAGGTATCAATGTCATGTCGAGTGTGAAAGCGTCGCTGATACCGTACTTCACGTCCATGCCCCCACTGAAGTTCACGTTGTTTTCGTAGTCCACGCTCCCATCGCCGTTGCGCACCGGATATTTCTCGGCGTAGCCTGACACGTAAGGCGTGAGCGAAAGTCGCAGTGGCGCTTCCACATTTTTGATGCCTGTCAGCTTGCCCCATTGGTTTACAAAACCATTATTAGCCGGATCAACATGGTTCCAGAAAAAACCCTGCCGGGTGGACTGGCGGTTGCGCATGAAGTTGAGTCCCCAGAGTTGCTCGGGTTTGCTACTGAAACGCAGCGCAGAGTAAGGTATACGCATCTCGGCAATCCAGGAATTCCCCTCTAATCTGGCACTACTCTCCCATACGGCATTCCAGGTGAAGTCTTCGCCGTTGGACGAATACCGGGCGTCAAGCTGCACACCTGCCGGCGTCACAAAAAAGCCGAACCCATTGATCTGGTCGTTATACGTATCGAAAAACACGCCGAAGAAGTCAGTGTTGCCCAGATCGTCGCGCTTGCCCAGCTGCTTGAAAATACTGTCAGGCGATACGTCATGCATGATGGCTCCCACATAAATAAACCCGTCGTCGTATAGAACGCGCACTTGTGTGGGATGCACCTCTTTTGGACCGGGGTTAGGCCGGTTTTGTATAAAGTCTGTCGCGATTTCAGCCTGTTGCCATACCGCCTCGTCGAGCGTACCGTCAATTTTGATAGGTTCTGTAATACGAAGCGCCTGCAACTGCTTGGCGCTAGCAGAAATGACAACCTTTTTCTCCTGGGCCCATACTTGCTGTTGCAACAGCAAGATCAGTAACAACACAGATCTTCGCACAAACAGAGACAATGGTAGACAATCAATCATAAAATAAAATAGCGATCAAGGTGAGTATCAATACAAAGGTATAGAATAGATACCCCCAAGTCCACAACAGTTGCTTTTGTCTGAAAATAAACCTGCCAACATCGGCTATCAGAGGGTAGACTGACTGTTTTTGTCTACCAAGGGCTACAAAATCAAAGCGCCATACCTGACTTTCAGGTATGGCGCTTTAGCAAAAGCTAAGGTAAAGCCTATAAATCCTCTTCGCGTACCAGCATAAGCACAGCCGATTGCGGCACAATGAAGTATTTTTCGCCTATGTAGTTGATCTCAATGGCATCGCGTTGCAGGTAGATGGCCAGGTCGCCTTCTTTTATCTGAAGCGGCAGGTAGCGCACCTGCTCCTGCTCCTCGTCTCCTAGCACTTCTTCATCAAAGCCATAGTCGGTCGGCATCGGATATCCGGGGCCTACTTTCATCACGTAGCCCTCCTGCACCTTTTCTTTCTCCTGCACGCCGGGCGGCAGGTATAGCCCGCTCTTGGTTTGCTCCCGCGAGCTTTTCGGCTTGATCAGCACACGGTCGCCGACAATGATGATCTTCTCGAGTTTGTTGCTTTCCGAAATTCTCATGGATAAGGTATGCATGATTAAATGGGGTCTGCTGTTACTTTAAAACGCATGGCTGCCTTGATCGCAATATCACGAGTGATCGGCTTAGCCACAGCGGCTCTTGTTCTTACTGTATACGTTTCTCCTTTAATATACTCGTCGAGTTTGGCGTTGGTCGATTTCAACTCAATCGCTTTTACTCCTTTTGGCACTTCATCCAGATAAGCTATTCTGGTCTCATTGCCCTTGTCATTGCTCAGGTATATTTCGATACTGCGCAGAAAGTCAAAGTTTTCGCTTTCGGGCTCGGCAATGGTAAGCGTCAGCTTGTTTAGGCTCACATCCTTTACCAGTTCGGCGCGGGTCTTGTTATTCTTAAACGTCTCCGACGAATTCGTCTTAACAGGTACAGGCGACAGCGGTGTAATCACGCCTATAGGAAAGTTAGACTCGATACGAATTGTTTCTTCCTGGTTGATGTAGAAGGTAAGCAAATCATCCACCTTGTCGCAGGATGTTCCTATAACAGTGAACAGTACAAGTACTGCTAACAATATTTTCTTCATAAAAAGGTAAAATTTAAAGTACTCTCTGTTAATCAATTTAATACCCTACAGGCCTAAAAAAGGAGAACAGCCTTGCGGGCTGCTCTTCCTAAATGCCTGCACAGAGTGCAAAATTAATAAAAATGACTGAGAGTATAAGCTTAGTCGAACATGTCGGCGGCACGAGTCGTGTCCGGGCCGTTCTCGAGCCAGCTCATCGGGTAGTTCTTGTCCATCAGGCCTGCTGCCTCCTCGGTCAGGTATAGCGGCTTAAAGGTGTCGATCATAACAGCATATTCGTGCGTTTCTTTCTTGCCTATGCTCGCCTCGACTGTACCTGGGTGCGGACCATGTGGTATGCCGCCCGGATGCACCGTAAACGAAGCTCTGTCCACCCCCTTGCGTGACATGAAGTCACCAGCCACGTAGTAAAGCACCTCGTCGGAGTCTACGTTGGAGTGGTTGTACGGCGCAGGTATAGCCTGTGGGTGATAGTCGAACAAACGCGGCACAAACGAACAGATCACGAAGTTGTGCGCCTCAAAGGTCTGGTGTACGGGAGGTGGCTGGTGGATGCGGCCGGTTATGGGTTCAAAGTCATATATGGACAGCGCGTACGGGTAGAAGTAACCGTCCCAACCTACTACGTCAAACGGACTGAAGTCATAATAGTACTGGTGCAGCATACCGTCTTTCTTGATCTGCACCAAATGCTCGCCGCCTTCTGTGTATTCAATCAGTTCGTGCGGGGCACGGATGTCGCGCTCACAAAACGGTGAATGCTCTAACAGCTGACCAAAGTGATTGCGGTAGCGGCGGGGCGTTTCGATCGGGCTAAACGACTCGGTGATCAGCAAGCGTACCGGACCGTCGTTGAAGTGAAACTGGTGGATAATGGTGCGCGGAATCACGATGTAATCGCCCTCACGGAACTCCAGCTTGCCCATCTGCGACAGCAACACCCCACTACCTTCGTGTACAAACACTACCTCGTCGGCCTGGCCGTTTTTGTAGTAGTAGTCCATTTTGCGCTCCGACGGGTTGCAGATGCTGATGGCCACGTCGCTGTTGAGCATCATGGTCTTGCGGGCGTTCAGGTAGTCGGTGCCGGTATTGGTCTGGTCGAGTGTCTTGAGGTGATGCGGGGCCAGCTTCACACCCTCGGCGATTTTGGGGGCATAAGGTATAGGCTCCTCAATGCGGGTGATGCGCGTCGGCGGATTCTTATGGTACAGCAACGATGACAGGCCACTAAAGCCCAGCGTGCCCACGAGCTGCTCGGCATAAAGACTGCCGTCCTCTTGCCTGAACTGCGTATGGCGCTTCTGCGGGAAGGTGCCCAATTTATGATAGTAAGCCATTCCTTTTCTCTGGTTATGGTTTCAAAAAGCTAACCTATCGGTCGCCTTTTCAATACAAGTATACTATTCTGATTTGTTAAACGCCACCCTTGGCAAGTCGCTGCGCCTTACCGAACTGGCGCATGGCTTCCTGAAACTCCTCGTCCTTGTCGTGCAGGATCGGGAAGAAGCCTGAATTGCCGTATACGCTTCGGCCGATAAAAGCTTTTACGTTGTTACGCAGCAAGGCCTGTGAGCGCTTATACTGTGCCTCGTCATACGTTACTTCTGACTGTGCTGCCATACGCATCAACTCCTGCATCATTTTGTCAGACACATTGAAGGACTTCACAAACTTGTCCATCGACATTTTCTCAAGGTCTTTGCGGTTGTCGTTGTAGTAAGCCAAGGCATATTCCCGAATCACGTTTTTGCTATACAGCTGGCTTAGCAGCTCTGACATTTCAGTCGTATCGCGTGCCACAAACACGTCAGGCATGATACCGCCACCGCCGTACACCACACGGCCCTTGGATGTTTTGTATTTAAGCGAATCCACAAACAGGCTGCTGTCCGGATGGAAGTACTCCCCATTCTCAAAGCGGTTCAGTATGTCTTTCTGATAGTCCTCGGTGCCGGCCACATAAGGCTTTTGGATAGAGCGACCGCTTGGCGTGTAGTAGCGCGAAATGGTAAGGCGCAACTCCGAACCGTCATTGAGCGGGATCGGCATTTGCACCAGTCCTTTGCCAAAGGAACGGCGGCCTACAATCAGGGCGCGGTCGTTGTCCTGCAGGGCGCCGGCCACAATCTCAGAGGCTGAGGCGCTACCTTCGTCCAGAAGCACAATCACAGGGCCATTTTCAAAGTCGCCCTTGGTGCGGGCAAATGACTTGGAGTCGTAACGAGTGCCTTTGCCGTCGGTATACACGATCATTTTGTCGCCCGCGATAAACTCATCGGCCATGCGGGTAGCATGATCCATGTAACCGCCCGGGTTGCCGCGCAGGTCCAAGATCAGCTGTTGCATCCCTTTCTTTTTGAGGCTGGTCAAAGCGGCCTTGAACTCGTCGAAGGTGTTGGAGGCAAAGCGGCTCACTTTGATATAACCGGTACTGCTGTTCACCATATAGCTCACATCCACTGACACGGTTGGAATCTTGTTGCGGGTAATGGTGAAGTTGAACGGTTTCTTGTTGCCCTTGCGGAGCACCTGTATTTTCACATCAGTACCTTTTGGACCGCGCAGACGCTTGAATACGCCCTCATTGGTGATACCTGTTCCGGCCACCGTCTCGCCATCCACCGTGATAATCTTATCCCCGGCCTGTATACCTGCCGCTTCGGAAGGTCCCCCACTCAAAGGAGTGATCACATAAATTGTATCTTTAAAAATATTGAACTCCACTCCTATACCTTCAAAATCACCTTCGAGGTATGAGCGGGCCATGGCCAGATCAGCTGCCGGAATGTATGAGGTATGCGGATCGAGCTTTTCGAGCATTTTGGTAATGGCATGATCGGTGAGTTTCTCTGTATCCACAGTGTCCACGTAATCGCGGTCGATATAGCTGAGTATATCGCGGAATTTTAAGTAAGCCTTGGCCGTGCTCTGCGGGTTGTTATCGGAAGGGGAAAAGGTATTCGCACCGATCAGTACCCCGGCAATCAGGGCTAAGGCGATGTATAGGGGCAGGCGCACCTGAAAAGGCGTGTTACGGGGTTTGCCCTGCCCTGTCGTTTCCGGTTCCTCCTGCGGGTTATATTGGGTTTCTTCGCTCATCTCGATCTCTATAAACGGTTAAATATAAAGCTAAGCGGGCGCTTTTGTACAGCTTTATGGAGATAAATATTCACACTTTGCAATGCAAGGCTTCTTTATGAGTATACCTGTATGCAGCACAGCTTGTTATTCTTTCAACAAAGCTTTGGTCGGGTTTTATTCCATTTTAGTATAAAATAATGCTGAAGCTAGCTTGCCCCTTCAATTCCCGATTAAATCTCTTAACTTTGTATTTTTAAGCGCAAATACCCAGCCAGACAAGGCCGTATGCGCAACACAAAGGCACTATGGCGAGAATTTTAGGTATAGATTATGGCAATAAGCGGGTGGGGCTGGCCGCAACGGACACACTCCAGATCATCGCGTCGCCACTCGAAACCATCCATGCCAAAGATGTGCTGACCTACCTGAAAGCCTATACCCAGCGTGAACCTGTTGAGGCTATTGTGGTAGGCATGCCCCGCCGTCTGACTGGTGAGGCCACCGATGCTACGCCACATGTCATCGGTTTTGTGCGTAAGCTCCAGAAGGAGTTTCCAGGTATACCGGTGCATACCGTAGACGAACGGTTTACTTCCAGCATGGCCCAGAAAGCGATGCTCGCCGGAGGCCTTAAGAAGAAAGACCGCCAGGACAAAGGGACCGTAGACCGTGTAAGTGCCGCCATTATTTTACAGTCGTATTTAGAAAGCAGAACGATATGATTTACCCAATTACCGCCTATGGCGACCCGGTGCTGAAGGAGCCGGCACAGGATATCCCGAAAGACTACCAAGGCCTGAATGAGCTGATTGAAGACATGTTCACTACCATGTACCATGCGCATGGCGTGGGGCTTGCTGCCCCCCAGATCAGCAAGGGTATTCGCCTTTTCGTGATCGACTCAGAGCCAATGATGGATGAAGGCGATGAAGGCAAAGGTGTGAAGAAAGCATTTATCAATCCTGAGATCATCGAAGAGGACGGCGAAGAGTGGGGCTTTGAAGAAGGCTGCCTGAGCATACCGGGTGTGCGCGAAGTAGTGTATCGTCCTGAGCGCATCGTGATCCGTTACTTTGACCAGGACTGGAACGAGCACACCGACACCTACGACGGCATGACGGCCCGTGTGATCCAGCACGAATACGACCATATCGAAGGCATTCTGTTCACGGATCATCTGTCTGGTCTTAAAAAGCGCTTGATCAAGAATAAGCTCACTAAAATATCGAAAGGTGAAGTGGATGCGGACTACCGCATGAAGTTTCCGGTGAAACGATAAGCTATACCTTACCTTAAACAAAATCGCCTGATGCAGCAGCTGCATCAGGCGATTTTGTTTTTAATGTTACGATTGCTCAACTCAGCAGCCATAAAGGACTAAACACCAGTTTTTTTGTGGAACTCTCATGCATCATGCCTACCTTAGTGGATACATCTATTTAATTGCCACTATTTTTGTTCACTGCACTTTCTAAAACTAACACTATGAATGCGATAAAACGGAACAATGTCACGGTGACCGGAAAAGGAGAAAAGCCTATGTTGTTTGCCCATGGCTACGGCTGTGACCAGACGATGTGGCGCTATGTCACACCTGCTTTTCAGGATGATTATAAGCTTGTTCTTTTCGATCACATCGGTTTTGGTCACTCAGACGCCTCTACCTATACGAAGGAGCAGTACGCCTCTTTGCACGGCTATGCAGCTGACGTGTTGGAGATATGCCGGGAACTGGATCTGCAGGATGTCATATATGTAGGCCACTCAGTTAGTGCCATGGTGGGCGTGTTAGCCGCCATAAAAGAGCCGGAGCGTTTTTCCAAGCTAATACTAGTGAGCCCATCTCCAAGCTTTATAAATGACGGCGATTACTACGGTGGCTTTTCACGGGAGGATATAGATGGCCTGCTGCTGGCTTTGGATGGCGATTATCTCGGCTGGTCTAACAACATTGCCCCTGTCATTATGGGTAACGCGGATCGTCCGGAACTGGCCCAGGAGCTGGCGCAGAGTTTCTGCACGAGCAACCCTGTCATTGCAAATGATTTTGCACACATCACGTTCCTGTCAGACAACCGAGCGGACCTGACACGGGTAAAAACTGACACCCTGATATTGCAGTGCTCAGAAGATGCGATCGCTCCGGTTTCAGTTGGCGAGTTTACACAGCGAAGCATTCCTAACAGTAAGCTTGTGGTATTGGAGGCAACAGGTCACTGCCCTAACTTGAGCGCACCTGATGAAACGATCGTGGCTATCAAGAATTTTTTATAGAAATACCGTACATGTATCTGTGCAACCGCGAAACAGCAGCGTTGCCATAAACAGGCTTCCGGGGAACAGATAAAGAGCTTTTGTTATTGATAGAGAATATAGAATATAAAGAATTAAAGAAGGCTAACGGAGATACATTTCTGGAGATTAAAAGACTGCCCGGCGACAGCTTTTTATTAATGAACTGGATCGGCATTCAATCCCTTGAAACCATTGTGATGGGTAGCAACCAAGTGCTATCAATGTTGCGACAAGATCCATGTCAGGGTATTCTGAACAGCAACCGTGAGTTGATTGGACCTTGGGACGCCGCCACTAACTGGTTAGCCTTTAAATGGGCGCCTCAGGCCAAGAGCCTGGGGTTGCGCTACTTTGCGCATGTGCTCTCCCCTGGTATTTACGGGCAGCGTTCTTTTAAATCACTCTACCCTTCTCTCCGTGAGGTACTGGAGGTAAGATCATTTGATAATGAAGAAGGAGCAGAGGAATGGCTCCGCTCACAGCTACTCAAGTAAAGCCCCCTTACTCTATCCAGCTAAACAACCTACTCCAGCGTACCTTATCCAGTACGCCAGCCTTTTCGTCCACCGAAAACCAGGTGAACAATGGCTTGCCGACCACATGGTCTTCCGGCACGAAGCCCCAATAGCGTGAGTCCAGCGAATTGTGGCGGTTGTCGCCCATCATAAAGTAGTAGTTCTGTCGGAAAGTATAGCTTTTCGTTTCCTGCCCACTTAGGTATAGCCTGCCATCACGCACTTCAGCATTTTCATTTAGCTCGTAGTCCAGAATGATCTTTTGGTAAAGCGGCAGTGTTTCCGGTGTAATGGCTACCGTGGCACCTTGCTTTGGGATATAAAGCGGACCATAGTTATCGCGGTTCCAGCCATGGCTGCCAAAGATGCCCATCTCCGCCTCCCCAGCTTGCATTTGTTGCAGCTCCACCTGTCTTACAAAATCGAGTGAAGCCAATGCCTTGGCCTTTGCAGGTGTGGTATACAGTATGTAACCGCCCTGCACCTGAAACACATCGGTGAGATCCCGGTCTACAAAGAACTTCTCCTGCAGCACCTTGTCAGTAGTCACAGAGTATGCATACTGCATCTGCTCTGGGTTATCGAGAGGCTGTCCGTTGATGTATACCTGCCGGTCGCGGATCTCAAGCATGTCGCCTGCTATACCTATGCAGCGTTTGACATAGTGCGTGCGTTGGTCCATAGGATGCTCCGTTTCCATCGGAAAATTAAACACCACTGGGTCGTTGCGTTTGATATCTGAGAAGCCCGGCAAACGAAAAGATGGAAGCTGTAACGCATCAGAGTAGGAAGGGACATCTGTGCCCCAGATGGTCTGGTGCGTAAGCGGCACCTGGAGTGGCGTCATAGGAGTGCGGGGGCCGTAGTGCAGTTTACTCACAAACAGCCGATCACCTACCAGCATGGACTTTTCCATAGAAGGCGTAGGTATGGCATAGGCCTCAAAGGTCGCCCATCGGAAGAAAGTAGATACTACCACTGCAAACATCAGGGCATTGCCCCACTCCCGTAAAGCACCCTTTTTAACTGAACTCTCGGCAGATTGTTTCTTCCAGAATCTTAGCTGCATCTTATAAGCATAGTAGGTTTACTATACTTTAACTGCGCAACAGGTCAGCATATTATACCTACTGCAATGAAAATTATATGGCTATACCTGCGAGACACGAACGCCTCAAAACCTCTGCATCACTTGAAGAGGATAAAAAGACGGGAATTACTTCAAGAGTTGGACTGTTTTTTCATCGGCTTCTCCGCTATAATATTTATTGAGCACTGCCTTGAACACCGGGTCAGCACCAGGCACGGCTGCAAACAGCGTCATGCTGGAACGCAGTTTCAGGTCATCGGGATTACCCAATACCTGGTTAGCCGTTTTTCCCTCCTGTGCTAACATGGCTTTTGAGATTTCCACCAGTCGTGGCCCGAGCACGGGGTGCTGCAGGTATAGCCTGGCCTCTTCCAGGTCTTTGATGGCGTAGTAACGGGCAGTCTCACTATACCCCAACCCTTGCAGCTGCGGAAATATAAACCACATCCAATGGCTACGCTTGCGGCCATTTTGTATTTCGGAAAGTGCCTGCTCATAGCTGCTGGCCTGGGCCTCCAGGAATCGGGATAGGTTATCAGGTGTCTTCATATTGAGCGAGATAGAATTAATGGTTCGGTCTTATACACTGCATGTACGTAGCAGGTAGCCAACTGTGCACTCCCTGCCACTTTGATTCAGGCTGTTCTTCTCACCTTTTGACATCCTGCTTCGTGGGCTGGCATCAATTGAAGAAACAGATCCTGCTATCAATATACAAACTTCACAATTCTCCGTACACCGCAGGTATGGCTTTCCGACAAATCGCTGTTCTGCTTGCACTTACCTTTTTGCTG
Organism: Pontibacter sp. LHS2; assembly: GCF_058932845.1. Lineage (NCBI taxonomy): Bacteria > Pseudomonadati > Bacteroidota > Cytophagia > Cytophagales > Hymenobacteraceae > Pontibacter > Pontibacter sp. LHS2. The sequence continues at coordinate 1,013,608 of NZ_JBZYWG010000003.1, forward strand.
CCACTGGCCGGGTATAGCTGGGGCTTTTTCGCGCACCAACGCATTAACCGCCTGGCCGTCTATACCCTACCGCCCGAAATGGTGGGCTTCTACAAAAAACACATCCGCTACATTACAGAGAACGCTGTGAACCCTGACCGGCGCAGGTATGCCGTGGCAGGTGAAGCGCCGCGTCACTACATCGACCTGGACGTGTATGGCGACAGCGCCCTGTATAAAATGCCCCGCTACTGGCAGCAGGCCGTCGAACGCTACGGCGAAGACACGCTTATGGCGCATGGCATTGTGCCCTGGCATATCAACCGCATGAAACTTCAGCTCACGCAGGCCTTCAAAGACCGGAACCTCGACCAGATTCTGCGCCTCTCCGCCGACATAGGCCACTACATAGCCGATGCCTGCGTGCCACTGCATACTACCCGTAACTACAACGGGCAGTTTACAGGCCAACGCGGCATACACGCCTTCTGGGAAAGCCGCCTACCGGAGCTCCTTTCCGATAACTATGACTTCTTTGTGGGGCAGGCCCGTTACATTGAGCAACCACAGCTCAAGGCCTGGGATATTGTTGCCAGCGCACACCTGGCTCTTGACTCAGTGCTCAGTTTTGAGCGAGAGCTCACGATGGCATTTGACGAAGAAAAGAAGTACGGCTATGAGGTACGCGGCAACCAGACCACACGGGTATACTCCAGAGAGTTTTCAGAAGCCTACCACCGCCGGCTGAACGGCCAAGTCGAACGGCAGATGCGGCTTGCCATTAGCTCAGTGGCCAGTTTTTGGTTTACGGCCTGGGTAGATGCAGGCCAACCTGATTTACGTCAACTGGCTCCTGCCCTGTCGGTAGAAGAACAAGAACGCCTGCGCATGGAGTTGAAGGAGTACGAACAAGGGCCGCACCTCCCGCGCGAAGAAGGCGAAACCCACCTGCACCGCGAGGTAAGGATTTCAGGGCGCAAAGAGTAGTACCGTTGGCTCTATATTAGTTTTACTGATACCCGATCAGCGTATATACAACAACGAGCAGGCGGAGCTATGCAAAGGATACAAAATTGCCTATATTGCCTCTGTATCCATTTACTTGCCTATGAACCTTACCTATACCTTCCTGAAGCGCTTTGCGCTACTCCTGACCTTGGCAACGGTCACCAGCCTGCAGGTTAGGGCTCAGCAGAACACAGCTGCCACCCTCCAGAAACTGGACGCCTATTATCAAAAAGCTCTAAAAGAATGGGATGTGCCAGGCATGGCTATCGCTATTGTGCGAAACGACTCTGTCATATTTGCTAAAGGCTACGGTGTACGCGACCTCAAGGCCGGCGGGCAGGTAGACGCCAATACGGTCTTTGGTATTGCTTCCAACTCCAAAGCCTACACGGCGGCTGCTCTTGGCATACTCGTAGACGAGGGCAAGCTCAACTGGAATGACAAAGTAACAAAGCACCTGCCTTGGTTACAGCTTTATGACCCCTATGTAACGCAGGAGCTGAACATCAAAGATCTGCTCAGCCACCGTGCTGGCTACCGCACGTTCAGCGGCGACCTACTCTGGTATAACACCACCTTTAGCCGGCATGAGATTCTGGAACGTGCCCGACACCTCAAGCCAGCGTACAGCTTCCGGGACGGATATGGCTATTCCAACCTCATGTTCATCGCCGCTGGCGAAGTGATCGAGGCAGTATCCGGTCAAACCTGGGAAGACTTCATCAAACAGCGTTTCTTTACACCGCTGGGCATGAACCGTTCCTATACCTCGGTGAACGAGCTAAAAGGCAAAGACAACATTGCCTCGCCACACGGCTTTGACGAAAAGAATAAGCCTTACCCAACTACTTTCACGGCCTGGGACAACTGGAACCCGGCTGCAGGCATTTTTACCAGTGTGAACCAGCAAGCCCAGTGGCTGCGCCTGCAACTGAACCGCGGCACCTACAAAGGCCAGAAGATTTTCAGTGAAGACGCCAGCCGCATGATGTGGACCGCCCATAATGCCATGCCTGTCTCCAAGCAAGCAGAAACCAATGTGCCTTCCACACACTTTTCGGCTGCTGGCCTGGGTTGGATGATGAACGACTACGAGGGCCGTAAAATACTGGCCCATGGCGGCGGGCATGAGGGTATGAACAGCCGCACTGTGCTGGTGCCGGAAGAGAACCTCGGCATCATTATCCTGACCAACAGCATGAGCAGCATCATGTCGCCGTTGGCCAACTATACCTTAGACCAGTTCTTCGGGGTGCAAAACGGGCGCGACTGGAGTCAGTTCTCACTCGACAATATAGCCAAAGCACGTAAAGCGCAGGAAGAAGCTGCAGCTAAGGCAGGAAAGGAAAAGTCGCGCAAAAGCAAGCCTACGATGGATTTGGAAGCCTATGCCGGCACCTACAACAGTCCGCTTTATGGCGATGCAACTATTACAGTGCAGAATAAACAACTTGTGTTGGATTTGGCCCCTGCCCCTGCCTTGGGTGGTAAGCTGACGCACTGGCAGCACGACATTTTTAACTTGGAGTGGAAGAACAACTTCGCATTACTCACACCAACCAAAGTGCGCTTCATTGTAGGACCTGATGGCAAAATTGCAGAAATGCGTTTAGATGCAAACAACCCGGATTTTCACTTCAGTGAGCTTGAATTTAGGAAAGTAAAGTA